>CAWAMV010000001.1:0-71417 GCA_963783195.1 uncultured Alphaproteobacteria bacterium
CGAGATCAAGGCAATCCGTGGAGGCGCAGCACGTCTCGCAGCCGGTGTTCGCGCGCTATCTCAACGTGTCAAAGAACCTCGTCTCCGATTGGGAACGGGGCAAGAAGCGGCCAGGTGGCCCGGCGCTGCGGCTACTTTCAATTATCCAGCGCAAGGGTCTTGAAGCGGTCGCCTGAGCAGCGCTCGCCATCTGCGTTGAGGCCCCTCTTGGAAGCATTCGGCGGGGCACTGTCAAAAGCATCGGACTGCTAGCAAAATGAGGGGAAGCGGGGTAGGGGGAGCGCTATGCCTCGCCCAGGCAAACCAGCCCTTCTACTTTCACTCCTCGCCCGAAGTGATCCGGCTGGTGGTGATGCTGATGGGGTCGTCTAATCGCGAGCGGGATTGTCAGGATAACTTTTCCGCCGCGCACTGAAGCGCGAACCCAAGAGTTCATGCCGCAGCGGAGGACGCAGCGAGCCACTGCGCCATGGCGGCGGATCGGAACTGGCGCATCGTGTTTCGGGAGATCAGGTGCCGCTGAATGTTGAAGGTGTTGTAGATCGCGCTGTGGGCTGAGACGAACCGCTGGGCTTGGCCCTGGGACTTGAAGCGTTGCATCTTTCGCTCTCGTCGCCGCACCGGCAGGTGCGAGTTCTCGACCCGGTTGTTGTCGCGTAACCGGCCTGGCCGATGCCGGTCCGCACAGCCGAGCTCGCGCATTGCGGCCTTGTACGAGGCCAGCCCGTCGGTCACGATTGTCTCCGGCACGAAGCCTTGGCTCTTGAGCAGTTTCCGCAGCAATTTCAGGGCTGCTGCCTTGTTGCGCCGCTTCTGCACCAGGACCTCAAGTACCTCACCCTCCTTGTCGACGGCGCGCCACATGAACATGCGTTTGCCGTTGATGCGCACGACCATCTCGTCGAGATGCCACACGGTGTCGGCGCGCCCGCGCCTTCGCCGGATGTTGGCCGCGATGGCCGGGCCGAACTTGTTGGCCCAGCACCGAACCGTCTCGTAGGTCGTATCAATCCCGCGCTCGGCAAGCATCTCCTCGACGTCGCGCAGGCTGGTCGTGAACCGATAATAGAGCCACACCGCCAGCCGGATCGCATCCGGCGGGAAGCGGTGACGCTTGAAAGAAATGGGCTGCATGATCCTCTCCTGGCGGAGAGAAGTTAGCGTTTGTTTGACAGCTCCCCGTCAGGAGGTTTTGCGCAGCGAAATTTCCTCGGTCGGCGCCACGGCTTCTTCCTTGTGGAGGCGCTTAAGCACGCCCTCGTAGGTGCGCACGGCCTTGTCCATGACCATCGGCATCATGCGCGGATTCTCGGTCTGCGCGATGACGCGGTACTGCGCCTCAATCATCCGGCGATCCTCCTCGAACGCCTTCAGCCCAAGTTCGGCGAAAAATGACTTGCGGGACGCCTCCTTCGCCCAAGGCCCGTAGGCGAAGAAATAGCGCGCGGTGTCCGCGCCCAGCGGCGTCACCGCCTGGCAGGTGAAGGTGGAGAACAGGGACTGCGCGGATCCGCAGCTTCTCCCCCTCCAGTCGTTCGCATGTGCCTGCTTCGTGGCGCTGGGTCTGCTGCAGGAACAGACCGGGACGAGGAAGTCGTAACTGGTGAACACGTCCTGGGGAATGCCCCGCCGTTCGCTCGGCTGCGGGGCCCGATGGCACATCACGATCGCAGCGAGTCCGGACTCGTACCCCGCGATCAAGCGTGCGAACGTCCAAATCGGCGTCGATCCAACTTTGTCCGATGGCGCTGTTGCCTCCGCGAAGGACGCGGTGTGTACATAGGCGATGTGCGAGAGATCGAGCAGGTTGTCGTTGATCAGCCTGGCGGGTGCCGCATAATCGATCCGTCCGGCTCCATCGCCAGTCCGGACGTCTCGTAGCGGTGAATCCGGTATAAGCGCCGGTTCCGCCCGCTGCTGGAGCCATCCAAACCACACACGCTATCCGTTCGACGGATGGAGACAGCGCGCGGGCCCGCGCGCGCCGCAGGAGGACGGTCTGCTCGCGGTTTTCGACCACCCTACCATCGGGCGCGAAAACCAGTCCCATGATACATGCGACGGATGTTCGTTCCCTCGCATCGCCAAGCGACAGCGGGCCAGCCGATGCACGCAGCGGACCTCCAGCGTCCCGACCGTACCACCCTCCGCGCGGAACACCACCAGGGCCTGTTCGGCGATCGTCACCGCGCAAGGCCGCCTGCCAGAAAGTCCCGGTTCCAGCCAGCATATACCAGGGATTCTTCAGGTAGGGGCATTGCGCCTCCGTCTCGCCGCTTGCGTGACAGCTCCGGCTAAAGCACCTTGAAATAGTGAATACGGTTCGCGCCGGGGAACTTTTCCGCGAACGCAGACGAAGACGTGCTTCGCCATCCGGTCGTGCGGGCCCTCTCGCACATCCAATTCGGACTGACCCCATGTAGTCATTCCGAAGCCCGCCGGTTCGTTGCGTGCCATGCGTTCGGCGACTTCCTCGTTGAAGGCCCAGCGATAGCCGCGGTTCTGCATGAAGATGGTCGTTCCTTCGTCCGGTTCGAGCAGTATCGTGCGTCGAAATCGATGACGCCGTCGGGCGTTGCAGCGGGCAACCGCCACCGCTCATGGGACGACCTTGCCCTCGATACGGCCCTGCCATGGTCCTTCGCCGGCATAGACCGCGGCGCGCGTCGCGCCCATCGTCATGGGTTTCAGCCAGCGCGCATTGGTGAGCGTGATCTCGATCGAGAACTCGTATTCGAGCTCGACATGAAAGGATGCGATGTGGCCATCGGAAACCTCGACTTGGCTGGCGCGGGTGCAATACGGCAGCGCCTTCGCCGCGGTCTTCGGATCTTATCGATAATCACCTTAAAGCAAGGCAAAGGCGTCGCAAGCCTTCTCCGCGGCATCGCCGCCGCACCCGATCCGCAAATGACGGATGGCTGTCGCGAACGCCATCGCGCTTCGAGTCTGCGCAGACAAAAGCATACCCCTTGACTTGGCCGAGAAGTTCATTGACAAGTCAATGAAATTGCACCGCGTTGTCAAAGCTCGACCGTACGCGCACAGGTGCGAACCGCATCCTCCGCCAGATGGCGCGGGCAGGTATCGGCACGACCGGGAAGAGATAATGGCGGCATTTCCTGTTCAGGAATTTATTGATCGGCAACGTTTCGGACGGCCGCACCTCGTCGTGGTCGGGCTGGCGGTTCTCGCACTTTTCATCGACGGTTTCGATATCTTCATGGTCGGCAAGATCGCGCCAGCGATCGCCGATGGGTTCCGCGTCCAGCCGGAGGACCTGACGCTGGTCTTCGTCCTGCAGCAGGCGGGCCTTGCGATCGGCTCCTTCGTGGTCAGCCCGCTTTCGGACATGTACGGGCGCAAGCGGGTGCTCGTCGTGTCCTTCGCGGTGTTCGGCGTGCTCACCATCGTCGCAGCCTTTTCGCAGTCGATCCTGCAACTTGCGGTGCTGCGGGGCATCGCCGGTTTGTTCCTGGCAGGCATCGTGCCTGCGGCGCTGTCGCTGGTTTCGGAAGTCACGCCCGCGCGCAATCGCTCCACCGTCGTCGGGCTGGCGCAGGCGGGCTACAGCGCGGGCAACGCGATGGGGGCGGCGGTGGCGTTTCTCGTCCCGCTGACGGGATGGCAGGGGGCGTTCTGGGTGGGCGGACTGCTCGCGTTGCTCCTTACCCCGCCGATGGCGCTGTTTCTGCACGAATCGATCGCGTACCTCGTAGCCAAGAAACCGGACGGCCCGCGCATCGCCCGCACGCTGACGCGCATCCAGCCAGACCTCGTGCTCAACGGGAACGAGCAGTTCACCCTGTCGGAAAGCGGTGCGCGCAGGACCACGCCGCTTCTGGACGTGTTCGGCAACGGGAGGGCGGTGCCCACCTTCGTCATCTGGGCTTGCTATCTGCTGAGCATGGGCAACATCGCGCTGCTCGCCTCTTGGCTACCAACCTATTTCAACGCGATGGCGGGTGTTTCCATCCAGGATTTCGCGGTCGCGCTGATGGTGGCGCTGGCAGGCGGGCTTGTCGGCATCGGCACCGTCGGCTTCCTCATGGATCGCATTGCGCCGCTCTGGCTGGTGGCGGCCTATTACGGAGGCAACGCCACGGCGCTGATCCTGCTGGGGCAGACGCCTTTCGAAAGCGGCCTGTTCGTCCCGTTGCTCGCCGCCTTCGCCTTCTTCCAGTCCGGCGGGCAGGGGGGGATGAACGTGCTGCTCACCCGGTTCTATCCTCCGTCGGTGCGCAGCACCGGGCTCGGCTGGGCGGGCGGCATCGGCCGTATCGGCGGGGTCGCACTTCCGGGGCTGGGCGGGCTGGCGCTCGCGCATTCGCTCGGGTTGGAGACCACGATGGCGCTGGTCGCGGTGGCGCCGCTGACGGTGATGGTGCTGCTGATCTTCGTGCTGAGGCCCACCTACGCGGTGGCGGAGAGGCACGCGGCCTCGCAGCCGAGCGCGGCGAAATCCTGGGAACTGAAGGGGAAGATGCGATGACACAGACTTGCTGGCCCGACGGAGTGCCGACATCCATGCCCGCGCAGGACCGCGCCGACATTACCGAGCTTTACGCCCGATATGCCTGGGGTCTCGACCTGGCGGACGAGGAGTTGCTGCTTTCCACCTTCTCCGACGATGGCCAGTTCGACCATCTGTGGCAGGGCAAGGCAAACGGCCACGAGGCGATCATGCAAAGCATGGACGAGCTGTGGAACAGGCGCCAGCACTGGTGGTACGGCCGCCAGCACGTGTTCAACACGTTCATCATGCAGCCTTTCGCGGAAGGCGCCCGCGTTCGCTGCTTCTTCCAGATCACCCAGTTCAACACCGAATATCGCAACAATTTCGTGTTCGGCATCGGCACACGGGACGACAGGCTGGTGAAGCGTGACGGGAACTGGCTGTTCTACAATTTGCACGTCAACGCTTGGACCGCCGCCGAGCAGGTCCCGTGGAAGGGCGAGGTCAGCCTCGATCACCGGCCTACCAATCCGTCGCCGCCCGCGGACAGGCGCCCCTTCCTCGAACAGGCAAAGGACCCTTGGTAAGCCGAAACGTCAGAGCACCGCATAATAGCGGAACAACGAGTGATCGGGCGGATCGCTCTCTGTCAGCTTGGGCATGCGCTTTCCGACCCCCACGATCACCGTCCGGTTGAGCCAGTCGTGCGGCCCCTGCGGCGCGCGGAAATAGGGGGTGCAGCGGAAGTAGGGCGGGATCAAGGGTTCCTCGTCCGGATCCTGCTCCGGCGCGTGAATCGGTCCATGCACATAGCCCAAGTTGCGGATGTAGATCACGTCGCCATTGTCCGCCTCGATCATGTAGTGCGCGTTCAGCTCCACCACTCCGTCGGTGCGGATCGCGGGCCAGTCGGCGCCGCTGTAATCGACCAACCGTCCGTTGAGCATCGGCCCTGTAACCTCGCTGTTCTCGCCCACAGAGGTGTAGCCGAAATTGGGTCCGCCGGGATGGATCGCACCCGTCCGCCAGCGCTTGTCGAAATTGATGCGGATATCGAAGGCGTGCTGGTGGCGCAGGGCTAGCGGATCGTCGGTCATCTTGGTTCCCATTGCTTTTGGCGAGGAGAGTTTGGTGCCCTTCTTCGGGCGGTCAGTCGTCGGTCTCGGCGCTCACCATCGCCATCAGGCGATCGCCCACTTTGAGCAGCAGGTCGTCGAGCACACGGCGTTCCTCGGGCGAGAGGTCGGCGAGAAGTTCGAGGTGGAAGGCGCGCCGGCTCGCGATCCCCTTGCGGTAGGTGGCCTTGCCCAGCTTTGTCATGTGCAGGATCGGGCGGCGCAGGTCGATGGGGTTTTGGTAGCGGATGACCAGCCCCTTGTCCTCGAGCGCGCGCGCGGCCCGGCTGACCTCCGCCCGGTCCACCCAAGCCTGTTCGGCGACATCGCCGATCGTGCCCCCGCGCGGCATCTGCCCCAGCCGCGCCAGCACGCGCCATTCCGCGTAGCTGATCCCGTCTAGCGCGGTCAGCTGCCTGATGGTGAGCCGATCCATCACCTTGGCCAGCAGCGTTATTCGGAAGGTCGGGAAATCGACGCCTTCAAGCCGCCAGCCGGGCAGTTTCGAAGCGCCCGGCACCGATCCGGCAGCCCCGGCTTCTCCTTGATTGTTCACTAAACCATTCATAACGGTCCCCGCGCCACGGTAGTCTACCCCCGTGCCAACCTATAGGTGCAGCATATCGAAGCCAATCACAATGCGACCCACTGCGCATATTGACATCGCGCCTTTTTCACCGTGGCAGGGGCGGGCTTTGGAAGGGACTTGCAATAGCTATGTCTCAATCGTACAATCTATGACTAATCAATGAAGAGTCCCGCACAATGGGGGCCGTGCGAACGGGAGAAGCGTATTATGAGCAAGAGGAAGACGAGCCACCTCAAGGTCGCGAGCTACGGCTCGCTGGCGATCGGTATGATGCTCGCCAGCCAGCCGCTGCGGGCGCAGGAGACCGTCCCCCAGGCCCAGCCAGTCGCGAACCAGCCAGTCGCCGAGGAGGCGGATGGCGTTGGTGCGGCGATCGTCGTTACCGGAACGCGCCTGTCCCCCACGGGCTTCACCGCGCCAACGCCGGTCACCGTGTTGGACGAGGACTTGTTGCAGCAGCAGGGTGCCACTAACATCGCGGACGCCCTCAACGCGCTTCCCGCGTTCCGTCCGCAATCCACCCCCGCCACGGCGGCCATCTTCCTCAGCAACGTGGGCGCGAACCTCGCCGACCTGCGCGGCCTGGGCGCGCAGCGCACGCTGGTGCTGGTCAACGGACGGCGGTTCGTGCCGAGCACGGTTTCGGGATCGACATCCTTCGCTCCCGCCGGAACGGTCGACCTCAATATGATCCCCACTGTCCTTATCGACAGGGCGGAAGTCGTCACCGGCGGTGCCTCGGCGGTCTACGGCTCCGATGCGGTCGCGGGCGTTGTGAACCTTATCCTGGACACCGATCTGGCAGGTATCAAAGCGAGCGTGCAGGCGGGCATCTCGGACGAGGGCGACGGCGAGGAGTTCTTCGCCACCGGCGCATACGGCACCGCCTTCGCCGATGGGCGCGGCCATTTCGTGATCGGCGCGGAATACGCCAACAACAAGGGGGTGGGCGACTGTTACGAGCGGGACTGGTGCGCGGAGGAATTTGGGCCGGTCGCCAACCCGAGACCCCAGGTGAATGGTCTCGCGCGGCAGCTGATCCTGCCCAACATGCGTCCATCGCATGCGAGCTGGGGAGGGCTGATCACGTCGGGACCGCTGGCGGGCACCGAATTTCTGCAGGACGGCACCACCGTCCCGCATGACTACGGCACCTTCTATGGCGCGCCGATCTTCCAAAGCGGCGGCAGCATCGATCCTGAACACGCTTTTTACAACAACTTCCCGCTCGTCGCGCCCGTGGAGCGCGTGTCCTCGCTGGCGCAGGTGAGTTACGAGTTTTCAGACGACCTCGAGGCCTTCGTCGAGGGATCGTATGGCGAGGTCTGGGCCAGCACCATCGCCTCGGCCCCGCGGCTCTTCCTCGGCACGGCGCCGGTGATCCAGCGCCAGAACCCGTATATCCCGGATGCTGTGGCGGCGAGGATGGATGCGCAAGGCGTCACTTCCTTCGTGCTGGGAAGGATCGGCAACGACATCGGCCCGCCTGTGGGCAAGGTAAACCGCAGTACCTGGCGCGTAGCCACGGGCTTGGAGGGTTCGTTCGCCAACGGCGCGATCAAGTGGGATGCCTATTACCAGTACGGCAAGACGGACTACAGTTCGCGGCTGCGGAACAGCCTGATTTCCGGCAATTCGGCGATTCCTGGCTCGCGCAATTTCTACAACGCGGTCGATGCCGTGCGCGACCCGGCCACGGGGCAGATCGTGTGCCGCATCACGCTGACCGATCCGCAACTCGCGGTCGATCCAATGACCGGCCCGTGCCAGCCGCTGAACCTGTTCGGAGAGAACAATTTCAGCCCAGAGGCAAAGGCCTACGTCACAGGCACCGCGGCGCAGGATACGCAGGTCACGCAGCATGTCGCCGCGCTTAACGTGCAAAGCGAGTTGTTTGACCTTCCAGGCGGTCCGCTGGCCGTAGGTGCGGGTGTCGAATACCGCGTAGACGACGTGGAAGGCATGGCGGACCCGATCTCGGCCGCGCTGCGCTTTCTTTACCAGCCTGCCACCTCGATCACCGGCCCGTCCACTAAGGTGAAGGAGGGCTACGTCGAATTCGCCGCGCCGATCCTTTCGGACAAGCCATTCGCGCGCGAACTTTCGCTCAACGGCGCGGTTCGTCTGACCGATTATTCGACCAGCGGCACCGTCACCACCTGGAAGCTTGGCGCGGTCTGGGAGCCTGTCGAATTCCTGCGCCTTCGCGCCACCCGCTCGCGCGACATCCGCGCGCCCAACTTCTTCGAACTTTACAACCCGCAGGTGACGAGCTTCCAGTTCTTGTTCGATCCGGAACGCAACGGCGAAAGCACGCTGACGTCGGTCCTGCTTGGCGGCAACGCGGCGCTGCAGCCCGAAGTGGCGGACACCTGGACGGTCGGCGCCGTCATCTCCCCGTTGACCGGGCTGAGGTTTTCGGTCGACTATTTCGACATCAACGTTGAAGGCGCGGTGGGTACGCTGGGCGGGCAGGTCATCGTCAACCGCTGCTCCGCCGGCGTCACGGAGTTCTGCCAGTTCGTGGAGCGAAACGCGACCGGGGCGCTGGCGCGGGTGGAGAACGCCCTCCTTAACGTGAACGAACAGATCACCCGCGGCATCGACTTCGAGGCAAGCTACCGGACCTACGTGGCGGACGGAGACCTGACGTTCCGCGCGCTCGCCACCCACATGCTGGACCTGACGACGATCGACTTCACCGGAACCGCGGTGGATCGCGCGGGCATGAACGGCTCGCCGGTGTCATTCCCTTCCGGCGTGCCGGACTGGACCGTCAACGCCAGCGTCGACTTCGCGGCCGGACCGTTCGAACTGGGCGCGCGGGCGCGCTGGATCTCGTCGGGCCTTTACAACGTCGAACTGATCGGGCCACATCAGACCGGCTACGATCCCACGCTGCCCAACAGCGTCAACGACAACTTCGTGGACGATGTCTGGTATTTCGACCTCAACGCCGCGGTGAACCTGATCGACAACGGCAAGGACCGGTTGCAGCTGTTCGGTGCGATCAACAACCTGTTCGACAAGGATCCCCCCAACGACATCCCTTCGAGCTTCGGCGTAACCAACCCGGTGCTCTACGATGTGGTGGGAAGGTATTTCCGCATCGGTTTGCGATTCACCCATTGAAGGATGCCCGCGCGGCCCCGCCTGACGGTGCCGCGCGCCATCCCCGGCTTCAACCATGAGTGCCGACACTTCCCCTTCGTTCAGCCGGACCTATCGGGCCTGGCTGCTGACGCTGGTCCTGCTGGTTGCCGCGTTCGGCTATATCGACCGGGTGATCATCCAGACGCTGGGCGAGGCCATCAAGCAGGACCTCGGGCTCAGCGATTTCCAGCTGGGCATGCTGGGCGGACTGAGTTTTGCGATCCTCTATTCGACGCTGGGCCTTCCCATCGCCCGGCTCGCCGAGCGCCGCAGCCGCATCAACATCATCTCGGTCTCGGTCGCGATCTTCTCCGCGATGACGGCGATCGCGGGCACCGCGGCCAATTTCTGGCAGATGTTTCTCTACCGCATCGGCGTGGGGATTGGCGAGGCCGGCGTGCAGTCGCCCAGCGTGTCGCTGCTGGCCGATCACTTCCCGCAGGAACGGCGCGGCTTCGTCATGACGATCATGAAGCTCGGCTCCCCAGTAGGGTCGGTATCGGGAGCCCTGGTCGGCGGCTGGGTCGCGCATAATTACGGCTGGCGCGCGGCGGTGATCTCGGTCGCCGCGCCGGGCCTGCTGCTCGCCCTGCTATTCAAGCTCACCCTGCGCGAACCCGCGCGCGGCATGTCGGACCCGGACCGACGCGAGGAGGCGCAGGCGGAGCCGCCGCCGCTCTCCGCGGTGTGGCGGATGATGTGGGATCGCGGGGAGTTCCGGCACATGCTGATCGGGCTCGGCCTGGCGACGATGGGGCTGTACGCGGGCGGGGCGTTCGTCAGTCCTTTCTTCATGCGCGTCCACGGCCTCAGCCTCGCCGAGGTTGGCGTTTATTTCGGCATCCTGAGCGGTGCCGCGGCGACGGCGGGCTATGCCCTCGGCGGCTTCGGCATCGATTTCATCGCGCGGCGCGGCGCCCGCTGGTACGCGCTGATGCCCGCACTGGGCATGAGCGCGTCGGTACCGCTCTACCTCACCGGATACAGCATCTCAAATCCGCAGCTTTCCCTCTTCTTCCAGATCCTGGGCGGGATATTCCTGTTCTTTCATAGTATTCCAACGCTGGTCGCATTCCAGAACATGGTCGGCCCGCGCACCCGCGCGACCGCCGCTTTCGTGTTTTTCTTCGTTTCCACCCTAGTCGGTGTCGGTCTGGGCCCGCCGCTGCTGGGGCTGGTCAGCGACCTTTACGCCAGCGCGAATTTCCAGGGCGAGGGCGGGTTCCGGGCGGTCTGCCTGGCGGGAGAAACGCTCGACGATCCCGCCTGCGCGGCCGCATCGGCGCTGGGCGTTCGCTATGCGCTGATGAGCAGCATGGCGCTCTATGCCTGGGGCGCGGTCCATTACCTGATCGCCGCGCGACTGATCGCCCGTGAAGGCGACAACACGACGGAGAAGGCAGGATGACACAGGACTACGAGCTGATCATGCGGCAGGGGACCGATCCGTCGACCAATCCCTACAAACCGCCGCTTCCGCCGGCCAACTTCGCGAGAGTGGTGGAAGACGGCCTGATCTTCGAGCGCAACCACCCAGTCACCATGCGCGATGGGATCACGATCTATGTCGACATCTTCAAACCGGAGGATTTACCGGCGGACCGGAAGCTTCCGGTGCTGCTGGGGTGGAGCCCCTACGGCAAGCATGGCAAGTCGGACGGGTTGTGGCCACCGGCGGGCATAGAACCGGGCTGGATCTCGCGCCACACCGCGTTCGAGGCGCCCGATCCGGCCTACTGGTGCGCGCGCGGCTACGCGGTCTGCTATCCCGATCCCAGGGGTTCCTGGCTGTCCGAAGGGAATTTGCGGCACAATGGCATCGGCGAGGGTGAGGATTGCTATGACCTCATCGAGTGGCTGGGCACGCGCGACTGGTCCAACGGCAAGGTCGGAATGACGGGCGTCTCCTATCTCGCCTGCATCCAGTATCTCGTGGCACCGCTCAAACCGCCGCACCTGGTGGCGCTCAATCCTTGGGAGGGGTTTTCCGACTGGTATCGCGAATTCGCCTATCACGGGGGGATCCGCGAGACGAACTTCATTGAACGCGCGTCGCAGAACCTCAACTGGTCTACCAACCTGACCGAGGATACAGCCGCGAATGCGCGCGCGCATCCGCTGATGGATGCTTACTGGCAGAGCAAGGCGCTCGACCTCGAGGCGATCGACCTGCCCACATTCGTGGTGGCCAGCTGGTCGGACCACGGGCTGCACACGCGCGGGACGCTGGAAGCGTTCAAGCGAATCGGTTCGCAGGACAAGTGGCTGCTCGTCCACGGGCAGAAGAAATGGCGCCATTTCTACGACCCCGCTAATGTCGAATTGCAGCGGCAATTCTTCGACCTTTTCCTCAAGGACGGCGACGGCGGCGCTCCGTTGGACTGGCCGAAGGTGCGGCTGCAGGTTCGCGATCGCGAGAGCGGCGGCGCTTTTCGCGACGAGCGGGAATGGCCGTTGGCCCGCACCCAATATCGCCCGCTCCATCTCGACGCCGCTACGGGGAGCCTGACGGCGGATGGCCCACCCGCACAAGCGGCTTCGGTCGAGTACGACGCGCAGACGGGCAGCGCGATCTTCGCCATCCGCTTCGACGGGGCGGTGGAACTGACCGGCCATTTCAAGCTGAAGCTGTGGGTCGAAGCGGAGGGTGCGGACGATCTCGACCTGTTCGTAGGCCTTGACAAGCTCGATCGCGAGGGCGCGCGCGTGCCCTTCACCTTCTACGCGCTGTACGACGACGGGCCGCTGGCGCTGGGTTGGTTGCGCGCCTCGCACCGCGCGCTGGATCCGGCCCGCTCGACCCCCGCGCAACCAGTCCATCCGCACGTCTCCGAGGATATGCTGCGACCCGGCGAGCAGGTGGCGGTGGAGATCGAGATCTGGCCGACATCGGTGCGGTTCGAACGCGGCGAAAGCCTGCGCCTGACGGTGCAGGGCCGCGACATCTACGACGACGACAAATACGCGCTCGCCTTCGCCCGCCACGACGAGACGCGCAACCGCGGCACTCATGTCATCCACACGGGCGGCGAGCGCGATTCGCACCTGCTGGTCCCGGTGATCCCGATCGAGGGGGACGCGCGGTGAGCGGGTTCGATTACGAGGCGTATGTCCAGGCCTTCAACCGGGGCGACGACGCGGCCCTGGTCGAGAAATACTTCGCGCCCGACTTCAAGTTCACCGGCACCACGCGGCGGTACGAGACGCGCGAGGAGTTCCTGCAATTCCTGCGCTGGGCGCACGACGGGGTGAGCGAGATCATCCGTCCGATTACCGTCATGCAGGAGGACGACCGGATCTTCGCCGAGATCGACATGGATTTCATCGCGACCAGGCCGCGTCCCGACTTCCCCTTCGCGCAGTTGCAGCCCGGCGACGTCATCACCGTCAAGTTCTTCGTCCTCTACCATTTGGACGCAGGCATCGTGACCGAACTCAAATCGATGACCTGGCCGGCGGACTATCATGTCACGAAGGCACCGCTTCTCGGGGGAGGCGAGGGGCAGAAAGCGGCTTTCCTCGCCTATGCGAGCGCGTTCAGCGCCGGGGACGGCAATCGCTTCGGTCGCTTCTATACCGACGATATCGAGCTCGACCTGCCTTCGGCCCCGCCGCTGGTCGGGCGCGATGCGGTGGTGGGATTCTATGCCGAAATGAACGAGCGGGTCCGCGAGTTCCTGACCGTCAATTCGCTGACGATGGACGACCACGGCATCGCGGCCGATCTCGTCAGCACCTTCACCGCGCACGCGGATGCGCCCGATTTCTCCGTGATGCCGCTCAAAGCCGGGCAGGCCGCCAGCGTGCGTGTGTTCGTGCACTACCGATTGCGCGATGGCCGCATCTCGCAGATCAAGGTCGCGCGGGCGGGAGAGTCGCAGCTGCACGAACGATCGGGCGACTGACCGGGGTTGCTCCGCCCTTTGCGGGCCATCGCTCCCGACCACCGGGGAAAGGCGAATTGACAACCTTCCCCGGGTCGTTGATTGGTCATTGAAATAAGCGCCGGCTCGCGAAGGGAGATACAGGAGGCCGGTGGCGACATTATTCGCCATGCGGTCCATCACGTCGCTGGCGACTGCCTGAGAGGAACCGCAATGGAAACCACGTTCCCCGATATCGCCGCCTACCGGGGCTGGGGCCGGCCCATGAGGGTGGAATCCACGCTCGATTATCTCGAACTGATCGAGGGTCGCGTGCCATCCGATATCGACGGGACATGGTATCGCGCCGGCCCCGATCGCCAGTACCCGCCCATGCTGGGCGAGGACGTGTTCATCGATGGCGAGGGCATGGCGCACATGTTCCGCATTCGCGACGGCAGGGTGTCCTACCGCAGTCGCTGGATTCGCAACGACCGCTTTAACGCGCAGGCCGAGGCGGGGCGCTCGCTGTTCGGGCGCTACCGCAACCGCTTCACGGACGATCCCTTGGTGAAGGGGGTTAGCGGCGGTACGGCGAACACCAATGTCATCTTCCACAACGACCGGCTGCTGGTCCTGAAGGAAGACGACCTGCCCTTCGAAGTAGACCGCGACACGCTCGATCCCGTCGGGCGCTACGATTTCGAGGGCAAGGTCAAGGCGACATCCTTCACCGCTCACCCGAAATGGTATCCGCAGGACGGCCGGTTGCTGGGCTATTCCTACCAGGCCAGGGGCGACGGCACTCGCGACATCGTGTTCTACGACATCGCCGACGACGGCGAAGTGCTCGACGAAATCTGGTTCGAGATGCCCTATGCCTCGATCGTCCACGATTTCGCGGTGACGCCGGACTGGGCCGTGTTCCCGTTTATGCCGCTGATAACCGATATCGAGAATCTCAAGCGGGGCGGGACTTTCTACCAGTGGCATCCGGATGAGGAGGTCGTCGTCGCATTGGTCCGCAGGGGCGGCTCGCGCGAGGATATCCGCTGGTTTCGCGGGCCCGCGGGTTCGCTCAGCCACATGATGAACGCCTGGCAGGAAGGCGACATGGTGCATCTCGACGCCTGCTACTACGACGGCAACTGCTTCCCCTTTTTCCCCACGCCGGAAGGAGTGCACGTCGAAGGGTGTCCGCCGATCCTGTCACGGCTCAGCTTCGACCTGGCGCGCAACGACGACGGGTTTGATCGCAACCCAATTATCGCGACGCCGGGCGAGATGCCGCGGAACGACGACCGCTTTCAGGGGCAGGATTGCCGCTACGGCTTCCTGATCGTCGGCCGCGCGCCCGACGGTTCGAGCCAGCTGGGCAAGGTCGATCTGAAAAGCGGCGAGCTGACTCGCTGGAGCCCGGGGGAACGGTCATCAATCCACGAACCCCAATTCGTACCGCGCCACGCGCAGGCGGCGGAGGGTGATGGATGGCTGCTGGTGATCGTCAATCGTCTCGATGCCAATTGTAGCGACCTTGCGATCTTCGACGCCCGCAGTATTGAAGACGGCCCGGTGGCGCTGCTGCGGATGCCGGTGCGCGTGCGATCGACCTTTCACGGCACCTTCGTCGACGGGGCGAAATTGCGGTCCTGACCGGCCTTAGAACGTCGATGGGCCGTGGCGCGCCTCGGTAATGCGCCGGGCCTTGATGTAGCGAAAGCCTTGCGGGCCCAGCGCGTAGAAGATGAAGCTGGTGATGAAGATCGACTGCCCCTTCTCCAGCGGTCCCGCGATGAAGCCCGGATCGTCGGTCAGCGCCTTGAACTCGGTATCAAGTTCGACCGCGATGCTCTCCTCGTCCGCCACGATCCATTTGAGCTCCAGCCGCTCGTCGCAAACCATCGCTACGTCGCGGTAGAAGGCCTTGATGGTCTCGGCGCCGTGGCGTTCGAAGCGGCCTACATCGAGATGCACGTCGGGCGCGTAGAAGCGGGCGAACCCGTCGAAATCCTTGCGGTTGAAGGCGGCGATGTATTCGCGAAAGTCGTCTTTGGTCATGCGGGTCTCCCTATTGCGCGAAGCGCCGGTGAACCCGCCACGCGCGCCGCCGCTGCTAGAGCGTGATTGCCGGTTTTTGATGACTAAGCAAGAAACCGTCGAACCTGGAGAAGTAGAAGGGCGTCGGCTGGGGGATGTACAAAGGGTAGAAAAACGCGATCGCCACTGCGCAGACTTTTATTTGATTAATCATATAACCTTGTATAATCCGGCCCTGTAGGCAGCGACCGGTCGCCTCGCGATCCGCGCTGCGCGGCGCATTTTCAGGAGCTTCCGCGATGGTCGATTACCCGTCTCTCCACATGCTGATCGATGGTGAGCAGGTTTCCGGGGGCGCGCGGCAGACATTCAATGTGGTCAATCCCGCCACCGGCCAGACCCTCGCGCCGCTGCCGTTGGCGGAGGCAGGCGACCTCGACCGCGCGCTGGAGGTCGCGGAGAAGGGCTTTGCTATCTGGCGTAGGTCCACCCCGCAGGAGCGTGCCGCGGTATTGCACGGCGCCGCACGGCTGATACGCGAGCGGGCGGACAGCATGGCCCGGATCGCCACCATGGAGCAGGGCAAGCCCCTCGCCGAGGCGCGAATTGAGGTGATGATGAACATCGAGTGGTTCGATTTCGCGGCGGGGGAATGTTCGCGTCAATACGGGCGCGAACTGGTCCGGCCCGAGGGCATGCGCTCGACCGTGCGCCTCGAGCCGGTCGGCCCGGTCGCGGCATTCGCGCCGTGGAACTTCCCCCTCGCCAATCCGGGGCGCAAGCTCGGCGCGGCGATCGCGGCGGGATGCTCGATCATCCTGAAGAGCGCGGAAGAAACCCCCGCCAGCGCGCTGGGGGTATTGCAGGCGCTGCTGGATGCCGGGCTGCCCAAGGAGGTGGCGCAGGCGGTGTTCGGCGCTCCCGACATGGTCAGCCGCCACCTGCTCGCCAGCCCGATCATCCGCAAGCTGAGCTTCACCGGTTCGACCGTGGTGGGCAAGCACCTCACCAAGCTCGCCGTTGACAACATGATCCGCACCACGATGGAGCTGGGTGGGCACGGCCCAGTGCTCGTCTTCGACGACGCCGATATCGAGCGCGCGCTCGCCACTTCGGCGCAGGGCAAGATCCGCAATTGCGGCCAGGTATGCGTCTCCCCCACGCGCTTCATCGTGCAGGAAGGCGTCTTCGAACGCTTCCGCGACGGCCTAGCGGAAAGGCTCGCCGCGACCGTGGTCGGCGACGGGCTGGCGGGCGATACCGCGATGGGGCCGATGGCGAACGCGCGGCGGCCCGACGCGATCGAGGGCATGGTGGCTGATGCTAAGCGCAAGGGCGCGCGGCTCGATACCGGTGGCGAGCGGATCGGCAACCAGGGCTTCTTCTTCCAACCGACCGTGTTGAGCGAAGTGCCGCTGGACGCGGACGCGATGAACGAGGAGCCGTTCGGCCCGCTGGCGCTGATCAATCCCTATCGCACCGAGGACGACATGATCGCCGAGGCGAACCGCCTGCCCTATGGCCTGGCAGGATACGCTTGGACCAACGACGCACGGCGCCAGCGGCGACTGGCCGACGCGCTGGAGTGCGGCATGGTAGGCATCAACACCGCCGCGATTGGCAATGCTGACGCGCCCTTTGGCGGCGTGAAATGGTCCGGGCACGGCAGCGAGAACGGCCCCGAGGGCATCCATGCCTGCATGGTGACCAAGGCGGTGCACGAGGGGTGACCGGCCACGCGCCATCGTCTGCCGCCGGGACCAGCGACAATTCGCCGCCATCCCCGGCGATCTCGCGCGAGGGATGGCATGCTTTCGTGCTGATCTCCACGGTGCAGGCGTTGAGTTTGCTGGACCGCAACATCCTTTCGATTCTAGCCGGGGACATCAAGCGCGACCTGGCGATCGGCGATGCCGAGCTGGGCATGCTCTATGGCACGGTCTTCGCGCTTTTCTACGCCCTGTTCTCACTGCCGCTGGGGCGTCTCGCCGATGGCTGGATCCGCACGCGCCTGCTGGCGATCAGCATTGCCGTGTGGTCGCTCTCCACCGGGCTTGCTGCATTCGCCTCCGGGTTCACCACCCTTGCGCTTTCCCGGCTGGGCGTGGGCGTCGGCGAAGCCGCCGCGCAACCTGCGGGGACCAGCCTGATCTACGACCACTTCCCTCCCGCCCGTCGCGGACTCGCCATGGCGGGACTGGCCGCTGCGATCTCGGTCGGATTGGGGCTTTCGCTGATGCTGGGCGGATTGATGGCGGAATTGTGGGATGCTTCGTTTCGGGACTCGCAGGCGCCACTGGGCCTCGCAGGTTGGCAGTTCGCCTTCGTCGTGGCAGCGGCCCCGGGATTTATCGTCGCGATCCTACTCTGGCGTATGCGGGAGCCCGACCGCGGGGTGCTTGACGGTGCGACCGCTCCCGAAGACGAGCGACCGTTCCGCGCATCAGCAAATGTGTTGGGTGCGATCCTGCCGATCAGCAACTGGATTCTCCTGCGCAGGGCGGGCGTCGGACGCAGCATTTGGTTCGCCAATATCGCCGGGCTGTTCGCCATCTTAGCCGTATGCTGGGGGCTTGCGGTACTGGCCTCGAGCCTGGCCCCTCGACCTGCTCTCCAGCTGTCAAACTGGTCGATCGACCCCCACTACCTGCAATGGGGAATTGTCGGCTTCGGCAGCTACGCCTTGCTCAACCTCGCCCATTCTATGCGCCAGTCGGATCCACCAGCCTTTGCCCTGCTCACCTCGCCATCAGTTTTGATCGGAATGGTCGTGGGTTCGCTGCAGTCGGTTATCAACTATGGCATCATGGGCTTCACGCCGCTGTTCATCATGCAGGAATACGATGTCAGCGCCAGCGAGACGGGATTGCGTTTCGGCATCGTCGTGGCAGTGCTGGGGATTTTCGGGCCGCTGATTTCGGGGCCGGTATCGGATTGGGCCCACAGCCGAAGGCCCAATCGCGGCCGATTGTGGGTCGTCATATTCTCTCTCGGCCTGTCGCCGATCCCTGGCTATTTCACCTACACTGCACCCGATACGTTGAGTTTCTACACCTGGTTCGTCATTCACGCGCTGCTCCTGACGATGTGGCTGCCGCCGTTCTACGCGGTCCTGATGGAGCTAGTGCTGCCGCGGATGCGAGCAATAACCATGTCGACCTATCTGGTGACCTACACCATCCTGGGCCTTGGTATCGGGCCTTATACCGTGGGAATGGTAAGCGACGCCAACGATGGCGACCTAGGCACAGCTATCCTTTCAATCTTCACCGTTTCGCCGGTCATCGTCGTCCTGCTTTTCGTGATGCTGAAAACGGTACCGCGCGATTTCGACCTGATCGCCCCGCGCGCGAAGCAGGCCGGCGAGGTGCGCTAGCTGGGGCGCGTCGCCGGTCGCCGATCAGGCCGACGCGAAAAGGCCGATATCTTCGCTGCGGGCAAAGTTTCCATGAAGGCCGAAGCGCAGCCGGATCGGCACGTGAATGGTGGCGACCGGACCGTTCGCGATCTCCAGGGCATTGAAAACCAGCAGATCGCTGCGATGTTCGTCGAGGCGGTTGCAGACCTGCATGACCCATCCCTCGCCCTCCGCGCTGTCGGCACTGCGCGGGACGAAGACCGGCTCCTGCAGCGACGAAACCGGCCCGCACCACCAGTGCTGCTCGTCACCGGTCTCGAGGTCCTTCAGGAACAGGCAGTTCATCAGCATTCCGGTATGACTGCCCTGCCGCAGTTCGACCGGGCGGGACGGGTCGATCTCCAGCCCCCAGGTGTAGCGCGCCTTCAGCCCGGTGAAGCGTTCGTCGATGCGGGGGAACTCGCTGGCGGTTTCGGTCAGCGGGACGATCTCGTCGAATTCCTCGCCGTTGCTGGCGAGATCGACCGTCCAGCGTGTGAGCTTGCTCATCGCCTGCACCGGATCGAAATCGGCGCCCGTGTACGTCGGGGAAAAAGGGGAACATGTTGTTCTTCGCTTCGGGAATAACGAAATGGATTTTCGTCCCTTCTTGCCAGGCATTGACGACGTGGCTAGCGAAGCAGTTGTCGCGCTTGAACCAGCGGATATCCTCGTCTTTCAGGTCGTCGCGGCGCGGGATGATGCCGAGGTAGACCGGCCTCGTCGTGTCGAAGCCGAAATGCGGCAGGCCCTGTTCCAGCCGGTCCCAGCTGCCGACGCTCGGCACGATGTGCAGCACGAGGTAATCCTCGGTGATCGCGAAGTCGTGCATCATGCAGTAGTAGGGCACCTTGAACCACTTCTCGCGCACGAGCTCGCCGTTGGGGCCGATTTCCATGTAGGAGACATCGTCGCTGCATAGCCCGCTGGCGGCATAGCCGATGGCGACCATGTTGCCGGTGGCGGGATCGACCTTGGGATGCGCGGTGAATGTCTGGCTTTTCAGCGCGCCGTCCCATGTCTCGAAAGCCTCGGTCTCCATTGTCGCGGGATCGATGACCAGCGCCGGGCTGTCCTCCTTCAGCGCCCACAGCTTGCCGCCGAAGATCCACGCATTGGTGTTGGCGGTGGAGCGGATGCGCCCCTTCACGCTCTCGTCGTCGGTCAGCGGGTTGCGATAGGCCCCGAACAGCGCTTTGCCGGCTTCGCGCTCCAGCTTCCACTTGTCGGTCTGCGCCCAGCGCTGGCGGAAATCGACCTGTCCGTCGTGGAAGTGGAACCGGGTGATCATCCCGTCGCCGTTGAACGAGATGTCGTCGGCGAGGCGGGGTGGGAACTGGGGGTCGGGCTGCACGCGGAAGAACGCGCCCTCCAGCTCGCGCGGAATTTCGCCCTCGTGCTGCAGGTCGGCAATGTCCGCCTCGATCCGGCTGGGCGTGTTGAATCCCGTGAAGTTCGGCGTGTCGGGGAACTGGCTCACTTCGCTGCATCCTTCTTGTCTGTTCGCCCAGTCTAGGCACTGCGGCGCGACATCCCAATCAACCCGGTTGTTGCGAGCCATTAGCCCGCCTCATGCGTTCGGACTGCCGTCGGCTTGATCGCCCGCCGCGCGGCCCTATCCTCACCATCAACCACGTTGCGCGTGCGCGTACGGAGTATTAGAGCCGGGGCGAGTTTGTTGATTAGTCACGGTATGCGTCGGCGATCGCACGCCTGGCAACCGAAATATGCGGGGACAGGATATGCGAACCGATTACGGCCGCTTCGATTACATTGTCATCGGTTCGGGTTCCGCGGGCGCGGTCGTGGCCGCGCGGCTGGTCGAGGACGGTCGGCGCAGCGTTCTGGTGATAGAGGCGGGCAAGTCCGACCGGCGCGCGCTGGTCGACATGCCGATCGCCTGGTTCAGGGCGATGCGTACGCCCGACCTCGGCTGGGGCTACATGAGCGAGCCCGAGCCGCATGCGAACGACCGCCGCATCCCCGCCCCACGCGGCAAGGTGGTGGGCGGCTGTTCGGCCATCAACGGCATGATGTATTCGCGCGGCAATCCGCGCGATTACGACGACTGGGCGCAGGCGGGCTGTTCGGGATGGAGCTTCGACGACGTGCTGCCCTATTTCCGCAAGTCGGAAAGCAACTGGCGCGGCGAGTCCGAATATCACGGCGCGGACGGCCCCATCACGGTCGCGCGGCACGAGGCGGACGACCGGGTGTTCCCCGCGATCATGGACGCCGCCCGCGCGCTGGGACACGAGGCGGTCGATGACTTCCACGGTGCGGACACGCAAGGCTGGAGCGTCCCCGACTTCACCATCCACGGCGGCAGGCGTGGCAGCCCCGCCGCGCGCATGCTGCGCCCCGCGTTGCAGCGCGACAATGTGCGGCTGGTGACCGATGCGCTGGCGGAGCGCGTCGTCATCGAGCAGGGCCGCGCCCGCGCGCTGGAGTTTCGCGTTGCCGGGGAGCCCGCGCTGGCGCATGCGGAGCGCGAGATCGTGGTGTGCGCGGGCGCGTTCAACACGCCGCACCTGCTGATGCTCTCGGGCATCGGCCCGGCGGACCATCTTCGCGAGCACGGCATCGCCGTCGCCAACGATCTGCCGGGGGTGGGGGAAAACCTCCAGGATCACGCCAGCATCGGCATGCTGTTCGAGGCGAGCGGCCCTTACACTTTCGACAGGGAACTTCGCGCGGACCGCTTCGCGCTGTCGCTGCTGCGCTGGAAGCTGCTGGGGCAGGGGCCGCTGGCGGGGCTGCCGGTGGGGGCGCAGGGCTTCGTGCGCACGCGCGAGGGGCTGGACCGGCCCGACCTGCAACTGCTGGTCAGCCCGGTGGCGATGGACGCGCGGGTCTGGTTCCCCCGCTGCGCGCAAGGCGCGCGGCGATTACTTCACGATCGCAACGTCCTGCTCAATCCGGAAAGCCGCGGCCGGTAAGGCTGGCGTCGGGCGATCCGCGGGACAAGCCCGCGATCCACCTGAACCTGTTGCAGGCGCGGCCGACCGCGCAGACGTTCCGCCGCTTCCTGCGCTTCACCCGCGAACTATGGCGACCGACCCGGCCAGCGGCCTGGTGCCCGTGAGGTCGTGCCCGGCCCGAAGGTGCAGAGCGATGACGAGATCGACGCCTATGTCCGCGGCGCGATCGGCACCGCGATGCATCCGGCCAGCAGCTGCGCGATGGGGACCGGGCCGCGGCGGTGGTCGACCGCAATGCGGGTGCGCGGCCTCGAGGGGCTGCGCGTCGTCGATTGTTCGGTCATGCCCACGATCGTCGGCGGCAACACCAACGCGCCGGCCATCATGATCGCCGAGAAGGCCGCCGACATGATCGTCGCCGCGGAATGGGCCGAAGCTACGGGCGGCGACAGGCGGACTGCATGACCTATGACTATATCATCGTCGGTGCGGGATCGGCGGGCTGCGTGCTCGCCAACCGGCTGAGCGAGGACCCTGCAAAGCGCGTGCTCCTGATCGAGGCGGGCGGGAGCGATCGGCAATTCGCTGATCTCACATGCCGCTCGGCTTCATGCGCGCATGTCATGACCGGAAGTTCACCTGGCGCTATATGACCGCAGCCGGAACCGAACCTCGACGGCCGCCGCATCCGGTCCCGCGCGGGCAAGATGCTGGGCGGATCGTCCTCGATCAACGGCATGTTCTTCATGCGCGGCCACAGCCTCGATTTCGACAGCTGGCGGCAGATGGGCTGCACGGGCTGGGGCTATTGCCGACGTGCTGCCCTACTTCAAGCGGATGGAACGCAGCTGGCAGCGGCGGCCGGGCCCTATGGCACGGCGACGACGGCCCGCTGCGTGCAGCCGATGCAGACCGAACGCCCGCTGCACGATCCGCTGATGGAAACCGGCGAAGGCGGCGGGCTTCGACACCACCGAGGACCTCAACGGCGAAGAGGAAGAGGGCTTCGCCCGCGGCGAGCTGACGATTGACGCGAAGGGCCGCCGGGCCAGCACCGCGCGCGCCTATCTCGATCCCGGCGCCGACCGCCCGAACCTGACCGTCATGACCGGCGCGCTGACGCGCCGCGTGATCTTCGAAGGCAACGGCCGCGCGGTCGGCATGGAATTCGAGCACGAAGGCGAGCGTGAAGCGGTCCAGCGCGAGCGCGAGGTGATCCTGTAGCGGCGGCAGTTACAATTCGCCGCAGTTGCTGATGCTGTCGGGCATCGGACCGGCCGCGCAACTGCGCGACACGGGATCGAGGCCCTGCATGACTGCCCGGCGTCGGCCGCAACCTGTCGGAACATCCGCGCGTGCCGGTGCATTTCGGCTGCAAAGCCGGTGAGCTTCCTGAACCAGCTGCGCGCCGACAAGGTCGCGCTGTCCGTGTTGCAATGGCGCGCTGTCGGCAAGGGCGCGTTCGCCAGCCAGTTGAACAGCTGCAACATCGTGATCCGCACCCGGCCCGAACTGGCGCGGCCCGATATCCAGCTCTGGTCCAACCCGGTCCGGATGGACGCGCAGATCTGGTTCCCCTTCTTCGGCGGCGGCAGGAAGACAGGATCACCGCCGATGTCATCCTGCTGCACCCGCAGAGCCGGGGCTGGCTGGAACTCGCATCGCCAGATCCGGCGGATTTCCCGCGAAATCACGCTCAACAATTTCTCCGACCGCGCCGATCTTCGAGACCGCGCGCGATGGCATCGCGCTGGCGCGCAAGATCTACCGCACCCAGCCGCAGGCCAGCCTGACCGGGCAGGGAAATTCTGCCCGGGCGGCATCTGCAGAGCGATGAGGAACTCGAAGCCACATCCGCGCAATGGCCGAGGTGACGCAGCACCCTGTGGGCACCTGCGCGATGGGCACCGGCTCCAGACCGTGGTCGATCCGCAAGCTGCGGGTGCGCGGGATCGAGGGCTTGCGCGTGGTCGATGCCTCGGTCATGCCCACCGTGCCGGGTGGCAATACCAACGCGCCCACGATCATGCTGGCGGAAAAGGCTGCCGACATGATCCTTGGCAAACCGCCTTTGCCCGCCGAAGATCATCGTCGGCACCTCACGACAACGCCAGCCAACTGATTAGGAAACGCCAATGAACCCGCCACCCATGCCGATCGATCTTTCCATCCTGCCCGGCCTGAAGGAAGAGCTTGCGGCCACCCCGCGTAAACTGTTCATCAACGGCACCTTCGTTGCGGCCCGGTCGGGCGAGACGTTCGACGTGGTCGATCCGGCGACCGGGAAGGTCTTCGCGCAGGCTGCGTCAGGCGGCGCGGAAGACATCGACCTTGCGGTGAAGGCGGCACGCAAATGCTTCGACAGCGGCGCGTGGTCCGCCATGCCACCAGCCCAGCGCGCTCGGATCATGATGAAGCTGGCGGAACTGATCGAGGCGAATGGCAGCCGTATCGCGCTGACCGAAACGCTCGACAACGGCATGCCGTTGATGATGGCGTATTTCGGCGGCGTGATGGCCGCGTCCGAGACAGCTGCGATACAATGCCGGATGGGCACCAAGATCGGCGGCGAGACCTTCACCCCGTCGCATCCGGGCGAGTGGCACGCCTTCACTCAGCGCGAGCCGGTGGGCGTGGTCGGCGCGATCGTGCCGTGGAACTTCCCCTTCGTGATGGCGGTCGCCAAGATCGCGCCGGCGCTTGGCGGCCGGCTGCACCGATCGTCCTCAAGCCTGCCGAACAGACGCCGCTTCGAGCACCGTGATCCTGGCGAGCTGATTGCCGAGGCCGGTTTCCCGGAAGGCGCGGTCAACATCGTCACCGGCTATCGGCAAGACGGCAGGTGCCGCGCTGGTCGAACATCCGGCAGGTGGACAAGATCTCCTTCACCGGCTCCACCGTCGACCGGCAAGCAGATCGTCCACGCCTGCACCGGCAATCTCAAGCGCGTAACGCTGGAACTCGGCGGAAGATCGCCCGGTGATCATCTTCGACGGATGCCGACCTCTAGAAGGCGATTCCCGGCGCGCCGCGATGGGCATTTTCGGCAATGCCGGGCAGGTCTGCGCGGCGGGTTCGCGGCTGTTCGTGCACGAGAAGGTGCGCGACCAGGTGCTCGAAGGCGTTACCCAGGCTGCGCCAAGGTCGCTGAAGGTCGGCTCGCGGCCTCGCTCCCGAAACGCAGATGGGCCCGCTGGTGAGCGATGTGCAGTTCGACCGCGTCACCGGCTACATCGAAAGCGCGCTGTCCGAAGGGGCGCAGGTCCATCGTCGGCGGGCGAGGCGGAGAAGGTCGAGGGCTCCGAGGGGGCTATCTTCATCCAGCCGACCGTGCTGGCCGGACACGGCCGCGGGCATGAAGGCGGTGGAAGAGGAAATCTTCGGCCCGGTCCTGTGCACCATGACCTTTGGCGACGACGATCTCGAAGCGATGGCCGCGGCGGCCAACAACACGAATATCGGCCTCAACGCCTCTGTCTATCTGGACGCAGGACATTACGCGCGGCCTCAAGCTGGCCAAGCGAATCAAGCGCGGGCATGGTGCAAGATCAACGGCGGGGCGGGGGCCCCGATCCGGCGATGCCGCTGGGCGGCTTCAAGCAGTCCGGCTGGGGCCGCGAAAACGGCCGCGCGGGCGTGGAAGCCTACACCGAGATCAAGTCCGTCACCGTCAACCTCTAAAACCCGCAGGCCTGCGACAGGATGGCGGCGGCCTCTGCGTCGCCGACATCGCCCTCGCCGGTCCATGCGACGAACTCGTCCGGCCTGACGAGCGCGTGGGCCTGCGTGTTCGCCCCCAGCAAGACTTCCTGCAGGGGAATGTTGCGAGGACGCGCCGATCGCGCAAAGGTGTCGAGCACGGCGGGATCGGCGGCGGCGATGGCAAAGCCGTCGCCTAGCCGTCCGCAAGTCCGCTCTCCGCTCGCATCGCGCAAGGGCGGCAGGTGGTGACCGGCGACGGGCTTGTGCGAATGCTCGCCGACGGCGGAGCCTGCCGCGTCGCCCGATCCGCCGACAGTCAGCGGCGAACCCGCGTAATGCGGCGCGAAGGAAAACACCTCCTCCTCGGCATGGCGGTGTCTGCGTTCGAGAGCCTGCGCCAACTCGCCGTCATCCATACCCTGCGCCATGCGGGCTACGAATTGCCGGTCGGTTGCGATTGACTTGGCGATGAAGTCGCGCGCGGTGGAGGCGAACTCGCGTGGCGTTCCGCGCCGTAGCTATCCAGCAGGTGCGGCCCGGCCCAGCCCGCCAGCGTCGCTGCCAGCTTCCAGCCAAGGTTTCGCGCGTCCTCGAAGCCGGTATTGATGCCGTATCCGCCGTAGGGCGGGTGCGAATGCGCGGCGTCCCCGGCGATGAGGATGCGCCCCGCGCGATAGCTGTCGGCAATCGCGAAGCGCAGGTCCCAGAAGCCCGAATAGGTGATTTGCGCCGCGAATTCGTTGCCCGCCGCGCGATGCAGCGCGGCCAACAGGTCCGCCTCGGCATCGCTGCGCTCGCCCAGCATGGGGGCGTGGAAGAAGAAGTTGGCGTTGCCGTCCACCCGGCCGAAGAACTGCCAGTAGCCCTCGAAATCGGGATGCAGCACGTTGAAATAGCTCTTGTCGGGAAAGCGTTCGACCAGCCGATCGAACGCGGGCGAGTGAAACACGATCAGCGCCATCACGCGGTCGTGATCCTGCCGGGTCTGCGTGATCGCCGCGCTTCGCCGGGTGACGGAGCGGCTGCCGTCGCATCCCACCGCATAGGCGGCGCGGAAGGTACGCTGGCAGCCATCGTCCACGCAGGTCGCGGAAACCGACGCGCCTTCGTCATCCTGCGAAACCGCCTCCACCCGCCAACCGGTGATGAAGTCTATGGCATCGATCTCGCGCGCGCGGCGACGCAGCACGGCTTCGGTATCGTATTGCGGGAGGCGGGCATTCGCGGCGCAGTAGTAGGGCTCCACAAGCCTGCGGCTCAGCCAGTCGTGGCAGGGGCCGTCCACCAGTTGTCCGTAGACCGTGACGCCACCGGCGTTCTCACCCGGCGGGATCGGTTGCGCGGCGCGCAGTTCGCGCTCCGCACCCCAGGCCTGGAAATGTTCCATCGTGCGCTGCGTCAGGTTCTGGCCCTTGGGCACCAGCTGCGGTTCGTCCCATGCCTCGATCACCAGCACGCGCACGCCGCGCCGGCCCAGGTCTATCGCCAGACCCAGGCCCACCGGCCCGCCGCCCACGACGATCACGTCGCTGGCGGATCGTTCGTCATGCGCCATCGCGTTCCTCACCCTTGTCATGCAACGGCTTTGCCAGAACGCCCTGGCATTTGCTATTCGTGCGGCTAATCGGGCGGGAGTAGGGACGGACCATGCGCCACGGCAGACTGAAAGAGCTGAACCTCAACCACCTGCTGACGCTCGACGCGGTGCTACGCTATCGCAACCTCACCCGCGCGGCAGAGCAGCTGGAGGTGACGCAGGGCGCGATCAGCCAGTCGCTCGCGCGGCTGCGAAAGTTCTTCGACGACAAGCTGCTCGTGCGGATCGGCAACTCGATGGAGCCGACCGCGCTCGGCAGCAGCCTGCAGGCCCCGCTCGCGAGCATCCTCGCCAGGATCGAATCCGACATCGTCGTGAGGGCCGGCTTCGACCCGGCGGAGGCGACCGGCAAGCTCTCCATCTGCATGACCGACCTCGGCGAATTCACCTTTCTCTCCCCGCTGATCGAGCGGCTGTCCGAACTGGCGCCAAACCTGTCCGTGTCGTCGCGCGCGCTGCCCGATGCGGAGCTCGCGCGCTATATGGCGGACGGCGTCATCGACCTCGCCTTCGCCGGCCCGATCGAGGAGGTGGCCGACCTCAAGGTGCAGAAGATCTTCGAACACGAGCTGGTGGCGGTGGTTTCGGAGAAATGCACGCTGCCCGACATCGTCCATGTCGACGCTTACACTTCACTGCCGCACGTCGTGCTCGATTCGCCCTATATCAAGCGGGTCCGTATCGAGAGTGCACTCGACAGGCTCGGCTACAAGCGGCAGATTCATCTCAGCACCCCGAACGCGTTGGTGCATCCCTTCCTGCTGGAACGCAACGCCAACCTCATCGCCACGCTGCCGCGCGCGTTTGCGGAGCGGGCCGCGGCGGTGTTGCCGCTGCGTATCCTGAAGCTGGGCTTCGACGTCCCCAGGCTGGAGGTGTTCCAGTACTGGCACCCGCGCTTCGACCGCCACGAACCCTCCCGGTGGCTGCGCCGGCAGGTTCTCGATCTCGCCAGCGAACTGGCGTCGGGACGGGCGTGAATTAGCGCCGCTAATACGAGCGATTGACGACGCTCGATTGCGCTTTCCAGCCCGCTTTCGAAAAATCCTTCCTGCAGAAAAGTCCGGGCCGACGGGACACGCGAAGGGCGTGGCGGCCGGGACCCAAGGGGAGGGAGAGGATGACCAGCAATCGGATCGGGAAGAGTTTGCTCGTCGCCAGCGCGCTGGCAAGCGCGGGCACGGTGGCGCCAGCCGCCTTCGCGCAGGACGCGCAGCCCGAGGAGCGGGCGGATGGCGCGGGCAACGACCAGATCATCGTCACTGCGCAGTTCCGCGAACAGTCGCTGCAGGATACGCCGCTTGCGATCACGGCGATTTCCGCCGACATGCTGGAAGCGCGCAGCCAGACCAACGTCGCGGAAATCGCCGGGCAGGCGCCTTCGGTCACCCTCAAGCCGCAGGGCACCGCCTTCGGCCCGGCGCTGGGCGCATCGATCCGCGGCGTCGGCCAGTTCGACTTCAACCCCGGCTTTGAGCCGGGCGTGGGTGTGTATGTCGATGATGTGTATTTCGCCACCTTGACCGGCTCCATCCTCGACCTGCTCGATCTCGAGCGGGTGGAGGTGCTGCGCGGCCCGCAGGGCACGTTGGCGGGCAGGAATTCCATCGGCGGCGCGATCAAGCTGTATTCGCGGCGACCCAGGGGCGACGGCTCCGGCTTCGGCGAAGTCACCTACGGCAGCCGCAACCGCATCGACCTGCGCGCTGCCTTCGACCTTGGCATCACCGACGATATCGCGCTGCGCGTGTCGGGCGTCTCCAAGATCCAGGAGGGCTATGTCGACCGTATCGACTATGGCTGCGCCTTTCCCGGCAGCGGCATCCCGGCGCTTGTCACCACCGAGGAGGGCTGCGTCGTCGATCGGGACGGCGACGTGAATTACCAGGCCATTCGCGGCCAGCTGCGTATCCAGCCCACCGACACGCTCGAGATCAACCTGTCGGCGGACTACACCTCCGACAGGCGAAATTCCCCCGCGGGCGTGCTGACCTTCGCCAATTACACGGGCGGCGGTTTCATCGACCCCTACGGATCGGGGGCAAAGCTCGATTCGCGTTTCATCTGCGGGGATTTCTGCAACTACGCGGCGTTCCAGTCCCCCGCGCAGCCCGGCCCGCTCGGCCCGCTCAGCCCCAACGGGTACCAGCAGTCGCTCTCGCGCGACGCGGTCGACCTGGAAGCCTACGGTTTTTCCGGGACGGTGGAGCTCGAACTGGGGGCCAATCTGGGGCTGACCTCGATCACCGCCTACCGCGCCTACGATGCCTTCTTCGGCAACGACGACGATTTCTCGCCGCTGGCGCACAGCCTTGGCCGCAGCAACGTGGATTTCTGGTCGTTCAGCCAGGAACTGCGGCTGTCGGGTTCGGCGATGGACGGGCTGCTCGAGTTCACGCTGGGCGGATATTACCAGGACCAGGAATCGGTCTACCTGACCTTCCAGGACTTGCGCTATGCCGCGCCCGGTTTCCCGCCCTTCATCGCCACCGACACGCTGCCGTCGGATACCAAGGCGGCCTTCGCGCACCTATCGGTCAATCCGACCGAGGCGCTGACGCTGACCGCGGGCATCCGCAATACCGAGGAATTGAAGGACAACACCTACCTTCGTAATACGCCTGCGGGTACGCCTCACCCGCTGCTGGGATCGCTCAACAATATCACCGGCACCTATTCGGGCAGCCGCGTCGATTACCGGCTGGGTGCGCAGTATCGCTTCAACGACGATATCATGGCCTATGTACAGTACAGCACTGGGTTCAAGGGCGGCGGCGTCAGCCCTCGGCCCTTCGCCGCCGCGCAGGTCATCGATTTCGGTCCCGAAACGCTGGGGTCCTATGAGGTCGGCATCAAGTCGGACCTGTTCGACCGGATTCTGCGCCTGAACCTCACCGGATTCTACATGCGCTACAACGACATTCAGCTGAACCTGCTGGAATGTCCGGACATCTCGCCGGCCCTGCCGCGCCCGTGTCCGATCACGCGCAACGTCGGCGCCGCCAATATTACCGGTTTCGAGGCGGAAGCCTTCGTCCGGCCCGGCGCGGGGTTCCAGCTCGACGCGGCGCTGAGCCACGTTGATTTCGATTTCCGCGAAAGCGCGCAGGCGCGCCTTGCCTCGGTCGGCATCCCGCTCGGCGACACGACGCCCTACAACCCGGACTGGAAGTGGAGCCTGGGCGTCCAGTACGAGATCGACCTGGCGGATGCGGGCACGCTGACGCCGCGCTTCGATGCCTCGTACCAGAGCGACATCTTCACCCGCTCGCCCAACACCGAGACCTCGCGCATCGAGGGCTACACGCTGGCCAACGCGCGTATCACCTACCAGCATCCCTCGGACTGGCAGATCGCGCTCAGCGTCACCAACCTGTTCGACAAGTACTACTACCTCACCAGCTTCGACCTGATCGGTGCGGGCGCGGGTATCGTGGCGGCCCAGCCGGGTCGTCCGCGCGAGTGGGCGGTGAGCGTGCGAAGGGATTTCTGATCGGCGGTTTCCGGCGGCGCACCTCCCTTAGGCAGTTGTCGGATGAACCCGAGTTGGCGGGTCCCCCACCTTTTTTTCGGACGCGACCCGCCGACCCTTTTGTTCCAATTGATGTGGGATCGGATAGACTTCTGTCGATGAAAACCATGATTGCGATCGTCGGGGCCGGGCCGGTTGGGTTGAGCCTTGCGATAGATCTGGCGGTGCGGGGCGTGGAGGTGACGCTTGTCGACGAGCGCGAGGCGCGCTCCGTCCCCACGGTCCGCTGCAACCACATTGCCTCGCGCACGATGGAGGCGTTTCGCCGCTGGGGCATCGCCGGGCGCATCCGCGATTGCGGCCTGCCCGCCGATCACCCCGCGGACGTGGTGTTCCGCCCTGTCGCAACGCGCGAGGATTTCGCCCGCATCCCGATCCCCTCGCGGCAGGATCGCTATACCGACACATCGGGCGCGGACGGCTGGTGGCCGACGCCCGAACCCCCGCATCGCTGCAACCAGATCTTCTTCGAGCCGCTGCTGTTCGACCACGCCGCCTCACTGCCCGGAATCACTATCCTCAGTAGGCGGCAGGTCACCGCGTTCGCGCAGGACGAGGACGCCGTCACCCTGCACTTCACCGATTGCGACAGCGGCGAGCGGGACACGCTCGAAGCCGCCTATCTCGTCGGCTGCGACGGCGCGCGCTCGCTGGTCCGCAAGGGCATCGGTGCGCGGTTCGAAGGCGATGCCGAGATCCAGAAGGTGCAGTCGACCTATTTCCGTGCGCCCGCGCTCGTGGACCTGATCCCCGACAAGCCCGGCTGGATGACTTATCTCTACCATCCCGTGCGTGCCGGAAACCTGCTCGCTATCGACGGACGGGAGACTTGGTTGCTGCATAACTACCTGCTGCCGGGCGAGACGGACTTCGAGCAGGTCGATCGAGATGCGTGCCTGCGGATGGTGCTGGGGGTGGACGAGGGGTTCGAATACGAGGTGCTGGGCAATGAGGACTGGATCGGCCGCCGGCTGGTGGCGGATCGCTTCCGCGACCGCCGCGTGTTCATCGCGGGCGATTCCGCGCATATCTGGGTGCCCTATGCCGGATACGGCATGAATGCCGGCATCGCCGACGCGCTCGACCTTTCGTGGATGCTCGCCGCCCGCCTGCAGGGTTGGGGCGGGGAGGCGCTGCTCGACGCCTACGAAGCCGAGCGCATGCCGATCACCGATCAGGTCTCGCGCTTCGCGATGGATCATGCAGGCCGCGCCATCTCCGAACGCACGCAGGTGCCTGCCGCGATCCTCGACCACACGGCAGAGGGCGAGCGCGTGCGCGACCGATTGGGCAGGCAGGCCGAGCAACTGCATGTCCGGCAATTCGCCTGCGCCGGACTGAATTTCGGCTATTTCTACGATGCCTCCCCGGTAATTATCGGCGACGGCGAGAGGGCGCCCGACTATTCGATGAGCGATTACACGCCTTCGACCGTCCCGGGCTGCCGGGTGCCGCACTTTTTCCTCGGCGACGGGACATCGTTGTACGATGCCATGCAGGACGGGTTCGTGCTGTTGCGGCTGGACCCGGACATCCGCGTCGCTGGGATCGTCCTATCCGCCGCGGACCGCGCCATGCCGCTGCAGGTGCTGGACATCGATACTGGAATCGCGCCCGATGCCTATCGCCATGCACTCGTTTTGGTGCGGCCCGACCGCCACATCGCGTGGCGCGGCGACGAAGCACCCGCCGATCCCGACTGCTTGGTCGCGACCGTGACCGGCTGGAACTCCGATCCCGCGACAGACCGCCCTGTCTTGGCGGGGCACTGTCAGAAGGACGGGGCAGGTGCTAGCGGCGCTGGATGAGCCGCAAGTCCCGAGCCAAGCCGCCTAGTCCTTTTCGATACTTTCACTCCTCGCCCGAGGTGATCCGGCTCGTGGTGATGCTGTATGTCAGGTTCCCGCTGTCGCTTCGCAACGTCGAGGACCTGCTGTCGGAGCGCGGCATAGATGTCTGCCACGAGACGGTGCGGCACTGGTGGAACAGGTTCGGTCCGATGTTTTCAGCTGACATACGCCGACAGCGCGTGAACCGGATGCGCGGCTTTCGCCAACGGCGCTGGCACCTGGATGAGGTCTACGTGAAGATCAACGGCGAGATGCACTACCTTTGGCGCGCCGTCGACCAGGAAGGCGAGGTTCTAGAGAGCTACGTGACAAAGACCTTCTGAGGGGGCGCAGCTTGGCGAGGGGGGTGACTGTTAGAGAGGACAGGAGACGAGCGTCCGCCTATCGCTGAGAGCAGCACCACCAACAGTAACGCCCCAACGGCCATCAGAGCAATAATCGCCATGTTTCACCTTAACTTGCGAGCATCTTACAGTAGCATTGGACGGCCTTGAAATGGTCCGTTTACTGATGAGCGAGTATTGACCGGACATCATGATGCACGGCCCAACGGACATGTGGAACCCCGACAACGCGATATACGAGGATGGCGAGTGGATCACTTGGGACGAGATCAACTCACACCTCGACCGGTTGGAGTTTGAGGCCCGCTTCCCGAACCTCGATGTCGATCTGGTGCCTATCTTCCAAAATCTGCTTTCGGTTGCGCAGGACTACCACGAACTCACAGGTAGCCATCTACAGGTCTACGGCGACCTCGGGGAGCTTTACGGTGCGATTACTCACGGGCTTAAGCTGCACCGCAACTATGCGCAAGGATCAGACGGCAAGATCGGCAACCATTTCGTGGAGGTGAAGACCATCACCCCGTTCAAGGCGAAGGACACGATTACGCTCAACCTCAAGCGCAACTTTAGCAAGGTGCTCATCGTCAAGATCGATGCCGAATTCGAGGTGCAGAGTAGGCTGATCGACCGAAAGGCCCTGCCCAAGGCGAAGGGCGACAAGCTCACGCTCAACTGGGCCGACTTCGAGGACTAAAGCTTGCCCGCCTCGCGAGCATTACCTCTCGCACGTCAAAAACCGCCCGTCGCGAAAACCGTCAATCCTGCTCGAAGACCGCGCTGAGTGCGTCGGTGAGGATCGTGCGATAGCTCTCGTCATCCCTGCCAGAGAACGGCGTGTTCCCTGCATTCACCCACGCGGTAGTCACACACGATCCGTTCGGAGTTTCTCGTAACTGAACTCCGAACATCATTTCACCAGTCCAGCTTCGGCAGACGTAAAGCCAATCGTCTTCAACAAAGACGAACCACCTATCCTCCATCTGGAGGGGAGTGAGACCACGTCGCAGCTTTTCGGTCTGCTGCTGGTTGAACGTCAGGGAAACAGCCAATGGTGTCGGATGCTCCGGCAGAGGCAGCAGCTTCCAAGAGCTTCTTGTGACAATGTCAACCATGCTGCCTCCTCCGGCAACCCCAGTCAAAAACGGCGAAGCTGATCCTTGAACGTAAATCGCAACTGGCCGTTCGACGTTTCGACGTCATCGATGGAATAGATACCGACATAGCTTTTCCTGCGCCGCTTTCCGCTCGCGTCGGGAGGATGGCTCGTGGTTAGGATCGCTTTCTTGCCACGCTTCAATGCTTCGATGAACGCGTCCCACTTTGACCGACCGTCGAAGCCCGGATCGACGTATTGCGGCCAGCTTCCCTTAGTCCAGTGTTGATGCACGCAAGGAAGCTTCTCGCCATTCCACTCCGCAAACCACGAACCCGGATGCCCTTTTGGCTTTCGCATTCGTATCGCCCCTCTGTTGCCGCTACGCGCGGCCAGACTTGTAAAGCATCGCTGGTTAAGGATTCGGCGGACGACTATGCTGCTGGGTTCGGATGCAATCCTAACGTGCCAAACGCCACTGCCACCTGTGGCTTCATTCGCCACTGCTCTTCAGGCGACCAATCCGCCAAAATGCCTGAGTAGAAATCGGCACCTCGTGTTTCAGATTTAAGGGCAGGCCAGAGGTAGACGGCTCGATTGAAGCACATCGTGCCGAAATGCATGTGCCACGGCACTGTCAGAAGAATTGCACCGCTAGCAAAATGAGGGAAGCGGGGTAGGGGAGGGCTATGCCTCGCCCACGCAAACCAGCCAGCCCGTTTCGGTACATTCACTCCTCGCCCGAGGTGATCCGCCTCGTGGTGATGATGTATGTCCGGTTCCCGCTGTCGTTGCGGAACGTCGAGGACCTGCTGTCCGAGCGCGGCATCGACATCTGCCATGAGACCGTGCGCCACTGGTGGAACAGGTTCGGTCCGATGTTCGCCGCCGACATACGCCGGCAGCGGGTGAACCGGATGCGCGGTTTTCGCCAGTGGCGCTGGCACCTCGACGAGATGTACGTCCGGCTGAACGGCGAGATGGTTTACCTCTGGCGCGCCGTCGACCAGGAGGGCGAGATCCTCGAGAGCTACGTCACGAAGACCAGGGACAAGGCTGCTGCCTTGCGCTTCATGAAGAAGGCGCTGAAGCGTCATGGCTCACCTGAGACGATCACCACCGACGGTCTGCGCTCCTACAAGGCCGCGATGACGCGAGCTCGGCTGCGAGGCAAAGCAGGAGACCGGCCGCTGGGCCAACAACCGGGTGGAGAACAGTCACCTGCCGTTCCGACGACGAGAACGGGCGATGCTGCGCTTCAGGCAGATGAAGTCGCTACAGAAGTTCGCATCGGTTCACGCCAACGTCCACAATCTCTTCAACTCAGAACGCCAGCTCGTCGACAGACAGACATACAAAGCCCGCCGCTCGGCCGCCCTGGCCGAGTGGCAGAACCTCATGGCCTGAAGCTTGCCGGGGAAGGGGAGGGCTGTGTCAGCCGGAGAGCGGCACTGTCAGAAGGATTGCACCGCTAGCAAAATGAACCGAGCGGGTGCTAGGCGGCGGGGGATGAGCCGCAAGTCCCGAGCCAAGCCGCCTAGCCCTTTTCGATACTTTCACTCCTCGCCCGAAGTGATCCGGCTGGTGGTGATGATGTATGTCAGGTTCCCGCTGTCGCTGCGCAACGTCGAGGACCTGCTGTCGGAGCGCGGCATCGATATCTGCCACGAGACGGTGCGGCACTGGTGGAACAGGTTCGGTCCATGTTTGCCGCCGACATCCGCCGGCAGCGGACGAGCCGCATGCGAGGCTTTCGCCAATGGAGATGGCATCTCGACGAGGTCTACGTGAAGATCAACGGCGAGATGCATTACCTGTGGCGAGCGGTCGACCAGGAGGGCGAGATCCTCGAGAGCTTCGTCACGAAGACAAGGGACAAGGCAGCAGCGCTCACCTTCATGAAGAAGGCGCTGAAGCGCCACGGCTCACCCGAGACGATCACCACCGATGGTCTGCGCTCGTACAAGGCAGCGATGAGCGAGCTCGGCTGCGAGGCAAAGCAGGAGATCGGCCGCTGGGCCAACAACCGGGTGGAGAACAGTCACCTGCCGTTCCGACGACGAGAACGAGCGATGCTGCGCTTCCGGCAGATGAAGTCGCTACAGAAGTTCGCCTCGGTTCACGCCAACGTCCACAACCACTTCAACTCAGAACGCCACCTCATCGACAGACAGACATACAAAGCCCGCCGCTCGGCCGCCCTGGCCGAGTGGCAGAACCTCATGGCCTGAAGCTTGCCGGGGAAGGGGAGGGCTGTGTCAGCCGGAGAGCGGTTCGCATCGGACTGACAGCACCGTCTGTTTTGGTCTACTTGCGGCCAAAAGCAGCCAGTCCGCTAGCGGCCCAGTTTAAGCCAGCGCCGATCGACCGGGATTATAAGCGCGCGGCTGAATGCCACGCAGGAACCGCGAGGCGAAGTTCAGCTCTTTTTAGCGGCGCAATTCAGCCAGGGCGACGAGCCGACAATACGCGCCTCGCTGTAGGTTAGACGTTCGCCTGGCCCGAGATTTTCCTCGAAAGCGATCCGGCCTACGATTTCATCTGCGTTGACATACATCAGGACATGACCCGGCTCATTCTCGTCGATGGGAAACGGGAATAATGCCAATGAGATGCCCGAATAATCAGGCCCGAAAAACGACAGAGCATGCTCGAACGAGGCCGGATGTAGTGTCTCGCCATCCACGCGGAAATAAGAAGCCCTCTTCGTCAATTTTCAAAGAAAGCGGTCCGTCACATTTACCCCTGGGCGCATATTCGCCGTAGATGCCTGCGAGAGCCGGATCGCGCAGGTCGTGCAGCGTTACTGCCCCAGCGTCGGTTGCAAAGCACAGCGCCGACAGCGCGAGAATGCACAACGCTTCAGGTCCCCGTCGTCGCCTTGGAATGCTGCCCATTGCGAATCTCACCGCATCGTCGCCAACGCACACAGTCTGCGCTTGCACTCCGGAACGCGCAATAGCGTCTAAGTTGCAGACGCGAAGCGATTGGCTTTTACCGGGTCGTTAGTGGAATGGCGGCTTCCGGGTCGCGCTGGCCAAAAGCAGATGGGGTGGATGGCTCCCGCTCCCGGCATCTGAGGTGCCAAAGTGTGGAAGCTGTCAAAGCGTCCACGAGCAAAGGGAGCCACCCACGATGGAGATTAGCACGATCGGCCTCGATCTGGCCAAGAGCATTTTTCAGGTTCACGCGGTCGATGCGTCAGGCGAGGTCGTTGTTCGCAAGGCGCTGCGGCGAGCGCAGGTGCTGCCGTTCTTTGCAAAGCTGCCGCCGTGCCTAATCGGCATGGAAGCGTGCGGCACGTCGCATCACTGGGCGCGCGAGCTGACGAAGCTCGGGCATGAGGTTCGGCTGATGCCGCCGGCTTACGTAAAGCCATATGTGAAGCGCGGGAAGACCGATGCTGCCGATGCCGAAGCGATCTGCGAGGCGGTGACGCGTCCGAGCATGCGGTTCGTGCCGGTGAAGTCGGCCGAGCAGCAGGCAGCGCTGGCGCTGCACCGTACGCGCGATCTGCTGGTCAAGCAGCGCACCCAGCTGGTGAACATGGTGCGCGGGCTGCTGGCCGAGTTCGGGATCGAGATGGCGCGCGGGCTGCACCGTGCGCTGTCCTTGGCGGAACGGCTGTCGGCCGGCGACGCGCCCGAGGTGCCGGCACTTGCCCAGCGGGTGGTGAAGAGCCTGGCCGATCAGATCGGCGCACTGCAGGTCCAGCTGGCTGCTCTCGAGAAGGAGCTGCTCGCGTGGCACCGGTCGAGCGAGCTGTCGCAGCGCCTGGCGACGATCCCCGGCGTGGGCGTGATATCGGCGACTGCGCTTGCCGCTTCGGTGACCGAGCCCGAGCGCTTCCGCTCAGGTCGCCAGTTCGCAGCCTCGCTCGGGCTCACACCGCTGCAGAACTGCTCGCGGAGGCAAGGAGCGGATGGGCCGGATCTCGCGCATGGGAGACCGCTATCTGCGCCGGCTGCTGGTGGTCGGCATGACCTCGCTTGTCCGGCGCGCGAGAGACGAAGCCGGAGACGGTCGATCCACGCCTGTCGCCGATGCTCGAGCGCAAGCCGGCGCGCGTCGTCACGGTCGCCGCCGCGAACCGCACCGCGCGCGTAGCCTGGGCGATCATGACTCGCGGCGGCACCTATCAGGCGCCATTCGCCGCACGCAGCGTAGGAGGAGACGAGCTTCACGAGGTTGCGAGGACGATGAGAGATGATGGCGCACCGGTCAGACCGGGAGCCGGGACACCCCGCTGAATGTCCAAGGCATCATAGCCTGCAAAGCAGAGTGGGACCCAGCTCGCGGATACCATCAGGGCCAGCGGTCAATATTGCGACCGCATAAACAGGCCGGACAGAAGACTGCACCCGACCAACGCCAAAACCCTCAAATCACCCCTTGCAACGCGGGAGCCATCCACAGAGGACTGTCTCCAATCGGCCCACTAGCCGCCAACCTGCTGAGCGCCCACGTCGGTCGTTCTGAACAAAGTCGGCTGCTCGGCACTGTCAGAAGAACGGGGCAGGTGCTAGCGGCGGTGGATGAGCCGCAAGTCCCGAGCCAAGCCGCCTAGCCCTTTCGATACTTCAACTCCTCGCCCGAGGTGATCCGGCTCGTGGTGATGCTGTACGTCAGGTTCCCGCTGTCGCTTCGCAACGTCGAGGACCTGCTGTCGGAGCGCGGCATAGATGTCTGCCACGAGACGGTGCGGCACTGGTGGAACCGCTTCGGTCCGATGTTCGCAGCCGACATCCGCCGGCAGCGGACGAGCCGGATGCGAGGCTTTCGCCAGTGGCGCTGGCATCTCGACGAGATGTACGTGAAGCTGAACGGCGAGATGGTGTACCTCTGGCGAGCCGTCGACCAGGAGGGCGAGATCCTCGAAAGCTTCGTCACGAAGACGAGGGACAAGGCAGCAGCGCTCACCTTCATGAAGAAGGCGCTGAAGCGCCACGGCTCACCCGAGGCGATCACCACCGACGGTCTGCGCTCGTACAAGGCAGCGATGAGCGAGCTCGGCTGCGAGGCAAAGCAGGAGATCGGCCGCTGGGCCAACAACAGGGTCGAGAACAGTCACCTGCCGTTCCGACGACGAGAACGGGCGATGCTGCGCTTCAGGCAGATGAAGTCGCTACAGAAGTTCGCCTCGGTTCACGCCAACGTCCACAATCTCTTCAACTCAGAACGCCACCTGATCGACAGACAAACATACAAAGCCCGCCGCTCGGCCGCCCTGGCCGAGTGGCAGACCCTCATGGCCTGAAGCCTGCCGGGGAAGGGGAGGGCTGTGTCAGCCGGAGAGCGGTTCGCATTGGACTGACAGCACCAATTTAACCCTTGCAGCGCAGGGGCCATCCACAGATGACACCTCGGAAGCGAGCCGCCCTAAATGCGAAGGTCAGGAGGGGAACCTGATCCTTCTTAGAAGCTTCGCATAGCGAGGATCTTTGCGCAGCGGATCAATGTAAGGCTCAGTCATGATACCGCCGAGGTCCGAAAGCCGTATTTCCCACGCTCGATTTAAGGCCTGGAATGCGCGGTCCTTCTCGCTCAATTGCGCGTATAACAGACCGATTTCATAGCTGGCCATTTCACTCCCTCGCTCGCGCAAAACATCAATCATCGTGAGAGCAGGCTCACGATTGTTGGTCCTTGCAGCTAGTACAGCTTCGTGGAAGTTGCGCGCGTCCTGATCGGGAATCTCTGCGAAGGCCAGTGCCGCCTCCTCCATTCGTGCGAGCATCACAAGCGAACGTCCGAGCAACTGCGGAAATCTGAACAGCTCGGGAGATTTGCGCTTCAATTCCAGTGAATAGTTGGCTGCATCCCGGTACCGCCGCAAATTGATCAATACCTCAACGTGGGCAAAGTGAGAGACCCAGTTGAATGGATCGAGCGCGAGCGCTTCGTCTACGTACCTGAGTGCGCCCTTCTGCTTGCTGACCACCTTGCTGGCGGTCCATCCGTAATTGCGGATCACATCGGGATCGCCGCTGGCGAGGGATAGTGCAGTTGCATGTTCCCGAAGCGAGTCTCCAAGCCGCAAACTAAGTGAATACGCAAAACCGAGCGCTGAGCGCGCGATGGGCAACTTCGGCGCGATTGAAAGAGCCGCTCTTGCATATTGCAGTGCTTGGTTCCGCCCGCTTGCTAACTCGTTGGGGTTGCGCGCCGTTCTGGACACCAACTGGTTAAATGCAAAAGACTTGATGGCGAACGCTCGAGCATAGTTCGGGTCGAGCGAGATTGCCTTGTCAACCAATTGCAGAGTGCGGTTCAGCGCAGAAACCGTGAGTTCATAGCTAAGCTCCCGAGCTTGGAAGACGAGCGTCTGTGCACCGACATTGCTAGTTTCCCCCGCGGCTAGCGGGACGTTGGCGGACGCGCCGAGCGCGGTGGTGAGCGAACGCGCGACGTTCTTCGCGATATCCGTCTGGATCCCGATGATATCGCCTGGGGCTCGGTCATAGTTCTGCGACCACGTCGCGAGACCTGTGTTGCCGTCGATTAGCTCGGCATTCACACGGACGGTTGACGATGTCTGGCGCAAATTTCCGGTTACGATGTTGGCCACTCCGAGCTTCTTTGCTGCCGTTCGCGCGTCCTCATTGCGAACAGCCGCAGACGACGTGCTGCCGACAACTCTCAAACCGGAGTATCGAGTAAGGGTATTTCTGATTTCCCCGGCGATGCTGTCGGCGAAATAGGCTTGCGCTGGATCGCCGCTGAGGTTCTCGAATGGAAGCACGGCGATGCTGTCGGGTGCATCGGCCGAGTTGCCTTTCAGGAGGGCCCATCCTCCCGCTCCGAGTGCGGCAACAACCGCTCCTCCGACGAGCACACTTCGACGTCCTGATAGCTGGCCGCTGCCGCTTGGAGCGAAAAGATGCGGCCCGACATCGGCAGTGGCTCCAACAACGTCCCCGGTCAGCCGGTAGCCAATCTTCGTCACCGTTTCGACGACGAAGGAGCCGACGCCGATACCTGCGGCCGTCTTGCGCAATCGCGAGATGACGCGATTGATCGCATCGTCGCCCACCACCCGGCCTTCCCAACAGGAAAGAATCAGCTCGTCGCGTGTGACGATTGCGCACTGAGCTTTTGCCAGTGCAATCAGCACCTGCATCACCCGGTGCTCCAGTACCTCCGCAAGACCGTCGTCGCGCAGCAGCGCTCGACGAGAGGGATGAATACTTAAACGCCCGATGACGAAGTCGGGCTGATGCGCGAGAACTATTCGTTCGAAGTCCATCGATGCGCCGCCTTCATAGAAAGCTTCACAAAGCATACGCCATGCATTTTCAAACGTCGAGCGGGAAGGTTAAATCAGTTGAGAGTGACTACAGACTATCGGGCAATGGCGCGTGAGCTGCTTGCTCGACGTAATGATGACGCCCAAGCCTCCTTGGGATGCTACTTCCTCCACATGGCGAGTGCTCCTGCGCCGCGATCCCCTCGGCAAGTGTCATTCAATCGGTAAGGTCGCGCGATCTGATGAGCCGCATCACCGCCTCCAGATGCGACGGGGATGCGGCCACCCGTGGTTAAGATCGCTCAGAGGCAACGCCTCCTTGGCTTCCGGGTTGATCAGAAGCCGCTGACGACGGCTAGAGATATCACGGGGTTCGCCTCTCCCTTGCGTGCCCAGTAAGCGTTTTTCTGATCCATTCGGGTCTTCACCACCTCCTTCATGTCCTTCAATTCTTCTGGACTGTCGGCTACTATGATCGCGGCTTCGTAGATCTGACCCGCCTTTGATCCCACAGGCATCGTGGGGATTCGAAGATGATGAACTGCCACTCTGCCAACGCGATTAAGCTGCGGGTCACCACCTTCCATCAATTCGACATCCTGTGTTCTACCGTCCTCTCGTCGCGTGAAGCGGACGTAAGTCACGCCCGGCTGAGCTCGCGAGGTATCGATCCGGCTCAGTCTTCGGTCGAGTTCTTGGTTCACGGAGGTCACCCACTCATTGAGCTCTGGATTTGCCGTGACCACTACCTGTCCGGGCTCGGCTGCTACGGGCATGGCTCCGATGAGACATGTAGATGCGGTTGCGAGTATGAGTCTGTTCATGATGGTTCCTCTTTTCAGTGCTGACCATCGGCCTTGGGAAGGTAAGTTGGTCAAACCGGCGCAGGAGTGCGTCGGATGAAAAGAATGATGCCGGACTGCTGCTAGAGATGAGAGGATGAGTAACCGATATTTGGCCGATATCGTGCCGATGCTTTGCCGACGGCACTGTCAGAAGGAATGTACCGCTAGCATTATGAAGGAGCGGGGTAGGGGAGGGGGATGGGTGTTGTCAGGCAAACGCTAACTTGTCTCGGCGTGCAGGCTTCGGTCGCATAGATAGACGGGAATGAACCCCACATCCTTCAAGGCCACCGGTTTCCGCCTGACACGATCCCCCGCGGTGTGGCTCCATTTCCGCTTCACCACGAGCCTGCGAGACGTCGAGGAGATGCTCGCCGAACGTGGGGTCGACGTCACATATGAGACCGTTCGATGCTGGGCTAAGAAGTTGGGTCCGGCGATTGCGGCCAACATCCGCAGGCGCCGCGGGGCGGCCGATTTCGTCTGCCATCTCGATGAGGTGATCGTGCGGATCAATGGCGTTCGCATGTTTATGTGGCGGGCGGTCGATAAGGATGGCGAGGTCCTCGACGTCCTCGTGCAGAAGCGCAGGAACATGGCTGCAGCGCTGAAACTCCTCAGGAAACTGCTTAACAACCAGGATGGGAGGCCTCATTGAGGCCTCCCGAATTTTCAGTTCCCTCGGCAAGCCTGACCAGGGTGGAAACTATCCCCAGGGAAGATGAAGCCGAAGATGTTCCAGAAAGTGTGAAAGTTCTGGACAAAGCCCATGAGATCCCACGGAGTATCGTTCCTACCCGAGTAGGCACACTCTGAAGATGCATGTGAAGCGCCTTGCGCTGTACCGCCGTTTCCAGTGACTTCTCCACCGAAAGCCGGGCTGCCCACCAAAAGCGCAGCAGATGCTAGTATGATCACTAATTTCTTCATCGCACTCTCCTCATTCCATATAGGAAATTTTAGAGCGACCCTGCGACCTTCTAATCGATCAATATGGACCAAAACGCCTGAGTCGTCACGTGAAAAGGACGACAGTTCAAATTTCGCCGCTTTCAGAAAATCAGGGGCGCAATTACTTTGACAGCGCCAGCAGGACGACTGAAGTGAAATAAAGCCGCCCGGCCGATCAGGCACCGGCCGGGCAAATTGGACAGGATGATCCCCAGCTTCAGAAACCTGCGATCGCGACCGAGATCACCGGATTGGGCAGTCCTTTGGCCGCCCACCTGGCGTTCTCCTCAGTTGCATGAGCAATCGCGTGGCTGCGCAGTTGAGCAAGCTGCTCGGGAGTTTCGCCCAGGACGATGACAGCCTCATAAACCTGGTTCCGGGGAATGTCTGCCGCAATTGGCTGAAGGCGAAGTCGGTGGACTGCCCTTCGAGCCACGCGATGTAGATCGTTGTACCCAGCACTGCTGATCGTCTTGATGTTCACCGGCCGGCCTTCCGGACTGGTGGTGAAATGCACGACCGATATGCCCGCTCTTGCTCTCATCGTGTCCTCTCGCAAGAGGGCATTTTCGAGCGCCCGTGACGTGGTGGCAACCCACTCTTGTACGGGCGCTGGACTGACGACGATCTGAGCTTCCTCGGCAAAGCCGGCTGTGGGCGCGGCGAGACAGGCGGCAACTGCCGCAAAGACAAATATCTTCATGGTGAGCGTTCCTTCTGTGGATCAAAAAAGACCAGCGAGCCGCGTGCGACCCTTATGAGGAACGATGGTCAGGCTAGTTATCTCGTAATATAATTCGCAGAGCAACCGGCCGAATCGGAAATAAATTACAATTCGATGAGTCTATTGGTTTTATTGTTTTATAGACAAGCAAGTCGGCCCGCAGGTTTGGTCGTCAACGGAATCGTTGGGAACAGCGATCATCGGGTGTCAATCGGCGTCCAATCGGGACCCCCTATCGGCGCGCAAAAGGGACCCCCCTTGCGATTATGGGGATCGGTGGCACTGTCAGACCAAGGGGGCAGGTGCTAGCGGGGCGGATGAGCCGCAAGTCACGAGCCAAGGCAGCTAGCCCTTTTCGATACTTTCACTCCTCGCCGGAGGTGATCCGGCTGGTGGTGATGCTGATGGGGTGGACGGGCACTGTCAGAAGGATGGGGCCGGTGCTAGCGGCGGCGGATGAGCCGCAAGTCACGAGCCAAGCCGCCTAGTCCTTTTCGGTACTTTCACTCCTCGCCCGAAGTGATCCGGCTGGTGGTGATGTTGTACGTAAGGTTCCCACTGTCGCTTCGTAACGTCGAGGACCTGCTGTCGGAGCGCGGCATAGATGTCTGCCACGAGACGGTGCGGCACTGGTGGAACCGCTTTGGCCCGATGTTCGCAGCCGACATCCGCCGGCAGCGGACGAGCCGGATGCGAGGCTTTCGCCAGTGGCGCTGGCATCTCGATGAGATGTACGTCCGCCTGAACGGGGAGATGGTGTACCTCTGGCGAGCCGTCGACCAGGAGGGCGAGGATCCTCGAAAGCTTCGTCACGAAGACGAGGGACAAAGCAGCAGCGCTCACCTTCATGAAAAAGGCACTCAAGCGCCACGGCTCACCAGAGGCCATCACCATCGACGGTCTGCGCGGCACTGTCAGACAAACGGGGCAGCTGCTAGCGGCGGTGGATGAACCGCAAGTCCCGAGCCAAGCCACCTAGGCTCAGGACCTATTAAAGGGATTCCCAAGGGCTTGATCTTCTGATTCAACGGCAACGCTGAGGAGGCGTTGTCGTGAGTGATCTGATCTGGTTGTCGGAGGCGCAGATGCGCCGGATCGAGCCGTATTTTCCGCTGTCGCATGGAGTGCCGCGGGTCGATGATCGCCGGATCGTTAGCGGGATCATCTTCGTGATCAGGAATGGGTTGCGCTGGCGAGATGCACCGCGCGAGTATGGTCCGCACAAGACGATCTACAACCGGTTCATCCGCTGGAGCCGGTTGGGCGTGTTCAACAAGATCTTTGCCGCACTGGCTGCGAAGGGCGGCAAGCCGGATCAGCTGATGATCGATGCCACGCATCTCAAGGCTCACCGAACAGCTGCCAGCCTCTTAAAAAAGGGGCTCTTCCCAGACGTATCGGACGCACCAAGGGCGGTCTGAACTCCAAGCTTCATGCGGTCTGCGATGGCCAGGGGCGGCCACTGGTCATGCTCCTCAGCGAAGGCCAGATGAGCGACTTCAAGGGCGCTGCGTTGATGGTCGACGCGCTACCCAGGGCCAAGGCACTGCTCGGAGACAAGGGCTATGATGCCGACTGGTTCCGCGCCGCTCTGGCCAATCGCGGGATCACCGCCTGTATCCCTTCAAAGGCCAATCGAAAGCTGCAGATACCGCACAATCCCATACTCTATCGTCAGCGCCACAGGGTCGAGAACATGTTCGGCAAACTCAAGGACTGGCGCCGCATCCACACGCGCTACGACCGCTGCGCCCACACCTTCATGTCCGCCATCTGCATCGCCGCAACCGTCATCTTCTGGCTCGATCAATGAGTCCTGAGCCTAGCCCGTTCAAGTACTTCAACTCCTCGCCGGAGGTCATTCGCCTCGTGGTGATGCTGTATGTCCGTTTCCCGCTAAGCTTGCGCAACGTCGAGGACCTGCTGTCGGAGCGCGGCATCGACATTTGCCACGAGACCGTGCGCCACTGGTGGAACAGGTTCGGTCCGCTGTTCGCAGCGGACATACGCCGGCAGCGGGTCAGCCGGATGCGCGGCTTCCGCCAGTGGCGCTGGCATCTCGACGAGATGTACGTGAGGCTGAATGGAGAGATGGTCTACCTGTGGCGAGCGGTCGACCAGGAGAGCGAGATCCTCGAGAGCTTCGTCACGAAGACGAGGGACAAGGCTGCAGCTCTTACCTTCATGAAGAAGGCGTTGAAGCGCCACGGCTCACCCGAGGCGATCACCACCGATGGTCTGCGCTCGTACAAGGCAGCGATGAGCGAGCTTGGTAATGCCGACAAGCAGGAGATCGGCCGCTGGGCGAACAACCGGGTGGAGAACTCACACCTCCCGTTCCGACGACGAGAGCGAGCGATGCTCAGGTTCAGGCAGATGAAGTCGCTACAAAAGTTCGCCTCGCTCCACGCCAACGTCCACAACCACTTCAACCAAGAACGCCACCTGATCGACCGAGAGACCTACAAAGCCCGCCGCTCGGCCGCCTTGGCCGAGTGGCAGAACCTCATGGCATGAAGCTTGCCGGGGAAGGGGAGGGGTGTGTCAGCCGGAGAGCGGTTCGCATTGGACTGACACCTCCCTTGCGGGCCATGTGCTTGCCTCAACGGGAGCTGCCGGAGCGCCCGTATAGGGCACGCGGGCGACATTGCCAGATCGGCAAGTCTTCGAGCTTGTGAAGATGCTTCCTCGAGAAGCGAACTCCGGATCTCCGTGCCGCAGGTGCGCTCGGGAGCTATGGGCGCCGCGCGTATGTCCGCTTCAGCGCCCTTGGAACTGGAAGCAGTTGTTCTGCAATCGGCCCAAAAGCTGACAAAAAGCTTCCTCGGTTGCGAACCTCCGGCCTTCAGTTGCGAAACCAAAGGGTGCTTGGGGCCTCGTCCATTTCCATTTGCGGATAGCAGGCCGGAGGGTTTGCCTCCGGCCTGCCCAAGCTGCCGGCAGGGACTACCAGGCGGCTTGGAATCCAGCCCGAGCGCCAACTTCGCTCGATTTGAAGCCCATGCCAATCCCGGCGGAGAAGGCTGCGTTCTCGCCAGCACGGACGGCCATCGAGAGCGAACCGGCGGTCCGACCATTGTAATAACCGAAACCGCCGGCCAGGCCGAAAGTCGTCCCAGCGGGGAGGTTGGGACTTTCCATCCCCAGCGCCATCGCGACGCCTTCGTTGGCCTTGCTGATGTCTCGGCGGTTGACGTCGGCCAGATCAAACAGTGACTGAACCTGCAGACCCATCGCGGCCGAACTGGACTGCAGGGCCGCCATTTGGCTAGCTTGCGCCGTACCCGCCGACTGCAGGGAGGCGATGCTCGTACGGATCGTCGTGTCGCGGCCGATTGTGCCATCGGCCGAAACCGTCACCACATCGGTGGGCCCGACCTGCGCAGCGGTGCTGGAGGCGATGCTCGCCACCGTCACCGACGTACCAGCGCCACCCAGCATGACCTGATTGGCGCGGGTCGTCTGGGCCCCGGCGCCCACGGGCGGTCGAACCGGCTTGTCCCGCGATGGCCTGGGCGCCGACGGCTGTTCCCCTGGCCCCCTCGACGACTGCCTGCGAACCGACGGCGGTGCCGAAGTCGGCCGTATGGTTGAGCGTTTCGTCTTGCGGGCCGAACGGGAAATTCGCCGGATCTATGAAGCCGACGCGCGACTGTGCGCCGACCACCGTCGTTCCGGTGCCCACCCCGTATGAACCGCGAATACCCGTTATTGCGCTCTCGCCCTCGAAGGTGCTCAGGCTGAAGGCGGCGTTACCTCCGATGGCGACCAAGTCCGCGCCGTTGGTCTGCGCCATGGTGCCGAGCGCGATGCTTCCCTGACCCGCAGCCCGCGACAGAACACCACCGGCAAAGGTGAAGGTATCGACCGTGTTGGCCTGGAGGCCGATAGCCGTGCTGCCTTCCGCCGCGGCATTGGCGTGATTGCCCACAGCCGTTGTCGCGGGACCAGTGGCCAGCGCTCCGCCGCCGGAAGCGTAGGAATCCTCGCCATCCGCCGATGCGAGCTCGCCGATGGCCGTTGCATGTTCGCCCACAGCCATGGCGTTTGACCCCAGCGCGGTGGCGCGGTCTCCGTTCGACACCGCGTTCGAGCCAACAGCGGTCGAGCTCAAGTAGGCGCCCGTGCTGGCATTCTGTCCCACCGCCGTGCCGCCTTGCCCGGCGGCGTGTGACCCTGCGCCAAGGGCGGTCCCGCCATCGAACTCGACAACTGCCTGGAAGCCGAAGGCCGAGCCGAGACTTGCGGCCACGTCGAGAGAACTATCACGCGCCGGATCGAACAGGCTCATAAGTCCAGCAGACAAATCGAGCACTCCCACACGCGCCTGCCCGCCCACTACGGTCGAGCCTGCGCCATTGGCATAGGCGCCGCGAAAGCCGGTGACCGGGCTCTGTGGATCGCCTTCCGGGAGCGGGGTCGCTGAATTGCCCCCGATCGCGATGGAATCGTTCCCGTCGTCTGCGCCAGCTTACCGATGGCCACGGCATCGCTACCCTCCGCGGTAGATAGCACGCCGACTGCTACCGCCGCCTGTTCGAGCGAACGCGCGTTGTAGCCAAGCGCGGTGCTGCCTTCGGCGCCCGAAAACGTTCCTACGCCCAGCGCGGTGCCGAAGGAGCCTACTGCTGCGGCGCCGGTCCCCACAGCCAGGTCCTCTGCCCCCAGGGCGGCGCTGCCGGTACCGATCGCGACGGCTTCGCTGCCGGATGCCTGTGAGACGGTGCCCACGGCTGTTGCTGCCTGGCCCTGCGCTGCTGCGTTGACGCCAACCGCTGTGGCGCCGGGCTGTCCGGCAATCGCGCCGGGCCCGCATTCCGTGCTGAACGGCGCGACACCTGCATTGCACTCAGGAGTTCCATCGGCCCAGGCGGGTGTGCCGAAAGACAAGGCGGCGACACTCGCGGAGAGTGCCAGCGCGCGGCGGCTATTGATTACGGTGATCATCATGGGTCCCTTTCCATCGGTGTTGCCGGCGGGTGTGCCGGCGAGACCAAGGCTGCGGACAACCGACCCGATGAAACAGGACGCAGAGCCGATGATTTCCCGATGACCGCCGATGATTGCGGCCGTGCCCTTGCCGCGAACGAGGCGATGGGCGAATTCGCGTTACTCCATGAAAGATCAAAGGTATGTCTTGCGCCCGAGAGGGGGTTACAGCGTCTTGGCGTCAGGCACCGACAGCCGTTCTGCGGAGGTGTTCCGCATCGACAGGCCCGAGCTTCCCCGCTGCGGTCTCCGGTCGACCTCGCTCGCGAGGGGCCTTTCACGATCGGAAAAGTCCGGGTGGACCCGGCCACGCGGCAGGTGATCCATGCCGACGGGCAGCCGGAAACGCTCGAACCGCGCGTGATGGAGGTGTTTGTCGCGCTGCACCGTGCGGGGGAAGCAATCCTCAGCCGCGACGATCTTACCTCTGCCTGCTGGCGCGGCATGGTAGTGGGCGAGGATGCCATCCAGCGCGTGATCCAGCGCCTGCGCAAGCTCGCAACGGCGACTGGTGCGTTTCGGATCGATACGATCACCAGGGTAGGCTATCGGCTGCTGCCGGAAGAGGTGCCGGGGCCTGAGCAGGAACATGTTGCGGCTGGCTCGACCCGGTCCCATCTCTGGCCCCGGCTGGCTCTCGCTGCTGCGATGATCGCTGTCCTCGCCTTTGCCGGCTCGGCCTGGTGGCGCGGCTCACGTCCGGTTCTGGCACACGATTACACTATTGTACTGGGGCAGACCCGTTGACGCGCGGCTGCTCGGGTCGCGGCGGCAGGATTCCACGATGATCTGCGCGCGCGACTGACCAGCGCCAACGCCATCAATTTGGTACAGGGCAAGAGCGACTTCGCCATCGCCTCGTCAATGGCGTCCCACCCGCAGGGAGTTAAACTTACCGTGTGGTTGGCCGACCAGCGCGATGGATCAAGTCTGTGGTCGAGCGAGTTCATCGTGCCCCCCGAGGAGCTGGAGACGATCGCCGATTTGGTGAATTTCGAGATGCAGTGCGCCGTCGGCGGGGCGGCGGAATACCCAGGCTCGCTCGTTCCTGCGGAACTCAAGCTGTTCGCACAAGTCTGCGCGGCACTGCACCTGTACACCGGCGGCGGCCCGAACCGCGGGCGCGACCTGGCGCGCGAGCTGACCGCCCGGCGACCGGACTTCTCGCGGGGCTGGTCCAACCTCTCGGCCGCCAACATGGTCCTTGCCCTGGGCGCGCCGGCCGGACCGGAGAGGACCGCCCGCTTCGAAGATGCCCGATCCGCCGCCCAAATCGCCGTGAAGCACGACCCGACCAATCCCGAAGCGCTCGGCACGCTTGCCTTGCTGACCCCCGCCAGCGACTGGAGCGCGCGGGCAGGCGGACTGGCCAAGGCCGTCGATGCCCGGGTCAGCGCCTGCGGCTGCGAATGGGGCTGGAATGCTGCCTTCCTGCTGCAGGCCGGACAACCGCGCGCTGCGGCCGAAGCCTATGGCCGGCAAATCGACATGCAGCCGTTTTCGTTCCAGCCGATTATTGAGGCAGCGTATGCCTACGACTACGCCGGCGACCGGCGTGCGGCAGACGCAATGATCGCGCAGATCAGTGGTCGCCAAAAGGTCGGCAGACTTGGTCTGGTGCTGTGGAACCGGGCCGTTCGGGCGCACAACTGGACAAAGGCGCGGTCGCTGCTGCCCGGCATTATGCCGCCGCAGCCCGCGCTCGAGCAAGTCGACGCCGCGCTGGCAAGCCTCGAAAGGGGCGGCACCGTACAGTCGCTTGCCCGCACAGCGCTGGTGAAGCCCAGTGGTAGCGTCGAAGCTGACGAAGCGCGGGCCAGACTTCTCGCCGCGATGGGCGATTTTCCGGCCGCGCTCAACGTAGTCAAGAGTATGCTGCCCAGCCGCACAGCGCTCGAAGTGCCGCTTGATCCCGCGGCGGCTCACGCACTTTGGCTGCTGTGGGACCCGCTCTTCGCGCCTGCACGAAATGACCGTAGCTATCTCGCGCTGCTGCGAGGGAGCGGCGTGATCGACTACTGGCGCAAAAGCGGGACGCGACCCGAATTTTGCAGCGCACCCGGAGAGCCGAGCCTTTGCTACAACCTGCGATAAAGAACCGCAGCGCAAGGGCCATCCACAAATGACAGGCTCACTGCTTCGATCAGGGCGAGCAGCTAGTACAGGCGACATACCCCATCACCGTGCGCCATTCGGTCCAGCCAGTGTCATCGTAACCCCCGGTCGCTGGGCCATTCCAGTAAACTCCGAGCTCGTTAGCACTCGCCCCGAAGAGGCGGCCGCGGAGCTCGCCCTGTCGCGGCGCACCTGGCACCGCGATCACCCCTGCAAAAGTACCGTCGGGCTGCAGGTCGGCAGGGTCCATCACGGCGCGGACCTTGTTGTCATAGGGTCCCCAGGCGTCAGTGTACGCTGTTGTCACTGTCCCGCTGACCTTTCGCGTCGCGAAATCCACGACGAGGGCACTTTGCGGAGTCGTATCAGTCACAAAGACCCGCGTGCCGCTGCTCGGCAATTCTCCCGTCGGAAGTCCAAATTGAGCCGAACCATAAACAAATGGCTGAACTCCGTCTGCTGATTGCCAGAAAACCCGCCCCATCGCCGCGCCGTCAGCGTAAAGCGAAACGTAAACCGGAGCCTGGCTGCTGTCGGCCCCGATCAGGGAAAACGCAGCGGGATTGTTACCAGGAAAAGTATAGACCAGCTTGCCGGCTCCGAAATCCGCCAAAGCTGCAGTATAGGTCATTTCGGTTGCCGACCACCCAAGCGCCGCCTTGTCAGGCGCGAGCGCCAGGACTGTGTCGGCGGTACCCTGGCTAGTTTGCTGCCAGCCGACGACTGCGAAGGGGCTGGTCGCGGTCAGGCCAAAGGGTGCCGGCGGCAATTTGCTCGGGACGGAGCCCGATCCTACGCTTGAGGACCCTCCGCTACCGGTCCCTACGCCACTTCCGCTGGAAGGGGACGGCGAAGGTCCGCCTCCGTCTTCGCCGCCGCACGATGCGAGACCCAGGGAAACCACGCTGGCCAGGACCAGCCGCGAGACCGTGAAGAGCATCGCTCGTACTCCCTATCATTATGATCTTGTGGGCTTGTCAGTTTGTTACGGTATGGGCCATGATGGAAAACTGATGGAGCCGGTCTGTCGTTCGTCGCGTGGGACCGAAATGAACGAGCATCCGAATAATATTCCTCGAGCGGTTGAGCGTGGCGACTTCGCGCTGGCCGGGGCATTGATCAGCCCTGCATTGCGATGTGTAAGCGGGCCGGGAGGACGCAGCCTGCTGGAACCACGGATGATGCAGGTTCTTGTTGTCCTTGCCGAAAGGCCCGGGCGACTGGTCACGCGCGCCAAACTTGTCGAGCAGTGCTGGGGCGGCGCCGTTATCGGCGAAGACAGCATCAACCGCGCAATTTCGGGGAATCCGCCGCGCTGCCAGGCTCGTGGCGCAGGACTCATTCCGGATCGAAACCGTCGCCGGCTCCGGTTATGTGCTTGTCGTCGGGGGCACGATGGCGGGCCAGGAAGCCCCCGGCATCGCGGACGAAGTCGCCGACAAGGCGATCCTCGCTGCCCGTCGAACCTGGCGGCTCGGCCTTCCGGCGATCAACCCATCCGACCTCGGAAGACTACGCACGGCCACCAAGCTCGCCCCAAAGCGCGCGGATGCGTGGGGCATGCTCGCCCTGCTGCTGCGCCATGCCGTTGAATACGCCGACGCGGGTGATTGCGCGGCGCTGGTCTCGGAATGCGAGGAGGCGGCCGAGCGCGCCTGCGAGCTCCAGCCCCTGCAGCCTGATGCGACGGCCGCGCTGACGGGGATCTGGCCCATCTTCGGCGATTGGAAGCGGCGTCGGCATGCGCTTCTTGCTGCGCTGAAGAAAAATCCGGGGCACGCCCCGCTGCTCCACGACCTGCTCGTGCTGGAAATGTCGACAGGCCGTCCGCGCGCGGCTTTCGAAATCCTCGAGCCACTCTATCGGCACGATACGCTCGCGGCGATCTATCACTACAAGATGATCTACCAGCTCTGGACGCTTGGCCGATCAGCCGAGGCGGACAGGGTGGCGGATCGGGCGATGCAAATGTGGCCGCGCCATCCGGCGATCTGGTTCTGTCGTTTCTGGCACCTTTCTTTTACTGGCCGCGCTCCTCAGGCACTGCAGCAGCTGCAAGACGAGGCCAATCGACCCCCCGTACCGCCGCAGGCGCTGGCTCATCTCGAAGCCACTCTGCGGGCCTTGCTCGACCCGTCGCCGGAGTTGCGGGCGCAGGCGATCACGGCGAACCTTGCCGCTGCCCGGCGAGGCCCCGCGCAAAGCGTTCATGCTCTGATCCAGCTCTCGGGCATGGGGGAAGTGGATCCGGCTTTTAGGGTCGCCAGGGCCTATTACCTCGGCCAAGGCCACCTGCCGGTGGCGATACGTAAGTCGCCGAGCGACCCGACTATTAATGAACTTCACAGGCGAGCAACTCAGGCGCTCTTCATTCCCACGGGTCGAGCGATGCGCGAAGATCCACGGTTCCTGCCGATAGTGTCGGAAATGGGACTTGCCGACTACTGGAACGATTGCGCGATCGAGCCGGAATTTCTCGCGGCAGGAGCTTAATTGGCGCTGTCAGACGAACGACGCAGCTAGCAGCGGTGGGGGAATGCAGCGCAAGTCCCGCTGGTCACAGCTTGAGCAGCTCGACGCCGAGATCAAGCAGGCCGATATCGCCATTGCCAAGCTGGCCAAGGCAGATCCGGTGGCGAGCGCGCTGATGTCGATCCCGGGCATTGGTCCGGTCACTGCCTCGGCGCTTGGTTGCCAGCGTCAGCGATCCATTCGAGTTCTCCGGACCACGGCAGTTCGCCGCCTTTCTGGGCCTCGTCCCTCGGCAGAACTCATCGGGGGGCAAGGTCCGGCTCGGACGTATCTCCAAGATGGGCAACGCCTATCTGAGAAAGCTACTCGTCGTGGGGGCGCACGCCGTACTCTACCATCGCGCGCGCCATACTGATCCGCTTCGGTGCTGGGCAGACAAGCTGATGGAGACCAAACCGTTCAAGCTGGTCGCCGTGGCTACTCGCCAACAAGCTTGCCCGCATCGTCTTTGCGGTCATGACCACCGGCAAATCCTATCGCAATGCCGCCGCCTGAACACGGCTGACGGCAACGCTCCAAAATCTCGGGTGACTATGAGGTGATGCGACACAACCGGACATAATCTGCCAAGCCCGAGGAGGTGTCAGCGCAGCAAAGCGCGTCAGACTGAATAGGGGCCAGCAGATCAGCGGACAAACATCAGGGCCAGTGGGATCAATACCCGCACTCAAAGGCCGGAGACATGACCGCACCCGATGACCGTCGCCTAACCAAAGATCACCCTTGATCGCAGGGCGCCGTCCAGACATGACACCTCCGATCTATCGTCTGCTGGGCCGTGCTTAAATAACTAGGGCTTGATCGCGACCTTCAGGACACCGTCCCGCTGGTGCGAAAACAGCTCGTAGGCATCCACGATGGCATCAAGGGAGAATTGGTGGGTCACCAGTGGGCGCGTATCGATGCGCCCTGCGGCAATCACTTCCATCAAACGCCGCATACGCTCTTTGCCGCCTGGACAGAGCGTCGTGATGATTCGGTTGTCCCCCAAACCGGCCGAAAAGGCATCGAGAGGGATCTTCAGATCACTCGAATAGACGCCCAGCGAAGAAAGGGTTCCGCCTGGGCGAAGCACGCGCAGGGCGCTTTCGAATGTTGCCTGTGTGCCCAACGCCTCGATCGCCACGTCGACGCCGCGACCTTCTGTGATGCGCCGGATTTCGTCGACTGGATCCACCTTGGAAAAATCGACAATATGCGTTGCGCCCATCGCCCTTGCCATCTCGATGCGGGGTGCGAACGCTTTCAACGGCAATGACTGTTGTCGCGCCCATCATGTGTGCGCCCGCCGTTGCGCAAAGGCCGATCGGTCCTTGCGCAAAAACGGCCACACAGTCGCCGATGCGGACACGGCCCGACTCCGCTCCGCTGAATCCCGTCGACATGATGTCCGGACACATCAGCACCTGCTCGTCGCTAAGGCCGTCAGGGACCGGCGAGAGGTTCGCCATCGCATCGGGAACGAGCAAATATTCGGCCTGGGCGCCATCGATCGTATTGCCGAAGCGCCAGCCACCCATTGCTTGCCACCCGCTGCCTTCGTGTCCGCCGCATTGCGAATGGAACCCGCACAGCGAAGCATAGGATGTCCCCGACGGCGTTATGGCTCCGGCGATCACGCGTTGCCCTTCCCGATAGCCGAGAACCGCCGATCCAAGCTTCTCGATAATGCCTACCGGTTCGTGGCCTACCGTCAGTCCTTTGGCGACGGGGTACTCGCCTTTCAGAATGTGCACGTCGGTACCGCAGATGGTCGTGGTGGTTACACGGATCAGCGCGTCGAGGGGCCCGACGTCGGGGATGGGCTTTTCATCCAGAACGATGCGGCCTGGCTCAACGAATATTGCGGCTCTCATCATCACCATGCGTATTCTCCCTTTCCGGAGCCTGCGGCTAACGTGGGGCGCTAGATCGAACTACGGACGGTGGGAGTGCGCGACCCTTTCGATGCGAGCCGGCGCCCATCCGCCAGGTGAAAAGCTGTACCCGGCAGGGCGAACAGAATGCCCACGCCAAAAGCTAACAATCCGGCTTTCCATCCCACGGTGGTGAAATCCAACCAGCCGGCCACGCCAGGCACGTAAGCTATCCCTAGCACGAAAGCGGCCGCGGCGCACACGACCAGCCTGGAAGAGAGATTGTTCAGGCCGCTGAGGACAGCGAGCGTCGCGGACAGGGCTGAAAGCAGGACGAAGAACCCCAGGGTTCGGGCTTCGCCGACGCTCGCTCCTTCACCAAGAGCAGAGATGAATTGCCAGGCGACGCCGATCGTCACCGCCAGGCCTGTCATAGAGATCGCAGCTGCCTGGCGTGCGCTGAAAAACCCTCCTGTTCGCGGAATGCCTTCCATGGCGGCTGGTTTGGGTTTCTGCTGGAACCCGAGAATTGCCGCCGGATGAATGAACAGTTCCAGCACAACGATATGGATCGGCAGGTAAAGCAGGGGGAAGTCGAGCAGCGGGATCGCCGCCGCCGTCGTCACCAGGGGAATGTGTACAATCAGCAGGAATGCGAAGCTCCGGCTGAGGTTGGCGAACAGCTGGCGTCCCTCGGCGATAGCCTTGATGATCGTCGCGAAATTGTCATCCATCAGCACGATCGCGGCAACCTCGCGCGCGCTCTGAGTTCCCCTCAACCCCATGGCGATACCGATATCGGCGGCCTTGAGCGCCGGCACATCGTTCACGCCATCACCCGTCACTGCCGTAACAGTTCCGTCCTCGCGCAGGGCCTCGACCAGCTTTGCCTTCTGCGCTGGGGATGCCCTGGCGATCACGTCCAGCCTGCAGAGGAACGAGCGTTCCCCAGCGTCGATGCGCTGCTCCAATTCGTCGCCCAACATAACAGCCGGAATCGCGGCCAGTCCCGCTTCGCGGGCGATCGCCACGGCGGTACGGGGATGATCTCCGGTGACCATCACAACGCGAATTCCCGCGCCATGTGCGATCATCACTGCATCAGGAACACCCTCGCGAATGGGATCAGCGATACCGACGAGGCCGGCAAAGGTGAAGCCGTCCGAAGGCTCCGCATCGCCGGACTGCCCAAGTCGAAACGCACAGCCGATGACCTTCTGTCCGCTCGACGATAGCTCCGCGAGCACCTTTTCGATTTGCTCGAATTGCGCAGGCGGGATCTCGCACAGGCTGGCAATCGTTTCAGGGGCACCCTTGGCGACAGCGAGCGTTCCGGATCCTCCTTCCCAGATAGCCACCTCCTTCCTGCGCGCCTCGGTGAAAGGAAACGTTCGGACAAGCGTCCATCCGGAAGGTGCGAGCGGGACCGCGGCTCTAAGCGCCTCGTCGAGCGGATCATGCGATGCTTCGCGCGCAGCCATTGCGCCCAGTTCCAGCAGGCGTTCAGAGCTCGTATCCCCGACCCCTCGCAGTTCCTGCAGGCGCAGCCGACCCTCTGTGATCGTGCCGGTCTTGTCGCTGCAGATCACCCGGACCCGGCCGATATTCTCCACCGCCACGGCGCGGCGCACCAACGCCTTGCTCTTGGCGAGCCGGTAGGCGCCGACGCCAAGAAAGAAGGTAAGTGCCACCGGAAATTCTTCGGGAATGGCGGCGACCGCCAGGACCGCGGCGCTCAGGAATGCGTCAATCAGGCCATGTCCCTGGTAGAGGCGGATGCCGGCGAGCAACAGGCAGATCGCAACCGCAGCCAGCAGAAGCATGCGAACAAGCCCTGCAACGGCAAGTTGAAGCGGCGTACGCTCGTCGCGCGTCCCGGTAGCCGCTGCGACGATCTCGCCATAAAGGCATTCCCGTCCCGTAAAGAGCAGCCGCACGTGAGCCACCCCAGTCAGGAGGCGAGTGCCGGCAAAGACCCAATTTTCCTCGGCCAGGATGGGATCGCCAGGCGACATCGGGCGCTTGGCAACCGGGTACGCTTCACCGGTCAGCGAGGATTCGTCCGCCTGCAGATCATCGCCCCCCACGATTACGCCGTCAGCCGGAAATGCCTCGCCGGCAGCGACCGACACCAGATCACCCACGACCAGTTCATCGGCCGCGACAGCGCTTTGGCCGGAGCGACGGATCACGACGGCTTGGATCGCCAGCGCACTTCTGAGGCCCTTGAGCGACGCCTCGGTCCGCCGGTGCAGGTAGAAATCCATCCCGATGAGCGGCACCAGGGCAAGCATCAGGACAGCGGCATCCGACAGCTCGCCCAGGCCGGCAAAGACAAAACTCGTGACCAGCAGAAACCAGAGCATCGGATCGCGTGCGGTATCGCCGGTCAACTGGCGCGCTGACCTCGCGTGATATTCGGCGATGACGTTGTTGCCGAAACGCTCGCGCAACGAGTTAGCTTCGGAATCGGTGATCCCATCCAGGTCCCCGGCGCCGAGCAGCGTTTCCCGCTCCTTTGGAATTTCACGCTTCATGGCTGCCGCTTGGTACCGGCGTTATTCGCGCACGACCATCACGGAGCACTTTGCATGACGGACGACGCGCGAGGCATTGGCTCCCAGAAGATAGTCCTTCATTTCCGGTCGGTGCGACGACAGCACGATCAGATCGGCTTCAAAAGTCTCGCCCGCCTCGATGAGGCCTGCATAGACGGAGCCACTTCTGACAATTTCGTCGATATCTCTTCCGGCGGCGTGATCGCGAGCGACCTTCATCAGCTTGATCCGTGCATCCTCCATGATCGCGCGAACTGACGAAACCGACCATTGTGCCTGCAACATCAGCACCGTGTCGGGCACGACATAAGCAAGCGCCACCTTTGCTCCAAAACAATCTGCGAAGGCCAGAGCCGTGGCGATGGGCTTTTGCCATGAACTGGGTTCATCCAGATCGACAGCGACCAAAATCCTAGAGTACACCGGATTCCTCCTTCTTGATTGCCGGGTTCGTTGCCAGCTGTTCCCTTCGCGGAAAGCGCCGGCCAAGCACTTCTTTTATACCACAAGGCAGCAGCGCTTACCTTCATGAAGAAGGCGCTGAAGCGCCACGGCTCACCCGAGGCGATCACCACCGACGGACTGCGCTCGTACAAGGCAGCAATGAGCGAGCTCGGCTGCGAGGCAAAGCAGGAGATCGGCCGCTGGGCCAACAACAGGGTGGAGAACTCTCACCTGCCCTTCCGAAGACGAGAACGAGCGATGCTGCGCTTCAGGCAGATGAAGTCGCTACAGAAGTTCGCTTCGGTTCACGCCAACGTCCACAATCACTTCAACTCAGAACGCCACCTCGTCGATCGCCAGACCGCACCCTGCCAGATCCGAACATCAACTCAATTTACCCCTTGCAGCGCAGGGGCCATCCACAGATGACAGCTCCGTGACGGACGCTCCGGCGCCTAGCTGGGGTCATTTTGGTCAAGGCTCCGGTTGGTCTCCACGAGGGTGTTTCCTCAGTGTGCTTGCCATCGCGTTTGCCACTAGTTGCGCGACCAGCCGCCTTTCCCGCGGGACAAATATGGCGACACTGCTCGTGCGTAGCCCTTCCGTTCATTTCTCGGCAAGGCGGCCGAGGACAGCCTTCGGATCGCATCGGAGGTGCAACATGGAAACTGCAATTGTAATCGCCACGATCATCCTGGGAACTCTGGGTACGACGTACCTGGCGGGCGAGGCTCTCGCGATGACCCAGCTACCGAAGGGACGTGACCGGCGGTGGAAGCGCCTCGGATGGCCTCCTCAGAATTGACTACCGAGGCTTTAGCTTGACTTCAGGCTGGCGAGCGCGTCCCGACGCTCTTCCTTACGCCAGCTCTCGCGATCGGCTCGGTCTATGGCGCGGAGCAGTTCGGCGAAATGCGACTCATCGCTGATAGGTAGGACCCTCTTGAGATTCTTGCCGAACCTGTCGAGGTCGCCCTGTGTGAGCGCGGCGAAGGCCACGATCTTTTCCCGGGACATAGCGGGTTCCTTTTCTCCACCCGCTCATGAGTCCCAACCGTCTAGCGTGATTAGGTTTCCCGAAAACCAAAAGAATCCGGAGGCTGCCTTCTGTTCCCGCTCCGTTCCAAATGGCGCATGGGTCGGCACCGTCTCAGTGGCACTGTCAGACGAACGGCAGCTGCTAGCTGCAGCTAATCCAGCGCAAGTCTCGAGCAATCCATCGGGTACTGTCAGAAGGATGGGGGGCACTGTCAGAAGGACGGGGCAGGTGCTAGCGGCGCTGGATGAGCCGCAAGTCCCGAGCCAAGCCGCCTAGCCCTTTTCGATACTTTCACTCCTCGCCCGAAGTGATCCGGCTGGTGGTGATGATGTATGTCAGGTTCCCGCTGTCGCTGCGGAACGTCGAGGACCTGCTGTCGGAGCGCGGGATCGATATTTGCCACGAGACAGCGCATGCTGACTGATTTCAATCAGGCAGTTTCAGGTGGCCCGCTCTGCGACATTTCGGTGAGCGCACTTGCTCAGGCAGTAACCTTTAGGCGCTTCAAGAACCCCCCGGCACATTCACGCTCAGGATTTCGATCGCATCCTCGGCATTGCCGAACGGGAGCAGGTCTCCCTCCTGCCCGCCCAGCATGGCTCGACATAAAGGTGCGTTGAAGGAAATCAGGCCGTCAGACGGCGCCGCTTCGTCGTCTCCGACGATCCGAAGGGTCCGGGCGATGCCGTTCAATGTAAAGTGAACCTCCGTGCCGAACTCTACCTTCGCGCCGGAAGGCACTGGCACCAGATCGGCCGTGACTTGCCGAGTTTGCCAGTATCGCAAGTCACGTTGAAAGCTGGCGACGTTCGCCGGGTCAGTAGAGTCGGCAATGAGGGCTTCCAGCTCGGCGACCCGTTCCTCGATCAGCCGCAGTCCACGCGCGGTGACGAGGTTTGGACCAGCTGGGATCGGAAGCTCGAATTTCGGCTCCAGGTGCTCTTCGTCGCTGTCGCGACGGAACGCCACACTCATCAGCGCTTTTTCTTCGAGATGGTCGCGGTAAAATCCGGATCTTTGTTCGCCACCCAATCCACGAACTTGCGTACGGCGGGATTGGCCAGCAGGCCCTCCACATCCATTCCGTGGCGCTGCAGTTCGGAATTGGTGAAATTGACCGTCAGCGTCTGCTGACAGATCGGATGCATCGGCACGACATCACGCCCGCCCCGGCTCTTGGGTACAGGATGATGCCAGACGATCTTCTGTCCGGTCGGACGGCCGCATAGCCAGCAGGGCGCCGCCGCTGCCGGAGTATTGTCGTCCTCGGCCTGTGCGCCTTCGAAAGAGCCATGTTTGGAATGCTTGCGGGCCATGTGCTTGCCTCAATGGGAGCTGCCGGAGCGCCCGTATAGAGCGCGCGGGCGACATTGCCAGATCGGTCGGCCATCGAGCTTGTGAAAGGATGCTTCCTCGAGAGACGAACTCCGGATCTCCGTGCCGCAGGTGCGCTCGAGAGCTATTGGCGCCGCGCGCATGTCCGCTTCAACGCCTTTGGACCCGAAAGCAGCCGTTCTGCAATCGGCCCAAACGAGGACATCCGCCCATCCCGCTTGGGTGGTTCGAATACCGCACGCTCTATCCCGTCAATCGCCTGCCGTTTCCAGGCCGCGATCATCGTGTGATGCACGCCGTGCTTGGCTGCGAGCTCCGCCAGCGTCAGATCGCCCCGGATCGCCTCCAGCGCCACCTTGGCCTTGAAATCCGCGCTGTAGCGCTTCCTCGTCGTCTTCATTCCCGTACCAATCCATCAGGTCGGGAGTAGCTTAACACCCTGTCCGAAAAACCGCCGCCACCTCAGGTTGTCGGTCGAGTTCATCGGCTGATTCAAAGAAAGTCAGGCGACCAGTCTTTGCGGGCGTGAGCCCAGAAGGGGAGGCACTTCGCACGCTCCGATAGCCTTGCCAAAGTAAAATCCTTGTCCGAGGTTGCATCCCTCCGCCACAAGAAGACGTTTCTGTAGCTCGGTTTCGACGCCTTCAGCGACCACATCGATCTTGAGGCTGCGAGAAAGGTCTATGATCGCAGAAACGATAGCCTTCACCTCTGTATCATCGACAATCCTCTCGATGAACGACCGGTCGATCTTGACGACGTCGACAGGAAAGTCACGGAGATGAGAAAGTGATGAGTGACCGGTGCCGAAATCATCTAGCGCTATTCTGACCCCTGCTTGGTTTAGCAAGCTGAGAGCACGAGCCACGTGATCGGACCCCCGCTCAAGAAAGACATGTTCGGTGACCTCGACTTCAATAAGTGAAGGGGGAATAGAAAACTCGTTCATTCTCTCGATGAACCGTTCGGCGAAATCATCGCGAAGAAACTCGGCCGGGGCAGCGTTTATGGCGATAAAACCAACCGGGAGATCTTGATCGAGCCAGCCACGTAAATCGCGAAAAACCCGTCTCTGCATCAGATCGCCGATTTTTGCGGCGAGCTCGTAGTCTTTGAACGCTTCGAGGACGGTGTCGGGTGCCTGTAGTCCCCGCGTGTCGTGGCGCCAGCGCAAGAGCGCCTCCATCCCGGCAATCTGCCCGGTCAACAGATCGACCTTTTGCTGGTAGTGCGGTTCAACCGACTTTTCGGTAATGGCCAGGCGAGCCATTCCCAACTGAGATGCGACAAGCTGGGCACGCTCCCGCATGAAGCCCTGGAACATCTGGGTCCCACCTCTTCCGCCCTCCTTGAGCGCATACAGCGCAATATCGGCGCTTTTCATGAGTTCGTTAGCGCTTTGCGCGTCCGCGGGGAAAACCGCGCCGCCGATACTTGCCCCTGCGGTGATGTTGCGGCCCTCAAAGCGAACGGAACGCCGCAAGCGCTCGATGATGGCATTTCCGATCCGCATCGGGTCACAGGCGCCGCTCGGCCCCTCTAGCACGATCGCGAACTCGTCCCCGCCGAGCCGGGCGACGAAGTCGCCTGCTCGGACGGATCCCTGCAGGCGTCGCGAAACAATCTTCAGCAGGTGGTCGCCGGCTGCATGCCCGAGAGTGTCATTGACGTGTTTGAAGTAGTCGAGATCGAGAAGGAGTAATGCGACGTCGCCGCCCGAACGCATCGCACGAATCGTTGCTGCCCGCAGATGGCTTTCAAAGGCCCTGCGGTTGGGTAGTCCGGTAAGAGCGTCGTGTTCACTTGCCCACTTCAGCCGTTCGGAGGTTTCCCTTTGAAGAGTGATGTCTCGCGAGATCGACAACACCCGCGTGATCTCTCCGACTTCGTCCTCGATCGGAGTGACAACCACGTCCCACCATCTAGGCTTTCCCGAGGCGGTGGGACAGAAACCGGTGAATCGGACGATCTCGCCTAAAAGGGCTTTGTCGATCCATTTTTGCGCTGCCTCCCGACCTTCCTCTGGAACGAACGAGGGCCAGCTTTTGCCTCGTATCGCGTCAAGACACTCGAACTCCAATGCGCGCAGCCCTGGCTCATTCATGAAGTCGAGAGTTCCGTCCGCAAGAATGATCTTGATGCAGTCGGCACTTGAATCGAGGACGCATTCCTGGACGCTGCGGCTTTCGTGCAGGGCGCTCTGAGCAGTGACCCGGTCGTGAATGTCCGTGCACGTCCCATACCAGCGGACGATTTCTCCGCGCTCATTCCTCTCTGCTGTAGCTCGTCCAAGCACCCAGCGAAATCCGTCTGCGTGATGACGCAGGCGATACTCGATTTCGTACGGTTCGCCCGTTCTCAGTGAGTGACGCCATTCTTCCCAGGCTCTTTCCTGGTCATCTGGATGGAACATTCCGCTCCATTCTTCTCCATCGGTCGACCCCTCTGGCACCCCTGTGAAAGCATACCAGGCACGGTTATAGTAATCGTGGTAACCGTCGGGGCGTGTGCACCAAACCATCTGGGGAATGTTATCGAGTGTCTTATTGAGTTGCACTTTGCGCTCGCGAAGAGCCGCTTCAGCACGCTTTCGACCATCGATGTTGCGGAAGAAGACGGTAATCCCCTCTGCGATTGGAGCCGCGTGCACCTGGTACCAGTGTTCGAGACCTGGCATGTAGGCTTCGAGCTCGCTCGGCTTCCTGTCGTGCATCACACCTTGGTAAGCCGCCCAGAAATCGGTGTTTTCCAGCTGCGGAAAAACGTCCAGAACATGTTCTCCGACTAGACATTTCCCGCCGCCAATTTCCGCCTGAGCTCGGCCGTTTAGATAAGTGAATCGCCACTCACGATCGACACTGAACACGCAGTCTGTCGTGCTCTCAAGCACTTGGGCCAAACGCTTTGCATACTCACCCATCGTGTGCTGCGCCTCGACATTGGCCTGTCTTGCACAATGTTCGTCAGTCACATCGCTAATCATTCCCTCAAGGCATAAGGCTTCCCCGCCTGCTGCGTAGACAGCGTGGCCGCGTTCTCTGACCCATCGTACCTCGCCCGAGCGATGCAAAATCCGATACGTCGCAGAGAAGGGCTCTCTTTCAGCGATGGCGACCGCTACCTTTTCCCGGACCGTGTCCACATCTTCCGGACACATGAGCGATTGCCAGCCACCGTCCTCAAGTTCTGTCGCGGAATAGCCGGTCAGATTGCCGACCCCTTGGCTGACAAAACCCATCTTCCACGGTGGACTCAAATCGGATCTGTAGAAGATACCTGACAGCACTTTGAGCAGCGACGTTAGCTTGCGCTGGCTTTCAATGAGGTCGTCTCCCGGTGCAGGCGGCAATATCGAAAGCCCCTCTTCATCGGCTGCTCTGCGGACCGGCCGGTGGCTCTGCAAATCAAGATCGGCTGCTCGTTCGTGATGTGACGAGCGCTTTCTCCGGGACGCAGTAACTGATTGTGAACCCATTTTGAGACCCCCGCCGCGCTGTTAGCGGTCGGATGGTAAACAAACCGGTTCGATCGGACTGCGGGGAATTCCGAACTCCTAAAGGGATCCTGCCAGAAAGCTTGGTCTGGTGGGTGGACGCCCCCTCGACGGCACTGACGTGCCGAAGTGGATGGTTGAACATAAATCGAGGAGGTCGACCGAGAGACCGAGAAAGCATCTCGCTCGCCGCTGGCGCAGTGGCAGAACCTCATGGCCGCGGCGTGCCGGTCAAAAAGAGAGCTGCGTCAGCCGGACACTAGTTGTGCTTATACAGTCAGCTAAGTCCAAAAGGCTGAGGGGCGCCGAAGCGTGAAATTTGGGCAAGGTGAGCAGTCTGACGAATCCGTGGTCAGGCGCAGACAAGATGGGTCGAGGCGCTTTCCTTGGCGTTGTAGAGCGCTCGGTCTGCTTCCGTGAACAGCTCTTGTGGATCGAAATCGCCCGAAGACGGCGCACACGCCAGACCTGCGGAGGCCCCCAACGGCAACAGCCTGCCGTCCCAGGGCACAGGGGAAAGCAGCTGAGTGACCAACACACTGATTTCGCCGTGTGTCGCTGCACGCGACTGGAGAGGCGGGAGCAGCACAGCGAATTCGTCCCCGCCAATTCGTGCGATCAGTTCTGCCCGGCTGAACGCCTCGCGAAGTCGTTTCGCAAAGGCAACCAGGCAGGCGTCTCCTGCGGCATGACCCCACCAGTCGTTGACCTGTTTGAACCCATCCAGATCGAAGAGCAGCAAAGCCCCTGTTGATTTGAGCGCCGGTGCGTGTCTCGGCTGCTCCAGAAAGCGCTGAAAGGGAGCGCGGTTGGCGAGTCCGGTCAGCGGATCGCACTCGGCTTGAGCACGGAGCCTTTCCCACCGTTCATAATCGCCAGTGATATCCTGCTTCATTCCGTAGAGGGATCGGGCGCGGCCATTGAAGCTCCTGGTTGCTGCCGTAATCCGGATCCAGCGCGCGGAACCTTCTGGCTGAAAGATCCGCGCATCCAGCGAGAATTGAGAGCCTGTCTCGATCGCCTGGCGTCTCTTTCGTTCGAGCAGTTCGCGCGATTCCTCGCAGTACATTTCGACCGCACAGCGGCGGTCAGGCACCTCTTCGCTTGACCAGCCAAAGATGTCGAACACGCCCTGAGTCCAGCTTAGCTGCTCGGTTTCTAGGTCGCAGGACCAGGCGCCGAGGGAAACGAGTTGGGCGGCTTGCGACAACAGGGTGGAGGATCCTTCAGAACCGAATTCAGGAACAGCCGCTATCCTGAACGCTTCCTTTTGAGGGAAATGCCTCGTCAACTTCGCTCTCTGCGCTATTTTCGGAAGTGGGGCCCCGACTGAGGCAAATCCGGTAGTAGCTTACCGAAGTAAACAGCCCGTTCACAGGTAGATAGGCATGATAACGGGAAACACGCGGACGGACTTTTTGCGCGCGCGCAGAAGGCAGCTTGGCCTGTAAGTTGTCCGAAAGCTGCCAGTCCGGGCACCCTTAGACCAACGGAGCAGGTGCCAGCTGAAGGTCGTCAAACAACTGCACAACTTCTGCAGGGCAGAAGGGTGGCACTGTCAGTCTCGCTCCTGTCGCCGGCTGACGAGAGTGGCGGAGTTCGGTCAAATTTCAGCGCTAAGGCACCTCTCAGGTGGGGCGCAACTCAGTCTCATACCGACCGGTGCAGTTGTTGTGCCAGCACCCTATCTAAGCAACTGCAACAATGGGCCTATCGTATCCCATCGGCCTTCTAGAGCGGCTTCCACCCGGTGTGAATCGTTGGGGATTCCCAAGGGGGTGATTTTCTGATTCAGAATCCGTGCTGGTGAAGGAGGCCAGCACGGATGGGTCAGCCTCTCTCGATGGATTTGCGGTCCCGGCTTCTCGCCGCGGTTGATGGAGGGATGAGCTGCCGTTCGGCGGCGGCGCGGTTTGGGGTCGCGCCATCGACGGCGATCCGGTGGCAGGCGCAGCGCCGGGCGACCGGGAGCTTTGCGCCCAAGCCTCAGGGCGGCGACACGCGCTCGCGCCGGATCGAGGAACATCGGGAGAAGATCCTGGCGCTGTGGGAGGCGCGCAAGGACATCACGCTCGACGAGCTACGCGTCGAGCTGGCCGGTATCGGTCTGGCGGTGGCGAACTCGACCCTTCACCGCTTCTTCGCCCGTCACGGCATCACGCGCAAAAAAAGACCGGCCACGCGATCGAGCAGGACCGGCCCGACGTCCTGAGGCAGAGACGGGCCTGGTTCGACGGCCAGCTCGATCTGGCTCCCGAGCGCCTGGTCTTCATCGACGAGACGTGGACCGCGACCAACATGACCCGCAGCCACGGCCGCTGTGCCAGAGGCGAGCGCCTGCGGATGGGGTTCCCGCACGGGCACCGCAAGACGACCACGCTGGTTGCCGGCCTGCGGATGAGCGGAATGATCGCCCCCATGGTGCTCGACGGTCCGATCAACGGCGACTGGTTCGAAGCTTACGTCGCCCAGATCCTCGTGCCCGAGCTGCGCCGCGGCGACATCGTGATCATGGACAACCTCTCGAGCCACAAGCGCACATCTGTGCGGGAACTGATCGAGGCGGCGGGCGCGAGGCTGCTGTTCCTTCCGCCCTACAGCCCCGACTTCAACCCGATCGAGAAGGCCTTCTCCCGGCTCAAGGCGATGCTGCGAAAGGCGGGCGAGCGAACCGTCAGCGGACTGTGGGACCTGATCGGCAGGCTCGTCGATCTCTTCAAGCCCGACGAATGCGCCAACTACTTCAGCTCCTGCGGCTACGACGCAGAATGAACGGAATCCGCTCTAGCGTTTGCCTGACAACACCGGTGACAACTCCCTCAAGAAGGATGGCACGGTTCGCAGGGGACGTCGTTAACTACAAATTACATCAATCTCAGAATCTGATGTTTGTGTGATCTGTTCGAACGACTTGCTTATTGTATCGCTGCCGCGCCTGCACTTGGCGCCACGTCCAGCCATGCCAGCGAAGCGACCTACCAGATGCCTGCAACAGTCCGAGTTGTAGGTGGCTGCAGTGTGATGGCAACGCCCCTGGTTTTCGATGTTCCGCTGCCAACCAACGCCAAAATCGACAGTAGCGCGACAATTACCATCGCGTGTCCACCTAACACACCATTTGTAATAGACATTGACGATGGTCAGTACGGTAAGGGTAATGCAAAGCGCCGCGTGAAACACACGAACTCCGAAGACTACCTCGATTACGACATTTTTAAGGTTCCGCCGAAATCGCAGGTGCTGGGTAAAGGTAAGCTCAAACAGCTCGCCGGGAACTCGGGCCCGAGCGGAACAGCCATCTATACCGCCTATGGTCGGCTACATGCAAAGACCTCTATGCGAGCAGGTGGCTATTTTGACACGCTCGTAATCCAAGTGGACTTTTAGTCTAATCATCTAAAAGAACGTACTGTTCGATAGAGCGGCTTCCACCCGGTGTGAATCGTCGGGGATTCCCTAGGGGGTGATTTTCTGATTCAAATCCGTGCTGGTGAAGGAGGCCAGCACGGATGGGTCAGCCTCTCTCGATGGATTTGCGGTCCCGGCTTCTCGCCGCGGTTGATGGAGGGATGAGCTGCCGTTCGGCGGCGGCGCGGTTTGGGGTCGCGCCATCGACGGCGATCCGGTGGCAGGCGCAGCGCCGGGCGACCGGGAGCTTTGCGCCCAAGCCTCAGGGCGGCGACACGCGCTCGCGCCGGATCGAGGAACATCGGGAGAAGATCCTGGCGCTGTGGGAGGCGCGCAAGGACATCACGCTCGACGAGCTACGCGTCGAGCTGGCCGGTATCGGTCTGGCGGTGGCGAACTCGACCCTTCACCGCTTCTTCGCCCGTCACGGCATCACGCGCAAAAAAAGACCGGCCACGCGATCGAGCAGGACCGGCCCGACGTCCTGAGGCAGAGACGGGCCTGGTTCGACGGCCAGCTCGATCTGGCTCCCGAGCGCCTGGTCTTCATCGACGAGACGTGGACCGCGACCAACATGACCCGCAGCCACGGCCGCTGTGCCAGAGGCGAGCGCCTGCGGATGGGGTTCCCGCACGGGCACCGCAAGACGACCACGCTGGTTGCCGGCCTGCGGATGAGCGGAATGATCGCCCCCATGGTGCTCGACGGTCCGATCAACGGCGACTGGTTCGAAGCTTACGTCGCCCAGATCCTCGTGCCCGAGCTGCGCCGCGGCGACATCGTGATCATGGACAACCTCTCGAGCCACAAGCGCACATCTGTGCGGGAACTGATCGAGGCGGCGGGCGCGAGGCTGCTGTTCCTTCCGCCCTACAGCCCCGACTTCAACCCGATCGAGAAGGCCTTCTCCCGGCTCAAGGCGATGCTGCGAAAGGCGGGCGAGCGAACCGTCAGCGGACTGTGGGACCTGATCGGCAGGCTCGTCGATCTCTTCAAGCCCGACGAATGCGCCAACTACTTCAGCTCCTGCGGCTACGACGCAGAATGAACGGAATTCGCCTATCGATTCGGAAAGTTTCCCTTCCCCCCTCATTTGAGATAGTATTATTCGCCAAGCTGGATTTCGAGCAGCTCACTGAGATTTGGCGCGTATTGACTCGTCAACCGGAACGCAGCCTGCTTTGATTTGCATCTGGCTTACCGCAGGCGTCAGCACCCTAATCGAGCGAGCCTTGCCACGCTAATCGTTGAACTTTAGCAGGATGATGAAAAGGCCTGTTCTGACACCTCCTCAGCTTCAAATGAATTCAGAGGAACCTGAAATTCGCAGCCAGCGGGGGAAGCGCTCGGCCGAAGCGATCCCGCATCGTGGTATTCTCCTGCGATTCGCCACCATCCGATTTAAGCACGCGAGATAGGGTTTCCTGGCTGATTTCTTCGAGGAATTTTATGCCTACGCGGTCGCCCTCCTGCCACGCAATCGTTCCGGTGATTTCATCGGTTCCGGAAAGGTTGAGCAAAATGGTCCTGCCTTCCCGTATCAATGGGCTGTGAGCTTCGGCCAGGCAGCCCGAAGTAGACATGTCTAAAATTCTCGCGACCATTGGGGTGGCGGGAATGCGGGCGGCCACTTCTCGGTCCACAGGCGAACGGGGGCTCTTTCTGCGCTCCATTTCCTTCTCCTTTGAAGCGCTCTTGATTAACATATGTTCATAGTACGCCAAAGAAGTAAATCTCGCCCTATTCCATCAAAGCGAAATTACCCAGCTGAGCCCCGTCCCCGCCAGAAACATCGGCCAGGACCAATAGATTTTGCGCCCCTCCAGAATAATGGGCTTGATTGTCAAAAAAGCGCCTGAAGATCCCGTTGATCCGATGATACCTGCGACGAAAAATGTCAGGATCGCGCCGAGGAAAACTGCCTTGAGAAAGCTGAACATCAAAACCATCCTCACCGCGGGTGTTGTCAGGCAACTGCTAACTTGTCTCTGCTTCCAGGCTTCGGTCGCATAGATAGACGAGAATGAGCCCCATATCCTCCAAGCGCCAGCGGTTTCCGCCTGACACGATCCGCCTGGCGGTGTGGCTCTATTTCCACTTCACCACGAGCCTGCGAGACGTCGAGGAGATGCTCGCCGAGCGTGGGATCGATGTCATATATGAGACCGTCCGATGCTGGGATAAGAAGTTGGGTCCGGCGATTGCGGCCAACATCCGTAGGCGCCGCGGGGCGGCCGATTGCGTCTGCCATCTCGATGAGATGGTCGTGCGCATCAATGGCGTTCGCAAGTTTATGTGGCGGGCAGTCGATGAGGAAGGCGAGGTCCTCGACCTCCTCGTGCAGAAGCGCAGGAACATGGCTGCAGCGCTGAAACTCCTCAGGAAACTGCTCAAGAACCAGGGCTACGTGCCGGACGAAATCGTGAATGATGGCCTTGCTTCGTACAAGGCTACAATGACACCGAGTTGCCAAGCCCGTCACAAACCGGGCCAATTGCGCGACAACAATCGGGTGGAAAACTCACACCTTCCTGTCCGAAGACGGGAGCGGAAGATGCAGCCATTCACCCCGGGGGCAAGCCCAGCGGTTCGTTTCCACCCACGGTGCAATCTACAACGCCTTCAATAACCAGCGTCACCTCATCTCCCGAAAGACAATGCGACACTTCCGATCCGCCGCAATGGCGGAGTGGAACGCAGCGTCTGCCGCCGGTGAAAAGTCAGGCTGCAGCCCCGACGCACGCCGGAAAACTTACCCTGACAAAACCGCAGGAGCTCGACGAGGTGGACGAAGTTCGGGAGCGCGTCAGTAGAGCCGCATTTGTAATCCGCACATCCCGAGGGCGGCGATGACCTCAGTGAGAGATCGTGATCGTCACTGCGTCTGGCGGAAGATTGAGCGCGTCTGCCACCAGTGCCTTGGCCTCAGTCACAACCTTGCTGAACGAGGAAACTTCTTCAGAGGTGACGCCTGCGCGCTGAACCTCCAGAAGACGCGCAAGCCTGACCTGTGAATGAGGGCGTGAACTCGATCTTCCTCTTCGCCAGTTCCAGACCGATACCCGCGAAACTCCTACTTTGCTGGCGATCTCGGACAAACTTAGCCCGTGCTCAAGTTCAAGTTCTTCCAAAATTGATTTTGCTGCCATCGGTGCGACCCGCTGAATTGAATGATCGTTGCCCGACATATTAACAAAAAGGCGGTCTTTCAAGCCGGGCCTTTCACAACCTGAGTTAAGGCGATTATGTGTTTAACAAGCCCACGCCAAGAACCGTTTGAAAGGGCGCTGTCAGGAGGATTGCACCGCTAGGCAAAATGAACGGAGCGGGGTAGGGGAGGGGGCACTGTCAGAAGAACGGGGCTGGTGCTAGCGGCGCTGGATGAGCCGCAAGTCACGAGCCAGGCACTGTCAGAAGGATGGGGCCGGTGCTAGCGGCGCTCGATGAGCCGCAAGTCCCGAGCCAAGCCGCCTAGCCCTTTTCGATACTTTCACTCCTCGCCCGAAGTGATCCGGCTGGTGGTGATGTTGTACGTCAGGTTCCCACTGTCGCTCCGCAACGTCGAGGACCTGCTGTCGGAGCGCGGCATCGATGTCTGCCACGAGACGGTGCGTCACTGGTGGAACCGCTTCGGCCCGATGTTCGCAGCGGACATACGCCGGCAACGGACGAGCCGCATGCGCGGTTTTCGCCATTGGCGCTGGCACCTCGACGAGGTCTACGTGAAGATCAACGGCGAGATGCGACTATCTCTGGCGCGCCGTGGACCAGGAGGGCGAGATCCTCGAGAGCTACGTGACAAAGACCAGGGACAAGGCAGCCGCCTGCGCTTCATGAAGAAGGCGCTGAAGCGCCACGGCTCACCAGAGGCGATCACCACCGACGGTCTGCGCTCGTACAAGGCCGCGATGACGCGAGCTCGGCTGCGAGGCAAAGCAGGAGATCGGCCGCTGGGCCAACAACCGGGTCGAGAACAGTCACCTGCCGTTCCGACGACGAGAACGAGCGATGCTGCGCTTCAGGCAGATGAAGTCGCTACAGAAGTTCGCTTCGGTTCACGCCAACGTCCACAATCTCTTCAACTCAGAACGCCACCTCGTCGACAGACAAACATACAAAACCCGCCGCTCGGCCGCCCTGGCCGAGTGGCAGAACCTCATGGCCTGAAGCTTGCCGGGGAAGGGGAGGGCTGTGTCAGCCGGAGAGCGGTTCGCATCGGACTGACAGCCC
>CAWAMV010000002.1:0-84264 GCA_963783195.1 uncultured Alphaproteobacteria bacterium
GATTCCCGCTACCCGCTCCAGCCTTTCCTTCGCCGCGATAATCGCCCAGACCGGCGCTTGTGCCCGCGCTGTTCCTCTCGCTGATCGCCGCCGCGCTGGCGCTCGCCGGGGGCAGGAGCGCGCGGCTGGCGGCGCAGCTTTCCGCTTCGCTCGGGGGAAGTGCGGGTCTGCTGGCCGTCTGCTGGTTCACCGCTGCCGCTTCGTCCGCCGTTGCCGCCTGGGGAGGGGGTATTCTCGCGCCGGAACTCAACGCCAACGGCAAGACGATGTTCGTGGCGGTGGCGCTCGCGGTGGCGGCACTCGAGCTGGCCTGGCCGCAAAGGCGCAAGGGACCGGCCGAGCCCACCCGCTCGCTCGGCGCGATAACGCTCGTTCTGCTCGCCGGGCAGGTGACCGACGCGGCGCGCTTTCTTGTCCTTGCCCTCTCCGTCGCGACGGGAATGCCGGTGCTCGCCGCCGTGGGAGGCGCGATCGGCACGGGGGCGACGCTGACGCTGGCCTGGGCCTCGGGTGCGGCGTGGGAGGAGCGATTGCCCCTTGGAGCGATACGGCTGGGGATCGCTGCGCTGTTCCTGGTTGCCGCGGCCTGGTCGGCCATGGCAGCGCGCGGAATCATCGGCTGAAGCGATTGCGGCGCGTAGACATGCTCAAGAAACCGATTGCTCAACGGGATGTACTTACGCCTAAAGGGGTTTCGTGGCCGAGATAACCATCATCGAAGACGCGGACGACGAGGCGATCGCTCGCTGGTTGCACGATCGGCTGGGCCGTGCGCTCGCCGCAAGCGATACGCCCGTCGCCATCACGGTGCCGGGCGGCTCGACGCCGTTTCCCATTCTCGAACGCCTCGCGGCGATGCCGCTCGACTGGACGCGCGTGACCGTGTGGCCCGGCGATGACCGGCGGGTGCCCGAAGACCACCCTGCCAGCAACACCGGCCGCGTGCGGGCCATGATGGAGCCTGCCGGCGCCGAGGTCGTCGCCCTGACGGTGATGGAAGAGGTGCCGCATTTCGCGCTGGCCTGGCTCGGCATGGGCGGTGACGGGCATATCGCTTCGCTTTTCCCCAGTACCGACCCGCGGGCGGACGACCCGCAGCGAATACGCATGCTCACGCCCGATCCGCTGCCGCCCGAAGCGCCGTTCGACCGCGTCACCCTGACGATTCCGGCGCTGCTCGACAGCGAGGAGTTGCTGTTCGTGATCAGGGGCGAGGACAAGCGCGCGGTTTTCGCAGGGGCCGCCCGGGGGGAGGGTGACCTGCCGGTGGGCCGCCTGCTCGCCGCCGCGCGCCAGCCGATCACATGCTTCACCTGATCCCGGCGCCACTGCACCGGCTCGGCCTGCGCATCGCCTATCGCCTGCGTGGAGAATGGCGGCGGCGCTATCGCCGGCCCGTGCACGGCGTATCGCTTATCGCGCGCGACGAACACGGACGCGTCCTGCTCGTGCGCCACAGCTATGGCTCTGGCAGGTGGAGCCTGCCGGGTGGCGGCCGGGGAACGCGCGAGGACCCGGCCGAGTGCGTCCGCCGCGAAATGCGCGAGGAGCTAAGGTGCGACCTGTTTGATCTGGAGCTCGTCCGCGTGTCGCACAGCGAGATACAGGGAGCGCCCACTATAGCTCACGTCTTCACCGCCCGTCTCGGCGGCGAGCCCGAGGTGGACGGGCGCGAGGTCCTGGTCGCGCAGTGGTTTGCGCCCGACGACCTGCCCGGCGAGATGGTGCGGATCGCACGCCGCCAGATCGGTTACCTGTTGGAGGCGCGCGACTAGAGGAGCGAGAGCTGGGCGGTGTCGGGCGCACGCTCCTCGCCCTTGTCCCCCTCGAGATTCGAAAGCGTCAGCCCCATCAGCCGCACGGGCATCGGCAGCGGCAGGACCTCGTCCAGAATTGCCCGGCTGACCTCGGCGAAGGTCCTGGCGTCCGCGATCGGGCGGGCCATGGACTTCGCCCGGCTCGTCAACTGAAAGTCGGTGAACTTCAGCTTCAGGGTGACGGTGCGCCCGGTCGCGTCCCTTTCGTCGATCCGCGCCCAGACGATGGCGATGATCTCCTCCAGCTTGTCGCGCAGGGCAGGGCCGCTCGAGATGTCTTCGTGGAAGGTGCGTTCCCCGCCGATCGACTTGCGGATGCGGTTCGCGCGTACGGGCCTGAGGTCGATGCCGCGTGCCGCGCGGTAGAGATAATCGGCAAAGCTGCCGAAGTGCGCCCGTAACCAGGCGATGTCCTTCGCCGCGAGGTCCGCGCCGGTCTCTATGCCGAGCTTGGCCATCTTCTCCGCCCCTCTCGGGCCAACGCCGTGGAAGCGCCGCACCTGCAGCGACTGGACGAAGGCCGCGCCTTGCCCGGGCCGGATCACGCAGATGCCGTCGGGCTTGTTCTGGTCGCTCGCCAGTTTGGCGAGGAACTTGTTGTAGCTCACCCCCGCACTCGCGGTCAGCCGGGTCTCGGCCTGGATCTGCTGGCGGATCAGCTCGGCGATGCGCGTCGCGCTGCCGACCCCGCGGATGTCGTCGGTCACGTCGAGATAGGCCTCGTCGAGACTGAGCGGCTCGACGTGCGGGGTGAACGAATGGAAGATCGCGCGGATCTGCCCGCTCACCTCGCGATAGGCGTCGAACCGGCCCTTGCAGAAGATCAGGTGCGGGCACAGCCGCTTGGCGGTGATCGAGGGCATGGCGCTGCGCACTCCGAACTTGCGCGCCTCGTAGCTTGCCGCCGCCACCACGCCACGCCCGCTGGAGCCGCCCACGGCGACCGGTTTGCCGCGCAGGTCCGGGTTGTCGCGCTGCTCCACGCTGGCGAAAAAGGCGTCCATGTCGATGTGAATGATCTTGCGCAGCCCCTGCGCCTCGTCTTCCTCGTCCGCCGCATCGCTCGACATGGACGCGAATGTAGGCTGCTCGCGCTCCCGCGTCATCGGGCAAGGAAAAATTGCTATACCGCATTGCAACATGGGCGTAGGGGCGCCGTCTCATGGCTAGCACCGCACCTTCTTCCGAGGACGCCATCGGCCGGCGCGAACTGGTAATCCTGATCGCGCTGCTGATGAGCCTCAATGCGCTGTGCATCGACGGCATGCTTCCCGCGCTGGACGAGATCGCGCGCGAATTCGGCGTCGCGGCCGGCAACCAGCGGCAGCTGATCGTGTCGGTCTATCTGCTCGCCAACGGGATCGGCAGCCTCGTGCCCGGCTCGTTTGCCGACCGATATGGCCGCAAACCCGTCATCATGATCGCGTTGGCATCCTACGTGGTGCTGTCGATCGTGGTGGCTCTTTCGGCGAGCTTCCCTCTGATGCTCATCGCCCGCGGTCTGCAGGGCGTCCTCGCAGGCGGCCTGATGGTCGCGCCGGTCGCCCTGATCCGCGATCGCTACGAAGGCGACCAGATGGCGCGGATGATGAGCATGGTCTCCGCCGTGTTCATCATCATGCCGGTCATCGCCCCCAGTCTGGGCCAGGCGGTCATGCTGTTCGCCGGCTGGCGCTGGATATTCGTCAGCCTGGCGATGCTTGCGGCGGGGGCGGCGCTGTGGACCTGGATCCGGCTGCCCGAGACGCTGACGGAGGAGAACCGCCAGGAAATCGACATCCCCGTCATCGTCCGCAACATGAAGACCGCGCTCTTCAACCGGGCATCGATCGGCTACGTCATCGGCACCTCGCTGCTGATCGGCGCGGTATTCGGTTACGTGAACAGCGCGCAGCAGCTCATCGGGGAGCACTTCGGCGCAGGCGAGTGGTTTCCGGTGGTGTTCGGCGGAACGGCGGCGATGATGGCGGTCTCCAACATCGTCAACTCGCGCATCGTGACCCGCTTCGGCGCCCGCCGCGTGAGCCACACGGGCGTGCTGATCTTCATCGCGGTCAGCTGCCTGCAGGTCTGGGCGGCGATCAACCGCGATGGCGACATCTACTGGTTCATCCCGCTGATGGCGACCAACCTTGCGTTGCTGGGCTTCCTCGGGGCAAACTTCGGCTCGATCGCCATGCAACCCTTCGCCAACATCGCCGGTGCCGCTTCCAGCGTGCAGACCTTCTTCCGCATGTTCGGCGCGGCGCTGGTCGGAATGGTCATCGGCCAGAGCTACGACGGCACCGCGCGGCCATTCGCTTTCGCCTTGCTGACCTGTTCGGTGCTGGCGCTCGTGCTGGTGCTGTTCAGCGAAAAGGGCAAGCTGTTCCGACGGCTTAACAGGCCGATGCAGGCCCACGTCCCTTGAACGAACCGTTCGACCTCATCGTCGCAGGCGGCGGGGTCAACGGCGCGGGGATTGCCCGCGATGCTGCGGGGCGTGGGGCAAGGGTCCTGCTGCTTGAGGCGGGCGACCTCGCCTCCGGCACCTCGAGCGCCTCGACCAAGCTGGTGCACGGCGGGTTGCGCTATCTCGAATACCGTGAGTTCGCCCTGGTGCGCGAGGCGCTGCAGGAGCGGGAGAAGTTGTGGGGGATCGCCCCGCACATCGTCTGGCCGCTGCGCTTCGTGCTGCCGGTCCTGCCCAGGAGCGTCGGGGGGATGCGCCCTCGCTGGATGCTGCGCGCCGGGCTGGCGCTCTACGACCTGCTGGCGGGCGGCGGACCGTTTCCGCGCACGCGATCGCTCGACCTGCGGCGCGACCCGGCGGGCAAGCCACTCAAGCCGGGGCCGACGCGGGCCTACGCCTATTCCGACTGCTGGGTCGACGATGCGCGGCTGGTCGCGCTCAACGCGATGGATGCGCACGAGCTGGGTGCCACCGTGCTCACGCATACGGCGGTGGCGGCCGCGCAGCGCGAGGGCGAGTTATGGCGCGTGGCGACGAGCGCGGGCGAGTTCACCGCTCGTGCGCTGGTGAACGCGACCGGCCCCGCGGCGGAGAACTTCGACCGCCTGATCGGTGCCACGCCGCGCTTCGCGATCCGCCCGGTCCGAGGCTCGCATATCGTGGTGCGCAAGCTGTTCGACCACGGGCATCCATATATCTTCCAGCTCCCCGACACCCGGATCATGTTCGCCATTCCGTGGGAGGAGGATTTCACGCTGATCGGCACGACCGACGCCGACCACGACGGGCCGCTCGACCACGTGGAGGCGAGCGAGGCGGAGATCACCTATCTGCTCGAGGCGGCGAACCGCCTCTTCACCCGCACCCTCGCCCGGGGTGACGTGGTCCACACCTATGCCGGGGTTCGCGCGCTAGTCGACGACGGCAGCGGCCGGCCCGAGGCGGCCACCCGCGGCTATCGCCTGCCGCTGAGCGAACCGGTCGAGGGGGCACCCCTGCTCAGCGTCTATGGTGGCAAGATCACCAGCTACCGCCATCTGGCAGAGGCCGCGATCGACAAGCTGGCCGACCGCCTTCCTGCGCTCTGCGGCCCCGGCTGGACCGCCCGCGAGCCCTTGCCCGGGGGCGACTTCGCGCGTGACGGGCAGGGCGACCTTATCGCCGGGCTGGCACGCGACTACCCTTTCCTGTCCGAACGCGACGCGCGCCGGATCGGCCGCGCCTACGGCACGAGGGCTCGGGGATGGCTCGGTGCTGCGCGAGGGTGGGGCGACCTCGGGCGGCAGTTCGGAGCGGGTCTGAGCGAGGCGGAGGTCGATTATCTCCGGCGCGAAGAATGGGCGCGGAGCGCCGAAGACGTCCTCTGGCGCCGCACGAAGCTCGGGATGCACATGGATCAGGCAGGCAAGGCCGCACTGGCCGATTTCCTGGGCGGCTGATTCCCCGCCCTTGCGGAAAGGCCCGAGGGGTGGACGGCGCCTTGGGCTACGCCGCAGGCTCGCCCACGGCCCCTGCCGCAAGCGGGAGCGGAGATTCGGCGTGATCGACCCGTCGGCGGAAGGTCTCGGGCAGGAACAGCACGCCCACAACCAGAGTCATCACCGCCACCCCTATCGGGTACCACAGGCCGGCGTAGATATTGCCCGTCGCTGCCACGGTGGCAAAGGCGATAGTCGGCACGAAGCCGCCGAACCAGCCGTTGCCGATGTGATAGGGCAGGCTGAGCGCCGAATAGCGGATGCGGGCGGGAAACAGCTCGACCAGCAAGGCGGCGAGCGGGCCGTAGGTCATCGCCACCGGCACGAACAGCGCGGCGAGGATGGCGATGACGAGCGGGGTGTTGAGCCGCGCGGGATCTGCCTTTTCGGGATAACCGGCCTCTGCCAGCGCGGCGGTGAGATCGGGCGCGTTGCCAGGGGCGACGTCCAGCACCTGCGATCCGATCCTGACGCGAGCCGAGTTGTCGTAGGGGCCGTCCTCGTTGGCGTAGGGAACGCCGGCTTTGGCCAGCGCCGACTTGGCGATGTCGCACCCGCTCTTGTCGAACTTGGTCTTGCCGATCGGGTCGAACTGAACCGAGCAACTCGACCTTTGTGCAAATACCACCACCGGCGCCTTCGCGGTCGCCTCGGCCAGCGCCGGGTTGGCGGCAGCGGTCAGCGCGTGGAACAGCGGGTTGAGCGTCACCACGCCCAGCGCCATCCCGGCCATGATGATCTTCTTGCGGCCGATGCGGTCGCTCAGCCAGCCGAACACGAGGTAGAGCGGGGTGCCGATCGCGAGGCCGGCGGCGATCAGGATGTTGGTCGTCTCGGCTTCGACCTTGAGCACGCGCTCGAGGTAGAACAGGGCGTAGAATTGCGCCGCGTACCAGATCACCGCCTGCCCGGCGACCGCACCCAGCAGCGCGACCAGCGAAAGGCGGATGTTGCGCCAGTTGCCGAATGCCTCGGTCAGCGGGGCGTCAGACGTATGGCCCTCGTCCTTCATCGCCTGGAACACCGGGCTCTCGCGCAGTTGCAGGCGGATCCACAGCGAGATCGCCAGCAGCACGGCAGAGAGCAGGAACGGCAGACGCCAGCCCCAGGCCGCGAAATCGACCGGGTCCATCGTCGCGCGCATCCCGATGACCAGCAGCAGCGCGGCGAACAGGCCGAGCGTCGAGTTCGTCTGGATGAAGCTGGTGTACAGGCCGCGTCGGTTGGCCGGGGCATGCTCGGCAACGTAGATCGCCGCCCCGCCGTACTCGCCGCCGATGGCGAGGCCCTGCAGCAGCCGCAGCGCGACCAGCAGCAACGGCGCGGCAACGCCGATCGTCGCATAGGACGGCAGCAGTCCGACGCAGAAGGTCGAGGCTCCCATGATCGTCATCGTGACGAGGAAGGTGTTCTTGCGCCCGACGATATCGCCCACCCGGCCGAACACGAGCGCTCCGAACGGCCGCACCGCGAAACCCGCGGCGAAGGCGGCCAGCGCGAGGATGAAGGCGGTCGTATCGTTGACGCCGGAAAAGAACTGCGCGGAGATGTTGGAGGCGAGCAGGCCGTACAGGAAGAAGTCGTACCACTCGAACATGGTGCCGAGCGAACTGGCGACAATCACCTTGGCGTGCGATTGGCCGATGGCGGAATTTGCCTCGACGGCGGCGGTGGCCATGCGCTCCCCTCTCCCTGTTCCTGTCCCGGGAGCGACACTGGCGCACTGCGCGGTGTTGTTCAATGCCGCGCGGCGAAAGTGGAAAGTGACACGAAGTATACGCCCGAACGCCCACTCGATGTGCCCCGGCCGGCGGCACATGGAGAGGGGAAGGAAAATGCGCGTCATTCGCCAGCTTGAGGCACAGGCGCGCACCTGTAGGAAAGCGATTTCGACCCGTGCGGCGCGCGGAGCTCCCCTCCCAGGCCGGGCGTGTCCCGGGCCAATGCTCCGCTTCAGCGAGGTTGCGAAAGGGAGCACCACCCCGGAACAAGTCCGGGGTGACAAGAAAGGGGAACCGCGGAGGCCTAGTCCTCCGCCTTCTCCACCCGCGCCAGCAGCGCCTCGACCTGCACCTGCGCGCCTTCGGCTGCCTTGAGCTCGGCCACGGTCCCGGCGAACGGCGCGGTCAGCGCGTGCTCCATCTTCATCGCCTCGAGCACCAGCAGCCGCTGTCCCGCCTCGACCTGCTCGCCCTCGGCCACATCGACCGCGATGACCTTGCCGGGCATGGGCGCGAGGATGTCGCCGTCGTGGGCGGAAGCGGCTCCGGAGCCACCGAAGCGGGGAGCCGGATGTGATGCGCGAAACCCCTGTCGAAGTACGTGCGAACCGGGCCGTCGATGACGCTGTGGCGCAGGGAGTATCGCACATGAGGGCATGATCTCCCACGCGGGTTTCGACCACCTCGCCATCGACTTCCAGCCGCACTGCGTCTCTCGCAGGTGCATTGAGTCGGAAGCCGAAGCGCACCTGCAGGAACTGGTGAAATGGATCGCCGAGCCCGCCTGAAAGGTCCGTCGCGAAGTCGTCGGCTGCATACTGGAGCAAGGCGTCGTCGGCTTGCGGCCGTTCGATCAGGCGCTCGAGGTTGTCGCCGATGAATGCAGTGGTCATCGCGCCTGACCGAAAAGCTTCTTCGCCGCACAAACGAGCGAGAAACCATGCGTTGGTCTTGACCGGTTCGACCATCACGGCCTCGCAGGCCTCCTGTAGGGCTTCGACGGCCTCGCCACGGTCCTCGCCACGGCACACCAGCTTGGCGATCATGGGATCGTAGAACGGGCTGATCGTGTCGCGTTGCTCGACACCGGTCTCGAATCCTGTCTCCGAGAGGCGATGGCGCAGAGCGTCCAACCGGCCGGTACTCGGCAAGAACCCTTTCGCCGGGTCCTCCGCATACAACCGCGCTTCCATCGCCCAGCCGTCGATGCTCAGCTCGTCCTGCTTGAGCGGGATCGGCTCGCCGCTCGCCACGCGCAGTTGCCACTCGACGAGGTCCACCCCGGTGATTTCTTCGGTTACCGGGTGTTCAACTTGCAGCCGGGTGTTCATTTCCATGAAGAAGATGCGGTCGGCGCGCAGGCCTTCGCTGGCGTCGGCGATGAACTCGATGGTGCCCGCGCCGACATAATCGACCGCCTCGGCCGCGCGGACGGCGGCGGCGCAGATCGCCGCGCGCGTTCGCTCGTCCATGCCCGGGGCGGGGGCTTCCTCGATCACCTTCTGGTGGCGGCGCTGGAGGCTGCAATCGCGCTCGAACAGGTGGACGACGGTCCCCTGCGTATCGCCGAACACCTGCACCTCGATATGGCGCGGCGAGGTGATCCATTTCTCCAGCAGGACCTCGTCATTCGCAAAGCTCGACTTAGCTTCACGTTTGCAGGATTCGAGCGCAGCGAGGAAATCCGCTGAGTCGTCGACCTTGCGCATCCCCTTGCCGCCGCCACCTGCGACGGCCTTGATAAGTACCGGATAACCGATTGAATCGGCTTCCTTCTTCAGTCGCTCGGGCGATTGGTCCTCGCCATCGTAGCCGGGCGTGACGGGCACCCCGGCGGCGCGCATGAGCTTCTTGGCCGCGTCCTTGAGGCCCATTGCCTCGATACTCTCGGGGGCCGGGCCGACCCAGGTGATACCCGCTGCGATCACCGCTCGGGCGAAGGCCGCGTTCTCGGAAAGAAAGCCGTAGCCGGGGTGAATCGCGTCCGCCCCGCTGGCCTTGGCGGCAGCGATGATCTTCTCGCCGACAAGATAGCTTTCCGCCGCCGGCGAGGGGCCGATGTGCACCGCCTCGTCCGCCTGCCGCACGTGCAGCGCCCTGGCGTCGGCATCGGAATAGACCGCGACCGTGGGGATCCCCATTCGGCGAGCGGTGCGGATCACGCGGCAGGCGATTTCGCCCCTGTTGGCAATGAGCAGCTTTCGTATCATGCGAAACCGGTTAGGCGATTTGCCGCCGAGAGGAAACGCTCATTCCTCATCCGGCAGCGGGGTCATCGGCATCGGTGCGATGGGTCCGGCCATGCGCGCCGCGGTCATCAGGCTGCCGCGGGTGTGCGCAGGCCACTCGTCCGGAGCGGGGGCCGTTATCCATGCTTCGAAAAACGCCGCGATCACGTGGCCGAGCTTGGCAAGCGCGCCGGTCCGCACCCGGTGGTCCCACGCGCGTTCGCCGCGCGCGCGGACCTTGCGACCGATCGCGCCATAAATTCGTGCGGCCGAGAGCACGGCCCAGCGCTGGCGAAACGGAAGGCCATTCGCGCCAAAGCGGGCAGCTTCCTCGTGCTTGTCCGCAATGTCGAGCATCCGCCCCACCAGTTCGACCAGCTGCGCGCGGTGCTGTGGGCGCATGTGCTCGCCGGGGGGAATATCGGCTTCCACCAGCCACTCGACCGGCAGGTAGCAGCGGCCCGCGGCATCGTCGTCCCACACGTCGCGCGAAATGTTGACCAGCTGGAATGCCAGGCCGAGGTCGCATGCCCGGTCGAGCGTTTCGTGATCGTTGCGGTCGACACCCATGACCTTGGCGATCAGCACCCCGACCGCCCCGGCGACATGGAAGCAGTACCGCATCATGTCCTCCTCGCTGCGCGGCCGCCAGCCCTGCGCATCGAGGCTGAAGCCCTCGACCACGTCGAAGCAGTCATCCTTGCTCAGCCGCGCCTCGGCCGAGACCTGGCCCAGGGCGTCGAAGGCCAGTTCGGCGGTCGGCTGCCCGTCCAGCGCGCGTTCGGTCAGGATGCGGATGGCAAGCACGCGCTGCTGCCCGGTCGCCTCGTCGAGCTTGAGGCCGGAAGAACCGTGGTCCTGCCCGTCGGCGATGTCGTCGCACCGGCGGCACCAGGCATAGAGCAGCCAGACGCGTTCGCGCGTGGCCTTGTCGAACAACCGGCTCGCCATGGCGAAGCTCTTGCTGCCCTTGCGGATCGACTTGTGGGCCTTGCGCACCAGCGATTGCCGCTCGCGCCCGCCGCCCACCATGCGCATCGTGGGCCGCAGGATCGCAGACGACACGAGCCGCCGCTGCCCGAGGCGCATGATGCGCGGGCGTTTCAAAGGTCCTCCGCCCTCATGCGGAAGATCGGGGTGTGCGGTCGGTATTGGGCCATTTTCTGCAGCAACGCATCAAGCCCGGATTCGGCTATGATGATTCCGTGGTGCGCGGGGCGGACGAAGCCGACCTCGGCCATGTGGCGATTGAACTCGATCAGTCCGTCGTAGAAACCGAAAGCATTGAGCAGCCCGACGGGCTTCTCGTGGTAGCCGAGCTGCGCCCAGCTGACCGCTTCCCACAGCTCGTCCATCGTGCCCACGCCGCCGGGGATCGTCAGGAAGCCGTCCGACAGGTCGGTGAAGGCGGCCTTCCGCTCGTGCATGTTGGCGACGATCTTGAGGTCGGTGCATTCGAGGTTGGCGACTTCGGCCTTGATCATGGCTTCAGGGATCACGCCGATGACCTCGCCGCCGGCCTGCAGCGCGCCCGAGGCAACGGCACCCATCAATCCCAGGCGGCCGCCGCCATAGACGACCGTGATGCCGCGTTCCGCCAGCGTCGCGCCGACCTGGCTCGCCAGTTCGATGTAACGCGGGTCGGCCGGGGTGGCGGACCCGCAGTAGACGGCGAGGGCCTTCATTGCGCGAGGTCCTCGAGCATCAATCCAGCAGTGGCCTTGGCGCTGCCGACCACGCCGGGGATGCCCGCGCCCGGGTGCGTGCCCGCGCCGACGAGATAGAAGTTCCGGATCTTGTCGTCGCGGTTATGGCCGCGGAAGAAGGCGCTCTGAGTCAGGATCGGCTCCAGTGAAAAGGCGCTGCCGAGGTGCGCGTTGAGGTCCTGCGCGAAGTCGCTCGGCGCATAATGGAACTTGGTCACGATACGGTCGTGAATATCGGGAATCAGCCGGCGCCCGATTTCGTCGAGGACGCGCTTCTCGAGCTTCGGCCCGACCTCGTCCCAGTCGACCGCCAGCTTGCCCATGTGCGCCACCGGCACCAGCGCATAGAACGTCGACTTGCCGGGCGGAGCCATGCTGGGATCGGTCACCGTGGGGTGATGGAGGTAAATCGAGAAGTCCGCCGGAAGAACTCCGCGGTCGTAGATGTCCTTGAGCAGCCCATCGTAGCGGGGGCCGAACAGGATCACGTGGTGGGGAATGCCCGGCCACGCACCCTCCACCCCGAAGTGAACGACGAACAGGCTCGGGCTGAAGCGCTTCTTCGCCAGCCGCCGCCCTTCGGTCTGTCCGCGGTAACTGTTGCCCAGCAGGTCGCGGTAGGAATGGACGATGTCGGCATTGCTGGCGACGGCATCGAACGGTTCGCGCCAGCCCTTCTCGGTCTGCACCTCGACCGCGCGGTTGCCGATCGTGTGGACGTTGCTCACCGGGTCGTCCAGCCGGACCCGGCCACCGAGCCGTTCGAAGTGGCGCACCATGCCGGCGATCAGGCGATTGGTGCCGCCCCGCGCCCACCAGACGCCGCCGTCCTTCTCCAGCTTGTGGATCAGGGCGTAGATGCTGCTGGTGGTCATGGGGTTGCCACCGACGAGCAGCGTGTGGAAGCTCAGCGCCTCGCGCAGGTGTTCGTTGCGGACGTACTTCGAGACCATCGAATAGACGCTGCGCCACGCCTGGTGCTTCGCCAGCGCGGGCGCGGCTTTCATCATCGACTTGAAGTCGAGGAAAGGCACCGTGCCCAGCTTGACGTAGCCTTCCTCGTAGACCGCCGCGGAATATTCGAGAAACGCATCATACCCGGCGATGTCGTGCGGATCGAGCTTGCCGATCTCGTTCCTCAGCTGCTGGTCGTCGTTCGAATAGTCGAAGCTCGTCCCGTCGGGCCACATCAGGCGATAGAAGGGGAATACCGGCATCAGTTCGACATCGTCGCGGATGTCGTGGCCGGTAAGGCTCCACAGCTCCTCGAGGCACGCGGGATCGGTCACGACCGTGGGCCCGGCATCGAAGGTGAACCCGTCCTTCTGCCAGTGGTAGGCGCGGCCGCCGGGCTTGTCGCGTGCTTCGAGCACAGTCGTCTGGACGCCGGCCGACTGCAGGCGGATGGCGAGGGCGAGCCCGCCGAATCCACTGCCGATTACACAGACGCGCTTGCCTTCGGGGGTCATGCGGCTTCCTTGAGGGGGGGACGGGAGGAGGTAAGGGCGGACAGCGCGCGGCCAACCGGCACCGGCGGCTTGCCGCACAGGATGCGGAGCCGATCCGCCCGAGTGGACCGCGCGGCATAGAAGCGTTCGACCAGCGCTTCGTCGAGGCCGTAGAACCGGGCGAACACCTTCCAGCGATCGAGGCCGGTCGCCGCGCCGAACAGCATCGAGCCGAGGGTGCGATAGATCCGGGTGCGGCTCCAGTGCCGGCGGGCGCGCGCCTCCAGCATCGCGGCAAGCTGATCGCCCGGCAGGTCGCCTTCGTGCGCAATGGCGTCGGCAATCTGGGCGGCGAAGGGCAGCGTGTAGCTGGTCAGCGGATGGATGAAGCCCGCCAGCGCGCCCGCCCGCGCCACGCCAGGAATGCGCACGTCCGCCTGCCAGCGAGTGAAATCGCCGCCGGTCACCACCGGCAGGATCCCTGTTTCCGCGCCCAGCAGCTCCCCCTGCCAGTCGTGGCGTTCGCAATAGCCGTCGATCCGGCGCGAAAGCGCGCCGCGATCGAGCACGGGCGTGTCCTGGTAATAGGTGTCTTCGATGAACAGCTCGTCGACCCCGAGCGGCAGGACATAGACGAAGCGGTATCCGCCGATCTGGTCCACCGTAGCGTCCATGATGACCGGCCGGGTCACGCCGTGCGGACGGTTGGTGCGCATGTGCCGGCCGAGGAAGACCTGCCAGCCACCGGACAGATGCTCCGTCGGCGTGAAGCCGCGAGCGTCGATGACCGTGCGGGCGCCGATCCTCTCCCCGCTGTCGAGCGTCACGCCATGCATATCGAGGCTGCGGGCGGGCGCGTTGGTCTGGATCGTGCCCGGCGCGAGCTCACGCTGCAGGGCGGCGGCGAAGTCCTCGCTGGCAAGCGAGCGGTAAGGAGTGGACAGGGTGCGCACACGGCCGGGAAAGGCTACGTCGTATCCTTCGTCCCACCGGGTCACGCGAAACGGCCGCATGAGCCATTCGCCCGCCTCGTCGAGATCGCTGGTGAACCAGCTCCAGCGGTGATTGCCGCCGAGCGCCGGACCGGCCTCGATCAGGCGGATGGCGATTTCCGGTCGGGCGCGGCGCAGCGCAAGGGCAATGAGCCCGCCGGCAAGCCCTCCGCCCACAATGGCAATGTCGCACGCACGCCCGGTCATCGCGGCTGCCTTAGGGGGCGGTCCGGTAACTGGCAACGGCCCCTGCACCAAGGGGATTGTCAGCCTCTCGGGGCGCCTTCACAAGTGCTGCATGAACCGCCTGCTGCCGCACCGCCGCGCCGCCTTCGCCGTGCTGGCAATCGTGGTCGCGGCAGCGGCCATCCTGCTGGCCATGGGCCGCAATCCGATCTGCGAATGCGGCACCGTCAAGCTGTGGCACGGGGTCGTCCAGTCGAACGAGAACAGCCAGCATATCACCGACTGGTATTCGCCCAGTCACTTCACCCACGGCCTCATCATGTACTTCGTCGCCTGGCTGCTGTGGCGCAAATGGAAGCTGTTCGGCGGCCGCCCCGCGAAATGGGCGCTGCCCATCGCCGTTCTGGTCGAGGCGGCGTGGGAGGTACTGGAAAACACTCCGCTGGTGATCGGCCGCTATCGCGCGGTGACCGCCAGCTTCGGCTATTCGGGCGACAGCGTGCTGAACTCGGTGTCCGACATCGGCTGGATGACCATCGGTTTCCTCGTCGCCAGCCGCATACCTGCCCGGGCGAGCGTGGCGCTGGCGGTGTTCCTCGAACTGCTCACCTTGTGGACGATCCGCGACAACCTGACGCTCAACGTGTTGATGCTGCTCTGGCCGCTGGAAGCGGTGCGCCAATGGCAGGCCGGAGGATGATCGGTATCGCTTGAAACCGGATGCCGCGCCGTATAGCCCCCGCGCCAAACAGATCCTGCTCGCCGGAGAAACCCTTGAACCGCTCCTTCACCGCCGCGCTGCTTGCGGCCGTACTGCCGCTGGCCGCCTGCGCAACGGCGCCGCACGCCGAGACGGCTGCCGCAACGCCGGTCCAGTCCCCGCACGATCGTCTCTTCGCCGCCTTCGCTGCGGCCGACGAGGCGGACCTGAAGCTCAACCCGCTCGAGGCGCTGTCGCGCGGCGACACGCGCTATGCCGCGCACTTCGGCGACTACCTGACCGACGCATGGAACGATGCCGCGCGGCGACAGGCGCAGGCCAATATCGCGGCAGTCGAGACGATCGATCGCGCCGCGCTCTCTCCCACCGACCGGATCGCCTATGACGTGTTCCTGTTCGACCAGCGCCGCAACCTCGAAGCGCTCGGCCCGCGGATCCTTCCGCTGACCGAGGTGCGGCCGATCAATCACTACAATTCCTGGCAGGTCTATTATCCGACACTCGCCAGCGGCGAGGGCGACGCCCCGTTCGAGACGGTCAAGGATTACCAGGACAATCTCGCGCGGCACGAGGAATACATCGCCTGGATAGACCGAGCCATCGCCCGGATGCGCGAAGGCATGGCCGCCGACGTCGTCGAAAGCCGCCTGACGATCGAACGCACGATCGAGCAGCTCGACCAGCAGACCTCGCAGCCGGTCGAGAAAACGGTATTCTTCTCCCCGGTGCAGGAGTTTCCCGATGCCATCGGCGCCGGAGATCGAGCCCGACTGACGGCCGCATACCGCACCGAAATCGGCAAGGTGCTGGACGCCTATCGCCGGCTGAACACGTTCCTGAGGACCGAATACCTTCCCGCCGCGCGCCCGCAGGCCGGGCTATCGGCCATGAAGGGCGGCGACACGCTCTACCGCTACCTGGTCGAACATTACACCACCCTGGCGATGGACCCGGAAGAGGTCCACCAGACCGGGCTTGAGGAAGTTGCCCGCATCCTTGCCGCGATGAAGGAAACCCAGGCCGAACTCGGCTTCGAGGGCACGCTGAAGGAATACTTCACCTGGCTGCGGACCGACCCGCGTTTCAAGCGCCACACGGTGCAGGAGAAGATCGACGCCTTCAACGCCATCGCGAAAATGGTCGAGGCCAGGACGCCCGAGTACTTCGCGCACGTGCCGAAGCTGCCGCTGGAGGTCCGCCCGGTGGAGCCGTTCCGCGAGAAGTACGCCGCCGAAGCGTCCTACAACGCCGGCTCACCCGACGGCTCGCGGCCGGGTGTGTTCTATTACAGCACATACGATCTGCCCGCGCGCACGACGCCCAACGAGATCACGCTCTATATGCACGAGGCGAAGCCCGGACATCACTTCCAGATCGGCCTGGCGATGGAAAACGAGGCGCTGCCCAATTTCATGCGCTTCGGCGGCAACACCGCGTTCAGCGAAGGCTGGGCGCTCTACGCCGAGACACTGGGCTACGACATGGGCTTATACAACGACCCGGCGAGCCGCTTCGGTACGCTCAACGACGAGATGCTGCGCGCCATGCGGCTGGTGGTCGACACGGGCCTTCACGCCAAGGGCTGGAGCCGCGAGAAGGCGATCCAGTACATGACCGACAACTCCGCGCTGGGGCTGGAGGACATCCGCGCCGAGGTCGAACGCTACATCGCCATGCCGGGGCAGGCGCTGGCCTACAAGGTTGGCGCGATGACCATCCAGCGGCTGCGGGCCAGGGCCGAGGCCCAGCTGGGCGGCCGGTTCGACATCCGCGAATTCCACGACCAGGTGCTCAACACCGGAGCGCTGCCGCTGCCGATCCTCGAGCGCAAGATCGACGACTGGATCGCGGCGAAGAAGGGGTGACCCGCCCTCTCGTCACTCCGCCGCTATCGCGCGCTCGGCGCTTTCGACCAGCGCCTGCAGTGCGGCCATGTGGGCGGCGAAGGCCCTGCGGCCGGCGCGGGTGAAGCTGGCCCAGGTGCGCGAGCGGCCGTCGAGGGCGTTCTTGCTGAGCTTGACGTAACCCGCCTCGACCAGCGCCCCGAGGTGCTTCGAGAGGACTGAGTCGCTCACCCCGGCGATCTCGCGCAGCCGGGCGAACTCGGCGCTGTCGACGTTGGCCAGCACGGTCGCGATCTGCAGCCGTGCCGGGGCGTGGAGCTGGGGGTCGAGCGCGACTGGCTTCACCCGCGGCGCTCCATCTCCCGGCGGAAGATGCGGCTCCAGATCACGCTGGCGCCGGTGCCAGCGAGGAAGGCGGCAAATCCGATTGCCAATGGAACGGCCAGCGACACGTCGTCCCCGCGCAGGCTGATCTGCAGCGCGACGAGCCCGAGCATCGCGAGGAGGAGCAGGATCGTGAACGGCAGGGTCGCCCCCCGACGATAGCCGTTGATGAACACGCCATAGCGCCGCTCGTCCGACTTCTTGATCCAGACAATGGCCGCCATGGCGATGGTGATGGTCGCCACCTGCCATGCGATCGGCAGGCCGGCGCCTGTCACCAGCAGGCCCATGACCCCGCCGAAGGCGGCATGGCGCCAGGGCGGGCAATCGCCCAGCTTGGCGACTTCGTTACGGGTGTCTCCGACGCTCGCCAGGGCGGCACGGGCCTGTTCGGGGCTGGGGGTTTCACGTTCCATCTGGATGATCCTTCACTTTCCAAGTTGGAAAGTAAGTAGTCGTAACTTTCCAGGTTGGCAAGTGATGATTTTCCGATTTGGAAAGTCAGACGCTCAGGCGGAGGAGAGACTGTTCGGATCGCGTCTTGCCCGGCGAACCCGCTGGACGATGCTGGCGCCGAACAGCAAGGCGCCGACGATCAGCGAGAACCACGAGGGCCCGGTCCACCAGTCGCTCGGCGAGCCCAGCAGAAGCCCGGCCACGCCAAGCACGATGAGAAGTACGGCGGAGATACGCAGCAAGCCGGGAAACGTTGCGCAGCACCTGGCGGACTGCGCGCCGTTCGTGCGCCTGGCGAATGCGATCGGGTGTCACCAGCGACAAGTCTCCAGCGCCCTGGAGGTTCCCCGCAATAGACACCCGCGGGCCGCAGGAGTAGATTGGCGGCGAGAGGGAACGACATGGCACACGCCGAAGATATCCCCGCCTGGATCGCTCTGTTCACCGGCCTCTACGCGCTCGCGGCGGCGGTCGGCGAGTTCCGTTCGCCGGGGACATGGCTCGCCATGCTCAAGGACTTCGAACGCAGCCCGGCGCTGCGCTTTCTGACCGGCCTCGTGTGCCTGATGCTCGGCGCGGCGATCTACCTCGTCAATCCGTGGGACAGCAGCGACTGGCTGGCGGTCGCGGTCAGCGTGCTGGGCGGCCTTTGCGCGGCGGAGGGCATGCTGATCCTCGCCGCCGGCGACCGCTTCCTCGCCCTCGCGCGGCGACTCATGCAGTCGGCCAATGCCTTCTGGGCCGGGTTCTCCGCGGTCTTCGGCATCCTCGCGATCGCCGCGGCGCTCGGGCGGCTCTGAATCCTGGGTGGGCGGGAGGGCGCCTCGGGGCGCCCTCCGCGCTCGACCTCAGAACTCGCCGGCGACGCCTGCCTTGAAGGCAGTGTTCTTGCCTCCGGCATAGCTGGCGCCCGCGGTGATGGCGAAGTCGCCGTCGAAGCGGTGCATCAGCCCGGCCGAGAAGCCGACCTCGCCGCGGTAGTAGCCCACGTTCGAAGCGTAGCTCGTCTTGCCGGCCTCGCTCGGGAAGTGCGGTTGGGCAAGGGCAGTGACCGCGGCGATGCCCCGGCGGGTGTCCTTGGTCAGCGTGCTGGTGAGGTCGAACAGGGCATCGACCCGACCGGTCAGCCCGTCGACCCGCGCGCCGAGCGCGGCGAACTGGGCGTCGGTGATGGCGCTGACCGCTCCGCCGCCGGGGGCAAAGCCCTTGGGTGTGTTCGCAGCCGAGAGGGAGGACGATGCGGCCTGCCGGCCGATCGTGCCGTAGTCGTCGATCGTCACGACATAGACCGGGCCCTGCTGGGCCGCGGTGCTCGCGTCGATGTCGCCGACCTTGACCGAGCTGGCGGTCCCTCCGATCGCCACCTGGTTGGCCGCGGTGGTCACGGCATTGGCACCGAGGGCCGTGGCGTTCTGCTGCGCGGCTAGCGCTCCTGCGCCGATTGCCGTGGCGTTGAGCAGTTGCGCCGAGGCGTTGTAGCCGATCGCCGTGGCCTGGAAGCCCGCCGCGCTCGCACCGCGTCCGATCGCCGTTGTCGACTGGTTGCTGGCTACCGCCTGATAGCCGATCGCAGTGGCGACGAAGCCTGATGCGTTGGACTGTGCACCGAGCGCTGTAGCCGATTGCCCGCCGGCCAGCGTCTGACGCCCGATCGCAGTCGCCTGGGCCCCGGTCGCGCTGGCCAGCCCGCCAATGGCGGTTGCCGCGTTGCCGGAGTTGGTGTTGACCCCGATGGCGACCGCCCCAGCCAGGTTCGCGTGCGCATCGCGGCCCAGAGCCATGGCATTGTCGCCATTGGCAGCGGCGTCGGTGCCCAGCGCTACCGAGTCCGTGTTGGCCGCCACTGCGCCCAGCGTGCCCGCGTCACCACCGTCCGTGCCGATTGCGATCGAACGCAGGCCGCTGCTTGTGGCAGAGGCGCCAAACGCCATCGCGTTGGCACCAGTAGATTGCGCAGACGTGCCGACCGCAATCGCGTTGATCCCGGATGTCTGGGCGGCCCACCCCAGTGCAGTACCGCCGCTGGCCGCGACATTGCTCCCTGCGCCAATCGAAGTGCCGCCACTGACGATGTTGAAGGCGTTGCGTACGCCGACGACAGCGAAACTGCCCATCGCGACATTGTTGTCGCCGCTGCTGCGCGCTTCGCTGCCGACCACCACACCTGACATGTTTTCCGGGACCGCAAGAGTGCGGATGGAGCCGGAACCCGATGTGTCATTGGCGATGCTGTTGTGGCCAATCACCACTGCATCCGGCTGCGCACCGGTGACCCGGCTGCTCTGGCCGAGGACGGTGGCGCCAGCAGCCGTACCGGCCGCGTAGGAATTGGCCCCGACTATGGTCTGGTTATCGGCATAGGCCGTGCTGCCATTGCCCAGCGCGGTGGCAAGAGTGCCCTCAGCCCTCGCACTTGCGCCAGCTGCGGTCGAGCTCAGGCCGGATGCGGTCGCACCCTTGCCCAGTGCGGTTGCACCCTCGGCGCTGGCACTGGAAGCGTTGCCGATTGCAACCGCGTAGGAGCCAGAGGCGAGCGCGCCGTCGGCGCCGCTGGCTCCGCCACCGACAGCAACTGAATAGATTCCGCTGGCCCGGGCGCTGTAGATTGACGCAGCACCTCCGCCCAGCGCGGTGGCATAGATGGCAGTTGCCTGGGAAAGAGCACCGACTGCGGTTGCGGTGCTGGCAGAGGCGACGCTGTCACGTCCAAGGGCATGAGCACGCGTATCGGTGGCCTGCGCGTCCGACCCCAGCGCCATGGAGCCGATACCCGATGCGACCGTGTTGCTGCCCAGTGCAGTGGTTTCAGTGTTGGTCGCACCAGCTCCATGACCGATGGCGGTGCTTGCGCTTACGGTGGCGAGGGCATCTGCGCCGACTGCGACGCTTTGGAGCCCGGTGGCCTGCGCGCCGAGATTATCGACATCGCCGCCATCGCCGCCGATGGCCACCGATCCGGCCTCCGTTGCATCGCTGCCCCGGCCAATCGAAATGGTGTCAGCTGCCGAGGCGTTCGCGCCCTGACCGCCGCCTGAGCCATAGGCACCGATGGCAATCGAGCCCGCACCGCTGGCATTGGCTGCATCGGAGCCGTTTCCGCCGCCGATCGCCGTGGCGCCTTCGGCACTTGCCTGGGAATTCACGCCTACGGCAACTGCACCGGTACCGGTCGCGCCTGCGCCGCCGCCCAGAGCCGACGATTGGGTCCCGCTGGCCACGGCAAATGCGCCGAAGGCGGTGGACACGAACTGGGTTGCCTGGCTGCTTGTCCCGACGGCGGTCGAGGTGGATCCGGTTGCGACCGCGTTCACCCCGCAGGCGAGGCTATTGTTGGCGTCGTTGGAATTGGCCCCGCCATCGTTATCGGTTGCGGCATCGACGACGCCGTCATTGTCGCGGTCGAGCAGACAATCGTCGGCGCGTGCATTTTTCAGGCATTGCCGAGAGAGCGATCGCCATGGCGGTGAGGCCAACGGCCCCGAGAATTGCAGTCTTCATCATATGTCCCCTTTGATTGACAAGGGGGCGACCAGGCGACCCGGTCATTCCAATCCTGATGTAATCGCGGCTGGATATGATGTTCTAGACAGTCCCCCAAAGAATGCCGCCAGTGATTCATACGGTTCGCGGCATTGGGGTCAGGGTAGATTGCAATGAGGCGGCCGGGTCAACCTGCTGAAGTGCCGGGCGACGCTTGGACAGGCCGGCCCGCAGGAGATAGCGAACCCCACGGTGTCATCACTGGACTATGCCCTGCCCCGCGCCTACCATCGATCATCCCCGGGGAGCCGCCTGGCTGAGAGGGGCGCATGGCAGCGCCCGACCCGTCGAACCTGAACCCGTTAGCACGGGCGGAGGGAGTGGGCCGTCGCGCAAGGCACCCGCTCTCCCGTCCGTGAGGAGAGAATACCCATGGCCGACATCAACAGCCCCCTCGAAATCCCCCCCGCGGGAGGCGCATTCAGCGTCACCACCGGGCCGATCCGTGGCTCGACAAAGATCCACGTCGGCCCGCGCCGGGTGGCGATGCGCGAGATCTCGCTCGAGCCGTCGAGCGGCGAGGCCCCGGTGCGGGTCTACGACACCTCCGGCCCCTACACCGACCCCGAGGCGCGGATCGACATTGCCGCCGGCCTGCCGCTGTTGCGCCGTGCATGGCAGCTCGAGCGCGGCGACGTGGAGGAATACACCCCGCGTGAGGTGAAGCCGGAGGACAACGGTCAGCTCGGCCCCGACCGCAGCGGCGGCGTCCCGGCCTTTCCCAACGTGGCGAAAAAGGTCCTGCGGGCAAAACCCGGCGCCAACCTCAGCCAGATGCACTACGCCCGCCGCGGGATCATCACGCCCGAGATGGAGTACGTGGCCGAGCGCGAGAACCTCGGCCGCGAGTTCGTCCGCCGCGAGATGGACGGCAACTCCTGGGGCGCCGAGATCCCGGAATACGTCACGCCCGAATTCGTCCGCGACGAGGTGGCGCGGGGCAGGGCGATCATCCCCAGTAACGTCAACCACCCGGAAGCCGAGCCGATGGCCATCGGCCGCAACTTCCTCGTCAAGATCAACGCCAACATCGGCAACTCGGCCGTCGCCAGCGATGTCGCGGCCGAGGTCGACAAGATGGTTTGGTCGATCCGCTGGGGCGCCGACACCGTCATGGACCTTTCCACCGGGCCGCAACATCCATGACACCCGCGAATGGATCATCCGCAACTCGCCCGTCCCCATCGGCACCGTGCCGATCTACCAGGCGCTCGAGAAGGTCGGCGGCGTGGCCGAAGACCTCTCGTGGGAAATCTTCCGCGACACGCTGATCGAGCAGGCCGAGCAGGGCGTGGACTACTTCACGATCCACGCCGGCGTGCGCCTGCCGTACATCCCGATGACCGCGAAGCGCGTCACCGGCATCGTCAGCCGCGGCGGCTCGATCATGGCGAAATGGTGCCTCTCGCACCACAAGGAGAGCTTCCTCTACGAACGCTTCGACGAGATCACCGAGATCATGAAGGCTTACGACATCGCCTATTCGCTGGGCGACGGCCTGCGGCCCGGCTCGATCGCCGACGCCAACGACGAGGCGCAGTTCGCCGAGCTCTACACGCTGGGCGAGCTGACCAAGCGCGCCTGGGAGCAGGACGTGCAGGTCATGATCGAGGGCCCCGGCCACGTGCCGATGCACAAGATCAAGGAGAACATGGACAAGCAGCTGGCAAGCTGCGGCGAGGCGCCGTTCTACACCCTCGGCCCGCTCGTGACCGACATCGCGCCCGGCTACGACCACATCACCAGCGGCATCGGCGCGGCGATGATCGGGTGGTTCGGCACGGCGATGCTCTGCTACGTCACGCCCAAGGAGCACCTCGGCCTGCCCGACCGGGACGACGTGAAGGTCGGCGTGGTGACCTACAAGCTCGCCGCCCACGCCGCCGACCTCGCCAAGGGCCACCCCGCCGCCAAGGTCCGCGACGACGCGCTCAGCCGCGCCCGCTTCGAATTCCGCTGGCGCGACCAGTTCAACCTCAGCCTCGACCCCGACACCGCCGAGCAATACCACGACCAGACCCTGCCCGGCCGAAGGCGCCAAGACCGCGCACTTCTGCTCGATGTGCGGGCCCAAGTTCTGCTCGATGAAGATCACGCAGGAGGTGCGGGATTTTGCGGCGAAGCAGAATTCGGACAGCTATCTGGCGGCGACTGTGCCGGTCGAGAACGCCGAGGCCGGGATGGACGAGATGAGCCGGGTCTACGAGGAAACCGGGCGCGAGCTATACATCGGGCAGGGCGACAGGGAGCACGACTGATGCAATTTGCGTGATGTGGGTTGTAATATATCAAAAATGATATATCTATGACTTGGACAGTCGAATTCCTCGATGATGCTACGTTCGCGGAACTTGAGGCGATGCCTGCCGATATCAGGGCGCGCTTTATCCGCATCGCGGAGTTGATCGAGGGATATGGGCTGGAGCATGTCGGCGAACCACACGTCAAGCATCTCGAGGGCAAGCTTTGGGAGATGCGGATGAAGGGCCGCGACGGCATCGCCCGCTCGCTTTACGTGACTGCCGCTGGTCGACGTGTAGTCGTATTGCGAACCTTCGCGAAGAAGACGCAAAAAACTCCGCGCCGGGAGATTGAGTTGGCCCTGGAACGGGCGAAGGAGTTGAAATGAGCCGCAAGACCATTTCCGCAAAGAATGCCTTTACCAAGTGGCGCCAGGAGCCCGCTTTCCGTGAGGCTTATGCCGCGCTGGAGGATGAATTTGCCCTCGCCGCGCAGGTGATCAAGGCACGCGCCCGGGCCGGTCTGACTCAGGCCGAGCTGGCGGAGCGCATGGGGACGAGTCAAAGCGCAGTTGCGCGACTGGAGAGCGGCAAAGCGAGGCCTTCGGTGGGGACGCTGGAGAAGCTGGCGGAAGCGACGGGCAGCAAGCTGCGGATCGCTCTGGAAGCGGCATGAATTCCGCTGGCGCGACCAGCTCTTGCCTCACTCGACCCCGACACCGCCGAGCAATACCACGACCAGACCCTGCCCGCCGAAGGCGCCAAGACGGCGCACTTTCTGCTGATGTGCGGGCCCAGGATTCTGCTCGATGAAGATCACGCAGGAGGTGCGGGATTTTGCGGCGAAGCAGAATTCGGACAGCTATCTGGCTGCGACGGTGCCGGTGGCGGATGCCGAGGCCGGGATGGACGAGATGAGCCGGGTGTATCGGGAAAGGGGGAAAAGCTGTATTTGCCCGAGGAATGAGAGCACTGGCGGGGGTACGAGGACGGGAGCACCTGAGCACGTCAGCACGGAAGCACTCATCACGTAGCACCGGTTTCCTCTGTAAATCGTTGTTCTTTAAGAATCAATCCATCATTGGAATGCAAGGCCGTGGCAATAGCTTTGCGCGGAAACACTATGCTTAACTAATTGAGCCTGTTTTAGAGTGGCTCCGAGATTACTCCAGCTGCACAAACTGAACAGTTGAGTTTGCACGGTCGTGCGCTAATATGTGCGGACCAGTCGAGGCGGACCTGAGTGCGGTTTCCAACCCACACTCAGGCCCCCATGCAAGGAAACGGCTGGGAGGAGCAAGGATTCCAACCCTTGCTCCGCCCTGTCTTATTGGAGTTGCTTAATGGCTAAAATAGCGGCGAAAGCCAAGCGCGCAACGGGCCAGCGGAAAGTAGAGCTTCGAGAAAGGTTGTGGCCCGGCGTGACCAACGGCCACATCTGGGAGCGTTCGCGCGACGGCTTCGGTTCAGTCCCGCGAGCCTTGCCGCTCATAATCACGATAATGAATTACTTGTCCGACAAGGGTAAGCCGGTTGGTGGCGCGTATCTTGAGCTATTTTGCCGTTTGCGCGACGAAGGATTTATTAGTCTCAATCAGCAAGAGGATATGGCGCTTGCATCGGGATTTACCGGACAGCGTTATCTCCATACTTTTCGAGATCGGTTGACGAAACTCGACGAGATGGGCTTCATCTCGTTGAAGGAAGGCGCGAGCAACCGGTTTGGGTATGCTCTAATTTGGAACCCATATCACGTAATTCGCCGGTTCTACGAAGCAGGTAAGTTGCCGGACCGCTTCTGCGAATGCGCTGGTTTTTCGTGCTTCTGAAATCGGAGCTCCTGATCTGGAAGAAGACTTGCCGAAATTGCCCGGCCAAAATGCAACCACGGGAAATTCGCATAGAGGCAAGCCATGTACCTGATGTATGTTGACGAAAGCGGTGACACTGGTTTGGCTGGCTCGCCCTCACCCTACTTTTGCTTGAGCGGGATCGTCGTCCATGAACGGCGTTGGCGCGACTTTCTCAACCGGCTCATTGCATTTCGGCGGACTCTGAAGTCCGTCTACGGATTGCCAGTGCGATCTGAATTGCACGCTTCTGAATATATCAGGTCCGCAGTCCACGGATTGTCGAAACATGAGCGACTGGCGATACTTCGCAACACCATCGATGAATTAGCGAAGACTCCCGACATCATGGTAACCAACGTCATCGTCGATAAATCAAACAAAACAGCAGGATATGATGTCTTTCAGAACGCTTGGGGCACTCTGTTCCAACGCTTTGAGAACACCCTATTGCACGGCAATTTTCCTGGCGCATTTACCGATGACTATGGCCTAGTTCTAACCGACGCTACCGCTGGCGAAAAGCTTGCAAAAATGGTCCGAAGGATGTCTGTCTTTAATCCAATTCCGAGTTCCTTCGGCGGCCAAACTAGGAACATTCCCATCGTGCGTATGATTGAAGATCCCCACGGGAAGGACTCCAAAAATTCGCTACCTGTCCAAATGGCGGATGTTTGCGCGTACTTTTTGCACCAACGCTTCCGGCCCAATTCCTACATAAAGCGGAAAAAGCGGAGCGCTATTTCGACCGGTTGAAACCAGTGCTTAACGCAAATGCTAGCAGGTTCGATCCGCTGGGGATCGTGAAGCTATAGCTACTCAAAAAAAGGGCGGGCGACTTTCGTCACCCGCCGGGTCAGTCCTAATCCATGGTTATGCCATGTTTCAGACCGCATCTCGTATGCCAATTTTGACGCTGAAAGTCAAGATCTTTGACAATCTCAGGCTGTCGGAAAGTTTGGATCAAAGGCTGAAAGCGACTGGATTTCAGATCGATAATGCAGAGGGTGGCCTGCTCCTAAAATTTCAGCTGCGCTCGCCCAACCGCACCAACTCCCGTTCCAGCGCCTGCAGGAACCGCGAGCGGCCTTCCTTGCGGAACGGGGCCGGCCCGCCGCCGCTGCCGCCTGACGGCCGTCCACCCCGGCGCGCAGGTCGGCCATGATTGGGGGCGGCCACCGCGCCGCCGACGCTGGCCGCGTCAAAGAGCTTGCCGGTGTGTGCGAGCACGCAAGCGGGCGTTTTCCCACTCGTCACCCCGGACCTGTTCCGGGGCGGTGCTTGCTCTTCCAGGCGGAAAAAGGAAGCACTGGCCCGGAACAAGTCCGGGCTGACAAGGCAGGGGTGCGGTCCTTCGAAAACACTTTCCTACAGACCCCCACCTGTGCCTCACACTCGCGGATGACCAAGCCTCATCCGCAGCGCCTGCCCGCTCCCGCCGCCCCCTCGTCTCCAACTGGCCCCGCCACGCCCGCGCCGGCCGACAACCCCGACGACTTCGGCTTCTCCGCGCCCGACTACGACCCCGACGAATACCGCTGGGTCCCCGTCAGGCGCCGCGCGCGGTACGATGGGTGGACCGAGGAGAAGCAGCGGCGGTTCATCGAGGTGCTGGCCGATACCGGGCTCGTCAGCGCGGCGTGCAAGGAGGTCGGGATGACGCGGGCGAGCGCCTATCGCCTGCGGCGGGCGGCGCATGCCGGGGCCTTTGCCCGCGCCTGGGACCGGGCGCGCGAGCTGGCGGGCGCGCTGATCGAGGACATCGCCTTCGAGCGCGCGCTCGAGGGGGTGGAGGTCGAAACCTACGACGGCAACGGCGAGCTGTCGGGCGTCCGCACCGTCTACAACGACCGCCTGCTGACCTTCCTCCTGCGCCACCTCAAGCCCGAGACCTATTCCGCCGCGGCGCGCGAGCGGCGGGGCGGGGCCTTGCTGCCTGCCTCCGGGCCGAATGGGCAGGGTCCGAACGGGGGCGATGCCTCGCTCGACGAGGCCCTGCGCGCGATGGAGCCGGAGCCGCCCGCGCCGCCCGAGCAACTGGTCGGTCCCGACCAGCTCGAAACCGACCTGCTCACCGCCGAAGTGGCCGACGGGCAGTTGCCGCCCTTCCTCTCCGAACAGCGCGCGCCCAGGTCGCGCCGAGGAACTTCGCGCCGGGGAACTGGCCGCGCAGGGGGAACGCGGCCGCCTCGCCTACGAGAAGGAGAAGGGCGGGGCGCGCCTGAGCGACGAGGAACTGCAGGACCTCTATGCCTATCTCGATCCGATCGAAGCGGCCCGCCCGCGCAGGAAGCACCGGCGGGACCGGGCGGCTCCCGGTCCGGGGTGATTTCGGCGTATACTTCGCGTCACCTTTCGCCGCGCGGGCAACCCCGGCCAGGCGCGAAAAGGGGCGAAATCGCTTCCATCGCGCGCCACGTTCCCCATCTTGGACCCACACGACAACAACCGAGAGGAACATCCCCGATGCAGGTCCAGTTCAATTCCGACAGTTCGGTCATGGGCACCCACAACGTCGCCGAGCGCATCGAGGCGCGGGTGCGCGAGAGGCTGGCGCGCTTCGCGGACCGGCTGTCGCGGATCGAGATCCACGTGCGGGACGAGAACGGGGCCAAGGGCGGGGCGGACGACAAGGCCTGCACCATCGAGGCCCGCCCGCGCGGCGGCCAGCCGATCGGCGTGACTGGACACGCCGCCACGGTCGACGATGCCGCGAACCGGGCGGCCGGCACGCTCGCCCAGCGCCTGGAGCGCCACTTCGGCAAGGAAGCCCGCCACGGCCACGACCCGCGGCCTGAAAAGGCGTGAGGCTTGGTGGCCGGGGGCGGCGACGGCGGTCACGATCGGTGTTTAATCTCCAGGCCCAACTCCCGCCTTCCTCAATTCCGCCCCCAGGCGCCCGGTCAGCCAAAGCCACCACATCCTGAAATCGGCGGCGAGGCTCCACAGGGGGTAGGTGAAGGTCGCGGGGCGGTTCTTCTCGATGGTGAAGTGGGCGAGCCACGCGAAGAAATATCCTGCCAGCGGCATCGCCACGAGCCACCAGTAGCGGCCCGTCGCCAGCGCGAACGCCGCAATTCCCACCACCAGCGTCGTCCCGACGTAGTGCAGCGCGCGCGTGCGCGGGCGGGAGTGTTCGTGCAGGTAGAACGGCCAGAACTCGGCGAAGGTGGTGTGGCGGACGGCGGTTTCGGGCGTTGGCTCGGCCATGACGCGAGAACCTGCGCCAAACATCGCCAGGTCGCAAGGCGATGGGGCGGATCACTGGGCGTTGCACGCTCTCCGCCCCTGCTGCCTGACCTCCATTGCGGCGCAATCGCCAGCCCCCCGGCACAAACCCCGCCCTCCGCAGTTATCGCACCGCAGCATTCCGCTGCAAGGATCGCTCCATGTCGCGCACGTCTCCCCAATCCTGGCCCGAACTGGCCTTCGCAAGCTGGATGTTCATGGGGGAAGCCTCGATGGTGATCTGGCTTCGCTCGCTGCGCCTGATGATGGGCGGGCCGCTGGCGGCGCGCGAGGTGGAGCGGATGGTGGCGGAGAAGGTTGCCGCCAACCTGACTCTCGCCCCGGCGCTCATGGCCGGCGGGCTGGAGCAGAGCGCCGAGCAGGTCGGCGCCGCCGTGCTGGCGCATTACCACAAGCCGGTGCGGGCCAACCGCAAGCGGCTCAGCCGGAGCTGACCGGCCTGCAACGGGTCTAGGCTTTACCCAACCCCACCAGCACCCGGTCCAGCGCCTGGAGGAACCGCGACCGGTCCGCCTTGGCGAACGGCGCGGGGCCGCCGCCCACTCCGTCCATTCCCGCGCGCAGGTCGGCCATGATGGCGCGGGTGGCGATGGCCGCGCCGATGCTGGCGGCGTCGAATTCGCGGCCATCGTGCTTGAGCACCGTCGCGCCCGCTTTCAGGCAGCGTTCGGCCAGCAGGATGTCGCCCGTCACGACCACGCTGCACGGCCCGGCATGTTCGGCGATCCAGTCGTCGGCGGCATCGAACCCGTCGGACACCACCACCCGCCTGACCCGCTCGCTCACCGGCACGCGGAACATGGAGTTGCTGACCACGCGGACATGCGCGCCGTGGCGCTCCGCCACGCGGTAGATTTCTTCCTTCACCGGACAGGCGTCGGCATCGACGAGGATCAGCGGCGGCTCCATCGCGCGGGGTCCTACAGCTTTCCGGCTGCGCCCTCAAACGCCGGCCTGTGGGCGCCCCTCACGGCGGTCAGCCGTTCTTCATGTTCTCCAGCCCCTTGATCCCGCCGGGCTTGAGGCTGGGGTTGGAGGCGTTCTGCTTCGGGCCCTTGTCGGCCTTCGGCTTGCGGATTTCCTTGTTCGATTTCTTCTGACTCTTGGCCATCGCGATTCCACCGGGGCGGAATGCCCCGCCCAGCCCATACCCGCTGTCAGGCCGCACGCGCGCATGAAATCGGCGGGGGAGGGGCGGGCGCACGAAACTGCTTTCCTACAGCCCCGCACCTGTGCCTCGTCCTGCCGGATGACCCACCACAGCCCCATCGCGCCCGCCCGCGCACCGCAAGCGATCGCCCAGACCCCGCAACCGCGCGCAAAATCCGTCCCGGTCTAACCTTTGTCAACTTTGTTCGGGCGATCTGGGCCACGCGCCCCGCTCCCGGCTCAGCGGTCCTCGCTCGGTGCGTTGACGTTCTCCTGCCCCTCGACCTCGTCATCGCCGAGCTGCCCGTAGCCGTGATAGGCGGCGTTCGACTGGCCGCCGTGGAAGTCCTTCGTGCCCTGGCCCTCCGGCCCCGTCGGCCCGCCGCCGCCGGCGCCGCGCTTGTTGCGCGGGACCAGGCCGTCGTTCGAGCCTGCGGCATCGCGCGGGCCTTCGCGCTGGTCCTTGTCGGGCATTGCTGGGGTGCGAACCTTCTTGTCGGCCATGGCGTCAGTCCTCGTGCTACGGGTGTGCCTCTGGAATAGGAAATCCCGCCGCGCCCGCCCGTTCCGGGCAATGTGCGCCCGATGTGCGGCGCAGGTCCGGGGAACAACTCGGAATCCGGTTGATTCGTTGAGGGAAAGGAGAATTCATCATGGCGACCAACACTGGCGAGGGCCACCGCACCGGATCGGTCGACGACCGCACCCAGGTGAAGAACCCGGCAACTGGCAAATGGATCAAGCGCGACCGCTCCGACGGCGGGGCGGGCGGCGAGTTCATGGACGTGAAGAGCGACGGGACGCCGTTCAAGGGCGTGGCGAAGGAGCCTGACGGCCGGCGTAGCTGAGCGGGCGGCCCGGGCTGGGGCGTCCGGCTGGGGCTGGCCGGGCTGGGGCTGGTCGGGCGCGGCTGTTGGCGATATGCGCCGGCCATGCAGTTCAACCCCGACCTCGACCTCGAACCCCTCGCCGCCGAACTGGCCCGCGACCGCCGCCTGCAGGTGCGCGATCTCTTCGCCGAACCGGACGCCAACGCGATCCACGCGCAACTGGCGGAAAACGTCCCCTGGTCGATCGTCCACAACGAAGGCGACAGGGTCCGCAGGTGGTCGGCGGAAGACCTCGCGCGGATGGGGCCGCAGGTGGTGGAGGAGATGTTCGCCCAGGTCGTCGAACAGGCGCGCACGGGGTATCAGTTCCTCTACGGCTCGTACTCGCTGGACGGGGCCTATTTCGCCGAAAACGAGCTGAGGCTGCCGATCCTCAAGTTCTTCGAGTTTCTTAACTCCCGGCCGTCGCTCGACTGGTTCCGCCGGCTGACCGGCCGCGACGATGTGCGCTGGATGGATTTGCAGGCGACGCTGTACCAGGCGGGTCATTTCCTCAAATCGCACACCGATCGCGACGACGCCGGAACGCGGATCGCCGCCTACGTGCTCAACTTCACCCCGCTGTGGGAGCGCGACTGGGGCGGCTATCTGGAGTTCTACAACGCGAACCACGACATCGAGCTGGCGTTGCGACCGATCTTCAACGCGATGAACATCTTCCTGGTGCCGATGGATCATGCCGTGGGCATCGTCGCCCCCTTCGCCAACGCCAGCCGCCTGTCGATCACCGGCTGGCTGCGAAGCGACGAGCCGCCGGGGGAATTCGGCAAGTTCCGCCTCTAGAACGCTTCGGTTTCGAATGCCGGCACGGGAGCGGGGGCGGTTTCGCCTTCGCTTTCGTCGGGCGGGGCGCTGTCTGGTTCGGCCCGGCCGGCGGCCGCCAACGCGTCTTCCGCCGCTGCTTCGGCTCGCTGGCCGATCGCTTCGATGGGGCCGGCGCGATGAACTTCGGGACCCGGCGCCACTTCCATGTCGACGTCTTGCGTCGAATTGGCGACCGAATAGGTCGGCTCGCCCTGGTCCGGCCAGGAATAAGCCGAATAATCGAGGTTGGGACGGTAGGAATAACGATCAGGGGTCAGGTCCTGCGGGCCCCCTTCATAGAAGGGACGCGGGGGATCGATCCTGTCCCGCGCCTCCGCGACGGACGCAGGCCAGTAGTCTTCGGCGTTCTGGATCATCACCGGACGAGTGGCGGCACCCGCCGCCATACCGATCAGGAGACCGGCCGGGACGATCAGGGCGGCAGCTTTCCAGGCCTTCATTCTTGCGACTCCAATGCCCCTTCTCATCGTAAAAATGCCTTGTCGGGAAACCGGTTCCGACACGCCCCTTTCGCGCTGGCCTTTCTCGCAGGCCTTTCGCGCAGGCGCAGCAAGCCCTAGCTAGGCGTCATGAGACTGCTCCTTCCCCTCTCCGCCGCGCTGCTGGCCCTTGCCGCCTGCTCGCAATCTTCGGATGGTTCTGTTCCCGGCAACGGCGACGACCACGCTCCCTTCTCGGGGATCACGACGGAAGAAACGGTCCACTTCACCGGGACGGAGCCGTTCTGGGGAGGAGAGTCTTCCGGCCAGACGCTGACCTATTCGACGCCGGAGAACCAGGACGGCGCGACCATCGCTGTCGAGCGTTTCGCCGGGCGCAATGGCGTCTCGCTTTCGGGTGAACTCGACGGCCAGCCTTTCGTCATGGCGGTCACGCCCGGCGAATGCAGCGACGGGATGAGCGACCGCACCTATCCCTTTACGGTCACGCTCCAGGTTCGCGGCGAGCAGCGCAACGGATGTGCGTGGACCGACCGGACGGGTTTCAGCAAGCCGCAGCAGCCATGACCTCCAAGCCCGCGCGCCAACCTGCGCTCTTCATTCCGCACGGCGGCGGTCCATGGCCCTGGGTGCCGCAGATGCGGCAGTCGTTTCTCGGGCTCGAGGCCTATCTGAAGGCCTTGCCCGCCACCCTGCCCGAGCCGCCCCGGGCCATCCTCGTCATCTCGGGCCACTGGGAGGAGGACGCGTTCACCTTCACCGGCACGGCGGAGGCGCAGGATCTGGAATTCGACTACTACGGTTTTCCTCCCGAAACCTACAGGTTGCGCTGGCCCGCGCCCGGCGCGCCGGAGCTGGTCGAGCGGGCAGAACGCCTGATCGCAGGCGCCGGGTTGCCGAGCGCAATCGATCCCTCCCGCCGGCTCGATCATGGGGTCTTCGTGCCGCTGGCCGTCGCCTGGCCGAAAGCAGACGTGCCCCTGATCCAGATGAGCCTGCACGCCTCGTTCGATCCCGCGCTGCATATCGCCGCCGGGCGTGCACTGGCAACGCTGCGCGACGAGGGCATACTGATCCTCGGCTCGGGAATGAGCTTCCACAACCTGCGCGCCTACGGCCACCCTGCGGTGCGCGAACCCTCGGCAGAGTTCGACCGCTGGCTGACTGCTGCGGCCGCTGCCCCGGGCCCGGAACGTGCGGACCTTCTGGCGCACTGGGCGGAGGCGCCGCACGCCTTGCTGAGCCATCCCCGGCCCGAACACTTGTTGCCGCTGATGGTCGCCGCCGGCGCCTCCGACGAGCCAGGGACACACGACTTCGGCGAGGAAATGATGGGAACTGCGATTTCCGGCTATCGCTTCGCCTGATTAACCACCGCCCTGCAATGTCCCGTTTCCGGACGGGGATGAAATCGGCCATTTCGAGTGATTTTCCGTTTACCCTGCCGGGCCTATTTCCGCGCGCATGGAACAGCCCGCCTTCACCCCTGCAGCGCTCGCCGATCTGGCATCCGCCTATCCGCTCGTGCCCACGCGCCTGACGCACCAGATCTCGCAGCACCCGTTGCTGCAACTCGATGCCCTGGCCCAACTCGCGGACCGGCTGCGGCCCGACACGCTCGAACACAACGCGGCCGTGGGCCTCACGCTAGGCATCACCAATGACGAGACCCCGTCCAACGGCATGGGGGTGCGCGAAACGATCGAGCGGATCGAGGAATGCGGCTCGTGGGTATTGCTCAAGTATATCGAACAGGACCCGGCCTACGCGACGCTGATGCGCGATGTCCTGTGCCGAGATCGAGCCGCTCGTTGCACGCAGGACCGGGGCGATGTTCCGCTTCGAAGGGTTCATCTTCGTTTCCAGCCCGGAAGCGGTCACGCCGCTCCACTTCGACCCGGAGTACAACATCCTGTTCCAGGCCCGTGGCTCCAAGACGATGACGCTGTTTCCCACGGCAGACCCGGACATCATCGGCGATCCGTTCTTCGAGCAGTACTTCGCCGGCGGTCCGCGCAACCTGCCCTGGAAGGACGAATGGGCCGCGCGCGGGAAAGCCGTCCGTATCGATCCCGGCGAGGCGATCTTCGTGCCGATCCTGGCCCCGCATCACGTCAAGGTGCACGGCGAGGTGTCGATCTCGCTCTCGCTCACGTGGCGCAGCGAATGGTCGTGCCATCACGCCGACGCCTGCCGCTTCAATCGCCGCCTGCGCCAGATGGGCCTGCGTCCCGCTTCGCCGCGGCTTTATCCGCAGGACAATCGAGCCAAGTCCTACTCGCACCGCGCCTTGAGCAGAATCGAGCGGCTGGTCGGGGTCGGCTGATCGTGGGGAACCGCCTGCCGGCCTGCACGCTGGTAGGGTGATGAAATTATCGACGTTTGCGGCCCTTGCCGCGGTCGCATGCACCGGCGCCTGCGAGCCTGCAGGCGAACCCGACCCGCCGCCCGTCACTCCGCAGACGAGCGCGGCGGTGGGTATCGAACCTATGGCGGAGGCCACTCCATCGGCTTCGGCCACCCGCCGTGCACCGCAGCCGGTCGATGCCCGAACTCAACTGGCGGCCGAGGCGTTGGTCCTGGCCGAATGGGCCAAGGCCGACAACCGGGCAAGCTGTGCACCTCTTTCGTTCGCTTCGACCGGCCAAGCGCGCGGCGCTCCGCGTTCGGCCAACTTTGCAGGTGGCTGGGCGATCGCCTTCGACCTGCCTCATCTGCGCAGTGCCTATGGCGTCGCGGGCACCGCCGTGCAGTCGGGCGAAGAGCCGCCGAGCGACATCGACCGCACCGCGCTAATGGAGCGATGGCCCTACTTTCGCGAGCTCGACCACCTTCCCGCGCCGGCCTTCGCCGGCTATGGCGTGGAGGGCGCGACGCCCTTATCCGCCGGACAATTCCTCCGGCCGGGGGATCAACTCGCTGGCGTACGTGCGAGTCGGCAAGCAACGCTGCCTTTACAACGTCTGGAGCAGACTGGGTCGGCAGCATCTCGAGACGCTGCTCGAAGCGCTGCGCCTGATTCCGACCTGAGGCAACGCACTGCGCGTGGTGGAAAATACCCCGCAGGCGCGGTTGCGTCGCCCCGGCGTTCCTCCTAGTTCCATCCGTAAATCCGGAGAAATCATGCTCGAACACGTACCCGCCTGGCTCGGCAAGGCCCTCAAGAACGTCCGCGCAGGACATGGTAAGCTCGCAATCGCCAAGCTCGGCGGCGAAGGCGTCATTGGCAAGGGGGGCTTCACGCTCACCTCTGCCGCTTTCGGGGACGGCGAAAAGCTCGACCCCTGTTTTACCGCCGACGAGGAAGACGCCGTCGCCCCGCCGCTCGAATGGACCGCGCCGCCCGCAGGGGCGATGGAGCTCGTCTTGATCGTCGAAGATCCCGACGCTCCTTCGCCGGAGCCGTTCTGTCACTGGCTGGTGTGGGGGCTGCGCGCGCAGCAGGGCAAGTTACTCGAAGGCGAAGTGCCGCCGCGAGTGGGCAAGAACAGCTTTCAGAACTCCGAATGGCTCCTGCCCGATCCCCCCACCGGGCACGGTGCGCACGACTATGTCTTCCAGCTTTTCGCCGTCGACGAGGGGATCGCCCTGATGCCCGGTGCCGGGCGAGGCGAACTCATGTCGGCGCTCGAAGGCCACGTTATCGCTGCCGCCGTGCTTACGGGAACTTACGAACGAAACGAAAATGGGGATGAATTGGAAGAGGAGTGGGACGATACGGATGAAATCGACTAGGACCCTGCCACCGAATTTTTAACTGAAAGGACAGGCCCATGGCCAAGAACAATGCACTCCAGAAGCCGGTGAACCTCTCGCCGGAACTCGAAGCCGTCGTGGGCAAGGGCCCGATGACCCGCGCGCAGGTTACCAGCAAGGTGTGGGACCACATCAAGAGCAACAACCTTCAGGACAGCCAGGACAGGCGCATGATCAACCCCGACGCCAAGCTCGGCGCGGTGATCGGCAAGGACCAGATCTCGATGTTCAAGATGACTGGCGCTGTCTCGAAGCACATGAGCTGAGATACGGGTCCGGGCTGACGAGCCCGGGGTCGGATAGAAATAGGGACGGGCGGGGAGCGGAGAGGCTGCCCGCCCGTTTTGTTTTTTCGGGATCGCCTGCGCTTTCGGATATGCGAACATTTCACGCTGGCGGACAATTTGACTTGTCGCAATGCGCGGCCGCGTGGCATTAGGCAGGCAATCGGCGGCCCCGGAAAGCGGCCGCACAGGAAGAGAGGTTCCAGCCATGGCCACCATCGTCGGCGGCGTCGCCACGTCGCACACTCCCACCATCGCTTTCGCCAAGGATGCGAAGAAGTTCGACGATCCGGTCTGGAAGCCGATCTTCGAAGGCTACGAGCCGGTGCAAGAGTGGTTTCGCGAGAAGGCGCCCGACGTCCTCGTCTACATCTACAATGACCACATGACGGCTTTCTTCGACCACTACAGCCACTTCGCGCTGGGCGTGGGCGAGAGCTTCGGTCCGGCGGACGAGGGTGGTGGTCCGCGCGACATCCCGGCGATCAAGGGCGATCCCGAATTTGCCGCGCACGTCGCCCGGGTGATGGTCGCCAACGAATTCGATCTCAGCTATTTTCAGGGCAAGAACCTCGACCACGGCGCGTTCAGCCCGCTCTCGGTCATGGTCGACCACGACCAGAGCGGCTGGGCCTGCAAGCTGCTGCCGATCGTATGCGGTGTGCTGACGGTGCCGCTGCCGAGCGCGCGGCGTTTCTGGAAGTTCGGCAAGAGCCTGCGGCAGGCGATCCTCAGCTACCCCAAGGACATCAAGGTCGCCATCGCCGGCACCGGCGGGCTCAGCCATCAGGTTCACGGCGAAGGCTGCGGGTTCAACAATCCCGAGTGGGATCACGAGTTCATGGAGCGACTCGAGAAGGACCCCGAGGGCCTGCTCGACCTGACGGTAGCGGAACTGGCGGAGCGCGGCGGCTGGGAAGGCGCAGAGGTTGTCATGTGGCTGATGATGCGCGGCGCGCTGTCCGAAAAGGTGGAGGTCACGCACAAGACCTACTTCCTGCCCTCGATGACCCCGATCGCCTCGATGATATTCGAGGAAGTGAGCAACGACGAGCCGGTCGAGGATCCGGCAAAGACACGCGAACGGGCAATGCACCAGTACGAAGGCGCGGAGAAGCTCGAAGGCACCTATCCCTTCACTATCGAGCGCAGCGTCAAGGGTTTTCGCCTGAACCACTTCCTGCACTCCCTGACCGACCCTGCGGTCCGCAAGCGCTTCAAGTCGGACGAGGAAGCGACGATGACCGAAGCCGGTCTGACCGAGGAAGAAAAGCGTCTGGTCCGCGAGCGCGACTGGATCGGAATGATCCACTACGGCGTGATCTTCTTCATGCTGGAGAAGCTTGGCGCGGTTGTCGGGGTAGGCAACATAGATATCTATGCCGCTTTCAAGGGCATGACCGTCCCCGAGTTTCAGAAGACCCGCAATGCGGCGATCAACTACGGCGTCGCGGGCAAGGAGGACTGACCTTCAGGCGTGGCGCTGTTTCGGTAGCGCGCCGCCGACCCAAAGCGCCAGCCAGATCAGCAGCGGCTGCGCGGCGAGGCGCGGGACGTGATAGGCGAGGCCCAGCCCGCCATCCGGCCGCGCAAGATCGAGCGCCATGTGATTGAAGTTCGCCGGCCAGACACACAGGGCATAAAGCGCCAGGCCAAACCCGCCTGCGCGCCTCAGCGCCGATGACCAGGGCTGGACCAGCGCCGCAGCGCCGAGAAGTTCGGCAATCCCGGTCAGGCTGATGACCAGCGCTGGTGCCGGGACCCAGGTGGGCACGATCCGGATGAAAGGGGCTGCAACAAAAAGGTGAAGCGCGCCGGCCGCTGCGAAGGACAGCGCGAAGAGCCAGCGGCACGTCGTCCGCCAGCGATCTCTGGTCACGAGTTCGATTTAAGCGAGCTGCGCCGGCAGTTTCACTTCGCCTTCTTCCTCGCCATCCCAGTAGTGGATACGGTTCGCTGCCACATGGATCAGCGTCAGGCCCGGCGTATCCGGTCCTTGCGGGAACCAGCGACCGAGGCTCTCTACCCAATGCTCGGCGAACTGCTGCCGGTCCCGAACGATGGCGCCCGTGCCCTCGACATGGATGAAAGCGCCCGGCGCGCCGAACAGGCCCTTCACGCCCGCGCTGCCGAGATAGGTTACGCCGACCTGCCGATTGGCTTCAATGTCGCTCACCATGCGAGTGTCGGCGTAGGTGAAGAACCACGCGTCGCCTTCGTAGTCGACCTCGCGGTTGTTGCTCATCGGGCGGGCGCCGATCGCACCGCCATCGGTCACCGTGGCGAGCGTGCAGAAATCTATGTCCCTCATGGCGTGTGAAATGTCGGCGAGCGTCTTTGTCATGGCGGCTTCCTTGCTGTTGCCCCAAGAGCGCCCCGAGCAAAGCAAGGTTCCTCGCGCGGTCGGCTCAGCCCGGGTGCCAGTCGGGCTCGGCAAGGGTGAAGCCGGCGAATTCGAAGGCTGGCGTCACAAGGCATGAAACGAGCGAATAGCCTTCCTGCCCCGGTAGCGGGATGGCGGCCTGCCATTCGTGCGGCCGGACGAGTACCTGTGGCGCATCGCCGGCGATGACGTCCGGACCAAGCTTGATTTCGCGCACCGGCCCCGCGTCGCCAGCTGCGAGCGAGAGCAGGAGCGGATCGCCCGCGTGCCACAGCCAGATCTCGGTTGCGTCGACCCTGTGCCAGTGGCTGCGCTGGTGAGCTTCGAGCAGGAAGTAGATGGCCGTGGCCGCGGCGCGCTCATCGTCGCCAGCCGGGGCGCGCCAGGTCTCACGGAACCATCCGCCCTCTGGATGAGGCGAAAGCCGCAACTCCTCGATCAGCGCCTTAGCTGCCCTCACTCCTCGACGATCTCCACTCCGTTCCAGAATGCTATTCTGCCGCGAACCTTCTCCGCTTCCGGCTTCGGTTCGGGATAATACCAGGCGGCATCCTCGTTCCGTTCGCCGTCTATGTCGACGGTATAGTAGTGGGCGGTTCCTTTCCAGGGGCAGACGCTCGTGGTCGAGCTTTTCTCCAGCATGGACGTGTCGACGTCCTCGCGGGGAAAGTAATGATTGCCTTCGATCACGACCGTGTCGTCGCTGTGAGCAATTACCTGATCGTTCCAGATGGCTTCTATAGCCATGTCAGCGCTCCTTTCGGCGCCTCCCCTAAAACAAAAACTGCGCGAATTCGGCTTCGGTTCCGGCTAGATGGAGCAAATGACGATCCGCACGGGCATTGGCGGCTGGACTCATGCCGAGTGGCGGGGCGGGACCTTCTTTCCGGAGGATCTCGTCCAGCGGCGCGAACTGGAGTTTGCCAGCCGTGCGGTGCGCGCGATCGAGATCAACGGCACCTTCTACCGCCTGCAGAAACCGGCGAGCTTTCGCCGGTGGCGCGAGGAAACGCCGGAAGGGTTCGTCTTTACGCTCAAGGGCTCGCGCTTCGTGACCAATCGCAAGCTGCTAGCGAGCGCGGGCGAGGGCATCGAGAATTTCATGAACCAGGGAATCGTGGAGCTCGGCGACCGGCTGGGGCCGATCTGCTGGCAACTCGCCACGACGAAGCGATTCGAGGTCGACGACCTTGCCCGCTTCCTCGACCTGTTGCCCGGCGCGTGGGACGGTCTTCCCCTGCGCCATGCACTGGAAGTGGGGCACGAGAGCTTCGTATGTCCTGAATTCGTGCGGCTCGCGCGCGAGCGCGACGTCGCAGTGGTTTTCTCGGACCACCCCGAACGCGTCCAGCTGGCCGACCGCACTGCCGGATTTGCGTACATGCGCTTGCAGAAGATGCGGTCAGCCTGTCCCACCGGTTATCCGCCCGGCCGGCTCGCGGACCTGGCGGAGACCTGCCGGGCCTGGTCTGCGGGAAAAGCCCCGCGGGGGCTGGACTATGCGGACGATCCCGACAAGAGCGCAGGCAAGGGCGGGGACGTCTTCGCCTTCATGATCAACGGCGCGAAGGAACGCGCCCCGGCTGCCGCGATCGCGTTGGCCGGCAGGCTTGAAAGACTGCAATGAAGCGCTCGATTTTTGTTGTTCCGCTACTGTTCGCTGCCGTTCCCGCCCACGCCCAGACCCCGGAACAGATCGCCGACGCCGCCCTGGCCGAAGCGCCGGTATGGGACGGCCATAACGACGTGCCGATCCAGTTGCGCAGCCGCTTCGGAAACGTCATCGCGGACTTCGATTTCGAGGACACCACCCAAGAGGCCGATGGCAAGGGCGGAACGCGCCCGATGCACACCGACTTCACCCGCCTTTCCAGGGGCAAGGTCGGGGCCCAGTTCTGGTCGGTCTATGTCAGCGCGAACCTGCCACCTGCCGAGGCCGCGGTTGAGACCATCGAGCAGATCGACGTGACCAAGCGGATGATCGCGCGCTACCCCGATCGGCTGCAGCTCGCGCTTACTTCGGCCGAGGTCGAGAAGGCGTGGAAGGCGGGCAAGATCGCCTCTCTGATGGGCATGGAAGGCGGCCACTCGATCGCCGGCAGCCTGGGCGTGCTGCGCCAGATGTATGCGCTGGGCGCGCGCTACATGACGTTGACGCATTCGAAGAACACGCCCTGGGCCGACAGCGCGACCGCGGCGCCAGAACACGACGGGCTGACCGATTTTGGGAAGGACGTGGTGCGCGAAATGCAGCGGATCGGGATGCTGGTCGACCTCAGCCACGTCAGCGCCGCGACGATGTCCGACGCGCTCGACGTTGCCCGTGCGCCGGTGATGTTCAGCCACTCGGGGGCATTCGCGGTTACACCGCACGCGCGCAACGTGCCCGACGACATTCTGGTTCGCGTGCGCGACAACGGCGGCATCGTCATGGTCGTGGCCCTGCCGGACTACCTGTCCGAAGCGCGTCGCCAGTGGGGCGCTGCGGGCGAGGGCGAGAAGAAACGGCTCGAAGCGCTCTATCCGGGCGACCCGGCCGAGGCAGCGCGCCAGTACGCGGCGTGGAAATTGGCCAACCCGGAACCGCTCGCCACCGTCAGCGACATGGCCGACCACGTCGATCACCTGCGCAAGGTTGCGGGGATCGACCACATCGGCGTCGGCGGAGACTACGACGGGATGGCGACGGGCCCGCAGGGGATGGAGGATGTCAGCGGCTACCCGGCGCTGTTCGTGGAACTGGCGCGGCGCGGGTACTCCAAGGAAGACCTGGAGAAGATCGCCAGCCGCAACATGCTGCGCGTCCTGAAGGGAGCGGAAGCCTACGCGGCGGCTCACCGGGCCGACCCGCCGATCGAGCACGACGAGCGCTAACCGCTCTCCGCGCCTTTCTCGAGCCGGCCGAGAACGCTGACGAAGAACGCGGTCGACCAGCCCAGCAGGATAACGCCGAGGATGCCTTCGAGAGCGCCGACCATGCGCCACTCGTGTGCGATCGAGGCGTCGTTATAGCCGATGGTCGCATAGGAGATGGTCGAGAAGTAGAGCGAGTTCTCGAAGCTCCATTGCGCGCGAACGTACTTGTAGAGGAAGGCAAACAGCCAGATCTCGATGAAGTGCACCACCACGATGGCCAGCACGACCACGACGGTGAACCACAGGCCGCGAAACGACAGCGGGCGCACGTTCTTGATGCGCTCTTCGGTCTGTTCGCCCAGCGCCATCCGCTGCAGGGTGAACAACCAGACGCCATGGATGAGCACACACAGCGCGATCATCCCGGCGCCCACGGCGAGCTGTTCGTTGAAAGTCGCGCTGATGACCTGCGGATCGACCGCGTCCTTGATGTCCTTCATAGCCGCACCAGGGTCGCCTCGTCCCGCTCGCCTCCGAAAAAGCTTTCGAGCGCGCGGCTGAAGACGGCGCCGCCGCCTGCGGATTCGAAAAGCGTCATCGAGCTGCGCAACTTCATCGCATCGACCGGGCCAAGGATCGTTTCAGCATCCTTGCGGCCCGCCCAGCTCAGCATCGCCCCGGTACACTCGAGCAGGCGCGGGCCGAGCACGGCGTGCGCGAGATAGGCGCGCGCCTCGTCGAGGTCGGCGATGGCATATTTTTGCGCAGCAGGGCTCCGGCCGAGACCCGCAATCTGCGGGAAGATGAACCACATCCAATGCGTGCGCTTGGTCCCGGCGCCCAGTTCCGCCAGGACCTCCGGGTAAACCGGGCGTTGAGCCTCGACGAAGCGGCCGAGGCCGGGTGTCATCAGTCGTCGTCCACGTGCTCGGGCAATCCTTCGCGGTCGGTCTCGGCGAATTCCTCGAGCTCTTCCTCGCTCATGGAATCGTACATGTCTTTCGACGCGCCTTGCAGGTCGCTGACCTTGGTATCGCCACGCTTGGCGGACAAGGCCGCGCCCGCGGCCATTTGCTGGGCTTTCGACTTCGCTGGCATGGTTAGCCTCCTTTCAATTCCGAACCGAGCTTGAGGACTTTGTCTCCATCCTCCTGCGTGATGAGGTAGGCGGGGTCGTCCGCGGTTCCTTTCCGGACGATCTTGCTACCCTTGAAGGTGCGCTGGACCCTGCGTTCGAAGCGCTTCTTCACCTTGCCCGTGGCGGTGCCCGATCCCCAGTCCCATGCGACCTGCTGGCCGCTGCGATAGGAGTTCGGCGAACCCATTGTTACTCGGCCGCCGGGGCGGCGGCCGCAGTTTCGCTGGCATCAGGCACAGGCATGTTCATCGGGTTTTCTACGGCTTCGGATCCGCCCGGTTCCATCTGGAATTCGGGGTTGTCGCTGACGATACTGTCGGTGCCGTCGTCGCCTCGATCGGTGGTTTCGCGGATGCGGTCGGTGGCGTTGTTGGTGTCATCGGCCCCGTCGGTCGTGACCGCGCCGGTAATCCAAATGATGGACGTCAGGACCATCGCCGCGAGTAAACTGATCGCCAGCACCCACCGCACGACGTTGGGGGTCGAACCGGCGCGCGCCGCGTCGGTCTCCTCGTGAATTTCATCGCCTTCGGTACGCATCGGATGCTCCCGTCAAAATCGGTGCGACCCGTTTCGGGTTCGGCCAATTCTACGGTTGCCGAGGGATTGGGTTCCTCGCAGGAGCCCTGGCGCGCCCTAGTCGCGCAGCAGTTCGTTGATCGCCGTCTTGGCGCGGGTACGCTCGTCCACTCGCTTGACGATGACCGCGCAGGAAAGGCTCGGCCCGGGCGAGCCATCGGGCAACGGCTTGCCGGGCAGTGCGCCGGGCACGACCACCGAATAAGGCGGAACCTCGCCGGTGAAGGTCTCGCCGGACGCGCGGTCGACGATCTTGCTGGTGGAGGAGATGAATACACCCATCGAAAGCACCGACCCGCGGCCGATGCGAACGCCTTCGACCACCTCGGAGCGCGCACCGATGAAGCAATCGTCCTCGATCACCACGGGGCCCGCCTGGAGCGGCTCGAGCACGCCGCCGATGCCCACCCCGCCAGACAAGTGCACGTTCTTGCCGATCTGGGCGCACGAGCCGACCGTGGCCCAGGTGTCGACCATCGATCCTTCGCCCACGTAGGCGCCTATGTTGACGAAGCTGGGCATGAGCACCACGCCCTTGCCGATGAAGCTGCCGCGCCGGGCGACGGCGCCGGGCACCACGCGAAAGCCCGCTTCGCGAAAGCGGTTATTGCTCCACCCGGTGAATTTGCTCGGTACCTTGTCGAAGGCCGGGGCGCCGGCAGAGCCGTTTTGAACCACCATGTTGTCGTTCAGGCGGAAGCTGAGCAGCACCGCCTTCTTGAGCCACTGGTTGACCTTCCAGCCGCCGGATCCATCGGGTTCGGCCACGCGTGCAGTGCCATTGTCGAGCAGTGCGAGCGCCGCTTCCACGTCGCGGCGCACGTCGGAACTGCCCGGGTCGACCGTGTCGCGTACCTCCCAGGCTGCTTCGATCGCGCTTTCCAGTTCGCTGCTCATGGTCTCATCCCTGCCAGTGTCCTGGGCCCGGTAACGCGGGCGGGGGAGGGGGGCAAGCGAGCTAGCGCATCAGGTCGCGAACGAAGTCTATCAGCCCGGTCTGGCGCCGCCGCTTCATGCGCTCGGCCCGCAGGATGCCGCAGACCTGCGCAAAGCACGTGTCGATGTCGTCGTTGATCACGACGTAATCGTAGGCGTCCCAGTGGCTCACTTCCGAGCGGGCGCGCTCCATTCGCGCAGCGATGACCTGCTCGCTGTCCTGGGCCCGCCCCTGGAGCCGGCGACGAAGCTCGTCGATGCTCGGCGGAAGGATGAAGACCGGGACGACGTCCTGCTTGTCCTTCTGGACGAGCTGCTGCGTACCTTGCCAGTCGATATCGAACAGGAAATCCTGCCCGTCCTTCAGCGCCGCGCGGATGTGGCCCTTGGGCGTCCCGTAGCGGTGGCCGAACACATGCGCCCACTCGTAGAAATCGTCTTCGTCGACCATTCGATCGAAATCGGCATCGCTTACGAAATGATAGTCCACGCCGTCTCGCTCGCCAGGCCGCATCGGGCGGGTGGTCGCCGACACGGAAAGCTTGATGCCCGGGTCGGCTTCGAGGAGCTTGCGCGAGATCGTCGTCTTGCCCGCCCCGCTGGGAGAGGAGAGGACGAACATGAGTCCGCGGCGTTTGAGTGACGGGGCTTCGGCCATGCGCGCTGTTGCCGCAGGGCGGCGCCCCTAATCAAGGGCGCGGCGCGCGTTTTGCGCTATTTCTCGGCGGCGTTGTCGGCCAGGTCTTCCAGCGTTTCTTCGCCCTCCCGGGCCGATTCCCGGCGGCCCAGGCTGCGGTCGAACACCGCCTTGCCGACGAGCCCGCCGGCAACGAGCAGGAAGCCGGGCACGGAACGCGTGGCCAGGCGCGAGACGGCGAAACCGGCGATGGAATGCCCCATCGTGCGACCTTCGACGATCTGCTTGGCCTTGTCCGGTCCGAAGCGGGCCCGCAACAGGCCCTTCTCGATGGAGCGGCGGAACAGGTAGGATGCGCCGCGCACGGCGATGTCGGCGATCATCAGGTTGGTGGCGGGATTGGTGCTGGGCCCGGGGACCTTCTGCACGCCGCCGCGCACCTTCCTGATCGCCTTGCGCACCTTACGGCCGCCCTTGTCGCTCACGCGGTTGCTGAGTTTTCCTGCCATCCTGCCCCCTTGTGGCGGGACGAGCCGCCTGCGGTTACTTCTTGCGGCCGAAATCGACCGTGACGACGTTCGAGCCGTCTTCCGAAGTTGCAACGTCCGGCCGCACGCCACGTTCCGCATCGCCGGGAGTGCTGTCATTCTCCGCGTTGTCGTGCACCGGCGGGGCGACATCGGCCGCGACTGCCTGGAACTGCAGCCCGAAGTCGACTGCCGGGTCGACGAAGGCAGTGATCGCGGCGAAGGGAATTTCCAGCTTGGCGGGCACCGCATTGAACGACAGCCCGACGGTAAAACCGTCGTCGTCGACGTTGAGGTCCCAGAACTTGTTCTGCAGGACGATCGTCATCTCGTCGGGAAAGCGGTCCTTGAGGCTCTTGGGAATCGAGACCCCGACGGCACCCGTCTTGAAGGTGATGTAGAAGTGGTGGTTGCCCGGCAGCTCTCCGCCGGTGTGCTGAACCTCGCCCAGCACGCGGCCGACCACGGCGCGCAGGGCTTCCTGCACGATCTCGTCATAGGGGATCAGGCTGTCGGGCGTATCGTCTGCCATATCGGGCCGATAGGTGGCGTCGACCTGCGGCCCGGTCAAGCGAAAGCGTTGCGCCTCGGGCGTTTCGGCCTATAGCGCGGCACATGCGCACCGGACGGATCAGCCGCGACACCACGGAGACAAAGATCCTCGTCGAGGTCGACCTCGACGGGACCGGCTCCTACGACGTTTCGACCGGAATCGGGTTTCTCGATCACATGGTCGAACAGTTCAGCCGTCATTCGCTGATCGACGTTACGATGACGGTTACAGGCGACCTCCACGTCGACCAGCACCACACCACCGAAGACAGCGCCATCGCGCTGGGCCAGGCGCTGGCGCAGGCGCTGGGCGACAAGGGCGGGATCGGCCGCTACGGCAGCGCCTATTCGCCGATGGACGAAACGCTGGCGCGGGTCGCGCTCGATATCTCGGGCCGGCCGTTCCTCGTGTGGAAGGTGCGGTTCACGCAGGAAAAGCTCGGCGAATGGGATACCGAGCTGATCGAGCACTGGTTTCACTCGGTGGCGCAGGCCGCGGGCATCACGCTGCACGTGCAGCTGCTCTACGGACAGAACAACCACCACGTCTGCGAGGCGGTCTACAAGGGCTTCGCCCGGGCGATGCGCCAGGCGGTCGAGCTGGACCCCCGCAAGGGCGGGGCGGTGCCGTCGACCAAGGGGCAGCTCGGTGGCTGAGGCCCCAAATGTCTGAGGCCCCAAATGTCTGAGGCCATTGCGCTGATCGACTACGGCGCCGGCAACCTCCACTCGGTGCACAACGCGCTGAAGGCCGCCGGGGCGGCGCACGTCGCCGTCACCGCCGATCCCGACCTCGTGCGCGGGGCGAAGCGGATCGTCCTGCCCGGCGTCGGCAGCTTCAAGGCCTGCGCCAGGGGCCTCAAGGCGATCCCCGGACTGGTGGAGGCGATGGAGGAGCGGGTGCTCGAAAAGGGGGTCCCCTTCCTCGGTATCTGCGTGGGAATGCAGCTCATGGCGACGCGCGGCGTGGAGCACGGCGTGACGAAGGGCCTCGGCTGGATCGAGGGGCAGGTCGAGCTGATCGAGCGGACCGACCCGGCGATCAAGGTGCCGCACATGGGCTGGAACGACGTTTCCCCCATGCCGCACCATGCGGCAAATCCTCGCAGCGGCGCCGGGCTGATCGAGGAGGGCGAGGCCTATTTCCTCCACTCCTATCACTTCGCCGCTGCCGACGGCCGCGACATCGCGGCGATGACCGATCACGGCGGCGGCCTTGTCGCCGCAGTGGCGCGCGACAACATGCTCGGGGTGCAGTTCCACCCGGAGAAGAGCCAGGCCTACGGGCTTTCGCTGCTCGCGCGGTTCCTGGACTGGCGGCCATGATCGTCTTCCCCGCCATCGATCTCAAGGGCGGCCAGGTCGTGCGGCTGGCCGAAGGCGACATGGACCGCGCCACGATCTACGGCGACGATCCGGCGGCGCAATCGCTGATCTTCGCCGAGGCGGGCGCGGAGCACCTGCACGTGGTCGACCTCGACGGCAGCTTTGCCGGCAGGGCAGAGAACAAGGCGGCGGTGGAAGCGATCGTCGAGGCTTTTCCCGGCTACGTCCAGCTCGGCGGCGGCATTCGCGACCGCGCGGCGGTGGAAGGCTGGTTCGACCTCGGCGTGGCGCGCGTGGTGATGGGCTCGGCGGCGCTCAAGGACCCCGAATTCGTCAAGGACATGGCGCGCGAATTCGAAGGCGGCATCGTCGTCGCCGTGGACGCGCGCGACGGCATGGTCGCGACCGAGGGCTGGGCCGAGGTGTCCGACGTTCCCGTGGTCGACCTTGCCCGCCGCTTCGAGGATGCCGGGGTCGCCAGCCTGCTGTTCACCGACATCGGCCGCGACGGGCTGCTCAAGGGCGTCAACATCGACGCCACGCTCGACCTCGCGCGGCGGGTCGACATCCCGGTCATCGCCAGCGGCGGGGTCAAGGGCCTGAGCGACATTCACATCCTGTCGCTTAACGCCCGCGACGGGATCGAAGGCGTCATTACCGGGCGGGCGCTTTACGAGGGCCGCCTGGATCTTGCGGCGGCAATCGCAATGGCGAACCGGGCATGACCGTCCGCATCCGCGTCATCCCCTGTCTCGACGTGCGCGACGGGCGCGTGGTGAAGGGCGTCAACTTCGTCGACCTGCGCGATGCGGGCGATCCGGTCGAGCAGGCGCAGGCCTATGACGAGGCGGGGGCCGACGAGCTGTGCTTCCTCGACATTTCCGCCAGTCACGAAGGGCGCGGGACGCTGCTCGACATCGTCCGGCGCACGGCGGAGGTGTGCTTCATGCCGCTGACCGTCGGCGGCGGGGTGCGCACGGTCGAGGATGCGCGCGCGCTGCTGCTCGCCGGCGCCGACAAGGTGGCGGTCAATTCCGCCGCAGTATCGCGCCCGGAAGTCGTGACCGACATAGCGGAAAAGATGGGCAGCCAGTGCATCGTCGCCTCGGTCGATGCCCGCTGGGTCCACGACCACTGGGAAATCTTCACCCACGGCGGCCGGAAGGAAACCGGCATCGACGCGGTCGAACACGCGATCCGGCTGGCCGAACTGGGCGCGGGCGAGCTGCTCGTCACTTCGATGGACGGCGACGGCACGCAGCGCGGCTACGACCTCAAGCTCACGCGCACGATTGCCGACGCCGTTTCGGTCCCGGTGGTCGCCAGCGGCGGCGTGGGGAACCTGCAGCATCTGGTGGAGGGCGTGACCGAAGGCCACGCCAGCGCGGTGCTCGCAGCCTCGATCTTCCACTTCGGCACGCACACCATCGCCGAGGCACACGAGGCCCTGCGGGCAGCCGGTTTACCTGCGCGCGGCTGACCGTCCCTGTCCGGGACAGGTGCCGAGAGGCGATTGATTTCCCGGTATTTTGGCGCGACCGCGACGCCATGCCCCTGCGTTCCCTTACCGTCGTCGCGCTGACGCTGATCCCCTCGGTCGCGATTGCCGGCGGGGGGACGCAGGTGCCCGAAGGCTCGCACGCGACGCTCTTCGCGCTCGGCATCCTCGGCGTCATCGTCGGGCGGCGGCTTTCGATGAAGGGTCCCGAGCAGGATTGACGCGGCTCCCCCGCTTGGCCCATTCCGGGGCCATGGACACGCACAGCCAGACCCTGGCCCGCCTCGAAGACACCATCCGGCAGCGCCTCTCGGCCTCGCCTGAGACGAGCTACGTCGCCAAGCTGGGGCAGCGCGGCCTGCCGGTTATTGCCCGCAAGCTGGGCGAGGAGGCGACCGAGACGATCATCGCCGCACTGACGGGAGACGACCGGGAACTGGTCGGCGAAAGCGCCGACGTCATGTTTCACCTCATGGTCCTGCTGGCACACAAGGGTATCGCATTCGAGACCGTGCTGGCCGAACTGGAACGCCGCGAAGGCACCTCGGGCCTGGAGGAGAAAGCAGCCCGCAGCGCGCAGGAGTCCGCCTGATGCCGATCGACGCCCGCAAACCCTACGATCCCGACAACATCTTCGCCAGGATCCTGCGCGGCGAGATTCCGTGCAAGAAGGTCTACGAGGACGAGTGGTCGCTCGCCTTCCACGACATCGCCCCGCAGGCGCCGGTCCACATCCTCGTCGTGCCGAAGGGCGAGTGGGTCAGCTGGGACGATTTCTCGACCGGCGCCACCGCCGAACAGATCGCCGGTTTCGTCCGTGCCGTCGGCCACGTGGCCCGTTCCAACGGTCTGGTCGAGCCGGGCTATCGCCTGCTGGCCAACATCGGTGCCGATGGCGGACAGGAAGTCCCTCACCTGCATGTCCATGTTTTCGGCGGTCAGCCGCTCGGGCGGATGATTCCCGGCTGAGCCGGCACGGGGCGCCGTCCGGCCGCGCCGGGGCACTTTCTAACTATAGTCAGGTTGCCAGCCGAGTCGCTCGGCGGCTAAACGCCCGGCGATGACCGATGGCCCCCACCCCAGCAGCGGCATGATCGACGGGACGACGTTCCGTTTCCCGCTGCGCGTCTATTTCGAAGACACGGATGTGATGGGGATTGTCTATTATCCCAATTATCTCAAGTGGTTCGAGCGCGCGCGCTGGGAAATGCTCCGCGCCGTCGGCGTGGACCTGCTGGCATCGCAGGAAGAAGGACGGGGAGGCTACGCGGTGGCTTCCGTCAACGTCCGTTACCTGCGCCCGGCGAAACTTGATGACGCGATCGTCGTTGAGAGCACTGTGACGGAAATTCGCGCCAGCAGCGTCATGGTCAGGCAGGTGGCAAAGCGGGATGGCGAGCCCCTTGCCGCGGCGGACCTGCACGTCGTTTTCATCGGCCCCGAAGGCCGGCCCAGGCGCCAGCCGCGCGAATGGATGGCGGCTTTCGAGCCGTTCTTGACCAAGGATAGTGAATGAACGCCCTCGACCTTCTTGCCGCAGCCACCACCGCGCCGACCCGGCTCGATCCGCTGCAGCTCTTCCTCGATGCCGACATCGTGGTGCAGGCGGTGATCGCCGGCCTGCTGCTGGCGAGCGTCTGGGTCTGGGCGATCATCGTCAGTTTCTCGGTGCGCATGAGCGGGATCGGCCGCAAGTCCCGCGCCTTCGAGCGGGAGTTTCTCAAGTCGCGTGAGCCGGAAGGCCTGGTCGCCGACCGCAGGCGCGGCGATCCGCCACCGGCGCGCGTTGCCGCCGCGGGCCTGAAGGAACTGCAGCGCTCGACCGGCGCGGCGGGCCGCGTGGTGGACCGCGACGGAACGCGCGCCCGCGTCGCCCTGGCGATGGAGGGGCAGGTCGCGGCCGAAGCGGATTCGCTGGCCGAACGGCTGAACTTCCTCGCCACGACCGGCGCGGTCGCCCCCTTCGTGGGCCTGTTCGGCACCGTCTGGGGCATCATGAACAGCTTCTTCGCCATCGGGCAGCAGGCCAATTCCTCTCTCGCCGTGGTCGCGCCCGGCATTTCGGAGGCGCTGTTCGCCACCGCCATCGGCCTGTTCGCGGCCATTCCGGCCGTCATCGCCTACAACCGCTTCAGCCACCGGGTGAACGCCTACGAGGCACGCCTGCAGCGCTTCGCCGACAAGGTCCACGCCCAGGTCGGCCGCGAGCTGGAAGGGCTCTAGGCATGGCGATGGGCCTCGCCTCGTCTGGTTCACGCCGCCGCCGCGGCGGCAACCGCCGTGCGGCCATGGCCGAGATCAACGTGACGCCGCTGGTCGACGTGATGCTGGTGCTGCTGATCATCTTCATGGTCACCGCCCCTCTGCTTTCGAGCGGCGTGCCGATCGACCTGCCGGACAGCCGCGCGAACCCGCTCGACCAGGAGCCGGACCAGGTGACGATGTCGATCGACAAGAGCGGGTTCGTCTTCATCGACGATGCGCTGGTCGAGGTCGGCCAGCTTCCGGCCGCCGTGGCGCGGCTGGGCTGCGGTGCGCCGGGCGCGCCGTTGATCACGCTGCGCGCCGACAAGGGGCTCGACTACGGGCGGGTCATGGCGGTCATGGGCGAACTCAATCGGGCCGGCTGCAAGAGCATTTCGCTGGTCACCAACAGTTCATCGCAAGCGCCATAGCCCCGTGTCGATGGCGTCGATCGCGCATCTCAAAGGGGAGGAGAGGCTGGGCCTCGCCGTCGCGCTGGTCGCGCACGTCGCGCTGTTCGGCCTGCTGCTGTGGCACGCCAACCGGCCGCCGCCGGTGGTCCCGCCGGCCGAGCGCATGACGGTGAGTCTGGCCGACGAGGTGAGCCTGGAATCGACCGCACCCGATCCGTCCACCGATGCCCCTGCCGCCGTCGCGCCCGTGCTCGCGCCCGAACCGGAGCCGGTCCCGCCGCCGGTGACCGAGCCGGTGCCCAAGCCGGTCGAGAAGGCGATCGAGCGTCCGGTCCCGCAGCCGAGGCCCGCCCCGCGCAAGCCCGCGCCGCAGCCCAGGCCCAGCCCAAGCCGACCACGGCGGCCAAGCCGGCCCCCAAGCCCACGCCAAAGCCGACCAGCGGCGGTTCGCGCCTCGGCGACGATTTCCTCAAGGGTGTGGGCGACAGCCAGACGGTGGACAGGGGCACTCCTGCGGCGACGTTCGGTGCAGCAGAGGCGGCCAGCCTGGCCCAGGCCATCAGCCGCCAGTTGAAGCCCCACTGGGCGGCACCGCAGGGCCCCGACGTCGAGAAGCTGGTAACGGTGGTCCGCTTCCGGCTGAACGCCGACGGCAGTCTGGCCGGCAATCCCACGGTGGTGAGCCAGTCGGGCGTCACGCCGACCAACGAACCGCAGAAAGCACGTCACGCGGAGCAGGCAATACGCGCCGTGCGCCTTGCCGCGCCGTTCGACTTGCCCGAGGAATTCTACGACAAGTGGAAGACCATCACGACGACATTCGACCGAAGGCTTTGATCATGATTACGCGTTTCGCGCTTCTCGTTTCCGCCCTTCTGTTCGCGGCGCCGCTGGCCGCACAGGAAGTGCCCGCTCCGGCCCCTGCCGAGGACGAGGGGGGATTGCAGGTTACCGTCACCGACGAGAACGCATGGCAGGACCTTTCGCTGGCCATTCCCACCTTCGCGACCGACCGCGACCAGCCCACCGCCGCCAACACCTCCGGTACGGCTGCGCTGGGGCTCGAACTGGCACGCGTGGTATACAATGACCTCAGGTTCAACAGCCTGTTCAAGCCGACCGGCCCGGACTCGCTGCCGCGCCCGAGCTATCCCGAGATCACCAATCCGACCTTCGCCACATGGCGGGGCCGGTCCGCCGAGATGCTGGTGCAGGGCTTCGTGCGCGCCGCGGGCGACGGGCGACTGACGGTGGGCTGCTACCTCTACGACGTGGCGCTGGGCGAGGAGCTGACACGCTCGGGCTGGGTGGTCCAGCCGGCCGACTGGCGCCGCGCGGCCCACAAGTGCGCCGACCTCGTCTACTCGCGCCTTTCCGGCGAGAGCCCGTTTTTCGACAGCAAGATCGCCTACATTGCCGAGACCGGCCCCAAGGATAACCGGGTCAAGCGCCTCGCGATCATGGATTCGGACGGGGCCAACCACCGCTTCATCACCAACGGCCAGTCGACCGCGCTGACGCCGCGCTATTCGCCAGATTACTCGAAGATCGCCTATCTCAGCTACGTCGGCAACAAGATGCGGATCTACGTCTACGACATCGGCAGCGGCCAGCAGCGCCTCGTCACCGAGAGCAACAACGCGACCTTCGCCCCGCGCTGGAGCCCCGACGGGCGCAGCATCCTCTATTCGATGGCCATCGCCGGCAACACCGACATCTACACGGTACCGGCAACCGGCGGCACTCCGCGCAAGCTGACAGAAAGCCCGGCCATCGACGTCGGTGGTTCATATTCACCCGACGGCAGCAAGATCGTCTTCGAAAGCGACCGTTCGGGCACCCAGCAGTGCTACGTGATGGACGCGGACGGCAGCAACGAGCGGCGGATCAGCTTCTTCGGCGGGCGCTGCGCAACGCCGGAATGGAGCCCGCGCGGCGACCAGATCGCGTTCACCCACATCGCCGGCAATTTCCGCATTGCCGTCATGACGCCATCGGGCGGGAACGTGCGCGACCTGACGAATTCGTGGCAGGACGAGGCCCCGACCTGGGCGCCGAACGGCCGCATCATCCAGTTTTTCCGCACTGCCCAGGGCTCGGGTGAAAGCTCGATCTGGCAGGTGGATCTAACCGGCCGCAACGAACGGCGTCTGCGGACGCCGGTCGGGGCGTCCGACCCGGCTTGGGGACCGGTTCTGCCTTAAGGGCGTTAATGATCGTGAGGATGTGACCAGGGCCGCAGCGATCCCGAACAAGAAGGAGAATGCAATGAACCGTCTGACCATCTTGCTGGCAACCGCCGGGGCCCTGGCCCTGTCGGCCTGTGCCAAGAAGGCCCCGGAACAACTTCCGCCGGCGCCGCAGCAGACCGCTACGCCCACGCCGACCGCTCCGACGACGCCGACCGGCCCGGTCCCCGGCACGCAGGCGCACTTCAGCCAGACGATGCAGGGTCAGGACGTGATCTACTTCGATACTGATAAGTACGATATCGACAGTCAGGACGCCGCCGCGCTGCGCACGCAGGCCCAGTACCTGCTGCAGTACCCGCGGATCAATGCGACCATCGAAGGTCACGCCGACGAACGCGGCACGCGCGACTACAACCTCGCGCTGGGCGAGCGGCGCGCAAATGCGGCGAAGAACTATCTCGTCAGCCTGGGTGTGCCGGCCAACCGGCTGTCGACCATCAGCTACGGCAAGGAACGCCCGGTCGCGCTCGGCTCGAACGAAGCAGCCTGGGCGCAGAACCGCCGCGCGGTCACCGTCGTCCTGAACTAGGCGATCAGAAGCGGGGGAGCGAGGCTTCCAGCGCCGGCGCGGCCATGCCCGCCGGCGCAACCGTTTCGCGGGCCTGCAGCCCGTTCGGCGTTGCCGACAGCACGAAAGCCGCCGTCGCGAGGACGGAAAAAACCGCAGAGAGGGATAGCTGCTTGCTCACGTCTGGCTCCTTCGTCCGCCATATGGCATCGCCCGTCTATTGTGCAATGCAGCAATTGTCTTAATTTGTACCGCACCCGGCGCTTGGCATTGGCGCCTCGGCGGGCCACATAGGGTTCCATCGTGAAGGATTTATTGCCTTGAGCCGCCCGCGCCGTTCGATCGACTGGGGTTTTCCGCGCTGGCGCGGCTACGAGGCATCACGCGAGGCGGCGACGATCCGGCTATGCGATCGCCACGGCTGCGAGGAGGTGGGCGATTGCCCTGCGCCCAAGGCGCCCAACAGCCGCGACAGGTGGTATTTCTGCAAGAAGCACGCAGCCGAATACAACCAGAAGTGGGACTACTTCGAAGGGCTCGACAAGGCCGAGGCCGAGGAACGCGCCCAGGCCGAGAAACGCGACAACGCGGGTTACGCGGAAAGCGCCCACTACGGCTGGTCGAGCAGCGGCGACGGCAGCCGCACGGCCGACGAGGTCCGGGCGCTCGACGTCCTCGGCCTCACGCCCGACGCCGATTTCGACACCGTGAAGAAGGCCTGGCGCGCAAAGGCCAAGGAATTGCACCCCGATGTGAACCCCGGCGATGCGGAGGCCGCGAAGGAGTTCCAGGCCTGCTCGCTTGCCTACGAGATCCTCCGCCAGGCAGAGGAACGGCGGGAATGGAAGGGCTGAGCCGGCCCTTGGGCGGTTCGGCGCGCTCGTAGCGGAATTCAGCGTAAATGCGGGACCTTGCGAACCCCTTGCGCGTTCCTGCGGCGATGTCGAACACCGATACCGAAGAAAAGTCGCTGCTGGAGGAGGAATTCCTCGCCCTTATCCGCGAGCCCGATTTTCCCTGCGTCGGCGCGAAGTCGGCCGCGGCGCGCGACATGGTGCGGGTCGTGCCGGCACGCGACCTGACCAGCGCCTGGAACGACGTTCCCATTCACGACGCGCTGCTCGAGTGGGCATGGGAGTATCGTGATGACAAGGAGGGCTTCCGCAGCCTCGCCGTCGTGTTCGAAGGTCCGCTCGACCTCTCGGAAGAGGATTTCGAGGAGGCGATGTGGAACCGCATCCAGTCCCTTGCCGACAAGGACTGCTGGCGCGGCCAGCACTACGACGAGGGCGTGAGCGCCGATCCCGAAGACCCGAAGTTCTCGCTGAGTTTCGGCGGGCAGGCGTTCTTCGTCGTAGGCCTCCATCCCAACGCCTCGCGCCCGGCTCGCCGCTTCCCGCGCCCGGCGCTCGTGTTCAACCTGCACGACCAGTTCGAGCGCCTGCGCGCCGAAGGACGCTACGATAAAATGCGCAAGACGATCATCCAGCGCGATGTCGCCCTGGCCGGGGAGCCGAATCCCATGCTCGCGCGCCACGGCGAGGCGAGCGAGGCCCGGCAGTACTCCGGCCGGGCCGTCGACGAGGACTGGGCCTGTCCGTTCAGGGACCCGCGCGGTTGAGCGTTCGGGAGATCCCGCCCCGCAGCGGCGTCGCCTTCGAACTGAAGGCCGGGCAAGTGCTGACGGTGATCGATCCCGAAGGGGTGCAGGTGTCCGATCTGCTCGCCTTTTCGCGCGACGACGTGCGCGAGGTGATCTCCAACGGCCGCACGTTCGATTACGAAGAGACGATCAGCCTGTCGACCGGCAACACGTTGTGGTCCAACCGTTCGACGCGGATGCTCGAAATCGTCGAGGACACGGTCGGGCGGCATGATTTCCTGCTGACCCCGTGCAGCGAAGCGACCTTTCGCCATTTCTATCCCGAGCATCCCGTCCATCGCGGCTGCTTCGGCAACCTGGCAGAGGCGCTCGCACCCTGGGGGGTCGAGCCCGACCAGATTCCGGTCGCCTTCAACCTGTTCATGAACGTCCCGGTGGACGGCCAGAGCGGCGCAATCCGGGTCGATCCGCCGACCAGCAAGCCGGGCGACCATATTCGCATGACTGCGCTGGTTGACCTGGTGGTGGGCCTGACCGCCTGTTCTGCCTACGCCTCCAACGGCGGCACCTTCAAACCGATCCATTTCCGGATCGACTGACCCTCAGTTGCCGGGCTTCCCGGCGGCGGCCTTGGCCGCGGCTCGTTCGGCGGCGAAACGCGGCGAGGTCGAGCGCAGGTAGTTGGGCACGATCGTGTTGCCCTCGTGACAGGCGTATTCGAAGATCTCGTAATCGTCGTCGCGCTTCCAGGGGAACGCCATCGTGAAGGGCGCCTCGAAAACGCCTGGATCGTCGACCTTCGCCTCGTAGAAGATCGTGTCCGGACCGGTCAGGGTGAGCCGCTCGGTCACGTGCTGCCGCGGGCTGGTGGGAACCTGCTGGCCCGCGGGACCGACCAGGTTCATGGGCGTTTTGCCGGTCAGGTTCGTCGTTTCGATCACCAGCGTATCGCCCTCCCAGTGCCCGCGGCTGGCGCCGAGCCATTCCCGCACGGCATCGGGCGGAGTGGGCGTGCCATCCAGCGGAATGATGCGCGTCTCGTGGATCAGTTCGAGCTGGATCACGACCTGTCCCGGAGCCTGGAAGATCCGCAGGCCGTTGTTGTAGGGAAAGGGGTTCATCGAGGTCGGCAAGCCGCGGCTGAGGCAGCGGTCCAGCGAGTTGAAGTCCTCGATCGTGTCGAAGGCGTCCTGCGTCCAGCTGGAGCGCATCTTCGCCTGGCGCGCCTTGCCTTCTTCCGTCATCGGCGGATAGCGGCCGTTGGGCGGGTCCATGATCAGCGAGGTCTGCTTCAGCGGCAGCCCAGCCTCGGTCCAGTGTCCCGAACCGATCACATTCGCCTTGTCCTCCGCCTCGTAGCTGCCGCCGAAGCCCGGACCGTCGGACAGCAGGGTCTTGTACTCCTCGTCCGTGAAGTATGCCTTGGTGCCGAGATTGGCAGGGCGTTCGGGGCGGGTCGTCAGCAGTTCGAGCGGCCAGGTCCCGGTGAGGTCGGGGTCGCCCCATTCGGTGCGCGGTGCCGTCCACCCCGGCGGTGCAGCGGGGGCGCCCGACTTGACCGCGAGTTCGGCCGGGGTCTCGGCCAACGCCGGTGTGGCCAGTGCGAGCGCGGCGGCCCCGAGCGCGGTTGCCCCGAGTGCGGTTGTCAAGCGTGCGGCCATGTTCCTCTCCTCCACATTTGACAAAACCAAAAAGGAAGCGCCGGGGCAAGCCGATTTGACTCAGGCCAAGGCGACGCAGCGCGTCCGTGCTATTACACGGCATTCCGGGGAAGAAGGAGCACGTGCCATGATCACGATCGAATTCCACGCCGACCGATACGTCGAATTGCGGCCCGAAGGGGCCCTTACCGAAGACGACTTCGAGAAGCTGCGCGATGCGTTCGAAGGCTTCATCAACGAACACGACGGCGTACCGAACCTGTTAATTCGTCCGCACGGCATACCGCGTTGGGCAAGCCCCGAAGCGATGAAGAAGCATCTGCAGTTCGTGAAGGAGCACCACCGGCTGATCAGCAAGATCGCGCTCGTCGGCGATCTCGGCCCGCTCGCCGTCGTCCCGACCCTGGCCGACCTGTTCGTGGCGCCCAGCGTGCGGCATTTCCCGGCCGACAAGGTTGACGCCGCGCGCGAGTGGCTTAAATCGCCGGACGATCATCCGGGTCGCATCCAGGTGCTCGATTATGGTCAACCGGGTGACGTGGTAGCACTGAAGATCGCCGGGATCGTCACCGCGCAGGACTACGCCGAGACGCTCAATCCACTGCTGGACGCCAAGCTGAAGGAGCACGACAAGATCAAGGCGCTGATCGTAATCGACGATGACTTCATCAGTTATACGCCGCAGGCAGCCTGGGCCGACACCAGGTTGGGCCTGCGCCACTGGAGCGACTTCAGCCGCATAGCCCTGGTGACCGACACCGGCTGGCTGACGGGCATGGCCAGGCTGTTCGCCCCGCTCATGCCGGCTCAGTTCAAGTCCTTTCCGGTCGCCGAGCTGGACGCGGCAAAGGAATGGATCCTGCAATAGCAGCTGGGGCATCCGCCACCTGCAATAGCAGCTGCCCAGCCGCAACAAGGCAGCGGTCTCCCCACCTTTGGGGAGGATAAATTGAACAGAATCCGACGCTTGCGAAATACTAACTTAAGATAATCCACCTATCCCTCGTTCATTACGGAGGTTTGGGGTGGATCGTAGAGTCGATGATCGTGTGCCTTCATGCCAGCCGGTCGGCTGGCAGGGACCCGAGGGCAAAAAGGCCAGCCGGTTGCGCGACATCTCGCCGACCGGCTGCCGCCTCGCCGAAGGGTCCGCCGGTCTGTCGGTGGGAATGCCCGTCACTATCGAGCTGGTCGAGAACATCTCTGTCGACGGGAAGGTGCGCTGGATCGAGGGCGACGAGGCCGGCATTGAGTTCACCATTCGAATCCACGAAACGATGGTCCAGGCGCTCCTCGTCGGAGCAGACAATGTCTGTTTCTTCGCTTCGAGGCGCGACATGCATCTCCATGACCGGTTCGGACGCTCGCTGCCACGCCTTGGCGGCGGGCGGTCGGACCGCGGCCTGTGCACAGGGTCGCGGGAATGACCGAGGGGCCCGATGAACGACGCACTGGCGATCGCCTGCCGGTGGACCTTGCCGTCGACTGCCGGGTACCGGCAACCGCCTGCAAGGCGGTGATGCGAAACCTCTCGTGCGGGGGATGTCTGCTCGAGGCAGAACAGTCGCTGTTCTACGGTTCGACTGTGTTGCTCGCGCTGACCGGCAATAAGGAAACGGTCGGCACGGTCGTCTGGTCAAGGGGCCGAACGGCCGGCATCCGCTTTTTGGTGCCCTTGTCTGCCCAGCTCTTCGACCTGCTCGTCGCGGGCGGCGACCACGACGTTCACGTCATGGCCGCCTGAGCAATCAAACCTGGGCCAGAGCCTGGTCGAAATCGGCGATCAGGTCGTCCGGGTCTTCTATGCCGATGCTGATGCGAACGAGGTTGTCGGTGATGCCCAGCGCTGCTTTTCGCGCCTCGGGCACGGAAAGGTGCGTCATCGCCGCAGGGTGGCTGGCCAGCGTCTCCGTCCCGCCAAGGCTGACCGCCAGCTTGGCCACCTTGAGAGCATCGAGAAAGCGGAAGCTCTCGGCCTCGCCGCCCCTGATGAACAGGCTGAAGGTGCTGCCCGGCCCGGAGCAGTGCCGGTCGTAGATGTCCTTCTGACGTCCGTCCTTGAGCAGTCCGAGGAAGCCGACGCCCTCGACCTTTGGGTGGTCCTTGAGGAAGTCGCACACCTTGATCGCGTTCTCGGTCGCACGCTGCATGCGGATTTCCAGCGTCTCGAGGCTGCGCAGCAGCATCCAGGCGGTGTTGGGATCGCAGATCGTGCCCATGATGTTGCGCAGCGATCGGATCGGGTCGAGCCAGGTCTTCGCGCCCGAGATGCCCCCGGCGACGAGATCGGAATGGCCGCCGACGTACTTGGTGAGCGAATAGACCACCATGTCGGCGCCCTGGTCCAGCGGCCGCTGCCACAGCGGCCCGAGGAACGTGTTGTCGATCGCGATCGGCGGCTGGAAGTCGTCAGCGCCGAACAGCGCGTCGCGCGCCGCGGCAACGGCTTCGACGTCGACCAGGGCGTTGGTCGGGTTGGCCGGGCTCTCGAGGTAGATCAGCGCGACCTGTCCGCCCTGCTCGGACGCCATCGAGCGGGCGCGGGCGAGCACGTCGTCCAGCTCCTCGCGCGTGGCGCCGGCGGGAAAATCGAGATAGCTGACGCCGTACTTCGACATCTGCCGGGCGATGAAGGTCTCGGTCGCGGCATAGAGTGGTCCGGAATGCACGATCACGTCACCCTTTTCCGCCGCGGTCAGCAGCAGGGTGGCGATGGCCGACATGCCGCTGGAAAACACCAGCGCGTCTTCCGCCCCGTCCCACAGGCCGAGCCGGTCCTCGAGGATTTCCTGGTTGGGGCCGTTGAAGCGTGAATAGACGAGGCCATCCGCGCCGCCGGGGCGTTTGCCGGTGATGCCTTCGAAATGGCGCTTGCCCGCCTCGGCGCTTTCGAATGCGAATGTGCTGGTGAGGAAGATCGGCGGCTTCAGAGAGCCTTCTGAAAGCGTAGGATCGAACCCATGGCCCATCATCAGGGTCGAAGGTTTGAGTTCGCGACCACCGATGGTGGTGACCTTCGGCTTGGAGTGGCGGCGCGGGGTGGGCGTGTCGATGGGGTCGGCCATGGGGGCGTCCTTCCTATTGCGTATGCTCCCAGGAAGGCAGGAGCAGGGTCGATCGTTCCGGGGCGCTGGCGATCCTAACCTCCGCAGGATCGCATCTCCGCCGAACGCCGGGTGCGGCGCGGCGACTAGTCCGAACGCGAGATGATTTCAACCGTAACCAGCTATATCAGCCGAGCACCAGGTGCATCGTCCAGACCACCGCCACGATCACCACCGCGCCGAACACGTCGAGCCAGAAGCCGGCGGCGATCATGCGTTTCAGGGTCAGGTGCCCGGTCGCCCAGGCGAGCGCGTTGGGCCCCGTCCCGGCCGGCAACATGAAGCCCCAGGTGCTGGCGATCGCGGCGGGCAGGGCGAGCAGCAGCGGGTCGGCGTGCATCGAGGGGGCGAGCGCGGCGATCACCGGCATGATGCCGCTCGCCGTGGCGATATTGCTGGCGAACTCGGTCACGACGATCACGAAGGCGACGACCAGCACCGCCATGAGGAACGGCGGTACCGTCGCGAGCGGCAGCAGCGCATCCCCGAGCCATGCGGCCAGCCCGCTCTCGGTCATGCCCATCGCCATGGCGAGGCCGCCGCCGAACATCAGCACCACGTCCCACGGCGCGCGGTTGGCCTCTGGCCAGGTGAGCATCGGGCGGCCCGTGCCGTCGGGGATGAGGAACATGGCGAGGCCCGCCACCGCGGCGATCGTACCGTCAGTCAGGCCGCCTTCGGGTAGCAGCGGCTCGGTCCACGGCTGGGTCATCCACGCCAGCATTGCCAGCGCGACCACGGCGAACAACCGCTTTTCGGGCACGGACCAGGCGCCACCGGACCCGATCGCCGCCCTGGCCGCGGCGGGATCGAACGGTTCGCTGCCAAGGTGCTGGACCTTGCCGATGATGAAGGCGGCGAGCGGGATGGAGATCACCACCAGCGGCAGGGCGTAAAGGCTCCAGGTCAGGAAGCTGATGTGCACGCCCAGCGCTTCCTCGATCAGGCCGGCGCCGATGACGTTGGTCGGCGTGCCGATCATCGTGCCGAGCCCGCCGATCGACGCGGCAAAGGCAATGCCCATCGGCAAGGCGCCGGCAAACCCCTTCGTCTCGCCAGGCTGCACGCCGCCAGCGCTCAGCATCGCCACTGCCATCGGCATCATGATGAGCGCGGTCGAGGTGTTGGAGATGATCATCGAAAGGATCGCGCAGGCTGCCATGACGCCGAGCAGCAGCTGCCAGCTCGTCGCCCCGGTCAGCCCCATGATCCACAGCGCCAGCCGCCGGTGCAGCCCGGTCCGCTCGATAGCGAGCGCGAGGAAGGCGCCGCCGATGAAGATGAAGATGATCGGCGAATAATAGGCGCTCGCGGTCGCATTGGCGCTGGCGACTCCCGCCAGCGGCAGGACGATGAACGGCAGCAGCGCGGTGGCGTAAAGCGGGATCGCCTCGGTCATCCACCAGGCGGCCATCCACATGACGAGGCCCGCGGCCCACCACGCCTGTTGCGGCATCCCGGCGGGCGGCGGCAGCACGGTCGTGGCCAGCATGGCCAGGATGCCGGCCCAGAACCCGATGCGCTGTGCGGTCATGCTTTACCCCCCTGCCGCCGCACATTAGCCTGCGCCCCGGCGACGGCAAGGAGGCGACGATGGCAGAAGGCAAGGTTCTGGGGATCGGCGGCGTGTTCCTGCGTTCGCCCGACCCGGCGCGGCTCGCGGCCTGGTATCGCGAGCACCTCGGCTTCCCCGCCACCGAGGCGGGCAAGCCCGCCCCTGACGGCAGTTACGTCTGGGCGCAGGAAGCAGGAGACACGTCGTTCTCGGTCTTCCCGGCGGCGAGCGACTATTTCGCAGCCGAGCGGCAGGTCATGCTTAACTTCCGCGTCGCCGGGCTCGACGACCTGCTCCAACGGCTGGCCGCGGCGGGTATACCGGCGAGCCACCGCGAGGAGATGGACTACGTCGGCAAGTTCGCCCGCGTCGCAGACGCCGACGGCAACCCGATCGAATTGTGGGAGCCGGCCGGGTAGCCGACCGCACGGCATTTCGCTATCCGGACACGCGCTTGCGGTCCCCCCGACAGGCAAATTCGGACTTCGAAGACCTGTCCCAATGGCCATCTCGCGATCCGCAGTCCGGAGGTGCATCTTTCCATGCAAGGGTCAGTGGACGGGCCCATGCGAAAGGTGCGTACGATGAAATTTCTCACGATAGCCGCCGGAACACTGCTGCTTGCGGCGACCCCGGCCCTCGCCAACCACCACGAAGAGATGGCCAAGACGGTGGTCGAAACCGCCATCGCCTCGCCGCAGCACGAGACGCTCGTCGCTGCCGTGAAGGCGGCCGATCTCGCGGCGACGCTGGGCGGCGAAGGGCCGTTCACGGTCTTTGCGCCGACCGACGCGGCATTCGCGGCCTTGCCTGCGGGCACTGTCGAGACCCTGCTGAAGCCGGAAAACAAAAAGACGCTGCAAGCCGTGCTGACCTACCACGTCGTTGCCGGCAAGGTGAAGGCGGCCGACCTCATTTCGATGATCGAGGCGGGCGGCGGCGAAGCGCGCCTGAAAACAGTGGCCGGCGGCGAACTGGTCGCCAGGGTCGACGACGGCAAGGTCGTGCTGACCGATGCGACGGGCGGTACCGCGACCGTCGTTGCGGCGGACATCGCCGCCTCGAACGGCGTGATCCACGCCACGGACGCGGTCTCGCTGCCGGGCTGAAGCGCGCCCGATCAACTTCAGCCGCCGGCCCTCCTCAACGTTCCATCGGCGGCTTGTGGCCGGTCCTCCCCTGGGCCGGCCACACCTGTATTGCAGGCATTACGCCCGCTTCAGATCGACCCTCTCGATGTGCCAGCGGAGCTGGTCGGCGGTCGCTCCGGGCACGTCGTTCACCCGGCGCAGGATCACATCGCCTTCCAGCCGATAGGGGCGTCCCGCCTGGGTCTTGCCGACGATGGTGGTGGGGGCCGTGTAATACGACGAGCCCGCCGCGCCTTCCATCCGCCCGCTTGGCATGGCGACCGTAATCGTCTTGTACTGCGACCACTTCTCGGCCTGCTCGGCCCTGGTCATCCCGCTGCGCGCCTCGGCCTCGGCGCCCCATTGGGCGAATGCCGTGGCGTAATCTCCCCGTTCGAGCGCATGAGCCCACGCGAGCAGCACGTTTCGCGCGCCTTGTTCCCCTTTTTCCGCTTCGGGCACGAGGGCCGCGGCCTGCGCCCCGGGCGGCGAGGCCGATATGGGGGTGGGGGTGCCTTGCGGCATGACCGGCGTGGCAGCGGGCGAGGTCGTGGCGCTCGGCGCGACGCTCGCCTCCGGGCCAGGTGCGGGGCCGGAATCGCAGGCGGCGAGGGCGAGCGCTGCGAGCAGCGGTGCGGCGAATTGAATGCGGGGAACGGTCATGGCGCCTCAACCCGAAAAGGGGGCGCCCCGTTCCCGCCACGGCTCTCGTCGGGGATTACGCCCGGAAACGCCCGTCCGCCCGCGTGGCGGATCGAAGCGGCTGTGCGGGAAAGCGTGCTGCTGGAAGGGGTGGTGCGGCGCCTACTTGGGCGCCAGCACCATCACCATCTGGCGGCCCTCGAGCCGCGGAAATGCCTCGACCTTGGCGATCTCGGTCATGTCTTCCTGCACCTTGCGCAGCAGGTCGATGCCCAGTTCCTGGTGTGCCATTTCGCGGCCCCGGAACCGCAGGGTCATCTTCACCTTGTCGCCCTCTTCGAGGAACTTGACCACGTTGCGCATCTTCACGTCGTAATCGTGCGTGTCGATGTTCGGACGCAGCTTGATCTCCTTGATCTCCTGCGTCTTCTGGGACTTGCGCGCAGCGTTCGCCTTCTTCTGCGCCTCGTAGCGGTGCTTGCCGACATCGAGGAACTTGGCGACCGGCGGATCGGCGTTGGGCGAGATCTCGACCAGATTCAGGCCGACGCCGGCCGCCTGTTCGATCGCTTCGCTGGTGTACATGACGCCAAGGTTCTCACCGTTCTCGTCGATGACGCGAACCTTGTCGGACTGGATAAGATGGTCGTAGCGCGGACCGCTCTTTACGGGCGGCTGAAGTGAGCGCCGGGGTGGACGGGCTATGGGGCAGTCTCCTGGAATTGCCGTTACAAGTGCCGCCCATGTAGGGGCTAACGCGGGATTCGGAAAGGGGAAGCGCTCAGGCAGCGGCACGCCAGAGCGGAAACGTTGCAAGCTTGCCACCAGCGGGCACCACGGCATCGATCGCGCGGGCCGGTTGCAGCGCCTGCAGGATCGCGGGGTCCGCCGCGTTCATCCCGCCGGTCAGCGCGCCATAGGCGGGCAAGATCATCCGCGCCGCGCCTTCCTTGCCAGCGCCGATTACCGCGCAGGGGCGGCGGATAGAGCGGTCGCGCACGCGGACCTGCAGGCGCGGGTGGTAGTGGCCCGACAGTTCGGGCCGCGTCTCTCCCTTGCGCGCCCGGTGGCGCAGGATGATGCCGGCCAGGTCGAGCTCGTCGACCAGCGTACCGCCCGCGGCCGCCTCCATCTGCGCATCGTGGTTGCCCGTGATCCACACCCAGTCGGTCGCCCGGACCAGCGCGGCCAGCATCCCGGCGGCGTGCGGCTCCAGCCGCTCCGTCCCGCGCGAATCGTGGAAATTGTCACCCAGCGTATAAACCCGCCGCGCGCCGGTTTCGCGGATGGCGAGGGCGAGCCGCTCGAGCGTCTCGCGGCTGTCGTAGGGCGGCAGCATCTGGCCGTGGCGAGCGAAGAAGCTGGCCTTTTCGAGGTGCAGGTCGGCCACCAGCAGCGCCTGTTCGCGCGGCCAGTAGAGCGCGCGGCCCTGTGTGATCGCGAATTCCTCGCCATTGAATTCGAACGAGGGGGCGAACGAAAGGGGAACCATCGCCTTCCCTTGCCGTGCGGCGGCGGCTTTGGCAAGGGTAGTGCGATGAGCGACTGGACCGAACAAACCGCACAGGCGAAGGCATGGTTCGAAAGCCTGCGCGACGACATCTGCGCCGCCTTCGAGGCGATCGAACGCGAGGCGGGCTCCGACGCCAGCTTCGAGTACATCCCGTGGGATCGCCAGGCCGAGGAAGGTCACGCAGGCGCCAAGGATCCTGGAGGCGGTGTGCGCGGGGTGATGAAGGGGAAGGTGTTCGAGAAGGTCGGCGTCAACGTCAGCACCGTCTCGGGCGATTTTGCGCCCGGCTTCGCGCAGACGATCAACGGCGCGAGCGAGGACAACCCCGGCTTCACGGCCACGGGCATCAGCCTGGTGGCCCACATGGCCAACCCGCATGTGCCGGCAGTGCACATGAACACCCGGTTCCTGACCACCAGCAAGGCCTGGTTCGGCGGTGGGGCGGACCTCAACCCGCCGATTCCCTGCGAGGAGGATACGGAGCAGTTCCACGCCGCCTTCCGCGCCGCGTGCATGGGCCACAACCCGACCTACTACGACAAGTTCAGGAAGTGGGCCGACGACTACTTCTTCATTCCCCACCGCGGCGTGGCGCGGGGCGTGGGAGGGATCTTCTACGACCACCTCGAGTGCGACGATCTTGCCGGGTTCGAGCGCAACTTCGCCTTCACCCGCGATGTGGGCAGCGCCTTCCTCGACGTCTTCCCGCGCATCGTGCGGCGGCGGATGGAGCAGGACTTCACGCCCGAGGAAAAGGCCGCGCAGAAGGAATGGCGCGGGCGCTACGTCGAGTTCAACCTGGTCTACGACCGGGGCACGCTGTTCGGACTGAAAACCGGTGGCAACATCGACGCCATCCTGATGAGCCTGCCGCCCGAGGTGACGTGGAGCTGATCAGCCCGCGGGGTCCCCGCGCTCTGCCGGTGCGGGGCCGGCGGCGATGACCGGCTCAACTCCCGCTCCGTCCGGCGGAACGGCGCAGGCATCGACCGAACCCTTCCCTCCGCCCTTGCCGTGGAGCGCGTCGATTTCCGCTTGGCGCCGCTCGAGATAGTATTCGCGGGCCGCGGTGTAGGGATCGTCGCTCGCGCGCACGCACGATAGCTGTTCATCGAACTCGGCCCGCTTGTCGAGCGTGTGGACGAGCCCGGTCGGCACCGTCCATTGCGGGCCGGACAGCGGCGGCCCGATGCCGACCGGCAGCAGCGCCTTGTCGAGCACCTTGCCGACGAGATCGCGCACAGTCGTCGGCCCGACCAGCGGGACGAAGAAGAACGCACCCGGCTTCACGCCGTAGAAACCCATCGTGTCGGCAAAGCTGTTGGGCCGGCGCGGCAGGTTGAACGGCTTTTTGGCCGCGGCGTCGGTCACGCCGGCGAACCCCACGGTGGTGTTGACCACGAAGCGCCCGGCCGTCTCAAGCGCTTTGCCGACCTTGTGCTGCAGCAGGTAGTTGGCGAACACGACCGGCTCGTGGAGGTTGGCGAGGAAGTTGTGCAGGCCCTTGCGCACCCCGTGCGGCACGGCGTGTTCGTAGCCCCTGGCGATGGGCTCGGTGATCGCGGCGTCGAACTTCTGGGTCACCGCGAACGACTGTGCGTTCAGCACGGCCAGCGGGTCTCCGGCGATCCGGGGACTGGCCGTGACGACGATGTCGCCGGCGTCGGCCGCGGGATCGGCCGGGTCTGCGCTTGCCGGATCGAGCGGCTCCTGCAGGGGATCGGCGGGCAGTTCGGCGGCGGCCCCCGCTTCCTCTCCGGCGTCGGCTTCGGCCGGCGGGTCGACGGCCGCGCCGGGAATGGTCGCCAGGGGCGCAGGCGGGCTGACGGCGAGCGCGAACGCCGCCGGTATCAGGCTGAGTGTCATTGCTGGTCCTCTTCGGACGGGTCTTCCGGCTTCCCGGCTATGACGCCCCGAGAGGCGCCGATCCGCAGCCCGGCGGCCGAGTTCAGGCGATCCACGCCCTGAGGATCATCGCCACCACCCCCAGCGCCGCAACGCTGAGCATCCAGATCAGCGCCATCCAGCCGAGGCGCTTGATGAGCGGCGCCTTGTTCCGACCTGCCGCGCTGCGCGCTGCTCGAGGGCGCTCGCTCAATGGTACCCCTCGGTCCCGACCTTGCCGCGGAACACCCAGTAGGCCCAGGCGGTATAGCCGAGGATCAGCGGCAGCGTGATCGCCACGCCGACCAGCATGAAGACCTGGCTGCGGTGCGGGGCGGCCGCCTCCCAGATGGTGATGGCGGGCGGCACGACGTTGGGCCAGATCGTCACGCCAAGCCCCGCCATGCCGAGCAGGAACAGCGCCAGGCTGAGCAGGAACGGTGCCAGTTCCTTGCGCTTCCTGAGCGACCAGAACAGCGCGAAGGCGATGATCAGCGTCAGCAGCGGCACCTGGCTGGCAAACAGGACGTTGGGCATCTCCAGCCAGCGCGCGCGATATTCGTCGAGCAGCGCCAGGTTGTAGACGCTGATGAGGCCCATCAGGCCCAGTGTGGCGATCGCCGCCTGGCCGGCGAGGCGATAGGCATGGTCCTGCACGTCGCCCGACAGCTTCCAGATCATCCAGGTCGAGCCGAGCAGGGCGTACCCCGCGACCGTGCCGAGGCCGGTCAGGATGGTATAGGGCGTCAGCCAGTCCCACCAGCTGCCGGCATAGGCCCGGCCCGAGACCTCGATCCCCTGCAGGAGCGCGCCCAGGACCATGCCCTGGCTCATCGCCGCGACCAGCGAGCCGCCGAAGAAGGCAAAATCCCAGAATGGCCGGTGCGTCTCGTCGCGCCAGCGGAATTCGAAAGCCACGCCGCGAAAGACCAGCCCCAGCAGCATGGCGATGATCAGCGGGTAGGTCGCGGGCAGGATCACCGCATAGGCGAGCGGAAAGGCCGCCAGCAGCCCGCCGCCACCCAGCACCAGCCATGTCTCGTTGCCGTCCCACACCGGCGCGATGGAATTCATCGCCCGGTTGCGCCCGTGGCCCACGGTCACGGTCGGGAAGAGAATGCCGATGCCGAGGTCGAACCCGTCCATCACCACGTAGGCGAAGACCGCGAACGCGATGATGAAGGCCCAGATGACAGTCAGGTCCATCAGGCGTCGTCCTTTCCGCGCGGAAGTTCTTCGGCCCGGCCCGGGTTCTGGCTCGGCCCGGGGGTGATGCCCGCGGTGCGTATCGGCGCCTTCTCGTCGTCCGCGGGGCCGTGCTCGCCGGTGTGCACGCCGCCCGCCATCAGGCGCAGGATGTACCAGGTGCCTACGCCGAAAACCGCGAAATAGACCACAACGAAGGCGGTCAGCGAGCTCAGAAGCGCGGGCGCGGCAAGCGGGCTGGCGCTGTCGGCGGTGCGCAGCAGGCCGTAGACGGTCCAGGGCTGGCGGCCGACCTCGGTCGTGACCCACCCGGCGATCACCGCGACGAAACCCGAAGGGCCCATCGCGATTGCCGCCCGGTGCAGCCAGGGCCAGGCGTAGAGCTTGCCGCGTGCCCGTGCGAGCAGGCTCCACAGCCCGATGCCGAGCATGGCGAAGCCGAGGCCCACCATGATGCGGAAGGCCCAGAAAACCGGCCCCACCGGCGGCCGGTCCTCCGGCGCGATCGTCTCGAGCCCGGCGAGCGGAGCGTTCGGATCATGCTTGAGGATGAGGCTCGAAGCCTTTGGAATCTCGATGGCGTACTTCACCTCGCCCGCCTGGCTGTCGGGAATGCCGAACAGGATCAGCGGCGCGCCGTCGGGATGGCTTCGGTAATGCCCCTCCATCGCCATGACCTTGGCCGGCTGGTGCTCCAGCGTGTTCAGCCCGTGCGCGTCGCCCAGGAAGATCTGTACCGGCGCGACGAGCGCGGCCATCCACATCGCCATGGAGAACATGATCCGCGCGTGGGGCTCCTCGCGGTTCTTCAGGAGATGCCATGCACCCACCGCGCCCACCGCAAAGGCGGTGGTCAGGTAGGCGGCCGTGACCGTGTGCATCAGGCGGAACGGGAAGCTGGGATTGAAGACGATGTCCCACCAGCTCGGCCCCGGCAGGAACTGGCCGTTCGCGCCCAGCTCGAAGCCCGTGGGCGTCTGCATCCACGAGTTGACCGACAGGATCCAGAAAGCCGAAACGAACGTGCCCAGCGCGACCATGCAGGTGGCTGCGAAGTGCAGTCCCTTGCCGACCTTCTTCAGGCCGAACAGCATGACCCCGAGGAACCCGGCCTCGAGGAAGAAGGCGGTCAGCACCTCGTAGGCCATGAGCGGGCCGATGACCGGGCCCGCCTTGTCGGAAAACACCGCCCAGTTGGTGCCGAACTGGTAGGACATGACGATCCCGGAAACGACGCCCATTGCAAAGGCGACCGCGAAGATCTTCAGCCAGAAGCGGAACAGGTCGAGATAGGCCTGCCGACCGGTCTTCAGCCAGAGGCCTTCGAGCACCATCAGGAAGCTCGCCAGGCCGATCGAGAAGGCGGGGAAAATGAAGTGGAAGCTTACCGTGAAGGCAAACTGAATTCGTGCCAGCAGGAGGGCGTCGAGGTCCATCGCCCCGGGTTGTTACGCGCTTCAGCGCAGGCTTGCAAAAGCGGAAATACCAACGAGTGTTGCGTCCGCCGCAACACCCGGCGACCTCGCCGGGATCACGCGTCCTTCCATTGCCGAACCGGGTCGGGTCCTCGGCCGGTCTTCTGCCAGTAGGCGGCCAGGCCGGTCCGGTCGGTCAGTTCGGCATAGCGGGGATCGTCGCGCACGGCGCCGAGCGGCGGGGTGAACAGCCACTGCGTCTGGCGCCATGAAACGTCGGACAGCAGCATCTCGGACTTCATCCGCGCTGCCGGCCCGGCCAGCGGGCCGCCGTTGAACAGCAGCAGCTCGATGATGTCGTAGGCCGCATCAACCTCGCCGAGCGCGGAGAGGACCATGATCCCGTGCACGGCCATGCCCGGGCTGCGTGGGGCGGCCCGGCGGAAGGCACCGCGTGCCCTCGCCAGGTTCGCCGCTGTCGGCACCGCCTGCTCCCACGCGGGAGAAATATCGCAGCCTTGCGGATACTTGGCAATCCGCCCCCGCAATCTGCCCCGCAATCCGCGCCTGCAATCGCCTCCGTTCAGGCGCAGCGAAAACGCGCGAGCCGTTCGATAGCGGTGTCGAGCGTGGCCTGTTCCTTGGCGAAGCAGAAGCGCAGATAGCCGCTTTCGGCATCCGGACCGCAGAAGGCACTCACGGGAATCGCGGCGACGCCTGCCTCGCGGATCATGCGTTCGGCCACGGCTTCGTCATCGGGCGGGAGGCCGGATGCGGCGAGATCGATCGTGACGAACCACGTCGCCTGGCTGGGGAGGACGGCATAGCCCGCCGCCCCCAGGCCATCGACCAGCCGGTCTTTCGCCGCAGCATAACGGGCGCGGTGTTCGCGGTGCCAGGAAGGGGGCAGGGCGAGGCCCTCGGCCACTGCCCATTGCAGCGGCACGGCGGTGGTGAAGGTGAGGAACTGGTGCTGCCCGGCCACGAGCGCGGCAAGCGCCGGCGCGGCGACGGCCCAGCCGACCTTCCACCCGGTAAGCGAGAATATCTTGCCGGCCGAGCCGATCTTGATGGCCCGGTCGCGCAGACTCCCGACATGCAATGCGGACACGTGCCGCGTGCCGTCGAGGATCATCCCCTCCCACACTTCGTCACAGATCAGCACGAGGTCGTGCGCCTCGCAGATCGCTCCGAGCCGCTCGAGGTCGGCGCGGGAGACGAGAGTGCCGGTGGGATTGTTCGGCGTGTTGAGAATGATCGCCCGGGTGGCCGGGCCGATCGCCGCTTCGAGCGCGCCGAACGGGATCGTCCAGCCGGGCGGTTGCAGCGGCACGATCCGCGCCTTGCCTCCGGCGCGCGTCACCAGCGGCAGGTAAGCGTCGTAGAACGGCTGGAACAGCACCGCCTCGTCCCCCGGCCCGACGAAAGCCATGATCGCCGCCGCCAGCGCCTCGGTGGCTCCCGACGTCACGACGACTTCGGCGGGATCGACGGCGAGGTCCTGCTCCTGCCGGTAGTAGCCGGCGACGGCATCGCGCAGTTCGGGCAGGCCGCGCATCGGCGGGTACTGGTTGCCGTGCTCGACCAGTGCCCGCTGCGCCGCCGCCAGCAGCTCGGGCGCGTGTTCGATCTCGGGAAAGCCCTGCCCCAGGTTGATCGCCCCCGTTTCGCGGGCGAGGGCCGAGACGCGGTCGAAAACGGTGTCGGCGGGCAGCGGTGGCAGGCGCATGGGCCTCCAACTGCCGGAACGCACGGTTTCGGGCAAGGCGCGCGCCAACAGCCTTTCCTACAGGTCACGGGTTGTGCCATCGCGGCCACTGTAAAATTCTCGTCCAGGCGCGCCTCGATGCCTCTCCGCCGGAGGGGCTTCTCGCTTCCTGGAAGAGCCGCGGAACGACGCGTTGTTGGAGTATCCTTTGTGTATACTTCCGCCGGCCGTCGGGATGCTGTTGCATTCTTTGCAAGTGATACGCATTCTTTCCGCTTGCCGAAACCGGGGCCGCCCCACATCTTGCCAGCGATGTTGCGGCAATACGAACTGGTCGAGCGGGTCAAGGAATACGATCCGGACGCCGACGAGGCGCTGCTGAACCGCGCCTACGTCTATACTGTCCAGAAGCACGGCAGCCAGAAGCGCGCGAGCGGCGATCCCTACTTCAGCCACCCGGTCGAGGTGGCCGGGCTCATCACCGACCTCAAGCTCGACCAGGACACGGTCATCACCGCCTTGCTGCACGACACGGTCGAGGACACCCTGGCGACGATCGAGGACGTGGAGGCGAACTTCGGCCCCGACGTCGCCCGCCTTGTCGACGGGGTGACCAAGCTGTCCAAGATCGAACAGATGACCGACGACGAGCGGGCGGCGGAAAACCTGCGCAAGTTCCTCCTCGCCATGAGCGAGGACCTGCGGGTGCTGCTGGTGAAGCTCGCCGACCGGCTGCACAACATGCGCACGCTCCATTTCATCAAGAGCCCGGAAAAGCGCAAGCGCATCGCGCGCGAGACGATGGACATCTACGCCCCCCTCGCCGAGCGGGTGGGGATGTACGAGTACATGCGCGAGATGCAGCTTCTCGCGTTCGAACAACTCGAGCCCGAAGCCTACGCCACGATCGCCGGCCGGTTGGAACAGATCCGTTCGAGCGACGGGGGGCAGGTCGATGCAATCGCGCTCAAGATCAAGCAGGCGCTGGCCGAGAACGGCGTCCAGGTGGAGGTCTCGGGACGCGAGAAACATCCCTATTCGATCTGGCGCAAGATGGCCGAGCGTCACGTCAGCTTCGAGCAGATCTCCGACATCATGGCCTTTCGCGTCGTCACTGAAAGCCCGGAGGACAGCTATCGCGCCCTCGGCGTACTGCACCAGGTCTGGCAGTTCGTCCCGGGCCGCTTCAAGGACTATATCTCGACCCCCAAGTCGAACGGCTATCGCTCGCTCCACACGACGCTGATCTACGAGAGCTCGATGCGCGTGGAAGTGCAAATTCGCACCCGCGAGATGCACCGCCGCAACGAGTTCGGTCTCGCCGCGCACTGGGCCTACAAGCAGGGCGATCGGCCCGACGGGCAGGTCGGCTGGCTGCGTGACCTCATCGAGATCGTCGACTCCAGCCATGATGCCGAGGAACTGCTCGAGCACACGCGGATGGCGATCTATTCAGACCGCATCTTCGCCTTCACTCCCAAGGGGGCGCTGTTCCAGTTGCCCAAGGGCGCGACCCCGGTGGACTTCGCGTTCGCGGTCCACACCGATCTCGGCGCGCAGACCGTGGGGGCCAAGATCAACGGCCGCCACATGCCGCTGCGCTCACAGCTCCACAACGGCGACGTGGTCGAAATCATCAAGGGCAAGGCGGCCGAACCTCAACTCTCCTGGCTCGGCTTCGTTACGACCGGTAAGGCACGCGCCTCGATCCGCCGCGCGGTGCGGGCGAAGGAGCGCGAGGAAGTCGTCGCCATCGGCCGCAAGCTGTTCGACGACATCGCCGGGCGCGTCCCGGCCAGGATCGGGCGCAAGGCCATCAAGGCCGCGGTCGAGCGGCTCGAGCTGGAGGACGAGGACGACCTCATGCACCGCATCGGCAGCGCCAAGCTGACCGACCGGGAGGTGATGGAAGCGCTCGTCCCGGGAAGCACCGCGGACTTGCCAGAACTGCCGCCGCAGGAACGGGCGATCTCGATCAAGGGGCTGACGCCGGGCGTCGGCTTCAGTCTGGCCGAATGCTGCCACCCGGTTCCGGGCGACCGCATCGTCGGCCTCAGGATGCCGGGCGAACGCGTCTGTGTTCACGCAATCGATTGCCTCGAACTGGCGAGCGGGATCGATGCCGACTGGGTCGACCTCTCGTGGGGGGAACGCTCGCAGGGGGCGGTCGGGCGACTGCGCGTGGTCTTGTACCACCGGCCAGGGACGCTGGCGGAAATGGCCGGAATCTTCGCGCAGAACCACGCCAACGTGATCAATCTCGTCCTGACCCAGCGGGACGACCCGTTTCACACCTACGACGTTGACCTCGAGGTATCCGACCTTGCCCACCTGACCCGCATCGTCAGCGCCCTGCGCGCCAGCGAGGCCGTGGCCGAGGCAGAGCGTATCTAGAGGAGTTTCAGTTCGACCTCGATCAGTTCGCCCGCGACCAGGGTCTCGGCCAGGCGCACCGGCTTCTTGATCGGCAGGAACCACTTGCCCTGCGACGGGAAGACCGAGGTTCGCCACTCGGTCCCGCCCACGCGCGCCTCGACTTTCACCGACCCGAAACCGCGCCGGTTGCCGAGTTCCAGCCGCCGTTCCAACTCGTGGCCGGTGACCTGCTCGCTTGCATCATCGGTCAGGTGGACGAACCCGACCGGCGGCTTGCCCTCCTCGATTTGCATGGTCTGCAGCGGAGCCGTGAAACGTACGGTCGTCATTCCGCGCCGACGCGGCGCACCGGCGGCTGGACGTTGCAGACGTCGATCCGGCGGGCCTGGTGCAGGTAGAACGCGTCGTGCCGGTTGGCGCGAATGTGCACGTAGTCGGCGAAGCTCTGGCTGTCGCTGGCGAGGTATTCGAAGTGCGGCGGTTCGGGCAGTTCGGTGCCGAGCCGCACCGCGATGATCGGCACCCGCTGTGCCGCATCCTCGTAGACACCGTTCGTGGAGGAAGGCCCGCGGGGCAGGGTGGACAGGTGCTCGATGCCTTCGATCACCCTGCCGACCACCGCGATGTTGCGATCAAGCTGGCGCGGTGCCTGCCCGATGACTGCGTAGAGTTCGCTGCCAGTCCCACCGCTGCCGACCGAGCGGGCGACGCCGACCGAGCCGTAACAGTGAGTGGGCCAACTAAGCGAAACATCCGGGCCGCCCGTGCCGGCGACTGGAAATCCCTGAAAGAAAGAGGCCCATTGGGAAATCTCGTTCGCCGGGGAAAGGTCGCGGTCGAGCGCCGGGTTGTGCGCAATGGCACGCGGGATGGCGTAGGTATCATCGGCAATTTCCGGTACCCCGTGCGGCAGCGCCTTTGTCTCCTCGACGTCACCCCACTGCGTGACCCAGTTGTCGACCACCCGATAGACGCTCGTCCCGTCCCACCAGTGCGCTTTGGCCAGTTTGCGGATGTTGGCGACCCAACTCTCGCTGAACGGAGGCGGCACCAGCTGGATCACGACGCGCCGTTGTCTCCCGAGGGGATCGGTTGCGAGATCCATGACCAGCAGGTCGGCCGGATCGATGGGCTTCCATTCCTCGGCTTTCGAGTGGGCCACGACCGATGACGGGGTGACGGGTTCCTCGATTGCTTCCTGCGCTGCGGCGCACGTGGGAAGGAAAAGGAGGGCGATAATCAGAAGCGATTTCATGGCGCGCTTGTGCCGCTATCCCGCTGCATCCTCAAGCGCATGGATGTCGTCGTCGGACAATCCGAAATGGTGGCCGACTTCGTGCACCAGAACGTGAGTGACCAGATCTTCGAGGGTGACATCGCCGCGCTCGGCCCATTCATCGAGCAAGGGGCGCCGATAGAGGAAGATGCGGTCGGGCATAGCCCCGCTGTCGTCGATGCTCTTGTGTGTCAGGGCGCGGCCTTCGTAGAGACCCGAGAGTGCGAAGGGATCTTCGATCGCAAGGTCCGCCAGGACGGCGTCATCGGCGAAATCCTCGACCTGAAGCACGATGTCGCCGAGGTGGCCGGCAAACTGGGCGGGCAATCGATTAATGGCTTCGCGGGCGAGGGCCTCGATCTCGGCGACAGACGGGGCAGGTCCGAAATTGCGCGTCATCCTCGCGCCATGAACGCGCATCCTTGCCACCGCAACCCGGTGCGGCTAGGGCGCGCCTTCCCGGACCTGCCGTCGAGCGCATGAATAGCGATGCGACGGCGCGAAAGGGAACTGCGGAGCGGTGGCCGAGTGGTCGAAGGCGCACGCCTGGAAAGTGTGTATACGGCAACCCCGTATCGAGGGTTCGAATCCCTCCCGCTCCGCCACTTAGCCGAACGTGTCTGCAAAGCACTCCGGCTAAAGTCCCGGGAAACACCTCCAAAAATGCCTTGCGGAGAGAGAGCGCTGGAGAGCGCTCGCTCGGGATTCCCGTATTCCGCTCATTGCGGAGAGAGCGAACGGCGAGTGCGTCCGCCATGTGGCAGCGGCGTACGAACCGCGGATTTGGGGCAACCGCGAATTGTCGCGGTTGTCTGCGTCCTTCTGGGGGTGGAATACGGTTAGTTTGCCGCGATTTTTGGGTGAATTAGGGACCCTGTCGAAGTTGTCTCAATAGACCTCGACTTTGCCCGGTTGTCTCGACCCACTCGCGTCCCCGAACAGCGCAGCCGCCCCGAGTTTGCGGGACGGCTATGACAGCTTGGAAGCTTGCGGGAGAGGATTGCCGGATCGGCGCTGATCGAAGGCTTCAAGCCCGATCTGTGGATAACCGGGCCCGCTTTGTGCCAGGCATTCCGGTCATCGTCGCGACCCTCCGGACCGGTGCCACCGAGGTAACCCGAGGGTCACCGGCATGGTCGCTGCGTCGATCAAGGCAGAATCCTTTACCGCAGAGGTAAAGTCTTGAGTTCTATACCTAATCTTGACGATTCATCGGGCCCGAGCGTACCCGATGAGCTGCGTTTGTTCCAGTCCAATCGACGCATTTGAAGGGGGTTCTGCGACGCCGGAGGACTGGCCGGCGGCGCGGGTTATCCTGGGGGGCTACATGTACAATATCGAAGACCAAGGGTGGGAGATGCTCGATCCGATGCATGCGCTGCATGTGTCGGTCACGCCGGTGATCCTGACCACCAACGGGAACCAGCTCCAGGTCCTGATGAAGAACAACTTCGACGGCCCGTCGAAGGGGGAGTTCGTGCGGGATTGTCAGGATAACTTTTCCGCCGCGCACTGAAGCGCGAAGCCAAGAGTTCATGCCGCAGCGGAGGACGCAGCGAGCCACTCCGCCATGGCGGCGGATCGGAACTGGCGCATCGTGTTTCGGGAGATCAGGTGCCGCTGAATGTTGAAGGTGTTGTAGATCGCGCTGTGGGCTGAGACGAACCGCTGGGCTTGGCCCTGGGACTTGAAGCGTTGCATCTTTCGCTCTCGTCGCCGCACCGGCAGGTGCGAGTTCTCGACCCGGTTGTTGTCGCGTAACCGGCCTGGCCGATGCCGGTCCGCACAGCCGAGCTCGCGCATTGCGGCCTTGTACGAGGCCAGCCCGTCGGTCACGATGCTCTCCGGCACGAAGCCTTGGCTCTTGAGCAGTTTCCGCAGCAATTTCAGGGCTGCTGCCTTGTTGCGCCGCTTCTGCACCAGGACCTCAAGTACCTCACCCTCCTTGTCGACGGCGCGCCACATGAACATGCGTTTGCCGTTGATGCGCACGACCATCTCGTCGAGATGCCACACGGTGTCGGCGCGCCCGCGCCTTCGCCGGATGTTGGCCGCGATGGCCGGGCCGAACTTGTTGGCCCAGCACCGAACCGTCTCGTAGGTCGTATCAATCCCGCGCTCGGCAAGCATCTCCTCGACGTCGCGCAGGCTGGTCGTGAACCGATAATAGAGCCACACCGCCAGCCGGATCGCATCCGGCGGGAAGCGGTGACGCTTGAAAGAAATGGGCTGCATGATCCTCTCCTGGCGGAGAGAAGTTAGCGTTTGTTTGACAGCTCCGAGCAGGGGCCATCCACAGATGACACCTCCGCGCGGCCGCGTCGAACTGTAGGGGTGCCAATTGAAGTGATGATAACGATCTGAACGCGGCCGCAACGGTCGGGACAACCCGAGGAGCTGTCGGAGCTTCGTGCTCGCCGGACTGAATGGGACCCGACCAGCGGACAACATCAGGGCCAGCGGCCATCACGCGCCGCGCCAGTAGGCCGGACAGATGACCGCACCCTGCCAGATCAAATCCTCAGATCAATTTACCCCTTGCAGAGCAGGGGCCATCCACAGATGACAGCTCCTCGAAGCTGCATCCCCTTGAGGTTGCGTAAGGCATTCTTTTACCAACTAGCGCCATCAAGACAGGAATTATCAAAGTGACACAAAAATTCGTCTCCAGAGAGAAGTCCCAATGAACCAGCTTCGGTCTCCTCAAGCTCTCACTTGTGGCATTTTCAATTGGATTGCTTTTTGTTGTGTCCGAAATTGCCGAGGACGGCAACGATGCGTCCACGATCGAAGTGGCCACGGCCTCGGTCATCGACGAGATGAATCACAATCAACAGCAGGGCTCGCCAAGTCCCTGGGCGGCGAACACGCTGGGAGTTAGTCAGTTCGGTGACCAGCCAGTGCACGCAGCCTTCCATAAACTCATATCGCCCATCACTCGCGAATGTCCCCGCTGGGGGCGCGACCTTATGGCAACAAAGCCGCGGGAACCGGGACAAGTCTCTTGCCACCCCCGACGCGCAGCATGCTCCATAAATAAGGCGGCGAGCTAGATCAGGAGCAGGACTGAACGGCCAGGTCCTGCGCGTTGCTGATGCCGTTGTTCTGACGGCCGCGCACGTTGAATGCGCTCTCCCGGCGTATGGTCGCGGGTATCGGCAGGATGTCTTGCGAGACCAGCGGCTGGTAACGGTAGCTGACCTCCACGAACATGACGGCCGTGCCCGGGATCGAGGTGATTTGATTGTCCGCCGGCCCCATTCCTTCCTTCAGGGCATCGTCCGAGCGGCCAGTGCCTTCGAAGCCGTAGACGGGTGCCTCGCCGAATCACCCCAGCAACGCTGCCAATTGTCATCTGACCATGACGGCCGCCTTTTTGTTCGTTGTCCTGCAGCGACGAGAGCACGATGCGCCCGTTGCTCTCGAAATCCATCGACTTGCCGATCACATCCGCTCCCGCAAAGACCTCGTAGATGTTTGCCTCATCGATTCCGGTAGTGACGCGGCCCGCGTTATCGGCGACCGTCATGGCGATCTGGTTCACCCTGAGTTGGGCGAGAGCGTAGTTTACGATCTCGAGCCCGCCGAGGATAAGGAAGAGCAGTACGGGCGCAATCATGGCGAACTCGACAAAGGCCACGCCGGACTCGTCGTGCCGCAAATCCAGCCAATCGCTTCGGGATGCCGCCTTCATGCGCCGCACACCACCGGAGGGGTTTTCTGGGTGCCGTAAGGCTGATTGCGCACGGCTGTGCCGACAGTCATGTGATAACTGGGAGAAAATCCCAGCAGCGAGGCGACAGGAAGCAGTCGGGGCATGTCGATCGTCGCTTCGTAGAAGGCTACGTCGTTTGCCCCGCCGATGCCGTCCCGGCCCGTGTCAGTATCGTATTGCTCGTTTTCGTTGAGATCGGAGAAGCAATCATTGTCGGCGGCGTCATAGGACCCGTTGCCGTTGACGTCCGTCATCAGCTTTTCGGGATTTCCGATGCCGCTGAAGTCGAAATAGTTGCTCTGCGTTACGGTGATCTGGGCATTGGGCGTGATGGGCCGCAATTGCGCGGTAATCGAGTTCGTGACGCGCTCCTCGGCGGTCGATCCGCTCGCGGCAATATCCGGATGCTGGACCGAGGCACGACGTGCCGCGTCGGTGAGGGCACCTTGCATGACGGACCGGATATAGGCTTGGTGCCCCAAGTCGAAGCCGCCCATGAGGAGCATCGACAAGGGCAATGCGATCAGGCCGAATTCGACTGCCGAGACACCTCTGATATCGCGCTGAAGCGTGCGTGCGAACCTGCCACCGATCATTTCGTCAGCCTCAGGTTGCCGATGCCCTGACCGATGCGGGAGAACACCTGCTCCAGGTCGGACCCGTCGCTGGTGTAGAAGTGGTCGCTGCTCGTCGCGCAGTCCTTGATGTCGTCGATGTTGGTCACATCGAGCGCGATGACCCAGACGGTGATCCCCATCGACTTTGCCAGCCCGCAGGCCGACTTGAACCGCTTGATGTGGGCGGCGTCGCAACCGCTCCAGCCGCACCCCTGGACGCGGCTCTGGTACTTCTGGATACCGTAAGCGGAATAGAGCAGGTCGCCGGTGTCGAGCTTGCCGTCGGTCATGAACACGATGTGTTCGTTGACCGGAATGTCGCCGCGCTTCGTGGGATTGTCATCGCTGAAGAAACCGGTGCGCGAAATGAAGCGCAGGCCCCACAGCATCCCAATGTCATGATAGGTGCCGCCGGTAACACGCGCCGTCGCACCATCAATGGCCGACTGGAAGGAATCCTCGTCTGCGTATTCCTGAAGTCTGGTGGCCTCCGCAGGACAACCTGTTTGCACCCAGTTCGAATAGATATCGTAGAACTTCACGCCCCAGCTCGTGGTCGAACCCGAATTGGTGTGCGAGGGCGGATCGTACCTCCCGAACTGCAGTTCGTCATCGTTGCCGCCGTTGCCGGCTCGCGTGTCGACATCAGCGCGCGATATCGTGTCAAGGATGGTGAAGGGCGTGAGATTGTAGCCGCTCGAGGGCCGCTCCTCTATGCAGCCATCGCCGCTCGTGCGAAAATTCTGCGCGTTGCCGCCAGTAGGGCCGCCCCCCTTGCCCTTGTTCCAAGTCGACTCGTTGATGTTGACGAGCTTGGAGCCGAGCGAAGTCGTCGTCGTGCAGTTCTTGCCCTTCTTGTTGCAGGTCGTCGTCGAGACCACGTCGACGTAAGGCTGGTCGGTCAGGATGTCCTTGTTCTTCAGCGACCGGGCTATGTTTACCGTGTGCGAATATGGCACGATGCCGTAGCGGGTGACCGATCCGTCGTCGCTCTCCAGTGCTTTGTAAAGGCCCATCGCGCCTTCACGCAGGCGCGAAATCTTGCTAGCACCGCCGCTGCTTGGCGCGTCGGCCATCGAGCCGGTCACGTCGAGCACCAGCATGATGTCGTTGTGACCCATGTCGCGGATGGCGTCGCAGGTGACTTCTATCGGGATGTCGGCGTAGCCGAAGATGCGCATCAGCGAAGTTGGGACGCGCGCCCGGGCGACTCCATTGAGCTGAGCACCCTTGACGGCATCCTGTTCGACGACGAACTCCAGTCCAGAGACGTTCGAGGTACCGGCCGGAAAGTTGAAGTCGAAGAACCGGTCCGCCTCCGCCTCCACCGCGGGAGTGAAGTCGGTTCCCTCCATGAACTGGCGGGCCGCCAGCACACCGGCGTCGCAGGCATTCTGCATGCGCTGGCGGGTCATGTAGGCATCGCTTAGGTCAAGACCCGAGCCGATTACCGCAGTAAGCGGAATGATCGCTGCTGCGCAGATTGCAAGCGCATTGCCGCGAGTATCGCCTCGCAGTCTTCAAAAGAAGTCGGCCAGTCTCGCCACGACGTGTCCCCTGTTTACGGGACAACTATCAAAGGTTAGGTATAGGAGGCGCTAATCGCTGTGGTTACCAAAGCGCTAAAGCCGGATGAGGTGCCCCTGGCATAGAGTTGTATGGCACTGTCAGAAGGATTGCACCGCTAGCAAAATGAGGGAAGCGGGGTAGGGGAGGGCTATGTCTCGCCGGGATTGTCAGGATAACTTTTCCGCCGCGCACTGAAGCGCGAACCCAAGAGTTCATGCCGCAGCGGAGGACGCAGCGAGCCACTCCGCCATGGCGGCGGATCGGAACTGGCGCATCGTGTTTCGGGAGATCAGGTGCCGCTGAATGTAGAAGGTGTTGTAGATCGCGCTGTGGGCTGAGACGAACCGCTGGGCCTGGCCCTGGGACTTGAAGCGTTGCATCTTTCGCTCTCGTCGCCGCACCGGCAGGTGCGAGTTCTCGACCCGGTTGTTGTCGCGTAACCGGCCTGGCCGATGCCGGTCCGCACAGCCGAGCTCGCGCATTGCGGCCTTGTACGAGGCCAGCCCGTCGGTCACGATTCTCTCCGGCACGAAGCCTTGGCTCTTGAGCAGTTTCCGCAGCAATTTCAGGGCTGCTGCCTTGTTGCGCCGCTTCTGCACCAGGACCTCAAGTACCTCACCCTCCTTGTCGACGGCGCGCCACATGAACATGCGTTTGCCGTTGATGCGCACGACCATCTCGTCGAGATGCCACACGGTGTCGGCGCGCCCGCGCCTTCGCCGGATGTTGGCCGCGATGGCCGGGCCGAACTTGTTGGCCCAGCACCGAACCGTCTCGTAGGTCGTATCAATCCCGCGCTCGGCAAGCATCTCCTCGACGTCGCGCAGGCTGGTCGTGAACCGATAATAGAGCCACACCGCCAGCCGGATCGCATCCGGCGGGAAGCGGTGACGCTTGAAAGAAATGGGCTGCATGATCCTCTCCTGGCGGAGAGAAGTTAGCTTTGTTTGACAGCCCACTCGAGCCACAAGCGCTCATCAGTGCGGGAACTGATCGAGGCGGCGGGCGCGAGGCTACTGTTCCTTCCGCCCTACAGCCCCGATTTCAACCCGATCGAGAAGGCCTTCTCCCGGCTCAAGGCGATGCTGCGAAAGGCGGGCGAGCAACCGTCAGCGGACTGTGGGACCTGATCGGCAGGCTCGTCGATCTCTTCAAGCCCGACGAATGCGCCAACTACTTCAGCTCCTGCGGCTACGACGCAGAATGAACGGAATCCGCTCTAATCATCTAAAAGAACGTACTGTTCGATATCATTCGGAAAGTTCCCCCTCATTTGAGATAGTATTATTCGTCAAGCTGGATTTCGAGCAGCTCACTGAGATTTGGCGCGTATTGACTCGTCAACCGGAACGCAGCCTGCTTTAATTTGCATCTGGCTTACCGCAGGCGTCAGCACCCTAATCGGCGAGCCTTGCCACGCTAATCGTTGAACTTTAGCAGGATGATGAAAAGGCCTGTTCTGACACCTCCTCAGCTTCAAATGAATTCAGAGGAACCTGAAATTCGCAGCCAGCGGGGGAAGCGCTCGGCCGAAGCGATCCCGCATCATGGTATTCTCCTGCGTTTCGCCACCATCCGGTTCAAGCACGCGAGATAGGGTTTCCTGGCTGATTTCTTCAAGGAATTTTATGCCTACGCGGTCGCCCTCCTGCCACGCAATCGTTCCGGTGATTTCATCGGTTCCGGAAAGGTTGAGCAAAATGGTCCTGCCTTCCCGTATCAATGGGCTGTGAGCTTCGGCCAGGCAGCCCGAAGTAGACATGTCTAAAATTCTCGCGACCATTGGGGTGGCGGGAATGCGGGCGGCCACTTCTCGGTCCACAGGCGAACGGGGGCTCTTTCTGCGCTCCATTTCCTTCTCCTTTGAAGCGCTCCTGATTAACGTATGTTCAGAGTACGCCAAAGAAGTAAATCTCGCCCTATTCCATCAAAGCGAGAATCACCCAGCTGAGCCCCGTCCCCGCCAGAAACATCGGCCAGGACCAATAGATACTGCGCCCCTCCAGAATAATGGGCTTGATTGTCAAAAAAGCGCCTGAAGATCCCGTTGATCCGATGATACCTGCGACGAAAAATGTCAGGATCGCGCCGAGGAAAACTGCCTTGAGAAAGCTGAACATCAAAACCATCCTCACCGCGGGTGTTGTCAGGCAACTGCTAACTTGTCTCTGCTTCCAGGCTTCGGTCGCATAGATAGACGAGAATGAGCCCCATATCCTTCAAGCGCCACCGGTTTCCGCCTGACACGATCCGCCTGGCGGTGTGGCTCTATTTCCACTTCACCAAGAGCCTGCAGACGTAGAGGAGATGCTCGCCAGCGTGGGATAGATGTCATATATGAGACCGTCCGATGCTGGGATAAGAAGTTGGGTCCGGCGATTGCGGCCAACATCCGCAGGCGCCGCGGGGCGGCCGATTGCGTTTGCCAACTCGATGAAATGGTCGTGCGCATCAATGGCGCTCGCCTGTTTATGCGGCGGGCGGTCCATGAGGAAGGCGAGGTCCTCGACGTCCGCGTGCAGAAGCGCAGGAACATGGCTGCAGCGCTGAAACTTCTCAGGAAACTGCTCAAGAACCAGGGCTACGTGCCGTACGAAATCGTGAATGATGGCCTTGCTTCATACAAGGCTACAATGACACCGAGTTGCCAAGCCCGTCACAAACCGGGCCAATTGCGCGACAACAATCGGGTGGAAAACTCACACCTTCCTGTCCGAAGACTGGAGCGGGAACTGCAGCGGTTCAAGTCCCAAGGTCAAGCCCAGCGGTTCGTTTCCACCCACGGTGCAATCTACAACGCCTTCAATAACCAGCGTCACCTCATCTCCCGAAAGACAATGCGACATTTCCGATCCGCCGCAATGGCGGAGTGGAACGCTGCGTCTGCCGCCGGTGAAAAGTCAGGCTGCAGCCCCGACGCACGCCGGAAAACTTACCCTGACAAAACCGCAGGAGCTCGACGAGGTGGACGAAGTTCGGTAGCGCGTCAGTAGAGCCGCATTTGTAATCCGCACATCCCGAGGGCGGCGATGACCTCAGTGAGAGATCGTGATCGTCACCGCGTCTGGCGGAAGATTGAGCGCGTCTGCCACCAGTGCCTTGGCCTCAGTCACAACCTTGCTGAACGAGGAAACTTCTTCAGAGGTGACGCCTGCGCGCTGAACCTCCAGAAGACGCGCAAGCCTGACCTGTGAATGAGGGCGTGGAACTCGATCTTCCTCTTCGCCAGTTCCAGACCGATACCCGCGTAACTCCTACTTTGCTGGCGATCTCGGACAGACTCAGCCCGTGCTCAAGTTCAAGTTCTTCCAAAATTGATTTTGCTGCCATCGGTGCAACCCGCTGAATTGAATGTTCGTTGCCCGACATATTAACGAAAAGGCGGTCTTTCAAGCCACGCCTTTCACAACCTGAGTTGAGGCGATTATGTGTTTAACAAGCCCGCGCCAAGAACCGTTTGAAAGGGCGCTGTCAGGAGGATTGCACTGCTAGCAAAATGAACGGAGCGGGGTAGGGGAGGGGGCACTGTCAGAAGGATGGGGCCGGTGCTAGCGGCGCTCGATGAGCCGCAAGTCCCGAGCCAAGCCGCCTAGTCCTTTTCGATACTTTCACTCCTCGCCCGAAGTGATCCGGCTGGTGGTGATGTTGTACGTAAGGTTCCCACTGTCGCTTCGTAACGTCGAGGACCTCCTGTCGGAGCGCGGGATAGATATCTGTCACGAGACGGTGCGGCATTGGTGGAACAGGTTCGGCCCGATGTTCGCAGCCGACATACGCCGGCAGCG
>CAWAMV010000003.1:0-22500 GCA_963783195.1 uncultured Alphaproteobacteria bacterium
GAACCCGCGCGTTCAGCTTGGGAAGCTGACAGGCTACCATTACATCATACCCGCGTATGCGTGCAGCGGGGCGCGCATTGCCACGGCGGTGGCGCGGCGGTCAATATCCTCAGTTGCGGGCGAAGTAATCCTCGATGTCCCGGGCGATCTGGTCGAGCTCCTTCAGCGTCTCGTCGATCGCCTTGCGCTGGTGGCGCAGGTCGACGCGCTTTTCGCGCACGCTGTTCAGCAGCGCCTCCATCTGCTGGTGCTGCGAGGGATCGGCATCGTACATGTCGAGGAATTCGGAAATCTCGCGGATCGAGAACCCCAGCCGCTTTCCGCGCAGGATCAGCCGCATCCGGCCCATTTCGCGTTTGGAGTAGATCCGCATCGTGCCGATGCGTTGCGGGCTGATCAGGCCCTTGTCCTCGTAGAAACGCAGCGTCCGGTGCGTGACGCCGAGTTCCTTCGAGACTTCCTGGATTCCCTTCAGTTCGTCGGCTTCCGCAGCTGGCTCGCCTTTGCCAGGGGCGTTCACCGCGAGCCCCCGATCAGCTTCTTTTCCTGCTCGACCAGGTCCTTCTTCGAAAGCTTGCCCACCATCGTCTTGGGCAGCGCGTCGCGGACCTCGATCCGGTCGGGCTCCTCGATCTTGTTGAGGTGCTGCGACAGGAACGCGGCCAGGTCATCGACGTCGATCGTCATGCCCGGCTTCGGTGCAACGAACAGCCACGGCGCCTCGCCGCGATAGCGGTCGGGAACGCCGACGGCGATCGCCTCGCCCACGGTGGGAAATTCGTAGGCCGCGTCCTCGATCGTGCGGGGATAGACGTTGTAACCGCTGCACAGGATCAGGTCCTTGATCCGGTCGACCAGGAACAGGTAGCCGTCCTCGTCGAGATAGCCCACGTCGCCGGTGCGCAGCGCACCGTCGACGAAAGTCTCTTCGGTCGCGTCGGGCCGCTGCCAGTATCCCTTCATCACCTGCGGTCCGCGCGCGCAAACCTCGCCCCGTCCGCCCTGCGGCAGGACATTGTGCGGGTCTTCCAGGTCGCGGATCTCGATCACCGTTCCCGGGAAGGCCGGGCCGCACGAGTTCGGTTTGATCTCGCCTTCGAACAGCGGATTGCAGGTGATGATCGGGCTCGCCTCGGTCAGCCCATAGCCTTCCACCAGGCGCTTGCCGGTGCGCCGTTCGAACTCCTCGCGCACCTCGAGCGGCAGCGGCGCCCCGCCCGAAACGAAGGCGCGCATCGCGGAAAACTCGGGGAAGTCGGCTTCAGGCAGTGCATTGAGCGCGATCCACAGCGTCGGCACGCCGAAGAACTGGGTCGGCGGCTTGCGCTTCACGCTCTTGAGGAAAGCCTTCATCTCGAAGCGCGGCATCAGCACGATCTCGCCGGCGATCTCGATCGAGTAGTTGAGCACCGTCGTCAGCGCGAAGACGTGGAACATCGGCAGGACCGCGGTGGTCCGCTCCTGGAATGAGCGTTCCGGTGCTGCGTGAATGAGCATCTGCCGGGCGTTGGAGGTAAGGTTGTGATGCGTCAGCATCGCGCCCTTGGGTACCCCGGTGGTGCCGCCGGTGTATTGCAGAACGGCCACGTCCTCGGGATCGACCGAGACCGGGTCTGCCGCCTCTTCCTGTTTCACGAGGTCGGCGTAGCGATAGTAGATCGGATCGTTCCCCGGTCGCTCGATATCGCCGCGCTTGAACAGGCGGTAACCCAAGCCCGTCAGGGGCGGCATGGCGTCGGCCAGCGCGCAGAGCACGACCCGCTCGACCCCGGCGCCCGGCGCAACGCGCGCGACCTTGCCGGCGATGGAGCGGACATCGGGCACGGCGACGAAGCGGGCACCTGAATCCTTCAGCAGGTGGTCGAGCTCGTCCTCCGAATAGAGCGGGTTCAGATTGACGACGATGGCGCCGAGCCGGAGCACGGCAAAATAGAGGATCACGTAATACGGCGTGTTCGGCAGACACAGCGCGAACCGGTCGCCCGCCCTGAGACCAAGCTGTTCGAGCCCGTAGGCCGCCCGCCCGACCTCTGCGTCGAGCTCGGCATAGGTCCATTCGCGGCCAAGGAAATCGAGCGCGACGTGGGCGGGATAAAGCGTGGCTGCCCGGTCGAGCAGTCCGGGGATCGTGCGCGCGCGCAGCGCCAGCCGATCCTCGCTATCGACCCGGACTTCACCAACGTCATCAGCGACCTGCATTGCCGTCACACCGAACCTCTCAATTCTGGCCTCCGCAAAACCGGCACATCTTGTCGGTACGATTCGTATCATGCCGCAAGATTTGCTTGACGTATAGGGAAATCTGCGCACCTATAGGGAATATCTTGACCCGAATGCCGCGGGACCGATTCTCGCTGCCCCAACAGGAAGGTTCGTTTCGATGGTTGACGTCGTGATCGCAGGCTACGCCCGCTCCCCCTTCACCCTCGCCAACAAGGGCGCTCTGGCCCGCGTGCGGCCCGACGACCTTGCCGCGCAGGTCATCAAGGGACTGATCGAGCGAACCGGCGTCGATCCGGCGAAGATCGAGGACCTGGCGCTCGGCTGCGCCTTCCCCGAAGGCGAGCAGGGCTTCAACATGGCGCGCCTGGTGGTGCTGCTGGCCGGCCTGCCCAACTCGATCGGCGGAATCACCATGAACCGTTTCTGCGGCAGCTCGATGAGCGCGATTCACTACGCCGCCGGGCAGATCCAGCTCGGCGCGGGGGAATGCTTCATTGCCGCCGGCGTCGAATCGATGAGCCGCGTGCCGATGGGCGGGTTCAACCCGATGCCCAATCCCAAACTGGCCGAAAGAAGCGAGGCCTATATCGCGATGGGCGACACCGCGGAAAACCTCGCCAAGCTCTACGGCATCGAGCGCGAGAAACAGGAAGCCTTCGCGGTCGAGAGCCAGAAGAAGGCCGCCGCCGCCGCCGCTGCCGGCAAGTTCGACGACGAGATCGTGCCGATCGTCAGCGGCGACACGACCATCGACAAGGACGGCACGTTGCGCCCCGACACGACGGCCGAGGGCCTCGCTGGGCTCAAGCCGGCCTTCAATGCCGAGGGCACGGTGACCGCCGGCACGGCATCGCCGTTGACCGACGGTTCGGCCGCTACCCTTGTCTGCAGCGCGGAGTTCGCCAAGGCCAACGGGCTGGAGGTCATCGCGAAGATCAAGTCGGTCGCCATCAGCGGCTGCGCGCCCGAGGTCATGGGCCTTGGTCCGGTAATCTCCTCGCAGAAGGCCGTCGAGCGCGCGGGCATCTCGTTCGACGACATCGACATCGTCGAACTGAACGAGGCGTTTGCCAGCCAGGCGCTCGCCTGCATGCACGATCTCGGGCTCGACGGGGCGAAGGTCAATCCCGACGGCGGCGCGATCGCCATCGGCCACCCGCTCGGCGCCACCGGCGCGCGGATCGTCGGCAAGGCCGCGCAGATCCTCAAGCGCGACGGCGGCAAGTACGCGCTCGCCACCCAGTGCATCGGCGGCGGCCAGGGCATCGCGACCGTGCTGGAGGCCGTGTAATGGCCGAACAAGCTATCAGGAAGGTCTGCGTCATCGGCTCGGGCGTCATGGGCTCGGGCATCGCCGCACAGGTTGCCAACGCCGGCGTGCCCGTGCTGCTGCTCGACATCCCGGCCAGGGACGGCGACAACCGCAACGCCGTGGCCGAGGGCGCGGTCGCCAAGATGCTCAAGACCGAGCCCGCTCCGTTCATGAGCAAGGGCGCGGCCAGGCTGGTCGAAACCGGCAACATCGACGATGACCTCGCCAAGGTCGCCGAGTGCGACTGGATCGTCGAGGCGATCATCGAGCGGCTCGACATCAAGCAGGGCCTTTACGCCAAGCTCGAAGAGCACCGGCAGCCGGGCACGCCCGTGTCCTCGAACACGTCCTCGATCCCGCTCGCCATGCTGACCGACGGGCGCAGTGACGACTTCACCAGGTCGTTCATGATCACGCACTTCTTCAACCCGCCGCGCTACATGCGCCTGATCGAGCTGGTCACCGGGCCGGAAACCGCCAGGGAAGTGGCCGACAAGGTCGAAACCTTCGTCGACCGCAGGCTGGGCAAGAGCGTGGTCTGGGCCAAGGACACCCCGGGCTTCATCGCCAATCGCATCGGCACGTTCTGGATCCAGACCGGCGTGAACAACGCCTTCGACCTCGGCGTGACCGTGGAGGAGGCAGACGCTATCGTCGGCAAGCCGATGGGCGTGCCCAAGACCGGCATCTTCGGCCTTATCGACCTCGTCGGGCTCGACCTCCAGCCGCACCTGATGGCGAGCCTGCAGTCGACCCTGCCGAAGGACGATCCCTACCAGGCGATCGCCCGCAGCGAGCCGATGATCGAGAAGATGATCGCCGACGGCTTCACCGGCCGCAAGGGCAAGGGCGGCTTCTTCCGGATGAACAAGGACGGGGCCAAGCGCACGCTCGAGGCGATCGACCTCAAGAGCGGCGTCTACGCTCCGGCCGCGCGTCCCGCCGTTCCCACGGGCCCTGCCGCCAAGGGCGACCTCAAGGCGCTGGTAGAGGCCGACGGCAAGTATGGCGAATACGCCTGGGCCGTGCTCGGCAACACCGTGGCCTATGCCGCCGCGCTGGTGCCGGAGATTTCCGACACCGTCGTCGGCGTCGATGACGCGATGAAGCTGGGCTACAACTGGAAGTTCGGCCCCTTCGAATGGATCGACAAGCTGGGCGCCGACTACGTCGCCGAGCGGCTCGAGAAGAACGGCCAGCCGGTTCCCGAACTGCTCAAGCTTGCCTCCGGGCGCACGTTCTACCGTGTCGAGGGCGGCAAGCGGCAGTACCTCGGCACTGACGGCGAATATCATGACATCGTGCGGCCCGCAGGCGTGCTGCTGCTGGAGGACATCAAGCTGGCATCCAAGCCGCTGATGAAGAACGGCTCGGCCGCGCTGTGGGATCTTGGCGACGGCGTCGCCTGTCTCGAGTTCACCGGCAAGATGAACGCGCTCGACGACCAGGTGATGACGCTGGTCGGCAAGGCCATCGGCCACGTCGCCAAGACCATGAAGGCACTGGTGATCTACAACGAGGGTTCGCACTTCTCGGCCGGCGCCAACCTCGGCCTTGCCCTGTTCGCCTACAACATCGGCGCGTTCGGACAGATCGAACAGCTCGTGCAGGGCGGACAGATGGCGCTGAAGGGCCTGAAGTACGCGCCTTTCCCGGTCGTCGGCGCGCCGCACGGCATGGCGCTGGGCGGCGGCTGCGAGTTCCTGCTCCACTGTGACGCGATCCAGACCCATGCCGAGCTCTACACGGGCCTCGTCGAGGTCGGCGTCGGCCTGATCCCCGGCTGGGGCGGAAACGGCGAGATGCTCGACCGCTGGCGCAAGATGCCCAAGATGCCGAACGGCCCGATGCCCGCGGTGGCCAAGGTGTTCGAGACCGTCAGCACGGCAACCGTGTCGAAATCGGCCGCCAACGCCCGGGAACTGGGCATCCTGCGCCCGGCCGATGGCGTGACGATGAACTTCGACCGGCTGCTGCACGATGCCAAGGCCAAGGCGCTCGACATGGTCGAAGGCTACAAGGCCCCCGAACCGCCCGAGTTCACCCTGCCCGGCCCCGGCGGCAAGGCGGCGCTGATGCTGGCGGTGGAAGGCTTCCACAACCGCGGCCTGGCGACCGACTACGACGTGGTCGTGTCCGGTGCGCTCGCCACCGTCCTAACCGGCGGCGAGGACGGCGATCCGACCAAGCCTGTTACCGAGAACGAATTGCTCGCCATCGAACGCCGCGAGTTCATGGCCCGCCTGAACGATCCCCGCACCCTCGCCCGCATCGAGCACATGCTCGAGACCGGCAAGCCCCTGCGTAACTGAGTGCGGAACTGAGGAGAGACACGATGCAAGTCTACGAAGCCCCCCTGCGCGACATGCGCTTCGTCCTCCACGAGCTGTTCGCCGAAGAACCGTTCGGCACGGTCCCCGGGCACGAGGAATTCACCCCCGACCTGCTCGACGCCATCCTCGAGGAAGCGAACAAGCTCGCCACCGGCGTGCTGCTGCCGATCAACCGCAGCGGCGACGAGGAAGGCTGCCATCTGGAAAACGGTGTCGTCCGCACGCCCAAGGGCTTCAAGGACGCCTATGACCAGTTCCGCCAAGGTGGCTGGACCGCACTTGCCGCGCCGCCCGAATGGGGTGGTCAGGGCCTGCCGGAAACGGTCAACAAGCTGGTCGAGGAAATGATCAGTGCGACCAACGTCAGCTTCGGCCTCTACCCGGGCCTGACGCACGGCGCGACGACGGCGATGGTCGACTTCGCGAGCGACGACCTGAAAAACACGTGGCTGCCCAAGATGGTCGAGGGCACCTGGACCGGCACGATGTGTCTGACCGAGGCGCATTGCGGCACCGACCTCGGCCTGTTGCGCACCAAGGCGGTCCCGCAGGACGACGGCAGCTACAAGATCACCGGCGGCAAGATCTTCATATCGGCGGGCGACCACGACCTGTCGGAGAACATCGTCCACCTCGTGCTCGCGCGCCTTCCCGATGCGCCCCCGGGCATCAAGGGCATCTCGATGTTCCTCGTGCCCAAGCTGCTGCTCGACGATCAGGGCCAACCCTCGAAGCCCAACAACGTCTCGGTCGCCGCGATCGAGCACAAGATGGGCATCAAGGCTTCGGCCACCTGCCAGCTCAACTTCGACGAGAGCACCGGATGGCTCGTCGGCACAAAGCACAAGGGTATGCAGGCCATGTTCCGCATGATGAACAACGAGCGGGTCGCCGTCGGCGTCCAGGGGCTCGGCATCGGCGAGGCGGCCTACCAGTCGGCGGTGTGGTACGCCAAGGACCGCCTGCAGGGCCGTTCGCTCTCCGGCGCCAAGTACCCTGACAGGCCGGCCGATCCGATCATCGTCCACCCGGACGTGCGGCGGATGCTGATGACCATGCGCGCCTATAACGAGGGCTGTCGCGCGGTCTGCGGCTGGGTCGCCCGCGCCATCGAGACCGCGGAGAAGGGCGACGAGCCCGAAGCGAAGCAGCGCGCGGAGGACTTCATCGCCCTGATGACGCCTGTGGTGAAGGCACTCTTCACCGATCTCGGGTTCGAGAGCGCCAACCTGGCCGTCCAGGTCTATGGCGGGCACGGCTACATCCGCGAAAGCGGCGTGGAGCAGTACGTGCGCGACGCGCGCATCGCGCAGATCTACGAAGGCACCAATGGCATCCAGGCGCTGGATCTGGTGGGCCGCAAGATGGGCGCGCACAACGGGCGCTACCTGCGCAGCTTCTTCCACCCGGTCGGCAGCTTCGTCGAGGAGCTCAAGGGCCACGAGGCCTTCGCCAAGCAGGGCGAGGCGCTGGAGAAGGCGTTCCAGGCGCTCCAGCTCGCCACCGGCACGATCGCGCAGAAGGGCCTCAGGGATCCCGAGGAAGCCGGCGCCGCGGCGACCGAGTACCTGCGCCTGCTGGGCATGGTCGCCCTGGGCTACTGCTTCGGCAAGTCTGCCGTGCTGGCCCACGCGAAGCTCGCCGAAGGCACCGACGAGGGCGATTTCTACAACGCCAAGATCACGACGGCCCGCTTCTTCTTCGACCGCCTGCTGCCGCCCGCCAGCGCGCTGGTGCTGGCAATCAAGCGCGGCAAGGACAGCATGATGGAACTGCCCGCAGAGGCGTTCTGATGCGAAATTCGCCGTCCGCAAGGACGGCGGAGCAGGAGATGGGGCGCCATATCAGACCCAGAGGCGCCCCATCCCTTGCGAATGTGCCGGACTGAAGCTCAGCGGCCCTCGGCGCGGGCGTGCTGGATGTCGACCACCTTGGGCGCCTTGGCGAACAGGACCGAGAACTGGTCGTCGAGCCCCATCGTGTGCGGTTCGGTGCCCTCGCGCACGGTGGTGCGGCGCATGTCGCGCTTGTACTTGTCGTAGGGATAATCGCCGCCGCGGTGCATCGAACACAGGTTGTCCCAGATGACCAGGTCGCCGACCGCCCACTCGTGGCTGAAAACGTATTGCGGCTGGGTGCAGTGCTCGATCAGCTCCCTGATCAGTTTGCGGCCCTTGGCCTTGTCCATGCCTTCGATGTCCATCGTGTGCGCGGCGATGAACAGGGCTTTTCGGCCTGAGCCCTTGTGCACGTGCACGAGCGGGTGACGCGCCTTGTAGCGCTCATCGATCTCCTCGTCGGGAATGTCGGCCCCGGCGAGCTTGCGACTCCACCACAGCGAGTTGATGCCGACCTTGTCCTCGAGGAAGTCCTTCATGTCCTGCGGCAGGTCTTCGTAGGCACTGCGCGTGTCGGCAAACCATGTCTCGCCGCCTTCGGGCGGGACTTCGTGCGCCAGCAGCAGCGAATAGCTGGTGCGCTTTTCCATGAAGGCGCTGTCGGTGTGCCACAGGCGATCGCCCTTGCGGTACTGGATCGCCGCGGGGTCCTGCGTGATCTCGCCTTCCGGGTTGAGGTTGCTCGCATCGAACAGCTCGGGGAACGGCAGCCGCTTCTTCATGCCCGGGCGTTCCGGAGTGCGTTCGAGATAGCCGAAGTTTCGACTGAATTCGACATGGTCGGCGTCCGACATGCCCGTGTCGCGCCACACGGTCACACCCCAGGTGTCCATCGCGTCGGTAACCTGCGTGACCTCTTCCGGCGACAGCTTGCGCGTCAGGTCGAGGCCCGAGCAACGGGCACCGAAGCGCGGCAGGATGGGTTCCACTGTCAGGGCCATGTCGATCTCTCTCCGGGCATATCTAATTAGCTTGCTAACTATATAGCCTGAGGCCGCTTGCGTTGCAAGCTTGCCCGCTTGCAGTGCGCCACCAGCACGCCGTCCTGGTTGTAGGCCCGGTGCGCCATGGTCAGGATCCCCTGGTCGGGACGGGACTTGCTTTCCCGCACATCGAGCACCTCGGTCTCGATCCGCAACGTGTCGCCGACAAAGATTGGAGCGGGAAAGCGCACCTCGTCCCAGCCGAGGTTGGCGACCGCGGTGCCCTGGGTGGTGTCGTTGACCGAGATGCCGACCATCAGCCCGAGCGTGAAGCAGGAGTTGACGAGGATTTTTCCGTACTCGGTGTCCTTCATGTACTCGGCATCGAGATGCAGCGGTGCGGGATTGTGGGTCAGCGTGCTCATCAGCAGGTTGTCCGTTTCCGTCACCGTGCGGCGCAGCGGGTGATCGAACACCTGCCCCACTTTGAATTCATCGAACCACAGTCCTGCCATCGCATTCACTCCTTCTGTCCCCGCATCGGGGCCTAGCGAAATTTGGCTGCCGCTGGAAAGGTTTCGCGCCTCGTGGGTTGCAGTCAAAAAAGCAACCGGAGTTCGTAATGCGTTTTGCCGTTCTGTTTCCCGTCACTGCCCTGTTCGCCCTGGCCGCCTGCGATTCGGGTGCCGAGGCTCCCGCCGAAAACGAAGTCGCCCCGGTCCAAGCCGCAACCGCCGAGGCTACCCTGCCGAACGAGATTCCCGCCGCCTTCCAGGGCCGTTTTGGCCTGTCGACCGAAGACTGCACCTCGACCGCAGGTGACGCCAAGGGCCTGATGGAGGTGTCGGCCGACCAGTTGAAGTTCTACGAATCCACCGGCAAGCTCGACGACATCACCGCCGCGACCGACGCCCGGGTCGAAGGAGCCTTCTCGTTCACCGGCGAAGGGATGGATTGGGCCCGCAAGGAAGTGCTCGACCTGCGCGAAGACGGCAAGGTTCTCGTGCGCCGCGAATTCGGCGAGGGCGCGACACACAAGCCGTTTGCCTATACACGGTGCGAATGACCGCACGCACACGTATCCCGCCCCTCTCCCCGTTCGAGGAACAGGCCGGCTTCACCCGCGCCCTGCGCACCGGTAACCGCATCGTTTGCGCCGGCACTGTCGGGGTGGAGGAAGACGGCTCCGTCTCGCCCGACGCCGGCAAGCAGGCCGACCGCTGCTTCGCGATGATCCGCGGATATATCGAGGAACTGGGCGGGCGGATGGACGATGTCGTGCGCGTGCGCATGTTCGCCACCGACATCAAGGATGCCGACGCGATCACGGCGGCGTTCACGCGCGCGCTCGGCCACGTGCGCCCGACGGGAACCCTCGTGGCGGTTGCCGCGCTCTATCATCCGAGCTGGAAGGTCGAGATCGAGGCCGAGGCCGTAGTGGGAGACGATTGATGAGGCGCATGATTGCTTCTGTCGTACTGATGGCGCTGTCCGCCTGCTCGACGACGGGTGACTGGGGAGCGGGGGGATCGTGCCGCGAGGAGCCGGCCAGCCGCTTCGTCGGCCAGAAGGCCACCGGGGAACTCGGCTGGAAGATCCAGGCCGCGACCGGCGCCCGCACCCTGCGCTGGGTTCCGCCGCGCTCCGCAGTCACGATGGATTTCCGCCCGGACCGAGTGACGGTCGGCTACGACGACGACATGACCATTACGTCCGCCAAGTGCGGCTGAGGCGGTTGCAACTGCAACCGGATCGCGCCATGGGCCCCGAAACGAGGATTCCATGACCGGACAGTTCCAGCTCAACGACGACCAGCTCGCCATTCAGGAGATGGCGCGCCGCTTCACCGCCGACGAGATCACCCCCAACGCCCCCGAGTGGGACGAGAAGCACATTTTCCCCCGTGCCACGATCCGCAAGGCGGCCGAACTCGGCTTTGCATCGATCTACGTCAGCGAGCAATCGGGCGGCATTGGCCTCGGCCGGCTGGAGGCGGCGTTGATCATGGAGGCGATGGCCTACGGCTGCCCCTCGACCAGCGCCTTCATCTCGATCCACAACATGGCCAGCTGGATGATCGACCGTTTCGGTTCGCAGGCGGTGAAGGACAAGTACCTGCCGAGCCTCATCGGCATGGAGCGGATCGCCAGCTACTGCCTGACCGAACCGTCGAGCGGGTCCGATGCCGCGGCGCTCAAGACCAAAGCGACCCGCGAGGGCGATGAATTCGTCGTCAGCGGAACGAAGCAGTTCATCTCCGGCGGCGGCGAGAACGAGATTTACGTCACCATGGTCCGCACCGGCGAGGAGGGGCCGAAGGGCATCTCGTGCCTGGTGATCGAAAAGGACATGCCCGGCGTCAGCTTCGGCGCGCAGGAGAAGAAGCTCGGCTGGCACTCCCAACCGACCGCCGCGCTCAACCTCGACAACGTGCGTGTCCCGGCGGAAAACATGGTCGGCGCAGAGGGCGAAGGCTTCCGCATCGCCATGTCGGGGCTCGATGGCGGGCGGCTCAACATCGGCGCCTGCTCGCTCGGCGGGGCGCAGCGCTGCCTCGACGAAGCCGTGCGCTACACAAAGGAACGCCAGCAATTCGGCCAGCCGATCGCCGACTTCCAGAACACCCAGTTCACTCTCGCCGACATGGCGACCGACCTCGAGGCGGCGCGGGCGCTGCTCTATCTCGCGGCGGCAAAGGTGAGCGACAACGCCCCCGACAAGACCCGCTTTGCCGCCATGGCCAAGCGCCTCGCCACCGACAGCGGCAGCGCCGTGGTGGACCGCGCACTGCAGCTCCACGGCGGCTACGGCTACCTGCAGGACTATCCGATCGAGCGCTTCTGGCGCGACCTGCGCGTGCACTCGATCCTCGAAGGGACAAACCAGATCATGCGCATGATCGTCGGCCGGGACCTGCTGCGGCAATGAGCCCCGAACAAGCCCACGAAGACCGGGAGGTCCATCTCCACGTTCACGGCGCGATCGGGCATATCTCACTGAACCGCCCCAGGGCCCTCCACGCGCTGACCCAGGGCATGTGCGAGGCGATGAGCGCGAAGCTGCTCGCCTGGCGCGACGATCCGGCGGTCGAGGCGGTGATCCTCGACCATGCCGAGGGACGCGGCTTCTGCGCCGGCGGCGACGTGCAGCTCGTCCGGCGATCCGCGCTGGAAGACGGCGGCGCGGCAGGACGCGCGTTCTTCCACGCCGAATACCGCCTCAACCACCTGATGTTCACCTATCCCAAGCCGATCGTGGCCTTCATGGACGGGGTGACAATGGGCGGCGGCGTCGGGATTTCCCAGCCCGCGCGCTTCCGCGTGGCGACCGAGAATACCCTGTTCGCCATGCCCGAAGGCGCCATAGGCCTGTTCCCCGACGTCGGCGCGGGCTGGTATCTTCCGCGGCTCAAGGGCCGGACCGGCGTTTTTCTCGCGCTGACCGGCGCGCGGTTCGACGGGGCGGAATGCCACTGGGCCGGCCTTGCCACGCACTACCTGTCGAGCGAGAGCCTCGCAGAGGCCAAGGCACGGATCATCGCCGAGCCGGGTGCGATCGAGGCGATCCTCGCAGATCTTTCCGCCGAGCCCCCCACCCCGCGGGTCGTGGTCAACGAAGAAGCCATCGGCCGCCTGTTCGCCTCCGACGACCTGGAGATCGATTATCCAGGCGCTGCACGAGGACGAGAGCGACTGGGCGGCGAAGGAACTCAAAGCGGTTCGCGCCAAGTGTCCGACGACATCCAAGGTCGCGCTGCGCCAATTCGCCGAAGGGGCCAACCGCCAGCACTTCGCCGACGAGATGGCAGCCGAATACCGCATCGCCGCGCGGATGATGCTGCGGGCCGACTTCGTCGAGGGCGTGCGCGCCGTGCTGGTCGACAAGGACAACGCCCCGCGCTGGGATCCTGCCGGGCCGGAAGGCGTCACACCGGCCATGCTCGACGGCATTTTCGCCCCGCTGGGCGACGGCGAGGAGTGGACGCCGTTCGCGTGAGCGCGGGCGGCTAAAGAATTTCTCCGCGCAACGAGCGCTTGCGGTGGTGCGGCGCACACGGCAATCCTGTGCGCCATGCTGGGGCTCGCCACTCTCCGTCCCGCCTGCTCGCCGCGTGGCTGAGCTCAACCTCATGTATTCGCTGGCCGGCGCCTTCGTCGGGTTCCTCGTCGGCCTGACCGGCGTAGGCGGCGGCTCGCTGATGGCGCCGCTGCTGATCCTGCTGTTCGGCTTCCAGCCCGCGGTCGCGGTGGGCACGGACCTGTGGTTCGCCTCCATCACCAAGACCTTCGGAGGTCTGATCCATCACCGCCTCGGCTCGGCCGACTGGCGCATCGTGGGGCGGCTCGCGCTGGGAAGCCTGCCCGCCGCGGTTCTGACCGTGCTGTGGCTCGGCTTCTATCACCGCGGACGGCTCGAATCCGACCTTCTGCTGCTTCTGCTCGGGATGGCCCTGTTGATCACGGCAGGCCTGATGGCGGCCAAGCCAGTGCTGAACCCTTCGCTGCGTAACCTGCGCGCCAGGCTTGGTCCGCGCATGATCCAGGTCCGCAAGCGCCAGTTCGCCCTGACGATACTGGGCGGGCTGGTGATCGGCGCGCTGGTGACACTGACTTCGGTCGGCGCGGGCGCGCTCGTCGCGGTCATGCTGGCCATGCTCTACCCGCTGCGGCTCGACACCAAGACCATCGTCGGGACCGACATCATCCACGCCGTGCCGCTCACCCTGGTGGCGGCGCTCGGCCATTCGTGGCTCGGCAACGTGGATGTGTGGCTTCTTGTCAGCCTGCTCATCGGCTCGATACCGGGCGTCGTTCTCGGCTCGGCCCTCAACGGCCGGATCAACGAGAGTCTCGTCCGCTATTCGCTGGTCGCGATGCTCGTCGTCTCGGCGCTCAAGATGATCCTTTCCTGATCGACCGATGCCGGCGGCCGGCGCGCCGCCCATGCCGCTGAACCGGGGGTGGCCGGGACAGACGCGGCGCCCTTCTGCCGCCGGGTCGATGCGCCAGAAAAGAAAAGGGGCCGGAGGATTGCTCCCCCGGCCCCGCTTTCCTGTGCGTCGTGAAGTCGCTTACGAACCCGAGCCGGGGCCGTAGGTGATTTCCACGCGGCGGTTCTGCAGCTCGCGCACACCGTCGGCGGTGGGAACGCGCGGCATCGATTCGCCGAACGCCTGGCTGGTGATCGCACTGCCGGGGATGCCCCGACCGGTGAGATAGCTCTGCACGCTGTCGTTGCGACGTGCGGCCAGGCCCATGTTGTATTCGACCGAACCCGAACGGTCGGTGTGACCGGCGAGCATGATCGGAACGTTCGCGCAGTTACCGTACGCAGTGACGGCGCTGTCGAGGATCGTCGCGGCTTCCGGCGTGATGTCCGACTTATCCCAGTCGAAGAACACGATGTACGGACCCTTGTTGCACACCGGGGCAGCCACGGGCGGCGGCGGCGGCGGAGGCGGCGGGGGAGGCGGCGGCGGGGGCGGCGGCGGCGGCGGCGGCGGCGGCGGAGCCACTGCGGTGCCACCGAAGTTCGCGATCACGCTCAGCAGGAACGAGTGCGCCTTCTGGTCGAAGTTGACCGAGCGGCCCGTGTCGTCCGTCATCTTGAACTCGTTGGTGTCGATGTACTTGTACTTCGCACCGACTTCGAGCCAGTCGTTCAGCGGCACGCGAATGCCGGCCAGGGCCTGCCAGGCCCACGCGCTGTCGTGATCGTTGATGAACACTTCCTGCGTCACCGGACCGGTCAGGCCGGCGGGCAACAGGCGGGTCTTCATTTCCGCGCGACCGGCGCCGACACCGGCGTAGAAGCCAACGCCGTCGTTACCGCCGAAGTCGAGCAGCGCATTGGCCATCGCGGTCAGCAGCTTCTGGCTGCCGCCAATGTTCGGGTAAGTGCCCACGCCGTAGGTGCCGGCATTGGTCGGGATGCCCGGCGCGCCGGCGACCAGCGAATCCGGATCCCACTGCTTGCGGGCCAGTTCGATCTCGGTGCGGATCATTCCCCAGTCGTAACCGAGCACGCCGCCGAATTCGGTGCCGCGATCGTTATCGACCGACGCCGCGTTCACGGCCGTCTGGATGTCGATATCGGTGTCCTTGGGGAAAACGAAGCCCACGTCGGCGCCGAAATAGCCTTCGCCGTCACGCGCCTGGGCTGGGGCGGCAAGAGCGCACGCCGCGACCGAAAGGCCGAGCGCCATCTTGCGCATGTTGGAAAGTCCAAAACTCATCTTTGCAGTTCCCTCACTACATGGCGTGGCGGTGCACCACGCCGGGATCGGTGTGACCGCTCGCGCGCCGCCACCCGTGAGGTAGCGAACGCTGCAGCAACAACCCGACGACGTTCTAACCCGCAAATGGTGCCCGGGGCAACGACAGAAAAGTCGAGTGTAGCAAAATTGCCACGCTTTTTGCCTCGCTGGAGGCCACAATGCAGTGAAAAAGCACACTCACTGCTCGGGTCCGTTGCCTACCCGCGCCATAATGCGGACGCTTCGACGGGCGCTATCTGTGAAGATCCGGGGCTGGTTTTTCCTCGCAAAACCGCAAATCCGCGCTCGTCCGGACCGATCGGCCCGCCGGACGGCACCTCGAGGGGAACGGGCGCTTCGAGACCGCGCTAGAGGTCAGGCAGCGCCTGTTCGGCAAAGCCCCAGCCGGCCAGCCCCTTCCCCTTCGAACGGTCGAGCAGGCGCTTGGCATCGTCGATCGAAAAGGGGTGGGCGTTTTCCATGTCCTTGAGTTCGCCCCAGGCAATCGGCACCGCGACCGGCGCTCCGGCGCGGGCGCGCGCGCTGTACGGCAGCACTGCGGTGGCGCCGCGCTGGTTGCGCAGGTAGTCGATGAAGATCTTTCCCTTGCGCTTGGCCTTGCTCATGTTGGCGACGAAGCGGTCGGGCTCGGCCATGCTCAGGGCCTCCGCAAAGCGCTTCGAAAAATCCTTGTGCACCTCCCACGAATGACCGCGGGTCAGCGGCACCACCACGTGGACGCCCTTTCCGCCCGAGAGCATGGCGAAACTGACGAGGCCGATGTCGGCCAGCCGGTCGTGGATGTCCTTGGCCGCCTTCTTCACGTCGCCGAAGTCGAGCCCTTCGTCGGGATCGAGATCGAAGATCATCCGGTCGGGTTGCTCGACCGCGTCGCTGCGCGATCCCCAGCCGTGAAACTCGATCGTGCCCATCTGCACGCAAGCGAGCAGCCCTGCGGCATCCTCGACGTAGAGGTAGTCCTCGGTCTGGCCGTTCTTCTCGCGGATCGGAACGTGCTGGACGTGGGGCCCAAACGAGCCACTATCGTGCTTCTGGAAAAAGCACTTCTTCGCCCGGCCCTGCGGGCAGCGGACCAGGCTGATCGGTCGCTGCGCCGCCCAGGGCAGCATGAGCGAGGCGAGCGCCTGGTAGTATTCGGCCAACTGGCCTTTCGTCTGCCCGCTTTCCGGGAAGACCACGCGCTCGGGGCTGCTGATCTTTACTGTTTCAGCCTGTTCGGCGGCCGTATCGAGCGCTTCATCCGCACGCTCTGGCACGACTTCGTCGGCATCCTTGTCGCTGCGCAGCCCGATATAGCTTCCGTGCCTGACGTTTCCATCGGCGGTGAATTCGGCGAACGCGATCTCGGCGACCAGCTTGGGGGTGACCCAGGTGACGCCCCTGCTCGATGCCCTGTCGACCTCGGCGGGCGGGGTCTTTCGTTCGAGCCGCTTCATCTTGGCGGCCAGATCCTGCAGCGTGTCGGAGTTGAAGCCGGTGCCGACGTTTCCTTTGTATATCAGGTTCTTGCCTTCGTGCTGGGCAAGCAGGAGCGAGGAGAACGGACGGCCCTTCGCGCTGGATTTCTTCCATCCGATGATGACGAACTCCTGCCGCCGGGTGCACTTCACCTTGACCCACGCCTTGGTTCGCTTGCCGGAATATTTCGCGTCGATCTTCTTCGAGATGATCCCTTCCTGCCCCGCGGCGCACATCGCGTCGAACAGCTTCTCGCCCGCGCCAATGACATGTTCGGCGACATGGATCGGAGGCTCGGCGCCGGCGAGCAGGGCCTCCAGCCGCTCCTTCCGCTCGATGTTGGTCAGCTTTGCCAGGTCCTCGCCGTTCAGTTCGAGCAGGTCGAACGCATGGAAAGCCAGCCGGTCGCTCTCCTTCTGGCTGCCATGGCCGCGCTTCAGAACATCCTGCAGACTGGAGAAGTCCGGATTGCCCGCCGCATCGTAGGCGACGATCTCGCCGTCGATCAGGCACGCCGGCAGGTCGAGCTCGACGAACCTGGCAACGAGCGGCTGGAACTTGTCGGTCCAGTCCTTGCCGCTGCGAGTATAAACCTTCACCGCATCGCCCTTGCAGGCGACGAGCGCGCGATAGCCATCGAACTTGATCTCGTGCATCCACGCGTTGCCGGTCGGAACCTCGTCGAACAGCGTCGCCAACTGCGGCGAGCGGACCTTCGGCATCGGTGCGTTCTTCTTCGCCCGCGGCTTCTGCGCGCTTTTGCCGCCTACCTTGGCGTTGCGCTCGGCGGCCTTGGCCATCTCCGCGGCGAAGACCGCGCCCTTCTTCCCCTTGAGCGAATAGGAGCCATCCTCGTCGGCGGCGATTTCGGCCATGGAGCGACCGGTCAGAACGCTGGTCAGTGCGCGCTGGACCAACGGGTCTCCTTCCTCGGCAAACTTGTCGTTGAGCTTGCGCAGAAGCCAGTTCTCCCGCTTTTCTCCCGGCTTTTTCTTCAGCCTTATCAACAGCCACTCGCCCTTCATCCGCTCGCCGTCGAGCGTGAAGTGGAGATGGCCCTTATCAATGTCCTTCCAGCTCTTCCCTTCCACCGGTGCCCAGCTGCCGCGATCCCACAGCATGACCGTGCCGCCGCCATATTCCTCTTCCGGGATGATCCCCTCGAAATCGGCATAGGCCATCGGATGATCTTCCGTCCGCACGGCGAGGCGCTTGATCTCGGGATCGGGGCTCGGTCCCTTGGTCACCGCCCATGACTTGAGCACGCCATCGGCCTCCAACCGGAAATCCCAATGCAGGCGCGTAGCTTCGTGCTTCTGGACGATGAACCGATTGCCGCCATTCGAGCTTGCACGCTTTCCCGCCGGTTCAGCGGTCTTCTTGAAGTCGCGCTTGCGGTTGTATTCGGCCAGGGGATCGTTTCGACTCATGTTGTGAAGTCCTTGTCTGGAAAGAACTTGCGCTCGACGGCGTGCAGAACGGTAAGAAGCAACAGCGAGATGACCGCGGCGACCGCGACCAGCGGCCACTGTCCGGCGCCGCAGGCAATTCCGACGACTGCTGCGAGCCACAGGTGGGCGGCGGTAGTCAGGTTCTTCACTTCGCCCTTGCTGAACACGATCAGCCCTGCCCCCAGGATCCCGACGAACGCGCCGGTCGCCTCGAAGATGCGCAAGGGATCCATCCGCGTGCCGTTCATTTCCAGGCGAAGCGAGATGATGGAGATCGTCATTGCCGCTGAGGCAAAGCAGATGATCCCGTGCGTGCGCAGGCCAGCTGCGTATCCCCGGATCTCCCGGTCGAGTCCCAGCAGCAAGCCAAGGATGGCGGCCATACCAAGACGCGATACGAGATCGAAGTCCATCCAGTGCACCAACGCGGGATCGTTAAGCGGCATCAGGCGCGCTTCTTCGCAGGTGCCTTCTTGGCGGCCGTTTTCTTCGTTGGTTCCTTTTTGCCGCTATCCTTGCCGACCGACTTCTTGAGCGCCGCCATGAGGTCGATCACGTTGTCGCCGCCGCGGTTCGAGGGCTCCTCGACGTCCTCGAGGATCTTCTTGCCCTTGGCCTTGGACTTCTTCTCGATCAGCTTGTGCAACGCCTCGACGTAGCGGTCCTTGTATTCGCCGGGGTCGAAGGGGGCCGATTTCTGATCGATCAGCGTCTTGGCAAGGTCGAGCATGTCCTTGCTCGGCTTGGTATCCGGGATCTCGTCGAAATAGCTCTGCGCGCGCCGAACCTCGTTCTCGTAGCGCAACGTCTCCAGCACGAGGCCTTTGCCGCACGGCTTGAGCGACACGAGGTATTCGCGCCCACGCAGCGAAAGCTGGCCCAGGCCCACCTTCTTCGCCTGGCGCAGGGCCTCGCGCAGGACGATGAACGCCTCTTCGGCCAGATCGTCCGCCGGCACGACGTAATAGGGCTTTTCGAAATAGAACACGTCGATCTCGTGCGCGTCGACGAATTGGACCAGTTCCAGCGTCTTCTTGCTCTCCACCTTGACCGCATCGATCTCGTCCTGATCGACCAGAACATAGTTGCCCTTGGAGATCTCGTATCCTTTGACGATCTCGTCGCGATCGACCGGGCCGATTCCCTCGACCACCTTTTCGTAATGGATGCGTTTGCCGGAAGGTTCGTGGATCTGATTGAATGAAATCGACGCCCCGGACTTCGTGGCCGTGTAGATTTCGACGGGGATCGAAACCAGCGCCAGCCTGATCTGCCCCTGCCAATATGCGCGTGCGGCCATGATTCGAACCTCCTTGCGGCAATCGTTGATTCGACTCGCTTGTCGGGCTGCGGTTCCGGGCCGTAAGACAATGAAATGTGCAACCTCTACCGCATGACGAAGAACGCAGACGAAGTTGCGCACTTGTTCGACGCGCAACTCGGCTCGGTCGGCAATGCAGGGGCAGAGGTTTATCCCGGCTATCCGGGGCTGGTCGTGGCGCAGGGGACCCTTCGGTCGATGACCTGGGGCTTTCCGCTCGTCCTCAAGGGCAAGAACGGTCAGCCGCTGAAACCAAGGCCGGTCAACAACACCCGCGCCGACAAGCTCGACAGCTTCATGTGGCGCTTCTCCTTCCAGGAGCGGCGGTGTCTGATACCCGTCAGCGAATTTGCCGAAGCCGAAGGCCAGAAAGGAGCGATGACCCGCACGTGGTTTTCGCTGCCAGACCAGGCGGTTTTCGCAGTCGCCGGCATCTGGCGCGATACGCCCGAGTGGGGACCGGCCTATTCGATGGTCATGACGGAGGCCTGCCAGCACGTTGCCGATGTGCACACCCGTATGCCGGTGATCCTGCCCGTGGGCGACTGGGGCGACTGGCTCGACGGCGCGCCCGACGATGCTGCCCTGCTTTGCCGGCCCTACCCCGACATGATCGTCAGGGACGCGACCGACGAGCCGTGGGTGCGACGAAAGTCATAGCTTGCCTTGCGCGTGCCAGGCGGCAAACTGCCTTCAAAGACCCGGGGGGAGAACCGAATGCGCCTGAAGGCTTTTGCCGCCACGATCATGCTGCTGGCGGGTTGCGACGTGCCGGCCGATTACGGGCTGGCAGCGAGCGGCGCCGAGTTCGGGCGGATAGACCAGGCGCGGCTGGACGCCGCCGAACGCGATCCGGACAACTGGCTCGGCCACGGCCGGACCTATGCCGAACAGCGGTTCTCACCGCTCGACCAGGTGAACGAAAGCAACGTGGACCAACTGGGCCTTGCCTTTTCGGTCCCGCTCGACACGAACCGCGGGCAGGAGGCGACCCCGATCGTCGTCGACGGGACGATGTATTTTTCGACCGCATGGTCGAAGGTCTTCGCGGTCGACGCCGCGACGGGCGAAGTGCTTTGGAGATTCGATCCGCAGGTGAAGGGCTCGCAGGGCGCTGCCGCCTGCTGCGACGTGGTCAACCGCGGCGTCGCGGTGTGGGACGGCAAGGTCTTCGTCGGCACGATCGACGCCCGGCTCGTCGCGCTCGATGCCGGGACCGGCGCCAAACTTTGGGACGTGCAGACCGCCGATATCGCCAAGCCCTACACCATTACGATGGCCCCCCGCGTGGTCCACGGGAAGGTGATCATCGGCAACAGCGGGGCGGAGCTCGGCGTGCGGGGCTATGTCTCGGCCTATGACGCGGTGTCTGGCGATCTCGCCTGGCGCTTTTACACCGTGCCGCCCAACCCGGCCGACGGGCCAGATGGCGCGGCCAGCGACGAGGTCTGGGCCGGGTCGGCGGGCCAGACCTGGGCCGGCAAGTGGTGGGAAATGGGGGGCGGAGGGACTGTCTGGGACTCGGTGGTCTACGATGCCGAATTCGACCAGATCCTCGTCGGCGTGGGCAACGGATCCCCATGGAACCACCGCGCCCGCAGCGACGGCAAGGGCGACAACCTGTTCCTTGCCTCGATCCTGGCGCTCGATCCCGATACCGGCAAGTACAAGTGGCACTACCAGCTAAACCCCGGCGAAAGCTGGGACTACACCGCTACCCAGCAGATGACGCTCGCCGATCTCGTGATCGACGGAAAGCCGCGCAAGGTGGTCATGCAGGCGCCCAAGAACGGGTTCTTCTACGTCATCGACCGCAGCAACGGAAAGCTGATCAGCGCCGAGCCCTATTCGCGGCAGAACTGGGCCGAACGGATCGACCTTGCGACGGGTCGCCCGGTCGAGAGACCGGGCGTACGCTACAAGGACAAGCCCTACGTCATCTTCCCGTCGGGTATCGGTGCGCACGCTTGGATGCCGATGAGCTATTCGCCCCGGACAGGGCTCGTCTACATCCCGATGATGGAAGTGCCGCTCTCGCTCGGAGACGACGTGAACTACGAGAGACACATCGGAAGGTGGAACACCGGGGTTGCCTTTCAGGCGCCGCCCGCCGGCTCTGTGCCAGGCGACACGCCCCTCGAGCGCCGGGCGGCGCTGGCAGCGATGAATCGCGGCGCCCTGGTCGCCTGGGACCCGGTGAAGCAGAAGGCTGTCTGGACGATCGAGAAGGAATGGCCTTGGAATGGCGGCACGCTGGCGACCGGTGGAAACCTGGTGTTCCAGGGCGATCCGTATGGCTGGTTTCATGCCTACGCGGCGGATACCGGCAAGGAGCTGTGGACGTTCGATGGCGGACGCGGAATCCTCGCCGGGCCGATCACCTACCGCGTGAATGGGGAGCAATACGTCGCCGTCCTTGCGGGTTACGGCGGGTCGATGGGCGTCGCGACGAACAGCCCGTTCATGCGCCGCCCAGCGCCCGATGGCGTGTTGTTGGCGTTCAAACTCGGCGGTTCGGCCAAGTTGCCGCCGCTGCCGGCCTTCACGCCGCCACCCTTCCCTAGGTCCGACGAGCAATTCGCACCCGATCAGGTTGCGGAAGGGGCGAACCAGTACCTGGCGTTCTGCAACATCTGCCATGGCGGCCCGGTGAACCCGAACCTCTTCCGCTCGCAGGTCGCGACGGATGCCGGAGCGTGGAAATCCGTCGTTTACGACGGTGCTTTGGCTGACAACGGGATGATCTCGTTCAAACCCTGGCTGTCGGAAAAGCAGGTCGAAGCGATCCGCGCCTATGTGCTGGCAGAGGCCGCACGCATGGCCGAGCTCCCGTCCGACAAGATCGCCCCGCCGGGCAAGACCGGCGACAAAGGGGCGGCGAGGCAGACGCCTTGAGCACACCGAGATCAAACGAGCAGGCAGCCATGTCACGTCCACCTCTTCCCCCGTTCAATGAAGAAACGGCCACCCGGAAGGTACGCATAGCGGAAGATGCGTGGAACGGGCGCGAGCCGGCGAAGGTGGCACTCGCCTACACGGCCGATAGTCGGTGGCGCAATCGCAGCGAGTTCCTGACCGGGCGTGAGGAGATTTAGGCTTTCCTCGCAAGGAAATGGGCCGCGGAACTCGAATACCGGCTAATCAAGGAACTGTGGGCCTTCACATCGCACCGGATCGCTGTTCGGTTCGCGTACGAATGGCACTCGACCGACGGCCGGTGGTACCGCTCCTACGGGAACGAGAACTGGGAGTTCGACCACCAGGGCCTGATGGCCCGGCGCCTGGCCTCGATCAACGATCTCGA
>CAWAMV010000003.1:30000-276035 GCA_963783195.1 uncultured Alphaproteobacteria bacterium
GTCCTCTCCTTCGTCCGCCGCCGCACCCCAGCGGTTTCAGCCGCCGCCTGAACCCCGTTTCTGCTTTGCGCCGAGTCGTGGTAGGCTGCACGCCGTGCCCCCGGCCGGGTGCCGCAAGGCACGACGGAGAGAGGCTATGAGCTGGTTCCATTTCCTTGCCGCGGTTGCCGCAGGGAGCACCACGGCCGCCGCGACGTTCGAGCATGGTCCCGTCAATTCGGAAGATGCCGAGACAATCGAACTGACGGCAGAGCGTTACGAGCGGCTGACCGTGCCCGTCACGATAAAGGGCCAGGGCCCGTTTCGCTTCATGATCGATACCGGCGCTCAGGCGACCGTCCTGTCCAAAGGCTTGGCCGACCGCCTGCAACTGAACGAACGCAGGCCGGCGGTCCTCGTCGGAATGGCCAGCCGACGAGCGATCGAGGTGGCCGAAGTCCCCGAGTTCTCGCTCGGCACACGCACCATCAACATCCGCAACGCCCCGCTCGTCGAACGGGCCAACATCGGCGGCGCGGATGGGATCGTGGGGCTCGACAGCCTGCAGGGACAGCGCGTCCTGCTCGATTTCCGCAACAACCGGATGCTCGTGGCAGGTGCCCGCGAACTCGGCGGCAACAAGGGCTACGAAATCATCGTCAGGGCGCGTCCGCGTCTGGGCCAGCTGATCATCACCGAAGCGCGGCTCAACGGCGTAAAGGTGCAAGTGCTGATCGACACCGGCGCGCAGGGCAGCGTGGGCAATCATGCCCTGCTCGAGAAGCTGAAGCGGGCCAAGCCGATGGGCGACACCGTGATGACCGACGTCAACGGGGCGACGCTGGCGGGAACCGCGCGTCAGGGCCGGTCGCTGACTTTCGGTCGGCTCGAATTGAGCAACCTGCCGATCGTCTTCGCCGATTCGCCCTCGTTCCACGCGCTGGACCTGCACGACAAGCCGGCCCTCGTCCTCGGCGTGCGCGAGATGCGTCTGTTCTCGCGCGTGGCGATCGATTTCGAAGAGCGGAAGATCCTCTTCGACCTGCCGCGCAACGACAACTCGACGTACGACCCGATCCGCCGCTTCGGCCAGAGGCTCTGACGCCGCGCCATTGCCAAGGGGGCCGCGAGGCCCCACTTGGCTGGCAATGAGCGGTGGCGAGAACAAGGAAGACAAGGACCAGCGCGATCCCGCCGACTGGGGCACCGTACGCCGCTTCCTTCCCTATCTGTGGCCCAAGAACAGGCCCGACCTGCGCTGGCGGATTTCCCTCGCCGCGCTGTTCGTGCTGCTGGCCAAGACGGTCGTGCTCGCCCTCCCCTTCGCCTACGCCCGCGCGGTCGACGCGATGGCGGGAGAAGCGGGCGGCGCGGTTGCCGTCGCACTCGGCATGGTGCTCGCCTATTCGGCCGGCCGGTTCGCCGTCGTCGCCTTCGACAACGTGCGCAACATCATCTTCGAACGCGTCGGGCAGGACGCGGTCCGCCACCTGACCGAGGACGTCTTCGGACGGCTTCACCAGCTCAGTCTCCGCTTTCACCTCTCTCGCCGCACGGGCGAGGTGACCAAGGTCGTCGAGCGCGGGACGAAGTCGATCAATTCGATGATCTACTTCCTGCTGTTCAACATCATGCCCACCGTGGTCGAGCTCGCGGTCGTGGCTGCCATCTTCTACTTCAAGTTCGGCTGGGAAATGGTCGCGGCGACGGCGGTCACTGTCGTGGTCTACGTGTGGCTCACCCGCACGATCACCGAATGGCGCACCAAGCTGCGCGCGCAGATGAACGAGCTTGACGGCACGGCCCTGGCCCGGGCGGTCGACTCGCTGCTCAATTACGAGACGGTGAAGTACTTCGGCGCGGAGCATCGCGAGCGGGAGCGCTACGGTTCGGCCGCGCGCGCTTACGCGGAGGCGGCGATCAAGAGCGAGAACTCGCTCGGCCTGCTCAACATAGCGCAGGCGCTGATCATGAACCTGCTGATGGCGGCCGCCATGGCCTTCACCGTATGGAAGTGGAGCCTGGGCGAGCTCAGCCCGGGCGACCTGGTTCTGATCCAGACCTACCTAACGCAGCTGTTCCGTCCGCTCGACATGCTCGGCTGGGTCTATCGCACGATCCGCCAGGGGCTGATCGACATGGCCATGATGTTCCGCCTGATCGATTCCGAGGTCGAAGTGAAGGACGCTCCCGGTGCGCCGGCACTGGTGGTCGACCGGCCCACGGTGGTGTTTGACGACGTCGTGTTCGGCTACGACCGCAATCGGGAGATCCTGCACGGGCTCAGCTTCGAGGTACCGGCAGGCGGCCACGTTGCCATCGTGGGCCCTTCTGGCGCAGGCAAGAGCACGATCGGCCGCCTGCTGTTCCGGTTCTACGATCCGTGGAGCGGGCGCATCCTGATCGACGGGCAGGACATCCGCGAAGTGACGCAGGAAACGCTGCGCCGCCACATCGGCATCGTTCCCCAGGACTCCGTCCTGTTCAACGAAACAATCGGCTACAACATTGCCTATGGCCGGGAAGGCGCGAGCGAGGACGAGGTGATCGCGGCTGCGCGCGACGCGGCGATCCTGCCTTTCATCCGCAAGCTGCCCGAAGGCTTCGATACCGAAGTCGGCGAGCGCGGGCTCAAGCTTTCTGGCGGCGAAAAGCAACGCGTGGCCATCGCGCGCACGCTGCTGAAGAACCCGCCGATCCTGCTGCTCGACGAGGCAACCAGCGCGCTCGACACGCGCACCGAACAGGACATTCTCGGCACGCTCAAGCGCGTCTCGCGCCATCGCACCAGCCTGTCCATCGCGCACCGGCTCTCGACCATCGCCGACAGCGATTTGATCTATGTCATGCACGAAGGTCTCCTGGCAGAGCAGGGTACGCACGTCGAACTACTGCGCAAGGATGGACTCTATGCCGAGATGTGGACCAGACAGGCGCATGAACGCGAGAGTCTGGACGAGGCCGCGGAGTGATATTGTAACGCTGTGTAGCGCTCGCGTTACCGTAAAGTCCTTGCCGCGCGGCAGGTGCGGGGCCCATCGAACGGGGGCCCACTTCCGGGCGGAGGATGTACGATGAAAGCGCTGACCCTGCTGCCCCTTCTATTCGCCGCTGCCGCCTGTTCGAAAGGCGAGGCGCCGCAGGAGCCCGAACAGGCCACGGTCCACGAGATCATGACCGAGAAGATCGACGGTAACGCCGATCCCTTGTGGGAAATCACCAACACCGCGCTCAACGAGAATGCGGAAGTCGACCCGACCAAGCTGTCCGACGAACAGTGGGCCGAAGTCGAGAAGCGCGCCCTGGCGGTCAAGGCGGGCGCCGACGAACTGGCCGGGCTGGAAAAGCTGGTCGTCGTCAAGCCGGGCGTGAAGATCTCAGACGAGGACGTCGAGGGCGGCACGACTTCGGCCAAGGTCCAGTCCTACCTCGACGCGCGGCCCGATGACTTCCGGAATTTCGCCGGGGTGCTTTCGGCGCACATGGCCGATTTGGCGGCAGCGGCAAAAGCGCATGACGGCGTCAAGGCGACCCCGCTGGTCGACCAGCTCGACGGGGTATGCGAGAGCTGCCACCTCGAGTTCTGGTATCCCGACCAGAAGGGACTGGTGCAGAAGATCCGCCGGGAAAACGGCGACGACCCGACGACCTGAAAAAAGCGATGAGGAGGGATTTGATGAAGTTTTCGAGCATAGCAACGGTGGCGGTCGTTCTGCTGGCCGTGGCGGCCTGCACGACGACCGGCGCGGTCCCTCCCCCTTCCGGTCTCGATGTTCGCCGGACAATGGTCGATTCCATCAATCCGGCCGCGCTGGCGATCTGGGACGTCGGCAACAATGCTGTCGACGAGGAAGGCGCGCCCGATCCTTCGCAGATAGACACCGCCGCAATCGCGAGGCTGCACGAGAGCGCAACGTCGATGTCGGATACCGCCAAGCGCCTTGCGGAGGCGCCCGTTCTGCGGGCATCGGGTCCCGATCTCGTCGGCGGCAAGGTACCCGAAGGCGTTGCCAGCCGCGAACAGATCCAGGCCGCGATCGATGCGAACCCGGCGGGCTTCCGCGCATATGCCAGGGTCATGCAAGGCCAGGCCGATGCCATCGTCGCGGCGGCCGATGCAAAGGATACCGCCACCCTCGCCCAGCTCGTGACGGGCTTCGACGGCGCCTGCCAGTCGTGCCACGAGAAATACTGGTACGTTTCGCAATAGTCTCTCTCTCCGCTGCGCGCTAAACCGGCGCGGGGGAGAGGGCGATGGAATGGTTTCGCTGGATCGAACAGACGCCCGCCTCGGTGTTCGTCCGCGAGGACTTCTACGCCTATTTCGTGCTGCTGATCTTCCACGCCTGGGGCATGGCGCTGCTCGTAGGAGGCGGGATCGCCGTGTCCTTGCGAACGATGGGCGTGGCGAGCGCGACGCGGATCGAGCGCTTTGCCCAGTTCATTCCCTGGATGAAGGCGGGCGCCGTCCTGGCGATCCTGTCGGGCATCGGCCTTCTGCTCGGCTATCCGGCCAAGGCGCTGACCAACTGGATCTTCGCGCTCAAGTTCGTCTGCCTCATCGGCGCAGCGCTGCTGGTGCGGCACATTGCGCGCACATGGTTTTCGGGCGCGGCGCCGCTGCCGCCCCGCGCCCGCTGGACGGGCACCACGGCGCTGGCCCTGTGGCTGGGCAGCGTCGCTTGCGGCAAGTTGCTGCTCTACACGAACACCGTGCTCATGGCGTCCGATGGCTGAGATGCCCCGCGACCCGCTGTTCGATCCCGTCGCAATCGTCGAATTCGCGATCCGCAGCGGCATCTACGACATCATGTATTCGCAATGGGGCTGGCCGATCGTCGAAATCGTCCACTTCACCGGCCTGTGTCTGTTGATCGGCGCGGTCGGCGCTTTCGACTTGCGCATGATCGGCTGGGTCAAGGGCCTGAAGCTCTCCGCCTTGCACCGGCTCGTGCCGTTCGGCGTGCTCGGGTTTGCTCTGAGCGTCTCCAGCGGACTGATGTTCGTGGTCTCCGCACCCGACCAGTACCTGTACAATCCTGCCTTCCAGACAAAGCTGCTGCTGATGGCGGTGGCCGGGATGAACATGGCCGGTTTTTACGCCACCACCGCACGCAGGCTTGAAGCGTTGCCGGAGGATGCGCCTCCGCCACGTGCCGCACGCGTTTTTGCTGCGGTATCGCTTCTCGCCTGGTTTGGAGCGATCGCCTGCGGCCGGGTCATTACCGCCTTCAGGCCGCCCGCCTGGGAGTGGTGCGCCTGGTGCGGCTGAACCGCATCGGGCAATCGCAGGCCTTGTGTTGTGCAGTGCAGCAAGGCAGGGCGGTTCCTCGCTGAAAAAATCCATCCTCCGGCGCGTTCGACGCGCCGCCCAATGCTGTCTGGATCATCATGACTATCGTCGAGTCGCTGCGGCGGGACTGGCTTTCCAACGTCCGCGCCGACATCCTCGCCGGGCTCGTCGTCGCCCTCGCCCTCATTCCCGAAGCGATCGGTTTTTCGCTCATCGCCGGCGTCGACCCACGCGTCGGGCTCTACGCGTCTATCGCGATTGCCATGGTGATCGCGTTCACCGGCGGGCGGACCGGGATGATCTCGGCCGCCACGGCGGCAGTTGCGGTCGTCGTCGTCCCGCTGGTGCGCGAGCACGGGGTTGAATATCTCTTTGCCGCGACGATCCTGATGGGCGTGATCCAGGCGATCGCCTCGGTCCTGCGGCTCGACCTGCTGATGCAGTTCGTCTCCCGCTCGGTCATCACCGGCTTCGTCAACGCGCTGGCGATCCTGATCTTCCTGGCGCAGGTGCCGCAGCTCGTTGACGTGGGGTGGGAGACATACGCCATGGTCGCGGCGGGCCTGGCGATCATCTATCTCCTGCCCCGACTGACGACGGCAATTCCCTCGCCGCTCGCCGCGATTCTGGTGCTCAGCGCACTTTCGATCGGTCTGGCGATCCCGGTCCATACCGTCGGCGACATGGGCAAACTGCCCGAGGGGCTTCCTTATCTGGTGCTGCCGAAGGTCCCGCTGACGCTGGAGACGCTTAGCATCATCCTGCCGTACTCGCTGACGATGGCCGCCGTCGGTTTGCTCGAATCGCTGCTTACCGCGCAAATCGTCGACGACATGACGCACACCGACAGCGACAAGCGCCGCGAGTGCGCCGGACAGGGCGCGGCCAATGTCGTCGCTGCGCTGTTTGGCGGCATGGGCGGCTGCGCGATGATCGGGCAGTCGGTCATCAACGTAACCTCGGGCGGGCGCGGGCGACTGTCGACCTTCGCCGCCGGCCTGTCTTTGCTGATAATGCTCGCGCTGCTCGGCGAGTGGGTCGGCCGCGTGCCCATGCCCGCGCTGGTCGCGGTGATGATCATGGTCTCGATCGGCACCTTCAGCTGGAACTCTATCCCGAATGTCCGGCGCCACCCCTGGCAGTCGTCGGTCGTGATGATCGCCACGGTCGTTGTAGTCGTGGCAACGCACAACCTCGCGCTGGGCGTGCTGGTCGGCGTTCTCCTGTCGGGCGTTTTCTTTGCCGGCAAGGTCCGCTCGATGTTCTCGGTCGAGCGGCGGCGCGAGGCCGAGACGGCGATCTACACGATCACCGGGCAGATCTTCTTCGCCTCGGTCGACCGCCTGAGTCGCGCGATGGGGCCGGAGAGCCTCCGGCCGGACCCTGCCGACCACGTCCTGATCGACGTGACGCGGGCGCACTTCTGGGACATCTCCGGCGTCGACGTGCTCGACAAGGTGGTCGAGCGGATGCGCCGCAACGGGCGCAGCGTGCAGGTCGTCGGGCTGAACGAGGCGAGCGCAGATCTCGTCGACCGGTTTGCCCGGACGGACAAGACTGGTGTCGAAATCGGCCTGGCGCCCCACCCCTGAGTGTGCGGAACCTGCCTCAGAGAATGTATTTGCTGAGGTCGCTGTCGCCGGCGAGGTCGGAGAGGCGCTCCCGAACATAGGCGGCGTCGATCGTCACCGTCTCGCCCGTCCGGTCCTCGGCCTCGAAGCTCAGTTCCTCAAGCAGCCGCTCCATCACCGTCTGCAGACGGCGGGCACCGATGTTCTCGACGCTCTCGTTGACTTGCGCAGCGATCCTGGCGACTTCGCGCACCGCATCATCGGCGAAGTCGAGCGTCACGTCCTCGGTCCCGAGCAATGCGCGGTACTGCTCGACCAGGTTCGCCTTGGTCTCCTTGAGGATACGGACGAAGTCCTCCTCGGTCAGGCTGCGCAGTTCGACCCGGATCGGCAAGCGCCCCTGCAGTTCGGGCAGCATGTCGCTCGGCTTGGCGACGTGGAACGCGCCGCTGGCGATGAACAGCACGTGGTCGGTCTTCATCGGGCCATACTTGGTCGAGACCGTCGTGCCCTCGATCAGCGGCAGCAGGTCGCGCTGCACTCCTTCGCGGCTGACCGAACCACCGCGAACGTCGGACACGGCGATCTTGTCGATCTCGTCGAGGAAGACGATGCCGTTCGTCTCGGCGTTGGCCAGCGCCACGCGGGCGACGTCATCCTGGTCCATGCGCTTCTCGGCCTCCTCGTCGACCAGCTTGTCCCACGCGTCGGGGACCTTGAGCTTGCGCCGCTTGAGGTTGTTCTTGCCCATCGCCTTGCCGAACATCTCCGACAGGTTGATCATGCCGACATTGCCGCCGCCGGGGATGTCGAACGGCATCTGCGGCGCGTCCTCGACCTCGATCTCGACTTCGGTGTCGTTCATGGCGTTCTGGACGATGCGCTCGCGGAAAGCCTCGCGGGTCGCCTCGCTGGCGTTCTCGCCGACGAGGGCCTTGAGCAGGCGGTCCATCGCCGCCTTGCTGGCGGCTTCGCGCACCGCCTCGCGGCGGCGGTCCTTCTCGAGCCGGATCGCCTCTTCCACCAGGTCGCGGGCGATCTGCTCCACGTCCCGGCCGACATAGCCGACCTCGGTGAACTTGGTCGCCTCGACCTTTACGAACGGCGCCTCGGCCAGCTTCGCCAGCCGGCGGCTGATCTCGGTCTTGCCGCAGCCGGTGGGGCCGATCATCAGGATGTTCTTGGGCGTCACCTCGTCACGCAGGTCCGCGTGGAGGCGCTGCCGCCGCCAGCGGTTGCGCAATGCCACCGCGACGGCGCGCTTCGCTTCCGCCTGGCCGATGATGTGCTCGTCGAGCGCGGAAACGATGGCCTTGGGGGTGAGGTTTTCGATGGATGATCCCGTCATGCGCCGCCAATTGGGGTGCGCGGGCGATTGCTTCAAGGCGTACAGGCGCCGTTGATCGCGGCATGGGCGGCAAGGATGCGCGAGATCGCCGCTTCGGTCGTGGTCGCTTCCTCCTGCCCCCGTTCGTACGTTCCGCCCAGCAGGATGCCGTCGGGCCGGGGGAACATGTAGCCGCCGCGCAGTTCGTAGGCGTATTGCACCTCGGGCTGGGGCAGGAGCACGGCGAGCTGCCCGCGCATGGGAACCAGCTCCGCGTCCCCGAACAACGAGCGCGCGCCGAGGCCGGTGCAATTGAACACCACCGCCTCCGGCAAGGCGGCGACATGGTCCGGAGCGTCGAAATTCTGCACCTGGATTGTGCCACCAGCGGTGATGAAATCGTCGGTCAGCTGCGCCAGGTAGCGCCCCATCTCGACGTACATTGTCTGATAGCGTTCGACCTCATGGCCGGGAAATGGACTGTGCAGCCCGGCGAGGTCGACCGCACCGGCATGGAGCATCGCTTCGGGCCCGGTACGCCGGCCAATGCCCTCCTCAAAGGTGGGCAGCCAGCGTACGCCGTAATGGTCCCCGACCATTATCTGGAACCGCCGCCAGGAATAGTCGAGCGCGGCGGCAAACTGCGCGCGCCAGGCATCGTCGACCGAGTCGTCGCGATAGAGCAGCGCGGGCATGATCTGGCCACCGGCGACGTTGGAGGTGGTGTCGGGCGGCAGCGCGGCGGCATAGATCGTCACCCGCCGGCCGCGCTCCTGTGCCAGCCGGGCCGTGGACAGACCCATGACCCCCGCGCCCAGCACCGCGACCGGTCCAGCCGTGCCGGGCAGCCCAAGGTCGACCGCCAGCTTCGACGAGCCCCAGCTGAGCGTAATGCCCGACCCGCCGTGTCCGTAGTTGTGCACCAGCCGCTTGGCCCCGAAGGGTTCGGCGCGGACGACGAAGCCGGAGCGGCGATAGGGTCGAAGGCCGGCGACCAGCCGGATCACGCGATTGCGCCAAACCAGCACTCTCGGCAGGCAGGCGGTGGGGCTCGCCGCTAGGCGGACGTTTGGGGTGGCGCAGGCAGCAAGCAGCCCGGTGGCCGTGGTGGAAACAAGAAAGCCGCGCCGATCCATCGGCCGACTATTGCCTTCCGGCCCGTTCGTGTCGAGCGGTCCTTCCGGCGGGTCTAGACGACCTCGACGGTCACCCGATCGTTCGTAAAGACGCAGACTTCCGCGGCGACTTCCATCGCCCGGCGGGCGATCTTCTCGGCGTCTTCCTCGTAGGGGTCGAGCGCGCGGGCGGCGGACAGGGCATAGTTGCCGCCTGAACCGATGGCCGCGACCCCACCCTCCGGCTCAAGCACGTCGCCGTTGCCGGTCAGCACCAGCAGGGTGTCCGCGTCGGCCACGATCATCAGCGCCTCGAGGTTGCGCAGGTACTTGTCCGTCCGCCAGTCCTTGGCGAGTTCGACCGCCGCGCGCAGGAGCTGGCCGGAATACTGCTCGAGTTTCTTCTCGAGCCGCTCGAACAGGGTGAAGGCATCGGCGGTGGCCCCGGCGAATCCGGCGACGACCTTGTCGTCCTTGCCGATCCGGCGGACCTTGCGCGCATTGGGCTTCATCACGGTGTTGCCCATCGAAACCTGGCCGTCGCCGGCAATGACGGTCTTGCCGCCCTTCCGCACGCCGATGATGGTGGTGCCATGCCAGCTGGGCATGCCGCGATTGTCAGTCTGTCCGTCCATGTGCGGCCATATGGGACGGACGGGAAACGGCTTCAAGCGCAGGCTACGGCCCGCTGCCGCCCGGACCGCCCTGGGCGCCGGCGCCGGCGGCACCGACCTGGCCGATATTGCCGAACAGGTCCTGCAGGAACGTCCGCTCACGGCCCAGAGTCGGTGTCTCGTCGCTGTCGGGGCTGATGCGGACGACATCGTCCACGCCGGAACGCTTGGCCCCCACGACGTTGCCCGCTTCGTCGAAGCTGACGGCAAGGACCGAATGTTCGTAAATCTGCGGACGACCGAATGGCGCCTGCTTGGTGAAGCTGGACACGTAATACCAGGTTGGCTGGCCGAACTGGCTGATGAAGCTCGGCCGGCCAAGCGTGCCTTCCACGGACTGCTGGTTGTCGATGCCGGGCTGGATTCCGCCGATCAGCGATTCTTCCGCGATGAAGCCGCGGTGATCGTTGATCGTGCTGCATCCCGCCGCCAGCGCCGTGGCGCCCAGCAGGGCCGCGAAGCGAAACTTACCCGTCATGTGTCGAAACCGTCTCCGATCCAAGGTGCGCATTGCCAGAAAGGCCGCCGCGCCTATATCGGCGCAGGCCTTAGGGGCTGGCGCGCCGCTGTGCAACGGCGCGCTTCGCGCCGGGGCGTTGAACCGCCGCTGAATGGACCTGCCGCACCGATGAACCTGTTCTCCCGCCTGCTCCGCTCCACGCCGAACCCGCGCGAGGCGCTGCGCCCGCTTTGGCACCGGACGGTCGAGATCGCCCGCGAGCCTGAGTGGTACGCGACGTGCGGGGTGGCCGATTCCGTGGCCGGCCGCTTCGACATGATAACCGCCGTGCTCAGCCTCGTCCTGCTGCGGCTGGAGGACGCCGGCCGGGCGGCCGAGACGGCGCTGCTGACGGAGCTGTTCGTCGAGGACATGGACGGCCAGTTGCGCGAAAGCGGCGTTGGCGACGTCGTCGTCGGCAAGCACATGGGCCGGCTGATGGAATCGCTCGGCGGCCGCCTCGACGCCTACCGCCGGGCTCTCCACGCCAGCGGCGATGAAGCGCTGGCAGGGGCGCTGGAGCGCAACGTCACCTTCGACGACGGAGCCGGCAGCGGTCGGACCGGGCCGGCAGAACTGGCAATCCGCATCCGCGGGCTGGAAGCGAACCTCGCGGCGACCGATCCCGAAGCGCTCGTGCAGGCAAGGATCGACCGATGAGCGCGCCTGAATTCCCCCGCCCGATCGACCGCCGTCACCTCCCGGCCCGGCCCCTCCAGCTCGAGGCCAACGAAGCCGAGCGCGCGGCACTCGCGGAGCGTTTCGGGCTGGTCTCCATCGGCCGGCTCGTCGCCGACGTCACGCTGACCGCGGATGGCGAGGCGATCGATGCCGACGGCTCGCTCGAGGCCGATATCGTCCAGTCCTGCGCCGTTTCGGGCGACGACCTGCCGGCCGAAATTCGCGAGCCGGTTATTCTGCGCTTCGTACCCGACAAGGGCGAAGCGGAAGCGGCGGAGGAGGTCGAGCTGGAAGAGGACGAACTCGACGAAATTCCCTTTGCCGGCCACGTTTTCGATTTGGGCGAGGCGATCGCACAGTCGCTTTCGCTGGCGATCGACCCCTACGCCGTCGGACCGGGCGCCGAAGAAGTGCGCAAGGAAAAAGGTCTGATGGACGAGGGCGAGGCGGGGCCATTCGGGGCGCTGGCGGCACTGAAGAAGGACTGAGCCCGTCAGCGACGGGACTTCTCCCGCCACGTCCCGTGCTTGCGGGTAAAGGGTGTAGCAAGCACCCCGTGCACGACGACCGAGATTACCACGGCCAGGCTGGCGAGCGCCCAGACGACCGGCGGCGCGGACTCCTTCAGCGCGAAGACCGCGTAGAACAGGGCGGCGACGCCGACGGGTCCGAACCAGCCGGCGAAGAGCGCTTCGCGCCAGGTGTCGTAGGGGCGGCCGACTGCCTGTAGCAGCAGCCACCCGGGAATCCGGCGCAAGAGCACGATCATCACGGCTGTCGCGAGCATCAGCCATCCCCCGGCCAGCCACAGGTGAACCGGCGCGGCCACCCCCAGCATGATGAAAACCGGAAGTACCAGCGCCCGGTCGACCACTTCCCGCATCGACGAACGCGTGTCGGCGCTCTCGTCCGGCTGGGCCCGCCTGAACACGATGCCGGCGACGAAAACCGCGAGAATGCCGTCCGCGCCGGCGAGGTGAGCGACTGACACGGCCAGGAGCGCCAGCATGAGGATCAGCGCCGTCGGCTCGCCGGGGGCCACCGATTCCTTCTCTGCCGCAGCGTCGTGCAGGATGCCCGCTCCCTTGCCCAGCAACCAGCCGATCACCACCGCCCCGCCGATTTCGCGTACGGCGTAAGTTGCGAAGGGCACGGCCACGTCACCACCCTTCATCAGCATGATCGGCAGCATCACGGCCGGCAAGGCGAGTCCATCGTTCGCGCCGCTTTCCGCAATGAGCGAGGCACGCGTGCTGGCGTCCACATTGCGTTCGGCCAGGCCGCCTGCGACGACGCTCCGCGCCAGAACCGGATCGGTCGGGGTAACGATCGCCCCGATCAGCAGCGCCATCAACGGCGGCAGGGGCAGCATCAGCAGCACCAGCCCGGTCGAACAGGCCCACATGAGCGCCATGCCCGGCAGGAGGACAAGCGCCATCGAGCGCCAGTTACGTCGGAAATAGCCGGCTGGCAGGCCGATGGCCGCGCTCATCACCGACAGCGCCAGGGTTAAGCGGGCGAACTGTTCGAGAAAGTCGGCATGGACCTTGTTGTCGAAGATGGCGAAGGGGAACAGCTCGAAGCCGACCGGCCCGATCGCCAGCCCGACCACGAGGCAGACCAGCGCTTCCGAACCCCAGAACGAGAACTTGACCCAGTTCCCGACGAGCCGGAGCAGCAGCACGGTTGCCGCCGCGATCGCCAGTGCGAGATTGAAGTCGCCCATAACAGGGCAACACGTCCGGTGGCCTGCGGGTCCCTGCCCGCCCGACCGACCGCCGGGTCCCTGTTAGAACGGAATGTCGTCGTCGAGGTCGTCACCGAAGTTGGAGCCGCCGCCGGAGCCGCTTGCGCCGCCCGCGCCGCCGCCCTGGTTCCAGCCGCCACCGGAACCGCCGCCGGAGCCGCCGCCCGAACCGGAAGATCCGCCGCCGCCCCAGTCACCGCCCGCCACGCGAGCCACCGCCACCGCCACGCCGCCGGCGCCCGGGGCGCCGTCGAGCATGGTCATCACGCCGCCGATGCCCCCCACCGACACTTCGGTCGAGTAGCGGTCGTTGCCGTTCTGGTCCTGCCACTTGCGCGTGCGGAGCTGCCCCTCGATGTAGACCTTGCTGCCCTTGCGCAGGTACTTCTCGGCCACGCCGACCAGGCCGTCGGACTGCAGCACGACCGAGTGCCACTCGGTGCGCTCCTTGCGCTCGCCGGTGGTGCGATCCTTCCAGTTTTCGGACGTCGCAATGCGCAGGTTGCAGATGCGTCCGCCGTTCTGGAAGCTCTTCACTTCCGGGTCCGCCCCGAGGTTGCCGATTAGGATGACCTTGTTGACGCTGCCTGCCATGTGATTCCTCTCGAAGGGGTCAAAGGCCCGCGGCGACCGCCAGCCAGTATGTGATTCCGCCGACCAGATAGGCCCCCGCCGGCCTGCCGGGCAACCGCCTTCCGGCAATTATCCCGAGCTGGGCTAAAGCCCCGCGGCCACCGCCAGCCAGTACGTCAGGCCCGCGAAAACGTAGGCCAGCGCAAACAGGTACGCCAACATGAAGGCGGGCCATTTCCACCCGTTCGTTTCGCGCCGGGCGACGGCGATTGTCGACAGGCACTGCGGGGCGAAGACGAACCAGGCGAGGAAGGCGAGCGCGGTCGGCAGGGTCCAGCGCGACTGCAGTTGCGGCACCAGGCTGGCGGCGGCTGCGTCCTCGTCCTCGGCGTCGACGGCATAGGTCGTGGCGAGCGACGAGACGGCCACCTCGCGCGCGGCCATCGCCGGGATCAGCGCAAGCGCGATCTCGTGATTGAAACCGATGGGCTTGACCACCACTTCCAGCCCGCTGGCGATGTGCCCGGCGATGCTCGCTTCCGACTGGCTCTTGCCCGGCGCGGCCTGGGGAAAGCTCAGCAGCAGCCACAGGACCACCGTCACGGTAAAGATGATCGTCCCGGCCCGGCGCAGGAAGATCCAGGCGCGCTGCCACAGCCCGATGGCCAGGTCGCGGAGCGGCGGAAGCTGGTACTTGGGCAGTTCCATGATGAAGCCCGAGGCGTCGCCCCGCGTCACCGTGCGGCGCAGGACCAGCGCCGCGAAGAAGGCGCCGACGATGCCCGCGACGTAGAGCGTAAACAGCACCAGCCCCTGCAGCCCGATGCTGCCGCCGATGGTGCGGGCGGGGATGAACGCGGCGATGATCACGGCGTAGACCGGCAGGCGAGCCGAACAGGTCATCAGCGGCGCGATCAGGATCGTCGTCAGCCGGTCCTTGGGGTCGGCGATCGCACGTGTCGCCATGATGCCGGGGATGGCGCAGGCGAAGCTGGACAGGAGCGGGATGAAGCTGCGGCCCGACAGCCCGACGCGGGCCATCATGCGGTCCATCAGGAACGCCGCGCGCGCCATGTAGCCCGATTGCTCCATCGCCAGGATGAAGGCGAACAGGATGATGATCTGCGGCAGGAACACCACGACCGAGCCGACCCCGGCCAGCACGCCTTCGGTCAGCAGGTCGCGCGGCAACCCGGCGGGAAGATAGGCGTTGGCCGCGTCGATCAGCGCCGTCACCCCGGCTTCCAGCGCGTCGGCGAACGGCGTCGCCCAGGCGAACACCGCCTGGAACATCACGAACAGCAGGCCAAGCAGGATCAGCGGCCCGAACCAGGGATGCAGCAGCACCTTGTCGAGGCTCGCGTGCAGACGGTGTTGCGTGGTTTCGGAAAGGATCGCGACCTTGGCGATGTTGCGCGCCACCAGCCGCCGCTCGGGCAGCGTCACGTGCGGCCGGGGATGCCCGTGGTCCTCCACCGCGCGCGTCTCTGCATTGCCGATCGCGGCGACGAGTTCCGGGATTCCCTTGCGCCGTACTGCGACTGTCGGGACGACCGGCACGCCGAGCGCCTCGGACAGCGCCGCCGGGTCGAGCGTCAGCCCGTCGCGTTCGGCGAGGTCGACCATGTTGAGCGCCACCACGACCGGTCGGCCGAGCTCGATCAGTTCCTGCGCGAAGACGAGGTGCTGCTCGAGGTTGGCCGCGTCGAGGACGATGACCAGCACTTCGGGCGTGGCCTCGCCGGGAAACTCGCCGAGCACGACCTTGCGGGTCACTTCCTCGTCGGGACTGGCGGCGTCGAGCGCATAGGAGCCGGGCAGGTCGACCAGCTCGACGGGCTCGCCGCTCGGCAGGACCATGCGGCCCGACTTCCGCTCCACCGTCACGCCGGCATAATTGGCGATCTTCTGCCGCGCGCCGGTCAGCACGTTGAACAGGGCGCTCTTGCCGCAATTGGGATTGCCGACGAGTGCAGCGGTCCGGAGGCGCGTCACGTCAGACCTCCTCGACAGTCATCGCAGCGGCATGGCTGCGACGCAGGGCGAGGACCATGCGGCCGACGAGAATCGCCAGCGGATCGCGCCCGCCGAACACCCCGCGGTGCGCCACCGCGATGCGGGCGCCCAGGTCCACCCCCAGCGCGCGCAGCCGCTTGGCCTCCTCGGGGGAGAGCGCACCCCAGTCGATCGCAACGATCTCGGCGCGGCGGCGGGGCGGAAGTTCGTCCAGCGTCATGGCCGGGCGGTGACAGAACTGCGGGCTAATTGCAACTGGCTCGCATTAACTACTGGCGCGTCCAAGGAGAGTTGTCAGCGCGCCGGGTAACGCAGGCGGCCAAGAAAGCGCATGACGTCGAAACGCTCGCGCTGGCCGAAGATCTGCGCCTTGGCCTTCTCGAACTTCATCACTCCTTCGATCCGCCGATCGAGGAAAGCCCGGGTCTCGGCCTTGTCCTCGCTCTCGTCGTTGACGAAGATGGCGAGCGTCGCGGCGTAGATCGAGGCGAGGATCGCCCGCTTGGTATAGTGGTTGTAGTCGGTCGCCGTATCGCCGGCGAGGCGCCACATGGCATCGGCGCTCGACCATCCCAGTTTTGCCGCCCGGACGGCGTTCTGCGGCATCGCCTGTATCGCCAGCGCGCGGCGCAGAGCCTCTTCAAGTCCGTCGACCGCCTCGAGTCGGAACCAGACCAGCGCGCGAATCCTTTCGCGGATCGGCATCGCGGCGATCACCTCGGGCGAAAATGCCCGCTTCATCTGTTCGTCTATCGCCGCCACCCAAGCAGCGATCATGTCCATCGCCCCGCCGGGATAGGCCAGCCGGGCGACCGGGGGCTCGACGCCCGCTGCTTTCGCCGCGCTGTCGAGCGCCGCGTCGGTCCAGCCGTCGAAAATGGCCGCCGCAGCAACCCGCGGGGCAAGTTCGAGCCGCAGTTCGTCGAGCGTGAGGTCGGCCGCGGCAGCCATCGTCAGAACGAAGGCCCGTAGACCTGGTCGGACTTTTCCTTGGCGTCCTTGTCGGTCAGCCGTTCGATTTCGTTCAGCATGGCCTGGCCCGAATTGTCGAGCGAGGCGTAATCGCGCGCCGAGCGGCCCGAGTTGTCATGCCGGTCGGGATCGGCACCAGCCTTCAACAGCACACGCAGCATCGGCAGGTCGCGGCGATGCACGGCGGAGATCAGCGGCGTCTCGCCTGCATTGTTCGCCACGTCGACCCGGGCACCGTGTTGCGTCAGCAGGGCGAGCCCTTCCACCCAGCCCATCTGCGCGGCGAGCAGAAGCGGCGTGACGCCCTGCTTGTCGGCCAGGTTGGGATTGGCCTTCAGCCCGAAGAGCAACTCCATCCATTCAAGATCGCGCCGCTGGGTGGCGAGCCACAGCCCGGTATAGCCCTTGGTGATGTCGCGCGCGTCGATGACCGTGGGGCTCTTGTTGTAGAGGTCGATGACCTTGCCCCGGTCCTTCTTGTCGACCGCTTCGAGGAACTTGTATCCGTCGGAATAGACCTGCGCTCCCGCCGGGACCGCCGCCAGCATGATTGCCCCTGCAATCGTCGCCCGCTTGATGCGATGGGCCAATGCCACCTTGCTTGCCTCCAGGAATTGTCCGGCCACGAAATTTGCGCAAAAGGCCGCGTTAAAGACGCAGGTCGCCCTTGCCGCCCGCCGGTTAGCAGAGCATGAACCGAAGCGCCATGCCTCGTACCCTTATCGCTTCGCTTTCCGCCCCCCTCCTCGTTGCCGGCCTCGCCCTTGCCCTGGGCGCCTGCCAGCAAAATGCCGGCGAAGCGCCGCCGCTCGAAGGGGCCAGCATCGGCGGTCCCTTCACGCTGGAGAATGCGCAGGGCCAGCCGGTCAGCTGGTCCGACTTCGACGGCAAGTATCGCATCGTCTATTTCGGCTACACCTACTGCCCCGACGTCTGCCCGACCGATGTCCAGCGGATCGCCGCCGGCTACAACGCCTTCAAGGCCGAACACCCCGATCTCGCCAAGGACATCGTGCCGATCTTCATAACGGTCGATCCCAGGCGCGACACGCCCGAGAAGGTCGGTGAGTTCACCCATGCCTTCTCCGACGACATCGTCGGCCTGACCGGGACCGAGGAGCAGGTCGACAAGGTGGCCAAGGAATTCGCCGTCTACGTCGAGCGCGGTCAGCCGAACGAGGAAGGCGGCTATCTCGTAAACCATTCGTCGGCCACCTACCTGATGGGCCGCAAGGGCGAACCGATCGCCGTGCTGCCGACCGACCAGGTGGACAAGGGGAAGGCGTTTGCCGCCGAGCTGGAAAAATGGGTGAGTTGAGACCGCGCTTCTGGGAGCTGCCGCTGGACGAGCTCTCGCGCGATGAATGGGAAGCGCTGTGCGATGGCTGCGGCCGCTGCTGTCTGCACAAGCTGGAGGACGAGGACACCGGCGAGATCGCCGAGACCAACGTCGCCTGCAAGCTGCTCGACACCGAAACCGCGCAATGCCGCGACTATCGCCACCGCAAGGCCTTCGTGCCCGACTGCCTGCGCCTGACGCTCAAGCTGGTCGGCACCGTGCCCTGGCTGCCTGACACCTGCGCCTATCGCCGGCGCTGGGAAGATCGGCCGCTGCCGCAGTGGCACCACCTGCTGACAGGTGACCGGCGAGCGATGGAGGCGGCCGGGGCCAGCGTGGCCGGCAAGGTCGTGAGCGAAGTCGACGCGGGTCCGCTCGAACACCACGTTGTCGAATGGGAAGTGGACGCATGATCGACTGGTTGCGGCGTCCCGACCCCGCGGTCGAGATCGGCGGCCGCATCGTCCCGATCGCCGTGCGCCGCCACGCGCGCGCGCGCCGCCTGACCATGCGCCTCGCGCCCGATGGCAGCGAAGTGCGCGTGACCCTGCCGTCATGGTGCTCGAACCGGGAGGCACTGGTTTTCGCCAGTTCGCGGCTCGACTGGCTGGAAAGCCAGCTGGCGAAGGTCCCGCGGGCTGAACCGCCGCTGCCGGGCGGGACCCTGCCCTATCGCGGGCTGACGGTCGTCATCGACTGGGCGGAAAACCGCCGGCGCACACCAAGGCTCGAAGGCGAGGCGCTCGCCGTGGGGGGACCGGAGGAAAGCCTCGCTGCTCGCCTGCAGCGCTGGCTGGAAAGCGAAGCCCGCCGGCTGCTGGGCGAGGACCTGGCGCATTATTGCACGCGCGCGGGCCGGCCGGTCGCGCCGCTGCGGCTATCGCGGGCCCAGCGGCGTTGGGGTTCATGCTCCGACCGCGAGGCGATCCGCATCAACTGGCGGCTCGTCATGGCGCCCGACGAGGTCCGCCGCTCGGTCGTGGCGCACGAGGTCGCCCACCTGGCGCACTTCGATCACTCGCCCGCCTTCCACGCCGAGCTGGGCCGGCTGTTCGAAGGCGATCTGCCGGCCGCCGACCGCTGGCTCAGGGATCACGGCCGCACCCTCTACGGGCCGTTCGGCTAGAGGCTTACCTTGACGCTCAGCGCGACGTTGCGGCCCGGTAGCGGAACGAAGTCCTTGGTGAAGCTGGCATGGACCCGGCGGGTCACGTCGAACAGGTTGTCGCCCTTGAGCATGACGGTGACGTTGTCGTTACCGTGGATCGGCTTCCACGCCACCGAGAGATTGGCCGTGGTGTAGCCCGCAGTGGAGGTCTCGTTCGGCGCGATGCGGTCCTGCCGGTCGGCCCATTCGATCTCTCCGCGCACGTCGAAGGCGTCGGACTGGTACTCCAGCCCGCCCGTCAGGCTGAGCGGCGGGATGCGCGGCACCGGCTCGCCGTTGTCGAGCGTTGCCCGCACGTAGCTCGCCTTGAGATCGCCGACGATCTTGAAGGCCACGACCCGGTAAAGCGGCATGCTTGCACCCAGTTCGGCGCCCGACCAGTCGGCTCCTGCCTGCCGCTGGATATAGACCGGAAGGCCATCCTCCACCGCGCCGTTCGCGGCGAGATAGACGAAGTCGCCGAACCAGTTGCGGTAGAGCGCCAGTTCGACTTGCGCCGGGCCGAGCCGGCCGCGCAGATAGCCCTCGATGCCCCAGGCGCCCTCGGATCGAAGCGCTGGGTCGCCGATCTCATATTGCTGGGTCGCCGGGTGCGGCCCGTTGGCGAGCAGTTCCTCGGCAGAGGGCGCCCGCTCGGTCCGCGTCCCGTTGATGCCGATCCGCAAGGCCCCGAGATCGTAGCCAAGACCCAGCGCCCCCGAGACGGTATCGTAGGTGCGGTCGTAGTTCGGCGCGCTGACCGATGTCGTTTCAAACCGTCCGCCGAACTGCACCGTGATGGGACCGCGCTCGACTTCCTGCAGGCCGAACAGCGACCATTGCTCGGTCAGGTTCTCCGGCAGGAAGGCCTCGGTTCCGTTAACCGCGAGATCACGCCGCATGAATTGCCCGCCGAGCGATCCGCGCCATCCGCCGTGATCGGCCTGGGCAAGCTCGAGCCGGCCTTCCAGCCCGTTGACCTTGAACACGGTGCCCGGGGTGCCGTCCTCGAATTCGGTGTGGGTGTAGTCCGACCAGCCCCAGCGGGTCGTGGCCTGTTCGAAGAACCCGCCGAGGTCGAGCGCGCCGCGCAGGTCCAACCGGGTCTGGCGCATGCCGATGGCGACGTTGCCCTCCCCCCCGGGAAGCGTCGGCACGCCGTAGTCGGTCTCGTACCGCCCGACCGATACGCCGAGATTCCCGCCGCCGCCGCCGACGTAGGCTAGGCCGGCGCCATACGACTTTGTCTCGGTGGCGCTGTTCGGCAGCGTTCCACGCGCGTTCGCCGCCGTTTCAAGCGCTTGATTCGCACCCTCCGGCAGGGTCGCGGCCTCTGCCAGCAACTGCGCGCGCATGGGCGCGGCAATGCGGTAACCGGCGAGGTCGACATCGTCCGTCTTGCGCCAGGACCCGTCGACGTGAAGGGCCCAGTCGCCGCTCAGCGGGGCATCGATCGAGGCCCCGGTCGCCCGCAGGTCGGTCGCGCTGTCGATCTCGGCGAGGCCGTCGAAATGAACCGGTTCGTCGCCCACCCGGCGCGGAATGCGCTTGTCGATCACGTTGACCGCGCCCCCGATGGCCGAACTGCCGTAAAGCAGCACCGCCGGCCCCCTCAGAACCTCGATCCGCTCAGCCGTCAGGGGGTCGATCGTGACCGCATGGTCGGCCGAGGTGTTCGACGCATCGATGGAGCCGATGCCATCGACCAGGACCCGCACCCGGTCCCCCTGGAAACCGCGCAGCACGGGGCGCGAGGCACCCGGAGAGAAGCTCGTCGCCGAGACACCAGGAAGGCCCTTGAGCACGTCGCCGACCTGACCGGCGAGGTTTCGTTGCAGCTCCTGGCCGCTCATCACGGAGGTACCGGCAAGGACGTCGAGCCGCTTCAGACCGGTCGCGGTGACGACGATCGTGTTGTGGTAGTCATCACCTGCCACATCGGCGGTCTCGACCTGGGAATTGTCGGCCCCGGCATTCTGGGCCTGGGCGAGGACAGGCCAGGCGAGTGAAGCGCCCGCGAGGAAAAGGGCGGCTCGAAACGGGATCATTCGGATGCGACTTTCTTGTGATACTTTATATCGTCGCACCCCTAGCGTGCGCATTCAGTCGCGCAAGCGACAAGTCGCCCAAGCGACGACCGCGCACGACAGAAGCGCCGGCAGAGCCGAGGTCAGTCGAACCAGAAGGGCTTCCACACCTTCTTCGGCCGTTTGCCTTTGCCGCTCCGCAGCAGGTTCACATAGGTCTGATAACGAACGGAAAGCCAGATCACCGCGGCCGTTCCGAGGACCACTGCCCCGGTCAGGCCATAAACCAATGCATCACGCACACCCGAGTCCTGTTGTTCTTTGGCGAACCGGGGTGCTTCATGCCCGTTTGCGCAGAGACCGCCATACCCGATTGTAGGGTATTCTCGCCGCAAGACGGCTGCGATGGCGCTCTCGCCCACTGGCGCGGCGCCGGTTAAGCCCCTATCTTCGCGCCATGGGCTTTTTCCGCCGTATCTCGCCGCGCAAGGCGGCCGTCGACTTCGTCGAGGAATGGCGTCGTCCCCAGCCCTATCGCTGGCATATCCTCGGGGTTGCGGTGGCGATGACGTTCGCGTTGATGATGCTGTTCATCCCGAAGAGCGAGCGCGCCGAGCCAGAAAAGCCCAACATCGTCTACATCACCACCTTCGACCCGAGCCGCACGGACGCCGAGATTGTGAAATCGAACGAGGCGAACCAGGCGCGCAAGGAAGAAGCCCAGGCGATCGAGAAGAAACGCGAGCAAATCCGCAAGGAATTCTACCGCGAGCTGGGACGCGCGACGGGGCTCGACGTCGACGAAATGGAGCGTGAGGCGAAAGCGCAGGAAGCTGCGGAAGCCGCCGCGAAGGCCAAGGCCCAGCGCGAGAACCCGCCCCGGCAGGCCGCGGCGCAGGACCAGGCACAGGCCTCCGTCGCCGGTGAATGAAGTCGACGCGCGCTGGCTCGCCGCCGCTGCGGCACTGGCCGAGCGTGCCCGACCGCTAAGCCGGCCCAACCCTGCCGTAGCGGCAATTATTCTAAAGCACGGCACGGTCGTCGGCCGCGGATGGACGCAAGCGGGCGGGCGTCCTCACGCCGAAGCCGGTGCCCTCGAACAGGCGGGCGAGCTGGCGCGCGGCGCCACGGCTTACGTGACCCTTGAGCCTTGCGCCCACGCCAGCGCGCGCGGGCCGGCCTGCGCCGACCTGCTTGCCGCAAGCGGCATCGCGCGCGTGGCAATCGGCGTCGGCGATCCCGACCCGCGGACCGCCGGAAGAGGAATTGCGCGGCTGCGCGCAGCAGGGATCGATACCGACCTGGCCGAGGATCCGGCGTGCCGGGCCAGCCTGGCAGGCTACTTGACGCGCGCCGCCAAGGACCGCCCCTTCGTCACCCTCAAGCTCGCGCTGACCGCCGACGGTTTCGTTGCGCGGCCCGACGGGTCGAGCAAGTGGATCACCGGAGAGGCCGCACGTGCTCACGCGCATCGCGAACGGGCGCGCAACGACGCGATTCTCGTCGGCGGGGGCACACTGCGAGCAGATGCGCCGCGACTCGACGTGCGCCTGCCCGGTCTCGAAGCGCGGAGCCCGCAGCGCATTCTGTTGAGCCGGCAGCCCGGCCCGGAGGCCTGGATCACCGTCGCTTCGCCAGCAGAGATTTGCGGCCTGGCCGATTGCCAGTACCTGATGGTCGAAGGCGGTGCCCAAGTCGCGCAGGCCTTCCTCGCCGCCGGGCTGGTCGACCGCATCATGCTCTACCGGGCCCCGGTGACGTTCGGTGGAGGTATCCCGGCCTTTCCCGCAGGGCCGCCGATCGGCTGGGCTGTAACCGACCGCCGCACGCTCGGCCCGGATACTCTCGAAATCCTCGAACCGTCAGGCTAGGGAGCGGACATGTTCACCGGCATCATAACCGCCATCGGCACCATAGTTTCACGCGAGGAGCGCGGCGACCTGCGCTTGCGCATCGCCTGCCCGTTCGATCCGGCAGGCATCGCCATCGGCGCCAGCATCGCCTGTTCTGGTGTGTGCCTGACCGTGGTGGAGCGGGGGGGAACCGCCGGTTCGGCGTGGTTCGCCGTCGACGTTTCGGCCGAGACGCTTTCTCGCACCGCCCGGGGAACGTGGGAGCAGGGTGCGAGGCTCAACCTCGAGCCTTCGCTGCGGCTCGGCGATGAACTTGGCGGCCACATCGTCTCGGGCCATGTCGACGCGGTGGGCACTGTCGCAGCGCGCGCGGCGGAGGGCGATTCGACCCGTCTCACCATCGGCGCGCCGAAGGAACTCGCTCCGTTCCTTGCCGAAAAAGGCTCGGTCACGGTCGACGGCGTATCGCTGACGGTGAACTCGGTCGAGGACCAGGCGGACGGCTCGGTCCAGTTCGGCCTGAACATCATCCCCCACACCGCCGAGGTCACGACGCTCGGCGCGCTGGGCACGAGCGACGAGGTGAATCTCGAGATCGACACCGTCGCGCGCTACCTCCAGCGGCTGGAGAGCCTCAGGGCCTAATCCCCGTCGGTCAGACCGTGCTTGCGGATGCAGTGCCTTAGCTGGTCGTAGGTCAGGCCGAGCGCCTTGGCGGTCTGCCGCTGGTTCCAGCGATTGCGTCCAAGGTGATGTTCCACGATCGCCCGCTCGTGCGCCTCGACCTCCGCCCGCAAGTCCTCGATCGTGTCGTAAGCCTGCGAATGAAGCGCTTGATCGGCACTGTTCGGCGGCCTTTCGGCATCTGTTCGCGCAACCGGACTGCCCTGCGGCCGCCACGGGCTGTCGAACGGGTCGAACTGGACATAGGAAATGGGCTCGCCCCAATCGTCCCAGCGATAGACCGCCCGCTCGATTACGTTGCGCAGCTCGCGCACGTTGCCCGGCCAGGCGTAGTCCTCCAGCTCCCTGCTCACGTGATCGGCGAAGCCGGGCCAGCGATCCCAGCCGATCTCCGCAGCCATGCGGCGGCCGAAGTAATCGGCCAGCACCAGCACGTCTCCCTCGCGCACGCGCAGCGGCGGCAGGGTGATGACCTCGAAGCTCAGCCGGTCGAGCAGGTCGGCGCGGAACGTTCCCTCGGCCGCCAGCTTCGGCAGGTTCTCGTTGGTCGCCGCGACGATGCGAACATCGACGTTGATCGGACGCGAGGAACCGATCCGGGTCACTTCTCCGTATTCGACCGCGCGCAGCAGCCTTTCCTGCGCGCCCATCGAAAGCGTCGCCAGTTCATCGAGAAACAGCGTGCCCCGGTCGGCTTCCTCGAACCGGCCGGCGCGCGCCTTGGTAGCCCCGGTGAAGGCCCCCGCCTCGTGGCCGAAGAGTTCCGCCTCGATCAGCGTTTCGGGCAGCGCGGCGCAGTTCATGGTGACGAGCGGTTCGTCCCACCTGGTGGACAGGCGATGGAGACGTTCGGCAATGAGTTCCTTGCCCGTACCGCGCTCGCCGACCACGAGCACCGGGCGGCGCATCGGCGCGGCGCGGCTGGCGCGTTCCACCGCATCGAGAAAGGCGCCCGACTGGCCGATGAACTGGACGTCCCGCTCCATGCACCGAGACTTAGCGAAAATTCCCAACTGGTGGCAATAGTCACCATATCGGTCACGTGCAAAATTCGATAACTATCTGACTTTCCAGTACCTTTGAAGTTGGCACGGCGCTTGCTGTAATGTGAACAAGGTTCAATAGGAGGATACGCCCCATGTTCGATCGCCACTTCTTGACCAGCAAGCTCGGTATCGCCGCGCTGGTGAGCGTGGCCATGATGGTCACCTTCGCGCTTTCCGCCCCGACGCTCGCGTCGGTCGCGGGTACGCCGAACGACCATCGCACCGGTTCGCCCATCGGGCTTCCCATGGTGGTTCTGGCATGAGCGAGGAAGAGGGCCCCCTGCGCCCGATCGGCGCTCGGCGCGAAGCCGGTTCGCGGCTCGACCGCGAGATCGAGCGGCTGCGCACCAGCCCCACCCCTACACGCAACCATTCTTCTGCCGGAGTTCCCTGGATGGGCATCTTTTCACGCACCCGCGACATTATCGCGGCCAACTTCAACGAACTTCTCGATCAGGCCGACGACCCGGCCAAGATGATCCGCATGATCATCATGGAGATGGAGGAGACCCTGGTCGAGGTTCGCGCCAGCGCGGCGCGCACCATCGCCGACCAGCGCGAGATGCACCGCCACACGGTCAAGCTGGAGAAGCTGCAGGCCGACTGGTCCGACAAGGCTTCCCTCGCCCTGTCCAAGGACCGCGAGGACCTTGCCCGCGCCGCGCTGCAGGAAAAGAAGCGCGCCGGCGACATGGCCGACCAGCTCAAGCAGGAGATTGCCGTGCTGGATGACGCGCTGCGCGCCTACGAGCAGGACATCGCCAAGCTGCAGAACCGCCTGCGCGAAGCGCGCAGCCGGCAGACGCAGATCGCCGCCCGGCTCGAAAGCGCCGAGAATCGCGTCAAGCTGCGCAGCCTGATGACCAACGAACGGGTCGACGACGCGCTCGCGCGGTTCGACCAGCTCGAACGCCGCGTCGATTATGCCGAAGGGCGGGCCGAAGCGCTGTCGATCGCGGACGGGACCGGCAAACCGAACCTGGCGGACGAAATCTCCGCGCTGCAGGACGACGACAAGATTTCCAACGAACTCGAAGAAATGAAACGCGCCCTCGGCCTCGGCGGCGCGGACAAGAAGGAGGACTGATCCGTGGACTCGATCATAGCCGTCGTAGCGATCTTCATCGGCCTGCCGTGGATCATTCTCCACTACATCACCCGGTGGAAGACTGCCGCGACCATCACCAGCGACGACGAAGTGCTGCTGGAAGAACTGTACGGCCTGGCCAAGCGCCTCGACGAACGGATGGACACGGTCGAACGGCTCGTCGCCACCGACAGCCCCGACTTCAAGCCGGCCCGCCTCGTGGCCGACCGCGAAGCCGACAACCAGCCGCTGCGCGAGCTCGACCGCCTGCTCGCCGAAAGGGAGACCCGCAAGTGACCAGCAAACACACCACGCTCTATCGCGACAAGCAGAACGGCAAGCTGATGGGCGTCTGCGCGGGCATCGCCGACTACACCGGCATCAACGTCCTGTGGGTCAGGCTCGGAATGCTGGCGATGATCCCGATCACCTCGGGCATGGTCCTGCCGATCTACTTCCTGTCGGGGCTGTTCCTGAACAAGAAGCCGGCCGAACTCTATATCGACGAACAGGAGCAGAAGTACTGGCAGCGTGTCCGGCAGAGCCCGCAGCGCACCGCGCGCGAGATCCGCGCCCGCTTCCGCGACGTCGACCGCCGCCTGGCCGAAGTCGAAACGTTCTACGTCTCGAGCAACCCGCGCCTGTCGGCCGAGATCGACCGGCTCCGCTGAGGCCGACCAGGGAGGAAATCGCATCATGGCTGAACTCATTCCCATCGTCGCCATCCTGATGACCTTCGGCATCCCCATGTCGATCATCTGGACCAAGCACCGCGAGAAGATGCTGGACCGCCATATCGGCACCACGGCATCGGCCAGCGCGGAGAAGGCGGCCCAGTACGCCAGCCATGTCCAGCAGCTCGAAGACCGCGTCCGCGTGCTCGAACGCATCGTGACCGACAAGGGCTACGACGTAGCCAGCCAGATCGAGGCCCTGCGCGATGCACGCCGCACCGAGGCGCTGATCGACAGCCGCGAAGAAAAGCTGAAGTAATGGGCCCGGGCGAAACCATCGGCCTGATCGCCGTCGCTGCGGTCCTGATCGGCCTGCTCATCACGATCGGCACGTCGTTCCACCGCTTCATGGCCTACAAGGAGCGCCAGCTCGGCGCCACCGCCAGCGCCACCGCGGAAAAGGCCGCCCAGTACGCCAGCCAGGTCGAGAAGCTCGAACAGCGGATGCGGGTGCTGGAACGCCTCGCGACCGACAAGGGATCGTCGTTGGCAGCCGAGATCGAGGACCTGCGCGGCCAGACCCGCGTGCTGGCCGGTAGCGTGGACGCCAGCTGATGCCCGAAGAAGTCTTCAACCTCATCATCGTCGCGATCGCCGGCGCGGGCGTCGTCTCGGTCGCGGGAATACTCGGCTGGGTCCACACGACCAAGCTGAAGATCCGCAACGGCTATCCGCTGGAATCGATGTGGGGCAAGCCGATGCACCCGCAGCACAACGGCGAAGCAATGGAGCGGGTGACCCTGCTGACCCAGGAAAACGCCCAGCTGCGCGCCGAGCTCGGCTCGATGAAGGACCGGCTGGCCGTCGTCGAACGAATTGTCACCGACAGCGGTTACCAACTCGGCCACGAGATCGAACGACTGCGTGACGGCAAGGAGAAAATGCAGTGAATCCCCCCGAGTTCATCCTCATAATCATCCTCGCGGGCATGGGCCTCAGCGCCTGGAAGATGAAGCATGGGTACGGCCGGTTCGGGCGCCGCAACCGCGGCCGCGACTACGACCGCGACGAGATCGAAAGCCGCGCCCAGACCTCCGCCCGCGAGGCCGAGCTGCAGCGCGAGGTCGAGGACCTGCGCGAGCGGGTCAAGGTGCTCGAACGGATCGCCACCGACGATCGCGGCAGCCGTATGCTGGCCGACGAGATCGAGAAACTGCGCGACAAGTGATCTGAGGAAGGACAGGACCGATGCTGACCACCGAAACAATGATTGCGGGAAGCGCCCTGATCGGGCTGCTGGTCATCGCCGCCACCCTGCTCAAGGGCTGGCAGGACTGGCTGGCGCACAAGGACCGCGAACTCGAGCTGCACCGCCCCCGCGGCAACCCGGCGCACGAGATCGAAGGCGGTGCGAAAGAAGGGGCCGCGCGGATCGAGATAGCCGACCTCAAGGAGCGCATCCGCAAGCTCGAAGCGATTGCCAGCGGAGTGGACCTCTGATCCACCGGAGCCAAGCTCCGCTGACCGGGCGGGTACCCGGCCGACCGTCCCGCGGACGGATACCCGCCCTCACCTTCCGCCTTCCCCCGCCGCATCGCCCTTGATAGGGGCGCACGCCATGCGAGCCCTGTCCGACATCGCCGAGGAATTCGAGTTCCTCGATCCCGACGAACGCTATCGCCTGCTGATCGAGCTCGGCCGCGAGCTCGAGCCGATGCCCGCAGCGCTCAAGACCGACGCCACGCTGGTGCGCGGCTGTTCGGCCAGCGTCTGGGTCTATCCGGTCGAGCAGGACGGCCGTCTGCACTGGCTGGCCGACAGCAACGCGGCGATCACGAAGGGCATTGTCGCGCTGGTGCTTTCGGCAGTGCAGGACAGGCCGGCGCCCGAAGTGGCCGCAACGGACATCGCCGCGGCGCTCGAACCCTTCGACCTCAAGAACCAGCTCAGTTCCAACCGTACCCAGGGCGTGCCCAACATGATCGCGCTGGTGAGGGAGACGGCCGGGAGGCTGGCCGCCGAAGGCTAGACCTTGGGGATCCGCGTGCACGTCAGACGATCGCCGTCGATCTGCAGCATGACCTGGCCCCAGTCGCCCTGCGGCTCGATCCACAGGTCGTCCATTCCCGCGCGCGCGGCGACCACCGGCTTGTTCCGCATCCACAGCGCCTCGATCCACGGCGCCGAGGGATCCTGCCCCAGGACGTAACCGTCGGTGTAGAGGTCCATGTTGCCGCTCCAGGCGGTGACGACCCAGCCTTCGGGCCGGTCCGACGCGGGCTTTTCGGCAAAGGTGCACTCGGCGGTTTCGTCCGGGATCAGCTTTTGCTCCCACGACTTGCCGCTCGTCCTCAGCGACGCGCGCTTCCCGAGCGGTGGCAAGCCGCCTGCGGGCATCTTCGCCTCCCCGACGCGTGGCCCCCTGGCGGCGGTGGGTGCATCGTTCTTGCCGGCCTGCGGTGCCTCGCTGCCGCAGCTTGCCGCCAGGAGCGCGCCGCAGCAGGCGATGGCGAATTGCCGAACTCTCATCTTGCTTTCCTCCCCACTCGCGCCTATCTCGCCGCCATCCCGACATTGGTGACAAGGTCTGGTGCTGGCGCCTCCGGGGGCCGGCCCGCAAGGACTTTGCCGCACCGATGCCGCCCGAATGGAGACGTATGGTCGATATCGCACGCCTGACACAAGTGATCGAACCCGAGGCCCAGGCGCTCGGATTCGAGCTCGTGCGCGTGAAGATGTTCAACAACGGCTCGGAGGGCGACGGCGAGCGCACCTTGCAGATCATGGCGGAAGACCCGGCCACCGGGCAGCTGGTGGTCGAACAGTGCATGGAACTGTCGCGCCGCGTGTCCGACGCGCTCGACGCGAAGGAAGAAGCCGGCGAGGAACTGGTCGAGGGATCGTACCAGCTCGAGGTCTCGAGCCCCGGCATCGACCGCCCGCTGACGCGCGAGAAGGATTTCGCCCACTGGGCCGGACACGACGCGAACATCGCGCTCGTCGAACCGGTCGACGGGCACCGCAAGCTGCGCGGCACCTTGCTGGGCATGGAAGACGGCACGCTGACGGTCGAGGATCGCAAGCACGGCCGAATTGCGGTACCCTATGCGCAGGTTCACTCGGCGAAGCTGGTCCTGACCGACAAGCTGATCGCCGCCACGAAGCCGCTAGACACGAGCGGTGCCGACGAGATCGAAGTAACAACCGAAGAAGAGAAGGTCGAAGACTGATGGCCAGTCCGATTGCCGCCAACAAGGCAGAACTGCTCGCGATCGCCAACTCGGTCGCTTCCGAGAAGATGATCGACAAGGCGATCGTCATCGAGGCGATGGAAGAGGCGATCCAGAAGTCCGCCCGCAATCGCTACGGTGCCGAGAACGACATCCGCGCCAAGCTCGACCCGCTGACCGGCGACCTGCGCCTGTGGCGCGTCGTCGAGGTGGTCGAGGAGGTCGAGGACTACTTCAAGCAGGTCGATCTCAAGCAGGCGGAAAAGCTCCAGCCGGGCGCGCAGATCGGCGACTACATCGTCGACCCGCTGCCGCCGGTCGACCTCGGCCGCATCGACGCGCAGAGCGCCAAGCAGGTCATCTTCCAGAAGGTCCGCGACGCCGAGCGCGAGCGGCAGTTCGAGGAATTCAAGGACCGCGCCGGCGAGGTCATCACCGGGGTCATCAAGTCGGTCGAATTCGGCCACGTGATCGTCAACCTCGGCCGCGCCGAGGGTGTCATCCGCCGCGACCAGCAGATCCCGCGCGAGGCCGCCCGTGTGGGCGAGCGCGTGCGGGCACTGATCAGCAAGGTGGAACGCAACAACCGCGGGCCGCAGATCTTCCTCACCCGCGCCGCGCCCGAGTTCATGAAGAAGCTCTTCGCGCAGGAAGTGCCCGAAATCTACGACGGCATCATCACCATCCAGGCCGCCGCGCGCGACCCGGGCAGCCGGGCCAAGATCGGCGTGATCAGCCGCGACAGCAGCATCGACCCGGTCGGCGCCTGCGTCGGCATGAAGGGCAGCCGCGTGCAGGCCGTGGTGCAGGAACTGCAGGGCGAGAAGATCGACATCATCCCCTGGAGCGAGGACACCGCGACCTTCGTCGTCAACGCGCTCCAGCCGGCCACCGTCAGCCGCGTTGTGCTCGACGAGGACGAGGGGCGCATCGAGGTCGTGGTGCCCGACGACCAGCTTTCGCTGGCAATCGGCCGGCGGGGCCAGAACGTGCGCCTGGCGAGCCAGCTCACCGGGCACCAGATCGATATCATGACCGAGGAAGAAGCCTCGGAGAAGCGCCAGCGCGAATTCGCCGAGCGGTCCAAGATGTTCGAGGAAGAGCTCGACGTCGACGAGACGCTGTCGCAGCTGCTCGTGGCCGAGGGCTTCGTCGAACTCGAGGAAGTCGCCTATGTCGGGATCGACGAGCTGGCGACGATCGAGGGCTTCGACGAAGAGCTGGCCGAGGAGCTGCAGGAGCGCGCCAAGGAAGCGCTCGCCAAGCAGGAAGAGGCGCACCGCGCCGAACGGCGCGAGCTGGGCGTGGACGATGCCCTGGCCGAAATTCCGCATCTCACCGAGCAGATGCTCGTGGTGCTGGGCAAGGCCGGGATCAAGGATCTCGACGACCTGGCCGACCTCGCTACCGACGAACTCATCGCCAAGAAGCGCGAAGCGCCCCGCCGCCGCCAGCCGGCGGCCGACGGCCCCCCGCTGCGGCGCGATCGCCCGCGGCCCGAGGACAAGGGCGGCGTGCTGGGCGAGTTCGGCCTGAGCGAAGAGCAGGGCAACGAGATCATCATGGCCGCGCGTGCCCACTGGTTCGAGGACGAGGAACCGTCCGCGGCCGAGGAAACGCTGGTCGCAGCAGAGGAGGCCGCCGATGCGGAATCCTCGCAATGAACCGCTAGCGAATCCTGACACCGCCGGCGACGCCGGGCCCGATTCCGGGCCCGCCGGGTCCTGCCCGGAACGCCGCTGCATCCTGACAGGGCGCCACGCCGGGCGCGCCGAGCTCGTGCGCCTGGCGATCTCTCCCGAGGGACAGGTGCTGCCCGACGCGCTCGCCCGGGCCCCCGGCCGCGGCGCGTGGATCGGCGTCTCGCACGCCGAACTGCAGGAGGCGATGGCCAACGGCAAGCTCAAGGGGGCGCTGCTGCGCGCCTTCAAGGGCGGTCCGCTGGCGATCCCCGAAGACCTGGCGGAGAGAACCGAAACCGCGCTGCGGAAGACCTTTCTCGACCGGCTCGGCCTCGAAATGCGCGCCGGACGTCTTATCTTGGGCTCCGACCGGATCGCCAGCGAGGCGCGATCGGGCAAGGTCGCCGCGCTCTATCACGCAGCGGACGCAAGCGAGGACGGGAGCCGCAAGCTCGACCAGGCCTGGAGAGTGGGCGAAGACGCGGAAGGCACTGGCCTTTCCGGCGTCCGCCTGCCACTGGACCGCGCGGTGTTGTCTGTGGCATTGGGCCGCGACAACGTCGTCCACCTGGCGCTGGCCGATGCCAAGTCGGCCGAGCGGGTCGCGGTCCCGCTCCAGCGCCTCTTGACCTTTCTGGGCGCCGCCACGGCGACCACTGACACGTGCGGCACCCCTGCCGCGATCCCCGATCAGGTCGGGGACACGCTAGACTGATTCTGAAGGACCGAAGAACGCACATGAGCGACAACGACGAAACCCCCCGCACCCGCAAGCCGCTCGGCCTGAAGCGGTCGGTCGACGCGGGCGAGGTCAAGCAGACCTTCAGCCATGGCCGCACCAACAAGGTCGTGGTCGAGGTCAAGCGGCGCAAGCTGATCGGCAAGCCGGGCGAGACGCCCGCGCCCGCGCCGGAACAGGTCGCCGAGCCGGCGCCTGCGCCTGCGCCTGCTCCCGTACCGGCCCCCAAGCCCAAGCCCGCGCCGAAGAAGCCCTCTGCGCCCGCCGGCGAAACGCCGCAGGAGCGCGTCGCTCGCCTCCAGCGCGAGGCCGAGGAGGACCGCCTGCGCCAGGCCGAGGAATCGCGCAAGCGCGAGGAAGAGGAAGCGCGCCAGTCCGCCGAGGACGAGAAGCGCCGCGCCGAGGAAAACCGCAAGGCCGAAGCCGAGGCGGAAGCCCGCGCCGCGGAGGAAGCCAAGGCTCCTCCCCCGGCCGAAGAGCCCGCAGCCGAGGAAGCACCGCAGGAAGCCGGAGACGCGACCCCAGCGCCGCGTCGCTTCACGCCTGTCGCCCGGCCCGAGCCCAAGCGCCCGGCCCCCGAGCCGGCCAAGAAGCGTGACGACAAGAAGCCCGGCGGCCGCGGCGCCGATGCGCGTGGCGGCGACCGTGGCGGTGCAGGCGGCGATCGCCGGCGCGGCGGCAAGCTGACCGTCAACCGTGCGATCAACGAGGACGAGGGCGCCCGCGCCCGCTCGCTCGCCGCGCTCAAGCGCGCCCGCGAGAAGGAACGTCGCGCGCACTTCGGCGGCCAGAGCCAGCCGCGCGAGAAGCAGGTCCGCGATGTGGTCGTCCCCGAGGCGATCACCGTGCAGGAACTGGCCAACCGCATGGCCGAGAAGGGCGCCGACCTGGTGAAGGCGCTGTTCAACCTGGGCATGATGGTCACCGTCAACCAGACGATCGACCAGGACACCGCCGAACTGCTGGTCGAGGAATTCGGCCACAACATCACGCGCGTTTCCGAAAGCGACGTCGACATCAACACGACCGAGGACCAGGATCCCGAGGAATCGCTGCAGCCGCGCCCCCCGGTCGTCACGATCATGGGCCACGTCGACCACGGCAAGACCAGCCTGCTCGACGCGCTGCGCGGGACCGACGTGGTCAGGGGCGAGGCCGGTGGCATCACCCAACACATCGGTGCCTACCAGATCACCACCAAGGACAAGTCGAAGATCACCTTCCTCGACACCCCGGGCCACGAAGCCTTCACGCAGATGCGCCAGCGCGGCGCCAACGTGACCGACATCGTGATCCTGGTCGTGGCGGGCGATGACGGCATCATGCCGCAGACGATCGAGGCCATCAATCACACCAAGGCCGCCGGCGTGCCGATGATCGTGGCGATCACCAAGGCCGATCGCGACGAGTACAATCCGAAGCGCATCCGTGAGCGCCTGCTGGAACACGAAGTCATCGTCGAGGCGATGAGCGGCGACGTGCAGGACGTGGAGGTCTCGGCCAAGACGAAGCAGGGTCTCGACGAGCTGATCGAGAAGATCCAGCTCCAGGCCGAACTGCTCGAGCTCAAGGCCAACCCGGATCGTGATGCCGAGGCGACCGTTATCGAGGCGCAGCTCGACAAGGGCCGCGGCCCCGTCGCGACCGTGCTCGTGACCCGCGGCACGCTCAAGCGCGGCGACACCTTCGTCGTCGGCACCGAGAGCGGCCGCGTGCGCGCCCTGGTCGACGACAAGGGCAAGCAGGTGAAGGAAGCCGGCCCCTCGGTCCCGGTCGAGGTCCTGGGCCTCGGCGGCGTACCGCAGGCGGGCGACAACCTGACGGTGGTCGAGAACGAGCAGCGTGCCCGTGAAGTCGCCCAGTACCGCCAGGAAAAGGCGACCGAAAAGCGCACCGCGCTGGCGCCGACCAACTTCGACACGATGTTCGCCGGCCTGACCAGCGACGTGAAGGAGTTCCCGGTCGTCGTGAAGGCGGACGTGCAGGGTTCGGCCGAGGCGATCATCAGTGCGCTGCACAACCTTTCGAACGACGAGATCAAGGTCCGCGTTCTGCATTCGGGCGTGGGCGCCATCACCGAGAGCGACGTGACGCTCGCCGCCGCCAGCGGCGCGCCGATCATCGGCTTCGGCGTGCGTCCCAACCCCAAGGCCCGCGAGCTGGTCGAGCGCAACAAGACGCGCATGATGTACTACGATGTCATCTATCACCTGACCGAGGAGATCGGGAAGGAGATGGCCGGCGTGCTCGGGCCGCTGCGGATCGAGAACGTCATCGGTCGCGCGCAGGTCAAGGAAGTCTTCAAGTCCGGCAAGAAGGACAAGGCGGCCGGCCTGCTGGTCGAGGAAGGCGTCATCCGCAAGGGTCTCTTCGCCCGCCTCACGCGCGAGGACGTCATCGTTTCGGCGACGACCATTGCCAGCCTGCGGCGATTCAAGGACGACGTCGACGAAGTCCGCGCCGGCCTCGAATGCGGCGTCGTTCTGGCCGACACCAACGACATCAAGCCGGGCGACCAGCTGGAGGTGTTCGAGGTCGAGGAACGCGAACGGGTGATGTAAGGGCCAGCCCTCCCGCCTGCTGGAGGGGATATTGTCATGACGCGCTACGTCGCCCTGCTCGGTTCGATCAACGTCGGCGGCAACCGGCTGTCGATGGCGGACCTGCGCGAGGCGATGCAGCGCGAGGACTTCGAGAACGTCGAAACCGTCGTGGCGAGCGGCAACGTGCTGTTCGACCATGACGAGCGGCCGACCGAAGGCCTGGGCGAAAAGATCGCCCACCTGGTCGCCGAACGGTTCGATATCCGCACGTTCGCCGCCGTGCGCTCGAAGGAAGAGCTGGAACGGACGCTGGCCGACAGTCCCTTTGCCGGGAAAGGCGAGGACAAGCTGGTCCACGTCCATTTCCTGTCGCGCCCAGCCAACTCCCGAACAGTTCGCCAGGCTCATCGCCGACCAGGAAGGTCGCGGGCCCGAAAGGCTTGCGCCGGGCCAGCGCGCATTGCACATCGATTACGTCGACGGCGTCGGCAATTCGAAGCTGACGAGCGGCTTCATCGAAGCCCGGCTCGGCTGCAAGGGAACGGCCCGCAACGTCCGTTCGATCAACAGGATTATCGAGAAGTTCGCCTGATGGCCCGCACCGCTTCCACTCCCGAACAGCAGTCGGTCCGCGTCCTCAAGGTGGGTGAACGGGTGCGGCATATCCTGTCCGAGCTGCTTGCCCGCGGCGAGGCGCACGACGAGACGCTGACCGCGCACGCGGTCTCGGTCACCGAGGTGCGCATGACGCCCGACCTGCGCAACGCGGCCGCCTACGTGAAGCCGTTGCTGGGCGAGGACGAGGCCGTGGTGCTCAAGGCCCTGCGAACCAACACCGCGTTCTTCCAGCGCGAGGTGGCCAAGCGCCTGGGCCTCAAGTTCGCCCCGAAGCTCCAGTTCAAGCCCGACGAGAGCTTCGACGAGGCCGACCGGATCGAGAAGCTGCTGGCCGATCCGAAGGTGGCGCGCGATCTTGGGGACGAGGACGAGTCCTGACATTGTCGGCACCGTGAACTTGCGTCAGGTTCGCCGCGGATGGCAAAGCTCTATTTCTACTACGCCAGCATGAACGCCGGTAAGTCGACCACGCTGCTGCAGGCCGACTTCAACTATCGCGAACGCGGCATGACCACGATGTTGTGGACCGCCGCGCTCGATACCCGCAGCGAAGGCATGGTGCGCAGCCGCATCGGCCTGGAGGCCGACGCGCGGCGCTACACCCCCGGCTCCGACCTGTGGCGCGACACGATGGAGGTCCACCGTGACACGCCCCTCGCCTGCGTGCTGGTCGACGAGGCGCAGTTCCTCACCGCGACGCAGGTCTGGCAGTGCGCCCGGCTGGCCGACGAAGGCAATGTCCCGGTGCTCTGCTATGGCTTGCGGACCGACTTTCGCGGCGATCTCTTCCCCGGCTCGGCCGTGCTGCTCGGCATCGCCGACTCGCTCGAGGAGGTGAAGAGCGTGTGCCACTGCGGCCGCAAGGCGACGATGAACGCCCGGGTGGACGAGGAAGGCAAGGCGGTGCGCGAGGGGGCGCAGACCGAGATTGGCGGCAACGATCGCTACGTGGCGCTGTGCCGCAGGCATTTCCGCGAGGCGCTGGCGCGCTGACCTCGGCGCGCCTATCTATCCCGCCATGTCCGACACATTCTCGCTGGCAATCATCCTGATCCCGGCTCTCGTCATCGCCATCGTCTTTCACGAGGTCGCCCATGGCTGGGTGGCGCTCGCGCTGGGCGATCCGACCGCCAAGGAACGCCGGCGGCTGACGCTCAACCCGATCCGCCACATCGATCCCGTCGGCACGCTGCTGGTGCCTGGTGCGCTGGCGCTGTTCGGCGGGCCGATCTTCGGCTGGGCCAAGCCGGTGCCGGTCAACAAGAACCGCCTCGACAATCCGCGCTTCGGCATGATGGCCGTGGCGGCGGCCGGGCCGGGGACGAACTTCGTGCTTGCCGCGATCGGGGCGGTCGCGCTCGGCCTCCTGGCACCGGTGGGCGCCAGCCTCGGCTATTCGGACACCGGCACGCCGATGCTCGTCGATGCCGCGGGGGGCAGCTCCTGTTCGGCTCGGGCCTGCTGATGTTCATACTGATCAACGTGTTCCTCGCGGTGTTCAACCTGCTGCCGATCCCCCCGTTCGACGGGTCGCACATTCTCGAGGGCCTGCTGCCGCCGCGCTTCGCCGCGACGTATGAAAGGTTGCGCCCGTTCGGGATGCTGCTTTTCGTCGGGCTGGTGATGCTCACCTGGCTCGCGCCCGGCCTCGGCGTGCTCTCGAACACTATTGGCCCGCCGGTGAACTGGATGGTGAACCAGTACCTGAACCTTGCGAGTGCGGTCGCAGGCGGATGATAGAGGCCGGCTTATTCATGCTTTGTTCTGCTAGCGTGAGCTAAAACAAGGCCATGAAACAGAAATCATCTCCCCTGAATCGAATCATCCTCGCACCGCTTCTCGCGCTTGGCGTCGCGGGCGCGCCCGCCCTCGCCCAGGACGCTCCTGCTCGGGTTGTCCAGCAGGAGGCGCGCATTCCCTTCGCCAACCACGGCGGCATCCGCGACTGGCGGCCGGGCGAAGACGACCGGACGATCTACGTCCAGTCGCGCGCCCGTGACTGGTACAAGGCGACCTTGATGAGCAAGGCCTTCGGCCTGCCCTTCGCGCTCGCGGTGGGCTTCGACGCGGGTCCGGTCGGTACCTTCGACCGGTTTTCCAACGTCCTGATCGAGGGCCAGCGCTATCCCGTGGAGTCGCTCGTGCGGATCGAGGGTGCGCCGCCCTCGCGTCACGCTGCCGAAGAGGCCTGACATGGCATCGCCCGGCCGCTAAGCGCGGGCAATGCCCCACGGCTGGATCATCCTCGACAAGCCGCGCGAGCTCGGCTCGACGCAGGCCGTCGCCGCAGTGAAGCGCAACTTGCGCGAGGCGGGCTACGGCAAGGTCAAGATCGGCCACGGCGGCACGCTCGACCCGCTGGCCGAGGGCGTCCTGCCGATCGCGCTGGGTGAGGCGACCAAGCTTGCCGGGCGAATGCTCGATGCGAGCAAGACCTACGAGTTCACCATCGCTTTCGGCGAAGAGACCGACACCCTCGATGCCGAGGGTGAAGTCGTCGCCACCTCCGACCGGCGCCCGCCGCTGGCGGCCGTAGTGGCGATTCTCGAGCATTTCAGCGGCGAGATCGAACAGCTCCCACCGGCCTACTCGGCGCTCAAGGTCGACGGCCGCCGCGCCTACGACCTCGCCAGGGCAGGAGAGAAGGTTGAACTGGCCACGCGCCAGGTGACGATCCATTCCCTGGTCCTGGCCACGGGCGCGCGGTTCGACGCCCCCGGTTCGACCTTCGCCACCACTTCCGGGCGGCCCGACGGGTACGATCCCGCCGCCCCGCTGGAAATGGCCGACAGCGTCACGCTGGTTGCGAACGTCAGCAAGGGCACCTACATCCGCAGCCTGGCACGCGACATCGCCCATGCGCTCGGCACGGTCGGTCACGTCACCTTCCTGCGCCGCACGAAAGCCGGTCCGTTCACGGAAGATCAGGCGATTTCGCTGGACTTGCTGAACGAAATCGGTAAGGGCGCGCGCCTTGAAGATCACCTCCTGCCGCTCGAGGCAGGGCTGGACGGTATCCCGGCCCACAAGCTCGACCCGGAAAGTGTGCAGGCGGCCCGCCAGGGTCGGATCGTTTCCGGAAATGCCCTTCCCGACGGGCTCTTTCTCGCCATGGCCGGATCCGTTCCGGTGGCGCTGATGGAATCCGACGGGGCGACGGCGAAGGTCGTCAGGGGTTTCAACCTGCCCGATACCGCGGAGTAAAGTAAATGTCGGTTACCGCCGAAAAGAAGCAAGAAATCATCAAGGACAACGCCCAGGCCGAGGGTGACACCGGTTCCCCCGAAGTCCAGGTCGCGATCCTCACCGAGCGCATCCGCAACCTGACCGAGCACTTCAAGGACCACCACAAGGACAACCACTCGCGTCGTGGCCTGCTGATGATGGTCAACAAGCGTCGCAGCCTGCTCGCCTATCTCAAGAAGGTGGACGTCGAGCGCTACAACGCCCTGATCCAGAAGCTGGGTCTGCGTAAGTAAGAGTTTTTCGGAGGGGCGGCCATCGGCTGCCCCTTCGTCCATAGGGGCACATGGGTTCGCAATTCGGCGGACCCGGCCTTGGGGCAAAGACAGCCCCGCACCGGACCGGGACGGAACACCCGGCAGCAAGCCCCGCCGGCAATAGGGCCCGCGGGTCGAAGGAAAATCAATGTTCGACACCAAAACCGTATCGCTGGAGTGGGGCGGCAAGACCCTCACTCTGGAAACCGGGCGTATTGCCCGTCAGGCCGATGGCGCCGTGCTGGCGACCTATGGCGAGACCGTCGTGCTGTGCGCCGTCACGGCCGCCAAGTCAGTGAAGGAAGGGCAGGACTTCTTCCCCCTCACCGTCCACTACCAGGAAAAGTTCTCCGCCGCCGGGCGCATCCCGGGCGGCTTCTTCAAGCGTGAACGCGGCGCGACCGAAAAGGAAACGCTGACCAGCCGCCTGATCGATCGCCCGATCCGTCCGCTGTTCCCTGAAGGTTTCTACAACGAGATCAACGTGATCTGCCAGGTCCTGTCGTTCGACGGCGAGACCGAGGCCGACATCGTGGCGATGATCGCCGCGTCGGCCGCGCTGACGATTTCGGGTGTTCCCTTCATGGGCCCGATCGGCGGCTGCCGCGTCGGCTTCATCGACGGCGAATACGTGCTCAACCCGAAGCAGGACAAGGCGCTGGAAGACGGCCGCCTCGACCTGATCGTCGCCGCTACCCAGGACGCGGTGATGATGGTCGAGTCCGAAGCCAAGGAACTGACCGAGGAAGAGATGCTCGGCGCGGTGATGTTCGCCCACGACGCGTCGAAGGAAGTCATCGGCGCGATCATCAAGCTGGCCGAGCAGGCCGCCAAGGAGCCGTGGGAAATCGACATGTCGGACGACAAGTCCGCCATGAAGGCCGAGCTCAAGAAGCTCATCGGCGACGACATCGCGGCAGCCTACAAGCTGACCGACAAGTCGGCCCGTTCGGAAGCGCTGAACGCGGCGCGGGCCAAGGCCAAGGCGCACTACGCCGACGCCGACGGCCAGACCGCGATGACCGCCAACAAGCTGGTCAAGAAGCTCGAAGCCGAGATCGTGCGCACCGCCATCCTCAAGGACGGCCAGCGGATCGACGGCCGCAAGCTCGACCAGGTTCGCCCGATCGAGGCGATGGTCGGCTTCCTGCCGCGCACCCACGGTTCGTCGCTGTTTACCCGCGGCGAGACGCAGGCGATCTGCACGACCACGCTCGGCACCAAGGAATCCGAGCAGATGATCGACGGGCTGGAAGGCCTGAGCTACCAGCGCTTCATGCTGCACTACAACTTCCCGCCCTACTCGGTCGGCGAAGTGGGCCGCTTCGGCGCTCCGGGCCGCCGTGAAGTCGGTCACGGCAAGCTGGCCTGGCGTGCGCTGCACCAGATGCTGCCGAGCCACGACGACTTCCCGTACACGATCCGTATCCTGTCCGACATCACCGAGTCCAACGGCTCGAGCTCGATGGCGACCGTGTGCGGCGGCTGCCTGTCGATGATGGACGCCGGCGTTCCGATCGAGCGCCCGGTTTCCGGCATCGCGATGGGTCTGATCCTGGAAGGCGACGACTTCGCCGTCCTGTCGGACATCCTGGGCGACGAGGATCACCTCGGCGACATGGACTTCAAGGTGGCCGGCACCGAGAAGGGCATCACCAGCCTGCAGATGGACATCAAGATCGCCGGGATCACCAAGGAGATCATGGGCAAGGCGCTCGAACAGGCCAAGGGCGGCCGTGCCCACATCCTGGGCGAGATGACCAAGGCGCTGGGCTCCGCCCGCACCGAGCTGTCGGCCCACGCCCCGCGCATCGAGACGATCCAGATCGACAAGTCGAAGATCCGCGACGTCATCGGAACCGGCGGCAAGGTGATCCGCGAGATCGTCGCCGAGACCGGCGCGAAGGTGGACATCGACGACGAAGGCGTGATCAAGATCTCCTCGTCCGATCTCGACCAGATCGAGGCGGCGAAGAACTGGATTCTCGGCATCGTCGAGGAGGCCGAGGTCGGCAAGGTCTACACCGGCAAGGTCGTCAACATCGTCGACTTCGGCGCTTTCGTGAACTTCATGGGTGGCAAGGACGGCCTCGTCCACGTCTCCGAAATGAAGAACGAGCGCGTCGAGAAGCCGACCGACGTCGTGTCGGAAGGCCAGGAAGTGAAGGTCAAGGTCCTCGAGATCGACAACCGCGGCAAGGTCCGCCTGTCGATGCGCGTGGTCGACCAGGAAACCGGCGAAGAGCTGGAGGACACCCGTCCCCCGCGCGAACCGCGTGGCGATCGCGGTGACCGTGGCGGTGATCGCCGTCCGCGTGGCGGTGGCGACCGGGGCGGCCGCGGCGGAGATCGCGGTGGCCGTGGCGACCGCGGCCCGCGTCGCGATCGTGACGACCGGCCCCGCGAGGGCGGCGGCAACGGCGGTGGCGATCCCGACCACATGCCGGCGTTCCTCAAGGACGACGACTGATTAAGGCAAAGCCCCGCGCACCGATCCGGTTCGCGGGGCTTTTCTTTCTCCGGTTGGAGAGGAGGGCCGCGGGCGCGAACCCGCGGCCCGATTTTTTTGCTAGGGCAATCGGGTGAGCCGCAAGTCCTCCTTCCCGCCGGTCGTCCGGCACGACACGCGGGTTCTCGTCCTCGGGAGCTTGCCGGGCGAGAGGTCGCTCGCGGCGCAGCGCTATTACGCTCATCCGCAGAATCGCTTCTGGCGCCTCGTGGGCGAGGCGATCGGGCAGGACATCGAGCCGCTCGGCTACGAAGCCCGGCTCACCGCCCTGCTCGATGCCGGGATCGGCCTGTGGGATACGGTTGCCTCGGCCCGGCGGGAGGGCAGTCTCGATGCGGCGATTCGCCAAGCCGAGCACAATCCCCTGGCCGACCTGGTCGCCACCCTGCCCGCCTTGCGCGCGGTCGCCTTCAATGGCGCGACTGCGGCCAGGATCGGGCAGCCGCTCCTGGCCGGGAGCGGTCTCGCGCTGCTGCCACTCCCCTCCTCAAGCCCGGCCTATGCCGCCATGCCTTATGGCGAGAAAGCCCGCCTGTGGCGGCAAATAGGCGAATTCCTGTGCTGACATCTTGCGCCGGTCGCAACGCGGTTCCAAGAATCCGTCCATGACCAAACGCATTCCCAACTCGGGCAAGGCCGCCATTGCCGGCGCCATCGGTTCGGCCGCCGTTGCCGCGGCGCTGCTCTATGCCAATCGCCGCAAGAAGAAGCACGAGCCCGAACAGCTCCCCCCCATCCCCTCGGGCGAAGCGCCGGAGACGGACTGATGGAAGCCGTGCGGCACATCGAAGGCCGGGCCTATCCGTTTGGCCGCAAGAACGTCGACACCGACCTCATCATTCCCGCCGCCTGGCTCAAGACCGTCACGCGCGAGGGACTGGGCCGGGGAGCGTTCGAGGCGGTGCGGGCCGAAGGCGGCAACGTGTTCGACGACCCCGAATTCGCCGGAGCACCGATTCTCATCGCGGGCGACAACTTCGGCTGCGGCTCGAGCCGCGAGCACGCCGCCTGGGCCCTGCTCGACATGGGCGTGAGGGCGGTGATCGCGCCCAGCTTCTCCGACATCTTCGCCGGCAACGCCTACAAGAACGGCATCGTCACCGTCGTCCTGCCGCAGGAGGCGATCGACCGGCTGCTGGAGGTCGCCCAGACCGATCCCGTCACCATCGATGTCGAGGCCCAAACGGTCACCACCCGGTTCCAGGACCGCTGGCGGTTCGAGATGGACCCGTTTCGCAAGCTGTGCCTCGTCGAAGGCAAGGACGATGTCGACATCACGCTGGAAAGCGGCGATGCCATTGCCGACTTCGAGGCCCGGCAACGCGAGGCTCAGCCGTGGGTCGCGCGCGGCACCGGGCTTGCCGCCCGATAGCGCTTGGCGCTAACGCCGGGGCGAGATTAGAATACGCCGCAGGCATTTTGGGGAAACAACAGCGATGACCGATTTCAGCGACCGCGAAAAGGGCGAAGAGCGCAAGTTCGTGATGGACCAGGACAGCGCGTTCCGCGTTGCCGCGCGCCGCAACCGGCTGCTCGGCCAGTGGGCGGCCGACAAGATGGGGCTCAGCCCCGAAGAGACCGACGCCTATGCCAAGGAAGTCGTCCAGGCCGATTTCGAGGAAGTCGGCGACGAGGACGTGATCCGCAAGGTGCTGGGCGATCTGACCAGCGCCGGCTGCGAGTGCGACGAGGCGGAAATCCGCTCCATGCTCGACCGGAAAGAGGTCGAGGCACGCCGCCAGTTGATGAGCGAGTCCTGATGGCCCGGGGTTTTTCCTGATGGCCCGGAGTATTTGTTGATGGCCATGCCGGCTGCCGAGATCGAGGCGCTGATCAAGACCGCCCTGCCCGACGCCGAGGTCGAGATCCGCGATCTTGCCGGTGACGGCGACCATTACGCCGCGCATGTCGTGAGTGGCGCTTTCGCGGGGAAGAGCCGCGTCGCGCAGCACAAGCTGGTCTACGATGCGCTCGGCGGGCGCATGGGCGGCGAACTCCACGCCTTGCAACTGACCACCGCCGTCCCCAACTGAATCTTCGAACTGAAATTCCAGCGGGACGGTAGATAAATGTCCGATACCAACGAACGCCTCACCGGCATCGTCAACAGCAACGATGTCGTCCTCTTCATGAAGGGCACGCCGCTCTTCCCCCAGTGCGGCTTCTCCAGCCGCGCGGTGGCGATCCTCGACCACTGCGGCATCGCCTACGAGAGCGTCGACGTGCTGCAGGACATGGAAGTGCGCCAGGGCATCAAGGCGTTCTCCGACTGGCCGACGATCCCCCAGCTTTACGTGAAAGGGGAATTCGTCGGCGGCAGCGACATCATGATGGAAATGTACGAAGCCGGCGAACTCCAGCAGCTGCTCGACGAAAAGCAGGTCGCGAAGGCTTCCTAGGTTTTTCGAACCCGCATCCGCGGGTTCGTCCTCGTTAGACGTTTATGCTTCGCTGCGGAGCGGAGAGAATAGCTGCGAGGATGCGACCGCGGGGGCGGTCGCGCAGGGCAAGAGATCCGGAAGTTCTTCGGGGAGGCGGGATCCGGAGACTTGGGGGGGACCAGATGAGGACCCCGCCTCGTTCGAAGACGGAACCTACTTTGCACACCCCGTGCCAGTTTCACGAAACGCCGGCTTTCCGCGCCAGACGATGGTTGACGAAATCCTAACGATGCCGGCCGGTGTAAGATTTCCCGACGGTTTCGCGAAAATCTGGCGCGCCCGGCAGGATTCGAACCTGCGGCCCCAGACTTAGAAGGTCCGTGCTCTATCCAGCTGAGCTACGGGCGCGCACGCGGGGCTCATAGCGTGCTTTCCTGCCGCTGTGAATCGGGTTACCTCATCGGTCCATGACGGGGCACATCGAGCGGGTCGACGGCACGACCGGGGCGCGGGCACAGTTCCGCTATTTCGAATACATCATGGCCGCGTTCGTCGCGATCCTGCTGCTGTCGAACATCATCGGCGCGAGCAAACCGAGCTATATCCCCTTGCCGGGCGGCGGACATTGGTCGTTTGGCGCCGGCGTGCTGTTCTTCCCGGTGAGCTACATCATCGGTGACGTGCTCACCGAGGTCTACGGCTATGCCCACGCGCGACGGGTGATCTGGACCGGCTTTGCGGCGCTGGTGTTCATGGCCTTCATGGCCGCCGTGGTCGTCGCCCTTCCGCCAGCGGCCGACTGGCCGGGGCAACCTGCTTACGAGTTCGTGTTCGGCAACTCGTGGCGCATCGTGCTGGCGTCGATGGTCGCCTTCTGGGCGGGCGAGTTCGCCAATTCATTCGTGCTGGCGCGCATGAAGATCTGGACGGGGGGCAGGTACCTGTGGACCCGGACGATCGGTTCGACGGTGGTCGGCCAAGGGCTCGACAGCCTGATCTTCTACCCGCTGGCGTTCTACGGGCTTGCCGGGTGGCCGATCGAGCAGCTGTGGCAGGTCGTCATCTCGCAGTGGATCATAAAGACGGCGTGGGAAGCGATCCTCACGCCGGTTACCTACATGGTGGTCAATTTCCTGAAGCGGCGCGAGGGGGTCGAGGTGTTCGATACCGACACCGATTTTTCCCCCTTCGCCCATTCCTCCAGCTAGCTCGCGGGAGCTTCCCGCGGATTGTCAGTCCGCGAGAAGTCCGATCGCGAAGTACACCGGGATCAGCAGGCCGACGCCGGCGATCGTGCCGATCACGAAGATCAGGCGCCAGGTCAGCGGGTCGAGCCCGAACGAGTTGGCGAGCCCGGCGCAAACGCCCATCAGCTTGCCGTTGTCCTTGTCGAGGCGGAAGCCCTTGGCCGGGACGCCGCCGTTATGGTTGCCGACCTGGTTCACGCCACCATCCCCGAAACGATCTGAGCCGACGGAGTCGAGAAGCTCGCGACGAGGAGGAACGCGGTCATGCCCATGGCTGCGAACAGCGCGGCGGCACGGTTGGCGAAAGTCGAAAAAGCAGTCATCTCATGTTCCCTTCAATCTTTGCGGGGGACCTTTCCACCCGATGAACAATACTCTGCATAGGCCGTGCCAAACTCGAAAAACCGCAGAATTCCGCCATTTTCGCAATTTCAACTCGACGCAACATTCGGAAAGAATGCTCCGAATTGGGAATTTCCACCAAGGTTAGGCCAGTAAAGATTGGCATGGCCCGGCAGCACCCACTCGCCTAGTCCCACGGTTTCATGGCGCTCGACCGGATCACCCTCGAAAGCTTTCGCAACCACGCGCTTACCCGGCTCGACGGGAGCGCGAAGCTCAACCTGCTGTTCGGCGAAAACGGGGCGGGCAAGACCAACATACTCGAAGCCCTTTCGCTGCTCGCGCCGGGCCGCGGGTTGCGGCGGGCCACGCTGGGCGAGATGGCCGGCAATCACGGCCATGGAGGCTTCGCGGTGAGCGCGGCGCTCGACAAGAGCGACGGCGGCGAGCCGGTCAGGCTCGGCACCGGCACGCGGCCCGACAATCCGGCCCGGCGGCTGGTCCAGGTCAACGGCGCCGAAGCGAGCGCGATCTCGCTCGGCGAGTGGCTCGCGGTCGGCTGGCTGACGCCGACGATGGACGGCCTTTTCACCGCCAGCGCGGGTGAGCGGAGGCGCTACATGGACCGGCTCGCCGTCGCGCTCGACCCCGGCCACGCCCGCGCCGCCTCGCGCTACGAGGCCGCGCTGCGCGAACGCAATCGCCTGCTGTCGGCCGAGGACGAGCCGGACCCGGCCTGGCTCGGTTCGCTCGAGAACCAGCTGGCCGAGGCCGGCGCGATGCTGGCAGCCGGACGCGCCTCGCTCGTCGTTGCGCTGACCGGGGCGCTGGCCGAATTGCCCGAACGCCCCTTCGCCCGCCCGGAACTCGCCTACGCCCCCGGCGGCCCGCCCGAACGCGAGGCGCTCGCCGCCGAACTTGCCCGCCAGCGCCCGCGCGACCGGGCGGCGCAGCGCACCCTCACAGGCCCGCACCGCGACGACCTGGCGGTGACCATGGCCGGCAAGCAGGCCCCTGCGGCGAGTTGTTCGACCGGCGAGCAGAAGGCCATGCTGATCGCCCTCACCCTCGCCCACGCCGAGCTCGCCGCGAAAGGGCGCCCGGGCGTCCTCCTGCTCGACGAGGTCGCCGCCCACCTCGACCCCGTCAGGCGCGATGCGCTGTTCGATCGGCTGAGAGAGGGCGCGGCGCAGGTCTGGCTGACCGGCACCGAGCGCGCGCCATTCCAGGGCATTCTGGGCGAAGCGGCCGTCTGGCGGATCACCGGCGGGACGGTGGAGCGGGTCTAGGGCTCACTCGTCCGGCAAGGCCCCGGCCACCGTGTCGACCGTCGCCGCGACCATCTTTTCCACCCCTGCGGCCGTCGGATGGATCCGGTCTGCCAGGCGCAGCTTCGGATCGAAGGCGACCGGCTCCATGAAGAACGGCACGAGCCGCGCGCCATACTGCTTCGCAAGGTCCGGATACATGCCATCGAACGCCGCCTGGTATTCGGGCCCCGCATTGGGCGGCGCGCGCATTCCATAGAGCACGACCGGCACGCCGCGCTTGTCGAGCTCGTCGAGGATCGCCGCGAGGTTGGCCCGCGCCTCTTCGGGCGAGAGCCCGCGCAGGAGATCGTTGCCGCCCAGCTCGACCAGGGCGAGATCGGGGGTGCGCTCCATCGCGTCGAGCACGAAAGCGATGCGCTGCAGCCCGCCCGCGGTGGTGTCGCCCGAAACGCCAGCATCGGCCACCCGGGCATCGATCCCGCGTGCGCGCAAAGCGGCCTGCAGCTTCTCGGGATAGCCCTCGTTCTCGGCAAGGCCGTAACCTGCAAACAGGCTGTCGCCGAACGCCAGGATGCGTCTCTCTGGACCGGCGACCTGCGCAGCCTGCGCTGCTCCCGCTTCGGCCCCTGCTTCGGCCCCCGCACGGCTCGTCGCCTCGGGCGCAGGTGGCGCCGCGTCGCCGCAGCCGGCCAGCGTCAGCGCGACCACGAGGGGCCAAAAGCGACAAATCATTACGCACCGCTCCTTGTTCACCCCCCGTCCCTATGCCATCGCTGGGCGGTGGCAAACCCCCCGGTCATTTCCGCTCGCGACCTTCGTTTGACGCTTGGCCAGGGGGCCGCGGCGGTGGAGATCCTGCGTGGGATTGACCTCGACGTCGCGCCCGGCGAGACTCTCGCGCTGCTTGGCCCCTCGGGCTCGGGCAAGAGCTCGCTCATGGCCGTCCTCACCGGGCTGGAACGCGCGAGCTCCGGTTCGCTGCGCGTGGCGGGGGAGGATTTTGCCGCGCTGGACGAAGACGCCCTGGCGCTCGCCCGACGCGGCCGCATCGGCGTGGTCCTGCAGGCGTTCCACCTGCTACCGACAATGACCGCGCAGGAAAACGTCGCCACCCCGCTCGAGCTTGCCGGCGAGAAGGATGCCTGGGCCCGCGCCGGCGAGGAACTGTCCGCCGTCGGCCTCGGCCACCGGCTCGACCACTATCCGGCGCAGCTTTCCGGCGGCGAGCAGCAGCGCGTCGCCATCGCCCGCGCCATTGTCCCGCGTCCGCCGCTGGTGTTTGCCGACGAGCCGACCGGCAACCTCGACGCCGCCACCGGCGGGACCGTGGCCGACCTGCTCTTCGCCCGCCGGGCCGAGACCGGGGCAACGCTGGTCGTCATCACCCACGATCCCGCCCTGGCTGAACGCTGCGCCCGCGTGGTGACGCTGGCCGACGGGCAGATCGCCAGCGACCGGCCAGGCGGCGCGGGGGAATAGCCCTGGCCCGAAACACCGCACCGACGATCGGCTGGGGCGCCGCATGGTCCATTGCCCGGCGCGACCTGCACCGCCGGTTCCGTGGCCTGCGGCTGCTGCTGGTCTGCCTGTTCCTCGGCGTCGGCGCCCTGGCGGCGATCGGATCGCTGACCTCGGCCATTCGCGGCGAGCTCGACAGCCAGGGGCAGGCGATCCTCGGCGGCGATGTCGAGGTCGAGGTCTGGCAGCGGCTGCTGGACGAGGGCGAAAAGGCCTTCCTCGCCCGCTACGGCGAGGTGTCCGAAGGCTATCGGCTGCAGGCAATGGCCCGCGCGGGCGACGCAACCGCCCCGGTCGAGCTGAAGGCGGTCGACGAGCGCTGGCCGCTCTACGGCAGCTTCACGCTTGCCGGGGGCAAGGAGGCCGGCGCCCCGGCGGAGGGCGAAGCCTGGTTGGCGCCCGGCGCAGCCGAGCGGCTGGGCCTGGGCCCGGGCGACACCTTCACGGTCGGCACCGCCACTCTCAAGGTGGGGGGGATCATCGGCGAGGAACCCGATCGGCTGAGCGAAGGCTTCCAGCTTGGCCAGACGATCATCGTGCGCCGCGACTTGCCAGAGCGTGCGGGCCTCACCGCGCCCGGCGCACTTTACCAGAGCAAGACGCGGGTGCGCTTCGACGGGACACGCGATCCCGCTGCGGTCGAAGAGGCGCTGACGGCGCGCTATCCCGACGCCGGGTTCGACATTCGCACCCGCGACCGGGCATCGCCCGGCGCGGAGCGGTTCGTCAGCCGGATGGGCGAGTTCCTCACGCTGGTCGGCCTCGCGGCGCTGGCCATTGCCGGGATCGGCATCGGCGGCGGCGTTTCGTCCTACCTCGATGCCCGGCGGGCGAGCATTGCCACGCTCAAGATTCTCGGCGCGACCAGCCGTGACATCGCCCGGATCTATGCCTTGCAACTGGGCACGGCGGCGATCGCCGGGGCTGTGGCGGGGCTGGTCGCCGGCGTCGCCGTTACGCCCCTTCTCGCAAGCGCGCTGGGTGACCTGCTGCCCGTGCGCAACGGCCCTGTGTTCGACCCCTGGGCGCTGGTGCGCGCCGCAGCCTTCGGCCTGCTCGTCGCCACCGTGTTCGCCGCTCCGCCGCTCGCCCGCGCGCGGACCTACCCGGCGATGGCGCTGATGCGGGCCCGCGTCGCGCCCCTTGCCCGCGTCGGTCGCACCGCCCTCGTACCAGTAGCGCTCGGGCTGTCGGGCATCGTCCTGCTCGCTTTTGCCGGAGCACCGCAGCCCTTGCTCACGGCGACATTCCTCGGCGGGGCCGCGGCCGTGTTCGGGTTGCTCGCGCTGCTGGGCTGGGCGATCCGCCGCCTCGCCGCCCGCGTTCCCCCGCCCGCCAATCCGCTGTTGCGGATCGCGCTGGGGAACCTGCATCGGCCGGGCTCGTCCACGGCTTCGCTGGTCGTGGCGCTGGGCTTCGGGCTGACTGCCTTCGTTCTGCTGGCTGGCGTCCAGACCAGCCTCGACGGCAATATCCGGCGCTCGGTCCCCGAGCGCGCGCCGGATTACTTCGTCCTCGACGTGCCGCGCGACGGGGTCGAGCAGTTCCTGACGGTGGTGGGGCGCCAGGTCCCCGGCTCGCTGGTGCGCACAGTGCCGACGATGCGGGGCGCGATCCTGGCCTTCGGTCCCAAGGACGACATGACCCGCGTGAGCGACCTGGACGAGTTGCCCGACGGTGCCTGGGCGCTGCGCGGCGAGCGCGGGCTGACCTATGCCGAGGACGTGCCGGAGGGGAACACGGTGACGGCGGGCAAGTGGTGGCCGAAGGGCTATGCGGGCGAGCCGCTCGTCTCGGTCGACGAGAACCTGGCCCAGGCGGCCGGGCTGAAGATCGGCGACTATCTGACCATCGGGCTGCTCGGCGTGGAGCGGCAGGCGCGCATCGCCAACCTGCGGCGGATCGACTGGGAGAGCCTCGGCTTCAACTACGTTCTCGTCTTCTCGCCCAACGCGATCGAGGATGCGCCGCACAACCTGGCCGCGACCATCGAGCTGCCGCCGGGTGCGAAGGCGACCGGGCTGCTTGGCGCGCTCGTCGCCGCCTTCCCGGCGAGTTCGGTCATCGAGGTGGGACCTTTGCTGACCGAAGCGCGCAACATCCTCGACCAGGTTGCGCTGGCGATCCTGGCGGCCGCGTCGGTCGCGGTTCTGGCGGGCGTCGCCGTGCTGATCGGCGCCATCGCCGCGGCGCGCGCGGCGCGGATCTACGACAGCGTCATCCTGCGCGTGCTGGGCGCGAGCCGGCGGCAGTTGCTGCTGCTGCAACTGGGCGAGTTCGGGCTGCTCGCGGGCGTGCTGGCGGCGATCTCGCTGGCTCTGGGCACGGGCATGGCCTGGCTGGTGATCGTGGAACTGTTCGAATTCGACTGGCTGCCTGACTGGGGCGAGATCCTTGCCGTGCTCGGCGCGGGCCTCCTGCTGGTCCTCGCCTTCGCGCTGGCGGCCTCGCTCCCCTTGTTGCGGGCGCGCCCGGCACAATCGTTGCGTACGCTCTAGGCGCCAGGCCTTCCAGCAGGAGAAAGGGGCCCCGCAACAAGAAAAAGGGGGCCCGAAAGCCCCCTTTCCCGTTTATTGCTTCAGCCGCTTACCACTTGAAGCGGGCGGTCACGCCGTAGGTCCGCGGGTCGTTGATGTAACCCGAGATGCCGCCGTTCTGGATGACCGAGTCGAAGATCTGCTCGATGTTGTTGTCCTTGAGCAGGTTGCGGCCCCAGATCTCCAGCGTCAGGCCATTGTCCATTTCGTAACCGAGCGACGCGGTGAGGTCGTTGCGCTCGACGTGGAAGGGGTCGGCCGCGGCGATGGCCGGGGCAGCGTTGGCGATCGAGCCGTCGGGGTTGCGCACCAGGAAGCCGGGCAGGCCTTCCACCACCTTCGTGTCCGACGAATAGAGGTACGACACGCGCGGGATCAGCAGCCCGTTGCCCACCTGCGCCTCGTACTGCGCGCCCATGACCACGGTCCACTTGGGAATGCCGGCAGGCCGGGTACCCGTAAGGTTGCCGACCGCCGAGTTGTTGAAGCTGTCGTACTTGGGATCGAGGTAGGTGGTGGCGAAGTTGAGCGTCAGGCCGTTGAAGCGCGCCTGCGTTTCCAGCTCGACACCGAAGGTGCTCTGCTTGCCTGCGTTGAGCAGCGCGAAGCCGGTGCCGGTGAACAGGTTGGACTGGAAGCCCTTGATCTGCTGTTCGAACACCGCGAGGTTCGCCGAGATACCCCCGTCGTTGTATTTCAGGCCGGCTTCCATCACCCGCGCCTTTTCCGGACCGGCGTAGCGGCTGCCGTATGTCAGGTTGTTGGGCGCGATACCCGCGGCGACGATGGCAGCCCGGTCGGACAGGGCCGGCCGCGCGTCGCGCGAAAGGTTGATGGAACTCGCCTTGAAGCCGGTCGCATAGCTCGCATAGACATTCAGGAGGTTGCCGATGTCGTAAGCCAGGCGGATCGTGTAGCTGAAGTTGTTGTCGTTGGTCTTGCCGTCCTCGACCGCGTTCGGAACGTTGAGGTAGGGCGGCAGGAACTGCAACGGACGCAACCCACCCAGCGGGTTGGCAGCCGGGTTGTTCTGGTTGGCCGTGGCATAGGCGGTCGCGCCCGCCTGGATTTGGCCGAACACAGCCGGTTGGGCGCCGGCGAAACCGCCGATTTCGGCTGCGGTGGCCGAGCGGCCGAGGCCGAGAGCCTGCCCGACCGTCTGTGCGATCGCGCCCTGCTGCAACAGGGTGAAGCGGAACGGCGCATATTGCGGCGCGTCGAGATTGATCGCCGAGAACAGGTCGTTGCTGACGGTGTTCGTCCTGAAATTCTTGCTGTCGTCGGTGTAGTTGCCGCCGAGCGTGAGGATCAGGCCGTCGGTAATCTCGAAGTCCGCCTGCCCGAAGAACGAGATGGACTCGCTCTTGAGGTCGAAGTTCTCCCGGATGCCGCGGCCCTGTTGGCCGAAGGTCCCGATATACTTGGCAGGGTTACCCTCCAGCGCGCCGAAGGTCTGCTCCAGCGTCGAGATGTTGAGCGCGCCGCCGCTGGCGCCCTGCACCAGCGTGTTGACGTAGGGGCGGAACTGCGAACCGAACAGCAGGTTGCCCTTCAGGTTGACGTCGTCGTGCAGGTAGAAGGCGCCCACGAGCAGGTTGAGCCGGTCGCCGATCTCGGCAGCCCAGCGCAGTTCCTGCGTGAAGGTCTTGACCGTGGTGTCCTGCAGGAACGGGTAGACCAGGTCTGCACTGGTGAAGTCGGGATCCTGCAGCGCGTTGTTGCGCGAATAGCGATAGGCGGTGATCGAGGTCAGGGTGCCCGGGCCGACGTCGTAGTCGACCTGTCCGGAGACCCCGTAGTTGGTCACCTTGTTCTGCGAATTGAAGGTGTTGTAGATCGTGCGGCTGAACGGATCGTTCGGATCGTTGGTCCGCCCGCCGAGCGCCAGCACGACCGGGTAGGTCGGGCCGGCCTTCAGGTTGACGACGCCGCAGCAGTTCTCGTCGATCTTGTCGTAGTCGCCGATCAGGCGGATCGACAGCCCGTTGTCGCCTTCGAACAGGAGCTGGCCGCGGGTGAACCAGCGGTTGCGCTCGTTGGTGCGATCGCCGGTGCCGGCGTCCTTGAAGAAGCCGTCACGCTTGTTGAAACCACCGGCGATGCTGAACGCGATGTTCTCGCTGATCGGACCGGTCACGAAGGCCTTGCCGACCAGGGCATCGTAGTTGCCATAGGTCAGCTCGGCCGCGCCACCGAAGTCGAACGCCGGCTTCTGCGTGGTGATCGAGACGACGCCGGCAGACGCGTTCTTGCCGAACAGGGTCGACTGCGGGCCGCGCAGCACTTCGATGCGCTGCACGTCGGGCAGATCGGTGATTTGCGAGGCGGTGCGCGAGCGGAACACGCCGTCGACGAACACGCCGACCGAAGGCTCGATGCCGGCGTTGTTGGCGCCGTTGCCGAAGCCGCGGATGAAGAAGTTGGTGCTGCCCAGGTTCTGGCGCTGGCCGACCGACAGCGACGGGACCACGGTCTGCAGGTCCTTGAGGTCGCGGATCTGCGCCCGCTCGAGCGTTTCGGCCGTGGTCACCGTCACGGCGACCGGCACGTCCTGCAGGGTCTGTTCGCGCTTCGTCGCGGTGACGAGGATCTCGTTACCCGAGGCGCTGTCCTCGTTGGTCGCGTAATCGTCGGTCGGAAGGTTGCGTTGTTCGGCGGGGCGCGCTTCGTCCTGCGCCGTAGCTGCGGTGGCGTGCAAGGCAGCCAGCGCGCTTCCGGCAAGAAGGAAAGCACGGACAAAGCCGGCGCGGCCGGCAGCAGGATTCAGCATTGAGTTCTCCATCTCCCCTCGGCCACCGCTCCGCTTTTCGCGGACCGCGCCGGCCGAGCGACCCAGATAACATATGGTGATAAGCCCCCCGGAGAAAGGCCGCAATCACGCTGTGGATTTGGTACCAAGCGCAACGTTATCTGTTGCAGAGAGGTGACACTCTATTCCGATAGGGTTTAGCCCGTCCTGTGCTGGCCGTTTCGCCCCCGGCGCCACAGCCACCAGCTGTAAACGGTCGGCACCAGCGCGGCGCCGACGATCGGGCCAATCGTCAGGAAAGCCCGGGCAGCTGCCGGCAGCCGCACGATACCAATGGCCACGAGGATCGCGCCCGCCAGCATGAACAGCTTGCCGCCGAGCCGGTGGGTTGCAATCCAGACGTCCTCGTCGACGATCGTCCACGGCGTGCGGATGCCGACGAAGAAGCCCGGCCGCGACTTGGGCAACATGTTGCCGATGGCCAGGAAGAGCAGGCCGAGCGGAATGTTGAAATACTGCACCTTCAGGTCCACCCCCAACCCGGGCGCGGCGATAAAGCCCTGCAGTGCGGCCAGCAGGCTCAGCGTCCCGAGCCACGCGGTGCGCATCAGTGCGGCCGATCCTTCGAGCCGGTCCTGCAGCGGTTCGATCCACGGGACCAGGGTGAACAGTGCCGACAAGCCCAGCCCCACCCACACGGGAATGAGCAACGCCTGCAGCGCGGGCCGGCTGCGGTCGACTTCCCCGGCGAGGTTCCAGTGGGTCGGCAGGCTGGCGCCGGCCGGCAGGGTGCTGGCGACGTAGAGCGCGAACGCACCCATCGCGGCGCAGACGACGAGCGAAAACAAGGCGAGTCTGGTGACCTTCATGGCCTGGTGACCTTCATGGCGCAGTCTCCGGATCGGCAGGCGAAGGAGGCGTCACGTCCGCCCCTATCCCCATGCGGTTCATGAAACCCATCACCGCCTCCTCCAGCGTCGAGAGGTTCAGCGTATAGAGGATGTGGCCGCCGCGGTTCTCGCCGCGGATCAGGCCGGCATCCTTGAGCTTGGCGAAATGGCCCGACATGGTCGGCTTGCTGACCGGGAAGTGATCGGCCAGTTCCCCTGCCGTCATCCCGCCGCGCTTGAGCAGTTCCAGCACTTCGCGCCGGATCGGGTGGGACAGGGAGTCGAACACCTTGCTCATTCTATTTAGGCTATAGGCTAAATAGCTGCCCCGGACAAGTCCGCTTTTCGCCCACTCGCCAAGGCGCTCAAAGCCGCCTATGGCCCCGCCGATGACGATCGAAGGCCTTCGAATCGCCCTCTTCAGCGGCAATTACAATATGACCGTAGACGGCGCGAACAAGGCGCTGAACCGCTTGGTGGAATACCTCCAGCGGCAGGGCGCGACGGTCCGCGTCTATTCCCCCACCATCGACAAGCCCGCCTTCGAGCCGCAGGGCACGCTCGTCTCGCTCCCATCGGTGGCTATCCCAACGCGGGCGGAATATCGCCTGCCGCTCGGCCTCAACGCGCGGGTTCGGGCCGATCTCGAGTCGTTCGAACCGCACGTCCTGCACCTGTCTTCTCCCGATTTCTCCGCCCGCGCGGCCGCCCGATGGGCCATCGCGCGCGGGATCCCGGCGCTCGCTTCGGTCCACACCCGGTTCGAGACCTATCCGCGCTACTACCACCTGGGGTTCCTCGAGCCGGCGCTCGAAAACTGGATCCGCAAGCTCTACCGCCGCTGCGATGCGCTGGTGACCCCGTCTGCCGGAATGGTCGAGGTCCTGCGCGAGCAAGGCATGAACGACGACATCTCGCTGTGGGAGCGGGGCGTCGACCGCGAACTGTTCGCCCCGGCCCGCCGCAGCCTCGAATGGCGCCGCGCGCAGGGCATCGCCGATGACGTCACGGCCATCGGCTTCCTCGGCCGGCTGGTGATGGAAAAGGGGCTCGACGCCTTTGCCGACACGGTCGCCGAGTTGAAGCGCCGGGGCGTCCCGCACGGGGTGCTCGTGATCGGTGACGGGCCGGCCCGGGACTGGTTCGAGGAACACCTGCCCGGCGCCGCCTTCGTCGGCTTCCAGGGCGGCAGCGACCTCGGCCGCGCCGTCGCCAGCATGGACGTCCTGTTCAATCCCTCGATCACCGAGACATTCGGCAACGTCACGCTGGAGGCGATGGCCTGCGGCGTGCCGGTGGTCGCAGCGCGGGCCACCGGCAGCAGCAGCCTCGTGGCCGACGGGGTCAACGGCATCCTGGTTCGCCCGGGCCACATCGGCGGCTTCGCCGACGCGCTGACGCGCTATGTCGCCGAGCCGGGCCTGCGGGCCGCCCACGGCGCGGCGGGCGAGGAACGCAGCCGCGCCTATTCGTGGGACGCGATCAACCAGGCCGTGGCCGACACCTACCTGCGGCTTGTCGCCGCCAGGCAGGGACCGCCGGCACGCTGATCAGTGCAACACGCCCGCCTCGGCCTGGCGGCGCGAATACCACAGCAGCAGGACCGTCACCACGACGATGACCGCCGTCATGCCATAGGTCATCGCCGAATCGCTCGCTCCGGGCAGCGGATGGCTCAGGCCATAGGCATTGGCCAGCACGATGCCCGCCAGCGAAACCGCGAAAGCATGGAAGGCATAGCGGCTGCGCACGAGCAGCAGGATCGATCCCGCCAGCGCACCCCAGACGCCGAGCGCCCAGGCGGCGTCGGCCCAGGCCGGATAGCTGTCGAAATAGACTACCGCGGCCTGCGCATCGATGCCGTAGGGTTCGGTGAGCATGCGCATGTACTCGACGTTGCGCGTCTGGCTCATGACGTAGTCGTAACAGCCGAAGCCGTTCCACAGCAGCGAGACCACGCCCACCACCCACAGGTGCCAGGGCGCGCGCTGGATCGCCATAACGTTCATCGAATTCCTCCCCCAAGGCGCCAACCCTGGGGGGAAGAATATCACATTGTGCGCAGCGCCTACAGCCGGTCGATCCGGCGCGCCGCCTCGTCGAGGACGTCGACGATCTTCTCCACCAGTTCGTCCCCGAAACCGGTCTCGCGGCGGTTGCGCAGCGCGTTGCGGACATTTTCCATCGCCCGGTGGATCTGGCGATGGGGGGACGAGCGGCGCTCGTCCCCCATCCCGGAGAGACGCTCCATGACCTCGCCCAGGGTGTCCTCCTCGCCGGCCAGTTCGCCGCTGCCCGCCTCAGTAATGGAGAATACCTTGCGCGCGCTCTCGTCGGGGACCTCGGCGATCAGGCCTTCATCGAGCATCATCTGCAGCGTGGGATAGACCGCGCCGGGGCTGGGGGCATAGGCGCCGCCGGTCATCTCCTCGATCGCCTTGATGAGGTCGTAGCCGTGGCGCGGCTCCTCGCCGATCAGCTTGAGCAGGACCAGCCGCAGCTCGCCGCTGGCGAACACGCGCCCGCGCCGGCCGCGTCCGCCCGGACCGCGCGGACCACCCGGACCGAAAGGTCCCTGGGGTCCGAAAGGACCGTGCTCGCCGAAAGGTCCGTGCTCGCCGAAGGGATCATTCCCGCCGAACCGGGCGGCCGTCATCTTGGCCCGAAAGGCCTCTTTCATCGTCCTGCGCATGTCGCGCTCGAAATTCCGCATCGTCGCGTGCTCCTTTAAGATGCTCCACGATATATCTTGAGAATATCGCAATGCAAGGGGGTCGCAGCAATTTCGACGAACGCCTATCTAGGCCGGACGATGGCCGACCTCTTTCCCGAAACCGTACCCGCCGATACCTCCTCGCCCACCGAACCGCGCGAGGATGCGCCGCTGGCCGACCGCCTGCGCCCGCGTTCGCTGGGCGAGATCATCGGCCAGGAGCACCTGACCGGGCCGGAAGGCGCGATCGGCCGGATGGTGGCCGCCGGGCGCCTGTCCAGCATGGTCCTGTGGGGGCCGCCCGGGACCGGCAAGACCAGCATCGCCCGCCTGCTGGCCGACGCGGTGGGCATGCGCTACGTCGCGGTGAGCGCGGTGTTCAGCGGCGTGGCCGACCTCAAGAAGGCTTTCGCCGAGGCCGAGAAGGCGCGCGAGGCCGGGCAGCGGACCTTGCTGTTCGTGGACGAGATCCATCGGTTCAACCGGGCGCAGCAGGACGGCTTCCTGCCCTTCGTCGAGCGTGGCACGGTCACGCTGGTCGGCGCCACGACCGAAAACCCCAGCTTCGAGCTCAACGCCGCGCTGCTCAGCCGTGCGCAGGTGCTGATCCTCCACCGGCTCGACCACGCGGCGCTGTCGCAATTGCTCGAACGGGCCGAGGCGCTCGAGGGTCCCCTGCCCCTGACGCCCGAGGCGCGCGATGCGCTGGTCGCCAGTGCCGACGGCGACGGGCGTTTCCTGCTCAACCAGGCCGAGACGCTCTATGCCGCCAACATCGCCGAAGCGCTCGGACCGGCTGAGCTAGGCCAGTTCCTCCAGCGCCGGGTGGCGGTCTACGACAAGGACCGCGAGGGGCACTACAACCTCATCAGCGCCTGGCACAAAGCGCTGCGCGGTTCGGACCCGCAGGCCGCGCTCTATTACATGGCGCGGATGCTGGTGGCAGGCGAGGAACCGCTGTTCGTGCTCCGCCGGCTGGTTCGTGCGGCGGTCGAGGACATCGGCCTCGCCGATCCGCAGGCGCTGACCCAATGTCTCGCGGCCAAGGAAGCCTACCAGTTCCTCGGCAGCCCCGAGGGCGAGCTGGCGATCGTCCAGGCGTGCCTCTATTGCGCCACCGCACCCAAGTCGAACGCCGCCTACAAGGCGCAGAAGGCCGCCTGGAAAAGCGCGCGCGAAACCGGCAGCCTGATGCCGCCGCAGAACATCCTCAACGCGCCGACCAAGCTGATGAAGGATATCGGCTACGGCTCCGGCTACGCCTACGACCACGATGCCGAAGACGGCTTTTCCGGGGCCGACTACTGGCCCGCGGAAATGGAGCCGCAAAGGTATTACTCCCCGGTCGAGCGCGGCTTCGAGCGTGAGGTGAGGAAGCGCATGGAATACTGGGACAAGCTGCGGTCGGAGCGTGGCTGAGCGTTTCCGGCACTTCGTGGCGATCGACTGGTCGGGTGCCGCCGGCGACCGGCACAGGGGCCTCGCGGTGGCCGTCGCCCACGCGGATGGCGGCGCGCCGGTGCTGGTCGAACACCTGTGGTCGCGGGCCGACATCCTCGCGTTGCTGAGCGATCTGCCGGGCGAGACACTGGTCGGCCTCGACCTCGGCATTTCGCTGCCGTTCGTCGATTGCGGCGCCTTCTTCCCCGGCTGGGAGCACAGCCCGCCGGACGCCCGCTCGCTCTGGGCGCTGGTCGAGCGGGTCTGCGCGGCCGACCCGCACCTCGGGGCGCAGGGCATGGTCGATCATGCGGGTGCCGCGCCCTTCTTCCGCAACGGCACCGCCGAAGGTGCGCACTTCCGCTGCGACGGCGCCGCTCACGGCCGCGGGCGATTTCGCGTGACCGAGCTGGAGCAGGAAAAGCTCGGCTGCCGGCCGACCTCGAACTTCAACCTGGTCGGCGCATCGCAGGTCGGCAAGTCGAGCCTGACCGGGATGCGCGTGCTCCATGCCCTTGGCGGCACGGTGCCGGTCTGGCCGGTCGATCCCCTGCCCCGGTCCGGCCCGGCGATCGTCGAGATCTACACCACCATCGCAGCGCTCGCCGCCGGGCGCAGCGCGGGCAAAGCCAAGATGCGTTCGTTCGAAGCGGTGAACACCGCGCTTCAAGCGCTTGATTCGCACGTGATCGACGCTTCCGGTCCGCTCGACGACCACTCGGCCGATGCAATCGTTACCGCCGCATGGTTGCGCATTGCCGCCGCGGACGAGAGCCTCTGGTCCCCTCGCGCCATGAGCCCGCACGTCGCCCGGACCGAGGGCTGGACCTTCGGCGTGCCCTGACGCCTCGTCCGACCTGTCGAACCGCTGGCCCCCTGTGCCGGAGCAATCGTGCTGCCGGAGAGTTGGTGCAATATCCGACAGTTAACCCGCAGGATACGATCATGAATCTCTCTTCCCTCGCCAGGCCCCTCGGCTGGTTTTCGCTCGCGCTCGGCGCCGCCGAGCTTCTCGCCCCACGCAAGATCGCCCGCGCTCACGGCGCTCCGGACGGCGACAAGATCGTCCGCGCCTTCGGCGCCCGCGAAGTCGCCGCCGGTGCCGCGGTGCTGGCCCGGCCCCACAGCACGTGGCCATTCGTCGCCCGCGCCGCCGGCGACCTCCTCGACGTCGGCGCTGCCGGCTACGCGGCGAAGGGAGCAAGGGGCACGGCGCGCAAGACCGCGCTCGTCTCGCTGGCGACGGTCGCGGCATTCTTCGTAATCGACTCGCTGGTCGCCCGCTCGGTCGCACAGAGCTGAAGCAGCGCGCCACTTGCGTTGCCGGTCCGCTCAGGTAATTGGCGAGCGCCTTTTGCCGCTTGTCCTCAACCAACGAAGCGGTAGGGCGAATTGGAGCGCCGGCTTAGCACAGTGGTAGTGCAGCGGTTTTGTAAACCGAAGGTCGGGGGTTCAAATCCCTCAGCCGGCACCAGTTTCAACCGATCGTCGAGGGTGCCGCCCTGCGGCGACGGCACCGAAGTATACACCAAGTATACGCTGAAACCGCTCGGCGATGCGGTCGTATCCTGCCTGGCAAGATGCTGGAATCACGGCGAATTGAAAGAGCGGACCACGCCATCGCAGACCGCCCGCATGTAGGAAAGCGGTTTGTCTCACCCCCGCCCGCGATACCCCGCCACGCCTTGCTCGGGCACCCACAGCCCCTCGGGCGCGGGTCCGCTCTGCCAGAAGACGTCGATCGGGATGCCGCCGCGCGGGTACCAGTAACCGCCGATGCGCAACCAGCGCGGCTTCATCTCGTCGCACAGGCGCTGGCCGATGCCAACGGTCACGTCCTCGTGGAAGCCGCAGTGATTGCGGAACGAGCCGAGAAACAGCTTCAGGCTCTTGCTCTCCACGATCGTCTCGCCAGGCGCATAGTCGATCACCAGGTGGGCGAAATCCGGCTGGCCGGTCACCGGGCACAACGAGGTGAACTCCGGCGCCGCGAAGCGCACGCAGTAGAGCGCGCCTTCCCGCGGGTTGGGTACGTAGTCGAGCACCGCTTCTTCGGGCGAGGCGGGCAATGTGCTGGCCTGACCGAGGTGTATCGGCCGGCCGGATGACTCTGGTGTGTCGCTCATGCCACGCCAGATGGCGTTTTGCCGCGCACGGCACAAGCGTCCCCGCGTTGACGGCATGGGTTAACCGGCTATTCACGCCGCTTCCCCGAGCGCCGCCGAGCCCAGATGATCGCCCGATTTGCCCCCGCCCTCTCCGCCATCGCGCTGCTCGCCGCCGGTCCGGCGAGCGCGGGCGTGAGCGACTTCCGCCTGCCCCCCGCCACGCCGACGCCTACCCCGCGACCGCAGGGGCCGGTCGATCCGGAAAATCCTCTTGCCCGGCCCGTCGCGGCGCCAACGGCGTCTCCTTTGCCGAGCCCGGCGCCGACGGCGTCTCCTCTGCCGAGCCCGGTTCCGACCGTCACCGCGACGCCGACACCGCGCCTGTCTCTACCCGCTCCGACGCCCTCGGCCCGTGCGACTCGGGCCGCACGCGCGCAGGCTCCCTCGCCCCGTGCTTCCGCCCCCGTCGCACCGCCCTCGGCCGTCCCGCAGGCGCCCCCGAGCGAGGCACCGGGCCCCTTGCCGACGAACCCGCCGAGCGTTGCCCCTGCGGCGACGCCGTCCAGCACGGCGGTGGCCGCCGCAGAGGATGAAAACGAACTGCCGTGGGGCTGGATAGCCTTCGGCCTGCTCGCGGCGGCAGCAGCGGGAGTCGGGTGGAAAGGCAGACGCAGGCTCCTTTCGCGCCGTGGGTCGGTGCTGATGGTTCCGGATATCGAGAAGCCGCGCCTGCCCAAGGCATCTCCGCCGCCCGTGCCCGACCCCATGCCTGTGCCCGAGCCGGCATCCTCGCCGGAGCCCGCCCTGCCCGAGGAACCGACCCATCCGCTGCTCATCTCAATCACCCCGGTCAAGCTGACCCAGACGTTCCTCAACGAGGCGCTGTCCTACCGGCTCGCTCTGACCAACGTCGGCGAGGTGCCACTGGGACCTCTCGCGATCGCCGCCGACCTGGTAAGTGCCCACGCCTCGCTGCCGCGCGAACAGCAGATTGCCGGCCCCGAGACGGCGCTGCCCGAGCATCGGACGGTTGCCCACGTCGCCCCCGGTGAAACGGTCGAGATCACGGGCGAGATCCGCACGCCGCTGGCAGAGTTACTCGTGATCCGCCAGGGCCCCGCCGCCCTGCTCGTGCCCCTCGCACGGTTTCGCGTGGAGGGCGACGGAATGGACACCCGCCACTTCACTCTTGCCATCGGCCAGCAGCAGCCCGGCGCCAGCGGGCTTTCCCCAATCCGCCTCGATCTCGGCCCGCGCACCACCGACGGGCTTGCGGGACGGGCCTTCTAGGCCCTACTCCATTGAGCATGGACAACCTCGTTTCTACCCAGTGGCTCGCCGACCGGCTGGACGAACCCGGACTGGTGGTGCTCGATGCCTCGGCCCACTTGCCCGACGCCAAGCGCGACGCGCGCTCCGAGTTTGCCGAGGCGCACATTCCCGGCGCGCGGTTCCTCGACCTTGCCACGCTGATCGACCCCGACAGCCCCGTGCCCAGCGCCGTCCCGACGGGTCCGCAATTCGCCGAACGGATGAGGGCACTGGGCGTCAATTCCGGCGACCGCATCGTGGTCTACGACGACAGCGCCGTGCGCACCGCGGCTCGCGCCTGGTTCATCGCCCGGCTGCACGGGTCCGAGGTGGCGATCCTCGACGGCGGGCTCGGCAAGTGGCGCGCCGATGGCTTTCCGCTCGAAAGCGGGGAGACGGCAGCTGTTCGCCAGGGCAATTTCGAATCCTCCGGGGGCCCCGGAACGGTGCGCTACAAGTCTGAAATGCTGGCCAATCTCGGCGCTCGCCGCGAACAGGTGGTGGACGCCCGTGGCCGCGCCCGTTTCACAGGTGAGGACAAGGACTTCCGACCCGGCGTGTCGGACGGACACATCCCCGGCTCGCGCAACCTGCCGTTCGGTCTCGTGTTCTCGCACGACGGAACATATGCCGACGAGAAGGACATCCGCCGCGCCTTCGCGGATGCGGGCGTCGATCTCGACGAGCCGATCGTGACCACCTGTGGCGGAGGCGTAACCGCCGCCTGCCTGCTGTTTGCGCTCGAGCAGATCGGCAAGGCCGACGTTGCGCTCTACGACGGCAGCTGGAGCGAGTGGGGGGCCGACCCCGGCACGCCCAAGGAACTGGGTCCCGCAGCTTGAACAGAGGCAGCAAACCCGCCACGCGCGTGGTGGAAGCCGGGCGTCGCCCCGAATGGACCGGTGCGGTCGTCAATCCACCGGTGTGGCGCGGTAGCACGCATCTTTACGAAGACAGCGCCGACCTGGCGCGTGGGCGACCCAACGAAGACGGGCAGTTCTACTACGGCCGCCGCGGCTCGCCGACGCAGTGGGCCCTTGCCGAGGCGCTGACCGAGCTCGAGCCGGGTGCGGCCGGCGCGACCCTCTACCCGAGCGGTGTCGCCGCCATAGCCGGCGCGCTGCTGACAGTGTTGGCGCAGGGCGACGTCCTGCTGATGAGCGACAACGCCTACGAGCCGAGCCGGGCAATGGCCAGGAACCTGCTCCGCCAGCTTGGAGTCGAGGTGCGGTTCTTCGATCCGCTCGATCTCGACATTTTCGCCGATGCCTTCTGCGAACGGACCGCCGCCGTGCTGCTGGAAAGCCCCGGAAGCCTGACGATGGAAGTCTGCGACATTCCCGCACTCGCTACCATCGCCCGCGAAAAGGGCGCGGTCAGCCTGATCGACAACACCTGGGCATCCTCGCTCGGTTTCCCTGCTCTCGCACGCGGCTGCGACATCTCGATCATGAGCCTGACCAAGCACGTGGGCGGTCATTCGGACCTGATGATGGGCTCCGCTTCTGCCGCCGAACCATGGCACGGTCGGCTGCGCTCCAAGGCGCAGGCGCTGGGCCAGGTCGTCTCGCCCGACGATGCCGCGCTGGCCCTGCGCGGATTGCGCACCATGGCCTTGCGGCTCGATCGCTCGACCCGGTCAGCCTTGCGGATAGCCGAGTGGCTGTCGCACCGGGGCGAAGTGGCGCGCGTTCTCTGCCCGATGCTGCCGGGTGCGCCGGGACACGACCTGTGGCAGCGCGACTTTACCGGCGGCTGCGGATTGTTCTCGTTCGTTCTTGCCGGGCGCGATGCGGCAGCCCGGGCGAAGTTCATCGATGCCCTCGAGCTTTTCGGGATCGGGTTTTCCTGGGGCGGGTTCGAAAGCCTCGTCATCCCCTTCGATGCCGGGCGCGTGCGCACCGCCAGCGCCTATCCGCCGGAGTCCTGGGGGGTTGAGAACACCCTCGGCGTGCGGCTATCCATCGGGCTGGAAGACGCGGAGGACCTGATGGCCGACCTGGAACAGGCGCTGGCAGCGATGGACGGGGCGTGAGCCAGGCCGCAGGCTTGCTCGCGGACCCGACGCCTGCCGCCGCACCCTCGCCGACTCCCTCCGCCACCGAGCCGGTGGTCGCCGGCGCGGAAAGCCTGAAGGAGAAGGTCGCCGAACAGAACTCGACCGTCGGCGACATCGCCGACCAGCTCGATGCGATCGGCTTTACCGTGGCCGACACGCACATCTCGCTGTGGACCGTGTCGCTGGTCGTGCTGGTCATCCTCGGCATCTACCTGTTCGCCAAGATCGCCACCCGCCTCGCGCGCTGGACGCTGGGCAAGGTCACGCGGCTCGACAGCACGCAGAAGCTGCTGACCGAAAAGCTCGTGTCGATCGGAATCTGGACGCTGGCATTCTTTCTCGGGGTCGATATTCTCGGGATCGATCTGACCGCGCTGGCGGTGTTTTCGGGTGCCTTCGGCCTTGCCGTCGGTTTCGGACTGCAGAAGACCTTCGGTAACCTCATTGCCGGGATAATCCTGCTGATGGACCGGTCGATCAAGCCGGGCGACGTGATCGCCATTGCCGACCAGGCGGGCAATTCGACCTTCGGGCAGATCCGCAAGATCGGCATTCGCGCGGTTTCGGTGACGACCCGCGACCGGCGGGAATACCTGATCCCGAACGAACAGCTGATGATCAACCAGGTCGAGAACTGGTCCTATTCGAGCAAGACCGTGCGCATCCAGGTGCCGGTCGGCGTCTCTTACCACTGCGACATCGACAAGGCCGAGGCGCTGATGCTCGAAGCCGCCGCAGACACGCCTCGCGTGCTCGAGAGCCCCGCCCCCTCGGTCTGGCTGGACGGATACGGTGACAGCTCGGTCAACTTCGTCGTCCAGTGCTGGATCGTCGATCCCGAGGAAGGCGTGGGCAACATCCGCTCCGACGTGCTCAAGCGGCTGTGGAAGCTGTTCCAGCGCGACGGGATCGAGATCCCCTTCCCGCAGCGCGACATCAACCTGCGCGACAACGAGCAATTCCAGCAGCTGGTGGAGGCAATCGCGCAGCGCATCGGGCCCGGCGGGAAAGACTGACTCCGGTCCCCCCGTAGAAAACCTTTCAAAAGGCGGCCTGTGGGCCCGCCAAACCTTTCTCGCTGGCGGATCAAAGGCGAGCAGCCCACTTTCCGCCTCATGGAAAAGCGTGGCACTGTCTTCCTCGTCGGCGCGGGGCCCGGCGATCCGGACCTGCTGACCCTTCGCGCAGCGCGGCTCATCATGCGTGCGCGCATCGTCGTTCACGACGGACTGGTCGATCCGGCAATCCTGGCGATGGCCCCGGCCGGGGCGAAAATGGTCTCGGTCGCCAAGCGCCGCGAACATCACACTCTGCCGCAGGACGAGATCTGCGCCCTGCTGGTGCGCGAGGCATTGGCCGGCAACGACGTGGTGCGCCTCAAAGGCGGCGATCCGCTCGTCTTCGGCCGCGGCGGAGAGGAGGCAGAGGCCTGCCGCGCGGCCGGTGTCGCGGTCGAGATCGTCCCCGGCATCAGCGCCGCAAACGGTGCCGCGGCAGCCGCGCAGATCGCCCTCACCCATCGCGATGCGGCCAGCGTGGTCAGTTTCGTCGCAGGGCAGTGCAAGGGGCTTTCCGAACAGGATTGGGCGGGCCTTGCCGGCAGCGGGCGCACGCTCGTCATCTACATGGGCGTGAAGACTGCGCCGCAAATCGCCGAAAAGCTCATGGCGGACGGCCTCGCCCCCGACATGCCGCTGGCGGTGATCGAGAACGCCTGCCGGCGCGAAATGCGCGTGCTGCGCGGCCCCCTCGCCGCGCTGCCCCAGCTCGTCAAGCGCGAGAGGGTCAAGAGTCCGGCGCTCATCGTCATCGGCGCAGTCACTGCGCGCGAAGACCTCGAAGTGGCCCGAATTGCCGCGGAGGTGCAGGCATGAAAATCGTCACCGGAAACGATCTCAAGACCGGCGCAGTCACCTGGTGGACGGGCTACGACTGGTCGCTCCACGTTGACGACGCAGTCGACGCAGGAGATCAGGCAGAGGAAGTCATGGCCCGCGAAACCGCCGCGTGCCGGGTCAACAACCCCTATCTGATCGAGGGGGAACGAACCGCCGACGGCGTGCGCCCCGCGCATATCAAGGACCGGGTGCGCGCGCTCGGGCCCACGGTGCGTCCCGACCTGACGCTCGCTCCCGCCGACCCCGACGCTCGCAACTGGGTGATCTGATGTACAAGTACGACCAATACGACCAGGCGATGGTCGACGCGCGCGTCGAGGAATTCCGCGACCAGACGCGTCGGCGCATCGAGGGCAAGATGGATGACGACCAGTTCAAGCCCCTTCGGCTGAAGAACGGGCTGTACCTCCAGCTCCATGCCTACATGCTGCGCGTCGCGATTCCTTACGGCACGCTCGACAGCCGGCAGATGCGCGCTCTGGCCGAGATCGCCCGCAAGTACGACCGCGGTTACGGCCATTTCACCACCCGGCAGAATATCCAGTACAACTGGATCAAGCTGGCCGAAGCGCCCGAGATCCTGGCCGATCTCGCGAAGGTCGAGATGCACGCCATCCAGACCAGCGGCGAAAGCGTTCGCAACATCAGCGCCGACCAGTACGCCGGGGCCGCGGCCGACGAGCTGATCGATCCGCGCCCGTGGTGCGAGATGATCCGGCAAATGACCACGTTCATGCCGGAATTCAGCTACCTCCCGCGCAAGTTCAAGATCGCGGTCATCGCCAGCAAGGAAGACCGCGCGGCGTTGCGTTGGCATGATTTTGCGCTGCGCATCGTCGAGCGCGATGGCGAGATCGGTTTCGAGGTCTATGCCGGCGGCGGCATGGGGCGCACGCCGTTCATCGCCTTCAGGATTCGCGATTTCCTGCCCACGGCGCAGATCTTCTCGTACCTCCAGGCCGTCCTGCGGGTGTGGAACCGCAACGCCCGGCGCGACAACATCCACAAGCAGCGGATGAAGATCCTCGTCCACGACCTCGGGCAGGAGGAATTCACCCGCCAGGTCGAGGCCGAATTCGAGCACTTCCTTTCGCTCGGGCAGGATTTTCCGCAGGCCGAATACGATCGCATCGCGGCCTATTTCGACCCGCCGCCGTTCGAGCAGGGCCTGTCGGAAGAGATCGACCTGTCCAATCCCGAGTTCGCCCGCTGGGTGCGCCACCAGGTGATCGCCCACAAGGCGCCCGGCTATGCCATCGCCAACATCAGCCTGAAGCCGGTCGGCGGCATTCCCGGCGACATCTCGGCCGACCAGATGGACCTGGTCGCCGATCTGGCCGAGAAATACAGCTTCGACGAGCTACGCGCGACGCATGCCCAGAACCTTGTCCTGCCGCACGTCCGCAAGCGGGATCTCTACGCCGTGTGGCAGGAGCTGAGCGAAGCTGGCCTCGCCGACAGCAACCTGGACCTGGTGACGGACATCATCGCCTGCCCCGGCCTCGACTATTGCAGCCTCGCCAATGCGCGCTCGATCCCGATTGCGCAGAAGATCGCCGAGCGCTTCGCCGATGCGGATCGCCAGGCCGACCTCGGCGAACTCAAGATCAAGATATCCGGCTGCATCAATGCCTGCGGTCACCACCACGCCGGAAACATCGGCATCCTCGGCGTCGATCGGAAGGGCAACGAGAGCTACCAGCTCCTGCTCGGCGGTTCGGGCGACGAGGAAACGACCCAGGCCAAGATTGCCGGTCCCGGTTTCGACGAGGACGGCATCGTCGATGCCGTCGAGCGCGCGGTGGAACAGTATCGCACCATCCGATCGCCCGGCGAACGCTTCATCGACACCTATCGCCGCGTCGGCATGGATGGCTTCAAGGAGGCGATTTATGGCGTATAGCGGCAACCCCACCCCGGCGGCGACCGAAGATTACGGCGCCGAATGGTTGCGCTTCCGCGACGACCCTGCGGCCGACGAGCCGGCGGTCTCGCTTGACGCTTTCCTTTACCAGACGAGCGCCATTTCGGTGCGGATAGAGGCGGGCGAGGACGTGGCGCAGCTCCTGCCGCATCTCGACCGCGTGCGGCTGGTCGAGATCGACTTCCCCAAGTTCCGCGACGGGCGCGGCTTTTCGACCGCCCGCATCCTGCGCGAGGCCGGCTACACCGGTGAGGTCAAGGCGACCGGCGACGTACTGGTCGATCTGCTGTTCTTCATGCGCCGCTGCGGCTTCGACAGCTTCGCCCCGGACAAGCCGATCGACCGCGCCGATGCCGAGGCCGCGCTGAACCGCTATCCGCACGTTTACCAGGACGCCGCTGACGACCGCGTGCCGATCTGGAAGCTGCGTCATGGCTAGTCGCGCGATAGACCGGATCGACGTCGCCCGGCGCTTCACCCAGGGCGATGCCGATGCCCTCAACGCGCGCTTCGCCGGGGCCGACGCCGCCTCCATGTTGCGCGAATTGCTGCGCGAGGACGTGCTCGGCAATGTAGCCGTCGTCTCCTCGTTCGGCACCGAGAGCGCCGTGTTGCTTCACCTCGTCGCGCAGGCCAACCCTGCGACCCCGGTCGTCTTCGTCGACACCCTGAAGATGTTTCCCGAGACGCTCGAGTATCGCGACACGCTCGTGCGGCGCCTCGGCCTGACCGACAGCTCCACGGTCGAACCCGATTCCGCCATGCTCGCCACCAAGGACGAGAATGGCCTGCGCTGGTCATACGACCCTGACGGCTGCTGCGCGATCCGCAAGGTCGAACCGCTTGCCCGCGCCAAGTCAGGTCTCGATGCCTGGATTTCGGGCCGCAAGGCGTTCCAGTCGGTCACCCGCGAGAACCTGCCACGCTTCGAAGTCGAGGACGCCGAAGATGGACGGGGGCGACTCAAGATCAACCCGCTCGGCGACTGGGTGAAGGACGATCTCGAAGCCTACTTCGAAAAACACGACCTGCCACGCCATCCGCTCGAGGCGGAAGGCTATCTCTCGGTCGGTTGCGCGCCGTGCACCAGCAAGGTCATGCCGGGCGAAGATCCGCGCGCCGGCCGCTGGCGCGGCTGGGAAAAAACCGAATGCGGCATTCACGGGGTGCCGCCGACGACGGACGAGGGCGATTTGCCCCCGGGCTACGAACCCGCGTTCTGACGCCGCAAGGGAGCGGGCACGCCCTCAAGCGCACCCGCGATCCGCTCAGCTCGCGACCCGTTCGACGGTGTAGACCGTGCCGTCGCCGTCGTTGGTGGCAGTCCACTTGCCCGAGGCGTCGATCGCCTCGGTCGAGCATGTTTCGGTCCCGCCTTCCGGCGTTTCGCACCACTTGCCCGGCGTCGCCTCGGTCCAGGTACCGTTGACCGTATCCCCGGTCGAGGAGACGGACGTATAGGTGCCGTCTTCCTTCACGTCGTAGTCGTAAGTCGTGTTGTCCGGCCCGGTGACCTTGAACTTGCCGGTCGAAGGCTGACCATCGACGCCCATCGAGACAGGCGTTGCAGCCGGCGCTTCGGCCACGGCGGCAGTATCCTCGGCTACAGGAGCTTCGCTCGCGGTATCGTTACAAGCGGCCACTGCCAGGACGGCGGCAAGGCAGAATATCTTCTTCATCTCGGTTCCCCCAAAAGCTGAATAGCGACCGCCCGGGATTTAACCCGCGAACGATTCAAATGACAGAAAAACTACAGCCAGCCCTTTTCGCGGTACCAGCTCGCGGTGGCTTTCAGCCCCTCCCGCGTGGGTATTTCGGGCGCCCACCGTGTTTTCGGCGGCTTCATGCGCGGCGTGCTGACCCAGTCGGGATGCGCCATGTACCCGACCCGGTCGAGCGACAGCTTGGCGTTGCGCCCGCGCACCATCCGGTCGAGCTTGGCAAGCCGTTCCAGCGAAGCCTTCGACAGGTGGGGCACCCATGGACGGCGACCGACCGCCCAACCGATCGCGTGGGCCATCTCCCGGTGGCTCCAGCCATCGTCGCGGGCGTCGTCGGGTTCAAATATACGGTGCGTGACATCTTCGCCGCCAGGGACAAGTGCGAGGAGCAGGCGGGCGAGATCGCGCACGTGAATCAGGCTGGCACGTCCCGCGGGCGGCATCGGCAGAACGCCCCAGCGGGCGGCCTTGAACATCTCCAGCATCTCGCGGTCGCGCGGGCCATAGATCGCCGGCGGGCGCACGATGGTCCAGTCGAGACCGCTCGCCATGACGAGCTTTTCCGCCCGTCGCTTGCTGTCGCCATAGCGCGACAGGTGCGGCTCGCGCGCGGCCAGTGACGAGACGAACAGAAAACGCGGCACCCCTTCGGCCACCGACTGTTCGACCAGCCGCATCGTTCCTTCGACGTTGCCGAGGTGAAAACCCAGCGGGTCGGGCGCATTGACCACCCCGGCGACGTGGATCACCGCCTCGGCACCGTCGACCAGTTCGGCCAGGGCGTCGCGATTGCCAAGATGGCCGCGCACCCACTCGATTCCCGGCGTTTCCGGCTGCTTGCGCCGGGTAAGAGCGCGGATTTCCAAGTTTCGCCGCAGGGCCTCGTCGAGGAGAGCCTGGCCGACGAAGCCGGTGGCGCCTGTCACCGCCAGCGTCACAGCAGCACCAGCTGGTCGCGATGGATGACCGCGGCGCGCGGCGCGTAGCCGAGCAGGCGCCCCTGCGCTTCCTGCTTGCATCCCATGATGGCCGTGCATTCGGCCGAGGAATATTCGACCAGGCCCTGCGCCAGTCGCTCGCCTTTCGGGCCGTGGATGGTGACCAGATCTCCTCGCCCGAACATGCCGGTGACCTCCGTCACCCCCGCAGCGAGCAGGCTCGCTCCGCCGGCGAGCGCCGCGGCGCAGCCGGCATCGACGCTGAGCACGCCGCTGGGCGAAAGGCGGCCGCCGATCCATGACTTGCGGGACGTGGCGCTGCGCTGGGGCACGAACACCGTGCCCGTGCCGCCGGCCAGCGCCGCAGAGATGGGAGTCCGGTGCGTGCCGTTGACGATCGCGAGCGCGATGCCCGCCCGCTCGGCGATCTGCGCGGCCTGCAGCTTGGACGTCATGCCGCCGGAACCGAGGCCCGACGACGAACTGCTGCTGGCCATCGCCATGACGCTGTCGCTCACGCCTTCGACGCGCGGCACGAGAACCGCTCCCGGCTCGCGCGGGTCGCGATCGTACAGGCCGTCGACATCGCTCAGCAACATGACGGCGTTGGCGGCGGCAGCCTGCGCCACGCGGGCGGCAAGTCGATCGTTATCGCCGAAGCGGATTTCCGCCGTGGCGACCGAATCGTTTTCGTTCACGACGGGGATTGCCCCTGCCTCGAGCAAGCGCTCGAAGGTGGCGGACGCGTTGAGGTAACGGCGGCGATCCTCGAGATCGTCCAGCGTCAGCAGCATCTGCGCGGCCACGAGGCCATGCGATCCCAGCGCCTGCGACCACAGGCCTGCCAGGGTGATCTGCCCGACCGAAGCCGCAGCCTGGGCGTCGGCCAGGCTACCGCGTCCGCCGCGTTCGAACTTCAGCTTGGCTGCGCCGAGCGCAATAGCGCCTGAGCTGACAATCACGACCTGGGTCCCGTCCGCCCTGAGCGCCGCGATGTCCTGTGCCAGCGAGGCCAGCCAGTCGGCACGCGGCTCCCCCTTCTCGACAAGCAGCGAGGAGCCGACCTTGAGGACAAGGCGCGGCACATGCACGAGGTCGGCGAGGGTCTGGATGGACATTGCGGCGCGGGGATTAGCGACTTGGGCCGCGCGCGTCACCAAGAGCCTGCCTAGATCGGCGACCAGTCGGCGGGCGCATCGTCATCGTCACCCTCTTCCGGCAGCGAATGCGGCTGTTCGGTCGAAGTTCGTTCGGGCAGGTGGCCGAGCACTGCATCGAGCAGGGCCTCGACGCCTTCTCCGGTGGCGGCGGATATCGGATAGACATCGTCGGCCCCGGCGGACTCGAGCTCGGCACCGAAGGCCTTCGGCCAGCTCGGCGTCGGCGAGATCGACCTTGTTCAAGGCGTAGAGCCGCGGCTTGTCCTCCAGCCCGGCGCCGTAAGCCTCGAGCTCGGCCTCGACGACCTTCATTGCCTCGACCGGGTCGGTACCGGAAATATCAATCAGGTGGATGAGGACCCGGCAGCGTTCGATGTGTCCGAGGAACCGGTCGCCGATGCCCGCGCCGTCGGCAGCGCCCTCGATCAGGCCCGGAATATCGGCCAGTACGAACTCTCGCCCCTTGTGCCTTACCACCCCGAGGCTCGGAACGAGCGTGGTAAAGGCATAGTCGCCGACCTTGGCCCTGGCGTTGGAAACCTGGTTGATGAAGGTGCTCTTGCCCGCGTTGGGCAGACCAACCAGGCCGACGTCGGCAAGCAGCTTCAAACGCAGCCAGACCCACATCTCCTGGTAGGGGATGCCCGGCTGATGCTGGCGCGGGGCGCGGTTGGTGGCGGTCTTGTAACTGGCGTTGCCGCGCCCGCCCATGCCGCCTTCCAGCAGGACGACCTCCTGCCCCACCTCCGTCAGGTCGGCGAGAACCTCCTCGCGGTTCTCGTCCATTATCTCCGTTCCAACGGGCACCTCGATGACCAGCGATGGCGCGCTGGCGCCAGTGCGGTTCTTGCCCATTCCGTGCCCGCCGCGCTTGGCCTTGAAATGCTGGGTGTAGCGGAAGTCGATCAGCGTGTTGAGGCCGGGCACGGCGCGGAACACCACGTCTCCCCCGCGCCCACCGTCGCCCCCGTCCGGGCCGCCGTATTCGATGTATTTCTCGCGCCGGAAGCTCACCGCTCCCGGGCCCCCGGCACCGGAGCGTACGTAGATCTTGGCCTGGTCGAGAAAATGGATCGGTTGTCTCCGGAGTTGTCCCGAAGCGCCATAGCGCGAGCGCGGTGGAAAAGAAAAGCTGGAGCCCGGATCAAGTCCGGGCTGACGATTAAGGTTGGTGGCTTGTCAGTACGCTCACTTCGGAGCCAGTTTGCCGCATTTTTTCGTTTCGCGCGCCGAGGGTGGTGCAATTCGCAGATCCGGAGCGGAGCGACTTTCAAGGTCGTGAGCACCGGAAGCCGCGGAGTGCGCCGCCCGCAGGCCGTGAAACGGGAAAAGGCGGTAAACTGGTGGAGCCGAGGGGGATCGAACCCCTGACCTCGTCATTGCGAACGACGCGCTCTCCCAGCTGAGCTACGGCCCCGTTCCAGTTTCCCACCGTGCGGGCTGGCCCGCGCGAAGAGCGCGCTCCCTAGCGAAAAGGGCGAGCGCTTGAAAGGACAAAAATCGCCCTTCCGAAATGGCCTTCCCGTGCCCCTACTCCGTCTTGGCGACGGGCTGGACGATCGGCACCGACGTCTCGTCGTCCGGCAGTTTGACCACCGGAATGACCGCACCCGTCTCGGGATCGACCACCCCCCCTCCGGTCGCCTGCGTCTCCTGAGCGGCGAGGCTCGTGCCGATCGAGCGCGCGCGCGTGGAGTGTACGGCGACGTAACCCGGTTGCGAGGATCCGTAACGCTCCCCGTAACGGGCATCCCAGGCCGAGGAATCGGCAACGTACTGGTCGTAGGCGTCGAAGAACTGCTGGAACTGCCCCTCGAACCGGGCAAGGCCCGCGGCGGCGAAGGCGTTGAGGTCGTCCGGCTTGGCTGCGGCATATTCGTTGGCGATGGCCAGGGCGGTGTCGCACAGCCCCTGGCGGACCGGCGGTAGCGCAAAATAGTTGTAGACCGAGGTCATCTGCGCCTCGCGCGCCTTCACGCCCGCGTTTCGGCCGGGGTAATTCGAACGATAGACCTTGTCGATCGCGTTGTTCGCCGCCGTCAGCGACTTGGCGTTATCCTTCAGGAACTTGCCGTAGGATGTCAGGATCGGCTCGTCTTCAGGCTTGATGCAATTGAGCGCGGCGACGTTCCAGACGGAACGGAAGTGCCAAAGCGTGGTGTTCGGGTCGAGCCCGGTGTTGACCGTGCGGCGCACGCCATCGGGGCCCACCGGGGGAATTGCCATGCTGTAGGACGCGCCGTTGGGCGGCAGCGGACGATAGGGGATGACCTCGACCGGGGGCGGCGGGGGTGGAGGTGGCGGCGGAGGCGGCGGCGGGGGCGGCGTGGCGCAAGCCGCCAGCAGCGCGACCGCCAGGCCGACTGCGGTAGCGCGCGCCGGAATGCGGCGTATTTCAAGAACGGGACCCAAGCAACCTCTCCTCCACGCTGGGCCGGCGATGGTGCCGGGCGGCGCGTTTCTGTCCAATTAACCGCTAGCTGTACGCCGTGGCGGAGGCAAAGAAAATGCCCGGGAAACCTGTGGCTTCCCGGGCACGACGAAGTGAGTCTTTCCTGCGGTCAGTGGCGTCCGGTCAGTCCCGGGTCGCGCCCATGAAGCGAAGCAGGAAAAGGAACATGTTGATGAAGTCGAGGTACAGGTTGAGCGCCCCGAGGATCACGACCTTGCCCATCGGGAAGGCCGCGGCCACCGAGGGGTTGGTCATCTTCATGCGGTTGATCTGCAGATACTGCTGCTTGAGCGACTGCGTGTCATACGCCGTGAGGCCCGCGAAGATCAGCACGCCGAGGAAGCTGATCGCCCACATCAGGCCGGGCGACTGCAGAAACATGTTGATCAGGCTGGCGACGAGCAGGCCGACGACACCCATGATCAGGAAGCTGCCCCAACCGGTCAGGTCCTTCTGCGTGGTATAGCCGAACAGGCTCAAGCCCGCGAAAGCGGCCGCCGTGGCGAAGAACGTCGCCGCGATCGATGCGCCGGTGTAGACCAGGAAGATCGTCGAGAGCGATAGACCCATCAGCACCGCGAAGGCCCAGAACATCATCTGCAGCGTTCCGGTCGAGAACTTTTCCCGCCCGAAGCTCATCGCGAAGACGATCGCCAGCGGCGAAAGCATCACGAGCCACATCAGTGGCCCCTGCGCAAAGGTCAGCGCCAGCCCGGAGCGGGCCGTGAGCAATGCCACCACGCCGGTCAGCAGCACGCCGCTGGACATGTAATTGTAGATAGAAAGCATATGCTTGCGCAGCCCAGCGTCGAAAGTGGACTGCGAAGCGACGTCGCCCGCAACGCCCGGAGACGTGCCGAAGCCCGTGCGGGTGTTCTGGGGATCGTTCCAATTCGCCATTAATCTCTCCATTCCGGCGCCGAGCAACGACAAGCCGGTGGAGACAATATCACCATCGCGAGCGCTAATTTCAAGGAAAACCGGGCGCCGGCGGTTAACCTTTCGCCCGCGCCTGCGCGCCCAGCGCCACCCCGCGATCCCGCGCCGCGCGCAGGGTCGCCGTTAGAAGGCGAACGAGGGCATCTCCTTCGTCCAGCACATCGAGGCCTTTTTGCGTCATTCCGCCCGGACTGGCGACGCGGCGGGCGAGCTCGCCGGGATCGTGTGGGCTGGCCGCGGCCAGCGCCGCTGCGCCCTCCACCATGGCGAGCGCGAGCCGGTCCGCCTGGTCGCGCGGCAAACCGAGATCGGCCGCCCCGGCGGCCAGTGCATCGATGAAGCGATAGACGAAGCCGGGCCCGGACCCGGCCAGCGCGGTGACCAGGTCGAACGCGTCCTCCTCGACCCATTCCGGAGCGCCGAGCGGCGCCATCAATCTGGTCAGTTCGGCCTTGGCCTCGCCGTCGAGGCCCGATGACGCTAGCGCGACCGGTGCCTTGCCGATCTCCACCGCCAGGTTGGGCATGACCCGCACGTGCGCGCCCGCCTGCGGGAACGTGTCCGCCAGCATCGCCAGGTCGATCCCCGCCAGGAGCGAAAGGAGCGCTACGCCCGCTCCCGCGATCGGGGCGACCTGCGGCGCGACCATGTCGAGCACCTGCGGCTTCACTCCGAGAAGGATCGCGTCGAATGCGCCTTCCGCCGGGATCTCGGCCAGGCCACGAACGCCCGCGGGCAGCTCCGGCCGGGCCGGGTCGGCAACCGTGAAACGCGCTGGATCCACACCTCCGGCAATCCAGCCGCGCAGCATCGCCCCGGCCATGTTGCCGCAGCCCACAAGAAGGATGGAATCGAACCGGGCGCCCATGCGAACAGACTAGGCCTCGCCCGCCGCGTCGACCAGTGCCGCGTCAAGTGCCTGGCGCGGGGTCTTGTCGCCCCACAGCACGAACTGGAACGCCGGGTAGAACCGGTCGCATTCGCTCACCGCCGCCTCGATCGCTGTCTGCGCCATCGAAAGGCCGAGCATGCCGTCGTCGCCGAGCATGAGGCCGTGGCGATAAAGGAGCACGCCGCCCTGGGACCAGATGTCGAAATGGCCGAGCCAGAGCTGTTCGTTGATCAGCCCCAGCAGTTCGAACGCGGCTGGCTTCTTGCCCTCAGGGACGCGGATTTCGGGCAGGCAGAGGAGCTGCAGCACGCGGTCCTCCGAGCGCCAGATGCCCTTGAGCTGATAATTGGTCCAACTCCCCTGGATCTCACCGGTGATTTCCTCGTCACTGGTAAATTCACAAGGCCAGCCATGCGCCTCGAAAAGCTGCACGAGCATCTCGAGCGGAGCAGCGTCTTCGGTCTCTTCTTGCGGCCGGGAGCCGATGTTCATGGTGAAAATCCGTTTACCTTGCGACCCCGGGCTCAATTCCACGCCGCGGCGGGGGCAATCAATCGGCGCTCGTCGGGCAACAGTGGAAACTCGGTTCAACCCTGTTCACAAAGTGTGCACAAGCGCCTTGTCCACAGGGGATAAGGTCGTCGCCCCTTCATTTCAGGGGATTGACGGCTTCGCCTTCGTCGCTGGTGAAGGTGAAGCTGTCGAGTCCCTTTTTCTTGAGGTCGGAAACCGCCTTCTGCGCCTCTGCCTCGCTGGCGTAGGGCCCCGTCACGAGCCGGTTGGTCTGCCCCCACTTGGCGAGATAGGGCTGGCGCTTGGCAAGAAGCGGCCCCGCCTCGCGTGAGATGCGCCGCCAGTCGAAGCCGAGCGCCTTCGTATCGCGGCCCGTGGCGACCTGCACCCAGACGCGGCTCGGATGGGCCGGGGGCTTGGGCTTCTCGACCTTGGGTTCTTCCTTGACCGGGGGCTTCTCGCGCCGAACATCGATCTTGGTGATGTCGACCGCGTTGCTGGCCGGGGCCACTGCGGACGGCTGCGCGAACTCGGCAAAAGCATCGGCCAGCGTGCGCTGGTCAGGCACGGGATCGGTCGCTGGCGCGGGCGCAGGTTGCGCCGTCGCTGGCGCGGCACCGGGCTGCGCTGCTGGGACGGCGACCGACAGCGGGGGACGCGGCGCCGCGGACGGCGCGGGCACGGCGAGCGCGACCTGGCCGCCGCCCCCGACCGGCGGAAGCTCGGTACCCGGATCGGCTCGCGCCACGACGACGGGTTGCGGCGTGACGGGCTGCGCAGAGGCGAGTTGCGGCGCCGGTTCGGTTACCGGGCTGGCGGGGGCGGCCTGCGCCACGCTCGGAGCGGAAGCAACGCGGGCAGGCGCCGTTGCTGGTGCGGGTGCCGGAGCGGGCGTAGGCGTCTGAGCGGGTGTGGGCGTTGTTGTTCTGGCCGACGACGATATTCCTGTCACCACGCGCGAGTCCCGGCTCGGCCAAGGCTTGCTCGGCGGCGGCTGCAGGCCGGCGGCGGCTTGCGGCGCAGGCTGCCGCACGACCGGCTCACGACTTGAACGGCGCTCCCTCGTCGCCGCGGCGGCGGAAGCGCTGCTGCCCAGCGGTTGCCCGCTCGGCTCGAGCCGCGCACCCGGGGCCAGCGCCGCAAGCTGTGCCGGCGCAGCGGCCTGTTGCGACAGAGCGGCGATGGCCGGGCTGTCGCGGCCGATCTGGTCTGCCGGGGGAAACCGGCCGAGGTTGGCCGCCGCAGCCTGCTGTGCGCGAGTCAGCCGTGGCATGTAGCGCAGATAGGGGGCCATCCGGTTCGACAGCGACCCCGGCAGCATCGTCTGCGCGATCGACACGGCTTCCTCGCTCTTCCCGACAATCGCGAGGGCAAAGGCCCGCGCCCGATAGGCGGCAAGGTCCGAACGCTGGAGCAGAGGCAGAAGAGTTGATTCGGAGGCGCGCTGATCGCCGGTGATCGCCTGGCTGATGGCGAGCCGGCGGGTCACGTCGGCATCTCGTCGTTCTGCGCAAGGGCTTGGCGATAAAAGCGCTGGGCAGAGGCATTGTCGCCGACGAGATCGTGGGCCAGCCCGCGGTCCGCGGCAAACCGCGCCATGGCGACTCCGCCGCTTTCCGCTTCGCCGAACAGCCGGATCGCGTCGACCGGGTCGCCTTGCCGAAGTTCGATTACCGCCTTGCCCGCCTTCACCTCGCCGTTCGCGGGCTGCTCCGCCTCAGCCCGACGAAAGAACCCCAGCGCGGCCTCCTGGTCGCCGAGCTCCAGCGCGGCCCAGGCGGCGCGCAGCAGCACCGGAACGCTCCGCGGGCTGGTTGCAAGGTCCTTGAGCGCGGCGTTGAGGTCGGCCAGCGCAGGGGGCGGCAGGGCCTGCACGACGGCTTGCGCATCGGCCGGCGCGCCAGCCAGCAGCAGGGGGGCCGATGCGAATGCACCGGCCAGAAGGCATTTCCGCAGTCGTAAAGTCATTCGAAGCCCCTTGCAGGGGTAACGCTGAACCCCGCGCGAACGACGATCGCGTGTGGCCTACTGGTTGTTCTGCCGGCCGAGGAAGCGCGGGATGCGCAGCGAACTGGCGCCATCTTCCTCTTCATCCTCCTCGCCGTCCGCGCCGCGGTCGCTTGCCGCGCGCGAGAGATTGGCCATGCGTTCGAACAGCGTGCTGCCGCCAGCCGCCTTGGGGGCAGGAGCCGCCGGCGCGGCCTCGTCACCACCGGACCCTGCCGCCCCGAGCATCCTTGCCCGGCGCGACCCGCCCTGGACCGGCTCATCGGCTTCCGAGAGACGGTCGGCATGGCGTAGAAGGTCATCCTGGGCCGATGACGGCGGACTATCGTCGATGTCCTCCTCGGCGGCTTCCATCGTCAGCTCGAGTTCGTCCCCGCCTTCGCCATCTTCCGGCGCTTCGCCCATGTCCCAGCCATTGTCGGCCGCGGCGGCAGCCGCTTCCGGGTCGCGGCTGATGCGGGTTCCGGCGAGCGAGGCGAAGCTGGTGTCGTCCTCCTCACCATCGCCGTCCTCGTCCTCCTCGGCCGGATCGTATGCCTCGGGCATGCGCGGCCGGGCGGAAGAACTCATCGAATCGCCATCGTCGCCCGGCTCGGGCGCCATCTCGGGCTCGGCGCCGTAGCCCTCACCCTCGGCAAAACCGGCGTCATGCGTCTCGGCGGGATCCTCCTCCCATTCGTCACGCCCCGGAAGCGAGAGACCCGCAGCCTGTTCGGCGGCAGCGGCATCCTCGGCCAGCTCTTCCTCGGTCGGCAGCGGCAGGACCGGCTTCTTGGGTCCGCGCGCAGAGGAAAGGTTGAGCGGCTGGTGCATCTGCTGCGCCATGTCGCCCGTCTGTTCGATGCCCGTGGCGACGACCGACACGCGAATCTTTCCTTCGAGGTCCGGATTGAACGCGGAGCCCCAGATAATGTTCGCCTCCGGGTCGACCAGTTCGCGGATGTGATTGGCCGCCTCGTCGATCTCGAGCAGCTTCATGTCCTCGCCGCCGATGATCGAGATGATCACACCCTTGGCGCCGGTCATGCTGACGCCGTCGAGCAGCGGGTTCGCGATGGCCCGTTCGGCCGCCTCGAGCGCGCGGTTGGCGCCCTCGCCCTCGCCCGTACCCATCATCGCCTTGCCCATCTCGCCCATGACCGAGCGCACGTCGGCGAAGTCGAGGTTGATGAGGCCCGGCATGACCATGAGGTCGGTGATCGAGCGAACGCCCTGCTGAAGCACTTCGTCGGCGAGCTGGAAGGCCTCCTTGAAGGTGGTTTCCGCCTTGGCGACGAGAAACAGGTTCTGGTTGGGGATGACGATCAGGGTGTCGACGTGCTTCTGCAGCTCCTCGATACCCGATTCCGCCGACCGCATGCGGCGGGTGCCTTCGAACAGGAATGGCTTGGTCACGACGCCAACGGTCAGCACGCCCATGCGGCGCGCGGTTTCGGCGATGACCGGGGCCGCGCCGGTGCCGGTGCCGCCACCCATTCCGGCGGCGATGAAGACCATGTTCACGCCTTCGAGCGCACGCTCGATTTCCTGCACGGTCTCCTCGGCGGCGGCGCGCCCGACTTCGGGGCGCGAGCCGGCACCGAGCCCCTGCGTGATGTCGGGGCCGAGCTGGATGCGATGTTCGGCGATCGCGTTGTTGAGCGCCTGCGCATCGGTATTGGCGACGATGAAGTCGACGCCTTCGATCTCGGCCTCGATCATGTTGGCGATCGCGTTGCCACCCGCACCGCCGACACCGATCACGGTGATCTTGGGACGCAGCTCCTCCACCGAGGGCGGACCGATGTTGATGCTCATGCCTTGTCTCCGGAAAGGAGGTTAACTTTCATTCGTAACGCTTGTGCCACAAAGCGATTCGCCGGTGCAAAAGCTAAATGGACTTGTCCACAGTGCTCGCAGGCCCCCAAATCAGGCGAAAACCCCATTAGAAATAGGCCCTTGCCGCTTGCCAGATGCGCTGCGCCATGGCGGCGGGGCCGTAGCTGGCGGTGATCTGCCGCTCGCGCCCGAAGGCCCGCACGTCGACAGGGCCTTCCGCCGCGTAGAGCACCAGACCGGCGAGCGTCGCAAAGCCGGGCGCGGCGTGGGCTTCGGGCAAGCCCATCAGCTGCGGCGCCTTGCCGATCCGTACGGGCCGGCCGAGTGCGGCCTGGGCATAGTCGGCCAGGCCCGCCATCTCAGCTCCGCCGCCGGTAAAAACCACCTGCCGCCCGCGCGCGCCATTGCGTCCGCCGGCAAAACCCATTGCCTCGAGCGCGCGGCCGATATCGCCCACCAGCCGGTCCAGCTCGCCGGTGACGACGGAGATCAGGTCGGACCTCGCGATGCGGTTCTGGTCGTCCGCCCCGCGCGCGGTCGGGCCCGGGCCCTCTTCGTTGGGCGCGGTGACCGGCACGCGCTCGCGATGATCGCCCGGGCTGGCGATCGCCGAGCCGTGGAGGCACTTGAGGCGTTCGGCCTGGAAGCGGCGGATGCCGAAGCTGCTGGCGACGGCATCGGTGATGTCGCCCGAGCCGAGCGGGATTGCCGTGAGGCCGACGAGCATCCCCCCGGCAAACACCGCGACGTTGGTTACCTCCGCGCCGAACTCGACCAGCGCCACCCCCAGGTCGCGCTCTTCGGCGGTCAGGCAGGCGTAGCCGGCAGCGAGCGGAGAGGCGACGACCCCTTCCACCTCGAGGTGCGCGTTCTCCACCGATTCGCGCAGGTTGCGCATCGGTGCCCCGTCGGCCAGCATCGTGTGGATGTCGACGCCCAGGCGCTCGGCGTGAAGGCCGCGGGGATTGGCCACGCCATCGGCACCGTCGAGGAAGTAGCAGGCCGGCTGCGCGTGCAGCACCATGCGCCCGTCGGGCCGGATCGCGTCCTTTGCCGCGGTCAGGAGCTGCTCGATGTCCTCTTCTTCGATCCGGCGTCCGCCGATGTCGATCTCGACCTGGCTGATACGGCTGGCGAGCCCTGCGCCCGATGCACCGAGCCAGACGCTCGATACGCTCGTGCCCGACATCTTCTCCGCCCTCTCGAGCGCATCGCGCACGGCGTAGGTCGCCGCGGCCATGTCGGTAACATACCCGCGCTTGATGCCCTGGCTCGCCCGGTGGCCGGAACCGAGCACGGTCATCTCGCCGTTCTCGCTCAGTCCGGCGATCATCGCCGAGACGCGGAAGGAGCCGATGTTGACCGCGCCGAAAACGCGCGTGATGCGTGGACCGGGCGTGGCCATCAGGTGTTCCCCTCCCCCGTAGGTGTCGCGTCCTGCTTGCAGTCCGGGCAGCGGATGTAGATCCGCGGCGGAATGCGCATGTCGAAGGCGGTCGCCTTGCCGCCGATCAGCCGATGCTGTCCGTCCTGCCGGGCAAAGTCGATCAGCGCACCGGCGCTTTCCTTCTCACCCATCGGCAGGGCCAGCAATTGGCCGGTCTTGAAGGTCAGGTTCCAGCGCCGGTTGCCCATCCATTCGGCTGCGGAAACCTGCGGACGCAACGCGGGGGCCGCATCGAGCAGGCTGCCGAGCGCCTCGACCTGCGCCTGCGCACCGGGGCCGGAGATGTGCAGCATTCCCCTGGCGTTGCGTTCGGAAATCGGTTCCAGTTCGTGTCCCGAGGCGTCGATCAGCACCAGCCGGTTGGGCTTGCGCAGCACCGCGTGCGGGGTGCGCTCGACGATGTCGATCACGATGGTGTCGGGCAGCTGCCGGGCGACCCGCGCGTCCTCGACCCAGTTCAGGTCGAGCAGGCTTTCGCGCAGCTCGGCAAGGTCGACCTGCGGCATGGCGCGGTCGCGCGCGCCGAGCACGCGCTCGTAGACCTTGAGCCGGTTCATGCGCTCGACCCCGCGCACCTCGACCCGGCTGACCTCGAAACCGGCCCGCGATGCGGTGGCCGCGAATTGCTGATCGAGCAGCAACGTCAGCCCCGCCATGCTGGCGATTGCCCAGGCAGCCGCCGCCAGCAGCGCGAAGATCGCGACCAGGAAAACCTTGTGCAGCTGCTCCTCGGTGAAGGGCAGCACGCGCATGATAGCGGTCGCCACCACGCCGGTATGCTGCTTCGCCTTGCGGACCTGCTGCCGCGTGCCCTGCGCACGCGCCTGGCGGCGGACCCCGGTGGCCTTGCGGGTGATCTTCTGCGCCATCAGCCTGCCTCGGCTTGCGCGGGAAGCTTGCCGAAGTGGCGCAAAGCGTCCTCGACGATGATCTCGACCAGCTCGCCGTATTCGATCCCGCAGTGCCGCGCCTGTTCTGGCACGAGGCTGAGCGGCGTCATGCCCGGCTGCGTGTTTGTCTCCAGCACGAAGAGCCCGCCTTCGCCGCGCTCGTCGTCCCAGCGGAAATCCGTCCGGCTCGTGCCGCGGCAACCGAGCAGCCGGTGCGCGGCAAGGGCGTAATTGAGGCACAGGGCGGAGATGTTGTCGGGAATCTCGGCCGGGCAGACGTGTTCGGTCATGCCGTCGGTGTACTTGGCGGCGAAATCGTAGAACCCGCTCTTGGGCACGAGTTCGGTCACCATCAGCGCTCGTGGGCCGTCAGCATCTCCGAGCACGGCGGTCGTCAGCTCGCGGCCGCGAATGTACGGCTCGGCCAGCAGGCTGGAGAATTCCTGCCACGGTCCCTTGGCATCGCGTGCGATGGGATTGCCGAAATTGCTCTCGTCGGTGACGATCGCGACGCCCACCGAGCTGCCCTCGTTGACCGGCTTCAGCACGTATGGGCGCGGCAGCGGGTCGCGCTCGTAGAGGTCCTCGCTGCGAACGATCCGCCCCCCGGGCATCGGGACGCCATGGGGCACCAGCGCGTGCTTGGTCAGTTCCTTGTCGATCGCGATGACCGACGTCTGCAGGCCGGAGTGGGTGTAGGGCACGCCCATCAGGTCCATCATGCCTTGCACCGTGCCGTCCTCGCCCGGCACGCCATGGAGCGCGTTGAACACCACGTCGGGTTTTGCCTCGGCGATGCGCGCCGCGACGTCACGGTCCATGTCGATCCGCGTGATCTTGTGCCCGCGTGCCTCGAGCGCGTCGGCCACGCCCTTGCCCGACATGAGCGAGACATCGCGTTCGTTCGCCCAGCCGCCCATCAGGACGGCGATGCGGAGCGGTGGGAGGCGGCTCACCACCGGCCCACCCGCTGGATTTCCCATTCGAGCATCACGCCCTGGCTCTTCGAAACCCGCACGCGCACGTCCTCGCCCAGCCCCTCGATGTCGGCACTGGTGGCGCTGCCGGTATTGATGAGGAAATTGGCGTGCTTTTCGCTCACCTGCGCCCCGCCCTTGGTCAGCCCCCGGCACCCGGCCGCATCGACCAGCCGCCAGGCCTTGTCGCCGTCCGGGTTCTTGAAGGTCGAGCCGCCCGTCTTGGTGCGCAGCGGCTGCGATTCCTCGCGCGCTGCGGCGATCCGGTCCATTTCCGCGCCGATCACCTCCGGATCGCCGGGATAGCCCTGGAAACGGGCCGACACGACGATCGCATCGGCCGGAAGCGCGGAATGGCGGTAGGAATATTGCAGCTGGCTGGCCGGCAGGGTCAGCAGGTTGCCGCCCGGGTAGACGACCTCGCAGTCGAGCAACACGTCGGCGACCTCGCGGCCATAGGCGCCGCCGTTCATCCGCACGAACCCGCCGACGGTGCCCGGAATGCCGCGGAGGAACTCGAGTCCTGCGATCCCGGCATCGCGCGCGGTCGAGGAAACGAGGATCCCGCTCGCCCCGCCGCCGCACTTCAGCACGTGTTCCTCGCCCGAATCGACCTGGCTGAAGGCCTTGCCCAGCCGCACTACGACGCCTGGCACTCCGCCGTCGCGCACGATCAGGTTGGAACCGAGGCCGAGTGCCATGACCGGCGTTCCGGGTTGCAGCCCGGCGAGGAAGGTCACGAGGTCGGCGAGGTCTTCCGGCTCGAACAGCCAGTCCGCCGCGCCGCCGCTCTTGAACCAGACCAGCTTTGCGAGCGGCGCGTTATGGGTCAGCTTGCCGCGCACCTTGCCGCCCGCGAAGCCGGCAGGGCGCACGGCATCCTCGCTATTGGGCGCGTTGGTCCAGGCGCGCAGGTGCTCTCCGGGCTGGCGGCTCATGCTGCCTCGCTCCGGCGAGCCGCGATATCGTCCGCAAGGCCCGCCGCCCACTTGGTGATGTCGCCCGCGCCGAGGCAGACGACATAGTCGCCCGCGCGAACTTGCGTGGCGAGCTCGGCCGACAGTTCGTCGGGTCCGGCGATTTCGTGCGCCGAACGGTGGCCGCTCGCCCGCATTCCCTCGACGAGGTGAGCGGAATCGACACCCTCGATCGGCTGTTCGCCCGCCGGGTAGACCGGCGCGGCATAGACCACGTCGGCATCGTTGAACGCGGCCTGGAACTCGGTCATCAGGTCGCGCAGGCGAGTAAAGCGGTGCGGCTGGACCACGGCGATCACGCGGCCCCGGCTGGCCTCGCGCGCGGCGGCGAGAACGGCGCGGATTTCGACCGGGTGATGGGCATAGTCGTCAATCACCGTCGCCCCGGCGACCTCGCCCACCCGGGTGAAGCGGCGCCGCACGCCGCCGAACTGGGCAAAACCGGTGCGGATCGTGTCGTCCTCGCAGCCCATTTCCAGCGCCACGCCGATCGCAGCGAGCGCGTTCTGCACGTTGTGCCGGCCGGGCATGGGCAGGAAGACGTTGGAGATCGTCCGTTCGCGCCCGTCGCGCCCGCGCAGCACGGCGTTGAACAGGTTGCCCCCTTCGTGGCTGCGGATGTTCTCGGCTCGCAGGTCGGCCTGGGTGGAGAGACCGTAAGTCAGCACGCGCCGGTCGCGCACCTTGCCTATTACCGCCTGCACTTCCGGGTGGTCGATGCACAGCACCGCGAGACCGTAGAACGGGACGTTCTCGATGAACTCGACGAAGGCGTCCTTCACCCTGTCGAACGAGCCGTAGTGGTCGAGGTGTTCGGGATCGATGTTGGTGACGACCGCGATCGTGCCGTCGAGGCGCAGGAAGCTGCCGTCGCTTTCGTCGGCTTCGACGACCATCCACTCGCTGTCGCCGAGCCGGGCGTTCGACCCGTAGCTCTCGATGATGCCGCCATTGATGACGGTGGGATCGACCCCGCCTGCATCGAGCAGCGCGGCGACCATGCTGGTCGTCGTCGTCTTGCCGTGCGTGCCCGCGACGGCGACGGTCTTCTTGAGCCGCATGAGCTCGGCCAGCATTTCCGCGCGGCGCACCACGGGAATGCGCCGGTCGAGCGCGGCGGCGACTTCGGGGTTGGTGCGTTGCACGGCCGTGGACGTCACCACGACCGCAGCATCGCCCAGATTTTCCGCGTCATGGCCCACGAAGACCTGGATTCCGCGCTTCCTCAACCGCTCGACCGAGGCGCTTTCGGCCAGGTCGGATCCCTGCACGCTGTAGCCGAGATTGTTCATCACCTCGGCAATGCCGGACATGCCGATGCCGCCGATACCCACGAAATGGATCGTCCCGATATCCGTTTCGACGCCCTTCACGTCGCGTCCCCCGCCAGTTCCTCCGAGGCGATGCGCGAGCCCGAACCGCCGACGCGGATCACATCCTGCATCGCCGCGCCACCGAAGCTCTCGACGAGATCGGCAAGGTCCTCGGCCGCCTTGGGCCGGCCGCAGTTCCACGCCCCGTGGGCGGCCGTGGCGAGGGTTTCCGGGTGCTGGGCCATCGCCTGGATCTGCTTGGCCAGTTCCTTGGCCGTGAACCTCTCTTGGCGGATCGCGCGTGCCCCGCCGGCCTTGACCATCTCGCGGGTATTGGCCGCCTGGTGATCGTCGGTCGCAATGGGCAGCGGCACGAGGATCGCAGGCCGGCCGACCGCGGTCAGCTCGGCAATCGTCGAGGCGCCCGCGCGGCCGATGAACAGGTGCGCGTCGGCCAACCGCCCGGCCATGTCCTCGAAATAGGTGCCGAGTTCCGCCGGGATGTGATGGTTGGCATAGCGCTCGCGCACCGCATCCAGGTCCTCGGGGCGGCACTGCTGCGTCACCTGCAGGCGGCTTCTGAGCGCCGGCGGGAGCATCGAGAGCCCGTCGGGCACGACTTCCGACAGCACGCGCGCGCCCTGGCTACCGCCGGTCACCAGCACCCGCAGCAGACCGTTTTCGGTGAACGCCGGAAACGGCTCGTCGCGCAGGGACAGCACGCCGGGGCGCACGGGGTTCCCCACGAGATGCACCTTCCTGGCGTGTTCGTCCTTCAGCCGGTCGACAACGGGATAGGCGGTGGCGATGGCGTTCACTCCGCCCGCCAGCAGCCGGTTGACCCGCCCCAGGACCGCGTTCTGTTCGTGGATGATCGACGGAATTTCCGCTTTGCGCGCGGCGAGCAGCGCAGGAAGCGCAGGATAGCCCCCGAAGCCCACGACCGCGCTGGGCGCGAAGCTGTCGAACAGGCGAAGCGCCATGCGCCGCCCTTCCAGCACCGCGCCGATGCCCCTGGCCCAGCTCAGCGGGTTCTTGCCGAACCGCCCGGCGGGCAGGACGTGGGCGGTGAGGAATTCGGGCTTCCCGGGTATCTGCGCGCCGCGCTCGTCGGTGATCAACGCGACGTGGTGGCCGCGCCGCTCCAGCGCATGGGCCAGCGCGAAGGCCGGCGTCAGGTGTCCCCCGGTGCCGCCGGCGGCGAGCACGTAGTGGCGGCCCAGCTTTGGCGAAGCCCCGCTCATTTCGCGCGCACCTTCTCGTGCGGCTGCGGCGCGGTGATGCCCACGCCCTCGCGCGTCAGGAACGGGTTGCGCCGCGTAAAGCAGAGCAGCAATCCGATCGTGGTGCACTGGGCGATGGTCGATGAGCCGCCGTAGCTGACAAGGGGCAGGGGCACACCCTTGGAGGGGAAGAGCTGGAGGTTCACGAGTATGTTCATGAACGCCTGTTCGGCGAAAAGGGCCACCAGTCCGGTCGCGGCGAGGACCTTGAACAGGCTTTCTTCTTCCAGCATCCGCACCAGCACCCGCGCGATGATGGCGAGATAGATCAATACGACCAGCGCGCAAACGAGCAGGCCGAACTCCTCGCCGATCACCGAGAAAATGTAATCTGTATGGGCTTCGGGCAACTGCATCTTGCGGCGGCCGAGCCACAGGCCCGTGCCGGTCCATCCGCCGCCCATCAAGGTGCGGCTGGCGAGGTCGACCTGGTCGAACGCGGTGCCGCCACCAAGGAAGCTGTCGATGCGGTGGCGGGCGTTGTCGTAGAACAGGTAGGCCAGGGCCAGCGCACCGATGCCCCCACCCGCCGCGATGCCGATCCTTTGCATCGGCATGCCGGCGAGCATCGCCATGATCAGCCACGCGCCGACGAACAGGATCGCGTCGCCCAGGTTGGGCTGCAGCATGAGGAGGACGGCCACGAACGCGGCGATTGCCCCGGTAATGCCGATCACCGGCATCCGGGCATCACGCACCTTCCAGGAAAGTATCCAGGCCATCAGCACCGCGTAGCCCGGCTTGAGGAAGGCACTGGGCTGGAACTGCACGCCGAAACTGAGCCAGCGGCGCGCGCCGTTCACCTCGACGCCGATCAGCGGAACGAGCATGAGGCAGCCGATCATGGCGCCGGCGACCAGGATCGCGCCGCGCCGGGCCCAGTCGCGCGGCAGCATGGAGACGCCGAGCATCGCCGTAAGCCCGAGGAACTGCCAGCGGATGTCGGCATACCAGAAGTAGAGATCGTCCAGCGCCTTGTGCGCGGTCGACAGCCGCCTGGCACTCGCCGGTGACCCGGCGGCAACCGCGATCGAGCCGATGATCATCAGCGCCAGCACGAGGCCGAGCAGCACCCGGTCCAGCTCGCGCCACCAGGCCTTGAGCTGGTTCTTGCGGCTCATCGGGAAACGGGGAGTGGCAGGAAGCCGCTCGCCCATCCGCGGGATATAGGGCCGCGCCATCGTCATGCTGCCGACCTCGCGGCGAAACCGTGCGTCGTCGGCGCGCTGCCGGTGACTTGCGCGACGATCTGGCGGAAGCTTTCGCCCCTCGCCTCGTAGTCCTTGAACTGGTCGAAACTGGCGCAGGCCGGAGAGAGCAGGATCGTGTCGCCGGCTTGCGCGGCGGCAACCGCGCGTTGCACAGCCTCGCACAGCATCTCGCAACGTTCGACCGGCATTTCCCCTTCGAGAAGATCCGCGAAATGCGGCCCCGCTTCACCGATCGTATAGGCCGCGGCGACATTGCCGAAGTAAGGTGCGCAGTCGTCGAGGTCCTCGCCCTTGGGCAAGCCACCGACGATCCAGTGCGTGCGAGGATAGGCGGCCAGCGCGGGCGCGGTGCTGGCCGGATTGGTCGCCTTGCTGTCGTTGACGAAGGTCACGCCGTCGAAGGTGCCGAGCACCTCCATCCTGTGGGGCAAGCCGCGGAAACTGGCGAGGCCCGCCTCGATTTGCTCGGCGGTCAGGCCGAGTTCGGCACAGATCTGCGCCGCGATGGCCGCGTTCTGCAGGTTGTGCGGGCCCTTCAGCCCCAGCCAGCCGGCTTGCGCATCGGCCAGCGCAGCGGTGTCGGCGCAGACGGCCCGCCCTTCCGGCCGGCGGCCCTGTTCTGCCTCGCACACTGCGCGCGTCGGCGGATCGTCGCAGCCGAAGACGGCGAACTGCTGGACCGACTGCATCGCGAACAGACGCGACTTGGCGAAGGCGTAGGCCTCGAAGCTGTCATAGCGGTCCAGGTGATCGGGCGTGATGTTGGTCAGCACCGCGGCCGTGCAGGCGAGGCTCCGGGTAAGGTCGATCTGATAGCTCGACAGCTCCAGCACGTAGACGCCACCGGCAGGCAAGGGGTCCTGCGCCAGGATCGGCAGGCCGATGTTACCGCCCATACGGGCGGGCACGCGGGCGGACTGCACGATGTGGTGAACCAGCGCGGTCGTGGTCGACTTGCCGTTGGTCCCGGTAATGCCGACCACCTTGTGCGCGGGCAGGCTCGCCCGCGCCTGGGCGAACAGCTCGATGTCGCCGATGAGCGGAACCCCCGCTTCGCGCGCCCGCGCGGCGATGGGGTGCGTGTTCAGCGGAACGCCGGGAGAAACGACGATGCCGTCGAATCCGGCAAGATCGATCTCCAGCGGATCGGCGATGGCCGCCATTTCAGCAACTTCCTCGCGCGGGCCCGGCCGGCGATCCCAAGCGGTGACGCGCGCGCCGCTGGCATGCAGCGCGGCCACCGTCGCCAGCCCCGAACGGGCGAGACCGAGGACCGCGTAACGTTTTCCGGCAAAGGCGGAGGACTTGATCACCGCAGCTTCAGCGTGGCGAGACCGAGCAGCGCGAGCACGATGGAGACGATCCAGAAGCGGATCACCACGGTCGATTCGGACCAGCCGAGCTGTTCGAAATGATGGTGGATCGGGGCCATGCGGAAGACCCTGCGGCCCGTGCGCTTGAACCAGAAGACCTGGATGATGACGCTCGCCGCCTCCAGCACGAAGAGCCCGCCCACGATGGCGAGCACGATCTCGTGGTGGCTGGCAACCGCGATGGCGCCCAGGGCCCCGCCGAGCGCAAGACTGCCGGTGTCGCCCATGAAGACCGCCGCCGGCGGCGCATTGAACCACAGGAAGGCGAGCCCCGCCCCCATGATCGCGGCGCACATCACGGCCAGCTCTCCGGCCCCTGGTACATGCGGCACGCCGAGATACGCGGAGTAGTCCACCCGGCCGACGAGATAGCAGATGATCGCGAATGTCCCGGCGGCAATGACCACCGGCATCGTCGCCAGGCCGTCGAGCCCGTCGGTCAGGTTGACCGCATTGCCTGCGCCCACGATCACGGTTGCGGCGAACAGGTAATACAACGGACCAAGCGGGATCGCCCGTCCGGTCAGGAACGGGATGTAGAGGTTGGTGCTGATCTGCCCCACGATGAGCCAGGCCGCGATGCCCGCCACGATGAATTCCAGCAGCAGGCGCACCTTGCCCGGGACGCCCTTGTGGCTGCGCTTGGCGACCTTGTCGTAATCGTCGAGGAATCCGATCGTCCCGAAGCCGGCGGTGACCGCCAGGCAGGCCCAGACGAACGGGCTGGTCAGGTCCATCCACAGCAGCATCGAGACCGTCAGCGAGGTGAGGATCATCAGCCCGCCCATGGTCGGCGTGCCGACCTTGGCGAGGTGCGTCTGCGGTCCGTCGGTGCGGATGGGCTGGCCCTTGCCCTGGCGGACCCGCAGCATCGAGATGAACTTTGGCCCGATGAGCAGACCGATGACGAGCGCGGTCAGCAGCGTCGCGCCGGCGCGGAACGTCTGGTAGCGGACGAGGTTGAACAGCCCCTCGAAATCCAACAACTGGGCCAGCAGATAGAGCATTGCCTTGCGGTCAGCCTTCCCTGGCTGCGAAATGCGACACCAACCGCGCCAGTCCTATCGAGTTCGAACCTTTGACCAGGATTGCGTCCCCCGCCACGAGGCCGAATTCCTCGAGCGCGGAGATCGCTTCCCCCGGACCTTCGCAATGGGCAAAGCGCAGGGGCTTGCCAAGCGGGTTGTGTCCGCCTTTCCCCAGTTCGCGCGCGAGCGCAAGCATCTCGGGACCGACGAGGACGGCGAAATCCACCTCCGCCGCAGACAGCGGCTCGGCGAGCTGGGCATGGAACGCGGGGGCGAAGTCGCCCAGTTCCTTCATGCTGCCGAGGACCGCGACCCGCCGCCCGGCCGGCGTGTGGCCGAGCTGGGCCAGGGTGGCGCGCATGGAAACCGGGTTGGCGTTGTAGCTCTCGTCGATCAGCAAGGCGTGGCCGCCAGCGACCGGGACCCGGTGGCGTGCCCCGCGACCCTTCAGGCCGCCCATTTCGGCCAGCGCCAGGCCCGCGGCGCCCAGGTCTCCCCCCGCGGCAAAGACAGCGCCCATGACGCACAGCGAGTTGGCGATCCAGTGCTCGCCCGGTTCGGCCACGGTGTAGCACAGCCGCCGTTCGCCCAGCGCTGCGGTGACCAGCGAGCCGCCGTTGGCGGAGGGCACCGAATCGAGCAGGCGGACGTCGGCCTCGGGGCCCCGGCCGAAGCTCAGGATCCGTAGCCCCCGTGCCTCCGCTGCGGCCTTCAGGAGCGGGAACTGGTCGCTGTCGGCCGGGATCACGGCGGTTCCGCCGGGCACGACACCGGCAAAGATTTCCGCCTTGGCGCGGGCGATCGCCTCGATGCTGCCCAGGTTCTCGATATGCGCGGGCGCAATCGCGGTGACGACCGCGACGTGCGGTCGAACCTGTTCGGTCAGCACCGCGATCTCGCCTGCGTGGTTCATGCCCATCTCGAACACGCCATAGGCCGAGCGGCCCGGCATCCGCGCGAGGCTGAGCGGCACGCCGACATGATTGTTGTAACTGCGGACCGAGCGGTGCGCCGCCCCGCGGCAGGCGCGGTCGAGGGCGGTGAAGATCGCTTCCTTCACGCCGGTCTTGCCAACCGAGCCGGTCACTCCGACGATCCTGGCCGCGCCACGCGCACGCGCCGTGCGCGCAAGGGCTTCCAGTGCGGCGGTGGTATCCTCGACCAGTACGTGCGGCCAGTCGACCGGGCGATCGACGAGAAGCGCGGTCGCGCCGTTGGCGATGGCCTTGTCGATGAACCTATGTCCGTCCGTCGCCTCGCCCTTGAGCGCTACGAACAGGTCGCCGGGGCGCACATCGCGCGAATCCATTTCCACGCCGGCAACCTGGAACGGCCCGCTCGCCGTGCCGCCGGTGGCGTCGGCGATTTCCGCCGCGGTCCACAGGGCGAGGCGATAGCGATCGAGATCGCGCGCCGGCCAGGTCAGGACTTTTTCCAGCGCACTCATCAAGAATTTCCTCCAGCGGCGGCGCATTCGCGCACAACCGTAACGTCGTCGAACGGCAGGACGCGCATCTCGCCGCCGCGCCCCACGATTTGCCCCTGCTCGTGTCCCTTGCCGGCCACCAGAACGATGTCGTCGCCGCCCGCCGCCGCGATCGCCGCGGCGATCGCTTCGCGCCGATCGCCGATCTCGCGAGCGCGGGGGGCCCCTTCGAGCACCATCGCACGAATCCGCGCCGGGTCTTCCCCGCGCGGATTGTCGTCGGTCACGATGACCACGTCCGCCTTGTCCTGCGCTGCCTTGCCCATGTCCAGGCGCTTGCCCTGGTCGCGGTCGCCGCCGGCGCCGAACACCACGATCAAACGCCCCTGAACATGCGGATGAAGCGCTTCAATCGCAGCTCCAAGGGCATCCGCCGTATGCGCATAGTCGACATAGACCGGCGCGCCCGACGGCGTAATCGCCGCCCGCTCGAGCCGCCCGCGCACCGGCTGGAGCCGCGCCACGGCATCGGCAATCCTGCCCGGCTCGCCCCCCGTCGCCAGCACGAGACCGGCGGCAACGAGGGCGTTGGCCACCTGGTAGGCACCGATCAGCGGCAGCATGATCGTGCGGCTCTCGTCCGCGATCTCGATCTCCAGGTCCTGCCCGAGATGGCCGGGGGAACGGGAGAGCAGGCGGATCGCCTCCCCCCGCTCGCCCACGGTGAACAGGCGCAATCCGCGCGCGCGCGCCGTGGCAATCGCCTTGTCGGACCACTCGTCGTCGGCCCATATCACCGCCGCTCCGCCATCGCTCACCACCTCGGTGAAAAGGCGCATTTTTGCAGCGAAGTAATCCTCCATGTCCTTGTGGTAATCGAGGTGATCGCGGCTGAGATTGGTAAAGGCCCCGGCGACCACGGGCAGCCCCTCGTTGCGATACTGGCTGAGGCCGTGGCTGGACGCTTCGTAGGCAACGTGGGTCACGCCTTCGCGGGCCAGGCCGGTCATGTTCGACAGGAAGGTGACGATGTCCGGCGTCGTCAGGCCCGTCGAGACGCTCTCGTCCGGCGTGGTGACCCCGAGCGTGCCGATGCTCGCCGCCCGCTCTCCGCACATGCGCCAGATCTGGCGCGTCATCTCGACCGTGGAAGTCTTGCCGTTGGTCCCGGTGACCGCGACAACCGTCTCGGGCGTAGGCTGGAAGAACCCCGCCGCAATGCGGGCGAACGCGCGGCGCGGTTCGGGATCGGCAAGGTGCGCCGCCCCCTCGACCCTCGCCCCGGGCCGGGCGACAACCGCGATGGCCCCGCCCTCGATGGCGGCCGGAATGAAGTCCTCGCCATTCACCGTGAGGCCCTGGAAAGCTCCGAACACGTTGCCGGGGGCGATCTTACGGTGATCGATTGCGAAGCCGGTCACCGTCTCGCCGGCCGCACTTCCCGCATCGATGCCCGCCGCCGCTGCCAGGGGGCCGAGCCTCATTCGCCCTCTCCGTCGCCGACCAGCGGCTTGAGATCCGACAGGTCGATATCGAGCGTATCGTCAGGCAGCACCCCCAGCATCGGCCCGATCCGCGGCACGACCTTGCCGACGATCGGCGCGGCGTTCCAGGCGGCCGTGCGCTGGTAGGAACTGGCCGCAACCGCCTTCGGCTCGTCGAGCATGGCGATCACCACGTAGCGCGGCTTGTCCATCGGGAAAGCCGCGGCAAAGGTCGCCACGAGTGTCGACTTGCGATAGCCGCCCTCGCCGGGCTTCTCGGCCGAGCCGGTCTTGCCACCGATGCGAAAGCCGTCGGCATTCGCCTTGCGGCCGGTGCCGTAGGAGACGATCATGCGCAGGAGCTGGTTCATCCGAGCGCTGGTGCTCGCCTTGAACACCCGGCGGCCCCGCGGAATCTCGCCGGGGCCGACCTTCATCAGCGTGGCCGGGCGCCAGATGCCGCCATTGACCATCGCGGCATAGGCACTCGCCAGGTGCAGCGGAGTAACTGCGACGCCGTGACCATAGCCCACCGTCATGGCGCGCAGCATGGGCCAGTCGCCGCTTGCCCAGATGGGGAAGCCGCGCGCGGGAAGCTCGATGTAGGGGCGCTCGTTCATGCCCAGGTCGGCCATCGTCCGCTTGAGCCGGTCGGGGCCGAGGTCCTGCACGACGTGGGCGGTGACCACGTTGGAGGAGTGGATCAGCATCTCGGGCACGTTGAGCGAGGGGCCCATGTTGTGGCTGTCCTTGATCGTGAACCCGCCGAACGGGAACGGAACCGAAGGATAGCGGCGCGACAGGTCGGTCACCGTGCCTGCGTCGATCGCCGCGGCCACGGTGAGCGGCTTGAAGGTCGAGCCTAGCTCATAGACCTGGTTGGTGACCCGGTTGAACATGTTCTTCACGCCGTTCTCGTCGATCCGGTTGGGATCGAACTCGGGCAGCGATGCCATCGCCATGACCTCGCCGCTGTCGACGTCGAGGACGATGCCCGCCGCGCCCACGGCATCCACCGCCCGCATCCCGGCGGCCAGTTCGTCCTCCAGCGCGCCCTGTACCCGCAGATCAATGGAAAGCGCCACGGGGTGGCCGCGCTCGGCTGGATCGAGCAGACGCTTGTCGAGGAAGCTCTCCATTCCGACGCGGCCATGCCCGTCGGCGCCGACATAGCCCAGGATGTGCGCCCCCAGCTTGCCCTGGGGATACTGCCGGTCCTCTTCGCCCGGCGTTTCGAGCGCGAGTTCGCCGATCGCGTTGATCCTGTTCACGTCCTCCGGCAGCACCCGCCGGCGGATATACCCCTGCTTGCCGGCGGCGAGGAACCGCGCGGTCTGGGCCTGGTCAAGATCGGGAAAGATCGCCTTGAGACGCGCGGCGACCTCGGCGGGGCTCTTGACCAGCGGGGTGCCGCCGTCACCGAGCGCCTCGGGATTGTACCACAGGGCGTAGGCGGGGAAGGCCCGCGCCAGGGCCACGCCGTTGCGATCGGTAATCTCGCCCCGCGGGGGCAGCAGCGCCTCGGCCATCGAGGTCTGCTGCGGGGCCGGCTGGACAATGCCGAGATAGGCGATACGCAACAGCGCTGCCGCCGCGACCAGCAGAAATCCCGCGCCGAGCAGGAGGATGCGCAGTTGCGCGGTCAGCAGCAGCTTGCGACGCACGTCGACAAGCTGGATCCGCGCCGGCGCGTAACCCACGCGGATCCGGGCGGGGATGGCGCCGGAATTGAAAGTCAGCGCGTTCATTCGCCCACGCTCCCGGCGATCGCATTGAGCGGAATCCGCACTGCCGATCCGCTGCGCGCCGACATCGTCTTGCGCGCGCCATTCGGCGCGAGAAGGGCCTCGTCGACCGGCTTGCCGCTGAGCGGCGAGACCATCCTGGGAAACGCGGGAACCTCGTCTTCGCTGGCGATGCTGGCCACGCGGATAGGCGCGGGAGCATCGGCGCTGCGCGGGGCGCCGAACTCGGCCAGTTCGCGCTCGCTGGCGACGAACTGGCTGGCGCCCGGTGCGACGTAGCCGAATTCGACCCGGTTCCAGCTGGCCAGCCGTTCCTGGCTCGCGCGGGTCTCGAACTCGGTCTCGAGCAGGGTGCGAGCGTTTTCGAGCGAGACCAGCCTGCGCTCCGCGGTAACGACCTCGCTGCGGACCGCATGCACCTTCAGGTGCAGCGCGCCGTACAGCAGTGTGCAGAGCGCCAGCGCGGCGAACCAGCCCATGCGGCGAAGGCGCGATTGCCGGGTCATGCCGCTGCCCTCGCAGGTGCTGCGGTACGCACGGCGGCGCGCAAGGTTGACGAGCGGGCCCGGGGATTGCGGGCGATCTCCGCTTCGGAGGGGCGTATTGCTTTCGAAACCCCAGCGAAGGCCGCAAGGGGGTCGGTCTTGCGCTCCGGCAAGTGACGCGAGGTACCGACATGCGCCCCGGATGCCTCGCGCAAGAAGCGCTTCACGATGCGGTCTTCGAGCGAGTGAAAGCTGACCACCGCCAGCCGCCCACCCTCGCGCAGCAGCTTTTCGGCCGCGCGCAGGCCGGCCTCGAGTTCTTCAAGCTCCGCGTTCACGTGAATGCGGACGGCCTGGAAGCTGCGCGTCGCCGGGTCCTTGGGCGCTCCGGGGCGATAGCCAAGTGCCTTGCGAACGACGCGCGCCAGGTCGCCGGTCGTTTCCAGCGGGCGCGCGGCCACGATGGCGCGGGCCACCCGGCGGCTCTGGCGCTCCTCGCCGTAGATATAGAGAACATCGGCGATGTCCTCTTCGCGTGCGGTGTTGAGGAAGTCGGCGGCGCTCTCGCCCTCCCGGCTCATGCGCATGTCGAGCGGCCCGTCGGCTGAAAAGGCAAAGCCGCGCTCGGCCTGGTCCAGCTGCATTGAAGAGACGCCGATGTCCATCGTCACCCCGTCGACCCGCTCGATACCGGCCTCGCCCAGCGCGGCGACCATTTCCGAAAAGCGCTGCGCGTGCAGCACGAGCCGCGGCGGTTGCTCGTTCGTTTCAGGCCAGGTGCGACCGGCGGCGATTGCATCCGGATCGCGGTCAAAGGCATGGACCGTCGCGCCTCGCTCGAGGATCGCGCGGGTGTAACCGCCCGCTCCGAAGGTTGCGTCGACCACGACATCGCCCGGCTTGGGGTCGAGCGCGGCGATCACCTCGTCGAGCAGGACTGGAACGTGGAGGGATTGAGGGCTCACTTGCGCCTCCCCTTCCCGGCGTCGGCCTGTAGCCGCCGGCACGAGATCTTGGCCGCATCGAACTGCGGGCCCATCGCGAACAGTTCTTCGGGATCCCACATGGTGAAGAATTCGCCCGCCCCGTGGAAGAATACCTCGTCCCGCAAATTCCCCATTTCGGCGAGATCGTCATTGAGGACGAAGCGCCCGCTCGCATCGAACGGAAGTTCCTCGTAGCCGTAGAGGTTCATCGACAGGGCATCGCGGTCGAAGTCCTGTCCCAGCTCGGTCATGCGGCGCTGTTCGGAATCCAGGTAATCATCGAAGGTGTCGATACGCGACAGGCCAAAGCCGATCAGGCAGGTCCACTTGTGGTGGCGCGCAACGCACAGGCGGCGCTCTCCCCCGCTCGACAGGACGACGTCCTTGCGCAGGGAGGCAGGCATGGCGAGACGGTTCTTTTCCGCGCGCAGCGAAAAGCCCTTCCCGTTATACCTGATCGGCTTGTCCGCCACGCTCCCCTATCCCCGTCCCTCAATTGCCCCAGCGCTGGACAGACCTTCCCCGCCGGCCAGCGCGCGAGCGCGGCCTTCTCCCTTGGACGGGAGGCGGTTCGGGCGATTTGTCCGATGGACTTGCTAACTATACCGGGAGAGCCGGGGAGGAAAGGGGAAAATCGGGGAATATCTGCAAAAATCGGTTGAGCAGCGAATGCAGTGAAGTGTGCGCACTGGCCCTCCGCACGCCCGGTTCCCCTCTATTCCGAGGGCTTTGCCGAGGGTTCCGCATCGCCGAAAGGGCTTCCCGCTTTTTCCCCGATTTGACCGAAAGCATGCCCGAGCAGAGCATGGACCGCTGCGACCGAATCGGGTTGTTCCCTGATGTCGAGCGCCGCCGCATCGGCGACAATCGTCGCGCTGCCGCTGCCGATCCGGCAAGTGGCGAGCACGGCCGTGGCCGAGAGAGCACATTCGCCCTCGCCTTCCGTCAGCACGAAATGGCCCGGAATCTCGACCGGAAGCGAAATGTCACCGGCGTCGACCGTTCGCCGCCCTGTGGCGAAATCCTCGAGAAGTTCGAGTTGCAGCCCCCAGTGCCCCAGGATCGGTGACAGCATGGCCACATCCTGCGGCCGCCGTCTGTCGCCGATTGCATAGCGGGACGGGCCGGTCATCATCGGGTCGGCGAACAGCAGGAGGTGCCCGCCCGCCCGGACCCAGGCGTCGAGTGCCACATTCTCCTCCGCACTCAGCGCGCGTGGCTGGGCCAGCAGCAGGCTGGCAAAAGGCATGAGCGCCTCCGCGCCGAGATAGGAGAGAGGCCGAAGGTCCCAGTCCTTCTCGAGCTCGGCCCGCGCCCAGTGCGCATCGCCCTTCCCGCTTAGGATATCGCCGAGCCCATCGGTTTCGCCCCAGTAGATGGGGATCGTACCCATCAGGCCGAGCGGCGGGCGCGCAGCCTCCTCGTTCGCAAGCGCGGGCAGCGGCGCAAGCGCGACCAGCCCGGCGAGAAGATCAAGGAGCGGACGGCGGAGAAGCATCGGGGGCCGGCGTCTGCGTCGCCTGCGGTTCTGGGGTGGCCGGGAGGTCGGGGACGACGCCCGCGTCGGCAAGGGGATCGCTCGCCGCGGTGGGCGAGGCTTCGGGCGCGAGAGTCGAAGCCGCTTCGGGCACCGCGCTCGCCTCTACCTGCCGCGCGCGATCGATGAAGATGTTGGCGAGGCCGATGAGCAGGATCATCGCGCCCAGGCCGAAGGCACCAACCTGCAGCCGCTGGACCGCCTGCGCCCGCGTGCCCGAAAGATCGGTAACCGTGATTTCCGCCTGCTCGTCGGCCATGCCCGCGAGTCTAACGAACCGGGATTAACGCAGCCAGTCGAAAACCGGCAGGTTCTTCGATTCCAGCCACTCGGCGTTGTAAAGTGTCGAAAGGTACCGAAAGCCGGTGTCGCACAGGATCGTCGCCACGCGCGATCCCTTGCCGAGCTGCTTGCCCAGGGCGACCGCGCCCGCGACGTTTATCCCGCTCGAGAGGCCGAGGCACAGCCCCTCCTCGCGCAGCAGGCGGGCGACCCATTCGAGCCCCTCCACGTCGGAAATGCGGAACTGCGTGTCGACCGGCGCGCCTTCCATGTTGGCGGTAATCCGCCCCTGCCCGATACCTTCGGCCACGGAACTGCCTTCCGCTTTCAATTCGCCGTGGGCGTAATAGTTGTAGAGCGCGGCACCGTACGGATCGGTCAGCGCGATGGTGATGCCTTCACTGAATTCCTTCAGGCCGAGAGCGGTGCCCGCCAGCGTGCCGCCCGTGCCGACCGCGCAGGTAAAGCCGTCGATCCGCCCGTCGAGCTGGTCCCAGATCTCCGGCGCCGTTCCCTCGATATGCGCGCGGCGGTTGGCCACGTTGTCGAACTGGTTGGCCCAGATCGCCCCTTCGGTCTCCTCGGCCAGCCGGCGGCTGGTGTGGACGAAGTGGCCCGGGTTGGAGAACTTGGTCGGCGGCACCAGAACGAGCTCGGCCCCGAGCGCGCGCAGGGTGGCCATCTTCTCCTGGCTCTGGTTGTCCGGCATCACGATGATCGTGCGGTAGCCCAGGGCATTACCGACCAGCGCCAGGCCGATGCCGGTGTTGCCGGCAGTCCCTTCGACGATGCAGCCGCCGGGTTTCAACTCGCCCCTCGCCTCGGCGTCGCGCACGATCCACAGTGCCGCGCGGTCCTTGACCGAGGCACCGGGGTTCATGAACTCGCACTTGCCCCAGATCTCGCAGCCTGCCGCCTCGCTGGCGGTGCGGAGCAGCACGAGTGGGGTGTTGCCAATGAGGTCGAGGGGATTGGTAACCGCAGGGGCCGTCATGGTTCACCGGGTAGGGCGCGCGCCTTGCCGCCGCAACGCAGTTGCTCTTGTTATACGTGAATTTGAAGTTCGCCCCTTCTCCGCCCGTGGCGAAAACGGGGAAAGCCAAGATCAGTCTTCGGCGGCGATGCGAACCTTGAGTCCGTCGAGCCCAGCGGTGAAGGGAATTTGGCACGAAAGACGCGAGAATTCGTCACGATCATCACTCGAATCGAGCAAATCGTCTTCGTCCTCGCTGATCGGTGGAAGCTTGTCGAAGAACGCCGGGTCGACGTGGACGTGGCAGGTGGCGCACGAACAGCACCCGCCGCACAGCGCCAGCAGTTCGTCGAAGCCGTTGTCGCGGATAGCCTCCATCACGCTAAGCCCGTCGATGGTCTCGACGGTGCGCTCTTCTCCTGCGCGGGTGACGACGGTCAGCTTAGGCATAATCTCTCGCAATCCGTGTGGCGTTGACGGGGCGGGCTGCTAGGCAATCGGGCGAGAGTTGGCAAGCAATCCGGGCAAGCGAGGCGAGGATGGGACTGACAGCAGAGCAACTGCGCGAGGGGCTGGACGAGGTGGCCGCGGCCGAACCCGCATTCGCCCGGGCGCTGGAGGTCGCCGGCTATCCGGAGCCGCGCATTCGTGAGCGCGGCTATCGCACCTTGCTGCGCACGATCGTTGGCCAGCAGGTGAGCGTGGCGGCGGCGGCGAGCATGTGGCGCAAGCTGGAGGCCGAGCTCGGCGAGGAAGTCCGCCATACCGAACTGCTGGCGCGGGATTTCGACGCGCTGCGCGCCTGCGGCCTTTCGCGCCAGAAGCAGGGTTATGCCCGCAGCCTGTGCGAACTGGTCGGAGCCGGGGCGATCGATTTCGACACCCTGCCGGCCGACGACGAGGAGGCGATCGCCCTGCTCACGCAGATCAAGGGCATCGGTCGCTGGTCGGCGGAAATCTACCTGCTCTTCGCCGAGGGCCGTCCGGACATCTGGCCCGCCGGTGACCTGGCCGTGCAGGCAGGTCTCGGCAGGATCCTGGGTCTGGAGGAACGGCCGAGCGAAAAGGCAGTCCGCGCGCTCGCCGAACCCTGGCGACCACACCGGGGAGCGGTCGCGATCATGACGTGGCACTGCTACAACAACGCTGCGCTGTAGCGCCTTGAAAGAGGGTGTATTGATCTTACAATACACTTACAGAGCTCACCGGGAGAATTCATCTTGACCACCGCCGCCCAGACTGTCGCCGACACCCCGCTGATTTCGCGCGACGCGCTGTTCGGAAACCCGACCCGCGCCGGGGCGCAGATCAGCCCCGACGGCCAGTGGCTGGGCTGGATGGCACCGCACGAAGGCGTCCTCAACGTCTGGCTCGCCCCGGTGGCCGATCCCGAAGCTGCCCGCCGGATGACGGGTGCGAAGGACCGTCCGATCCCGGCCTATTTCTTCGCCCCGGATTCGCGCAGCCTGCTCTATATCCAGGACAAGGCCGGCGATGAGAACTTCCTGCTATATCAGGTCGACATAGCCAGCGGCGAAGAGCGCTGCCTGACCCCGTTCGAGAAAACCCGCGCGCGGATGGTCGGCATGTCGAACCTCATCCGCGACAAGGCGCTGGTCGGCCTCAACAACCGCGACGAGGGGCTGCACGACATCTACCTGCTCGACCTGAACAGCGGCGACCTGGAGATGGTATTCGAGAACACCGAAGGGTTCGCCGGCTTTCTGGCCGACGAACAACTCAATCTGCGTTGGGCGGTGCGACAGAACGCCACCGGGGGAAGCGACTTCTTCGAGGTGACTGGCGGCAAGGTGGCCGATGCCCCTCGTGAGAGCACGACGCTGGAAGATTTCGATGACGACGACACCTGCCGGCTATACCGCCGACGGGACAACGCTCTACTGGCTCGACAGCCGCGGCCGTAACACCGGCGCCCTGTTCGCACAGGACGTGGCGACCGGCACCCGGACGCTGGTTGCCGAAAGCGACAAGGCCGACATCGTCGGCAGCATGCGTCACCCCCTCACCGGCGTGGTCGAGGCCTATGCGGTGAATTACCTCAAGACCGAATGGACTGCCCTCGACGAGGGTGTGAAGGCTTCGCTCGACTGGCTCCGCAGCCAGCTCGATGGCGAGTTCGGCGTGCAGAGCCGAACCGACGACGACACCAGGTGGATCATCGGCAACGACCAGTTGAGCGGCCCGCCCCGCGCTCTCCTCTATGACCGCGAAGCGCAGACGCTGACCGAGCTCTACGTCACGCGGCCCGAACTGGTCGGCGCCCCGCTTCAGCCGATGAAGCCGGTCGAGATCCCCTCGCGCGATGGGCTTACCCTGGTCAGCTACCTGACCGTCCCGCCGGGCGCAGAGGGACCGGTGCCGATGGTGCTGCTGGTCCATGGCGGCCCCTGGGCTCGCGACGGCTACGGCTTCAACCGAATGCATCAGCTGCTCGCCAACCGCGGCTACGCGGTGCTTTCGGTAAACTTCCGGGGCTCGACCGGGTTCGGCAAGGCCTTCGTCAACGCCGGCAATCTCGAGTGGGGCAAGAAGATGCACGACGACCTGATCGACGCCGTCGAATGGGCCGTGGGACAGGATATCGCCCCGCGCGACAAGGTGGCGATCATGGGCGGCAGCTACGGCGGCTATGCCACGCTCGCGGGCCTGACTTTCACGCCCGAGGTCTTCGCCTGCGGAGTGGACATTGTCGGCCCATCGAACCTCGAAACGCTGCTCGAGACAATCCCTCCGTACTGGAAACCGATGGTCAAGCAGTTCCACGAGCGGATGGGGAACCCCGAAACAGCGGAGGGCAAGGCCCTGCTCGTCGAGCGCAGCCCGCTGCACAGCGCCGACAGGATCTGCCGCCCGCTGCTGATCGGACAGGGCGCCAACGACCCGCGCGTGAAGCAGTCGGAAAGCGACCAGATCGTCTCCGCCATGGAAAAGCACGGTATCCCCGTGACCTATGTCGTCTTCCCGGACGAGGGCCACGGCTTTGCCCGGCCGGAAAACAACATCGGCTTTACGGCGATCGCCGAGAATTTCCTCGCCGAATGCCTGGGCGGGCGGGCCGAGCCGATCGGAGACACGCTGGGCAGGTCGACGGCCGAAATCCGCACCGGCGAGGACCACGTTAAAGGGCTTGAAGCGCTGACCGCCTGAGGCCATTCCCCGCCATGGAGAGGATACTCACATGGCGGCAAGAAAGACCATTTTCATCACCGGCGGGGGCTCGGGCATCGGCCGCGCCATCGCGATCAAGTTCGGGGCCGAGGGCTGGTTCGTGGGCCTTGGCGACACGAACGAGGCCGGGATGAAGGAGACCGAGGCGCTCCTGCCGGGTGGCTATTCCTACAGCCACGTGTTCGACGTTTCGGACCGCGCGGCATGGGACGATGCGTTGCGCGTCACCGCGCGCGCCAGCGGCGGCCGGATCGATGTGGTGGCCAACAACGCCGGCATCTCGCTCGGCGGGCCGCTGATGGAATGCACGCTCGATGAAATCGACCGGATCGCCCGGGTCAATTTCCTGGGTGTCGTCTATGGCGCGCAGGCGAGCTATCCCTACCTCAAGGAAACCGCCCCAGGATCCTGCCTGATCAACACCGCCAGTGCCGCGGCCCTGCACGGCATGGCCAACCAGAGCCTCTACGGTGCGACCAAGGCGGCTGTCCGCTCGCTGACCGAATCGCTCGATTCCGAATGGGCGCCAGACGGCATCCGCGTGCGCAGCCTTATGCCCAGCTTCATCGACACCCCGCTGCTCCAGAACGTCCCCAACCGGCAACGCAACGTGAAAATCCGCGACGCGGTGGTCGAGGCCGGACTTGAGTTCACCCCGGTCGAGGTCGTGGCGGACGCTGCGTGGGACTCAGTCGGCAGCGAACAGGTGCATCACCTCGTGGGCAAGACCGCGCGGCGCCTCAAGTTCATGAGCAAGTGGATGCCCAACCAGCTGAGGAAGCGCACCCGCCTGCTGGCCGAAGCGCACGACAAGGTCAGCGGGCGCTAAGCCAGCGCCTCGATCGCCTTCGCCAGCTTCACGTCGCGCGCCGAAAGGCCGCCGGCATCGTGCGTGGTCAGTGTGATCTCGACCCGGTTGTAGACGTTGAACCACTCGGGATGGTGGTCCTGCTTGTCGGCCAGCAGGGCGACGCGGGTCATGAAGCCGAAGGCCTCGTTGAAATCGGCGAAGGTAAAGGTCCGCTCGATCGCCTTGCCCTCGCGGGAAGTCGACCAGCCGGACAGTTCCGCCAGCGCCGCCTTGCGCTCGGCTTCGGTCAGTTCGGCGATGGCCATCGTATCGCTCCCTTGCTTGTCGCTGCCGGTTCCTTGGCTTAACGCGCGACAGGATGGAAGGGGCCCACCTCACAGTCAGCGATCTCGCCTGCCGGCGCGGGGAGCGGGTGCTGTTCCGGCGGCTGTCGTTCGCGCTTGCGCCGGGCGGGGCGCTGCAGGTGCGGGGGGCCAACGGGACGGGCAAGTCGAGCCTGCTGCGGATCGTCGCCGGGCTGCTGCGGCCCTTTGCCGGGACCGTGGCCTGGCAGGGGCCCACGGCCCTTCTCGACGGCAACCTGCCGCTCGACGAGCACCTGCCGCTGGGCAAGGCTCTGGCCTTCTGGCAGCGCCTCGACCGTGCGAATGAAGCGCTTGATTCCGGCCTGAACACCCTGTTCGACGTTCCGGTGCGCTACCTGTCCACCGGCCAGCGCAAACGGGCGGCGCTGGTCCAGTCGGCACCGCTGCCGGGCGGACTGTGGCTGCTCGACGAGCCGCTCAACGGGCTCGACGTCGCAGCAGCGGAGCGGCTGGTGGCGCAGGTGGGCGAACATTGCGCTGCCGGCGGACTGGCGCTGGTCGCCTCGCACCAGCCGTTCGGGCTGGCGGGCCTCGAGACGCTCGACATCCTGGACTACGCGCCGTGAGCGTCACCCTCACCCTCCTGCGCCGCGATCTGGCGACGGCGTTCGGCGGCGGGCGGCGCGGAGGCGCGGTGCTGCCGGTGCTGTTCTTCCTGGCCGTGGCCATGCTGTTCCCGTTCGCGGTCGGGCCGGACCCGGTGCTGCTGGCGCGGGCCGGCGGCGGCGTGGTCTGGGTCGCGGCGCTGCTCGCGGCGATCCTGCCACTGGACCGCCTGCTGGCGCCCGACTTCGAGCAGGGCTTCTTCGACCAGTTCCATTTGCGCGGCATTTCGGAGGAAGCGGTCGCCGCAGTGCGCTTGCTGGCCCACTGGCTCAGCTTCGGCCCGCCGCTGATGCTCGCCACGCTCCCGGCTGCGGCGCTGCTCGGGCTGTCGGGCGAGACATTGCGGACGCTCGAATGGGGCCTGCTCGCCGGCACGCCCGGCCTCGCCGCCATCGGCCTGATGATCGCCGCGCTGACCCTTTCGCTGCGGAGCGGAGCCGCGCTCGCCGGGCTGCTGCTGGTTCCGCTGGCAGTGCCGGTGCTGATCTTCGGCGCGGGGGCGCTCTCGACCGGCGGGGATGCGGGGCTGGCGCTGACCGGGGCGTATAGCCTTCTGCTCTGCGCGGTGACGCCGTTTGCGGCGGGAGCGGCAATCAGGGCTGCGAGGGAGGTCTAAACGTAAGGCGGCTTGTCCCGCCCCGTCGGGCTCAACGTGAAGATCTCGCAGCCGTCGTCGGTGATGCCGATGGAGTGTTCGAATTGGGCCGACAGGCTCTTGTCGCGGGTCACCGCGGTCCAGCCGTCGCTCAGCAGCTTCACCCACGGCTTGCCGAGGTTGATCATCGGTTCGATGGTCATGAACATGCCGGGGCGAAGTTCGGGGCCGGTGCCGGCCTTGGCGGCGTGGACCACTTCGGGCGCGTCGTGGAACAGGCGGCCGAGGCCGTGGCCGCAGAACTCGCGCACCACGCCGTAGCGCTGGGCTTCGGCATGGGCCTGGATCGCCGCGCCGATGTCGCCCAGCCGCGCGCCGGGCTTCGCCTGCTCGATCCCGAGCATCAGGCATTCGTAGGTCACGTCGACCAGCTTCTTCGCCTTCAGCGCCACGTCGCCGACGAGGTACATGCGGCTGGTGTCGCCGTGCCAGCCGTCGAGCAGCGGGGTCACGTCGATGTTGACGATGTCGCCGTCCTTCAGCCTCTTGTCGGACGGGATGCCGTGGCACACGACATGGTTGATCGAGATGCAGCACGAGTGGGCATAGCCGCGATAACCCATCGTCGCCGGCACCGCGCCGCCGTCGAGCGTCATCTGGCGCACGAAATCGTCGAGCTCGCCCGTGGTGACGCCGGGCACGACCTTTTCGGCCAGCGCATCGAGGATTTCAGCGGCGAGCCGCCCGGCCTTGCGCATCCCCTCGAAGCCTTCGGGCCCGTGGAGTTTGATGGTGCCGTCGCGCAGGACGGTGTCGGCGGACGTAACGTGCTGGTATTCGGTCATCGGCCCCATGTAGCGAGGGGTCGCGAGAATTGCGAGGGTGCGCCGCCACCCCGTTGTCAGCCCGGGCCTGTCGCGGGCCAGTGCCCCGTCCCGCCGACCGGGCAAGAACAAGGCGCCGCCCCGGTCGAAGTCCGGGGTGACGGATAGTGCGAGCTACCCCTTTGCGCTGAACGCGCCGCGATAGGCCGGCTTGACCGCCTCGAGCATCTCGCGCGTCATCGGGAAATCCAGCTCGTAGGCACCCTCGGCGTAGGGCCCGGCGACATAGGGGCCGAAGTAGATCGTGATGCGATCGAAGGTCCGCCCGTTGCTCGAGCCGACGAGGATCGTCGCCTCGTCCAGTTGCGGGGCAGCCGCCGAATAGCTCGTCGCTGGTGTCGACCGGCGCGCCGCGGCGCTTCTCGCGCTCCTTGTTGAGCGCCTGGCAGACCCGGTCGCCCATCGTCGAGCCCAGAGAGCCGGGCGACTGGAACAGCTCTTCGGATTTGAAGCCCCGGCTGTTGGCCTTGTCCCACACGAAGCCCTCCAGCCCGGACATTCCGTGCGCGCCGCCGCTGAAGGTGTAGAACTCGCCCGACAAGCTGAGCCAGCCCGGGAGATCGGCCACGGCCTTCCACTCTTCGCCGAAGCTGTGCGCGTGGTAGGGGAAATCGTTTTCCTCGCGGCTTGCCCTGTCGTCCCTGGCCTCGGCGATCAGTTCGGACTTCGCCCTGTCGCGGTCCTGTTCGAGCCACTTGACCAGGCCCGGCAAAGCGGACGCCTGGGCGGGCCAGGAATATGCGAAGTCGTAGAGGTCGTTCTCTTCCTTGACCGCGCTGCCCCCGGCCGGGCTGGCGCTGGCCGACGCTGTCGCGCCATTGGCGGTTGCGCTGGCGGTGGCCGTCGCGCCGCTCGCCGGCTTGTCCTGCACCTCCGCTTGCGACGAGCAGGCCGCCAGCGCGGCAAGGACAAGCGGCAGGAATGCGCGACGCGGCATTGGATTTCTCCGGGCAATTCGTATCTAGGCCCCCGATATGAGCAAGAACACCGACCTAATCCAGCCGGATCGCGGACAGGACGCGATCGACATCCACCTCGTCGACAAGGACGGGTTCGAGGACTGGGCCAAGCGCCTGTCCACCCCGCAACGCGCGGCGCTGGCGGCGCAGAAGTTCACCGGCGGCGGGTACGAGACCGCCATCGTGCCCGATGGTGACGGTTGGTTCGCCGTCGGCGGCGTGGCCGATCCGGCCGAGCTGTCGAGCTGGTGCATGGCCAAGCTGGCCGAAGTCCTGCCGGCCGGCGTCTATCGCCGGGCTGAAGGGGAGCCCGGTCCGGCGCTGTTCGGCTGGCAGACCGCGCAGTATCGCTTCCGCAAGTACAAGGACGACAAGAAGGCCGAGGGCCCGCGCATCCTGCTGACGAAGGAGGCCAAGAAGGCGGATGCCGCGAAGGCCGAGGCTCGCGCCGCGATGCTCGTCGCGACCTGGTCAACACGCCGGCCGAGGACATGGGCCCGGCCCAGCTGGAAGAGCAGGCCGAAAGGCTCGCCAAGGAACACGGCGGCAAGGTCAAGGTCACGCGCGGCGATGCGCTGGAGCAGGAATTCCCGATGGTCCACGCCGTAGGCCGCGCCGCCGCGCGCAGCCATGCGCCGCGGATGATCGAGCTGACCTGGGGTGACGACAAGCACCCGCGGCTCGCCATCGTCGGCAAGGGCGTGTGCTTCGATTCGGGCGGGCTCGACATCAAGCCGGGCAGCGGGATGCTGCTGATGAAAAAGGACATGGGCGGCGCGGCCCATGCGCTGGCGCTGGCCGGGCTGATCATGGGCGCCGGGCTGAAGGTGCGGCTGCACTGCCTCGTCCCCGCGGTCGAGAACGCCATCGCCGGCAATGCCTTCCGCCCCGGCGACGTGCTCAGGAGCCGCAAGGGGCTGTCGGTCGAAATCGGCAACACCGATGCCGAAGGCCGCCTGATCCTGGGCGATGCGCTGGCCCTCGCCTGCGAGAGCGAGCCCGACCTCGTTATCGACTTCGCCACCCTGACCGGCGCGGCGCGCGTCGCGCTCGGCCCCGACCTGCCGGCGTTGTTCGCGCGGCAGGACGAGACCGCCGACGAACTGATCGCGGCGGGCAAGGCACACGACGATCCCGTCTGGCGCCTGCCGCTGCACGAAGGCTACGCCGAGTACCTCAAGTCCGACATCGCCGACACCAACAACGCCCACGGCAACGCCTTTGCCGGGGCCAGCGTGGCCGGGCTGTTCCTCGACAAGTTCGTGTCCGAAGGGACCGACTGGGCGCACTTCGACACCTTCGCCTGGCGCCCGGCGCCAAAGCCCGGGCGCGCCAAGGGCGGTGCTGCGCTGGGGCTGCGCGCGGCGTGGCACATGTTGCAGGCGCGCTACGGCTGAGAACGGACTCATGCGGACCGATTGGGCCACCCGCTTGCCCGCACCCGCAGCGCAGTCTAAGCGCCGCCTCGCATGAGCAAGCATTCGCACGCGCAGGGGCCCTATACGCTCGCCGGACCGGCCGAGCGGCCGGACCCGCTGAGCGTGCCGATCCGTGGCGACCTCGCCCATATCGCGCTCGCCGGCAAGCACTTCGTCCCGCACTACGCGGTGCCGCAGCCGCGCGGCGTAATGCCCGGCGGTGCACCCGTGATGTCCGGCAGGGGCGAAGATGCCGAGGAAGTCTGCACCCTGATGGAAGGCGACAGCTTCGAGGTGCTCGAGATCGCCGGCGGCTGGGCCTGGGGCTGTCTCTCGCTCGAAGGGCCGGTGGGCTACGTGCGGCTCGACCGGCTGGAGCCGGCGGTGGCGTGAGCCGGTCGGTCTTCATCGACGGCGGCGCCGGGACGACCGGGCTCGAGATCGCCGACCGGCTGGCCGGGCGCGGCGAGTTCCGCATGGTCGTGCTCGAAGGCGATCGGCGCAAGGATCCGGCCGCCCGGGCCGATGCGCTCAACAGCAGCGATTTCGCCATCCTGTGCCTGCCCGACGATGCCGCGCGCGAGGCCGTCGCGCTGATCGAACCGGACAGCCCGGTCCGGGTGATCGACGCTTCGACCGCACATCGCGTCGCGCCGGGCTGGACCTACGGTTTTCCCGAAGTTGTCGGGCGCGAGGCGGTGGCAGCGGCAACGCGCGTCTCCAACCCCGGCTGCTATTCGACCGGCTTCATCGCGCTGCTGGCGCCGCTGGTGCGCGCCGGCCTGCTGCCGGCCGACTGGCCCTACACCTGCAATGCCGTCTCGGGTTATTCGGGCGGGGGCAAGAGCCTGATCGCGCGGTTCGAGGAAGACGACGACATCGCCTGGCGCGGCTATGCCCTGGCACTGGGCCACAAGCACGTGCCCGAGATGCAGGAACGCTGCGGCCTTTCGGTCGCGCCGCTGTTCACCCCCGCGGTCGTCCCGGCGCATCGCGGCATGGTGGTCGAAGTCCCGCTGCCGCTTTCGGCCATGCCGGGCGCCGCCGCTCCCGCTGCGCTGCGCGCGTGCCTGGCCGATTTCTATGCCGGCAGCCGCGTCGTCCGCATGGGCGAGGCCCCGGCCGACGGCGAAATCCTGCTGCGCAAGTCGATGGCTCCATCCGACGCGATGGACCTGTTCGCATTTTCCGCCGCCGACGGGGCACAGGCGCGGCTGGTGGCCGTGCTCGACAACCTCGGCAAGGGAGCGAGCGGCGCGGCGGTCCAGAGCCTCAACCTCATGGCCGGGATCGACGAAACCGCGGGACTGCGCCTCTAGGCCGCCCCGATGCCCAAGGATTGGGCAGCGGTGCCGTTTCCGCGAGCACGCCTGCGCGCACGAAAGTTTCACATTCGATAGGTTTTCGAGCGGGCTTCTTTCGAATCCGCCCTTTCGCGGGGACCCGCGAACGTCTACCTCTGCGCCATCAGCCCTTGGCACGATTCTTGTAGAATGGTTGCCGGGATTTCGTCGGACTGTCCGGCCCTGGTCCGAAGGAGGGCGAGGCGCCGGCTTTACTCGCAGGGGTGACGTGAAAAAAATCGAAGCCATCATCAAGCCATTCAAGCTGGACGAGGTGAAGGAGGCGCTGCACGAAGTGGGCGTGTCCGGCATCACCGTGACCGAGGCCAAGGGCTTCGGCCGGCAGAAAGGCCACACCGAACTCTATCGCGGCGCCGAATACGTCGTCGATTTCCTGCCCAAGGTGAAGCTCGAGGTCGTCGTGCCCGACGACCAGGCCGAGCGCGTGGTCGAGGCGATTGCCAATGCCGCGCAGACCGGCCGGATCGGCGACGGCAAGATCTTCGTCTCCACCATCGATACCGCCCTGCGCATCCGCACCGGCGAGAAGGACGATTCGGCAATCTGAACCCGAGCGCCCCCCTGTTCCGGACGAAACGGCGCAGCGGCGGCCCATCATCAAGTTCGACTAGCTACCCGCAAGGAAGGACGACCATGGCCAGTGCAAAGGATATCGTGAAGCGGATCAAGGACGAGGAGATCGAGTGGGTCGATCTTCGCTTCACCGATCCCAAGGGCAAGTGGCAGCACCTCTCGATGGTCGCCGGCGTGCTCGGCGAAGACGAGCTCGAGGAAGGGCTGATGTTCGACGGCTCCTCGATCGCCGGGCTGGAAGGTGATCAACGAATCCGACATGATCCTGAAGCCCGATCTCGACGCGGTCTACATCGACCCGTTCCGCGCCACGCCGATGATGATCATCTTCTGCGACATCGTCGAGCCCTCGACCGGCGAACTGGTATTCGCGCGATCCGCGCTCGACCGCCAAGCGCGCCGAGAACTTCGTCAAGCAGACCGGCCTCGGCGACACCGTCTACGTCGGCCCTGAAGCCGAGTTCTTCATGTTCGACGACGTGCGCTTCGAGGACGGTTATGCCGGCTCGGGCTTCCAGATCGACGACATCGAACTGCCGACCAACACCGGCACCGAGCTACGAGGGCGGCAACATGGCCCACCGCCCGCGCGCCAAGGGCGGCTACTTCCCCGTCGCCCCGGTCGACAGCGCGGTCGACATCCGCGGCGAGATGGTCTCGACCATGCTCGAAATGGGTCTGCCGTGCGACAAGCACCACCACGAGGTGGCCGCCGCGCAGCACGAACTGGGCCTGACCTTCGGCACGCTGACCACCACCGCCGACCGGATGCAGATCTACAAGTACGTCGTGCACCAGGTCGCCCATGCCTATGGCAAGACGGCGACCTTCATGCCCAAGCCGATCAAGGACGATAACGGCAGCGGCATGCACACCCACATCTCGATCTGGGACGGCGGCAAGCCGCTGTTCGCCGGCAACGGCTATGCCGGGCTGTCGGAAATGTGCCTGTACTTCATCGGTGGCGTCATCAAGCACGCCAAGGCGCTCAACGCCTTCACCAACCCGACCACCAACAGCTACAAGCGGCTGGTGCCGGGCTTCGAGGCGCCGGTGCTGCTGGCCTATTCGGCGCGCAACCGTTCGGCTTCGTGCCGCATCCCCTACGGGACCGGCGAGAAGGCCAAGCGCGTGGAGTTCCGCTTCCCCGACGCGCTCGCCAACCCCTACCTGTGCTACGCCGCGCTGCTGATGGCCGGGCTCGACGGCATCAAGAACAAGATCCATCCCGGCGAAGCGATGGACAAGAACCTCTACGACCTGCCGCCGGCCGAGCTGGCGGAAGTGCCGACCGTGTGCGGAAGCCTGCGCGAAGCGCTCGAATCGCTCACGGCCGACTACGACTTCCTGCTGGAAGGCGACGTCTTCACCAAGGACCAGATCGAAGCCTACGTCGAGCTGAAGTGGGAAGACGTCAGCCGCTGGGAAACCACCCCCAGCGCGGTCGAATACGACATGTATTACTCCGCCTGAGCTTCCGCGGAGTTTGCTCGGAAGAAGGGCGTCCGGAGCGATCCGGGCGCCCTTTTCCTTTCAAGGGTTCGACCGCCGTGAACACGTTGCCGGCCATCGCCGAACTGGAAAAGATCAACCGCGCCGGCTGGCCTCCGCTCGATGCCGAACGCGTCGGGGGCTGGGAACTGCGCTTCAGCCGCGGCTACACCAGGCGCGCCAATTCGGCGAACGCACTGCCGGCCGCCGGTTCGCTCGAGCGCCACCTGCCGGCAATCGAGGCGCGCTTCGCCGGGCGCCGCATCCCCCCGGTCTTCCGCCTGACCCCTCTCGCCCCGCGCGGTTCGGACGATACGCTCGCGGCGGCGGGCTACGTGATGGTCGACCCCTCCCCTGTGATGCTTGCCCCGCTGCGAGCGGATCGCGCCGACCACGGTTGCGAGGCCGTCCCGCGCATGGCCCGCGAATGGCTCGACGGGTTCGCCCGCGCCTCCGACCTGGCCAACCGGGACCGTGCTGCGCACGAGGCAATCCTGGCCGCTATTGCGGGCCACGCGAATTACGTCCTGCGCCGCGACACGGAAGGGCGCGCCGTCGCCTTCGGCCTCGCCGTTCACGTCGGGCCGGCCATCGTCATCTCCGATGTCGTCGTGGAACCCGGCGACCGTCGCCGGGGGCATGGGGCCGCGATCGTCAGCACGCTGATGGCGGCCGGCGCACGGACCGGGGCGGCCTTCGCGCTTCTCAACACGCGGGCCGAGAACCGCGCGGCGCTGGCGCTCTATGCCGGGCTCGGGTTTGCCGAGGTCTATCGCTATCACTACCGCGCGCGGCCAGGCTGACGCAAAACCGCTTTCCTACACGCGTGCATCGTGCCTACTCCGCCTGCCTCCAGCGAGCGACGAGGTGCCCCATGCAGCGCAAGATGATATTCGACGCGGTCCGGCGAATGCTCGGCCGCGGGTTCCGGCAGCGCGAAGTCGACGCGCTCGACACCGCGATCGACACTGCGATCCACGGGGCGCACGCGCCCGGGAGCAGCAGGGTCGGAGCGATGAGCGCAAGAGGCCTTGCGCTGATCAAGACGTTCGAGGGCTGCGCGCGCCTGCGCCCCGACGGGATGGTCGAAGCCTATCCCGATCCTGGGACCGGCGGGGCACCGTGGACGATCGGCTGGGGCGCGACCGGCCCCGGCATCGGCCCTGCCACGGTCTGGACCCGGGCACAGTGTGACGAGCGCCTGGCGCGCGACGTGGAGCGCCATGCCGCCGACGTCGCCCGGGCGATCGGCGATGCGCCCACCTCGCAGGCGCAGTTTGATGCGCTGACCAGCTTTCACTACAATACAGGCGCGATTGCCCGCGCGACGCTGACCCAGCGGCACAGGGCGGGCGATTTCGCGGGGGCCGAACGCGAGTTCGCGCGCTGGAACAAGGCGGGGGGCAAAATCCTGCGCGGCCTCGTCCGCCGCCGGGCGGCAGAAGCCGCGCTGTATTCCGGGCGATAGCCGGGCGGAATCTTGCCCGCAAATGAACGGGAACCGTGGGGTCCTCTGACCGGTTCTGCGGAGCAAGGAGAACATCGATGAAACATTTGTTATTGGGCGTGGCAGCCCTTGCGCTTGCCGTCGGCCCGGCGCTTGCCGACCCCGGTAACGGCAATGGCAAGGGGAACGGCAACGCCGCTCACGGTCCGTCGATGAAGGCTGCTGGCCCCGGCAAGGCCGACAACGGGACCGGCAACAGGGCCGACAGGGGCACGGGCATGACGGCGCAGGAGGGCCCGTCGATGAAGGCGGTCAACGCGCCGGCGATGAAGGACAACCGTGGCAACGCCATGCGCGCGGCGAACGGCCCGAGCATGCGCGACGACCATGGGCCTGGGATGAAGGCCGCCAGGGCCGACGACCGCGGGCCCGCCATGAAACCCGGCAATCGCAACAACGGCGAACGGCAACGGCAACGGCAACGGCAACGGCAAAAGCAACGGCGCGGGGAGCGAGAAGAAGGCGCTCGACTGGCGCGAGGACATGCAGACGCGGGCCGATGTCCGGCGGCAGGACCAGACATATCGCGGCCGCGTGGGCGATCGTGCCGGAGTGCGCGTGCTCGACGACGGACGCCGCGTCTATTCCAGCCGCGATGCACGCGACGGGTGGGGCGAATACGACCAGCGGGGCCTGATCGACGGGTGTCCGCCGGGTCTGGCCAAGAAACGCAACGGCTGCATGCCCCCGGGCCTCGCCAAGGCGCGCGACCCCGATTACCGCTATCGCTACGTCTCGTACCGTCCTGACTGGTGGGGCCTCTCGAACCTTGGCCTGGGCAGCGGCAACTTCTTCTACGACGACGGCTATCTGCTGCGCTACAACGGGGACAACGTGCTCGGCTACGTCCCGCTGCTGGGCGGCGCGCTGTCGGTGGGCAACCCGTGGCCTGACTCCTACGCTCCGCGCCCTGTGCCGCCGTACTACGTCAATTACTACGGGCTCGATCCGCAGGGCGGATATCGCTACGCCGACGACGTGCTCTACCGGGTCGATCCGCAGACCCAGGCGATTACCTCGATCGCGGCGCTGCTGACCGGGGACGATATCCAGGTCGGGTCGCCGATGCCGATGGGGTACGACGTCTACAACGTGCCCTATCCCTACCGATCGCAATACGTGGACGGTCCGCAGGCGCAGTATCGCTACAGCGACGGCTACGTCTATCAGGTCGATCCCAAGACGCGCCTCGTCGCTGCGGCGATCGAACTGCTCGCCACTTAGGAGACAGCCCCATGAACAAGACCATCCTGGCCGCCCTCGCGGCGACATCCCTCGCGACCCTGGGCGGCTGCACGAACGAGCCCGAAACGACGGCCGACACGAGCGCGCAGGCAGAACCGTCGAACGACACGCTGGCCAAGGCGCTGAGCGGTGCCGACGGCATGCAGACCGTCGCCGGCGCGCTCAACGACGTGGGACTGGCGCAAGTGTTCGACGGCGCGGGCTCCTACACGATCCTCGCCCCCAACGACGCGGCGTTCAAGGATCTGGGCGAAACCGGCAAGGCGCTTTTGCAACCCGACCAGCGGGCCGCCATGGCCGCGATCCTGCGCGATCACATCGTGGTCGGATATCTCGAGCCCTCCGACATCGAGAGCGCAATCGAAGCGAAGGGCGGCGAGGTCGAAGCCCGGACGATGGGCGGCCACATGGTGACCTTCAGCAAGGATGGCGATGGCATCATGGTGACCAGCGAGGATGGTTCGAGCGCCATGCTCGCCGGCAAGGCGGTGCGCGCCACCAACGGCGTGGCGATCCCGGTCGACGGAGTGCTCAAGAAGATCGACGCCTGAGCCCCCGCCAAGACGGTTACCCCGCCCCGAGAAAACAGGGCCCGCGCCACACGGCGCGGGCCCTTTCGTTTGGTCAGTAATCCTTCGAGTACTGCAGCGACACGCTCTCGCGGCCGAGGCTCGACACGCTGGCCAGCAGCGCCAGCCAGCTGGTGATGCGGAATTCCACCTCGGTGGCGTTGTAGCCGCGTCCGTCGGTGATGATCTCGGCATAGAACCGCCGGCCGAAGCGCTTGCCAAGGGCCAGAGCGGTCCCGCGGTCGAGCGCCGGATCGGCCGGGACGATGCGCAGCCTGTCGAGGCCCACGGCCTGGCGCAGCTTGTTGATCGGATCCATTCCCGAACCGCCGCGCAAGCTCGCCAGTGCGGCGCCGAGCTGGAGCGCGTCGGTCGCCGACAGGTTGCTGATCGAACCGCCGAACAACAGGCGCGCCAGCACTTCCTCCTCCGGCAGCGACGGAGTCGAGGTGAAGCTGATTTCCGGCTGGCTGGCGCGGCCGGTCACCGCGACGCGAACCGACAGGTTCGTTACCTTCGTTTCGGCCAGCAGGTCGATACGGGGATCGGGCGGTGCGTCCTGGTCGAAGTCGATCACGCCGCGAGTGATGTCGAAGCGGGTTCCGGCGAAGCTGTAGAAGCCTTGCCGCGGCACGATGCGCGCCATGCCGCCGATCCGCGGGTCGTCGGTCGTCCCGCGCAGCCGCACGTCGGCGCTCCATTCGCTGTCGAGGCCCATCCCGTCGACCTTGATGCCGTTCCTCGCCACTGCATCGATCAGGTAGCGCCAGGGCGCGCCCGGCGCGCGGGCCGGGCCGATGTCCGCCGGCACGTTGATCTCGCGGACCTGGATGTTGGGCAGCTCTGCCGATTCCGCTGCCGCGCCGAGGCGCCAGCGCGCCTTGTTCACCCGCAGCCGCCCGGCGATCGTGCCGCCGCTTCCGTCCGAGACGATGCGCATCGGGCCGGTCACGCTGGCCCCCATCGTGGCGAGGTCGAGGATCTCGGCATCGCGTGCCGCCATCCTGATGTCGAGCGCCGGCCCGCGGCCCGGACCGAGTTCGCTCAGGTCGACGATGCCGCTGCCGGTCACGGTGCCGCCGTTGGGCGCGGTCCCGGTGAAGCTGGTGAGCTGCAGCCGCGAGCCGGCGAAGCGGCCGCGCGCCTTGACCTGCCTGAGATCGGTCCCGGTTAGCACGCTCTGGACCCGCAGGGCATCGCCCGCCAGTGTTCCGCGGACCTGCGGATTGCGCAGCGAGCCGCGCGCGTCGGCGGTGACCTCGAGCGTGCCGGTAAGATCGAGCGTGTCGAGCGCCGCAAGGCGCCAGAGCGCGTCGGCCGGGCCGGCATAGCGCAGCTGCGCCAGGAGGTCGCCGTCTTGCAGCCGCTCGAACAGCCCGCCGCTCGCGGGCAGGTTGGCGATGCGGCCCTGCAGCCGCCCCTGCGTTCCGCTGGAATCCTGAAGGACGGCGCGCATCTGGGCCAGGCTCGGGTCGAGCCGCGCGACCAGCGCCAGGTCGATCGGGCGCGAGGTCAGCAGCAGGCCGGAGCGGGTGAGCCCGTCAATCATGACCCGCGCCTCTCCGGTCGGCACGCCGCCGGGCCCGGTGTGCGCCTCGATGACGCCCGATACCGTCCCGCCCAGGCCGAGGTCGCCACCGACGGCATCGATCAGCGACAGCGGCATCTTCGCCAGGCTGAGCTTGCCGGTCGGCCCGCCCGGTCCGCCGAAACTGCCCTCGGCAATGGCGATGCCGCTGCCGAAGTTGAGCTGCGTCTTCTGCAGCCGCCAGCCCCCGTCGGGCTGTTTCACCAGCACCGCGCGGCGCGGCATTGCGATGGCGCGGCCGCCGTAGCTGCCCTTGACCGCAGCGGCGATGCGCTGCTGCGAGACATTTCCCGTCACCTGCAACGCAAACTGGCTGCCGCGACGACCGGAGAGTGAGGCGTTGAAGGTTCCGCTGCCGTTGGTCACCTGCGCCCGGCCCGCCAGCCGGCCGATGAACAGCGTGCCATAGCCGATGCCCTGCGCCTGGATATGGCCCTGCACCGTGCTGTTGCCGCCGGCGAAGAAGCCGCTCGCGTCGATGTCGGCCCGGGCGATGGTGAGCGGAGTCGCGCCCCCGAAACTGGCGTTGCGCGCCTTCAGGTCGACGTCGAAGCCCTGTCCGCCGTTACGCGGCGCGAGCGAGATCGTGCCGTCGAGCCCGCCGCCCGACAGGGCCAGGTCGCCTGTCGCCGCGCCGTCTGAAAGAGTGAGATCGCCCGTCACGTTGGTCTGCGAGACCTTGAGCTGCTCGATGGAGATTCGCGTCGGCCCGCCGGGGGGTGAGACGAGCGAAATGTCCCCGTCGAACTGGCCGAGAATCGACTGTCCCGTGGTGTTGATCCGGAAGCCATCGGCCGATGGAGCGAGCGTCACGCGCACGTCCTTCAGACCGGCGGAGGGAAGCGGATCGGCAAAGACCAGCTCGGCCCGGGGCCCCTCCCCGGTCAGCGTGACGTCGACCGTGAACGGCCCGTAATCGACATGCCGGCCGCTGCCGGCAATTGTCGTCGTGCCGTTTTCGATTCGCCCGTCGAGGGTCAGCGACAGCTTGTCCGACGTCAGCCGCGTGTCACGCAGCACGATCGGGCGGTTCGCGCCGAGCGAGACCCCGCCGTTGAAGCGAATGCCGCTGCCGGCGAGACTGGCCAGCGTGGCGTTCGTGACCTTGGGCATGAACCCGTCGAACGCGGCGTCCAGCGTCCACGGTTCAGCTCCGCCGGTCCTGAAGGTTATCCGCGCGCCGCCGTCGATCGTGCCGAGGTTCTCCAGAGTCAGGTTGCGCACGGCGACGGGGCCGGTGAGTTCGTAGGTCCCCTTGCCCAGATCGCTGCGCAGCGCGAGGTCCGCCGTAAGGCCGGGAAACTCGATCCTGAGACTGTCCGCCCGCAGGCTGTTGCCCTGCATCACCAGTTGGCCCCGCAGCGTTCCATTGACGAGACGCGGATCGAGCAGGTCGTTGCCGCTTTCGACCTCGGCAACCCGCGCATCGAGCGGGAGGACCAGGCGCGTGCCATCCCACGACAGCGTGCCACGCTGCTCGATGCCCTTCAGCACGGTGCCGGACACGTTTGCCCGCTCGACCTGCAGCCGGTGCGGGATCGACAGTTCCGAGAAGGGCCCGTCGAGCTGCGCCTCGACCTGCGCACCTTCGAGGCGGAAGCCTTCGCCAAACAGGTTGGGATCGCGCAGGTTCGCAGTGACCTCGACATTGTCGAATGTCTTGTCGGCCAGGTCGACCGCCCCGTGCGCGCTGAGTTTCACGCCGCTGCCGCGCACGGCCAGCGCTCCGCTCGCCACGCTGTTCTGCAGCTGCCCGACAGCGACGATGACCGGGTTGGCGCCGAGCGCCCGGGCAGGGAGGCCGGTCAGGTAATCGGCCACGCCCGCCCGCCCGGCGATCGTATAGGTGCCGCTGCGATTGGCGACGCTGAAATCGGCCACTCGCTCGCCGCCCGAAAGCCCGAGGAAGGTTCCGTCCCAGCGCGTCCAGGTGCCGTTACCGGCAAGCCGCAGGCGCAGGTCCTCCTCCGCTCCGGCGAGCGTCGCCAGCAGGCCGCCCTTCGGCGCACGGTAGTCGAGATCCATGTCGAACTTGTCGCCGTCCGGCTCTGCGTCGAGCAGCAAGTCGAACTTGTCGCCCGCGCCCAGCTCGCCACCTGCGTCGAGATAGACCTTGCCCTGGCGGATATCGGCCTTGGCACGGAAGTCGACCGTCCGCTGCGTGCCCAGCAGGCCCTTGGCGACGGTCAGGTGGTCGACCACGAAGCGATCCACCCGGATGTCGAAATTCGGCAGGATCGGCGCGTTCGGATCGCCAGGCTTGAGATCGGGCGCGGCGTAAAGCGTGCCGTCGTGCAGCACGAGGTTGCGCACGTCGAGACCGCTGAAAGGGAATTTGTAAGGCCGCCAGTTGAGCTCGACCTCGGGCACCTGCAGGAACAGCGTGCCATCGGCATCGCGGAACTCCACATCGTGCAGTGTCGCGTTCCACAGCACCGATCCGTCGATGCTGCCGACCTTCACCGAGAGGCCGGAAGCTGGCGCAATCCTGGAAATCCGGTCGACGATGAACTGCCGGCCCGGCCCCGTGTGGAGGAAGATGATGGCCGCGGCGAGGATTGCCAGCAGGGCCAGCGCCAGGCCACCGAAGAACCGCAGCACCTTGCGCCATGCGGGCGTCTGCCCCGACGATTCGTCCGCTGCCCCCTCCGCCTCGGCGCCCTCGGCCGCGGCGGGATCGATAACCTCGTCCCCCGCCATCAGAAGGCCTGCCCCAGTCCGACGTAGACGCCGAACCTGGCGTCGTCGGGACCCGGGTTGAGCGGCACCCCGACATCGACGCGGATCGGGCCGAAGCCGGTCAGGTAGCGGATGCCGACGCCGGCGCCGATCTTGATCTCGTCGAAACCGGGCGTCGACTTCTCGCCCACGGTCCCGGCATCGACGAACGGCACGACCTGGATCGCTCCGTCGAGTAGACCGGTGTTGACGCGGGCTTCGAGGGATAGCTCGGTCAGCGAGCGACCTCCGGTCGGATCGCCAGAACTGTTCTTCGGTCCGATCGCCTGGTAGCCATAGCCGCGGACCGAGCCTCCGCCTCCGGCATAGAGCCGCCGGCTGGGAGCGATCTGCTTGAGCTCCGCTCCCGGGATGCTCGCGAACCGCGCTCGCCCGGCGAGCACGATCTTGTCGCTGACCGGCAGGTAGTATGATCCTTCGAGCTGACCGCGCAGATAGAACGCCTGCGTCCCGTTGGTCCGCGCGGTCTCCGGCGACAGACGAGTGCCGATGCGGAAGCCGTGCGTGGGATTGAGCAGGTCGTCGCTCGTATCCCACTGGGCGTAAAGCGGCAGCGCGCCGATGAAATAGGTCTGGAACGGACCGAAGTTGCCGTTCGCGTCGGCCTCGCGCTGCTTGGTTGCCACGAGTTCCAGCCCGGCCGACCAGGAGAACGGCTTCTGGAACAGCAGGGTACTGACCCGTTCGAAAGTGCCCACGAGCGAGATCGTGCGCGCGTCGTAGGCCTTGTAGTCGAGCGTGCTGGCGTAAGCGTCGATCGTCAGGATCTGGTCGCGGCCGTGGAAGTTGTTGCGGCGGAAGGTCACCCCGGCGAGCTGTTCCTGGGTGCCGGCGATGCCGCGAACCTTCAGGGCGCCTTCGGGCGGGAAGAGATTGCGGTGCTCCCAGCTCCCCTCCAGCTTGAAACCCTCGCCCGTGCCATAGCCGATCGAACCGGCCAGGGTGCGAAGCTGCGCCGGGGTCATGTCGACAGACATGTCGACCACGCCCGGCTCGCCGTTCGCCGGTTCCTTGACCGCAACCGGCTGTATGTCGGCCGTCGCGACGATGCCGGTCGCCTGGAGCGCCCGGCGAAGGTCCATCTCGAGGCTGCGCTTGTAGAGGTCGCCCGGTTCGAAGCGGGCGATTTCCGAAAGGTGCCTGCCTGACAGGAAATCGGGCATGTTGCTGGTGACCTGGCCGAAGACATACTTGCCCATCGGCTGCACCTTCATTGTCAGGTCGCCCTCCTGCCGGTCGTGATCGACCAGCAGCGCGGGATCGTCGATCTCCGCGAAGGGATAACCCGCCTCGCCCAGGGCGCTGTCGAGGTCCGCCTGCTCGGCCTCGATAGCGAACTGGTTGAGCGGATCGCCGGTGTCGATGCCGAAGGCTGCCCGCAGCCCGCGATAGTCATCGCCCGCTGCCTCCAGGTCGCCGAGATCGACCGCGCCGACGGAATAGCGCTTGCCCGGAATGATGTTGAACCGCACCTGGAGATCGGTGGCCTTGGCCTCCTCGCCCGGTGCGGCGCCGCCAACGGAGCGGACGACCTGCGCGTCGTAATAGCCGTAGATCCGCAGCAGCCGGTCGAGCAGTTCCTCGTCCGCCCTGGCCTGCGCGGCGAGGCGTGCGGCGCTGTTGTCGGTATCGTATTCCTCGATCGTTGAAAGCTGCTTGAACGTGTCGATGAAGTCGGGCCGCTCGGGAAAGAGCGACTGCTCTGTCGGGAAGACCAGAACGAGCTCGTCGGACAATCGCTCCTCGTCGCCCCCGGCGAGCACCGGCACATCGTTCAGGTCCTCGGCAAACTGGATATCGTCTTCCGGTTCGAGCGGGGCGAGTTCGGGCAACTCCAGCTCGCCAGGCCAAGGCACGTCGACCAGCGGCATGTCGGCCAGCTCGGCATCGAGCGGCGGCACCGAATCCACTTCCACCCGCGCTTCCGGCGGGACGGCCTGCTCGGCCCATTCTTCAGGGTTGTCGAGCGCGCTGTCGGGTATCAGGTCCTCGAGCGCGGGCAGCGTCGAGCGGTCCTGCGCATGGGCGGGCTGGGCGAGAGCTGCCGCAAGAGCGGCAAGGGCGGTACCGAAACGCCGCAAGCGCGAGTCAGGCGACCTTGTATTGCTGCTGACCGCCGGGTGTTCCATCCTTGGTACCGCCGTCGACCGGGGGAGAGGCCTGGTGCCCGCGCATGGCGGAGGCGATGAGAGCGGCCTGCTCGTCATCGCCGAAGCGGCGCCAGCCGTGGGGTCCGAGCCGTTCGAGCGGGCGGTAGCGGACCTTGTACTGCATCCGCTGCGAACCTTCGACCCAGTATCCGAGGTAGACATAGGGCAGCCCGTCTTCGGCGGCCCGCCGGATGTGATCGAGGATGATGTAATTCCCAAGACCCGTGCGAACCTCATGCTCAGGGTCGTAGAAGCTGTAGATCATCGACAACCCATCCCCCTGCCGGTCGGTGAGGCACGCGCCGACAAGGCGGCCCGGCGTTCCATCGACAGAGGGCTCCCGATATTCAATCACAAAGCTCGAAACCGAAGTGTGTTCCACCATGTCGGCGTAATCGATCTCGTCCATGGCGGCCATCCCGCCGCCAGGGTGCCTTGCGCCAAGGTATTTCTGCAGCAGAACGAACTGTTCGGCCGTCGCCCAGGGGCGGCATTCGGTCACGACCAGGTCGCCGTTGCGCTTGATGTTCCGCTTCTGCGTGCCCGATGGCGCGAACTCCCCCGCCACGACCCGCACCGACACGCAGGCCCGGCAGTCGAGGCAGCTCGGGCGGTAGGCCACGGTCTGGCTGCGACGGAAGCCGATCCGGCCGAGTGCGTCGTTCAACTCCTCGGCATGCGGCCCCTTCAGCTCGGTGAACACCTTCCGCTCCGTCCGGCCCGAGAGATACGGGCACGGCGCGGGGCTGGTGACGAAAAAGCGGGGGAAACGTACCGGAGCCGTCACGGTTTTCGGCGGTCCTCTCAAGCCAGTGTGCGTGTTTGCGATGCCTGCCGACCATGGCCGGTGGACTCGCCGTGCCAAAGACTCTTAACCATAAAATGCGGGCCGTGCAGGGTTAATTTGCACATCGGCCGGCTCAATTCGACGAACTGCTCCGTTTTCGGTCAGTTCAATTCGACTTGGCTAACCGTGTAGCCCTTGGCCCGCAGCGCGGCGACGAGCTTTTCGAGCTGTTCGCGGTCGCGCGCCTCGCACTCGATGTCCGTCACCAGGCCCTTGGCCGGCAAGTCGGTGAAGATGCGCTGATGGTAGATTTCGAGGATGTTCACGTTGTGCGAGTTGAACTCCTCCATCACCCGGTAGAGCGCGCCCGGGCGATCCTGCAGGGTGATCCTGAGGCGTGCCAGCCGCCCCTGCCGGGCGAGGTCGCGCAGCAGCACGTTGGCCAGCAGGCGCGTGTCGATGTTGCCGCCGCACAGAACGAGGCCGATCTTCTTGCCGGCGAACCGCTCGCGGTTGGCCAGCACCGCGGCAAGCCCGGCAGCGCCGGCGCCTTCGACCACGGTCTTCTCGATCTGCAACAGCAGCGCGACCGCCTTCTCGAGGTCGGGCTCGCTGACCAGCAGGATGTCGTCGACCAGCGCGGAGATGATCTGCGAGGTGAACTCGCCCGGTTCCTTGACCGCGATGCCCTCGGCCAGCGTGTCGCCCCCGCACGGCAGGGTCTGGTGCTTGATCCGGTCGTACATCGAGGGGAACAGCGCGGCCTGTACACCGACGATCTCGATGCCGGGCTTGATCGCCCGGGCCACCGTGGCGATGCCCGAGATCAGGCCGCCGCCGCCGATCGGCACGACCAGGGTTTCGATATCCGGCGCGTCGGCCAGCATCTCCAGCCCGACCGTGCCCTGCCCCGCCGCGACGTCGGGATCGTCGAACGGGTGGACGAACGTCAGGCCGAGCTGCTTTTCCATGCTCCGCGCATGGGCATAGGCCTCGTCGAAGGTCTCGCCTTCCAGCACCACATGGCCGCCGACCTGCTCGGTTTGCATGACCTTCACCATCGGCGTCGTCTTGGGCATGACGATGGTGACCGGGACGCCCAGGCGCGTGCCGTGATAGCTCAGCCCCTGCGAATGGTTGCCGGCCGAGGCCGCGATGACCCCGCGCTCGCGGCGCTCCTCATCCATCAGCAGCAGGGCATTGAGTGCGCCGCGCTCCTTGTAGGCGGCGGTGAACTGCAGGTTCTCGAACTTGAGCCAGATCTCCGCCCCGGTGATCTTCGACAGCGTTTTCGAGTGCATCGTCGGCGTGCGCACCACCGCGCCTTCGATGCGGGCGGCGGCCCCCTGCACGTCGGCCAGGGTCAGGCGCTTCAGGGCCTCGTTCGCTGCAGGATCGGCTTCGCTCATCGGGAGCGGGCCGTAATGGAATTTGCCCCCCAAGGGAAACGGCAAGCGCACAACGATTGCTTTGACCCCGGCAAGACGGCAGGAGGCCCGGATGAACGAAGCGAAGCGTATTGCCTTTCTCGGTCTGGGCGTGATGGGCGGGCCGATGGCCGGCCACCTCGCCCGGGCGGGGCACCGGGTCACCGTGTACAACCGCACCGGCGCGCGCGCTGCCGAATGGGTCGAGAAGTACCGCGCCCAAGGCTGCGAAGTCGCGCGTTGCCCGACACCGGCAGAAGCCGCGGCCGGACAGGACGTGGTCGTCACCTGCGTCGGCAACGATGACGACCTTGCCCATGTCGTCCTGGGTGACGCGGGCGCGCTGGCCGCCATGGCTCCGGGCACCTTGTTCATCGACCACACGACGGTTTCGCCGGCCATCGCCCGGCGCGTGGCCGAGGCGGCCGCGGCGCACGGCGTGCTGGCGCTGGACGCGCCCGTCTCGGGCGGCCAGGCCGGCGCCGAGAATGGCAAGCTGGCGATCATGTGCGGTGGCAGCGACGCGGCGATGTCCAGCGCCCGCCCGGTGATGGAAGCCTATGCCGCGCGCATGGTGCACATCGGTGGCCCGGGCGCGGGGCAGGCCTGCAAGGCCGTCAACCAGATCTGCATCGCCGGCGTGCTCGCCGGCCTGTCGGAAGGCGTGCGTTTCGCGCAGGCCGCCAACCTCGACATGGACAAGGTGCTCGAAGCGATCTCGGGCGGCGCTGCACAGTCGTGGCAGATGGAAAACCGCTGGAATACCATGGCCGCGGGCGAATTCGACTTCGGCTTCGCGATCGACTGGATGCGCAAGGATCTCGCCATCGCGCTGGGCGAGGCCGAGGCGTTGGGGCTCGACCTGCCGACCGCCCGCACCGTGGACGGCTGGTACGCCGACGTGCAGGCGATGGGCGGCAACCGGCAGGACACCAGCGCGCTGATCCGGCACCTCTCAGAGAGCGGCGAATGAAGCGCTTCATCCTGGCCGTTTCGGCCCTGTTCGCCGCTGTTCCGGCGTCCGCCGACACGCTGGTCGACAATATCAACGGGCTGTCGGTCGATCGCGCAGGCAAGGTCACGCGTTTTTCCGCGCTGGTCATCGGCGATGACGGCAGGATTTCCCAGGTTCTCGACCGGCGCGACAAGGTGCCGCGGGTCGATTACCGCGAGGATGGCCACGGCCGGACGGTCATTCCCGGCCTGATCGACGCCCATGCCCACGTGATGGACCTGGGACTGTCGCTCCTCACACTCGACCTGTCGGACACGCGCTCGCTGGCCGAAGCGCAGGCGAAGATCGCGCGATACGCGGCCGAGCACCCCGACCGCCCGTGGATCACCGGGCGCGGCTGGAACCAGGAGACCTGGGGCCTGGGCCGTTTCCCGACAGCCGCCGAACTCGATGCCGTGGTGTCCGACCGTCCGGTCTGGCTGGAACGGGCTGACAGCCACGCCGGATGGGGCAATTCGCTTGCCCTGTCCGCCGCCGGCGTGACCGAGAAGACCCCCGACCCGGCAGGGGGACGGATCGAGCGGCTGGCGGGCGGCAAGGCCCCGGCGGGCGTGCTGGTCGACGCGGCGATGCCCCTGGTCGCGGCGAAGGTGCCGCAACCGCGCCCCGAGGACCGCGACGCCGCCTTCGTCATGGCGCAGGCCCTGCTGATGAAGAACGGCGTGACGGCGGTGGCCGACATGGGCACGACGGCGGAGGACTGGATGACCTACCGCCGCGCCGGCGACGAGGGCCGGCTGCGCATTCGCATCATGGCCTATGCCCGCGACATCCCGACGATGGAGCTGATCGGCGGGCCCAGGCCGACCGTGTGGCTTTATGACGACCGGCTGCGGATGGAGGGCCTGAAGATATACCTCGACGGGGCGCTCGGTTCGCGCGGGGCCTGGCTCAAGGCGCCATACGCCGACGACCCGAAGAACACCGGCCTGCGGCGGATCGACGGCACGCAGCTTCGCAACCTCATGAGCCGCGCGGCGATCGATCACTTCCAGGTCGCCGTCCACGCCATCGGTGACGCGGCCAACTCCGAAGTCCTCGATGCGATCGACGAAATGAGCGAGACCTACGACGGCGACCGTCGCTGGCGGATCGAACATGCGCAGGTCGTCGACCCGGCCGACATCGCGCGCTTCGGCCTGCATGGCACGATCGCCTCGATGCAACCCGTCCACCAGACCAGCGACCGGTCGATGGCCGAGGCGCGGCTCGGGCCGGACCGGCTGGCCGGGGCCTATGCCTGGCGCTCCATCCTCGGCACTGGCGCAACGCTCGCCTTCGGGTCCGATACGCCGGTCGAGGAGCCCGACCCTTTCGCCGGCATCGCCGCGGCCATCAGCCGCACGGGGCCGGACGGGGAGCCCTTCGGCGGCTGGCGCCCGGAAGAAACCATCAGCCGCGAACAGGCGCTGGCGGCCTACACGTCCGGCGCTGCCTACGCCGGCTTTGCGGAAGGCCGCTTCGGCGAACTGAAACCGGGCGAGCGGGCCGACTTTCTCGTGCTCGATCGTGATCCGCTTCTCGCCAACCCGGAGGAAATCCGCGACATCAAGGTCCTCCAGACGTGGATCGGCGGAGTTCGCGTGAACGGGGCCGACAGCGCAGCACCCGACGAAAGGGATCGGCGGATTACGCGATGATACGGATGCGCAGGATCGGCACCCTGTCGCCCATCTGCAACACTTTGTCGCAAGCTCCGCGATAACCCGTCTCAACTGGAACTTTCGGGTTTATCTTTGCGTAATCCTATGCGAAATTTTCACGCGCTTATAAGCTCCGAAACAAGGGAAAGCATCACATGCGGATAATTGGTAAGGTATTTTCGGCCGTTGCGGCCATTTCGCTGACGGCGGCGCCAGTCGCCGCGCAGTCGCGCGAAGCGAGCCCGGTTGCGGAGTCCGAGCAGCTTGCCGGTGGTACCTGGCTCCTGGGGCTCCTTGCGCTGGCCGGCGTCCTGGCGCTGATCGACAACTCCGACAACCAGGAATTTCCCAACAGCCCGTAGTAGCGGCTGCCATTGCGGAATTCGAAAACGGGGCCTGCGGGCCCCGTTTCTTTTGGGCTGCGTTAGTTTGGCCCGTTTCTGTGGCCTCGTTTTGCGGCCGCCGTTTCTCTGGCCGTCGGCCCTTCGCCGCTTATTCGGTCGCTTCGTCGGCCGACGCGTCTTCGCTCGGGTCTTCGGCCGCCGCTCGCTCCGCGCGCCGCTCGCTGAGATGCATGATCAGCAAAGTGCCTTCGAACAGGAGCAGGAGCGGTCCGGCGAGAATGAATTGCGATATGACATCGGGGGGCGTTGCCACGGCCGCGATGATGAACACCCCGACAATCACGTAGCGCCGCCCGGCGGCGAGTTGCGCGCGGGTCACCAGTCCGGCGCGCTGCAGCAACATCAGGAGAACCGGGAGGAGGAAGCTGATCCCGAATGCGAGGATGAACCGCATGACGAGGTCGAGGTAATCGCCCATCGCGGGCAAGGCTTCCTGTTGCAGCCCGGCAGCGGTTCCCTGGAAGTCGAGCAGCCACTTGAACGCCGTCGGCATGACGACAAAATACGCCAGGCTCGCACCCATGGCGAACAGCACCGGGGTAGCGATGATGAACGGCAGGAATGCCCGCTTCTCGTTCTTGTAGAGCCCCGGGGCCACGAAGGCCCAGATCTGGTTGGCAATGACCGGGAAGCTGACGAAGAAGGCGGCGAACAGGGCCACCTTGATCTCGACGAAGAACGCTTCGTAGAGCTTGGTGTAGATCAGTTTCCCCTGCCCTGCGGGGAAAGCCTCCGCCAGCGGATGCACGAGGATCGCGAAGATGTCGTCGGCGAAATAGAGGCACACCGCGAAGGCGAGGGCCAGCGCCAGGAAAGCCCGCATCAGCCGCTTGCGCAGCTCGATCAGGTGTTCGAGCAGCGGGGCCTGGGTATCATCGATGTCGCGCAGGTCGAACAGCTTGGTCATTTCCGCGTCGCAAAGGGAAGTTCGGGATCGGCCGGGTCAGCCTGTTTCGGCTCCGGCTCCGGCTCGCGCGCGGGTGGCTGCGCGCGGCCCTCGGCACTGACCGCTGCAGGTTCCTCCGCCGCGATTTCAGCGGGAGTTTCAGCCGGAGTCGCAGCCGACGGCGCCGGGCGCGAGGGATAGGCCCCCGTCGGTTCCATCTCGGGCGCTGCGTCGGCCGGGTGCTCGCGCATGATTCGCGCGTTCTGATCGGCCCACTTCTTCTCCATCTCCTCCATCTCGGCCTCGCGGATCATGGTTTCGAGTCCGGAGCGGAAGTGACCCGAGACGCGCCGGATCTTGGCCAGCCACTTGCCCGCCGTGCGCATGGCGCGCGGCATGTCCTTGGGCCCGATGACGAGCACCGCGACGATGACGATCACGAGGAGTTCCTGGGCGTCGATACCGAACATGGGACTGCGCCCTTAGGGAAAAATCAGCTGGTGGTCTTGTCGTGGACGGGGCGGGCTTCGGCGCGCGGCTCTGCGGCAACGTCGATGCGGGCAGAACTCTGCACGTCGTCGGCTTCCGCGAGGCCCTTCTTGAACGACTTTATGCCCTTGCCGAAGTCGCCCATCATTTCCGATACCCGGCCACGGCCGAACAGCACGAGAATGACGAGCGCGATGATCAGGATCTGGAACAGGCCAGGTTTCACTGGGATTCTCCGAAAGCTCTCTCGAAAGCGAGTCTAGGCGCTTTCCTCGCCGTTTTCCAGCAGCGTGGAGTCCTCATCGTCGTCTGCCGCTTCGACGGCGTCGAATCGTCGTCGTCCGTTTCGCCCTCCGTTTCGGCGTCGTCTTTCATCATCACGGCGTCATAAGCCTCGTCCACCGGGTCGAGCAGGCCGGCGGCCTTCAACTCGTCTATGCCGGGCAGGTCCTTGCGGCTGTCGAGGCCGAAGTGAGCGAGGAAGTCGGGCGTGGTGGCATAGATTACCGGGCGCCCGGGCACCTCCCGCCGACCGGCCACGCGGACCCAGCCGGCCTCCATCAGCACGTCGAGCGTACCGCCGCTCGTCTGCACTCCACGGATCGCTTCGATCTCCGCCCGGCTGACCGGTTCGTGATAGGCGACGATGGCGAGCACTTCGGTCGCCGCGCGACTCAGACGGCGGACCTGCTCCTTCTCGCGCCTCAGAAGATGCGCCATGTCGGGCGCGGTCTGAAACTGCCAGCGGCCGCCCCGCTCGACCAGCCGGATGCCGCGGTCGGCGTAATGCGCCGCAAGCCGGTCCAGCGCCTCCCGCACGGTCGCCCCGCCGAGATGGGTAGAAAGCTGGTCGACGGTCATGGGCTCCTGGGCGGCGAAAAGCGTCGCCTCAAGCCCACGTTCCAGGTCGTCCGGTTCGTTCACCGCGCCATGCGCCGCAAGTGCAGGGGGCCGAATACCTCCTCCTGCCGCATCTCGGCGCGGCCGAGTCGCGCCAGTTCCAGCGCGGCGACGAAGCTCGACGCGAGTGCCGAGCGAGCGAGGCGCGGATCGGAATGCTTCGGCAGGAATGTCCGCAGTTCCATCCAGTCGAGCGACACGCCGAGCATGGCCGAGACCCTGTCGATCGCCGCATCGAGCGTCATCACCGGGCGCTCGTGCACCATGTGGACGACGACCTCGTTGCGCGCCTTGACCTGGGCGTAGGCGGAAACGAGCCCATACCAGTCGCACTGCCACAGGTTCTTGCGATCGACGCGCAGCCCCTCCGGCGCGCCGCGCAGGAACACATCGCGCCCCACGCGATCGCGCGCCATCAGCCGCGCCGCCGCCTCGCGCATCGCGCCAAGCCGCTGGAGGCGCAATTGCAGCCGCAGGGCCAGTTCTTCGGGGCTGGGATCTTCCTGCTCGTCCCGCGGCAGGAGGAGCGCCGACTTCAGGTAGGCGAGCCAGGCCGCCATCACGAGGTAATCGGCCGCGACCTCGAGCTTCAGCGCCCCGGCCCGGTCGATGTAAACGATGTACTGATCGACCAGCGCGAGAATGGAGATTTCGCGCAGGTCCACCTTCTGGCGCCGCGCAAGGTCGAGCAGCAGGTCGAGCGGCCCTTCCCACCCCTCCAGCTCGAGATAGAGCGCGGTGTCCTCGCCCGGCGCCCCGCCGGGACCGTCCCAATCCTCGGTCGCGGATTCGGGCGCGTCGAACAGGACTCCTTCGTCGACCGTCATGCCGCCACCCCCGCCGCTTCGAGCAGCGCGTCGCGCTTGGCGATGAGCTCGGCCTGGTCGGCGGTGCGCGCGGTTTGCCCGATCGCTGCGTGCGCTCGCTCGAGCCGCGCGTGCGTGGGCTCGGCCATTTCCGGCAGACGCGCGCGGATACCCTCCATGTCGTCCATCCGCCCCCAGCAGTTGAGCGCGATGTCGCATCCCGCCGCCAGCGCTGCAGCGGCGCGCTCCGGCACCGAGCCGGACAATGCCTCCATGTCGAGGTCGTCGGTCAGCAGCAGCCCGTCGAAGCCGATGCGGCCGCGGATGACCTGTTCGATCACGATCGGCGACTGGGTCGCCGGGCGTTGCGGGTCCCACGCTTCGAATATCAGGTGCCCGGTCATGCCGACCGGCGCATCGTGCAGCGCGATGAAGGGCGCGAGGTCGCTTTCCAGTTCCTCGGCGCTGGCAGTGACCCGCGGCAGGTCCTTGTGGCTATCCACGCTGCTTCGCCCGTGCCCGGGCATGTGCTTGATCGTGCCGAGGACGCCCGCCCGCGCGAGACCATCCAGCACCGCGCGTCCGATCGCCGCCACGCGCAAGGGTTCGAAACCGTAGGCCCGGTCGCCGATCACGTCGTGAGCGCCCGGCTGGCGCACGTCGAGCACCGGGGCGTGCGTGCAGGTGATGCCCACTTCGGCCAGATCGTGCCCCAACGCCTCGGCATTGGCCCGAGCCGCCTCGATCGCGCTGACAGGTGCCACGTCGTAGAGTGCATCGAACACCGCGCCCGGCGGAAAGGCGAGCCATTCGGGCGCCTTCATGCGCTGCACCCGGCCGCCTTCCTGGTCGATCGTGATGAGCAGCTTCTCGCGCCCGTGGATGGCCCTGAGGTCGTCGGTCAGGGCGCGCACCTGCAAGCGGTTGTCGATGTTGCGGCCCATCAGGATGTAGCCCGCGGGATCGGCCGCGCGAAAGAACGCCCGCTCCTCGGCGGTCAGGACGGGTCCGGAAAGGCCGAAGATCGCGGGCGTCATCGCGAAACTATGCGCCGGATAGGGAGCCTGGAGCAAGTTCGGCGCGACAGGGCGATGTGGACAGTAACCACCGTGGTCGGGAGCAGGCGACAGCCCCTCCGGCGGCTTCGCTGCAAGAGCCGCCCCGGTCGCCGATCCTGCGCCAGGTCCGAGGGGCCGCGTCTTCAGCTCAGTTCTTGACCTGGCAGTCCGCCCCGCCGGCTTTCAGGCTGGCGCAAAGCTGCTGTGCCTCCGTCGTGGACCCCGCCACGGCCTGCAGGCGGTACACGGTCGCCCCGTCGACCGAACCCTGCACCACGCGGTGAGCGACGCCCGAGAGCACCGGCTGGCGGCCGGCCAGCGTCTGCCAGCCCTGTTCGGCGCGCTCCTTGCTGGAATAGGCGCCGACCTGCACCGCAATGCCCGGCGCAGCGGACTGCGCGTCGGTGCCGCCGTCCTGCTCGCGGTCGATGCTGGGCGCAGGCGGCGTATTGCTGCTGGCCACGCGCGAAGGCGGTGCCTGCCCCTCGGCCACGGCGAAGCTGGTGTCCCCGGTGCCCATCGCCGTGGCGCCCCCGGGATCGCCGGGCTTTTCCTTGTAGGGCCCTTCCGGCGCCTCGATCGTGCTTCCGTCGGCCACCAGCGCCGGGTCGGGCCGGTCGCGCAGCAGCCAGTACCCGCCGCCGATGATCGCCGCGAGGACGACGAGAGAGCCCAGGATGAAGACGATCAGACGCCCGGTGTCGACCCGGCCTTCGTCCTCGTAATCCTCGTCAGCCTCGAGCCAGGGAAGACGCTCGTCGGCATCGGCCAGCGCGAGTTCCTCGGCAGGTATCGCCTCGCCGAATTCGTCCTCGTCCCGCGCGATGGCCATGCCCCTAAAGCTCCTCGACCGCCTCGACCCCCAGGATGGCGAGCCCATTGCGGACAACTTGCCCGATTTGCGTGGCGAGGAAAAGCCTCGCGCTCGTCATATCCGGGTCCTGTGCCACGATGATGCGCTTGCTCGCGTCGTCGTTGCCCATGTTCCAGAAGGCATGGAACGCGGCCGCGAGGTCGTAGAGGAAGAACGCGATGCGGTGCGGCTCGCGCGCCTGGGCCGCGGCCTCGACCATCCGCGGGAACTGCGCGGCAAGCTGCACCAGCGCCAGTTCTTCCGCCCCGAGCCGGTCGAGATGCTCGCCCGAGGGACCCAGCCCCTCGGCAGCGGCCTTGCGCAGCGTCGAATGAATCCGCGCGTGGGCATACTGGACGTAGAAGACCGGGTTGTCCTTCGACGCCTCCACCACCTTGGCGAAGTCGAAGTCCATCTGCGCTTCGGGCTTGCGGGTCAGCATGGTGAAGCGGACCACGTCCTTGCCCACTTCGCGCACCACGTCGGCCAGGGTGACGAATGTCCCGGCGCGCTTCGACATCTTGACCGGTTCGCCCCCGCGCAGGAGCTGGACCATCTGGACCAGCTTGACGTCGAACGGGATGGACTTGCCTTCGCCTTCGGCCAGCGCGGCGACCGCGGCCTTGATCCGCTTGACCGTGCCTGCGTGATCCGCACCCCAGATGTCGATCAGCTCGTCGGCCCCGGCGGCCTTCTGCATGTGATAGGCAAGGTCGGCGCCGAAATAGGTCCAGTTGCCGTCGCTCTTGCGAATCGGCCGATCCTGGTCGTCACCGAAGCGCGTCGCGCGGAACAGGGGCAGCTCGACGGGTTCCCAGTCGTCGGGCGTCTTGCCCTTGGGCGCTTCGAGGATTCCGTCGAACACGAGTCCGTGCTCGCGCATCCACGCCTCGGCCGCCTCGGGCTTCCTGGCTGCCTGCAGCTCTGCCTCGGACGAAAAGACGTCGTGGTGGATCCCCAGCAGCGCCAGGTCGTCGCGGATCATGTCCATCATCGCGGCTACGGCGCGGGTGCGGAACAGGTCGAGCCATTCGCTCTCCGGTGCGCCGACGAAACGGTCGCCGAACTCGTCGGCCAGCGCGCGGCCGATCGGGACCAGGTATTCGCCAGGATAGAACCCCTCGGGGATTTCACCGATGTCCTCGCCCAGCGCTGCGCGATACCGCAGGTGGACCGAGCGGGCGAGCGTCTGCACCTGCGCCCCGGCATCGTTGATGTAGTATTCGCGCACGACGTCGTAGCCGGCGAACTCGAGCAGGCTGGCCAGCGCATCGCCGACGACCGCGCCGCGGCAGTGGCCCATGTGCATCGGCCCGGTCGGGTTGGCCGAGACGTATTCTATGTTCACCGTGCGGCCGGTGCCGAGCGATGAGCGGCCGTACCCGGCACCAAGCGATGCGATTGCCGCGAGCTCCTCGCGCCAGGCGTCGGGATCGAGCCGCAGATTGATGAAACCGGGGCCGGCGATGTCGGCGCTGGCGATGTCGGAGTCTGCCGAAAGCTTGCCGGCGAGGGCCTCGGCCAGGGCGCGCGGATTGGTTCCGGCGGGCTTGGCGAGCACCATCGCGGCGTTGGTCGCAAGGTCGCCGTGCGCGGGATCGCGCGGCGGCTCCACGCTTACCGCCCCCCGTTTGAGCCCTGCGGGAAGCAAGCCGTCGGATTCCAGCGCGTCGAGCGCATTGGCGATCTTGGCCGCGAACGCGGCGTAAAGAGTCTTGGGTGCGGACATGGCCGGCGCCGTTAGCGCAGATGGCCCCCGCGGGGAAGGATTAGCGCGAAACCCTAGCGCGTCGCGTTGTAGGCCAGCTGGTCCTGGGTCAGGTTGAAGCCGACCAGCAGCTCGAAGGTCGCCCGTGAGATCGCTGCGCGCACGGCGGGTTCGGCCAGCGGGTCGACCGCCGCCTCGATCTCGCCCGCCTTGCGCTTGCGGGTGATCCGTTCCTTGATGTCGTCGGGCAGGGTCGCCTCGGCCCGGTCGACGTAGGCGCCGCCGGAGCCGTGAGCCACGGCACGGGCCTCGCCATCGGCGAAGTTCAGCGTCACCATGCCCACGCGCTTGGAGATCACCGCGCTGCCGCCGCGCACCACGGTGGCAAAATACGGCAGCTGGACCGACCGTGCTCCGCCCGTGTTGCGCCGCTGGGCGATGACGTCGAAATCGGCCTGGGCATAGACCCGTTCGCCGCTGTCGTTGCAGGTCGAGCGGACATTGGTGATGGTGGCCGAAAGATCGAGCGCATCGAGTGTGCGCACGTCGGCCGGCGAGAACAGGGTCACGTCGCCGGTGAAGTCGGGCACGCCGACCGCCGGACACACGGTGCGCAGCGCTGTCACCCCGACGCCCTGTTCGACGACGAGATCGCCTTCCGACTTGCAGCCGGCGAGTGCGAGCGTGCCAAGTCCGACAATTGCGGCGGTGCGGAAGTTCATGAACGGTCCTCGTCAGATTTGCGGCGTGCCCTAGCCCTTTCGCCGCGACGGCACAACGGCTAGAGGCGGCTTCATGAACGCCCCCTTTCAAGACCCCACCCAAGCCTCGGGGAAGCTCCCGCTGACGGTGCTGATCGCGGCGCCGCGCGGCTTTTGCGCCGGCGTGGACCGCGCGATCGAGATCGTGGAGCGGGCGCTCGATCGGTACGGCGCGCCCGTCTACGTGCGGCACGAGATCGTTCACAATCGCTTCGTGGTCGACAGCCTCAAGGCAAAAGGCGCAGTGTTCGTCGAGGAACTCGACGAAGTGCCGGACGGCGTGCCGGTGGTCTTCAGCGCCCACGGCGTGCCCAAGTCGGTGCCCGCCGAGGCCGAAGAGCGCGGGCTGGACTACCTCGATGCCACCTGTCCGCTGGTCAGCAAGGTCCACCGCCAGGCCGAACGCCAGATCAAGGCCGGACGGCACATCGTGTTCATCGGGCACAAGGGCCATCCGGAAGTAATCGGGACGTTCGGTCAGGTGCCCCGGGGCGGGATGACCCTTGTCGAGACGGTCGCCGATGTCGAGGCGCTGGAATTCCCGCCCGACGCACCGCTCGCGTTCCTCACCCAGACGACGCTCTCGGTCGACGATACCGGGCTGGTGGTACAGGCGCTCAAGGCGCGCTTCCCGCAGATCGTCGGCCCCAAGGCCGAGGACATCTGCTACGCGACGTCCAACCGCCAGGCCGCGGTCAAGAAGATTGCCCCGGGCAGCGATCTCGTCCTGGTGATCGGCGCCCCCAACTCGTCCAATTCGCTCCGCCTGGTGGAAGTGGCGGAGCGGTGCGGCACCGACGCGCGGCTGATCCAGCGGGCGAGCGAGATCGACCCCGCCTGGCTGGAAGGCGTCGGCACGGTCGGGCTGACGGCCGGGGCCTCGGCCCCCGAAAAGCTCGTCCGCGAAGTGATCGCGCGGCTCCGCGAATGGCGTGAGGTCGAAGAACTGCCGGTCGTCACCACCGAAGAGAAGATGGTCTTCAAGCTGCCGCGCCAGCTCGCGGACTGACCGGCCCGTGGCGGTCTATACGCACCTGTCATCGGACGATCTGACTGCCCTCATCCGCGAGTACGACGTCGGCGAACTCGTTTCGGCCAAGGGCATCGCAGAGGGTGTTTCGAACTCCAACTGGCTGATCGAGACGACAGGCGCCGATGATTCGGGCGCCCGGTTCATCCTGACCATGTACGAGCGGCGGATCGACACGAGCGAGCTGCCCTTCTTCCTCGGCCTGCTGGACTTCCTGTCCGAACGCCGATGTCCCGTACCGCGCACCATACACGACCGGAACGGCGCCGCGTGGCGGACCGTCGGCGGCAAGGCCGTGGCCCTTATCGAGTTCCTGCCGGGCGTGTCGGTCGATCTTCCGGCGGCGTCTCAGGCGCGCTCCGTCGGAGCGGCGCTGGCGGGCCTGCATCTGGCGGTCGCCGATTTCCCGCTGCACGGCCAGCAGACCATGGGGCTGGCAGAATGGGCCAGGCTGATCGAGGCTTGCGGGGGCGACGGGCTGGCCGAGATCGACCCCGGGCTGCCATCCCTGGCCGAGGCCGAGCTCACCCATCTGCGCGCGCAATGGCCCTCGCATCTTCCGCGCGGGATCGTGCATTGCGACCTGTTCCCCGACAACGTGCTCATGCTCGGCGACACCGTCACCGGGCTCATCGACTTCTATTTCGCGGCCGACGATTTCTATGCCTACGACCTGGCCGTGACTCATGCCGCCTGGTGCTTCGCCCCGGGTGGGAGCGAATTTCGCCCGGACGTGAGCGAGGCGCTGCTGGCCGGTTACCGCTCGATCCGCCCGCTCTCGCCCGAGGAGGAGGATGCCCTGCCGTTGCTGGCGCGCGGCGCGTGCATGCGGTTCCTGTCGAGCCGCGCCTACGATTGGCTGAACACGCCTGCGGACGCGCTCGTCACGCGAAAGGAACCGATGGACTTCGCCAGGCGGCTGGAATTCTATGCGGCGAACGGAGCCGAGGCCTTCCCCTGCTCGCTCGGCTGAGGCAAGGCAGCCCCATGAAAACGGTCGAGATTTTCACCGACGGCGCCTGCAAGGGCAATCCGGGCCCGGGGGGCTGGGGGGCACTGCTGCGCCTGGGCAGGCACGAGAAAGAGCTCTCGGGCGGCGATCCCGCCACGACCAACAACCGCATGGAGATGACCGCGGTGATCCGCGCCCTGCAGGCGCTTATCGAACCGTGCGAAGTCCTGCTCCACACCGACAGCCGCTACGTCATCGACGGCATGACCAAGTGGATCGAGGGGTGGCAGCGCAAGGGCTGGATCAACGCCAGCAAGAAGCCGGTCCGCAACGAGGACCTGTGGCACGACCTGATCGACGCTGTAGCGCCGCACGCGGTCAAATGGATCTGGGTGAAGGGACACGCCGGCCACCCGGAGAACGAGCGGGTGGACCAGCTCGCCTCCGCCGAGGCGGAGGCGATCGCCCGGAGTAGCCGCTAGCTCTCTTCGACGGTTTCCGCGCCCGGTCCGTTCGACTGCACCGACGCGATGGCGTTCCTTGCCGCGGCCTTGGACTTGTAGCCTTCGGTCCAGAAAATCGGTTCGGAATTGTACATGAAGTAGGCGACGTACTCGCCCGCCTTGTTCTGCTTGATCTTGAAGTGATGCGCCATCGTGTGCCTCCCGTGCTGCGAATCGCGCAAAGACTAACAAATGTTCAGGCTGATGCCAGCCCCGCCCGTCCGGGCCGGTAGAGCCCTTGGTCGAGCCGCTCTGTCATCGCGTCGCGGCCCAGGCCGAGCAGGAGCTGGCTGGCGAACCGTGCTGCCGCCGGCGCCGTCTGGATGCCGAATCCGCCTTGCCCGGCAAACCAGAAGAAGCCCGGCACCTCGTCGTCGAAGCCGTAGATCGGCAGCCGGTCGGGCGCGAAGCTGCGCAGCCCCGCCCACTTGTGTTCGACGGCGTCGATGCGCCAGTCGACGACCTGCTCGAAGCGATCGATGGCCAGCGCCACGTCGAGTTCCTCGGGCGCGGCATCGCACGCCGCGGTCGGCGTTTCGTCGTGCGGGCTAAGCCAGAGCTTGCCGCTTTCGGGCTTGAAATAGAACCGGCCGGAGATGTCCAGCACGAGGGGCAGGTCCGCGGAAGGCGCGGGCGTCGTCGCGCAACTGGGCAACGGTGCGGCGGAGCGGCTGGATGCCGCGCGGGCGCGCCCCGGCCAGCGCGGCGACGGAATCGGCCCACGCGCCCGCCGCATCGACGACAGTGGCGGCGCGAACTTCGCCCCCGGCGGCAAGACCGATCCGCCAGCCCTCGCCCTCGCGCTCGAGAACCTCGACCTGCGCCCGGCAGCGCACCTCGACACCGCCCGCGCGGGCGCGCGCCAGGTAATGCTGGTGCAGCGCGGCCACGTCGATGTCGGCGCAGGCCGGTTCGGTGATGGCATGATCCCAGCCGGGCCGGATCCCGGGGATGCGTTCTTCGAGGGCGTCGCGGCCAAGGCGCTCGATCGAAACGCCGGTGCCGGCGAAGCGCTCCATGAAGGCCTCGACCGCCGCTCCGTCCTCGGCCCGCCCGACGTAAAGAGCACCGCGCGGTGTGAGCATGCCGTTCTCGCGCAGGAAAGGCCCCGAAGCGAGGGTCAGCGGGACCACGTCGGGTCCGCCGTAGCATTCCTCCCAGAACGCAGCCGAGCGCCCCGTCGAGTGATAGCCGGGCCGGCCCTCGCCTTCGAGGATGACGATACGCGCGTGCGGCGAAAGCTCTGCCGCGATGCTCGCCCCCGCCATGCCCGCCCCGATGATCGCGATATCGAATATTTCGCTCATGCCGGTGCGACCCGGTCGAGGAAGCGGTCGATCGCGTCAAGTGCCGCATCCCGGACCGGATCCGCCTCGCGCAGCAGTTCGTGGCGCGCCTGCGGCCCGAACTCGACGAGTTCGGCGCCGGGGATGCGGGCCGCGGCGCGAATGATCGCGCGGTGGCTCACAAGACGGTCGTTCGGCGCCGAGAGCAGCAGGGTCGGCACGTCGACCGCTTCGAGCAAGCCCGGCCGGCCAAGCAGCCGGATCGAGGCGATGGCCGCTTGCGTCCAGCCCCAGCTGCCGGGCCCCATGGCCAGTTCGGGGCGGTGTGCGCGCCACCAGGCCTCGTCGGCATAGCGATCGTCGTCGCCGGTCAGCAGGTCCTGCCGTCCGGCGGGAAATTCGCCCGGCCTTTCGCTCCACTTCCACGCGGCCCGGCGCGGGTCGCCCAGCCGGCACATTACCCCGGCGGCAACCTGCTGGAACGCCGGCGGCAGCCATTGGGGCATGACCCCGAGCATCGGTGCCGAGAGGACGAGCGCGTCCGGAGCAACCGCCCGCTCGGCCACGGCGCGCAATACAAGATGTCCGCCCATTGAGTGCCCGGCGAGGACCAGCGGCCCCTCGCGCTGCGCACTCCAGTCGCGCCAGAATGCCGCGAGATCGGAGATCCAGGTGCCGAAATCGTCGATGTGGCCGGTCACGTCGTCGGCCCCGAGCCGGCCGGAGCCGGCCTGGCCGCGCCAGTCGGCGGCGGTCACCCGCCAGCCCTGCCCCCGCCAGTGCTCCAGCGTTTCCAGATACTTCTCGTACGCGTCCCCCCGCCCGGGCAGGAACAGGAGACTGCCGCGAGGCGCGCCTTCGGGTTCCGGCCAGTCGATGCGCCGGATCGCGTAACCGTCGGACGCGTGCCAGAGGCTTTCGCGGGCGGCGGGGGGGATGGCGCGGCGGTCGAACGCGACTTTTTGCGCCTGGTCCTGTTGGCTAATTCCAGCCTCCTGCCCGTGGTTACTTTTTAGTAAGCCCTGATCGCTAGCACTGAGGCTCGGGAATTCTGGGGGCTTCGGTGTTGGACGATCCGTTCAAATATGGACTGCTAGCGGCCTTGGCAATCGCGCTGCTGGTCGCCGCCTTTACCGACCTGCGCTCGCGCCAGATCGGCAACTGGCTGAACGCGGGGATTGCGCTCGGCGCGCCCCTGTTCTGGTGGGCCAGCGGCTATTCTCTGCTGGAGATCGGCTGGCAGCTCGGCGTCGCCGTGGCAGCATTCATCGTCCTTGCCGGCCTGTTCGCGCTGCGCGCCATGGGCGGAGGCGACGTCAAGCTGCTCACCGCCCTAGCGCTGTGGATCCAGCCGGCCTGGTTCCTCAAGCTGCTCGTCGTCATGGCGCTGCTCGGCGGTGTGCTCACCGTCGTGCTTGCCGCCTGGCACATGATTCGCGGCCGCAAGGAGCGGCTCGCCATTCCTTACGGGGTCGCCATCGCCTGCGCCGGCCTGTGGGTGCTCTCGGTCCAGTACTGGCCCGCCGCTCCCGTGACGGCCGGGGCATTGGGGTGAACCCGATTTTAACCACTCGGGAGCTAAGTGCTCTCAATCGTAACGCCATTTCCATTTGAGGGGCTAGACGCACCATGGACAGGAAGAAGCTGGTTCTGCTGCTGGGGGCGCTGATCGTCGCGATCGGCACGGCCATGGCAGCCCGGAGCATGTTCGTCGGCGCGTCCGCGCCGGAGGCAGAGGCCGCACCGTCGCAGCCGCAGGGGCCGAAGGTCCTCGTGGCGAAGCGCGCGATGCCGGTCGGCACTATCATCACCGCCGACGCCATCGGCTTTCAACTGTGGCCCAAGGAAATGGTGCAGGACGCCTACTTCATCGACGGCGAGGCCGACATGAACAAGCTGCTCGGCACCGTCGTGCGCTATGCAATCACGGCAGGCGAGCCGGTCACCCAGGGCGCGCTGGTCGCGCCCGGCGATCGCGGCTTCCTAGCTGCGGCGCTCGGCCCGGGCATGCGCGCCGTCACCATTCCCGTCTCCGAGAAGACCGGCGTGGGTGGCTTCATCTTCCCCGGCGACCGCGTCGACCTCATGCTGACCCAGTCGATCGGCGGCAACGAGGGGCAGAACCTCAACGCCGCGGAAACGATCCTGCGCAACCTGCGCGTGCTGGCGACCGACCAATCGACCGAGAGCACGACCAGCGAGGATGGCAAGACCGTGGTCCGCGCCTTCCGCACCGTCACGCTCGAAGTCACGCCGAAGATCGCCGAGAAGATCGCCGTGGCGCAGACCATCGGCACGATCAGCATGTCGCTGCGCTCGATTGCCGACAACCAGTCCGATCTCGAACGGGCGATCGCCGCGGGGGACATCGACGTGCCGGTGGGCGCATCGAAGGCCGACGAGGAAAAGATGCTCAAGTCCGCCCTGGCCAATCCGCAGGACGGATCGACCACCTTCGTGACCGGCGGCGACGTGTCGCGCTTCCAGCGCCGCACGATGCCTTCGCAGGGCTCGTCCGCACCGGCGCCGACGAGTGTCACCGTCCAGCCCGGCCAGGCCGCTCCGCAGCTGCCCAAGGGGCCCGTGGTGCGCGTCACCCGCGGCCAGGCCGTTACGATCGAATCCGTCGACAAGGGTGCGGGCAAGCTGAAGGACCAGCAGGCCGCAGCGATCGGCAAAGCCGCGGGCACCGTCCCGATCGGCCTGAGCACGCTTAGGTAATCCGATGAGCAACGCCGCCAGCAAGACCACGCGCCGCGCCATCAATCCAAGGGGCAAGACAATGCAGAGCCGCCTTTTGAAATCCACCCTGATCGCCGCCTGTGCGCTCGCGCCGCTGCCCGGTCTGCCCGGTGCCCCGGCCCTGGCCCAGTCGGTCGTCCAGCCCTCGCAGCAACTCGTGCTGTCGATCGGGCGGGGCCAGCTGGTGAACGTTCCCGGCACGATGACGGACGTGTTCGTCGCAAACGACCAGATCGCCGACGTGCAGGTCAAGTCGCAGCGCCAGCTCTACGTCTTCGGCAAGTCCGGCGGCGAGACCACGGTCTATGCCAGCAACTCGGCCGGCGACATCATCTGGTCGACCAACGTGCGGGTCGGCTCGAACATCGACAGCATCGACCAGATGCTGGCGCTGGCGATGCCCGAGGCGAAGGTCAACGTCGCCACGATGGGCAACAACACCGTGCTGCTGACCGGCACCGTGGCTGCGCCCGAAGACGCCGCCGAGGCCGAGCGCCTGGTGCAGGCCTTCGTGGGCGAGAGCGCCAACGTGATCTCGCGCCTCAAGATGGCGACGCCGCTGCAGGTCAACCTGCGGGTCCGCTTCGCCGAAGTCAGCCGTTCGCTCGTCCGCTCGCTGGGCGTCAACCTGACCAGCATCGACGGCTCGAGTGGCATCCAGGTCGGTATCGGCCAGGGCCGAAAAGGCTTCTCGCCCTATTACAATACCGATCCGCGCGCCGCGACCGGCGTGGGCAACGCGCCGGTCACGACCGTGCCCGACCCGCTCAATCCCGGCCAGACGATCGACATCAAGGGAACTTCGATCAACCCGATCGCCGGCGGATCCACGATCGCCGCGGTGGGCAAATTCCTCGGCCTCGACATCGCCTCGGCGCTCGATCTTGCGGAGCGCGACGGCCTCGTCACCACCCTGTCGCAGCCGAACCTGACCGCGCTGTCGGGCGAGACGGCCGAGTTCCTGGCTGGCGGCGAGTTTCCCATTCCGCTGAGCCAGGGTCTCGGCACCACGACGGTCGAGTACAAGAAGTACGGCGTCAGCCTCTCCTATGTCCCGACCGTGCTGGCCAACGGCCGCATCTCGATCCGGGTGCGTCCGGAAGTGTCGGAACTGTCGAGCCAGGGCTCGGTGACGCTGAACGGCTTCACCATTCCCGCGCTGACCGTGCGCCGCGCCGAAACGACGGTGGAACTCGGCTCCGGCCAGAGCTTCATGATCGCCGGCCTGCTGAGCAACAACGCCCAGAACACGATCGACAAGGCACCGGGCATCGGCGACCTGCCGATCCTGGGCAACCTGTTCAGGTCGACGAGCTTCCAGAAAGGCCAGACCGAACTGGTGATCGTGGTGACGCCGTACCTGGTGAACCCGGTCAGCGACAACGAGATCCATCTGCCGACTGACGGGTTCAGCGCACCGAACGCCGGTGAGCAGTTCCTGTTCAACAGGGAAAACAACGGGGTGACCGGCGCCGTCCGTCCGGGCCCGCGTCCGGCAGAAGGTCCCGCGCCCGATCCGGCCGTCAGCCTCGACGACAGCGTCACCGCGCCGCGTCCGAACGACAAGGATCGGCGTCAGGACCAGCGTGCCGAGGCGGCCGCCCCCGGCTTCAGTCTCAAGTGAGAAAGGTGAGCACGATGCACTTCGCTCTTAACAAGGCGGCCGGCGCCGCAATCATCCTCTCGCTTGGCTTGGCCACCGGCGCCTGCCAGACGGCCATGACCCCGAAGAACGCCTCGCTCGACAGCGTCAACCAGCCGGTCGTCGAACGCGCCAACTACGCGCTCGACGTGACTGCCGGCTCGTCGGGCCTGCCCGTACCCGAGCAGCGCCGGCTGCTGAGCTGGTTCGACTCGCTCGGCCTCGGCTACGGCGACCGCGTCTCGATCGACGATGCGACCGCCAGTGCCGCCGTGCGCGACCAGGTTGCGCAGCTCGCCGGCCGTTACGGCTTGCTGTTGAGCGACGGCGCCCCGGTCACTGCCGGCTACGTCAACCCGGGCACGGTCCGCGTGGTCGTGACACGCAGCAAGGCCTACGTGCCGAACTGCCCGAACTGGGACGACAAGCTCGGCGACTACGGCGACAACGCCACGCATTCCGGCTTCGGCTGCGCGATCAACGGCAACATTGCCGCCATGGTGGCCGATCCCGAGCACCTGCTGCACGGTTCGGAAGGCACGGGCGACACGACCGTCATGAGCTCCAACAAGGCGATCGAGACCTATCGCCAGGCCAAGCCCTCCGGTTCCGCCGGCCTTCCGGCCGTCTCCTCTCAGTCCAGCGGGAGCTAAGTAAGATGAATGCGCCTTGGAAACCCGCCGGCCTCGCCGGTAACCGCGATCCTTTCGCTGCCTTCATCTGCGACGAGACCGCACTGGACGTCCTGCGCCCGGTCGTGATCGAGATGGGCTGGGCGCCCGAAAAGTGCGCCAAGGGCGGCCTGCGCAACGCGGTGCAGTCGCTGTCGATCGCGGCCAGTCCGGCGATCCTGATGGTCGACCTGTCGGAAAGCGGCGATCCGCTCAACGACATCAACGCCCTGGCCGAGGTCTGCGAGCCCGGCACGGTCGTGATCGCGGTCGGCCAGGTCAACGACGTGCGCCTCTATCGCGACCTGCTGGCGAGCGGCATCCACGATTACCTGCTCAAGCCGCTGTCGGCCGGGCAGGTGCGCGATTCGCTGACCCAGGCCCAGGCGGTCTTCGCCGCTCCGCGCCACGCCGAGGGTGAGGCCCTGCGGGCCCATGTCTCGGCGGCGGTCGTCGGCACGCGCGGCGGCGTCGGGGCCTCGACCCTGGCGACTTCACTCGCCTGGCTGTTCAGCACCGACCACAAGCGCCCGACCGCGCTGCTCGACCTCGACGTCCACTTCGGGACAGGGGCGCTCAGCCTCGATCTCGAGCCGGGCCGGGGCCTGACGGACGCGATCGAGAACCCGAGCCGGATCGACGGGTTGTTCATCGAACGCGCGATGATCCGCGCCAACGACAATCTCGCCATCCTGTCGGCTGAGGCACCGATCAACTCGCCGCTGATGACCGACGGCAGCGCCTTCGTGCAGCTGGAGGAGGAATTCCGCCAGGCTTTCGAGACGACCGTCATCGACCTGCCGCGCAACATGCTGATCAACTTCCCGCACCTGCTGCAGGAAGTGAACGTCATGGCGCTCGTCACCGAGATGACGCTGGCCTCGGCGCGCGACACGATCCGCATCCTGTCGTGGCTCAAGACCAACGCCCCCAACGTGCAGCCCATCGTGATCGCCAACAAGGTCCAGCCGGGCGCTGCGGAAATCAGCAAGGCCGACTTCGAAGCCTCGATCGAGCGCAAGATCAACTTCGCGATCCCGTTCGACCAGAAGGCCGCGATCACCGCCGCCAAGCTGGGACAGACCTTCGTCGACGCCAACCGCGCGTCGAAGGCGGGCGGGGTAATGAAGGACATCGCCAAGGCGGTCCTCGGCGCCGGCGAAGAGAGCGCGAACGAAGAAGCTGCCGTGGGCGGTTCGTCGCTGCTGGGCAAGTTCGACTTCAAGTCGCTGCTCGGCAAGAAGGAAAAGGGCAAGGCCGAAAAGGCGGAACCCGCCGAGTGAGGCGGTCCGCCCGGCTTGCCTGGGAAGGAAGGTAGCAGGACATGAATTTTCTCCAGATCGGACTGGTCGCCGTCGGGATCATGGGCCTGCTGATTCTCGGCTCGTTCCTGATCGGCGGCAAATCGCCGGCCAAGGAAGCTGCACGGCGCCTGCAGGGCGTGCGCTATCGCCACTCGGAGAGCACCGATTCGAAGGTGGAATCGCAGCTCAAGAAGGCGATCGCCGCTCGCAAGCCCAAGATGCACAAGGTCGCTGGCTCGGGTTCGCGGCTCGAGGCTCTGCACATGCGGCTCGAACGCACCGGCAAGCCCTGGTCCCTGACGCAGTACCTCTACGCCTCCGCGGGGCTGGCCGTGACGATCATGGTCCTGGTCTATTTCAAGTCCGGCGCTCCGCTGCTGGCGCTCGGCATCGGCGTTCTCGCCGGTGCAGGGCTGCCGCACATGATCGTCTCGCACTTCATCAAGAAGCGCCTGAACGACTTCAACGCCAAGTTCCCCGACGGGATCGAGCTGCTCGTGCGCGGCCTTCGTTCCGGCCTGCCGGTCACCGAGACCCTGGCGGTCGTGGCGCAGGAAATTCCCGGACCCGTGGGCTCGGAATTCAAGGGCGTGGTCGAGCGGATCAAGATTGGCCGGACGATGGAGGAATCTCTCCAGGAAACCGCCGACCGCCTCGGCACGCCGGAATTCCAGTTCTTCGTCATCACGCTGGCGATCCAGCGCGAGACGGGCGGCAATCTGGCCGAGACCCTGTCAAACCTTTCCGACGTGCTGCGCAAGCGCGCGCAGATGAAGCTCAAGATCCGCGCCATGAGCTCGGAATCGAAAGCCTCGGCCTACATCGTCGGCGCCCTGCCATTCATCGTGTTCACGCTGATCTGGTGGATCAACCCGAAGTACATCGGCGGCTTCTTCACCGACGATCGCCTGATCGTGACCGGCCTCGGCGGCCTCGTGTGGATGAGCATCGGCGGCTTCATCATGGCCAAGATGGTCAGCTTCGAAATCTGAACCGGGGACGCAGCAAGTCATGACAACTCCCGCTCACGGCCCCACGCTCCTCGGCGTCGACGTCATCCTCGTCGGTTCGATCCTGGCCGGCGTGGCTGCGATGGCCGTACTTTTCGCGATCTATACCGCGATCACCGTGCGCGACCCGATGACCAAGCGCGTCAAGGCGCTCAACGCCCGGCGCGAGGAAATGAAGTCGGGCCTGATCACGTCCAAGTCGAAAAAGCGCCAGAGCCTGGTCAAGCGGACGGATACGACCGACAAGATGAAAGACACCCTGGAGGGCATGAAGGTCCTTCAGGAAAGCCAGATCAAGATCATCCAGCAGAAGATGGCGCAGGCGGGTTACCGCAACAAGGAATACGCCGTCGTCGTCATCTTCCTGCGCATGATCCTGCCGGTCGTGCTCGGCTTCATCGGCGTTGTCGCGCTCTACTGGACCGACACCTTCCCCGACTGGGGCAGCTTCAAGCGCTTCATGGCCTTCGCCGCGATGGTGGTGGCCGGGTACAAAGGGCCCGAGCTCTACCTGAAGAACAAGGCCAACAAGCGCACCGACCTCATCCGCAAGGGCCTGCCCGATGCGCTCGACCTGCTGGTCATCTGCGCCGAAGCCGGTCTCACCGTCGACGCCGCGTTCAACCGTGTGGCGAAGGAACTGGGCCGGGCCTATCCCGAACTGGGCGACGAATTCGCGCTGACCGCGATCGAGCTGTCGTTCCTGACCGAACGGCGCATGGCATTCGAGAACCTGGCATATCGCGTCGACCTCGACTCCGTCCGCGGCGTGGTGACGACGATGATCCAGACCGAACGCTACGGCACTCCGCTCGCCTCGGCGTTGCGCGTGTTGTCGGCCGAATTCCGCAACGAGCGCATGATGCGCGCCGAGGAAAAGGCCGCGCGCCTCCCGGCGATCATGACCGTGCCGCTGATCCTGTTCATCCTGCCGGTGCTGTTCATCGTCATTCTCGGCCCGGCGGCCTGTTCGATCTCCGACGCCTTCTCGGGCGGCGGACCGGGCAAGAACTAGAAAGCAGCGCCCTTCGTCGAACCCGGACAACCCCCGTCGGCCCAGGCCGGCGGGGGTTTCCGCGTCAGTTCACGCCGAAGCTGGCCTCGTCGAGCTCGTCGTCCTCGAAGTCCTCGACCTCGGCGCGGACCCGCCCGAGCAGCGAGCGGAAGATCTCGACCTCCTCGTCGGTGAAGCCGGCGAAGATGCGCCGTTCCATCTCGAGGGCCAGCGGCATGATCTCGCCATGCATCGTCCGACCGTCGCCGGTCAGTTCGAGCAGGTGCGAGCGCCCGTCGCTGGCGTTGGGCTGGCGTGCGGCAAGGCCGCGTTCCTCCAGAACCTTGCAGGCGCGGTTGACGGCGACCTTGTCCATCAGGGTCATGCGCGTGAGGTCCCGCTGGGTCATCGCCCCTGCATCGCCGAGCACGGCCATCACGCGCCATTCGGGAATGCTCAGGCCGAAGCGGGTGCGATACTCCTGCGCGATGCGGCCGCTGACCGCGTTCGACGTGGTGGAAAGCCGGTAGGGCAGGAAGTCGGTGAGGCGAGCAGTTTGTTTCATCGAAAACCAGTTTCTGCCGCAATGTGCAGAATTTGCAAGCTTGGTAATCCTTGGGCGGGGAAAACTTTCAGCTTATTGCGCAAGCACTCTGCGCAGGATCGCGTCAAGCCGCGGATAGGCTGGTGCCGACCAATGCGAGCGCGGCGTGACTATGGCGGCATCGAGGGCCGTGTCGACCGGCACGGGCGTCCTTGCCTTGGGCAGCAATGCAGCCAGCGCACCCAGCGCCTGGCGAGCCAGCGTCGCGTTGGACCGCATGACCTGCATGATCGCATCTGCCTCCACGCCCGCCTCGGCCTCGCGCCATGCGTCGTAGTCGGTCACCATCCCGAGCAACGCGTAGGGAAGCTCCGCCTCGCGGGCGAGGCGGGCCTCGGGCATGGCAGTCATGCCGATCACGTCGCCGCCCCAGCCGCGGTACATCCGGCTTTCCGCGCGGGTGGAGAACTGCGGTCCCTCAATGGCGACGTAACTGCCGCCGCGATGAACCTTCGCCCCGACCTTCAGCGCGGCGCCGGCGGCATGGCCGGCCAGCCGCGGACAGACCGGGTCGGCCAGCGAAACGTGCGCCACCAGTCCTTCGCCGAAGAAGCTCCGCTCGCGTCCTGTGGTGCGGTCGATGACCTGGTCGGGCAGGACGAAACTGCCCGGGGCCAGCTCCTCGCGCAGCGAGCCGATGGCGCTGATCGCCAGCAGATCGGTCACCCCGCAGCGCTTCAGGGCGTCGATGTTGGCGCGGTAGTTGATGGCCGACGGGGGAATCCGGTGCCCCTCACCGTGGCGGGCGATGAAGCTGAACGTGACCTCGCCGATGCGGCCCATCGTTACCTGAGAACTCGGCGTGCCGAAGGCGCTGCCGACGGCAAGCACCTGCATGTCATCGAACTGGCCCGGATCGTAGAGGCCCGAGCCGCCGATTACACCGATGTGCCAGCCGGCCAAGTGCGCCTCCCTCCCCTGGCCTCGCTACTTGGGCGCCATGCGGATCGCGCCGTCGAGCCGCACGCTCTCGCCGTTGAAATAGCCCGTCTCGAGCATCAGCATGACGAGGTCGGCGAACTCGCTCGGGTCGCCGAGCCGCTTGGGGAACGGGACCGAGGCGGCGAGCGAGACCTGCGCCTTCTCCGGCAGGCCGGCCAGCAGCGGCGTTGCGAAGATACCGGGCTGGATCGAGTTGATCCGGATGCCTTCCTGCATGAAGTCGCGCGCGACCGGCAGGGTCATGCCCTTCACCGCGGCCTTGCTGGCGGAATAGGCGACCTGACCGATCTGCCCGTCGTCGGCGGCGACCGAACTGGTCATGACCATCGCCCCCCGCTCGCCGTCTTCGTCCAGCGGATCGGCGGCCATCATCCCGGCGGCCGACTTGGCAACGCACTGGAAGCTGCCGACGAGGTTCACCTTGATCGTCTTGAGGAACAGGTCGACCGGCAGGTGCGAAATCTCGCCCGTTTCCCGGTCCCGCTTCACCGTCTTGCCGATCGTGCCGATGCCCGCGCAGCAGACCAGCGCCCGCTCCTGCCCGTGCGCCGCGCGTGCCTTGGCGAAACCGGCATCGACCGATGCTTCGTCCGACACGTCGACCTTGCAGAACGTGCCGCCGATCTCCTTCGCGACAGCTTCGCCGCGCTCTTCGTTGAGATCGAAGATCGCCACTTTCGCGCCCTTGGCGGCCAGTGCCCGCGCACAGGCCTCGCCGAGGCCCGAAGCACCGCCGGTCACGACGGCGGGAGTGGAGGAATCGATCTTCATGGCTGGCATCTCCTGTCTGTCGCCGCGCGGCTTAGCGGCAAGCCGGTCGCCGGGCCAGTGCCATGTCGGTCCGGCAAAAGCGACGGTATCGTCCGCAGCGGTATGTTCGCCGTTCTGCAGGGGCTTCGACGGCGAGCGCGGGGCGCTGCTGGCTGGCGATCTCAAACTGGCGCAGCGGCCCATTGAAACGGCCCCCCAAAGGAAATCATCGGTTTTCCATCATTCCCCCGTTCGCCGGCACGCAGCAGCGTCGGCCCGCAGTGTTGAACGGAGGTCGTGATGGGATGCGGAGCGATTTCGAAGCTGGTATTGGGTCTGCTGCTCACCTCTCTCGCCGCGTGCGGGGGGGGCGATGGCACCGCCGGTCCGCGGGCAGCGGCGGCGGGGTGTCGCCGGCGCCCGGTCCTTCCCCGACCCCCAGCCCGACACCAACGCCCAGCGCGACGCCGTCCTTCAGCCCCGTGGCGATGCAGCTGTTCGGCGACACTCTCTACAACACCGACGTGCGCGTGCTGGGGCACGGGACGCTGGCGGGTCCGACTGGTCCGAACGAGCCGCTACCCTACAAGAAATTCGTCGAGGCCAATGACCTCGCCGTCACCTACGATGCCGCGGGCAAGCTCTATCGCGTGGACGCCGGCGTCGCCGGGAAGGGGGTGCTGTTCCAGGTCGGGCCCGAGGAAACGGATCAATTCCCCACGGTGGTCGCCGACGACGCGGCGGCGGCAAAAGCGGTCTCGCCGGAAATCTTCGTGAAGCCGGCGGGGAACGACCGCGGCTTCCGCTATGTCGCCCAGGTCTGGCCGTGGACGACCACGTCGCCCGGAACAACGGGCAACATGTTCTACTTCGGCGCATTCGGCGTAGCCCAGCAGACCCGGGATGCGGACGTCCCGGCGGCCGGTACCGTTCGCTACGCCGGGTCGCTTCTCGGCTGGTTTGCGGGCGATCCCGGAGCCGAGGGACTCGGCGGGGTGGTCACGCTCGATCTCGATTTCGCCGGACCTGAGCGGATCCGGCCCCCTGGTCGCGAAGTACTACTGCATGATGGGCTGCGGATATCCCGACGTCGGCTACACGCTGACGGTGACGCGGCGAACGTCGGCGAGCACCTTCGAAGGCGATGTCACGCTGGCCGGCGGGCGCGAAGAAGGGGCGCTTCAGCGGTATGCTGGCAGGACCGGGTGCGGCAGAAGTGCTGATCGAGATCACCTTTGTCTACGACGCCCCCACTCCGAGCGAAGGTTCGACCTTTGCCGGGATCATCGTCGCCAAAAGGGCAGTGCCCTGAAGCGGGCCCCTTGCGGGGCGAGGCGCTGCCTCACCCCGCGACGGCAATCTCCAGCGCCCCGTCGCCCTCGTCGACGTTGACGGTGCTGCCGTCCGGTACGTCGCCGGAGAGAATCTTCTCGGCCAGCGGGTCCTGCAGATAGCGTTGCACCGCGCGCTTGAGCGGCCGGGCGCCGTAGACCGGGTCATATCCCACCCGGGCCAGCCACCGACGCGCACCGTCTGTGAGATCGAGGGTGATCTTGCGGTCCTTCAGCAGCTTGCCGACGCGCGCCACCTGGATGTCGACGATCGGGCCCATGTTCTCCTGGCTGAGGCGATGGAACAGGATGATCTCGTCCAGCCGGTTGAGGAACTCGGGCCGGAAGTGCGCCCGCACGACCTCCATGACCTGCGGCTCGACATCCTCGACCGACTGGTCGTCGGTGATGTTCGACAGGTACTGGCTGCCGAGGTTGCTGGTGAGGATGATGAGCGTGTTCGAGAAGTCGACCTTGCGCCCCTGCCCGTCTGTCAGCCGCCCGTCGTCAAGCACCTGGAGGAGCACGTTGAACACGTCCGGGTGGGCCTTTTCGACCTCGTCGAACAGCACGACCTGGTAAGGCCGCCGGCGAACCGCTTCGGTTAAAACGCCGCCCTCCTCATAACCCACGTAGCCGGGAGGGGCGCCGATGAGCCGGGCCACCGCGTGCTTTTCCATGAACTCCGACATGTCGATGCGGACCATCGCGTTGTCGTCGTCGAACAGGAAACCGGCGAGCGCCTTGGTCAGCTCGGTCTTGCCGACGCCGGTGGGCCCAAGGAACAGGAAGCTGCCGAGCGGCCGGTTCGGATCCTGCAAACCCGCGCGGGCGCGACGGACCGCCCGGGAAACGGCGGCAACCGCCTGCTCCTGCCCGATAACGCGCTTGCCGATGGCGCTTTCCATGTTGAGCAGCTTCTCGCGTTCGCCCTCCATCATCCGGTCGACCGGAATGCCGGTCCAGCGGCTGACGACGTTGGCGATGTCGTCCTCGGTCACTTCCTCGCGCAGCAAGGCATTCTCCGACACGCCCTCGGCCGCGGCGAGTTGCTGCTCGAGCTGCGGGATCGTGCCGTACTGCAGCTCGCCCGCTTTCGCGAGATCGCCCGAACGCTGCGCCTGTTCCAGCTCGATTCGTGCTTGATCGAGCGCTTCTTTGACACGTGCTTCGCCGGCGATCTTGTCGCGCTCGTTCTGCCAGCGCGTGGTCAGCTCGCCCGACTGCTGTTCGAGGTTGGCCAGTTCGTCGCGCAGGGCCGAGAGGCGATCCCTCGATGCCTCGTCGCTTTCCTTGGCGAGCGCCTGCTCCTCGATCTTGAGCTGGATGATCCGCCGGTCGAGCCCCTCGATCTCCTCCGGCTTGCTCTCGACCTCCATGCGGATGCGGCTTGCCGCCTCGTCCATCAGGTCGATCGCCTTGTCCGGCAGGAAGCGGTCGGAAATATAGCGATTCGAAAGGGTTGCGGCGGCCACGATGGCATTGTCGGCGATTCGCACGCCGTGGTGCAGTTCGTACTTTTCCTTGATGCCGCGCAGGATCGAGATCGTGTCCTCGACGCTCGGCTCGCCGACGAAGACCGGCTGGAAGCGCCGCTGCAGGGCGGCGTCCTTCTCGACGTACTTCTGGTACTCGTCGAGCGTCGTCGCGCCGATGCAGTGCAGCTCCCCTCGGGCCAGCGCGGGCTTGAGCAGGTTGGACGCGTCCATGCTGCCCTCGCTGGCGCCCGCGCCGATCAGCGTGTGCATCTCGTCGATGAACAGGATGATCTCGCCCTCGGCGCCCTTGACCTCGTCGAGCACGGCCTTGAGCCGTTCCTCGAACTCGCCGCGATACTTCGCGCCGGCGATCAGGCTGCCCATGTCGAGCGCCATCAGGCGGCGGTCCTTGAGGCTGTCGGGCACGTCGCCATTGGCGATGCGCAGCGCCAGCCCTTCCGCGATCGCGGTCTTGCCCGTGCCCGGCTCGCCGATCAGCACCGGGTTGTTCTTGGTCCGGCGGGCGAGGATCTGCACCGTGCGGCGAATCTCCTCGTCGCGGCCGATGACCGGGTCAAGCTTGCCGGCGCGCGCCGCCTCGGTCAGGTCGCGGGCGTATTTCTTCATCGCGTCATAGGCGTTTTCGGCACCGGCCGAATGCGCCTGGCGCCCGCCGCGCAGGTCGTTGATCGCGGTGTTGAGCGCTTCGGGCGTCACGTTTGCAGCCTTGAGCGCCTGGCCAGCCGGATTGGTCTTGAGCATCGCCAGCGCGAGCAACAGGCGCTCCACAGTGACGTAGCTGTCGCCCGCCTTCTCGGCGATCTGCTCGGCCTGGTCGAGCACGCGCACGGCATCGTTGTCGAGGCCCGGGGTCGCCTGCGCGCCCGAGCCGGAGACGGCCGGAATCTTCCCCAGCGCCATGTCGACGTCGTTCAGCGCGATGCCCGCATCGCCGCCCGCGCGCTGGATCAGGCCCGAGGCCATGCCCTCCTTGTCCTCGAGCAGCGCCTTCAGCAGGTGCTCGGGCGTGATCCGCTGGTGGTTCATGCGGATCGCAACGGTCTGGGCCGATTGCAGGAAGCCCTTGGCCCGGTCGGTAAACTTGTCGAGATTCATGGGTAGCCCCTCAAAGATCTTGCTGCGCCTAAATGGTGTTGCCAATCGGCAACACAAGTACCGCCACTCACCTATTTCGCCTCCACTGGCAGCGATGCCATGACACCGGTCAAACTGCGAGACGCGTTGGTCGAAACTGTGCCAACCTCGCCCTGGACATGCTAGGCCGTCTTCGCCCTGCCAGATTGCCATGGAATGCCGATGCGCCGCCTGATTCTCGCTGCCTCCCTGCCCCTCTCACTGCTCGCGTGCGCACCGGACAAGCCCGACCTCCCGCTCGCTCCACCGGCGCTGGCGCAACAGCCGGCGGCGCCGGCCCGCCTGGCGGACCTCGTCGCGCAGGTCGACATTCCCTACGAGGAGTTCAAGCTGGACAACGGGCTGACCGTCCTCGTCCACACCGACCGCAAGGCGCCCATCGTCGGGGTCACGACCTATTACCGGGTCGGGTCGAAGAACGAACCGCGCGGCAAGACCGGCTTTGCCCACCTCTACGAACACCTGTTCTTCGGCGGCAGCGAGAACGTGCCCAATTTCGATGTCCCGCTCGAAGGTGCCGGCTCGACGCCGACCAACGGTTCGACCTGGTACGACCGGACCAACTACGTCGAGACCGTGCCCAAGGGCGCGCTCGACCTGGCATTGTTCATGGAAAGCGACCGGATGGGCCACCTGCTCGGGGCGGTCAGCCAGGACAAGCTCGATAAGCAGCGCGGCGTCGTCCAGAACGAAAAGCGGATGGGCGACAACCAGCCCTATGGCCTGACCGAATACAAGATCGGCGACGCCCTGTTTCCGGTCGGCCACCCGTACCGTCACTCGACCATCGGAAGCATGGCCGATCTCGATGCCGCCACGCTGGGCGATGTGCGCAAGTGGTATCTCGAACACTACGGGCCCAACAACGCAGTCCTCGCGCTGACCGGCGACATCGACGCCGCCACAGCCCGCCCGCTGGTGGAAAAGTGGTTCGGCGACATCCCCCGCGGCCCCGATGTCGTCCCCGTCGCCGCCGGGCCGGTTACGCTTGCCGCCCCGGTGCGCGAGGAGATGACCGACCAGGTCCCCGTGACGCGCATCTACAAGGTCTGGAGCGGCCCCGGCCTGACGCACCCCGATGCCCCGGCGCTCAACATGGGTTTCTCGGTCCTTGGCGGCCTCGGCAGCTCGCGGCTCGACAATGCCCTGGTCCGAGGCAGCGAACAGGCCGTCAGCGTGACCGCCTACGACCTGCAGTTCGAACAAACGAGTTTCCTGCAGGCGATGATGGACGTGAAACCCGGCGTCGATCCGGCCGAGGCGGAAAAGGCTCTCGACGAGGTGATCGCCCGCCTCGTTGCAGAAGGTCCAACAAAGGACGAGCTGCAGCGGGCGGCGACCCGGGTAGTCTCTTCGCAGATCGGCGCTCTGGAACTCGTTGGCGGCATGTCGGGCAAGGGCGCCACGCTTGCCGAAGGCCTGCTCTATGCGGGCGATCCGGCAAACTACAAGAAAGAGCTGGGCGCGTACGCCTCGCTGTCGCCGGCAGACGTTCAGGCCGCTTTGCAGCGCTGGCTAACCCGCCCGGCCTACACCCTCGTCGTCAAGCCCGGAGAGCGGACCGAGGACGGCGCGTCGATGGGCGGTTGGGGCGACGAAGGCCGTGTCGCGCCACCCGCGCCCGATCCCAAGGCGCCCGTCCCGCCGGTAGCGCAGGGCTCGATGCGCGATTTACCGGAGGTCGCCCCGGTCGGCGAGCTGACCTTCCCCGCCGTGGAGCACGCCACTTTGGCGAACGGCATTCCGGTCAGCCTGGCGCGGCGCACCGCAATTCCCAAGGTCAGCATGGCCATCACCTTCGACGCCGGCGAAGCGGCCGACGGACCGGCCCGGGCGGGAGTGCAGTCGCTGATGATGGACCTCCTCCAGGAGGGTACCACCAACCGCGACGCAGAGGACATCGCCGTCGAGGAAGAGCGCCTCGGCGCGGGTATCGTTGCCAGCACCGGGACGGACGAGAGCACCGTCTCGCTCAGCGCCCTGACGGCCAACCTTGCGCCCTCGCTCGATCTGCTGGCCGACATCGTCCGCAATCCCGCCTTTGCCGACGAGGTTGTAGCGCGGGTGAAGGACCAGCGGCTGGCCCAGATCGCGCAGGAACAGGCCGATCCGACCTCGCTCGCCTCGCGCGCTCTCGGTCCGCTCGTCTATGGGCGGAATCATCCTTATGGGTCGGTGGGCGGGTCCGGCATCGCCTCGGCGATCGAGCCCCTCACTCCGGCAGCCATTCGGACAGAGCACGAAATGTGGCTACGCCCCGACAACGCGAAGATCACGGTGGTTGGCGACGTAACGATGGACCGGCTCCTGCCCGCGCTCGAACAGGCGTTCGGCGACTGGCGCCCGGCCGCCGCCGCACGCCCGGAGAAGGACCTTTCCGCCGCCGTACCCGCGCCTGTCGGCCGCGTGGTGGTGATCGACCGGCCCAACTCGCCCCAATCGGTCATCCTGATGGCGCGAGCCCTTCCGTTGACCGGGAAGCAGCGCGGCATGGAAGCGCTCGGCCTCGCCAACGAAGTGCTCGGCAACGGTTTCCTCTCGCGGCTGATGAGCGATCTGCGCGAGGAAAAAGGCTGGGCCTATAGCCTGGGCAGCAGTGTGATGGCCGACGTGGGCCCCAGAACGCTCTACGTCTTCGCACCGGTTCAAGCCGACCGGACGGCGGATTCGATCCGCGAGATCGAAGGCCAGATGCGCGACCTGGCGAGCGGGGCGAAGGGAGTCGACGAGACAGAGCTGCAACGGGTGACCGACGGCAACGTGCGCGGCTTGCCCAACAGTTACCAGACCAACAGCCAGGTGCTGGGCGCGCTGCTCGCCAACCAGCGCCTTGGCCGGCCGGACGACTACCAGCGCAGGCTTCCGGGGATCTATCGCGGCATCGACGCCGCACAGATCGACGCAATGGCGGCGAAATACCTCGCGCCCGACGACATGACGATCATCGTCGTCGGCGACCGCAAGGCGATTGACGACCAGCTGGCCGGGCTCGACCTGCCGATCGAATACCGCGACGCGAGCGAGTTCTAGCGACTGGACCCTAGAGCCTGCCGCGCAGCGCCTGGTAGGCCGCGGCCGCGACTGTATTGGCAAGGTTGAGAGATCGGATGTGCTCCGATCGCATCGGCAGGTGGAACTGGCGCCCGGGATAACACTGCCAGATCGCGGGCGGAATCCCGGTCGTCTCCTTGCCGAACACCAGGATCGCGTCCTCCGGGTACTCGGGTTCGTAAAATGAGATGGAGGCGTGCTCTTCGAACAGAAAAAGCTGCTCGGCGCGCGGCTGCCGCGCCTCGACGAAGGAATCCCAGTCGCGGAACTCGGCCAGCTTCACGTGCGGCCAGTAATCGAGCCCCGAACGCTTCACCCGCGCATCGGTGATGTGGAAGCCGAGCGGGTGGATCAGCACGAGTTCGGCGTCGAGCGCCACGCAGGTCCGCCCCACCGCCCCGGTGTTGCCGGGTATCTCGGGTTGCACGAGGACGATGGTCAGCGGCATGTGCCGCTCAGCCGAGCTTCTTCTTCAGCAGCTCGTTCACCACCTGCGGGTTGGCCTTGCCCTGCATGGCCTTCATCGTCTGGCCGACGAAGAAGCCGAACAGCGCCTGCTTGCCGCCCTGGTACTCGGCGACCTTCTCGGCATTGTCGGCCAGGACCTTGTCGACCGCTCCCTCGATCGCACCGCTGTCGCTTTCCTGCTTCAGGCCTTCACGCTCGACGATTTCGCCAGCGCTGTCGCCGGTTTCGAGCATCTTCTCGAGCACCTGCTTGGCGATCGAGCCCGAGATGGTCCCCTTGCCGACCAGCGCCAGCAGCTCGGCGGCAGCCTCGTGGCTCACGGGGCTGTCGGTCAGCTCGCGCCCGGCCTTGTTGAGCGCACCGAAGAGTTCCGAGATCAGCCAGTTGGCCGCCTGCTTGGCGACCTCGGCCTGGGGCCTGCCCTGCGCGCTCGCCGTCTCGGCCAGCAGCGCCTCGAACCATCTGGCGGTCTCGACCTCGGCGGTCAGGACCTGCGCGTTGTAGGCGCTGAGGCCGAGGTCTTCGATATACCGCGTGCGCTTGGCGTCGGGCAGTTCGGGCAGGCTCGCGCGGCACTGGTCCACGAAGGCATCGTCGAGTTCCAGCGGCAGCAGGTCGGGATCGGGGAAGTAGCGATAGTCGTGCGCGTCTTCCTTGCTGCGCATCGAGCGGGTCGAGCCGGTGCCCGGGTCGAACAGGCGGGTTTCCTGCACGATGGTGCCACCCTCCTCCAGCACGTCGACCTGGCGGCGCGCCTCGTGCTCGATCGTGGCCATGACGAAGCGGACCGAGTTGACGTTTTTCGTCTCGGTACGGGTACCGAATTCCTCGCCCGGCTTGCGTACGCTGACGTTGACGTCCGCGCGCATCGAGCCTTCTTCCATGTTGCCGTCGCAGCTGCCGACATAACGCAGGATGCTGCGCAGCTTGCGGACGTAGGCGCCGGCTTCCGCGGGTGAGCGCATGTCGGGCCGGCTGACGATCTCCATCAGCGCCACCCCGCTGCGGTTGAGGTCGACGTAGCTCATCGTCGGGTGCTGGTCGTGCATCAGCTTGCCCGCGTCCTGCTCGACGTGGATGCGCTCGATGCCGATGGTCTTGTCTTCCGGGATGCCGGCCTTCTCGTCGGCCTCGATCGTCAGCGTGCCCTCACCCACCAGCGGGTGGTAGAGCTGGCTGATCTGATAGCCTTGCGGCAGGTCGGCATAGAAGTAGTTCTTGCGGTCGAACCGCGACCACTTGTTGATTTTTGCATCGATTGCGAGGCCCGTGCGCACTGCCTGCCGGATGCACTCGCGGTTGGGCACCGGGAGCATCCCCGGCATCGCCGCGTCGACCAGGCTGACCTGCGCGTTCGGCTCGGCTCCGAACTGGGTCGAGGCGCCGGAAAACAGCTTGGCGTTGCTGGTGACCTGCGCGTGGACCTCAAGGCCGATCACGACCTCCCATTCGCCCGTTGCGCCGTGAATGCGATATGTGCTCACCACCATTTCTCCGGCTGAGCTGAAAACCCGGCGCGCTGTTCGATCGCGAGGCCGGCGTTGAGAACGCCCTGCTCGTCGAACGCCTTGCCGATGATCTGCAGGCCGAGCGGCAGACCTTCCGAGTTGAGCCCCGCGGGCACGCTCATCGCGGGCAGGCCGGCGAGGCTGGCGGGGACGGCGAAGACGTCGTTGAGGTACATCGCGATCGGATCGTCGCTGTTTTCGCCCAGCGCGAAGGCGGCGCTCGGGGCGGTGGGCGCGAGGATGACGTCGCACTGCGCCCAGGCCTCGTCAAAGTCATGCTGGATCAGCGTGCGGACCTTCATCGCCTGGGTGTAGTAGGCGTCGTAGAACCCGGCGCTGAGCACGTAGGTGCCGATGAGAATGCGGCGCTTGACCTCATCACCGAATCCGTCGGCGCGGGTCGCGGCGTACATGTCCTGCAGGTTCGCCCCGTCGGGCAGGTCGCGCAGGCCATAGCGCACGCCGTCGTAGCGGGCGAGGTTGCTCGAGGCTTCGGCCGGGGCGACGATGTAGTAGGCTGGCAGCGCGTACTTCGTGTGCGGCAGGCTGACATCGACCACTTCAGCCCCCGCGTCCTTGAGCCAGGCAACGCCGTCGTCCCAGCTCCTGGCGATCTGCTCGTCCATCCCGTCCATCCGGTATTCGCGCGGAATGCCGACGCGCTTGCCCTTTAGGTCGGCGTCGAGCGAGCCGGCCCAGTCGGGCACCGGCAGGTCGAGACTGGTCGAATCCTTCGGGTCGAACCCGGCCATGGCGCCGAGCATGATCGCGCAGTCGGTCACGTCGCGCGCCATCGGCCCGGCCTGGTCGAGACTGGAGGCGAACGCGACGATGCCCCAGCGGCTGCAGCGGCCGTAGGTCGGCTTGATGCCGGTGATGCCGGTGAAGGCGGCGGGCTGGCGGATCGAGCCGCCGGTGTCGGTCCCGGTCGCCGCCGGACACAGCCGTGCAGCCACCGCGCTCGAGCTGCCGCCGGAAGAGCCACCGGGGGCCAGCGGTGCATTGCCACCATCCTGCCGCCGCCACGGGCTGATGACGTTGCCGAAGTAGCTCGTCTCGTTGGACGAGCCCATGGCGAACTGGTCCATGTTGAGCTTGCCGAGCATGCCCGCCCCCGCGTCCCACAGCTTCTGCGAAACGGTGCTCTCGTACTCGGGCACGAAGCCTTCGAGAATGTGGCTCGCCGCGGTGGTCTGCACGCCCCGGGTGGCGAACAGGTCCTTCATTCCGATCGGCACACCGGCCATCGAGCCGAGCGGCTTGCCGGCGGCGCGCATCGCATCGACCTTGTCGGCCGCTTCGAGCGCCTTTTCCGGGGTGGCGACGATGAAGGCGTTGAGCGCATCCTGCGCCGCGGCGACATTGGCATTGAACGCCTCGGCCACTTCGCGCGCGGTGAAGTCGCCGCCAGCAACGCCGTCGCGGATGGCCTTGACGCCGAGATTGGTCAGGTCGGTCACTATTCGATCACCTTCGGAACGCCGAAGAATCCGTGTTCGGCCGCCGGCGCGTTGGCGAGGACCTTGTCGCGAATGCCGCCGCCGGTCAGAGGATCGGCATCGACCACGTCGTCGCGCAGGCGCAGCTTCTGCGGGATGACCGCAGTCATCGGCTGAACGCCGCTTGTATCGACCTCGCCGAGCTGTTCCACCCACGCGAGGATGCCGTTGAATTCGGGCACCATCCGGTCGAGCTCTTCCTCGCCCATGCGGATGCGCGCCAGGCTGGCGATCTTCGCCACGGTTACACGGTCTACTGACATGCGCGCGCCCTAGCCGGGGCGGGCGCGCGCTTCAAGCTAGTCGAGAGGCTCGTTCAGCGGCGGTCCGATCGGCTGGCCGTCGACCATGATGTAGCGCCTTTCGACAGTACCGATCTCGACCCGCGATTCCTTGCCGAACGCGCTGATCCCTGCCGGTGCCACTTCCACCTTTGGCTCGAGCACGCCGGAAGGTAGGTCGACAAGCTGGTAGCGCCCGCTCTGGACGATCGCCACCAGCCGGCCACCCTTCTCTCCCGGGCCGATGTCGAGCGCGACACATTCATCCTGGCAGAGGTGCGAATTGGCGCGCAGGTAATCGACCACCATGCGCCGCAGGGCCGGATCCTCGGGCTGGACGCGCACGTCGATCTCGGCGGCGGTGCGGAAGGTCCGGTCAGCGCGGAAGCCATACTGCCGCTCGGCCTGCTTTTGCGCCAGTGCGGCCAGTTCGGCGACTTCGGCGTCGTCGCTCTTCGCCAGCCGAGCCAGCGCTCGTCGCCCGGCATTGCCGAAGTCCCACCGCAGTGCTGAGTAATCGAAATCGTCGGGCGCGACCGCGCCGCTCTCCAGCCGAGCGACCTGGTTGCGCGCGCTGATCGCGCCGAAATCGAAGATCGGCAGCGCGAGGATGAAGGCTACCACGCAGATCGCCGCGGCGAGGTGCAGGTTAGCCTGGCGCAGCCGGTCGCCCCAGCCGGTTTTGCCGCCGCGAATCATCGCCACCAGCCAGGCGAGGCCGTAGGCGCAGGCGACCGCGATGGCGATGAGGCCCCAGATGCGCTCCGGGCTGAGACCATGCTGGGCGACCCGCGTCCCCAATGAAACCGCAGCGAAGACGGTAAGCGGAAGGATGACGAGCGCCAGCCCGCGCGCCGCCCAGCGCAGCACGCGGTTGCCAGTCATGCTCGCGTCCGAATCGCGCAGGATGGCGTTGGCCAGCACCCACGATCCCGCCGCGCATGCGAGCAGGATCGGCGTGGCGCTGCGCGTCGCCTGCCACAGAACCTCGGGACCAGAGACCGCCATGGCGATAAGGAATGTCGCCAACCCCAATGCCAGCGGCACTGCGAGAACCGAGAGCACTGTCATGACCACCGCCTGCAGCGTGCCGAGGATCGTCATCTGGTTGCGCAGGATGCCGAGCGCCGCGCCGAAGGCCGCTGCCGACCAGGTCCAGCCGAACCACTCCTCACCCATCAGGTCGTAGAGCCAGTGCATCTTGAGCAGGTTGAACAGCGCGCCCAGTACCGCGAGGACGAGCCAAGAGGCACCGACGAAGGCGAGGCTCCCGCCCGCGCCGATCGCATCGCTCCACACGTGGTCGTGCACCCGTTCGTATGGCGTGCGAAAACGGGTTTGCCGGAAGCCGGACTGGAACAGTGGCAGGGCAAGGCCGGTCGCTATCACCCCGGCGAAGAAGCCGTATTGCGGATCGGCATAGCGATCGCCCGCCGCAACCGCGCGCCAGGCGAGGCCGGCCATGACAAGGCCCACTGCCAGCGCGAAAAGCGCCGGTTCCCTCCATCGCTCGCGCTCGACCGTGAATGCCGCCGCGAGGCTGCCGAAGAACACGAACGCAGTCGCCGCCATGCGCCAGGGCACCTGCTCGGACCCGTGCGAGAAGGCCCAGACCAGCAGCCCCGCAACTCCCAGGCCTGCGGCGAGGAACCACGGCCTGAGCGGCCAGTCGGAGTGATCCCTCGCGCTACCATTCATCATGCTCTCTCCCACGGACACGCCCGATCATGCCGCGAAATGGGGCACGAGGCATGAGCGAAATGTGAGCAATCGGCTGAGGGCGAATTTACTCCGCGCCGGAGGGCGGAGGCGGAGCCGATGCCTGGCCTTCACCGCCCTGCTGCTGTCCGGCCATCATCTGCTGGATCATCTGCACTCGCCGCTGCGCATCGGCCTCGGCCATGAAGTCGACCATCTCGACTTCGAAGATCAGGTCGCTGTTCGGCGGGATCGGCGATCCCGGCGGCGGCGTGGCGCCATAGGCCTTGTCGGCCGGGATGCGGATTTCGTACTTGCCGCCCTTCTGCATCTTGAGCAGCGCTTCCTTGAAGCCGGGAATCACGCCGGTGAGCTGCATCGGCGTGCCTTCGGGCAGGATGCCCTTCACCGGCACCGGCAGTTCCTGCGACTTGTCGAACACCGTGCCATCGGGCAGCTTGCCGGTGTACTTGACGAAAACGATGTCGTCTTCCTTCGGCGTCGGGCCCTTGCCCTCCGTCACCGTCGTGATCTCGACGCCCTTCGGCATCGCCCAGTAGGCCAGCCCGGCGGCAAGTGCGATCACCACGAGGATGCCGAGCCACAGCTTGACGATCGAGCCCTTGGCGATCGGCTGGAGGGGGACGCGGGTGACTTCGGCCATCGATTCGTTTTCCTGGAAAATGCGAAGGGGCGCGGAAGTCGAACCCCCGCGCCCCTTTGGCTTATCGGTAATGCGCTTGCAACAGGCCCTTACTTCGAGCCGTCACGCTCCGCCCGCTTGCGCTCGAGCTTGCGAGCGCGGCGCACGGCGGCGGCCTTCTCGCGCGCACGCTTCTCGCTCGGCTTTTCGTAGTGACGGCGCAGCTTCATCTCGCGATACACCCCCTCGCGCTGCAGCTTCTTCTTGAGCGCGCGGAGAGCCTGTTCGACATTGTTATCGCGGACGACGATCTGCATAAACCTAAGCCACCTTTCGAAACCAAATGAGGGAGAGCCCGCGGTAGATCGGCGCGGGTTGCACCATGCATATACCAAATGAAAAACGCACCGAATCCGTTCCGGACCGGCACGAACGTTGCGCCCGATAAGGGAATCGACGGCCAAACGCAAGGATTTCGACGGCGAGCGCTCTTTCCTCGTCCGGCCGCCCCGTCTAGGAGCGCAGCCATGTCTCCTCCCTCTTCTCTCGCTGCTTCCGGTTTCGTCGCTCTTGGCGGAGGGATCGGTGCGGTCCTGCGTTACCAGCTCGGGCGCATGATGACGCTCGTGCTCGGCCCGGCGGCGGTTACCGCCTTCCCCTGGGCGACGCTGGCGGCAAACGTGCTCGGCAGCCTGGCGATGGGCCTGCTGGCCGGGTGGCTGGCCCGCTTCGGGCAGGGCGGCGAGGAGGCGCGACTGTTCATCGGTGTGGGGCTGCTCGGCGGATTCACCACCTTCTCGGCCTTCAGCCTCGAGCTGATGCTGCTGATCCAGCGCCACCAGGAGGGGCAGGCCTTCGCCTACGGCGTGATCTCGGTCCTCGCTGGGCTCTCAGCGCTCTACATCGGGCTCATCGTGATGCGGCTCGCGGCATGACGGATACGGTCCGCCAGTTTACCGTCCAGCCCGACGACGACGGGGTGCGTCTCGACCGCTGGTTCAAGCGTCACCTGCCGCAGGTCGGCTTCGGCATGGTCAGCAAGTGGGCACGCACCGGCCAGATCCGGGTCGATGGCAAGCGCGCCAAGCCGGAGGATCGCCTGTCCACCGGGCAGGTCCTGCGCGTGCCGCCGGGCGGCGAGGCGACAACGCCCAAGGCGCGCACGATCAAGCCGTTGACCGAACAGCAGATCGCGGAGGCCGAGTCGATGGTGCTCGCCAGAACCCCGGCCGCGCTGGTCCTCAACAAGCCGCCGGGCCTCGCCACGCAGGGCGGAACCAAGACGACGCAGCACGTCGACGGCCTGCTCGATGCCTTCGCCAGCGCCGACGAGCCGCGCCCGCGGCTGGTCCACCGGCTCGACAAGGACACCTCGGGCGTCCTGCTCGTCGCCCGCACGCCGGGCAGCGCGGCGTTCTTCTCGCGGCGCTTCTCGGGCCGCAGCGCGAAGAAGGTCTACTGGGCGCTCGTCGTCGGCGTGCCGGAGGTTTCCGAAGGCGTGATCGAGGCGCCGCTCGCCAAGCAGCCGGGCACCGGCGGCGAGAAGATGCACGTCGACATGGAGGGCGGGCAGCCGGCCAGGACCAAGTATCGCGTGGTCGACCGCGCGGGCAACCGCGCCGCCTGGCTCGAGCTGGAACCGCTCACCGGGCGCACGCACCAGCTGCGCGTCCATTGCCTGGCCATCGGCCACCCGATCGTGGGCGATGGCAAGTACGGCGGGCAGGCGGCTTTCCTGACCGGATCGATCAGCCGCAAGATGCACCTTCACGCGCGGCGCCTGATCATCGATTCGCCCAAGGCACCAGATGGCAGCGGCGGAAAGATCGACGTGACGGCCCCCCTGCCCGAACACTTCGCGGCCAGCCTGGAACAGCTCGGCTTCGACGAGAACGCCAGCGATGCCGCGCCGGTGCGGGACGATCCGCCGCCCCGCAGCCCGGCGGAAAAGAAGCAGGCCGCCCGCGCCCATGCCAAGCAGTATCGCAAGGCCCGCCGCGGCGAGCGCACTTCGCGCCGAACCTCGGGGAGCCAGCCCAGAAAGGCTGGACCGAAGAAACCGGGACCCAAGAAGCACTGATGCATCCCAACGCGACCTTCCGCAGCGACGATCGGGCGCTGCTCGAATCGCTGATCGAAGAAATCGGCTTCGGCATGGTTTTCGCGCAGACGCCCGACGGACCGCGCGTTGCGCACGTGCCGATCGTCTCGACCGGAGACGGCGCAATCCAGTTCCACCTGGCGAACGGCAACGCACTGACGAAGCATCTCGCCGGGACCAGCGCGCTCACGGTCATCAATGGACCGGACGCTTACGTCAGCCCGCGCTGGTATTCGCAGCGCGGTCACGTCCCTACGTGGAACTACGTGGCGCTCGAACTCGAGGGCCCGGTCCGCAAGATGGACTACGAGGGGCTCGAAGCCCAGCTCGAGGCGATCAGGGCGCGCGAGGAAGCCCGCCTTGCCGGGGGCGAGGCCTACACTTTCGCCGAGGTCGAGCCGGACACCTGGCGCAAGCTCAGCCACGGCATAACCGGTTTCGAGCTGGAAGTGCGCGCCTGGCGGCCCACGCTCAAGCTGAGCCAGAACAAGCCGGCCGAAGAACGCGCAGGCGTGGCCGATGCGCTCGAGGCGCAGGGGAAGCCAGCCATTGCCGCGCTGATGCGGAGCCTGGCCGGGTGAGCGTAAGGCTGGCGGTGTTCGATTGCGACGGGACGCTGGCCGATGGTCAGGCGGCGATCTCGCGTTCGATGGAGCGGGCGTTCGCCAGCTGCGGCCTCGCCTGTCCGCCGCGCAACGAGGTGTTGCGGATCGTCGGCCTCAGCCTGCCGGTCGCCGTGCGCCGCCTCGCGCCCGATGCGGGGGAGGAGGCGCACGCCGCCATCGTCCTTGCCTACAAGGAAGCGTTCTTTCAGGCGCGCACGTCGGGCGAACATTCCGAGCCGCTGTTCGAGGGGATCGACCCGCTGGTCCGCTCGCTCCACGGCGCGGGATGGACGCTGGGCATAGCCACCGGCAAGTCCGACCGGGGCCTCGGCGGATTGCTCGCGGTGCACGGACTGGGCGAGTTCTTCGCCACCCTGCAGACAGCCGACCGCCATCCTTCCAAACCGCACCCGGCCATGCTGGAGGCCGCCCTGGCCGAAGCAGGGGCCGTTCCGCGGGAGGCGGTCATGATCGGCGACACGACTTACGACATCGAGATGGCCCGCGCCGCCGGGGTGCGTGCGCTCGGCGTTGCCTGGGGCTATCACGCGCCGGACGAATTGCTCGATGCAGGCGCCGCGGCCGTGGCCGCCAGCGCCGCCGAACTCGAGGATCTGATCCATGGCTAGCCGCCCGCCCGAAGACCGTCCCTCCGAAGAGCAGGCCCACCAGCGCTGGCTGGTGATCCAGCTCATGCGAATCGGCGGCTTCGCCTTCGTTCTCCTCGGCATCCTGATGACCCAGGGCGTGCTCGACTTCGCCGGGGACAGCAACTGGCTGGTCGGTACAATCTTCGTCCTGATCGGGCTGGTCGACGGTTTCTTCATGCCCGTCTTCCTCGCCCGCAAGTGGCGGAACTCCTCGCCAATGAAGCGCTTCTACAAGGCCGTTTCGACCGAACAGTGCGACGGCGGCTGGCGGGTTTCGCTCGACGGGCGGCCGCTGCGCACCCAGGGCGGCGCGGCACAGGTCGTGCCAACGCGGGAACTGGCCGAGGCGCTCGCGGCGGAGTGGGATGCGCAGGGCGAGGAGATCGATCCGAAGGCCTTCGTGCTGCGCGATCTCACCGACTACGCGATCGACCGCATTGCCGCCGACCCCGCCGCCACGGCAGAGCGGCTGCTGCCCTATGGCGACACCGACACGCTGCTCTACCGCGCCGACCCGGACGAACTGCTCTACCGCCGCCAGCAGACGCTGTGGGAGCCGGTCGTCACCGCGGCCGAGGCGCGCCACGGCGTGCGGTTCGAGCGGGTCAGCGGCATCGTTCACCGCCACCAGCCGGCCGAGACGAAGGAAGCGCTTGCCGCCCACCTTGCCACGCTCGACCCGTTTGCACTCGCCGCGCTGGAGACGATGACCACCATCGCCACCTCGCTCCTCACCGGCCTTGCCGCGCTCGAACCCGGGGCCGACCTCGACGCCCTGTTCGCCGCGGCCAACGCCGAGGAAGACTGGCAAGCCGAACTGTGGGGCTGGGACATCCCGGCCGAGGCACGCCGCGCCGTCGCGGCTCGAAGCGTTCCGCAAGGCGGCCGAGCTCGCCCGGCTGGCCAATGGCTGACGACCCGGCGCTCGCCGCCGAGCGCCTGCGCCTGCGCCGCTCCTGCCGGCACCTCGCTGGCGCCGGCCCGGCGCAACCGGCCACGGAATACGAGGCCGTCGCCCACTGGCTGCGCGAGCACGATCCTGAACCCGACGTCTATGGCAGCGGTGCGCTGATCGAGGACTTCGAGAGCGAAGTCGCCGCGCTGTTCGGCAAGCCCGCCGCGCGCTTCATGCCGACCGGCTGCATGGCGCAGCCCATCGCCCTGCGCGTCTGGAGCGAGCGCGCGGGCAACCCGCACACCGCGTTCCACGCCACCTCGCACCTCGAACTGCACGAGGAGCACGGCTACCGCGAGCTACACGGCCTCAGCGCCTGCCTGCTCGGCGATCCCGACCGCCCGACGGCCGCGTCCGACCTCGCGGCGCTGCTCGAGGGCCCGGCGTGCGAGACCGGCCTTGCCAGCCTGCTGGTGGAACTTCCGGCCCGCGAGATCGGCGGCCAGTTGCCGGAGTGGGACGATCTCGTGGCGCTGAGCGACCTTGCCCGCGCAAACGCCATCCGGCTGCACCTCGACGGGGCGCGCGTCTGGCAGGCCGCGCCTGCCTTTGACCGCACGCTGGCGGAAATCGGCGCGCTGTTCGATTCGATCTACGTCTCGTTCTACAAGGACGTCGGCGCGTTGCCCGGCGCCATGTTGATCGGTCCGGAGGATTTCATCGCCGAGGCGGCTATCTGGCAACGGCGGCAGGGCGGCACGCTGTTCACCCAGATGGCCAACGTGGTGTCGGCCCGGATGCGGCTGGCCGATTGCCTCGAACGGATGCCGCGCCTGGTGGAACGGGCGAAGGAAGTCGCCGCGCTGTTCGCCGCCCATCCGCGCGCCGGAATCCTGCCCGACCCGCCGCAGACGAGCATGTTCCACCTGGTGCTGGAAGGTGATGTCGAGGACTTGCTCGCCGCCCGCGACCGGGTGGCGCGCGAAACGGGCATCTGGCTGTTCGGCAATCTCAAGCCGGTGGATGGACGGAACGCTGCGAAGACCGAACTGTCGATGGGCGCCGCAAGCCTGGATCTGGGCGAAGCGGAAATCGAAGCGGCTATCTGGCTGCTGCTCGGTTGACTACGCGGCGGCAGCGCCAAGCTCCTTCATCCTGTCCAGCGCAGCCTCCCTGCTCTTCTCACTCTCGACGGTGCCGAAAATTTCGTGTTCGACCGGTTTGAAGCCGACGAAGCGAAGCACGTTGCGCTCGAGACTCTTGAGGCTGTGTGCCCCGTAGGCGAGGCGATAGAACAAGGCGGGCATTCCCATTGTCACGACGATCCGCGCGGAACGGCCCTTGAGCAATTTCTTCGGCAGTTTCTTGTCCTGATATTCGAGCGCGAAGCCGGGCCGCATCACCTGTTCGAGCAGACCCTTCAGCAGCGCCGGCACATCGCCGAGCCAGAGCGGATAGATGATGACGAGATGCTCGCACCAGGCGAGGTCGGCCTGCACGGCGGCGATTGCAGGAGGAGGCTGGCTTTCCAGCCAGTTCGACGGCTTGCGCAGCAAGGGAAAGTCGAACTCGCCGAGGACAAGTGTCTTCACCTGGTGACCGGCCGACCGCGCTGCCTCGGCATAGTTCGCGGCCAGGGAATGCACGAAATGCGTCGGATCGGGATCCGGGTGTGCGTCGAGAACAAGAATTCGCCGGTGGGGCATTGCGAGTCTCCGCTGAGATCGCCGCTCCTACCCTTGCCTGAACATCAAGACATTGACGCAACGCAAGCCGCGGCGGTTAGCCGACCCACTCAGCCACTTCGTCGGCGACCCGGTTGGCCGCCTGGTTCAGCGCGGCGCCGACCGCGCCGGCCTCGGGCGCGACGCCGGGGACGGAGGCTTCGAAGCGACGGGTCGTCACCTTGCCTTCGGCGTTGACCAGCACGGCGTCGAAGCGGACCACGGCGGTGCTCGTCGCGGCGTCGTATTCCATCGCGCTGAGTGTGCCCGAAAGCTTGCTGGCGGCGGCAAATTCGAAATCCGTGCCACTGACCAGCAGGCGGTTGCCCTTGGCCCGCACGGTATCGGCCAGAAGGCGCTGGAACAGGCGGGCGGGCTTCTCCACCCACTCGGCGTCCTTGAGATAGGCGAGCGAGCTGTCGCCCGTGGTCACCGGCACGCGGGTGACGTTCAGCTTCTGCGGGGCCTGCAGGTCGAGGATCGCCAGCCCGGTCTCGGCCGTGCCGCTCGAGCCCGTTCCCGCCGCCGCCTGGCGCGCTGGCGTGAGGTTGAGCAGGCTGTCGGGCGGATCCTTGCCGAAGCTGACGCAGCCGGACAGCACGAGTGCCGCGAGGAGCGGCAGGGCGAGGCGGAAGTGACGGGTCATGGAACGCCTCATGGTTCGTAATCCGGGAGCTTCTGGCCGCCGATCAGGCCGCCGGCTCCGCCGGCTTCGATCGATTCGGTGGCCTGGCGCAAGGCCTGAGTGGTCTTGCGCAGGTCGCGCAGGGCGGCCTCGGCCGCGGGCAGCGTGCTTTCCGACACCTGGCGGGCGGCCGGGCGCACGTCCTGCATGGTGTCGCGCACCGCTTCCGCCGCTTCGCGCGCCGCGGCGAGAGTCTTGCGCAGGTCGGCCATCAGCGGCTTGCCGTCCTCGTCGAGCAGCTCGTTGGTCGTGCCCAACGTCTGCTCGAAGGCGGCCAGCGTGCCCTGCGCCTGGACGAGCGTGGCATCGAGATCCGTGAGCACGGCTTCGATGCGCGGCGAGGCATCGGCGAGGTTGCCGGTCAGCCGCTCCGTGTTGTTCAGGATCCCCTCGATCGAGCGCCGGTTGTTCGGGCTGAGGAAATCGGTCAGGCGCGCGGTGAGTTGTGTCAGGTTCTCCAGCAGCTGTGGCGCGCCTGCGAGGATAGCACCCAGGCCGCCGGCCTTGGGCGGGATTTCCGGCACGCCATCGCGCCCGGGCGCGGTAATCGGCGGCTGGCCGGCGCGTGCGCCGTCGAGCTGGATGGTCGAAAGGCCGGTGAAGCTGCCCTGCACCGTGGCCGTGGTGCCCTGCAGGATCGGCACGCCCTCCTTTACCGAGATGCGGACCTGCACGAACTGCGGGTCCTTCTCCCACAGGTTCATATCCTCGACCTTGCCCACCGGAACGCCGGCGAAGCTGACCTGGCTGCCACCGGCGAGACCATCGACCGATTGCGGGAAGAAGATGTCGTACTGCTTGCGGTCGGAGGTTCCGACCCCGGCGATCCAGACGATGAACACCGCCAGCGCCGCCAGCAGAACGAGGGTGACGGCCCCGACCCAGACATAGTTCGCGCGGGTTTCCATGTGCCTGCCCTATGCCTGCCCCATGTCCGTCTTGTCCATTGACTTTGCGCGCTGCTCGCTCGCCTGGGCGGCGCGCCCGCGCGGACCGTTGAAGTATTCCTGGATCCAGGGATGGTCCATTTTCATCAGCTCCGGGATGGTGTCCACGGCGATTACCTGGTGGTCCGCCAGCACCGCGACCCGGTCGCAGATCGAATAGAGCGTATCGAGGTCGTGGGTGATGAGGAACACGGTCAGGCCCAGCGTGTCGGCCAGTTCGCGAGTGAGTTCGTCGAACCGCGCGGCACCGATCGGATCGAGGCCGGCGGTGGGTTCGTCAAGGAACAGCAATTCCGGATCGAGCGCCAGCGCGCGGGCGAGGCCGGCGCGTTTCCTCATGCCGCCCGAAAGTTCGGACGGGTATTTCGCGGTCGCATCTTCGGGAAGGCCTGACAGCACCACCTTGTAGCGCGCGATCTCGTGTTTAAGTTCCGGGTCGAGCTCGGGATAGAACTGCTTGAGCGGCACCTCGACGTTCTCGCCCACCGTCAGGGTGGAGAACAGCGCGCCGCCCTGGAACAGCACGCCCCAGCGATTGCGCACGCCGATCGTCTCGTCCGGATCGGCCGCGGTGATGTCGTGGCCGAAAACCTCGATCGTGCCCTCGTCGGGGATCTGCAGGCCGATGACCGAGCGCATGAGAACCGACTTGCCGGTGCCCGAACCGCCGACGACCCCGAGGATTTCGCCCTTGCGAACCTTCAGATCGAGCCCTTCGTGGACGACCTGGTCGCCGAAGCTGTTCCTCAGCCCCTGGATCACGATCGGATATTCGCCCTCGAAGTGCTCGATGTCCGGCACCGCCTCGCTCGTGGTGACTTCGCTCATGCCCAGCCCACCTCGGTAAAGAACACCGCGAAGAAGGCGTCGAGCACGATGACCATGAAGATCGCCTGGACCACCGCCTTGGTCGTGCGCTTGCCGACCTCCTCCGAATTGCCCTTCACCTGCATGCCCTGGAAACAGCCGGTCAGCGCCACGATCAGGCCGAACACGGGCGCCTTCACCAGGCCGACCCAGACATCGTAGAGCGGCACGACTTCCTGGATCCGCTGGATGAAGGTCACGAACGGAATGTCGAGGGTCAGCATCGAGATGAAGGCGCCGCCGATGATGCCGATCACCGAAGAGAAGAACCCGAGCAACGGCATCATCACGACCAGCGCCAGCACGCGCGGGATGATCAGCGCCTCGGCCGGGCTGACGCCGATCGTGCGCATGGCGTCGATCTCTTCGGTCAGCTTCATCGTGCCGAGCTGGGCGGCAAAGGCGCTGCCCGAGCGGCCGGCGATCATGATCGAGGTCATCAGCACGCCCAGCTCGCGCAGGGTCAGGCGGCCGGTCAGGTTGATCGTATAGATTTCCGCGCCGAACTGCTTGAGCTGCGCCGCCCCCTGCTGGGCGACGACGATGCCGATGAGGAAGCTCATCAGCCCGATGATCGGCAGACTGGTAACACCGACCTGTTCGAGCTGGCGGGTGAAGGCCTTCATGCGAAAGCGCGACGGATGCAGGATGATGCCCAGCATCGTTACGATGATCTGCCCGCCGAAACCGACCATGTCGCGCAGCCCGTGGCCGAACTCGAAGACCAGCTCGCCCATTCGTTCGGGCACGCGCAGCGCCAGGCGGTGGCGCGGCGGCTCGATGTCGGCGCTGCTCTCGGCCTCCTCGACCGCCTTCAGCAGGCGTTCGGCCTTCGTGCTTTTTCCCACGATCCCGGCGCCGCTTTCGCGCGCGAAACGCAGCACCGTCCACGCGCCGACGGTATCGATCTCCTCGGTCCCGGCGAGATCGATCTCCGCCACGTCGCCGGAAAACTCGCGCAGCTTGTGGTCGAGCGGACCGATCGACGAGACGAGCAGCGGCCCTTGCAGCACCATGCGGCTGCGGCCCTCCCCGTCCTCGATGCTGTAGTCCGCCCAGTCGCGCATATTGGCCTGCTATGCGGGCAAATTGACGTTGCGGCAACCGGCGCGGCAACCGGGGCGGCAACCGGGGCGGCAACTCGCTTGCACCGGGTCGGCGCCGCTGGCAAAGGCGCGAGGCCTATGACCACCCAGCTCGACAAGACATTCGATCCCACCGCCATCGAGGCGAAATGGTACCGCCACTGGGAGGATAGCGGGCTGTTCCGGCCCGAGCGGCCGGACGCCCAGCCCTTCACGCTGGTCAACCCGCCGCCCAACGTTACCGGTTCGCTGCATATCGGCCATGCCCTCGACAACACTCTGCAGGACATTGTGATCCGCTACGAGCGGCTGCGCGGCAAGGATGCGCTGTGGGTCGTGGGCACCGACCATGCCGGCATCGCCACGCAGATGGTCGTCGAACGCCAGCTGGAAGAGCGGCAGGACAAGCGCACGAACTACACCCGCGAGCAGTTCGTCGAAAAGGTGTGGGACTGGAAGGCGGAAAGCGGCGGGCAGATCACCCGCCAGCTCAGGCGCCTCGGCTGCTCGATGGACTGGAGCCGCGAGCAGTTCACGATGGACCCGCACTTCACCCGCGCCGTGGTGAAGGTCTTCGTCGACCTCTACAAGGACGGGCTGATCTACCGCGACAAGCGGCTGGTCAACTGGGACCCAAGGCTCAAGACCGCGATCAGCGATCTCGAGGTCGAGACGCGCGAGGTGCAGGGCAAGTTCTGGCACCTCAAGTATCCTTTAGCTTCGGGCGACGGGCACGTTCTGGTCGCTACGACGCGCCCCGAAACTATGCTCGCCGACATGGCCGTGGCCGTGCACCCCACCGACGAACGTTACGCCGCGCTGGTGGCAAGTGGAGCCAGGGTGAGGCTGCCGATCACCGGGCGCGAGATCCCCATAGTGGCCGACGAGCACGCCGATCCGGAACTGGGCAGCGGCGCGGTGAAGATCACCCCGGGGCACGACTTCAACGACTTCGAGGTCGGCAAGCGTGCCGGCATCGCCCCTGCCGACATGCTCAACATGCTCGATGCCGAGGCGCGCGTGCAGCAGGTCGCCGACGGGCTGATTCCCGACGTCCTGGTCGGGCTCGACCGCTTCGAGGCGCGCGACCGCGTGGTCGAGATGCTCGCCGCTCAGGGCCTGCTGGAAGAGGTCGAGGACCGGGTCATCCAGACCCCGTTCGGCGACCGCGGCGGCGTGGTGATCGAGCCCTGGCTGACCGACCAGTGGTACGTCGATGCCGAAAGGCTGGCGCAGGCGCCGATCGAGGCGGTCCGCGACGGCCGGATCGAGATCGTCCCGAAGAGCTGGGAAAAGACCTTCTTCAACTGGATGGAGAACATCCAGCCGTGGTGCGTTTCCCGCCAGCTCTGGTGGGGGCACCGGATCCCGGCATGGTACGCCGAAGACGGACAGGTATTTGTCGCCGAGACCGGGGAAGAGGCGCAGGCCCTCGCCGGCGAAGGCGTGGCCCTGTCCCGCGACGAGGACGTGCTCGATACCTGGTTCTCCAGCGCCCTGTGGCCATTCGCCACCCTCGGCTGGCCGGACGATACCGAGCTGATGCGGCGTCATTATCCCAACGACCTGCTCATCTCCGGCTTCGACATTCTGTTCTTCTGGGATGCGCGCATGGCGATGCAGGGCATGCATTTCCTGAAGGATGCGCCGTGGAAGCGGCTCTATCTCCACGGCCTCGTCCGCGCGCCGGATGGGCAGAAGATGTCGAAGTCGAAGGGCAACGTGGTCGATCCGCTCGGCCTGATCGACCGCTTCGGGGCCGACGCGCTGCGGTTCTTCATGGCGGCGATGGAAAGCCAGGGCCGCGACATCAAGATGGATGAGAGCCGGGTCGAGGGCTATCGCAACTTCGCCACCAAGCTGTGGAACGCCACGCGCTTCTGCCAGGCGAACGGCATCGGGGCGAGCGAGACGCTGGCCGCACCCGCCGCCACGCAAGCGGTCAACAAGTGGATCGTCGGCGAAGTCATCGCCACTCTCGGCGAACTCGACAAGGCGATGGCCGACCTGCGCTTCGACGCCGCGGCGAATGCCATCTACCACTTCGCGTGGGACACCTTCTGCGACTGGTATCTCGAACTCATCAAGCCTGTCTCGACCGGTAGCGAGAGAGGCCAGATCGACGACGAGACGAAGGCCGTCGCCGGCTGGGTGCTCGATCAGATCCTCGTCATGCTGCACCCCTTCATGCCCTTCGTCACTGAAGAGCTGTGGCACTCGCAAGGATCGCGCCCCTACGACCTGATCGTGGCGAAATGGCCCGCGCCGCAGGCCGTTGCCGACCCCGCCGCCAAGGCCGAGGTTGAATGGCTGATCCGGCTGGTGCGAGACATCCGCGCCGGCCGCGCCGAACTCAACGTGCCGCCGGGCGAGCGCCTGACCGGCTTCATCGAGGAAGAGCACGCCCCCACGGCCGAACTGCTCAAGGCCAATAACGAGGCGCTGAAGCGCCTCGCCCGTGTCGGCTGGGCACCGGCCTACGGGCCCCGCCCGGGCCCCGCGCTGCGCGTGGCGGCAGGCGAGCGCGAGCTGGTCATCCCGCTCGACGGCGTGATCGACATCGAGGCGGAGCAGGCGAGGCTCGCCAAGGCGCTCGACGCGGCGCGCAAGGAAATGGGTTCGCTCGAAGCGCGGCTCGCCAACCCGAACTTCGTCGAGCGGGCCAAGCCCGAGGCGGTCGAGAAAGCCCGCGCCGATCTCGAACACCACAAGGCGGAAGCCGCGCGGCTGGAGGCGGCGCTGGCGCGGCTGGGCTGACGGTCCAGGTCCCCGAAACCCTGTACCTGTTTCAGGGTTCATCTCGCGGATCGAACCTTCGGGCGAGCGGCTCCGTGGATGCTGACCAGGTTCAGCATGACAAAGGAGGGCTGCGCGCCGCTTTCCTACAACCGGCGTTTCTGACACAGCGGCCGCATGTCGATTTCCACCGCATCGCCGACCGCCCGCCAGGCAGATCGCGGCCAACGCGGTGCGTGGGCTTTGGTGTCGCTTTCATGTCACCTTTGGCCGGTGCGGGCATGTTGACCCTCGCCACCGATGACGCCGGCGCGCCGGAAATCTTCGCCTCGCTGCAGGGAGAAGGCCCGAGCCAGGGCCGCCCTTGCGCCTTCATCCGTCTCTCGCGCTGCAACCTCGCCTGCGTCTGGTGCGACACGCCCTACACCTGGCATTTCGAGGGGGACAACCGTCCGCACCGCGGCGGCGAAACCTACGCCCGCGAGGCCAACCAGGTCGCGCTGTCGGAGGCTGAGGCGGCCGAGCGGATCGCCGCCCTGGGGCAGGACCGCCTCGTCGTCACCGGCGGCGAGCCGCTGATGCAGGGTGCCGCGCTGGCAAGGCTGCTGGCGCTCCTGCCAGGCGTGCGGGTCGAAGTGGAGACCAACGGCACGGTTGCGCCCCATCCAGCGCTCGACAGCCAGGTCGCGCAGTACAACGTCAGCCCCAAGCTGCCCCACTCGGGCAATCCGGCCTCGCTCGCCCTCCCGCCAGAGCGCCTCGCCGCCTGGGCCGCCGATCCGCGCGCGGCGTTCAAGTTCGTCATTTCCGAGCCGGGCGATGTCGACGAGGTGATCGGGCTGGCCGAGGCTTACGCGATCCCGCGCGAGCGCATCTGGCTGATGGCCGAAGGGACCGATGCCGCAACCCTCGACGCGCGGGAACGCTGGCTCGGGCCCTTGTGCATCGCAAACGGCTTCACCCTCAGCGACCGCCAGCACATTCGCCTGTTCGGCGACACGCGCGGAACCTAGTTGCGCGCGACGATCGCCACGTAGCCGAGAATGCCGCGATAACCCTCGAGATATCCGGCCCGGTGCTCGCCAGCGATCTGCCGCAGCCGGGCGGCATCGAACGGGGCATCGGCCGCGATGCCGTCCGCATGGGCCTCCAGCGCGGTGCACCACGCGGTCTCGTAATCGTCCCACTCCTGCGTGGTGGAGAAATGGACGGCTTCCTCGCGCAGCCCAGCTCGGCCAATTGCGCCGCGAACCTGCCCCAGCGTGGGAATGTCGCCTTCACTCGCGCCCAGGGCGTCAAGCGCCACCTTCGTCGGCGGGACTTGCCAGAACCCGTCGGAGAACAGCAGGACGCCGCCCGGGGCCAGATGCCGGGCGAGCAGCACGATCGCTTCTTCCGCCCCGCCGAACGCGTGACAGGCGCCGTTGCACAGGACTGCGTCCCATTGCCCGCCATTGGCGAGGAATTCGGCCGCCGGCGCCTCGACCAGTCGCGCTCCGGGTCCGAGCTCGTCCCGCGCCCGGGCAAGCGCCGCGCCGGACAGGTCGACGCCGGTCAGCCGGACGCCCCGCCCTGGCACCCGCGCCAGCCATTCGCCCTCGCCGCAGCCGACGTCGAGCAGCGAAGCTCCCGGAGCAAGTCCAAGGGCATCCAACAGCCGCGCGACAGAAGCATCGGACAGCGGGCAGGCGATCGGATGGTCGGCATGGGCAAGGAGGGATACAATCTGGCGGTCGATGCTCATCCCGGTCGACTACCCACCGCTAAGGACAGTGTCGATCCGTCCCCGCAATTGACATTGTCCAAAAGGATGCACATCGAGTTCGACATCGCGCGCGGCACGTGAAGGGGCGGATCTGAACATGAGCGACAAGGGAGCTCCAAAGGGCCCTGCGACCGCGATGCGCGGCGACCTGACACAAGGGCCGGTCCTGCGCACGCTGTTGATGTTCGCGGTACCGACCCTGATGTCGAACATTCTCCAGTCGTTGAACGGCACGGTCAACTCGATCTGGGTCGGGCGGCTGATCGGCGAAGAAGCGCTCGCCGCCACGGCTAACGCCAACATCATCATGTTTCTCGTCTCCAGCCTGGCCTTCGGCTTCGGCATGGCCGGAACGGTCAAGATCGGGCAGCGCTTCGGCGCGCGCGATATCGACGGTGCCCGCCGGGCGTTCGGGACAGCGGTGGGGTTCTCTGCCGGGCTGATGGTGGGGATAGCGCTGATCGGCTGGATTGGCGCGCCGGCGCTGCTGTCGGCGCTCAAGACCCCCGGCGCGGCCTATGGCCTCGCATTGACCTACCTGCGCCTGCTGTTCATCTCGATGCCCTTCATGATGATTTCGATCATCCTGACGATGGGCCTGCGCGGCACGGGCGATGCGCGCACGCCGCTGATCTTCATGGGCGTGACGGTTGCGATCGACGTAATCCTCAACCCGATGCTGATCGCCGGCGTGGGGCCCTTCCCGGAAATGGGCATCGCCGGCTCTGCTACCTCCACGATCATAGCAAGCCTCACCTCGTTCGTCGGGATGCTGGTCTACGTCTATGCCAAGGACCTGCCCCTGCGGCTGCGGGGGCGCGAGCTGATCTACCTGCGCCCGCATCGCGACGAGCTGAAGTTCATCATCGCCAAGGGCCTGCCGATGGGCGCGCAGATGCTGGTGATGAGCGCGGCGGGCATCATCGTTGTCGGGCTGGTCAACCGCGAGGGCCTGCTGACGACCGCCGCCTATGGCGCGGCGATGCAGTTGTTCACCTATATCCAGATGCCGGCGATGGCGATCGGCGGCGCGGTGTCCGCCATGGCCGCGCAGTTCATCGGCGCGAGGAAATGGCACCGGCTGGACGAGATCACCAACGCCGGGACCGGCGTGAACCTGCTGATGACCGGGGTGCTGACCGCGATTCTGCTCTTGTTCGACCGCCCTGCGCTTGGCCTGTTTCTCGGGCCCGACAGCCCTGCGGTCGAGGTGGCGCGGCACATCCAGTTGCTGGCCAGCTGGAACTTCGTGCTGTTCGCCCCCGCAATGGTCTATTCGGCCACCATGCGCGCTGGCGGCGCCGTCTGGGTGCCGCTCGGCGTGTTGGCAATCGCGCTCTACCCCGTTCGGCTGGGGTTCTATTTCCTGACCTACGATTCACTCGGCGGCGATGCGATCTGGTGGTCGTTCCCGGTCGGCGCAGCGGCAGGACTCGCGCTCAGCTGGGCGGCCTATCGCTACCTGCCGTGGCGACGTCACGCGCTGGCCGAGAGCAGCGACGAGGCGATGGAACAGGCGCATGCCGACGGCCAGCCCGCCGGGCGCATGATGCCGGAGCTGTAAGAGAGCTTACTTGCCCTGCGAGCGCCAGCGCTGGACGGTGCGATAGACCGCATCTTCCTCGCCGCCGGCCCCGCGCCAAAGTTCGGTGAAGCTGGGATCTTCCGAGGCCGGGCGCTTGACCTCCTCGAGATTGTCGAACGCCACGCGCATCGGGATCGCGACGCCCTCGCCAACGATGATGCACTCGCGGTTGCGCAGCGCGGGGATCGAATCGAGGAACCCGCGCGCGCCTTCTGGCATGGCTGCCTTGACGAAGGCTTGGTCGCGGTCGTTGTTGAGGCGCATCGAGATGATCGTGCCGCACTGCGACAGCACGCCTTCGGCAAGGTCCGAAGGGCGTTGCGTGATAAGGCCGAGCGAAATGCCGTACTTGCGCCCTTCCTTGGCGATGCGGCTGAGGATACGCCCGACCGAAGAACCGTCGGCGTTCTTCTCGTTGGGCACGTAACGGTGCGCCTCTTCGCAAACCAGCAGGATCGGCCGGGTCTTTTCCTCACGCCCCCAGATCGCGAAGTCGAACACCATTCGGCTGAGCACCGCGACCACCGTGGAGGTGATGTCCGAAGGCACGCCCGACACGTCGATGATGGAGATCGGCTTGCCGTTCGAAGGCATGCGGAAGATCTTGGCGATGAACTCGGCCATCGTGTCGCCCACGAGCATCCCGGAGAACATGAACTGGTACCGCGGATCGGCCTTCAACTCGTCGATCTTGGTCTTGATGCGCATGAAGGGCGCGCTGCTCGTCGCCTTGTCGAGCTTGCCCATCTCGTCCGTGATGATCGCCGTCAGATCGCTCAGCAGGTAGGGGATCGGGGAATCCACGGTGATCTTGCCGAGTTGCTCGGCCAGCCGGTTCTTGCCCCGTGCCCTGAGCAGGCACTTGGCGAGGATGTCGCTGTCTTCCTGCCGGTCATTGCCCGTCGAGGTGAGGAACACCTCGCTGTGTTCCTCGAAGTTCATCAGCCAGTACGGCATCTGCAGGTTGCTTACGTCGAAGATCGTGCCGGTGTTCTTGAACGCCGCGGAATATTCGCCGTGCGGATCGATCATCAGGATGTGACCGTTGGGCGCGCTTTCGCAGATGCGATGGAGGATCAGCGCAGCACTGGTCGACTTGCCGGTACCTGTAGAGCCGAGCAGCGCGAAGTGCTTGCCGAGCATGGCGTCGACGTAGATGCCCGCACGGATGTCGGTCGTGGGATAGACCGTGCCGACCTGGATCGCGTTGCGCCCGTCCGAAGCATAGATCTGGCGCAGGTCGGCGGTCGTCGCCGGATAGACGAGCGCGCCCGGGATCGGATAGCGTGTCACACCGCGGCGGAACGAGTGGATGCGGCCCGTCAGGCGCTCCTCGTCGCCCTCGCCCATGAAGTCGATGTTGGCGAGGACGCCCTCGGAGCGGCGATCCTGCTTCTGGTTGCGCACGCTGGCGAGCAGCCAACCGTCGGCGCACTTGATTTTTACCTGGCTGCCGACCTGCCCGGCAATGGCGATCGAGGGATCCGCATCGCTGGCGCACTCGGTCAGCCGCTGGAGGTCGAGCGCCACCATCGAACCGGCACCGGAAATCTCGAGCACCACGCCGATGGGCTGCAACGCAGCGTCGCTCGGCGCGGCGGGCGCAGGGCGTCGGTTCGCTGGCGCGGGCGGGGCCCCTGCAGGCAGGCTAGGTGTCTGAAATGGCTGGCGCGGCATGTCGTTCATGTAAGAACTCATCGTCTTTTGATCCCGCGCCGGACCTACCCGCTGGAGGTTAAGATCGGGTCAATCGACAGGTTCAGATGAGGGCGAAGAGCCGCCCTGCCGCCCACCCCATGAAGACCGAGAGCACCACCGCGAGCAGACCGTAGAGAAATGAATCCTGGGTCGAAAAATCCGCCACGATCTTCTCGAAGCCCAGCTTCTTCACCTCGACCTCGGCTATGGCCGAAGCGACCACCCGTCCGCGGGTGATGGCGAAGGTCTCTGCCGTGTATCGTCCGGTCTGGACGTTGGAGGGCAGCGCGATGCGCGCCTGATAGAGCACCTGTTCGCTGATGGTCACCCCGCCCGGCTCCTGCTTGAACAGGCCCGCACGCTCGCGCATCCCGACAAGCCCGGCCGTGAAGCGCGCCTGCTCTTTGGGATCGATCGAGCCGGAAGGCGAAAGTTGCAGGTAATCGAGCCCGAGCTCGTAGATCGCCGCGGTCCGCTCGTCGACGATCGCATCCACCGGCCGCGAACTGGCGACGGCGAAGAACGAGGGCGCGGAGCGGAACGCCGTGCTGTCGGCGTTGAGCCATACGCCGAGGATCTTCTGTTTCTCGCGCAGGCGGATTGCCTCGGTCGGCCCCTTGAGGACCACGACGATGTCGTAGTCGCGCCCCGCGCGGCGCCCGTCGGGCTCCAGGATCGCGCCGTAAAGAAGCAGTTCGGTTCCGGTGAAGCCTTGCCGGACCTGGATCTCATGCTGGCTGACTTCGGGCACCAGGATGGGATCGCGCGCACCCGTCAGCGCGAAGAAGAGAAGCAGCGCCGCGAAGATGCGGCTCACAGCGCTTCGACCGAGTAGAGTTCGGATGGCCGCACGCCGAGCTGGAAGGCCATGGCCAGCGCAACCGCCAGCACGATCAGGGCCAGCAGCAGGCGCAGAAATTCGGGCTTCGCCGCCACGGCGATGCGTGCGCCAAGCTGCGCGCCGGTGACGGAGCCGAGCAGGAGGAGCGAGGCGAGCACGATGTCGACCGCCTTGGTGGTAAGCGCGTGCATCATGGTCGCCGCCATCGTCGTAAAGGTGATCTGCAGCAGCGAGGTGCCGACGACCACGCTGGCGCTCATCCCGAGAATGTAGAGCATGGCCGGCACGAGGATGAAGCCGCCGCCAACGCCCATGATCGCCGTCAGGATGCCGACCACCATGCCCAGCACCAGCGGCGCGATGGGGGAGATGTACAGGCCCGAGCGATAGAAGCGCCACCGCAGCGGCAGGTTGGCCACCAGCGGATGGTGGCGCCGCTTGGCCGCGCGTGGTCGTTCTCCGCTCCTCGCCTGGCGCAGCGACTGAATCGATTCCCGCCCCATCAGCGAGCCGATCGTGCCCAGCAGGACGACATAGAGGATGTTGATGACCGTATCGATCTGGCCCAGCGCGGCGAGCAAGTTGAACAGCAGCGCGCCGATCCCCGTGCCGACGACCCCGCCGGCCGTAAGCACCGCCGCCATCTCGTAATCGACGCCGTTGCGGCGGCGGTGCGCCAGCACGCCCGAAACGCTCGCCCCGGTCACCTGGCTGGCGGCCGAGGCCGCGGCGACGGTGGGCGGGATGCCGTAGAAGATCATCATCGGCGTGGTCAGGAAACCGCCGCCGACACCGAAGATGCCGGAAAGGATGCCCGTGGCCGCACCCAGCAGGACGATAACCAGCCCGTTTACCGCAAGGTTCGCGATGGGGAGGTAGACGTCCATGCCGCCGCCCTACCGCACACGGGTGGAGCGTGGAAGGCGAAGGCAGCTAGAATCCGGCTGAAAATGTCAGCGCCGGTCCGCTCCCCGGCTCCGCCTCGCCGGCAATCCTCAGCCGGTAGTCCACCGCGATGCGCGACTGCGCCTCCCCCAGGCGGAAGGAGATCGCCGCGCTGGGCCCGATGTCGAGCCGCGCTGCGCCCTTTTGCGCGCCGCCCCAGGCACCGAGCCCCGCCCGCAAGGCGCCGTCCTCGCCCAGCCGTGCGAGCTTCCCGTCGACCCGCGCCTGCCCGTCGACGAAGGCAGTCGCCTCGTCGCCGCCGACGTAGCCGGCCTGGGCATACGCTTCGCCGCGCAGGCCAAGGGGCAGGCGCGCCGGTGCCAGTTCCGTGACTGCGAACGCCGCGGGGCGGATCTTGCGGCCGGCGGCGCTATCGGTCGCCCGTCCCTCGACCGCCACCCGGACCGGCAGGGACGGAACCGGCCGGAGGGACAGACCAGCCGCGAGTTCGGCCTGCCGGGCGCCCTGCAGCGACCGCGCGACGCGGGCATAAGCCTGCAGCCTCAGCGCCCCCGGAACGAGCCGATAGCGCACCACCGCCCCGGCCTGGCTGCGGCCGTAGGATGCCGCCCCCGGTGCGGACGCGATGTTTCCCGACGCTCCGCGCCAGAGCAGCCAGCCATCGGCCGACCAGCGGCTCTCGCTTTCTTTCTTCGCGGCCGCCGGGCTGCCGAGCAGAGGCCGGTCGGCGACCGCGAGCTGCCGATCCGGCTTGGCCGCCATCCTTGGTCCAGCGTAGAACGCGGCGATCTCTGGCGGCAGCGCCATGTTCGAGAAGCCTGCGGCGAGCAGCATGTACTGGCCCGCGATACGGCGCATGGACCTCGCGCCCGGCGCAGGGAGCGGCTCGTTCGTGGAGAGCCAGGCCGGCGGCGGCGCCGCGTACGCCGGATCGGCCGCCAGCGGCACCGGGACCGGCACGAGCGGGCCCCTGGGTGTCATCGTCGCGGCGGCATCGACGGCAGAGCGGTCGATCTGCGCTTGCGCGGGGGCTGGTGAAGATACGCGATGCTCCCGCTGCGCGAAGGCCGATGGCATCAGGGAAGCCGCCTCGGGAAACGGGGACGTCCAGAACAGCACGCGCGCGACCGTCCAGCCGCCAAGAATCGTCGCCAGGACCAGCACCGGCTGGCCGCGCAGCGTCGAACGCGCGGTCACGAACGGATCTCCGCCAGCAGCAGGCGCGTCGGGTGGGCCTCGTGGTGCGTCTTGTCCCACCTGATCCGGCCGCCGAGTAGCGTGCGCAGGTAAGCGATGAACGCGCGTCGGCCGGCGAGGATCGCTATGACGTTGGCATGCGGCAGGCGAACGAGCGCGCGCAGCCCTTCGCCCACACCGTACTCGCGCGCAGTGAAGGCGAAACGCATGGCGGCGCGCCAGGCGAAACTTGCCAGGTTGGCCCAAAGCAGTGTCTCGAGTAGCGGGTCCGGCCTCCAGGGATTGGCGTAGCCGGCCAGTCCCGCCGCCCACAGGCCCGCCGAAAGCACGAGCACCGCGTAAGCGACGAACAACACCAGCGCGGTCAGCGGACCCCGTCGGTCGCGCAGCCGCATCCACGTCTCGGCCACGCCTCCGCTCCAGCCGAGGCGGTCCCAGCTTTGCAAGGCAATACCGTGGATCCAGCGCGCTTTTTGCCGCACCGATGCGTGCAGGCTCGCCGGAAAGAATGCCCGCGTCGCGATGAGCTTTCCGTCATCGCCGCGCACGCGCAGGAACAAGGAGCGGCCACCCGCAGCCTCGATCTTCAGGCCCAGTTCGTAGTCCTCGGTCAGCGACTCGACGGAGAACGGGCCGTCGTGCCCGGCCTCCCGCGGAATCCGCTGCAGTATTGACCGGCCGAAAGCGCAGCCCACTCCGGCCGCGGGCAATCCAGCCCCGAGCGCTGCGCGAACGACCAGCGCCTTGCCGTGCGCTTCGGCGAATTCCTCGCAGTAATGGCTTCCTACGAAGGGGGAATCCGGCTGCGGCTGCGGCAGGACGGGGAGTTGCACGAAGTCGGCATGGTCCATCGCCGCATCGAGCAGGCCGAGCGCGGCCGGATCGACCACGTCTTCCGCATCGTGCAGCAGCACCATGCGGAATGTCACCCCGGCCCGGCCTTCGTCCGTTTCCACCGCGGCGTAGAGGCGATTGAGGCAGTCGGCCTTGGTGGTCGGACCATCGCGGTCGTGAACCACCAGCCGGACGCGGGGGTCGGTGCCGGCGCCCTGCATGATCGCCTGCGCGGTGAGCGGATCGTTGCGGTAGCATCCGGCGTAGATCCGCAGTTCGCGCTGAGGCCAGGCGGCAAGGGCATGGGCAATGGTCGTGGCGATCACCCACTCTTCGCGCCAGGCAGGGATCAGGACTGCGACCGGGCCTTCGAGCGGCCGGCCTTCGTGGAATGACCGCTCGATCGACGGTGCGCGCGTCCGCCCCGTGAGCCGCAGCCAGAACCAGACGAAGTCCATCGCCAGCTCGTCGAGCGCGCCGACGAGAAAGAAGCAGGCTGCAAACAGCAAAAATTCCCGCTCGGCCGCGACCAGCCATTCGAGCGGGGTCCACGCCCCGATCAGCATCCCCTGATTGCGCCCCTCGTTATCTTCTAACCCTTTGATAGGTATTGCTACCCAGTTTTCCGCGAAACGCAACGGCCCGGTTTTGCTTGGAACCCGCGCGGCCCTTGGGCAAAGTCGGCTCATGCCCGTCAAGATGCTCGCACAAGTCGCCGCTCGCCCCTTTCGCACGCTGTTCGGCAGCGACGCCTTCGAGGGCGTGCTGCTGCTGGCCGTCGCCGGGGCCGCGATGCTGGCGGCGAACTCGCCGTGGTCGGGGGGCTACCACGACCTCTTCCATGGCGAACTGCCGTGGAGCCCCATCCCCAAGCTGTCGACGGCGCACCTGTGGATCAACGATGCGCTGATGGCAGTGTTCTTCTTCGTCGTCGGCCTGGAGGTGAAGCGAGAGATCATGGAGGGGAACCTGTCCGATCCAAGCTCGCTGCGACTGCCGGTCCTGGCGGCGATCCTCGGCATGGCGCTGCCGGCGGCAATCTTTCTCGCTTCGGTCGGCGATGATCCGGTGCTGGATCGCGGCTGGGCCATTCCCGCGGCAACCGACATCGCCTTCGCGATGGGCGTGATCGGCCTGCTCGGCAAACGGGTTCCGATGGAACTGCGCCTGTTCCTGCTGACCGTCGCCATCGTTGACGACATCGGCGCGGTGCTCATCATCGCCTTCGCCTATACCGCCAAGATCAAACTCGCCTGGCTCTTTGCCTCGATCGCTGCGGCAGGCGTGTTGCTGGTTATCAACTGGCGCGGCGTGGACCGCCTGGCCTGGTATGTAGCGGGTGCCCTCGTCCTGTGGTTCTGCGTCCTCAATTCCGGCGTTCACGCGACCATCGCCGGGGTCGTCGCTGCCTTTGCGGTGCCGATGCGGCGGGCCGACGGAACGCCGCTGCTCGAAACGCTGGAACACGCACTGGTCGGGTGGAACGCCTATCTGGTCGTGCCCCTGTTCGGCTTTGCCAACGCGGGGGTGGACTTGCGGGGACTGGGGCTCGAGACATTGCTCGCGCCCCTGCCAATGGCGATCGCCGCAGGGCTGGTGATCGGCAAGCAGGTGGGCGTCTTCGGCGCGGTCTTGCTATCGGAAAAGCTCGGTCTCGCGCCGCGGCCCGCCGGGGCGAGCTGGCTGCAGATATGGGGCCTCTCCGCGATGTGCGGCATCGGCTTCACCATGAGCCTGTTCATCGGAACGATGGCGTTCGGTGCGAATGAAGCGCTTTACGAACAGGCAAAGCTGGGTGTTCTGACCGGAACGCTCGTTTCGCTGGTTCTCGGCTACTTGCTGCTGCGAATCGCCCGGCCCGCCACCGTCCCGGCCTGATGGCGGTCAGGCGAGCGGGACGTGGCCAATCACTTCCTGCTGCAGCACATAGACCAGCGCGCCCGCCAGGTAGCCGACCAGCGCAAGCAGGCTGAAGCGCTTGAGGTACCAGATGAAGTCGATCTTCTCGATACCCATGGCCGCGACACCCGCCGCCGATCCGATGATCAGGATCGAACCGCCCGTGCCCGCGCAGTAGGCGAGGAATTCCCACAGGAAGCTGTCGGTCGGGTGTGCGCTCATCGGGTACATGCCCATTGCGCCGGCCACCATCGGAACGTTGTCGACGATCGCGCTGACGAGGCCGATGGCGACCACGATCAGGTCGAGCCGGCCGATCGAACGGTCGAGGAAATCGGCCAGTCCGGCAAGGACGCCGGCGTGCTGCAGGGTCGCCACTGCCAGCAGGATGCCGATGAAGAAGGTGATCGCGCTCATGTCGATGCGCGCCAGGGCGTGAGCGATGGTGACGCGCTTGCGCTCCTCGTAGGGCTTTTCGCGGTGCACCCGATCGCCGATCGCCCACAGCAGGCCGAGGCCAAGCAGCACTCCGAGGAACGGCGGCAAATGGGTGATCGTCTTGAACACCGGCACCGATACCAGTGCGACGAGGCCGGCGGTAAACATCAGGTTGCGTTCGAACGGCGTCGTCTGGCGCCAGTCCTCATGCGGAGAGACCGCCTCGGGCGCCACGATCGGCTTGCCCCGCAACCCCCAGGCAACGATCGCCAGCGGGACCACCATGTTGACCAGCGATGGCGCGATCAGCTTGGTGACGATGGCGAGCGCGGTCACCTGCCCGCCGATCCACAGCATCGTCGTCGTCACGTCGCCCATGGGGGACCAGGCGCCGCCGGCGTTGGCCGAGATAACGATCATGCCGGCAAACAGCAGCCTGTCGGCCTTCTCCGCCAGCAGCCGCTTGCACAGGCTGATCATGACGATGGTCGTGGTCAGGTTGTCGAGGATCGCGCTGAGAAAGAAGGTCACCACGCAGATGAAGATCATCAGCGTGGCGAGGGTTTTCGCCTGCATCCGGCCGGTTATGACGTCGAACCCGTCGTGAGCGTCGATCACCTCGACGATGGTCATCGCCCCGAGGAGGAAAAACGCGATCTGCGCCGTCTCGACGAGCGATTCGTTGAGCTCCTCGTCGACCACTTCCGGCAGCCCCGTGGCGAGGGCGTAGATCGACCACAGCAGACCTGCGCCGATGAGCGCGGCGGCCGACTTGTTGACCTTGAGCGGTTCCTCCAGCGCGATGGCGGCGTAGGCGAGGACGAAGACGACGATCAGGATGGCTGTCATGCCCGGCGCTTAAGCAAGCCCGGAGCAAAAATGCCACCCAAACCCGGCGTGGCTCACCAGCTTCCGGTGTTCTCCATGCTGGCCCACGGCTCCTGCGGGGGCAGGTTGCCGTCCTGCAGCAGTTCTATGGAAATGCCGTCGGGCGTGCGGACGAAGGCCATGTGCCCGTCGCGCGGCGGGCGATTGATCGTCACCCCGGCATCCATCAGGCGCTGGCACGTCGCGTAGATGTCGTCGACGCGATAGGCGAGATGGCCGAAGTTCCTCCCGCCCGCATACACTTCAGGCGCGCTGCCGTCCTCGGGCGGCCAGTTGTAGGTCAGTTCGACCTCGGCGACGCCTTCCTGGCCCGGCGCGGCCATGAAGATCAGCGTGAAACGGCCCTTCTCGCTCTCCATCCGGCGCACCTCCTCGAGCCCGAGGAGCTTGAGGAAATCGGCCGTGGCATCGGGATCGGCCACGCGGATCATCGAGTGGAGGTACTTCATCGCGCAGGGACTCCCATTCAAACTCGGTTCATCGACAGAAATGCACAACTCATCGTAACGGGTCGCCCCGTTCCAAGAGGAGTCTAGCGATGACCGTCCCCCCCGATCAAGCACGCGATGCGTCTGCCGGCACCATGTGGCGCGACATCGTCTCACAGCGCTGGATCGCCACTGCGGCCGTCCTCTCGATCGGCCTTGCGGTCGGTGGTTACCTGCTGGGCAACGGCCTCCTGCGCGCCAAGGAAGCGGAACGTTCCGTGACCGTGCGCGGCCTGGCCGAGCGCGACGTTACCGCCGACCTGGCCACCTGGACCATCGCCTATACCTCCACCAACACTGATCTCGCCGCGGCCCAGGCAAAGACCGAAGCCGACACGCGCGCCATCGAACGCTTCTTCGCCGGGCTCGGTTTTCCCGCGTCGGCACTGCAGCCGACCGGCGCCAACGTCTCCAGCTACACCGACGACAAGGGCGTAACCCGCTTTACCGTTCGCCAGCGCATGGCCTTGCGGACGAACGACATTGCCCGGGCCCAGCGGGCGGTCGCGCGGCAGTTCGACCTGGTGCGCGGGGGAGTGATGGTCGAGGAAGGTTCGGGCATGGCCTACGCCTTCACCCGTCTGAACGAGATAAAGCCGGACATGGTGGCCGAGGCGACCAAGGACGCGCGAGCGTCGGCCGAGCAGTTCGCCAAGGACAGCGGCGCGGCGGTGGGCGGTATCCGCGACGCCACGCAGGGCTATTTCACGATCGAGGCGCGCGATGGCGAAGCCAACGGCTGGGGCGCTTCGGACACGCCGTACAAGAAGGTCCGCGTGGTTACGACCGTCGATTTCGCCCTCGGCTGAGCCGAAAAGGGGCCCGCGCCACCGGAGCGGTGCGGGCCCGATTCGTCATTCGCCGATGACGGTGTTCAGAACTCGGCGGAAAGCGTCGCCACGATCGTGTCATCGGTCAGGCCGTCGACCGAAGGACCGTCGACGCCGATGTAGGACACACCGAGCGAGAGTGAGCCCAGCACCGTTGCGCTGGCGCCGATCGAATAGTCGAAGCCGTTGCGGTCGGCCGAAAGGCCGCTGAGTATCTTCGGCGAGAGCGCGCCGTCGGTGTAGCCGAGGTGAGCGCTCAGCGTCAGCGGCGTCGTCGGCAGACCCGCCTCGAGGTCGGTGTAGATGTACAGGTTGTCATCGTTGCCGAGCGAATCCTGCTTCCAGGCATAGGCCGCACCCACGGTTACCGAGGCGGGGCCCGCGCTGAAGGCGAGCGAGGTGTAGGGCTCCCAGTAGTCGAGATCCACGCCGCTGGCGCCGTTGGGGTAGATGTACTTGAGCAGGCCGATGTCGAAGGTCAGGCCCGACGCGACATCGCCGCTCCAGCCGCCGTAGAGATCGAGTTCCTGCGAGCCGTAGGCGCCGCCGTCGATCGATGAAGCCCAGGTGCCGACGTAAAAGCCGGAAGGAAGGCCGAGGTCGATACCGCCCTGGATCGCCGGATCGCCGCCGGACAGCGACACGCCGCGGAAGCGGTAGTCGGTCACCAGCGCGACGTTGGCCGAAACCGAAACCGGCGAATCGGACTCGGCATCCTGCGCGAACGCGGGGGCGGAAACTACGACCGCGCCGGCGAGCGCGGTTGCGGCCAGAAGGCCGCGGATGGACGTAAGCATGGGCAATTTCCTCAATTGCTGAAGTGAAACTGTGCTTCGTCCCTACCTGCGATCCCGCATGGCCGTCCTCGTTTTGCGGGATCGGTCTTCATGCGAGTTCGGCAACAAATTGAACCCGTTTGCTGCATTGCACAAGAGGTAGTTGCGCGGATTGATATAGGAAATAGCGATGTGTGGTGTTTGCGCACCACATTCACGGTGCCGAAAGGGCCGCGGCCGCAGAGGCCTTGCTGCAGTGCCGCATAATCACCAGTTTCAGCCAAACCTCTCGAACGGTCTCTTCCATGTTCAATGCCATTCGCCGCCTCTTCGTCCGCGAAACCGAACACCCCCGCGCTGCCGTGCCGGCCGGAGAGCGCGTCTATGCGGTTGGCGACATCCACGGCCGGCTCGACCTGTTCGAGGCCATGATCGCACTGATCGAGGCCGACGATGCCGCCTGCGAACCGGCGCGGACCACGGTGATCCTGCTGGGCGACCTGGTGGATCGCGGACCCGACAGTGCCGGAGTCGTCGCTCGCGCGCGGGCATGGCAGCGGGCCCGCCGGGTGCGCATCCTCGCCGGCAACCACGAGGAGATGTTCCTCAGCAGCTTCGAGGACACCGAAGTGCTGCGGCACTTCCTCCGCTTCGGAGGCAAGGAAACCGTGCTGAGCTATGGCATCGACCCCGAAGCCTATCGGCGGGCCGAGATCGAGCAGGTGCAGGCGATGATGCATACAGCCGTTTCCGAAGAAGAGCGGGCCTACATCGCCGGTTTCGAGGACATGATCGCGATCGGCGATTACCTCTTCGTGCACGCCGGGATCCATCCCGCAACGCCGCTCGACCAGCAGATGACAAAGGATCTGCGCTGGATTCGCGAACCGTTTCTCTCGCACTCGCAGCCCCATGGCGCAGTGGTGGTGCACGGCCACACCATCTCCGATGCGCCGGTCGAAAGGGACAACCGCATCGGCCTCGACACGGGCGCCTATGTCAGCGGGCGTCTCACCGCGCTGGTGCTGGAGGGTGAAACCCGCCGATTTCTCGAGGCGAGCGACGCCCGGGGGGCGGAAGCCGACGCGGCGCGCGAACTCGCCGCCTGAGGAAAATCGAAGCGCCAGGGGGCCTGTAAGCCGGGTTCTGTCCCGCAGGCGGTATCCGGTGAAGGACCCACGCCGCGGGGGCAGCCATTCATCTCGGCGACGGATTACTCCGCCGCTCAAGCAACCAACCCGGGCCTCTCGGGGCGAAACTCCCCTGCCCTTGCCCCTGAGAGCGCAGGCGCGAGACCCCTATTCGGTCTTGCTCCGGGTGGGGTTTGCCATGCGGCGACCGTTGCCGGCCGCCCGGTGCGCCCTTACCGCACCCTTTCACCCTTGCCTGTGCCCCCATTCCCCGAAAGGACCGCGGGCCATCGGCGGTATTCTCTCTGTGGCACTTTCCCTGTGGCAGGGACGCAAATCCCTGCCACGGCGGGCGTTACCCGCCACCCTTGCTTCGTGGAGCCCGGACTTTCCTCGGCGCACCTTGCGATGCGGCGCGGCTGCCCGGCCCCCTGGCGGGCCCTATCTAGTCCGTCCGCGGTCGCGATCCAAGAGCAACTGGAACAGGATTGCACGGACCTGTCCGTCGATCTCTCCGTCAATCCTCTCCGGCCGCCAGCGGCGCTGGAAGGCGCTGACTGCGGCGTGGCCATCGGAGATGTCGTAGCCGAACCGCTCGAGCGCGAGGTAGAACGCTCCGTCGTTGTCGAACGGGTCGCCCAGTTCGAGCTTGTCGGGGCGCGGCAGGCACAGGCGATATTCCGCCAGCCGGTCCCACGGGAAAAGCTCGCCCGGGTCGGCCTTGCGCGCCGGGGCGATGTCCGAATGGCCGACGACGTTGGCGCGGGGAATGTCGTAATCCTTCACGATCCGCGCCAGCAAGGGGATCAGCGCATCGATCTGCGCGTCGGGAAACGGTTCGTAGCCGTTGGTGTGGCCGGGATTGTCGAGCTCGATGCCGATCGACATGCCGTTCACGTGGGCATGGCCGCGCCAGAAGCTGACGCCGGCATGCCAGGCGCGCTTGTCTTCCGGCACCAGCCGCACGACTTCCCCTTCGCGCGTGATCAGATAGTGCGCGCTGACCTCGGCCGCGGGATCGCACATGCGACCGATCGCATCTTCGACGTCGGGCATGTCGGTATAGTGCAGGACGACCATCGAGACGGTTTCGCCGCGCTCGTTCCAGTTGGGCGAAGCGACTTCGCGGTGGACCAGTTCTTCGCTCATCCCACCTCCGGCAGCCGCGTCACGCGTCGGGCAGAACCGCGCCCATGACGAGCGAATCGTCGCCCAGCGCATATTGCACGCCGCCGCCCGCTTCTTCCGCGATGAGGCGGATCATGTGCGCCGGCGCGGTCCGGCCCGAAAGTTCCTCGAGCGGCAGCGAGCCTTCGAGCGCCTGCCCGATCGACTTGTCGAACGCGATCTTCGTGCCGGCGGCGCGAATCGCGATCTCGGTCGCACCGTCGCGGCGTTCCGCCCCCACGTCGAGCTGGCCTCCGCGCGGCAGGGCGTCGATGCCGATCGCCGCAAGATTGAGCAGTACCTTGACGGCAGGCTTGGCGAGTTGCGGCTCCGCCACGGCCCACTGCAGAACGATCCGGCCGTTGTCGCCGACCAGGTTCTGCACCAGCTCGCGCGGCTCGTCGCTCGGAACGGTATCGCCGAAGCCGCCGGCGGCGCCGTAGGCCAGGCGAAAGAACTTGAGCTTGTCGGCACTGATCCGGGCGCTCTGTTCGAGCAGTTCCATGCAGCGGTGGCGCATTTCGGCATCGCGCTCGTCGCGCAGCAGTTCGATGCCGTTGCTCAGCGCGCCAACGGGGCTGAGCAGGTCATGGCACAGGCGGGAACAGAGGAGTGAAGCAAGATCGACGGTATTGGAAGACATGCCGCCGCTCTAGCGGGTGATTCGAACGCGGGAAAGTCCGGCGAATCCCCGCTCGCCGCCGAAGGCCCACGGGATGTCGACGGGATTCCCCGTTTTTCCGCCTTTCCACCGACTTGCCGCCCTGCGGCGTCATCCCCATATTTCGGTCGTGGGGGGCGAACGGATCATCGGCGGCATGCTGCTCACCGCTGGGCGGCTCGACAAGGCGCTGGCAGAAGCCAGCGGCCTGTCGCGCGCGCGCATTCAGGCCCTGATCGCCGCAGGCGCAGTCAGCGTCGCCGGCGAAGTGATCACCCAGCCATCCGGCAGGGGCTCCGCGGGCGCCCCCTTCGCGATCGCCATCCCGCCCGCCGCCGAGGCAGAGGCGCAACCGCAGGACATACCGCTCGCGATCCTTCACGAGGATGCCGACCTGATCGTGCTCGACAAGCCCGCCGGGCTCGTCGTCCATCCGGCGGCGGGAAATCGCGACGGCACGCTGGTCAACGCCCTGCTGCATCACTGCGCCGGGCGGCTTTCGGGCATCGGCGGCGTGGCGCGGCCCGGGATCGTTCACCGGATAGACAAGGACACCTCCGGCCTGCTGGTCGTCGCCAAGACCGATGCCGCACACGAGGGACTGGCCAGGCAGTTCGCCGATCACTCGATCGAGCGCGCCTATCTCGCGGTGGCCGCCGGGCACCCGCGGCCTGGCGCAGGGACGATTCGCGGGCGAATCGGGCGCTCCGACACGAACCGCAAGAAAATGGCCCCGCTTCCCGAAAGCTCCAGCCGCGGCAAGCATGCGGTCACCCACTACAAGGTGCTGCAAAAACTGGACGGTTGCGCCCTCGTCGAATGCCGGCTGGAGACGGGGCGAACTCACCAGGTCCGGGTTCACCTTGCGTCAATCGGTCATGCGCTATTGGGGGACCCTGTCTATGGACGTACGCCAGCCGCGCTCAGGCCGGTCCTCAAGGACCTGGATTTCCACCGGCAAGCCCTGCACGCCGCGAAGCTCGGATTCGTCCATCCCGTGACGGGGCACAGTCTGTCGTTCTCGAGCGAATTGCCATCCGATATGGCGGAACTAATCGACCGAACCGGTCATTCAAATCGATGAACTGCGCGCTGTTCTCCGTACGAATGTGTTATATCAAGTAAACCGTGGCCGCACGGTGCGGGTGCCCAGCAGGGGCCTTCACGACGCTGGCCGACGATAGAAAGGTTTGGGAAGTAACGTGAGCAAGACCAAAGCACTCAGTGTGCCGGCCCTGGGCGGAGAGCAGAGCCTCAACCGCTATCTCGCCGAAATCAAGAAGTTCCCGGTGCTGACGGCAGAGCAGGAATACATGCTCGCCAAGCGCTACGAGGAGCACGAGGATCCGGATGCCGCCGCGCAACTGGTGACCAGCCACCTGCGCCTGGTGGCAAAGATCGCCATGGGCTATCGCGGCTACGGCCTGCCGGTCAGCGACCTCATCTCCGAAGGTAACGTCGGCCTGATGCAGGGCGTCAAGAAGTTCGAGCCCGAGCGGGGCTTCCGCCTCGCCACCTACGCGATGTGGTGGATCAAGGCCTCGATCCAGGAGTTCATCCTGCGCTCGTGGAGCCTCGTGAAGATGGGCACGACCGCGGCGCAGAAGAAGTTGTTCTTCAACCTGCGGCGGATGAAGAAGAACCTCGAAGCCTACGAGGATACCGATCTCCATCCCGACGATGTCGCCAAGATCGCGCACGACCTCGGCGTGCCCGAGCAGGAAGTGGTCAACATGAACCGCCGGATGATGATGGGTGGCGACGGTTCGCTGAACACGCCCATGCGCAACGGCGAAGAGGGCTCCGGCGAGTGGCAGGACTGGCTGCAGGACAAGGGCCCGCTGCAGGACGAGATCGTTGCCGACGCCGAAGAGGCCGAAGTGCGCCATGACATGCTCACCGAGGCAATGGACAGCCTCAACGATCGCGAGAAGCATATCCTGACCGAGCGCCGCCTGACGGAAAACCCGCAGACGCTCGAAGAGCTCAGTCAGGTCTACGACGTCAGCCGCGAGCGCATCCGCCAGATCGAGGTGCGCGCGTTCGAAAAGCTGCAGAAGGCGATGCAGCGGATCGCCACCGAAAAGTTGCTGCCCGCACCGCAACCCGCGGCCTGACGTAGAAGCGCAACGAGTGACAAGCCGGGCAAGCGACATACTGCTTGCCCGGCTTTTCTTTGCCGCTAAGCCTCTCCTTCGGCGCCACTCGCGTCCGGAGATCCGCGCATGACAGCTCACGCCGAGGCTGGTCCCGCCATCGACGCGGAACACCTTTCGACAGGCAAGATCAGCCGGCCGGTCATCTTCGCCCCGCTTTTCGCACCCTTCGGCATTTCCAGCGGCTATGTCAGCGTCACGCTTGCCTTCCTGCTCAGCGAAGCCGGCCTCTCCACCGCCATCATCGGTACGATCATCGCGCTCTCGGTATGGCCGCAGACGGTCAAGATGCTCTGGGCGCCCTTCGTCGACACGATCGGCAACCCGAAGGTCTGGTACGGCGTGGGTACGACCATCGTCGGCCTGTCCATCCTGCTGATGAGCGTGATGCACAAGACCGAGGCGGAGGTCCCGCTGTTCATCGCCATTCTCGTCATATCGTCCGTCGCCTCGACGTTCATATCGATGGCGACCGAAATCTTCATGGCGAACCAGGTGCCGCCCGAACTTCGCGGCCGGGCGAGCGGGTGGTCGCAGGCGGGCAACCTCGGCGGCGCCGGAATCGGCGGCGGCGTGGGCTTGTTACTGGCCGAGAACATCGCCGCTACATGGGTCTCAGGCGCGGTACTCGCCGCGGTTTGCTTTGCCTGCTGGGGTGCCACGCTGTTCCTGCCTCGACTGGTCAAGGTGGGGATGCAGGGCGTGAACTATCTCGCCCACCTCAAGGAGGTGCTGGTCAACGTCTGGCAGGTCGCCAGGTCGCGGCTCGGCTATCTGGCGCTGATCATCATGATCCTGCCGATCGGGTCGGGCGGCGTCCCTTGGTCGGCGATTGCCGGCGAATGGAACGCCGGCGCCAACATCGTCGCCACGGTTAACGGCGTGCTGGGCGGTGTCGCCTCGATCGTCGGCGCCCTCGTGGCAGGTTACATCTGCGACAGAATGGACCTCAAGAAAGCCTATTCGATGTTCGGCATCTTCGTCGGCCTCGTCTCGGTGTCGCTGATCGCCTTGCCGCGGGTGCCGGGCGTCTTCATCGGCGGCGTGCTGGCCTATCAGGCGGCGGTCGGCATGGCCTACACCGGCTATGCGGCCATCGTGCTCGAGGCCATCGGCAAGAAGTCGCCGGCGACAAACTGGAACCTGATGGCTGCCCTGTCGAACATCCCGATCGCGGTCATGGCGCAGGTCGACGGGCACGTCCACGACGCTTATGGCACAGACATGATGCTGCTGGGCGAACTGGCCTTCCCGACCGCCGCCATCATGCTGTTCTGGGTGTTCGTCCTGCTTACCCGTCCTCGCGGCTCCGGCGCGTAGTTGCACCTGCGCTTCCAGACAGTTAGGCCCTCCCGATGATCCGCGTGCTGCGCTTCATTATCTGGGCCATCGCCTGGTTCGTCGGCCTCAGCCTGCTGCTCGTGCTGGTGTTCCGCTTCGTCCCGGTGCCGATCACCGCGACGATGGTGATGGACGACAACGCCATCACCAAGGACTGGACCCCGCTCAGCCGAATCGACCGCAACATGGTCTCCGCCGTCATCGCGGGCGAGGACGGCAAGTTCTGCACCCACGACGGCTTCGACCGCCAGGCGATCGAGAAGGCGATCGAGCGCAATGCCGAGGGCGGGCGCATCCGTGGCGGCTCCACGATCAGTCAACAAACCGCCAAGAACGTCTTTCTGTGGCAAGGGGGCGGTTATTTCAGGAAGGGCCTGGAAGCCTGGTTCACTTTCCTGATCGAGAAGCTCTGGGGCAAGCGCCGGATCATGGAGGTCTACCTGAACGTCGCCGAGACCGGCATCGGCACCTACGGGGTCGAAGCGGGCAGCGAACGGTATTTCAAGCACTCGGCGGCGCGCCTGAGCAGGAATGAAGCGGCGCGCATGGCAGCGGCTCTGCCCCTGCCGAAGAAGCGTGCGGTGGTGAGCCCCAGCGGCTTCACCCGTCGCTACGGCAACACGATCGCGGCACGCATCGGCGTGGTCCGGCGTGACGGCCTCAACTCCTGCGTCTACGATTGATCGATGGGCGCGGGACACTCTCATTCGCACCAACAGGACGGGCAGGGCCACAGCCATGCACCGGCGGACTTCGGGCGTGCATTCGCTATCGGGGTGGTGCTCAATTCGGCTTTCGTCCTGATCGAGGCCGGGTTCGGCCTCTGGTCGGGCTCGATGGCCTTGCTGGCCGACGCAGGACACAACCTGTCTGACGTGCTCAGTCTGCTTATCGCCTGGGGCGCGAACTGGGCCACCCAGCGCCCCGCCACCTCGCGCTACACATATGGCTACAAGGCGAGTTCGATCCTCGCCGCGCTGGCCAACGCGGGCCTGCTGCTGGTGGCGCTCGGAGCAATCCTGTTCGAGACGATCGATCGCTTCTTCCACACGCCCGAGGTGGAGGGCTGGACGATGGTCGGTGTTGCCGGCGTGGGCATCGTCATCAATACCGCGACCGCGCTGCTCTTCGCCCGCGGACGCAAGAGCGACATCAATATCCGCGGCGCTTTCCTGCACATGGCGGCCGACGCGCTCGTGAGTCTGGGCGTGGTGATCGCCGGTGCGCTGATCCTGGCGACCGGCGCGATGTGGCTCGACCCGCTGACCAGCGTGCTCATCGTCGTCGTCATCGCCTACGGAACCTGGGGCCTGCTGCGCGACAGCGTGAAGATGGGCCTGCTTGCCGTGCCGGATCACGTCGACGAAGCGGATGTCCGCATTTACCTCGAGAGCTTGCCCGGCGTGACTGCGGTGCACGACCTGCACATCTGGCCGATGAGCACGACCGAGACCGCGCTCACTGCTCACCTCGTGATGCCGGGCGGCTATCCCGGCGACCGGCTCTTGAAGGAAGCGGCCGTCGAGCTGGAGCATCATCATCACATCGAGCATGTCACGCTGCAGGTCGAAACCGATGCCGAAGAGTGTGGCTTGGGCGAGGCAGGGCACCACTGAGGAGGGCAGGATGGACGAGACGGTGCGCGAAGGGGGATGCGGATGCGGGACGGTGCGTTACCGCGTCACCGGCGATCCGATCTTCGTCAACAACTGCCACTGCAAGCTCTGTCAGCACCAGACCGGCTCCACCAGCGTAGTCAACGCCTTCATCGAGGCCGAACGGCTGGAACTCGTCGACGGCGAACTGAGCGAACACATCGTTCCGGCTGGCAGCGGCGGGCCGCACACAATCTGCCGTTGCGCACGGTGCGGCACCGCCGTCTGGAGCCGCTACCCACGCCTCGGCAGCCTCGGCTACGGCCTGCGTGTCGGCACGCTGGATGAAACCGGCGCATTTACGCCGGACGCGGTGATCTTCGTCGAAAGCAAGATGCCCTGGGTCGCGCTTCCGGACGCCATCCCCGTGTTCGAGAAGACCTACAACCCGTTCGAACTGCTTCCGCCCGAGCGGGTGGCGCGGCTGCAAGCGATGCTGGAGCGGCGAAAGGCCGGTGAGGGAAGCTAGGCGGACCGTACCCAGCGAAGCATTAGCCACAACATGAAGCAGTGCGCGAGAAAGATCAGCGCGCCGCCGATCACCGCGCCGATAATGGCTTCCTGCGCGTCGTCGGCGAAAGCATCGCCCAGTACATAACCCATGGCCAGCAGCGCACATGCCAACAGCGCGTAGAAAACCGGCAGCACGCCAAGCACCACCCAACGCGATCCGAACTGGTCGGCTTTTCCGCGAATGTCGAAATGCGTCGGTACTTCGCCGTCAGGCAGCCGGCGGGCAATCAAGAGCGAAGCCCCGGCCATCGCCATCACGAACCCAATCGAGATGACGAAGGCCAGCACGCCAGCCTGTTAGGCCGCCTCTTCCTTGCCCTTCTTGCCGCTGACGACGCGAACGGGTTCCTTGCGGCCTTCGACGACGTCCTTGTCGACGACGACCTCGGTCACGCCTTCCATGCTCGGCAGGTCGAACATCGTGTCGAGCAGGATCGCTTCGACGATCGAGCGCAACCCACGGGCGCCGGTCTTGCGCTTGATCGCCTTGTTGGCGATCGCGACCATTGCGTCGTCGGTGAAGGTCAGTTCGACATCCTCGAGTTCGAACAGCTTCTGGTACTGCTTGACCAGCGCGTTCTTCGGCTCCCTCAGGATCTCGACCAGCGCGTCCACGTCGAGATCGTGCAGCGTGGCGATCACCGGCAGACGACCGACGAATTCGGGAATCAGACCGAACTTGAGCAGGTCTTCCGGCTCGCACTTCTCGAGCAGCTCACCCACGCGGCGCGCGTCCGGATCGGCGACGTTGGCGCCAAAGCCGATCGAGCGCTTCTGCAGGCGATCGGCGATGACCTTTTCCAGCCCCGCGAACGCACCGCCACAGATGAACAGGATGTTGGTCGTGTCGACCTGAAGGAATTCCTGCTGCGGGTGCTTGCGGCCGCCCTGCGGCGGGACGGAGGCGGTGGTGCCTTCCATCAGCTTGAGCAGGGCCTGCTGCACGCCCTCGCCAGAAACGTCGCGGGTGATCGAGGGGTTTTCCGCCTTGCGGGTAATCTTGTCGATCTCGTCGATGTAGACGATGCCGTGCTGCGCCTTCTCGACGTTGTAGTCGCTGGATTGCAGCAGCTTGAGAATGATGTTTTCGACATCTTCGCCGACATAACCCGCTTCGGTCAGCGTGGTGGCGTCGGCCATGGTGAACGGCACGTCGAAGGTGCGGGCCAGCGTCTGCGCGAGCAGCGTCTTGCCCGAACCCGTGGGACCCACGAGCAGGATGTTGGACTTCGCCAGTTCGACGTCGCCCGACTTCCCGGAGTGCTTGAGCCGCTTGTAGTGGTTGTGCACCGCGACCGAGAGCACGCGCTTGGCCCGTTCCTGGCCGATCACGTAATCGGCCAGCGTGCCGCAGATCTCCTGCGGCGTGGGGACGCCGCCGTCCTTCTTACCGGCAAGACCGCCCTTGGTCTCTTCACGGATGATGTCGTTGCACAGCTCCACGCATTCATCACAGATGAACACGGTGGGCCCGGCAATGAGCTTCCTCACCTCGTGCTGGCTCTTGCCGCAGAAGCTGCAGTAGAGCGTGCTCTTGCTGTCGGATCCGCTCAGTTTCGTCATTCCATCATCCTGTTCCCGCGCGGTTTAGCACGCGGGATTCGTCCCCGCCAATGTAAGGCCGGGGCTCGCCAAATCAATCGGGCTATCCTTAATCCTCATGCCTTGCTCCAGCGTGAAGGTGCAGGGTTGCCAAAATGCTACAGTTTTACGGCGCCCCTTATTCCGGTGCGCCGCCGGCCGAACCACTGGTATCGCCCACCTCGTCGCCCGCCGGCCGGGTCTCGAAGACCTTGTCGACGATGCCGAACTTCAAGGCTTCGTCCGCCTCGAGGAAGGTGTCGCGATCGAGCGTCCTCTCGATGTCGGTCAGGCTCTGCCCCGTGTACTTCACGTAGAGATCGTTCATCCGGCGGCGAATGCGCAGGATTTCCTTTGCCTGAATCTCGATATCGCTGGCCATGCCACGCGCACCGCCGCTCGGCTGGTGGACCATGATGCGGCTGTTGGGCAACGCGATGCGCATGCCCGGCTCGCCCGCGGCGAGAAGGAAGCTGCCCATGCTGGCCGCCTGGCCCACGCAAACCGTGGAAACGCGCGGCTTGATGTACTGCATGGTGTCGTGGATCGCCATGCCGGCAGTCACCACGCCGCCCGGGGAGTTGATGTACATCGAGATGTCGCGGCTGTTCTCGCTTTCGAGATAGAGCAACTGGGCGACGATCAGCGAGGCCATGTTGTCCTCGACCTCGCCCGTGACGAACACGATACGCTCGCGCAGCAGGCGGCTGAAGATGTCGAAGCTGCGCTCGCCGCGGCTCGTGCTCTCTACGACGACGGGCACGAGGGCGCCGGTGACGGGATCCTGGGTGAACTTGCCTTGTGCGTTACCGGTGCCGAACAGGTCGATCATAAGTCCTCTTTCGTGTGATGCGGCGGCCTATGTCGCGCCTTGCCGCGCGATGTTCAAGGGGCTTGCCGGGTGAAGCGTGACGGGGCTGTTCGACGCTTCGTCGTGGATTCATGCCGTTTGTCGGCAGGCATTCGCCGTTTGTCGGGTGGGTTGGCCCGAGATCGGAAGACGAAGGCTGCCGGTCGAAGGCGACCTGCAAGGGACCAGCGCGGGGCGTTAGTTCCGGTGCATGAAAACAACTGTCGTCGCCGTACAACTCTCTTTCTTTGCCCTTTTCGCAAGCCTGTTTTCCGCACCGGCACTGGCGGAAGACACTGGCGATGAACCCCCGCCGGTCGCGGCGAAATCGAGCGCCGGAGAAATCTATACGCCACAGGACTTTGCCCGCTTCGCGCCGCGCAACGCGCTCGACATGGTCAACCAGATCCCTGGCTTCGCCGTGCAGCAGCAGGACCAGGGCCGAGGGCTGGGGCAGGCCGACCAGAACGTCATCATCAACGGCGAACGGCCGGCGAGCAAGGCGGAGGGCATCTTCGAGCAGCTTTCCCGCATCAACGCCGACCGGGTCGAGCGCATCGAGATTGTCGACGGCGCCTCGCTCAACATTCCCGGCCTTTCCGGACAGGTCGCCAACGTCGTCACGCGCGGCGGCGGCATCAGCGGCCGGTTCGAATACCGTGCGAACGTCCGGCCCAAGTATGCCCGGCCGAGCTTCGCTGGTGGCGAAGTTTCCTTGAGCGGCAGCAGCGGCAACCTGGAATGGACCGCGGCGATCAACCACGGTGTCGGCCGGGGCGGCGCCGGCGGCGGGCGCGGGACCTACATCTACGACGGGGCCGGCAATCTGGTCGAGACGCGCGAATCGCTCCTCTACTACAAGGCCGAAGAGCCCTCGATCACCGGCCGCATCAAGTGGGCCAGCCCCGGCGGCACGATCGTCAACGCCCACGGCGTCTACGGCCGCCGGTGGACCCGCTTCCTGCACAACGAGGATCGCGATGCGGTCACCGGGGTCGACACGTTCCGCGACTTCTCCAATATCGATGATGGCTATAACTACGAAATCGGCGGCGACGTGGATTTCGCTCTTGGACCCGGCCGGCTCAAGCTCATCGGTCTGGAGCGCTTCGAAACCGGCCACGGCCCCGCGACATCGCTGCTGATCTACGCGGACGGTTCGCCCACGACGGGTACGCGGTTCGACCAGGTGCGCAAAAGCGGCGAGCGTATCGCCCGCGCCGAATACAGCTGGGACATGCTCGGCGGCATGTGGCAGCTCGATGGCGAGGCGGCATTCAACCGCTACGACGCAGTTTCCTCGCTCGAGACGCTCGATCCGGCCGGTGATTTCGTCGTCGTCCCCTTTCCAGGAGCCACGGGCGGGGTGACCGAGGACAGATACGAGACGATCCTGACCCACAATCGCTCGCTCACCGACAACCTGACGCTGCAGATCGGCGCCGGGGGCGAATATTCGAAACTCTCGCAGACCGGTCCGGGCGGGCTCACGCGCGAGTTCTGGCGGCCCAAGGGTTCCCTCGCCCTGGCATGGACGCCGATGGTCGGGACGGACATGTCGCTCAAGGTCGCCCGCACGGTTGGGCAGCTTTCGTTCGGCGACTTCCTTGCCGGGGTGGACCTGACGCAAAACAACCAGAACGCGGGCAATGGCAGGCTCGTCCCGCAGCAGGCCTGGGAAGCCGACCTCGAGATCAAGAAGAATCTCGGCAGCTGGGGCTCGGCCACGGTGCGGGGGTACGTCCAGCTGATCGAGGATTATATCGACATCGTCCCCGTTCCGGGCGGCGAGTCGCCGGGCAACATCGACGGCGCCGCCCGGCTGTTCGGCCTGTACGGCAACGCCACCGTCAACCTCGACCCGCTGGGATGGAAAGGCGCCAAGATCACCTCCACGACGACATACGAGGCAACCCGGCTGGCCGACCCGCTGACCGGCGCCCACCGGCCCTTCAGCGGACAGACCGACTTCCGCAACGACACGACATTGCGGTGGGATGTCCCGATGAGCGAATGGGCCGTTGGCGCCGGACTCATGGCCACGCACGTGGAACCATATGTTCGGCTAACCGAAGTCGGGCTCGACCACGAAGGCCCCGTCTACACGTTCGCCTTCGTGGAGAACAAGAGTGTGTTCGGCATGACCGTAAACTTCCAGGTATTCAACCTGACGAACGGCCACGTCTTTTTCAAACGCACCGTCTATTCGGGCAGCGCGACACGTCGCCGGTGGCATTCGTCGAAGACCGGGAACTGGAAGCCTCCTATATCTTCCGCCTGCAGGTGAAGGGCAGCTTCTAAGGGCTTCCGAAGCACGCCCTGCAATGGCAGGGTGCTCCGCATGAGGACCATCCTGCTCGCGGCTACGGTCGCCTTCACCATCGCCGCTCCGGTCCATGCCGGAGCGGGCGAAGACGCCCGCGCCTATGCCGAAAGGATCGCGGCGCTTGACGACGAGGGACCTCAGATCGGCGCGGTAATCGTTTCGCTCGCTCCGGACGCCGCCGAAACCGCGGCGCGTCGAGCAGAGGCGGCAAGGCTTCCGCTGGCCGGGCGGACTGTGCTGGTGAAGGACAACGTCGAGACCCGCGAATGGCCCACGACCGCCGGCAGCAATGCCCTGGCGGCCAACCTGACCCATCGCGACGCGCCATTGATCGCGCGCCTGCGCGGGGCCGGCGGGGTCGTGCTGGGCAAGACCAACCTGAGCGAATGGGCCAACATCCGCAGCAACAACTCGACCAGCGGGTGGAGCGCGGTGGGCGGCCTGACACGCAATCCGCATGCGCTCGATCGGAATACCTGCGGCTCCTCTTCGGGAAGCGGCGCCGCGGTCGCGGCAGAGTTCGCCTGGGCGGCGATCGGCACCGAGACCGACGGTTCGATCACCTGTCCCAGCTCCATCAACGGCATCGTGGGATTCAAGCCGACCGTGGGGCTCGTCAGCCGGACCTTCGTGGTCCCGATCAGTTCCAGTCAGGACACTGCCGGGCCGATGGCGCAGTCGGTCTACGACGCAGCGCTGCTGCTCAACGCGATCGCAGGCCCCGACCCGGCCGATCCCGCGACCGGGGACGCTGCGGATCACGTCACCGATTTTACCGTCGGACTCACTACCGCCTCGCTTGCCGGCAAGCGCATCGGGGTGTTGAGGAAGTCAGTCGGCAACGACCGCAAGGTAACCGCACTGTTCAAAGCAGCGCTGGACGACCTGCGGCGCGCCGGGGCCGAGGTGGTCGAACTCGATTACGAAGCGCCCGAAGAGATGGGCCCGGCGGAATTCACCGTGCTGCTGTACGAACTTCGCGAAACACTGGCCGCCTATCTCGGCGCTTCGCCGGCCGACATCCCGATCCGGACCCTGGCCGACGCGATCGCCTTCAACCGCGCAGACCCTGCAGAGCTGCGCTGGTTTGGTCAGGAGATCTTCGAACAGGCGGAGAAGGCGGCCGACGCCGAGGCTTATCGCAAGGCGCGCGCCGAGAGCTTGCGGCTGGCCGGCCCCGAGGGAATCGACAAGCTGCTCGCCGACCACAAGCTCGACCTCCTCGTCGCGCCCACTGTAGGCCCGGCCTGGACGACGGACCTAGTCAACGGCGATCACTACAACGGCTCGATCGGCGCGGGCAGCCTGGCGGCCATCGCGGGTTATCCCCACCTGACGGTGCCCATGGGCGCCGTCGAGCGTCTGCCGGTCGGGCTGAGCTTCATGGCCGGCAAGTGGGCCGACGCCGAGGTCCTGCGGGCCGGGGCCGCCTACGAGAAAGTGCGATCGGCCATCATTCCCGAACCATCGTTAAGTCGCTGGGAGCCGGCTGCGACAGAATGATACCCGCCCGTGCTTGGCACGGATTGCATAGACAGCTAAGCATCAAGCATAAGCCGGGACGGGCAAAGTCAACGATGTGGGGGAATGAGGGTTCACCGGACACTATCGCGCGGGACGCTGGCGGCTTGCGCTCTCGCATCGGCGGTGGGCCATGCCTCTGCCGTTTCTGCCCAGGATGCGCCCGCCCGGCCTGAAGATTCCGATGCAACAGCGCAGCTTTCCGCGACCGGAGAGGCGCTCGCCCAGGCGAACGCTCCGAGCGATGCTGACACGGGTGCTCCAGCAGCCACCTCGGACGAAATCGGTGCGGCCGGCGCCGCGGACGCCGCCATAGGTTCGCGCCAAATCTTCACACCGGCCGATTTCGCAGCGTTCCAGCCTCGTTCGGCACTCGACATGGTCCAGCAGCTGCCGGGCTTCACGGTCGAAGGCGGCGGTGCTTTCGGCAACGCTCGCGGCCTCGGCCAGGCCAGCGGCAACGTCCTGCTGAACGGCGTAAGGATCGTGACCAAGGCCGGCTCCATCACCGACGAACTTGCGCGGATTCCAGCCAGCAGCGTTATCCGGATCGAGGTGGTCGAAGGCGCCACGCTCAATATTCCGGGGCTGTCGGGCCGGGTGGCCAACGTGATTGCGCGCTCATCCGACGGCCTGCAGGGACAGTTCGAGTGGCGGCCGCAACTCGCCGCAGAGTATGCGGACAATCGCTGGCTGGAAGGAATTGTCTCGGTCACCGGGACATTCGGCAATCTCGGCTTCACCGTCGCAGTGGAAGGCAAGCCGGTGCGCAACGGAAACGCCGGGCCCAACACGATCGTCTACGGCACTGGCGTGATCGAGGATCGGTTCAGCCTGTACAAGGCGGCCGGCAATGACAAGCGCGTGTCCGGTTCGGTCAAGTATCGGACCGACGGCGGAACGCTGATGAACGTCAACGCGTCCTACCTGAACCGCCGCTTCAGGAGCTTCGAAGACGAGAGCGTGGTCGGCCCCGCTGGCGCGCCGCCGCTGCTCGATCAATTCCGGCAACGTAACAAGGGGTACGACTTCGAACTGGGGGGTGACATCGATTTCGCGCTCGGGCCGGGGCGCCTCAAGCTGATCGCACTCGACAGCTCGAAAAAGCTGAATCTCCTCACCCAGACAGTGATCGACCCGGCGACCGGCGTCGCCCCCTTCGGCAGCCGCTTCGGACTGGTGAGCCGAACGGGCGAGCGCATCGGCCGCAGCGAATACTCGTGGTCGATGTGGAGCGCCGATTGGCAATGGTCGTTCGAGGCTGCATTCAACAAGCTCGACCAGGTCGGCGACCTCGCGATCCTCCGCCCCAGCGGCAACTTCGATCCAATCCCCTTCACCGCCGGCACCGGCGGCGTGCGCGAAGACCGCTACGAATCGTTGCTGTCCTACAGCCGCCAGCTCGCCGAAGGGCTGACGATGCAGCTCATCGCGGGCGGAGAGTATTCCTCCATCCGCCAGACCGGCAGCAACCCCAATTCGCGGACGTTCGTGCGCCCGAAGGGCTCGCTTTCGCTCGGCTGGACGCCGGGCCCGGGCTGGACCGTCTCGGCCAAGTTCGACCGACGGGTGGGGCAACTCAATTTCGCCGATTTTCTTGCCGCGGTGAGCCTCGATAACAACAACCAGAACGCCGCCAACAACAACCTGCGCCCCGACCAGAGTTGGGGCGGCGAGATCGAGGTCACCCGCGATTTCGGCGCCTGGGGCAGCGCGACGCTGCGGGCGTTCATGCGGCGGTTCCAGGATTTCGTGACCATCGTCCCCACCCCGACCGGAGGAGAAGCGCGCGGCAACATCGATTGGGCGCGGGTGAGGGGCGCAACCGTGACCGGCACGCTCAAGCTCGACCAGGCGGGCATGCCCGGTGCGAAATTCGACATCACGGCATCTTTGCGCGATTCAAGCTATCCCGACCCGCTTGGTACGGGCTACCTGCCGGTCGTGTTCGCACAGCCGCACAGCATCAACGTCGACTTCCGCTATGACATTCCCGAAAGCAACTGGGCTCTGGGCGCAGGCTATCGCGACGACGGGCACAACCCCTATTACCGCGTCGCCGAATACGGCTCCGACTACGCCATTGCCAGGAACCTGAGTTTCCTCGTCGAGAACAAGAACGTATTCGGGCTGACCGTGCAGGCCCGCGTGAGCAATCTGCTCGACAGCGAGGTCGTATTGGACCGCTACCTCTACGCCGGCCCGCGCACCACAGCTCCGCTGCTGTTCCACGAAAACCGGCGCCGGCACGTCGGCCACATCGTGAACTTCGTCGTCAAGGGCAACTTCTAGCCGCGAGACAGCGAAAAGGCGGCCCCGTCGGAAGACGGGACCGCCCTTGAAATGTGCCCGAAGGGGCGAGCCTTACTTCTTCGCAGCGGTCTTCTTCGCCGGAGCCTTCTTGGCCGCCGCGTTTGTCCTTGGCAGGCTTCTCGTCCTTGGCTGCCGCCGTCCTTCTTGGCGGCCGGCTTCTTGGCAGCCTCTTTCTTCGGCTCGTCCTTGGTTTCGGTCTTATTCGCCGGGGCCTTCTTCGCCGCCGCCTTCTTGGCCGGCTTCTTGTCGGCCGGCGCAGCTTCCTCGGCCTCGATCGCGGCTTCCAGTTCCTCGCGGCTTACTTCACGCTCGGTGATCTCGGCCTTGTCGAACAGGAAATCGACGACCTTGTCCTCGTAAAGCGGGGCACGCAGCTGGGCCTGGGCCATCGCGTCGCTGCGGACGTATTCGACGAACCGCTCGCGGTCTTCCGGGCGATACTGCTGGGCAGCCTGCTGCAGGAGCATCGACATCTCCTGCTGGCTGACCTCGACGCCATTCGCCTGGCCGATCTCGGACAGCAACAGGCCCAGGCGCACGCGGCGCTCGGCAATGCGGCGGTAATCGTCCTTCTCGGCTTCGATTTCCTTCATCGCGGCTTCGGGATCTTCCTCGCGTGCGGCTTCGGCCTGAAGCTGCTGCCAGATCTGCTCGAACTCCGCCTCGACCATCGCCGGCGGCACGTCGAAGTCATGGTCGGCGGCCAGCTTGTCGAGAAGCTGGCGCTTCATCTGGGTGCGGGTAAGCCCTGCAGTCTCCTGCTCGAGCTGGCCCTTGAGAAGTTCCTTCAGCTTGTCGAGACTATCGAGGCCGAGCGACTTGGCGAAGTCCTCGTCGACCTTGGTCTCGTCCGCGACCTTGAGTTCCTGCACGGTCACGTCGAATTCGGCTTCCTTCCCGGCGAGATGCGCGGCCGGATAGTCCTCGGGAAACGTGACGGTGATCGTCTTGGTATCGCCCGCCTTGAGGCCGGTGAGCTGTTCCTCGAACCCGGGAATGAACTGTCCCGAGCCGATGACCAGCGGCGCGCCTTCGGCCTTGCCGCCTTCGAACTCGGTTCCATCGACCCGGCCGACGAAATCGATGATCATCTGGTCGCCGTCTGCCGCCTTCTTGCTCTTGGGCGCGTCCTTCCAGCTCTTCTGGTTGCTGGCGAGGCGATCGAGCGCTTCATCGACTTGCTCGCCGGTGACGGGAACGGTCAGCTTCTCGAGCTCGAGGCCGTCGACGTTCGGCGTCTCGATCTCGGGCAGCACTTCCAGCTCGACGGTCAGTTCGGCATCCTTGCCCTGCTCGTAGCCTTCACCGAGGTCGACCTTGGGCTGCAACGCCGGACGCAGCTTCTTGTCGCGAATCAGTTCGTCGACCGATTCGCGAACGCTGGCGTTGAACGCATCGGAATGCAGCGCTTCGCCGTGCATCTTCTTGACGAGGTTGGCCGGCACCTTGCCAGGGCGGAAGCCCGGCATCCGCACCTGCGGGGCAACCTTCTTCACCTCGGCATCGATCCGCGCCTCGATCTCCTTGGCGGGGATAGTCACGGTGTAGCCGCGCTTGAGGCCTTCGTTGGTGGTCTCGACGATCTGCATTTCTAGCCTTCCAAAAATCCTGCCGGTTCCCGGGCGCCAGAACTGGTGCGGGCGAAGGGACTCGAACCCCCACATCTTGCGATACTGGAACCTAAATCCAGCGCGTCTACCAGTTCCGCCACGCCCGCGGCCCGACGAACCCATGCAGGCCGGGGCCTGCGCACAGGGATGCGCCGTTAGCCCTAGGCGGAGAAAAGGGCAAGCGGAACGGAGGGTCGCGCCTTAAGGATGGAACGCGAGCGTGCATCGGGCCGTTCCCCGGATGAGCAAAAGGACTCCAAACCATGCAGAATCAGCGCAACGATCCCTCCGAAAGCGATACCCCCCCGGCCGCCGGCCAGGCATCGCACGGGGGCGACAGCGACTTTCCCGGCAAGACCCCTCCCGAGGTTCCGCCCGGCGAAGGCGGCGATACCGATCGACCCGACCGTTCGCCGCTCGAGGAGCCCCCGGGCGGTGGCGACATGGACCAGCCTGGCGAAACCCCTCAGGAAATGCCGGCGCAGCCGATCATGCCGAACGAAGCCCCTCCCCCGGACTGAGCGGCGGATTGATTTTCGCTGCGGGGCGGCTAGGGGCGGCGGATGAGCGAAGAGAACACCGTCCCTGATAGCGCCCCCGACGCCGGGTCCGACACCGGGCCTAACACCGGCCCCCAGGGCGACGTTCCGCCCGACCGCCTCGCGATTAATCCGCGCAGCGAACACTTCGATGCCGAAAAGCTGCAGCGCGGCATCGGCATCCGCTTCAAGGGCGCCGTGCGCACCAACGTCGAGGAATACTGCATTTCCGAAGGTTGGGTGCGGGTCCAGGCGGGCAAGACGATGGACCGCAAGGGCCAGCCGCTGACGCTCAGGCTAAGCGGACCGGTCGAGGCCTGGTACGAGGACCTTGGCGAGAATCCCCCGGTCGCGAAAAAGGACTAGCGGCGCAGCTGCGCCAGGAGGTCGACGGGCGCATCGCTCGCCGCAAGCTGGCGCTGCTTCGGCGCCTTGCGAGGGGCCAGGCTGCCGAGATCGGCAAAAGCGTTCAGGAATGCGCGCGAGGGTTCGAGCGCTTGCCGCGCCGCCGCTGACGCGAGCGTGGGCAACGCCGGCGAGGATGCTCTCCCGTCGGGGTAGATAAAACCGTTCACCGGCCAGGCCGTAGTGCCGAGGTCGCCGAGCGGGGCATACCACACGCGCACTTCGCTCCAGTCGTTTGCCGGCGACACGTCGACTGCCCGCACGTCGTCTTCGATCTGCCCGCGGCGGCCATCGATCGGCGACCAGTTGGCATGTCGCAGCAGGACCGTGCGGCTGTCGATCACCTTGCTGACGGCGGCCACGTGGCCCAGCCTCATGTTGCCGTACGGAACAAACGCCATGACCGCGCCGGCGCGCGGTGTGCGTCCGCGGCCATAACGTCCCGCGGCCTGGTCCCACCAGGTCCACGCATCCCCATAGATCTGGATCCCGCTCACCTGGCGGGCATAAGGCACGCACTCGAGGTAGGGCGGCAACTCCGGCCCTGACGGCAGGGCCGGCTCGGCCAGCGCGGGAACCGAGCAGGCGGCCAGTGCCAGGGCGAGAGAAGTGCGACGAATCCCTTTCATCCCCGCAAGCTATGGCAATCAGGGTTAAATTCGGCTGGCGCGGAATGGTTAACGCCTGCGCAATGCCCCTTGCGGCTTGCCAATCCCCGTTCGAAGCGCCACTTGCCCGCGCATGGCGCGCAAGCCCCCCCCAAGCTCCCCCAGGTGGTCATCATCGGCCGGCCGAATGTCGGCAAGTCGACGCTCTTCAATCGGATCGTCGGCAAGAAGCTCGCGCTGGTCGACGACCAGCCCGGGGTTACCCGTGACCGGCGCTTCGGCGATGCTCACCTGATCGGCATGAATTTCCAGCTGGTCGACACTGCTGGTTGGGAGGACGACGAACCCGAAAGCCTGCCGGGTCGGATGCGTGCGCAGACAGAGATTTCGCTGAAGGGCGCGGACGTGGCGCTGTTCGTGATCGATTCGCGCGCCGACCTGACGCCACTCGACCGGGAGATTGCCCGCTGGCTGCGCGAACAGGACGTGCCGGTCATTCTCATTGCCAACAAGGCAGAGGGACGCTCGGGCGACGCGGGCATTCTCGAATCGTACGAACTGGGCTTCGGTGAGCCGGTGGCAATGAGCGCCGAACACGGCGAGGGCATGGCCGACCTGTTCGAGGCTTTGCGTCCGATCCTGGAACCCGAGGGCGTGGACAGGGGTGTGGACGAGGAACTGGCGCCAGAGGAAGACGAGCCGGCGGACGACACCGATACCTCGCATCCGCTGAGCCTTGCCATCGTCGGCCGGCCCAACGCGGGCAAGTCGACCCTCATCAACCGACTGCTGGGCGAAGACCGGCTGCTGACCGGGCCGGAAGCAGGCATCACGCGCGATTCGATTGCAGTCGACTGGCAATGGACCGACCCCGCGTCGGGCGAAGTGCGCCAGATCAAGCTCGTCGACACGGCGGGAATGCGGAAGAAGGCCAAGGTGCAGGACAAGCTGGAGCGCATGTCCGTCGCCGATGCGCGCCACGCGGTCGATTTTGCAGAAGTCGTCGTCCTCCTGCTCGATGCCACCCGCGGACTCGAGGTGCAGGACCTGAAGATCGCGAACCTCGTGCTCGAGGAAGGCCGCGCCCTGATCGTGGCGATCAACAAGTGGGACGTGGCCGAGAACGCCAGCGGGCTGTTCAACGGGATTCGCGCCGCGCTTGACGAGGGACTGGCCCAGTTGAAGGGCGTTCCGTTGCTGGCGGTCAGCGCGATGACCGGCAAGGGACTCGACCAGATGCTGTCCGCCGCGTTCGAGGTGCGGGAAGCATGGAGCAGGCGGGTGCCGACCGCCGCGCTCAACCGCTGGTTCGACCACGCGCTCGAAACCAACCCGCCCCCTGCCCCCGGCGGTCGTCGAATCAAGCTGCGATACATCACCCAGATCAAGACGCGCCCGCCGAGCTTCGTCGTCTTCGGCACGCAACTCGACGACCTGCCGTCGAGTTACGAACGCTATCTGCTGAATTCCATCCGCAAGGATCTCGGATTCGGCGCGGTCCCCGTCCGGCTGACGTTCAAGAGCCCGAAGAACCCCTACAGCAAGGACTAGGCGGGGATGCCTAGTCGGCCAGCCACAGCTCGTGGCTGTCGATCCGCAGCTTGGTAAGTGCGCGATGGGCGTCGGCGCGGGCAGCGGCCTCCTCGCGAAACGCGTCGTGCACCATGCGTTCGGCAAGTAGCACGTCGGCCAGGTTGATCTCCCCGAGATCGTATCCCCGACGCAGCTTGGCCAGTGCGGCGACTTGCGAAGCGAGCGCGGCGCGAGCCCGCTGCCAGGAGGTCAGGCGATAGCGTGCCTCCGCCACGTCGCCGTTGGCGGTTTCCTGCATGTCGAAACGCACCCGCGCCGCCTCGGCACGGGCCGCGGTCGCCTCGCTGCTCGCCTGGTCGGCCAGGGCACTGCGCCGCCCGCCGCCCAGCGGGATCGAGAACAGCAGGCCAGCCCCCCGCTCCTCACCGCCACGTTCGGAAAACAGGCGCACCCCGACCGAGGGGTCGGCGAGGCGGTCCTTGCGCGCCCTCTCGGCCATCGCGTCCCGACGATTGGCCTCGGCTTCGGCCGCGGCAATCTCGTGGCTGTTGGCCAGCGCCCGGTCGCGGAAAAACTCCAGCCCTTCGGCCGGCATGTCGGGTGCGGGAAGCGGTGGAGCCTCCTGCGGCAGGGCGAGCGCCGGGAACTGCGCCAAGAGCCGGCTGCGGGCCACTTCGGCGCGGCCGTTCGACTGCGCCGCCAGGACCTCGGCCGAAGCGAGCGCCGCTGCCGCCTGGTCTGCTTCCAGTCGCGAGGCATCGTCCAATTCGACCCGCCGCTGGACTGCGGCAAGCGCGCGCTGATAATTGTCGACTGCCTGCGCATCCACCGCCGCCTGGGCGCTCGCGCCGAGCCAGTTCCACCAGCCTTCCGCGAGCATCAGCGCAGTCTGGTGCTTGGCGTCCTCGGCAAGGTTGTCGGCTTCCTCGACGCCATACTGGCCGATCGCCCGGTCGAGCGCTGCCTTGCCCGGCAGCCGGACGGCCCGCGTGAGCTGGGCGTCGAATTCGTCGTATGCCCTGTCCCCGCGAATGTTCCGGTTAACGTAGCTGCCGCTGAATTCGAGTTCGTGGGGTCCCTTGGCGAGGGCCCTGGCGGCGGCGCGGGCGGCCTCGGCCCGCGCGCGCGCGGCCAATACGCTCGGGTGGCTGTCGAGCGCGCCGGCGACGGATGCCTGGTCGGGCAGCGCGTCCTGGGCGAAAGCGGGTGCGGCAAACGCGAGAATCGGCAGGGCGAGGAGAGCGTAACGCATCAGGCGTCCTCCGCCGGGTGCAGCAGGTCGCCCGCCTCACGCTCTGCCGCCGTCTCGCCGAACCGTTCGTAGAGGATCGGCAACAGCACGAGAGTGAGGAGGGTGGCGCTTACCAGGCCGCCGATTACGACGATCGCAAGCGGCTTCTGTATCTCCGAACCCGGCCCCGTGGCGAACAGCAGCGGGACGAGGCCGAAGGCAGCGATGGAAGCCGTCATCAACACCGGTCGCAGCCTGCGCTCGGCGCCGCGCCGCACGGCCTCGGGAAGCGGCAGGCCCTCCTCGCGCAACTGGCGAAAGTACGTCACCATAACGAGGCCGTTGAGCACCGCGATGCCGAGCAGCGCGATGAAGCCAACCGATGCGGGCACCGAGAGGTATTCGCCAGACACAGCCAGAGCGATCATCCCGCCGACCATGGCGAAGGGAATGTTGGTCAGGATCAGCAGCGAAGCGCGGAGCGATCCCAGCGTGAAGTAGAGAATGGCGAAGATCATCAGGATGGAGATCGGCAGCACGACCATCAGCCGGGCGCTGGCCCGCTGCTGGTTTTCGAACTGCCCGCCCCAGACCAGCCGGTAGCCCTGCGGCAGGGGCACGTTTTCGGCGATGTCGGCCTTCGCCTCCTCGACGTAGCCGACGAGATCGCGGCCCGAGACGAAAGCCTGGATGAGCGCGAAGCGCGAGCCATTCTCGTGCTCCAGCTTTACCGGCCCCTCGATCCGCTCGACCCGGGCGACATCGCTGGCGCGGACGAGCTGGCCGCCGGGCGAACGATAGAGCTGATCGGCGTAGGCCTGCGGGGTAAGCGACCGGCCGCCGTCGGACCGGATGACGATCGGCACGCGGCGAATGCCGTCCGCCACGACCCCGGTGCGAACGCCTTCCACATCGGCGCGCATCATGTCCTGCAAGTCGCCGACCGGCATCCCGAGGCGGCCTGCGGCCACGCGGTCGATATCGAACTGCAGGTAGTCGACCTGGTCGTTGGCGACAGTCATCGCCTCGGAGGTACCTTCGATGCCCTGGAGCCGCGTCTGGATGCGCCCTGCCAAACGCGAAAGCTCCTGCAGGTCCGGGCCGAACAGCTTGATGGCGAGATCGCCGCGCGCGCCGGTGAGCATTTCCGATGTGCGCATTTCGATCGGCTGGGTGAAGCTCGGCTCGATTCCGGGAAAGCGCTGCATCACGCCGCGGATCTGGTCGACCAGCCATTCCTTGTCGCGCACGCGCCATTCCTCACGCGGCTTGAGCTGGAGGAATCCATCGCTCTCGTTGAGCCCCATCGGATCGAGACCGATCTCGTCGGAGCCGACACGCATGACGATGGCCTCGACCTCGGGCACCTGCGCCTTGATCGCCTTCTCGACCTTGAGATCGGCAGCGACCGAGTGTTCGAGCGAGACGGTCGGCAGCTTGGTCAACTGCATGACGATCGAGCCCTCGTCCATCGTCGGCAGGAAGGTCTTGCCGGTCGCGGCGTAGGCGAAACCGGTCGAGAGCAGCGCGACGCCCGCGACCGTAAAGACGAGCTTCTTGCGGCCGAATGCACCTTCCAGCAGTCGAGCGTAGCGGGGAGAGACCTGGCGCATAAGCCACGGCTCGTGGTGGCCGCCTTTCACCTTGAGCAGGAAATACGCGAGAACCGGGATCAGCGTCAGCGACAGCAGCAGGGCGGACAGCAGCGCGAGGATGATCGTCTTCGCGACCGGGGCGAACAGCTTGCCCTCCAGCCCCTGCAACGTCAGCAACGGCAGGAAGACCAGCGCGATGATCGCCATGCCGGACGCAACGGGCTTGGCCACTTCGGCCGTGGCGACGAAGATCGAGTGCAGCTTGCCCGCGCGAGCGTGCTTCTCGTCCGACAGCCGTTCGACGACGTTCTCCACCACCACGACCGCCCCGTCGACCAGCATGCCGACCGCGATGGCGAGACCTCCCAGGCTCATCAGATTGGCCGTGAGGCCGATCGAACGCATGAAGATGAAGGTCAGCAGGGCCGCCATTGGCAGGGCCAGCGCGACGATCAGCGAGGCTCTCAGGTCGCCGAGAAACAGCAGCAACAGGATGACGACCAGCACGGTCGCTTCCAGCAGCGCTTCCTCCACGGTGCCGACTGCGCGACTGATGAGTTCCGAGCGGTCATAGAAGACCTTGACAGACATGCCTTCGGGCAGGCTCGGGGCGATCTCCTCGAGACGGGCTTTGACGCCGTCGACGACCTTGCTCGCATCGGCACCGCGCAAGCCGATGACCAGCCCTTCGACCGCTTCGCCGGTGCCGTTCTGGGTCACCGCGCCGTAGCGCGTAAGGCTCCCGGTTCTCACCTGCGCGACGTCACCCACCCGCACGGCCGTGCCACCCTGGGAGTGAACCACCGTATTGGCGAGATCGTCCAGGGTGCGAATCGCGCCGGTCGAGCGCACGATCAATGCTTCTTCCCCGGTCACCAGCCGCCCTGCACCGTCGTTGCGGTTGCTTGCATCGATCGCCGTCGCGAGATCCGCGGTGCTCAGGCCCGCAGCGGCCAGCGCGGCGTTGTCGGGGGCGACTTCGAAGGTTTCGACGTAACCGCCCAGCGCGTTAACGTCCGCCACGCCCGGCACGGTGCGCAGCGCGGGACGCACGATCCAGTCGAGCGCGCGACGTTTCTCGGCGAGCGACTGCGGTCCCTCGAGCGTGAACATGTACATGTCCGACAATGGCGTGCTGATCGGCGCCATGCCCCCGCTGACGGTCGCCGGCAGGTCGCCCATGACCGAGTTGAGCCGTTCGGCGACCTGGTTGCGCGCCCAGTAGATGTCGGTCCCGTCGGCGAAGTCGATCGTGACGTCGGCGATGGCGTACTTGGCGACCGAGCGCAGCACGCTCTGATCGGGGATGCCGAGCATTTCCATCTCGATCGGCGTGATGACCCGGCTTTCAACCTCCTCGGGCGTCATGCCCGGGGCCTTGAGGATGATCTTAACCTGGGTGGAACTGATGTCGGGAAAGGCGTCGATCGGCAGGTTGACGAACGACCACACGCCGATACCCGCCAGCAGCGTGGCCAGGCCGAGGACGGCCAGACGCAGCGCGAGGGCCTTTTCGACGAGGGTTCGCAGCATCGGCCTGGCTATTCCGCTGCCAGCGCCTTGAGCTCGGGCAGGCTGCTGGTGGCAACCTGTTCTCCCGGCTTGAGCCCTGCGGTCAGCACTGCCTCGTCGCCCGCGGTGGCGGCCACCGTCACCGGGCGCGGCTTGAACGTCTTGCCCTGGCGCACGAAAACCACGTTCTTCCCACCCATCTGCACGACCGCACCCGCCGGAACGGCCACCCCGGCACGGGCCCCCATGTCCTTGATCGCCACGCTGACGTTGCGACCCGCGACGATACCCGGCGCGGCGCCGATGCTGGCCTTGGCCATGACCGAGCGGGTCTGCGGGTCGATCGATGGCGCGACCGAGAGAATTTTCCCGCCCACCGGTGAAGCGCCTTCTGCGCCTGAAAGGTCGACATCGACTGCCATGCCCGGGCGAACCTGTCCCGCCAGCCGCTCCGGCAATTGCAGGTCGAGGCGATAGGCCGCCGTGTTCTCGATCACGAAGGGTGCTGTCATGCCGTCGACCGGGCCGCCTGTTTCGACCGCCACATGGGCCACGCGCCCGCCGATCGGCGCCCGCAGGGTCATCAGCCCGTCGGGACCGACGCCGGACATGACCGAAAGCCGCCGCCCCTCGGCCACCGAGGCGCGAGCGGCACGAAGCTGCGCGGCGGCCTCGTCTGCGCGAGCCTGCGCCACGATGCCTTCGGAGGCGAGCTGCGCGAGACGCTCGGCACGGCCTTGCGCGACTCCCAGTTCGGCCTGCGCGCGTACAAGATCGCCGCTGACCTGGACCGGCTCGGCCGAGCGGACGACGGCGAGTGGCTGGCCTTGGCGAACTGCCTCGCCTTCGATCACGAAGATGCGCAGCACCGCGCCGGGGTAGGCAGAAGTCACGGCGACCCGCGCATCCGGCGGAAGGGTGACTGTCCCGGGCACTACGGCCAGCGGGATGCCGTCGGCAGCCTTGGCCGTGGCAGTCGTGATCTCCAGGCCGGCGAGCGGATCGGTATCGGCCCCAATGGCATCACCCTCGCCGCCCGCGGAGCAGGCGCCGAGCAGCAGGGCCAGGGCAATCGAGGTGGCGCGAACATGCATGAACGTCCGATTGCCGCACGAAGCTGACAGCAACTTGTCAGTTTGGCAGCTTGTTGTCAGTTTGGCCGTGCATTGAAGCGGTCGACCCTGCCCGCTGCTGACGATTGTGACCTGCCGTGCGCCTGCTGCTTGTCGAAGATGATCCGGAACTGGGCCGCCGTCTGTCGGAACGGCTGCGCGACGCGTCCTATGCGGTCGATCTGGCGACGAGCCGGGCCGAAGCGGAGGACTGGCCCGACCTCGACAAGATGGCCGCGGTGATCCTCGATCTCGGCCTGCCGGACGGCGACGGGATCGAAGTCCTGCGCCACTGGCGCACCGAGGGGGTGCAGTGCCCCATCCTCATCCTCACCGCGCGCGGCAGCTGGCAGGACAAGGTCGAAGGACTCAATGCCGGAGCCGACGACTTCGTCGTCAAGCCAGTTCGCTTCGAGGAGCTGCAGGCGCGGCTCAATGCGCTGTTCCGTCGTCAGGCCGGAACCCGCAACCTCGCCCTGCAGGTCGGCGACCTCACGCTCGACCCGCAGTTGCACCGCGTCGAGCAGGACGGCAGGCCGCTGTCGCTCAGCAAGCAGGAGTTTCGCCTGCTGCACTTGTTCATGCGCCGCGCGGGGCAAGTCCTGAGCCAGGAAGACGTTCTCGAACACCTCTACGATCTCGAGGCCGAGCGCGAGCGCAATACGATCGAGGTTCTGGTCGGCCGCCTGCGGCGCAAGATCGGGCGCGAGCGCATCACCACGCTACGCGGCTTCGGCTACCGGCTGGAAAAGTAGGTGCAGCTTCCCAATCTCGCCAACAGCCTGCGAGTCCGCGTCCTGCTGGCAGTGCTCCTCTGGGTCGCGATCGGCATCGCGGCGATCTGGTTTTCGGCGACGAGCGTCTTTACCCGCCACGTGGAGCAAAGCTTTCACGACGAACTCGACGTGCACGTTCGCGAACTGGCGCGTCTCACCCGGGTGGAAGGCGGGATGGCGCTGCTTGACCGGCCGCTTTCCGACCCGCGGTACGAAGAGCCCCTCTCGGGCTACTATTGGCAGGTCGACGTCGAAGGAGGCCCGCCTCTGCGCTCGGAATCAATGACCCGCGGCGCACTCGACAATGCGGTGGCGCACAGCGGAACGATCCGTCACCAGGTGGCGTCCGGTCCGACCGGGCCCGCGATCGTATACGGTTTCGACAAGATCCTGCCCGACGGCCGCCACGTTCACTTCGTCATCGCCACGGACCAGGGCGAGCTCGACGACGTGGTCGATGGCTTCACGCACGAACTCACGTTCTGGCTGCTGGCTCTCGGCGCCCTGCTGCTGGCGACCGGCGCGGCCTTTGTCAGCTTCGGGCTGCGCCCTCTCGACAGGCTCGGCACCGCGTTCTCACGCCTGCGCAGCGGCAAGTCCGACCGGCTGGAGGGAAACTGGCCGAGCGAAATCGCCCCGCTGGCGAACGATCTCAATGATTACATCCGGCAGACCGGCGATCTGATCGCGCGGGCACGGGTCCAGGCCGGCAACCTCGCCCACTCGCTGCGTACTCCGCTGGCCATCATCACCGACGAGGCGGAGCGACTGGCCGACAGCGACAGGACTGCCGCGGCGAGCGGCACCCTTCTCGAGCAGGCGAACGCAATGAGTCGGCAGATCGATTTCCAGCTGGCACGGGCCCGCTCTTCGGCCGGCGCCTACACGCCCGGGACCGTCAGCGAACTGCCCGAACTTCTCGTGCCGATCGTGAGCGCAATGCGGCGCATGCACCCCGAGGTCGATTTCTCCATCGATGGACCGCGCGGCGATACGGTCCGGCTGGCAGTCGATCCGGTCGACCTTGCCGAGCTGCTGTCCAACCTCATCGACAACGCCGGGAAGTGGGCCGCGAGCGAAGTCGCAGTCCGCATCATCGCCGATGCTGCGGGTGCGAGGGTAGAGATCGTCGACGATGGTCCCGGCATGACGCCGGACCAGATCGCCGCGGCCTTCACGATCGGCACCCGGTTCGATCTGGAGAAGCCGGGCAGCGGATTGGGGCTCGCGATCGCCGCGGAAATCGCCGGCAGCATCGGCGCCCGGCTCGAAATCGAACAGCTGGACCGCGGCCTGCTGGCGCGGGTCAGCTTCGACCGGGCGAGCGCCGGCTAACCGCGCTACTTCCCGTTCATTCCCAGCACGTATCCCGTCACCGCGCGATATTCCGGATCGCTCAGGCTGCCGCCCGCGCCCGGCGGCATTGCCGCCTTGATGTAGGCGAAGAGCGCGTTGGAGCTGCTGTCCTTCCAGTTGGCCATGAAGGCCGCACCCTTGAGCGGAGGGATGCCGGCGCCACCCTGCATTCCCGGGCCATGGCAACTGCCGCAGTGTTCGACGTAGACGGCCTGGCCGTTGGCAGCTCCGGCTGCCGCCACGGGGCCGGAAGCGGGCTTGGGCGGATCGACCTCGATCGGCGCGGCCCGGGCGTCGACCGGCTCGCGGTAAGGGCCCGCACGGCCGATTCCGGCATCGGGCAGCGCGAAGACGAACAAGGTGCCCTGCGTGCCCTTCTGGATTTCCGGCGTGAAGCTGTCGCCCAGCCAGAAGCCGGTCGAAACGGCGACGTACTGGTGCCCCCCGGTGCTGAAGGTGATCGGATAACCGGTGACGGCCGAGCCCAGATTCATCTCCCACAGGATCTTGCCGTCGCGCTGGTCCATCGCGCGGAAGCGGCCAGCGGAATCGCCGCCGAACAGCAGGCCCCCGCCGGTCGTCAGCAGCGACTGCATTCCCGCGCGGATCGACCAGTTCCAGCGCGTCTTGCCGGTCACCGCATCGATAGCGTGGATCACGCCCAGCTTCTTGTCGGCTTCGGGCGGGATGAAGATCTTGGATGCGACCGAGTAACCCGGGTTGCTCCAGTCCGGCTCGACTGCGCTGACCGTCTCGCACAGGTTCTGTTCGGGGAAGTACATCGTCTTGGTCAGCGGGCTGTAGGCCGGCGCCTGGTAATTCGCCCCGCCCGTGCTCGAGGGGCACACGTAGAGCTCCTTGCCCAGTTCGGTGAACACGGTCGCCGGGTTGACCGTGACCTTGCCCGTCTTGCCGTCAATTGACTGGACGACGTTCTGCTGCACGGTCGGCCGGGCCCAGAGAAACTCTCCGGTGGTGCGGTCGAGGGTGTAGACGATGCCGGTCTTGCCGGGAACGCCGGTGACGACCTTGTAAATCTTCTTCCGGTCGATCTTCGGATTGATCCAGGTCACCTCCTTGGGATCGGGCGCGACCTGTTCGTCGAGCAGGATGCGCGGGAACGGATGATCGAGGTCCCAGTGATCGACCACGTGCTGATAGTGCCAGACGATCTTTCCCGTGCGCACGTCGAGCGCCAGCGTCGAGTTGTGATAGAGGTAGGTGTACTCGTTGCCCGCCAGCAGGAACTTGGGCGCGGGCGTGCTGACCGAAGTGCCCATGTAGAGCAGGTGCAGTTCGGGATCGTAGCTGGCATTCATCCACGCGCCGACCTGCATGCGCTTTTCGAGCGGTAATCCGCCCCAGGTCCTGTCGTTGGGATCATCGCCCCGCGCGATCGTGCTGGTGCGCCAGACTTCCTTGCCGGTCTTTGCATCGTGCGCGGTAATGACGCAGGCGTCGGGCCCGCCCTCCGGCTCGCAGCTGCGCCCGGTAATCGCGAGGCCCTCGGCAATGATCGGGCCGCTGCTCTGCTTGGCGCCCTTCTTGTAATCGAGGATCTTGGTGTCCCACGCCAGCTTTCCGGTCAGCGCATTGACCGCGTAGATGTGATCGTCGGACCCGCGGGCGATGATCAGGTCGCCGTAGATCCCGAGGTTGCGGTTGGTATCGGGGAAAGTGAGGAACTGGCCCATGTCCTTGGGCAGCGAGCGCTTGTGCGTCCACAACACGTCGCCCGAGGCGGCATCGAGCGCGGTGATCATGTCGCTCGGCCCGGGAAAGTACATCCGCCCGTCGTGGACCAGCGGCGTGCCTTCCTGGTGCCCTGGCTCGAGCGGGCGAACCCAGACGAGGCGAAGCTGGTCGACATTGCCGGTGGTTACCTGGTCGAGCGGGGAATAGCCCCAGCTGTCGAGCGTGCGGCGCCAGCTGAGCCAGTCGGCCGGATCGGGATTCTGAATCATCGCATCGGTCACAGGGACGAAGTCCGCTTGGCTCGACGCCTGCTGCGCCTGCGCCAGTCCCGTACACCCCAGCGCCAGAGCCGCTGCCGCGCGTGCCGGCCATCCCCACATCGTCATTCGCCTGCTCTCCCTCAGGTTTGAGAGAGGACGTTAGCAGGGTTTGCCGCCCCTTCCAGTGGGCAGATCAGGCTAGTTGCCGCTGGCGATGGACCGGATCGACCGACGCGCCGAACAAGCAGGCGCTCTGGGATTTCCGCGCGCTCGTTCCTCCGCCGACCGGCTTCAGCCTTCGCCTTCGCCGGCGGGCTTGCTTTGCAGCTGGACGTAGTTAGGCAGGCCCATCCGTTCGATCATGTCGAACTGGGTTTCGAGGAAGTCGACGTGATCTTCCTCGTTCTCGAGGATCCGGGCGAAGATCTCGCGGCTGACGAAATCCGCGACGCTTTCGCAGTGGCGGATGGCTTCGCGCAGTAGCGGAATGGCCTCTTCCTCGACCGCCAGGTCGGCCTTGAGGATTTCCTCGACCGTCTCGCCGACCTTGAGACGATGGAGCGCCTGGAAGTTGGGCAGTCCGTCGAGAAACAGGATGCGCTCCGCCAGGACGTCGGCGTGCTTCATCTCGTCGATCGATTCGTGCCGTTCGTACTCGGCCAGGCGGCGTACGCCCCAGTGGTGCAGCGTTCGGTAATGCAGCCAGTACTGGTTGATCGCCGTCAGTTCGTTGGTGAGCGCCTTGTTGAGGTACTCGATGACCTTGTCGTCGCCTTTCATGGCTTTCCCCGCTGCTCTGATCGCGGGGCGACCATGCTCCCGCTGCACCCCGCATGGCAAGGCCTGGCGGATCGCACGGGCCTGCCCGAAGCGCTTGTCAGCACCACGGCACCCCTTCGATCAGGCGACGAGCGCGGGCCTGCGGCAGAGCGCTCGCTCTTCGGCGGCGAGTTCGTCGGCATCCTCGAGGCACTGGCAGCACTGCGGGGTCTTGCCGAGGGCAGCATAGACAGCCTCCGCGTCGCCGTCGGTCAGGCGCGCGGCGCGGCGAAATTCGCACTCTCTCACGGCATTGCAAACGCAGATGTACATCGGGCGACGACTCCGTAGAACATCCTCCTAATAATGCGAATGGCTTGCAATAGCAAGCACCTTAACGCCGAAGGGGGACCCGCTTGCCGTAGGTCAGGCGGCGCCACAGCCATTCGAGCGGGCCAAAACTGAAGCGCGCCAACCAGGCTTTCGACCCCAGCAGCATGAGCGCCCAGGCCGCCAACACGACGAGCAGCAATCCGGGCCGGTGCAACTGCCCGACCAGCCCGAGCGCCCAGCCGTGGAATACGAACAGCAGCAGGATCGAGGTGCCGAGATAATTGCTGAACGCCATCCGGCCGGCAGCCACGAAGCGGCCGCCAAGGCCGGTCGCGGCGATCCGCGGCGCATTGACCGTCAGCAGCGCGGCGAGGCCCAGCACCATCGGCAACTGCCCGAAGCGCGCGAACGCGTTGAAGCTGGCCATCGTAACGAAAAAGGGGAATCCCGTCAGATAGGGCCACAGTGCGAAAGGCACGGTGAGCGCCAGACCGCCCAGCAGGCCAATCCAGCCCCAGCGTCGCATCCGGCCTGGGTCTATCGCGCCGCTGAAGAAGCCGCTGCGGTAGAGCGCCATGCCGATGAGCATCAGGCCCAGCGTTTCGGTCAGGGGAACCAGGATCACCTCGCTGAGGAGGTCACTCGCTTCTTCCGTTGCGACATGCTTCACGATCTCGCCATAGGATCCCTCGCGGTAGACGAGCACCTGCTCGTGCGCCGCGCGAATCGTCCTGTCGCCTGCCGTCGCCAGACTTTCGCGCTGCTCCGCTGTCATCTTGTCGTGGATCGACCCAGCCCGTTCGGCGGCAATGTTCGCCCCCATGAGGAACGCCATGAAGAACAGTCCGGCAAAGTAGAGCCCCAGTCCCCAGCGCATCTGCGCCTGCGCGGTCTTGTCGATGAACAGCAGCGCCCAGAACCCGGCCACGGCGTAGGCCGTCAGGATGTCGCCGGTCCAGATCAGGAAATAGTGCACGAGGCCGAAGGCGAGCAGCCAGGCGAGTCGGCGAACCTGCAACCCGAGCCCGCTCCCGCGCGCCCAGGCGCGCTCCATGAACAGGTAGAGGCCAGCCCCGAAAAGCAAGGAGAACAGGCCGCGGAACTTGTGATCGACGAAAACAAGCTGGAACAGCCAGATCGCCTTGTCGGCCGCGCTGGCCCCGCCCTCGATCGCCGGGGGCCAGAAATAAGCGCTCGAGGACTGCCCGAACGCGGTGATGTTGGCGAACAGGATGCCGAGCACGGCGACCCCACGAATGAGATCCAGCGCCACGAGCCGCTCTGCGACCTTCACCGGCTGGTCGGGCGTCGCGCCCTCGGCCACGCCGTCCGGCCGTGCCGCCACCCGATCGTTCATCGAAATCTTCCCCGCTTCACGTGAAGGGAAGCCTAGCCCCGGGCGCTAGCGGGTGACAATGCACTCCTGACCGGAACGCTTCAGCGACCGACAGGCGTCGTCCGCGTCGGTCTTGCTGGCATATCCGGCGGCGAAAAGCTTGGTCACCCGGCCCGCAGGGACGAGCTGGCGCTGTTTGCCGGCAACTTCGTCGCGGCCACTGAGCTGGCGCCACAGGCGCTCGGCATTCCCCTCGATCCCGAAGGCGCCGAGCTGAAGCTTCCACGGCCCCGGGGAGGTCGCGGCGACCGGCGCGGGCCTGGGTGCGGGCCTGGGCGCGGGCGCAGACGCGGGCCTGGGCGCCGATGCGGCCGGGCGCGGTGCCGTCGCCTGCGCGGGCGGGGACGGATCTGCCACGGCCCGGGGACGGGCAAAGGTTGCGCCCGCTTCGGCCGGGTCTTCGGTACCTGTGGCGGACCGCGCCTCGGCGACGGCGGCACGCGCGGCGGCCACCGACGGGGAGACCGCGGTCGTGGCGACGGAGCGCGGCACCCGCGGTGTGGCGACAGCCTGTTGGGGCGGTGCCGGGGACGTCGAAACCGGTGCCCCGACGGCGGAACCGAGATCCGCCGCGGCCAGCGCCCGCCCTCGTTCGGCATCGGATTCGCGCTGCATCTGCACCGCCAGCGCGGCGGCCTGCTGGCGCTGCGCCAGCGGAATGAATTCGTCCATCTGCGCCAGCGCCGGTGCGGCCTGCGGCAAGCCCTGCCCGTTTGCCTGCGTCAGCAGGGCGTAGGCCTTGACCCAGTCCTTCGACACGATGTCGCCGTTGAAATAGGCGATTCCCAGCAGGTATTGCGAGCGCGGATCGCCGCGCTTCGCTGCCGCCTCGACATAAGGCAGGGCTGCCTCGCGCCGGCCGTCCTGGAAAAGCATCAGGCCATAGGTGTCGGCGGCCTGCAGGTGTCCTGCTGCCGCGGCGCGGGCATAGAGCGCTTCCGCCCGGCTCGGGTCGGCCGGCACGCCACGCCCGAGGCGAAAGGCCTGGCCCAGGTTGAACATGGCATCGGGATCGCCCGAGGAAGCCGGGCCTTCCCATTCGCTCACGGCCTGTGCGTAGTCGCCCTTGCTCCACGCATCGACGCCGCGCTTCACGTCGGCCAGCGCCGGCCCGGCCGAGAAAGCCGCCAGCACGGCGGCCCCGGCCATGATCGCTTGCCTGGAAAATGCTCGCATCGAATACCCCAGCGCCCGTGCGGGCTCCCGTCATGTGCAGCCTGCCATAGTAAATGGAGCGTTAGCAAAAGCTTTATCGCCGCCCCTTTTTTGCAAGCCGGCATCCATCTGCCACGAAAAGAGCGCTGCGATGGCCAGTGTTAACCCAAATTTAGGGGTGTTCTGCGATCCCAGCCATCGAAGGGGCCGGAGCTTGTTCACCGGCCGCAATCAGTGGGGGTAAGGCCTTGCGCGTATTGGCATTGGCTTCGCAGAAGGGCGGATCGGGCAAGACGACCTTGTCCGGCCACCTGGCGGTTCAGGCGCAGCGCGCCGGGGCCGGACCGGTGGTGCTCATCGACATCGACCCGCAGGGCTCGCTGGCCGACTGGTGGAACGAACGCGAGGCGGAATACCCCGCCTTCGCTCATACCACCGTGGCGCGCCTGGCGAATGATCTTGCGACCCTGCGGCAGCAGGGCTTCAAGCTGGCGGTGATCGACACCCCGCCGGCGATCACGATGGCGATCCAGTCTGTCATATCGGTGGCCGAACTCATCGTGGTGCCAACTCGCCCCAGCCCGCACGACTTGCGCGCCGTGGGCGCGACGGTCGATCTGTGCGAGCGCGCCGGCAAGCCGCTGATCTTCGTGGTCAACGCCGCCACGCCGAAAGCGAAGATTACTTCGGAGGCCGCCGTCGCGCTCAGCCAGCACGGCACCGTTGCCCCGATCACCCTGCACCACCGCACCGATTTCGCAGCTTCGATGATCGACGGCCGCACGGTGATGGAAGTGGAACCCGAAGGGCGCAGCGCACAGGAAGTGGCCGCGCTGTGGCATTACATCGCCGACCGGCTTGAGCGGAATTTCCGCCGTACGGTCTTCGCCGCCCCGAACAGCGTCTCGCAGTTGCCTGGTTCGCACCGGCCGCAGGGCGGGTTCGGCCGCCGGATCGCGCAGTAGGCGGAAAGGGCTCGGGACCATGAGCGAGGCCAAACCCTTTGCTTCCCTCGGAGCGACGCTGCTGGCCCGCAAGGGCGGCGCGAAGCCGGCGATGCGCCCGCAGACCTCGGTCGGGGTGCAGGTGACGGCGCAGGCTGCCGCGCAGAATCTCGAGGACCTGGGCTGGAACGACATGGGCGAAGATCACCCGGTGGCGGATCATTCCGCCGAGGTGCTCCAGCTCACCCCCGCCCCGCACAATCCGGAAGCGGAAAAGCTCACCGACACCGCCTCGCCCAAGCCCAAGGTTCGCTCGATGCACGAGGAACTGGCGGCGCGGATCGAGGAGGAAGAGCGCAAGAAGAAAACCAAGGTGCAGGCGCTGCCGCCGGTCGTCGAAGACGAACCGGAGGAAGAGGCCGAGACTCTCGTCGCCCGGCCAGCCGTTGCCGCGCCGCCGCTCGTGCGCCGGCCCGAACCCGTTGCCACCGAGGCGCCGAAGCGCAAGCCGACCGCCGCCAACGACGTGCCCAGGCGCGCCGCCTTCACGCTGCAACTCGATGCGCGGCGGCACCTCAAGCTGCGTCTCGCCAGCACGGTTCGCGGGCGCAGCGCACAGCAGATCGTGACCGAAGCGCTCGACCGCTTCCTCAGCGAAATTCCGGAAATCGAGGCCTTGGCCGCGCAAGTGAAGCGCGACTGAAGTCCATGTCGAGGGACCCAAAGGGGGATACCATGTACGCAACCAGCCGCACCACCCGCACGCTGGGCTTTGCCCTGACGAGCGCCATGGCGGGGGCTCTCCTCGCCGGATGCGCCACTCAGGCCGCCCCGCGCGCCGATCTCGCCGCCGCCAAGGCGGAGGCAGCGCTGGCCAAGGGCAAGACCGGAACCGCGATCGCGATGGCAGAGGAAGCGGTTCAGGCCGAACCGCGCAATTCCGCCTATCGGGCAATGATGGGGTCCGCCTATCTCGAGGCTGGCCGCTTCGCCTCGGCGGCGACGAGCTTCGACGACGCTATGGCGCTGGGCGACAACTCCACCCGCACGGCGCTGAGCCTCGCCCTCTCACTGACCGGTCAGGGCAAGTATTCCGAGGCCGTCGCAGTGCTGAATGACTGGAACGACGCCATTGCCCCGGCCGACCTCGGCCTGGCCTATGCCCTCGCCGGCCAGCCGCAGCAGGGCGTCAAGGTGATGAGCGATGCGATCCGCGGGGGCGAGAACACCCCCAAGATGCGGCAGAACCTGGCCTATGCCTACGCGCTCGCCGGCCAGTGGCGCGAAGCGCGCCTGATGGCCGCGCAGGACGTGCCGGCCGACAAGCTCGGCGACCGGATCCAGGAATGGGCCCTGATAACTCAGCCGGAAGCCTGGCAGCAACAAGTCGCTGCCCTGATCGGTGCGCCGGCCGGCGTGGTCGACAGCGGCCAGCCGACGGCGCTGGCGCTCTCCAATACGCCCGGTATCGAACAGCTCGCCACCGAGGCGAGCGCCCTTGCGGCGCCGACGGTCGCCGGGAACGAGCCCGCAGCGACCCCGCAGCCGATCGCGCGCGAACTTCCCGCGCTGGGCGGCGCTCCTGCCGTGGCGGTGCAGACCTACGAACCCCCGCGGACCCAGCGGCCGGACGACTTCCAGACCGCCTTCGCCACGATTGCCCCCACCGGGGGTTCGATGGCCCAGGTCGCGCAGGATGCCATGCGCTTCGTGCAGGAACCGGTCGTGCAGACCGCCGCAGTCCGCCAGGGCGTTGCTCCGCGTGCCGAACGCGCGGTCGTGGCCAAGCGCTCGGAGGGCACGCACCTCGTCCAGCTTGGCAGCTTCGCCAGCGAGCAGGGCGCCCGCCGGGCATGGGGAATCTACGCGAAGAAGTATGCCGAGCTGGCCAACCACGAGATGGTGATTACCGAGGCCGTGGTGCGCGGCAAACGCTACTGGCGCGTCTCGGCCGCCGGTTACGACCGGGCGAGCTCGAACGCGATGTGCGGCCGCGTGAAGAGCGGCGGCCAGGGCTGCTTCGCCTATGCCGAAAGCCGCCCGCTGCCGGGCGCCGTCGACACGGGCGTGCGGATGGCCTTGCGCTGAGCACCGCAACTGCCGGATGACAGCGAGAGCCCCGCCCCTCACCGGGCGGGGCTTTTTCGTTGCTAGAGCAGGTAGCCGCCGTCGCTGACGAGCGTTGCGCCGGTAATCGTCACTGCCGCATCTGACAGCAGGAACAGCGCCTGTGCGGCGATTTCCTCGGCGCTGGCGAAGCGGCCGAGCGGGCTCGCCACCCGGCCCATTGCCGCAATGGCCGCAGCACGATCCCCACCGTTCTGCGCCACCAGGTCGTCGAAAAACGACATCCCGTCCCAGATCGCGGTGTCCACCCCGCCCGGCGCGATGGCGTTGACGCGGATCCCGCGCGCAGCCAATTCCTTGGCAGCGGCTCGGGCAAGTTGCAGGACGCCAGCCTTGGATACGGCATAGGCCGCAGCCCCGGGTTCCGCCTTGAGGCCGGCGACCGAAGCCGTCAGCACAATCGCGGCGCCGTCGTTCGCCATTCGCAAGGCGCTGCGCAGGGACAGGAATGCGCCATCCAGGTTGACGCTCATCTGTCGGCGCCATTCGTCGAACGGCAGGTCCGCGATGAGCCCGCCAGTCGCGATCCCGGCATTGAGCAGCGCTGCGTCCAGCCGGTGTTCGGCCTGTTCGATGGCCCGATGAAGCGCTTCATCCGCAACGCTTCCGACGTGCCGGCTCACCTCGCAGGGCAGGTCGAGCGCATCCAGCCCGGCGGCATCGACGTCCACCAGTATCAATCGGGCAACCCCGTTTTCGGCCAGCGCCCGCGCCGTCGCAGCGCCAATGCCCGAGGCGGCCCCGGTGACGAGCGCAGTCTTTCCCGCGAAGTCAGACATCCAGCGGCGCCCCGCCCTTCCACAGCGCGGTCACCCGCCCCTGGACCGGCTGGCCGTCGAACGGCGTATTGCCGGCGGTCGCGGCCATCATGGTGGAATCGACGATCCACGGCTTCTCGGGATCGACCAGCGCAATGTCCGCTTCCGCCCCGACCCTCAGTTCGCCTGCCTCGACCCCCAGCAATCGCGCCGGGTTGCGCGCAAGGAGATCGAACGCGCGCTCCATCGCAATCACCCCGTCGCGCACGAGCGACAGGGTGAGCGGCAGGAGGCTTTCGGCCCCCGCCATGCCGGCCGCGGCGTCGGCGAAAGGCAGGCGCTTGTCCTCCGGGCCGCGCGGGTCGTGCCCGCTGGCGATCACGTCGATCGTTCCGTCGCCGATCGCCGCGGCCACGGCTTTGCGGTCGCCCTCGCCGCGCAGTGGCGGCGAGAGGCGGGCGAACGTGCGGAAGTCCTTGAGCGCAAGGTCCGACAGCATGAAATGCGCCGGCGTCACCCCGGCGGTCACCGCCACGCCTCGCGCCTTTGCCGAGCGCACGAGATCGAGCGAGGTGCCCGTCGTCACCTGGCGCAGGTGGAGCCGCGCTCCACTAATCTCGGCAAGAGCGATGTCGCGGGCAACCGCAAGCGCCTCGGCTTCGGCCGGCGCGCTCGGCAGGCCCAGGCGGCTGGCCATCTCGCCCGCGGTTGCGACCGCGCTCCCCGTGAGCCCGCCGTCCTCCGCGTGACTTACCACGACGAGGTCGAGCATTGCCGCATATTGCATCAGCCGCAGCATCGTGCCGCTATCGGCGATCCATTGCCGACCAGTGGCGACCGCCTTCGCGCCTGCGTCTTTCATCAGGGCCAGTTCGGCGAGATGGGTTCCTTCAAGCCCGACGGTTGCCGCGGCCAAAGGGTGGACCCACAAGTCGGGCTTTCCACTCTGCGCGAGGAAGCGGACGGACGACGGGCGATCGAGCACCGGCGACTGGTCCGGCATCAGGGCCGCCCGCGTGATTCCGCCAAAATGGAACGCCGGCTTGTCGATTGCGAAGACGCCGAAGTCGACCAGCCCGGCGGCCACGAGCGCTCCGCGAGCGTCGACGATTTCATCGCCTTCTTGGGGGCTTACCGCGCCCACGGCCGCAATGCGCCCGTCCGCGCACCGAAGCGACCCGGGGGCAATTCCGTCAGGAGTGACAAGCCTTCCGCCGGTGATGGTCACGGGTCGCCGCTGTTTCATACCCATGCCCCGCCGCTGGCGCCCCACCCCGGAACACCGCGGTCGCGCCGGGTCAGGACGTCGAGGCAGGCCATGCGGATCGCCACGCCCATCTCGACCTGGTCGGTAATGATCGACTGCTCGGCCAGTTCGGCCACGTTGCTGTCGATCTCCACTCCGCGGTTCATCGGGCCGGGATGCATGATGATCGCCTCAGGCGCGCAGCGCTTCAGCCGCTCGAGCGTGAGGCCGTAGAGGTGACGGTACTCGCGCGGGCTGGGGATGAATTGCCCGCTCATCCGCTCGTTCTGCAATCGCAGCATCATGACCACGTCGGTCCCGTCCAGCGCGGCTTCGAAATCGTGGTAACGTTCCGCCCCGATCGCCTCGATCCCGGCGGGCATCAGCGCCGGGGGGGCGCAGGCGCGGACCTTGGCCCCGAGCGCCTGCAGGCACAGGATGTTCGAGCGGGCGACGCGGCTGTGCAGCACGTCGCCGCAGATCGTGACCACCAGACCATTGAACATGCCGTCCGGGCTCGGCCGCCCCTGCTCCGCCAGCTTGTGGCGCAGGGCAAGTGCATCGAGCAGCGCCTGGGTCGGATGTTCGTGCTGCCCGTCACCTGCATTGAGGACCGGGCATCCGACGCGCTCGGCGATCAGGGCGACGGCCCCGCTCGACTGGTGGCGTATAACGATGGCGTCGGCGCGCATGGCGTTGAGCGTCACGGCGGTGTCGATCAGCGTCTCGCCCTTTTTCACGCTCGACTGCGCGGCGTGCATGTTGACGACGTCGGCCCCCAGGCGCTTGCCGGCGATCTCGAAGCTCAGCAGCGTACGGGTCGAGTTCTCGAAGAAGGCGTTGATGATCGTCAGGCCGGCGAGCCGGTCGGAATGCTTCTGCGGCTGACGGTTGAGTCGCACCCACTGTTCGGCCTCGTCCAGCAGGTAGAGAATCTCGTGCGTTTGCAGATGCCCGATGCCCAGCAGGTGGCGATGCGGGAATGCCTGTCCGCCCGCCGGATAGCGGCCTGCGTGGGAAGTGTCGGCTGGCGATGTCATTAAAGCCGAGCCCTTAGTCGAGACGGGTAGGCGGCTCAAGCCGTTTAAGGTGGCGGTCCACCGGCGCGAGCCCTAGATACGATCGGCAACCATCGCATTCGAAGGACAACCATGAGTTTCGCGCGCAAGGTCTGGCACCTGCTGGTCGCCATCAAGGACGGCCTCAGCCTCGCCTTCCTGCTGCTCTTCTTCTGGGCGCTCTTCGCGGTGCTGAACGCACGCCCGAGCCCCGCCGCGGTGCGCGACGGCGCATTGCTGCTCGACCTGTCCGGCTCGGTGGTCGAGGAGCCGCAGAACGTCGCTCCGCTCGAGCGCCTTATCTCCGCCGCCGTACCCACCCGCGAAATTGCCGCGCGCGACGTCATCCATGCGATCGACGCGGCGGCCGGTGACGGGCGAATCAAGGCCATTGCGCTCGACATGAGCACTTTCCTTGGCGGCGGTCAGGTGCACATGATGGAAATCGGCGAGGCTCTCGACCGCTTCCGCCGCTCGGGCAAGCCGGTCCTCGCCTATGCGATCGCCTACACCGACGATTCCATGCTCCTCGCCGCCCACGCGAGCGAAGTCTGGGTCGATCCGATGGGCGGGGTCGCCTTGCGCGGACCGGGGGGCGAGAACCTCTACTATTCGGGCCTCCTCGACCGCTTCAAGGTCAAGGCGCACGTCTTCCGCGTCGGCACCTACAAGAGCGCGGTGGAACCCTACATCCTGCCCGGCATGTCCGAACCCGCGCGCGAAAACGCAGAGGATCTCTACGGATCGCTCTGGACCGAGTGGAAGGCCGACGTGAAGCAGGCGCGTCCGAAGGCCAACATAGACGCCGCGACGGGCGACGTCGCCGCCTGGATCGAGAACAGCGGCGGCGATCTCGCCAAAGCCGCGCTCGACGCAGGGCTGGTCGACAAGGCCGGGACGCGGATCGAATGGGGCGAACGCGTGGCGAAGGTTTCCGGCGGGGATGACTGGGATGACAGCCCGGGCGCCTTCGCCTCGACGGATCTGCAGACCTGGCTGGCCGACGTGGGCCCGGGACAAAGCGGCATGCGAGCGCTGACCGGCGGCGGCAAGCCGATCGGGGTCGTGACGATCGCGGGCGAGATCAGCGACGGCAGAGCCGGCCCCGGCGAGGCCGGAGCCGAGCGCATCGTGCAGTTGCTCGACGACGCGCTCGGCGACGATCTCGCAGCGCTCGTCGTGCGAGTCGATTCGCCGGGCGGCACGGTCACCGGTTCCGAGGCGATCCGCCGCGCGATCCTGCGGCACAAGGCGAAGGGTATTCCCGTGGCCGTCTCGATGGCCAACGTCGCGGCAAGCGGCGGCTTCTGGGTCTCGACCCCCGCCGACCGCATCTTCGCCGAGCCGGAGACGATAACCGGTTCGATCGGCATCTTCGGAGTGGTACCGACGTTCGAGGACACACTTGCGCAGTACGGTGTGACCAGCGACGGGGTGCGCACCACACCCCTTTCCGGACAGCCCGATATACTCGGCGGCTTCACGCCCGAGACGGAGGCGCTGCTGCAATCGACCGTCGACTTCGGCTACCGCCGATTTCTCGGCCTGGTCGCGCAGTCGCGCAAGATGCCCGTGGCACGGGTCGACGAGCTTGCGCAGGGCCGCGTGTGGGACGGTGGAAGCGCGCGGCAGCTCGGCCTTGTCGACCAGTTCGGCGATCTCGACACGGCGCTCGAATGGGCAGCCGGGCAGGCCAGGCTCGAGAAGGGAGACTGGCACGCGAAGTATCTCGGCAACGGCCCGTCTCCTTATCAGGCCATGATTGCCGGCCTGCTGGGCGCGGAGGATGGCGAGGTCCCCGCGGCGCGCGACATGATGGGCTGGTTTTCGATGCGCCAGGGAGAGCTGGGACAGCGGTTGCTGACCGATCTTTCCAACCTGATGAGCGCCAAGGGCCTGCAAGCACGCTGCCTGGAATGCCCCGGCTCGCAGCCGCCGGCCCATCGTGCCAGGCCGGCCGACGGTCCAGCTGCCTTCCTGGCGAAGCTGCTGTTCGATCCGGGCTGAAAACCAACCCTTGTCATAGCTCCCGCCCCATGGCAAAGGCGCGCCCCTGTCCGGGGCCGCCGCTGCTAGGCGCCTTCCGCGACGGGCGCGTAGCTCAGCGGTAGAGCACACCCTTCACACGGGTGGGGTCACAGGTTCAATCCCTGTCGCGCCCACCATCTTTGCGCTGGCAGCGGCCGGGCGCACCGGGCTATCACGGCTGGATGGGCCGCCGTACCGGCGGGCACCGAAGGGGACGAGAGACCTTGCCTGACATTGACGATCCAACGCACTCCCGTCGCGTTTTCGTAACCGGATCCGCCGGTTTCATCGGTTTCCACCTGTGCCGCCTGCTGCTCGACGAAGGTTTCGTCGTGCATGGCTACGATGGCATGACCGACTACTACGACGTCGCGCTCAAGCACGGCCGTCACGAGATGTTGCGGCAGTCGAACCGCTTCACTTGTACCGAAGCGATGCTGGAGGATTATCCTTCTCTCACCGAGGCGATGGGCGGCTTCCGGCCCGACGTGGTCGTGCACCTCGCTGCGCAGGCCGGGGTCCGCTACAGTCTCGAAAACCCGCGCGCGTACATCGAAAGCAACGTCATCGGCACCTTCAACGTGCTCGAGCAGGCGCGCGAGCTGGCCGTGGACCACCTGCTGCTCGCCTCGACCTCGTCCGTCTACGGGGCGAACGAGGAGATGCCGTTTCGCGAGACGGACAAGGCGGATACGCAGATGACCGTTTACGCCGCAACGAAGAAAGCGACTGAAAGCCTGGCCCACAGCTATGCCCACTTGTGGGACCTGCCCGTCACCGCATTCCGCTTCTTCACCGTTTACGGACCCTGGGGCCGGCCGGACATGGCGCTGTTCAAGTTCGTCGCCGCGACGATCGAGGGCCGCCCGATCGACGTCTACAATCACGGCGAGATGTACCGCGATTTCACTTACGTCACCGACCTCGTGCGGGCGATCAGGCTCCTGATCGACGCTGTACCGGGGCGGCCCGCCAGCGCCGCCGGCATCGCATCGGGCGACAGCCTCTCGGTCGCCGCGCCGTTTCGGGTGGTGAACATCGGAAATGGTGAGAAAGTCCGCCTGCTCGATTTCATCGACGCCATCGAGGACGAGCTCGGCATCCCGGTGGAGCGCAACTTCATGGACATGCAGCCCGGCGACGTCCCGGCCACATGGGCGGACAATGCCTTGCTGGAGCAGCTCACGGGGTACACGCCGGAGACCTCGTTCCGTGAAGGCGTGGCGAAGTTCGTCGCATGGTACCGGGATTACTACGGCAAATAGGTCATTGCCCGGTGGAGCGGCGGACATCAGAGGCCACTCCGTACGTCTTCACGTAGTCGTCGAGTTCCTCCAGCACGCGGCCGGGCGTGAGGCCCCACTCGTCGAGGCTGTAGCGGTGGAGTCGGCGCTTCCCGCTGCGGGTCCGGCGCTGATAGCGCCGCATCTTCGCCAGAGCAGGCTCGATATCGAGATCGAGGAAGCGATAAACGCGCGCCATCGTGGCATGCCAGTCGCTCTCCATCTCGTCGTAGTGCACGTCTATCATGCGTCCAGCCGGCACCATTCGCCGCGCGGCGCGCATGCTTTCGATCTGAACGCGCGTCTTGCGCAACCACTCCTCACCAATCGCGCGAGGGTCGGCATGATCGGAATAGATGCAGGTCTGGTTCCAGGCGAGCGAGGCCGAGCTTCCGACGACCGAGACCGGATCGCGATGGGTCACGACGATCCTCGCGTCGGGGAAGACCTTAAGCAGTGCGGGAAGATCGATCATGTGCTGCGGGGTCTTGAGGATCCACGGCTTGAGGGTCGAGGTTTGCTGCGACCAGCCCACGAGTTGCAGCAACCGTGCGAGCTGGCGATAGGCGCCGGTCGCATCGCGCTGTTCGCACCAGCGCCCGTAGCCCGGCACGTGCCATTGCGCCTCGTGCTTCATCCCCCAGAAGCTGGAGCACAAAAGGCCGAGTTCCTCTTCGGGCTGCATCGGGCCGGTCGGATGGATGTTCAGCGTTCGGGGATTGGCGAGCCGGGCAACGGCCATGATCCGGCGGGCGAGCGAGACGCGCGGATCGTGCATTCCCGGTTCGAAGTGGGGTGCCGGCACAGGGCTGATCGTTTCGAAGCTGCGCAGGAAATTGAATTTGTGGTCGCAGGCGAAAAGCCGCTGCATCCGCGTGGTGCCAGAGCGCATGGGGCCAACCACGACAACCGGGTGCGGCAGGGCGCGGCTGTCGATTTCCGGATGCCGGGCGCGCCATTGCTGTTGCCAGAGGCGGTCGCGCAACATCTTTTCGAATTGCTTCATCGCCGCCCATTGGCCGGCCGCATTGAGCTTCGCCTCGTCGTTCACTGCCTCGACCAGCCGATCGTAGGGGGCGTGAAACCAGTCGTCGCCGAAATCTTCCAGGCCAGTCTCGGCACTGACGCGCTCCATCAGCGCTTCCCGTTCCATCACCGGCGCCTCTGCCAGACCTGCCTTGCGGGCCGCGTGCATCGCTTGCTGAAGGAGGCCAATGAAACGCGTCCGCCGCGGGGGATTGGTCATGGCAGGCCTTTCCTTCGTGTCGGCTGGCGGGTGCGCACGCTCCATGGAAAGACGCCCCGGCGCGGGCTGGGTTCCACGCATCGGCCACTGGACAAGCTCGCCGCCCTGCGGGATAGGCCGCGCCCATGCACGACCTGCGCGCGATCAGAGAAAACCCTCAAGCCTTCGACGCCGGCCTTGCCGCGCGCGGGCTGGAGCCACTTGCCGACCACGTCCTTGCGCTCGACGAGCGGCGTCGCGCGGTCGCGACCAGGATGCAGGAGGCGCAGGCGCGGCGCAACGAGGCGAGCAAGGCCATTGGCGCGGCGATCGGCAAGGGCGACAAGGACACCGCCGAGGCGCTGAAGGCCGAGGTCGCGCAGATCAAGGGCGACCTGCCCGCTCTGGAGGAGGAGGACCGCGCGTTCGGCGAGGAACTCGACGGCCTGCTCGCCATCACCCCCAACCTCCCCGCGGCAGACGTCCCCAAGGGCGGGGACGAGAGCGACAATGTCGAAGTCAGCCGCTGGGGCGACCCGCGTCACTTCGACTTCGAGCCGCGGGAACACGCCGACATCGGCCCGGCGCTGGGTCTCGAATTCGATACCGGCGCGGAGATGAGCGGCGCGAGGTTCACCTTCCTGCGGGGCCAGATGGCCCGGCTCGAGCGGGCAATCGGCCAGTTCATGCTCGACCGCCAGACGGGCGAACGCGGCTACACCGAATGTGTGACGCCAATCCTGGTGCGCCCCGAAACGATGTTCGGCACCGGCCAGCTGCCCAAGTTCGCCGAGGATTCCTTCGAGACGACCGATGGCCGCTGGCTCATCCCGACATCCGAGGTCAGCCTGACAAACTCCGTGCGCGAGCAGATCCTGCCCGACCTCGACGCGCCGATCCGGTTGACTGCCCTGACCCCCTGTTTCCGTTCCGAGGCGGGGGCCGCGGGCAAGGACACGCGCGGCTATATCCGCCAGCACCAGTTCTCCAAGGTCGAGCTGGTCTCGATCTGCCGCCCGGAGGACCATGAAGCCGAGCACGATCACATGGTCCGCTCCGCCGAGCTCATCCTCGAAGCGCTCGATCTGCCCTATCGCAAAGTCCTGCTGTGCACCGGCGACATGGGCTTCGGCGCGAAGAAGACTTTCGACCTCGAGGTTTGGCTGCCCGGCCAGGGCACCTATCGTGAGATCAGCTCGGTCAGCTGGTGCGGCGATTTCCAGGGCCGGCGCATGAACGCGCGCTTTCGTGCGGAGAGCGGCAAGCCAGCCTTCATCCACACGCTCAACGGCTCGGGCCTCGCGGTCGGGCGGACGCTGGTGGCGGTGCTGGAAAACTACCAGCAGGCCGACGGTTCGGTGACGGTGCCCGAGGCGCTCAAACCCTACATGGGCGGGATCGGAAGGCTGACGCCGCCGAGCTGATGCGCATCCTGCTAACCAACGACGACGGCATCCACGCGCCCGGCCTGGCGCTGCTGGAAAGCATTGCGGCGAAGCTGTCGGACGATGTCTGGGTCTGCGCCCCGGCGGAGGAGCAGTCGGGCGCGGGTCATTCGCTGACGCTGCACATGCCGGTGCGCCTGCGCGAATTCGGCGAGAAGCGCTTTGCGGTCACCGGCACGCCGACCGATGCAGTGAACCTGGCGCTGCGCAAGCTGTTCGCGGACCGCAAGCCCGACCTCGTGATTTCGGGCATCAACAACGGCGAGAATCTGGCCGACGACGTGACCTACTCGGGTACGATTTCTGCCGCGATGGAAGGTGCCCTGGCAGGGATAAAGGCAGTGGCGCTCAGCCAGGCGCAAAGAACGTCCGGGCGGCACACCGGCCACGGATTTGCCGCCGCGCAGGCGTGGGCCGAGCGGGTTCTGCGGCCGCTGCTAGACCTGCCGATCGCCCGGCGCACCGTCGTAAACGTGAACTTCCCAGCCCTCGCGCCGGAGGCGGTGCGCGGGATCCGGGTGGTGCGGCAGGGGTTCCACGACTACGCCCGTGGATCGCTGGTCGAGGGCACCGATCCGAGGGGTCGGCCGTACTTCTGGTTCGGTCTGGAAGACGTCGAACACACGCTCGATCACGGGACCGATCTCGAGGCGGTCAACGATGGATTCATCTCGGTCACGCCACTCCAGGTCGACCTGACGCACCACGCGTCGATCGGTCTGCTGGCCGATGGATATGGTGAATGAAGCGCTTGATTCTGCTGTTCGGCGCCGTGTTCAGCATCGCTGCGGGCGACCCGTCCACCGAACGCGAGCACGTGGTCGAGGAAGGCGAGACTCTGAAGGGCATCGCCAACCGCGCCGGGGTTCCCGATGTCGTGATTGCCGAGGCCAACGGACTGGCCGAACCCTATGTCGTCAAGCTCGGCCAGAAGCTCGTCATCCCGCGCCAGCAGGTCCACACCGTCAAGGCGGGCGACACTCTCTCGCAGATCGCCGAACGTTACCACGTGCCGGCGAGCCAGATCGCGCTGGCGAACGGATTGGGCGACGCTGACGTGGTCAGGCTCGGCCAGAGGCTCATCATCCCCGCCGTGCTGCCCGAACGCGAGGCGAGCGCCGCACCGGGCGCGCCCTACTTCCGCCGCCCGCACGACGGCAAGGTCCTGCTCGGCTGGAAGCGGCGGCCCGACGGCGGCGGCCATGCGGGGATCGACTTCGCCGTCGCAACCGGCGACATGATCCGCGCGGCAGCGAGCGGCACCGTCATCTCGGCGGGCGACGATGCGAGCCGCTGGGGCAAACTCGTCATCGTCGATCACGGCAACGGTTGGCAGAGCGCCTATGGCGAGCTCGCCCGCATGACCGTCGAGCCGGGCGAGGCGATCAAGGCCGGCGAACGCCTCGGCATCGGCGGCGCGAAAAAGGGCAGCGCAAAAGGCAATGACCCGGCCGCCGAGTTCCACTTCGATATCCGCCACGACGGCGAGCTGGTCGATCCGGCCCCGCTGCTGAGGCCGGGCGGCTAGCCATGGCGCGGGGGGAACGGGATCGGCGAGCCAACCGGACGCGCAAGTTCACCCCGCTGCGCCGGTCGATCGGGGTGCCGGTCTGGGCCGACGTGAGCCTGCGAATCGGCGCCGCCCTCGCCCTCGTCATGGCGGTCGCGCTGATCCACTGGTGGGATCGCACCGGCCTGGTCGACAACCACGACGGGCACGTCAGCTTCCTCGACGTATTCTATTTCACGATGATCTCGATCACCACGACCGGCTTCGGCGACATCGCGCCGGTCACCGACCGCGCACGCTTCATCGAGGCGGTCATCGTCACCCCGATCCGCTTTGCAGTGATCTTCATTTTCGTTGGCGCTGCCTACAACTTCGTCATCAAGCGCAGCTGGGAGAAATGGCGCATGTCCCGTATCCAGGCGAAACTCTCGGGCCACATGGTCGTGCTCGGCTACGGCGTGTCCGGCGCAGAAGCCGTGAACGAGCTTATCGCGCGCGGCACCGACCCCTCGTGCATCGTCGTGATGGACCTCGACGAGGAGCGCCTCGAAGAGGCCGAGGCGGCAGGCTGCAACGTGATCCACGCCGACGCTGCGCGCGACGACAACCTGATGGCCGTCCGCATCGCGCAGGCGTGCACGGTGCTCGTCTCCGCGGGACGCGACGATGCCTCGATCCTCATCGTGCTGACCGTCCGGCACCTGGCGCCCGACGTGCCGATCAGCGTCGTCATCCGCGCGGCGGACAACGAGCTGCTGGCCCAGCAGGCCGGGGCCAACAACGTGATCAACCCGGTGCGTTTCACGGGGCTGCTGCTGGCCGGCAGCGCGCAAGGGGCGCACACGGCCGATTATCTCGCCGACCTCGCCTCCGTCACCGGGCGGGTCCACCTGGTCGAACGCCCGGTCCAGCCCGACGAGATCGGCAAGTCGCTCGATCAGCTCGACACGGGCGGACGCGGGCTGCGCGTCTATCGGGGCGGCGGGATGACCGGCTTCTGGGAAGACGAGGCCGGTATGCTGCAGGAAGGCGACGTGATCGTGGAGATCAGGCCGACGCGCCCGGGAGACTTTCCCGAAAACTAGGAGGCCGCCCTCAGGCGAAGGCGACGAAGACGCCGCCCATCGCCGCCATGCCGACGATGAAGTAACCGGCATCGATCGCGAAGAGCTTTCCGGGGCGCTGCTGGAACAGGTAGTTGATGCCCAGAGCCGGGGCCATGATCGTGGCCCCGAAGCCGACCGCCATCATCATGATCACGTGCGGCGCGGGATTGGTCCGGGCGATGTTGTGCCCCAGCATCAGCGCAATCAGCAGTTCGAACAGGAAAGCCAGGCCCATGATGACCGGGACCGGGGTGCTCGATGCCGGATAGGGCAGACGGATCCCGTCGTGACCGATCAATGCTTTCCACGCCTTGCCGAACACTGGCCCGTACCACAGCGCTCCCACGACGAAGAACGCCAGCGCGCCGAGGAATACCGCCAGAAAATTCACGTTGCCCATGATGCCTCCCGCTCGCGACCCGGACTCCATCTAGCGCGAAGCGCCGTCGGGGTGTAGGGGGCGCGCCAATCATGGCCACCCGTATTCCCGACCAGCGCCGCATCGGCATGGTTTCGCTCGGCTGCCCCAAGGCGCTGGTCGATTCCGAACGCATCCTCACCCGCCTGCGAGCGGACGGCTATGCAATGAGCCCCGACTACGAGGGCGCCGACGTCGTCGTCGTCAACACCTGCGGCTTCCTCGACAGCGCCAAGGAGGAAAGCCTGGAGGCGATCGGCGAGGCCATCGCCGAAAACGGCCGCGTCATCGTGACCGGCTGCATGGGCGAGGAGGCGGACGTCATCCGCGCCCGTTTCCCGCAAGTCCTCGCGGTGACCGGGGCGCACCAGTACGAGCAGGTGGTCGAAGCGGTGCACGAGGCGGCCCCGCCGACCCAGGGACCCTTCGTCGACCTGGTCCCCCAGCCGGACATCAAGCTGACGCCCCGGCATTACAGCTACCTGAAGATTTCGGAGGGCTGCAATCACTCGTGCGCCTTCTGCATCATCCCCAGCTTGCGCGGGAAGCTCGCGAGCCGGCGGATCGACGCCGTGTTGCGCGAGGCGGAAAAGCTCGTCGCGGCGGGCACCAAGGAACTGCTGGTCATCAGCCAGGACACGAGCGCTTACGGCGTCGACACCCGCCACGAGAGCCGCGAGTGGCACGGTCACGCGGTGCGCGCGCACATGACCGACCTGGCGCGCGAACTGGGCCAGTTGCGCACGCCGCAGGGCGAAGTGCCGTGGACGCGGCTGCACTACGTCTACCCCTACCCGCACGTCGACCAGGTCATTCCGCTGATGGCCGAGGGGTTGCTGACGCCCTACCTCGACATCCCGTTCCAGCACGCCAGCCCCAGCGTCCTGCGGGCGATGAAGCGCCCGGCGAACGAGGCCAGGGTGCTCGAGCGGCTGCAGGCGTGGCGCGAAATCTGCCCTGACATCACCGTCCGCTCCAGCTTCGTGGTCGGCTTCCCCGGCGAGACGGAAGACGATTTCCATTACCTGCTCGAATGGCTCGAACAGGCCCGGCTCGACCGCGTCGGCGCCTTCCGCTTCGAGCCGGTCGAAGGCGCAGCGGCCAATGCCCTGCCGAACCCGGTTCCCGAAGCGGTGAAGGAAGAACGCTACGCCCGTCTGATGGAAGTGACCGCGCGGATCAGCGCAGAAAAGCTCGCCGCCAAGATCGGCCGGACGCTGCAGGTGATCGTCGACGAGGTCGGTGAGCCCGACGAAGACGGCGATATCGGCGCCACGGCGCGCAGCCAGGCCGATGCGCCGGAGATCGACGGGCAGGTCTTCCTGCGCAACGTGCCCACCAATCTCAGGCCGGGCGACTTCGCGTTTGCAACGATCGAGGACGCGGACGAGCACGACCTGTTCGGGGTGCTCGAGGCCTAGGCCCTCCCGCTTGCCGCTGGCTGCCTATTTCTTCCGGGTCTTTTTCTGGCCGGGGATCTTGGCGAGCTTGCCGGACTTGCCCTTCTTCGCCGCCTTCTTGCCGCTTTTCGCGACAACCGCTTCGGCCAGGCGGCGGATTTCGCCGACGCGCGGGCGGACGGTCTTGTCGAGTACCGCCTTGGCCAGCTGGCGGTCGGTCATCGTCGAGGTGTCGGCGCGCGTCTGGGGAATGCTGTCGGTAACGTCGTTCGCTGCGGCCATCTTCGGCTCGGACATGGTCCCTCCTTGGCCCGGTCGGGCTCGGCATCGACCCTAGCGCCTTCCGCTATATCGCCCAATCCGCAGGTTCTCGCGTCATAAAAGTGTCAGATATCGCGGCGCGGCAGTCGCTCGTCGATGCGGATTTCGGCGTCGAGGCCGAGCCAAGTCGCGAGGTTCTCAAGGTCCTGCCGGACCACCTCGCCCATCAGGGCGGCTCCCTCGCGATCGAACGAGAGCACAAGGGTGTCGTCCTCCTGCCTCAGCGCGCTGCCCGTCAGCGAGGCCTGCGAGCCGGCTCCGAGACGGCTGCACAGGCGGATCGCCAGCCCCCAGCCGAGCGCCTCGCGCAGGCGCGCCTCGTCGCACAGCGCCAGGAGTTCTGCCGGTATCGCCGGCTTGGCGCAGGCCCCGACGAGCGCCGCGGCGAGCCGCGCGCGGCCGGGCATGTCGAGCCCGACCCAACGCTTTTCGAGCGCCCAGTCGAGCGCGTGGCGGGTGCGGATATTGGGTTCCAGCCGGGCGGCGGCGAGCGACAACAGGGTCGCGGCGAGGCGCAACCGTTCGCTGGACGCACCGTCGCCGTGCGCCACGCGCGCGGTCCAGCCGGCGATCATCGTCGCGCGCGAGATCGAGCCTCCGCGCGGGGCGGTGAAGTGCGCGACCCCGGCGAGCAGCGGGTCCTGCTGCCGGGCGAGTGGCGAGAGGTGCTGGTAGAGCAGCCCTTCGCGCAGGCCCCACGAGGAGAACACGAGCTCGCTCGGCCCGAGTTCTGCCAGCATGATGCGCAGCAGCGCCGCGGCGTCGGGCAGCGCGGCGGCCCGCATTCCGGAAATGCCGCCCGTGTCGCGCAGCTTTTCCGGGTCGGCCCGGACGAGTTTCGTGGCGATGCGGTCGGCCTCCTCGAGCGGGAGCTGGAGCCCGTGCGGATCGGTCAGCGGGTGTCCGCTCTTCAGCATGGCGTAGCGGGCGACTGCTCGCCAGGTACCGCCGACCATGTAGAGCGGGCCCGGGTGCGCTGCGGCCCAGCCCGCCTTGTCGAGCGCCTTGTGCACCGCGCGCTTGAACGAGGCCGAGCCCTTGCGGCGCAGTGCGCCGAGCCGCAGCGTGCCGATCTGCAGGCTTTCGCCGTCGTGACTCTCGCCGTTTTCGACCGAGACAAGCTCGAGACTGCCGCCGCCGAGGTCCGCCACGACGCCGCGCGCGCCCGGGAAGGCGGCGATAACCCCGGTGGCCGAGGTGCGGGCTTCTTCCTCGCCGCTCAGCAGACGCGCCTCGAGGCCAAGGGCGCGGACCTGGTCGAGAAAGGCCCTGCCGTTCTTCGCGTCGCGCACCGCGGCGGTGGCAACGACGTCGATCTTGAGGCCGCCGATCTCCGTCACCAGCGCGTGATACCGCCGCAGGGCCGCAAGCGCCGTATCGGCCGCCTTGTCCGGGATCAGTCCCGTTTCGGCGATGTCGCGCCCCAGCCGCGCCGCGACCTTCTCGTTCAGCACCGGATCGGGTGCGCGCGGCGCGCCGGCGAACACGACGAGGCGAACGGTGTTCGAACCGATGTCGATCACCGCCCGGTCGGGCCGGGCAAGGTGCACGACGGTGCCGGCGACGGATGTGGTCTTGGTCAAGTTGCGCCCTTTCGCAGCGTGAGCTTGGGCACGCCGGCATCTTCGATCGCACCCCCGCGCCCGGACAGGCTGGGGTTGTTCATGAAATAGGAATGGAGGTTGAAGCCCGGCTCGCCAGGTCCCGGCTCGATCCGGCTGTAGCTTCCGTCGGCCGCCAGGCGCCAGCTCTGTTCGTTGTCGAGCAGGTTGGCGAGCAGGACCTGGTTCAGCACCTGGTCGTGCACCGTGCGGTTGCGCAGCGGGACCAGCGCCTCGACCCGGCGGTCGAGGTTGCGGCTCATCGCGTCGGCCGAGGAGATGAAGACCTGCGCCCGCGCGCTGGGCAGCGCATAGCCGTTGGCGAAGGCCCAGATGCGGCTGTGTTCGAGAAAGCGGCCGATGATCGACTTGACCCTGATGTTGTCCGACAGTCCTTCGACTCCCGGCCGCAGGCAGCAGTTCCCGCGTATCACCAGGTCGATCTGCACGCCCGCCCCGCTCGCCGTGTAAAGCCGGTCGATGATGCCCTTTTCGGTGATCGCGTTGAGCTTGGCCCAGATCGCCGCGGGACGCCCGTCGCGGGCATTGTCGATCTCGCGCTCGATCAGGCCGTACAGGCGTTCGCGCAGGTCGATGGGCGAGATGGCGATCTGTTCGGTCCTGGGCGGCTCGACGTAGCCGGTGACGAAATTGAACAGCCGCGCCGCGTCGCGGCCCAGCCGCGGGTCGGCGGTGAAGAAACTGAGGTCGGTATAGATTCGGGTGGTGACCGGGTGATAGTTGCCGGTGCCGAAGTGGCAGTAGGTCCGGAAGCCCTCCTCCTCGCGCCGCACGACCATGCTGACCTTGGCGTGGGTCTTCCAGTCGACGAAGCCGTAGATAACCTGGATGCCCGCGCGTTCGAGCTGGGCCGCCCAGTGGAGGTTCTGCTCCTCGTCGAAGCGGGCCTTGAGCTCGACGACCGCGGTGACCGACTTGCCCGCGTCGGCCGCCTCGATCAGCGCGGCGATGACCGGGCTCTGGTTGCCCGCGCGGTAGAGCGTCTGCTTGATCGACACCACCGCCGGATCGCGCGCTGCCTGGCGCAGGAAGTCGACCACCACCTCGAAGCTCTCGTAGGGATGGTGAACCACGAAGTCCTTCGCCCGGATCGCGGCGAAACAGTCGCCGTCGTGCTCCAGCACCCGCTCGGGATAGCGCGGCGTGAAGGGAGTGAACTTGAGATCGGGGCGGTCGAGCGCGTCGACGATCCCGGCCAGCCCGGCGATGCCGAGCAGCCCTTCGGTCTTGGTGACGAGCGCCTCTTCCAGCCCCAGCTGGTCGCGCAGCAGGGACTCGGCGGCCTGGTCGAAGTCCTCGTCCAGCTCTAGCAGGATGACCCGCCCGCGCCGCCGCCGCTGGATCGCGGTGCGGTAATAGCGGACGAGGTCCTCGGCCTCTTCCTCGATCTCGATGTCGCTGTCGCGCAGCACGCGGAACACTCCGCTGCCGTTCACCCTGAAGCCGGGGAACAGCAGGCCGGCGAAGCGGCAGATCAGCGCCTCGATCGGCACGAAGGTCTCTTCCCCCGGGACGCGCACGAAGCGCGGCAGGCCCGCGGGAACCAGCACCATCTCCACCAGCTGCGCACCGTCGGCCTTGCGCGTAAGGTTGAACAGCACGCCCATCCCGAGGTTGGCGACAAAGGGGAACGGGTGCGCCGGGTCGATCGCCTGGGGCGTCAGCACGCGGCTGATCTGGTCGACGAAATGCTGCCGCAGCGCCTTGAGGCTGTCGGGCGCGGGGCTGGTCCCCGCCCCGCCGATCCGCACCCCTTGCGCCGCGAGCAAGTTGCGCAACTCGACCAGCGCCGCCTGCTGCCCGGCCTCGAGGTCGCGCACGCGGCGGCGGATCTCGCCGAGCTGTTGCGACGGCGTCTTGCCGTCTATCGAGCGGGCATCGATCCCGCGATTGACCTGCCCGACCAGCCCCGCGACGCGGATCATCAGGAACTCGTCGAGGTTGCTGCCCGAGATCGAGAGGAAGCGCAGGCGCTCGAGCAGCGGGTAGTCGGGGTTGCACGCTTCGGCCAGCACGCGTTCGTTGAACTGCAGCCAGCTCAACTCACGATTGAAATAGCGCCCGGCAGGGTCCGCCGGGCGAGCGGCGCTCTCGCCGTCACCGAATTCGGGTCAGGTCATGCATCGGTCAAACCGCATTGGGTCTCGCCTGTGCATGTTACACTTCAATGACGGCTTGCGGGGACGAATTCGTCGTTGGCCGCAATCTTCCTCGTCCGATCGCTGCTCTGCCGGCCACAAGCCGGCCCCGCCCCGGCCTCGCTGAAGGACTTCACCCCGGCCGCCTAGCGCATCGTGCGCAGGGTCACGCTGCGGCGGGTTTCCTCCAGCGGGACGATCGAGTGCTCCCATTCGTCGCGCGCCGCACCCGACAGCAGGTAGAGCGAGCGGCGCGGCAATTCGACGCTGTGCCGCTCGAAGCCATCCGCCGTCCGTCGGCGCAGGCGCAGCGCGGCAGGCGTGCTGAGCGACAGGCCGATGACCTCGCCGTATTGCGGCCGGTCGCGGTGCCAGCCGATCTGCGCGCCGGGATCGTAGCGGATCAGCAGGCCCTGGACGAAGCTTTCCGGGTCACGGCCAAGCTGCGGGGCGAGGCGCGCGCGCAGGTCCTGCAGCCAGCGCGGCAGCGGCGGCGCTTCGGTCGGCCGGCCCCGCTGGTAGTCGTAGGCGCTGCCGTAGTTCGCCGTCAGCCGCTTGCCCTGCCACTGGCCGAACTGGAACGGCGCCAGCGGCGCGGCATCGATCCGCGCGGCGATGTCCGCCTCCTCGGCCTTGCTCACCGCCTCTTCGACCAGATGCAGGCCGGGGACTGGCGGGGCCGGGGCGAACAGTTCATACTGTCTTACCATTTCACGCATATAGGAACGCCATGCACCAGGCACACGCGATCCTGACGTTCGAGACCGAGGGGCAGGGCCTGCTCGAGATCACGCACGACATCACCAGCTGGCTGCGCTCGGCGGACATCAGCATGGGCACCGTCACGCTGTTCTGCCAGCACACCAGCGCAAGCCTGATGATCAACGAGAACGCCGCGCCGGCGGTGCGCCGCGACCTCATGCGCTGGCTGGCGATGGCCGCGCCCGAGGGCGATGGTTACGAACACGCCGCCGAAGGGCCCGACGACATGCCGGCGCACATCAAGTCGATGCTGACCGGCAACAGCCTGACGATCCCGTTCGCCGACGGGCGGATGCTGCTGGGATCGTGGCAGGGCGTCTACCTCGCCGAACATCGCGCCGACGGCAGCCGCCGCTATGTCGTCGCCCACGCGATGGGAGATTAGCAGGCTCTAGGAACAGGTGCGGGACCGGTGCATTGGCCCGGCATATGCCGATAGACATTTCAGCGAAGTTCTCGTTCCACCTCGAGCACCCCACCGACGTCCTCCTGCAGTTCGAAGCGGCGGCGATCCCCGAACAGCGCATCATCGAGAGCCATTGCCGCCTCACCGAGGCGAAGGACGAGGCCCGCGTGCCCGCCAAGGACGAGATCGGCGAACGCATCTGGCTCCACGCCGAGGGCGAATACGAGGTCGAATATACCGCCCGCGTGGAAGTCGACCGGATGATCCCCGACCTCGGCACGTTATCCCGGCTCGAGCCGCACGACCTGCCGGGCGAGGCGGTCGAGTACCTGTTCGATTCGCGCTACTGCCCGGCAGACAGGTTCCAGTCCTTCGTTTCCGCCGAGTTCCCCGACAGCGACGGGGGCGCACGGATCGTTGCGTTGCGCGACTGGGTGGCGAGCCACCTGACCTACACGCCCGGTTCGAGCGACACGAACACGACCGCGCTCGACACCTTCGTCGAACGGCACGGCATCTGCCGCGACTACGCGCACCTGTTGGTGACGCTGGCGCGGGCCTCGACGATCCCGGCGCGCTTCGTCAGCGTCTATGCCCCGGGCGTCGAGCCGCCCGATTTCCATGCCGTGGCCGAAGTCTTCCTGGCCGACCCCACGATTCCGGGCGGCGGGGCCTGGCACCTCGTCGACGCGACCGGAATGGCCGACGCTTCCGAGATGGTGAAGATCGGCGTCGGGCGCGATGCCGCCGACGTCGCCTTCATGACCGTGTTCGGGCAGGCCGAGTTCCGCGACAAGACGGTCGAGGTTCGCTCGGTCGCATGATCGTACCTGCACCCAGGCCCGCGAGCTGGAGAAATTCCGGGCAGCGGGTTGCGGGACACGCTGTTGCGGTGCAGCATGGTGCACGCTTGCCGTAGGCGAAGCTGCCGGGCCCAGAGGGAACTGGAATGGGATTTACCGCCAACACGCTGGTACTCTTCGGGGCGACGGGGGATCTTGCGAAGC
>CAWAMV010000004.1:0-2640860 GCA_963783195.1 uncultured Alphaproteobacteria bacterium
GCATGTTGCTCCCGTCGCTCTGCGCGCTGAGCCACGACGGGCTGCTGCAGGAGGACCTGCGCATCGTCGGCACGGCGCGTTCGGAGATGGACGACGCGGCCTTTCGCAACTTCGCCCGCCAAGCGCTGGAAAAATTCCTCCCCCCGAACCGGCGCGGCGGGATGGCCGACTTCCTCAACCGCCTCGCCTACCAGCCGCTCGACGTGACCACACCGGAAGGGTTTGCCGAGCTGGCGACCAAGGTCGGTGAGGGGCGCCGCCTCGCGATCTTCCTGTCCACCGCACCGAGCCTTTTCGAAACCACGATCGAGGGCCTGCGCAAGGTCGGCCTGACCGGCGGGCCGGGGATCGGGGATGCGCGCATCGGGCTCGAAAAGCCGCTCGGCAACGACCTTGCATCGAGCTGCGAGATCAACGACGCGGTCGCCGCGGCCTTTCCCGAGGAGCGGATCTTCCGCATCGACCATTACCTGGGCAAGGAGACGGTGCAGAACCTCCTCGCCCTGCGCTTCGCCAATGTCCTGTTCGAGCCGCTGTGGAACGCCCGTGCCGTCGAGCACGTGCAGATCACCGTGGCCGAGACCGTGGGCCTGGAAGACCGCGCCGGCTATTACGACACCAGCGGCGCGCTGCGCGACATGGTGCAGAACCACATGCTCCAGCTCCTCGCGTTGGTCGCGATGGAGCCGCCGAGCGGCCTCAGCCCGAACGAAGTGCGCGACGAGAAGGTCAAGGTGCTGCGCGCGCTGCGGCCGATCTCGACCGGCGAATCGGTCACCGGTCAGTACCGCGGCGGGGCCAGCGGGGGAGCGATCGTGCCGGGCTATGACGAGGAACTGGGCAAGGATTCCGCCAGCGAGACTTTCGTCGCGCTCAAGGCCCACGTCGACAACTGGCGCTGGCGCGGCGTGCCGTTCTACCTGCGCACCGGCAAGCGGATGCCCGAACGGGTGACTGAAATCGTCGTGCAGTTCAAATGCGTGCCGCATTCGATCTTCAGCAGCGCCAGGCTGAAGCCCAACAAGCTGGTGATCGGCATCCAGCCGGAGGAAAACATCAGCCTTTCGCTGATGGCCAAGGTTCCCGGTCTCGACCGCGATGGGATGGCGCTGCGCGAGGTCCCGCTCGACATTGCCATGCCCGACGCCTTCAGCGGCTCGGTCCGGCGCATCGCCTACGAACGCCTGCTGCTCGACCTGATCGAGGGCGACCAGACGCTGTTCGTGCGGCGCGACGAGGTCGAGGCGCAGTGGCGCTGGATCGACGCCATTCGCGCGCTCTGGTCGTCCGAAGGACAGGAACCCAAGCCATACAACGCCGGATCGTGGGGCCCCAGTGCGGCCATCGCCCTGGCCGAACGCGACGGGGTAAGCTGGCATGAGTAATCTGAACCCGACAATCGAAAGGGTAACCGCCCGCCTCGTCGAGCGCTCGGCCCGTTCGCGCCGCCGCTATCTCGACCTGATGGACGCCGAAGGTGCCCGCCACGCCGACCGGGACAGCGTTCTGCCGTGCTCCAACCTTGCTCACGGCTTTGCCGCGATGGGCGAGGACAAGGAATCCATCGCCCGCCAGGCGGGACCGAACATCGGCATCATCTCGGCCTACAACGACACGATTTCCTCGCACCAGCCGTTCGGGGCCTACCCGCCGCAGATGAAGCTCTGGGCCCGCGAGGTCGGGGCGACCGCGCAGGTGGCCGGCAGCACTCCGGCCATGTGCGACGGCGTGACCCAGGGCACCGACGGCATGGAACTGTCGCTCTTCAGCCGCGATGTCATCGCGCTCTCGACTGCGGTCGGCCTCAGCCATGCGATGTACGACTGCGTCGCCATGCTGGGCATGTGCGACAAGATCGTTCCCGGGCTGCTGATCGGGGCGCTGCGCTTCGGGTACCTGCCGGCGATCTTCATTTCCGCCGGCGCCATGCCCAGCGGCATCGGCAACAAGGAGAAGCAGCGCGTCCGCCAGCTTTATGCCGAAGGCAAGGCGACCCGCAGCGAACTGCTGGAAAGCGAGAGCCGGTCCTACCACGCGCCGGGTGTCTGCACGTTCTACGGCACCGCGAATTCGAACCTGATGATGCTGGAACTGATGGGGCTGCAGTTGCCGGGTTCCGCCTTCGTGCAGCCCGGCACCCCGCTGCGCAAGGCGCTGACGCGGGCCGCCGTCCATCGGATCGCCGGACTGACCGCCAAGGGCGCGGACTACCGGCCGCTTTCGCGCTGCGTCGACGAAAAGGCCATTGTCAACGCCGCGGTCGGCCTGCTGGCGACAGGCGGATCGACCAACCATGCGATCCACATCCCCGCCTTCGCCCGCGCCGCCGGCATCGCCTTCGACTGGGACGACCTGGCAGAACTCAGCAGCGCGGTGCCGCTGATCGCCCGGGTCTATCCCAACGGGCCGAGCGACGTGAACCAGTTCGACGCCGCCGGCGGCTTGCCGTTCGTGACCGGCCAGTTGCTCGAGGCGGGCCTGGTGCACCGCGACGTGATGACGGTGTTCGGCAGCGACCTTGCCGATTACGTGCAGGAGCCCTGGTTCGACGAGGGAGAGCTTGCCTGGCGCGACTGCGGCCCTTCGGGGGACGAGGGGATCCTGCGCACGGCGTCCGATCCGTTCCAGGCCGACGGCGGGATGCGGCTCGTCCAGGGCAACCTGGGGCGCGCCTGCTTCAAGACCAGCGCAGTCGAGCCGGACCGCTGGACGGTCGAGGCCCCCGCTGCGGTGTTCGACAGCCAGCACGCGGTGGCCCAGGCCTTCGCCAGGGGCGAGCTCGACCGCGACGTCATCGTGGTGGTCCGCTTCCAGGGCCCGCGGGCCAACGGAATGCCCGAACTGCACAAGCTGACCCCGCCACTGGGCGTGCTGCAGGACCGCGGCTACCGCGTCGCGCTCGTCACCGACGGGCGGATGAGCGGGGCGAGCGGCAAGGTCCCCGCCGCCATCCACTGCACCCCGGAAGCGCTCGGCGCCGGCCCGCTGGCCTTTCTGCAGGACGGGGACCCCATCAGGCTGTGCGGCCGCACCGGCGAGCTTTCCACCAGCGCCGACATCTTCGCCCGCAGCCCGGCGATCGGCACCGAGGACGAGCGCGGGACCGGGCGGGAACTGTTCGGCATGTTCCGCCGCCACGCCGACGGCGCCGAACAGGGCGGCAGCGCCATGCTGGCGGAAGGGGGGCTGTGACGACCGAACTCATCGTCATCGACGTCGGCGGAACCCACGCCCGCTTCGCCCGCGCCGCGATCGGCCCGGACGGCATCGACCTGGGCGAGCCGGTCACGCTCGAGACATCCGACCACGTCAGCCTGCAACTCGCGTGGGAGGCCTATGCCGAGCAGGCGGGGGGATCGCTGCCCGCCGCCGCCGCGATCGCCATCGCTGCGCCGGTCGACCTCGACACGATCCGCATGACCAACAACACCTGGTCGTTCCGGCCTGACCGGATCGCCGGGGAGCTTGGTCTGGAGCGGATCACGCTGATCAACGACTTCGGCGCCGTGGCCCATGCGGTGGCCCGTGCGGCCCCTGCCGACCTCGCTCATATCGCCGGCCCCGACGAACCGCTGCCCGACCGCGGTACGGTCAGCGTGATCGGCCCCGGCACCGGCCTTGGCGTCGCCCACTTCCACCGCTTTGCCGGCGGCTACCACGTCCAGGCAACCGAGGGCGCGCACATCGATTTTGCCCCTGTCGACCGAATCGACGACATGCTCCTTGCCGAACTGCGCGACAGGCATCGCCGGGTCAGCGTCGAGCGGGTGGTTTCTGGCCCCGGCATCGTGGAGATCCGCAGTGTCCTCGGCCGGATCGAGCAGCGCCTGCTGGCCAATCTCGACGACAAGGCCATCTGGCAACTCGGCATAGAGGGCGAGGATTCGCTGTGCCGCGCGGCGGTCGAACGGTTCTGCCAGTCGTTCGGCAGCGTCTGCGGCGACTATGCGCTGGCGCACGGTTCAAGCGCGGTCGTGCTCGCCGGCGGCCTCGGCCAGCGTCTGCGCGATCTGCTGCCGGGATCCGGCTTTGCCGAACGCTTCGCGTTCAAGGGCCGGTACGAGCGCATGATGTGCGGCATCCCCGTCCGCATGATCACTCACCCGCAGCCCGGCCTCTATGGCGCCGCGGCGGCGTTCGCGAGCGAACACCTGGCATGAACAAGGCGGACGACCTGATCGCGCGGCTGAAGGACCTTCACAGGCGCACCCGCGAAACACCCCTGTTCAACCCGGTCTTCCAGCTCTCGCTCGACCTGTCACGCCGGATCGAGGGAGGCGAACTGTCGCTCGACGCCTGCCAGGAGCTGATCGCCGACCTCGAATGCCGCGCGCTCGAACGGCGCGCCGACCGGCTGCACGCCCTCGTCGCGCCGACCGACCCGGAGGCGAACCTCGCGGCTTTCAGGGCGAGCGACGGCACCTTCGCGGATTTCCGCAGTCACTGGGAAGCGCCGCAGCTGCATGCCGTGTTTACAGCCCACCCGACATTTCTTCTCGGCCCCGCTCAGACCGCAGCGGTCGCCGAGCGGGCAAGCGGCGGTGCGCAGGACGTCTGCGTCCATCCGGGCGAGCGGCCCGCCATCACGCTCGCCCACGAACATGCCGCGGCGATGGCCGCCATCGCCCGGGCGCAGGACGCGCGTGACCGGATCGTCGGGCGCCTGCTCCAAGTGGCGCGCGATGCCTGGCCGGGCGAATGGCTCGACTTCGCTCCCCTGCCGTTCCGTTTCGCCACCTGGGTCGGCTACGACATGGACGGCCGGACCGACATCATGTGGTTCCACTCGATCGGCTTCCGTCTTGCCGAAAAGGCCGAGCGGCTGGCCCGTTATGTCGCGGCGCTGGAAGCGATCGATCCGGAGCACGGCCTGCTCGGCGAATTGCGCGCGGCGACGCACTACGCGCGCGACCGGGCGCAGGACTTCGCCGCCGACCTGTCGGACCCGGCGGCGCTTTCGGTCGCAGCCAACCGGCTGACCGCCACGGACCCGCGCAAGTGCCTTTCGCTCTCCCCTTATATCGACCGGCTTGAGCGCGAGGCGCGCGAGGCCGAGCCGGGGCGCGCCGTTGCGCTCAAGACACTGGTCGCGGCGATGCGCGCCGACGGGCTCGGCATGGGCTGGATTCATTTCCGGGTGAACGCCAAGCAATTGCACAATGCGATCCGCCGACGGCTCGACCCGAAGGGCGAGCTCGATCTCGGCAGCAAGGGCGCGATGGTCCACCTGCGCAAGGCGATCGCCGGCGTAAAGCCGCTGCGCAGCAACTTCGCGGCACTGGCAATCGAGAGTTCGACCGCGATCCGCCAGTTTATCGCCATGGCGCAGATCCTCGACCACATCGACAGCGACGCGCCGATCCGGATGCTGGTTGCCGAGTGCGAGGAACCGGCGACGATGCTCGCTGCGCTCTATCTCGCCAGGCTCTTCGGGATCGAGGACAAGGTCGACATCTCGCCCCTGTTCGAGACCGAGAGCGCGCTGGAGCACGGCGGCCGTTTCCTCGACGAACTGCTGGCAGAGGAAGAATACCGAACTTACGCGCGGAAGCGGGGGCGAGTGGCGATCCAGACCGGATTTTCCGACGCCGGGCGCTTCGTCGGCCAGATTCCTGCGAGCCTTGCCATCGAGCGGCTGCAGGGGCGGCTGGCGCAGGCGATGAAGGCGGCGGAGCTGACCGACGTCGCGGCGCTGATTTTCGACACCCACGGCGAGAGCATGGGCCGCGGCGCGCATCCGGGCAGCATGCAGGATCGTCTCGAATGGCCCCTCTCGCCCTGGGCGCGGCGGCGCTTCGCCCGCGCGAGCATCAGGCTGGAGCCAGAGGTCAGTTTCCAGGGCGGCGACGGCTACCTGTTCTTCGCCACGCCGGAACTGGCCCTCGCCACCCTTGCCCGCATTGCCGAACTGCATCCGGCCGAGACCGACGCCAGCGTTCCCGCCGATCCGTTCTACCGCCGGACGGATCTCAGCCTCGATTTCTACCGCGCGGTCCGCGACCACCAGCACGAACACCTCGAGAGTCGCACCTACAGCCGCGCGATTACAGCGTTCGGCCTGGGCCTGCTCAACACTACCGGCAGCCGCGTGTCGCGCCGCCAGTCGGATCTTTCGGCCGACCGCGAGATGAGCCTGCGCCAGATTCGCGCCATCCCGCACAACGCCATCCTGCAGCAGCTCGGCTACCCGGTGAACGTCATCGCCGGAGTCGGCAGCGCGGCGGAGGGCAATTACGAGGCGTTGGCCAAGCTGCTCGAGGAAAGCCCCCGCGGCCGCCAGCTCGTGCGGCTCGTGCGCGCGTCCGACACGCTCGCCAGCATCAAGACCGTCGCGGCCTGGGGCGAGCTGTTCAATTCGGCCTATTGGGCCAGCCGTCCCTATCGCGGGACCGAGACGCACCTGGCCGGGCCATGCCAGGCGCTGGCCGAATATCTCGTCCAGGACGACCGGAACGGCGTATTTCGCCGCCTCGCGAGCCGCTTGCGGATCGACGCGCTCAAGCTCCATCGCCTGTTCGACCTGATCCCCGAAGAGCAGCCCAGGGCAGACCGCGAAGACGTGCGCCGCGAGATCGGCGCGCTGCAGGCCATCCGCCTCGCGCTGCTGCAGCACATGTTCCTCAACGCCGTTTCGATCCCGGCCTTCAGCCGCGCCAACGACGTGAGCCGCGACGACGTGCTGGAGATGGTCTTCACCCTGCGGATCGACGATGCACTGGCGCAGTTGCGGCGCACTTTCCCGACCGACTTCCCGCGGCTGGGCGATTTCGCCGTTGATCAGCCGAGCGATTATCCCGACAGCGGCGAGGAAGGCTACGGCGCGCTGCGCGCTCGCTACATCGACCCGATCGAGCGTGCCTATTCGCTCTCGCTTCGCGTCACCACCGCGATCGCCAACATCTTCGGCGCGCACGGCTGAGCGTTAACTTCCTGCAGGGGCCGAGTTCCGCAGCGGGACGGCGCCGCGCGCGGACTGGCACTGATGCGCCGTCTTCGGCATTGTCGCTGCATGAACAGGGCCACGACATGGATCGGCGGAGCGACGGCGGCGGTAGTGCTCGCCCTCGGCGCCACCTTCTTCGCCGGGCAGTCGCTCGAGGCGCAGGAAACTGCGACGGTCGACGATTGGCTGACACCGGCCGACGTGCTCGACGCGCGCGATAGCGGAGTGAGTGTGTCGACGGCGGAAGCCCCTGCCACCGTCCAGCCGGCCGCTGCACCGGCGCCCGGCCCGGCGACGGCACAGGAGAGCCCGTTCGTCATCAAGCGCATCCTGCCTATCGACGGCCCGATCAAGTACGGCGACTGGTACTGGGACGACGCCGGCGTACCCGACGGGCCACTGGTCGTGACCGTCGACCTCGACGCGCGTGTGCTCTCGGTTTTCCGCGGCGGCTACGAAATCGGCGCGGCGGCGGTGCTGCTCGGCACCGACGAACACCCCACCCCGCTCGGCACCTTCCCGATCCTGTCGAAGGAACGGCACAACATTTCCGAGAAGTACAACAACGCGCCGATGCCGTGGACGCTGCGGCTGACCTGGGACGGCATCGCCATCCACGGCGGCGCGACGGTCGAGAACGGCTACGCCAGCCACGGCTGCATCGGCAGTCCGAACGACTTCGTCAGCAAGCTCTACTCCGTCGCCAGGAAAGGCGACAAGGTCATCATCACCCGCGGCAAACAGGCCAACCTGGGCGATGCGCTGATCAGCTAGTCCGGCGCGGGGGCTCCGGACGGAAGACCCAGTCTCCGTCCTCGACGGTCACCAGCACGCCGGCGAGGTTGCCGCCCCGTCCGGCGTTCAGTTCATCGACCAGGCGGGCGGCTTCGCTCCTGCGCGGCATTCGGCCCCGCTCCGCAAGGGCCCATTCCACGAGCCGGATCTGGCCCTCCCGCGTCAGGTCCTGGGGCTTCGTGATTCCCGAAAGGTCGCGACCGGCATAGCCATGCTCGCCGAGCGTAATCTGGTGATAATGCTCCAGACCTTCCTCGGCATCGGCAAGGTGGCCGGCCGAGCGAGCCAGCGCTTCGACGTCGATCCACGGCGCGTCGTTGAGAAACTTGCGCACGCGCACGCGGTCGTAACTCTCGTCGTCGTTGCTCGGATCGCGCACGGCGCCGATGCCGGCACGCTCCATGATCGACGCCAGTTCGGCGCGCCGCCAACCGAGCACGGGCCGCACAAGTGGAGTTCTGTCCCGCATGAAGAAGCCCCTCTCCCGAATCCCTGCCAGGCCGGCAACGCCGCTCCCCCGGTTGAGCCGCATGAGCAGCGTTTCGGCCTGGTCGTCGGCGTGGTGCGCGGTGGCAACGGCAGCGAGGCCCCGGCGCGACGCCCAGCCGGTCAGCGCGGCGTAGCGGGCCACGCGCGCGGAGTGTTGCTTGTTGCCTGTTCCGACCTCGACCGCGAGCACTTCGCAAGGAACGCCGAGAGCAGCGCAGATTTGCGCGACGAATTGCGCCTCTTGCGCGGCTTCGGGCCGCAGGCCGTGATCGACTGTCGCCACTTCGAAGCCACCGGGAACGGACGCGTGCGCCAGCAGCAGCATGGCCATGCTGTCCGGCCCGCCGGACACGGCCAGCCCCGGCTTCGCTCCATCGGGCACCAGCCGTCCAAGCGCCGCCGCGAAGCGCGCCGCCTGGTCCGGGGTTACCGCGTCACTTGCAGGTGACGGACTTGCGGTCCTTGTCATACTGGTCCTGCAGCCGCCCGGTGGCGAGCGCCGGATACTTGGCCGAGAACTCGGCCAGCGCGCGGCAGGCGCGAGTCGTGTCCTTCAGCGCGATCATGGATTCGCCGAGATAGAGCAGGCTGTCGGGCGCACGGGCGCCGTTGGGATCCTTCTGGTAGTTTTCCAGGAAGTACGGCGCGGCGGCCCGCGGCTGCCCGTCGTCCAGATAGGCCCGCCCCAGCAGGTTCCGCCCGAAGCTGATGCGCGAGTGCGCCGGGTACTTGTCGACGTAGAGCTTCAACTGCTGTTGCGCCTCGGGATAGAAGCCCGCGTCCCACAGGCGGAAGCCATAGGTGTATTCGTCGTCGCCCGCGTCCCCCGTGTCGGGCTTGAGAATAGCCTTCACCTTCTCCACCCGCTCTGCGCTCGGCCCCGCAGGGCGCGTGGCGGACGGCGTGGGCGCCGGGGTCGGCGTAGCGCGTGCAGGCTGCAACGCCGGACGGCTCGCGCCGCTCGGCTCGGGGGCAACCAGCGTGCCGGTCGGCTGCGAGGTCGCGCCCTGGGTCACCGGCGCGCCTGCCTGCTCGAGCGAGGCCAGCCGGGTTTCGAGCTGGGCAATCGCGTTGGCGTTCTCTTCGCTGCGGGCGGTAAGCCGGGTCAGCTGCGTCTCGAGCGCATTCATCCGGGCGAGAATATCCGTCACGGCACTTTCCGAAGGCGTTCCCACCGTGGTCGCCTGGGGGCGGTTCGCCGGCGTCACCACCTCGGGCGGGAAGAACCGCTCGTCACCGTTGGGGAAAACCTGGCGCTGCAAGGCGCGGACCTCCGCCTCGATCTTGCGCAGGCGGGACTCGTCCTGCGCGGCCGCCGGGACCGCCGTTATCCCGGCCCCGGCGAGTGCCAGCGCTGCCATCGCCAAACGCGAAGCGGACCAGGCTTTAAGACGCATCGAACATTCCCTTCATCTCATGCCGCCGCGCCATCGCAGGAAACGCGCGAACCGCGGCTGAACGAGCGCGCGCGTTTGTGCCAAGGCGGGACTCGCTTGTCGAGGGACGTCCGGTCTTCAGGTGGCGGGAGTGGCGGTGTTTTCCCCGGCAGGCGCCGTCGAGCTCGCGCTTTCGCGCGCCAGCAGCGCCTCTGCCGTTACCGGCACGTCCTTCATCACCATGTCTTCTTCGGCCAGGCGCGGGACTTCCTTGCCCCCGATGGTGATGGCGAAGGCGTCGGGGCGCCCGGTCCAGACCAGCGGACCGTTCGCATCGGCCGGGACAGCATAGCTCTCGCCCTTGGCCATCAGCTTCTGCAACAGCTGCTTCCCGCTCGCATCGTAGAACTTGACCCAGATGCCGTCTTCCAGCGCGGTGAACACCACCTGGCCATCGGGGTCGATCGCGGCGGGCGCTTGTTGCTGGCGAACATTCGCTGCCGCGGCCCGCTGTGCTGCGGCCCGCTCCGCATCTTCCTGAGCTGCCAGCGAGGGAAGTTCGCCGGCCGGGGCAAGCATCGTGCGGAAGAAGAAAAACCCGCCCACGAGCAGGAGCAACAGGGCGAAGACGGAGAACCAGCCGAGCCAGCGCGAGGGCACCCGGGCAGGATCGCCCGGCTCGAAGGTCGCGGGGCGATAGGTTTCCTCGTCGGCTTGCGCGTCGAGCTCGGCGCGAACCCGGGCGACGATGTCGTCTTCGTCGAGGCCGACGGTCTTGGCATAGGTGCGCGAGAAGCCCACGGCGTAGGTGCGCCCCGGCAAGCGCGAGAAGTCGCCCTGCTCGATCGTTTCGAGGTGGCGCTGCGGGATGCGCGTCTGCGCGGCGACCTGCTCGAGCGTAAGGCCTTTCGCCTCACGCGCCCTGCGCAGCCGCGACCCTACGGTGTCGGCGACCGGCTGCTGTTGCGTTTCATCGACCATTTCTTCCATGTCCGCTCCCGTCGCGTCATGGTTCCTGCGAACCCGTGATTTTCGTCCAACAGACGGATAGCTGTGGCGCAAGTCAAGGGCGGGACCCGCGAAACCTCACTCGACCTCGATTTCGCGCTCGACCGCCCACTGCGTCAGCGCGGCGCGCATGCTGGGCGGCGGGCTGACCAGCCACTGCTTCATCGCCGCCTCGATTTCGCCGGTGTCGACCCGCCGGACGAGTTCCTTGATCGGGCCGACCGATGCCGGGGTGATGGAGAGCCGGCGGATGCCCAGCCCGATCAGCGCCAGGGCCTCGAGCCGTCGTCCGCCCATCTCGCCGCACACGCCAAGCCCGATCTGGTGCCCCTTGGTCGCTTGCACCACGCGCGCCAGAAAGCGCAGGATGGACGGGCTCAACCAGTCGTAACGTTCGGCCAGCTTCGGATTCGCCCGATCGGCCGCGAAAAGGAACTGGGTAAGGTCGTTGGTACCGATGGAAATGAAGGACAGCTGCGGGATGAGCACGTCGAGCATCTCGGCAAGCGAGGGCACTTCCAGCATGACGCCATAGTTGATCGCTTCGGGCAGCGTTTTCTTGAGCTTGCGGAGATAGACCACCTCGCGTTCGAAGACCGCGCGCGCGGCTTCGAACTCCCACGGTTCGGAAACCATCGGGAACATCACGTTGAGCGTCTTGCCGCCGGCCGCCTCGATCAATGCCCGGGCCTGCGCCATCAGCAGGCCTTCACGTTCCAGCGCCAGGCGCAGCGCGCGCCAGCCCATCGCCGGGTTCTCGTCCTCGCGGCTGGTCTCCGAAAGCGTATAGGGCAGCGCCTTGTCGCCGCCGATGTCGACCGTGCGAAAGATCACCGGCTTGCTTCCGGCAGCGTCGAGCACGTCCTTGTAGAGGCGTTTCTGCCCGTCGCGCGAAGGCATCTGGGCGGACACGAGGAACTGGAACTCGGTGCGGAACAGACCGATGCCGTCGGCGCCGGTCAGGCTCAGCATGGAAATGTCCTCGCGCAGGCCTGCGTTCATCATGACCTGGATGCGCTGGCCGTCGCGCGTGAAGGGCTCGACCTCGCGCAGCTTGGCATAATTGGCCTGCCGTTCGCGGTTGCGGACCAGGCGGCCCTCGAAAGCATCGAGGACGCCTTGCGCGGGGCGCACCGTGAGCATCGATGCATCGCCGTCGAGCAACAGCATGTCGCCTTCGCGGACGAGCCCGCGCGCGTTGCGCACCCGGCCCACGACCGGCACGCCCATTGCCCGGGCCACGATCACGACATGCGCGGTCAGGCTTCCTTCCTCCAGCACCACGCCCTTGAGGCGACGCTTGTCGTATTCCAGCAGCTCGGCAGGTCCCAGGTTCTTGGCAATGAGGATCGAATCCTGCCGCAGACCCATGCTCGCCGCAGTGCCGAGCTGGCCCGACACGATGCGCAGCAGGCGGTTCGCCAGGTCCTCCAGGTCATGCATCCGCTCCGCCAGAAGCGGGTCGTCGATCTCGCGCATGCGCATCCGGGTGCGCTGCTGGACGCGTTCGATCGCGGCTTCCGCCGTGAGGCCCGAATCGATTGCCTCGTTGATCCGCCGGCCCCAGCCTTCGTCGTAGGCGAACATCTTGTAGGTCTCGAGGACCTCCTCGTGCTCGCCGCCGGTGCCGAATTCCGCCTGCCCGGCCATGTGCTCGATCTGCTCGCGCATCTTGTCGAACGCCAGGTAGACCCGCTGGCGCTCGGCCTCGGTGTCTTCGGCCACGGTCTGCTCGATCGAGATCCGCGGCTGGTGAAACACCGCCTGGCCCAGGCCGAGGCCTTTCACCAGTTGCAGGCCCTGCAGGACCTCCTGCCCGGTCTGTGCCTCGGGGATGGTGCCCGGCGCTTCCTCGTCGACCAGCCCGGCGCTGCGGACCAGTTCGGCCAGCACCATCGCCACGGTCTGCAGCGCCTCGATCTCGACTTCCTCGTAGCGGCGCGATTCGACGTGCTGAACGGTCAGCACGCCGATCGCCCGCTGGCGGCGCACGATCGGCACGCCGGCAAACGAGTGGAATTTTTCCTCGCCGGTTTCGGGGCGGTACTGGAACTCCGGGTGAGTCGTCGCCTCGGCGAGGTTCAGTGTCTCGATGTTCTGCGCGATCGTGCCGGTCAGGCCGGCGCCGATTGCCAGCTTGGTGACGTGCACCGCGCTCTGGTTCAGGCCGCGCGTGGCGAACAGCTCGAGCATCCCCTCGCGCAGGAGATAGATCGAACAGACCTCGCTGTTCAGCGCTTCGCCGATGATGTCGACGACCTGGTTGAGCTTGCCCTGCGCGCTGATGCGCGAGGCCATCAGCTCGTGGAGCTGGGTCAGGATCGACCGGGCGGCGGCAGCGGCGGATGGGGCGGCAGTCGGCATCACCCGCCGCCTATCGCATCGCCGTGCCTTTGAACAGTTGCCGGTCGATCCGGATCAGTGGCGCGGATCAGAAGCCGGAGATCTCTTCCTTGAGCAGCAGCTTCTGCTTCTTTATCGTCTGGATGATCGCATCGTCGGGGGCCGGTCGGTTCATTTCAGCCTGCAAGCGGCGGTCCAGCCCTTCGTGCTTGGCCTGAAGGGCGGCGACATGCGAATTTTCCATCGTGTTCTCCTGATCAGCGTGCGGACGTGCGACCCGCGGCGCGACTCAGGCTGTTCGGCCGGAGCCGTGCGATTGTCATCAAATCACACAATCGTTAATTCGCCAAATGAAGTCGCGGCGAACCGGTCGCATGCGGCGGTGCGTCGAACGCGACGTGCCTGGCGTACGATTGGGGGATAGGGTGAACGAAGACGACATGCGCCGCCGCCTCGCACTCCTGCGCACCGAGCACCGCGACCTGGACGCGGCGATCGCGGCATTGACCGACACGGGAAGCCCCGACCAGTTGCAGATCGCGCGGCTGAAAAAGCGCAAGCTGCTGCTCAAGGACCAGATCACCGCATTCGAGGATTACCTGACGCCCGACATCATCGCCTGAAACCGTGTCCCGGCGGGACAGCGGAAATTGGCGGCGGAAAACTATGGTTAAGGCGCTGGCGGCCAACCCGCTTCAGCGATTAGCCCGTTGGTGCAAGATGGTGGACCACGCGGACATAAGCCCGACGATCATCGAATCGCTCTATGCCGAGGCTCTGGCCATGGCCGACGAGGTGCGGGCCGCGTTCGACCTGTCGGGCCGGCTCGACCTGGCGGGGGCAGACGAGGATCTCGCCCGCATCGCGCTTTCGTGCGAGGCGCTGCGCACGACCACGCGGATGATGCATGCCATCGCCTGGCTCCTCAACCAACGGGCCTACTTCGCCGGCGAGCTGAGCGAGTTCCAGTTGCGCCACCACGGCCGCCTGCCCGCCGGCCAGCCGGCGGCCGACGACGGACAGCTCGCCATGCTCGGCCCCGGCCTCGTCGAACTGATCCGGCGGACCGAACGCTTTCATGCGCGGATCGCCCGCCTCGATGCCGCGTGGCGCGACCGCTTCCGGATGTACCCGGCCGCAATCCATCGCCTGCGCGAGCGGCTTGGCGCGGAGATGGGACTGCGCTGAACTCAGACTTTGGCGAGCGCTGCCCGCCAGGCCATGAGGCGGGCGGCGCGTACGTCCTCCGGCATCGCCGGCTCGAACTGCACCGTGCTGCCGATCATGGCCTCCGCCGCCGCATCCAGCGACGAGTGCAGCCCGGCCCCCACCGCCGCGAGCATCGCCGCGCCAAGCGCGGTGGTTTCGACGAATGCGGGCCGCACGACCGGCACCTGCAACAGATCGGCCAGATCCTGCGCCAGCCAGTCGTTCGAACTCATGCCGCCGTCGATCTTCAGCGAAATCCATGGCGCTCCGTCGGCAGCGAAAGCGGCGGCCAGGTCCTGCGTCTGGTGGCTGATCGCCTCCAGCGCGGCGCGCACGACGTGGGCGCGCGTGGCGGCGAAGCTCAGCCCCGTGATCGCCCCGCGCGCCTCGGCCCGCCAATGCGGCGCGCCCAGGCCCGACAAGGCAGGGACCACCACCACACCCGCGCTGTCGGGTACCGAACGGGCAAGTGCTTCGCTCTCCGGTGCGCTGACGATCATCTGCAAGGCATCGCGCAGCCATTGGAACAGGCTGCCGGCGACGAAGACCGACCCCTCGAGCGCATAGGTCCGGCGACCGCCCGCCTGGGCCAGCACCGTGCCGAGCAGGCGGTTCTCCGAACGCGGAATACGTTCGCCCATGTTGGCGAGGATGAAGGCCCCCGTCCCGTAAGTCGCCTTCGTCTGTCCGGGCGCGAGACACCCCTGCCCGATGGTCGCCGCCTGCTGATCGCCGGCCAGACCGGTCACGGGAACTGGCGCACCGAACAAGGTGGTTTCGCCAAATGTCCCGAAACTGTCGACCACCTCGGGCAGAGCGCCGCGCGGAACCCCGAACAGGCCGCACAGGTCCTCGTCCCACGAGGGCTCGGCGAGCGGCAGCAGAAGAGTGCGGCTGGCATTGGCCGCATCGCTGAAGAACGCTCCTGTGAGCTTGAAGACGAGCCACGATTCGACCGTCCCAAGTGCCAGCGTCCCCGCGTGGGCCGCGGCGCGCACGGCTGGCTCGTTGTCGAGCAGCCAGCGCATCTTCGTGGCGGAGAAATAGGGATCGAGCAGCAGCCCCGTCTCGGCCTGGACCTGCGCTTCCCGCCCGGCCTCGCGCAGCACCTGGCAGAATTGCGCCGTCCTCCGGTCCTGCCAGACGATAGCGCGGGCGAGGGGCTCGCCGGTGTTCCGGTCCCACGCCACCACCGTCTCGCGCTGGTTGGTAATGCCGATGCAGGCGATCTGTTCGGGCCCGCCGCCCGCGGCGATCATTTCCTGCGCACAGGCGAGCGTCCGCTGCCAGATCTCGCCTGCGTCGTGCTCGACCCAGCCGGGCCGTGGATAGTGCTGGGTCAACGCCCGCTGCGCCACGCCGCGCGGTTCGCCGGTGGCGGTGAACAGCATCGCCCGCGTCGAAGTCGTGCCTTCGTCGAGAACGAGGATCAGTTGCTCGGTCGTTTCCATATCGTCTCCCCGTCGCCATATGCAGGTCATGGCAATGCCCCCGCAACCCTGGCCAACCGGCGAAATCGAGCAGCTCGAACCGCTCGTGCGGCGCGTGCTCGCGCCCAACGGCTCGCCATTCACCTACACCGGCACGCAGACCTATCTCGTCGGCGATGCGGAAGGGCTGGCGGTGATCGATCCCGGCCCGGCCGACGAGGCGCATCTCGCCGCGCTGGAAGGCGCCATCGGCGATGCGCAAGTGGTGGCAATCATGTGCACCCACACCCATCGCGACCACTCCCCCGCCTCGCGCCCGCTGGCTGCGCGGACGGGCGCGCCCATCGTCGGCTGCGCGCCGCTGGTGCTGGAAACGTCCGGCCCCCGTGCCGACGCGCCGTTCGACCAGGACTATGCGCCCGACGGCGTGCTGGCCGACGGAGAGACCGTTTCCGGCCCCGGCTGGACCCTGACCGCTCTCGCCACGCCGGGCCATACCTCGAACCACCTGTGCTTCGCGCTCGAGGACACGGGCGCGCTTTTCACCGGCGATCACGTAATGGGCTGGTCGACCACCGTGGTGGCGCCACCCGACGGCGACATGGCGGCTTACATGGCGAGCCTCGAACTGCTGCAGGTCCGCGACGATCGCACCTATTACCCCGCTCACGGCCCCGCCATCGGCAACCCGCGGCAACTGGTGCGCGGAATGATCGGCCATCGCCGCCAGCGGGAACGGCAGATTCTCAGGCTGCTGGGCGATGCTCCCCAGGAGATTTCGGCGCTGGTGCCGCAGATGTACAAGGGCGTGGCTGAATTCCTCTGGCCGGCGGCCGGGATGTCGGTTCTCGCCCACCTGCTCGATCTGGAACGCCGGGGGCATGTCGCCCGTTCGGGAGACGTATGGACAACGACAAGCTGACTCGCGACGAGACGAGCACCCTGCGCCCGGATCCCAAGCCGCAGCGCGAGGTCGCGCTTGCCCGCGTGCAGATGGTGCCGTGGATCCTGTTCATCCTGATGCTCGCGCTCGCGGCCTGGCTCGGCTGGCGCGCCTTCTTCTACCGCGAGGAAGGCGACCCTGTGGCCAGTGCAATGCTGGCGTTCGAGAAGCAGAATTCGCTGACGGTCTTTTCCAGCCGGTTCGAAGTGGTCGCCGAAAGCACCGACAGTCGGGGAGTGCTGGGCGTCCCGATCCTGAAGGCCCGCCAGGCGATGATCGTGCCCGCGACGGTGGAATACCGCATCAATCTCGCCAGTGTCGGCCGCGACCGGATGCAGTGGGACGACGGCAGCGACACGCTTAGCGTGCAGTTGCCGCCGCTGCAGACGTCCATCCCCAATCTGGACGAGAAGTCGGCGCGCCTGTTCACCGACGGCAATTTCGTCACCGGCGGTGCCGCGCAGGACCTGGCACGCAACAATTCCGCCCAGGCCGAGCGCAAGGCGAGCGAGTTTGCCCGTAACCCTGAAATTCTTAACCTGGCCCGATCGGCCGCGAAGGAGGCGATCAGTCAGAACCTCGCCATTCCGCTGCAGATCGCGGGCTATGGCGATGTGAAGGTCGACGTCACGTTCGACGGGGAAAAATCTCCGGGCTGACGCGAGCGGCTGATGCGAGTGGATTGACTTCTCCACGGGTTGCGGCACACCCCGCGACAGGTCGCGGCTCTCATTGGGGGAGGTGCCTCGTGGCTACTTTATCGCCGGCACCGTCGACCGCTTTGCGGCGCGAACGCTGGTTCTTCTTCTATCTGTCCCTCGCAATCGCCCTGACGACGATTGCCGGGTTTACACTGTTCATAGTCGTCGGCGCTTCGACCTTTGCCTCGCCGTGGTGGGTTCACCTCCATGGAGTCTCGCTGATGGGCTGGTTGGCGCTGTTCGTGCTGCAGAACGGACTGGTAGCGCGCGACAACACTGCCCTGCATCGGCGACTGGGCGTCTTTGCGGCCGGTTACAGCCTCTGGGTCTTGGCAATGGGGGCGATGGTCCTCGCCTTCAACACCTCTTCCGGACGGACGCCTCCCTTCTTCCGGCCCGAGTACATGATCGCCCTCGACATGAGCACGGTGCTGGGCTTCCTCGCCCTGACGTGGGGCGGCATCGTGATGCGCAAGCAGGCGGACTGGCACAAGCGCCTGATGCTGGGCGGGACAATCGTGCTGATCGGGCCGGGCCTCGGCCGTTTCGTGCCCGTTCCGCTCATCGGCGATCACATCAGCTACATGCTCTTCCCTGGACACTTGCTGTTCTTCGCCGTGGCCATCGCCTACGACCTGCGCGCACGGCGGAAGATGCACCCCGCCTACCTGTGGGGCCTTGGCGTCCTCGTGACGGTCACCCTGCTCCCGAACCTGGCCGTCAACACACTGCCGCTCACCGCTCTGGTGCAGGCGCTTAAGGGTTGATCGGCCTGGGGTTCGCGACCATCTGAGTTGCATGACCAGCCAGACCACCATGCCGCTCTCGGGCACCGAACTGCGTGCCGAAATCGATCGCCTGCGCAAGGAGCGCAATGCGGTCATCCTGGCGCATTACTATCAGAAGCCGGAGCTGCAGGACCTGGCCGATTTTGTCGGCGACAGTCTCGAGCTGAGCCGTAAGGCGGCCGAAACCGACGCCGACGTGATCGCTTTCTGCGGGGTGAAGTTCATGGCCGACACGGCCAAGATCCTCAGCCCGGAAAAGATCGTCGTGCTGCCCGACATGGACGCGGGGTGCAGCCTCGAAGACAGCTGTCCGCCCGACAAGTTCCGCGCCTTCCGCGAGGCGCATCCCGACCACATCGCCTTGACCTACATCAACTGCTCGACCGAGGTTAAGGCGCTGTCGGACGTCATCGTCACCAGCTCCAGCGCGGAAACGATCATCAGCCAGATCCCGGAAGACCAGCCGATCATCTTCGGGCCGGACCGGCACCTTGGCGGCTATCTCAACCGCAAGTTCGGGCGTGACATGCTGCTCTGGCCGGGCGTGTGCATCGTGCACGAGGCGTTCAGCGAAAGGGAGCTGATCAAGCTCCAGGCCCAGCATCCCGACGCACCGGTCGCCGCGCACCCGGAATGCCCGCCGCACATCATCGATCATGCCGATTACGTCGGCTCGACCAGCGGCATCCTCAACTATGCCAAGACGATGACCGGCGACACGCTGATCGTCGCAACCGAACCGCACATCATCCACCAGATGGAAAAGGCCCTGCCGGGCAAGACCTTCATCGGTGCACCCGGGGCGGACGGGAACTGCAACTGCAACATCTGCCCCTACATGGCGCTCAACACGATGGAGAAGCTCTACGCCTGCTTGCGGGACCTCGAACCCCGCATCGAGATCGAGGAAGGCCTGCGCCTGAAGGCCAAGCAGAGCCTCGACCGGATGCTCGAGATGGCCAGCGGGACGATAGGCAAGGGCGACCTGGGGCGGGTCTGAGGCACCCCGCGGCCCCTCGTGCGTTGACTGTCGCATGAGGGCACAAATCCGCTGGCTCTGGGCGCGGCTCAACGCGACCTACTGGTTCTATCCGGCGCTCTTTTCGCTCGGCGCGGCGCTGCTGGCGTTCGGCATGATCTACCTCGACCGGAACGGTTTCGCCGACGTGCTGAACGACATCTCGATCATCGTTCCCGCCCGGCCGCAATCGGCTTCGAACCTGCTGCAGGTGATTGCCGCCTCGATGATCGGAGTCGCCTCGACGGTCTTCTCGATCACCATTGCCGCGGTTGCCTATGCGAGCGGCACCTACGGCCCGCGGCTGCTGACGAACTTCATGGAGGACCGGGGAAACCAGCTCAGCCTGGCGACCTTCATCGGCACCTTCGTCTATGCCATCACCGTGCTGCGCACCGTCCGCGCCGAGGACGAGGCCGCCTCCAGCGCGGCCGACGCGGCGAGCACTGCCCTGCCCGGCTTCGTGCCCCAGCTCTCGCTGCTGGTCGCCTATGGCCTGATGGCGCTGTCGATCGCAGTGCTGGTCTATTTCCTCAATCACATCCCCAGCTCGATCCGCATCAACACCGTGCTCGAAGGCATCGGCCGGCGGCTGCTGGACGCGATACGCCGGTCCTTCCCCGACGAGAACAGCGGTCTGGAGGGCCCGCCCTCGCCCGAAGGTGGCGCGCGCGTCCTCGCGAAGTCGACCGGTTACGTGCAGATGATCGACTTCAACGGCCTGTGCAAAGGCGCCCAGAAACGCAACTCGCTGATAGCGCTGGAAGTGCGCACCGGCGATTTCGTCCATCGCGGCATGGCACTTGCCCGCGCGGTCGAGGTCGACGGGGAGGATGCCGACCTCGAAGGCTGGGACGTGGAGGACTGCTTCAGCTTCGGCGCCACCCGCACGCCCGAACAGGACCCCCAGTTCCTGATCGACGAGCTGGTCGAAATCGGCCTGCGCGCGCTTTCGCCCGGGATCAACGATCCGTTCACGGCGATCACCTCGCTTCACTGGCTCGGCGCGGCGACGGCCGAACTCGGCGCACGCGAGCTGGTCAAGATGGACCGCGATTCCGACGGAGACGGCGACCTGGCGGAGATCGTCTTCCCCCTGCCCGACGATTTCGATCATTACCTGCAGCGCGGTTTCGGCGCGATGCGCAGTGCGGTCGCGACAAGCCATATCGCCGCGCTGGTCATGTTCGACGTGCTGCGTCGCGCCGCCATGCCGGTGAACGACGCGGGCCGCCGCCGGCTGTTGCGTCAGCAGGGCGACCTGCTGATCGAACAGATCCGCACCAACCTGAAGGGCCCCGACATGCAGGACGCCGAGGCGCGATACGCCAGTTTCAGCCGAGCCTGCGCCTGATCGGACAGCGCTATTCGATTGGCAGGTCGAACAGCAGCTCGCGGACGTACTTCAGCGGGGGCGAGCCGTGGGCCAGGACCGCGTCGTGGTAGTTGCGCAGGTCGAAATCCCTGCCCCAGCGTCTCTCAGCCTCGCGCCGCAGCGCCAGGTGTGCCTCGTAGCCGCTGAAATAGCTCAGCAACTGGACGGAGGACAGGTTCGCCCGCAGCCACTTGCCAGCCGCCTCGCTCTCCTGCTGGAAGGCGCCTTTCATCATCAGGTCCATCGCCTGGTCGCGGGTCATCCCCTCGGTGTGGATGCCGATATCGAGCAGAGTGTTGGCGACCGAGCGCAAGCGCATCTTGAGCATGGTCAGCTCGAACAGGCGGCCGTCGACCGTGTCGCGCCCGCCGAGATAGCCCTGTTCGGCCATGACACGCTCTGAATAGACCGCCCATCCCTCGGCAAAGGGGCTCGACATCAGCACCGCGCGCACCAGGCTGGGGAAGCGGGTCGCGTGATCGAGCTGCAGATAGTGCCCGGGCACGCCTTCGTGGATCGACAGCTCCTGCAGCATGTACCAGTTGTACTCGGTCAGGAAGCTGGTCGCCTGCGCGTCGCTCCAGTCCTGCGGGATCGGCGAGACGGCAAAGAAATTGGGCTGGTCGCGTTCCAGCGCGCCCGGCGGATCGTCATAGGCGACGGCATTGCCCTGCTGGAACTTGGGCATCGTGACGATCTTGACCGGTCCGTTGGGCATGCCGACGAAACCCTTTGCGGCCGTGAAGGCGGTCGCCTGCGCAAGGGTTTCGCGGGCAGTTTCTTCCAGCGTCGAGCGCGTGGCGCGGCGCGCGTACGACTTGGCGAGGCCGCACTCGATAGCCTGCTGCTGGGTGCCCTTGTCGCACTCGGGGAAGGTGCGCGCCACGGCTTCCATCTGCGCCCGCGCCTCGTCGAACGCCGCCTGCGCGCTCGCCTTCAGTTCGGCCCGCGAGATGTCGCTCTGGAGCGAGAACTTCATCTTCTGGTCGTACAGGTCCGCGCCGAGACGGAAGTCGCCCCTGGCGTTCGGCACCAGGACTTCGTCGTACCATTTCTGCTGCTCGGCCATCGCGGCCTTCAGGTTCGCCAGCGCCGCATCGAACCGCGTGCGCTCGACGCCGCTGCGCTCCACCTCGGGCAGCAGCGCGGCATCGACGATCTCCATCAAGCCGGCGTTCTGGCGCGAGACCGTTTCGGCATAGACCCTGGGCACCCGTGCCGGATCGAGCTGCTCGCGCGAAGTGCGCAGATAGGCCGGGATCTTCTCCATCCGGCTGACGATGGTCTCGAACCGCCTGGGCCAGGGCGCGAAGTCGCGGGCGACCAGCGAGTAGATCGCGTTGGCGGCGGTGTTGTTGTAGATCTGCGGGTTCCACGCCCAGCTCTGCAGGGTCTCGAGATCCCACAGGCTGTAGGCAAGCTGGTTCTGCAGCATGGCGAAGTCGACCTGGTTTTCGCGCGTCAGCCGTGCGCGGTCGATCTGGCCGAGCGCCTGCTGCAGATTGCGGTACATGGCCGCCTCGGTCGCGCGCGCCTCGGCGCCCAGCTTGGGCAGCTCGGCATCGTGCGTGTGGTCGCCCAGCCCGGTTGCGGCGACAGGGTCGAGCGCGGTGTAGATGTCGATGTAGCTCTGGCCGATCTTCTCGAAGGCCGCGTTGACCTCGGCATCGGTCGGGTGGGCGATGACCTCGGCGGGGACGGGCCTGGCTGGCGGCGCCGCGGCCGGGACGGTGGCGCAACCGGCCAGCAGGGCGGCCGCGAGCGGGGCGGCGTAACGGATTGTCGGCATTCGCATGAACTCCCTCATGCCGCGCTGCTACCAGCCCCCTGGGCCCAGGTCACGCGCGCGGCAGGGGGGAGCCACGCGGTGTCAGACAAGCGCGACCGGTCCTTCGATCCTGCGGGGCGCAGTCTCCTTCAGGAACAGCGCGATCACGAAGCCGACGATCAAGCTGGCGATCACGAACGTGAAGACGTTCTGGATCCCGCTCGACGTGGCGATCTGCCCGGCAATCATCGGCGCTATTCCCCCGCCGAAAACCTCGCCCGCGCCGATCACCAGCCCGGCGACCGAGGCGATCATGCCGACCGGCGCAGCCTCGGCCGCGACCGGCCCGGCAAGCGTTGCCAGCGCAGAGAAGTTGAACAGCGCGGCGAAGAACAGCAGCCAGAACAGCGCGGCAAGGTTGTCCACCCCGGTCCGCACGAACAGCCAGATGAACACGGCCGCCAGCAGGTAAGAGATCAGGATCGTGATCTTGCGACCGATGAAGTCCGACAGGGTCGGCATGGCGAACTGGCCCAGCGCGCCCCCGAAACCGATCGCAGAGGTGACATAGCCCATCTGCTGAACGGTCAGGCCGAGGTAGTCGGTTAGGTAGCTCGGCATCATCGCGCCCATCACGAAGATGCCGCCCATCGCGCACATCAGCGTGAGCATCGAGAGCCCGACGTTCCGGTGGGAAAACAGGCTCGTGAAACTCGGCCGTTCCACCGGCGTGCTGCCGGCCGGCGCGGCGGCGGGCTCGCGCACCAGGAACCACATGACCGCCGCCATGATCAGGCCGGGGATGCCGACCAGCAGGAACACCGACCGCCAGTCGGTCACCAGCAGCAACTGGGTGGCGATGATCGGCCCGACGGCATTGCCCATAAGGGAAATCATGCACTGGAAGATGCCGTTGTTCATGCCGCGCCGCTTGGGATGCGACGCCTCGACCGCCACGGCCACGCCGATCGACGCCACCGGACCTTCGGCCAGGCCCATGATCGCGCGGATCAGCAGCAGGCTGACGAGACCGCCGACCATGCCCGAGAAGGCAGACATCAGCGAGAAGATGACGACCGCCGGGATTAGCACCTTGCGGCGCCCCACGCGGTCCGACAGGAAGCCCATGGCGAAGGCGGAAAGGCCCCAGAACACCGCGAGGATGCCAACGAGGTTGCCAAGATCGGCGTACGTCAGCCCGAGTTCGTCCATGAACGCCGGAAACAGGACCGGCAGGATGAACCGGTCGAGGCCCACGAGCCCGAACGTCAGGCTCAGGATCAGGATGATCTTCCACTCGTAGCCGGTGTCCCAGCCCTTCGCATCGACAGCTTGCTGCATTGTTCTTCCCCCCGTTCGCGCCGACTCCGCGTCGTGCGCTTGCCCCTCAGGCAGGGCTTTTATCAGCGGGATTCGCCGCCGTCGATTCTCCTGCGACGCGCGCGATCACGAGGGCCGCGGCGAGCAAGGCCATGCCGAGGACGTCGAGCGGGGCGAGCGTCTCGCCGAATGCGATCCACCCCGCGAGCGAGGCGACCGCGGGCTGGGTCAGCAGGGCAAGGCCGATGGCGAGCGGCGAGAAGTGGCGCAGCGAATAGACCAGCAGCCCCTGCCCGATGAGCTGGCTCGACAGGGCAAGGCCAACGACCGGGCCCCAGTCGTGCGGCCAGACCGGCTCGCCATGCGCGATGGCCGCGAGCAGCAGCACCGGAACGCCAGCCGCGGTCGAGCGGGCGAGCAGGCGCCAGGATCCCATCGCACGGCGCGCATCCTGCAGGATCAGCAGGTACCCGGCGTAAAGCAGCCCCGCGAGCAGGCAGAACAGGTCGCCATAAAGCGTCTGGGCCGAGATCTCGAAGCTGCGGCCGAGCAGGATGAAGGCTCCGACAAGGGCGGCAACGACCCCGAGCCATTCGCGCGCCCGCGGCCACCGCTGCCAGGCGATGAAACCCCAGACCATCAGGATCAGGCTGCCAGAATTGCCGAACAGCGCCGCGTTGCCGAGCCGGGTGTAGCCGATGCCGATGTGCCAGCTCGCCAGGTCGAGTGCGAAGAACGCACCGCCGAGCGCGATGGCCCAGGCAAGCTTGCGCGGGACCGGTTCGGGGGAGGCACCTTCCTGCCAGCGGGCGAACATGAAAAGCACCGGCAGGGCCAACGTGATGCGCCAGAATCCCGCGGCGATCGGCCCGCTGTCGGCCAGCCGCACGAACCACGGGCCCAGCGCCAGCGCGGCATTGCCCGTCAGCAACATGGCGAGCAGCAGCCAGGGTGCGGGAGTACGGGCGGTCATGCCTGCCCTCTAGAGTCTGCGCCCTGCTTGGCTATAGCGATTTTCCGAGAAGGAGTTGTGTGACATGCCGATGCGATCCTGGATGTTCGTCCCGGGCGACAGCGACCGGAAGCTGGCCAAGGCGCCCGATCTCGGCGCGGACGTGCTGATCGTGGATCTCGAGGATGCGGTCGCGCCGCAGTCGAAGGTCTACGCCCGGCAGGTTGCCGGCGCCTGGCTCGAGGAACCGCCGATCGCCGCCCAGCGCTGGGTCCGGATCAACCCGCTCGACGGGGGCCTGTGGCGCGAGGATCTGGCCGCGGTCATGCCTGCCGCACCGGCGGGGATCATGGTGCCCAAGGCCGCCGGGCCGGAGCAGCTGCGCATCCTCGCCGCCGAACTCTACGAACTGGAAGGCCGCTTCGGCATTCCCGCCGGTTCGACGAAGATCCTGCCGCTGGTCAGCGAGACGCCGGCCGCGGCGCTGGGCATCGCCGCCTATGCCGATGCGCAAATCCCCCGCCTTGCCGGACTGACCTGGGGGGCGGAGGACCTGTCTGCCGCGATCGGCGCCAGCCGCAAGCGCGACGAGGCCGGGCACTGGACCGACGCCTTCCGCATGGTCCGCGCGATGGTCGTGCTCGCAGCGCACGCCAGCGGCGTGCTGGCGATCGACACCCTGCATGCCGACTTCCGCGATCTCGACGGCCTGCGCCGCGTGGCAAGCGAGAGCCGCGCCGACGGGTTTGCCGGGATGCTGGCGATCCATCCGAGCCAGGTCGAGGTGATCAACGCCGCCTTCACTCCCACCGACGAGGAAATCGCCGAAGCACGCGCGATCGTCGCCGCCTTTGCCGCACAGCCGGACATGGGCGCGCTTCAGCTCGACGGCAGGATGATCGATCAGCCGCACCTCGATCAGGCGCGCAAACTGCTGGAACGGGTGCAGTAGCGGTTAGCCGGGCTGCCCGTCCGTGGTCGTGACGGGCGTTTCGGCCGGCGTCGGCGTGGGTTGCGCGGCGTCGACTCCGGCCGCTTCGTCGCCGGACCGAACGGCAGGTGCCGCGCTCTCGCCCGAAGATCCGCCGTCGTCGACGGATTCGGCCAGCGGAGCCTGCGACCTGACCTGGTCGAACTGAACCATCTCGTCGCTGATGGTTCCTTCGAGCACTTCGCCCTGCAGCCGGCCTTCCTGCGGCTTTTCCTTGTCGCCGCACGCGGCAAGCAGCACCAGCGCAGCTGCGGGGAGGAGGCGATAGCGGGTCAAACGGCACACTCCGACTTGGCGAGCGCGGCGAGGAAGTCGCCCGCGCGGCGCTCCAATGCCTCATCCCACTCCCGCGGCGCAACCGCGATTCCGAGCCGGGCGAGGCTGGTCACCCCGTATTCCGCAATGCCGCACGGCACGATGCCGCCGAAATGGGACAGGTCGGGGTCCAGGTTTATCGAGAAACCGTGCATCGTGACCCAACGCCGCACGCGCACGCCGATGGCACCGATCTTCGCCTCGCGCCCGTCGACGTCGCGGGTCCAGATGCCGACCCGGCCTTCGGCCCGCCATCCCTCGACTCCGAAGTCCCCCAGCACCGCGATGATCCAGTCTTCCAGCGCGTGGACGAAGCAGCGGACGTCGCGCCCGCGCTTGCCGAGGTCGAGCAGGACATAGCCGACGCGCTGGCCCGGGCCGTGATAGGTGTAGCGTCCGCCGCGCCCGGTCTCGATCACCTCGAAGCGGGGGTCGACCAGCTCGGCGGGATCGGCGCTGGTGCCGGCGGTGTAGACAGGCGGATGTTCGAGCAGCCAGATCGTCTCTTTCGCATCTCCGGCCGCGATTCCCGCATTCCGCGCTTCCTGCAACGCCAGCGCCTCGCGATAGGGAACGGGCGCGTAATCGCGTCGCCATTCGACAGGGGACTGGGGAGTGCCGGTCATCGGCGATTGCGTGGCGATGACGCGCGGGTTTATCAAGAGCAACCGCAAGTCGAGAGGGTTACCGCGATGGAATTCGAAATGAACCGCACCTGGTCGCAGGCCATGGTGCTGGTGAAGTCAAACTTCCAGCTCCTCGCGGTCATCGCGGGCATCTTCATGCTGCTGCCTTCGCTGCTGTTCTACTTTTCCGTGCCCGACGTGTTCAATTTCGCCGCCGTCGAGGGCAATCCGGATGCGGCCGCGCGGCGGTTCGAGGCGATGGCGCCCTCGTTCCTCGGCTATGGGCTGATCGCGCTCGTGCTGCAGTCGGTCGGCTACATGGCGATGATCGCGCTGATGGGGGACGAGCGGCCAACGGTGAGCGAATCGATCGGCCGGGCCTTTCGTGCGCTGCCCACGGTGATCGGGGCGATGATCCTGTTCGCCCTGGCCTACTTCGTCTTTTTCATCCTGTTCTCGATCGTGATGGGACTGATCGGTGCGGCCGTCATGGCGGTCACGGGCGCAGCGCAGGGCGGCGGCGGTATCTTCGCCATGGTCGGCCTGCTCTACATCGCGCTGTTCGTCGGCGTCCTCTACATCTTCGGGCGGTTCTCGGTCACCCTGCCGGCAATCGTGCTCGATCGCGAGTTCAACCCGGCAAAGGCGCTCGGCCGCTCGTGGCGGCTGACCCGGCAGCGCGCCTGGGCCATCCTCGGGTTCTTCGCGCTGCTGTTCGTGGTCTACATCGTGCTGGCCATGCTGATGATGATGGTCATGGGCGCGCTGGGCATCGCGGCCGGCGCGGTCATGGGGACCGGATCGCTGGTGACGGTGTCGCTGCTTTCAGGCGTGCTTGGAATGGTGGCGGCGATGCTGCTCAGCGCGATCCTGGTCTCGATGCACGGGCAACTCGCCGGCCCTTCGGGCTCGCAGATCGCCGAGACGTTCGACTGACGTGCGCGCCTAGTCCTGCCAGCCCCAGGCGAGCAGGCAGGGCGGGATGTTCCACCAGGCGAACCCGGTATCGACGCGGCGGAAGTGCCGCGCGGTGAGATCGCGCGCCGTCGTGCTGAACTGATAGGTCATGAACGCACCGCCCGGACGAACGACGCGGTGGGTCGCCTCGGCGATGGCCGGGCCAACGCCTTCGGGCAGGGTCGAGAACGGCAGGCCGGAGAGGACGTAGTCGGCCTTGTCCAGGCCGAGCGCCGCGAGGATCTCTTCGACGTCCGCCGCCGAGCCGAGAACCGGGTGGAACCGGCTGTCACCGATCGTGCGGCGCAGATAGTCGATGAAGAGCGGGTTTGTATCGATCACCACCAGCGCGCCGTCGCGCCCCAGCCGGTCGAGCACGGGGCGGCAGAAGGTACCGACGCCCGGGCCATATTCGACGAAGACCTTGCACTCGTCCCACTTCACCGGAGCGAGCATGCGGTCGATCGTGGCGGCGGACGAGGGAATGATCGATCCAACCATCTTCGGGTGTTTGAGAAAGCCCTGGAAGAAGACGCCCGCCGGTCCGAGCGCGCGCGTGACCTTGCGCATCAGCTTCGCCCCGCGGCGCTCGCGCGCCACCTCGCTGCTATCCATCGACTCGGCGTCCCAGTGGCGGCCCGCTTGCCGGACCCGTAGAACCCGTGGCGTTTGCAGATATCGTCCCGCGATTCAAGCAGGGCGCGATCAGAGGATGTCCAGGACCCGCTCCGGAGGGCGACACAGGCGCACGCCTTTCGCGGTTTCCACCAGCGGGCGCTCGATGAGCTTGGGGTCCGCCGCCATCGCGTCGAGCACGGTGGCGTCGTCCGCCTCGGTCAGTCCCCGCTCGCTCGCGTCGGTGCCGTGCGTGCGGACGCCTTCGCGCGGCGCCATGCCGGCGTCGCGGTAGAGCTGGGCCAGCTTGTCGCGGCTCGGCGGCGCCTTGAGATACTCGACCACCTCGACCTCGACGTCCTGTCGGCTGCGCAGCAGTTCGAGCGTGTTGCGCGATTTCGAGCATTGCGGGTTGTGCCAGATGGTCACCTTCATGGCCCTGGTCTCCTTTCATCAACCCCAATGGCGACGCCCAAAACCCGGTGCAATGGCAAATTGCCTGTTGCTTGTGCGAATAGTTCTCAATATCGGCGTTGTTGAGAATCGTTTTCATCAAGCATCGGAGTTACCATTGCCTTCTTCCGCGCGTCACGCTGCCCCCGCCCTCCTGCTCGGCACAGCCCTTTCGGTGATCGCCGCTCCGGCCCGGGCCGAAGCACCGCCGCCGAGCGACTATCTGCCCGGCGACATCGTGGTGACTGCCACCATGATGGGCTATGCGAGCGACGACGGTTCGACCGCGACCAAGACCCCCACCCCGCTGATCGACGTGCCGCAGGCCGTCAGCGTCATCACCCGCGACCAGCTCGACGACCAGGCGCTGCGCGGCATGGCCGAGGCGCTGCGCTTCGTGCCCGGCGTCTCGCAGGACACCGGCGAGGGCCACCGCGACGCCGTCTACATTCGCGGCCAGTCTACCACGGCCGACTTCTACATCGACGGATTGCGCGACGATGCGCAGTACTACCGTCCGCTCTACAACATAGAGCGGGTCGAGGTGCTCAAGGGCGCCAACGCGCTGATCTTCGGTCGTGGTGGTGGCGGCGGCGCGATCAACCGGGTGAGCAAGCAGGCGAGCACAGGTGGCCTGTTCGGCTCGCTGGCCGCCTCGGCCGACAGCTTCGGCGCCTGGACCGTCGCGGCCGACGTCAACGCCCCGCTGGGCGACATAGTCGCCGGACGCCTCAACGCGATCTACGAGAACTTCGACAACAACCGCCACTTCTACGACGGTCGTTTCATCGGCCTCAGCCCGACAGTGGCCGCCGAACTCGGCCCCGACACGCGCCTGACGGCGACCTATTCCTATGACGACGACAGGCGGGTGACCGACCGCGGCAACCCTTCGCTCAACGGCAAGCCGCTCTCGGGCTATGACGACACCTTGTTCGGCGACCCCGATTTCAACCATGCCGAAACCACGGCGCACATCGCCCGCACCCGGCTGACGCACGATTTCTCCGACGTTCTGAGCGCCAACGCCACGCTGCAGTATGCCAGCTACGACCTGTTCTATTCCAATGTCGTCCCCGCCGGCGCCACGCCGACCACGGTGACCCTCGCCGGCTACCAGAGCGGGACCGAGCGCGAGAACCTGATCGGGCAGGCCAACCTCGTCGCGCAGTTCGACACCGGCGGCGCGAAGCACACGCTGCTGTTCGGCGTCGAAGCGATGGACCAGGACACCGGCTCGCTGCGCAACCAGGTCGAATTCGCCGGCCAGTCGCGGGTGACGGTCCCGCTGGCGGAACGGATTTCCGTACCGGCCCTCAGCGTCAGCCCGCAACGCGCCTCGTCATCCGACCTTTCGGTGTTTTCGGCCTACGCGCAGGAGCAGCTCGATCTCGGTCTGGTGCAATTCGTCGGCGGGGTGCGTTACGAGCGGTTCGATCTCCAGACCGAGGACCTCATCGCCGCACAACCGGGCGCGCGTGTGGACGAGCGCTGGAACCCGCGCTTCGGGGTGATCCTGAAGCCATCCGAGGCGCTGTCGTTCTATGCCAGCTATTCGGAGAGCTTCCTGCCGCAGTCGGGCGACCAGTTCAGCCTGATCGACCCGCAGGAAGAACTGCTCGAGCCCGAGGTGTTCCACAACTACGAAGTCGGGGCAAAGTGGCTCGTTGCGCCCGACCTCTTCCTGACCGCCGCGGCCTTCCGCCTCGACCGTGAGAACACCCAGGCGCCCGATCCCGCCAATCCCGGCTTCGTCGTCCTCACCGGCTCCACCCGCGTCGAGGGTTTCGAAGCGAGCCTTGCGGGGACCCTGCTACCCGGCTTCGACGTTTCGCTGGGTTACACCTACCTCGACGGCGAAGTGCGCGGCGACACCACGCGCGCGCTTTCGGGCACCCGCCTGCAGCAGCTGCCCCGGCACCAGGCGAGCGCCTGGGGCCGCTATCAGCTGACCGAGAAGCTGGCCCTGGGCGCAGGCATCGTCCACCAGTCGAAGCAGTGGTCCTCGCTCAGCCACGCGGTGCAGCTCGACGCTTATACGCGAGTCGACGCGGCGGCGTTCTACGACCTGACCGACGCGGTCGCGCTGCAGTTGAACGTCGAGAACCTGTTCGACGCCGACTACTTCGCCAGCGCACATGGCGATAACAACATCCAGCCCGGCGCCCCGTTCACCGCGCGGGTGGGAGCGAGGTTCAGGTTCTGAGCGGGAGATGAAATTCCGGGGAGCTAGTCCCCCGCCGGCTTCATCGCCGGGACGGCGGCTGCCGCATCCTCGGGGTCGATCCCGGGCGGCGGGGCGGCGCTGATGCGTTCCTGCCTGAGGCCCACTCGCCCGGCCCGCTGGATGGCGCGGACGAGGCGGGGATAGACCCCGCAGCGGCACAGGTTGGGAACGGCCGCCTTGATCTCGTCTTCGCTCGGCGACGGGTTCCGGGCCAGCAACGCGGCGGCGGCGATGGCGATGCCCGGGGTGCAAAAGCCGCACTGGATCGCCTGTTCGCCCACCAGCGCCTGCTGGACCGGATGGCTGCGATCGCGCGACAGGCCCTCGATCGTGGTGATATAGCGCCCCTCGGCCTCGGCCAACGTTATGAGGCAACTGCGCAGCGCCTCGCCGTCCACCAGCACCATGCAGGCGCCGCAATCGCCCACGCCGCAGCCGTACTTCGTGCCGGTCAGGTTCGCCGCATCGCGCAGCGCCCAGAGCAGCGGCGTCTGCGGGTCGAGGTCGAAGCGGACGGGGCGCTGGTTGACTGTGAGAGCGGTCACGAGGCTCCACCCCGCCGGGCAAGCGCCTGCCACGGGCTATCCTGGCCCTGCGCGGCGCCCGACGCGGGGGCTGCGGCGAGGATGGGAAGTGGCTTCATTCCAGCCGCCTAGCACCGCCGCGAGGCGAAGGAAATCAGTCCCGCCAGCTCCGGTCGATGGTATCGATCTTGCGCTTCCACGCCTCGAAGTCGAGCTTGCCGAAATCGGTCGTGAGCTGCTTGTCGCGGTCGCGCTGATGCGTTTCGATCACCTCGGGCGAAACGACGATGGGCTTGCCCATGCTCGCCGTCTTCACCTGCACCTCGCAGGCGCGCTGGAGCATGTAGTACATCAGGAACATTTCCGGGATCGTGCGCCCCATGACCACCGGGCCGTGGTTGCGCAGCATCAGGATGAAGTGATTGCCGATGTTCTTGACCAGCCTTTCGCCCTCTTCGGAGCGGACGGTGATGCCCTCGAAATCGTGATAGCCGATCGCGCCCTCGAAGAAGCAGGAATAGAAGTTCGAAGCTTCCAGACCGCCCTCGGTCGAACAGACCGCCATGGTGTCGGGCGTGTGCGTGTGCACGATTGCGTGGGCGTAGGGCAGGCTCTTGTGGAACACCGAGTGCTGGGTGAATCCGGCGAGGTTCACCGGGTAGGGGTTGTCGCCGACCTTGTTGCCCTCGCCATCGATCTTGACCAGGTTGCTGGCGGTCACTTCCTCCCACAGCAAGCCATAGGGGTTGATGAGGAAGGCGTTGTCCTCCCCCGGCACGCGCAGGGTGATGTGGTTGTAGATGCTCTCGCACCAGCCGAGATGGGCGAAGATGCGATAGCAGGCGGCAAGGTCCTGGCGCGCCTGCCATTCGGCTTCGCTGTACTGGACCCCGGTTTTCAGCTGGGTGGCCATCACTTGTCCTTTCGCTTCTGCGCCACGGCGATGACGAGCGGAAACATGGCGAAGACCAGGCTCATGAAAACGACAAGCCAAAGGGGCAGCGACATTTTCCTCTCTCCTTCCCGGCTCCCTAGCACAGCGAGATTGACTTTGTCGCGCCGATTGGCGAGCCATTGGCACAAGGGAGAGACGGGATGGCAGACGAGCTTGGCTATGGCCAGCCGATGGGCGGAATTGCGCAGACCGCGTTCGTGGTCGAGGACCTGGACGCGGCGATCGATCACTGGATCACCAACACGGGAGCGGGCCCGTTCTTCGTGCTGCCGCACTTCCTGGTGCCCGGACAAACCTATCGCGGCGAGGAATCGAAGGCCGACATCACCATCGGCATGGGCTTTGCCGGGCACATGCTGATCGAGCTGATCCAGCCGCTCGACGACCATCCCAGCGTCTACCGGGAAACCATCGAACGGCGCGGCTACGGCTTCCACCACTTCGGCCTCGCCTGCGCCGACGTGGACGCGGCCAGCCGAGACTACCAACAGCGGGGCTATGTCGAAGCGTTCCGGGCCACGGTGCCGACGGGCGGCGAGGTCGTTTATCTGGACGACGGCAACGGCCCGCAGTGGGGGTTCCTCGAGCTGTTGCCGGTGACGCCGGGCATGGACGAGACCTTCACCCGCTTCTGGAAAGCATCGCAAGGCTGGGACGGCAGCGACCCCGTCCGCTCCTTCCTCTGACGCAAAGGCCCGCGACGATGACCTTCACCACGATGCGCCGCGGCGACGGCTACCAGACCTGGCTGGTCCTGCTGCTGAGCCTCAATTTCGGCATCCTGTTCTTCGACCGCCAGGCGGCGAACTTCATGATGCCGTTCATCCAGGAAGACCTGTCGCTGACCAACACCCAGGTCGGCCTGCTTTCCTCAGGGCTGTCGCTGACCTGGGCGCTTTCGGGCCTGACGGTGGGCCCGTTGAGCGACCGGCTCGGCAGCCGCAAGCCGATCGTGATCGGCGCGACGGTCCTGTTCTGCCTGTGCTCGATGCTCTCGGGCATCGCCGGCAGCTTCCTGCTGCTGCTGGGCGCGCGCCTGCTGATGGGTGCGGCCGAAGGCGGCGTGATGCCGGTCAGCCACGCGATGATCGTCAGCGAGGTGAAGCCCGAACGGCGCGGCCTCGCGATGGGCGTGGGACAGAACCTGGGCTCCAACCTGCTCGGCTCGACCGCGGCGCCGCTGATTCTGGTGCCGATCGCCATTGCCTATACCTGGCGCGAGGGCTTCTTCTTCGCCGCCATCCCGGGCCTGATCAGCGCGGGGTTGATCTGGTTCACGCTGCGCGAGCCGCCCAAGGGGCTGGAGAACGAGGGCCAGCCCGAGCGCGAGAAGGTCACCGTGCGCCAGGCGCTTGCCAACCGCAACGTGCTGCTCTGCACGCTGATCGCCATCCTGCTGGTCAGCTACCTGGTGGTTACCTGGGCTTTCATGCCGCTGTTCCTGACGCAGGTGAAAGGCTTCGACGAGACGGTCATGGGCTGGATCATGGCCGCGCTCGGCATCTCGGCCGGGGTCAACGCATTCCTCGTCCCGTGGATCAGCGACAACATCGGCCGCAAGCCGACTTTCGTCGCGGTCTGCCTGATGGGCCTGATCCTGCCTCTCGCCGCGCTCTACTACGACGGCGGCTCGTGGCTGTTCATGGCGATCCTGTTCTACTTCGGCTGGTCGCTCAACGGCATCTTTCCACTGTTCATGGCCACCGTCCCGGCCGAGAGCGTCGACCCGCGGTTGACCGCCACGCTGACCGGCATCGTGATGGGCATCGGAGAGGTGCTGGGCGGGGTGTTCAGCCCCACGCTGGCGGGCGCGCTCGGGGATGCCTACGGCCTGGGCGCCGTGATGTGGTTCCTCGTCGTGCTGACGACGGGCGCGTTCATATTGGCGCTCGGCATGGTCGAAAGCGCGCCGGCGGTGCGGCACAAGCGCGGCCTTCACCCGCTCATCGCCTGAGGTGGCGCCCCCCGCTGCATCGCTGCGCCGTTCCGACGGCTACCAGACCTGGCTCGTCCTCCTGCTGAGCCTCAACTTCGGCATCCTGTTCTTCGACCGCCAGGCGGCGAACTTCATGATGCCGCAGATCCAGCCGGAGCTCGGCCTGTCGAACCTGCAGGTCGGCATGATCGCGTCGGGCCTGTCGCTCACATGGGCACTCGCCGGGCTCACCGTGGGGCCGCTCAGCGACCGGCTCGGCAGCCGCAAGCCGATCCTGCTCGCCTGCACGCTGCTGTTCTGCGCCTGCTCTTTCCTGTCTGGATTGGCGGGAGGCTTCATCGCCCTGCTCGCCGCCCGCCTGCTGATGGGCGCGGCCGAGGGCGGCGTCATGCCGGTCAGCCACGCGATGATCGCCACCGAGGTAAAGCCGGAGCGGCGCGGCCTCGGCATGGGCGTGGGGCAGAACCTGGGCTCCAGCCTGATGGGCAGCACGGTCGCGCCGCTGGTGCTCGTCTGGCTCGCCACGACCTGGGGATGGCGCACCGGCTTCTATCTCGCCGCGATTCCCGGGATGATTACCGCCCTGCTTATCTGGGCGACCCTGCGCGAGCCGCCGCAGGAACTTGCCGGGGAAGGCCATGCCGCCCCGGCAATGTCCTACCGCGAAGCCATCGCGCACCGCAACGTCCTGCTCTGCGCGGCAATCGCGGTGCTGCTGGTCAGTTATCTCGTCGTCGCCTGGTCGTTCCTGCCGCTCTTCCTCGTCAACCTGAAGGGCTACAGCCCGCAGGAAATGGGCAACGTCATGGCGGTCCTGGGCGTTTCGAGCGCCATCAGCGCCTTCGTCCTGGCTGGCCTGTCGGACCGCTGGGGTCGCAAGCCGGTGTTCCTGATCTCGTGCCTGATCGGCGCCATCCTGCCGATCGGCGCGCTGCTGTGGACCGGCTCCGCGCTGGTCATGGCGGCGATCTTCTTCATCGGCTGGTTCTTCAACGGGATGTTCCCGCTGTTTATGGCGACGGTTCCGGCCGAGAGCGTCGACCCGCGCCTGACCGCCAGCCTCGCCGGCTTCGTGGGCGGGGTGGGCGAAGTGCTGGGCGGCGTGCTCAGCCCCTCGCTCGCCGGGTGGCTGGCCGATCTCTACGGCCTCGCCGCCCCGGTCTGGCTGCTGCTCGCGCTGACCCTCGCCGCCTTCGTCTGCAGCCTGTTCCTGCGCGAATCCGCCCCTGCCGTCTTGCGGCGTCGTGCCGCCACGGCCTAACTTTCCCCAAGAGAGGACTCACCCATGCCCGAAGCACCGACCACCGAACCCTGGGCCGGCACCCCGCCGGTCCCCCACGCGCTGCGCCCCGGCGCCAAGCCCGAAGCCTACATGGCCAAGATCGCCGAGGGCGACGAGCGCCTGTGGGTGCCGATCGTGGAAGGGGTCTATTCCAAGCCCGTGTGGATCAGCCCGAGCCTCAACATGTGGGCCGACGTGCTGATGGCCAAGAAGGCCTGCATCGTGAACCGGCATTACCATCCAAAGCCCATCTGGGCCTACACGATCAGCGGCAAGTGGGCCTACCTCGAGCATGAATGGACCGCGACCGCGGGCGACTTCATCTTCGAAACGCCGGGGGAAAGCCACACGCTGGTCAGCTACGAGCATCCCGACCCCATGAAGGTATTCTTCGTCGTGTCCGGCCCGCTCATGTGGCTTGACGAGGAAGGCAACACCGTCGGCCACTACGACGTGTTCGACTACATGAAGGCTGCCCGCGAGCACTACGAAAGCTGCGGCATCGGCGCCGATTACGTCGACACCCTGATCCGCTGAGAGGAACATCCCGATGGCTACCAACAAGATGCAGGCGCCCGCCTCGGACGTGAACGAAATCGTCGAGGTTCCGTGGGCCTATCGCGAAACCGTCGCCCGGTTGAGCCCAGGCGGCCGCTACATCGACATGGAAAGCGACGTCGACAGTCCGTGGGTCCCCTTCGGCGATGGCGCGGCGATCAAGCACCTGATGTTCGATGTGCGAACCAACACCTATTCCAACATCCTGTGGATGAAGGGTCCGGGCACGATCGGCACCCACCTGCACCGCGGCAACGTGACGATGGTCACCATCACCGGCTCGCGTCCGCTACCTCGAATACGACTGGGTGGGCACGCCGGGCGGACTGATCCTCGAGGTGCCGGGCGAGGCGCACACCCTCGTCACCGAACATCCGGAAGGCTGCAAGCTGTTCGGCTGGATGCAGGGCCCGATCGACTTCTTCGATGCCGAGGGAGTCTATGCCGACACGGTCGACGTGTGGTGGATGATCACCCACTACGAAAGCTACTGCAAGGAAAACGGCATCCCGATCAACGAGAAGCTGTACCTGTGAGCGAGCCGAAGACCCTCGACCAGTTCGACATCCGCGGTCGCTCGGCGCTCGTGACCGGGGCCGCCAGCGGCATTGGTCTCGCCTATGCCGAATGCATGGCCGAGGCCGGCGCGAAGGTGACGCTGACCGACATCGATGCCGCCGGTGTGGAACGGGAGGCAAAGCGGTTGCAGGCCGAGGGTTACGAGGCGCGGTGGGACGTGTGCGACGTATCCGACCTCGCCCAGGTGGCGCAGGCGTTCGACAACCATGTCGCGGCCTATGGCGGGTGCGACATCGCCTTTGCCAATGCCGGCCTCGACGTTGGCAACGGCTTCTGGACGCCGGAGGGCAAGCGCAATCCCAAGGGCCAGATCGACGTCTACGACCCGGAAGCGTGGTACAAGTCGATCGGCATCAACCTCAACGGCGTGTTCCACACCGTGCGCGAGGCGGCGCGGGTGATGAAGGCCAACGAAGCCAACGGCCAACGGCGCGGTGGGGCGATCGTCATCACCAGCTCAAACGCCGCCGAAGTGAACGAGGCGATCGTCGGCGTCCCCTACATGGCGGCGAAGGCCGGCGTGAAGCACTTCATGCGCCATTCGGCCTACGAGCTCGCCGCCTACGGCATCCGCGTGAACGCCATCGCGCCCGGCCCCTTCGTGACCAACATCGGCGATGGCTGGGTCAAGAAGAACCCCGCCGCCAAGGCTGCCTGGGACGAGCTGGTCCCGGTCGGCCGCATGGCCGAGACCTACCAGATCAAGCCGCTCGCCCTGCTGCTGGCGAGCGACGCGGGCAGCTACATCACTGGCGCGCACGTGATGATCGACGGGGGAATGCAACTCGGGCCGGTCAAGCCGCTCGACGACTGAGGGAGGATGCGATGAACGGGATCGTTGCCGGATTGATCGCGGTGCTGGCGCTGGCAGCCCCCGCCGCGGCGCAGGACAAGCCGCCGCTCAAGGTCGAGGTCCTGCGCACCAGCGCGGGCTCGCTCTATTCCAACGCCGCGCTGATCGAAGGCGAGAAGGACGCGGTCCTGGTCGATCCGCCCTTCACCAAGGCCGACGCGCACCGCGTGGTCGCCATGGTGCTCGACAGCGGCAAGCACCTGACTCACATCTTCGTGACCCACGACCATCCGGATCACTATTTCTCGATGGACGTCCTGGCCGACGCATTTCCCGATGCGCAGATCGTCGCCCATCCCGACGTCGTCGCCGCGATCTGGAAGTCGCTGCCCTTGAAGGTCAAGCGCTGGAGCCCGATGCTGGGGGCGAATGGCCCCGCCTGGCCCGGCGCCCCGCGCCCGCTCGCCAGCGACACCATCATGCTCGAAGGGCACCCGCTCAAGGTGATCGGCCCGATGTGGGGCGACCACGCGGTTTCCACGGCGTTGTGGGCGCCCGACATCAAGGCGCTGTTCCCCGGCGACCTCGTCTACGACCAGATGTACCTGTGGTTCGGCGAGCACGAACCGGCCGAGATCGCCGCCTGGGGTAAGTCGCTCGACGCGCTCGCCGCGCTCGGGCCGCAGATGGTCGTCCCCGGCCACTCCAAGCCGGGCGAGGCGAACGATGCGAGCGGCATCGCCTTCTCCAAAGCCTACATCGCCGCGTGGCCCGGCCTCGTCGCCGCGTCGAAGGACAGCAAGGACCTGCAGGCGCGCGTCCGGGCCGCGTTCCCAGAGGCGATCGACGTGCTCGACGGATTTCTGCTGGTCAATTCGAGCGAGGTTGCGATGGGCGAGCAATCAAAATGGGAGGAATGATCCCTTGAAGGCCGTAACGTTCCAGGCACTGCACGCCCCGCTCAAGTTCGAAGAGCTGCCCGACCCAACTCCGGACCCGGGCGAGGTGGTGGTCAAGGTCGGCCGCTGCGGCATCTGCGGCAGCGATCTGCACATGACCGAGGACGCGGCCTACGGCTGCAAGCACGGCGACGTGCTGGGGCACGAGTTCGCCGGCGAGGTCGTCGGCACGGGGCGCGAGGTGACGGGGCTGAAGACGGGCGACCTGGTCTCGGTCATCCCGCTCAAGAGCTGCGGCCAGTGCGAGCATTGCCGCAAGGGCGAAGTCCAGTGGTGTGCGAACTTCGGGCTGCAGGGCGGCGGCTATGCCGAATACGCGGTGACGCGGCCCAACCAGTGCGTGAAGCTCGGTGCCGACCTCAGCCTGGTCGACGGCGCGATCATCGAGCCGCTCGCGGTGGCGCTCCACGGGGTCAATCTCTCGGGCCTGCGGAAGGGCGACAAGGTGCTGGTGCTCGGCGCCGGGCCGATCGGGCTGGCAGTCGCGTTCTGGTGCAAGCGAATGGGAGCCGCGAAGGTCGCCGTGCAGGACGTGGTCGACGCGCAGGAGCAGCGCGCGCTCGACATGGGGGCGGACGTCTTCGTGGTCGATCCGCACGACCCTGTCGGCAGCGCCGAGCAGGGGCTGGGCGGCAAGGCCGACATCGTCTTCGAATGCGTCGGCATCCCCGGCCTCATCGAACAGGCGGTCCACCAGGTGCGCAACCGCGGTACGATCCTGCTGCTCGGCCTGTGCACCAGGCCCGACACGTTCAACTCGTTCGCAATGCTGAGCAAGGAAGTGAAGCTGGTGACCAGCGCCTTCTTCACCGTGCCGGAATACGAGGCCTCGCTCGATGCGCTGGCGCAAGGTGCGATCGAGCCGCGTCTGCTGGTGACAGACACCATCGCGCTGGCCGAGACGCCCGAGGTCTACGAGAGCCTCAAGCGGCGGACCAACCAGTGCAAGGTGCTGATCGCACCTTAGCCTTTCAGCATTGCCTCGAGGGCAGCGAGCGTTTCGCCGGACACTGCCTGTTCGGCGGCCGAATGAAGCGCTTCATACGCAGCCAGCGCGGCCTTTCCCGCCTCGCTTACCTGCGCTCCCGTTCCAGCGCGGGTCTCTACCAGCGGCTCCGCGAAGCAGCGGTTCATCGTGTCCACCAGCAGCCAGGCACGGCGATAGCTCATGCCCAGCGAGCGGGCTGCGGCCGAGATCGAGCCGGTCTCGGCAACGGCCCGCAGCAGCGCCGCCTTGCCCGGCCCGATCGCGATATCCTCACCGCAATAAAGCTGCACCTTCAGCTTGAGCCTGCCGATTTGTCCCTCCCGCTCGCTGGACGGGGTATATACCGCGATATATAGCTCGCGTCATGCACCGCCTGCTCCTGTCGCTCTTCGCCGCCCTCCTTCTCGCTTCTTGCGGCGAGGACGCCCCACCGGAGGGGCCGGTCGTCCTCGCCCCCTCGAGCATGCAGGAAGCAATCACCGAGGCGGCGCAGGAATGGGCGAGCGAGGGACACCCCGAGCCTGTTCTCTCGATCGCGGGAACGCCCACCCTTGCCCGGCAGGTCCTGAACGGCGCCCCCGCCGATGTTTTCGTCTCCGCCGACGAGGTATGGATGGACAAGCTCGACCACGGCGGCCAGATCGATCCGCGCAGCCGCGTCGACATTGCCGGGAACCGGCTTGTCGTCGTCGTCCCTGGCGGCGACGCGACCGCCCTGCCGTTGCTGCCCGGCCCCTTCGCCCAACGGCTCGGCCGCGGCCCGCTCGCCATCGCCGATCCGCAAAGCGTGCCGGCGGGCCGCTATGCCAAGACCGCGCTGGAAAAACTCGACCTGTGGCCTGTCGTCGCAGGCAATGTCAGCGCCAGCGAGAACGTACGCGCTGCGCTCGCCCTGGTGGAGCGGCGACAAGCTCCGCTCGGCGTAGTCTATGCGAGCGACGCCAAGGCCTCGAGGCTGGTCGCTGTCGTCGCCGGAATACCGGAAAACACCCATCCACCGATCCGCTACCCGGTCGCCCGCCTGACCAACGCGACCAACGGCGATGCCGAGGCGTTCCGCGCCTGGCTGGCCGGTCCGCGTGGCCGCGCGATCCTGACCAGCCACGGTTTCACCGCGCCTTGATCTTTGCCCCCTCGCCAGCCGAGTGGGCGATCGTCGCCCTCTCTCTCAAGGTCAGTGTGGTCGCCGTTCTGCTGACGCTGCCGCTGGCCTATGGTCTTGCCTGGCTGCTTGCCCGGCGACGCTTTCCCGGGCGGCTCCTGCTCGACGCGGCGGTCCACCTGCCGCTCGTCCTGCCACCGGTGGTGACCGGCTGGCTGCTCCTGATCGCCTTCGGTCGCAACGGCGCGCTCGGGCGCTGGCTGGAGGACACCTTGGGGCTTGTCCTCGTGTTCCGCTGGACCGGCGCCGCACTCGCCGCCGCGGTCATGGCCCTGCCCCTGATGGTGCGGGCGATGCGGCTTTCCATAGAGGCTGTCGACCGCCGGCTGGTCGGCGCGGCGCGTACGCTCGGCGCAACGCCGTGGCGCGCCTTCCTGACGATTACCCTGCCGCTCAGCCTGCCCGGCGTACTGGCCGGCACGATGCTCGGCTTCGCCCGTTCGCTGGGTGAGTTCGGTGCGACGATCACCTTTGCCAGCAACATCCCGGGCCAGACGCGCACGCTGCCGCTGGCGATCTATTCCGGTCTGCAATTGCCCGGCGGGGAAAACATGGTGACGCGCCTGGCCGTGATCTCGGTCGTCCTGTCGGTAGCCGCGCTCGTGGCAAGCGAGATGCTGGTCCGCCGCAGCCACGGCAGGCGCGCACATGTCCTTTGACATCGACCTGACCTTTCGGGCCGGGGAGGCGCAGCGAGCCGTCCGCATAACCACCGGCGCCAGCTTCGTGGCCGTGACCGGTCCGTCCGGTTGCGGCAAGACCAGCCTGCTGAACGCCGTAGCGGGCCTGCGCCGCCCGCTGACGGGACACGTGCGGATCGGCGGCGAGACCTTGTTCGACAGCGCCGCAGGCATCGACCTGCCGCCCGAACGGCGCCGCGTCGGCTATGTGTTCCAGGATCTGCGGCTGTTCCCGCATCGCACCGTGGCCGCCAACCTGGCCTATGGACGGCGTGAGGGAGCGGTCCTGCAGCCTGCCGAAGCGCTTGGGTTTCTGGGGATCGGGCACCTCGCCGCGCGACTCCCGGCAACGCTGTCCGGCGGTGAGGCGAAGCGCGTGGCGATCGGCCGCGCCCTCGCCAGCGCGCCGCAGTTCCTGCTGCTTGACGAGCCGCTGACCTCGCTGGACGCGCTGCGCGCCGAGGAAATCCTGCGCCTGCTCGAACGGATCCGCGACGAACTGGCCCTGCCCACATTGCTCGTCAGCCACTCGGCCGACGAGGTCGAGCGCCTGGCCGGCGAGATAATCGCGCTGGGCTAGCCCAGGGCGCTCCCGCTTGTGGCCGGCTCGGCGCCGGGGAAGCGCAGCTTGGCCATCAGGTCAGCGAAACCGCCCTCCTGGCGCAACGGATCGAGCAAGGGATCGCTCGCCGTCCAGACGAGCCCCGGATCGCGGTGTTCGAATGCAACCGCAAGCTGCTGGAGCGCTTCTTCCCTGCGCCCAAGTTGGGCCAGGGCCTGAGCCTGCTGGTAATGAGCGGAATCGCCGTAATCGCGGGCTAATTCGGAGAGACGGCGGTCGGCCGCCGCGCGTCCCTGCGTCCTCCCTTCGACTATGGCGAGGCCTCGCAGGCGCGAAAGAGCGCTGGGCTCGGCCGCATACTCTGCCCTCGCGTCATCGAGGCGGCCGCCTAGCAGCGCGATGTCTCCGAGGATGCGGTGCACGACATTGGCCCCGGGATTGATCGACAGCGCATGCCGCGCCTCGCGTCCGGCAAGGTCGAAGTCGCGCGAAAAGAAGGCAAGGTTCGCGGCTGCGCGAAACACGCCGTCGTTGAGCGGATCCAGCCGCTTGGCGCGTTCGATCGCCCGACGGCCGGTCGCAAAATCACCCACGTCGGCAGCATAGTAGGCGAACTGGCTCAGGATGGCGGCACTGCCGAATCCAAGATCGTAGCTCTTGCGATAGGGTCCGCTGGCCTGCTCCAGATCGAGCTGCCCGTTCATCAGTCCAAACCCGAGCGCCGAGTGTCCCTCGGCCATCTTCGGGGCCAGTGCTATCGCCCTGCGCGCCGAGTCCAGTGCGGCTGCGATCGCTGCGGCAATCTCCTGCCCCTGGACGTAATTGCTGGCGATGTAAGTCAGCACGCGCGAGCGGGCCGCGTGCGCTGCCGCGTACTCCGGATCGCGCCCGATCGCCCGGTCGAACGCCGCGAGCGCCTGCCGGTCTGCCTCCTCCCCTTGCGTCGACTGGTAGAGCGCTGCACCCTTCAGGTAATCGTCGAGGGCGGCGGCGTCCGACGTTCCGCCCTCGCGGATGATCCCGCCCTCGCCCATCACCAGCCTGGCGCTCAATGCGTCGGCCACCGATGTGGCGATGCGCGCCTGCACCTCGAGAATGTCGCCGACCGGGTTGTCGAACGTGTCGGACCAGGTCTCGAAACCCGTGTTTCCGTCGACCAGCTGCGCGGTGACCCGCATCCGCTCGCTGGAGCGGCGTACGCTGCCTTCGAGAATCCAGGCGACGTCGAGCGCCTTGGCAATTCCTTCCGCAGTCGCCCGCCCGTCACGGAAGCTGTCGGAAGAAGTCTGTGCGGCGACATCGAGCTGGCCGGTACGACTCAGAGTCGCGCGAAGCTCCTCGGCCAGACCATCGGAAATATAATCCTGCGTCGCGTCGCCCGAAAGGTTGCGAAACGGCAGGACTGCGATGCTGCCCGCCTCGACAGCCGCGCCGAGGAGCCCGCCGCGCCAGGCCGCCATGCCTCCCAAGGTAGCGACCACGGCGGCTGCGCCGATGGCCATAACCCTTCGCCGGGATGTGAGCGCCGGCCCCTGCGCCCTGGCTGCCGCCCGGTTGGGAGCGCAGTCCGTCCGACCGATGGCATCGACGATCGCAGAGATCTCCGGTGCGTCCGGTCCGCCGCGCCAGCGCGACAGATCGAGCGACTGGAGCTGGCGAAAACCGAGCGGCGATTCGGTCCGGTCGATCGAAACCGGCACCAGACACCCGCGGTCGCGCCCGCGCGAGGCCTCGTCGAGTACCCAGTGCGAGCGCACCGAGCGCGCCGACCACAACACGATGACCGTGCCCGCTCCTTCGAGCTCGGCCTCGATGGCCGGCGCAAACCGCTCTCCGGCGCCGAGAAGCCCATCCCACCAGACTGTGAAACCGCGCGCCTCGAGCGCTTCGACCAGACGCTGCGCCCGGCCGCGGTCGCCGCGCGCGTAGCTGACGAATATCCCCGGCTCTGCCGGCGCGTCAGGTTCCTCGGTCGTCAAGCGTCGCCACCCCCTGTCGAAGGTGTGCGCCGGACGATGCACGCTGGCAAGAGGGCGGCCGCCCAAGCTTCGCTTTGCAATTTCGGGAGATGGTGCCGCTTACTGGACTCGAACCAGTGACCCCCTCATTACGAATGAGGTGCTCTACCAACTGAGCTAAAGCGGCACTCGCGTGGCCCTTAGTCGCGGATTGTCCGTGCTGCCAAGGTGAAAAACAGGGGAAATCGTGGAAAGTGGAGGCCCGAGCCGGAATCGAACCGGCGTGCAAGGATTTGCAGTCCTCTGCGTAACCACTCCGCCATCGGGCCCCCGGTCCCATCGGCGACAAGCGCCGCCCGAGCGGGGAGAGCGCGCCCTAGCGAATGGGCTGCGCAGGCGCAATGCGAATCCGTCGACATCTTGCCACGGCTGTCGCCAACCGTTAGCATCCTATCGAATTGAGGGAGAGCGCCGCAATGGCCGAGGATGTCAAACTGCAGCGAGTGGAGGGGCATAGCGAGACCCGCTTCCTGGGCTCCGACGTGTTCGAGAGTTCGGGCCGCGCCCTGCCCGCCTCGCGCCGCGGCGGCACGGTTACCGAGCAAGCGCGCGAGATCGACGTTTATCACACGGCCGACGTCGTCGTGGTCGGCGGCGGGCCGGCGGGCTGCGCGGCGGCCTGGGCTGCGGCCAAGGCCGGTGCCGACGTCACGCTGGTCGAGCGATACAACTGCCTCGGCGGGCTAAGCACCGGCGGCCTCGTCATGTGGATCGACCGCATGACCGACTGGCAGGGCAACCACGTCATCCAGGGCTTCGCACGCGAGTTCATCGAGCGCATGCCGCGCGAAGGCGTCGCTGGTCCGCCGCGCGAGGACTGGGGCAGCCAGGATCCGAAGAAGGTGGCCTACTGGGGTCAGCGGACGACCGCCTTCCATGGCATAGTCCAGTGGGCGCCGACGCTGGATCCCGAGCGGATGAAGCTCAACGCGCAGGAAATGCTCCTGGAAGCCGGCGTCAGGATCGTATTCCACGCCTGGGCAGCACGACCGATCGTCGAAGACGGCACGGCGAAAGGAGTGATCTTCGAAAGCAAGGCAGGACGCCAGGCGATCATGGCGAAGGTCGTGGTCGACACCACCGGCGACGGCGACATGTTCGCGCGTGCCGGGGCGGAATTCGACACCGACATCGAGGAGGGCGACGTCCATCACTCTATGAACACCGGCTGGGTGCTTGGCGGGGTCGACATGAACCGCTGGATCAACTGGAAGGTACTCTATCCCGAGCAGCTTGCCGCGTTGATCGAGCAAGGACGCAAGGAACTGGGTTTCTTCCAGACGCCCTACGTCAGTTGGCGGCCGGACATCGCCCTTTTTCTCGGCCCGCGGCAGTCGGGCCTTTCGGCGCTCGATGTCGACGACATGACCGAGGTCGAGATCCGCAGCCACCGGCTGATGGAGGGGCACTGCCAGTTCTTTCGCGAGAACGCGCCGGGCTTCGAGAACGTCTATTCGTTGCAGAGCGCCAGTCAGCTCGGCGTACGCCACACCCGCCGCCTGGGTGGCATCGAGCGGATCGAGCGCGGCAACTGGGGCAATGACAACCCGGCGGCGACCGAGGTCGGCATCAGCCCGTCGATCAGCCCGAAGTTCCCGGTCGTCTCGGTGCCTTACGGCAGCCTCGTGCCGCGCAACCTCGACGGGTTGCTCGCCGCCGGGCGACACATGAGCTGCGACGCCAACAGCCACGGCTTCATGCGCGAAATCCCACAATGCTGGCTGACCGGCCACGCGGCCGGTGTGGGCGCTGCTGTCGCCGCCAATCGCGGCGTGCAGCCGCGCGAGGTCGATGTCGACGAAGTGCGCGCCGTGCTCCGACGGCAAGGCGCCCACCTGCACGAAGACCACGCCGTGGCCGCAGCGCGTTCGACCGAAGCTATACCGGCGGAATAGCGGCCGATACACGTCACCGAGGGCGCCGTCGGCAAGCTCCGCCGGGGGTTTCTCGCAACCGTAGCGCCCTTCGTTCATTGATGTCGGGAGGCATTCAGCGAAGGAGGAGGCGATGTCCGATCCCGTGCTCACCGAGGCAGGCGCCAACGGGCGAACGCGGCGGATCGAGGTCAACCCGCCGGTGTTCTACGTCTCGGCTGGCCTGATCCTCGCCTTCGCCCTGCTGGGCGCGCTATTTCCCGGGCCCGCCCAGGCCACCTTCAGCCGCATCCAGGCGCTGATCGTGCAGGATTTCGGCTGGCTCTACATAACCGCGGTCGCCGGCTTCCTCGTCTTCGTCATCTACCTGATGTTGAGCCGCCACGGCGACATCAAGCTTGGGCCCGACGAAAGCGAGCCCGAGTACAGCTACGTCTCGTGGTTCGCGATGCTGTTCAGCGCCGGAATGGGCATCGGACTGGTCTTCTTCGGGGTTGCCGAGCCGATCCAGCACTATGCTTCTCCCCCTGTCGGCGGAGGCGGGACCGTCGAATCCGCCCGGCAGGCGATGACGCTCACGTTCTTCCATTGGGGCCTTCATGCCTGGGCGATCTATATCGTGGTCGGGCTTTCTCTTGCCTATTTCTCCTTCCGGCGGGGTCTCCCGCTGACCATTCGTTCGGCCCTTTATCCGCTGATCGGTCATCGGATCGACGGGCCCATCGGGCACGCGGTGGACATCTTTGCCGTTCTGGGCACGATGTTCGGTGTTGCGACTTCGCTCGGCCTCGGCGTGCTGCAGGTCAACGCGGGCTTCGGGTACCTGTTCGGTGTTCCGGTGAGCCCTGCCGTACAGCTAATCCTGATCGCCGCGATCACACTCATGGCGACGCTCTCGGTATTCCTCGGCCTCGACAAGGGCGTGAAACGGCTGTCCGAGATCAACATCGTCCTCGCCATCCTGCTGCTCGCGTTCGTGCTGATTGCCGGCTCGACGGTGTTCCTGCTCCAGGCTTTCGTGCAGAACGTCGGCACCTACCTCGGCCAGGTGGTGCCGCGAACGTTCCGCATGTACGCCTACGAACCAAACCCCTGGCTGGCCGACTGGACGCTGTTCTACTGGGGCTGGTGGATTGCATGGTCGCCGTTCGTCGGCATGTTCATCGCGCGGATCTCGCGCGGGCGGACGATCCGCGAGTTCGTGGGGGGCGTGCTGCTGGTGCCGGTTCTGTTCACCTTCCTGTGGATGACGGTCTTCGGCAACACGGCCATTTCGCTCGACCTCTCGGGCGCCGAACCGATCGCCCGGACCGTCGCCGACAATATGCCTGCGGCGCTGTTCGAGACCCTCGCCGCCCTTCCGCTGGGATCGATCACCTCGCTTCTGGCGACCCTGCTGGTGATGACGTTCTTCGTGACTTCAGCCGATTCCGGCGCGCTCGTCATCGACATGATCACCTCGGGCGCTGCGGAGAACCCTCCGGTCTGGCAGCGCATCTTCTGGGCACTGTGTGCCGGGGCGATCGCCGCTGTTCTGCTCGTCGCCGGCGGTCTCGAGGCGCTGCAGACGGCGGCCATTGCCAGTGCCCTGCCGTTCGCCATCGTCATGATCTTCATGTGCTATGGTCTCTACCGCGCGTTGCGGATGGAAACGCAGGGGACCTCGACCGATCTCGTTCTTGCCGGAGCAGGTAGTCGAGACGCGCCGGAACTGACCTGGCGGCAGCGGCTGACATCGATCATGGGTCATTTCGAGCGGAGCGAAATCTCGGACTTCCTCAACGACACCGTTCGCCCCGCTTTCGACGAGGTTTCGCAGGAGATGCGCGACAATGGCTTCGCTCCGGAGCTGGTGGAGAAGGATGACTGCATCGAGATCAAGGTACCGCACGGCGAACGCGGCGCGTTTCAGTACACCGTTCGCAACCGGGCCTTCCTGTTACCCAGCTTCGTGTGGGCTGAAACGCGTAAGCCGGACAAGCCGGAGCAGCGCCATTACCGCGCAATGGCCCTCACTTCGGAAGGCGAGGTTCCGCACGATGTAACCGGGTTCTCGCGCGACCAGCTGATCGACGACCTGCTCAACCGCTACGCCCGCTTCCGCCACTCCCGCCGCATCGCCTGAGCGACAAGCGCCGGGTTCAGCAGCTGGGCGGAAGCAGGACTCCGCCGGTGCTCATGTCACGCACCGCCTCGCGAAAATTCGACAGGTAACCGCTCGCACCGATACGGTAGCCTGGGCTTTCGCGCTCGGCGAGTTCCTCTGCCGGCACGTCGATATCGATGCTGCGATTGGCAACGCTGATCGTGATCGTGTCGCCGTCGCGGACCTTGCCAATCGGGCCGCCGGTCGCCGCCTCGGGATGGACTTCGGCCACGGTCAGACCCTTGAGGCACAGGCCCGAGAGTTGGCCATCGGTTACGAAAGCGGTGGTCTTGGCAAGGCCCGCCGCATCGAGCGCGAAGAGTATGAGGCTGGCGCCACCGCCCATGGCCGGTCCGCCCTTCAGTCCCTGGTTTCGACTGACGATAACATCCCCTGGTTGGATGATACGATCTTCGATCGCCTGCATGCAGCTCGCAGTGTCCTCGAACACCCGCGCCGGGCCGCTGAACTCCTCGGGCCGCGAGCCGTCGCGGATGCCCAGGCGGACGACGGCGGTTTCGGCGAAGCTCCCCTTGAGGATGGCGATACTCGGCCCCTCGCCAACCGGGTCGTCCATGGCGTGGATCACGTCGGGGCCGGGGATGACGTACTCGGCATTGTTCTCGCCCAGAGTTTTGCCGGTGCAGGTCAGGGCATGGGTGTCGATGCGGTCCTCGAGCCGCTTCAGGACCGCACGGGCGCCGCCGGCGTCCTCGAACTGCTCGATCCGCACATGGCCGGTCGGGCGCACCGCCGAAAGTACCGGGACGTCGCTCATCTCCTCCCACAGTTCGAAAACGTCGACGCCGTTCTCGGCCTCGATGGCGGTGGCCTGCAAGTGCTTGATGGCATTGATGCTGCCCGACACCGCCAGCACCGTGGCGACCGCGTTGCGGAAAGCGCCCTCGGTCAGGATCTGGCGCGGGCGCAGGTCCTCGGCGACCATTTCGACGATGCGCCGCGCGGCCGCGCGGGCGTTGGCCTGCATCTTGGGGCTGTTGGCGCGCACCGGGGCGTGGCCCGGCAGGCACATACCGAGCGCCTCGACCACGGAATGCATGGTGTTGGCTGTCGCCATGCCGGCGCAGACGCCCGGCCCCATGATCGCGTGCTCGGCCATCTGTTCGACAGGGAACTTCGGCGCCTTCCCGAAGCGTTCGCCCACGCTGCCAGACCAGAGATCCTCCACGTCGACCGGCTCGCCGTCGATCTCGCCCGCCCGCTGGTAGCCGCCGATGACGAGGATCGTCGGGATGTCCAGGCGCGCGGCGGCCATCAGGTGGCCGGGCGGGGTCTTGTCGCAACTCGTCAGGCAGATCATCCCGTCGAGCAGGGCGGCCTCGACCTGGACCTCGATGTCGTTGGCGATGATGTCCCGCCCAGCGAGGATGTAGGAGCCCGCCTTGCCCGCCCCGGTGATGAAGTCGGAGGGCGCCACGGTGCGAACTTCGAACGGGACGGCCCCGGCGGCACGGATTTCCTCCTTCACCATTGCGGCGATCTGGTCGAGGTGGGCGTAGCAGATTGCCAGCTCGCTCGAGGAATTGACCACTGCGATCTTGGGCTTCTCCATGTCCTCCTTGCTGAGGCCGAGTGCGCGCCAGTTGGCGCGGCGGCCTGGCGAGTTGGCGGAGAGGGATCGCAGGGTCATTCGGCGGGCTCCGGCTGCGCGTTGACGGTAATCTCGGCGGCGCGTTCGGCCATCAGGCGCCTGGCACCGAAGGCGAGCAGCACGATGCCGATCACCACGCCGGCGAGACAAAACGCCGTGGCGATGTAGCCGTCGAGCACTGCATCCCTGCTACCGAGAAACCAGTACCCACCCGCGATCGGGGCGGCGACGGCGGCGAACTTGGCCATGAAGCTGGCCCAGCCACCACCTGTCGAGCGCACGGCGCTAGGATAATAGACGCTGGTCATCGAAATGACCGCGGCATGGCCTACGCCGATCGTGATGCCGCCAATCAGGATGATCGGGATGAACAGCGATCCCCCGTCGATCCAGCCCGAGCCGATAAGCAGCGCCAGCGGCACGCCGAACAGGGGCGCAAAGGCGATCCAGATTGGCCCCTTCTTTTCGGTGAACATCAGGAGGAATACCCCGCCTATGGCACCAATCAGTCCGCCGATCGAGGCGAGATCAGCCGCCGTAGTCCGCTCGATACCCAACTGCTCCATGAACAGCACCCCGAAGCTGGCCTTGAGATAGATCGCGAAGCTGGAAAAGAAGTAGGTGAACCAGATCACAGGAGTGATGAAGGCGAGCGCGCCCTTGAACAGGGCGGCCGACTTCGCCCAAGGCGTTTGCGCCTCGCTCTTCTTCTCATCGGACAGCACCAACTCGGTGTAACCCGCCTGCCCGACTCCGGGATCGAACCGGCTGAGCAGCGGGAGGACTTCGGCCGCCGGCCGGCCGCGCGCAACCATCCAGCGGGCGCTTTCGGGCAGGGTGAATTGCAGGATCAGCGCGAGGGCCCCGGTAGCCGCGCCGCAGGCGAAGAAGACCGCCTGCCAGCCGTATTCCGGAGCAAGGAAGTTGGTCACCTGCCCGGCTGCGGCGCCGCCAGCCGAGAAGCCGAGCATAATGATCGTGACCGATGTAGCGCGCTTGCCCGCAGGCATCGATTCGATGTTGAGCGACCATGCCGGCGCAAGCAGGCCGCCGATCGCCAACCCGCCGACAAGGCGCAAGACGATGAGCATTTCCGGCGTATTGGCATAGCCGGTGATAAAGGTGAGGATGGCCGATAGCACCGTGCACCAAAGGATCACCGGACGGCGGCCCACGATGTCGGCGATGTAGGAGCCCACGAGACTGCCGATCATCTGTCCGAGAAAGGCTGCCGAGCTGACGTATCCGGTCATCACGTCCGACAGGTGCATCGAATCCCGCAAGTAAGGCAGCGTGAACGAGATCAGCGAGAAATCGAGTCCGTCAAAAAAGGTTACGAGGCACGAGATTATCAGTAGCCGGCGATGGAACGGGGTCATCGCCCGGTCGAGGAAAGCCGTTACGTCGAGCGTCCTGCCGGGTGCGCTGGATGCCATCGAATCCTCTCCCTTGGATTTTGTTAGCAAGGTAACAGTATCGCTGCTTTCCCGGCATGGCCACCCTGTTCAGCAGCCATCGGCCTCCGCCTCTTCAACCAGGGGCCAGAACGGGTGCGTGCGCAGATAGTGGTCAAGTGGATCTTCGAGCGAACAATCTTTGCCGAGACGGAATGGCGCTTCCGCGACCAACCTGTACCCGCCCAGTGGATCGGTCTGCACAAGGTCGGCGCAACCGCCGAGCGCCAGCTTGGCGCGCAGGCGCGAAACGTGCACCTCGACGCTGTTGGTTTCCGGATCGTGCGCCAGGCGCCAGACGTCGGTCAGCAATTGCTTCCGGGTCACTCGCTTGCCAGGTGCGTCGGCGAGCCGCCAGAGCAGCTCGAACTCGCGCGGGTGGAGCGCCAGCCAGCGCCCGCAGCAGGAAACGTCGCGGTGGACCAGGTCGAGCTTGAGAGGGCCTACGGCCCGCCAGCGCGGCAGGCGAACGGTCATCTCGTCCACCCGGCGGGCGCGAGCCTCCAGCTCACCCAGCGAAACGTGCGCACCCATTGCCTCGGCAACCCCTGCGGTGAGCAGCCGCGCCCGTTCCGGCGGCTCATCCACGCCGATCATCAGCAGCCGCCAGGCCGGGCGGTCGGCAGATACGAGGTCGCTGCGGGCCGCCGGGCCAAGGCCGCGGGCGTCGACCAGCAGGACGTGTCGGCATTCCGCCCGCCGCCCGCCGTTGCCGTGGCACAGGCGCCAACCCAGGCGACGCAAGTCCCAGCGCTCTGGCGGATCGCGCTGGAGTGCGACCCATCCGAAGGTTTTCACGACCCATCCTCCGCATCCCCTTGTTATGTCCCGCAACAGCTTTGCGCTGCGGGTGCAAGAAGGGAATGAGCGAAAGACGGAATTTTCCGGCAGCCGCGCACCGGCCAGTCTCAGGCAGCCGAAGTGTTGAGCCCCATCTGCTGAAAATAGCGCTTCACGTTGCGCGCTGCCTGCCGCAGGCGCTGCTCGTTCTCGACCATGGCGATGCGGACGTACCCCTCGCCCAATTCGCCGAACCCGACGCCGGGCGATACCGCCACCTCGGCATGGGTCAGGAGCTGCTTGGAAAACTCGAGGCTGCCCATCTCCTTGAGCGCCGGCGGCAGCGGAACCCAGGCGAACATGCTGGCCGGCGGCGGCGGAATCTCCCAGCCGGCCCGGCCGAACGCTTCGACCATGACGTCGCGCCGTTTCTGGTAGAGATTGCGGTTTGTCTCGACGATGTCCTGCGGCCCGTTGAGCGCCGCGCAGGCGGCGGCCTGGATCGGCGTGAAGGCACCATAATCGAGATAGGACTTCACCCGCGTAAGCGCGGCGATCAACTTCTGGTTGCCCACCGCGAAGCCTATGCGCCAGCCAGCCATCGAGAAGGTCTTGCTCATGCTGGTGAACTCGACCGCCACATCCTTTGCGCCCGGCACCTGCAGGATCGAAGGCGTCGGCTTGCCGTCGAAATAGAGCTCCGAATAGGCGAGGTCGGAGATGACCCAGACCTGATTCTCCTTCGCCCAGGCGACGAGCTTTTCGTAGAACGAGAGGTCAACGACCTCGGCCGTCGGATTCGACGGGAAGTTCACGATCAGCACGGTCGGGCGCGGCACGGTGAAGCGCATGGCCCGTTCCAGCGCGTCCCAGTAGGTCTGGTCCGGCGTCGTCGGAACCGATCGGATCGAGGCGCCGGCGACGATGAAGCCGAAGGTGTGGATAGGGTAGCTCGGGTTGGGCGCCATGATCACGTCGCCAGGCGCGGTGATCGCGGTGGCGAGGCTGGCCAACCCCTCCTTGGAGCCCATGGTCACCACGACCTCGCATTCGGGGTCGAGCTCGACCCCGAAACGGCGCTGATAGTAGTTCGCCTGGGCCCTGCGCAGCCCAGGAATGCCTTTCGACTGCGAATAGCCGTGCGCATCGGGCTTGGCCGCTACCTCGCACAGCTTGTCGATCACGTGCTGCGGCGGCGGCAGGTCGGGATTGCCCATTCCGAGGTCGATGATGTCCCTGCCCGCCTGGCGTGCTGCGTGCCGCATCGCGTTGACTTCGGCGATGACGTAGGGCGGCAGACGCTTGATGCGGTAGAAGTCGCTGTCCATGGGACCTTTTCTTGAAACTCGGCGCGGCACCATTACCGCGCAACAATTGTGGCGGAATCGCGTCGTCCGCGCAATTGATTGCTCGCAACCGTCATTCGTGGCGGTTAACATGGCCCCATGACCAAGCAAGAGAGCGAGGCCGCCGACATTTTCGCGCGAATGCTGCAGATGCAGAGCGAAGCGGCACAGTCGGTCCTTGCCGCCACCGTTCCCGATCCGCAGGCGTTCGCCGAATGGGGCGAATCCACGGCGAAGCTGCAGTCCATGTGGCTCGATTTCCACACGCCCGGCAGCGACGAGCCCGACGTTCCAGTCCCGCTCTTCGCCGACCCGGCGCAGTGGATGAGCCTGATCCAGGGCTGGTACCAGCAGATGCCCCTGCTCGATCCCACCCGCCAGCAGGCCCTGTGGCAGGAAGGCATGGCGCTGTGGGAGGGTATCCTCGAGCAGTATGGCATGGGACCTGGTGGCGACGGCAAGGCGGCGGACGAGCCGAAGCTGCCGCGCCAGGACCGGCGCTTCGCCGACCCGGCGTGGCGCGAGCAGCCAGTCTACGCGCTGATCCACCAGACCTACCTCCTGCTGGCCGAGCGGGTCGCCGAGATGGTCGACCAGGTGGGCGGTATCGATCCGCAGGACCGCGACCAGCTGCGCTTCGCGACCAAGAACGTGCTCGACGCCATGAGCCCGGCAAACTTCCCGCTGACCAATCCGGTGGTGCTCGAACGAACGCTGGAAACCCACGGCGCAAACCTGGTCAAGGGCATGGAGCGGCTGGCTGCCGACCTCGACAAGGGGCAGCTGACCCACACGGACTCGAGCCAGTTCCGGCTCGGCGAAACGATTGCCTGCACGCCCGGCAAGGTCGTTCACGAAACGCCGCTCTACCAGCTCATCCAGTACAGTCCGGCGACCGACGAGGTGCGCGGCGTTCCGGTGGTGATCTTCCCGCCGTGGATCAACCGGTTCTACATCCTCGACCTCAACCCGAAGAAGAGCTTCGTGAAGTGGGCTACCGAGCAGGGGCTGACGGTCTTCATGGTGAGCTGGAAGTCGGCCGACGAGACGATGGCCGACATCGTGTGGGACGATTACATCCGCGCCCAGATCGACGCGATCGATCATGTGCGCGATCGGCTCGATGTCCCTGCCGTCCACACGATCGGCTATTGCGTGGCCGGGACGACGCTGGCCGCGACGCTGGCGATTCTTGCCAGGAGGGGCCAGGCGGACAAGGTCGCCAGCGCCACCTTCTTCACCGCGCAGATCGATTTCGAACGCGCCGGCGAACTTCGCAATTTCGTCGACGAGACCCAGCTGGCACTGATCCGCCAGGCCAGCCAGGGCGGATTTCTCGACGGGCGCTACATGGCCGCGACCTTCAACCTGCTGCGCGGCAGCGATCTCATCTGGAACTACGTGGTCAACCACTACCTGCTGGGCGAGGACTATCCGGCCTTCGATCTGCTGCACTGGAACGGTGACGTGACCAACCTGCCGGCCAAGTGGCACGCGTCCTATCTGCGCGACCTCTACCGCGACAACAAGCTGGTCGTTCCCGATGCGCTGAGCGCCGACGGGACGCCGATCGACCTCAAGCTGGTGGAGACGCCCTGCTACATTCAGGCGGGGCGCGAGGATCACATCTCGCCGCCCGAGAGCGTCTGGCGGATGACCGAGCATTTCTCCGGCCCGCTGCGCTTCGTGCTGGCCGGCAGCGGCCATATCGCCGGGGTCGTAAACCCGCCCTCCTCGGGCAAGTACCAGTACTGGACGAACGAAGGGGACGCACCTTCGCTGGAAGAGTTCGTCGCCGGCGCCACCCAGCATCCGGGAAGCTGGTGGCCGGACTGGATCGGCTGGCTCGAGGGGATCGATTCCTCGCGCGTGAAGGCGACCGGCAAGCGCAAGCCGGGCGGCAGGGGCGACAAGGTGATAGAGGACGCGCCCGGCCGCTACGTCGCCACGCGCTGAACGGCCGCCGCCGACCCGTTCCCACCGAGGAGGATGGAACACATGGAACGGGGTCCAGGACCGGCCCATTAGGCCGCCCCCCGGACCGCCCGCCGGCGCGGCCGCAGCGCCGGCCCGTTGCGATCTTGCATCGCGCTGCGGGCCATCGGCGCCAGCCTGCCGAGGCACATCGGCTCTTGCGGAGATGGCGGCAACCGTGCTCATTCGGCGGGAGAGGCCACAGGCTCGGCCTTGTAGGAAACTGCTTTCGCACGCTTCGCAGCGGTACGGACACGGGAACGAACGGGAGAGGTTCAATGAAGAAGATGATGGCTATCGTGGCGTGCGCAGCGTGCGCCGCGGTCCCGCTTTCGGCCGCATCGGCGCAGCTCGGCGCGCCCGGCGTGACCGACTGGGCGCACACCCTGCAGCCGCCCGCCGTGAGCCCCTTCCCCCCCGAGGTACCCGAAGGACGGGCGAACGACTACGTCTCGATCGTCAACCTCCTCAACACCTATTTCATTGCGCTCGATGCCGGCGATCTCGATACCTACGCGAACACTTTCGCGCCCGATGCAACGATGTACTGGGCCGGCGGCGTGGAAAAGGGCCGGGCGGCGATCTACGAAAACCTCGCCAGCTTCGGCACGGGGCGGCAGAAGCTCGCAAGGGACGCCACGGTGCGGCCCCGCATGATCCACATCCACATGAACCAGCGGATCGACTTCACCGGTCCCGACACGGCGCACGACGTCGGCATGTGGCTGGGGGTCAGCAACCAGAAGGGCGGCTTCGAAGTGAACGAGTTCGGTCACTACGAGGATCGCTACGTCAAGATCGCCGGACGCTGGTACATCGCCGAGCGGCGCATCCTGAACGAGCGCATCGGAAACAAGGCGCTCTATTACCCCGAACTGGGCGAAAAGGATCCGCGGGAGAAATAGTGCTCGCACCCATTTCGGGACCGCGCCCCATGCCCCGGACCAGCCCGGGCCCAAGGCTTATTGTGCACTGCACCATTTCTGCTTGACTTCGCAGTTGCAACGCCTATTTTGTGCGGTGCAACAAGAGCGGGCAATTGGGTCTGCTCGGCATGGAAGCGAGGAAAGATGGCCGAGTCCGCCGACAAAGCCGCCGAGAGCGCCGAGAAAGCCTATGCCGATGCGGCAGAGGCTAAACCGGTAGCGCCAGCGCCCCTGACGGAAGCCGCCGTGGCGAAGAGCGAACCCGCTCCCGCCGCAGAGGCTCCGGTCGAAAAGCCAGTTGCCGCCGCCCCTGCGCCGAAGAAGGCCGCGACCGAGAGCAAGAATGCTCCGGGCAAGCCTGTCAGGCGCAAGGCACCGGCGAAGAAGACTGCCGCCAGATCGGTCGCTGTGAAGGTCAAGGCCCCGGCCAAGACGCGTGCGAGGGCCGCTCCGGCAAAGAGTTCCAAGCCGACGCACGCCCCGGCCACCAAGGTCAGTCCTGCTTCGGCCGCCCCTGCCAAACCCGTTCCCTCGATTACGCAACTCAAGGAAAAAATCATGGCTACCGCCAAGACTCCGGATTTCACCAAGCCCTTCGCCGACGCCGTGGGCGACATGCAGACCAAGGCCAAGGCCGCCTACGAGAAGAGCACCGCCTACGCCGGCGAAATGACCGACTTCGCCAAGGGCAACGTCGAAGCCTTCGTCGAGAGCGGCAAGATCCTCTCGAACGGCATGCAGGACGTGAGCAAGACGATGGTCGACGAAGCCAAGTCGGCTTACGAGACCGCCACCGCCGACATGAAGGAAATGGCTTCGGTCAAGAGCCCGACCGAGCTGTTCCAGCTGCAGGGCAAGCTGGCCCGCCGCAACTTCGAATCGATGGTCGCTCTTTCCTCGAAGACCGGCGACATGATGATGAAGCTCTACACCGAGGCTTTCGCCCCGATTTCGAGCCGCGTCAGCCTGGCCGCCGACAAGCTCTCGAAGGCCGCCTGAGCGCAAACTACTCCCGCCGCCCGCACTCTCTCCTCTCCCACGGGCGGCACTTCGGGCCGGATGCTACGCGCATCCGGCCCGTTCCCTTTTTTCCGGCTCGGCAAATCCCGCCGTTAACCCAGTTTGTCAGGTGGGAACTTGCAGCCGGGCCATGCGATACGATATTCGAACGCGCAATGAGCCTGAATGAAACCCTTCCCCACCTGCTGCACACCGCGCCCCACGCGGCGGGCGACGATGCGCCCGGCGACGCTGGCACGGGCATCAGCGACGGGGATGGTCAGGTCGGCGTCGCCACCAAGACCCGCGCCAAGGCCAAGAAGCCGAGCATGTACAAGGTGCTCATGCTCAACGACGACTACACGCCGATGGAGTTCGTCGTGATGGTCCTCAAGCGCTTCTTCCGCATGGACCTGGAACAGGCGACCCGCGTGATGCTCCACGTGCACCAGAGGGGCGTCGGCGTCTGCGGCGTGTTTCCCTACGAAGTCGCCGAGACCAAGGTGAACCAGGTGATGGACTTCGCGCGCCAGAACCAGCACCCGCTGCAGTGCACGCTGGAGAAGGCCTGAGGGCGAACCTTTCGCGCGCTCGCGCATTTCATCGCATGACCTGACGGGAAAGCGCTGTTACAGGCCGCCAACCGCCCCCCCATAGCGACCGAGCCGCTTGAAGTTCATCACCGCCCTCGACCGATATATCTTCCGGCTCGTGCTGGTGCCGATGCTGGCGGTCTTCGTCATTGCCGCTTCGCTGCTCATCCTCGACAAGATGCTCCGCCTGTTCGAGTTCGTCAGCGCGGAAGGGGGGCCCGTGGGCGTCGTGTTCCGCATGCTGCTGAACATGATCCCCGAATATGCCGGGCTCGCCGTCCCCCTCGGGCTGATGCTGGGCATCCTGTTCGCGTTTCGCAAACTCGCCACTTCGAGCGAGCTCGACGTGATGCGCGCCGTCGGCTGGAGCTATACCCGGCTGCTGCGAGTGCCCTATCTCATCACCTTTGCGCTTGTGGCGGTGAACTTCGCCATCGTCGGCTACCTCCAGCCGCTGGCCCGCTATGCCTACGAGCAGCAGGACTACGAGCTGCGCTCCGGCGCACTCGGCGCCTCGATCAAGGTGGGCGAGTTCACCACGTTGAAGGACCGCATGGCGCTGCGGATAGAGGCGAGCGAGGACGAGGGGCGCAAGCTGATCGGGATCTTCGCCCGGGTGGCCGACAGCAAGGGACAGGTCCTGTCGATCTCCGCGCGTGAGGGCCAGTTCCTGTCCAACCGCGAGAACCGCAACACCATCATCCTGCGCCTGCTCGACGGCACGATCGTCCACGATCCGCCGAACGGCCCGCCGCGGGTGCTCAGCTTCAGCCAGCACGACCTGCCGATCGACCTGCCGGCGATCGAGCGATTCCGCGCCCGCGGCGACGAGAGCCGCGAGTACCTCCTGCCCGAACTCCTGCGCCTTGGCTGGAGCGAAGGCGCGCCCGAACCCGCCAAGATCGGCAGTCAGGCCAACTTCAACTACCGCATGGTCGAAGTGGTGATGATGTTCCTGCTGCCACTTCTGGCCGTGGCGCTGGCCATCCCGCCCAAGCGATCGACCAGCGCGCTTGGCGTGTTCGTCTCGATCGTCACGGTCGTCGCCTACCACAAGGTGAACCAGTACGGGCAATCGGTTGCCGAGCTCGGCCGGGTCGACCCCTACCTCGCGCTATGGGGACCGTTCGCGCTGTTCTCCGTGCTGATCGTGTGGATGTACTATCGCGTGGCCTTCGTGCCGGGCGGCCAGGCGATCGGCGCGCTGGAAAGCGCCTATGCCAAGATCGGCAAGCGGATCCGCAAGCTGCTGCGCCGGGGCGAACACGTCCGCGGCGCGGGTCTCGATCCCGAGGACGATGACGAGCAGGAGCTTTCGCCGGGTGCTGCTTGATTTCTTCCCCTCCGCCACGCTGACGAAATACCTCGCCAAGACGTTCGTCGTCCGCATCCTGGCGGTGCTGGTGATGCTCGTGCTGGTCCTGATGATGCTCGACCTCCTGTCGGAGAGCGGCGACATCCTGGCCTATCCGGGCAACGGCGAGGCCGAACTGCTGCGCTATATCGGACTGCGAGTGCCGCAACTCGTCGCGCGCTTCCTGCCCTACTCGGTCCTGCTGGCGACCATCATTACCCTGGCAACCTTCAACCAGAACAGCGAAGTGATCGCGATGAAGGCCGCCGGCCTGTCGGCTCACCAGATCCTAGCGCCCCTGCTGCTGTCGGCCGCACTTGTTTCGGCCGGGTCCTTCGCCTTCAACGAACTGGTCGTCATCCGCACGAATGCCCAGCTCAAGGCCTGGAGCGCGGTCGATTTCGGTCCCGTGCCGAAGGAAAGCGACCTGCGCACCAACGCCTATTACACCGCCGACAACGGTATCCTCGCCGCGACGACGGTCGGCGACACCACGATGCGCGGGGTGACCTTCTACGAGCGCGACCCGCGCGGCATGATCGTGCGCCAGTTGCGCAGCGACACCGCCGTCTTTGCCGGGCCGGGCTGGAAGATGGTCTCGCCGGTCGTGTTCGACGTCAGCACCGCCGAAACGCACCGCGAGCCCGGCGGGGTCACCGTCGCGCGCGACCTGAGCCTGGCGCAGGTGCGGCTCGGCAAGGTCGATCCCGACGCGCAGTCGCTTGGCGAGCTGTCGCGTTCGATCGACGCGCTCGATCGCGAAGGCCGGCGGACGTCCGAACTCAAGGCCAAGTGGTGGCACAAGCTGTCCGGCCCGCTGTCGGCGCTGCTCATGCCGCTCCTCGGCGCGGTCGCCGGGTTCGGTCTTGCCCGGTCTGGCCACCTGTTCGCTCGCGCGGTGCTCGGCATGGCTCTCGGCTTTGCCTATTTCGTGGTCGACAACGCGGCGCTGGCGATGAGCAGCTTCGGCGGATACCCGCCGCTGCTGGCCGCGTGGGCGCCGTTTTTCCTGTTCCTGCTGCTGGGCGAGACGGTCCTTGTCCGCACCGAGGAATAGGCGCGCCGATTTCCTGCCACATTTTTGCCATTTTCCGGGAACCGGGAGCAGGCGGACGCGTCTTTGCCGCTGATGCCCATCCAAGGAGACACCGGCATGAAGAAGCTTAACCTCGCCACCCTCGTCGCCACCGCCACGCTCGGCCTGGCCGCGTGCGACAGCGCGCCCGAAGAGACCTCGACCACCGTCGATGCCAGCACCACGACGGTAGAGCCCGCCCCCACGGCGACCGAGACGATGGCCGTGCCGGTCGACGGCGCCACGCCGACAGACGGCAGCAGCGTCACCGTCGGCCCCGACGGGATCAACGGCACGATCGACGCGGGTGATGCCACGGTCACGACCGACGGTTCGACCACGACGGTCAAGACCAACTGAGCCGACGAGTTCCGGAACGGCCCTCGCGCACCGGCGCGGGGGCCCTTTTCTATTGCGCGTCGCGCCGCCGCATCGTGGAGCGGGCAATCCGCACGACCAGGGGGACCATGCCCGGATGTATCGCCTGGCGGTAAGTCGATTCGCCGCCGAGGTGGTCGCGGATGCGCCGGTGCGCTTCGGGCAGCGCGTGGTAGGGCATGGACGGCATCAGGTGATGCAACGCATGGAAGCGCAGTCCGACCGGCGCCCAGAGCGCGGCAATCGGCGCTTCCACGTTGACGCTGTCGAGGTATTGCCCGGTCACCGTCATGGCCTCGCCCTCGTTCTCCCACAGGTGGGCGACCAGGGTCCGCAACTGGTTCAGAACCGCAACGACGGAAAACACCGCCAGCGCGATCAGCAGCGGGCGCCAGCCGAGCCACAACACACTGGCCATCAAGAGGATCGCCCAAAGCGCCGCGCCGGCTTCCTGCCATAGGAACTTCGCGCGATGTTCGGCTTCGGCCGGGCGGCGGCGGAACTCCGGATTGATCGACAGGGCCGAGAAGCGCTCCCACACGAACCGCCGCAGCGGTGGAAAGACCGCGCCGAGCGGGGCAAGTATGCCGAAACGGACCAGCAGCGCCGGCGGCGCCAGCAGTGCGACCAGCAGGAAGACCGGCAGCGCCCACGGCTTCATCAGCGCGAGCGAGAGATACTCCGGATCGTCACCCGTACCGTAACGCGTACGGTTGTGGTGCAGCGTGTGGACCGCCTCGTACATCAGCGATGGCATGAGCATCGGCACGCCGACCAGCGCGTTCCAGCCGAGCGTGAAGCCGGGCACCTCGTTCTTCCGGAAATGCGAGATCTCGTGGATGAACAGCAGCGCGCGATAGAGCAGCAGGACCGCGACCACGCCGCTCGCCCACGCGAACCAGCCGCGCGCGAGGATCGCCCCGGCGAGCGCGGCGTAGCCGATCAACGCGCTGCCGAGCATGTCGGCCCAGTAGATCGCCGGCCGGTGCGCGGAGATGTCACGGGTCAGTTCGGCCGCCGCGCGGAACATCTCCTTGTCGTCCGGCGTGCCCGAGAGGACGCGCTTCGCGGTGCGCGGCGCTGCCTGCTGTTCGGCAATGCTGGTGCTGTCCATCGTCGCCATGGCAAAAATCCTAGTCCCGCCGCCGGCAAGGCGCAAACGGCGGCGTAAATCTCCAACTTGAAGCTTGTCGGCCCCGGGCCGGCGTGACAATCCGCCGCATCCACCGGCAATGCCCGAGGCGGGCGAAACGAGGCCTGAACGTGAGTGCGCAGATAGAGATCAGCCCGGTTTCCGGCAAGCGCGACCTCGATGCATTTATCGATCTCGCTTATCGACTGAACGCGTCGGACCCGAACTGGGTACCGCCGCTGCGCACCGAAGTGGTCGAACTGCTGACCCCCGGCAAGAACCCGTTCCACGACCACGCGAAGGTGCAATATTTCCTTGCCCGCCGCGGCGGGAAGACCGTCGGCCGCATTTCCGCCCATATCGACGAGCTCGCCCTCGCCCAGCCGCCCGAGCAAGGGATGGGCCCCGGCACCGGCAACTGGGGCCTGCTCGAGGCCGAGGATGAAGAGATTGCACGCGCCCTTATCGCCCGCGCGGAGGACTGGCTGCGCGAGCAGGGGATGACCCGGGTACTCGCCCCGCTTTCGATGTCGATCTGGGAGGAACCGGGCCTGCTGGTACGCGGCCACGATCACCCGCCCACGGTGATGATGGGGCACGACAATCCAGCCTACCAGGGATGGATCGAGCCGCTCGGCTACGAGAGGGCGAAGACGCTCTACACCTACGAGCTCGACATCGTGCGCCAGTTCCCGCCCCTGATCGAGCGGATCATCACCTCGGGCGAGCGCAATCCGCGGATCGCAATCCGTCCGATCGACTTCGATCATTACGAACGCGACGTTGGCATCGTGATCGACATCCTCAACGATGCCTGGTCCGACAACTGGGGCTTCGTGCCCTTCACCGAGCGCGAAAAGAAGTATGCCGCCAAGAAGCAGAAGCCGCTGATCAACAGGGAACTCAACATGATTGCGGAGCTCGACGGCGAGCCGGTGGCCTTCATGATGGTCCTGCCCGACCTGAACGAGAAGCTCATCGGCATGGGCGGCAAGTTGTTTCCGTTCAACTGGGCGAAGCTGCTGTGGTGGCTGCGCAAGCCGAAAGCGCGCACGATGCGCGTGCCGCTGATGGGTGTGGTCAAGCGCCTCCAGGCGAGCCGCATGGCGAGCCAGCTGGCTTTCATGATGATCGAATACATTCGCCGCAATGCCGTGGCCGACTTCGGCGGGACCCGGGGGGAGATCGGCTGGATCCTCGAGGACAACCAGGGAATGATCGCCATCGCCGACGCGCTCGGCAGCCGGATCAACAAGGAATACGCGATCTACGAGAAGCCGCTCTAGCCGGCAACTCGCCGGCGGGAACCCCGCAGCCCTGCCCCTCGTTTCCCCCGCACCCTGCCGGCAGTCTGTTCGCCGGGTTTGCGAGGACCGATCGGCGATGGACGTTACCAGCGACAGCAAGAAGACTGCAAAACGCGCGACGCTCGGCCGCGTCCTGGTGGTGGAGGACGATCCCGTCCTCGCGCTGGCGATCGAGGATGCCCTGCTGCACGAAGGCGGGGCGGAAGAGGTCGTGATCTGCCCCAGCACCGCGGCAACGATGGAAGAACTCGAGAAGAAGCGCCCGGACGCGATGATCATCGACGTTCACCTGTCCGACCGCGACGATGGCTGGGCGATCGCAGAACTGGTCGACCTGCTCGGGTCCAAGCCGCCGCGCATAGTGTTCTCGACCGGTGCGCCGGAAGACATCCCGCCCCAGGTCGCCGAAATGGGCCCGGTTTTCGAAAAGCCCTACGACCCGAAGGAACTGGTCGCGGTGCTGGTGGGCAGCAAGAAATCCGGCCTGTTCGCGCGCCTGCGCGGCAAGGGCTGAAGGCGAACGTCAACCCCGCTTCAAAAAAATCTGCAGGCCCCGGGAACACTATTTCAGGCCGCTCATTATCCCATTGTCACCGCCGAGACCCCCCCTCCCGTCCAAGCGGCTGGTGATACGATCCCGAAAGGCCTCCGCGCATAAAGGCGCGGAGGCCTTTTTTCTTGTTCTTTCGGAAAAAATCCCCATCGCGTCCGTTCAGGTGGAACCCGAATGGGATTAAGCCGTTCATTGGCAGCCTGAGATTCTTCGGGAAGGGGTTTTATGTCTATCGGTGCCGAAGTCGCCGCACATCTTCCGTTCTTGCGTCGCTATGCGCGTGCCCTCACAGGCTCGCAGTCGACTGGCGACGCGTTTGTAAAGGCCACGCTCGAGGCGGCGCTCGCCGACCAGCAGCTGGCAGATTCGCTGCGCGGCGGCCGGGTGCCGCTCTACGCAGCCTTCAATAAGCTCTGGTCGAGCGCCTATCTCGAGGTCGGGGAAGATCTCGACGCCCAGAGCCAGGGGCACGAGGCGGCCGCGCGCGACCAGCTCAAGAAGATCACTCCGCTCAACCGCCAGGCGCTGTTGCTTACTACGGTCGAGGATTTCTCGAACGCCGAAGCCGCGCAGATCATGGGCGTGGACGGGGACGACATCGGCCGCCTGGTGAACGAGGCGATCGAGGACATCGACCGCGAGAACACCACCAGCGTTCTCATCATCGAGGACGAGCCGCTTATCTCAATGCAGCTCGAGGACCTCGTCCGCGCGCTCGGTCATGAGATCTGCGGCACCGCCGCCACGCGCTCACAAGCGCAGGACGTGGTGAACGAGAAGATGCCCGGACTCGTGCTCGCCGACATCCAGTTGGCCGACGGTTCGTCAGGGCTCGACGCGGTCGACGACATCCTTTCTATCGGCAGTGTCCCGGTGATCTTCATCACGGCTTACCCGGAGCGCCTGTTGACCGGCGACCGGCCCGAACCGACTTATCTCATCACCAAACCATTCCAGGAATCCACTGTGCGCGCGGCGATCAGCCAGGCGCTGTTCTTCGGATCGAGCCGCCCGATCTCCTGATCGCGCGGGCAACGCCGAACGAGCAAAGGCTCCTCCCTCAACGGGCGGGGCCTTTTTGCTGCGCCCGCGGCTGCGCCCGTCTCGGCCCGTCAGCCCCGGCTCGGCCGTCAGCTTGGACGGGCGCGAATGGCGAAAGTGGTCGGTTCGCGTACGGGGATCGTCAGGATGCAGACTACGCCCGAGGGCAGGTAGTCGAGCTCAACCGGGGTGCCGAGTTCGTGTGCGACGATCTTTTCGATGAGATCGGTCCCGAAGCCGCGTGGAGGATCTTCCGGAACCGGCGGTCCACCGCTCTCGCGCCATTCCAGTCGCACGCGGCTTGCGGTAATCTTGTCCCACGCGATGCGCACTTTTCCGCCCGGTACGCTGAGCGCCCCGTACTTGGCCGCGTTGGTCGCCAGTTCGTGAATCGCGAGCCCCAGCGAAAGGGCATCGTTCGGGGCCAGGTCGACCGGTCCGCCGTAGATTTCGACGCGGTTTTCCCCAGGGTGGAGATAGGGCGCCAGTTCGGCATCGACGACGGAACGCACCGGGGTCCGGCCCCAGTCGGACTGCGTCAGCAGGTCGTGAGTGGCCGAAAGCGCGCGGATCCGCCCGTCGAGCCCGTCGGCGAACTGGTCGAGCCCTTCGGCCCGGCGCCGTGTGAGCTGGATGATCGACAGGACATTGGCCAGGGTATTCTTGACGCGGTGATTGAGCTCGCGGGTGAGCGAGTTGCGGATCGAGGCCTGTTCCTCGAACCAGCGCAGAGCGGATTCGTTCTCGATCGCTTGCTGCGTCAGCATGCGGACCACAAGCATCAGGAGACTTGCGACCAGCATGCCGAAAATCAGCGTGATCATCGAAATCCCGGAAAGCGTGCCCGATTGCGGCGAAGAAAGCTCGAGCGACCAGGAGTGGTTGGCGATCACCACAGGTTCGGTGTAGCCGCTGCCGAGCGCCTCGTCCGTATTGCGATCGGCGAGGAGCGTCGAGCTTCCCGGCTCTCCGTCGTATAGGCGCACCCCGTACGTGCCGAGATCTTCCAGCTCGAGCGCCGAGGCAAGGAAATCTTCCGCGTTGAACGGGCTGAAGATGAAACCGCGCAATTCGCGCCCGGCCTCGGTCGTGCGGAACACCGGCATGTAGATGAGAAACCCGGGCCCGCCGCCTGCGCCTTCCTGCTTCAGCACTACCTTGCCGCTCGCCGTGGGGCGGGCGGTCCGCTGTGCCTCTATCATGGCAGCCCGGCGGACGGGGTCGGAATACATGTCGAAGCCCAGCGCCAGGCGATTGCGCACGGTATCGGGCTGCAGAAGCGTCACCGGCACTGCGAAGGCCTGGTTGTTCGCGAGCGGCGGATGGAGCTCGGGCATGCCAGGTGCCTCGCGCGCGAGGCGTTCGTCGAACCCCTCAATCTGGCTAGGATAGACGACCTCGGCCCAGCCGACGCCCTCCGCCCCGCGGTAATCGGAGTCCAGGCGCAGTTCGCTCACGAAGCGGCGAAAGCGATCGGGTGGAATGTCCTCGAGCGAGGCGAGCAGCGCCGCGCCGGCGCGCAGGTACGCGCTGTTGGCGTTGGCCCGGCGCTCGAGCGCGGAGGCGATCTCGACTGCGCGGCCCGACAGCTCGGCCCGGTCGCGCTGCTCCTGCCCGCGCTCGATGGCAAAAACGCTGAGCGTGGTGATCGCGGCAACGAGAAAGAAGATGGCCAGCGGCATGCCGCGCGGATGGCGTACGAGCCAATGGCGCGACTTTCGTCGGTTGCTCTCCAGCTTCTGCAATTCCGTCCTCCGCCCGGTCACTGTGCAGTTCGGCGATTCTTGTCTGGCCACAAAGCCATAACTCCAGTCCGCCTCTGAATCGACCGACGGTCAGCAATGGGAACCGAACCGCCGGCCTTTCGTTCCTTATCCACGCCCGATGGGTGTGGGACCGATGCAAGCTTGCAACAAGAAGGGTCGGCGCGAGCTTGCCATATTCGAATATAGGACGGGCAGAACTGCTTAACATGTCTGGTGATAAGAAGACCGAGCGGGCCAAGGCGCCCGCCAAGGGCACGGCGCCCGGCGAAAGCAAGGCGCCAGATAAGGGCACGCGTCAGCGCGATGCTGAATGGACCCAGGGCTTGAAAAAGCTTTACAATTCCGTCGTTGACGAGCCGATGCCGGACTCCTTTCGCGACTTGCTCTCGAAACTGGACGACGGGGAATAGATGGCCAACGGTTCAGATAGAGAGCTGCCGAAGCGCACGGCCGAAGATCGGCGCGCCTTCAAGCGCGAGCTGACAGAGGTGGTGCCGCACCTGCGCGCCTTCGCCCGCGGGTTGTGCGGCCGGCCCGACATGGCCGACGACCTGGTACAGGAAACCCTGCTCAAGGCCTGGGCCGCGCAGGAAAGATTCGAGCCCGGCACGTCCATGCGCGCATGGACCTTCGTGATCCTGCGCAACGCCTATCTCACCGACATGCGCCGCAACCGCTTTCGCGGCGAATACGACGAGACGGTGGCGGAACGCATCCTCACTGCACCGGCCGGACAGGAAGAGCCGATCCACCTCTCCGACATGCACCGCGCGCTGCTGACCCTCCCGCCCGAGCGGCGCGAAGCCCTGCTGCTCGTGGGCGCCGGCGGTTTTTCCTACGAGGAAGCGGCCAACATCTGCGGATGCGCCGTCGGTACGATCAAGAGCCGCGTCGGCCGCGCCCGCGCCGCCCTGACGGCGATGATCGAGGAAGGTTCGATCCCGGAGCGTTCGCTCGAGGATCCGTCGGCCCATCGCGCCATACTCGAAGAGCTCGACGAGGTCGCCGCCGGCAACGGACAAGCGGTCGCCACCCGCTGAGCACCGCTTGATCGCGCGGCCTTGGCGCGGCACAAGCATCGCGAGCAAACGATGACCGACGGCGAGCTGCCCGACCCGATCCCGCCAACGCCGCCGCGGCGGCGCACGCTGACGTTCGCGGCGCAGGAACTGCGGCTCATTTCCTCGCTCGTCCTGCTGCTTGCTGCGGGGCTGTTCCTCGCCCTGCCGTTCGTGCTGTCGATCGGGGCCGTGGTCTTCCTGCCGCTCGTGACCGCCCTGATGCTGACGATCGTGCTGTCCCCGCTGGCCGACAAGCTGGCGCACTGGGGGCTGCCGAACATTCTTTCATCGCTACTCGCGCTCATCGCCTTCCTGGCAGTCCTGATCATCGCGCTCACCGCCGTGTTCCGCCCGGCGGTCGGCCTGTTCGACGACTTTCCGCACATGCTGCGCCAGATCGGCGAACACTTCGCCCACCTGAAGCGCAATTTCTTCTGGCTCTCGCAACTGAACGAACAACTGCTCGAATTCACCGGTCGCGAGCAAGAGCGCGAAGTGGTGCTGAAGAGCCCCTCGATGCTCGAACAGGTTGCTTTCGCCACGCCAACGGTCGTGCTCGAAGTCCTGCTCACGTTTCTCATGGCCTTCTTCATGATCGAGGCCAGGGTGCGGATGCGGCGCCGCCTGCTGCTCGACCGGGCGAGCTTCGGCGCCAGCGTAAAGGCCGCCCGCGTCATCCGCGACGTGCAGGACAGGGTCGCCGCCTACATCCTCACCGTCGGGCTGATCAATTTCGGGGTCGGGATCATCGTCACCCTCGGAACCTGGGCGATGGGCCTCGAATACCCGATTATGTGGGGCGGCCTCGCCATGCTGCTCAATTTCCTGCCCTACATCGGCCCGTTGACGATGATCGGCCTGCTGGCGTTCTACGGCCTCGGCACGGTCGGCTCGCCCGTGCTGGGTATCCTTCCGGCCCTTGCCTATCTCGGCCTCCACGCGATCGAGTCGAACGTGGTGACGCCATCGATCCTTGGTGCGCGTTTCACGATGAACCCGGTGATGATCCTGATCGCGCTGAGCTATTTCACGTGGATCTGGGGCGTCACCGGCGCCCTCCTCTCGGTCCCCATCCTGCTCACCGTGACAGCGCTGATCGAACATCTTGGCAAGCCGAACCTCATCGGATTCATTTTCGGCGAACCGCTTTTCGCAACCAATCCGCTGGAGCCGGACGCCGAAGAGGATTGAGCCTGCGCCCCACCCGGCCAGACCTGCGGACGGGGAGTGGCCCACATTTTTCTCAGCTACGCCAGCGGCGCCCACGCGCAGGCGGGGCCTTTCGCCGACCCTGCGGCGTGAAAAGGCCCGCCCCGCGCGGAGCGGAGCGGGCCCTTTCGTCCAACCCTCGAAGGGTCAGGCCGGATAGGTCCAGGCCGATCCGCGGGCGAGATTGTCGGCCGCGAAATCCCAGTTCAGGTGGTTGTCGATCACGGCCTTGAGGTAGGCGGGGCGCTGGTTCTGGTGATCGAGGTAGTAGGCATGCTCCCACACGTCGATCGTCAGCAGCGGGTTGAAGCCGCTGTCGGCCAGGGTGTCGCCATCATGCGTTTCTTCCAGGCTGAGCTTGCCGCCCTTTTCGGCCAGCCAGACCCAGCCGCTGGCGAAGTGACTCGCGCCGCGATCGGCCAGCTTGGTCTTCAGTTCGTCGAGACTGCCAAAAGCATCGTCGATCTTGCCGGCCAGGTCGCCCGAGGGGCCTGGGCTGCTCGGCGCCAGCGAGTGCCAGTAGAAGCCGTGGTTCCAGCTCTGCGCGGAGTTGTTGAACAACCCCTGGTTCGACCCGCGAGCCGCCTTGATGACTTCCTCGAGACTCTTGCCCTCGAGGTCGGTGCCCTCGATGGCGGCATTGGTCTTGTCGATATAGGCCTTGTGGTGCTTGCCGTGGTGGAAGCTCAGCGTTTCGGCGCTGATCGCGGGGGCGAGAGCTTCGCTGTCATAGGGCAGCTCGATGAGTGAAAAAGCCATGGGGGTCCGTCCTTCCTGTTCTTACGGGTTCGTTTGACCACCCAACGCACGAGGGGTGCGCGGGGTTTCGGACGGGTTTGCCATGCACCCGTGACAAGCGCGCTGCAACGCGCCAATGCTTTGCGCCCAACAACATCGCTTTCACGGGACGCACTCATGGCTCGCAAGTTCTTCGGCACCGACGGCATACGCGGCCGCGCCAATGCGGGCGTGCTAACCGCGGCGACGGCGATGAAGGTCGGCCAGGCGGCCGGTCGCCACTTCCTGCGCGGCGAACACAAGCACCGGGTGGTGATCGGCAAGGACACGCGCCTGTCGGGCTACATGATGGAAACCGCGCTGGTCGCCGGGTTCACCAGCGTGGGCATGGACGTGATCATGACCGGGCCGCTGCCTACGCCGGCGATTGCCCTGCTCACCCGCGAGATGCGCGCCGACCTCGGCGTCATGATCTCTGCCAGTCACAACGCCTTTCCCGACAACGGCATCAAGCTGTTCGGTCCCGACGGCTTCAAGCTTTCGGATGCCGACGAGGAGGCGATCGAACTGGCGATTGAGAACGGCGATATCCCCCTCGCCCAGGGCCAGGATGTCGGCCGCGCCCGTCGGATCGACGATGCTGCCGGCCGCTACATTCACGCGGTGAAGAGCTCGCTGCCCGACGAGATCCGGCTCGACGGCCTGAAGGTCGTGCTCGATTGCGCGCACGGCGCCGCCTACCAGGTTACGCCAACGGCGGTGTGGGAACTCGGCGCGAAGGTGATCGCCATCGGCGTATCGCCCAACGGCACCAACATAAACGATGGGGTCGGCTCGACTTCGCTCGACGCCATCAAGGCCAAGGTCATCGAGGAAGGCGCCGATATCGGCCTCGCCCTCGACGGGGATGCCGACCGGCTGATCGTGGTGGACGAGAAAGGACGTACCGTCGACGGCGATCAGCTGATGGCTCTCATAGCGGGCCAGCTTGCCGACACGGGCCAGCTCCAGGGCGGCGGCGTCGTGGCCACAGTCATGAGCAACCTCGGGCTGGAACGCCATCTCGAAAAGCGTGGGCTCAACCTGGTGCGGACCAGGGTGGGCGACCGCCACGTGCTTGAGACGATGCGCGCCAGCGGCTACAATCTCGGCGGCGAGCAGTCGGGGCACATGATCCTGCTCGATCACGCGACCACCGGCGACGGAACGCTGGCCGCGCTGCAGGTCCTTGCCGCGCTGGTCCGCTCGGGCAAACCGGCGAGCGAGGTGCTGCACCAGTTCGATCCGGTTCCGCAACTGCTGAAGAACGTCGTCTATTCGGGCGGGGACCCGCTGGGCGAGCCGAGCGTCAAGCGGGCCATTGCCGACGGCGAGGCGGCGCTCGCCGGACGCGGGCGGCTGGTTATCCGCGCTTCCGGCACCGAGCCGAAGATCCGCGTCATGGCCGAAGGCGACGATGCATCCGAAGTCGAGCGTGTGGTCGATTCGATCTGCGACGCGGTGCGCGCCGTCGCTGGATGAGCACCAGGCCGCCCCGGATTCTCGCCATCGCCGGCTCGGACAGTTCGGGCGGCGCGGGCATCCAGGCCGACATCAAGACCATCACGATGCTCGGCGGTTACGCGATGACGGCGATCACCGCCGTGACCGCGCAGAACACCCGCGGCGTGACGGCGGTCGAAACCCTCCCGCCCGACCTCGTCGCAAAGCAAATCGACGCCTGCCTGGAAGATATCGGAGCGGACGCCGTGAAGATCGGAATGCTCGGCAGTGCCGACGTGGCCGAGGTGGTGGCCGACCGGCTGGAGGACCTCGGCGTGCCGATCGTGTTCGACCCGGTCATGGTGGCGACGAGCGGCTCGGTCCTGGCCGACGCGGCGACCGTGGAGGCGTTTGGCTGGTTGATGGAGATTGCCACCCTGACCACGCCCAACGTGCCCGAGCTGGCGGCCTTGGGCGGCGTGGACGCGATGGCGGAACGCGGCGTCCCCTACCTTGCCAAGGGCGGGGACGCCGATGGCCCTGAAGTCGAGGATCGCCTCGTCAGGGCCGGCCAGGCAGACCGGGTCTGGAACGCCGCGCGCATCCTTACCCGGCACACCCATGGCACCGGTTGCACGCTGTCGAGCGCCATAGCTACGATTCTGGGGCGCGGCGAGACGCTGGAGGACGCCATCGACGGCGCGCGAAATTTTGTTCGTGAAGCCCTCCGCGCCGCTCCCGGTTTCGGCAGCGGCGCGGGCCCCATGGGGCACCAGGCGGTGAAGCCCTAGAACTCGGGCAAGGTCGGCGAATCGATCTCGTAGAATGCCGCGATGTGGTCCCACGCCTCCTCGGCCGTCTCGCACCAGCGGAACAGCTCGAGATCCTTCTTCGAGATCGTCCCTTCCTCGGCAAAGGCCTCCCAGTCGATCACGCGAGTCCAGAAGTCCTTGCCGAACAGCAGGATCGGGATCGGCTTCATCTTGCCGGTCTGGATCAGGGTGAGCAGTTCGAAGAACTCGTCGAACGTGCCGAACCCGCCCGGGAACACCGCCACCGCACGCGCGCGCAGCAGGAAGTGCATCTTGCGCAGTGCGAAGTAGTGGAAGTTCAGCGAGAGGTAGGGCGTGACGTAGCGGTTCGGCGCCTGCTCGTGCGGGAGGATGATGTTCAGCCCGATGGACTCCGCGCCCGCATCGCTCGCCCCGCGGTTGGCCGCTTCCATGATCGAGGGTCCGCCCCCCGAACAGATCACGAACTGGCGCTTGCCGTCCTCGATGATCGACTTTTCGCTGACGAGCCGCGCAAGCTGATAAGCCTCGGCGTAGTACTTCGACTTGGCGACCAGCCGCTCGACGATCTTGCGCTCCTCGTCGGGCAGATCCTTGGCGCCCTCGAGTGCGGTCTCGACCGACTCGGGCGGGGGAATTCGGGCCGAACCGTACATGACCAGCGTCGAGCCTACGCCTGCTTCGTCGAGCAGCATTTCGGGCTTGAGCAGCTCGAGCTGGAAACGGACCGGTCGCAGTTCCTCGCGCAGCAGGAAGTCCGTATCGCGAAAGGCCAGGCGGTACGCCGGGTGGCGGGTCTGCGGGGTCGCCGTCGGGCTCGCCTCGGCAAAGCCTGCTTCCTGTTCCGCGCGGTAAAACTTGCGCGTCTTGAGGTCGCGCTCCTTCTTTTCTTCTTCTGTCATCCGCTCGCGCCTAGTCGCGCCGTCGGCAACAGGCAAGCAGCCTAGGCGCCCCCGCCGGCAAGGCGGTCTATAGGGCCCGAATCGAGCAGCGGCGCAGCGTCGTTCGCCTCGATTCCCAGCGCGTCACCGAGCCGTTCCAGCCCGGCCAGGATCATCGCCTGCTCCCATTCGGGAAGCGAGGCGTAGGCCGCTCCGAACCGGTCCTGCAACTGGTCGGGCGCAGCTTCGATAGTCGCCAGGCCCTTGGCCGTCGCGCTAACCGCGACCCGGCGCTTGTCAGCTGGGTCGCGTTCGCGCGCGATCATGCCGAGCGCCCCCAGCCGATCGCAGATGTTGGTGATCGTCGCGTGGGAAAAGTGCAGCGCGGCAGACAGGTCGCCGGGAGAGGCCCTCTCGCGATCGGCGACTTCCTGCAGCACCATGAGCTGCGACAGGGTCAGGCCAGTCGCAGCCGCGAGCTGGCGGTTGGCAAGGTCCGCCGCGCGCAGGATGCGCCGCAGGGCCCGCAGGGCCGGGATCGTCAGCTGTTGGCGCATCATCACTGGCTAGCGCGCTCCGCTCGCCAGGCAAAGATCATTTCACAGGGATGTAATTCCGTTTCGGAAATATTCCCTTGAACTTTTCCTCCTATGCGCTGCTTGCGTTCTCGCGACTTGGGGTTGCGAAAGGCTTCAAATTGCCTAGATACCCCGCCGCAAGCGTCGAGGAGACCAACCGCCAAAGGGCAGAAGAGTTATTTCAATGTTGGAAGCAACAGGGACAATCGAGAACCACTCGAACCGATCGCACACGAGGGACAGGGCATCGCTGGACACGAACACGGAAATTGAATTCCGCAAGCCGCAGGCCGGGGACGGCCCGGCCGTCTCGCAACTCGTTGCCGCCTGCGCGCCGCTCGACGAGAACTCTGCCTACTGCAATCTCCTGCAGTGCAGCGACTTTGCCGACACCTGCGTGATCGCTGAACGCGAAGGCGCGCTTCTCGGCTGGATTTCGGCGTACCGCAACCCGGCAGAGGCGGATTGCCTGTTCGTCTGGCAGGTAGCCGTCGCCCCCGCCGGTCGCGGTCAGGGCCTCGCCGGGCGAATGCTCGACGAGATCGTCGCCCGCCCCGCCGCCGCCGGCTGCACGGCCCTCACGACCACGATTACCGAGGACAACGAGGCCTCATGGGCCCTGTTCGAGGCTTTCGCCCGCCGCCACGGCGCGCACCTCGAACGCAGTCCTCGCTTCGAGCGCGAGCGGCACTTCGCCGGCGCTCACGACACCGAATGGGAAGCGCGCATCGCTCCGCTTCCGAACCTTTCCAAGTAACCGGGAAACCCCTGACATGACCAAGCACCCCAAGCCGAGCGCCGCGGCGCCGGAAACCACGATCTACGAGCGACGCGAATCCGCCGTGCGGAGCTACTGCGTCTCGATGCCGCGCCAGTTCGACCGCGCCGAAGGCGTCTGGCTGCACGACAGCAACGGCGGGCGCTATCTCGACTTCCTGTCGGGTTGTTCGTCGCTCAACTACGGCCACAATCACCCCATCCTGAAGCAGGCGCTGCTCGACTACATCGCCGGCGACGGGATCACGCACGGGCTCGACATGCACACCGAAGCCAAGGCCGAGTTCCTCGCCGCGCTGGAAGAGGTCATCCTCCAGCCGCGCGGGCTGGACTATCGCGTCATGTTCACCGGCCCGACCGGAACGAACGCGGTCGAGGCGGCGATCAAGCTGGCCCGCAAGGTGACGGGCCGCGAGATGGTCATCGCCTTCACCAATGGCTTCCACGGAATGACGCTGGGTGCGCTGGCGCTGACCGGCAATGCCGGCAAGCGAGGCGGCGCGGGCGTCCCGCTGAGCCACGTGAGCCACGAACCCTACGACGGCTATTACGGCCCGGACGTCGACACCGCCGACCTGCTCGAACAGCGGCTGTCCGATCCGTCCAGCGGCCTTGACGCCCCGGCCGCGTTCATCGTCGAGACGGTGCAGGGCGAAGGCGGGCTCAACGCCGCTTCGCCCGAATGGCTGCGCAAGATCGAGAAGATCGCCAGGAAGCACGGCGCCCTGCTGATCGTCGACGACATCCAGGCAGGCTGCGGCCGCACCGGCAACTTCTTCGGCTTCGAGGAAGCGGGACTCAAGCCCGACATCGTGACGATGGCCAAGTCGCTGTCGGGAATGGGTCTGCCGTTCGCGCTCACCCTGTTCCGCCCCGAACTCGACGTCTGGTCGCCAGGTGAGCACAACGGCACGTTCCGCGGCAACAACCACGCCTTCGTGACGGCCGCTGCCGCCCTGCGCCACTTCTGGACCACCGACGAGTTCGAGAAGGACGTTCAGCGGCGCGGCGAAATTCTCGCCGCACGGCTCGACACGATGGCCGAGCGGCACGGCCTGACCACCCGCGGTCGCGGCATGATGCGCGGCATCGACGTGGATTCGGGCGAGACCGCCTGCGCCATCACCAGCGCCTGCTTCGACCAGGGCCTCATCATCGAGACCAGCGGCGCGCACGACGAGATCGTCAAGGTGCTCGCCCCGCTGACCATCGAGGACGACGTGCTCGAGGCGGGACTCGACATTCTCGAGCAGGCTCTCGCCGACGAACTCGCCCCGACGCTCGGCGTCGCGGCCTGAACCAGCAAGATTCAAGGACATATCGCATGATCATTCGCAAACTAGACGAAGCCCGCGCCGGCGACCGCAACGTGAAGTCGGACGGCTGGGAAAGCGCCCGCCTGCTCCTGGCCGACGACGGCATGGGCTTCTCGTTTCACATCACCACGCTCTACGCAGGCGCTGAACTGAGGATGCATTACCAGAATCATCTCGAGGCGGTGATGATCCTCAAGGGCAAGGGCACGATTGAGGATCTCGCCACCGGCGAAATTCACGAGCTGTCCGAAGGCACCCTCTATGCGCTCGACGACAACGATCGCCACATCGTGCGGCCGGAGACGGAAATCGTCTGCGCCTGCGTGTTCAACCCCCCGGTGACCGGCCGCGAAGTGCACGACGAAAGCGGCGCCTACCCCGCCGCACCTGAAGCCACGCGAAAGAAGGAGACCGCCGAAGCGGTCTGATTTCAAATGCAACAGGACCTTTACCCCACACGCCAAGCCGACCGGCCCGCGGTGACCCCGCGCCTCGATCCGGTCGCCTACAACGGCTGGCAGCCCGGCGCCCCGCTTATGGCGGAGCAGATCGAGCGCTTCGACCGCGATGGTTTCCTGGTCGTGGAAGACATCTTCGAAGAACCCGAGATCGAGAGCCTGGTCGGCGAGCTTGGCCGGCTGCTGTCCGACCCCGCCTCGCTCCAGCCGGAAACGGTCGTCACCGAACCGGGGGAGGAGGAGATCCGCTCGATCTTCGCGGTCCACGAACAGAGCCGGCTGATCGCCCGGCTCGCGGCCGACGAACGGCTTGCAGGGATCGCCTCCTACCTGCTTGGCGACGAAGTCTACATCCACCAGTCACGGCTCAACTACAAACCCGGCTTCAAGGGTAAGGACTTCTACTGGCATTCCGATTTCGAGACCTGGCACGCCGAAGACGGCATGCCGCGCATGCGTGCACTCTCAATGTCGATCCTGCTGGCGGAGAACACGCCGAACAACGGCCCGCTGATGCTGATCCCGGGATCGCACCGCAGCTACCTGAGCTGCGTGGGCGAGACGCCCGACGATCATTACCGGCAGTCGCTCAAGAAGCAGGAGATCGGCGTGCCGGACGAACAGAACCTGGCCGAAATGGCCTGGGAAAACGGGATCGTCGCCCCGACCGGCAAGCCCGGCACCGTCATCATCTTCGACTGCAACACGATCCACGGGTCGAACGGCAACATTACCCCGTTCCCCCGGGCTAACGTCTTCTTCGTCTACAACGCGATGTCAAACCGGCTCGTCGAGCCGTTCGCCGCCCCCAGGCCGCGACCGGAATTCGTCGGCACGCGCCAGCCCAAGCCCCTGCGCCCGGTATCGGGCCCACTCACGGGAGAACCCGCATGACGGGACACAGTGTCGAAAAAATCGGCGGCACCTCGATGGCCGCCACCCAGGTCCTGTTCGATAACGTCCTGATCGGCGGCCGGACGGGAGACGAACTCTACAACCGCATGTTCGTCGTTTCCGCCTACGCCGGGATCACGGACCTGCTGCTGGAGGCGAAGAAGAGCGGCGAACCGGGCGTCTACGCCCATTTCGTCAAGAACGACCCGGCCTGGCGCGAAGCGCTCGAAAAAGTTCGCGCCGCAATGCGCGAACGCAACGAGAGCATGTTCGCCCGCGACGAGAGCGTGGCCGAGGCCAACGCCTTCGTCGACGATCGCATCGAATCGATCGGTCAGTGCCTGTTCGACCTTCACCAGTTGCGCGCCCACGGCCGTTTCTGCCTCAAGGAACAGCTCATCACGGTGCGCGAGATGCTCGCCGGGCTCGGCGAGGCGCACAGCGCGCATTCGACCGCGCTGCTGCTGCGCGATCGCGGCGTGAACGCGGTGTTCGTCGACCTCACCTCCTGGACGCACGAGGACCTCAAGAGCCTGGACCAGCATATCCTGGAGGCGCTCGCGTCGATCGACGTTGCAACCCAGTTGCCCATCGTCACCGGATACGCGGGCTGCGAGGGCGGAATGGTGCGCCGCTATGCCCGCGGCTATTCGGAAATGACCTTTTCGCGGATCGCGGTGCTGACCAAGGCGCGGCAGGCGATCATTCACAAGGAATTCCACCTCTCCAGCGCCGACCCGAAGCTGGTTGGGGTGGAGAACGCGCGCAAGATCGGTCGCACGAACTACGACGTGGCCGACCAGCTGGCCAACATCGGCATGGAAGCGATTCACCCGCGCGCCGGGCGCGGCCTGCGCCAGGCGGAAATCCCGCTGTGCGTGCGCAACACATTCGACCGCGAGGACGAGGGCACGCTGATCAGCGGCGACTACGTTTCCGACACGCCGCGCGTGGAAATGGTCACCGGCATCCGCGAGCTGACCGCGCTGCAGTTCTTCGAACAGGACATGGTCGGCGAGAAGGGGTACGACGCGGGCATTCTCGAGGTGCTCACCCGGCACAGCGCCTGGGTGGTCAGCAAGTCCTCCAACGCCAACACGATCACGCACTACCTCTCGGGCGACCCTGCCAGGCTGCCGCGCATCGTCGAGGACCTCGAGGAACGTTTCCCAGGAGCAACCGTCACCGTACAGGCGGTGGCGATGATTACGCTCATCGGCAGCGACATCTCGGAACCCGGGCTCGTCCCGCGCGCTTTAAGGGCACTCGACGACGAGGGCGTTCGGATGATCGCAATGCAGCACCAGATTCGAAACGTGGACGTGCAGCTCATCATCGGACGCGACGATTTCGACCGGGCGACCAAGGCGCTGCACGCAGCCTTGGTCGAACAGCCGGCGCGCAATCGTCAGGACAGCCGCGTAGCGGCCTGATCGGAGGTACCGCCCCGGTTTGCTGAGAGCCATTTCACCTGTCCGCAGCCTGCTGCTGGCCATCTTCATGCTGATGGCCGGCAGCGGTTTCATGTCGACGCTCATCGCGGTACGGCTCGAGCGTGCCGGGGCTGCGGCAATGATCGTGGGAGCGGTGGGCACGGCCTATTTCGTCGGCCTCGTGGCCGGATCGCTCAAGGCTGGCGCGCTGGTCTGGCGAGTCGGTCACATCCGCGCCTTCGCGGCCTTCGTGTCGCTCTTCTCCGCCAGCACGCTCAGCTACGCGATTCATCGCGATCCCTTTTTCTGGGGTGCGCTGCGGCTGGTCGACGGGTTCTGCATCGCCGGCGTTTACATCTGCCTCGAAAGTTGGCTCAACGAGCGCGCGGAGCCGGCCGATCGCGGGACGGTCCTGGCCGGTTACATGATCTCGCTCTACGTCGGCCAGGCTCTCGGCCAGTACCTGCTGAACGTAAGCGACGCGAAGCCCTCGCTACCATTTCTGATGGCTTCGATCCTCATATCGCTTGCGGCAATCCCGGTCGCCCTGACGAGGATCGCGGCTCCCCCGCTGGAGCAGGGCGAAAGCCTCTCCCTCCGCGAACTCTATGCCGCCTCGCCGCTGGGCGTGGTCGGCTCCATCGTGACCGGCCTGATGCTCGGGGCTTTCTACGCTCTCGGCGCAGTCTATGCCCGCAGACTCGGAATGGAATTGTCCCACATCGCCGTCTTTATCAGCGTGGTGATTTTCGGCGGGGTGGCGCTGCAATGGCCGCTCGGGCTGCTATCGGACCGCTTTGATCGCCGCCGCGTGATCGTCGGTGCCTTTGCGGGAACGATGGCGGCGGGCATCGGCATGGTCGTGGTCGACACTCCGGGGATCGTCCTGCTGGCGATCGGTGCGCTGTTCGGCGGCTTGAGCTTCGCGCTTTACCCCCTGTGCGTGGCGCATGCGAACGACCGCCTGCCCCCCGAGCAGCGCGTGTCGGCCAGCGGCAGCCTCGTGCTCGCCTATTCCGCCGGCGCCGCCGCCGGACCGCTGGCTGGCGCCGCGGTCATGACGTTCGCCGGTGCTGCCGGACTGTTTCTCTACATCGCGGCTTGCGCTGCGGGCGCACTGGCCTTCGGCCTTTGGCGCCAGGCCGCCGCGCGGCCCGTCCCGGCGGACGATCAGCAAAGCTACCACGTCCTGCCACGGACCACGCCAATGTCGGCGGTGCTCGACCCGGCAGTGCCTGAACACGACAGGAGCACAGCATGACCGACCGCCCGATCGGCGCCGACGTACCGCTCGGCCATCCCGAGGCCGCCTCGCCCAAGGTGGTCCATCGTGCCATCGCCGCTTCGGCGCTGGGCAACGCGACCGAATGGTTCGACTATGGCATCTACGCCTACGGGGTGACCTACATTTCCGCCGCGCTGTTTCCCGGCGACACGGCCGAGGCGACGCTCTTCGCGCTCGCCACCTTCGCGATATCGTTCCTGGTGCGCCCCCTTGGCGGCCTTGTCTGGGGGCCGTTGGGCGACCGACACGGCCGCAAGTCGGTCCTTGCGCTGACTATCCTGCTGATGAGCGGGGCGACGTTCTTCGTCGGCCTCGTCCCATCCTACGATTCGATCGGCGGCTGGGCCCCGGCGATCCTGGTCGCGCTGAGGATGATTCAGGGGTTCTCCACCGGCGGCGAATACGGCGGCGCTGCGACCTTCATGGCGGAATATTCGCCCGACGACCGGCGCGGTCGCTACGGCAGTTTCCTCGAATTCGGGACCCTCGCCGGTTTTTCTCTCGGCGCACTGCTGATGCTCGGCTTCTCGCTCGGCCTGGGGGACGAGGCGATGCACGCGTGGGGCTGGCGACTGCCGTTCTTCGTCGCCGCGCCCATGGGCCTCATCGGCCTCTATCTACGCTCGAGGATGGAGGATACGCCAATCTTCCGCGAGATCGAGGCAAAGAACGAAACCGAGCCGAGCGCGTCCTATGAACTTGGCGACCTGTTCCGCCACTACTGGCGCCCGATGCTGGCGATGGGCGGTCTCGTCGTGGCGCTCAATGTCGTCAACTATACGCTGCTCAGCTACATGCCGACCTACCTCGAACGCCGCCTCGGCCTTGGCGCCGACGCCGCGCTGATGGTGCCGATCGTCGGCATGCTGTTCATGATGGTTCTGGTTCCGTTTGCCGGCGCGCTGTCCGACCGCGTGGGCAGGAAGCCGCTGTGGTGGGTCTCGCTCGCCGGGCTCTTCATCGCGGCGGTGCCGCTCTATCACCTGATGGCCACGGGCATTGCTGGAGCCGTCATCGGTTTTGCCCTTCTGGGCCTGCTATACGTGCCCCAGTTGGCGACGATCTCGGCGACGTTTCCCGCCATGTTCCCCACCCAGGTCCGCTTTGCCGGGTTCGCCATTTCCTACAACGTGGCGACTTCGCTGTTTGGTGGGACGGCCCCGCTATTCAACAGCTGGCTGATCGAACGCACGGGCAACCAGATGATGCCCGCGTACGTCATGATGGCTGCATGCGTCGTCGGCGCGTTGGCATTGCTGCACACGCCTGAAACCGCCGGGAAGCCTCTTAGCGGCCCGGATTAGGCGATTTCGACGAATAAACTGGATGCCCCGCGTGGATTCGAACCACGATTGACGGAGTCAGAGTCCGTAGTCTTGCCGTTAGACGACGGGGCAACGAGGGCGCGCATCTAGTTGCGGGGCGCCGCCGCGTCAACCCGCGGCTTGTCCACGGGCGTGCAACTTGCCCCCGCCGATGCGCTGGGCTAGCCTTGGGGCAGGTCAGGCCCCTCCTGGGGTGCCGAAAACATAAGAAAGTGCCCGAAGTCATGGCGGATCACGCCCCGCCCCAGCGGTCGCAGGAGGCCGCGCCAGAGAGCCACAAAGGCAGGGAGCCGCCCGGTGGCTGGCGCCGCCTACCGCAGGGTCACCACCGCCAGGCCTACGCGGCGATCGACCTGGGCACCAACAACTGCCGCCTGCTGATAGCCCGCCCCACGTCCGAGAACTTCGTGGTGATCGACGCGTTCAGCCGCGTCGTTCGCCTGGGCGAGGGCATGGCCCAGACCGGCCGCCTGTCCGACGAGGCGATGGACCGCGCGGTCGGCGCGCTGCGCATCTGTTCCGACAAGCTGCGCCGCCGCAACGTCCATCTCGCCCGCTCGGTCGCCACCGAGGCCTGCCGCCGCGCGACCAACGGCGAGGAATTCATCGACCGCGTCCATCGCGAGACCGGCATCCGGCTCGATATCATCAGCGCACAGGAAGAAGCGCGGCTGGCCGTGCTCGGCTGCCACATCCTGCTCGAAGAGGGGATCGGCCCGGCGATGATCTTCGACATCGGCGGCGGATCGACCGAACTGGTCCTGATCGAACCCGGCGGCCCGGTGCCGCGCATCGTAGACTGGCAATCGGTCCCCTGGGGGGTCGTTTCGCTGACCGAGACGGTGGGCCACGAGGATGACGCTACCGACGCCCCGACCCGCACGCAGCGCTACGCCGAAATGCGGCGAATCGTCGCCGACAGCTTCGCCGAATTCGCCGCGCGCGTGGCACCGCAACAGACGCCCGATCTTCGCCTTCTCGGCACCAGCGGCACGGTGACGACGCTTGCCAGCGTGCATCTGGAGCTGCCGCAGTACGACCGCAGCGCCGTGGACGGGCTGATCGTGCCGAGCGATTCCATGCGCGACATCTGCAGCAATCTTGCCGAGATGGCCCCGCCGGACCGTCGCAAGCTGCCCTGCATCGGCAACGAGCGGGCCGATCTCGTGGTCGCCGGCTGTGCCATTCTCGAAACCATTCTTGACCTCTGGCCCGCGCCGCGCCTCGGCGTGGCTGATCGTGGGATCCGCGAGGGCATCCTGCGCTCGCTGATGGCCGCCGACGCCGAAGGCGAACAGGCGCGCGCGGCGATCAAGCGCTTGCAGCAGGCCGGCGAATGAGCCGCTCAGGCAAGGACTCCGATCGCCGAGTTCAAGACCGGCCGAGGGCGCACGGCCTCCTCCGTCCGCTGGCTCGAACGCCAGCTCAACGACCCCTACGTGAAACAGGCCAAGGCCGAGGGCTATCGCAGCCGCGCGGCCTACAAGCTGATCGAGCTCGACGACCGCTTCGGCCTGGTGAAAAGCGCAAAGCGCGTGGTCGACCTGGGCATCGCGCCGGGCGGCTGGAGTCAGGTAGTCAGGAAACGCGCGCCCAAGGCGGCGGTCACGGGCATCGATCTGCTTGAGACCGAAGCGATCGAGGGCGTGGAAATCCTGCAGATGGACTTCATGGCCGACGAGGCGCCCGAGGCCCTTGCCAACGCGCTCGGCGGCCCGCCCGACCTCGTGCTATCCGACATGGCGGCCAACACCGTCGGGCATAAGCAGACCGACCATCTGCGCACGATGGGCCTGGTCGAAGCCGCGGCGGATTTCGCCATCGAAACACTCGAGGAAGGCGGCGCTTTCGTCGCCAAGGTGCTGGCGGGCGGGACCGATACCGATCTGCTCAACCTGCTCAAGCAGCACTTTCGCACCGTCAAGCATGCGAAGCCACCGGCGAGCCGCAAGGGATCGTCCGAATGGTACGTCGTCGCTCAGGGCTTCAAGGGGCGCTGAGGCCCGCCTGTCAGGGGTTCTGGACCGCGCCAGTTGTCTGCGGGTCGACCGGCTGTGCCACGGTCGCGTCAGCATCCGCCGCGTCCTGAATGTTGGCTCCCACCGCGCCCGCAGTGGCGTCGACATCGCCTTCCGCCGGGGCGTCTGCGGCCGGAGCCGCCGGGGCCGGATAGTCCGGGCCGCCGCCGTTGGCCTTGAGATAGGCGATCACGTTGGCGCGATCTTCCGGCTTGGACAGGCCGGCAAAGCTCATCTTCGTGCCACTGGCAAAGGCCTTGGGGCTCTTGAGCCAGGTGTCGAGGTTCTCGTACGTCCAGTTGCCGCCGTGTCCCGCAAGGTCGCTCGAGAAGGCAAAGCCGCCCTTGCCCTGGCCGATCGGCTCGCCGACCGTGCCATAGAGATTCGGGCCGATGCCGTTCGCCGCGCCCTGGGCGATAGTGTGGCAGCTGGTGCACTTGGCGAAGACCTTCTCGCCCGCCGCCGGGTCCGCCGCCGCGAGCAGCGTGCCGAGATCGGGCCCCGCATCCGCGCCGCCTTCCTCTTCTGCCGCCTCGATGGGGAAGCCGGCCACCTCGGGCGCCTCGTGCTTGTCGGCGCGCATGATGTGACTGAACAGGCTGCCCATGCCGAGGGCGACGATGCCGGAAAAGAGAATCCAGCCGAAAATGGTGTTGGTGCGGTCGTTCATCGGAGTGGGGATCTGCCTTGGGAACTTTGCGCGCGGCTCTAGTGGGGCAATCGGCCTTTCGCAAGCCTGCTTTGGCCACGATGCACGGCGAAGAGCGCGCTTGTCGGCAAGACAAGCCGTCGCTACCCGGCTGGACATCATGTCCAGCTTCCCCGCCCCCGCGCTCGCCCTGGTCGAGCAGATGGTCGCCGCCGCAGCCGAGGAACCCGCGCGCGCGGTCGCTTTTCAGGGCGCGCCGGGAGCCAATTCGCACCGCGCGGCGCTGGAATGGGCGCCGGAGTGCCTGCCGCTGCCCTGCTTCAGCTTCGAGGACGCGATCGACACGGTAAAGAGTGGCAAGGCCGGCTGCGCGATCATCCCGATCGAGAATTCGCAGCACGGCCGCGTGGCCGACATCCATTTCCTGCTGCCGGAAAGCGGCCTGTCGATCGTCGGCGAGCACTTCCTGCCGATCCGCTACACCATCATGGCGCTGGGCGAAGGTCCGTTCGAAGCGGCATGGTCGCACCCGCAGGCTCTGGGGCAGACGCGGTTCTGGCTGCGCGAACGCGGCATCGTGCCGATGAGCTATGCCGATACGGCGGGCGCGGCGGCTTTCGTCAAGGAAGAAGGTAACCCGTCGTTTTGCGCCATCGCCCCGCGGATCGCGGCGGACCTGTACGGTCTATCCGTCGTGGCGGAAGACGTTGCCGACGCAGACGACAACACGACCCGCTTCGTGATCCTCGCCTGCGAACCGCTCGACCCCGCCTCGCTGGCAGGAGAAGCGGCGATGACCACGTTCGTGTTCGAAGTGAAGAACATCCCCGCTGCGCTTTACAAGGCGCTGGGCGGCTTCGCTACAAACGGCGTCAACATGACCAAGCTGGAAAGTTACCAGCAGGGCGCCAGCTTCTCCGCGACGATGTTCTACTCCGACATCGTCGGCGCGCCGGGCGACCCCGCCGTCGACCGGGCGCTGGAGGAACTGGCCTTCCACTGCAAGGAACTGCGGATGCTGGGCAGTTACCGCCAGGCCATGGAGCGGCCCTAGCCTATTCCCCGGCGAAAATCGCGACCTCGTCCAGCCCTTTGCTGTCGCAACGAGCGCGGTACATGCCAGGGGTGTTCAGCGCGAATGCGGTGGTCCCGTCGGCAGCGACGAGAATCAGTCCGCCGTCGCCATCCAGTTCGCTTACCTCCGCCAGCGCGGCATCGGCCGCCGCTTGTGCACCCTCGCCCAGCAAGCGCATCCGTTCGCAGGCGAGGTGGGCGGCCGCGGCGCGCAGGAAGTACTCGCCCGAACCGGTGCAACTGACCGCGCCCGAGCGGTCGTCCGCCCAGGTGCCTGCCCCGATCACCGGGCTGTCGCCGATTCGCCCCCAGCGTTTGCCGGTGAGGCCACCTGTCGAGGTGGCCGCCGCCACGTGCCCGTGGACATCGCGCGCAACGGCGCCGACCGTGCCGTATTTCACGTCGGCATCGAACCAGCCGGTCTTGCGCTTGCGGAATTCTTCCCACTGCGCGCGCCGCCGCTCGGTCTCGAACCACCCCGGCGGCGCCTGCTCCATGTCGTGCAGCCGAGCGAACTCCTCGGCCCCCGCGCCGGCGAGGAACACGTGGGGCCCCGCCTCCATCACACTGCGCGCCAGAGTGACAGGATTCCTCACGTTCGACACGGCCGCAACCGCGCCGGCGGCGCGCGTCGCCCCGTCCATCACGGCTGCATCGAGTTCGACCTTGCCTTCGTAGGTCAACGTGGCGCCGCGCCCGGCATTGAATTGCGGATCGTCCTCCAGCAGGCGGACAGTGGCCTCGACTGCATCGAGTGCGTGGCCGCCGCCCGCCAGGATGACCGCCCCTGCGTCGCGCGCAAACGTGAGCGCGGCGCGCATTTCGATGTCCTGCAGGGGCGTGATCGTATCGGGCGAGAGCGTGCCCGCCCCACCGTGCATCGCCAGGCTCCAGTTCGCTCCTGCCATGTGTCCACACCTGCCCGCACCCGGGTCCGCTGGCAAGGTTGCGTGCGGGCATGACCCGTGCGACCACCGCCTTTATGGCGACGGATCAGGGGGATCGCGATTTCCTGCGCGACTGGCAGGCGGTGCGCGGCGACGAGACGATCCAGTACGTCCCGCTGGAGCCGCCCAAGGCGCCCGAATCCCCCGGCTGGATGCAACGCCTCATCGAATGGCTCGGCGAAATTCTCTCGCCGCTTTCCCGCCTGCTCGACGAGATGTTTCGTGCGGTCGGGCTTTCGTGGGGGGTGGGGAAATGGATCCTGCTCGCACTCGCGCTGGCCGCCCTCGGCTATCTCGCATACCGCAAGCTGCGCCCTCTGGCGGGCAGGAAAGAGGACCGCTCCGGCAGCGAGAACGCCGAATGGTTGCCCGACCGCGGCGCCGCGCTGGGCTTGCTCGAGGATGCCGACCGGCTGGCCGCCGCGGGAGACTACGCTGCTGCGACCCACCTCCTGCTGCAACGCTCGGTCGCGCAGATCGAGGCCGTTCGACCCGGCCTGCTCCTCCCGTCCAGCACGGCCCGCGAGATCGCCGCGCTGTCCGCCCTGCCCGAACAGGCACGCACTGCGTTCGGCACGATCGCCGAACGGGTCGAGCGCTGCTTGTTCGCACTTCGAGCGCTTGATTCGCATGACTGGCATGCTGCGCGGCAGGCCTATGCCGCCTTCGCGCTGGGGCCGCTGGAGGTACCTGCGTGAGCCGCGCCTCTCCATTCAACAAACGCACCGCGCTCGGCATCGTGGTCGTCGGAGCGGCGGTGTTCCTGCTGTTCCTCTACGCGCTCGGCGCCGGCTGGACCGGCGGCGACCGCGCGATGGGCTCCGGCCACGCGGCCAGCAAGGCGCTCAACGGCTATGCAGCGCTGGTCGAACTGCTCGAACGGAGGGGCTACGAGGTGTCCCTCTCGCGCACACCGGGTCGGCTCGACGAGGAGGCGCTTCTCGTCCTCACGCCCACTCAGTTTACCGACCCCGACGAATTGAGAAAGCTGCTTGCCGAGCGGCGGCTACAGGGCCCGACGCTGCTGATCCTGCCGAAATGGTTTGCGATAGAGGCCCGCACGGCCGGGTTACCCGACGCGCGAAAGGACTGGGTCGTGCTCGCCGACAAGGCGGTATCGCCGGAATGGATAGACCGGATCGGCTTCGGGAATCTCGATCTGAAGGTCGCCCGGTGGAACCCCGGCAACGAAAGAGCCGGCGTGCCGTTTCCTGACCAAGTCCAGTCGATCCGGGGCAAGGACATGGTCCCGCTCGTCGAAGGACCCGCGGGCGGCGCGCTCGCTGCATGGCACGACGACGGCGGGGCGTACGAGATTCTTGCCGACTGGACAAACCGGCCAGTTCCGACCCTTGCCGACGACGACGAACACCCCTGGCCGCTGGTGGTTGTCGCCGAACCCGACTTATTGAACAACGCAGGGCTCGCCGATCGCGATCGGGCACGAATCGCGCTCGACCTGGTCGAGGCGACCGTCGATGGGTACAATCTGCCGGTCATCTTCGATCTCACCCTGCCGGGCCTCGGGCGGAGCGAAAACCTGCTGACCCTCGCGTTCGAGCCGCCCTTCCTCGCCGCCACCCTGACCCTGCTACTCGCCGCCTTCGTAATCGGCTGGCGCGCCTTCGTCCGCTTCGGTCCGCCGCGCGCAGAAGGGGCAGCGCCGGCCGGCGGCAAGGCCCAGCTCGCGCGCGACAGCGCCGTGCTGATCGAGCGCGCGCGGCGCCTTCGCTTGGTCGGACCGCCCTATGCCAGGCTGCTTGCCAGCCGGATCGATCGAGCCCTGGGCCTGCACGGCAGACTGGCGCCCGACGAGCGCGCGGCTGCCATCGGCAGGGGGCTGGAACGCCGGGGCGCCGATGCCGCGCCTTACCGCGCGGCTCTCGACACGCTCGAAACGGGCCGAAAGCCGACCGATATTCTTCGTGCCGCACAGGCGCTCAAGACCTTGGAAAGGACTCTCTCGCGATGAGCGAAGCACTCGAAGTCACCCGCTCGCTGGCACAGGCCATTCGCGCCGAGGTGGGCAAGGCGATCGTCGGGCAGGATGAAGCGCTCGACCACCTGCTCATCGCGCTGATCGCGCAGGGCCATGTCCTGCTCGAAGGGCCGCCCGGCACTGCCAAGACGTTTCTGGCGGAATGCTTTGCGGCCGCCAGCGGACTGGAATTCGGTCGCATCCAGTTCACTCCCGACTTGCTGCCGGGCGATATTCTCGGGTCCAACCTGTTCAATTTTCAGACGAGCCAGTTCACCCTGACCCGCGGGCCGATCTTCCGCGAACTGCTTCTGGCCGACGAAATCAATCGGACCCCGCCCAAGACCCAGGCGGCGCTGCTCGAGGCGATGCAGGAGCGGCGCGTGACGCTGGACGGCGAAAGCCATTCGCTGCCCGATAACTTCATGGTGGTCGCGACGCAGAATCCGATCGAGCACCAAGGCGTCTATCCGCTACCAGAAGCGCAGCTCGACCGGTTCCTGTTCAAGCTGATGATCCCCTATCCCAGCGCCGAGGAAGAGGCGCGGATCGTCGCTCGCTTCGGAGAGCGCAGCGGGCCGCAGCATCCGGCCGACTTCGGGATCACCGCCGTGGCCGATGCCGAGGTGCTGAAGGCGGCCAGCGATGCGCTGCGCACAGTCGCGCTTGCCCCCGAAGTGATCGACTACACCGTGGCGCTGGTCCGTTCGACGCGGGATAGCGCCGATCTCGACAGCGGTGCTTCACCGCGCGCGGCGGTGCTTTTGGCTGGGGCAGCGCGGGCACGCGCCGCGCTCGAGGGCCGCGACTATGTGCTGCCAGACGACGTCAAGGCCCTCGCCGCCAGTACCTTGCGCCACCGGCTCATCCTCTCGCCGGCTGCCGAGATCGAAGGCCGCAGGGTCGAAGACCTTGTCGCCGGCCTGATCGAACGGGTCGAGGCGCCGCGTTGATGATGGTCCCGACCGCCAGGACCCTCGCCCTGCTCGCGCTTGCCGCGCCGCTGGCGCTGGTCGTGGCCGCGGTGGCGCCGGCTGGCTGGCCCTTGATTCCCACCGCTTGTGCATTGCTGCTCATGCTGGTCGTTATCGACGGCTGGCTCGCAGGTTCGCTGGTCGATGTGCGTCTCGATGTTCCAAGCGACAGCGAGATCGGGCAACCTTTCGCCATTGCCGTGCTCGCCGATTTCGCGCGCTTGAGCGGGAGCAGCCGGCCGCGGGCGGCGATCGGCTTCGAGCCGCGGCTGGGCGAGCACGGCGAAGCCGCCATCGCCCTGGAGCGAGACGCGGCCGAGGGCGTCTGGCGCGGTAGGTTCACGCTTGCACCTGTTCGGCGCGGAACCGGCCGGGTCGAGCGCCTGTGGCTCGCCTGGCGCGGACCGCTGGGTCTCGCCCGCAGGCAGATCGAGCGGCAGGTCGGCGAGGCGGTGCGGGTGTGGCCCGACCTGGCACCGGTGCGCTCACCGCTGCTGCAGGCCTACTTGCGCGACGCACAGCTGGGGCTCGTCGCCCGGCGCATCCGGGGTGAGGGAACCCAGTTCGAAGCGCTGAGTGAATATTCGCCGGGAATGGACCGGCGGCAGATCGACTGGAAGGGGAGCGCGCGGCACACCGCGTTGCTGGCCCGGGAAAACGAGGCGGAACGCGACAACCAGATCGTCTTTGCACTCGATTGCGGCGCCGCGATGAGCGAGGCTGTGGGCGGCGTGCCCAGGATCGACCGAGCGCTTTCCGCGGCGCTTACCGCCGCCTATGTCGCACTGCGCGGCGGCGACCGCGTGGCCCTCTATGGTTTCGCCGAAAGGCCGGGCCCGCTTACCCCCTTTGCCCAGAATACGCGCGCCTTCCCCCGCCTCCAGCAGGCGGCGGCCGGGCTCGACTACTCGGACCGGGAGCCGAACTTCACCCTCGCCCTTGCAACTCTCGCGACTGCCCTCAAGCGACGCTCGCTGATCGTCGTGATGTCGGATTTCACCGATCCGACCTCGGCAGAACTGATGATCGAGAGCGTCGAGCGACTGCTCCGGCGGCACCTCGTGCTGTTCGTGACGATGGAGGACGCCGAACTGACCGCGCTTGTCGATGCCGATCCGCGCGACGTGTCCGCAATCGCTACCGCCGTCGCCGCCGACAGCCTGGCCCGCCAGCGAGCGCTGGTTCTCCAGCGCTTGCGCCGCCTGGGCGTGGATGTGATCGAGGCACCCTGGCAGGAGCTGACCTACAAGTTGATCGATCGCTACCTCGAAACCAAGCGCGCCGAGGCGATCGGCTGATGGCGCTTGCCGCTCGCCTTCCCTTCTTCCGGCGCGAGCCACCACCCGCGCCACCGGACGTCGCGGCGGCAGCGCTGCGGTCCGACCGTTTCCGCCTCGAGCGGGAAACCGACTGGCGGCGGCTGGAAAATATCGTGACGGCGCTGGAAAAGAACCGGCTTCGCCGGCTCGCGGACGAAGACCTGCTCGACCTGCCAGTGCTCTATCGCAAGGCCGCTTCGAGCCTGGCGGTCGCTCGTGAAACCTCCCTCGACGCGGCGGCGATAGACTATCTCGAGGCGCTGGTCCGCCGCGCCTCGTTGCAGGTTCACGGTCCCCGCGTCACCTTCCTCGCGTGGTTCGCCCGCTTCATCGGCGGCGGCTGGGCGCGCGCCGTGCGGGCCATCTGGCTCGACATCTGTATCTCGCTGGCCGTGGCTCTTGCGGGCGCGCTGTCGGGATGGCTGCTCGTGACCAGCGACGAGGATTGGTATTACTCGCTCGTTCCCGGTGGGTTTGCGGATGCGCGGCAGCCGGGCGCGGGCCGAGAGGCCCTGGCTGCGACGCTTCAGGGCAGCGACAACGAGGGCCTCGGCGCCTTCGCGACATTCCTGTTCTCCAACAACACCGGGGTCGCCATCATGGCGTTCGCGCTCGGCTTCGCGTTCGGCGTGCCCACGCTGCTGCTGGTCGCCCACAATCTCGCGGTTCTCGGCGCGATGTGGTGGCTGTTCGAAAGTGCCGGGCTGGGGCCCGATTTCGCCGCCTGGCTCTCGATCCACGGAACGACCGAGCTATCGGCGATCGTCCTCGCCGGCGCGGCGGGTCTGCACATCGGGCGCGCGATGGCTTTTCCCGGCTCGCTATCCCTCATCGCCGCTGCACAGGAGGCAGGCCGGCGTGCGGCAACCGTCATGGCAGGGGTCGTCATAATGCTGGTCTGCGCCGGCTTGCTCGAGGGATTCGCCCGCCAGCTGGTGGAGCCGACGTCGGCTCGCTTCGCCATCGGCGGCGGCATGCTGCTGCTGTGGCTCGGCTACTTCGCCCTGTCCGGCAGACGGCGCAGCTGATGGCGCGGGCGGCACGCCAGCAACGGCACGACCGGCGCCAGCGCAGGCTGGCAACACCGGAGGGCATCGCCCTGCCAGTCACGCTGGCGAGCCGCGGCGCCCGCTTCGCGGCCCTGGCGCTCGACCTGACCCTGATCGTCGTCGCTTTCATCGCCGCCATCCTTCTGCTCAGCGGGCTCGGCGGTGGCCTCGGCGTCGCGGGCATAGAAAAGTCGCCGCTCTTTACCGGTATCGTTTCGGTGATGCTGATCGCCTTCTTCCTGAGCCGCTACGCTTACTTCCTGTTCTTCGAGCTGGGCCCGCGAGGGGCCACGCCTGGCAAGCGAGCGCTGGGCATTCGCGTCGCGGCGCGCAGCAAGGCGGGATGTAGCGGTCGCCTTACGGCGGAAGCGATCATCGCGCGCAACCTGATGCGCGATGCGGAGCTCTTTCTGCCCCTGATCTGGCTCGGCAGCGGCCTTTCGGGAGAATCCGGCGTCGCCGGGTTCGCCGCCGCGATCTGGCTGCTCGGCTTTGCGCTCTTCCCCTTTCTCAACCGGGATGCGCTGCGCGCGGGGGATCTCGTGGCAGGCACCTGGGTGATCGAGACCAGACGTGCGAAGCTGGCACGGGCAATGTCGGTCGGCGCGACGCCCCCTGCGGAATACGCGTTCGGCGAAAAAGCGCTCTCGACCTACGGCGAACGCGAGCTGCAGGTGCTCGAGCGAGTGTTGCGGGAGGATCGTCCGGAGGCGCTGCGGCAGGTGACGGAGACGATTTGCGGCAAGTTCGGCTGGACCGCCGGCCAAGGGGACGAGCGGGAATTTCTCGAGGCGTTCTACGCTGCGCTGCGTGCGCGGCTGGAAGCCGAAATGCGCTTCGGACGACGCAAGAAAGACAAGTTCAGCTAGCGCAAACTCAGAACGCCATCGCGAATGTGGCGCCTCCGCCATGGGCATCGCCGTAAGGAATGAGCACCGCCTGTCGTCCAGGCAAGGGGTGCGTGACCAGCAGGCCCGCCGCCGTGCCGATCGCGGCGCCGGCGGCAACGTCATGCCAGTAGTGCTTGTGCGCCTCCACCCGCGCAAGACCGACAAATCCGGCGAGCGCCAGTGCAGGCACCCCTTCTTCCGGCCCGCGTCGCTCGAGAATCGAACTGGCGGCCGCAAAGGCCATCGAGGAATGACCGGAGGGGAAGCTCTTGCGGTTGCTGCCGTCGGGGCGGGTTTCCCGGATCGTGGCCTTGAGCGCCTGCGCCACGGCTTCCGCTCCCCCGAAGGAGCCCGCCGCCTGCAAGGCGCCGTTATTGTCGCCCGACGCCAGCGGAACCCCGATCGACCACAGCGCGAGGGCAGCCACGCCGGCATCGCTCGCATCGGCCCAGCCCTTATCGCCCGCCGCTGCCGGGCTCGCGCCAGCCAGGGCAACTGCCGCGAGGACCATTCGCCCTCTTGCGAGGAAAGGATTTTGTCCTGATGGAACAGCAGGCGACAGCGGAGCGGGCATGGCGACATCCTATCGTATCGAAAGCAACGACCTCACAAGCGAAGACGTTGCCACGCTGCTCGATCTGCACCTCGCCGAGATGCATCGCATCTCGCCACCCTGCAAGGTTCACGCGATGCCGCTCGACAGGCTGCGCCAGTCCGGGCGACCGGCAGAATACGCGCCGGCGCAGAACCTCTATCGCAAACATGGTTTCGCCGAATGCGCCGATTTCGGCGACTACGCGGCCGACGACTTTTCGATCTGCATGAGCCTGGCGCAATCAGTCGCACGCTGATTGCCAGCATGCCGAAAACGACGCTTTCGCGGCTTCGACGGGCGCGCTAGGGGCCCGGGATGCTGCTGCGCCCCACCACGCCCGATGACGCCGAAACGCTGGCGGTGCTCGGACGCGAGAGTTTCGTGGCGGCATTTGCGCACCTCTACTCGGCCGAGGACCTCACGCTTTTTCTCGAGGCGCACAAGACGCCGCAGGCCTTTGCACGCTACCTCGCCGATCCTGGTGCGCACATCGCGCTGGCGGAGGTGGAAGGCGCACCGGCAGGGTACTGCATCCTCGTCCAGCCCAGCGAATTCGCCTGCCATTCGGCTGCAACCAGCCCTGTCGCGCTCAGCCAGCTTTACTGCGCGCCTGGAATGAGTGGCCGGGGAATCGGCGCTGCCCTGATGGGCTGGGCGCTGACCGAAGCCATGGGCCTTGGGGCCGACGCCATTCAGCTGTCGGTCTGGAGCGGCAATACGGGAGCGCAGCGGTTCTATGCACGCCACGGCTTTGCCAAGATCGCCGACATTGACTTCATGGTCGGCACCCACCGCGACGATGAGTTCCTGCTCGAGCGCCCGATAACCTCGGGGCTTGCGCGCACAAAAAAATGCTGACAGTCCAGCGCCCCGCGGATGGGTCGCGCCGTCGAAAGGGTCGGGAGGATTGCGGTCATGGCCGACGATGCGAAGCGCTTCCCGCGCACCGGTCTTTTTTTGCGCGGACGCCTGCGACAGGCGATGAGCGAAAGCGAGAAGATCGCCATCGAGGAGATGGTTACGCTAGAGCGTGAGTTCTCCGACGGCGATCCAATTTGTCGCCGCGGCGAACTGTGTCAGGCCAGCACGATATTGATCGAAGGCTTCATCGCCCGCACGATCGAGCGCCGGGGCAAGAAGCACATCGTGAGCCTGCAAGTGCCCGGGGATTTCGTCGACCTGCACGGTTTCGCGCTCAAGCGGCTCGACCATGACGTGGTTGCGCTCGGCTCGGTGCGAGTGGGGCAGGTTTCGCACGCCACGCTGCGCGAAGTCGTCGACGATCGGCCTCACCTCGCTCGCCTGTTGTGGTTCTCCACCCTTCTGGATGCAGCGATTTACCGCGAATGGGTGCTGAAGCTGGAAGAGCTGAACGCCGCCCAGCGTGCCGGTCACGTCTTCTGCGAGATCTGGCGCCGGCTCGAGATGGTCGGCCTTGCCGCAAAGGACGGCTTCACGATCCCGCTGACGCAGGTCCAGCTCGCCAGCATGTGCGGCGCAACCCCGGTGCACATGAGCCGGGCGCTTCGACTGTTGCGCGAACAGGGCCTGGCGACATTCCGCCATGGGCGCCTGCAGGCACCCGACCGGCGCGCGCTGGAACTCTACTGTGAATTTGACCCCGCGTATCTCTACGGTCCGGGCGACCTGCGCGTCGAGAGCGACGATTTTTCCTGAGCGGCGTCCGCTAGAGCCACTTCCATCGGCGGAAGAGCAGCAGCAGCGCGGCCAGAATCCCGACGCACAGAACGACGACTTCCCAGAACGCCTGGGGGTTTTCCGCCCCCGGCATTCCGCCGACGTTGATCCCGAGCAGCCCGGTGAGGAAACCGAGCGGCAGGAAGATCGCCGCGACGATCGTCAGCAGGTAGTTGGTCCGTTCCGAGGCCGCGAGGGCGCGGCCGCGCAGCTCGTCGAGCAGGACGACGGCGCTCTCCTTGCTGACGTCGATGTCGTCGAGGAAGCGGCGCAGCAGGGCGATCGTCTCGCCGATTTCGCGGCGGTCGTGATCCTCGAACCAGCCCGGCGCGTCGCGCGCAATCGCCTCCAGGGCGACGTGCTGCGGCCCCATGTGGCGCTGCAGGGCAAGACAGTTGCGGCGGATCGAGCCTATCTTGCGGATCATCGCCTCCTGGTCCTCGTCGTCCATGTCGAGGGCCTCCAGCCGGTCTATCTCGGCATTCATGTCGACGATCGCTGCGTTCATGCGATGAACCATGTGTTCCGTCAGGGAGGTGACGAGCGCGCCCGCGTCGCCTGGCCCGCGTCCGGCGTCGATTTCGGCCAGCGTGTCGCGCGGGGTCTGGAGCTTCTGCCGGCGCAGGGTGACGAGTCGTTCGCCATCGCTCCACAGCTGCATCGAGACCATGTCTTCCGGCTCGGCACCCGGGTTGAAATTGATGCCGCGCAGCGTTGCGACAAGGGTGTCGCCGTCGCGAAAGGCGCGCGGCCGGGTCTGGTTGCCGGTCAGCAACTCGGCAGTTGGTTCGGGCAGCCCCAGGCTGTCGCGCAGCCATTCGAAGACGCCGGACTCGGTCCGGCACAGGTGGGCCCACAGAACCTCGCCGGGCGCAGCAGGTTGCCAGCATTGCACTTCGGCCCAGCCGATCCTGCGGCCGCCGCCGTGCCCGTCGAGCACGCGGGCGAAGAGCAATGGGCCTTCCTGCGTGGTGTCGTCCGTCTGCGTCAGCGCTTCCATCGGGCGCACCATGCCCGATGGGCCGGCGCTTGCCTATGCCGTCATGCCGCCAGCGGCAGCTCGGCAATCTCCTGCGAATGAAGCGCTTGATTCCGGCGTTTCTCGATGTTGAACATCGCCACCGTCAGCAGGAAACACACGATGATCATGCCGAACTCGCCGCCATCCTCGATGAAAGCGTCGATGTCGGTCCGCGCCACGGTGTGCGGTCCCCAGTCGGTCATCGCGTCCACGAAGATGCCGAAGAAGGCCATCAGGAACACGCAGCCCATCAGGATTACCGAGTTGACCACCGGCCGTGTCCTGGAGGCGCGCAGGGCGAAGAACAGCGCCACCAGCCACGCCACGCAGACCGCCAGGAACAGCAGCGGTTCGCCGAAGTAGTTGGGGGCCATCGGCAGCTGGTCGGGCAGGATCTTTGCCAGGGCCGGGGCAACCCAGTGGCCGAATTTCTCGTGGAATTCGAAGGCATCGTCGGCCGCGAGGTAGGTGAAGAGGACGGAATTGACGAGATAGATCGCCGACCGGTCGCGCCGCCACATCAGGAACAGCAGCGCGGCGACCGAGAGCAGGCAGCTGTATTCGAGATACTCGCCGAAGCCGTGGTCCTGCGAAATGAAGAACTGTACCGGCAGCGCCTGCCCCGTCACGTCGCCATAGCGGCTTGCCACGTCGAGGCCGATGCACAGCCCCGCGTAAGGTGCGATGATAAGGGCAGCGGTCCGCAGCCCGGGTTCCACCAGGATGGCGCGGACGATGGCGGGGATTTCCTTCAGGATGGCGGCGATCCGCATCGCAATTTCCTTTCGACAGCAACGGCGCCCCCTCCAGCGCCGGATACGACTGCCATAGGCCCTTGCGCGGCGGTCGGCGGTTAACGGCCATGGTTGAGAAAGTGCTCACTCCCGAAACGGGACAGTCGCGTCATTGCCCCTTAACATCGCGCAGCCTATAGGCGCTGCATGTCTTCCGGCAGTCCCTCGCTCAGGCCGTGGCGCGATATCGCGCGCCGCCAATCCCGCCAGATCATGGTCGGCAACGTCCCCGTCGGCGGAGATGCGCCGATCACCGTGCAGACGATGACGAACACTCCGACCGAGGACGTCGGCGCGACGATCGACCAGATCCGCCGCTGCGAGGATGCCGGGTGCGACATCATCCGCGTTTCCTGCCCGACGGCCGATGCGACCGAGAACTTCGACCAGATCGTGAAAGCCGCGCGCATCCCGATCGTCGCCGACATCCACTTTCACTACAAGCGCGCGCTCGAGGCGGCCGACAAGGGCGCTGCCTGCCTGCGCATCAACCCTGGCAACATCGGCAGCAGCGAGCGGGTCGCCGAAGTCGTCCGGGCGGCCAAGGCCAACGGCTGCGCGATCCGCATCGGCGTCAACGCCGGCAGCCTGGAGAAGGACCTGCTGGAGAAATACGGCGAGCCCTGCCCCGAGGCGCTGGTGGAATCCGCGCTCGACCACATCAAGCTGCTGCAGGATCACGACTTCCACGAATACAAGGTGGCGGTGAAGGCGAGCGACGTGTTCCTCGCCGTGGCCGCCTACATGGGACTGGCCGAGACGGTCGATTGCCCGCTGCACCTCGGCATCACCGAAGCCGGCGGACTGATCGGCGGCACCGTGAAATCGAGCATCGGCATCGGCAACCTGCTGTGGGCCGGCATCGGCGATACCATCCGTGTCTCGCTCAGCGCGGAGCCGGAACAGGAAGTGCGCGTCGGCTACGAGATTCTCAAGAGCCTCGGCCTGCGCACCCGCGGGGTGCGGGTCGTCTCGTGTCCTTCCTGCTCGCGCCAGGGTTTCGACGTGATCCGCACGGTCGAAGCGCTCGAGAAGCGTCTCGAGCACATCAAGACGCCGATGAGTCTTTCGGTCCTCGGCTGCGTCGTTAACGGCCCGGGCGAAGCGCGCGAAACCGACATCGGCATCACCGGCGGCGGTGCGGGCAAGCACATGGTCTATCTGTCCGGCGTGACCGACCACCACGTGCAGGACACGAACATGATCGACCACATCGTCAACCTGGTCGAAGCCAAGGCGGCCGAGATCGAGGCCGGGATGAGCGACGCGGGCGAAGCCGAAGCCGCCGAATGACCGGGCCCTTTGCTGCGGCGCTGGCGCTGGCGGTCGCGCTGGCGATGGATGCCTTCGCGGTCGCCCTCACGCAGGGGGCGAAGTTCAGGCCCGGCTGGCGCCACGCGGCGGTCATAGCCGTGGCCTTCGGGGCCTTCCAGGGTATCATGCCGCTGATCGGCTGGCTGGTGGGCAGCGTGGCCCTTTCCTATATCGCGGCGTTCGACCACTGGATCGCGTTCCTCCTGCTGGCCTTCCTGGGCATCCAGATGATCAGGGAAAGCGCAGACGAGGAGGCGGCAACGCCGCTGGCCGGAACCACCCTGCTCGTCGCCTCGATCGCCACCAGCGTCGATGCGCTGGCCGCCGGCCTGACCCTGCCCACTCTCGGAGTAGAGCCGCTCGCAGCGTGCGCGCTCATTGCCGTCGTGACGGCGATACTGTCGGCATTCGCGGTCTGGCTCGGCCGGAGGGCCGGTGACCGTTACGGCCGGCCGGCGGAGATCTTCGGCGGCATGTTGCTGATCGTCATCGGGGCGAGCATCCTCGCCACGCACCTGCGGGCCGCCTGATTGCTTCACGTCGTCCACCACGCGGACTACATGGCACCCAGGCCCGAGCGGGGCAGCTTCCGGTTCGACAAGTACATGCTGGTCATGGTGGCGCTGCGCGAAAGCGGCTACCCGATCACCGAGCACGCGCCGCCGCCGTGCCCGCGCGAATGGCTCGAGGCGGTGCACGACCCCGCCTACGTCGAACAGGTCTTCAGCCAGACCGTGCCGCCCGAGAAGGAGCGGCGCATCGGCTTCCCCGTCACCGCGCACATCGCCCAGCGCGTCGCCCATACCAACGGCGGCACGTGGTTCGCCGCGCAGCTCGCCAGGCGGCACGGCTATGCCGCCAACAGCGCCGCGGGCAGCCATCACGCGCTGCATGACACGGGCGCCGGCTACTGCGTGTTCAACGACCTCGCGGTGGCGGCCAATCGCCTGATCGCCGAAGGCGACGCGCGCCGCGTGCTGATCGTCGACTGCGACGTTCACCAGGGCGACGGCACGGCAAGCCTCACTGCCGGGCGCGAGGACGTCTTCACCCTGTCGCTCCATGCGGAGAAGAACTTTCCCACGCGCAAGGCCCGCTCGACCCTGGACGTGGCCCTGCCGGACGGGACCGGGGACGCGGCCTATCTCGCGGCGCTGCGGACCCATCTGCCCGGCGTGCTGGATACGTTCTCGCCCGACCTTGTGCTGTACCAGGCCGGCGTCGATCCGCATGTGGAGGACCGGCTCGGGCGCCTCGCGCTGAGCGACGAAGGATTGGCGGCACGCGATTCTTTCGTGGTCGGCGAAGTGCGCGGGCGGCGCCTGCCGATCGCCAGTGCGCTGGGCGGGGGCTATGGCGCGGACCCGCGCACGGTGGCCGAGCGCCACGCCGCCTCGATGCTGGCCATGGCTCGCGCCAATGCGAACTTTACGACGCGTTAAACCTGCCGCTCTAATCTCCCGCGCATGAAGGCGCTCATTCCATCGGTGCTGATCGTGGGGGCCGCCATCGGCTGGCTGGGACCCGACCTGCGCTCGCCGGAAGATGTCTTCAAGCGACACGACGCTGGTGCGTCCCGGCCCGGGAAGAAGAGCGCTGCGGCGGCGAAGCCGCAATGGTACGGCGCCGCGTTGGTGCTCGACCGCGCGGACGACGGGCATTTCTATGCCCCCGTGCGGATCGATACCCGCGACTATCGCATGCTGGTCGATACCGGGGCGAGCATGATCGCCCTGACCGGCGACGACGCGCGCGACATCGGGCTCGACTGGGACCCCAATGCCCTCCAGCCCGTCGCCCGCGGAGCCAGCGGGGTCGTGATGGGCGTGCCGGTTACCCTGCCCGAGGTGGCGGTCGGCGATTTCACCGTGCGGGACGTGGATGCCGTGATCATTCCCGCAGGACTGCCGTTTTCGCTGCTGGGCCAATCGTACCTCTCGCACATTGCGAACGTGCAGCTCGCGGGCAAGACCATGACGCTGAGCAACTGAGGCATGAGCAAGGCCGGCCTCCTGCCCCGACGCTGGCGCGAGAACCCGGAAGGCGCCGCCTTTGCAGAGGCAATCGCCCACGTCCTCGATACAGCGCCGGTAAGGGGCCGCCTCGACGGGCTCGCCTACGTGGCCGCGCTGCGCACCGCGGACGTCCTCCCCTTTCTCGTCGCGGCAAAGAGCCTCTGGTCGCAGCTTGGCAGGGGGCGTTTCGTCGTCGTTGCCGATCGCTCCGTGACCGGGGCGGACAGGACAATCCTCGCCCACCATCTCGACGACCCCGAATTCGCGCCGGCTCCCACGGGCGCGCTTCCCGCGGGCCTGCCGTGGGCGGCGATCGAAACGGCGCTCGAGCGGCGGCGGGGGGAATATTGGCTCGTCCTGTCACCGTCGCTCGTCGCGAGCGGCCCCGTGCCCGAGCTGGCAGCCGCCATGGCCACGAACCGCACCGTCGCCATGGACCATGCGCCCGGCGCCCTGATGGGATTGTCCGCCGGGGGGCCCGGCAGGTTCGATCCGGCGCAGTTCGTCGAGGCCCTCGGAGCCGATAGGTCTCCCGGCGCCCAGCAGGGCCTTGTCCTGCAGCGCGAGGCCGATCCGGTGGCCCTTCCGCCCTCGGCCAACCTGGCGCACTTCCCGGGCGCGCTGCGCTTCGGCGACCACTGCCGCGCGACGAGTCGCGCCGCGATTGCGGCGTTCGGGTGAAGGCAGTGCATCAATCCGCTCACGCGCAGGATTTTCCTGCTATGGTGCGGACATGAGCGCGAAGAGCGACAGGCGAACGTTTCTGGCACGCGCGGCAGCGGCCGCCGGTGCCCTGGCGCTGCCTGCCCGGCTTCCGGCGCAGGCCCGCGCGGTGGACGATCGTGGCGCGCTCATCCTCGATATCGCGCGGCGCGAGGTGGAGCGGGCGGGCGACGTCCTGTGGCGGCGCGACGTTGCCGGGATCGCCGACTTTGCAGCCCATTCGGCGCTGCCGCGGTTCCATTTCGCCAATCTGGAAGAAGGCACGGTCACCAGTTACCGCGTGGCCCATGGCATGGGATCGGACCCCGAGCACGACGGGATGCTGAACTGGTTTTCCAACGACGTCGGCTCCAACGCCACCAGCCGCGGCGCCTACATCTCGTGGGAATGGTACAAGGGCAAGTACGGCACCTCGATCCGCCTGGGCGGTCTCGATCCCGACAACTCGAACACGCTGGAACGCGCGATCGTCATGCACGCGGCGGACTACGCCACGCCCGAGCACGTCGATCACTGGGGCCGGCTGGGGCGTTCCAACGGTTGCCTTGCGATGGCGCCGGAGGACTTCATGTTCGCCCTCACCCGGCTGTCGGGCGGCCGGCTGATCTACGCCGACCGCCTGGGACTCGATTGAGCTAGCGCCGGTCCTCCGGCGACCACGGCGATTTAGTGTAATAGGGCGCCTGGTAGAAGCCGGCGACGACCGCCGAAATGCAGCCGTCGGTCACTTTGAAGGCTTCCAGCAGGCCCCAGCTCTGCGGTTCCTGGAAGACCGATTTCGTCTCCGTCCCGTCGGTCAACTTGTAGGTGTCGAGCACGCCCTTGTGGTCGATGAACCCGCGGCCAAGCGCGATCTGCCGGGCCTCGTCGACCATGACGATGTCGCGCCGGACCCGGTTGTTGAACAGGTAGCGCCCGGATTCGAAGCCCTGCTTGATGTCGTTGAACATCATCATGTTCTCGCGCCGGGTGGCATGTTCATGGAAGCAGGTGCCGCGAATTTCACCGTCGTTGTGTTGCAGCGTATCGAAGTAGCCGTTGGCATGGGCGGCAAGCTGTTCGCGCGACAGGCGGCTTGCCGGCGGCTCGACCCGGTCGACCGCCGGGTCGTAGGCGAAATCCTCGATCTTGCCGATCGGGGTCGGCGGGCTCGACAGGTTGCGCGCGGTCGAGATGATGTGCTCGGCCTCGGTGATGCGCCCGCCCTCGACCTTCAGCCGGACGGTGAGGAAGCCGGGGACCGCACGCTGGCGGATCGGGGTGAAGATCGCGGCCTGCCCCGTCTTCGGGTCCGACAGGGTGAGGACCGGGCCGGGCATCTCGGTCACCGTGTCCCACGTGCCGTCGGGGAAGGGCATCTCGACGTTGTTCTCGGTGTACCGCACGCGCTTTGCAAACGGCGCCTTGGCGGGATCGTGCGCGAGATAGGCTGCGCGATACTGGTCCGCGATGCCTTCCAGGCAGGCCCTGTCGCACGATCCGGCAGCGCTCGCCGTGGTGCAGCCGGCCAGCATCAAGGCGCCCACCGCGCCCTTGAGTCCAAAACGCATCCCACTCTCCTCCCCAGGCGGCCCGTGTTCAGGCCACTTCGTAATAGTCGATCGTCGTGCTGCGCCCGTCGGCTGCGCGGCGGCCGCTGCCGATGAAGAACAGGCCCAGCACCCAGCCGTGCTTCCCGCGCACGTCGGCATCGACCCAGCTCGTCACGCGGTAATAGCCGTCGGGCCGGGCGAACCCCTGGTTGCGCAGGTAGAGCCATTCGCCGCCCTCGTCGCGCAACAGGAGATGGGCCGATATGTCGGTCGTACCGTCCGCCCGGAGCAACGAGTATTCTCCGCCCCCGTCGGGATAGAGCGTGCCGGCGATCCGGCCCTTGACCACGCCGCCGGTGACCTTGCCGAACTGGCGCGTGCCATGAGGTCCGTCGATCTCGAGCACCGGATCGTGTTCGATCGTGACCGAGAAGGCCGGCTCGAAGCCGATCCCGGCGATCAGCGACGGATCGTGGTCGGCACGAATTGCGAAGTTCCCGGCCATCAGAGCACCTCGTAGTAGGTGAAGATCGTGCGGTCGGGGTCGGTCCGCCGCAGGCCGTGGCCGATGAACAGCGTGGAATTCATCCACGCGTGAGGGCTGTCCTCGGGCGCCTCGAAGAACGGGCTGGTGCGCATCCGCAGGGGGACCTCGCTGTCGGGCGGGGCGGCGAAGGCCTGGCTGAAGCTGCCGTCGGCGGCAACCGGCCCGCGCTCGCGCGCCACGCTCGGCGCTTCGCCTACCCGCTTCATGTAGCCGCGGTTGTTGATGTAGATCGGCGTGCCGTCGGCCGCGCGGAACATGTAGTGCGCGTCGAGCGGGCCGCCGCCGCCGCCGAAGTCGGCACCGCCATAGGGCACGACGGTCCCCTGCAGGCGAGGACCCCAGATCTCGCCGCCGATCGCGGGCACGAAGGCGCGGCGATAGGGGGCGTCGATCATGACCCGCTCCTTGAAGAACACGCTGACCGAGAAGGCATAGCGCGCCCGGAGCCCGCCCGATGGCGACTGGACGATCCGGTCCTGCGCACTTGCGCCGCCAGCCGACAGCAAAGCGGCGCCGGCCGCGGCGCCCTTTATCGCGTCACGACGGCCCATCATGCCCTCGCCTCGCGACCCGCCAGGTCGAGATCCTCGGCATCCCACCAGTACCCGTGGACTTGCGTCGAGGCGCGAAACGGGAGGTACACCCGGGCAATCTCCTCGAGCGAACGGGCATCGACCACGATCAGCTCGGTGCGCATCTCCGCAAGGTCGGACGCGGTGCCGATCAGGTAGCCGTCGCCCTCTGCCGTGGACCCGCGGCGCGGCACGAAGGTCAGTTCCTGCAGCGAGTGCGTGTCGCCCGCGAAGAAGGTTTTCATCACCCCGTCCTCGACATCGAAGCGGGCATAGGAATTGACCGGCGCCCGCCCCACGTCCCCGGCCCGCGCGCGATCGAACGGCTGCGCCGGGTCGGCAAAGGTGGTGTAGGCATATCGCTGCGGCAGCGTGGTGAAACGCGGGTCCACCTTGCCGAGATCGACGATCGGGGTGTCGAACAGCGTCTCCTCGCGCCAGGTGTCGTCCTTGGACGACAGGTCGAAGGTGTAGCGCCGCACGAAGCCCTTGGCCCGGCTCGGATCCCACGGGCTTCCGTCGATGTTGGGGAAGAAGGGAAAGAAGTTCCCGTCGTAGAACGGGGCGAGCAGCGTCACCTTGTTGCCGTCGCTCTGGGCGTTGAACACGTGCATGAAGCACCGTTCGGGCCCCTTGAACCACCTGAGATCGCTGCCGTCGCCATCGCGCCGCATGATGCCGATCATGCTCGGGCGGGCGCGGTCCCACTGCCAGTGGATCTTGCCCGCCTTCAACTGCTCCATGTCGGTATAGTAGCAGGCAAACGGAATGATCACGTGTTCCTGCGTCAGCGCGTAATCGTGCACTATCGAGACGTAGGGCTGCTTGACCCGGATTTCGTGCTGGACCTTGCCGTTCTTGTCGACCCGATAGAAGTAGATATCGTCGCTCGCGAGGCCGGTCGCTTCGTAGCCGAAAGCGTACATGTCGCCGGTCAGGGGATCCCACTTGGGATGTGCCGTGAAGGTCTGGCTCTTCCACCCGCCACCGAAGTCGTGAAAGCCGATCGTATCGAGAGTCACCGGGTCGATTTCAATCGGCAGCGCGTCTTCCTTCAGCGTGAAGAGCTTGCCCGCGTGAACCATCGGCGCGGTGTTGGAGACGGTGCCGTTGACGCCCGTGGCCGCCGGATCGTCGGTGAAGGGATTGCGATAGAGTCCGAACAGGTTGCGGCCCGCCGCCAGGTTCGCCTCGTAGCGCGGGGTGCGCACGTACTTGCCCTGGTACGAAACCCGCCCGTCCTTGATGCGGAACTTCGAGACATAGCCGTCGGAATGGAGCGGGGCGTCGTTGGGCAGCATCGGCGGATAGAGGAATTCCCCGCCGACCCGCACGAACACGCCGTCCATATCGGCCGGTATCGTGCCCGCCACCTCGCAATCGGCGATCTCGCAGTCGAATCGCTGGGGGGCGAAGAACCCGTCCGTCAGCGTGCCGTCGAAAACCTTCACCATCCCTGCACCCTCCCGCTTCGATGCCTGCCGCTTCGATGCCTGCCGCTTCGATGGCTGTCGCTTCGATGCCTGTCGTTCGTCTCGCTCACAACGTGATTCCAGCGGCGATCAACTCGGCCTCGCTCATGCGCGCCAGCCGCCGGGTACCGCGATAGCCCGCAGGCCGCCGAAAGGCCGGCAGGGTCGCGCTGGGGTCCGCCAGCAGACCGTCGTTGAAATAGGCCGTGACCCGGCCCGGCCGCGCCGGGCGACCGGCAGGTGCCGCGGCCAGGGCAGGCGGCCCCGCAACCGTCAGTGCGGCTGCTGACGCCATGAGGCCCAACGCCTCGCGGCGGCTGCAAGCGGCGCCGTGTCTCGTCATCGCTCTCCCCCGGTGATCCCGGCCACCGTACCGTCCGTTACAATGGTCGGGTCCACGCCCGATGGCAAGGAGCGGAAACGATCAGGCCGGCTCGGGCTCCTTCGCCTTGAGGCCGATGTCTTCGCTGCGGGCGAAGTTGCCGTGCAACCCGAAGCGCAGGCGGATCGGTACCTGGACCGTTGCAAGCGGACCCGTCTCGATGTCGAGCGCGTCGAAAATGAGCAGGTCGGTGCGGTGATCGGCGAGGCGATTGCACAGCATGACGATCCAGCCGTCACCTTCCGGCGCATCGGGCGAACGCGGAATGAAGCAGGGTTCCTGCAGGCTGGAGACCGGTCCGCACCACCAGTGCTTTTCCTCGCCTGTTTCCAGGTCCTTGAGGAACAGGCAGTTCATCAGGAAGCCGCCCGCGCTGCCGCCCTTCAGTTCGTTGGGGCGGCTCATGTCCATCTCCAGCCCCCAGGTGTAGCGGTTCTTCACGCCGGTGAAGCGATCGTCGATCCGCGGGAATTCGCTCGCGGTGTCGGTCAGCTGCTCGATTTCATCGAATTCGTCACCGTTGCTGGCCATGTCCACGGTCCAGCGGGTCAGCTTGCTCATCGCCTCGGCCCCGTTGAACGGCGCGCCGTGGATGTCGGGGAAGAACGGGAACATGTTGTTCTTCGCCTCGGGGATGACGAAATGGACCTTGGTTCCTTCCTGCCAGGCGTTGACCACGTGGCTGGCGAAGCAGTTGTCGCGCTTGAACCAGCGGATGTCCTCCTGCTTCAGGTCGTCGCGGCGCGGGATGATGCCGAGATAGACCGGCTTGGTCGTGTCGAAGGCGAAGTGCTCGCGCTTCTGTTCGAGATATTCCCAGCTGCTGGTGGAAGGCACGATGTGCAGCACGAGGTAATCCTCGGTGATGCCGAAATCGTGCATCATGCAGTAGTAAGGCACCTTGAACCATTTCTCGCGCACGAGGTTACCCTCGGGATCGACCTCCATGTAGGAGACGTCGTCCGAGCACAGACCGCTGGCGGCATAGCCGATGGCGACCATGTTGCCGGTGGCGGGATCGATCTTGGGATGGGCGGTGAAGGTCTGGCTCTTCATCACGCCTTCCCAGGTTTCGAACGCGTCGGTCTCCATCGTCGCCGGATCCATGACCAGCGCCGGCGAATCCTCCTTCATCGCCCACAGCTTGCCGGCATAGACCCAGGCGTTGGTGTTGGCGGTGGAGCGGATCATGCCTTTTACGCTGGGATCGTCGGTCAGCGGATTGCGATACCTGCCGAACAGGCCGCGCCCGGCCTCGCGCTCTGCCTTCCACTTGTCGGTGTGGGCCCAGCGCTGGCGAAAATCGACCTGCCCGTCGTGGATATGGAAGCGGGTGATCATGCCATCTCCGTTGAAGGCGATATCGTCGCCCAGCAGCGGCGGGAACTGCGGATCGGGCTGCACGCGGAAGAAGGCGCCGTCGATCTCCTTGGGGATCGTGCCGGTGTACTGCAGGTCCTCGATATCCGCCTCGATCCTGCTGGGCGTGTTGAAACCGGTGAAATTCGGGGTGTCGGGAAACTGGGCCATTTGTCGAGTCCTCTCCTTGCGCCGAATTGTATGCTCCACTAACAATTAGGCAAGACGGTAAGGGGCGAGGAGATAGCCGGGCTGTGCCGACCGCGGCTTTGATTGAGGACAACGAAGACGATATCGGCGGGATCGCCGATATCGTCGGCTTTCACATTCGCCTGGCACACGCCTCGGTCTACCGCCATTTCACCGAGACCTTCATCGACCTCGACCTGACGCAAAAGCAGGTCAGCGTGCTCTGGCTGGTGGACGACCATCCCGGCATCAGCCAGATCGCGGTCGGCAAGCGCCTGCGGATGGACCGGGCGACCACGATGACGATCGTCAACCGGCTGCAGGAGCGTGGCTTCATGCGCCGGGAGCGATCCGAAAGCGATGGCCGCAAGCAGGCCCTGTTCCTCACGGACGAGGGGTGCGGGGCCCTGTCCCGGGCCAAATCCTGCATCGCCGAGCACGAGGCCTGGCTGAAAAGCAGGTTCAGTCCGGACGAAGTCAAGAAACTGGTGGAAATGCTCGCGCGAATCCACGAATGACAGCGCTATTCCAGGGAGAGGAATACTAGAATATGGCCGGTGCTTCCGCGAGTTCGAACCCGATCGACGTGATCAACGACAATCCGATGTCCGTGCGGCAGTGGATCGTCGTGACGCTGATGATCTTCCTCAATGCCCTCGACGGTTTCGACGTTCTGTCGAGCGCCTTTGCCGCACCGGGCATCACGCAGGAGTGGGGCATTCCCCGGTCCGAACTGGGCCTCATGCTTTCAGCCGAATTGATCGGCATGGGCTTCGGTTCGGTGCTGCTCGGCGGGATGGCGGACAGTCTCGGCCGAAAGCCGACGATGCTGGGCTGCCTCGTCATCATGGCCATCGGAATGTACATGGCCCACGCTGCCGGAGGCGTCGACGCCCTGTCCATGTGGCGCTTCATAACCGGCCTCGGCATCGGCGGCATGCTGGCCGCGACCAACGCCGTCACCGCCGAGACCACCAGCACAAAGGGGCGCAGCCTGGCGATGGCACTTTACGTCATCGGCTATCCGGTGGGCGGTGTGATCGGCGGGTTTGCCGCACAGTCGTGGCTGCTGGTCGACTATGACTGGCGCGCGGTCTTCCTCTTCGGAGCAACGGTGACCGCCATCATGATTCCGCTGGTGATTTGGCTCGTTCCCGAAACGCCTGCTTTCTATGCCGCCCGGCGGCCCGACGGCGCGCTGGAGAAGACCAACCGCTCGCTCGCCGCGCTCAGCCAGCCGCCGATCGTTGCGCTGCCGGTCATCGACACCAGCGTGGTCAAGCCCAAGGTGACGGAGATCCTGTCCAACCCGCGCCTGCGGCCGGTCACGCTGCTGCTCGCCTTCGGCTATCTCTTCCACACCATCACCTTCTACTACATCCTCAAGTTCGCGGTGCAGATCGTGGCCGATGACGGGTTCAGCCAGCCCGACGCCGCCAGCACGCTGACCTGGGCAAACGTCGGCGGTGCGATCGGTGGCTTCCTGTTCGGCTTCCTGCTGCGCAAGTTCGACATCAAGGGACCGCTGATCGCCTGCGCGATCCTGGGCTCGGGGGCCGTCGCCTATTTCGGCACCGGCAGCGACACGCTGGTCGGCTGGCGCATCCTGACCTTCCTGACGATGTTCTTCCTCAACGCCGCCATCGTCGGCTATTACGCCGCCTTCGCGCGCGGCTTCCCGGCCTTCGCCCGCGCGACCGGCACCGGCTTCGTGCTCGGCGTGGGCCGCGCCGGCGCGGCGGGCAGCCCGATCATCGCCGGGTTCCTGTTCACCGCGATGGGCGGCGGCAACGAGCACCTGCTCGCCGTCTCCTCGATCATGGCGATCGGCGCCATCGTCGGCGCGGTGCTGATCTGGCTTCTGCCGCTGCGCGACGCCGATGCCGAGATGCTGGCCGCCAAGGCCGAAACCATCCCTGAAGGAGTTCCGATCAAGTGAAGACCCCCCGAAATGAAAACTAGGGCTGCCGTCGCCTTTGCCCCCAAGCAACCGCTCGAGATCGTCGAACTCGATCTCGAAGGGCCAAGGGCCGGCGAAGTGCTGGTCGAGATCATGGCGACCGGTATCTGCCACACCGACGCCTACACGCTCGACGGGTTCGATTCCGAAGGCATCTTTCCCAGCGTTCTGGGCCACGAGGGCGCCGGTATCGTGCGCGAGGTCGGCGCGGGCGTAACCAGCGTGCAGCCGGGCGATCACGTGATCCCGCTCTACACGCCGGAATGCCGCCAGTGTAAGTCGTGTCTTTCGGGCAAGACCAACCTGTGCACCGCGATCCGCGCCACGCAGGGCAAGGGCGTGATGCCCGACGGGACGAGCAGGTTCAGCTACAAGGGCGAGACGATCTACCACTACATGGGTTGTTCGACCTTCTCGAACTTCACCGTGCTGCCCGAGATCGCCGTGGCCAAGATCCGCGAGGACGCGCCGTTCAAGACCAGCTGCTACATCGGCTGCGGCGTGACCACGGGCGTGGGCGCGGTGACCAACACGGCCAAGGTGCAGGTGGGCGACAACGTGGTCGTGTTCGGCCTCGGCGGCATCGGGCTCAACGTGATCCAGGGTGCCAGGCTCGCCGGTGCGAACAAGATCATCGGCATCGACATCAATCCCGAGCGCGAGGAATGGGGCCGCAAGTTCGGCATGACCGACTTCCTCAACACCAAGGGAATGAGCCGCGACGAGATTGTCGCCAAGGTCGTCGAGATGACCGACGGCGGGGCCGACTACACCTTCGATGCCACCGGCAACACGGAAGTCATGCGCACCGCGCTCGAATGCTGCCACCGCGGATGGGGCACCTCGATCATCATCGGCGTGGCCGAGGCGGGCAAGGAAATCGCCACCCGCCCGTTCCAGCTCGTGACCGGGCGCAACTGGCGCGGCACGGCCTTCGGTGGGGCCAAGGGGCGGACCGACGTGCCCAAGATCGTCGACTGGTACATGGACGGGAAGATCCAGATCGACCCGATGATCACCCACGTCCTCAGCCTCGAGGAAATCAACAAGGGCTTCGACCTGATGCACGCGGGCGAATCCATCCGCTCGGTCGTGGTCTACTGAAGAGGGAGCCGGTGAACCGCGGAGCGATCAATCTCGCCGAAAAGTTCGCGCTGTTCGACGATCACTGGTCGCCCCGCCTTGCCGGCCGCTACAACGGAAACGAAATTCGCTTGGCCAAGGCGGCGGGCGATTTCCACTGGCACAGCCATCCGGAGACAGACGAGCTCTTCCTCGTCGTCGCAGGCACGCTCGAAATCGATTTCCGCGACCGCACCGAGCGGCTGGAACCAGGAGAGATGATCGTCGTGCCGCGGGGGACCGAACACCGGCCGCGCGTGCCCGAGGGTGAAGTCTCGATGATCGTGATCGACGCCGAGGGGACGCCCAACACCGGCGACGCAAAAACCGCCGCAACGGTCAGCGAGATCTGAGCGACGGCAGCCCGGAAGGCGGGCAACCTGGGAATTTCGGTCTTTCACAAGGCTGAAAATTTCGTCTATGCGATGAACAACGACGGCGGGCGAACGATTCACGCGCGCTGGAGAGGAGACAAAACGTGTTCAGCCACGTCATGCTCGGCGCCGACGACGTCGCCGAATCGAAAGCTTTCTACGACGCCGCACTGGCCCCGCTCGGCGTGCCGGCCGGGAAGGTCGATGAACTGGGCCGGGCGGTCTATGCACACGACGGCGGCCGGTTCGTGATCCGCACGCCGCTGAACGGTGAGGACGCCACCGGGGCCAACGGCGGAACGCTGGGTTTCCTGGCGCCCTCGACCGAGGCGGTGGACGCCTTTCATGCCGCCGGCCTGGCGGCTGGCGGCACCGCGATCGAGGACCCGCCGGGACCGCGGAACGCCAGCGAAGGCCGCGTGCTCTACCTCGCCTATCTGCGCGATCCTGCCGGCAACAAGGTCTGCGCTCTGTACCGCATCAAGTAACCTGCAATTCCATCGAAAGAGGAGCCCCCCATGTTCAATCACGTTTTCGTCGGCACCAACGACATCGAGACCAGCCGCAAGTTCTACGACGCCACGATGAAGGTCCTCGGTTACGAAGGGCACCCGCTGCCGCATGGCACGGTGTACCCCAGCGAGAACGGCTCGTTCATCGTCGCCAAGCCGGCTAACGGCGAAGACGCGACCTGCATGAACGGCTTCACCTTCGGCTTCCGCGCCAAGAGCTACGACGACGTCGACGCGTGGCACAAGGCGGGCCTCGGCGCCGGCGGCACCGACGAAGGCGCGCCGGGCTTCCGCGCGGCCAGCCCGGGCAACATGTACGGCGCCTACCTGCGCGATCCGGACGGCCACAAGATCTGCGTCTTCACCCCGAACGTGGGCGACCGCTGAGGGCCTGACGGGCCACCGGACCGGCGATGAGCGTATCGACTTCCCTCCTGCTGTGGGCCTGCTGGTGGGTCCCGGTGCTGGTGCTGGCGATAGTGCTCAAGCTCGCGCGGCAGACCACGCTCGATTACCGCTGGTTCGCCTTCGCGGCGGTGGCCTATGGGCTCTATGCACTCGCCGGGTACTGGACCCTGCCGGCCGATATCGGCGCGCTTCCCGCAGAGGCGCGCTGGTACAGCCGGATGGTCCAGCTTGCGACGGGCGCAGCGCTCGTCGGCCTTGCCTGGGGACGCCACCCGCTGCTGACGCGCGAGGGGCTGGCGCTGACCGTCAGGCAGGCACCGGGGTCGCTCGGCTGGTCGGCGCTGGGCATCGCGCTCCTCGCCGCGATCGGCACGCTGCCGGGCGGGTTCGACCCGGCCCACGCCAACCCGCCGGCCGGCCCTCTCGGCTGGCTCTACCACCTGACCCTGCCCGGGCTGGAGGAAGAGATCATGTACCGCGGCCTGGTCCTCTCCGCGCTTGCCGCGGCGCTGGGCGGCACGCCGCGGGCGATCGGCTGGGCGGCGGTCATGAGCACGATGGTCTTTGCCCTGGCTCATGGGGTATTCCCCGACGGGGCGCGGATCGGAATCGACCCGCGGATGATTGCGCTGACGACCGTCGTCGGCGGGATCCTCGCCCTGATGCGGCTGCGCAGTGGCAGCCTGCTGCCCGGGATTCTGGGCCACAACCTGGCCGGCCTGACGGGCCGGCTCGCCTGAGAGGAACGAATGGAACAGGTCAGCGAATCGAAGTGCTTCGGCGGAACGCAGGGTGTCTACACCCACCACAGCGCCGCGACCGGCACGCCGATGACCTTCCAGGCCTACCTGCCCCCGCGCCGCAGCGGGGAGACCCTGCCCGTGCTCTGGTGGCTTTCGGGCCTGACCTGCACGCACGAAAACGCCATGATCAAGTGCCACTATCACCGCGCCTGCGCCGAGCATGGCGTGGCACTGATCGGCCCGGACACCAGCCCGCGCGGAGACGAGGTGCCCGACGACGAGGCATATGATTTCGGCAAGGGCGCCGGCTTCTACGTCAACGCGACGCAGGAGCCGTGGGCCGCCAACTTCCAGATGCGCGACTATGTCGAGCGCGAGCTGCCGGAGCTGATCGCCGACGAATTCCCCATGCTCGACCTGTCGCGGCAGGGCATCTCGGGCCACTCGATGGGCGGCCACGGCGCGCTGACCGTATCGTTGCGCAACCCCGACCGGTTCCGCTCGACCAGCGCCTTTGCCCCCATCGTCAGCCCGCTGCATTGCCCGTGGGGCGAGAAGGCGCTTGGCGGATACCTGGGCGCCGACCGCGCCGCGTGGCGCGAATACGACGCCTGCGCGTTGATCGAGGACGGTGCCCGCCTGCGCGAGCTTCTGGTAGACCAGGGCACGGCAGACCAGTTCCTCGACGAGCAGCTAAAGACACGCTTGCTGGACGAGGCTTGCCGCAAGGCGGATATGCCCGCCACGATCCGGATGCAGGAAGGTTACGATCACTCGTACTTCTTCGTATCCACTTTCATTGCCGATCATATCGCGTGGCACGCGGAGAGGTTGAAGTGAGTTCGAAATCGGAAAAGATCGGCGAGATCGTCGCCGAACATCACCATCGCGAAGGGCCGATGCTGCCTATCCTTCACGCCGTGCAGGCGGAATTCGGCTGCGTCGACGAGGAGAGCGAGGCGCTCATCGCCAAGGGGCTCAACCTCAGCCGAGCCGATGTGCACGGCGTGGTCAGCTTCTATCATGACTTCACCGCCAAGCCTGAAGCGCGCCCCGTCGTGCAGATCTGCCGGGCGGAGGCATGCAAGGCGCGCGGCGTGGAAGAGCTGATGGACGGCGCCCGTTCCGCTGCCGGCGAGCGGGTGAAACTGCACACCGTCTATTGCCTCGGCCTGTGCAGCCAGGGCCCGGCGGCGCGGACCGGCGACACGTTGCACGCGCGGCTCGATGGTCCGAAGCTTGAAGCCATCATCGGAGACGCGTCATGAGCGACCGGCGCCTGGTCAGGATTTCCGACGACGCCCTCGCCCGCGCGGTCGGGGCCGATGAATTGGCCGCGGCCTTCGAGCAGAAAGGCTGCGAGGTCCAGCGCACGTCGAGCTGGGGCATGCAGTGGCTCGAGCCGCTGGTCGAGATCGACGGGAAGGGTTGGGGCCCGGCAACGCTCGAGGACGTCGACGACGTACTGGCCGACGAAGCGAGCGAGATCGCCATCGGCAAGATCGTCGAGCACCCCTTCATTGCCCGCCAGCAGCGCCTGACCTTCGCCCGCGCAGGCAAGACCCGGCCAACGAGCATGGAAGACTACGCCGCGAACGGCGGCTGGACGGGCCTGGAGCGGGCCCGCCGGATCGGTGGGGCGCAGATCATCGAGGAAGTCACGCAATCCGGCCTGCGCGGCCGCGGCGGGGCAGGCTTCCCGGCGGGCATCAAGTGGAAGACGGTCGCCGGCGCCGCGGGCTCGCAGAAGTACATCGTGTGCAACGCCGACGAGGGCGACAGCGGCACCTTCGCCGACCGCATGGCGATGGAGGGCGACCCTTTCCAGCTCATCGAGGGCATGGCCATCGCCGGTCTCGCCGTCGGCGCCGACCAGGGCTACATCTACATCCGCAGCGAGTACCCGGACGCGATCCGCAAGGTGAATGAAGCGCTCGAAAAGTGCGCGAACACCATTGTTCCGTTCAAGTGCGAGGTGCGCGTCGGCGCGGGCGCATACGTGTGCGGCGAGGAAACCTCGCTGCTCAACAGCCTCGAGGGCAAGCGCGGCGAGGTTCGCGCCAAGCCTCCCCTGCCGGCGCTCGAAGGTCTGTTCGGCAAGCCGACGGTGGTCAACAACGTGCTGACGCTGGCAGCCGTGCCGCACATCCTGGCCGAGGGCGGAGCTGGCGAGTACGAGGGCCTCGGCATGGGCCGCTCCAAGGGCACCATGCCGATCCAGCTGGCTGGCAACATCAAGCACGGCGGGCTGTTCGAAGTGGCCTTCGGCATCACGCTGGGCGAACTCGTCAACGAGATCGGCGGCGGCACCGAGTCCGGCCGCCCGGTCAAGGCGGTGCAGGTCGGCGGACCGCTCGGCGCCTATCTCCATCCCGACCAGTTCGACATCGTGTTCGATTACGAGGCCTACACCGCGGCCGACGCCCTGATCGGGCACGGCGGCATCACGGTGTTCGACGACACTGCCGACATGGGCGCGATGGCCCGGTTCGCGATGGAGTTCTGCGCTGCGGAAAGCTGCGGCAAGTGCACCCCGTGCCGCATCGGCGCGGTGCGCGGGGTCGAGCTGATCGACCGCATCCGCGAGGGCGGCCGCACGCCCGACCAGGTCGAACGGCTCGACGTGATGCACAACGCCCCGCGCCACGGCCGCAGCGCGGGCGACGAGATCGCCCTGCTGACCGACCTGTGCGACACGATGAAGTTCGGCAGCCTGTGCGCGCTGGGCGGCTTTACCCCCTACCCGGTGATGAGCGCGCTCAAGCACTGGCCGGAAGACTTCACCGGCGGCGAGAACGCTCCGGGCGCCGCCGCTTCGGAGGCGGTGGAGTAAGGTGATCCTCGGCGTGGTTCTCGCAGGCGGTCTGTCGACCCGGTTCGGCAGCGACAAGGCGCTGGCCGAGCTCGGCGGGCATACCCTGCTGGCGCGCGCGGTCGATACGCTCTCGGGCTTCTGCGAATACGTCGTCATCGCCGGCCGCGACCACGGACCCGCGCCATGCATCCCCGACTGGCCACGTGCCGGGATGGGCCCGCTGGCCGGTATCGCCGCCGGGCTGCACCTGGCGCAGGACGAGGATTACGAGACGGTGCTGACGTGCGGCGTCGACAGCGTCGACCTGCCCGAAGACCTGCTCGCCCTGCTCTCCCCCGCCCCGGCCTTCCTGGCCGACCAGCCGGTCGTCGGCCACTGGCCGGCGGGCGTGGTCGGCGACATCGAGACGATCCTTGAAGGCGACGGCCGGCATTCGATGCTGGTCTTCGCGGACAAAATCAACGCACGCCCCGTGAAAACGGCGCGCGAACCTGCTAATATCAATACACCGGCGGATCTGGCCGCCGCGGAGAAACGTCATGGGTTATGAACGCCAGGCCGATTTCGGCACCCCTCCCTCGCCTTCGGACGAAGCCGTCACGCTGACCATCGACGGTCGCGAAGTGACCGTTCCGGCGGGCACCAGCGTGATGCGCGCCGCGGCAGAAATCGGCGGATCGATCCCCAAGCTGTGCGCGACCGACAACATGCAGGCCTTCGGCTCGTGCCGCATGTGCCTGGTCGAGATCGAGGGCGCGCGCGGCACGCCTGCTTCGTGCACCACGCCGGTCATGCCCGGGATGAAGGTCAAGACCCAGACCCCGCGGCTCGAGAAGCTGCGCCGCGGCGTGATGGAGCTGTACATCTCCGACCACCCGCTCGATTGCCTGACCTGCTCGGCCAACGGCGACTGCGAACTGCAGGACACCGCCGCCGAAGTGGGCCTGCGCGACGTGCGCTACGGTTATGCCGGGGACAACCACCTCGACCAGCCGACCGACCACTCGAACCCCTACTTCGACTTCGATCCGTCGAAGTGCATCGTCTGCAGCCGCTGCGTGCGTGCCTGCGACGAGGTGCAAGGCACCTTCGCGCTGACGATCGACGGGCGCGGCTTCGCCAGCACGGTGAGCGCCAGCCAGGCGAGCGACGACTTCCTGTCGAGCGAGTGTGTGAGCTGCGGCGCCTGCGTGCAGGCCTGCCCCACCGCCACGCTGCAGGAAAAGAGCGTCAAGGCGATCGGCAAGCCCGAGCGCGCCATCGTCACCACCTGCGCCTATTGCGGCGTGGGCTGCACCTTCCGCGCCGAGATGCGCGGCGAGCAGCTGGTGCGCATGGTGCCGTGGAAGGACGGAAAGGCCAACCGCGGGCACAGCTGCGTCAAGGGCCGCTTCGCCTATGGCTATGCCAACCACAAGGATCGCATCACCAGCCCGATGGTGCGCGAATCGATCGACCAGCCCTGGCGCGAGGTGTCGTGGGACGAGGCGCTCGAGTTCGCCTCCTCGAAGATCAAGAAGATCAAGGCCGAGCACGGGCCGATGGCGCTGGGCGGCATCACCTCCAGCCGCTGCACCAACGAGGAAACCTTCCTCGTGCAGAAGCTGATTCGCGCGGTGTTCGGCTCCAACAACACCGATACCTGCGCCCGCGTGTGCCACAGCCCCACCGGCTATGGCCTGAAGACCACCTTCGGCACCAGCGCCGGCACGCAGGATTTCGACTCCGTGATGGAGACCGACGTGGCGCTGATCATCGGCGCCAACCCGACCGACGGGCACCCGGTGTTCGCCAGCCGGCTGAAGCGCCGCCTGCGCCAGGGCGCCAAGCTGATCGTGATCGATCCGCGGCGGATCGACCTCGTGAAGAGCCCGCACATCGAGGCGGCCCATCACTTGCCGCTGCAGCCCGGCACCAACGTCGCGGTGCTGACCGCGATGGCCCACGTCATCGTGACCGAGGGCCTGGCGAACATGGAATTCATCCGCGAGCGTTGCGACGTCGAGGCTTACGAGGACTGGGCCGCCTTCGTTTCCGATCAGCGCCATTCGCCCGAGACGCTCGAACCCGTCACCCGCGTGCCGGCCGAAGACCTGCGCGGAGCCGCGCGGCTCTATGCCACCGGCGGAAACGGCGCGATCTACTACGGCCTCGGCGTGACCGAGCATTCGCAGGGCTCCAGCACCGTCATGGCGATCGCCAACCTGGCGATGGTCACCGGAAACATCGGCCGCAAGGGCGTGGGCGTGAACCCGCTGCGCGGCCAGAACAACGTGCAGGGCGCCTGCGACATGGGCAGCTTCCCGCATGAACTGCCCGGTTATCGCCACCTGTCCGACGGCGAGACGCGCGACCTGTTCGAGAAGGACTGGGGCGTCAGCCTCGACCCGGAGCCGGGCCTGCGCATCAACAACATGCTCGATGCGGCCGTGGATGGCACCTTCAAGGCCATCTACATCCAGGGCGAGGACATCCTGCAGTCCGATCCCAACACCCAGCACGTCGCCGCCGGCCTCGAGGCGATGGACTGCGTGATCGTCCACGACCTGTTCCTGAACGAGACCGCCAACTACGCCCACGTCTTCCTGCCGGGCAGCACGTTCCTGGAAAAGGACGGCACCTTCACCAATGCCGAGCGCCGCATCCAGCCGGTCCGCAAGGTGATGGAGCCAGCCAACGGCTATGGCGACTGGGAGGTTACCCAGCTGCTCGCCAACGCGCTTGGCGCCAACTGGAGCTACACCCACCCGAGCCAGATCCTGGCCGAGATCGCCCGCCTGACCGGCAGCTTCGCCGGGGTGTCGTGGGAGATGCTGCTGCAACGCGGATCTGTCCAGTGGCCGGTCAACGAGAAGTTTCCCGACGGTTCGCCGGTCATGCACATGGAAGGTTTCGTGCGCGGCAAGGGGCTGTTCGTCGTGACCGACTATGTCCCGACCGACGAGAAGACCGGCCCGCGCTTCCCGCTGCTGCTGACCACCGGGCGCATCCTCAGCCAGTACAATGTCGGGGCGCAAACGCGCCGCACGGCCAACACCGTGTGGCACCCGGAAGACTTGCTGGAAATCCACCCGGTCGATGCCGAGAACCGCGGCCTGAAGGACGGTGACTGGGCGCGGCTCAACAGCCGGACCGGTGAAACCACGCTGCGCGTACACGTGACCGACCGCGTCGCCCCGGGCGTCGTCTATACCACCTTCCACCACCCCGCGACGCAGGCCAACGTGGTGACGACCGACTACTCCGACTGGGCGACCAACTGCCCCGAGTACAAGGTCACCGCGGTGCAGGTCACGCCCAGCAACGGGCCAACCGACTGGCAGGAAACCTACGAATCGTGGTCGAAGAAGTCGCGCCGGATCGAGACCGATGCGGACCTGGACGGGGCAATGGAGCCGGCCGAATGAGTTCGGACTTCAACGCCACGCTGCGCCGGATGGCCAACCAGATCGCGCTCAACTTCGAGGCGATCGGGCACGACCGCGCCGTGCTTGCCACGGCCGACCACATCGACCAGTTCTGGGACCCCCGGATGAAGGCGGCGATCTTCGCCGACGACTGGAGCCAGCTCGACGAGACGGCCGCCGCCGCGATCGCCCATCTGGCCGAAGGCAACAAGCCCGCCCCGCAGACCCGGGCGACCATGTTCGCCAAGACCGGCGGCATGCACAACTCCGATGCGGGGTGAACGCACTCCCCTCCCGATCGCGGGAGGGGTCGGGCGCGGACCAGACCTGCACCCTCGCTGGCGTTTGCGCCCCTCCCGGGCCCCCTTTGCAGGGGGGAGGGGGAAATGATCGAAGAACATCGCGCCGACGGCACGGCCCGCACGGTCTCGCGCGATTGGGTGCCTGAAGTCCCCGTCGCGCTCGAGTTCAACGGGCTCTCCTACGCCGTGATGATGGCCACCCCGGCCGATCTCGAGGATTTCGCGCGCGGTTTCGCCCTGACCGAGGGCCTCGCCCGGACTCCCGCCGACGTGAGCGACATCGGCGTGGCCGAGACCGACATGGGCTGGATCGTGCGCGTCCAGCTGGCGGGACTCGGGATCGAAAAGCTGACCGAGCGCGTGCGCACGCGGGTTGCGGAATCGAGCTGCGGACTGTGCGGGATCGAGAACCTGGAAGCCGTCGGCAGGCCCCTGCCGCGCGTCGCCACGCACGACTCGCTCGACCCGCGGGCAATCTTCGCCGCGCTCGGCAAGCTGCGCGACCACCAGCCGCTGACCAAGGCCACCGGCGCCGCCCACGCCGCTGCGTTCTGCGCCCTCGACGGCGCGATCCGCACGGTGCGCGAAGACGTCGGGCGGCACAATGCGATGGACAAGCTGGTGGGGGCACTGGCCTCCGCCGGCGAGAACGCGGCGGCGGGCTTCATCCTGTCGACCGCACGCTGCTCTTACGAGATCGTTGAGAAGGCGGTTCGCGCTGGCGCGACGCGGCTGGTCACGGTATCGCTACCGACCAGCATGGCGGTCGAACGGGCCGAGGCGGCAGGGCTGAGCCTGTGGTGCCTTGCGCGCGACGACAGTGTTTTGAAGGTGGACGGGGGGCGCTAGCCCGCCTGGGCAGCTGCTCCAGCGGCTTCGGCCGCTTCGGCCGCACGGCGCTCGGCCCGTTCCTCTTCGGCTTTGGCCCGGTCGACCATGACCCGGCGGGCCTGGTTGGCGAGCCCGCGCCAGGTCTTTTCGGCACGCAGATTGCGATCGCGCACGTTGTCGAGCGTGGCCTTTGAAGCTTCAGTGGCAGCCTCCTTGGCGCGCGCATCGTAGAATTCGAAGGTCTGGCTCATGGGAGGTCCTGTGCTGAATCGCGGGGATCGGGTGCAAATGCCCCCGCGCACCGGCCGGCGCGCGGGGGAATGGTCGAATCAGTCCGCGGGGGAGAGATTGACCGCCGAGGCCTTGCCGTTGCGGCCGTTCTCGACTTCGTAGTTCAGGCGCTGGTCCTTATCGAGCGACGCCATGCCGGCCGCCTGGACGGCGGTGATGTGGACGAAGCTGTCGGGCGAACCGTCGTCGGGCTGAATGAAGCCATAACCCTTGTCGGCGTTGAAGAACTTTACGGTTCCGGTCTTGGACATTGTGTGTTCCTTTCAAAGAACAATTGCCTGCACGCAGTATTGCGCGAAGGTCGTGCGTCAGGTCGTCCGATGAAAGGAGATCGTCGTCTGGTTTACGCCGGGGCTCAAAAGAGCAAGCGGCGGTCGTCAAATCTCGAAGTCCGTCGCATATTTCGACGTCAGCGGGGGCCAGATAGCACGCCTTTGCGCAAATGCCTAATCGGGCGGTTTCAGATTGCCTGGCGGCTCAGCTGGAACACTGCGTTTTCGGCCCGCCAGTTCGCCCCGGAGCCGCCGATCTCGCGTCCGCCGGTGAAGAACCAGGCGTCCTCGATCCTGACACCCTTTTCGCGCAGCAGGTCGCGGAAGTCGTCGATGGTGACATGGTGGATGTTCTCGGTGGCGTACCAGCTCACCGGCAGGTGCCGGGTCACCGGCATGCGGCCGTTCGTCAACAGGCTCCAGCGCATCCGCCAGTAGGCGAAATTGGGAAACGAGACGAAGGCCTGGCGCCCCACCCGCAGGAGCTGGTCGAGCATCCAGTCAGGTCGCGCGGCGGTCTGCAACGTCTGGCTCAGGATCGCCACGTCGAACGCGCCGTCAGGGTAGTCGGCGAGGTCGCGGTCGGCGTCGCCCTGGACGACCGAGAGACCGCGGGCGACCGCGCGTTCGACCAGCTCGGGATCGATCTCCATGCCCCGCGCGTCGACCTGCTTGCCGTCGCGCAGCTCAGCCATCAGCTCGCCCTCGCCGCAGCCCACGTCGAGCACGCGCGCGCCCGGCGGCACGTGGGCGGCGATCTTGGCGAGGTCGGCGCGCAAGGTCATTCGAGGAAGCCCCTGACCACCCGGTCGAGCGGCGGAACGTCGAGCAGGAAGCTGTCATGGCCATAGGGGGCGGACAATTCGACGAAGCTGACCGGCGCGGCGACGGCATTCAGGGCATGGACCACATGGCGCGATTCGGCGCTGGGATAGAGCCAGTCGGTGTCGAAGCTGACGAGGCAGAAGCGCGTATCGCGGGCGTCTGCGAAAGCATCGGCCAGCTTGCCGCCATGCTCTTCGGCGAGGTCGAAATAGTCCATCGCGCGGGTGATATAGAGGTACGAGTTGGCGTCGAACCGGTCGGTGAAGCTGACCCCCTGGTGGCGCAGGTAGCTCTCGATCTGGAAGTCGGCGTCGAAGCCGAAGCTCTTGGCCCCCTTCGTTCCGTCCGGACGGTCCTGCAGCCGGCGCCCGAACTTCTGCGTCAACCCGGCTTCCGACAGGTAGGTGATATGCGCCGCCATGCGGGCGACCGAGAGGCCCTTTTCCGGACCCTTGCCGTGTCCGTAGTAATCGCCCCCCTCCCACTCGGGATCGGCCAGCACGGCCTGCCGGCCGACCTCGTGGAAGGCGATGTTCTGCGCGCTGTGCCGCGCGGTCGTGGCGATCGCCAGCACCCGGTCGGTCCGCCCCGGGAAGTTCGCCGCCATCGACAGCGCGAGCATCCCGCCCATCGATCCGCCGACCACGGCGTGGAGCCTGTCGATCCCCAGCGCATCGAGCAGGGCGACTTGCGCGCGAACCATGTCGCGGATGGTGATGACGGGAAAGCGCATGGCATAGGGCTGGCCGTCCGGGCTGGCCGAGGCCGGCCCCGTCGAACCCATGCAGCCGCCGATCACATTGGCGCAGATCACGTGGTAGCGGCTGGTGTCGATCGGCTTGCCCGGGCCGACCATCCGTTCCCACCAGCCCCGCTTGCCGGTCAGCGGGTGCGCGCTGGCGACGTACTGGTCGCCAGTCAGCGCATGGAACAGCAGGATCGCATTGCCCTTGTCTGCCGCCAGCTCGCCATAGGTCTCGAAAGCCAGCGTGACGCCGGCCAGCGCCTGTCCGCTGTCGAGCGGCAGGGCCGCATCGAGTTGCAGGGTCTTCCCCGAAAGGGCGGTGGCAGTGGCCATGGCGGCGCGAGGGATGGGGGCTGCCGCAAATGCTGTCAATTGCCGCCCGCACCCGCTATGCGCGCGGCCGTGACGGACGGTGGACCCCGGATGAAGCCCCAGATGAAGGAATGGATCGAGGCGATCCATGCCTATGTGCCTGGAAAGAGCGCGAGCGCGGACGGTCGGCCGCTGGTCAAGCTCTCGGCCAACGAGAACCCGCTCGGCACCAGCGCGCGGGCGATCGAGGCGCGCAAGGCTGCCGCAGCCCCCGCCGAGTACCCCGACCCGGACAGCAAGGCGTTGCGCGCGGCGCTGGGCAAGCTGCACGGGATCGACCCGGTGCGGATCGTCTGCGGCACGGGCTCGGACGAATTGCTCAACCTCGCCGCGCAGGCCTTCGCGGGTCCCGGCGACGAGGTGCTGTTCCCGCGCTACTCTTTCGCGGTCTACGACATCGCCGCGCGGCGTTGCGGCGCGACGCCCGTCGAAGCCGATGATCTCGACTATGCCGCCAGCGTCGAAAATCTGCTGGCGGCGGTAACCGAACGCACGAAGGTGGTCTTCCTCGCCAACCCGAACAACCCGACCGGCAGCTTCCTGCCGCGGTCCGAAGTTGCCCGGCTGCACGCCGGATTGCCGCCGCACGTCCTGCTGGTCGACGACCAGGCCTATGCCGAGTTCCTCGCTCCGGAGGACGACGATGGCGGACTGGCGCTGGCCGCCGCGCACGGCAACGTGTTGGTAACGCGCACGTTTTCCAAGATCTACGGCCTCGCCGGCGAACGCGTTGGCTGGGGCACCGGGGCGCCGGGCATCGTCGCTGCGCTCAACCGCATACGCGGGCCGTTCAACGTGACCGCCAGCGCACAGGCCGCCGCGCTGGCGGCGCTCGGCGACCAGGACTTCGTGGCCGCCAGCCGCGAGCACAACCGGCGCGAACGGGCGCGCTTCGTCAACGAGATCAAGGCCCTGAGCAATCACGGCCTGCGCGCACTGCCCAGTGAAGGCAACTTCGTGCTCGTGCTGTTCGAAGGTTCGGTGAGCGCCGAAGCCGCCCTCGCCGCGATCGCGCAGGCCGGGTACGCCGTGCGCCACCTGCCCGGCCAGGGCCTGCCCCAGGCGCTGCGCATTACCATCGGCACCGCCGCCCAGATGGACGACGTCGCCGCGGCGCTGAGGAGCGTCTGCCGGTGAGCTTCGAGCGGGTCGCGATCATCGGCCTCGGCCTGCTCGGCGGGTCGATCGGGCTCGCCGTGGCGGAACACCTGCCGGGCGTCGCCACGACCGGGTACGACGCCGATCCCGAGGTGCGGCGTCGCGCCGCCGAACGCGGCCTTGCCGGCGCGATCTGCGACAGTGCGAGCGAAGCGGTCGCCGGAGCCGACCTCGTCATCTTGTGCGTTCCCGTCGGCGCGATGGGCGACGCGGCGCGCGAGTTCGCCGCGGCGCTCAAGCCGGGCGCGCTGGTGAGCGATGTCGGCTCGACGAAATTTTCCATCTCGAAGGCCTTGGCCGAAGCGCTGCCAGATCATCCGGTGATCCCCGCGCACCCGGTTGCCGGCACGGAGCGGTCCGGACCGGACGCCGGCTTTTCCAGCCTGTTCCACCAACGCTGGTGCATCCTCACCCCCCCGGACGGCACCGATCCGGCGCTGCTCGAAAAGCTGGCCGAGTTCTGGCGGGCGCTCGGCTCGACGGTCGAGATCATGGACGCGCAGCACCACGACCTGGTGCTCGCCGTCACCAGCCACATCCCCCACCTCATCGCCTACACCATCGTCGGCACCGCGAGCGATCTCGAGGACGTTACGCAGGGCGAGGTCATCAAGTACTCGGCCGGCGGCTTTCGCGATTTCACGCGCATCGCCGCCAGCGACCCGACGATGTGGCGCGACGTGTTCCTCAACAACCGCGAGGCGGTACTCGAGATGTTGGGCCGCTTCACCGAGGACCTGACGGCGATGCAACGCTCCATCCGGAGCGGTGACGGCGACGCGCTGTTCGAACACTTCACCAAGACCCGCGCGATCCGCCGCTCGATCATCGAACAGGGTCAGGACGACGCGCGGCCCGACTTCGGCCGGTCCGACCACCAGGACTAGGGTTCGGACCTGGGCTTGGCCTTCGGCGCGGGCAAGAGAAGGATCACCGCCAGCAGCACGAGGTGCGCTGCCGCCCCGATGAGCCGCACGGCTTCCGGCGTTACCTCGCCGATGTCGACCAGTGGCTCGCTCAGCGCGTTGGCGAGATTCCACCCCCAGTGCAACGCCAGGGCGCCCCACAGGCTGCGCCAGCGCCAGGCCGCAGCGCCGTAAGCAAGGCCCATGCAGAACAGCCGCACTTGCTCGGTCACGCCCCAGTCGAACCGCCAGACATGATTGGCGGTGTAGAGCGCCGCGCTCAGCACGACGAAAGCCACTCCGCCGAGCCGCACCGGAATGGTCCGGAGCAGGAAACCGCGGGTCAGGATGTCCTCGACGAGCGAAGGCACGAACGTCGACAGCAGCATGAAGGCGACCGCTGCGAAGCCCGGGACCGCCACGGTCCACACGGGCGTGCCCGGCCCCCAGAGCAGCGATGCGGCCTTCGCAGCTGCTGCCAGCACCATTCCGCCGAGCAACCAGAGCCACCAGCGCGGGAAACGCTCAAGCCCATAGGCGTCGTACCCGCGACCGCCGAGCCACCGCCCAAGGGGCCAGGCGGCGAGCAGGGCCAGCACCATGAGCGCCGGCCCGATCGGGCTCGCCGGATCGTGGATCGTCTGCCACCACTCCGACGCCTGGTAGAGTGCAAAGATCGTCAGAAAGGCGGCCGCTATGCGAGGCCAGCGGAATGGCTGAATTGCCGTCACAGCGTCGACCAGAGGAAAATGAGCGACACCACCGTCATGACGGCGGTAGCGATCCAGCCTGCGGCAGCCAGCAGGGGGGAGATCGTCAGCCGGCCCATGGCCTTGGGATTGCGGGCAATCAGCATTGTGAAGATCATGAGCGGAGGCGCCAGCAGACCGTTGATCACCGCCGTCCAGTACAGCGCCCTGATCGGGTCCACCGAAAAGGAATTCAGCAGAAGGCCGCCGGCGGTTGCGGCGAAGATCGCTCCGTAGAATGCCTTGGCCTCGAGCGGCTTGCGATCGAGACCTTCTACCCAGCTGAACGTCTCGCTCAGGGCATAGGCGGCCGAGCCAGCGAGTGTGGGCACGGCCAGGAGCCCGGTCCCGACGATTCCGAGCGCGAATAGCAGCGCGGCCTGGTCGCCCGCGATCGGCCTCAATGCCTCTGCTGCCTGCGCGGCCGTGCCGATGGTCGTGATGCCGGATGCGTGGAGGGTGGCGGCGGTTGCCACGATAATGAACAGCGCGGTGATATGCGAAAAGCCCATGCCCACGAGGGTGTCGATGCGAATGCGCCGGAATTCGGGCCCTGAACTGCGAGGCGTGATTGCCAGGGGCTTCGCGTGCCGGCGGTGACGCTCTTCCACTTCCTGTCCCGCCTGCCAGAAGAATAGATAGGGGCTGATCGTGGTGCCGAAGATCGCGACGAGCGCCATCGAGTGGTCCAGGTCGAAAGCGAACGAAGGAAGGAATAGTCCCCGCAGCGCCGTCTCGAACGGCACGTGCACCACGAAAGCCACGCCGATATAGGCAAAGAGCGACAATGTGGACCACTTGAGGATTTGCACATAGCGCCAGTAGGGCACGAATATCTCGGCCAGCAGGCCCACCGCTGCGAGCGCGAACGTGTACACGTAGACGGGGCCCGGAAGGACAAGGGCGAGCGCGGCTCCCATCGCGCCGAGGTCCGCACCAAGGTTGATGACATTGGCGACCAGCAAGAGCAGGACCGCGGTTACGAGCAGCCGGCGCGAATAGTGCCGCCGCAGATTGTGCGCGATGCCCCGCCCGGTGACGGCGCCAATGCGACCGCAGATCTCCTGAATGGCGACGAGCAGCGGGAACCCGAACACGAGGCTCCAGCCCATGGAATAGCCGAACTGGGCGCCGACTTGGCTGTAGGTGCCGATGCCGCTCGGATCGTCGTCGGCCGCACCCGTGACGAGGCCGGGGCCGAGGACCGACAGGACCGGGCGCGACGATGGCGCCTCGCCGTCCGTCGTCACTTCGTGTTGAGCTCGTTGATCGCGGCGTGGACCCGTGTCTCTACCTCGTCGCGCGGCAGGCCGGGCGGGATGGCCGGCATGAAGCGCACGGTGATCGTCCCGCGCTTCTTCCAGGTGCGCTGGTAAAGCGGTCCGCTGTCGATCGCGACGGGCACGACCTGCAGCCCCAGCAGCTTGTAGATACCCGCGAAGCCAGAGCGCAGCGGCGGGCGCGTGCCATGCGCAACGCGCGTGCCCTCCGGCAGGATTGCGAGGTTGCGGCCGCTCGCGATGTGGACCCTGGCTTCGGCCATCATCGCGCGCAGGCCCTTGGCTCCGGCGTTGCGCTGCACGGCGATTCCGCCATAGGCCTTGGCCGCCCGGCCCCAGCCGGGGATGCGGAACAGCTCCTCCTTGCCGAAGGGAACCGGGTTCTCGATCAGCGTGGGCAGGTCGATCGCGTCGAAGAAGCTCTCGTGCTTGACGGCATAAAGCGCCTGGCCCTGCGGCCGTTCGCCTTCCTCGCGCACCTCGATGCCCAGGACGTGGACCACCAGCCAGCGATGAAAGCGCGACCAGCCGTTGGGGAATGCGCGGAAGAACGGCCCCGGCACCAGCCAGAAGGCAAGCAGCGTACCGAGCACGAAGTACACCGACCCGCCGTAGAACAGGACGTAGAAGGCGAGGTTGCGCAGGACGCTCACAGGTTGGACAGCCAGCTTGCCAAGAGTTTGTGGTATTCGAGGAACAGCATCTTAAGCGAGGGTTCTGCCTGTACGGCATCCTCCACCACCCTGGTTCCCGCCGGGAGCACCGGTTCGAGTTCCGACGCCGCGCGGCGCATGTGCCAGTCGCTGGTGACGAGGCGCAGCGAACGATACTGGCCCTCGCGGATCCACTCGGCCGTCTCGCGCGCGTTGCCGCGAGTGTCGAGCGCGGAGAAGCCCAGCACCACGCAGCACGCCATCTCCTGCGGCGAAAGATCGTATTCTACGGCGAACTCCCTCGGCTTTACCTCGGCATCGACGCCGGTGACGAGCAGCTTCTTCGCAGTGCCCCGGCGCAGCAGTTCGACACCACGGTCGATCCGGCCGACGCCGCCTGTCGGTACCACGATCACGTCGGTCGCCTCGCGCAGCGGCGCCTCGCGTGGCAGCGAAAAGGCGAACCAGACGAACCCGATCAGCCAGACCATCAGCACGAACCCCGCAATGCGCCCGATCACAGCATCCTCCTGAGCGCAGCGAGTACGGTCGTGCGCGCGGTCAGTATGGCCAGAACGACGCCGACCATGGGAATTAGCGCGATGACGACCCAGTCGATGATCCCCAGTCCGCCACCTGACACCATGCCCGAGCCGAGTGCGGCAAACTGACGGCCGAGGACGAACAGGGCGATGAGGCCGAGCAGCAGGCCGATCATCCCGCCGACCAGCGCATCGACCGCGATCGAGCGCTGGAAAATGCGCGCGATCTGGCGGTCCGTGCCGCCCAGCAGGTGGACGATCTCGATCGTTTCGCGGTTCGAACCCAGCGCGCTGCGCGCCGCCAGCCAGACTGCCGCCGCACTTGTCGCGGCGAGCAGCACCACGAGCCCTATTGCCAGCCACTGCAGCGAACTGATCGCCTGGAACACCGGCGCCAGCCAGCTCGCCTGCGCGTCGACCCGAGCGGAGGGTACCGAGGCGCGAAGTACATCCGTAAGCTCGGTGAGACGCGCGCCGGTCACGGGCCCCTTGAGCCGCGCGTCGATCAGAGCCGGGGTCGGCACGGCCTCGTCACCCGCGCCTGCAAGGTCTCCCAGCCAGGGCTCGATCAGCGCGGTCAGTTCCTCGTCCGGGACACGCCGAACCTCGGCGACATCTTCGCGGTTGGAGAGAAGCGCCACGGCGACCTCGGCCTGCCGGTCACGCTCGGCTGGGGCCGCCTCGACCACCTGTACCGTGATGCCGCCGGAAATCTCCGCCTGCGCGCCCGAGGCAAGGTTGGATAGCGCCAGCCCGGCCGCGGCAGCGATCACCGTCAGTGCGATCATGATGGCGATGACCCACGGCATCGGCCCGGCGAGCCGCGCCTGTTGCAGGATCCCCGATCGCTCGCCGCCGAAGCGCGGCTGGTTACGGCGGATGAGCGCAGGAGCCACCATCAGACGCCCGCACCGAAGGTCGCCACGCGGCGCGGCGGATAGCGCAGCGCGCCGGTCGGATCGTGCAGGCGTCCCTTGTCGAGGCGCATGATGAGCGAATCCGGCACTTTCCTGAGCAGGTGCACGTCGTGGGTGGCGACCACGACCGTCGTGCCGAGCCGGTTGAGCGCTTCGAACAGCCGCAACAGCTTGAGCGCCATTTCCGGGTCGACGTTGCCGGTCGGCTCGTCCGCCACGAGGATTTCGGGCCGCGCGATCACGGCACGCGCAATCGCCACGCGCTGCTGCTCACCGCCCGAGAGGGTCGCGGGCCGCGCCTCGGCCCGGTGGGCAAGGCCGACCCAGTCGAGCATGTCCGCCACCGGCTTGCGCACGTCGACTTCCGGCACGCCCGAAACACGCAGCGGCAGTGCGACGTTGTCGAACGCGGAGAGGTGGTCGACCAGCCGGAAATCCTGGAACACCGTTCCAATCCGCCGGCGAAACGCCGGCAGTGCATCGCGCGGCTGGGTGATGACGTCAGTGCCGAACATGCGGATCATCCCGCGCGACGGGCGCTGGGCAAGATAGAGCAGCTTGAGCAGCGATGTCTTGCCCGCGCCGCTCGCCCCGGTGAGAAAGTAGAAGCTGCCGGGAAACAGCGTGAACGTGACGTCGCTCAACACCTCGCGGTCGGTTCCATAGCGCAGGCCGACGTTGTCGAACTGCACGATGCTTCCCTCCGGCGCCGTCATCGCCTGGGCCCGGGCAAGTCGAGTGCATTATCGAGAGCGACGCGGTGCATGCCCGCCGGGCTATAGAGCCTGTGCCCGGACGGTGGAAGCGTGCACCTTGCCCGGTTACGCCCTAGCCCTTGATCGATGTGGAAAAAAGCCGCACCCGGGCTCGTATCGGCGCGGCGCACCTTGTTGCCACGACGAACGCAGGTTTAGGATAGTAGGGGCATGATCATCTCCTGTCCCGCCTGCTCGACGCGCTACGTCGTGCCGGACAGCGCCATCGGCGCCGAGGGTCGCACCGTGCGGTGCGCCAAGTGCCGTCATTCGTGGTTCCAGGACGGCCCGCCGCAGGAGGTTCGCGCCAGCCCCGGCTTCGAGACGCTCGAGGCGCCGCGCCCAGAGCGCCTCAGCCAGCGCCTCAGCCAACACCGCAGCCAGCGCCTCCCCCGCCTCCGCCGGTTCGCGAAACGCCAGCGGCAAAGCAGCCGACACGCGGAGCGCCTCCCGAGGAAGACGAGCCGCCTTTCCTGGCTTCCGCGGACGAGCCTGCCGCCGTCGAGGAGACGCCCTCTTCCCCGCCAGCCGAGGTCGTCGCGCCGCCACCCATCGACGACGATGTTTCCCACTTCGATCGTCAGCCGCCCTTCCGTCCGCGGCGCAACACCCTCAAGCTGTGGACCTACGCCGGAGTCGTCTTCGCCCTCGTCGCTGCCGCGCTCATTGTGGCGGTTAGCTATTTCGGCCTGCCGGACTGGGTGCCGGTAAGTCGTCCGACCTTCGCCATGGGGCAGGCCGACCTGCAGCTCGATTTCCCGCCCGACCAGCAGGAACGGCGCCAGCTCCCCAACGGAACCGAATTCTTCGGGGCCAGCGGGACCGTGACCAATATCGGCAGCACGGCGCACGACGTGCCGCCGATCCTCATCGTGCTGCGCGATTCGCGCGACCGGATTGTCTACTCGTGGGAAGTCTATCCGCCCAAGCGGACGCTCGCCCCGGGTGAGACGATGACGATCAACGAAGCGGTCACCGACGTGCCGCGCGCGGCCAAGGTCGCCGAAATCGGCTGGAAGCCTTCCTGACGAACAGGCCCGCGGGAATGCCGCGCCACCGACCGGACTTGCCAGGGGACCGTCGAAGGCAAGCCGGGCGCGGCAGCGCGACTGCGAAAATCCTTAGATCGTGACGCTTGCAGGGGTGTGACCCCTTTGCTAAGGGCGCGCACCTACCCCGGAGGAGCCGGCCTTAACGGCTCCTTTTTCACGTGCGGTCGTGGCGGAACTGGTAGACGCGCAACGTTGAGGTCGTTGTGGGCGAAAGCCCGTGGAAGTTCGAGTCTTCTCGACCGCACCACACAGTCCTGAGGGGACCGTGAAATCCCGAGAGACCGGAGGCTGGTCGCCAGGAATGGCGCAGTTCCGAGGCTTTTTCGCATTCCCGCTCTGGCATCTGCAGTGAGAGACTGCTCCCGAAAACGCACCTTTCGCGCGCAATTCGTCCGCCGTTCTGGTCGTAGAATCCTGACTGCAGTCGGGATATTCAGGAGAAGCCCAGCGCTTGCCGCTGGGCTGACCATGAGAGTGGAAGCTCGGACTGCATCAGGCGATTCGCCGAAAGGTGATCGGACTGTTTTCCCTCGACGATCCGATGACGATGTCGGGAGCAAGGCACGAGAGCGCGACGAGTTTGCCGAGTCTGGTTCGACAGCGACCGTTCTCGCGAGCGATACGGGCGATCGACTGTTCGGGATTGGCGAGCACCAGTTGCCTTGCTTGACAACCCTCGGCGACCAAGGCGAGCAGCTTGCTCGACGTCCGCATCATCCCCCGCGAGGACGAACAGGAACTGCTTGTCGAGCAGTTTCCCGGCGACCCTGCTGCAAACCAGTTGCTCCATCACCAAGCAGGATGGACGAGAAATCGCGACCGTGCGATTTTCAATCGAAGGATCCTGGGCGGTATCGGGGACGTCCAATGCTCAAGACCGGCTGGTCGCCGACCACCGGTTCTTCAGCCGCAAATGCCATCCGAAGCCGTGTAATTTCCTCTGCGGGACCGGCTACGGGCGGATCTCAACCGCTTCATCGAAGCGAACGCTGGCGATCGCGTGCCGCTCCTCGTCGAGGATTTCGATCCGGTGGTGCGCCACAAGGTGACCTTGCAGCACAGTGTCGGCGGCAAGAACACGGGCCTCCTGGAGCGCGAGAGCCTTCGCGGCGTCGGGATCCGAAAGCTCCATGCCCTCGTCGTCGATGGTGGTGTCGTCGTTGTAGACGTTGAAGAAATAGCGAGGCATTGGACCGGGAACGACGATCCCCCTTTCGCGTTTCCGGCGCCACAACATAAGTTTGGGTGTTTCGGGGTGCCGGCCGATTCGCCGGCTACCGGATCAGTTCGACGGCGTCTTCGAAGTCGAGCCGGTGGATCGTGTGCCCGGCATCGTCTTCGACGTCGATGTGATAGGTCAACTTGATCCGGCCGTCCTGCGCATCGTGGGCAATGATGGCTCGTGCTTCCTTGAGAGTGGCAGCGGTGATCGCGTCGAGCGACACGAGCACTCGACCCTCCGGGTCCAGAAGCCTGTCTTCACCGTCGCGAAGATGGAAAAAGTAACGAGGCACGTGCGGCTCCACGATCAGGGCGGGAGCGCGACTTTGTCTCTCAGTCGCCGGAGCCCAATGCTTTGCCGGCAATGCCCCACCTTAGCACGGCAAGCTTCTCAAACATATGTGATTCTAGGTCAGACCGTCGAATGTTGGGGTGTTTGTGGCCCCATTCTGTTACAAGAGGTCTATCGTCAGATCGTATCAGGGCTCTGGCGGCTGAGAGATTCGATGTGCTCCCGCCCTCGACGGGACATTCGTTTTGACTTCCTCATCACATCCTCTCGATCTGCTCGTGCGGAACCTTGAGCTGCGGGCGCGGCTTTCGGACGAGGATCGCGAGGCGATCCTTGCGCTGCCCTACACGCTCCGCACGCTCGACCATGCCGCTTACACGATCCGGGAAGGTGACCCGCCCCGCGAGTGCGCTGTGCTGCTTTCGGGGTTTGCATTCCGGCAAAAGCTCACTGGCGACGGTGCGCGGCAGATCATCGCGATCCACCTTCCCGGTGACGCGCTCGACTTCCAGAACCTCTATCTCGACGTGTCCGATCACAGCGTCCAGATGCTGACTCGCGGCGAGGTCGCCTTTGTGCCGCGCAAGGAGTTCCAGGTGCTGGCTCGCGATCGCCCTGCGGTGGGCCATGCGATCCTCATCAAGACGCTCGTCGAGGCGTCGATCTTCCGCGAATGGGTGCTCAACGTCGGGCGCCGCAAGGCGCGCGAGCGGATGGCGCACGTGCTGTGCGAGCTCGGATCGCGGCTCGATGCGATCGGTTTGACGCACGAGAATGGATACGAACTGCCGATGACCCAGGAAGAGCTGGCCGATGCGCTCGGCCTCACCCCGGTTCACGTCAATCGGACCCTTAAGGCGCTCGAGTCCGAAGGGCTGATCGTGCGCACCCGGCGCAGCATAGGCTTTCCCGACTGGGAGAGAATGCGCGACGTCGCGGATTTCAACGAGCGGTACCTGCATCTCGAGTTACAGACGCCGCGACCACGCCCGAGTTGAGGCGCCCCGCCGGCGGACGCTGCGTGGAGAGGCCCTTTTCGCAGGATCACCGATAGCAATGCGTCAACCTTAGTTCATCCCGCTATGCTATGCGCCATTCCACCACCTGCGAGTGACGCATCGGTGGCTGAGAGACCGAAATGTGCTCCCGTCTGCTGAGGAGCGTTCCAGTGCAGAAATTCTTTTTCCATCTCGTCGACAGCACCGACCGCCTGCTCGATCCGGAAGGATGTCTTATGCCGCCGGAGGCCATCGCCGGCGCTGCGCTTATGCAGGCGCGGGACTGCATTGCCGGCGATGTCCAGATCGGCCTTCTTGATCTGCATTACCGCATCGAAGTTCACGATGAGGACGGGGCGGTCGTGCATTCACTGAGTTTCGCAGATGCCCTGGACATAGTGCCACCGCGATAGCTGATCAGCCCGCGTCGAACGGCGTTCCTCGCAAGCACTTCCCTGTTTTTCATTAACTTTCTACAAAGTCATCATTGCGGCGATCCTTACAGTTTCCATCTCCAGATTCCAAACCGCTGGAGATTCGCTGTGCAGAGCTTGTTTCTTCGTTCGCTCGTGGAATGCATTCGTGACGGTCGATCCCCCGCGCCCAACGAGCTGGCTCTTCTGACGGAAAGGGTTTGGCTCGAGGGGCTTTCCCACTGCACGCCGGACAGACCCCAGGTTGCCGCCAGACTTGCCAAGGTTGCATTCACGGGATCTTGCGCAACACCTTCTCATTAGAGGTTTTTTCCCAAGTGGAATCCCGCTCAATTCCCTATCCTGTGTTATGGTGCGTGTACCGACCCAAGCTTATCTCCCACGTCGGCGACGGTGAGTTCAATCGTGCTCCCGCCTGTTTCTGACGGGAGAGAGAACGTTGAGTGGTCAGCATCCACTTGAATTAATGGTGCACAGCCTCGTTCTGCGGGCACCGCTGTCCACCCCTGCTCGAAATTCCATTCTCCAACTGCCACACACGCTACGCCTGGTGGAGCCGAACGCCTATCTTCGGTCCCGCCATCGCACGTAACCTGCGCGGCGGTCGTCCTGCTCCGAGTGACCATTGGCACCTCGACGAGATGGTGATCGTCATCAAGGGCGGACACCTCTGGCTCTGGCGAGCGGTCGACAACGAGCGCGAGGTGCTCGAATTCCTGGTCCAGTTGCGCCGATGCAAGGCGGCGGCTGCAAAGTTGATGCGCAAGCTCCTGAAGCGATATCCCGCGCCCACCTGCATCATCACTGACAAGCTGCGGCCCTATAGGGCCACGTTCCGCGACCTCGGGCTGTCCGCTGAACACATCGAGGGCAAGCGCTCGAACAACCGCGCGGAGAACTCGCATCAGCCGGTGCGACGACGAGAGCGAAAGATGCAGCGGTTCAAATCACCGGCATCGGCCCAGCGCTTTCTCAATCTTCACTCCGCCACCTACAACCACTTCTACTTCCAGCGCCATCTGCTCGATCGATCGACGTTAAAGGCCTATCGGTCGTCTGCGTCGCAACATGGCAAGATGCGGCAGCAGCAGCATGAAATTAGGCCATCACGCTCCAAGGTTGCGCCCGATGGCGTTTAACGTGCCCATGCCTTGGCCGGGCCTTGCGTCCTGCCGGGTCGGCCGTTGTGCGCGCCGTTGCGACTACCTCATTCGTGGCGCAGGGCCTCGATCGGGTCGAGCTGGCTGGCCCGTCGGGCGGGGAAATAGCCGAACACGATGCCGATGAGCGCGGAGATCACGAAGCTCAGCACGTTGATGAACGGATCGAACACGAAAGGCAGCCCGAACGCGCCGGACAGCCCGATCGATAGCCCGAAGCCGAGCAGGATGCCGACCACCCCCCCGAAACAGCACAGGACCACCGCCTCGGTCAGGAACTGAAGCTGGACCTCGCGCGCCAGCGCACCGATGGCGAGGCGAATGCCAATCTCGCGCGTTCGCTCCGTCACCGAGACGAGCATGATGTTCATGATCCCGACCCCGCCCACGATGAGGCTGATCGCCGCGATGGCGGCCACCATGACGGTAAGAGTGCCGACGGTACTCGAAACGGTTTCGTTGATCTTCGCGGTGTCGATGATGTCGAAATCGTTCGCCTCGCCATCGAGCAGGACGCGCCTTTCGCGCAACAGGCCGACGAGAGAATCAAGCATCGTCTGGCTGTCGTAAGAACTGTCGTACGACACGGCCATGTACTGGATGTCGTCGCTGCCCATGAAGCGGCGCTGGACGTTGGTCAGTGGCATGAACACGGCGTTGTCATCGTCTCCCCCACCGCCGACAGAGCCGCGGCTGGCAAAGACGCCGATCACCTGGCACGGCACGTCGTCGAGCCGCATCCGCTCGCCGATCGGCGTGCGGTTCTCGAGGAAGATCTCGTCGCGCACGGTCGGGCCGATAATGCAGACATTGGCGCCCGACTGCTCCTCGGCGGCGGTAAAGCGGCGCCCTTGGTCGATATCGATCCCGCGCGCATCGAAGAAGGCGTTGGTCACCCCTTCCACCCGGCTGTCCCAGTCCTGCCCGTTGTGCACCGCCGTGACGTTCTTCTGCACCTGTCCGGAAACCGACTTGATGCCCGCAATCTGCTCGCGGATCGCGTCGACGTCGCGCTCGTCGAACGGCTTGGGCGTGGTGCGATCGACGCTGACCGGAATGACGAAGAACACGTTCGAACCGAGCGAGCTGATCTGCCGCTCGATGTCGGCCGTCACCCCCTTGCCCAGCGTGACCATGGTGATGACCGCCGACACGCCGATGATGATGCCCAGCGTCGTCAGGAAGCTGCGCAGCAGGTGGCGGCGGATTTCGTTCAGCGCCAGCAGGAACGTCGTGCCGAGCATCAGGCGACGCCGACCGCGGCGCGACTGCGGTGGCCGCGCTCGACGCTTTCGACCAGCCCGTCCTTGAAATGGACGATGGTTCTGGCAAAACTCGCCATCTCCAGCTCGTGGGTGACCATGAGAATGGTGATGCCCGCCTCGTTCAGTTCAGCGAGGAACTCCATGATCTCGATCGAGCGCTCGGAATCGAGGTTGCCGGTTGGTTCGTCGGCCAGCAGCACTTCGGGATCGGTGACGAGGGCCCGGGCGATGGCGACGCGCTGCTGCTGGCCGCCCGACAGTTCGGCCGGGGTATGGTCGGCCCACGGAGCCAGGCCGACACGATCGAGCGCGCGCATCGCGGCGACGCGGCGAGCTTCCCGGCTTTCGCCGCGATAGAGCAGCGGAAGCTCGACGTTCTCTACCGCGCTGGTACGGGCGAGCAGGTTAAAGCCCTGAAACACGAAGCCGAGATATCGGCGCCGAAGCAGCGAACGCTGGTCGCGGCTGAGCGCCTGCACCTCGGTGCCAAGGAAGCGGTAGATGCCAGAGGTTGGGGAATCGAGGCAGCCGAGGATATTCATCGTCGTCGACTTGCCCGAACCCGATGCACCCATGATGGCAACGAAATCGCCCCGCTCGATCGTCAGGTCGACCCCGCGCAGCGCCTGGAACGCGGCCGCCCCCTGCCCGAATGTCTTGGTAATCCCTTCGAGCTGGATGATCGGCCCTTCGTTCGGGGAGCTGGCGCTCACTGGCCCTTCCCGTCCTTGTCCGCCTTGACCGAGGTGACGACCTTCATGCCGGGCTTGAGGGTCCTGGAACTGACTGACGTTTCGCGCCCGTCGCTCTGGCCGGTGACGACTTCGTGTTGCTTCAACGTGCCGTCGGCCTGAAGCACGTAGACGTTCTGGGTGCTGCCGACACCGATCGTCGCCCGCTTCTCCTCGCGGCCGAGGCCGAACTGCTCGTCGCCGCCGCTCCGCAGCTGGACGCCGCTGGCATCCTCTTCCTTGGGCGGCTCGAAACGCAGCGCGCCATTGGGCACGACCATCTGCTTGCCGGTGTTGGCGGTCGCGATGTTGGCCGTTGCGGTCATGCCGGGGCGAAGCAGGCCGCGGCTGTTCTCGACCGAAAGCCGCGCCTCGTAACTGATCACCGAATTCGCCTGCTGACCGCTCGTCTGCTGGGCGGAAGACGTCGCGGTGTTCTTGGAAGCGAGGTCGATCCGCTCGACCGTGGCGGGGAATTCGCGGCCCGGATAGGCATCGACGGTGAAGGTGGCCTTCTGGCCCGCGCTCACCTGCCCGACGTCGGCCTCGTCGATCGCGACCCTGAGTTGCATCGCCGACAGGTCCTCGGCAATGACGAACAGGGTTGGCGTGTTGAAGCTCGCGGCGACCGTCTGGCCAGGTTCGACCTGGCGCGCCAGCACGACGCCCGAAACGGGCGAGCGGATGACCGCGCGGTTGCGGTTGGTGTTGGCGGTGGCCAGCTGGGCCTGCTGCGCCGCGACGTTGGCCTGGGCCGAGGCGACCGCAGCCCGGTCACGCTTGACGTTGGCCTCGGCGGCCTCGAGTTCGGTGCGCGAGGGTACCTTGCCGCCTGACAGCTTCCAGACGTTCTCGAGCCGGCCGAGCTGGGCCCGGTCGACTTCGAGGGTGGCGCCGGCCTGCGAGACCGACGCGCGCGCCGCGTTGAGGTTGGCCTGCGCCTGGCGGATCTGGTCGTCTATAACGTCGGTGTTGATCAGCGCCAGGACCTGCCCCTGCGATACGCGATCGTTCACGTCGACGTAGATGTGATCGATCTTGCCCGAGACTTCCGAACCCACGTCGACCTGGTTCGTCGGTCGCAGGTTACCCGTCGCCGTGACCACGATATCGAGCGAACGTTCGGCCACCGGCTCGGTGATGTATTCGGGCTTCTTGTCGCCGCGGGTGGCGAAGAACAGGACCAGCAGGAGGACGATCAGCCCGGGCACCCAGAACTTGGCCCACCGCCGCCAGCGCGGCTTGCGTTCGGCACCGAGAAACTCGTCGACGCTTTCCGGCTCGGGCTGGGACATGTCGTTCATGGCTGGGTATCCGGAGTGGTGAAAACAGAAAAATCGGCGGGCGACCAACCGCCTCCGAGGGCCTGTGTGAGGCGAACGAAGGCGCTCGCCCGTTCCGCCTTGGCGGAGACTTCCGCGTTGCGCGCGGACAGCAGCGCATTTTCGGCCGAGAGCAGGGTACGGAAATCGGTCAATCCCGCCTGGTACTGGCTGCGCGCGAGCAGCGCGGCGTTGGCCGAAGCGTCGCGTGCTTCGCCTTGAATCGCGACTCGTTGGCGGGCACTGCGCAGGTCGACCGCCGCGGTCTCGACGTCTTCCAGCGCACCGAGGATCTGTTGCCGCCAGACGGCGAGCGAGCCTTCCGCGGCGGCTTCGGCGCTGGCGACCTGCGCGCGGGTGCGGCCGCCGTCGAAGATCAGCTGGCTGACCCCCGCGAACAGGCCGCCGGAGATCACGTCGAACAGATTGCTCAGGCCGACCGAGCCGGTTCCGATGTTGCCCGTCAGGCGGACGAGCGGCAGCAGCTGCGCCCGGGCCACGCCGACCCGGGCGGAGGCGGCGACGAGATTGGCTTCTGCACCGCGTACGTCGGGCCGACGCCGGAGGACCTCGCCCGGAGCCTCGAACCCCGCAAGGTCGGGCGGGCCCGGCACGAATTCGCTACCCTCGATCAAGGTTAGCACCCGGCCGGGGGGCTCGCCGATGAGTGTCGAGATGGCATTGGCGCTGGCCGCGAGGTTGCTTTCGAGCAGTGGTACGGTCGCCGCGGTGGCCGCGCGCTGGCTCCGCGCCTGTTCGACATCGAGGCTTGAAACCAGGCCGGCCTGGTTGCGCCAGCGCGCGATTTGAAGATTGTCCTCCTGATAGGCGAGCGTGTCGCGCGCAATGGCAAGCTGCGCGGCGGTCGCGCGCGCCTGGATCGTCGTCAGCGCAACCTGGCCAACGACCAGTCGCTGGACGTCGGCCAGTGAGTATCCAGCGGATTCAAGGTCCGCCCTGCTCGCCGCGACAGTGCCGGAGATTCGGCCGAACAGGTCGGCTTCCCAGCTCGCGTCGGCGCCGAGCGAGTATTGCAGCCTGTCCTGCGCGAAGTCGCCAATGTCCTTCTGCCCGCCCGCACTTGCGTTGAGCTGCGGAAAATACCCCGCCCTGGCGGACGCCAGCTGCGCCCGCGCCTGGTCGAGCCGGGCGGCCGCCTGGGCGAGGTCGAGGTTCTGCGCGACTGCCTGCTCCACGAAGCCGGTCAACAACGGATCGCCGAGCATCGTCCAGTATTGCGCCAGGTCGAGCGAGACAGGGGCAGGCGTGGTTTCGGCCCACTCCTGCGGCAGCAACAGGCCGGCGTCGACGGGAGGCTGCGCGGTCGTGGCGCATCCCGCAAGCGCGAGCGCCGGAATAATCGCCGCCAGCTTCAGCCGTGACCGGGTGTGCACAGTGCTCATCCCTCTCGTCTTCGCTCCCATTTAGCCTGCAGGCTAACAGCAACTGCGCGGCCGACCCAAGCACGCAATTGTATCTTTTGTTCGCCGCTATCGGCGCCGCGTGTTGTGGACGTAATACAGTAGGGCGGGGAAACAAGCGAGCGCCGGATGAACCGCTGCCGCCACTCGACCGGCGTTCTGCCGGACCTCAGCGCCGAGGAGCGTATTCCGGAAGTCGCCTGACCGCCGGGCGATCGGCCATTCTCTCGAGCCAGGCTATCGTGCGTGGCGCCTTCTCGGGGGTGCAGGCCTCGGGCATGACGCGCGGGAGCGCGGGCGCCATCGAGTACCACTTGATGTCGGCGAGCGAATAGAATTCGCCGAGCAACCACGGGCCGCCGTGAGCCAGGATCGTCTCGAGCCGCTCGACGCACCGTTCGAGCTTGCGGCGCGCGTCGGCAAGCTCATCGTCGGAATAGCCGGTCTGGGCGATCGTGGCCCACTTTCGACGGACTTCCTCGTTGGGCATGTTTGCCAGCCTCTCGGCCATTTCGCCCTTGTCGATCTTGGAAGCGAAGGGCGTCGCGCCGTGGGCGCCCAGAGTAGTCAGGGCGGGACAGAAATACTCGTCGACGAACTTGGTCAGCACGCGCATCTCGGCCCGCGTCCAGGGATCGGCCGGGCGCAGTGCCGGCTCGGGCAGGATGTCCTCGACATATTCGTTGATGACGGTCAATTCGCGCACCACGCGCCCGTTATGAACGAGCACGGGGACCATTCCTTCGGGATTGATCTTGCGGAACGCCGGATCGTGATGTTCCCACTTGCGGCTGTCGAGCACGCGATTGTCGAACTCTGCACCCTTTTCAAGCAGGCAGAGGAGCGGCGTCAGAGAGTTGGCAACCGGCCCAAAATGGTAGAGCGCCAGTGCCTCAGGCATGGGCCTTCGACTCTTCCTCCAGCATCTGGTGCGAGCGCTCGGTCATGATTCCGATCACACGCCACAATGCGTCGAGGTCGGCCTGATCGATCCCGGCGGTCATGCGCTCGTCCCGCTTGACGACGAAGTCGATCATCTCGGAGTGGACCTCGCGCCCGAGGTCGCTGAGGCCAATGCAGATCTCCGGCCCACCCGGCTTGCGTTCCCGCGTCAACAGCCCGCGCCCCACCATCGCCTTGACCGCACGGCTCAACTGGCCGCGGTCTTGCAGCATCGCCTCCGCCAGACCGTTGAGCGAGAGCTGGTCGGTATCCCCGACCTGCACCATGATGCGCCACTCGATCTCGCTCAACTGGAACAGCCGCCGGTGCGACAGCACCGTCGCGCGGCGCAATGCCACCAACAGGCGAATCATCCGGATGGTGACGAGGCCGGTGTAAGGGCCGTCGCCCTCGATTTCGTCGTTCACCGCATTTGCTTGTGCCATCAGACTCCCTCCCTTCTTCGCACCATAAACAGTTTTGCTGGTGTCAAAAAGGTTTTTTGCTTAGAACGGCTTGGTCTTTCTGACCGACTCTGCCGACGGAGGCCAGAGCAGTCGATGATTAGGGGGAGCCCATTGCGCGATCTGGCGGGGAAAACGGCATTCATCACCGGCGGGGCCAGCGGAATCGGGCTCGGCATGGCACAGGCGTTCCTCGATCGCGGCATGAAAGTCGTCATTGGAGACTTGCTTCAGGCCCATCTCGACCAGGCTCAGGGTCTGCTTGGCGCCAGTAACCGATTGCACTCCATCCGTCTCGACGTGTCCGACCGCTCCGCGATGCACGGGGCGGCGGCCGAAGTGGATCGGGTGTTCGGCAAGGTCCACGTGCTGTGCAACAACGTGGGCGTCAGCCAGCGCGCGCCGATCGACGAGGCGACATACGAGGACTGGGACTACGTGCTCGACGTCAATCTCGGGGGCACGATCGCCGGCCTGGTCGAATTCCTGCCGGGCATGAAGGCCCACGGGGAAGGCGGTCACGTCGTCAACACAAGCTCGATGGCGGGAATGATTCCCGTTCCCTCGTTTGCCGGGGTCTATGCGACGAGCAAATTCGCCGTGCGCGGCATGAGCGATGCGCTGCGGCTGGCTTTGGCCCCCTACGGCATTGGCGTTTCGGTGCTCTGCCCGGGACTGGTGAAGACCAGGGCGATGACAGCGGGCGACCTGTACCGGGCCGGGCACGGGGGCACTGCAGCCGAGGAACTGCGCGACACCGTCGAAGGCGGAATGGACCCGCGTGCGGTGGGCGAGGAGGTCGCCGAGGCGATCGAGGCGAACCGGCCGTACATCTTCCCGCACGGCGAATTCCTTCCCGAGGTCAAGGCCTATTTCGACGAGATGCTGGCCGCCTTCCCCGTCGAGTTCGAAATGGACGAGCGCCGCCGCAGCGGCGAGGAACGCCGCGCGAAGATGACCGCAGAGGCCAAGGCGCTGGCGGATTCGCTCCGATGAAGGACGTTACGGGCAAGGTCGCCTTCGTTACCGGCGGGGCCAGTGGCATCGGCCTGGGCATGGCCCGCGTTTTCGCGCGGGCGGGCATGAAGGTGGTGGCCGCGGATGTGCGTGAGGATCACATCGACGCAGCGCGCGAGGAAATCGCGGAGGCCGGCCTTTCGCAGAGTGTCCGCTTCTTGCCGCTCGATGTCACCGACCGGGCAATGTTCCGCGAGGTCGCGGGCCAGGCAGAAGGTCTGTTCGGCCGTATCGACTTGCTATGCAGCAATGCCGGCATCGGCCTGCTCACCCCGATCGGCGAAGCGAGCGAGGCAGACTGGGACTGGGCGGTCGACGTCAACCTCAACTCGCTGTTCAACGGGGTTCAGGCCGTGCTGCCGAAGATCCGCGCCCATGGCGATGGCGGTCACGTGGTCAACACCGCGAGCATGGCCGGGATGCTGACCTACAGCCGAGCGGGAATCTACGTGACCACGAAGTTCGCCGTGGTCGGCTTTTCCGAGGCCCTGCGCGCCGAACTTGCGCCGGAGAATATCGGCGTCTCGGTGTTCTGCCCCGGCGGCGTGCGGACCAATATCCGCGACTATGAGGGCGCACGACCCGATCGTTTCGCAAAGTCGGGCGACAGCCACCCGTCCGGCCCGCCACCGGGCTTCAAGTTCAACGAGGATGACCTCAAGCGCCTCGGCGCGCTGACCGCCACTCCCGATCAGGCCGGCAAACTGGTGCTGCAGGGAATTCGCGACAACGCGCTCTATATCTTCACCGCGCCCGAATTCCGGGCCGGGGTGGAACAGCGCTTCGCCGCCATCCGCCGGGCGCTGGGCGAGGACAAGCAACGCGAGGCGACCGCGCTCGAACTCATACCGGGGTTGGTCGGTAGCCCGATCTACGACGAGGCCCCATGACCACGCTCGAGGGGAGAGCAAGATGAGGACGACAACCCTGGCCATTTTCGCCGCGCTGATGCTGGCTGTTCCCGGTGCCGCACAGGCCCAGGACAAAATGCAGGGCGCCAAGCCGTGGTACAAGCAACCGTGGAACCCGGCCAACGTGAAGGCCTGCGACCGGGCCTGTCTCGTCTCCATGGGGGACGCCTACCTGGCTGCACTGACGAGCAAGGACCGCTCGAAGCTGCCGCTGGCCGAAGTCGTCGCGTTCACAGAGAACACGGGTGGCATGAAGGTCGGCGAAGGGCTGCTGTGGCGCGCCCGCTTCGAACCGACCGCGTTTAGGATCACCGCCGCCGACCCGGTGCAGGGGCAGGTCGCCTATCAGCTTATCGCCAAGGTCGACGGAGCGAACACCATGGTCGGTCTCAGGATCAAGGTCGAGCGCGGGATGATCACCGAGGTCGAGCAGCTCTACGACCGCGAGGTCGCGCCCGAGGCGATGGAGCTGCTGACAACTCCGCGCCGCGCCATGCTGGGCGACGTTCCGCCCGCCGAGCGCATGAGCCGCGAATACCTGACTTACGCCGCCGAAGCATACTTCGATGCGCTGACGGGCGAGGATGGCCGTATTGCCCCGTTCGCCGAGGACTGCATCCGGCACGAGCAGGGCTACCGCACGGTCAACAACGACGGGCCGGGCCGCGCCACGCCGAGCCCAAACCTGCCGACCGACGCGACTGCGCTGGGCCGCTTTTTCATCGCGCTGAGCCAGATGACCTGCGAACAGCAAGTCAGCCTCGGCGTGTTCAACGGCATCAAGCGCATCTGGCCGCACCGGCCGCTGGTGGTCGACGTCGAGAAGGGGCTCGTCGTCACCTTCCCCTTCTTCGTCCACGACGGCACCCGCCGCCCGGTCGAGAGCACCACGATGCCGCGCCCCGGCTCGGCCGCGGGCATGGTCACCAACCTCGCCACTGTGGAGACGTTCAAGATCGAGAAGGGCGAGATCACCCACGTCGAGGCGATGCCTTTCGTCACCATCCCGTACGGCACCGGAAACGGCTGGAGCAATGTGCCGGTGAACTGAGCCTAACGGGGAGCGCGGCGCGCCCGCCGGGGCGTCAGGGCTGCACGATCCCCGGCGCGATCGGCCATCCGCCCAGGTCCTGTTCCTTGGGCAGCAGGCGAATGTAGGCCTGCACCATGTGGATCTGCCCGTCGTAGACCTTGAACATTTCCCACGCGGTCAGCTTGTCCGAGCCGGGGCCGCTCACGTTCCATGACAGGCGCATGAGGACGATCCCCATGCGTTCGTCGACGAGCACATCGCGCACTGTCACGCGGCCGAGGCGCTCGAAGATCGCCAGCGACTGGTTGCCAATATCGTCGCAGCCCGGCGCGAAGGTGCACCCCGGGCCGGCCATCAGCGCGCCGTTTTCGAGCCGGTAGGCCTCTTTCGCAAACGGCGTGCCGATGGCGTCGAACGACTTCGCCTCGCTCAGGCCGCGCGGATAGAACATCGCCAGTTCGACCGCCATGTCGCGCGGTTCGAGCTGCTCGGGACGTGGGACGTAGGCCATCGCCTCGGCCGGCGGGCCGGAATAGGCGTCGATGGCATAGAGCAGGCCATCTGCCCGGCTACGGGTGGCGACCAGTTCGATTTCGCTCAGTTTTGCCGTGTCGTCGACTTTTACCCGCACCGCGAGCAGGACGGGGGCACCGGATTCCTCGATCATCGTGCCGGCGAACGCCTCGCCCTCGCGCTCGTCGATGATGTCCTGGCGGTATCCGCGCAGCTTCGTGACCGTGCGTACCAGGGCGAGCTTGTCGAGCGGCTTTTCGACCGCGTCCTCGGTCACCCGCAAGCCGGGCGCAACGGCCAGCTTGCTCACGTCGTGATCTGCCAGCGCATACAGGACCTCGCTGACCTTTCCGCGCAGGCATTCGCGGTCGCAGGCGGGCGTGGCCGCCGCTGGTGCAGCGCCAAGTGCAGCGCACAGGCCCACGGTTAGTATGAAAATGCGTCTCATGGAAGTCCCTCCATCCACCTGTTGTCTCACCAGCCGGGTTTCATGTGGTAAGGCACGCTGGTGCCCACCGCTTCGACTTGGCGAATCTGGGGCCCATTCATCTTGAAGGCCTCGGCCAGCAGGATCGAACTGGGGCGGTTGAAGCCGGCAATCGGCACGACCGTGCCGTCGGGCATGGCCAGTTCCTTCTTGCAACCGCAGTGGTCGAACACCGCAAAGGCCATCACGGCCTGGCGTTCCTCGTCGACGATCGGGAAGCGGCGGTCGTGCACTTCGGTGACCACGCCGTAGAGGCCGGTCGAGAACTGCGCCTTGCAACCCATTGCGCCGATGTCGACCTTGCCCATCCGGATCATACCCGGCGTGTTGGTGGTCAGCATGCCGTTCTCCAGCCGGTCGCAGTCGTCGGTGAAGGGGTATTCGCCCTTTCCGTCATTGCGCTCGATCGCGGAGAAGTACTTGTTGGCCGTGGCGACAAGTTCCTGCCGCGAGAGCTTGCGCCCGCGCACCTCGCGCCACAATGGCGCGGGCTGCTTCATCTTCTCCAGGTTTGCATAGCCGGCATCGTTCCACGCCGGGCCCGAGCCGGTGCGGTAGGTGACCAGTTCCATTTCCGATATGCGCCCGAGGTGCAGCTTGACCCGCACGCCAGCGGTGAGGCCGCGGCCGTTCTCGTCCAACGTCGAGAAGAAGCCGAATTGCCCGGTCGCCGGATCGGCGAAGACGTGACGATAGGCCCCGACCTTGCTGGCGGTCTGCCACAAGCCGTTGTCGAACTCCATCGCCTGCCCGTTCTCGGTGTAGCGTGCATCGACCGCGAGCGGCAGGGTGGACGAATCGCGCGCCGCGAGTGCGGCGAGCACCCTGCCCGCCAGGTCTTCCATGCAGGCTCGCTCGCACGGGATCGGCGCAGCCTGCTGCGCGGCCGCTGGCGCCGGGCTCAGGATCGTCAGGGCCAGCGCGGCGGCACTGGCGACGTATTTCAGCATTCCGATACTCTCCCGAAGCGTACCTTTATAATTCCACCAGGTCCTGTGCTGTGAGCCGCTCGACATGCTCGCGGTACGGCTTCAGGCCGAGCCATGTGGCCACGAGCGCGACCGGCAGGAACACGACGTGCAGCAGAACGATAGACCAGCGCAGGTCCGCCGGCGATGTGAAGATATAGTCGGTCGTCGCCCCGGTGATGACCGGTGACAGCCCCTGCCCGATGACCGTGAAGATGAAGAGGTAGAGGGCCATGACCTGGCCGCGGATCTGGTTGGGCGTGACGATCAGCATGACCGCGTTGAGCAGCGGTCCGTTCATCCCCAGCATGAGGAAGCCGACCGCATTGCACGCCAGCGCCAGTTCGGGGGTGGGCATCATCGGCATGGCAACGGCGAACGGGATGGCGATCGCACGGGTCCACAGGATGACGCGATAGGGCGCGTCGATCAGCCCCCGCGCCTGCAGGCGGTCGACCACGGTCGAGCCGATCCACAGCCCCGCGAGCATGGCGACGATCGAAACGATGCCGGCGGCAAGGCCGTAGGTGGCCGGACCCCATCCGTAGGTCCGCTCGAAGAAGGCGGCGCCCCAGGCCCGGCTGCCGCTGTCGAGCGCCCCCAGCGTCAGACCGATGAACAGCGGCCCGTAAACCGCGAAATGGCTGCTCATGTACTTGACCGCGCCGGCCACCGGCACCTTGGAGACCTCTGCGCGGAACGTGCGGCGGGGCGGCTCCTTCAGCATCGCCAGCGCGAGGGCGACAAGCAGGCCGGGCAGGCCGACAGCCATCATGACCGCCTGCCACGGGCGCAATTCGCCCACCACCGGCAGGTGCGGCGTGCCGAGCACGGCGATGATGCCGATCATTGCCCCGCCGAGCAGAAGCGACAGGCCGCTGCCCGCGACCGAGCCGATCTGCAAGCCGTAGATTGCCCGCGGCAGCTTCTCCCGCGGGAACAGGTCGGACACCATCGAGTAGGTCGTCGGCCCGTTGACCGCCTCGCCCGCTCCCACGACCATGCGCGCAGTGAACAGGTGCGCGAAGTTGCCCGCCAGCCCGCAGGCCGCGGTCGCGAGACTCCATACCGTGATGCCGACGGCGATGATCCACTTGCGCGTCCAGCGGTCGATCAACGGCGATAACGGGATGCCGACGAGCACGTAGACGAAAGCGAAAGCCGGCCCCAGCAGCATACTGGCCTGGGTGTCGGTCAGGCCGAAGTCGCGGATGATCTGCTGGATCAGCAGGCCGAGGATGCCCTGGTCGAGCATGGCGAAGGTCGTCGCCATCGCCAGCACGCCCACCGTCGTCCAGGCCTGTCGGGGCGGGGGATAGGGCACCGTCGCTGCGCCGACGCCGGCCGCTGCACCTGAAGCCATGCCCATCTCCCCCGCGCCCCTCGCTCAGAAGTCCTTGCGCAGGGTGACCGACCACTCACGGGGCCGCCCGACCGACCCGCTCAGGAAACCGAAGCTTTCGCGTTGGTCGGTAAGCGTCGTGAAGTAGTACTTGTCGAACACGTTGGTTACCGCCCCGGCGACCGAAAAGCCAAGGTCGTCGTTGCGGTAGGTTATCCGCGCATTGACCAGCGCGTAGCCGGTCTGCTGCGAATCGGTCGCCAGGATGTTGTTCGAGTAATAGAGCCGCGAGCGGTAGCTCACGTCGACCCGCGGGGTGACGGTCTGGTCCGGGCCGACTGGCGCATCGTACTGGATCGCGCCCGACAAGTTCCACTTCGGCACGCGGGTCTGCGGGCTGTTGAGCGTGAGGCCCTGGGTCGCGGCGAGCAGCTTCTTGTACTGGAAGTCGGTATAACCCACGTTCGCCGAGAGCATCAGCTCGGGCGTCGGCCGCGCCAGTGCCTCGACCTCGAAGCCCTGGATGTCGGCGTTGCCGACGTTGGAGTTGCAGAAGATCGCGCAGGCGCCGCCGCGTACGGTCGGGTCGCGCAAGGTGCCCACGATCGCGTCGAACTTGGTAAAGAACGCCGCCGCGTTAAGCCGCAGCATCCGGTCGAAGAGGTTCGACTTGAAGCCGACTTCGTAAGACGTGACATCCTCCGGATCGAGCGCGAAGATGCCTGTCGCGCCGAACGGCCGCGCGTTGAATGCCGAGGCGGTGAAGCCGGTGGCGTAGGAGGCATATACGTTGATGTCCGGCGTCGCCTCGTAACTGATGGAGACGCGCGGATTGAACCGGTTATCGTGGTTCTTGCCCGTTGAGACGAAGTTGAGGAACCCGAGACCCGAGGGGCTGTAATCGCGATCGAAGGTGTAGGTCTTCTTCTCGTCCGAATAACGCAGGCCGCCGGACAGCGTCAGCGCCTGGGTGAGGTGCAGATCGACCGCGCCGAACAGGGCCCAGCTGCGCAAGGTCGCGGTGTCATCGCTGAAGAAGTCCAGCCCCATGGTGAAGCCCTCGGTCTGAACCCGCGCCGGGTTGAGCGTGCGGGTGTCGAGGTAATAGGCGCCCAGGGTGTAGTCGACGATGTCGTTGAAAGCCGAACCGAGCAGGCGAAGCTCCTCGCTCCACTGGCGGTGAGTCAAGCCGTTGCGCACTTCCTCCACCGGCACGGCGAGCAGGCTCTGGCCGAAATCGCCGGTGTAGTGGCGATAGGCGCTGATCGAGGTGAGGTGGAGCTTCTCGGCAAGATCGGCCTCGACCGTCAGCGAGGAGCCCCAGGCCTTGAGCGTGCCTTCGGCGGGATTCCGATAGCCGACCCGCTCGTTTCCATAGCGCGCGAAGGTCGAGTACTTGCCGGGCGAGACGAAGGTACCCGCAACATCCTCCAGCTTGGCGGGGGTGGAGACGTCGAACCCATAATAGCTCGTGCCCAGCCCGCGCAGCCACTTGGCAAGACCGTTGTTGATCGGCCCCGTCGCCGGGATCGCACCGCCGGGCAAGCCGGTGTTTGGGTTGATCAGCGAAGTGCTTGTGTCGAGGATGACTTCGGCCGAACTTTCCGCGGTCTCCTTCGTGTAATCGCCCGCAAGGTAGACCTGCACCGCGGACGTGGGCTCATACCCCAACGTGCCGCGGAATGAATAGCTGTCGCCCCCGCCCAGCGTGCCAACCTTGCAGTTGTCCTTCGCGGTTGCTGTCAGACCAGGGCCGCCCACGTTGGCGTTGCCATATTGCGGGTGGACGCACTTGTAGCTCAGGCGATCGACGTGGCCCTCCTGCCCCTTGGCGCTGCCGACCACGCGCAGGGCGAGGTCCTCGCCCAGGCCCATGTCGTAGGCGCCGCGCAGCTGATAGCGGTTGCGGCTGCCGCCGGTGATTTCGACGTATCCACTGTTGTCGCCGCGCGGCTTCTTCGAGATCAGGCGCAGCGCGCCGCCGACCGAGTTGCGCCCGAACAGCGTCCCCTGCGGTCCGCGCAGGATCTCCACCCGCTCGAGATCGAGCACGTCGAACACCGAGCCATAGGTCGTCGCGTAGTAGACGTCATCGACGTAGAAGCCGACGCGCGGCTCGAACGCGGTCAGGAAGTCGATCTGCCCCAGTCCGCGGATGAAAGCCTGGTTGGTCTGTGCGCCATAACCGGCACCGCCGGTCGTCATCTCGACGTTGGGCACCGAATCGGCCAAGTCGACGATGCTCTTGATGCTACGCTGCTCGAGCTCCTCGCTGCCAACGGCGGTGATTGCGATAGGAACGTCCTGCAGCACCTGTTCGCGGAACTGCGCGGTGACGACGATCTCGGGAACCTCGGCCCTGTCCTTCCTGTCGTCCGATTTTTCCTGCGCGGCTGCGGGCTGCGCGGCAAGAACGGCGGCAAGCGCCAGCAGACTCGAATTGCCTGCGCCACGACGGAAACTGCCTGTCAAATTCATCATGATTACTTCCCCTCACAAAATTGCGCGCTCTATTGCGCGTCGATAGTCATCCCCAGCGCCCTGCCTCCGGGCCCATTGTCGGCAAGGCGAACATGTCTTTGGCCAGCGCCCGCGCAGAAGGTCGTGCGGCCACCCGGTCGAGCCAGGCGGCTACCGCCTCGGGCAGCGGCACATCCATTTCCGGGAACTGGGCGAGATGCGGGTAGACCGCGGCATCGGCCAGTGTGAAGTCATCCTGCGCCAGCCAGTCGCGATCGGCCAAGTCGGCCGCCAATCGCCTCGCGGCGCCGTCGAGGACGCCGCGCGAGGCCTGCACCTGTTCTGCAGGAAAGCCAGCGAGCGCGCGGCGCCAAAGGTCGGCACGCGGGCGCGTCAGGCGGCCGAGCGCGACCTCTGGCGGGCCGGAAACCGGCTTGCCCAGTCGATCCCAACGGACCGTCGCGAGGTGCGGCGCGATGTGCGTTTCGACATACTTGCCCCACTTGTGCACGTGGTAACGCGATCGGGGCGTGCTGCCGGCAAGCGAAGGGCCCTGGCCCAACGCGTCGAGGTAAAGCAGAAGCGGGAAGGTCTCGCCCATGACTCGCCCTTCGTGTTCCACGAGCGGCACCTGGCCATGCCCGTCGAGCGCGAGGAATGCCGGGTCGAACTGGTCGCCGGCGGCGAGATCGACAGGCCGCTCTTCGACCTCGATCCCCTTTTCGGTGGCGACAATGCGCAGCGCACAACTGTGCGGAGAACCGGAAGCGACGTGCAGGATCATGCCGGCTCGACCACCCCGAACAGCTCGCGCAGTTCGGCGGCGCGCCGCTTGATGAAGCCGCGCGAGTAGCCGAAGCCTTGCTGCAGCCCCGGGCGCGCGTGGCACCGCGCGAGCCAGCCCCACAAATGCGGGGTGCGCTCTTCGTTGACGAGTTCGGGATAGCTCAGGGGCAGCCCGTAGAAGGTCGCAAACACGCCGATGTCGGCGATGGAGAAGCTGTTTCCTGCAAGCCAGTCGGACTTTGCAAGCAGGCGTTCGAAGCGGTCGATGCCCTCGGCCACCCGGCGGCGGCTCTCCGCGAGGTCTTCGGGCGGAGTCGTCTGGAACATCAATTTGCGCCAGGCCTCGCGCCGTTCGGGCAGCGGGATCTTCTCGAGTTCTTCCTCGAGCTCTTGCGGATCACGTCCGACGAAGCGCGGGGCGGCAAGGCGGTTGGATGCGATCATCGCCAGGGCCGGGGCGATCACGTTGTCCATCTCGCGCAATACGACACGCATCTGCCACGCCTGCGCCGGATCAGCCGGACGCAGCGACGGGCCATCGAACGCGTCGTCGATATATTCCATCGCCGGCGTCGATTCGGTCATGACGAAGCCGTCGTGGACTACGGCCGGGATCGTGCCGTCGGGATTGATGGCGAGGAATTGTGGCGAGAACTGCTCGTAGGCGCCCATGTCGACATAGCGATGCACGAAGTCCACGCCCTTTTCTGCGAGGCAGAAAAGGGGTTTGCCCGAATTCGCATTGGGCTCCCAGGTGTGAACTTCGATCACCGCTCCTCCCCAATGGCGGTTCGCCGGGGAGTAACTTAAGTTGCCTATTTGACAGGGTCAATTAAGCTTTGAGGCCCTTCGACCGATTTATTCGAACTCGGTGTGACCGTCCTCGTTGACCGGATTGCGGTCGTTTTCAGCGCATTGGAACTCGAACAGCTTGCCGTAGCGGTCTCGGCGGTACTTCTGCACGGCGTGGAACGGCTTCTCGAGCGCCTCGGGATCCTCCATCGTCATTTCGTTGACGAGCACGTTCGGGTCGGACGGATCGAGATGGATTCGCTCGACGAGGTGGAACTGGTCGGAATGCGGGTACCCGGTGTCGATCTCGAGTTCGGGATTGATGCCGACGGTGTCGACCACCAGCGTGTCGCCCTCCCACTTGCCGATGGAATCGCCCATGAAACTGGGATCGTGATCGGGATCGTGGGTCCGCCCGTCGGTCCAGATCGTGCGGGTCTGCATCCAGGCTTCCTGGTTGATCGTGACCCGGCCCGGCGCGAAAATGAACTCGTAGGGATACTGCCCGAGCCGCATGATCCGCGGCAACCCCGGCGGGCTGCAATTGGAACGCGTCCGCGGCACGACGCCGTCGTTGGCCCGCGCTTCGGCCAGCCACTTCTCGCGTTCGGCCTTGAACTCGCCCTTGAGCTCGGGGTGGGCGGGCGCGGTGTCCTCGGCCCCGCCGCGCTGGAACATGGCGAACCAGATGCCGCCCCAGTCGGGCAGCTTGTCCAGTTCGGCGTAGTGCCCTTTGGGATAGGCTGCGCCCTGCCCTTCGGTCACGCCCTCGGGCGGCGGCGACTGTGTCGCGGCGCCCAGTTGCGCTGCGGCCGGAGCCGCGACGAGCATTGCGGCGAGCGCCGCGAGCGACGCCCGCCTCATCCGGCGGTGTCGCCCAGCTTGTTGCCGTCGGCGAGCTTCACGCCGACGTAACTGCCGCCTTTTGCCCCGCTGCGCAGGGGATGGACGTAGAGCGTGACCTTGTCCCCTGGCTTGAGCGAAGTCCGCTTCCAGCCTTCCTGAACCAGGTTGTTCGGGCTCGTCATCTCGATCGCCCAGTTTTCGGAGCCGTCCGGGCTCTTGACGTCCGCCAGGATGAAGCTGTGCGGGTTCTGCCACTTGAACTTGGTCACCGTGGCTTCCATCGCGATGGTCTTCTTCATGTCGAACATCGAGTAGGAATGGTGCGCCGATGCGGGCACCGCCGCTGCCGCGAGGGCGGCGATAGCGATGGTTGTAAATTTCTTCATGGGGTCGCCTCCTCTCAGATTACAGGCGGGGAACGTTGACCGGCTCGCCGTTCTTCGGAAGGCCGGAATCGAGCGTCTTGCCATCGGGCAGCTTCACGTCGAGGAAAAGCCCGCCCGGCTTGCCGTCGCGCAGCGGGTTGAAGCGCACGGTCACCTTGTCACCCTGCTTGAGCGCAGAGCGCGTCCAGCCCTGGCGCTTGAGGTTGTTGGGACTGTTCAGCTCAAGCGACCAGTGGCGCCCGCCCGCTGCATCGAGTTCGATGAACGCGTGCGGATTGGTCCATTGGAACGCGCTGACCTTGCCTTCGACGGTCATGATCTTCTTCTGGTCGAACATCGCAAAGCTGTGGTGTGCCGCCGCGGGTACGCCCGCCGCAACCGCCGCCAGTGCGATGACGGTAAGCTTAGTTTTCATCTTCAACCCCTTCGACTTCACTTTTGCCGCGCTCTTCGGCGGCTTCCTTGCCCAGGTTCGTGCCGGGCAGATTCTGGTTGTACTGCAGGATGCAGACCGCCTCGTTGATGTCGGTGTAGTCGGCGCGGTCGAACTCCTTCACGGAGCGCCACTCGCCTTCCCACATCTGCGGGTCGGTCATGATGTATTCGATGCGCATCTTGGCCGGACTGGGCATGGTGATGCGTTCGGTCATCGCGAACTCGTCGGAGATCGGGATGCCGCGATCGATGTAATGGTTGTCGGTCTCGAAATAACGGGTGTCGACGACCAGCGTGTCGCCTTCCCAGTGACCGACCGATTCGCCGTTGTAGCTCGGCACCACGAGATCCGGGTCGGAGTGCTCGCGCCCATCGAGGAAGATCGTGCGGACCGAGTTGTTGAAGCCCGAGATCATGTAGATGGCCGTCGGCAGCTGGATGAACGCATGAGGCCACACGCGCGTCATGATCATCGGCATGCCCGGCGGATAGCACTGGCCGATGGCATCACGGTACGTCGCGTTGCGCGCCTCGTACTTCGGAGCCTCGATCAACGCCTCGCGCCCTTCGGCGTAGAACTTGGGATAGGGTGGGCCGAACAGGAACTTGCTGAACCCCTCGTGCAGGTCGACGAACCAGGTCCCGGTCACATCGAACGGCGCGGCCGGCCGCGGCTTGTTGAGGTTGGCCGGCGCCAGCGCGCCGAGATAGCCCGGGTGCTTGGGCACCATTTCGTTATAGCGTTCCGGCGGAATCGGAGTCAGTGGACGCACCACCTCGGGCTGCGCGGGCAGGTCCCCTTCCGCAGGATAGGCCACCTTGGGCGCATCCTGGGCGAAAGCCGGCGCAATGGCCAGGATGCTCACGAGCAAGGCGAGCGGAGCGCGGTCAAATCTTGGCAATATCCCCTCCTCTTTGGCTGCCAATGCAGCTCATAGCCCGTTTCTTGTTTTTGACTATATCAAATAACCTTTCGCGGATATGAACCCGGGCGCGCGCACAATCAATTGCTTTTAACCAGCAGCCGGCAGATCAGCCGACGATGAGCGACAGCCGCCGCCATGGTCAAGCCATGCCGGCGGCCGTTGTATTCAAGGGCCCCCTAGAAGTCGTACTGCAAGGTCAGCCCGAATTCTCGCGGCTTGCCGCGCACGACGAACAACGCCGCGCGTTCCGGCTTGGCCGCGGGAATCTGGATGAACGTGGGCCCACCGCGATCCCAGTATCCACCGCCGAACCGGCTGCCGTAAGTCGCATAGGTGTTGTCGAGCAGGTTGTTGACGAACGCGCTCACGGTGATCGGAACGCCATCCGGCTTGTAGCGCACACGGGCGTTGACCAGTTCGATCGCCGGCATCCGGTAGGCTGAATCGCCCGTTTCCGACGGGTGAGTCGGCTGGTCGCTGGTATAGGCGTAGCTGAGGTTCATCGTAACCTCGCCGGGCCCAAGGTCGGCCTGGTAGTTCGCGCCGATATTGTAGCTGAACTTGGGCGGCCCGGGGAACAGGTTGGGGCCACCGTTGGCCGCCTCGTCCTTCAGGTCGTAGCCGGTATAGCCGAACGATCCGTCGAGCCAGAAGTCGTCGGTCAGGAACAGCTGCGAATCGAGCTCGACCCCGTAGATGTCCACGTCGCCCGTGTTCGAGACCTCGACCCGGAAACCCGGCGGCACCGGGCAATTCGGCTCGCCAGCACATTGCACCTGCCGCGCCGACTGCCGGTTGGACCACTGCATGAAGAACACCGTCGGATTGAACCGCAGCCGCCGGCCGAAAGCTTCGAGGCGCATGCCCGCTTCGTAGTTGATCACCTTTTCCGGATCGATCGGCTGGATGTAGTCGCCGCTCTGGTCCGCGCCCGGGACGTTGTCGATGATGCCCACGCCGCTGTACGAGCCGGCCTTGTAGGCTTTCGAAACCGTCGCATAGAGCATCCAGTCGGGCAGGATGTGGTAATCGAGCGACGCCCGCCAATCGACCACGTCCCAGTTGTGATCGCTCCACACGGTGGTCGAGCTGGTCCCCGGGGCGGGAGTGAAATCCGCCGAGGGAAACTCGGTCTCTGCATAATACTTGTAATCGTGGGCGTAGCGCAGCCCGCCGGTGAAGTTGAGCCGGCTGGTCAGGTGCCAGGTCGCGCTGCCGAACAGGCCGAGCGAATCCGATTTCTGAGTGGTTTCCGTGTCGGCCCGGTGAAACAGCCCGGCATCGGCATTTCCGTTGGGTCGCGGCTGATCCTTGAACGGACCGCCGCGCGGGGTATCGCTGGTTCCGCGCCGGGTCTCGATGAAGCCGTCGCTGAACGATTTCTCGTGGAAGTAGCTGCCGCCGACCACGAGGTCGACCGCGCCGCCGAGAAGACCGGCGTTGAGCTGCAGCTCCTGATACAGCACGTCGGAGGTAACCTTGGTGTACCGCTGCTCCGTGCCGAGGAACTGCCAGTCCACCTGGCTTTCGTTATCGAGGTTGGACAGGCCGGAGATCGAGCTGATGCTCATCGTGTCCGACAGGTCGTAGGTCAGGTTGATGTTGCCCTGCCAGTACGTGTTGTTTTCGAACTGCTCGCAGGCCTTGTCCCAGTCAGGATCGAAGTCATCCATCAGGCAGATGCTCGGCGCAGTGAAGTCGCCCGGGACGATCCGGGGATCGTTGTAGGCTGCCAGCGGAGCCTGTCCGGCTAGCTTGAAGGCGTCGTTGACCCAGTCGCCGTAGTTACCCTCCCAATAACCCTCGATGCCGGGGCGCATGTCGAATTCCTCGAAGACCTGCGGCGAGCCCGAGCCCTTGCTGTCCGAGTAGAGGAAGCCGACGTCAACCGTCAGGTCGCTGGTCGGCTCGACGCGCAGTTCGGCGTGGCCCACGTAGTCGGTGCTCTCGCCGAGCTTCTGCGTGGCGCGATCCACCCAGCCGCCCTGGTGCAGGCGTGCACCCTGGAGACGCAGTGCGGCCGAATCGCCCAGCGGAAGATTGATGGCTCCGATCACGTCGCGGCGATCCATGTTGGCCACCGTTCCCCGAACATAGCCTTCGGTCACCCCAAGCTCGGGCTGCTTGGTGAAGTACCGGATCGCGCCGCCGGTGGAATTGCGCCCGAACAGGGTGCCCTGCGGCCCGCGCAGGACCTCGATCCGGTCGACGTCGAGCACGCGCAGGATCGAGCCGTTGGTGCGCGGAACATAGATACCATCGATGTACAGGCCTACTCCGCGCTCGCCGGTGGCCCCACCGCCGCCGGAGATGCCGCGAATCGAGAACGAGGGATTCGAATTGCTGCTGCCCCGACCCCCGGTGATGTTGAGGTTCGGCGTGAACGTGGCGAGGTCCTGCAGGTCTTCGATGCCCTTGGCTTCGACGAGCTCCTCGCTGACCGCGACGATCGACAGCGGCGTGTCCTGCAAGTCGGTCTTCCGCCGCTCGGCGGTGACGATGATGGCGTTGCCCGGAGCGGCCTTTTCCCCGTCGCCGGCGGCGTCCTGCGCCTCGGCCGGAGCTACCGCCAGGAAGCCCACGGCCGCCCCGGCAACAAGAAGACGCGCGCGAAATGAATGCAAAATCGATGGTGTCTGGCCAAAAGCCATCCCTTGCCCTCCCCTTAGGCTATTTGCTCAATGCCGGATCGCTCGTTGACGACCGGCATCCCTACGATCAGAACTTTTTTTGAGTTTGTCAAATAGAGGAGGGGAAAGTCTTCGTTTTCGCCGCCCAAGAACATCATCTTGCGGTCGCCCGGAAGGCGGCAAACCACTCATTCGCGGGCTGCCGCTCGGCTAGGTCAACTCTTTTTCGAGCAACCAGCTCTCAATGATCTGCGCGATGTCGCCGCTGTTGCGTTCCAGCTGCATCGCGTGGCCGTTTCCGTGGACCCCGCGATCCTCGAGCCGCAGGTGTTCCACCTCCACGCCCGCCTGGCGCAGGAATTCAACCATCGCGTGGTTGTCCGCTGCCATCCACGAAGCCTCTGCCGTGACCAATACGACAGGAAATCCGCTGGCGAGATTGGGCAGCCGCCGCGCGGGTTCTGCCTGGACCTTGTAGGCAACCAGCCCCTCGCCCGGAGAAGGCCGGTCCGCACTCGCCAGGGTTTCACCGTCGGCAAGGGGAGGATCGAAGGTGAGCGGCGCGTGGGTAATCCCGTAAGGCAACTTGCCGGAGATTGCCTCGAACGGAGGGCCGAGGGGCTCGATTGAAACCAGCCCGCGTATCAGGTTCGGGCGTGCATCGGCGATCAGCCAGCCCGGCGGACCGCCCGCCGAATGGCTCAGCACGATGGCCGGACCGATCCGGTCGAGCAATTCCGCCCCGGCCCGCTGCGCATCGCGCTGCCACTGCGCCGGGTCGGCCAGCGTCGGCCCGGTTCCCGCGAGGAACGAGAGGAAGGCCGGATCGTCCATCTTGCCGCTGCCCGGCCATTGCGTGTGGAGCTTTGCCTGCGGGTAGTTGTCGGGGAAATCTTCTGGCCGCGTGAACAGCCGTTCGAGGAACACGGTCGGCCCGGGTCCTGCCATCTCGCCCTGGAAGGCCGGCTGGAACGGGCTGCGGCCATGTTGCGGGCGATCGACCACGTAGACCGGCCAGCCCCGGCGAACGAACCAGTGGACCCAGCCCTCGCGCCCGTCGGCGGTGCCGAGGAAATCGGTTCCTTGTCCGCCGCCGCCGTGGATCATCACGATGGGGGTTTCGTGCCGCAAGTCCTCGGGAATCCAGAACTCGTTGTATTGCTGGCCGCGCATCGCCTTGCCGGCGACCGGGTGATCGACCAGCTCGCCGCCGGTCCAGAAAAAGCCCTGCGCGGCAAGGCGCAGTGGCGCAGCCTGTCCCGCGGCATGGAGAGCGGACGGATGGTAATCGCGCGCCATTACTGGATTTGCCCCTTGCGGCCCTTGATGTCGATCTGCACCCGGTCGGTGGGATCTGCATCGGCCCAGCGCGAGCCCGGGCGCAGCGTGTCGCCGATGACCTTGTAGGCGAACAGCATCAGCAGCGCGCCCGAGTCCGGATCCTCCGACAGCGCGCGGACCGCCGCGTAATCCTTCTGCCGCTGGTCGGGGTCCTTTTCCTGCAGCATGCGCTTGTTCTCGGTCGCCGCCGGGGTGACGACCTCCCAGAACACCCGCCGCCGCTCGTCGGAGAAGCGATCGAGCATGCTCTCGTCTTCCTCGCCCTTGAGGATCGCCCCGATCAGGTCGGCCGCGACTACGCCGGTCCACACCCCCGACGTCAGGCCCAGCCCGCCGCACGGGTTCGTCGCATGGGCGGCATCGCCGACCAGCACGAGGTGGCCCTTACGCAGCGTCTCGCCGGCGCGCTGGTGCAGCATGTAAGGGCTCGAGGAGACGATCTCGTAATCCTTCGAGCCTTGCATGAAATGCTCGTAACGCTCGTGGATGCGGTCCTCGTAGCTCTCGAGCGGGAGCGCGGAATCCTCCATGTAAGTGCAGCGCCATAGCCCGTCCCGATCGAGCTGGGCGATCACCGCCATGTTGACCGGGTCGCACACGAAGTTCGCCTGCTGGTAACCGAGCCTGGCGAAATCGAACTTGACGTTGGTGGCAACGAACCGCTCCGGCCAGGTCATCCCGTCAAAATCGATCCCCGCAAGCCGGCGTACGGTGCTGCGCGCGCCGTCGGCGGCGATCAGCCATTTCGCGGCGAAGGTCGTCTCCCCATCGGGCGAGGACGCGGTGACCGACACCCCGTCTTCGCGGTCTTCGTAAGCGGTCACCTCGTGGTCGAAATGGACCTCGACGCCGAGCGTCTCGGCATGCGCCATCGCCACCTTGGCGACCGCGTCCTGCCCGGCGTGGAGCTGATAATCGTAAGGGATACCCTCGATCGGCTCCTGTGTGACGACCGAGGTGTAGCCGAACTCGGGAATGTGCGTGCCGAACGTCCAGTTCTTGAACCCGATCGCGTTCAGCTCGTCGAGCAGCCCGAGTTCGTCGAGGACGACGAGCGTGGAGGGAAAGTAGATCGCCGCGCGGGGGCTTTCGACAATGTGCGGCTCCTTCTCCAGCACCCGTACGCTGGCGCCGGTCTGCGCCAGTGCCAGCGCAGTGAGCATTCCCACCGGCCCCGCGCCCACCACGATTACGTCGACCCATTCCGCCATCCGCAAATCCCTCCTCTTATCGATTGCCGAACCTAGCAAGCAGCGGCGGGCGCGCAATTCCTAACGGCACTTGTCAGCATTCCAACGAGGGCTGTCGCGCCGCTCGCCCGGTATGGGGTCTATCGACCACTCTCGGGTCCGGTGCGCTTGCCGCCTTGGCGCCAGGGCATATAAGTGCAGGCAGCAGGGGGTTTTCGGGGTGAAGCTGCTCTACATCGAGGACAATGCCGACGCCGCCGCCGACCTCACCGCGCTGCTCGCGCGTCACGGCAGCCAGGTGATCTGGGAGATGCGCGGGGCCGATGGCCTGCGCCGCGCCGCCGCCGAACCGTTCGACACGATCATTCTCGACCGCATGCTGCCCGACATGGACGGGCTGCAGATCGTTCAGCGCCTGCGTGAAAGCGGTGTCGACGCGCCGGTCCTGATGCTGTCGGCCCTGGGCCGCAGCGCCAGCCGGGTGGAGGGGTTGGACGCCGGCGTCGACGACTATCTCGCCAAGCCATACGAGCCCGAGGAACTGCTCGCCCGGCTCAAGGCCCTAGTCCGGCGAGCCGAAGGGCGAACCCACAGCGCGATCATCATCTACGGCCAGTTCGAATGCCATGTGAAGGCCAGCACCGCGTTCCGCCGCAACGTGCACATTCCGCTCAGCCCCAAGGAATTCGAGCTGTTCCGCTACTTCATGGAAAATGCCGGGGAGGTGCTGACCCGCGACATGTTGCTGCGCGACGTATGGAAGATGAACTTCGACCCGCAGACCAATGTCGTCGACGTCAACATCGGCCGCCTGCGCCGCAAGCTGGAGCAAGGGTTCGAGCGGCCGGCGCTGGAAACGATCTGGGGCACGGGGTACCGGCTGACGACGGGTGAGTGAGGCGCCTTCCCTTGCGCCTTCGGGCGCTTCGATGCCGCGCGAGCCGGACGGCACGCCCCGCCGCTCGATCTTTTCGCGCCTCGTCGCGTGGGCGATCCTGATCACGCTGGCCGGAGCGGCCGTACTGCTGGCCGTGACGCTGGGCGAGAGCTGGAGCGCAACCGAGCGCTCGCTTTCCGCCACGGTCGACACCGACATCGCCGGCCTGGCCGACATCTATGCCAGTGGCGGCGAGGCCGAGCTGCGCACGCGGCTCGATGATCGCTCGGCCCTGGTCGGGATCGAAGGACGACCGGCTCACTACCTGCTCGCCCGGACCGACGGCACGCGGGTCGGGGGAGACCTTGCGGAGTGGCCCGGCCTCTCGGCCCGCAATTCCGAGCACGGCTTCATCGTGCTGCCTTCCGGCGAGGCGGTCTATGCCCGGGCGACCATGCTGGCGCCTGACCTGCAGCTGCTCGTCGCGCGGGATTATTCGCGCGACACTTCGCTGCTCTGGCGCCTCGCGCTGACCTTCGCCGCCGCGGCGGCGGCGATCGCCCTTTTCGTGTGGCTCGTCGGACGAGCGGCTGCCAGCACTCTCGAACGCCGCGTCGCCCGGATCAACGAGGGCTTCCGCGTGTTCGAACGCGGGGGCGAACCGGCTGCCGCCTCGCCCCAGCCGCGCGACGAGATCGGTGAGCTGGCGGAGCATTCATCCCGTTCGCTCCATCGCCTCGCCGCGCTGGCGCGGACCCACCGCCACATGTCCGACCAGATCGCGCACGAGATCCGTACTCCACTGGCACACCTCGACGCCCGGCTGGTCGCCACGATGCGCTGCCTGCCCGACGGCACCGACCGCACACCGCTCGAGGCGGCGCGGGAGAACGTGCGCGGAATCGTCTCCATGCTCGATTCGCTTCTCGACATTGCCGCGAGCGAGGCCCGTGTCGGCGATCCGGCGGGGCTCCGGCGGTTCGACCTGTCCGAACTGGCGGAGAACATCGGCGAACTCTATTCGGGCAGCGCGGAGGACGCGGGTATCCACCTCAAGTGCGCCGTCGAGCCGGGCGTGACGATGCTGGGCGAAGCGACGCAGATCAGCCGCCTCGTTTCCAACCTGCTCGACAATGCGCTCAAGCACGTGCCGGCAGGAGGCCGCATCGTGCTGGCGGTCGCGCCCGGACCGGTCATTTCCGTCAGCGACGACGGGCCGGGCATCCCCGAGGCGCTGCGCCCGGTAATCTTCGATCGCTTCCGCTCGGGCCCGCCGGTCGAAGGCAAGTCGAGCCACGGGCTCGGTCTCGCGCTTGCGCAGGCCATCGCCCTGCGCCACGATATGACGATAACGCTGGTACCGTCGGCACAGGGAGCGCAGTTCGTGGTCAAGCCGCAGGGCATGGGAGCAGCCGGATGAGCCGGGTCCTGTTCATTGCCGCCGCGATCCTGCTGTCCGCCTGTGCCACTCCCTCGCCTGCGACCTTTGCCGCCCCAGGGCCGACCGGCGATCCCCTGACCGACAGCGCCCTGCTGCTCGCCGCGAGCGAGGCCGCGCCCGACGCTGCCGCCCGCGCCCCGCTCGTCGCCCGGCTCGAAGCCGCCGGAGTCACGGTGGTCGAAGGCACGGACGACGACCCGCTCGGCGCATGGCGGCGCGAGAGCGCGGGCGAAGCGCCGGTCTATCGCGGGCGCGCCCTCGGCCCCGCCTACCGCCGCGCGACGATCGCGGCAGGATCGACCATGCGGCTCGAACAGATCTTCCTTGCCGGGGAGCGCGCCGAGATCGCTGCGGCGGCGAACGGCAGCAAGGCGCTCACGCTCTCGGTCCGGGACCGGCAGGAGGCCGCGGTCTGCTCCGAGACATTTGCCCCGGCCGCCCGCTGTCGCTGGCTGCCCTTGTTCACGCAGCGCTACCTGATCGAGCTGGAAAACCGCGGCGAGACGCCTGCGAGCGTCTATCTCGTCTTCAAGTGAGGGCCGGAGCGCTTCATCCGCGCGAGATCTGCGTTTCCTGCTCGGTAATGAACTCGACCAGCGCCGGCTGACCGGATTCGATCGCGGCCAGCGCGCGCTGCAAGGCAGGCACGATCTCCGCCGTTTCCGTCACCCGTTCGCCATGGCACCCCAGCGCGCGCGCAAAGGCGGCGTAGTCGCCGGAGATATCCGTCGCGCGATATTTCTCGGTCGCCACCGGCATGATCGGCAGCTCGATCGCCATCGCTTCGTTGTTGAGCAGGATCGACAGGATGGGAATATTGTCGCGCGCGGCGGTTTCGAGATCGGTCCCGGTAAAGCCGATGGCCGCATCGCCCCAGACATTGATGCACAGTTTGTCCGGGCAGGCGAGCTTCGCACCCATCGCCAGTCCAAGCCCATAGCCGAGCTGGGTCGACTTGCCCCAACCGATGTAGCTGTGCGGCGTGGTCGACTTCCAGAACGGCACGAGCTGGTCGCGCGGGCTGCCCGCGTCGTGGGTGATGATCGTGTTGTCGACATCCACCGTGTCGTAAAGGTCGCGCAGCACGCGGTAGGGCGAACACGGACTCGTGTCCTGGGCCCGCTTCGCTTCCCACCCGGCAAGCCAGTCGCGTTCGCAATCCTTGATGGCCTTCGCCACGGTTGCGCTGTCGCGCGGTTGCGGTTCGCGGCGCTTCACCTCGGCGAGCAGCGCGGCGAGCGTCAGCTTCGCATCGCCGACGAGCGCGACCTCGCTGGGCACCGACTTGTCGATGTCGAGCGGATCGAGCGTCCCGTGAATCACGCGCTTCCCCGCCGGGATGGCGAGACCGAACGGCGTGGCGGTGAACGAGCACCCGATGCCGAACAGCACGTCGCACTCGGCGAGCCACCTGGCCACGCAGCCGTTGATGCCGTTGCCGCCCGAACCGAGCGCCAGGGGATGCGTTTCGTCGAAGGCGCTCTTGCCCGGCAGGCTGGTCATCACCGGGATCGCGAGGTGTTCTGCCAGTGCGCGCAGTTCCTCGTAGGCTTCCGACCAGTGAATTCCCTGCCCGGCGTAGATTGCCGGGTCCTTTGCCGACAGGAGAGCCTCCGCCGCCGCGGACACGCTCTCGGCCGAAGGCTGCGAGGTGACGACCTTGCCGGCGCGATAGTCGAAATCCGCCTCGTAGGGCTTGTCGAGCACATCGTAAGGCAGTTCGATCACCACCGGCTGGGGCCGGCCGTTGCGCAACATCGAGAACGCGCGACGCAGCACGGGCACGACCTGCTCGCCGCTGGTCAGCGGCTCGGCATGCTTGGCATAGCTCGCCATCGAGCGGGTCGAGTTGAAGTTGTAGGGCACGTACATCTGGCTGAGCGCGTAGCCCTGCGGCATGACCAGCACGGGCACGCTCTCGGCAAAGGCCTGCGCCACCCCGCCCATCGCGTTTTCCGCGCCCGGGCCCTGCTGCATCACGAAGACGCCCATCTGCCCGCCCTTGCTCATGCGGCTGACCGCGTCCGCCATATGCAGGCCGGTCCGCTCCTGCCGCACGATCACGGTGCGAATGTCGATCCGTGCCGCGGCCTCGAGGATCTGGTTGCGCGGATAGCCGAAAACGATCTCCACGCCCTCGCGCTTGAGCACCGCCGCGATGGCGTCGGCCACCGTCCCGTTGGCGTGAACCTGCTGCTCGGCCGTGCCGTTCCCCTGCCGCACTCTTCTTCCCCTCTAGTTGATTCGGTCAAACATCCAGTAGCTGGCGAGAATGCCGACTGCATAGGCCGCGATGCGCTGGACCCGCGGCGGATGTGCCAGCGCAGGCGCCCTGGCAAGCGCATGGAGCAGCGCGAAGACCACGGCGGCGAAAATCACCTGGCCGATTTCGATCCCGAGATTGAACGCGAGAAGCGCGGTCACCATCCCGTCGCGCGGCAGGCCTATCTCGCCCAGCACCGCGGCAAACCCGAAGCCGTGCAGCAAACCGAAGCTGGCGGCCACGAACACCGGCTTGCGCCAGGTCAGGGTGTCGCGCGGCCCCTTGGCTATCTCCACTGCGAGGAACACGATCGACAGCGCGATCACCGCCTCGACCGCGCCGGGCGGGAAGGTCACGACGCCCAGCGCCGCCAGCGCAAGGGTGATCGAGTGCGATATGGTGAAGCCGGTGATCGTTACCGCGGTGCGTCGGATCGTGCCGGCGACAAAGATCAGGCAGGCGACGAACAGCAGGTGGTCGATCCCGGTCCAGATGTGCTCGATACCGAGCCTGAGGAACTTGAGGAACAGGTTCTCGTCGGCAGGAACTGCGGGAATCGCGATCGAACGCTCGCCAGGCTGGCCGAGCAGCGCCTGTTCCTGTCCGATCAAGCGCTTCATTCGCACGATCGTGGCCAGCGGGGGCGCTCCGGCGGGATAGGCGATTGCGATCGACTTGCCGGCGAGCGGTGCCTCGCATGTCCAGCGCTCCGCCCGCCAGAAGCCGAGATCGTCGTCCCAGCGGCGCGGAGCCGAAGCGCTGCATCCGGTGGGAGGAGCGATATCCGGGACCCAGGCGGCCGACAGGTTGGCCGGCACCTTCCAGCTCGCTTCCCAGGTGTTGGCCGATACCTCTTCCAGCGAAACCGAGAGCGGCCGGTTGTCGTCGGCCATCGCGGCCGCCGGAACCAGGGCCAACAGGAAGGCGAGCAAAAGCCTGATCACCGCTCGCTGACCTCGTAGCGCTCGAGCAGCCGATCGACCGCGCCGTCGATGAGGCGGGCGCGCTTGGCCGCAAGGGTATCGTCGCGCACGCGCCCCTCGATGTCCGACAGCGCGGGGACCCGTTCCTCGTCTTTCGAGCGCAGCAGAACCAGATGCCACCCGTGGTCCGATTTCAGGGGACCTTGCCAATGCGGAGCGGGCGCCAGCGCCAAAAGCGCCTCGACAAACCCGATCCCGAACTGCCCGGCCAGTTCCTCGAGTCCGGCGTCCGAGTAAGTCGATTGGTAAAGGAAGCGGTCTCCCGTTGCGTCGGGCTGCAATGTCCCGGCCCGCAGCCCTGCCAGTGCCGCACGCGCCTGCGCCTCGCCCCGAGGGCCGGCGTAGAACAGGTGGCTGAAGCTGGCGGCGGCAGGCTCGGCGTAGGCGGCGCGGTTGGCCTTGTAGAAGTCGGCCACCTCGGAATTGCTGACGGTTATTCCCCTGGTCGCCTCTTCGGCCAGAAGCAGGCGCATCTGCTGCAGCACGCGCATCCGCACGACGCCGTCGACCGCATCGAGCCCGAGTGCACGGCCTTCGCGCCAGAGGGCTTCCTGTGCCGCAGCATCGTGCACCAGCTTTCTGCGCTCCGCGTCCGGCATGGCCGCGAGACCGGCGCGCACTGCCGCTTCATCGGTAACACCGCTGCGCTGCTGCAGCACCGTGACCAGCCGATCCTCGTCGATGACGATCCGGCGCCCGGTGTCCGGCACCGGGGAAAGCCACGAGGCTCCGATATAAAGTGCGGCCCCGGCAATCAGGAAGTGAACCAGTGGCTCGCGGAGCCACGCGGGTGCTTTCACGACGGGCGATACCAGACGGGCGAGGACCAGGCGCGTTCCTGAATGGTCGTGGGATGGTCGAGCTTTTCGGGGTCGAGGCCGAGCGCGATCGCGTCGTAGACGTGATGGCGAATGGTCGGCACCTGCAGGACCCGGACGTAATAGAAGGCGCGCTGGCCGGGATCGAAATCGGGATCGGTCCAGAAAGCGGACAGCTCGGCGGCACCGGCACTCCAGTCGTTCCGCCAGTGAACCTTGTCGACCGGATCGACCACTGCCGGAACCTTGCCGTCCCGCCCGCGCCTGCGATCGCCCGACCAGGCGATGTCATAGATCTTCTCGTGCGTCTTGCCGCCCGCATCGACCCAGCCCTTGACCACCTGGACCCTGTCGAGCCCGGCATTCATCGGGTCCTTGGCCGCGCGCACGATGAAATGTGGCGCTGCTCCGTTCGACGGCGCTAGGTCGCCGCCCATCGGCACGCCCTTGCGGTAACCGCGCGCGCCGAAGCTGGCTGCCGCTTCGTCGCCCTTCGCAAAGCCGTAGCCGGCGAAGAGCCGCACCGACATGCGCGTGCCGCTGGTTCCGTAGACCTCCTTGCGGCGGAACGCATCGAAGATCCCGTGGCGGTCGTTGCGATCGGCCCACGCGCCGGTCAGCCCGCTGGCCGACATCTCGACGGCGTGGAACGGGATGCGTGGCTGGTTCGGACCGAACCGCTCGGACGGCAACAGGTCCTCGCCCATCTTGCCGAGAAAGTCCTCCTCGCTGTTGACCACGAATCCGGTGTGCGTGTCGCTCGCCCCTTCGATGCCGAGCTTGAACGGGTTGACGCCGATGCGCTGCTCTTCGGCGAGGCCGCGCAGCAGCGCGGTCCGGACATAGGAGCCGGCGTCGGGCTTGGTCGGCTGGCCGCTCAGCAGGGTGTTGCGCAGCTCGAAGCCGGCAAATTCGTCGTTCGGCGAAAGCTCGGGCATGCTTTCCGACGTGCCCTTGATCTGGGTGATTTCGGCCACCGGCTCCCACGCCGCGCGCCGGCGGGCGTAGTCGGCGGTGAACGGCTTGCCGTCGCTGTCGGTCAGGGCGAACATCAGTCCGTCCGACAGGTTCGAATTGTGCGGCATGGCGAGGAAGTCGATCCCCGTGCGGGCCTTGGTCTGTTCGAAAAACGACCACAGGTCTTCGGGCCGTTCCGAGATGTAGTAGTTGTAGGGCAGGAACTCGCGCGCCCGGGCTCCGTCGACGGGGGTCATGACGACGCGGTGCAGGTTCCTCGCATTGGGGGTCGAGGTATATTCCCAGGCGACCATGGCGGTGAACTTGCCGGGCTCGTTGTACTTGTCGGCGGCTGCGACCTGCGCATCCCACGCCGGCTTGCGGACCGCAGGATCGTTGAGCGCATCGTATTGCTTCTTCGCCTCGTCGGGTGGCAAGACCAGGCCCATCACCGCCCTGGAGAGCGCCTGCGCCCCTTCGGCCTTGTAGATTTCCCACAGCGCTCGCGCGGTTGGATTCTGCAGGATTTGCGGATTGCCTTGCGCGATGCGGATCGGAACAGACAGGTTTTCCGCATGGTCCGACACCACGATGAAATCGAGCGGTCGGTCGATGCGGACGCGTGTCTTCGTCCGCGGGTGGACCACCGGATACCCCTTCGCATAGCGATAGGCAGTGTCGAGATCCGCATTGGCCACCCCGCTGGCGAAGGCGTCGGCAGAGTTGATCGTATGGACGTGCGTGTCGCCCCACAGGAGCACCCGGTCGCCGTCCGGAGCGGCGGCGATGGCTGCCGCGGCTGTCTCTTGTGCGGCAGCGGACCCGGTCGGTTCCTGCGTGCAGCCCGCCAGCGCCAGGGCGGCGAGACTTATGGAGTATAGAATACGGGGGATGTCCATGCTCGCTCCTGCAACCAGGTCTTGACCTTGGGCGACAAAGCCACGCCGCTTCGCGTGGCGAGATAGACCGGCCAGCGGGGCGTGGGGATTTCCAGCACGCGGGCGTAGTAGGCTGCGCGCTGCGAGGGGTCGAAGTCGGGATCGCGCCAGGTACCGATCAGTTCGGGCGCTCCGATCGAGTTGCTGTACGTGGCATTGGCAACGTCGACGGTGTTGCCGACAGGCCCGACCTTGCCGTCGGCGCCGCGCTGGCGCCCGCCCGACCAGACGACGTCGTAGATTTTCTCGTAGGACTTGCCGCCGTGGCGCCACAGCTTGACGATCTGGACCCGGTCGAGGTTGCCCGACTTCGGATCGCGAGCCGCGTGAACCACGAAGCTGGGTCCTCGCGCGTCCCGCGGCGGCAGCGCCAGGTCACCACCCATCGGCACGCCCCAGCGATAGGCTCGACTGGCCCAATCGGCACCCTTGGTCAGCGGCGCGGCGTCACCCCAGCCGGCAAAGAGCCGGACGCGGATGCGCGGCCCGCTGGTGGCATAGGTCTCGCGCCGCCGCAGGGCGTCGAATATCGCCCCACGCGTGTTGCCGTCTGCCCATACGCCTGTGAGGCCACTGGCGCTCAGGTTGGCGAGCGGGCCACGCAGGATCGGTGAATCGTCCTGGAGAATCGTCTTGGGCAGGTCGTGCCAGTCCCCTTGCCCCAGCCCGCCGGGAAAGTTGTCTTCCTCGCTGCTCGATGCTCCCGAGTGAAAATCGGACGCCCCAACGAAGCCGTAACGATAGGGATTCAGGCCGAGACTCTCGGCAATTTGCATCCCGCGCTGCAGACCCGGGCGGACGTAGCTGCCGCGCTGGTCACCGTCCCCCTGCCTGAGGATCTCGAAATCGGCGAACTCGTCGTTGGGCGAAAGCTCCGGGAGTGTCTCGCTCGTACCCTTGTTCTGGGTGATCTCGACCAGTGGTTCGTTGCGCAGCCGGTTGGCGACGTAATCGGGCGTCATCGGCTGGCCGCCAAAGTCGGTGAAGGCAAACTGGCGCCCGTTCGACAAGTTGGAATTGTGCGGGATCATCAGCGAATCGATCCCGTTGGCCCGGTTGACGTTGGCGTATTCCCACAGCGCCTCGGGACGCATCGAATCCGTCGCGCCAAACGGCATCGCGGGATACTTCGGCCCGCGAAAAATGACGTTGCGATGCAGGTGATCGCGCCCGTCGGTAGGCGAATATTCGAAGGCGACCAGGGCGGTGAAGCGGCCCGGCCGGTTGTAGCGCTCGGCCGCGTCGATCTCGTCCTGCCAGTGGCTTTGCACCAGCGCCGGGTTCGTTAGGCCCGGCGTGCTTTCCCCGCGGATGCCCGCCGTAACCCAGGTCATCAGTTCGTACATCGCAGCCCCCGGCTGCGCATCGGCCAGGAGTTCGCTCCACCCTTTCCCCGGAACGTCGAGCTTCCCCTGGCGGGCGAGCCTGACATTGCCGAGATATTCCGCATGATCCGTCACCGCGAGGAAATCGAGCGGCGCGCGGCGCTGGATCGTCTTGCCGAGGTACTGGATCGGCTCGCCCATTGCGTAACGATAGGCGTCGGCGGGAAGCGTTTCGGTCCGGGAGGCCGAAGCGTCGAGCGAATAGCTGGTGTGAAGGTGCAGGTCGCCGAATAGCGCGATGCGGTCGCCCGGATCGCGCGCCAGCGCCACCCTGGGCGCCTCATCGGCCTGTCGTGGCGCTTGGGTTTCCGGCGCGTTTTGCGCGCAGCCGGCGAGCCAAAGCAACGCCAGGAGGCTGCAGGCAGCCGTGCGATCCGACAATGATACTCTCCCCGCTTCTCCCGTGGATGATGGCAGGCCCGGAAGGCTCTTGGAAGCTGGCCCCGGGCTATCGCAGGTGATAGCCTGCCGGGTATCTCGCGTTGCGTCTTCCGCCGGTCAGCGCCTTGGGGCACAACGGCACAAAGGGAGAGAGCAATGAGACCGATCGAACTGGGCCGCATGCGGGTGCACAAGGTGCACGAAATGGACAGCCCGGTGCCGCTGCTGGGTCAACTTCCGGGCGTCACCCGCGGCGACATGGAGCGCCTGCTGACATGGTACGACCAGCCCGACGAGGTGAACGCCGATCCGGAAACCAGCCTGATGACGTTCTCCGTCCATTCGTGGGTCGTTGAAATCGACGGCAGGACGGTGCTGATCGACACCTGCGACGGCAACCACAAACAGCGACTGATCCCGGAGGTGACGAACCTCGATACCGATTATCTCGGAAACCTGCGCCGCGCGGGGTTCGAGCCGGGCGACATCGATCTCGTCATGTGCACCCACCTTCATTTCGACCACGTCGGCTGGAACACCAAGCTCGAGAACGGCAAGTGGGTGCCGACGTTCGAGAACGCCCGATACCTGTTCGGCAAGCGCGACTACGAATACTTCCAGGCGATGCCCGAAAGCGAGGCGGTGCATCTCGACGCCTTCCTCGATTCGATCGTGCCCGTGATGGAAGCGGGCAAGGGCGTGATCGTAGACGAGGACCACGTCGCCCTGGGCGAGATCGCCGACGGGGTCTGGATGGAGCCTGCGTTCGGCCACTCGCCGGGATGCTGCACGATTTCCGCCCAGGCTGGCGGCGCGCCGGCGCTGTTCTGGGGCGACGTGATACACCACCCGGTCCAGCTCATCCGCCACGACCTGCCGTTCGCCTTCGACACCGACGGGATAATGGCGAGTCAGACCCGCAAGCGCACGATGGAACGCGCAGCGGACGACGATCTGCTGTGTTTCCCGGCGCACTTCCGCCGCACCAGCGTGGGGCGGGTGAAGCGCGACGGCGAGGCGTTCCGGTACGAGTGGCTGGAGCCCTAAGCGCCACTTGATTGCCGATGAAACCGGGTGCAGGGGCCGGGCATGATCGACCGCACCGCGCTGCGCCAGGCATTCCGCATGGACGAGGAAGCCTGCATCGCCGAACGCCTGCGCCAGGCCGCTCCGGCCAGCGCACTACAGCCCGAGGCCGCAGCGCTCGCCGCACGGCTCATCGAAGGCGCCCGCAAGCGCAAGGCCGCCGGGCTCGACGCCTTCCTGCAAAGCTATGGCCTCGCGACCGAGGAGGGAATCGCGCTGATGTGCCTTGCAGAGGCGCTGCTGCGGGTCCCCGATGCCGAGACCGCCGACGCGCTGATTCACGACAAGCTGGCGGGCATCGACTGGGGCGAACACCTCGGCGCAAGCAGCTCGACCTTCGTGAATGCCGCGACCTTCTCGCTCATGCTGACCGGCGAGGTGTTGCGCGGGCGCGAGGCGGCGGGCATAGCCAAGGCACTCAAGCGGGCGATGAACCGCATGGGCGAGCCGGTCATTCGCCAGGCGACGCTGCAGGCGATGCGCATCCTTGGCGGACAGTTTGTTTTCGGACGGACGATCGAGGAGGCACTGAAACGCGCCGGACCCGAACGCCGCGCCGGGTTGAGCCACAGCTTCGACATGCTGGGCGAAGCAGCAATGACCTTCGCCGACGCCGAGCGCTATCGCGCAAGCTACGAGGGGGCAATCCGCCGACTGGCGAAGGAAGCGAAAGGTGGGATGAAGGCAAGCCCCGGCATCTCGGTCAAGCTCTCGGCCCTCTATCCCAAGTACGACTTCTTCCATGCCGAGGCGGCCAGGGCCGCACTTGTTCCCATGGTGCGCGACCTGGCAATGATGGCGCGCGAGGCCGACATCCATTTCACGATAGACGCCGAAGAGGCCGAGCGGCTCGAACTGTCGATGGACGTCATCGAGACGCTGGTGGCCGACGACACGTTGTTCTCCGGCGGCTGGGAAGGTTTCGGGCTGGCGCTGCAGGCCTATCAGAAGCGCGCGGTGCCGCTGGTCGACTGGGCCATCGCGCTCGCCCGGCGGCACAACCGACGGATCATGGTCCGGCTGGTCAAGGGTGCCTATTGGGACAGCGAGATCAAGCTCAGCCAGGTCGGCGGTTACCGCGACTACCCGGTGTTCACCCGCAAGGTGGCGACCGACGTTTCCTATCTCGCATGCGCCAACCGGCTTCTCAATGCGGAGGACGCGATCTATCCCGCCTTCGCCACTCACAACGCCTACACCATCGGCGCGATCAAGGCGCTGGCGGGTCATCTGGACTCCGGCGGCAAAGCGGCAGGCAAGCCAAGCGCGCGCGAATTCGAGTTCCAGCGCCTGCACGGCATGGGCGAGGACATCTACGGGGTGCTCGCCGAGACCGAGGACAGGCCCACCCGCGTAAGGATCTACGCCCCCGTAGGTGGTCACAAGGACCTGCTCGCCTACCTCGTGCGCCGGCTGCTGGAGAACGGCGCCAACTCCAGCTTCGTCAACCGCATGGCCGATGCCGAGGTGCCCGTTGCCGAACTGACGAGCGACCCGGTCAGGGACCTTGCGGCACTGGAGCCGCGGCGCAATCCGGCGATCCCGCTACCGGCAAACATCTTCCCCGGGCGAGTGAACAGCATTGGCGTCGATCTTGCCGACCCGTGGGTGCGCGGGCCCTTGCTGGCCCAGCTCGACCGGCTGGCGGAAAGGCAGTGGGCGGCTACCCCGACCCGCGGCAAGGGCGGCAAGGTTCATCCTGTCACCTCACCGACCGATGGCTCGCCGGTCGGCCAATGTAGCGACGCGACGCAGGCCGATGTGGATTTCGCCTTCGCGGCGGCCAGGGCGATCCAGCCGGGCTGGGACGCCATGGGCGGGGCGGCGCGCGCCGAATTGCTCGACGAGGCCGCCCGGCTCTTCGAAACCCATACGGCCGAGTTCATCAGCCTGTGCCAGCGCGAAGCGGGCAAGACCTTGCTCGACGCGGTGCTCGAGGTGCGCGAGGCGGTGGACTTCCTGCGCTACTATGCCGCCGAGGCACGGGCGAACTTCACCCGGCCGCAAGTGCTTCCGGGGCCGACCGGCGAGGACAACTACCTGCGCCTCCATGGCCGCGGCGTGTTCGTGACCATCAGCCCGTGGAATTTCCCGCTGGCGATCTTCACCGGAATGGCCTCTGCCGCGCTGGCAGCGGGCAACAGCGTGCTTGCCAAACCCGCCGAGCAGACGCCGCTGATCGCCGCTCTCGCCGTCCGTCTGTGCCACGAGGCGGGCATCCCGCCCGACGTGCTCCAGCTCGTACCCGGCGACGGGAAAGTGGGGGCCATGCTGACCGGCGACGAGCGCCTCGCCGGCGTCGCCTTCACCGGGTCCACCGAAACGGCGCACGCGATCAATCGCGCGCTTGCCGCGCGCAAGGGATCGATTGCCACGCTGATCGCCGAAACGGGCGGGCAGAATGCGCTGATCGTCGATAGCTCCGCGTTGCCCGAACAGGTGACGCGCGACGTGATCGCCAGCGCCTTCCAGAGCGCCGGCCAGCGGTGTTCCGCGCTGCGTGTCGCGTTCCTGCAGGACGACGTCGCGGACGGCGTACTGGAGATGATCCGCGGCGCGTTCGAGGCGCTCGTGATCGGCCATCCGGCGGCGCTCGAAACCGATGTCGGACCGGTGATCGACGGTGAGGCCAAGGCCGCGCTGGACCGTCATATCGCGTCAATGAAGCGCTTGAAACGCAGTGTTTGGCAGCGAAAACTGCCGAACACCCTGCGTTCGAAGAATTTCGTCGCCCCGGCCATCGTGGAAATCGACTCGATCGCCGACCTCCAGCGGGAAAACTTCGGTCCGGTCCTGCACATCGTGCGCTGGAAGGCGGGCGAGCTCGACAAGGTCATCGACCAGATCAACGCCACCGGCTTCGGCCTTACGCTCGGCATCCACAGCCGCATCGACAGTGTGCGGCGGCGGGTGGAATCGCGCGCGAACGTCGGCAACCTCTACGTCAACCGCAACCAGATCGGGGCGGTGGTCGGCAGCCAGCCGTTCGGCGGCGAGGGGCTGAGCGGGACGGGACCGAAAGCCGGCGGTCCGCACTATCTCACCCGCTTCGCGACCGAGCGGGTGACGACCATCGACACGACCGCGGCGGGCGGCAACGCGAGTCTCCTCGCCGGGGGATAAGTCGGTCGCGACCTTGCCCCGAGCGCCCCGGTCCGGAATTCCTCCTCCATGGCGATTCTTTCAGACAAATGGATCCGCAGGGAGGCCCGGCAGAGCGGCATGATCGAGCCGTTCGTGGAACACCAGAAGCGCGACGGGGTGATTTCTTACGGCCTCTCGTCCTACGGCTACGATGCGCGGGTGGCCGACGAGTTCAAGATCTTCACCAACATCGACAGCGCCATCGTCGATCCGAAGAACTTCGACGCTTCCTCGTTCGTCGACAAGAAGACCGATTGCTGCATCATTCCGCCCAACTCGTTCGCGCTCGCGCGAACGGTCGAATATTTCCGCATCCCGCGCGACGTGCTGGTGATCTGCCTCGGCAAAAGCACCTATGCCCGCTGCGGGATCATCGTGAACGTCACCCCGCTGGAGCCGGAATGGGAAGGCCATGTGACGCTGGAATTCTCCAACACCACCCCGCTTCCGGCCAGGATCTACGCCAACGAGGGCGCATGCCAGTTCCTGTTCCTGCAGGGCAACGAGCCGTGCCAGACGAGCTATGCCGACCGCGCGGGCAAGTACATGGGCCAGCGCGGGGTCACGCTGCCCAAGCTCTAGCCGCTAGCCGTGCTTGCGCAGCTCCGCGTCGAGATCGTCGTCGAGTTCGTAGTACTTGCCCGACAGCGCATCGTACTTCCCCGAGACCAGGTCCAGCACCCGCTGGGCGCACCGCGCGAGGTCGCCCTGCGCCTTCGGGTCGCCTTCGCGTTCCCGCAGCCGCTCGACCATGCCGCCGAGGTGCTTCTGCGCCGCCGGGTCCTCCATCGTGTCGCGGGCGAGCTGGGTGAAGACGAAGCCCGGGTCGATCGCGAAGACCGCCACGCCGGTGCCTTCCAGCTCCGCCGCCGCTTCGGCCACTATACGGTTCTGGGCGATCTTGCCGGTGCAATAGGCCGACAGGTTGGGCGCGACGATGCGCGCCGCCTTGGCCGAAACGCAGACCGCGTGCCCGCGGCCGCGCTCGATCATGCCCGGCAACAGGCGATTGAGCAGCAGCATCGGTGCGCGGATGTGAACCGCCTGCGCCTGCCACCACTTGTCCGCGTCGACTTCCCACAGCGGACCGAAGGGACCGGGCACGCCCGCATTGCTGACGAGCACGTCGATCGCCCCCAGTTCCAGCGAGATCTGTCCGACGGCGGAATCGACCGACCGGGGGTCGGTGACGTCGCAGGTGATGGCCATGGCCTCGCCGTCGTCTCCGCGGATGGCCCTGGCCGCTTCTTCTATTTCATCCTGCGTGCGGGCGAGCAACGCGACCTTGGCGCCTTCCGCCGCGAGCCGTTCGGCAATCGCCCGGCCGAAACCGCGCCCGGCGCCGGTGACCAGCGCGACGCGTCCATCGAGTGTGCCCATGTGCGATTCCTTTCGCCGGCTCGCTATCGCCTTGGCCGAGGCAAGTCGAGCCTGCCCATGTTCCGCCTCGCCAACCGAACCCCTGCAGGCTATCGCTTGGCGACGCGGACGGGGGACCCGGGTGACGCAGGGCGAGGGCAGTAAGGCGATGGACAGGCATCCGCCACGCCCGGCGCTGTGCTGGACCGTCGGCATCACCGGACATCGGCGGGAAGCCCTGAACGGCGGCGGCGAGCGAATTCGCCGGCGGATCGACGCGGTCCTGCTCGACATCGCTGCCGCGGTCGATCGCGTCGCGGCCGGGCACGCCGCCAGCTTCGCACCGGGCAAACCGCGCCTGCAGCTGATTTCACCGCTGGCGGCCGGCGCCGACCTGATCGCGGCGCAGGCAGCCCACGAACACGGCATAGGCGTGATCGCGCTGCTGCCTTTTGCGCGCGACGAGTACCTCGAGGATTTCGAACACCACGAGGACCGCGCCGCCTTCCTGCACTCCCTCGATCGCGCCAGCCGCATCCTCGAGCTGCCCGGTCAGCGCGCCCGGGCGCTCAATGCCTATGTCATGGCAGGCCGCGCCACGGTGGCCCATTCGGACATCCTGATCGCCGTGTGGGACGGCAAGCCGGCCCGCGGACGCGGCGGCACCGGCGAGGTGATCGACCATGCCCTGCGCCGGGGCAAACCGGTGATCCACGTCCCCGCCGATGGCAGCGCCGACGACGAGGTGCGCCTGCTGTGGGGCGGCTTCGCGCCGCAGCTTCGGGCCAGTCAGCTGCACTCCATTCCGGCCCGGCCCTACGATGCCGGTGCGCTCGGCGCGCTGATCCAGGAGCGCCTCGCCCCGCCGCTCGGCGGTGAAGAGCAGAAGCACCTCGACGCCTATTACGCAGAGCGCCAGCCGCGCCTGCGGGTGCGTATCGAGTACCCGCTACTGCTGGCCCTGACCGGGGTTAAGCGGATGGCATCCTCCACGTGGCGCATTGCACCGTTTGCCGAGACGGCACGGCTGGAGTGGGCGCAGTACGGCGCCGCGCTGCACGACGGCACGCCGCGGCTTGCAGCCGACCTGAGCGAGCTGGAGGGCGCCTATGGCTGGGCCGACGGCCTAGCGACGCACTATGCGCAAGGTTATCGCAGCGGGCACATCCTGAACTTCGCACTTGCCGCGGCGGCGGTGGTGCTGGGGGTTGCCGGCCTTCTTGCTCCGCCGTTGAAGCTGCTGTTCACCACGCTCGAACTGCTGGCGATCGGCACGGTGGTGGTGAACACGCACACCGGGCTGAAGCAGCAGTGGCACCGCCGCTGGCTCGACTATCGCCAGCTCGCCGAGCGATTGCGCGCGCTGCGCGGGCTCGACCTGATGGTCCTGGCCGACGAACCGCCCGACCCCTCGTCCCGCACCCGCTGGATCGACTGGTACACCGCCGCCTGCTGGCGGATGCTCGACCTGCCGCAGGGGCGCCTCGCACCCGAGGCGGTGCGCTCGCTCGCACCGCTGGCGCTGGAGTGCGAGATCACGCCCCAGGCCGACTACCACCGGCGCAACGCGGCCGTGCTGCACAAGCTCGACCATCGGTTGCACACGGCCGGCGACTTCCTGTTCGTCGCCACGATCGCGTCGTGCCTTGCGTTCATCGTCGCCTATTTCGCCGCGCACGATTGGGCGACGGCCCATTCGCCGGTGTTCATCTTCCTCTCCGCCAGCCTGCCGGCGCTCGGGACCGCGCTGTTCGGCATTCGCTTCCAGGGCGATTTCATCGGCGCGGCCGAACGCTCGCGCTCGACCGCCGCGCAGCTCGATGCGCTGGCGGCGCACTTCGAGAGCTCCGCGCACGATCTTATGCACACCGCCGACCTGGCCGAAGCGGCCGCGCGGGCGATGCAGGCCGACCTCGCCGACTGGCGCGTCAGCTACGCCCAGCGAAAGCTGGCCATTCCGGCCTGAATGGTGGTGGAAATGGAGCGGGCGAAGAGATTCGAACTCTCGACCCCAACCTTGGCAAGGTTGTGCTCTACCCCTGAGCTACGCCCGCTCACTGGCGTTCGGGAAGCCGTGGCATCCCCGGGGAAGGCGCGCGGTTAGCAGCGGTCATCGGGCCCCGCAAGAGGAAAGTCCCGCTTTCGCGCTTGCCCTTGCCGATAACCGCCATGGGCTTCACAATGCGCTGCGGACCCCCACATCCGACATTCAGCGAAACCCGCACAGCAGGAGTATCCCCTTGGCGAGCATGGGCCTCAACCTCGATGAACAGAAAGCGGTCGAACGTTTCCAGAAGGACGTCGTCGCGCCTTCGATGGACAAGGTGGTTGTGCTCGATTTCTGGGCCGAGTGGTGCGGGCCGTGCAAGGCGCTCGCCCCCCTGCTGGAAAAAGTGTGCGCCGAATATGCCGACAAGGGCGTGGTGCTGGCCAAGCTCAACGTGGACGAGGAGCGGTTCATCGCCAGCCAGTTCCAGGTCCAGTCGATCCCGACCGTCTATGCCATCTTCCAGGGCCGGCCGGTCGCCGACCTCACGCCGATGCGCAGCGAATCGCAGCTGAAGGCGGCCCTCGACCAGTTGCTGGCCCAGCTGCCGGTCAAGGCCGGCGGCGAGGGAGCGGACCAGGGCGAGGACCTCACCGCGCTCGTCGCGATGGGCGAACAGGTGCTGGCCGAAGGCGACGGAGAGCGCGCGGCTGGCATCTTCGGCCAGCTCGCCGAAATGGCGCCCGACGAACCCGGCGTGCAATCGGGCCTGGCGCGCGCGCTGCTTGCCGCAGGGCGCAAGGACGAAGCGCGCGCGGCGCTCGATGCGCTGCCCGAAGACTTGCGCAAGGACCCGCTGATCGCCCAGGCCGAAAGCGCCGTGGAACTGGCCGGGACCGACGTCGACGAGAGCGAGTTGCAGGCCCTGCGCGCCGCCGCGGCTGAACAGCCGGCGGATTCGCAGGTGCAGTTCGATTTCGCCCAGGCAGCCTTCGCGGCAGGCCAGCGCGACGAGGCCGCCGAGGTTCTCCTGCGGCTCATCGAGACCGACCCCGAATGGAACGAAGGCGCGGCGAGGGCCAAGCTGCTGCAGATCTTCGAAGCGGTCGGCCTGGAGGATCCGTGGGTCGCCGCCCAGCGCCGCAAGCTCTCGCTGCTCCTGTTCGGATGAAGGCCGAGAAGCTCTCGATCTTCCCGCTGCACGGGGTCATCCTCTTCCCCGACCTGCAGTTGCCGCTGCACGTCTTCGAGCCGCGCTACCGTGCGCTGATCGGCTCCGCCCTGGCGAAAGATCACCGCGTCGCGATGATCCAGCCGCAGACCGCACGCGAGGGCGCGCCACTCTTCGCGATGGGTTGCGTCGGCCGGATCGGCGACGTCGAGGTGCTCGAGGACGGACGCTACAACATCGTGCTCGAGGGCGAGGCCCGGTTCCGCGTGCTGCGCGAGCTCAATGTCTCGACGCCGTTCCGGCAGATAGAGGCGGAACTGCTGGTCGACCCGGAGTTCGAGGCCCTTAGCGCGGTGGAGCGCGCCAGTTTCGAGCGCGAGGCGCGCGAGTTCGCCGACCGCCAGGGCTACTCGGTGGACTGGGGCTCGGTCGCGCAGCTCGACGACCTCTCGCTGATCAACGGCGTCAGCCAGATCGCCCCGTTCGATGCCGCGGCAAAGCAGGCGCTGCTCGAGGCTTCGGACGTTTCCACCCGCTGCGAACTTCTGGTCCAGCTGATGCAATTCTTCGGCCGCAGCGATCCCGACGAGGGGCGCGTTACCCTGCAGTAGGGGTTCAGACCCCGAAACTGCCCCTCAGCCCGTCGATCACGTATTGCGCCGCCAGCGCTGCCAGCAGGACGCCGAGCAGGCGGGTGACGACTGCCTCCACGCGCGCGCCGACCAGCTTCATCAGCGGGCCCGCGGCGATCAGCGCGAGCAACGTCAGGACCATCACCGCGGCCAGCGCGGCAAGGACGACCAGCGTGCCCTCCAGCCCCTTCGCGCTGCCTGCGAGCAGCATGATCGAGGCGATCGCGCCCGGCCCGGCCAGCATCGGCATGGCCATCGGGAATACCGAGACGTCCTCGATCTCGGGCGTCGCGGCGACTTCTTCGGCGCGCTGTTCGCGCCGCTGGGTGCGTTTCTCGAATACCATGTCGAGCGCGATCAGGAACAGCATCAGCCCGCCGGCGATGCGGAAGCTGTCGAGTTCGATGTGCAGAGCGTTCAGCAGCGCCTCGCCGAACAGCGCGAAGACGACGAGAATCACGCTGGCGATGAGGCAGGCGCGCACCGCCATCGAGGTCCGTTGCGCCGGGGTCGCCCCGGTGGTCAGCCCGGCGTAGATCGGCGCGCAGCCCGGCGGGTCGAGCACCACGAACAGCGTGATGAAGGCGGAGACGAAGAAGGCAAACATCAGGCGGCGCAGTTCGCCGGTTCACCGGCCGCCGGAGCCTGGGGCGCGGGCGCCTCGCGGCGGAAGACCTCGCGCATCTCGCCATCGACGAGCGCCCTGACCACGAACGTCCGCGCACAATCGGCCGACACACGGGTGTCCCAGGCAAGCGTGTGATCGCCGGAATCGCCGCGCGAATAATCGGCGGACTGTACGTCGGTCAGAGCCTGCCCGCCCCGCGACGGGCAATCGGCGACGTGGCCGCCGATCAGCTCGGGTTTGTCGTAACCAGGCTCCAGTTCGAACCCCTGGTCGAGGACCCAGCGAAACTCCCCGTTTCGCTGCCGCTGCCAGATCGTTGCGAAGCGGCCCCGTTCGCCGCCGGGGTAGGTCGCCGGACCGGTGGAAAGCGCATAGGTTCCATCGCAGCTGGTCCACACCAGATCGGGCTCCCAGGCGATGGCCTCTGCCGGGTCGGCACGGCCTTTGAGAACCTCCTGCACCAGACGCAGGCCGGGGGCGAACATGCCGGCATCCTTCGTCGCGTATTCGCGAAAAGCGGTCCACTGCCCCTCTTCCCGCGCGGCGCGGGCGAATTCGAGTTCTGCGGCGATCACCGCGCTGGGATTGCCCCTGTCCCCGCCGAGCAAGCGGTCCTGCCGGGTTGGCCGGAAGGCCCCCTCGCCGGTTTCCGGGTCGCTCGCATACATGCAGCCCGACAGCGTCGCGGCGACCATCAGCAGTGCTCCCAGCTTTTTCACAAGGCGTCCTTCGGCAGTTCGAGCCCTTCCCGGCGCCAGGCCGAGACGAGCGTGTTCCTCAGCAATACGGCGATCGTCATCGGACCGACGCCCCCCGGCACCGGCGTGATCGCCCCGGCCACCTCAAGCGCCTCGGCGAAGTCGACGTCGCCGACAAGCCGCGGATGCTCGCCTGCCGTGCCGACCCGATTGATGCCCACGTCGATCACGCAAGCCCCGGGCTTGATCCAGTCGCCCTTGACCATCTCCGGTTGGCCCACCGCGGCGACGACAATGTCTGCCCGGCGCACGACGGCCGGCAGGTCGCGCGTGCGGCTGTGCGCCACCGTGACCGTGCAGTTGGCGTCCGCCAGCAGGCGCGCCATCGGGCGGCCGACGATATTCGACCGGCCGATCACGACCGCTTCCATCCCGGTCATGTCGCCGAGGGTATCCTTCAGCAGCATCATGCAGCCCAGCGGCGTGCAGGGGACGAAGCCTTCCTGTCCAACGGCCAGCCTGCCGGCATTGACGATGTTGAAGCCGTCGACATCCTTGTCGGGAACGATCGCGTCGATCACCTTCTGGTCGTCGAGCTCGGCGGGTAGCGGCAACTGGACGAGGATGCCGTCGACCGCCGGGTCGGCGTTGAGCTCTCGCACCTTGTCAAGCAGCGTGGCCTCGTCCGTATCGGCCGGCAGGCGGAACTCCCATGAGTTCATCCCGGCCGCAAGCGTGGCCTTGTGCTTGGACCGGACGTAGACCTCGCTCGCCGGGTCCTCCCCCACCAGCACCACGGCAAGGCCCGCCTTGCGCCCCGCCTTCCGTTCGAACTGCGCCGCATGTTCGCCGATCGTCTTGCGCAGGCGCTCGGCGAAGGCCTTCCCGTCGATGACGGCGGCGGTCACGGCCTCACGCCAGGCTCTGCAGGATGACGAGAAGGATTTGCAGCCCGACGACGAGCACGAGCGGCGAGAAGTCGATCGCTCCGGTTTCGGGCATGATCCGCCGGATCGGACCCAGTATCGGTTCGAGCAGCGCATTGATCGAACGATAGACCTGGACCAGGAACTGGTTCGAGGAATTGACCACGTTGAATGCGAACAGCAGTCCGATCACGAACTGGACGATCACCAGCATGACGATGACCTGGGTCAGCAGGGCGATGATCTGGATAAGGGCGTACATGGATTGCCTTTCGCGGGAACCGGATACTGTCCTGTTAGACTAAGACAGTGTCCGCCTTCAAGCGCGTCAGCCCTTTCGGATAAGGGTGCCGGCGCCGCGGCTGGTGAAGAATTCGAGCAGCATGGCATGGCCCACCCGGCCGTCGAGCACGACCGCCGCCTCGCAGCCGGCCTCGACCGCGTGGACGCAAGTTTCCAGCTTGGGAATCATCCCGCCGCTGATGGTGCCGTCGGCCTTGAGCTTCTCCACGTCCGCGGGGGTCAGGTCGGTCAGCAGTTCGCCGTTCTTGTCGAGTACGCCGGTCACGTCAGTCAGCAGAAGCAGTCGCGCCGCGCCGAGAGCGGCGGCAATCGCGCCGGCCATCGTGTCCGCGTTGATGTTGTAGGTGTGCCCGTCCGCCCCCGCGGCAATGGGTGCGACGACCGGGATCATGCCCGCCGCGCTCGCGGTCTTGAGGATCGTCGTATCGATCGTCTCGGGCTCGCCGACGAAACCGAGGTCGACGACTTTCTCGATGTTGCTGTCGGGGTCCTTCCTGGTCCGGGTGACCTTGCTCGCGGTGACGAGGCCGCCATCCTTGCCGGAGATACCGAGCGCCTTGCCGCCCTGCGCGGCCAGCCAGCCGACGATCTGCTTGTTGATCGCGCCCGACAGGACCATCTCGGCGATCTCGGCCGTCTGCTTGTCGGTCACTCGCAGCCCGTCGACGAAGGTACTCTCCACCCCCATCCGCTTCAGCATGGCGCCAATCTGCGGACCGCCGCCGTGGACCACGACCGGGTTGATGCCGACCGCCTTGAGCAGGACAATGTCCTCGGCAAAGTCCTGCGCCGCTTCGGGATCGCCCATTGCGTGGCCGCCGTACTTCACCACGAAGGTACAGCCCGCATAGCGCTGGAAATAGGGCAGCGCCTCGATCAAGGTCTCGGCCTTGGCGAGCATTTGCCTGTCTTCGCTCACGCTGCGATCTCCCCAGGGTGTTCGGAAAGGGGCGCGTTTAGCGGGATGGTCCCGCCGTGCCTAGGCCTTCAGTAGGTATCCCCCCGCTCCTGGCGAACCCGGGCTGTCCCGCCGCCCACCGGTCCATAGGGTGGCGGCATGAAGTCCGCCCGCTTTTTCCTCACCCTCCTCGCCCTCCTCGCCATGCCGCTTCTCGTCGCCGCGAACGACGACCGCCAGGAATTCGGCCGTTGCGCCGGGGGGCCGCGCGTAAGCTGCGTGGTGGACGGCGACACGCTGTGGCTGGCGGGAACCAAGATCCGCCTGGCCGACATCAACACGCCCGAAACCACGCACTCCGGCTGCGTGGCCGAGCGTGCCCTGGGAGAGGTGGCGACGCGGCGGCTGATCGACCTGCTCAATGGCGGCCCGGTCGTATTCCGACGCACCGCGGGCGAGCGGGACGAGGACCGCTACGGTCGCAAGCTGAGGGTCGCGTTACGCGACGGGGAGAGCCTGGGTGAAATCCTCGTTGCCGAAGGGCTGGCGGAGCACTGGTCGGGGCGGCGGCGCGACTGGTGCGCCAGGACAAGCTGAACGATGGATAAACCCGCGATGAACGCCTTCGGCCCGGCGCTGGAAGAGCGCATTTCATCGCAAGCCCGGGAGCCGAGGGGCCGTTTGCGGGTCTCCCTTGCGAGAGCACGACAAAGCCCTCCCGCGCCGGCCAGTCCTCCCACCCCCTCCCCCGGGCCGGCACTGAGGGTCGCAAGGGGCGGCGGATCTTTCCGCCGCCCCTTTTTTCATGCCGCCCCTCGGACGCTTGCGAAGCGCAGCGTTAACGCGATGGGAACTCTCGGCTGCTAAGTCAGCCAAGAACCTGTCGGAAGGCGGGCGCGTTGACCGGACGTGCACCTCGCGGCGGGAGAAGGGATGCTGTTATGGACAGCAAGACCGCGACCGAGGACGAGCGCTGCGGCCGTCGCGCCAGCGCCGATCGCCGGCTCCGTGAGGAACCGATCACGCACTCCGATCGCCGCAAGGGCGAGCGTCGCTCGGGCGAGGATCGCCGCGCCAAAGTGCGGCGCTGAACCGCACCTCCGCCAAGAACCTCAGTGCTTCCGGGGCGCATCCTTCGCCCACGGGTTGACGTGCTCTTGCGCGCGGTCGCCCGACATGTCGCCGCCAGCCATACCGACTGCCTGTTCGAGCGCCCGGTCCGTCGCACTGTCGCCGTCTGGCGAGGGGACGGTGCAATAGGCCGTCAGGCAGACCCCGGCAGCCCATATCAGGGCCCTCCAGCGACTGGTGAAGACGGCCTGGTACTTCTTGAACATGCCCCATGATAGCCCGGGCGGGTTAAGGCCGCGTTTCCGGAAGGGGCGTCGATCCGGGGGGACCATCGTGCTTCCGCGGCTGAAAAGAAGGCCCCCGGGCTGCCGAAGCAGGCCGGGGGCCCGGAAGGTGTGACGACTAAAGCCGTCCTGGGTCGCGCAGGTGGTCTAGCGCAGGCCCGGACGGCCGTCGGTCCCCATTTGTAGGGTAACGTTACTGCGCCGCCGGCGGGGCGTCGGGGCTGGCGGCGGGGGGGCTGGCGGCGGGCGCGGGGGTGTCTTCGCCCACCGGCACGTTGGTCATCGGCGTTTCCGGCACGTTGACGGGAATCGAAGGCTCGTCGGCATCGCGCACGATCAGTTCGCCGCCGCTCTTGTCGACGGTGTCGGTGACATAGGTCTTTTCCTCCGGCTCCCCGCATCCGGCGAGCGCCGGGGCGAGCAGCAGCAGGGCGGCAAAGGTGAGGCGGGTCATGTCGATCTCCTTGCGCAGGCGGTCCAGTGTAGCGGCCTGGCCGGGTTTTCCCATGCCGGCGGGCGCGATGCAAGGCGCCCGGCCCGCGGGAAGCGGCAGGATCGCACGGGAGAAGGGCGAAAGGGCGACACGCAGAACTGCGCGCCGCCCCATCCGCCGGCCGGTTTTGGGGTTCGGCCAGCCGATTGCTGGATGAGTGCAGGAAGGCTAAGCCATTGATCGGCAAGCTTTCCTGCTGGGCCGCTTCCAAAGCGCGCGGCGCGCTGGAATGTTCCGGCGGCTCGCCGCAACAGAGCCTCGCCGCGGCGCAGTGGCGACCGGGGCGGCCCTTCGCGGACGCGCCGCCGCTCAGCCTCGGCCGATGCGTCTGCGGGATGGCCGGCGAGCGTGCGCTGCAACACGGCAACGCGCTTGCGCTCCTCGGTCAGCGACTGCTCGGGATGCTCGCGCAGGCGCGCCAGCAGCCCTTCCAGCTCGCGTTCGCGGTCTTGCCGGGTGACGTTTTCCATCGCTTCCTCCTGTGGAATGTCGCCTGCAATCGACGCACCGGCGGAGCGCGGGTTCCCCAAAGCGGCCTCTCCCGAACGAAGCGAAGGGCGGCGCATCCGAAGATACGCCGCCCCCGCGTGACGCGCTTCGACCGGGGATCAATCGATGGCGTGCTTGAGCTGGCTCATCTGGTCGTGGCCGGCCTTGACCGAGGTCCAGGCCTGCTCGACCGCGGATCGCGCCTCGGCCGGAAGGTCGGCGTGCTTGAGCGCGGTTTCGAACTTCTCCTTGAGATAGTCCTCGCCGCTCTCGACCGAGTTGACGATCGCCTCGTCGTCGCGGCCGACCACGGCTTCCTTCAGGTTGATCCACCCGCGGTGGACGGCGCCAGTGGTCGTGCCGTCGTCCTCCGGGTTGCCGCCCAGCCGTGCGACCGCGGCCTGCAACGTGCCGACCGCCGCCTGGCGCTCCTGTGCGCGGGCGTTGAACATCTCGGCAAAGCGGGTGTTTTCGGTGTCGGCGGCCGCCTTCTGATAGCCCTCGACGCTGTCGATCAGCGTGGCGATCAGGGTGTTGAGGGTGGTGGTGTCGCCGGCGTCGACTTCGTTGTCGGTGCCGTCGCGGGTGTAACTGTCGTTTTCGTAAGCCATTTGAAATGCGATCCTTTCCCATTGGGGACGAATGCCAAGCGAACGGCGCGCGGCCTTGTTCCGTCGGCTCGGCGCGGGCGCGGGGCGGGATGGCGCGGGATGGCGCGGGCCGGCAGCCGAGGGCGGGAAAAGCCGGGCCGCTGCGCGAAAGTATACACGAAGTACACACCCCAACGCGCGCCGGACGACGCGTGCGAGGGTGCGGCACATGCCGCGGGCGAAGGGTGGCCGGGTAGAGGCCGAGATCGAACGAGTGCGCCATCGGGCAGGATGGAGCAGATGGCCCGCCATGTAGGAAAGTGTTTTCGCGACGGCGCCGGACTATCGCCTCGCCGCGCCCACCCCCAACCCCTCCCGCAGGCGGGAGGGGAGTAGATAGCGCAACGCCCGCATCCCCCTCCCGCTTGCGCGAGGGGGAGTGAAACGCAACGCCAAGGCATCCCCCTCCCGCTTGCGGGAGGGGACAGGGGTGGGCAAGGCACAACGCCGATGCCCGAATGGACACCCCGCAACACCCAACGCGCCCGCGAATTGCGCAAGGCCGCAACGCCCGCCGAGCGCCTGCTCTGGCGCTACCTCGCGCGCGGCCAGCTCGGCGCGAAATTCAGCCGCCAGATGCCCATCGGCCCGTTCTTCGCCGACTTCCTGTGCCGCGAGCACAAGCTGGTGGTCGAACTCGACGGCGTGTCGCACGACCGCCAGCCCGAACGGGACGGGGCGCGCGACCGCTGGCTGGCAGCCGAAGGGTATCGCACCCTGCGCTTCACCAATGCCGACGTGCTGCGCGATCCGGAGGCCGTCGCGATCGCCATCCGCCACGAGGTCGAGCGCCTCGCCGCGCCCACCCCCAACCCCTCCCGCAAGCGGGAGGGGAGCAACTAGCGCAAGGACTCCCCCTCCCGCCTGCGGGAGGGGGCCGGGGGGTGGGCGCGTCCAACCCCGACTTGGGCGCTATCCCACCGAACCCGGCGAAAATTCAGTTGAAGTAGGGAGCGGCGGCGAGGCCCGCCAGGACGGCCATCTCGAGCCCGGCGATGACATGAAGCTGGTTCGAGAACGACCGCTTCCGGGTCTTGTGCCGGAACAGGTACCGCCCCGCGTAGGCGCCGGGCCAGCCGCCGATGCAGGCAAAGCTCAGAAGTCTGGCCTCCGAGATGCGCCGCGCCCGCGCTTCGGCCAGCATCTTGTCGATGCCGAAGGCGGCAAAGGTCACGAAATTGATCGCGATGAGGTAGTACGCGCCCAGTTCGAACAGGTGCATCCGCGCGTCCATCGGGCTGCCTTAGCGCACACCGGTTTCCGAAGGATTATCAAGCGCCTGCCCCTCGCTGCGCACCCTCACCCGCAACGCCCGCATTCCCCTCCCGCCTGCGGGAGGGGGCAGGGGTGGGCACGCTTAACCGATTGCTGACTACCTGGGCGCAATGTGCGCCCATGACGCGCAAGCCGTTCAGAGCCGTTCCCGTGCGCTCCGCGCCGCGTGGGGCGGTGCCGCGCGGGCCGCGCAAAGGCTCGCCGGTCGCCGGTCTCGCCGACGCACGGCGCGCGAAGGCGGCGGGGCAGCGGCGCTGGATCGCCACTCTCGTCGCCCTGCCGTTGGCGGTGTTCACCGCCGTGTTCCTCTGGCCGACCGGCCCGCAGAGCGCAGCGGTCGAGATGCCGCGCATCGTGGACCGCGAGAATGGCCAGTTCGACTTGTGCCACGGCAGCGTGCGGGTGACCTGCGTCGTCGACGGCGACACGATCTGGTATGGCGGCGAGAAGATCCGCCTGGCCGACATCAACGCGCCCGAGGTCTCCTCCCCCGGCTGTGCCGCCGAGGCGGAGCTGGGACGCGCCGCGACCGAGCGCCTGCTCGCGCTGCTCAACGAGGCGCCGTTTTCGGTCGAGGCCAACTCCGACGGCTCGGGCCGCGATTCCGATGTTTATGGCCGCTCGCTACGCACCCTCACCCGCGACGGCCAGAGCCTCGGCCAGACGCTGGTGCGCGAGGGGTTGGCGGAAGAGTGGCGGGGGTATCGCGGGGGTTGGTGTTGAAGGCCGACCAAGTAAGCTTGAAGAAAGGGCTTCGGGAGAATTACTTGCTCGGCGCGTCTCAATAATGGGCTTTACTTTTTTTCGTTTTTTCGAAGACCCGCACTCAATAGGCTCTGATAAACCACATCTCGATGAGATTTTTTCGTCGCACAATCCGACAGGAACTGGCCGGTGGTTGAGCTTCTATATCCACCCCGAATTGGCATAAGGAGGGACAACTGGGCGGCGTTGGAGGGGTGCGCACCCGCCTTTTTTCCCATGCTCAATCTCCAGTAAATTGCTGAATTACAAGACCTTCTGTGTTTATCTGCAGAGTCTTAATGGGGAAGGAAACAGCGGTTTTGCAAGCTTTCAGATTTAACTCAATAATTTTTCCGTCTCGCTTTCGATCCCTACCTGCGCTCGAAAAAACTCGCATAGCGGCGCGAGGCGCAAAACCCTCATATTGTTGGAAGTTGACGTGCTCCGCCTCATCTGTCTCGGAAATCGAGTCGTGATGAAGTTCGAGCGCCAAACTCTTGCTATAGGGCTCAATGAAAACGACCCGTTGGATGCCCGCGGCCACAATGTGCCTAGCGCAATTATGGCAAGGATACGTTGTCGTGAAGAGAACACCGCCCGCCGTGGCTCCTTCTCCCCTCTCGCGCAACAGAGACGATAGCCTGCGACTCCGCGTGAACGGACAGAAAACTCAATCAGGTTCTTCGCATCTGACTGCGACGCAGCTTTCAACGCCTGATCGAAAGAGAATTTCGGTTCATCGACCCGCTCACCTCCCTCTACAGGGGTCGAAATCGACTTTGCAATCGCTCGGGCAAGCCGAGCTTTTCTCTCGTCGTTATGACAAACCCGGCCTCCCCACTTATAACAGCGTTTATCTTCGTCTTGGTCGTCCTCGTTATAAAGTCCGCCACCAAATTTGGGTACGTCGTTGCAACCAACCCCGATTAGTTCACCGGTCTTGCTATAGATTGATGCACCCACCTGCCTGGATAGACATGCCAACTCCAAAGCCGCGGATGACGCACGCATCATTCCCTTTTCGTCGAATGTCGGCGTATGAAGACCTTCGCCGAAAATCACCTCCAAAAACCGGTCGGTGGACTTTTTTAGGGCATCACGGGTGTCCGCATGATTACGGATGAAATAGTCCGCTCGATGGGCCGTTTTACTCACCTGTTGACCTGTTGCTTCGTCGTCCTCTTGGTCCCTCTTCATCACTGTTTGGGCAATCAGTTCATCAGCGCCACCCGCGCTCAATCTCTTGAGGCGCACTTGGCTCGGAGCGAAAACTGTTACCACCCATAAGAGATCGCCATAAACCTGCCTCAAACGTTCAAGTTCCGCAGGGTTTTTGATCGAGTCTATGATATAGGCAAACCGCTTTTGGAGCGGGACTGGTGCTCCATTAGAAGGTTGGTAAAATCCTCCGCTTTCAACCCTAAACTTAAAAATCTTATCAATCGCACAATCGATAAGGAAGGATCCCGACTTCTCTTGACGAAGCTTGTTGCCCACGAGCTGGAATTTTTCGATTCTCTCCTCGCCGGTGAGCCCATCTGAAATGTGTTCACCGACCTCGTTTGCGTGTTCTTTTATTAAGGGGCTTATCTTGATATTTTCGACGTTGTAGTCGTAAACTTCCTTAAGTGTCTCCGAGAGCAGCTCAGCAGCAGTTGTCACGCCAGAAGCTACCGGACCGACGAGCGCAATCACGATTTCCAAGCTGAGCCGGTCTTCGACCCTTAATGAGGGTACCTGATCCGCGTTTTTTCCCTCATCGGGGAGGTCCATTGGCGTGCTCTGAGGCTTCGAAGACAATTCCGCTACTCCGCCGCCACGCTCCCGGCCCGCATCATCCCCAAACAACCCCGGCCCGTCGCCCTCGCCTTCGTCCTCGTTCGCGGCCCTGCCCTTGGCTTTCTGGCGCTGGTCGAAGCTGGCCCAGACGTCGTTCCAGTTCCCTTGGTCGCGGCCTTGGAATATTCGGTCGCGCGGGTTTCGAAGAAGTTGGCGTGTTCCACCCCGTTGAGGAGCGGGGCGAGCCAGGGGAGCGGGTGGTCTTCGACCATGTAGATGCTCTGCAGGCCGAGCTGGCCCAGCCGCCAGTCGGCGATGTAGCGGATGTAGCGCTTGATCTCCTTGGCGGTCATGCCCGGCACCGGGCCGGCTTCGAACGCCAGGTCGATGAAGGCGTCTTCCAGCCGCACCGTCTTCTGGCACATGTCCATGATGTCTTCCTTGACCGCCTTGGTCAGGCAGTCGCGTTCCTTGTGAAGGCGTGGAACAGGCGGGTGATGCCTTCGCAGTGCAGGCTTTCGTCGCGCACCGACCAGCTGATGATCTGGCCCATGCCCTTCATCTTGTTGAAGCGCGGGAAGTTCATCAGCATGGCGAAGCTGGCGAACAGCTGCAGCCCTTCGGTGAACCCGCCGAACATCGCCAGCGTGCGGGCGATGTCCTCGTCATTGTCGACGCCGAACTGCTGCAGGTAGTCGTGCTTGTCCTTCATCTCGGCATATTCGAGGAACATGCCGTATTCGCTTTCCGGCATGCCGATCGTGTCGAGCAGGTGGCTGTAGGCCGCGATGTGCACCGTCTCCATGTTGGAGAAGGCGGCCAGCATCATCTTGATCTCGGTCGGCTTGAACACCCGGCCGTACTTCTCGTGGTAGCAGTTCTGCACGTCGATGTCGGCCTGGGTGAAGAAGCGGAAGATCTGCGTGAGCAGGTTCTTCTCGTGCTCGGACAGCTTCTGCGCCCAGTCGCGGCAGTCTTCGCCCAGCGGCACTTCCTCCGGCATCCAGTGGATCTGCTGCTGGCGTTTCCAGAACTCATAGGCCCACGGGATATTCGAACGGCTTGTAGGTCTTGCGGGCTTCGAGCAGCGGCATCTGGTGTCTCCGTAACGCGTCGGCCCCCATATATAGCGATTGCGGGCCTGAAAGGGAATCGGCTGCGGGAAGGAATTTCACCGCCCCTGCGCAACTCATCGGGCGCTACGCTAAGCCTTCCGGCGCGGGGGACGAAGGGCCGCGGTGCGCTCCGTTGGGGAAAACGCTTCGGCGCATCCGGCGCGGTTCGTCGCAAATCGCCGGAACCGGTTTTTTGCCTGCGAATTTAAGGGCTGGAGAGGAGGAACCGCCATGTGGTACAGGCATCCCCAGCAGCAACAGCGCGGCGTGCAGATCAAGCCGCCGCAACCCGCGCTCCACCGCGAGCCGCACGCCCTCGGGCCGGTCACGCGCTGTACCACGACGTGCGACGTGACGGGCGCCCGCCAGCCTGGCTGGGCCAAGCCGGCCCACGCCGCGCAGGCTGCGCAGGCGGCCTTGCGCACACTGGAGAACGAAGCCGGCAGCGCGCTGCCCTAGGCACCGTGCGCGTTCCTCCCGGCCCACAGACCACAGGAGATACCCCCATGGGCGAATACGAACCCGACAACTCCCGCATCGTGACCAATGTCGCCAGCGAAGCGCCCGGCGAACCGCCGCGCACCGGCCCGCGAGAGGCCGAGGCGCGCGCCAAGGCCGGGAAGCGCACGAGGATGAGGAGGACGACAAACCCACCGCGCGCGATGCGAGGGGCGAAAAGCAGAAAGGCTTTGCCACTCCGCTGCGCCGGACGGACTGACGCCGCCGGGCGCGTTACTTGCTCCGCCGCTCCATCCACGCGCGATAGCGGCGCGAAACGTCGAGCAGGAGCAGGATAGGCGTCGACCACAGCCAGGTCAGCAGCGCCGCTTCGATCCAGCCGCGGTTTTCCGGCAGGCGGATCGAGCAGGCCATCATCTTGACGAAGGTGTCGGGCGTGCAGGTCGAAGGCCAGTAGGCATGCTTGAGAAGGTACCAGCCCAGGATCAGCCAGCTGGTCTGGGAGAGATAGAGCACCACGTAACGCGACATGCCGAGGTCGGCTACGCCGTGGTACTTGCTCGCTCGGATGATCGGCGCGCCCATGGCCTTGTCCTAGGCGCGATTGGTTAAGATTCTGCCACCAGCGCCGGCTTTGCGCCCTCGTCCGGCGGGTTATCCGTTGGCGGCGCAGCGCTGGAGCTGGGCGAACGAGGCCTGCGCTTCGTCGAGAACGTAGTCGCCCAGGTCCGTATCGCCGACGGTCACCCGGACGTTGCGCGATTGCGCCAGCGCCTCGCCCAGGCCGGCGCCGTTCTCGGAACCCCACTGACCCGCGATCGCCCGGTTGTCGCCGCTCATGTGGGCGATCGGCACGGATTCGTTGAGCCACCGGGAATAGCGGGTCTTGCCGTCGAACTGCAGCAGCAGCGCCGCCGGGCTGCCCTCGCGCGCCTCCAGATCGGTCCACCCGGCGCTCGCGGCGACGAAGCCGAGGTCGCGGGTCGCCGGGTCGAGCACGAACGAGAGCATCACCGGCGCCGCCTGGTCCGACTGGTAGACGGCGGTCATCGTGCAGGCCCCGGCGGGCTTGCGTTCGACCAGCCAGATACCCTTTGCGTGAGCCGCCTGCGGCAGCGCGAGTGCGAGTGCCGCCGCGGCGGCGAGACGTGTGGTGCAATACGATGCCATGAGCCTCTCCCCGGGCCGAAGACGCGGTCACGATACCCCACGAGGGCCCGCGCTGCAATTCACGGCGCCGGGGGTGCGCAATGTCGCATCGCGCGGGACCGACTGCGCCCGCGAAGCGTTGGGTCATCGAAGCAGATCGAAGGAGAAGCATCATGACCGACGCCAGCCAGATCAAGGAACACATGGAAGTCATCGGCGCCGACGGCGCGCCCGTGGGGGTAGTCGACGGAGTTGAGGGTGACCGCATCAAGCTGACCAAGAAGTCCTCCAGCGCGCTGGTGGCCGAAGGAGACGGCGAACATTCCGGGCACCATCACTACATCCCGCTCGGGCTGGTGGCCGACATCGAGGGCGACAAGGTCCGTCTCAGCGCCACCGGCGCCAACGCCTACGCGATGGAAGAGGAAGAAAAATCCTGATCCGCGCCTGACGCGAACAGCGCGGCCCAGCGCCGTCAAAAACGCCCCCGGGCCGGTATTGGCGCGGGGGCGTTTTTTGTCGCTGCGGTAACCGCCCTACTGGCGCGGCGTCTCGACGACGTTGTCTAAATCCATTGCCCAGCTCCAGATCGACACGCTCGCGATCCAGCCCAGGTTGAAGGCAACGATCACCGCCCAGACCGTGCCGCGCGAGGCCCTGCGCGGGCCGGGTCCGGGGTCGATCTCGCCAGTGCCACGAAACAGCCGCGCAACAGCGCGGGCGTTGATCATCAGCCAGACGCCGCTGGCCGCGGTGACGAGTATTGCGACGGCGAGGGATGTTTGCACAAGCCAAAGGGGCACGGCCGATTTCTCCGCGGTTTGACACTGCCCCTCCTCCGCGAAAAACGAACGAGGGATGCGCAATGTTCCGGACGGCCGCCCCGCTATTGGCAGGCCGTCACTGGCAGGCCAGGCATTCCTCGTAGTCAGTGCCTTCACCGGCGCTGAGGTTGTATTGCGCGGCGGCCTTGGTGTTGTCGGTCTCCACCCCGCCGGCGAAACCGGCGCGCTGCACCGACTTCGACCGCAGGTAGTAGAGCGACTTGATGCCCTTCTCCCACGCCTGGAAGTGCAGCTGCATCAGGTCCCACTTTTCCACGTCCGCCGGGATGAACAGGTTGAGGCTCTGCGCCTGGTCGATGAACGGGCTGCGGTCGGCGGCGAATTCGAGCAGCCAGCGCTGGTCGATTTCGAAGCTGGTCTTGTAGACCGCCTTTTCCTCCGGTGAGAGGAAGTCGAGGTGCTGGACCGAACCCCCGCGCTCAAGGATCGAGTTCCACACCGCGGTGGAATCCTTGCTCTTCGATTGCAGCAGCTTCTCGAGGTACGGGTTCTTCACGACGAACGAACCCGACAGCGTCTTGTGGGTGTAGATGTTGGCCGGGATCGGTTCGATGCAGGCGCTGGTGCCCCCGCAGATGATGCTGATCGACGCCGTCGGGGCGATCGCCATCTTGCAGGAAAAGCGCTCCATCGCGCCCATTTCCTCGGCGTCCGGGCACGCGCCGCGCTCTTCGGCCAGCATCATCGACGCCTCGTTTGCCTTGGCGCTGATGTGCTTGAACATCTTGAGGTTCCAGACCTTGGCCATCGGGCTTTCGAAGCCGATGCCCTTCATCTGCAGGAACGAGTGGAAGCCCATCACGCCCATGCCGACGCTGCGTTCGCGCATGGCGGAATACTTGGCCCGCGCCATCTCTTGCGGCGCGCGGTCGATGTAATCCTGCAGCACGTTGTCGAGGAAGCGCATGACGTCCTCGACGAAGAGCTTGTCGCCGTTCCACTCGTCCCAGGTCTCGAGGTTGAGGCTCGAGAGGCAGCAGACCGCGGTGCGGTCGTTGCCGAGGTGGTCGACGCCGGTCGGCAGGGTGATTTCCGAGCACAGGTTCGAGGTGGAAACCTTGAGCCCGAGCTCGCGGTGGTGCGCCGGCATCATCCGGTTCACGGTGTCCGAGAAGACGATGTAGGGTTCGCCGGTGGCGAGGCGCGTTTCGACCAGCTTCTGGAACAGGCTGCGCGCATCGACGGTGGCCCGCACAGAACCGTCCTTCGGGCTGAGGAGGTTCCATTCGCTCCCTGCGCGGACGGCTTCCATGAAGGCATCCGACAGCAGCACGCCGTGGTGCAGGTTCAACGCCTTGCGGTTGAAATCGCCCGACGGTTTGCGGATCTCGAGGAATTCCTCGATCTCGGGATGCGAGATGTCGAGATAGCAGGCGGCCGAACCGCGCCGCAGCGAACCCTGGCTGATCGCCAGCGTCAGCGAATCCATCACCCGCACGAAGGGAATGATGCCGCTGGTCTTGCCATTGAGGCCGACCGGCTCGCCAATGCCGCGCACGTGGCCCCAGTAGGTGCCGATGCCGCCGCCGCGGCTGGCCAGCCAGACGTTCTCGTTCCAGGTGCCGACGATGCCTTCGAGACTGTCGGACACGGAGTTGAGGTAGCACGAGATCGGCAGGCCGCGGCCGGTGCCGCCGTTCGACAGCACCGGGGTCGCCGGCATGAACCACAGGCGGCTGATGTAGTCGTAGAGCCGCTGGGCGTGCTCCTGGTCGTCGGCATAGGCGTCGGCCACGCGCGCGAAGAGGTCCTGGTAGCTTTCGCCCGGCAGCAGGTAGCGGTCGGTCAGGGTTTCCTTGCCGAACTCGGTCAGCAGAGCGTCGCGCGATTCGTCGGTCACGACGTTGAAGCGGCGCGCGCGGACCGACTTGGAATCGTCCACCGGTTTGACAGCCGCCTTGAGCGCCTCGGCCATGGCTTCGGCGGCGGCCGCTTCGACCACCAGCGATTCGCTGCCTTCGTCCTTCTTGTCCATTTTCACCGCTTTCTTCGGGGCCGCTGCGGGCTCTCCGGCCGTCACGCCCATGTCGAGTTCGCCAAGGCCCATCGCCGCTTCATCCCCGTTCCGAAATTCCATTGCTCGCAGTCCCCCGATCGCCACTGGCCGCAACTCCGAGAGAGCCGCGATGTTCCGCCTATGTTCGAATCGCGTGGGCGAAGACACACCCTAGCAATTCGCGCCTGAACGGGGGCAAAAACTTATCCCCCATCTGTCCCCAGCCGATGCCGCGGAGTCCTTGAACCGGCCCGATTCCGTCCTTGCGCGACACTGTCGCGCGTCGTGCTGGAATCTAGGTCTTGTGGGTGTGCCCCGCAACCCAACCACTAGCCATAGTGATTCAACGCGGAATCGGGCGCAAGAGGGTTAAGCCACGATTAAAGCCGGCGCGACCATTTCGGGGCCGGTGTCTTGTCGGCCTGACACGGTGCGACGCGGCGGACTTCCTAGGGCCGTGCGCGGCGCAAGAGTCAAAATGAGTTGTCCGAAATTTTTTTTGTCCCCGGCCAGTTGTGAATCGATCGAATCCGGGCGCGCAACTTCGGAACCGAGATGGGGCCGCTTGCGCAAGGATCAACCCGCCAGGCAATCGGCCCCGGCATCGGCCCCGGCATCGGCAAGGTCGCGCGCCTTGGCGTTCTGACCGGCCCCGGGCGGGACCTTGCCAATGACGCACGGCGTTGGCGCGAGACGCGCGACGAGGCGGTGGAAACGTCCTCGTTCGTCTCGGGATTCTCGACCACGTTGTAGCGCATGATCAGCGAATTGGGCGCCAGGGGTTTCCCGGCAGGCCCGCGCCATTCCAGCGTTTCGCCGAGCGCGCTGAACCCGCCGCCGCCGATTTGCGACAGGTCGAGGCTGGTCGGCGTGCCGCCCGGCGGGGCCAGTTGCAGGTTCGCCCGCAGGTCGCCGACGGTCGAGATCACGCCGTAGCCGCCGAGACCCGGGCATTCCTGCTCGAGATATTGCCCTTCCTCGGTCTCCTCGCGCACCGTCTCGCAGTCCGACAGCATGGTGTAGGCAAAGGACCGTCCGCGCGCGCCGCCACTTTCTGCCGCGGCGGAAGTGGGCGTGGGGGTGCGTCGCGGCCCCGTCCTCACCGGCATCGTCGGCGTTTCGGAAGAGCAGGCGGCGAGCGCCAGCGACCCGGCGACAAGCAGGAACGATCGTGTCATGCTGCCTGCAACAGGGCCGCGGGCAAAGCTCCCGCGCCAGGCGACCGGGGAGGAAATCTCCGATGCTCAACATCCTGTCGGCCATCCTCGCCGGCCTGATCGTCGGTGCGCTCGCCCGCTGGTTCTATCCCGGCGCGGTCGAGATGGGCTGGCTTGCCACGATATTGCTGGGCCTCGGCGGATCGCTCCTGGCGGGTCTGCTGACCAGTCGCGGGCGGCGCGACTTCAACCGCGCCGGCTGCCTCGCCAGCGTGCTGGGTGCGATGGCGCTGATCCTGCTCGGGCGACTGCTGGGCGTCGGCTAGCCGGCCAGCGCGGCAAAGAGGCCGGGCCGGGCAACGGCCGGCGTCAGGGCACCAGGACAGTGTCGCGTGCCTCGGGCAGGGTTTCCGGGTAATCGAGAATGAAGTGCAGGCCCCGGCTCTCGTGGCGCTTGAGCGCGCTCTTCACGATCAGGTCGGCGCATTGCTGCAGGTTGCGCAGCTCGATGAGGTCGGTCGTCACCCGGAAGTGGCCGTAATAGTCGTCGATCTCGTCGTGCAGCAGCTTGATCCGGTGCGCCGCGCGCTCCAGCCGCTTGGTCGTGCGCACGATGCCGACGTAGTTCCACATGAAGCGGCGGATCTCGGTCCAGTTCTGTTTGATGACCACTTCCTCGTCGGAATCGGTCACCCGGCTCTCGTCCCATTCGCGGATCGGCGGCGGCGGGGCCAGCTCGTCCCAGCAGTCGAGGATGTCCTTCGCCGCGGCCTCGCCGAAGACGAAGCATTCGAGCAGGCTGTTCGAGGCCAGGCGGTTGGCGCCGTGCAGCCCGCTCTCGGTGCATTCGCCCGCCGCCCACAGGCCCGGCAGGTCGGTCCGCGCGTCGAGCCCGACGAGAACTCCGCCGCAGGTATAATGTTGTGCCGGGACGACCGGGATCGGCTCCGTGGTCATGTCGATGCCGAGGCCGAGCAGCTTTTCGTGGATGGTCGGGAAGTGCTCCTTCACGAATTCAGGCGGCTGGTGGCTGATATCGAGGTGGACGTAGTCGAGGCCGTAGCGCTTGATCTGGTCGTCGTTCGCCCGCGCAACGATATCGCGCGGGGCGAGTTCGGCCCGCTCGTCGTAATCGGGCATGTAGCGGTGGCCGGTGACGGGATTGACGAGCCTGCCGCCTTCGCCGCGCACCGCCTCGGTGATGAGGAAGTTCTTGACCTCGAGATTGTACAGGCAGGTCGGGTGGAACTGCATCATCTCCATGTTGGAGACGCGCGCCCCGGCCCGCCAGGCCATCGCGATACCATCGCCGGTCGCGCCGCGCGGGGCGGTCGAGAACTGGTACACGCGGCCCGCCCCGCCTGCCGCCAGCACGGTCGCCCGCGCGGTGTGGGCCCGGACCTTTCCGGTCGCCGTGTCGAGCGCGTAGGCGCCCCAGATCCGGCCCGAGCCCGAATAGCGCTCCTCGTTGCGCCCGGTGATGAGATCGACGCAGGTCCGGTCGGGCAACAGGGTGATGTTGGGGTTTTCCTCGGCGGCTTTGAGCAGCGCGGCCTGCACCGCCCAGCCGGTCGCGTCCGCCACGTGAACGATGCGGCGATGGCTGTGCCCGCCCTCGCGCGTGAGGTGGAGATTCGCCCCCTCGGTGTTGAACGGCACGCCGAGCTCGACCAGCCGCTCGATCGCCGCCGGGGCGCGCTCGACGACGAACTCGACCGTCTCCAGCCGGTTCAGCCCGGCCCCCGCCACCATCGTGTCGTGGATGTGTTCGGCAAATGTATCGCCCGCGTCGAGCACGGCGGCGATGCCGCCCTGCGCCCAGGCCGTGCTGCCGCTGGTCAGCGGGCCCTTGGCGAGCACCGTGACCTTGTGGTGCTGCGCCAGGCCGAGCGCCGCGGTCAGCCCCGCTGCGCCCGAACCGATGACGAGGATGTCGGTGGAATGCGCTGTCATCGCATCGTCATGGCGGGCAGCGCGGCGGGCGGCAAGCCGTTCCGGCCTTGCCCGCCCCCGTCCTGGCGCTTGCCTCTCTTCGCAGGCGCGATATAGACTGGGCGAAACGAAAGGACGGGGCGTGACAGACGAATCTTCGCAAGAGCGCAAGCTTCGCCACAAGCTTGAGAATGTCAGGCAGGAAAAGGCCGCGTTGCAGGGCTTGCTGTCGCGCGCGGCCGACGAGATCGAAAACCTCGCCGAAGCAGATTGCGAAGACCAGGCGAAGGACCACGCGATCAAGAAGGCCGCGCGGTTCAAGAAGGCGGCTACGCTCTAGCCAGGTCGTCCTATTCCGCCGCGGGGGCGAGCCAGGCCCGGCCGCTGGCGAGGTCGAGCGTAAGGTCCCAGCGTTTCAGGAACGTGCGGCCGACGATCCCGTCCATGATCAGGTCGACGACGTAAACATCGCCGTCGAGCGCGATCCCCGGAACGATCTCGTCGGAAAGGTCGCTCAGGCAGGCTCCGGCACGCCGCTGGTGAGCTGGACGAAGACGTCTTCGAGATCCGCCTCGCGGGTCGTGACGTCCTCGATGGCGAAGCCCTGCGCCTGCAGCAGCGCGAGAACCTGGCCGGCCGTGACCCGTCCCTTGTCGTAGGTGATCGCAACCGTACGCTCGCCGGTCTTCTCGCTCTTGAGGAACGACGGGTCCTGCGGCGCGGCGGCGATCTCGCGGTCGACCGTCACCTCGACGACCTTCTCGCCCATCATGCCGACCAGCTCGCGCGTCGGCTTGTCGGTAATCAGCTCGCCGTGGTTGATGATCGCGATGCGGTCGCACAGCTCCTCGGCTTCCTCGAGGTAGTGCGTGGTAAGCACCACGGTCACGCCCTCGGCGTTGAGCTCGGTGACGAGCTCCCACAACTGGCGCCGCAGCTCGACGTCGACGCCGGCGGTCGGCTCGTCGAGCACGAGGATCGGCGGCGAGTGGACCATCGCCTTGGCAATCAGCAGACGGCGCTTCATGCCGCCCGACAGCGTGCGCGAATAGGCGTTGCGCTTGTCGGCCAGGTGCACCGCGCGCAGCAGTTCGTCCGACCGGCGCAGCGCCTTGGCCACGCCATACATCCCGCCCTGGTTCTCGAGCACCTCGAACGGGGTGAAGAACGGGTCGAAGACGATTTCCTGCGGCACGATGCCGATCGAAAGCTTGGCGTTGCGGTGGTCGCGGTCGATGTCGTGGCCCCAGATCTTCACCGTGCCGCTGGTCTTGTTGACCAGGCCCGCCATGATGTTGATCAGCGTCGACTTGCCCGCGCCGTTGGGGCCGAGCAGGCCGAAGATGCCGCCCTGCGGCACATCGAAGCTCACGCCCTTCAACGCCAGCTTGGGCAGCGCGTCTCCGGAAGAGGCGTATTCCTTGACGAGATCGCGGATCTCGATGGCGGGTCCGTTGTCGCTCATGGCTGGCGCTTTAGGAGCGCGCGGCCAGTTGCGCCAGTGCGCGCTTCGCGATAACGGAAAGGACATGATCGACGTACCTGAAATCACCATAGTCGACACTCGCCGCGTCTCGTGCGACGGGGCCGGCGCGATCCGTGGCGGCACGGGCTATCGCCCGGCGGCGCTGGGTCACCCGCGCGTCTGGCTCGAGATCGACGAGAAGGGCTATGTCGACTGCGGCTATTGCGACCGCCGCTTCGTGCTGGCGGGCAGCCCGGCCGAGCACGGCATCCGCGAGGTTTCCCCGGGCGACCTGCCACCGCCCGGCGACGGCAGCGTGGCCTGATCGGCCCGGCGCGTCAGCGATGGTTCAGCCTTCGCGCGCTAGGGTCCGTCCCAGGAGAACGACCATGAAGAAACTAGCTTTGATTGCGGCCGGTGCGGCCCTTGCCCTGACCGGCGGCGGTGTCGCCGCGAAGTCGGCGCGGGAAAAGGGCGAAGTGCGCCTCGAGAAGATGCTCGCAGGCCGCGTCGCCGGCGAACCGAGCAACTGCATCACCACGATGCGCGGATCGAGCAACGCGATGCAGATCATCGACGGCACGGCGCTGGTCTACGATGCCGGCGACACGATCTGGGTCGCCCGCCCGCGCGACCCGCGGATGCTGGATTCCAGCGATGTCCTGATCATGGACCGCTTCAGCCCCTCGCGCCTCTGCGCGATCGAGCCGATGCGCACCGTCGACCGGACGAACGGCTTCATGACCGGCATCGTCATGCTCGACGATTTCGTGCCGTACACGAAGGCAGGCTGACCATTTGACCGCCGCCCGGCGCGCCTGGGCGGCGGACCTGTTGCATTTCTGGTTCCACGATCTGCGGCCGGCGGACTGGTTTCGCCCTGCGCCGCAGGTCGACGCTGCGCTGGACAAGCGCTTCGGGCGCTGGCTTGCCGCCCTTCGGACCCAACCTGCCGACACCTTCCTGACAGATTCCGCCACCGCCCGTGCCGCGGTGCTGCTGTTCGACCAGATCCCACGCAATATCCATCGCGACAGCCCGCTGGCATTCGCGACCGATCCGCTGGCGCGAACGATTGCGTATGAAGCGCTCGATCGCGGCTGGGACACCGGCCTGAACACCGCCGGACGCCAGTTCCTCGCCATGCCGCTGATGCACGCGGAGCACATCGCCGATCAGGGCGCCAGCCTCGCCTACTTCACCGCGCTGGGCGATGCCGAGATCATGAAGTTCGCCCGCGGGCATCACCGCATGATCGCTCGCTTCGGGCGCTTCCCGCATCGCAACGACACGCTCGGCCGCCGTTCGACCCGGGCGGAAAAGAAAGCGGTCGAGCAGGGCTTCGCCTGGTAGTTCCCCTTAATTCGCCCGCCCGTCGATCGCGCTAGACTGCGGGGGATCGCGCCCGTCGGCGCGATGCTAAGGAGACAGCCCATGATGCGCCCCCGCACCACCCCCCGCAACGCCCCCCGCAACGCCCTCCGCGTTGCCCTCGCCTCGCTGGCTGGCGCAGGGCTCGTCCTTGCCGCGCCCGCTGCCGCGGCAACCCCGCAGCGCGCCGCCAGCGACAGCGCCGAGAGCGAATCGCTGGCCGGTTCCTGGCTGCCCTTCGCCCTGCTGCTCGGTGCGGCGGTCGTGGTGGCCCTCGTGGTCACGGACGACAGCGGCGAAGCGCCCACCAGCCCCTAGCGCAAGTGCAATTGCCCGGTTTCGCCGGGCCCGAACCTTCGCTAGAGCCTGCTTCGCCAGAGCGTGCCCGGCCAGTGTGGGCCGACCAGTGGAGTTCCCGATGACCCTTGCCCGCAGTGCCCTTGCAGCCCTCGCCGCAGCCGGCCTTGCCTTGGCCCCGCTAGCCGCTCACGCTGCTCCGGAGCGCACGCCGTCGCCTGTCGCCGAAGTGGACGGTTTCGTCGGAAACTGGGTCATCGGGGCGCTGCTCCTGGGCGCGCTGGTGCCGCTCGCGATCCTGCTGGCGAGCGACAGCGAGAACACGCCCGCCAGCCCCTAGCGGCCAGAGCCCGAGCTAAATCGCGCCAGGGGCCCGGCGGCTCCTAGTCGATCAGGCGCATGACCAGCGGCGGCTCGGCCAGGCTGTCGGAGCCCTCGAGCAGGCCCAGCGCCTTGGCGACGTTGGCTTCGGGCCCCTCGTGCGTGACCATGGCCACCAGCACCTCGCCGCCTTCCTCCGGCCGTCCTTGCTGGATCAGGCTCTCGATCGAGACTCCCCCATCGCGCATGGCCGCGGTGATCTCGGCCAGCACGCCGGGGCGGTCGGCCACGACGAAGCGCAGGTAGGTGCGATTGGTGCGGTGGCCCGAATCGGCCGGGGCGAGCGCCTCCAGCCCGGCCGCCGGGACCGAGAACGGCGCGCCGGTATCGCCGCGCGCTATGTCGACGATGTCGGCCGCCACGGCGCTCGCCGTCGGTCCGTCGCCCGCGCCGGCGCCCTGAAACAGCAGCGCCCCGGCAAAGTTGCCCTCGGCCACGACGGCGTTGGTCGCACCCTCGACCGCCGCGAGCGGATGGCCGAGCGGCACCAGGCAGGGCTTGACGCGCTGGAACAGCTCGCCCCTGTCATCGACTTCGGCGGTACCGATCAGCCGGATGCGATAACCGAGCACGCCCGCCTGGGCGATATCGGCCGCGCGCACCCGGCCGATCCCGCCGACATCGACCGCGGGAAAGTCGATCTTGGCCCCGAAGGCGATGGCGGCGAGGATCGCGAGCTTGTGGGCCGCATCGATCCCCTCGACGTCGAACGTCGGGTCGGCCTCCGCGTAGCCGAGCGCCTGGGCCTCGGCGAGGACCTCGCCGAAGTCGCGCCCGGTCTGCTCCATCGTCGAGAGGATGTAGTTGCAGGTCCCGTTGAGGATGCCGAAGATGCGTTCGATGCGATTGGCCGCGGCGCCTTCGCGCAGGCCCTTGATGACCGGGATTCCGCCGGCGACGGCAGCCTCGAAGCGCAGCGCCGCGCCGTTCGCTTCGGCGAGTTGCGCCAGTTCCAGTCCGTGATGGGCGATCATGGCCTTGTTGGCGGTGACCAGCGCCTTGCCCGTGCCGAGCGCCTTGCGGGCGGTGGTGAGCGCCGGGCCGTCCGCTCCGCCGACCAGTTCGACCACCACGTCCACGTCGGAGCGCTCGGCCAGCGCCGTCATGTCGTCCTCCCAGGCGTAGGGCGACAGGTCGATCCCGCGGTCCTTGGCGCGGTCGCGGGCCGACACGGCGACGATTTCCAGCGGCCGCCCCGCGCGGCGCGCGATGAGGTCGCCGTTGGTCTCGATCAGGCGAACGAGCCCGGCACCCACGGTGCCGAGTCCGGCCAGGGCGATCCTGAGCGGCGCGGTCGACTGCGGTTCGGTCATCTTCGGGTCCCCTACGTTGAAGCGGGCCGCCGGTTAGGGCCCCGCCTCGCCGTTGGCTAGGGGACGGTTGCAGGCGATACGATCAGGACGACTGGCGCGTGCGGTCACAGGGGCCGAGCTGGCGCAGGATCAGCGCGTAGTCGGCCCGTACCTGGGCCTGCGCGTCCGCTTCGCGCTGGATGAACGCCTTGCGCGGCAGTTCGGCGGGCAGCGAACAGGCGAGCCGATACCAGGCGAGCGTGTCGGCTTCGGGCGGCCGGGCCGCCTGGTCCACCAGTTCGGTCCACGCAACGCCCCAGGTCGGCGCCATGCCCGGCCGGCGCAGGACCGTGAGCGACACCGGCGTTCCGTCCGCCGTCTCGACGAATATCTGCGTCTCCGATTCGCCCGCGAGGTTGCCCGCGACCGACATGGCATCGCGCACCCCGGTGATTCGCGGCGCTGCGTCCGGCGCGGCGAGCTCCACGATGATCGAGCGCAGGCGAGCCTCCGTCTCGGCGTCTGTCGGGATCTGCGCATCGGGCTCGACGAGCTGCAACTGCCCGGGCTTGCCCGGGACGGGCCGCGCGAAGACGATGAACGACTGCTTCTTCAGCTTGGGCGGCTTGCCCTTCGGCCCCGCCGGGACATCGGCCAGGTAAGCGAACGAATCGCCGAGCGCCGCGGGCGCCTTGAGCGCAGCTTCGGTCTCGGTCTCGAGGTAGAGACGCACGCGGCCGGGCGCGAGGCCCGGCGCACGCTCGGGCTTGACCGCGACCTGGTCCTTCACCTTCACGCGGGCGACCACCGGGGAAGCTTCCACGAGGCCGGCGAGATCGGGGTAGGTCATACTCGCGGCCACCGGGGCCGGCGGAGTCTGGGCCTGGCCCGGAAGGGCGCAGGCGGCCAGTAGAGCCGGCAAGGCGACCAGCAGGCGCTGAGCGGGGCGGCAGGTCAGGGACGAATCGATTCGCATCGTGGCGACTCCATGCAGAAGGGTGGCGGCGAGCGCAAACGGCCCTGGGTCCTCAGTTGGAAGTCGTTTGGGCCTGAATCCCGTGTTAACCGATAAAGCGTTTGCCCATGCATTGCTTCGCGGCTAAGGCTCGGCGAAATAGGGACCCCTGAAAACAGCAATAAACTGTGGGTCCCGGGCTGGTTGGCCTGCGATCGGTAACGGCCGATCGCGCCGCAGCCTTCATGGTGGACATGGCCCGGAAGAGCCTGAGAGGATGAAAGTCCTACGGGCTTTGTCGGGCTTGCCGGGCCTTGGGGTCCGGACGGGTAACGGAGTGAAGGGACTGGATGGCTTACGCTGACCAAGGAATGAGCACCAATCGCATCGTAGCGATTGTCATTGTCGGTATTCTCCATCTTCTCGTCGGCTATGCGCTGGTGACCGGCCTTGCCTATTCGGCGGCCAAGAAGCTGGTTGAACGGGTGACGACGGTGGACGTGGAAGAACCGCCGCCGCCGGAGGAGGAACCGCCGCCGCCGCCGGAGCAGCCGGACGTCGTTCCGCCGCCGGTCGCGCCACCGCCGCCGATCAACGTTTCGGTCAGGCCGCCGCCCGTGCAGGTGACGACGGTGATTCCGCCGCCGGCTCCGCCGGTGCGGATCATCCCGCCTGCCGCGCCGCCGGCTCCGCCGCCGCCGCCGCCGCCGCCTTCGCAGGCTCGTGGCGCGCAGCCCGACGGTCAGGGCCGCTGGCAGCAGCGCATCATCGACAACTATCCTCCGCGGGCGATCCGTAACGAGGAGCAGGGCACCGTCGGTCTTACCGTCACGGTGAATGCGGAAGGTCGCGTGGCGGATTGCTCGGTTACGTCTTCGAGCGGGTCGAGCACGCTCGACGATGCGGCCTGCACCGACATCACGCGTTTCGCCCGGTTCAAGCCGGCGTTGAACGATGCAGGCAATCCGACCACGGGGCGTTGGTCGACCCGCATCACCTACAGGCTCAACTGATACTGCTTTAGAACTTCTTCAGAGAGGACAACCCGCATGCTTATTGACATTCTTGCTGCCGCCGCGACTGACGCGCCGGCCGCCAAGTTCGGCTTCACCGAAGCCCTCGAACAGGGCGGTGCCATCGCCTACTCGATTCTCGCCGTGCTCGTCATCATGTCGGTCGGCTCGTTCTACATCATGATCACCAAGCTCCTCGAGCAGGGCAAGATCATGCGCCAGTACAAGAGCGTCCGCAGCAACTTCTGGCGTGCCAACACGCTTTCCGAAGGCGTCACGAAGCTCGAGAAGAACAGCGCCTGGCGCCAGCTGGTCGACGATGCGCTGGCCGCCGAGGCGCAGCACACGAAGATGACCGACTCGCTCGAAGCGCACGACTGGATGCACGGCTCGCTCGCGCGTTCGGAAGCGGCGATCAACTCGCGTCTCGCAGGCGGCCTGCCGTTCCTCGCGACCGTGGGTGCGACGGCTCCGTTCGTCGGTCTGCTCGGTACCGTTATCGGCATCTATCGCGCCATGATCGGCATCGCGATCTCCGGATCGGGTTCGATCGACAAGGTCGCCGGCCCGGTCGGCGAGGCGCTCATCATGACTGCCATCGGCCTGCTCGTCGCGGTGCCGGCGGTGCTCGCCTACAACTGGCTGCAGGCGCGCAACAAGAAGATCGCCGAGATGCTTTCGGGCTTTTCGACCGACATCCTCGCCAACATCACCTCGCGCGGCGCGGTGCGGCCGGAAGTCATCACGAAGACCTCGACCCAGCAGGCCGGCAAGGCGGCTGCCACGGCCCCGGCCAAGCCGGTCGCCAAGGCCTGATCCCGCATTCTCGGGGGCGAGCACCGGCATGCGGGAAGCTCGCCCCCGCGAAACGGCAAATGAAGTTTTGAGATAGGACGCGACACATGGCGATTTCAACGGGTGGCGGCGGCAACGATCGGCCGATGTCCGACATCAACACCACGCCGCTAGTGGACGTTATGCTCGTGCTTCTGATCATGTTCCTGATCACCGTTCCGGTGGCGTTGCAGACGATCGAGAAGCTCCAGATCCCGGTGTTCGAAGCTGCCGAGACAAAGGACAAGGTGGAGAACCTGCTGATCGCGGTGTCGACGACCGACGCCCAGGGCCGGTCGCCGCAGTTGTCGAACTCGGACTACACCGGCGCGACGCGTAACGGCGAATGCCGGGTGTACTTCAACAACGCGACGCTGGTGGACTCGCAGGAGCTCTACGACCAGGCGTTCGAGCGGCTCGACAAGATCGTGCAGCGCGAAGGCGGGGCCGAAGCCATCATGCAGGATCCCGAGAAGATCCCGCAGGTGATCATACGCGCCGACGTAAACACGCCGTGGCGCTGCGTCGCTGGCACGATCTTCAACGTCCAGTACGCCGGCTATCCGACCGTCGGGTTCATTTCCAACCCGCGTCCGCTGAACTGAGCCGGGCTGGCAGAGACGAAATCAGGAGTATCTAGCAATGGCAATGTCAGGCGGTTCAGACGACGGCCAGCCGATGATGGAAATGAACACGACGCCGCTGATCGACGTCATGCTCGTGCTCCTCATCATGCTCATCTTCACGCTTCCCCCGGTGACGAACTCGGTCAACATCGACCTGCCGGTGGCGAACCCGAACGACACGCCGCCGCCGGTCGACCCGATCAAGAACAAGCTCGTTCTGACCCAGGCGAACGAGATCCTGTGGAACGGCACGCCGATCACGCCCGGCGAGCTGACGTCCAACCTGCAGACCTCGCTCGCCATGCCGGTCGAGCCCGAGCTGCAGTTCGAGCCTGAAGCCGAGGCGAGCTACGATCTTTCGGCCCAGGTGCTGAACATCATCAAGGCCTCGGGCATCACCAAGTTCGGCTTCGTCGGCAACGAGAAGTACCGGGTCTTCGGCAAGGGCTGATCCCGGCAGAAGAACATCGAACAAGCGAAGGGGCGGAGCGATCCGCCCCTTTTCTTTTGCGCGAAGTCCTGTCGAACTGCCGGCGAAGCCAGGCGCGGCGCCCCCGCGCTAGGCTTCGTCCTCGGCCAGCCAGTCGGGCGCGTCTTCCAGCCGCATGGCCGCCCCGGCGAGTGTTTCCGCCTCCAGCAGCAGCTCCTCGTCGACCGAGCCCTGCGGCAGGCTCTCGCGCCCGATCATCACCATGACCGGCACGGCCAGCGGGCTTACGCGGTCGAGCTCCACGTGGACCAACCTCTCGGCCGCGCTGTCCAGCAGCTCGCCCAGTCGGCCGATGTCGGTCATTCGCGCGCGGGCGTCGGCCCAGGCCGCCTCGATCAGCACATGGTCGGGCTCGTACTTGCGCAGAACGTCGTAGATCAGGTCGGTCGAGAAGGTGACCTGCTTGCCGCTCTTGCGCTTGCCCGGGTGCTGGCGCTCTACCAGTCCGCCGATCACCGCCACCTCGCGGAAGGCGCGGCGCAGGAGGTGCGAGTTCTGCACCCATTCGATGAATTCGTGGGTCAGGATATCGGGCGAGAGCAGCGGGGCCGGATCGGTCACCGGCTTCAGCCCCCAGACCGCCAGCGAATAGTCGTTGGCCACGAACCCGCCGGGCATGAGCCCCAGCTCTTCCATCCGCTTGGTGATGAGCATCCCGAGCGACTGGTTGGCGTTCCACCCGGTGAAGGTGTAATAGACGGTGTACTCGCGCTTGGCGTGGGGGAAGCTCTCGACCAGCAGCGTGTCCGGCCCGGGCATCCGCGAGCGCCAATCCTGCACTTCCAGCCATTCGCGCACGTCATCGGGAAACCGGCCCCATTCCGAACGGTCGACCAGCATGGCCCGGACCCGATCGGCAAGATGCGTCGTCAGCGGCAGACGCAAGCCCATGTAGCTGGGGATCGTGGCCGATTTCCGCGCCGCCCGCACGACCAGATCGAGATCGCGAAACGCCTCCACCTCGAGGTCCATTCCGGCGAAGCGGAAGGTGTCGCCGGCCGAAAGCGAGGCTGCGAACTGTTCTTCCACCTTGCCCAGCGAACGGCCGTTGCGGAAGCGAATCTCGATCATTTCCGAATCGACGATGATGCCGGCATTCATGCGGTGCCGCGCGGCGTGCTCGGGATGGGCCAGCCGCCAGGTTCCATCCGCGTCGCGCACGATGCGGCGGAACTTGTCGTAGGCTTCGAGCGCGTATCCCCCGGTGGCGACGAAATGGAGCACCCGCTGCCAGGTCGGCTCGTCGAGCCATGCGTAGGTCAGGCTTGAGCGAACCTCGCCCAGCAAGGCGTCTTCTTCGAACGGGGCGGCGCAGGCGCAGGCCATCACGTGCTGGGCGAGCACATCGAGCCCACCGGGACGGAAGTCCTCGCCGTCGCGCTGACCCTCGTCGACCGCGTCCTTCGCCGCCGTCGCCTCGAGGAACTCGAAACGATTGCCCGGCACCAGGATCGCGCGGCTCGGCTGGTCGAGCCGGTGGTTGGCGCGCCCGATGCGCTGCAACAGGCGGCTCGATCCCTTGGGGGCGCCCATCTGCACCACCAGGTCGATGTCGCCCCAGTCGACCCCAAGGTCGAGGCTGGCGGTGGCCACGAGCGCGCGCAGCTCGCCGCGCGCCATCGCGCCTTCCACCTTGCGCCGCGCCTCCTTGCTCAGCGAGCCGTGGTGGATTCCGATCGGCAGCGTATCGTCGTTCGCATCCCAAAGCTGCTGGAAGATGTATTCGGCAAGGAAGCGGGTGTTGGTGAAGATCAGTGTCGTGCGGTTGCGGCGGATTTCCTCGTAGAGTTGGGGAATCGCCCAGATTGCCGCATGCCCGCCCCAGGGCACGCGCTCTTCCCTCGGCAGGAGGATTTCCACCTCGGCCGGAGCGCCGGGTTCGCCTTCGACCAGGGCCACCCGGTCGATCTCGCCCCAGGGCGCCAGCCATTCGCGAAAGGCCTGCGGATCGGCCACGGTGGCCGACAGCGCGGCGCGCCGCATGTCGGGCGCGATTGCCTGCAGGCGGCTCAGCGCCAGGGCCAGCAGGTCGCCCCGCTTGCCGGTGGCAAAGGCGTGGATCTCGTCGATCACCACACGCTTCAGCCCGCGAAACAATTCGAAGCTGTCGGGATAGCTGAGCAGTAGTGAGAGCGATTCGGGCGTGGTCAGCAGCACGTTGGGCGGACGGACCCGCTGGCGGCGCTTACGGTCCGAGGGGGTGTCGCCGCTGCGCGTCTCGATCCGCAGCGGCAGCCCCATCTCCTCGACCGGGGTGACGAGGTTGCGCTGAACGTCGTGCGCCAGCGCCTTCAGCGGAGAGACGTAGAGCGTGTGCAGCCCCTCTTCGGGCAGCGCACCGCGCGAAGGGCAGAAGTCCGCCAGCGTGGGCAGGAAACCGGCGAGCGTCTTGCCCGCGCCCGTGTCGGCCACCAGCAGCGCGTCGCGCCCGGCTTCGCTCGCGGCCAGCATCGCGGCCTGGTGCCGCCGCACACGCCAGCCACGCCCGGCGAACCAGGCGGCGATCTCTGGAGGGATGACGGGTTCGGTCACGCTTGAGAAGAAACGGGAAAAGCCTGCGAATGGGTCCGCAACCTACTCCGGCCGCGTGCCGCCTACCACCTACGGCCGAGCGATGATTCCGCCAAACGGTGTTCATTGCAGCGCTTCTCGAGCCCTGCGTTTCGACCAGCCGCCCGCGGATCGGGCCGGGCGGGGAAACAACGAGGCCGCGCGGTGCGTTCTATCCGTGCAACAGGCGAAGCTCCGCCCCGCTGTCGGCGGGAGCCGCCGATGTTTCGCGACAGCAATCAGCAGGAGAGAAACGACATGGCCGACCGCAATCGCAACGACCGCGACTACCGCGACGAAGACTACGGCGAGAGCCGCCAGCAGGACCAATTCGCTGATTCTTCCGGTAGCCAGCAGTCCGGGTACAACGACCAGGACAGCTACGGCGGCAATCGCCAGATGGGCGAGCCCGGCCGCGGCGGCTCGGACTTCTACTACGAGGAAGTGATCCTGGTACCCCGCCGCAGCAGGTCTGGCGGACAAAGGGATTCCTACAGCCGCGATCGCAACCGTGAGCGGGGCTGGGGCCAACGCGACTACGGTGACCGTCGACCGAGGCTACGGCGATCGCGAACCTTCGCACCGCGGCGACTACAGCACATACGGGCGCGAATTCGGGCTATGGCCCTGATACCAGCCGCCGTTACGCCAGCTTCACCTCCGAGGACCAGGGCGGGCGCGACTTCAACTCGCCGACCGGCCGCTGGTCTCCGCGTTACGGCGGCGCGCCCCAGGGCACCTACAGCGACGACTACCGCGAGCAGGACGACGGATACCGCCGTGCGCGTTACAGCGACCCGCGGCGCGAACGCGACTGGTGGGACCGGACAAGCGATGAAATCGCCAGCTGGTTCGGCGACGAAGATGCCCAGCGCCGGCGCGAAATGGACCATCGCGGCCGCGGCCCGAGCGACTACACCCGCTCCGACGAACGCATCCGCGAGGACGTGAACGAGAACCTGACCAACGACTGGGCGGTCGATGCCCGCAACGTCCGCGTGAAGGTGGAAGACGGCGAAGTGACGCTGGACGGCACGGTGTCGACCCGCCTGCAGAAGCGCCGCGCGGAAGACTGCGCGGAAGACGTTTCGGGCGTCGGCCACGTGCAGAACAACCTGCGCGTGTCTGAAGTCGACGAGCGTCGCGACCGGTATTCGGCATCGGACACGACCGAAACCTGATCCGGAAAGGCGCGCAAGCGTGAGGACGAGGGGGCGCCGCGGCGCCCCCTTTTTCGTCGCCTGCCTGCGACTAGGCCAGGGGGTCGAGTCCCATCGCTCCGGCAGACGCCCAGTTGCCGTGCACCTGTGGGGCAGCGGGGAACGGCAGGATCGCCCGGGCGACCGGGCCCGCGGCAAGATCGGCCGCATCGGCCACCAGCAGTTCGGACCGGTTTTCCCGGCGGTCGAACGCTACTCCGACGAGCCAACCCTCCCCTTCGGGTGCATCGGGCGAGCGGGGAACAAAGCGACATTCGCCCAATCCGTAATGCGCGGGCATGACGAGGGAGACGGACGTCCGCTCCGCCACGTCGAAGCGAACCCAGGCATTGGGCGAGATCCAGCCCGAGGTGGATGCCGGCGCTTCCCCCTCTCGCCGCCCGCCGTAGCAGTAGCGGTGCCGGTGTCCCACGACGCGCGGATCGACGTCGCCAAGGTCGGCCATCGGCTGCGCGAACAACAGCTCCTCACGCCAGGTCTCGCTGCCGTCGGCAAGATCGAAGGTCAGCCGGCGCAGGTAGGCCTTGCCGTATTCCGGCGACCACGGCGAACCGTCGGCACTCTTGAGAAAAGGAAACGGGTTGCCGCAGTAGAACGGCGCGTCGAACACGATGCGGTCGCCGTCTTCCCACGCGTTGAATGTGTGGAGCTGGCAGCTCTTGGGACCGGTGAACCACCTGAGATCGCTGCCGTCGCCGTCGCGGCGAAAAACCGCGATCCGGGCCGGGGCGTGCGGGTCCCATTGCCACATCGCCCCGCCCTGCCGAGCCGCCGCTTCGCTTGTGGTGTAGCCACCCAGCGGCAGGAGGATGTGGTTTTCGGTGATCACCATGTCGTGGATCATGTCGAGCCAGGGTACGTCGATGCGGATCTCGTGCTTGAGGCGGCCGTCGGGGTGAAACACCCAGGCATGGCAATCGGGCGAATAGTTGCCCGCTGCCTGGTAGCCGAAGGCCACAAGTTCGCCGGTCTTCCCGTCGATCATGGGGTGGGCGGTGAACGTGACGCTCTCGACCGCGCCGCCGAAATCGAACGTGCCCCGCGTCGCGAGCGTTTCCGGATCGAGTTCGTAGGGCAGGCCGTCTTCCTTCAAGGCGAGCAGACGGCCGGCGAAGGCGAAGGCTGTCGTGTTGGCGGCGCTGGCGGAGAGATGGGCGACGTCGTCGTCATCCATGAAGCGGTTGCGATAGTGCCCGAAGCGCATCCGCCCCGCATCGCGGTTGGCCACCAGGCGCTCGGTCTCGACGTAGCGCGACCGATAGGTCACCCGGCCCCCCGAGACGCGAAAACGCGAGGCAATCCCGTCAGCGTGGAGCAGGACGTCGTCGGCGTACTTGGGCGGGTAATACCAGGCGCCGCCGAGCCGATAGAGCGCCCCGTCGAGGCCCGGCGGAAGGTCGCCCACGACCTCGCACTCGACCTCGTCGTGCTCAGGCTGGCGCTCGTCCCATCCGGGCAGCTTGCCGGTCACCTCGTTCATCGGCCTCTCCTCTCGCCTAGCCCGCATAGGTGAGGAGGGTGCCGCAGGACTTGCGCGCGATCAATGCCCGGCCTGGGGCCCGCGCTCCAGCCCGCTCGCATCGAGCTGTTCGTCGATCTGCGCCAGAAGCCGGTCGAGGCCTGCCTGAGTTTCGCTCTCCGCGCGGGCGACGAGGACGTCCTGCGTGTTGGAGGCGCGCAGCAGCCACCAACCGTCGGGCGTGGTCACGCGCACGCCGTCGGTATCGTCCACGCTGATGTCGCCCGAGGCGCCGGACAGACGCTGCTTGACCTCGTCGATTGCGGCGAACTTCCGGCTCTCGTCGACCTGGAAGCGCATTTCGGGCGTGTTGAGGACGCCGGGCATGGCGCCGCGCAGTTCGGTAACCGACTTGCCCAGCCGTGCCGAGGCGGCGATGAGGCGCACCGCGGCATAAAGCGCGTCGTCGTAGCCATAATAAGTGTCGGCGAAAAACACGTGCCCGCTCATTTCCCCGGCCAGCGGGGCATGAGTTTCCTTCATTTTGGACTTGATCAGCGAGTGGCCGGTCTTCCACATCAGCGGCTTGCCGCCGAGCTCGGCGACGCGGTCGAACAGCGCCTTGCTCGCCTTCACGTCGGCGATGATCGTGGCCCCCGGGGAAACCCGTAAGAGGTCTTCCGCATAGATCATCAGCAGCTGATCGCCCCAGATGATCCGGCCTTCGCCGTCGATCGCGCCGATCCGGTCACCGTCGCCGTCGAAAGCCACTCCGAAGTCGAGGTTCTTCTCCGCGACAAGGCGCTGAAGGTCCTCCAGGTTTTCCGGGACAGTGGGATCAGGATGATGATTGGGAAAGTTTCCGTCGACCTCGGTATAGAGCGTGTGGTGTTCACCCGGCAGCCTGGCCGCGAGCTTCTCCAGCGCCGGCCCGGCCGCGCCATTGCCCGCGTCCCAGCCGACCTTAAGTCCGGCCAGCAGATCGGGGTCAATGCCGTCGAGGCCGACCAGCAGACGATCGATGTAATCGTCGATGAGCTCGTGCGTATTGACTTCGCCCGTACCGTCGAGCCACTCGCCCCCCGCGGCGAGCCGACCGATTTCCTGAATGTCGTCCCCGAAGAACGGCCGCCCCTGAAATACCATCTTGAAGCCATTGTAATTGGCGGGATTGTGGCTGCCAGTTATCTGAACGCCGCCATCTGCCTGTTCCAGTGAGGCTTCCGCGTAATAGAGCATCGGGGTCGGTCCCATGCCCACGCGGATGACGTCGCAACCGCTGGCGGTGAGACCCTCGATCAGCGCGTGTTCCAGCATCGGGCTGCTGACGCGGCCATCGTAGCCCACCGCGACCGTCTTGCCCCCGGCCTCGCGCAGCAGGGTCGCGAAGCCGCGGCCGATGGCGCGCGCATCGTCGGGCCCGAGGGTTTCGCCGATGATGCCCCGGATATCGTATTCGCGCAGGACGGAGGGGTGAAAGTCGTGACTCATCGGGTCTCCTATTTGCCGTCGGGCAATTGATCGAGCAGCAGGTCGCGCGCGGCGTTCGCCTCGTGGACCTGCTCGTTGGTCCCGCCGCGGTCGGGATGGACCATGGCGAGCAAACGCCTGTGGGCCTCTATTATTTCCTGCCGATTTCCACCCGCCCGCACGCCGAGCAGCTTGCGGGCCCGGACCATCGCCTGTTTGCGGGTGGAAGACTGCTGCTCCCACGGCCAGCGCCCGGTGATCAGCTTCCAGCCGATCACGCCAAGCGCGGCAAAAACGAGCAGCTTGCCCATTGCTCAGGCCGCCTTCGCGCTGGTGGCAAAGCCGGGCAGATGGAGCGCGGCGACGAGCTCGCGCAGTTCCTGCCGGGCGACGAGGTGGCTGGTGCCGAGTTCGCCGAGGTGCCCCTTGTCGAGCAGCGTCAGGCCGGAGGGAAACAGCTCGCGGTAGATCACGCGTTCGCTCAGGCCCTGGGCAACGCGGAAGCCGACCCGCTTGGACAGTTCGGTCAACGCCTGGTCGACGCGCTTCTGATTGCGCGCGTCGATGTGCTGCACGCGATTCCTGACCACGATCCAGTCCATCTCGCGCCGCTCCTTCAATGCGCGGGTCTTGCGGGCCTCGAAGATCAGTTCGGCGTAGAACGACAGCCGGCGGACCTTGAAGGTCTCCGCATCGACCTGGCCGATGAGATCGAAGTCGACGAAGCTGTCGTTCATCGGCGTGACCAGCGTATCGGCCTTCGACGCAGCGTGTCGCGCGAGCGGGTCGTCGCGCCCGGGCGTGTCGAAGACGATGAAGTCCACCGGCCCCGTCAGACCGCCCGCCGCCAGGTCTTCGACCTTGGCTTCGAGACCCTCGATATCGCCGTCGTAAACCGTGAAGTCGGCCGTCGGCAGCTCGATCTCGCGCCGGGCGCAGGTCTCGCCGCGGTTCTCGAGGTAGCGGTGGAGCGTGCGCTGGCGATGATCGAGATCGATCGCCGCCACCCGTTTGCCCTGGTAGGCGAGCGCGATCGCCACGTGGACCGCGGTGGTCGACTTGCCGGTGCCGCCCTTTTCGTTGGCGAAGACGATGCGATGGGGACCCATACAACTCACTCGGGTTTGCTCACTTGAGTTAGGCTTTCTCTGCTGGGCCGGTGCGGCTAGGGCCGTGCGGCAATATCACGCTCTTATCCAAGGGGTGCGCAAGTGCAAACCGTCGACCGGCTCGATTATCTGCGCGAAGCTGTGGACAGCCTCCGTGCCAGGGGAAGCGGAAGCGGGCCCGTGGCGCTCGTCCCAACGATGGGCGCGCTGCACGAAGGGCACCTGACACTGGTGCGGGAGGCGAAGCGCATGGCAGCTTCGGTCGTCGTGTCGATCTTCGTCAATCCGGCGCAGTTCGGCCCCAACGAGGACCTCGACGCCTATCCCCGCCAGATGGCCGAGGATTCGGCCCTGCTGGAGAACGAGAACGTCGACCTGCTGTGGGCGCCGCCGGTGTCCGAGGTCTACCCGCCAGGCTTCGCCACCACCGTGTCCGTTTCGGGCGTAAGCGACGGGCTGTGTGGCGCCTCGCGTCCGGGCCACTTCGATGGAGTGGCCACCGTCGTGTGCAAGTTGTTCAACCAGGTCCGCCCGGACCTCGCGGTGTTCGGCGAAAAGGACTGGCAGCAGCTCGCCGTCGTCCGCCGCATGGCACGCGATCTCGACCTGATCCTGCCGCGCGCCGAGGCGATCCACGGCGTGCCGACGGTACGCGAGGCGGACGGCCTCGCCCTCTCGAGCCGCAACCGTTACCTCTCGCCCGAGAAGCGTAGCCGGGCCGCCGCTTTGCCGCAGGGGATGCGCGAGACCATCGCCGCCATCGAGGCGGGCAGCGCGGCCGGACCGACGCTCGCCGCGCTCGAGGCGCACCTGCTGCAGGCCGGGTTCGACAGTGTGGACTATGCCCAACTGGCGGATGCCGCGAGCCTCGCCCCGCTGGCGGACCTGGGCGAGCGTCCGGCCCGCCTGCTCGTTGCCGCGCGGATCGGCGGCACCCGTTTGATCGACAACATGCCGGTCGGCCCCGCGGGGGACTTGAAGGAACCCTTGAAGGAATTGGCGCAAGAGTGTCTGACTTGTCCTGAGAGGAGCGTTCGACTAGTTGCGCGCGAAACCAACCGGCAAGGATCCAACGACCCGATGAAACTCGGCCGCCTCAATCACGTCGGCGTGGCTGTGCCCGACATGGACCAGGCCATCGCGTTCTGGCGCGAAACGATGGGTGCCGAGGTCGTAACCGAGCCGTTCGACATGCCAGGGCAGGGCGTGCGCGTCTGCTTCGTCGATACGCCCAATGGCGGCACCCAGATCGAGTTGCTGAGCCCGCTGTCCGAGCAGAGCCCGGTCACCGGCTTCCTCGCGAAGAACCCCGCCGGCGGCCAGCACCACCTCTGCTTCGAGGTGCCCGACATCGAGGCCGCCCGCGCCGAGTTCGAGGGGACTGGCAAGCGCATTCTCGGCCCGACGCGGATTGGCGCCCACGGAACTCCGATCTTCTTCGTGCATCCAAGGGATATGGGCGGCATCCTCACCGAGATCATGGAAACTCCGAAAGGCGAAAATGCCTGACAAGGACGACTGGCGCGCGCTGGCCGAGAAGGAGGTCAAGGGCCGGGACCTTTCGTGGGACGTGCCCGAGGGTTTCGCGATCGAGCCGCTCTACACCGCCGAAGACGCACCGCCTGACGGGCCGGGCCTGCCCGGCTTCGCCCCGTTCACCCGTGGCGTGAAGGCGAGCATGTACGCCGGGCGCCCGTGGACGGTGCGGCAATACGCGGGGTTCTCGACCGCCGAGGAATCCAACGCCTTCTACCGCCGCAACCTCAAGGCGGGCCAGAAGGGCCTGTCGGTCGCCTTCGACCTCGCGACCCACCGCGGCTACGATTCGGACCATCCGCGCGTGGTGGGCGATGTCGGCAAGGCGGGCGTGGCGATCGACACGGTCGAGGACATGGAAATCCTGTTCTCCGGCATTCCGCTCGACCAGATGTCGGTCAGCATGACGATGAACGGCGCGGTCATCCCGGTGATGGCGTTCTACATCGTCGCCGCGGAGAAGCAGGGCGTCTCGGCCGACAAGCTTTCCGGGACCATCCAGAACGACATTCTCAAGGAGTTCATGGTCCGCAACACCTACATCTATCCGCCTGCGCCGAGCATGCGGATCGTGTCCGACATCATCGCTTACACTTCGGCCAACATGCCGAAATTCAACAGCATTTCGATCAGCGGCTACCACATGCACGAGGCCGGGGCGACGGCGGTGCAGGAGCTTGCCTTCACCATTGCCGACGGCAAGGAATACGCGCAGCGCGCCATGGCCGCCGGGCTCGATATCGACGCCTTCGCCGGGCGTCTGTCGTTCTTCTTCGGCATCGGCATGAACTTCTTCATGGAAGTCGCCAAGCTGCGCGCCGCGCGCGCGCTCTGGTGGGAAGTCATGGACGGCCTGGGCGCGCGAATCGAGCGCTCGAAAATGCTTAGAACACACTGTCAGACGTCGGGTGTTTCACTGCAGGAGCAGGACCCCTACAACAACGTCATCCGCACCACGGTTGAGGCGCTCGCCGCGGTGCTCGGCGGCACCCAGTCGCTGCACACCAACGCGCTCGACGAGGCGCTGGCGCTGCCGACCGACTTTTCCGCCCGCATCGCGCGCAACACCCAGCTCGTACTGCAGGAAGAGACCGGCGTGACCAACGTGGTCGACCCGCTTGGTGGCAGCTATTACGTGGAATCCGTTACCGCCAAACTGGTCGAGGAGGCCCGCACGCTGATCGCCGAGGTGGACGCCGCCGGCGGGATGACCGCCTACGTCGACAGCGGTGCGCCCAAGGCGGCGATCGAGCAGGCCGCCGCCACGCGGCAGGCCGCAGTCGACCGGGGCGAGACGGTCATCGTCGGGGTCAACAAGTACGAGCTGGACGAGCACGCGCCGATCGACACGCTCGACATCGACAATCACAAGGTCCGCGACGGCCAGATCGCCCGCATCCGCAAGGCGCGCGAGAGTCGCGACGAGGCGAAGTGCCAGGCGGCGCTCGACGCGCTGACCGAGGGCGCGAAGGGCGACGGCAACCTCCTCGCCCTCGCGGTCGAATGCGCCCGCCAGGACGCCACGCTGGGGGAGATCTCCGCCGCGATGGAAACCGCCTTCGGCCGCTACGACACCGTGCCGACGCCGGTGCGGGGCGTCTATGCCAAGGCCTACGCCGGTGACGAACGCTTCGCCCAGGTCGTCGAGGGCGTCGAGGCCGTGGGCCGCCGGCTTGGGCACAAGCCGAAGGTGATGGTCGCCAAGATGGGGCAGGACGGTCACGACCGCGGCGCGAACGTGATCGCCAGCGCCTTTGCCGACATGGGCTTCGACGTCCTTTCCGGCCCGCTGTTCCAGACCCCGCGCGAGACGGCCGACATGGCGCTGGCCGAAAACGTCGACGCAGTCGGCGCCAGCTCGCTCGCCGCCGGGCACAAGACGCTGATCCCCGAGCTTATCGGCCACCTGAGGGACGCGGGCCGGGCCGACATCAAGGTCGTCGCCGGCGGGGTGATCCCGCCGCAGGACTACGACTTCCTGCGCGAGGCCGGGGTGCAGGGCATCTACGGCCCGGGCACCAACGTGGTCGAGGCGGCGGCCGACCTGCTGCGCCTGCTGGGCCACAACATGCCGCCCGCGAATGACGAGAGGGAGGCGGTGGAGTGAGCGGATCCCCCAAGGCCTACCTGCTGGTGGAGCTCGAGGTCCACGATGCAGCGGACTACGAGACCTACAAGGCCGCTGTGCCGCCCATCGTGGAAAGGTTCGGCGGACGGTATCTCGTCAGGGGCGGTGCCTCCGAGGCGATGGAGGGCGAGGAGCCGAAAGGCCGCATCGCCGTTCTGGAATTTCCCGACGCGGCGGCGGCGCGGGCGTTCCTGCAATCAGAGGAATACCGCCCGATCGTGGCAATCCGTCATCGCTCCGCCACGTCCCGCATCATCCTCGCAGAAGGGGTCGCTCCCTAGATGTTCTCCAAGATCCTCATTGCCAATCGCGGCGAAATCGCCTGCCGGATCATCCGCACCGCGCGGAAGATGGGCATCGCGACGGTGGCGGTCTATTCCGATGCCGACGCGCGTGCGCCGTTCGTCAAGCTGGCGGACGAGGCGGTCCACATCGGTCCGGCCCCGGCGAGCGAGAGCTATCTCGTGGCCGACAAGATCGTCGCCGCCTGCAAGCAGACGGGCGCCGAGGCGGTGCATCCGGGCTATGGCTTCCTGTCCGAGCGGACGAGCTTCGCCGAAGCTTTGGCCGCCGAGGGTATCGCCTTCATCGGGCCGCCGATCGGCGCAATCGCGGCGATGGGCGACAAGATCGAAAGCAAGAAGCTGGCCAGGGAAGCGGGCGTCAACGTCGTCCCCGGCTTCGTCGGCGAGATTGCCGATACGGACCACGCGGTCGAGATTTCAAACGAGATCGGGTACCCGGTCATGATGAAGGCCAGCGCCGGCGGGGGCGGCAAGGGAATGCGGCTGGCCTGGTCCGAAAAGGACGTGCGCGAGGGTTTCGAGGCGACCAAGCGCGAGGGGCTGAACTCGTTCGGCGACGACCGCGTGTTCATCGAGAAGTTCATCGAGAACCCGCGCCACATCGAAATCCAGGTGCTCGGCGATCAGCACGGAACGATCCTCTACCTCAACGAACGCGAGTGCTCGATCCAGCGCCGCCACCAGAAGGTGGTCGAGGAAGCGCCCAGCCCGTTCGTCACCCCGAAGATGCGGGCGGCGATGGGCGAGCAGTGCGTCGCGCTGGCCCGCGCGGTCGGGTACTACAGCGCCGGCACGGTCGAGCTGATCGTCAGCGGCGCGGACCCGACCGGCGAGAGTTTCTACTTCCTCGAGATGAACACCCGGCTGCAGGTCGAGCACCCGGTGACCGAGGCGATCACGGGGATCGACCTGGTCGAGCAGATGATCCGCGTGGCGGCGGGCGAGAAGCTCGCCTTCGGGCAGGACGACATCGGCATAAACGGCTGGGCGATCGAGAACCGCGTCTATGCCGAAGACCCCTATCGCGGCTTCCTGCCGAGTACCGGGCGGCTTGTCCGCTACGATCCGCCCGAGGCGAAATTCCGCCAGGCTCCGTTCTCCCCCTCCCCTTCAGGGGAGGGGGCCGGGGGGCGGGGAATGTCTGGTTCGGCCGCCCCCACCCCTAACCCCTCCCCTGAAGGGGAGGGGGACCCAGCGTACGTCCGCGTCGATGACGGCGTGGCCGAAGGCGGCGAAGTCAGCATGTTCTACGACCCGATGATCGCCAAGCTGGTCACCTGGGCGCCCACGCGCGACGAGGCCGCCGCGCTGCAGGTCGAGGCGCTCGACGCCTTTCGCATCGAGGGGCTGGGCCACAACGTCGACTTCCTCAGCGCGATCATGCAGCACCCGCGGTTCCTGGCAGGCGAGCTGACCACCGGGTTCATCGCCGAGGAATATCCCGAGGGGTTCCACGGCGCCCCGGCAAGCGAGGAGACGCTGCGCGTCCTGGCCGCCGTCGCCGCCGGGATCGAATGCAGCGCCCGCGCCCGTGCGGCGATGACCAGCGGCAAGCTCAACGGGGCGCCGGGCAACATGAGCGAGTGGTCGGTCGAGATAGACGGCGAACGCCTTGCGGTCACGCTGGGCGAAGGCCACGCGATGGTCGACGGCCACAGGGTCGAGGGCACCTGCGACTGGCAGCCGGGCGACGCGACCGCGACGGCGAGCGGGAACGGAACGACCCTCGGCCTGATTGTACGCAAGGACGGCGTTCGCTGGGCGATCACCACGCACGGTGCCACGCATCGTGCGCTGGTCCTGCCAGCCTCGGTGGCGCCGCTCGCCGAACACATGATCGAAAAGGTCCCGCCGGACCTTTCGAAATTCCTCATCTGCCCGATGCCGGGCTTGCTCGTTTCGCTGCACGTGGCAGAGGGAGACAACGTCGAGCCCGGCCAGCCGCTGGCAACGGTCGAGGCGATGAAGATGGAGAACATCCTGCGGGCGGAGAAGACCGGAACGGTCGCCGAACTGCGCGCAGCCGAGGGGGACAGCCTGGCGGTCGACCAGGTGATCCTCGAACTGGAGTGAAGGAAACACCATGAAGATCCTCGTCCCGGTAAAGCGGGTGATCGACTACAACGTGCGGCCCCGCGTGAAGGCGGACGGCAGCGGGGTCGATCTCGCCAACGTCAAGATGAGCATGAACCCGTTCGACGAGATCGCCGTCGAAGAGGCCATTCGCCTGAAGGAAAAGGGCGCCGCCAGCGAGATCGTGGCGGTCAGCATCGGCCCGGCCAAGGCGCAGGAGACGCTGCGCACGGCACTCGCCATGGGCGCCGACCGGGCGATCCTGGTGCAGACGGACGAGGACGTGGAGCCACTCGCGGTCGCCAAAATCCTCAAGGCCATCGTCGATGCCGAAGAGCCGGGCATCGTGATGCTCGGCAAGCAGGCGATCGACGACGACAGCAACCAGACCGGCCAGATGCTCGCCGCGCTGATGGGCCGCCCGCAAGGTACCTTCGCCAGCAAGGTCGAAGTCGATGGCGAGAAGGTGAAGGTCACGCGCGAAGTCGACGGCGGCCTCGAGACCGTCTCGCTCGATCTGCCGGCGGTGGTCACGACCGACCTGCGCCTCAACGAGCCGCGCTATGCCTCGCTGCCCAACATCATGAAGGCCAAGTCCAAGCCGCTCGAGACCAAGAGTCCGGCCGATTACGGCGTCGACACCGCGCCGCGCCTCAAGGTGACCAACGTCTCCGAGCCGCCCGTTCGCCAGGCCGGCGTGAAGGTCGAAAGCGTGGACGAACTGGTCGCCAAGCTCAAAGCCCTGGGAGTCGCCTGATGAAGACCCTCGTTTACGTCGAACACGACAACCAGCACCTCAAGGATGCCACGCTCGCGACCGTCACCGCGGCGGGCAAGCTGGGCGAAGTCCACCTGCTCGTGGCCGGAAGCGGCTGCCGCGCGGTGGCCGAAGCGGCAGCGAAGATCGCCGGGGTCGGCAAGGTCCACCTGGCCGACGATGCGCCCTACGAACACCAGCTGGCCGAGAACGTCGCGCCGCTCGTCGTGGACCTGATGGGCCACCACGACGCGTTCCTCGCGCCCGCCACCACCACCGGCAAGAACATCGCCCCGCGCGTCGCAGCGCTGCTCGACGTGATGCAGGTGTCCGACATTATCGGGATCGAGGGCGACAGGACCTTCACTCGCCCGATCTACGCCGGCAACGCCATCGCCACGGTCGAGAGCAGCGACGAGAAACTCGTCATCACCGTGCGCGGCACCGCATTCGAGAAAGCCGCAGCGGAGGGCGGTTCGGCCGGGATCGAGGATGTGAGCGGACCCGGCGATGCGGGCCTGTCCAGCTTCGTCAGCCTTGACGCCGAGGAGAGCGAGCGGCCCGAACTGACGAGCGCCAGGATCATCGTCTCGGGCGGCAGGGCGCTGAAGGATGCGGCGACGTTCCAGGAGTACATCATCCCCCTGGCCGACAAGCTCGGCGCCGCGGTCGGCGCCAGCCGCGCGGCGGTCGACGCCGGCTACGTCCCCAACGATTACCAGGTCGGCCAGACCGGCAAGATCGTCGCCCCGGAAGTCTACATCGCCATCGGCATTTCGGGCGCGATCCAGCACCTCGCGGGCATGAAGGATTCCAAGACCATCGTGGCGATCAACAAGGACGAGGACGCGCCGATCTTCCAGGTGGCGGACATCGGCCTGGTCGGTGACCTGTTCAACGTGGTGCCGGAGCTGACGAGCAAGCTCTGAGGTTCAGGGGGCGCGGCCGGCCCGCGCCTCCTCCAGCAGGCGTTTCGCCCGCAGGAACATCTCGATCCGCATGAGCGTGAACATGCCGAGCGCCAGCGCGGCAAGCGTGTCGATCACCAGATAGACGTCGAGGTGCATCTCGCCCCCCGTGGTGCGGGCGATCGTTCGCACGCCGATCAGGCCGACGAGAAACAGCATCGAGGCGAGCGAGGCCCTTTGGCCCAGCGCGTGGGTTTCCGGATCGACGTGGATTTCCATCATCCTCCCGCGCTGCCAGCCGAGAACGCAGCCGCCGATGAAGCCCACCGCGGCCAGCCCCCAACCGAGCATCGACGGAGGATGCTGGAAGAACAGCACGGCGACCACGAAGGCGTAGAGCGCGGGAACGATCCACAGCGTTTCGAGCCTGAGCTTCCGCATCCGACCCATCCGCCGCATCCGCAGCGCGAGGACCAGGGCGATCACCACGAACGGAATGATCGTCGAAAGTAGGCTGCCCGACTGCCCCGCCTGATCCTGCATGTGCGACCCCTGTTGTCCCGTCTCTGACTAACAGCAGGAAGCGCGGGTGCCCAGTGTCATGCCGGTGTCGCGGGATCGGCCCAGGCCAGCACGGGCTTCCTCGCCGCAAGCGTCTCGTCGAGACGGCGGCGCGGGGCGAGCATCGGGGCCTGGTGCAGGCTCTCGTCGCCCGCGCGGCAGCGTTCGGCGATCGAGCGCAGGGCGAGGATGAACTGGTCGAGCGCGTCCTTGCTCTCGCATTCGGTCGGTTCGATCAGCATGGCCCCGTGGACAACGAGCGGGAAGTACATCGTCATCGGGTGGAAGCCCTCGTCGATCAGCGCCTTGGCGAGGTCGAGCGTGGCGATTCCTTCGGCGAAGCCTTTGTCGCCGAACAGCGCCTCGTGCATGCACGGGCCGCTGGCGCCGAAGGGGGCATAAAGCACGTCCTCGCAGCTGCGCAGGATGTAGTTGGCATTCAGCACGGCATCGCCCGAGACCTGCCGCAACCCATCGGCGCCGTGGCTGAGGATATAGGCCAAGGCGCGGGTGAACATGCCCATCTGGCCGTGGAACGCGGCGAGGCGACCAAGGCTGTGCGGGGCGGATTCGGCCGCGGATTCCTCCTCGACCAGCGTCAATGAAGCGCTTGATTTGCGCACGAACGGTAGCGGAGCGAATGGAACAAGCGCCTCGCTCAGCACCACCGGTCCGCTGCCCGGCCCGCCGCCGCCGTGCGGGGTGGAGAAGGTCTTGTGCAGGTTGATGTGCATCGCATCGATGCCGAGATCGCCGGGCCGCACCCGGCCGACGACCGCGTTGAAGTTCGCCCCATCGCAATAGACCAGCGCCCCGGCGGCGTGGACTGCATCGGAGATCGCCTTCATCTCGCGTTCGAACAGGCCGCAGGTGTTCGGGTTGGTGATCATCACCGCGGCCACGTCTGGCCCGAGCCGCGCCTTGAGTGCATCGAGATCGACCCGGCCCTCGGCGGTCGCGGGAATATCCTCGACGGCGTAGCCGGCGAAGGCCGCCGTGGCGGGGTTGGTGCCGTGCGCGCTCTCGGGCACGAGGATGACCTGCCGGCCATCGCCGCGCGCCTCCAGCGCCGCGCGGATGCACAGGATTCCGCACAGCTCGCCGTGCGCGCCGGCCTTGGGGCTCATCGCGACGGCAGCCATGCCGGTCAGCTCGACCAGCCAGTGCGCCAGTTCGTCGATCACGCCCAGCGCGCCCTGGATCGTCGATTCGGGCTGCAGCGGATGGAGATCGGCAAAGCCGGGCATCCGCGCCACCTTCTCATTGAGACGCGGGTTGTGCTTCATCGTGCACGAGCCGAGCGGGAAGATCCCGCAGTCGATGGCGTAGTTCTGGCGGCTGAGGCGGGTGTAGTGGCGCACGGTTTCCGGTTCGGACAGGCCAGGCAGGCCGAAACTCCCGATGCGTTCGAGGCCGCCCAGGCGGTTGGGTTCGCCGCGCCCACCCCCGGCCCCTCCCGCAGGCGGGAGGGGAGTAGTGAAGTCGACGCCCGTCGTGTCGTTGCCCGCCAGTTCGAAGATCAGCGGCTCTTCGAGCATCAGCCCGCGGTTGCCGGTGACGGTCTGGATCCCGCTCTCGCCACTTGGTGCTTCGGGGGCAACGGGCTTCCAGCCGCTGACGTTGGGCGCGTTCATGCCAGGCACTCCTCGAGAGCGGAGGCCAGTGCCTCGATATCCTCCTCGGTCACGGTTTCGGTCACCGCGAGGACGATGCCGCTCTCGCGGCCCTCGCCATCGGGATAGAGCCGGCCGAGCGCGACGCCGGCCAGCACGCCCCTCTCCGCCAGTCCGCGGACCAGCGGACGGGATTCCACCGGCACGCGAATGGTAAACTCGTTGAAGAAGCTCTCGTTGAGCACCTCGACCCCCGGCACCTGCGCCAGCCGGTCGGCGGCCTTGCAGGCGAGGCGGTGATTCTCCGCAGCCAGCGCGCGCAGGCCCTTTTCGCCCAGCAGCGTGAGGTGGACCGAGAAGGCCAGCGCGCACAGCCCGGCGTTGGTGCAGATGTTGCTCGTCGCCTTCTCGCGCCGGATATGCTGCTCGCGGGTCGAGAGCGTGAGCACGAAGCCGCGCTTGCCCTCGGCGTCGGCGGTCTCGCCGCACAGCCGCCCCGGCATCTGCCGCACGTGCTTGGGGTCGCGCACCGCGAACAGGCCGAGGTAGGGCCCGCCGAACTGCAGGCCGACGCCCAGCGATTGGCCTTCGCCCACCACGATATCGGCGCCCATCTCGCCGGGCGACTTCAGCGCGCCGAGCGCCACCGGCTCGGTCACCACCGCTACCAGCAGCGCGCCCGCCGCGTGGCAGGCTTCCGCCAGCGCGGTCATGTCGGCCACCCGTCCGAGGATATCGGGATACTGCACCACGACGCAGCCGGTCTCGCCGTCGACCGCCTCGGCCAGCGCGGCGAAATCGGTTTCGGCGCTCATCGCCGGCAGCGCGTAGTCGACCTGGTGGCCGTCGAACTTGCCCATCGTCTGCGCGGTCGAGACGTAGTGCGGGTGCAGCCCGTTCGACAGGATCGCCTTGCTCCGCTTCGTCACCCGCCCGGCCATCGCGATGGCTTCCCAGCAGGCGGTCGAGCCGTCGTACATGCTGGCGTTGGCCACCGCGCAACCGAACAGGCGCGCGACCTGGCTCTGGAATTCGAACAGCATCTGCAGCGTGCCCTGCGCGATTTCCGGCTGGTAGGGCGTGTAGGCGGTGAGGAACTCGCCACGCTGGATCAGGTGATCGACGCTTGCCGGGACATGGTGGCGATAGGCCCCCGCACCGAGGAAGAACGGCGCTTCGCCCGCCGACAGGTTCTGCCGCGCCAGCGCCGCCATGTGCCGCTCGACCGCCATCTCGCTGGCGTGCGGCGGCAAGCCCTCGATGGGGCCATCGAGATAATGCTCGGCCGGGACGTCGGCGAACAGGGCATCGACATCGGGCGCGCCGATCACGTCCAGCATGGCGGAACGATCGGCGTCGGTCAGGGGGAGGTAGCGCATTCGAACTCCTGTCCATTCCCCTCCCGCCTGCGGGAGGAGTTAGGGGGGTGGGCATGGGCCCGCAGGGCCCACCCCGCTGCGACTAGGCAGCAAGCTGCCAAGTTCCCTCCCCCTTCCCGCAAGCGGGAGGGGGGAAGATCACAGCGAAGCCACGTATTCCTTGTACTCCGCCTCGGTCATCAGTCCGTCGAGCTCGGCGATATCGGTCATCGCCAGGCGGAAGAACCAGCCGTCGGTCTCGGGCGCGGTGTTGACCAGCGCGGGGTCTTCCTCGAGTGCGGAGTTGCTTTCCATCACCGTGCCGCCGACCGGCGAATAGACGTCGCTCGCCGCCTTAACGCTTTCCACCACCGCGGCTTCCTTGCCCTTGGCCAACTCTGCGCCCTCGGACGGGACCTCGACAAAGACGATGTCGCCCAGCTGGCCCTGCGCGTAGTCGGTGATGCCGATCGTGGCGGTGTCGCCGTCGACGTCGATCCATTCATGATCTTCGGTAAAGTATCGGGCCATCTCAGGCGGTTCCTTTGCGGTGGTAGCGGTGGGGGACGAAGGGCATGGCGACGACCTTGGCCGGCAGGCGCTTGCCCCTGACTTCGATTTCGAGCTCGGTGCCGATGGATGCCTGCGCGGCATCGACATAGGCCATGGCAATCGAGTGGCCGAGCGTTGGCGCGAAGGCGCCGCTGGTGACCATGCCGACGTTGGTCTTGCCGGCGAACACGGCCGCGCCCTCGCGCGCGGCGGCGCGGCCTTCGAGCGCGAGGCCGACACGGCGGGTCGGCGAACCTTCGGCCAGCAGCTTGCCGATTCGCTCGGCCCCGGGGAAGCCGCCCTGCTTTCGGCGCGCCTTGCTGATGGCGAATTCGAGGCCCGCGCCGACGGGGTCGGTCTCCTCTGTCAGGTCGTGGCCGTAGAGCGGCAACCCCGCTTCGAGTCGCAGCGAATCGCGCGCGCCGAGGCCGATCGGCTTGATCTCCAGCTCGGCCATCAGGCGGCCGGCGAGCTGCTCTGCCTGTTCGGCGGCGACCGAGATCTCGAAGCCGTCTTCCCCGGTGTAGCCGCTGCGGGTGACGATCAGGTCGAGCTCGCCGAACTGCCAGCGCTTGGCTTCCATGAAAGCAAAATTCTCGGTCATGCCGCGCATCACGCGCTCGAGCGCGCCCGCCGCCTCGGGGCCCTGCAGCGCGAGCAGCGCGCGGTCGTCGAGGTGATTGAGCCCGATCTCGTCGGGCAGGTGTTCGCGCAGGTGGCCGATGTCGTCCCACTTGGTCGCGCCGTTGACGACGAGGTAATAGGCCGGCTCGCCCCAGTGGCCCTCGGTCCCCGCCTCTTCGTCGCCTTCGATGTACGGCGTCAGGTTGGTCACCATCAGGTCGTCGAGAATGCCGCCGTCCTCGCCCAGCAACAGCGAATAGCGCACCTTGCCCGGCTGAAGCGCGGAAACGTCGGCGGGAAGAAGCGCCTCCAGCGCTTCGGCCGCGCCCTCGCCCGTGACCATGAGCTGGCCCATGTGGCTGACGTCGAACAGGCCGGCGTGGGTCCGCGTCCACTCGTGTTCGGCAAGGATGCCGTCAAACTGGACCGGCATCCAGTACCCCGCGAAGGGGACCATGCGGCCGCCCTTGGAGCGGTGCCATGCATCCAGCGGCAGGGTTTCCGGTTCGGTATCGTCAGCTTCGATTTCTTCGCTCATCAGGACTTTCCGACAATCGACGGCAACGCCCGCCATGGGCATTGATACCGTCGCCCCCTCTGTCGGGAAACCTGAGAGCCTCGCAGGCCGCTCTCCCAGTCGGAAGCTGGCCCACTTACACCGTCGGTGGCCTTCGCTTTGCGGGCGAAGACGCTTTCCAGAGTGCCCTGGCCGTGCAGCGGTCCTTTTGCCTGAGAGATTCCGGGGCGGTTGCTCCTTCGGCGGCCCCCACCCTGTTTTCACCAGGCTGCGAGCGCTCTCCCGAGGCACGGCCGGGGTTTCCCCCGACGGGCGGACTCGTTTCGCGCGAAACGATTGGGCGGTCAATCGGAAAAGGCGCGGGCTGATGTCGTACCGTCACCCGGCGAGCTTGGTCCGGGGCGGCGCTTCATGCTTCCAGTGCGCAGAAGAAAGCACTGGCCCGGAACGCGTGCGGACTGACCGTCGCTCGGCTAACCTTCCCAGTCCTCGTTGGCGCGCTGGACGAGGTAGGCGTGGATCGCCTTGGCCTGCTCCTCGCTCAAGATGTCGGCAAAGCTGGCCATGCCCTTCTTGGCCCGTGCGCCGCCCAGCACGATGGCGAGGAAATCGGCATGGGTTTGTGGGCTCATGTGCCGCAGGTCCTTGATGCCGCCGCGCGCCGCCGGGCCGTGGCACAGGGCGCAGTGCTCGGCATAGAGCGACTCGCCTTGCGCGACCGTTGCCGCCGGGGCCTCGGCCTTGGGCGGCGGGGCCAGTTCGGGCACGGCGAAGCTTTCGGCGGGCATTGGCGGCAGCTGGTTCGTGCCGCCCAGCCTGAACACCAGCAGGCGCGGCTTGCCGAGGAACAGGTTGTCGTAACTCGCCCGCTCGACGTGGGCGAGGCCGCCGCCCCACCCGGCGTTCACCGCGATGTATTGCACCCCGTCGACCATGTAGGCGACCGGCGCGGCGATCGGCACCTGCTGGACCGGCATCTCCCAGACCTTCTCGCCGGTGTCGGCGCGATAGGCGGCGAAGGTCTTGCCGATGGTTCCCTGGAACACGAGGTTGCCCGCGGTGGCCAGAACGCCGCCGCTGCCTTTCTTGACCGGGGCGGTGCGCCATACCTCGCGCGCGGCGACCGGGTCCCAGGCGGACAGCCACCCCTTCGAATGAGCGTCGGCATATTCGGCGATCGCCTTGCGCTCCGGCTCGTTGCCCATGAAGCTGGTGCCGAGCCCGCCCTTGGCAGGGTCGTAGTCGGTGGCCGCCGAATAGCTCATGTAGGTTTCGGTTACCGGCACGTAGACGAGGCCGGTCTTCGGGCTGAAGGCCATCGGGTTCCAGTTGTGCGCCCCGCCCGCGCCCGGGCTGACCATGACGGGGGTTGTGCCGTAGCGGACCTCGGGGTTCTCGACCGGGCGCCCGGTTGTCATGTCGACGCCGCTGGCCCAGTTGACCGGGACGATCGTGTTGGCCCGCAAGAGCTCGCCCGTGCGGCGATCGAGCACGTAGAAGAAGCCGTTCTTGGGGGCCTGCATCAGCACCGGGCGCGTCGCCCCGTCGATCTTGAGGTCGGCGAGGATCATCGGCTGCGTGGCGGTGTAGTCCCACTCCTCGGCGGGCACGGTCTGGTAGTGCCAGCGGTATTCGCCGGTCTTCAGGTCGAGCGCGACGATCGAGGCGAGGAACAGGTTGTCTCCGCCGCCCGGGCTGCGGAAGTGCTGCGACCAGGGCGAGCCGTTGCCGACGCCGATATAGACGAGGCCGAGAGCAGGATCGTAGGCCATCCCGTCCCACGCCGTGCCGCCGCCGCCCGCCTGCCACCACTGGCCGGTCCAGGTCTTCGCAGCCATCTCCATCGCCGCGTTCTCGAACCCGTCGGCAGGGTTGCCCGGCACGGTGTAGAAGCGCCACAGTTGCTTGCCGGTGCCCGCGTCGTAGGCGGTGACGTAGCCGCGTACGCCGCGCTCTGCCCCGCCGTTGCCGATCAGCACGTGCCCGTCGTAGACCCGCGGCGCGCCGGTTATCGTGTAGGGCTTCGCCTGATCGGTGGTCTGGACGCTCCACGCTTCCTTGCCGGTCGCCGCGTCGAGCGCGATCAGCCGGCCGTCGAGCGCGCCGACGAATATCCTGCCCCCCTGCTCATCGGGGGCATAGCCAAGCCCGCGGCTGACGATGTCGCAGCAGGCCAGGCGGCCGAACTTGAGCGGCACCCCGGGGTCGTATCGCCACAGCTTGCGGCCGTTCGTCGCGTCGTAGGCGGTGACGATGTTCCACGGCTCGACGTTGTAGAGCACGCCGTCCACCACCAGCGGAGTCGCTTCCTGCCCGCGGTCGGTCTCGAGATCGGCGTACCAGGCCAGGCCGAGATCGCCGACGTTGCCGGCGTTGATCTGGTCGAGCGGGCTGTAGTGCTCCTCGGCGAAGGTGCGCCCGGTGGTCGCCCAGTCCGCCTGCGGCCCGGCGGCGACGAGCAGTGCGGCCGCGGCGAGCGCGGCAATCGTCTTGCGGATCATGCGATCAGGCCCCGATGGCGGCCGCGCCGGCCCAGAAGCCGTGGACCTGGCCGACGACCTTGAACGGCATCTTGATCCGGGCGATCGGCCCTTCGGACAATCGCTTGGTATCGGCCAGGATCAGGTCGCTGCGGCCCGCTTCCTTCACGCTCGAACCGATGCCGATCAGGTACCCGTCGCCCTCGTCGGCATCGGGCTTGCGCGGCACGAAGGTCATTTCCGACAAGCGATAGTCGGGCACCGAGAACTGGGCCGTCTTCTTGTCACCGTGGTCGATCATCCACCAGCCGCCGTTCCCCTGCAGGTATCCATAGCGGTAGGGCAGCGTGTGGAACCGGTCGTCCTGTCGGCTCAGCACGCCGGTCACTTCGGGATAGATCGTCTCGACCTGGAAGCGGTCGTCGCTCCTGCGCGACAGGTCGACGGTGAAGCGGCGAACGTAGCCGACCGACTTTGCCGGGTCGAACTGTTCGTGGACCTGGGGGAAGAAGGGGAACTGGTTGCTCTCGCCCCCGTCCCAGTCGGAGATCACCTTGTCGCCCTCGTCCCATGCGCCCATCACGTGGGTGCAGAACAGGCTGGGCCCCCGGAACCACCTGATGTCCTTGCCGTCGCCGCCCCGGCGCATCACGCCCATGTAGCACGGCAGCGTGGAATTGTAGGCGAAGTGCACCCCGCCCGCCTCCATCTGCGGCAGGTTGGCCGCCATGTTGGTCAGGTAGAGCACGACGTGCTTCTGGGTCATCGCGAAGTCGTGCATCATGCCCGCGTAGGGTGCCTGCACCGTGACCGACCAGTTGATGTTGCCATTGGGGTCGGCCGTGAAGACGTTGACCGCCTTCGAGAGGAACCCGTCCGCCTCGTAGCCGAACGAGAGGTACTCGCCAGTCATCGGATCGATCTTCGGGTGCGCGGTGTGGGTCTGCGACTGCAGCTTGCCGCCGAAGGTGTAGTAATCGTCGGTCGTTTCGAGCGTCAGCGGGTCCATCGCCACCGGCGGGCTGTCTTCCTTGAAGACGAGCAGCTTCTTGTGGTGGACGAACAGCTGGGTGTTGGCCGTGCCGCGCGACAGGCCCTTCACGCTCGGATCGTCGGTCATCGGGTTGCGGTACATCCCGAACAGGCTGCGCCGCGCATCGTGCTGCGCCTTCCAGCGCTGGCTCTTGGCATAGCGGGTGCGATAGTCGACGTGGCCGTCCTTGATGCGGAACATCGAGACGTGTCCCTCGCCGTCGAACGGGATGTCGCCGGCATACTTCGAGGGCTTGGGATACTGCGGATCCGGCCCGACGCGATAGAACGCGCCGTCCAGATCCATCGGCAGGCTGCCCTCGACCTCGCAGTCGTGGAGGTCGATCTCGGCCCGGATGTTGGTCCCCGCGGGACCCCCGCCGAAGGCGCGCGGGGTATCGGGAAAGTCGACCTGCGGAGCGGGACCGTTTGCCGCCGCCGCCGCGGGGCTCGCCCCGCCGAGCGCCACCGCGCCTGCCCCGAGCGCCGCGCCGCCCATGAAGGCGCGGCGGCCCAGTTCGATCCGGTTCTTGCTGTCAGTCACTTGTCGTCTCCCGTCCGCGCACAATGTTGCCGGACTCAAAAGGGGTTGCAAGGGCGGAGTTGGCCAGGCGCGCGGAAAGTTGGCCCGGAAACGCGCGCGGGGGCGGGCAGGAGGGGGCGCAAACGGGCAAATCGGACCAGCTGGGAATTGGAGCGGGTAGCGGGGATCGAACCCGCATCACAAGCTTGGAAGGCTAGTGCTCTACCATTGAGCTATACCCGCCCGTCGGGGGGCGAATTGGGGCAAGCTTTGCCTCGCGTCAAGCGCCCTCGGCATCCTTTGCGGGCTTGCCGGTTGCCGTGGCGGCAGGCGCTTCGGCCGGATCGGTGCCCGGCGGCGCTATCCATACCTCGACCCGGCGGTTCTTCGCCCGGCCCTTTTCGTTCGGGGTCCCGTCAAGCATGGCATTGGGCGCGACCGGGTTCTGTTCGCCCAGCGGGACAACCTCGATCCGGTCGGCGGCGATACCCTGGTCCTCCAGCCATCCGGCCACCGCCTCCGCCCGCTTGCGCGAGGCGAACAGGTTGCCCTTGTCGTCGCCTTCCGAATCGGTGTGCCCGCGCAGCACGATGGGCCAGCCGCGCTCGACCTGTTCGGATTCGAGGATCGAGTGAAGCAGCTTCTTGCCCGGCCCGTCGATCTCGTACCCCCCTTCCGGGAAACCGATCGTTGCCGTCAGGGGATCGGGCGGCACGTCGAGCACCGGGCTCGGCGTCACGTCGGGGCGAATGATCGATGCAGGCTCGGCCTGTTCGCCGTCGGGCCCCTGGATCAGCGAGACGGTCTCGGTCGGCGCAGGCGTTTGCGGCTCCTCGGCCTCGCCCCCGTCGCGTTTGACCTCGCAGCCGGCCAGGAGGGCCGCCCCGGCGAGGAGGAGAGTGACGTGCTTCATGGCGGATCTCCCTGTCATCATTTCGCCGGCTCCGGCTTGGCGGTCGCCTTCTGCTTCGCCTGGCGCTTGGCTGCCGCGACCTCGCGGGTGGCCTTCTGCGGCGGCGAATAGGATACCACGATATCGCCCGCCTGCGGCTCGGGCCTGCTGGCGTGGGTGAAGAAGCGCATCTGTCCGCTCGGCTTGACGATCAGCAGCATGTTGGCCGCGTCGGGCAGCGTCTCCTTGGCATCGTCGAGCGCAAACTTCTCTGACAGCTTGGTGCGGCGGAATTCCCACCCTTCGAGCTGGCGCCGCTGGACGTCGTAGACGCCGAAGCCGGAGGCGAAGAGCTCACGCCCGCGCAGCGCCTTGGGCAGCGCCGTGAGGTCGTTGGCGTCGTCGTCCCCGCCGCCCAGCTGGTAGACCGAATCGGTCCCGACCTCGGGCGCGAACTCGGAACATACCAGGGTATTGTAGGCTTCGTTCTCGGTCGCGGCGATCAGCACCTGGAAAGGGGCCGTGTCGAGATTGTGCTCGGTCGCCTCGTTGAGAATCTCGCCGTGATAGGTGGGGATGCCGTCCTGCCGAGCGGGCCGGAGGCGCGACCAGCTGGAATCGACCAGCATGACCGGCGTGCCCATCTCGTGCATCTGCCGGGCAAGAGCGACGGTCCACGATGTCGCGCCCACGATCAGCAGGCCGGGCCGGGTTTCCCCCTTCACGCCCAGCCAGCGGGCGACGAGGTCGATCGTGAAACCGTGCGCCACGATCGTCACCACCACGACCGCGAAGCTGAGGCCGATCAGGATCGTCCCGTCTCCGTAGCCGAGATCGGCCAGGCGCAGCGCGAACAGGCCGCTGATCGCCACCAGCACGATACCGCGCGGGGCGACCCAGGCGAGGAACAGCCGCTCGTTCCAGGGCACCTTGCTGAAAGCGAGACTGGTCAGGATCGTTGCCGGACGGACGAGGAAAAGCAGCGCGAGGAGAAACAGGCCGAAGCGCCATTCGAACTGCCGCAACGCATCGAAATCGAGGCTGGCCGACAGGATGATGAAGATGCCCGAGACGAGCAGAACGGCGACGTTCTGCTTGAACGGGTGGATCGCGCGCAGCGAGGCGACGCGCATGTTGGCCAGCGCTATGCCCATGACCGTCACCGCCATCAGCCCAGCCTCGTGCTCGATCAGGTTGCTGACCACGAACAGGCCGATCACCAGCACCAGGAGGACCGGGACCTTGAGGTATTCGGGCACGTAGCCGCGCGGGAAGGCGAAGGCGACGAGCCGCGCGGCGGCATAGCCCAGTCCGCCCGAGGCGAGCACGGCGAAGAGCATCGACGGCGCGACGGTCCAGACAGACTGCCCGTCGGCGGAAAGGCGGAAATACTCGTAGGCGATGACCGCGCACAGCGCCCCGAACGGATCGTTGACGATCGCTTCCCACTTGAGGATCGCGGCGGGCCGCTTCTGGATGCTCGACTGGCGCAGCAGCGGCATGACCACGGTCGGACCGGTCACGACGAGGATGCCGGCGAACAGGATCGCCACCGGCCAGACGAGCCCGGCCACGTAGTAGCAGGCGAGCGAGCCGAACAGCCAGCCAAGTGGCACGCCGAACACCACGAGGCGCCAGACGCCCTCGCCGTATTTGCGCAGCTCGCGGAAATCGAGGCTCAGCCCCCCTTCGAACAGGATCAGCGCAACGCCGATCGAGATCATCGGCTCGAGCAGGGTGCCGAAGGCCAGCTCGGGGTCGATCACGCCCAAGATCGGGCCAGCGAGAAAGCCCGCGGCGAGCATGAGCACGATCGCCGGCCACCCGGTGCGCCAGGCGAACCATTGCGCACCGATGCCGAGCACCCCCACGAGGGCAATGACGAGAGCCTGCTGTTCCATCCCCATTGAGGAATGTCCGACCGGGCGTTTCTATCCCGCGAATCGCTTGCCTCGCCCGCATGGGCTGGCAGGATGGCCGGCGAGGGAGACGAGAATGGACCTGGGAATTGCCGGCCGCACTGCGATCGTGAACGGCGGGAGTGCCGGAATCGGCCGGAGCGCGGCCCTGGCGCTGGCGCGCGAAGGCTGCGCGGTGTGGGTTTCGGCCCGGGGCGAAGAGCGGCTTCGCGCAGCCTGCGAGGATATCGCCCGCGAGACCGGGGCGAAGATCACGCCAGTCGTGGCCGACCATGCGAGCGACGAAGGGCGCGCGGCGATCCTTGATGCTTGCCCTGAGCCCGACATCCTCATCGGGACCTGCGCCCCGCCGCCGATGACGCCGGATTACCGCGCGATCACCGACGAGCAGTGGCACGAAGCCATCCGCATCTCGCTGATGAGCCCGATCGCCTTCATGCATGCCGTGGTCGACGGCATGGCGCGGCGCGGCTGGGGGCGGGTGGTCAACATTGCCACCGTGGCCGCCAAGTACCCGCACGAGATCCGCATCCTTTCGGGAAGCACGCGCGCGGCGCTGACCAACTACGCAGTCGCGGTGAGCAAGGTCGTGGCGCGGCACAACGTGACCATCAACACGGTCCTGCCGGGCATGCATTACACGGCGACGGTCGACGCGCTGTTCAATGCCCGCGCGAAGGCCAAGGGCATCACCTTCGAACAGGAGGTCGCCGAATTCATCGCGGCGTGGAACATAGCCAGCGGCACGTTCGGCGACGCCGACGATTGCGGGGCGATGGTCGCGATGTTCTGCTCGGAGCAGGCGAAATACACCACCGGGCAAAGTCTCGTCATAGACGGCGGGGCGACGAATTCGACGTTCTGAAAGCGGAGCAACGAGCGATGAGACACATCGACATGGCCCGGCTGGCGATTCTCGGGCTTGCGCTATCGACCCCGCCAGCGCTCGTCTGGGCGGCCCAGCATGGACAGGAGATGCACGTGTACGGACCCAACTACGGCAACGACCGCGCCGAGATCGAAGACCTCATGAACCGCTATCTCTTCGCCTTCGACTGGCAGGACGCGGACGCCTATGCCGCGACCTTCACCGAGGACGGCATTCTCGATTTCGCCGGCGGGCGTGAACAGGGCCACGAAGAGCTCAGAAAGGTCATGACGGACATGGCCGTGCGCGAAAAGGCCAAGGCCGACGCAAGCTTCCCCCATCACCGCCACCGGGTGCGGCATTACGTCACCAACCTGGTGCTCGAGGTCGATGGCGATACGGCGCGCTCGTCATCCTATTGGTGGGAATTCAACAACGACGCACGGGCCGGACGGCCCTATCTCGGCACTTACGGGCATTACGAGGACGAGCTCGTCAAGGTCGGCGGACGCTGGCTGTTCAAGCACCGGCGGATCTACAACGAAGAAAACCCCAATCTGCGCGCGACCGACGACAACCCGGTCCATCGCCCGAAGGGGGGCTAGGCCGCACGGCCCGCAGAACGCAGGATCAGTGGCCCGCGAAGTCCATCAGGGACCACGGCTCCACGCCCGCGCCGCGTAACGCTTCGGCACCGCCGAGCTCGGGCAGATCGATCACGAACAGCGCGTGATCGACCACCGCGCCAGCCTGCCTGAGCAGGTCGGCACCGGCGAGCGCGGTGCCGCCGGTCGCGATGAGATCGTCGACGATGACCACCGGCTCGCCCGTTTCGACCAGCGTGGGGTCGAGCTCGAGGCGAGCGTTTCCGTATTCGAGCGCGTAGTCGACGCCGATCGTGGCGACCGGGAGCTTGCCGGGCTTCCTCAGCGGCACGAACCCCAGCCCGAGCCTGGCGGCGACCATCGCGCCGAAGATGAAACCGCGCGCCTCGATCCCGGCGATGGCCGCGGCCCGGCGCATCCTGGCCGCGTCGGCCATGTGATCGACCGTTGCCGAAAGGCCGGGGCCGTGGGCGATGAGCGTGGTGATGTCGCGGAACAGGATGCCTGGCGCCGGGAAGTCCGGCACCGTGCGCACCAGCGCCTTGATGTCAGTCGGCGTCATGCGGGCGGCGCCCCTGCGCAGGGGGCGCCGGTGCGCATCACTTGCGGGGCTTGGCGCGAGTCCAGACCTGCTTCTTGGCCATGTAGGCGAGCACCGTGCCGAACAGCACGAACAGCAGCACCGGCCAGCCCGTCTGCTTGCGCTTGGGCAGGCTGGGCTCCGCCGCCCAGGTCAGGAACGCGGCCACGTCGGTCGCCATCTGGTCGACAGTCGCCTTTGTGCCATCGGCGTACGTCACTTGCCCTTCGGTCGTCAGGGGCGGGGGCATGGCAAGGTTGAGGTTGGCGAAGTAGGGATTGAAATAGAGGCCCGGCGGGGTCTCGAAATCGGGGAACTCTTCGCTCAGCTTCTTGCCGTCGACCGCGAAGGTTGCCGGGTCCCGATACCCGGTGATCAGCGCGTGGACGTAGTTCGTCCCGTCATGCCGCGCCTTGGTGATCAGCGAGAGGTCGGGCGGGACCGCGTTGTTGTTCGCGGCGCGCGCGGCAACGTCGTTGGGATAGGGCGACGGGAAGTAGTCGGTCGGCAGGCCGGGGCGGGTCGTCGCCTCGCCGGTCGTCGGGTCGATGCCCGGGACCTGCTTGGTCGCCGCGAACGCCTTCACCTGCGCCTCGGAATAGCCGAGCTGCTCGAGATCGCGGAACGCGACATGCTTCAGCGCATGGCAGGCAGCGCACACTTCCGAATAGACCTGCAGGCCGCGCTGGAGCTGCTGCTTGTCCCAGTGCGGGAACAGGCCTTCGCTCGACAGCGCGATGGATTCCGGATGGAGGTGGAATACGGCCTCGGCCGTTTCCTCGGCTGGTTCGGTCGCTGCCGTGTAGGCGCCGGTAGCGAAGGCCCACAGCGCAGCAACGGCGAAGAACAGGCCTGCGAGGATCCCGATGATACGGACCATTTTCGTGTCTTTCCCCTAAACCCGTTCTTACGTTGCCGGAGTGGCGTTTTCGCCGAGCACGGCTTTCTTGTCGGAACCCAGCACCGCCTCGGTGATCGAGAAGGGCAGCGGATCGGGCCGCTCGATCGAACTGACGATCGGCAGGATCACCAGGAAGTGCAGGAAGTAGTACGCCGAGGCGAGCTGGCTGAGCATCAGGTACGGCTCTTCGGCGTGGCTGCCTCCGCAATAGCCGAGCACCAGCACGTCGATGACCAGCACGTAGAAGAACTTGCGGAACAGCGGCCGGTAATGCCCCGAGCGGATCGGCGAGCGATCGAGCCACGGCAGGAAGAACCACACGAGGATCGCCGCGAACATCGCCATCACGCCCATCAGCTTGGCGGGAATGAAGAAGAAGTCGGCGGTGAAGGCGCGCAGGATCGCATAGAACGGCCAGAAGTACCATTCGGGCACGATGAGCGCCGGAGTGCTGAGCGGGTTGGCCGGAATGTAGTTGTCCGGGTGCCCCAGCGAGTTCGGAATGAAGAATACGAACGTGAAGTAGATCAATAGGAACACGCCCAGCCCGAAGCCGTCCTTCGCCGTGTAATACGGGTGGAACGGCAGGGTGTCGCTCTCGCTCTTGACCTCGACGCCGGTCGGGTTCGACGAGCCCGGGATGTGCAGCGCCCAGATGTGCAGGATGATGACGCCCGCGATCACGAACGGCAGCAGGAAGTGCAGCGAGAAGAACCGGTTGAGCGCCGCATTGTCCGGCGCATAGCCGCCGAGCAGCCAGATCTGGATCGGCTCCCCAATGCCCGGGATCGCTCCGAACAGACCGGTGATGACCTTGGCGCCCCAGAAGCTCATCTGGCCCCAGGGAAGCACGTATCCCATGAAGGCAGTCGCCATCATGAGCAGGAAGATGACCACGCCGAGCAGCCAGATCATTTCGCGCGGCGCCTTGTAAGAACTGTAGAAGAAGCCGCGGAAGATGTGCAGGTACACCACCACGAAGAACGCGCTGGCGCCGTTCGCGTGGGCATAACGCATCAGCCAGCCCCAGTTGACGTCGCGCATGATGTGTTCGACCGAATCGAACGCCACGCTGGCGTTGGCCGCATAGTGCATGGCCAGGATCACGCCGGTGACGATCTGGATCACGAGGCAGAACCCGGCGAGGACGCCGAAATTCCACATATAATTGAGGTTGCGCGGCACCGGATAGCCGGCGCCGACCGCGTTATAGACGAGACGCGGAAGCGGCAGCTTCTCGTCGATCCAGCGCATGAAAGGCGCCTTGGGTTCGTAATGGGAGGCCCAGGGGAAGCTCATCGTGTGTCTCTCTCGCCTCAGCCGACCTGGATCGTGGTGTCGGACGTGAATTCGTACTCCGGAACCTCGAGGTTCTTGGGAGCCGGGCCCTTACGGATGCGGGCCGCGGTGTCGTAAGCCGAACCGTGACAGGGGCAGAAGTACCCGCCGAACGGTCCGCGGTTCTCACCCTCGCCGGCGCCCAGCGGCACGCAGCCGAGGTGGGTACATACGCCCATGGTGATGAGCCAGTTGGCCTTGCCCTCCTTGGTGCGCTCGGCCAGCGTCTGCGGGTCGCGCAGTTCGGACAGCGGAACCGCATTGGCTTCCGCGATTTCCTTGTCGGTGAGGTTGCGCACGAACAGCGGCTGCTTGCGGAAGACGGCCTTGATCGCCATCCCCGGCTCGATGCCGGTGAGATCGATGTCGGCCGAGCTTTCGGCCAGCACGTCCTTCGACGGCGCCATCTGGCTGATCAGCGGGTAAAGCGTAATAAGCCCGCCGACGCCCGCCGCGCTGACCGCGGCAATCTCGATAAAATCGCGACGGCGGACGCCGTCGTCGCTGGCAAGCGTATCTGTATCCGCGGTACCGGTGCTTGTCGCCATGTCCCTGCCTTGCCTGCGGCCCCGCGCGAAGTGGCAATGGCGGAACCGTTTTCGTTAGATAAATCGCGCGCCGAAGGGGCCCCCGGACGGCGACTTGGCGGGCTGATAGACGAGGCGGCCCGCCATGCCAACAGGCATTTTGCCAACGATGAACAGGCCGCTGTGCGCGACTATCCGGGCAGGCCGATCAGGGATATCTGTCGCCCGTAGTCGGGCTCACCGCGATGGGTCGCGCGGCGATAGGAAAAGAACCGCGTTTCTTCGGTGTAGGTGTCGAGGCCCAGGCAATCGACCTGACCGACCCCCATCGCATCGAGCCGCGCCTCGGCATAGCCTTCGAGATCGAAGAACCAATGCCCTTCGCGCCCCGGGGCGAAGAAACGGCCGTCCATGAGCGTGAAGCGCTCGCGGAAGGCGTCGTCGACCTCGTAGCTTTCCAGCGCGATCGCGGGGCCGATTGCGGCAACCATGTCCTCGCGATTGGCGCCGAGCGCCTCCATTCCCTCGACTACCGCTTCGAGAACACCGCCATGCGCCCCGCGCCACCCGGCGTGCGCGGCGCCGACGACCCCGGACTTGCTATCGGCCAGCAGCACGGGCGCGCAATCTGCAGTGAGGATGCCAAGCAGGAGGCCAGGCCGGTCAGTAACCAGCGCATCGGCCCTGGGGCGCTCTGCTTCAACCCACGTGTCGGCCACGACGCATTCGGCAGAGTGCACCTGATAAGCCGTGACCAGCCGGGCACCGGGCATGACGGCATCCACCCCTCTGCGGCGATTCTCCATGATCGGTTCCATGCGCGGGTCGTCCGGGTCCATCCCGCGCGAGCCCATGTCCAGGCCGGCGACGAATCCATCCGACACACCGCCGCGGCGGCCGAGAAACCCGTGCGGGGTTCCGGCCAGGGCGGCCGAGCGGATAACCTCGACCGGCTCTTCGGCCGGCTTGCTAGCCAAGGGTGCGGGTGACCTGCTCGGAGGTGTCGCGGCTCAGCCTGGGCGCGGCGGCGAGACGTTCCAGCTGGGCTTTCATCAGCGCCGAGCGACCGGGTTCGATCCGCCGCCAGCGACCGAGCGGCGTGACGAAACGCGCAGCCGTTTGCGGATTGATCGGGTCGAGCGCGAGAATCAGGTCGGCGATCATGCGGTAGCCCTCGCCGTCGGCCCGGTGGAAGCCGAGCGCGGTGCTGGTAAAGGGCATGTAGAGCGAGCGCACCCGGTTGGGATTCTTGAGCGTGAAGTCGGGATGATCGGCCAGCGCCTGGACGTGTTCTAGCACCTTGGGGTGAAGCGAACTCGCCTGCAGTGCAAACCACTTGTCGACGACCAGTGCGTTGCCCTGGAACCGGTTATAGAAGTCGAGCAGCTTGTGCGTCCGCTCGGGGCTCTGCAGGCCGGTGAGCACCATCAGCGCTCCCTGCCGGTCGGTCATGTTGTCGGCCGCGTCGTACTGTCTTGCCGCCATCTCGGCGGCCTTTTCCGGCTTGCCGGCGGCGAGGTAGACAAGCGCCTGGGTCTTGAGCTTGCGCGCGCCCTTGGCCTCGGCACTCGTCCCGCCGCCGACCGCAACCGCACGCTCGTGCATGTCCACGAACTGCTGTTCAAGCTCGCCCCCGAGCCACGCCTTGAGTCCTTCGCGCTCGGCGTGGATCGCGCCGGGATCGGCAACGAGCATCTGCTCGGCAAGATAGGTCTCGCCGGGCAGAATGAGCAGTTCGCCGCGCATGAGGTCGTCGAGCTTGTCGTCGGCCAGCACCGCACGGAAAGCCTGCCCGATCGCCGCGCGGCCGCTGTCTCGCGCACCGTCGCCGAGCGAGCCGGAGAGAACTCCACGCAGGTGTCCGACGACGAGGTCCTGCATCGCTTCGTAGCGGGCAAAGGGATCGTCGTCGTTCGCGGCGAGAAAGACGAGATCGTCATCCGAGACGTCGCGATCGATCGATACGGGGGCGGAGAAGCCACGGTTGATCGAGAGCACCGGCGGCTTGGCGAAGCCGCCGAAGGAGAAGGTCTGCTTCTCCTCGGTGAGTACTAGCAGCTGCTCTTCCTGATGCGCTCCCGTCTCGCGGTCGAACAGCGCGACTTTCAGCGGGATCGGCATCGGCTGCTTGGTCGGCTGCTCGGGGGTCGACGGTACGGTCTGCTTCAACGTCAGCACGGCCGTTTCGCCGACTTGCGCCATGGTCACTGTAACCTTGGGCGTGCCGGCCTGGCGGTACCACAGGCGGAACTGGGTCAGGTCGAGCCCGGCGCCGTCCTCTATCGACTTGACGAAGTCCTCGCAGGTCGCGGCTTCCCCGTCATGGCGCTCGAAGTACAGGTCCGTGCCGCGCCGGAACCGCTCCGCGCCCGCCAGAGTGCGCATCATGCGGATGACCTCGGCGCCCTTGTTGTAGACGGTGGCGGTGTAGAAGTTCGAGATCTCGCGGTAACTGTCAGGACGGATGGGGTGCGCGAGCGGCCCCGAGTCCTCGGGAAACTGGACCGAGCGCAGAACGCGGACGTCCTCGATCCGCTTGACCGGCTCGGAGTTCATCGCCTGGCTGAAGAGCTGGTCGCGCAGGACGGTGAAGCCCTCCTTCAGCGAAAGCTGGAACCAGTCGCGGCAGGTGATGCGGTTGCCCGACCAGTTGTGAAAATATTCGTGGCCGATGACGCCTTCGATCGCGTCGTAGTCTCCGTCGGTCGCGGTCTCGGTGTCGGCGAGCACGTACTTGGTATTGAAGACGTTGAGGCCCTTGTTCTCCATCGCGCCCATGTTGAAATCCGACACCGCAACGATGTTGAAGACGTCGAGATCGTACTCGCGGCCAAACGCTTCTTCGTCCCACTTCATCGACTTCTTGAGCAATTCCATCGCGTGGTCCGTGCGGGCGAGGTCTTCTTCGCGGACCCAGATGGCGAGGTCTACCTTGCGCCCGCCCATCGTCGTGAAAGTGTCCTTGTTCGCCACGAGCTGCCCGGCGACGAGCGCGAAGAGATAGCTGGGCTTGGGCCAGGGGTCGTGCCATTCGGCCCAGTGGGTGCCTTTGTCGCTTTCGCCTTGCGCGGCGCAGTTGCCGTTCGACAGGAGCACGGGAAACTCGTCCTTCGGCCCTTCCATCCGCACTTTGTAGGTGGAAAGCACGTCGGGCCGGTCGGGAAAGAAAGTGATGCGGCGAAAGCCCTCGGCCTCGCACTGGGTGCAGAGCATGCCGTTCGAAGCGTAGAGGCCCATGAGCTGGCTGTTGGCTGCCGGATCGATCTCGGTCACGATCTCGACCTCGTGGCTGTGGCCGGGAAGGGGCACGACGAGGTCGTCGCCGCGCATCTCCCACGAGTTGATCGCCTCACCGTCGACCGTGACCTCGAGCGCGGTCAGGCCGTCGCCGTTGAGACACAGCTCGTTCGAGGGCGCGCCTTCCGGATTGCGCTCGACCGAAAGCGTCGAGCGGACGCGGGTCTTGCTCAGGCCGAGGCGGAAGTCGAGCGCCACCTCGGGTACGCGCCAGGGGTACGGGGCGTAGTCCTCGCGGCGGATGACTGCCGGCTCCTGCGACAGGGCAGGCGGCGCGTCGGCCATCTGGGTGTTGCCGTCCGGGGTCGAGGGCGTGCGGGCGATGTCCATGTCGAGTCGGGTCTTCCTGAATGGTGGAATGCGGCTAGAACGCCGCCGTGGCGCAAATGTTCATATTCGGACTGGGCTATTCTGCGAAGCGCATCAAGGCTTCGCTGGAAGACGCGGGCTGGAGCGTGGTCGCCACGGGCCGCGACGGAGATCTCGCGTTCGACGACGAGCGACGCGTGTGGCCCGCGTTGGCGGCTTCGAGCCACGTGCTGTCCTCCGTTCCCCCCGCGGGCGATGCCGATCCTGTGCTGGCGCGTTATGGAGGAGCGCTGGGCGATTGCTGGCTCGGGTATCTTTCCTCGACCGGGGTCTACGGCGATGCGGGCGGTGCGTGGGTAGATGAGAGCGCACCCACCGGCGGCGGCCGACGTACGGCGCGGGCGGAGTGCGATTCGCTCTGGCTCGACCGCAGCGCGCGCGTCTTCCGGCTGCCCGGCATCTACGGCCCCGGGCGCAGCGCGCTGGAGCGGGTGACTTCGGGCAAGGCCCACCGAATCGACCTGCCGGGGCAGGTCTTCAGCCGCGTTCACGTCGACGACATCGCGGCCGGAGTCCTTGCCGCGCTCGAGGCGCCCGCCGGAGCCTACAATCTCGCCGACGACCTGCCGACAAGCCAGAACGCGGTGATCGAGGAAGCCTGTCGCCTGCTCGACCGCGAGCCTCCGCATCTGCAATCGCTAGAGCAGGCGGGGCTCAGCGCGATGGCGCGCGGTTTCTATGCCGAGAATCGCCGGGTCGCGAACGGCAAGGCGAAACGGGTGCTCGGCTGGCGGCCGCACTTTGCGACCTTTCGCGAGGGGCTCGGCGACTGCCTCAGACGGTCTTGGCCCTGAGCGCCACGAGCAAGCCGCACAGCGCGAGCAATGCGCCGGCGAGGGCCAGCAGCGACCAGTGATAGCCTTCGAGCAAGGTCGAGATGACCATCGCCACCACGATCACCAGCACGTTGTGATAGGCCGCCCGTCCCGCGCCGATGGTGCGGATCAGGGTGTAGTAGAGCGGGAAGGTCACGACCGAGCCGGCCAGCGCCAGGTAGGCCGTGCCGAGCCAGAAGACGGCGGTCGAGGGCACGACAGGGGGGCCGGCGGCGGTCCATGCCAAGGCGATGTCGAATCCCACCCCGTAGAGCATGGCCCACGCGATCAGCGTGAACAGGGGAACCGAGCGGCCGGTCGGATTGGCCTGGATGACGTTCGAGATGGAGGCCGCCAGCATGGCCCCGATGCCGAGCCATGCCCCCAGCGCGACGTCGCCGGCGATGCGCGCGCTCTGTGCTTCGTTGATCATGAGCAGGACAATCCCGCCGATGGCGATGGCGCTGCCGAGCAGGAAGCGCCGCGTGATCGCCTGCCCGAGGATTACGCTGCCGAGCACGGCATTGGGCACGATCATCAGGCCGATGAGGATTGCCACAACTCCGGACGTGACGTGCCGTTCCGCCTGGTAGACGAGGCTGTAGTTGCCGGAAAACTGGAACAGCCCCATCGCCAGCGCCAGCACGTGCGCCTTGCCGGGCATGCGCAGCGCATTTCCGGTCACTATGGTGAGCGCGAACATTGCCGGCGCGGCGATCATGAAGCGATAGGCGACCGCCCATTGCGGCGGCGCGGCACCGATCTGGCCGGTGATGACGAACCACGTCGATCCCCAGATCAGCGAGACGATCAGGAACGGGATCGCGACGCGCATGCGAAGCAGCGCGTGCGGCGGGGTGTCGCTCATAGGTCGGCGATGGCCTTCCCCAGCGCCTCGGCGTGTTCGGCCCGGCTGTCCCACGAAGCGACGAACCGGGCGGCCTGAGCCCCCCAGTCGTAGAACGCGAAACCTTGCCCCCGAAGCGCCTCGCGCTCGGTCGCGGTGCAGGCGAGGAAGACTTCGTTCGCCTCGACCGGGTGGAGCAATCGCTCACCCGCCCCCGCCGCGATCGCCCGCGCAGCAAAATTGGCGGCCTCGGCGTTGTGCAGCCATGTATCGTCGTCGAGCATCGCCATGATCTGCGCGGCAAGGAAGCGGCCCTTGCTCTGCAGGTGGCCGGCGCGCTTGCGGCGATAGCGGATCATGTCGGCGAGGCCTGGGTCGAAGAACACGATGGCCTCGGCATTCATGCCGCCGTTCTTCACGAAACCGAAGCTCAGCACGTCGACCGGTCCGGCGACTTCGGCGGCAGGACGGCCGACGCTGACGACGGCATTGGCGAAACGCGCCCCGTCCATGTGGAGCTTGAGGCCATGCTCGCCCGCCACCATGTCGATCTTCGCCAGTTCGCCGGGTGAATAGACGCAGCCGTATTCGCTCGCCTGGGTGAGCGAGATGGCGTGCGGCTGGACCTGGTGAACATCGTGCGGGTTGCGGATGTTGCCGACCACCTCGGCAATCGCCTCGGGCGTCAGCTTGGCGTGTTCGCCGTCGGCCAGCAGGAGCTTGGCTCCGTGGAGGAAAAAGCCCGGCGCGCCGCCCTCGTCCATCTCGATATGCGCTTCGCGGTGGCACACCACGCCACCATGCGGCGGGCACAGCGCGGCGAGCGCGAGGCAGTTGGCAGCCGTGCCGGTCGCCACCCACAGGACAGCGACCTCGCGCCCGAAGACCTGCGCAAAGCGATCGTCGAGTTCGGACGAGATGCGGTCGGTGTCATACGGCGAATCGGCCTCGTCGGCAGCCTGCATGGCGGCCCAGACCCGGGGGTGGACGCTGGCTGCATTGTCGGACAGGAATTGCATGGGAACGCCCTTAGCCTGCCGCCCGTTCGTGGCAAGAAGGAGACTTACCGTCATGGACGAGACCATCGCCGTCACCCGCGAAAACGAGACCACCCACGGAGCCTATCGCGCCGCTGTGCCCGGCGGCGGACGCGATGCGGAGCTTACCTGGGTCGCGCGCGGCGAAGCCCGGATCGCCAATCATACCTACGTGCCGCCCGAAGCGCGCGGCAAAGGCATCGCCGGCGCCCTGGTCGAAGCTCTGATCGAAGACGCCCGCAGCGAAGGCTTCAAGATCGAGCCGGCCTGCAGCTACGTCGCCGGCGCCTTCCGCCGCCATCCTGAATGGGCCGACTTGCGAGCCGACACGCCAAGCTGACCATCGCTCGGAAGAATAAGGATTTCTTCGGAACAAGACCGCCCACCGCGCCGTTGGTTGAATGAACACGCCGATGGCGCAACAGACGCTGGCTGCGCCCCCCTTGCGAGGGTCGAGCGCTCCCCAAGAATTGCCTGAAACAAGCATCCACCCGGGATCGCGTCCGTCGTCGGCCAATGCAGAAAGGCGATGACCAACATGGTACAGACCCAGAACCGCAACACCTATTCCGACCAGGAACTCGACAAGCGCCGCGAGTTCGACCGCAGCCGACCGCTCGAACGTGACGAGACCAACCGTCTCATCAGCTCCGACAAGGTCAGTGACACCACAGTCTACTCGACTGGTGGCGAAAAGCTCGGCTCGATCGAACGCCTGATGATCGGCAAGCGCTCGGGCCGCGTGGAATACGCCGTGATGAGCTTCGGCGGCTTCCTCGGCATGGCGGAGAAGTTCCATCCGCTGCCGTGGGACGCGCTCGATTACGACACCGAACGCGACGGCTACGTCGTCGACAAGACGAAGGAGCAGCTCGAGAAGGCTCCCAGCTTCGATCGTGACCGTGAGCCCGACTGGAACCGCGACTACGGTGAAAACGTCTATGCATATTATGGCGTGATCTACTGATCGCAGAAGCCATGAAGGCCCGGCCGAAAGATCGGGCGACCACAAGAACAAGAAAGGCCTCGGCATCGCGCCGGGGCTTTTTTCGTTCGGGCACTCTCAGCGCGGCAGGGCCGAAAAATCGACTGACGCGGCAGCGTCCGCCACTTGCGCCGCGATCGCCCGCGCGTCGCCCAGCGGAACCCCGTGCATGGCCAGCTTGCCGCCCGCGACGCCGAAGTGGAGTGTCGCGTAGCCGCGGCGACGGGCAATCGGCCCCTGCGCCAGTTCGACCGACTGCACTTTCACCTCGTCGCCGATGTCGAGGCTCGGGGCGAGCCAGCCGTGACGCGTGAAGACCTGCCCCTGGTCGAGCGCGTGTTGCGCATGGCGCCAGGCGAGAAGCTGCCGCGCCCCCGCGGCGAGCCCGATCAACGCGATCGCTGTCGCCAGCAGCGGCTGTCTCGCCAGCAGGGCGGCAAGGGCAGCGGCCGCCGGGACGGCCAGCGACAGGAGCGCCCGGTCCGCCGCGTAGGCAGGGCTTGCCCGATGCCACGGGGTTGCAGCGCCGGGCAGGCGAAAGCCGGCCTCCGCCGCCACCGCGCCGATTTCGTCCATCCGGGCGAAGGGCGCGACCGCGTGGCTCGCCGACTTGGCGTCGCTCGCCAGGCTCACGAAGGACAGGCCGTACCAGCCGAACCTGCGGCGGAGGAAACCGGTGCGGACCTGGGCCGCCTGCACGCGGTGAGCCGGCATGACGACGTCGGTGCGGGTAAAAAGACCGCGCCGGCGGCGAAAACCCTTGGCCGTCCGCTCCAGCGTGAAGCGATATTCGCGGGCAAAGGTCCGGGCTATTCCGGTCAGCACGCCGAGAGCCGCCACGGCGAGGACGCCGAAAATCACCGCGACGACCGCCATCGCCCGGCCACCCGCGGCGAGGAAGTCGAGGTCGTGACTGTGGGCGCCGGCGAAAGACTTCCATTCCGGCCAGTCCCACCACTCGAAGGGGAACAGGAAGTCGAACTGTTGCGCAGCGCCGAGCAGCACGGCGAAAATCACCAGCGAGAACTCGAACAACCCGAAAGTGGCAACGCGCCGGTCGTCCATCGCGAAAATCACCGGAGCGGCTGGCACAGCTTCCATTTCCTCTGCGCTCTCCACCGAAGCTGCGGGGGGAACCGAGGCCTTGCGCTCGCGCACGAGCTCGCGGAGGCGGTCGGCCTCCTGCAGCGATAGATAGGCGAGCGAAATCTCGTCCTTGCCCCCCGCACCGGTTTCGAAGCGCACCTCGGCCAGGCCGAACAGGCGCGGGAGCAGCTTCTGTTCCAGGCTGACGTCCTGAATCCGGTCGTACGGCACCGCGCGCGCATGGCGGCTGAGCAGTCCGCGCTCGACGCGGATGTTGTCACGGCCCGTCGCGTAGGTCAGCCGCCGCCAGCGGAGCCAAGCGAAACCAATGCTGAAGGAGAGCAGGACGAGCGCGGCCGGTGCGATGACGACGAGGCCCAACGACAGGGCGCCCGTGCCGATCAGGCCGGCGAGCGCGGGGAGCCCTCCCCGCAACAAGCCCATGACGGCGCTTACCACCAATCCGCGCGGGTCGGTCCGCCTGGCGGCTTCCACTTCTGACTGGCTCATCGCGTCGCCGCGGCAATTTTCTCGCGGATCGTTTCGCGCATGGCGACCGCCCGCTCTTCCCCGAGGCCGGGCAGGAGGACCGAGGAATTGTGAGTCCCCGCGGTATGCAGAACGAGTGTCGAAAGGCCGTAGTACCGCTCCAGCGGGCCGCGCGAGATGTCGATATGCTGGACTCGGCCGAATGGAACGACGGTATCGCTGCGGAACAGCAGGCCCTTCACCACGCGCAGCCGGTCGGCCGCCATGTCGTAACCCCGCGCGTGGTAACGGCGCAGCGGCATGCGTACCAGCAACCAGGCCACCGCCAGCCCGACGGGCACGAGAAACGCGCCGAGCGGCAGGATTCGTGCGATTTCGAGCACCAGCGCACCGATCGCAAAAGGCACAGTTGCGATGGCCACGTTCAGCCGCATGAGCTTGACGTGGTTGGGGTGCAGCGCCGTCAGGTCGCCCCCGCCCTGTCTCGGGGTTTCCTCGTCCATCGGTGTCTTATACGAATAAGACGGCGTGTGGAGCAAGCATTACCGGGAGTTCGGATCCTTTCAGACCGAATGTAGCGAAGCGATGGGTCTGAAAGGAAAATGGTGCTGCTGGGGAGGATTGAACTCCCGGCCTCACCCTTACCAAGGGTGCGCTCTACCACTGAGCTACAGCAGCACGGGTGTGAGGGGGCGCGCCTTAGCCTGCGGCGCGCTCTTGTCAAGCGCGGCAACGTGCGGCACGCGCCGCTCATGAGTAACGAAGACACGCTTTCGCGCGAGCAACGGTTGGCCGCCAAATTGCGCGAGAACCTGCGGCGCAGGAAAGCGCAGGCGAAGACGCTTGGTGGCGCACAAGAAAAGCAGGCGCCCGCGAGCCTTTCCAAAGGCGAATCGAATAGCTAGGGCCCAGCGCTCCCGGAAGGAGCTTTTTCGCGTGCCGACCCTCATCCTCGTCCGTCACGGCCAGAGCCAGTGGAACCTGGAGAATCGCTTCACCGGTTGGTGGGACGTCGACCTGACAGACAAGGGCGTCGCAGAAGCGGCTGCAGCGGGTGAATTGCTGGGGGCCAAGGGGGTGCTGCCGACAGTCGCCTTCACCTCGCTCCAGACGCGCGCAATCAAGACCTTGCACCTCGCGCTCGAAGCCTGCGGCCGGCTGTGGATCCCCGAGACCAAGGACTGGCGCCTGAACGAGCGGCACTATGGCGGGCTGACCGGGCTCAACAAGGCCGAGACCGCGCAGAAGCATGGCGACGAGCAGGTGAAGATCTGGCGCCGCAGCTTCGACACCCCGCCGCCGGAACTCGACGCAGGAAGCGCGTTCGACCTGTCGGGCGACCCGCGCTACGCGGGCATTGCGATTCCCAGCACCGAGAGCCTCAAACTGACCATCGAGCGCGTCCTGCCCTATTGGCAGAGCGACATCCTGCCGGTGCTGGCAAGTGGCGAGACGGTGATGATCTCCGCCCACGGCAACTCCCTGCGAGCACTGGTCAAACACCTGTCGGGCATCTCGGACGAGGACATCACCGGGCTCGAGATTCCCACCGGCCAGCCGATCGTCTACGATTTCGACGCGAACATGGTGCCGGGCGAACGGCATTACCTGAAGGATCGGTAAGATGAGCGCACCTGTCGCTATCGTCATGGGCAGCCAGTCCGACTGGGCGACCATGAAATGCGCCGCCGAGGTGCTCGACGAACTCGGCCTTGCCTACGAGGCGCGCATCGTATCGGCGCACCGCACGCCTGACCGGATGGTCGAATTCGGCAAGGGCGCGGCGGCCGAAGGCTTCAAGGTCATCATCGCCGGCGCGGGTGGCGCGGCGCACCTGCCCGGCATGCTCGCCGCGCTGACCCACCTTCCGGTCTTGGGCGTCCCGGTACAGTCGAAGGCGCTCTCGGGAATGGATAGCCTGCTCTCCATCGTGCAGATGCCTGCCGGGGTTCCGACGGGCACGCTCGCGATCGGAGAGGCGGGGGCGACCAACGCCGGCCTCTTCGCCGCCTCGATCCTCGCCCTGTCCGACGGCGCACTTTCGCAGCGGCTCCAGGACTGGCGCGCGGCGCGGCGCGACGCCGTGGCCGACGCCCCGGCAGATTGATGATCCAGCTGGGCGGCACCATCGGCATCCTCGGCGGCGGCCAGCTCGGGCGCATGCTGGCGATGGCCGCGGCGCAGCTCGGCTATCGCTGCCACGCCTTCGACCCGAACGAGGAAAGCGGCGCGGCCGATGTGTGCGCACAGTTCACGTGCGCTTCGTGGTCGGACCGCAATGCTCTGGCGCAGTTCGCGTCTGCCTGCGACGTGCTGACCTACGAGTTCGAGAACGTCCCCGTGGGGCCGCTCTCCGCGATCCCGACGGAGAAGCTCTTTCCCTCCGCCCGGGCGCTCGAGACGGCGCAGGACCGGCTGCACGAGAAGGCCTTCTGCGAGAGCCAGGGCGGCCGGGCGGCACCGCACACCGCGGTTGACTCGATGGACGACCTCAAGGCCGCGATCGAGCGCATCGGCACGCCCGGCATCCTCAAGACCCGGCGCGACGGGTACGACGGCAAGGGGCAGTGGCGCATCGCCTCGACCCGCGACGCCGAGGGCCTGCGCCTGCCGGGCAGCGGGCTGGTCTACGAGGGCCTCGTGCGCTTCGAGCACGAGTTCTCCGTCATCCTGGTGCGCGGGCAGGATGGCGAGGTGCGCTTCTGGGACAGCGCGGAGAACGTCCACAAGGGCGGGATACTCGCCACCTCCACCTTGCCGCCGGACCCGGTGGTGACCGAGCAGGTCCCCGCGGCGCGCGAGCTGGCGGGCAAGATCGCCGCGGCGCTCGGCTATGTCGGGGTGCTGAGCTGCGAGTTCTTCGCCACGGCAAACGGTCCCGTTTTCAACGAGATGGCCCCGCGGGTGCACAATTCGGGGCACTGGACGATCGAGGGCGCGGTGACGAGCCAGTTCGAGAATCACGTCCGCGCGATCTGCGGATTGCCGCTCGGCGATACCGCCCTGGTCCTGCCCGGCGTGAGAATGGAGAACCTGATCGGCAGCGACGTCGAGCGAGCCCACGAAATCCTCGCAACTCCCGGAAAACACTTGCATCTTTACGGCAAGGGAGAGGCCCGCGAAGGGCGCAAGATGGGGCACGTCACCGAGGTTCGGGCGTGAGCGACGAGCCACGCGAGATCGTCTTCGTCGTGGCCCGGGCGCGGGACGGGACGATCGCCAAGGCGGGCGACGTGCCGTGGCGGATTCGCGAGGATCTTCAACGCTTTGTCGCCCACACGAGGGGGCGGCCGATGATCATGGGGCGCAAGACCTTCGACAGCCTGCCGGGCCTCCTGCCGGGCCGCCGCCACATCGTGCTGACCCGCGACCCGGCCTGGTCGGCCCCCGGCGCGGAAGTCGCGCACAGTGTAGATGAAGCGCTTGATCTGGCCGGAACAGGCGCTGTTTCAGTAATCGGCGGGGCGGACATCTTCCGCCTGTTCGAAAACCACGCCACCCGCTTCGAACTGACCGAGGTCCACGAGGACACCGGCGGCGATGTGCTGATGGACTATCCCGGCGACCACTGGGTCGAGACCGCGCGCGAGGAACGCGAGGCTGATGGGACATGGCCGGCGCACAGCTTCGTCACGCTTCACCGCCGCAAATGATCCGCGTCGACCACCGCGACCCGATGCCCGAGGCATTGCGCGGCGGGATCGTGGCGCTGGGCAACTTCGACGGCTTCCACCTGGGGCACCAGGCGGTGGTGCGCGAAGCGGTCGAATGGGCTCAGGCGGAAGATCGCCCGGCAATCGTCGCCACCTTCGACCCGCACCCGGTGCGCCACTTCGCGCCGCACGTCCCGCCGTTCCGCCTGACCAGCCTCGACCAGCGGCAGGAGCTGTTCGCCGCCGCCGGGGCCGATGCGATGCTGGTGTTCCAGTTCGACGCCGCGCTGGCCGCGACCACGGCCGAGGACTTCGTGGCCAGGCTGCTCGGCCAGCACATCGGCGCGGCTGGCGTGGTGACGGGAGAGGACTTCACCTTCGGCAAGGGCCGCGGCGGCAACCTGTCGGTCCTGCGCGCGGTCGGCGCGACCTGCGGGATCGCGGCGCGCGCGGTCGGCCCGGTGATGGACGGGGGCCGTCCCGTCTCCTCCAGCCGTATCCGCGACGCGCTCAAGGCCGGCGACTGCGAGGAAGCCACGCGCCTGCTGACGCGCCCCTTCGCCATCCGCGGCCCGGTGATCCACGGCGACAAGCGCGGTCGCGAAATCGGCTATCCCACCGCCAACTTGGAGCTCGGCAGTTACCTGCGCCCGCGCTTCGGGATCTACGCGGTCACCGGCACCCTGCCCGGCGGCGAGGTGGTGAAGGGCGCGGCCAACGTCGGCGTGCGGCCGACGTTCGATCCGCCCAGGGAGCTGCTCGAACCCTATTTCTTCGATTTCGCGGGCGACCTCTACGGGCAGGAGATCGAGGTGGCCTTTCACCACTTCCTGCGCCCGGAGATGAAGTTCGACGGACTGGCCCCGCTGACCGCGCAGATGGCCGAGGATTGCGACCGGGCGAAGGCGCTGCTCGCCGCTCCTTCGTCACCCCGGACCTGATCCGGGGTCCATCTGGCGGCGAGCCCCGGTGGTGGATTGGCACAAGGGGCTTGCGGCACGATGGATGCTGAAACGAGTTCAGCATGACGAGTCTGGTTTTGGAGCGCGGGGGCGGCAGGCCCCCCGAAGCCCTTTCCTACAGCGCCGCCATCCGCTAGCGGCGCATCCGAGATGTCAGAACAGCGCGACTACCGTTCCACGGTCTTCCTGCCGAAGACCGATTTCCCCATGAAGGCCGGCCTCCCCCAGAAGGAGCCGGGCATTCTCGCGCGCTGGCAGTCCGAGGGGATTTACGAACGCGTCCGCGAAAGCCGCAAGGGCCGCGAGAAGTTCATCCTCCACGACGGTCCGCCCTACGCCAACGGCGACATGCACATCGGCCACGCGCTCAACCACGTCCTGAAAGACATGGTCGTGCGCACGCAGACCCTGCTCGGCAAGGACGCGCCCTACGTCCCCGGGTGGGACTGCCACGGGCTGCCGATCGAGTGGAAGGTCGAGGAACAGTACCGCAAGGCGAAGAAGAACAAGGACGAGGTCCCGCGCAAGGAATTCCGCGCCGAGTGCCGTGCCTATGCCCAGCATTGGGTCGACACCCAGCGCGAGCAGTTGAAGCGCCTCGGCATCGGCGGCGACTGGGACAATCCCTACCTGACGATGCAGTTCGAGAGCGAGGCGATCATCGTCTCCGAACTGCTCAAGTTCGCCGAGTCCGGCCAGCTTTATCGCGGCGCCAAGCCGGTGATGTGGTCCCCGGTCGAGAAGACCGCGCTGGCCGAGGCCGAGGTCGAGTACGAGGATATCGTCTCGACCCAGATCGACGTGGCGTTCGAGATCGTCGAGAGCCCGATCCCCGAGCTGGTCGGCGCGCACGCGGTGATCTGGACGACCACGCCGTGGACCATCCCGGTGAACCAGGCTTTGGCCTATGGGCCGGAGGTTGATTACGTCCTCTTCAAATTCGAGGATCAGAAGCGGGACAGGGCGCTCGGCCGCTATCTGGTTGCGCGCGATCTGACCGAAACCTTCGAGCGGCGGGTTGAACCGCACCTGCGCATCCCAATTGAGCGAGCATGACACGCTGATCGGAACACGGTCGAGTCTTTACTATGGCCGGCGTCTCGCCGGCACCGTCGCGCGGCACCCGATGGCCAAGCTCTTCAGTCGGCCCGGACTTGTTCCGGGCCAGGGCTTTCTGTCGGCCGACGTTGGAGAAGGAGGCACCGCCCCGGAACAAGTCCGGGGTGACATTGGGTGGGCGCGAGCCGAGCCCGAGTGGGAGCGCGCTCGGCGGGTTCTTCTCCGCGCCCGCCCGTTCCTCCCCGGCGAGTTCGTCACCACCGACAGCGGCACGGGCCTCGTCCACATGGCGCCCGACCACGGCGAGGACGACTTCGACTTGTGCAAGGCGCACGGGATCAACCCGGTTTTCGCGGTCGAGGGCGATGGCAAGTATCGCGCGGACTGGGCCTGGCTCGGCGGGCAGGGCAGCGTCATCAACCCAAAGTTCAACGCGCCCGACGGCCCGATCTGCTCGGACCTGCGCGACGCCGGCGCACTGCTGGCCGCGAGCGCCGACTATCAGCACTCCTACCCGCACTCGTGGCGCTCGAAGGCCAAGGTGATCTTCCGTGCTACGGCGCAGTGGTTCGTGCCGATGGATCGGCCTTTGGAGCCCTCTCCCCTCGAGGGGAGAGGGTTGGGAGAGGGGGACGCAGGCGCTGCGTTTGACAGCCCCCTCCCGCCGACCCCCTCCCCTGAAGGGGCGGGGGAGACGACGCTGCGCCAGCGCGCCCTCGCCGCCATCGCCGAGACCCGGTTCGTGCCCGAAAAGGGCCGCAACCGCATCGGCTCCATGGTCGAAGGCCGCCCCGACTGGGTGCTGAGCCGCCAGCGCGCCTGGGGCGTGCCGATCACGCTGTTCGTGGATCGCAAGTCTGGCGAGTACCTCGTCGATCCGGTGGTCAACGCGCGCATCGTCGAATCCATCCGCACGCACGGCGTCGACGGGTGGGACGAGGAGTATGCGCAAGGCATCCTCGGCCCCGACTACGATCTCGCCGATTTCGAGCGGGTGACCGACATCCTCGACGTCTGGTTCGATTCGGGCAGCACCCACGCCTTCGTGCTGGAAAGCGGCCGCTGGCCCGACCTGCAATGGCCGGCGGATCTCTATCTCGAAGGCTCCGACCAGCATCGCGGCTGGTTCCAGTCGAGCCTGCTGGAAAGCTGCGCAACGCGCGGGCGGGCACCCTACAACGCGGTGCTGACCCACGGTTTCACCATGTCGAGCGACGGCCGCAAGATGTCCAAGAGCCTCGGCAACACGGTCGATCCGAACAAGGTCATGGAACAGTTCGGCGCCGACATCATCCGGCTGTGGGCCCTGAGCGTCGACTTCACCGAGGATCACCGCATCGGCGACGAGATCCTCAAGGGCGTGGCCGACCAGTACCGCAAGCTGCGCAACACCTTCCGCTACATGCTCGGCGCGCTCGACGGGTTCGACGCCGAAGAAGATGGCAGCGAGCGGGTCGGCGTGGCGGAGATGCCCGAGCTGGAACGCTACGTGCTGGCGCTGCTCGGCAAGCTCGACGCCACGCTGCGGCAGGCGGTGGCCGACTTCGACTTCAACACCTACGTCCGCGCGCTGTCCGACTTTGCGAACGAGGACCTGTCGGCGTTCTTCTTCGATATCCGCAAGGATTGCCTCTACTGCGACGCGCCCGACAGCGTCCGGCGGCGCGCCTATCGTACCGTGCTCGACACGCTGTTCCACGCGCTGGTGCGCTACGCCGCCCCGGTGCTGGTGTTCACCAGCGAGGAAGTCTGGGGCACCCGCTATCCAGAGGGCGGTTCGGTGCACCTGCTCGAGTGGCCCGAAGTGCCCGCCGCGCAGGCCGACACCGGACGCTGGGACGCGCTGCGCACCCTGCGCGAGCGCGTGCTCGAGGCGATCGAGCCGCTGCGGCGCGAGAAGGTCGTACGCTCGGGCCTTGAAGCGAGCGTCACCGTACCCGAGGCGATGGTGCCCGAGGGCTTTTCCGACGCCGATCTTGCCGAACTCTTCATCTCCGGCCCGGTCGAGCGGGAAGGAGGGGTCATCACCGTGGCGCGCACGGCCGACGCCAAGTGCGGCCGCTGCTGGCGGCTGCTGCCCGAAGTTCCCGAGGACGGCGCGCTGTGCGATCGCTGCGAAGAGGCCGTTGCCGAGCTGGAGGGGACCGGAGCATGAGTGGGCGCATGACGCTGCAGCACCGCCGGTTCGCCGGCTTCGGGCTGGCCATCGCGATCTTCGCGGTCGACCAGTTCATCAAGTGGATCGTCGATGGCGTGCTGAAGATGGACCTCGGCGAATCCATCCCGCTGCTGCCGATCTTCGCCCTCACCCGGACGCACAATTACGGCGTCTCGCTCGGCATGTTCACCGCCGAGACGCCGGAGATGCGCTTCGGACTGATCCTCGTCACCGCGCTGATCGCGGTCGGCGTCACGGTGTGGATGCTGCGCGAGAGGGCGCTGGGCGACATCGTGGCGCTTGGGATGGTGCTGGGCGGCGCGGCGGGCAACATCGTCGACCGCGCGCGCTTCGGCTGGGTGCTCGACTATGCCGACCTGCACTTCGGCGATTTCCGTCCGTTCCTGATCTTCAACCTGGCCGATGCGGCCATAACCATCGGCGTATTGATAGTGCTTGCCCGCTCGCTGTTCATGCGCGAGAAACCCGCCCAATCGCAGACGCCCCCACCGGCAGCGGACGACGCGTCCGTGCCCGAAACCAAGCAGGCGCCCGAACTATGATCGGCCGCCGCGGAGACTCTTTGATGCGCAAGTCCACCCGTTTCGCCCTGATTGCCGCCACGGCAGCGCTGGTTTCGGCCTGCGGCAGCGGCGGCATCCTCAACCGCGAACGGCCCGACGAATTCGCGGTGCAGCGCCAGGCGCCGCTCGTCGTGCCGCCCGACTTCGCGCTCGAGCCGCCGCAGCCCGGCGCCCCGCGCCCGGCCGAAGGCACGGCCGCGCAGCAGGCGCTGGACGCGATCTTCGGCGGCCCCGCCCCGCGCAGCGACGTTGAAACCAGCGCGCTCGAGCGCGCCGGGCCGGCCGATCCCGGCATCCGTTCCGCGGTGGGCGATCCCGGCACCTTCACGGTCGACAAGGGCACCACCACCCAGGCCATCGTCGCCGCGCCGGAAGGCGACGGGCAGGCGGCTTCGGCGGTCATCCCGAGCTAAAGCTCGAAAAACTCCGGGTAAATCTCTCAGTCTTCCTGGCTGACGAGGATCTTGTCGATCTTGCGCCCGTCGAGGTCGACCACTTCGAACCGCCAGTCCTGGTCGCTGAAATGCTCGCCCAGCTCGGGCAGGCGCTTGAGCATGAACAGGACGTAGCCCGCCGCGGTGGCGAATTCGCGCGATTCGGGCAGGTCGATGCCGAGCCGTTCGGCCAGCGCGTCGGCCGAGAGGGCGCCGGAGACGAGAAGGCTGCCGTCCTCGCGCTCGACCACCTCGGGCTCGTCGCCTTCGTCCTGGTGGCTGGCGAACGTCCCGGCCATCGCCGAAAGCAGGTCGGCCGGGGTGACGATCCCGTCGAGGTGGCCATATTCGTCGTGCACCATCGCCATGCCGAGGCCCGATCGCTGCAGGATGCGCAGCGTGTCCATCGCGTCGAGCTGGTCGGGCACGACTTCAGCCTTCTTCATCAGGCGATCGAGGTAGACCGGCTGGCCGCCCAGCAGCAGCGCCAGGACTTCGCGCACCTTGACCACGCCGAGCACCTTGTCGACCGATCCGTCGGCCACCGGCAGCATCGAATGGGGCGATTCGGCGATGGTCGCGCGGATTTCCTCCTCGGCGGCGTTGAGGTCGAGCCAGTCGATCTCGGTCCGCGGGGTCATCAGTTCGCGCACGGTGCGATCGGTCAGGCGCATGATGCCGGACAGGATCGCCCGCTCGCCCTCCTCGATCACGCCCGAACGGGTCGCCTCGGCAAAGATCATGTGGATCTCCTCGGCCGAAAGCGCGTGTTCGCCGCGGTGCTGCACGCCCATCAGGCGCAGCATCAGGCTGGAGGAGGTGTCGAGCAGCCAGACGATCGGCGCCGCCGCCTTGGCTAGGAAGGCCATCGGCCGCGCCATGACCAGCGCGATCGGCAGCGCCTTCCTGAGCGCGAGCTGCTTGGGAACCAGCTCGCCGACCACAAGGCTGAAGTAGGTCGTCAGCACGATCACCAGCGCGAAACCGGCGGTTTCGGCCGTGTCCGCTTCGAGCCCGAGCAATTCCAGCCGTTCGCCGACCGGCGGACCCAGCGTGGCACCCGAATAGGCGCCGGCGATGATGCCCACCAGGGTGATGCCGATCTGCACGGTGGAGAGGAACTTGCCCGGGTCCGCCGCCAGCGAAAGCGCCGTCCTGGCCGCGCCGCTGCCCTTGTCGGCAAGCATCGTCAGCCGCGCGGTGCGCGCCGAGACTATCGCCAGCTCGGACATGGAGAATACCCCGTTCACGAGGATCAGCCCGGCGAGGATGGCGAGGTCGAACCAGGGAAAGGCAGCCATTATCGCTGCGCCGCTAGCAGATTTGGACCGGCGCGCGAAGCGGCGTTGAGGAACGAGTGGCGCTAAGCTGCGTTTTCCCCCACGTATCGGCCGCCCGGGGAAACCCGGGCAAACCGCTCGGCCGGGCGCAGTTTCAACCGAAGAAGGTAATAAGACCCATGAAAATCAACCGCATGTTCACCGCCGGGGTCGCAGCCATCGCCTTGCTGGGCACGTCCGCCTGCGTGACCGATCCCAACACCGGCGAACAGAAAATCAGCCGCACCGCCATCGGCGGGCTCGGCGGAGCGCTGGGTGGCTACCTGCTCGGGGGCCTGATCGGCGGCAAGACCGCGCGCATCGCGGGCGCCGTCGCCGGCGGCGCGGCCGGCGGCTACGTCGGCTACCGGATGGATCAGCAGATCAAGGAGATCAAGGACTCGACCGCCGGCAGCGGCGTCGACGTGACCCCGGTCGACAACGGCAGCGCCTTCCTGGTCAACCTGCCCGACGTGACCTTCGCCACCGGCAGTGCCACGATCAGCCCGTCGTTCCAGGCCACGCTCGACCAGGTCGCCGCCAGCCTTGTGAAGTACCCCAACAGCGTCGTCGACGTTTACGGCCACACCGACACCGTCGGCTCGGCCGCCAACAACCAGGCGCTGTCGGAACGTCGCGCGCAGGCGGTGGCAAACTACCTCACCAGCCGCGGCGTATCGTCGGCGCGCCTGCGCTGGCAGGGCTTCGGCGAGACGCAGCTCAAGGTGCAGACCGGCGACGGCGTGAACGAGCCGCTCAACCGCCGCGTCGAGATCAAGGTGATCCCGTTCACCGAGGCCGAGGCGCGCGCCGCCCAAGGCCAGTAAGGTCTCACGCATCAGTTCGCACGCATTCCGCACAGCGAGCGGAGAGGGGCCGGTCCTGCGGGATCGGCCCCTTTTCGTGGGCCGGTCAGCCCCGCCCGGAAAACGCCGCCGCCCGCTGCGCCAGCCGCTCGACCGCCGCAGCGTGGATCGCCGGGGCGCTGACGAGCAGGCCGAAGGCGCGCGGATCGCGCTTGTTGTAGGCCAGCGTCTGGCCGAAGGCATCGCTCACCGCGGCCCCCGCCTCGCGCGCGATCAGCGCCGCGGCGGCAACGTCCCATTCGTAACCCCAGCGCAACGTCGCAACGAGGTCGGCCTCGGCAGAAGCGATCATCGCGATCCTGAGCGCGATCGAATTGGGCTTGTCGACCATCGTCAGGTCGTTGTCTTCGCGCGGGAGCGAATTGGCAGGTACGCGCGCGCCGGGCAAGGTCTTGCGCGTGCTCGCCTGCAACCTTTCGCCATTGCGCCAGGCGCCCTTGCCCGCTGTCGCGCTCCACACCTCGTCACGCGCCGGGGCGACGAGCGTGCCGATCAGCGGGCGCCCGGCGCTGACCAGCGCGACCGAGACGGCCCAGCCCTTGCGCCCGCGGATGAAGTCGCGCGTGCCGTCGATGGGGTCGACCAGCCAGCACAGTCCCTTCTCGAGCCGTTCGGGATGATCGACCGTCTCCTCGCTCAACCAGCCGGCGGCGGGCAGCAGGGCGCGAAGTTCGCGTTTCAGGAAGGCGTCCACCTCCAGGTCTGCCGCGCAGACCGGGCTGCCGGGTGTCTTTTCCCACGATTCGAGCGGATGCCCGTCACCCGGCCACTGCCGCTTGGCGATATGCCCCGCCTCCCGGCAAATTTGTTCGAGACGCAGGCGATCGATCATTCTGCGACCTGTGGCGACGCCCCGCGCCCTTTTCAAGCGCGCCGATCCATGCTTATGCCGCGCCGCACAACTCTCCTTCGAGATCACCGGATTCTGCAGACATGAACATCCACGAATACCAGGCCAAGGAACTGCTCGCGAAGTTCGGCGTCGGCGTCCCTGCCGGCCATGCCGCCATGAGCGTTGCCGAAGCCGTTGAAGCGGCGAAGAAGCTGCCCGGGCCGCTCTATGTCGTGAAGGCGCAGATCCACGCCGGCGGGCGCGGCAAGGGCGCGTTCAAGGAACTGCCCGAAGGGTCCAAGGGCGGCGTGCGGCTGGCCCACTCGATCGACGAGGTCGAGGCGAACGCCAGGGAGATGCTCGGCAACACGCTGGTGACGGTGCAGACCGGCCCGGCCGGCAAGCAGGTCAACCGGCTTTACGTGACCGACGGCGTCGACATCGCGAAGGAATACTACCTCGCGCTGCTGGTCGACCGGCACTCGGGCCGCATCGCCATGGTTGTCTCGACCGAAGGCGGCATGAGCATCGAGGACGTGGCGCACGAAACGCCCGAGAAGATCACCACGATCACCATCGATCCGGCGACAGGCTTCCAGCCGCATCACGGCCGTGCGGTGGCTTTCGCGCTCAAGCTGAAGGGACAGACTGCCAAGGATGCCCAGAAGCTGGCGAAGCAGCTCTACGAGGCATTCACCGCGCTCGACTGCGCGATGCTGGAGATCAACCCGCTGGTCGAGACGCAGCCCGATTCTTCCGGGGCCGCCGGCCTGCTGGTGCTCGATTCGAAGATGAGCTTCGATTCGAACGCGCTGTTCCGCCATCCCGACATCGAGGCACTGCGCGACGAGACCGAGGAAGACCCGATGGAGGTCGAAGCCGGCAAGCACGACCTCGCCTACATCAAGCTCGACGGCAACATCGGCTGCATGGTCAACGGCGCGGGCCTGGCCATGGCGACGATGGACATCATCAAGCTGAATGGCGCCTTCCCGGCCAACTTCTGCGACGTCGGCGGCGGCGCCAGCAAGGAAAAGGTCGCCGCGGCCTTCAAGATCATTCTGTCGGACCCGGCGGTGAAGGGGATTCTGGTCAATATCTTCGGCGGCATCATGCGCTGCGACACGATCGCCGAGGGCATCGTGGCCGCGGCCAAGGAAATGGCCATCGACGTGCCGCTGGTCGTGCGCCTGGAAGGCACCAACGTGGCCGAAGGCAAGGAAATCCTCGCCAATTCGGGCCTGGCGATCATTCCGGCCGACGACCTGGGCGACGCGGCGAAGAAGATCGTGGCCGAGGTGAAGCAGGCCGCCTGAGGCGGTTCAGGCGAACACGGACGAAATCGCCGCGCTCTCAACGCTGAAGAGATAGCCGACCAGGCCGAAAGCGCCGGCGCTCAGGACGAGCGCACCGACCAGCAGCGCGCCGTCGCGCACCAGGAATGCGAGCCCGATCGCCGCGATCGCGCCCATGGGCGCGGCAGCCGCGAAGGGCAGGAGTTCGAGCGGCGGAACCAGCAGGCACAACGCGACGACGACAAGCGCCGCCACACGCGAGAACGGGGCGTGGGTGAGCGTCGTCAGGCGCCCGTGAAAGCGTTCGTCGAGCCATTTGGCAAGCCCGCGCAGCCGGGCCGTGGCCCGTCGCAGCTTGCGATCGGTCACTTTGCGCCGGGCGATGAAGCGCGGCAACCAGATGTGGCCCTGGCCGAACAGCTTCTGGACCGCGACGATGGCAATCGTCAGCGCCAGGAACGTCGGCACGCCGGGGACCGCGCCGATAGGCGTGATCGCGATCATAGCCGGGAGCATCAGGAAAGGGCCGTAGCTGCGCGTGCCGAACCGCTCGGCGATGTCGGCCACGGAAATGTGACCGGCAGCATCGGCCAGCTCGCGCAGGCACTCGAGTATCTCGCCGACGCCATGCGGCTGGCCTTCCATCGCGCTCTCCTCGCGGGATAAACGGACGTCTGCCCATCGGGTTTCGCGCGACCGATTGCGACACGTAGACCGCTTGACGGGCGGGATACCGGCAATAGTCTGGGCGCCGAGGGAAAGGGGAGGCGCCAACCATGCGAAAGACGACTTCACGGCTGCTTGCCGCAGCAGCGGCGCTGCAGGTCGCCACCGGTCCGCTGGCCGCGCAGGACGCGCCGCAAGTGTTCCGGCCGGCAGGACAATGGACCGCCGATTTCGGCGACGACTACTGCCGCCTGATGCGCACCTTCAGCGACGGGGCCGACACGATTTCCTTCGCCCTTGAGCGGATCGAGCCGGGTGCCGGAATGCGGCTGGTGCTGGTCGGCAATGCCATCAAGCCGTTCCGCCGGGCTGACGAACTGGGCTGGTCCTTCCTGCCGGCGGGCGACGAGCGGAGGAATCGCTACATCGTCTCGACCACGGCGGACGGGCAAGCCTATTACAACCTCGGCCGGATCACGCTCGCGCCGATGCCTTCGGGTGGTCCGGGGGCTCCGCCGACTCCGCCCGCGCCGTACGACCGGGATGCCGAGCAGACGGCCGGCCAGGCGGTGGAGGCTATCCGGGTAACGACCGGCCTGACCGCGCCGATCGAGATCCAGACCGGCGCGCTCGGAGCGCCCATGAAGGTGCTGCAGGCCTGCGCCGACGACCTGGTGAACACCTGGGGCGTCGACTTCGAGAAGAACAAGACTGCCTCCCGCGCGGTGCCCGACGGCATGGGAGCCGGCTGGCTGCCGCAGGGCACGGTTGCGTTCACCGACTTCGCCAAGCTGGGCGGGGATTCGAACCTCGTGCGGCTGATGATCGATGCCGAGGGCACGCCGACGGCCTGTAGTGTCCACTTTGCGACGCTGGAGGCAGCGACGAACGAGAAGATCTGCGCCACGTTGATGAAGACTGCGCACTTCACCCCGTCGAGGGACGCCGCCGGCAACGCGATGGCCAGCTACTGGATCGGCAGTCCGCTGTCCCTCATGCCGCCCTTCCGCGGTGGGCGCGGCCGCCGCTAGGGCAGGCGTTCGAACAGGCGCAGGGGTTCGCCGTCGGGCAGGGCTGCATCGCGGATCGGCGTGAAGCCGAAGCGCGTGGCGAGTTTTATCGAGGCGGCGTTTTCCGGCGCAATCATGCAGACCACGCGCCGGGGGCCGTGCTCGCGGTCGAACCAGGCGAAGACCGCCTCCATCGCTTCGCGGCCGAGGCCCTTGCCGACATGGTCGTGGCCGATGATCCAGCCGGCTTCCGCACTGTCGTCGAAATCGGACCCGAGCCCGCGATAGGTGTGGAACACGCCGCAGTTACCGATCACCTCGTCATGGCCCCGCAGCCGCACCATGAACCCGCCGTAGCCGTTGAGGTACCAGCTTCCCGCGTTGCGCTGGAAGCGGTTGAAGTGATCGCTCGGCGTGGGGGCTGTGCCGCCGAGGAAGCGGCGCGTGTGGACGTTCTCGACCACGGCGTAGAGGCGCGCGGCATCTTCCTGCACCGGCAGCCAGAGTTCGAGCCGGTCGGTCGTCAATACGGGCGAGCTCACAGCAGCTGGGAAATCAGGTGAATGACGACGCCGACGAGCCCGCCGACAAGGGTGCCGTTGAGACGGATGAACTGCAGGTCGCGGCTGACCGCGCCCTCGATGCGGTCGGTGACCGTGCGGGCGTCCCAGCGCTTGACCGTTTCGGACACGAGCTGGACGATCTGCCCGCCATAGCGCGTCGCCACGCCCACCGCGGTGCGCCGGGCGAAGCGGTTGACCTGGTGCTGCAGGGTCGGATCCTCTCGCAGCGCGGCGCCGAGTTCGCCGACCATGCCGGCCAGCTGGCCACCCAGGCCGCCCCGCCCCGGATCGCGGGCGGAGGCGATGAGCGAGGTACGGATGCGCTCCCACACGCCGGTCCACCATGCGCCGACCGCCGGGTTGGCCAGCAGGTCGGCCTTGGCACGTTCAACCTTTGCGCGCATCGCCTCGTCGTGCTGCAGGTCGTCCGCCAGCTTGGCGAGGCCTTCCTCGATCTTGGCCCGCAGCGGATGCTCGGGGTCGACCAGGACTTCGGCCAGCAGGCGATAGAGCCCTTCGATCACCGAGCTTGCCAGCCGCTCGTCGAGCCCGGTCCAGCGCAGCACCGCGTTGGCCCGCGCGTGGATCATCCCGCGGACCATCTCCTCGTTGTCCTCCAGCGTGAGCCCGGCCCAGCGAATGAGCGAATCGAGAAGCGGCAGGTGGCGCTTGTCGGCGATCATGCCATGCAGCATCTGCCCCAGCAGCGGAGAGACCTCGAGCCGGTCGAGCTGGTTGAACAGCCCGGCGCGAACCTGCCCGCCGAGCCGCTCCGGATCGAGCAATTCGAGTACCTCGGCCACCAGATCGCCGGCTCCGGCACGGATGCGCGATCCTTCGCCGGCACCTTCCGGACGGCTGAGATAGTCGCCCACCGCGCGCGCCAGGTTCATCGACCGCATGCGCCGGGCGACGACGATGGGGGTCAGGAAGTTCGCCTGGAGGAAATTCGCCATCGTGTCGGCGATGCGATCCTTGTTCTCGGGAATGATCGCCGTGTGCGGGATCGGCAGGCCGAGCGGGTGGCGGAACAGCGCGGTCACCGCGAACCAGTCGGCCAACCCGCCGACCATGGCCGCCTCGCTGAAGGCGAGGACATAGTCCCATGCCGGATGGGTGCCGAGCATCGCGCGGGCGAGCGCGAAAAGCGCGGCCATCGCGACCAGCAGTCCGGTCGCCACGCGGCGCATGCGGCGAGCGCGGTCGGGCAGGCGGGTCGGTCGGCGCAGCGCTGGCAGACGTGCCGGTTCGCTCAAAGACTCACTCCGCCGGCAGCGCTTCCGCCCTGCCGCTGTTCTCGTCGCCCGGCTTGTACGTCAGGATCCGGTCGCGCAGCCACGGGCCGAGGCGCTTTTCGAGGCCATCGGCCAGGCTGAAGCCGGCCGGGACGATCAGCAGCGTGAGCATGGTCGAAAGCGCCAGTCCGCCGATCACGACCGTGCCCATCGGCGCCCGCCAGGCGGAGTCGCCCGCCAGCGACAGCGCGGTCGGAACCATGCCGGCGGTCATCGCCACGGTCGTCATCACGATCGGCTGAGCGCGCTTGTGCCCTGCTTCGATAATGGCCGCGCGCTTGGTCTTGCCCGTCTCCATCTCCTCGAGCGCGAAGTCGATCAACAGGATCGAGTTCTTGGCGACGATGCCGAACAGCATGAGGATGCCGATGAACACGGGCAACGAGATCGGCTGGCCGAGCACGAGCAGGAACAGCAACCCGCCCAACGGCGACAGGAACAGCGAGCCCATGTTGACCAGCGGCGACACCAGCCTGCGGTAGAGCAGGACCAGGACCGAGAAGACCAGCAGGATAGCCGCCGCCAGCGCGACGACGAAATTCTTGATCAGTTCGGCTTGCCATTCGTCTTCGCCCACCGGCGCATTCGAGACACCGGGCGGCAGATTGCGCATGATCGGCAGGCGATTGATAGCCGACTTCACGTCGCCGCTCGCCGCCCCCGGCGCAACGTCGGCCGAAACGAAGACGCGGCGCGCCTGGTTGTAGCGCTGGATGCTCGTCGGACCCTGGCCGAAGGTGATGTCGGCCACACGCTCGAGCGGGACCGAGCCGCCGCTCGCGGTGGGCACCGGCAGGTTGCGAATCGTCGACATGTCGCGTCGGTCGTCTTCGCCGAGCCGCACGCGGATCGGGATCTGGCGGTCGGACAACGAGAACTTGGCCGCGTTCTGGTCGATGTCGCCGAGCGTGGCGATGCGGATCGCCTGGCTCAGCGCCTGGGTCGTCACGCCGAGGCTCTGGGCGAGATCCTCGCGTGGCTTCACGATCAGTTCCGGTCGCTGCAGATCAACCTCGACCCGCGGGCCGACCGCGCCGGGCACGCCCTTCATCTGTTCGGCAAGCGTCTGCGCGGCGGCGTCGAGCTTCACCGGGTCGGAACCCGACAACATGATCGAGATCCCGCGTCCGGTGCCGCCACCGCCGCCCTGCTGGTTCTGGAAGCTCGCGCGCACGTCGGGGAAGGACTGGAGGTAAGGCGTCATCGCCTCCTCGAATTCCTTGCTCGTCCGCTCGCGGTCGGGCTTCAGCACCAGGCGGACCGCGCCGCTGCCCTCGTTTACTATGCCAAGGGCGAGCGCGACTTCCTGCTCCTTCTTCATCCGCTCGGCGATCTCCTCGATCACCCGGTCGGTCTGCTGCAGCGTCGTGCCCGGCACCATCGAGACGCGGATCATCGAGAAGTCGCTGTTGTTGTTGGGAAAGAACTGCATCGGGATCGCAGTGACGAGGAAGCCGGTCAATCCCAGCGCACCCACGCCGACCATCATCATCCACACCCGGTGGTCCTTGAACCGCGCGGCGAGGTGCCGGGTCCGGCGCAGGAAGTGATTCGAATCGAAGCCTGCCAGCTGTCCCCAGGCGAGGCCGATGAAAAAGTTGACGATACCGCCGACGACGTAGGCCGCCAGCAGGGCGCCGAGGATGAGCAGGGTGGAAGGCCCGCTTCCGCCCTCGCCGCCACCGGCCGCCGCACCGCCTCCGCCCCAGCCCGTGAACATCCGCAGGCCGAACAGGATCACGGCTCCGGTCACGATCGCCGCAAGATGGTACCACGGGCTCGAATAGACCCGGCCATGCTTCTCGCGCGAGGCGCGCAGACCGCTATCGTCGAGCGACCAGCGCAGCACGCCCATGTAGCGGTCCATCAGCGGGCCTTCGCCGTGCGTCTGGTGGCCCTTGGCCTTGAGGAAGTAGGCGGCGACCATCGGGGTGATGAGGCGCGCGACCGCGAGGCTCATCAGCACAGAGGCGACAACGGTGAGGCCGAAGTTCTTGAAGAACTGCCCGGCCACGCCCGGCATGAGGCCGACCGGCAGGAACACCGCGACGATCGAGAAGGTCGTCGCCACCACCGCCAAGCCGATCTCGTCCGCCGCGTCGATCGACGCCTGGTACGCGCTCTTGCCCATTCGCATGTGTCTGACGATGTTCTCGATCTCGACGATCGCGTCATCGACCAAGACGCCGGCGACCAACCCAAGCGCCAGCAGAGACATCTGATTGAGGGTGAAGCCGAGCAGGTCCATGAACCAGAAGGTCGGGATTGCCGAAAGCGGGATCGCCAGCGCGGCGATGATCGTCGCCCGCCAGTCGCGCAGGAACAGGAACACCACCACGACCGCCAGCACCGCGCCTTCGATCATGGCGGCCATCGAACTTTCGTACTGCTGCTTGGTGTAGTCTACCTGGGTGAACAGGCGGGTGAACTGGACCCCGGGGTTTTCCTTCTCGAGCTGCTTCAGCTTCTCGACGACGCCGTCGTAGACACTCACGTCGGATTCCCCGCGCGCACGGGTGATCGAGAAGGTGACCACCTGCTTGCCGTTGAGCTTGGCTAGCGAGCTCAGCTCGCCGTAGCCGTCCCGAACGTCGGCAAAGTCCGCCAGCTTTACCGTGCGTCCGCCGCCGATCGCGACCTGGGCCTGCGACAGATCATAGGCCGAGCCCGCGTTGCCCAGCACGCGCACCGACTGGCGCGATCCGGCGATCTCCGCGCGGCCGCCGGCGGCGTTGACGTTGAGCGAACGCAGCGTCTGGTTGACCTGGCTGGCGGTTATCCCGAGCGCCTGCATCCTGGCCGGGTCGAGGATTACAAGGATTTCCCGGTCGACCCCGCCATTGCGGTTTACCTCGGCCAGGCCGGGCACGGTCAGCAACCGCTTTGCCACGGTATCGTCGATGAACCACGAAAGCTGCTCGATCGTCATGTCGTCGGCCGCGGCGCCGAAGTAGACGATCGGTTGCGAACTGGTCCGCTGCTTGGACACGCGCGGCTCGAGGATGCCGTCGGGTAGTTCGCCGCGGATCTGGTCGATCGCCGCCTTCGCCTCGTTGACCGCTTCGTTGATGTCGGTACCCAGCTCGAACTCGACCTGCGTGCTGGAGCTGCCTTCGGAGGCGGTGGAACTGATGTTCTGCACCCCGTCGAGCGTCTGCACGGCAGCCTCGACCCGCTGGGTGATCTGGTTCTCGATCTCGCTCGGCGCGGCGCCGGGTTGCGAGATGTTGATGTTGACCATCGGGAATTCGATGTCGGGCCGGTCCTGCACGTCCATCTGATTGAACGCGAACAGGCCCGCCAGCAGCAGTCCGACGAACGCGACGAGGGGAACGATCGGGTTGCGGATCGACCACGCAGATATGTTGCGGAAGTTCATTGTGACGGACCGTTACCGCTGTCTCGTAACGGGCTTCACCGTGTCGCCTTCGGAGAGGAAGCCGCCGGCACGCTCGACAATCCGTTCGGACCCGTTCAGCCCGCTTGTCACAGCGATGCCGTTCTCGGTCACCAGGCCGGTCTTGACCGGCTGGCGAACGACCTTGTTATCCTTGTCGACGACATAGACGTAGCTGCCCTTGTCGCTGGACATGATCGCGCTCTCCGGCAGAAGCGGCGCGACGACCGTGCCGCTGCTCAGTTCGACGATGGCAAAGCCGCCGGGCCGCAATTCAGGCGCATAGGACATCGCGCACCGCGCCGTGCCCTGCCGGGTCTGCGGATCGATGGTGGGCGATTTCTGCCAGATCTGGCAAGTGAAGGTCTGGTCGGTCCCCACCGGGGTCACCTTGCCGGTGGCGCCCTGCGAGATCCGCGCAAGATCGTCCTCGCCCAGGCGCGCGAGGACTTCCATTTCCCCGCCCTTGGCGATGCTGAACAGCACGCCGGATCCGCCACCCACCACCTGGCCGGGTTCGGCATTGCGTTCGAGCAGGAGGCCCGCCGCCGGGGCGACGATATTGAGCTGGTTGTTGCGCGCCTGCCGCTCGCCGTATTGCGCCTGCGCCAGCTTGACCCGCGCGTTGGCCGCATCGCGAGTTGCCGTGAGCCGGTCGACGTCGGCCTGCGAGATGAACCCGCGGTCGACCAGCTTCAGCGCGCGATCGAGGTTGGACTGGGCGAGCTCGGCATCGGCGCGGGCGACCTGAATCTGCGCGGCCTGGCCGGCGGCCTGCTGGTTCTGCACCGAACGGTCGATCACCGCGAGGACCTGGCCCGCCCGGACCCACTGCCCGGCGTCGACGGGGACGGAGATGATCCGGCCGCCTTCGCCCACGCTGCCGACGGGCAGTTCGCGCCGCGCGGCAATCGTGCCGGTGGCGTTGATCGTGCCCTCAATCGTGCCCTGGCCGGGCGAAATGACCGTCACCGACGGGATCTGCCCTTCGCGCGGAGCGAACTCGGGCTCTTCCTTCTGGCTCGAGAAGACGAACCAGGCGACCAGCGCGAGCAGAACCAGGACGACGATCAGGATATTGCGCCGTTTGCGCTTGCGCGCGTCCTCCGCCGCATCCGGATCGAGAAAGACCGCCTCGCCGCTGTCGTCCGGGTTCACTGTCGTCTCGTAATTCATGGTCGTGCTCGAAGCCTCGATCGCAGCCCGGCGGGGGCATAACACAGTTAATGCCGCCCGGCTTGGAAAAGCGGAGCGGCCGCACCAAAGTGCATAGATAGCGACCGGTTACCGCGCAATTGTCCTCTCTACCAAGAGCGGACGGGGTGCGACGAGTAATATTTTGTCTCAAACGGAAAAGGGCGGCCCGCCTGCGCGCGCCGCCCTTCCGGTTTTTGTCGTGGTATTCGCGTCTTAGCGGACGCGGCCCCGCTGGAACATGTTGACGATGCCCAACAGTACGACCGCGCCGATAATGGCGATGATAAATCCTGTCAGGTTGAACGTCTGGATGGTTCCTTCGACGCCGAAAACCGCCCCGGCGAGGAAATTGCCGATGAGGGCACCAATGATGCCGACGACGATGTTCCAGATGATGCCCATCGAGGCATCACGCCGCATGACAATGCTGGCGAGCCAACCGGCCACACCGCCCACGATAATTGCAATAATCCAGCCCATGTTGTGTACTCCTCCTCAAGATCGGTAAGTCGGCAACAAAACGGGCTTGTGGCGCGAGCGTTCCCCGCGTCGTTTCACGGCAGGTGATTTTTGGCCGGTGTACTGGGCAAAAACGGCGCAGTTCCGCCGTTTTTGCCCTCGCTCAATATTTCAGCTGACGTTCGTAGAGATCGCGATAGTGCTGGATGCGGGTTACCCGCAGGCCCTGCATTCCCGAACGGTCGACCGCACGCTGCCACGAGGCAAACTCCTCCAGCGTCAGGTTATAGCGCTCGAGCACCTCGTCGATGGTCAGCAGGCCGCCGTTGACGGCCGCCACGACCTCGGCCTTGCGCCGCACCACCCACCGCTTGGTTTCGGGCGCCGGGAGGCTGTCGATCGTCAGCGGCTCGCCGAGCGGACCGATTACCTGCGCAGGACGTATTTTCTGGTTCTCGATCATCTATTCCCTCGGATCGTCGCCCGCAGCGCGTTGTTCGTGCGGCAGACTGATGCCGTCCGTGCCTTTGCCATTGCCTAAATCATCTAGGTTAATGTCCGGTTTGCCATCGCCCAGCGCCGCGATGTGCCGGGCGGAATACGGGTCGAAACTGCCGTCGCCGGCCCCATTGGCGCCGGACGCGGCCGGTCGCAGGCCGCGCGCAGCATCCAGTCGGGCGACGAGATCGGACCAGGTGACGGGCCGCAGGTCGCCCGCCAGGTCGAGCGGCGTCGCGGCACTGGATCTGGGAGGTTTTCCTTCGAACATGGCGGTGCGATACCCGCTCAACCCTCAACATTGGGTAAAACGACCGTTTACCGCGTATTAGTGCGTAGGTTTTGCCCCCGGCGGCGTGCCCGTGTAAGGGCCGCGCCATCGTGACCGCAACCGCCTCCCTCGCCGCCGACCCGGCGTCCCTGTTCGATCTGCCGCGACCGGCGCGCGACTGCCGGGTGGTGGTTGCCATGTCCGGCGGGGTCGACAGTTCCGTCGTCGCCGCGATCGCCGCCAGAAGCGGGGCCGAGGTCATCGGGGTCACCCTGCAGCTCTACGATTACGGCGCGGCAACCGGCCGCAAGGGCGCCTGCTGCGCCGGCGACGACATCCGCGACGCCCGCGCGGTGGCCGACCGGCTGGGCTTTGCGCATTACGTGTTCGACCACGAGAGCGCCTTTCGCGAGGAGGTGGTCGAGCGCTTTGCCGACGACTATCTCGCCGGGCGCACCCCGATTCCGTGCATCCGCTGCAACATGGGCCCAAAGTTCACCGACTTGCTGCGCATGGCGCGCGAGTTGGGGGCGGATTGCCTGGCGACCGGCCATTACGTGCGCCGCGTCATGGGCGCGGCCGGGCCCGAACTGCACCGCGCGCTGGATCCGGCGCGCGACCAGTCGTACTTCCTCTACGGCACGACAGAAGAACAGCTGGACTTCCTGCGCTTCCCCCTCGGCGGGATGCCGAAGGCCGATGTGCGGCGCATTGCGCAAGAGTGCGGCCTCGCGGTCGCGGCCAAGCCCGACAGCCAGGACATCTGCTTCGTGCCCGACGGCGACTACGCGAAGATCGTTCGCAAGGCGCGGCCCGAGGGCGTCCGGCCCGGCCGTATCGTCCACGCCGAGACGGGCGAGACCCTGGGCGAGCATGCCGGGGTCATCCACTTCACGGTGGGCCAACGGCGCGGGCTGGAGATCGGCGGCCAGCCGGAGCCGCTCTACGTCGTCGGGCTCGACGCCGAAGCCGCGCAAGTCCGCGTCGGGCCGCGGCGCCTGCTGGCCGTTGGGGCCGCGCAACTGGGAGAAACGAACCGCATCGGTCCGCTGCCCGACACCCCGCTCAGCGCCAAGGTGCGCAGCCTGGCAAAACCGGTTCCGGTCACGCTCATGGGTCCGCTCGGCGGTGGCGCGGCAACCGCAATTCGCTTCGTGCAGCCCGAATACGGCGTCGCGCCGGGGCAGGCGGCGGTGCTCTATGCCGGCGAAAGGGTCGTCGGCGGCGGCTGGATCGAGAGCACGCAGGGCGCCTGAGCGGTCAGGCGCCGGGGACCCGGTCGCCGCGCGAATGAAGGTGCCCGCGCGAGCGCGCGAGCTTGTCCCAGGCGGTACCCAGCTTGTCTGCCGTTTCGCTGCGCCCGATGCGCCGGAAGACTTCCTCCAGGCGCTGCACTTCCTTGCACAGAACGTCGGTCGGCACGTGGTCGCCCAGCGCCGCCAGGCTACCGAGGACCGCTCGCTCCAACTTGTCCTGCATCGCCGCCGGCAGGAAGGGCAAGGCGCGCGCCATGCCCTTGCTGACCTCCGCCAGGCTTTGCTGCTGCATCGATTCGGACGCAACCACGAGAAGCGATTCGTATTCGCAGGCGAGGTGGTCCATCAGCGTGTCGCGGCAATAGACGGCGCCCTTGTCGCCGGCGGGCGGCTCCAGCATTCCTTCACGGCCCCAGGCGTAGAGCAGATCGTTCATCGAATGGATCGCGATCAGGCCGGCGGCCGGGTTCGACTTGGCCGTGGAGACCGAGGTCCAGCCGATGTTGCCGAGCTGGTCCACGCCGAACATCGGGTCTTTCGTGAGCTGCCGGCGCCGTGCCACCCGGATCGCCTTGCGGACCCGCTCCACCTCGCGGTCATCGAGTTGCGCTCCGCCGGCGACGCGGGCCAGGGTCTGCCCCTTGCATATCGGCGCGCCGAGCGGCTTTTCGACGACCAGCTTGCGCTGCGGGTCCTTGCCGGCGATCTCCAGCAACGCTGCAAAGTCGATCTCGCTGACATATCCATAGCGATCGCAAGGGATTTCCTGCCCGCCGGGGAGGTCGGGCTGCTCGGTCCGGATTCGCGCGATCTGGCGCAGGTGATCCTGCCGCGCACGCACCGTGGCGTCATGGATCGTCGCGATAATCGAGGAAGGGCGCGTCTGGTCGAGCGTCGAGTAGATCAGCGCGACCAGCATGACGAGACACACGATCGCCAGCAACAGGCACAAGGTGGCGGCGAGGACGGGCACCGCGTCCTTTTTCGCAAGGCCCATGCAGGTCAGCGCAAAAAGCGACGAACCGACGAAGAAACCGAAGAATGTCTGGTTGGCCTTGCGCCGCATGTACTGGTCGACGATCTGGTTGGTCAGCGCCGCAGAGCTCTGCTGCACCGCGAGCAACAGGATCGAAAAAGTGATCGAGCTCATCGTAATGAGGCTCGTCGCGACCGTCGCCATGAGCTGGTTGGCCTGGTCGGGGTTGCCGACGAACGAATCGAGCGACTGACGCCAGCTGCTCCACTGCCCGCGTTGCCCGGCTTCTGCATCGAGGAAGCTGACCAGCCACGCGATGGCCAGAAAGCCGACGACTTCGGCCACCGGCACGGCAAGAAATTCGGAAAAGGCGCGGTGAATGGTCTCGAGAAGCTTCCTCACCGGCTGGTCCGCTCATCTTCTACAAAGGTTCCTTTAAAACCGTTGTCCCGGCGCGCGGTTCCGGGCGCTCAGTCCTCCCAGCTCTCGAGCACGCAACCAAATCCCTTGCGATAGGTCGCTGTCTCGCTGGCGAGCAGGGGCACGTAAGCGGTGACGGCCTTCTCGTCGGGCTGGTCGGACAGGAAGACCATTTCCATGCCCGGCTCGAAATCCTTCTTGCAGTCCTTGATGTCCCGTCCGGCGACATAGCGGCACGAACAGGCCGTGCGCGCACCGTAGGAGGCGCCGGTGCGCGTCAGGCCCGCGATCGGATCGTGCCAGTACCAGAACGCGGCCGCCCCGGCAGCGACGAGCACCAGCAGGACCTTGAGCCACGTGGGGCGGGCGCGTTGGCGGAAATTCTTTGCGGTTGCCATTGCCGGGACCCTGGGGAAGAAGCGCGCCCCATGACGCGCCGCCGCATCCCTAGCCGCACCCCCGGTCTGCTGCCAGCCCTTCTTCCGGCCCTTCTTCTGGCGGCCTGCGGCGGAGGCCAGCCGGCCGAGCCGCCGCTCGATCCGCAGGCGCTCGCCGTCGTGTCCGAGGCACCAGGCGTCCCGCGGGAAAAGCTCGCCCGGGCGGTCGACGCGCTGTTCACCGACGAGGGAATCGGCGAAACCCGCGCGGTCCTCGTGCTGCACGCGGGCGAGATTGCCGCCGAGCGCTATGCGCAAGGATACGGACGCGATACGAAGTTCATCGGCTGGTCCATGTCGAAGACGGTGACCGGCGTGCTTGTCGGCGCGCTCGTCGCGGAAGGCAGGCTGCACCTCGACCGCTCGCCACCGATCCCGGCGTGGCGCCGGCCGGGCGATCCGCGCGGCGACATCACCCTGCGCCAGCTCATGCAGATGCGCAGCGGGTTGCGGCATCAGGAGATGGCCGACCCGATCTACACCTCGGGCGAAGTGCGGATGATGTTCCTCGACGGGCGCGACGACATGGCCGCCTGGGCCGAGGCGCAACCGCTCGAGCACGAGCCCGGCCGGGTGTTCCAGTATTCCACGCCCTCCAGCGTAATCCTGTCGGACATCGCCGCCCGCGTGCTGGCGCCGGACGGTTCGGCCGACGAACGGCGGCGGGCGATGAGCGCGTTCATGACCTCGCGCCTGTCGGGTCCGCTTCGCGCGCCTTCGTTCACGCCCGAGTTCGATGCCCACGGGACGATGATGGGCGGCTCGATGATCTGGGCCACCGCCCGCGACTGGGGCAAGTTCGGCGAATTGCTGCGCCACAAGGGTTCGGTGCGCGGAACCCAGGTCGTGCCGCGCAGCTGGGTCGAGTTCATGACCAGCCCCAGCCCGCGCGCGCCCGACTACGGCGCGCTGACCTGGCTCAACCGCGATTCGGGCACCGACCGGACCGTGCTGTTTCCCGAGCAGGGTCCGAAAGATGCATTCTCGGCCGTGGGGCACCTCGGCCAGTATGTAACGGTCATCCCGAGCCGGAAACTGACCATCGTTCGGCTCGGCAAGACGAACGACACCTTGCGCGCGCCGCTGGTCGAGCGGATCGAGGCAATCGCCGCGCTCTATCCGGAGACGTAGAGCGTTCCCTCGCCGACCGTCGCGCAGCGCCCGCCGATCCAGCACCGGTCGCCGTCGAGCCGGCAGGTGAGATCCCCGCCCCTGGCAGATGCCTGGTGAGCCGTGAAGGAAGTCCGGCCGAGGCGCTCGGCCCAGAGCGGTGTCAGCACGGCATGGGCAGACCCGGTGGCGCTGTCTTCCGGGTTGCCGGCGCCGGGAACGAAGACACGACTCACGACATCGCTGCGGTCGCCCGGCGCCGTGCAGGTGATCTGGTGGTTGCCGAGCCGCGCCAGGGCCGGAAAGTCGGGGGCCAGCGCGCGAACCTCGCGTTCCGAATCGTAGACGAACACGTCGTACCGCTCAGCGCTGCGCCATACCTCGCGCGGAGCGCCGCCGAGCAGCGCGGCCGCCTCGGGCCATGCGCCGCGCTCCACCCGGATGAGCGGCAGCGCCAGCTCCAACCCGCCTCCCTCGTGCCGCTCTACCTCCAGCGCGCCGGCGCTGCGCGTCGCGAAGCGCAGGCGCGTTTCACCTCCGCCCAGCAGGACGTGGGCCGCGGCGAGCGTGCCGTGACCGCACAGGCGTATCTCACCGCCGGGCGAGAACCACCGCAGTTCGCGATCACGCTCGCGCCGCAGCGCGAAGGCCGTGGCGGGCAACGCCAGCTCGGCGGCGATCGCCTGCAGCAGCGCATCGGCCGGCCACTCGGTCAGTTCGATCACCGCAGCCTGGTTGCCGCCGAAGGGCCGGTCGGCGAAGGCGTCGACGAAGCGGAACGGCAGCTTCACCGGGCTTCGGAATCGGCCCCGGGCAGCAGTTCCTCCGCTGCCGGTCCGACCTCGTCGACGAGCCCCTCGGGATCGGGATGGATCAGAACCTCAACGCCGGGAAACTCGGCTTCGATCTTCATCTCCAGCTCGTCCATCACGCGGTGCGCTTCGGCCACCGTCATCCGCGGATCGACCGCGGCGTGGAACTGGGCGAAGTCCTGCGCCCCGCTGGTCCGCGTGCGCAGGTCGTGCACGCCGCGCAGCTCCGGGTGTTCCGCGAGCACCGCCACGAAAGCCTCACGCCGATCGTCGGGCCATTCCTTGTCCATCAGGTGGTCGATCGCTTCGGACGAGGCCCTCCACGCGCCCCAGGCGAGCCAGACGCCGATGGCAAGGCCGAACGCCGGGTCTGCCCCCGCCACGCCGAGGAAGTGATCGAGCACCAGAGCAACGATGACCGACAGGTTGAGATAGAGGTCCGACTTGTAGTGCACGTTGTCGGTCTTGATCGCGAGGCTGCCGGTCTGGTTGATGACGTGCCGCTGCCAGGCGAGCAGCCCGAACGTCGCAACGATTGCGACGGCCGAAACCGCGATCCCCTCGTTCGCCGAATGGACCCGGTCCCCGGCAATCAACTGGTTCACCGCGCGAAAGGCGATGCCCGCCGCCGAGATCGAAATCAGCACGACCTGGAACATCGCCGCCAGCGCTTCGGCCTTGCCGTGGCCGAACCGGTGGTCCTCGTCGGCCGGCATGGCGGCGATCCACACGCCGACCAGCGTGGCGACGCTGGCGACGAGGTCGAGCCCGGTGTCCGCCAGGCTGCCGAGCATCGCGGTCGAATCGGTCTTCCACACCGCCCAGATCTTCAGCGCGGAGAGGAACAGCGCCATGCCGATCGAGGCGAAGGCGGCGCTGCGGGTCAGCCGCGCGCGTTCGTCGGCCGCCGCGTTCACGGGTAGAGCAACGTGCTGGTCCAGCCGCCCTGGGCCAGGCGCGTGAAGCGGCGGCGTTCGTGCAGGCGGTTGGGGCGGTCGATCCAGAACTCGATCGCTTCGGGCTGCAGGCGAAAGCCGGTCCAGTGCGGCGGGCGCGGCACATCGCCTTCGGGATAGCGCTCGGCCAGCGCGTCCACCCGGTCGAGGTAGGTCTGCCGGTCGTCGAGCGGGCGCGACTGGTCGCTCGCCGCCGAGCCGAGCTGCGAGACACGCGCGCGCGAGTGGAAATAGGCGTCGGCCTCGGCCGGGGTCACTTCGGTCAGCGGCCCCTCGATGCGCACCTGGCGGCGCAGGCTCTTCCAGTGGAACAGCAGCGCAGCGTGCGGGTTGGCGCGGATCTCCCCGCCTTTGCGGCTTTCCGCGTTGGTATAGAACACGAAGCCGCCGCGGGCGACCGGATCGCTGCCGTGGCCCTTCAACAGCACCATCCGCACCGAGGGCACCCCGCCGGGCGTGGCGGTGGCGAGCGCCATGGCGTTGGAATCGTTCGGTTCGCTCGCCCGCGCCTCGGCGAACCATTCGTCGAACAGCTCCATCGGGCCAGAGGGTAGCGCGTCGGGTAGCGCGTCGGGTAGCGCGTCGGGCAGGGTTCCGCCGCCGCTCATCGCGCCACTCCGCCGAGGAGGATGGAACACATGGAACACCGTCCAGCAAAACAGGGGCCGTCAGAAAAGGCCGCGGTGGCAGCGCGGGCGGCCGGGGAGGGGTGGGAAGCGAGTCGGATCGGCAAGGGTCGGCGGGTCATCCCTTGCGCCCTACTCCCGCGATTCGGCGTAGGAAACCCCGCGCTTGCGCGGCGACACTGTTACACCTAGCTAACACGCCGAATGGCTACGAACGCTTCCGATCCTTACGCGACCCTCGGTGTTGCCCGCGATGCGAGCGAGAAGGACATCAAGTCCGCCTATCGCAAGCTCGCCAAGGAACTGCATCCCGACCGCAACAAGGACAATCCCAAGGCATCGGAGCGGTTCTCCGACGTCACCCGCGCCTATGACCTGCTGTCCGACAAGGAAAAGCGGGGCCAGTTCGACCGCGGCGAGATCGACGCCGACGGCAACCCGCGGATGCCGTTCGGACAGGGTGGCTTCGGCAGCGGCGGCGGGTTCCGCGGCGGCCCCGGAGGAATGGGCGGCGGCCCGCAGGGCTTCGACCCGCGCGACTTCCGGAACATGGCCGACGGGATGGGCGGCGGCGCCGAGGGCATCGACATTGGCGACATTTTCGAAGGACTGTTCGGCGGCCGCGCCGGCGGTCCGGCGGGCGGTTTCGGCGGCCAGCAGCGCCGGCAAGCTCCGCCGCGCAAGGGCGCCGACGTGCAGTACCGCCTGCGCGTCCCCTTCGCCGACGCCGCGGCCCTGAAGCCGCAGCGCATCACCCTGGCCGATGGAAAGACGATCGACCTCAAGCTGCCCGCTGGCACCGAAGACGGCACGCAGATGCGGCTCAAGGGCAAGGGCGAACCGGGCCCGGCGGGCCACGGCGACGCGATCGTGACGATCGGCGTCGAGCCCCACCCCTTCTTCCGCAAGGACGGCCACGACGTGCGGCTCGACCTGCCGGTCACGCTCGACGAGGCGGTCGGCGGGGCAAAGGTCAAGGTGCCGACGGTCGACGGCGCCGTGATGCTCACGGTCGCGCCGGGCTCCGGTTCGGGCAAGGTCCTGCGTCTCAAGGGCAAGGGTTTTTCCAGGAAGGGCGGCGGGCGCGGCGACCAGCTCGTCACGCTCGAGATCGACTTGCCCGACGATGTTTCCGAACTCGCCGGCCGTCTCGAAGGCTGGACCGATTCGCGCGACGTGCGCGGCAAGCTGGGCGTCTGAGGATCGGCTCCTCCCCGCGAATTTCCCCCCCACTTCCGTTCGCCTCGAGCGGCCGCGAAGCACTGCCGGACGCAGAACTCGAGATGCCGCGCGCGGCCTGTTTGGCGTTCGCTCGATATGAAAAGGGAGATGGGTCAATGAGCGCGGAGACGGAACAGCGCCCCCCTTCCGCGGGTTGGGTTCCTCGACTTAGCAAACCCAACTGGTAGAAACCCCAGCGATGTTGCCACCCGGCCTTCCCGACCAGGACCGCCACGGCCCCCCGGTCGAAGACCTCTCTCCCGAGGGGCGGCGGCGGCAGGCGATGGCGCACATGACCGGGCTGGGCGAACAGGTGCGCGACACTGTCGGGCCCGGCACGCGGTTTTTCGGCGTGTTCAAGCGCGTGGCGATCGGCACTTACAACGACGGGTTCATCCACGCCGGCAACCTCGCCTACATGGCGGTGCTGGCGATCTTCCCGTTCTTCATCACCGGCGCCGCGATCTTCAGCTTCTTCGGCGAGGAGAGCGAGCGGGCGGCATCGGTAAACGCCATCCTGCTGGCCATGCCGCCGGTCGTTGCCGACGTCATCGGCCCGGTCGCGCGCGACGTGATCGAACAGCGCAGCGGCTGGCTGCTGTGGGTCGGCGGGCTGGTCGGGCTGTGGACGGTGAGCAGCCTGATCGAGACGATCCGCGACATCCTGCGCCGCGCGTACGGCACGCAGCCGACGGCCGCGTTCTGGAAATATCGCCTGTTTTCCGCCGGGATCATCGTCGGCGCGGTGGTGCTGCTGATGCTCAGCCTGATCGCGCAGGTCATGATCGGCGCGGCGCAGGAAGTTATCGATGCCTATTTCCCGCAATTGTCCGACATCCTGGCCAAGCTGTCGCTCTCGCGCCTGATTCCGGCCTTCGGCCTCTACGGCTCGCTCTACCTGCTGTTCTACACCCTGACCCCGCACGCCTATCGCCGGCGTCACTACCCCAAGTGGCCGGGGGCCCTGCTGGTGGCGGGCTGGTGGATCGCCGTGACCTTGTCCCTGCCGCCGCTGCTGCGCAGCGTGTTCAGCTACAACCTGACGTACGGCAGCCTTGCCGGCATGATGATCGCGCTGTTCTTTTTCTGGCTCGTCGGACTCGGAATGGTTATGGGCGCGGAGCTCAACGCGGCGCTGGCCGAGACGCCCGAGGAAAAAGAGGACCACATCGGCCAGGCCGACAATCGTGAACGGACGACGCTGGCACTGGCTCGCCGTATGAAGAACGACGCGGCAGTCCACGTGGTGCCGAAAAAGCAGGAGGAACCCGACGCATGAGCGGTCTTATGCAGGGCAAGCGCGGCCTCATCATGGGCCTCGCCAACGACAAGTCGCTGGCCTGGGGCATTGCGAAGAAGCTGGCCGAACACGGCGCGGACATGGCCTTTTCCTACCAGGGCGAGGCGCTGGGCAAGCGCGTCAAGCCGCTGGCCGAGCAACTGGGCAGCGATTTCACCTTCGAATGCGACGTGTCCGACATGGCGGCGCTCGACCGCGCCTTCGACACGCTGAAGGAACGCTGGGACACGCTCGACTTCGTGGTCCACGCGATCGGCTTTTCCGACAAGAACGAGCTGCGCGGCAAATACGTCGACACCAGCCTCGACAACTTCCTGATGACGCTGAACATCTCGGCCTACAGTCTCGTCGCGGTGGCGCGGCGGGCGCGCGAAATGATGGTCGCCAAGGAAGACGGGAGCGGCGGCAGCATCCTGACGCTGACCTATTACGGCGCGGAAAAGGTCGTGCCGCACTACAACGTCATGGGCGTGGCCAAGGCGGCGTTGGAAACGAGCGTGAAGTACCTCGCCAACGATCTCGGCCCGGAAAACATCCGCGTCAACGCGATCAGCGCCGGACCGATCAAGACCCTGGCGGCGAGCGGGATCGGCGACTTCCGCTACATCCTCAAGTGGAACGAGCTCAATGCACCGTTGCGGCGCAATGTCACGATCGAGGACGTCGGCGGCTCGGGGCTCTATTTCGTGTCGGACCTTTCAAGCGGGGTGACCGGCGAAACGCACCACGTCGATGCAGGCTATCACGTGGTCGGCATGAAGCAGGAAGACGCCCCCGACATCGCGCTCGCCTGAGCCGCGTCCACCCGGTTCAGCGCACGGCAAGCCCGGGCCGGGCATGGCACCGGAACCATCCCGCCAGGCCGGGGTTGGCGGGTGGGGCTATGCCTCGACGCATTCCTCGGCTAGTGCGCCTCGCCCGGCAACTGCCGGCCATTCGAATAGAACGATGCTAGGAAAACTCCTCTCCCGCCTGGTGCCCGCAAGCACGCGACCGGCCGTTCCCGACGGCGCGCGCGTCTATGCGATCGGTGACGTGCATGGCCGGGCCGACCTGCTCGAGCAGCTCCTGCAGCGGATCGAGGCCGACGACACCGGGCGCGGGCCCGCGCAACGCCACGTCGTATTCCTGGGCGACCTGATCGATCGCGGCCCCGCCAGCCGCACCGTGGTCGAGATGGTCATGATGGTCGCCGAAGAATGGGACAACGTCCACCTGCTCAAGGGAAATCACGAGGAAGTCTTCCTGCAGACGCTGGAAGGCGACGCGCAGACCATGCGGCTGTTCGCCCGCATCGGCGGGCGCGAGACGCTGACAAGCTACGGCATCACCGACGCCGAATTCGACAGCGGCAGCTACTCCGAACTGGCTGATCTCGCGGCCCAGCGCGTGCCGCGCGAACACAGGCGCTTCCTGTCCCGCGCCAGGGACAGCCTGGTGCTGGGCGACTACCTGTTCGTCCACGCCGGGGTCCGCCCCGAGGTGGCCCTGGCCGAACAGTCGGAAAAGGATCTGCGCTGGATTCGCGGCGAGTTTCTCGATTTCGAGGGCGAGCTGGAAAAGGTCGTGGTCCACGGTCACTCGATCGCGATGGAAGTGCAACAGCACCCGCACCGCATCGGCATCGACACCGGCGCCTTTCGTACCGGCGTCCTGACCGCGCTGGCGCTCGAGGGCGAAGAGCGATGGTTCCTGCAGGCGCAGGAGGGGCAGACGGCCTGACCCCGCCGGAGCTACTTGGGCCGGAGCTACTTGGGCCGGCGCTACTTGGGCCGGCGCTACTTGGGCCGGCGCTACTTGGGCCGGCGCTGCCGTGTGCGGCCCGCGAGAGCGAACGCCTGTTGGCAAACGCACCGCCATCGCGCAAAGCGCGTGCCGGGCCGCAAGGACATTCATGAAAGACCGTTTCCACCTCATTCTCGCCCTGGCGTTCCTGGCAGTCGTCGCGCTGATCGGCGGCGCCTCGCGTGCGGACGCGCTGTCGCAGACGCCACTCCGGCTCGTCTCGCTCGGCTTCATCGTCGCCGGACTGTGGGCGCCCAACCGGGTCCGGCTGAAGCGCTACCGGCCGCTGTTCTGGTTCCTGGCGCTCACGGCCCTGCTGCCGGCGCTGCAGCTGGTCCCGCTGCCCTACGACGTCTGGGCGGCCATCCCGGGCCGCGGGTTCTATGCCGCGATCGTCGATGCCATCGGCCTTCCGCACACCTGGCGGCCGCTGTCGCTGGTGCCCGACATCACGTGGAACGCGTTGCTCTCCCTGCTCGTGCCGCTGGCCATGCTGATTTTGGCCGCGCAGGTCCCCGCGGACCGTCTCTCGCGCCTCGCGCTGGCGGTCCTCGCGCTCGCTCTCGTCAGCATGGTCCTCGGCCATGCGCAGGCGGCGGGCGGCGTGCGCTCGGCGCTGCGCTTCTACAGGATCACGAATTCAGACGCGATGGTCGGCCTGTTCGCCAACCGCAACCACCACGCGGTGCTGCTGGCGATCGCCCTGCCGATCCTCTGCGCCTTGCCCATCGGCTTTCGCCAGAACGAGACCTGGCGCCGCGTCGGCCTGCCGGTGAGCGCGCTCGGCGGCCTTACGATCGGCGCCACGCTGCTGCTCGCCGGCTCGCGTGCGGGCCTGCTGACGGGCGCGGTGGGGGCGCTGGCCGGCACGGTGCTCTACGCCTCGATGGCGAGCGCCCGGCTCGGGCAGACGCGCCGTCACCACCGCGACCGCTCGCGCTGGCTGGAACGGTTGCGTCATCCCATCGTGGTGCCTCTCGCGGCGGTGCTGCTGATCGCGGTCGCGGCGGTCGGTTTCGCCAGCACGCCGACGATGCAGCGCCTGATCAAGACCAACGCCGCGGAGGAAGACCGCTTCCAGCTGCTCGGCCCGATGATGGAACTGGGCCAGTCGATGTTCCCCTTCGGCGGCGGCTTCGGCAGCTTCAACGTGCTCTTCCGCCGTTTCGAGGAGGTGGAAAACCTCAAGACCGTCTACCTCAACCACGCGCACATGGACGTGGTGCAGATCGTCATCGAGGGCGGGATCTTGGCGGCGCTGCTGTTCGCGGCTTTCCTGGTGTGGTGGGCGCGGCGCGCCTTCATCGCCTGGCGCCAGCCCGCGTCGGCCTTGATGAGCGACAATCTCGCCCGGCTCGGCTCGATCACCACGGGCCTCGCCATGCTCGCCAGCCTGGTCGACTACCCGCTGCGCACGCCCATCCACATGGCGATCTTCGTGATCGGCTGCGTGTGGCTCCAGCGGGGTGGACGGGAGAGGACTGAATCCGCCGCCTGAAGCCTGGAGAATCCGCCGGTTTGCGGGCGAACCGCACCTCGGGCCCAATTGCTTGCAACCCCCTGCCGCAGCGCTTAGGACAGGCGCCGTTAAGGCTGGCCTGCCGATGGGCGGGCCTTGTCGAGGCGGGACCTCGGGGATCGGAACGAATTTGAAGATGAAACAAGTACTTGCCGGGCTGCTCGGCCTGCTCGTCCTCAGCGGCTGCGCGACGCAGAAGGAAAAGGGCCTCGATCCCAACGGGGCGGTGGTGACCTCGCTCGCCCAGCTTCCCGCGCCGACCGCCGCCGACCGTTACGAGCATGCGCCCGCCTACACCGTCGGCCCGTTCGACGAGCTGACCGTGACCGTTTTCGGTGCCGAAGACCTGAGCGGCGACGTCACGGCCGATGCGCAGGGCCGCGTGTCCGTGCCGCTCGCCGGCACGATCGATGCGTCCAACATGACGCAGACCGATCTTGCGGCGGCCATTGCCAGCAACCTGCGCGGCTACGTCAAGAACCCGCAGGTCACGGTCAACATCAAGGATGCCAAGAGCCGTACGATCACCATCGACGGCCAGGTGCGCGAGCCCGGCGTGTTCCAGGCCAACGGCAACCTGTCGCTGATGCGCGCGATCGCCACCGCCAAGGGAACGACCCAGGATGCCGACGTCAAGGACGTGGTCATCTTCCGCACCGTCAACGGCCAGAAGATGGCCGCGCTCTACAACCTCGGCGCGATCCGCCGCGGCACCTACGAAGACCCGCCGATCTACCCGAACGACATCGTCGTCGTCGGAGATTCGCCTTCCACCCGCCTGATCCGCGAGATCGCCCCTGTCGCTGCATCGCCGATCATTCTTCTTCTGCAAGCGCTTCTGCCGTAAAACGGGCCTGACGATGAACACTCTCGAAACCGCGCCGGCTCCCTGGGAACGGACCCCGTCCGTCAGCGTCAACAACAACGCCACCAAGCTCGACGCCAACGCGATCGAACTGCCGCTGATGCTGCGCCTGTGGCGCATCCTCGTGCGCCGCCGCTGGCTGATCGTGGGCAGCATCATCCTCGTCACGATCCTCGGCTTGCTCTACTCGTTCACCCGCACCCCGCTTTACACTGCATCCTCGCGGCTGGAGATTTCGCGCGAAAGCGCCCGGGTGGTGAACATCCAGAGCGTCGAGCAAGAGACCAGCGAGTTCGACCTCGAATTCTACCAGACGCAGTACGGCCTGCTCGCCTCGAACGCGCTGGCCGAACAGGTCGTGCGCAACATGCGGCTGCAGGACGACCCGATGTTCAAGGCGGCCTACGGTATCGACGACACCGCCAACGCCAGCGAGGACGGGCCCACGCTGAGCCCGGCCGAACTGCGCCAGGCGAAGATCCGGCAAGCGGTCGAGACCGTGCTCGGCGCGGTGGAGATCGCGCCGATCCGCTCCTCGCGCCTGGTCGACGTCGCGGTCACCACGCCCGATCCCACGCTTTCGGCCCGTATCGCCAATGCCTGGGGCGCGAACTTCATCGAGATGAATCTCAAGCGCCGTTACGAGGCCAACAGCTACGCCCGCCAGTTTCTCGAGGACCGCCTCGAACAGCTGCGCAAGCGGCTGGAGGATTCCGAGCGCGAACTCGTGGCCTACGCCTCGGCGCAGAACATCATCAATCTCGAGGAAGCGACCGACACGCAGAGCGGGCGCACGGTCGCCCAGCGCTCGCTGCAGGCCGACCAGCTCGCCACGCTCAACGAAGAGCTGGCCAAGGCCGAGGCGGACCGCATCCGCATCCAGGCCTCGCCCCGTTCGGGCACCGCCAGCGCCGAGGCCCTGAACAACACCACGCTCGCCTCGCTGCGCGATCGCCGCGCCGCGGCCTCGGCCGAGTACCAGAAGCTGCTCACCCAGTTCGAGCCGAGCTATCCGCCGGCCGCCGCGCTCAAGAGCCAGATCGACAATCTCGACGCCAGCATTGCGCGCGAGGAAAACCGCGTCGCCGCGACGCTCGGCAACGCGGCCAATGCCGCCTCCGCGCGCGAGGAAGCGCTGCGTGCCCGCGTCTCCACGCTCAAGGGCGACCTCAGCGACCTCAGGCGCCGGTCGATCCAGTACAACATCTACCAGCGCGAGGTGGACACCAACCGCGTACTCTATGACGGCCTGCTGCAGCGCTACAAGGAAATCGGCGTCGCCGGCGGCGTGGGAACCAACAACATCTCGGTGGTCGACAACGCCGAGGTGCCGGAAGGCCCCTCCTCGCCCAACCACGTCCTGAACCTGCTCGCCTCGCTGATCCTCGGCGCGGTCATCGGCGCGGCGCTGGCCATGCTGATGGAACAGATCGACGAAGGCATCACCGAGCCGACCGACGTCACCCGGCTGCTGCACGCCCCGCTGCTCGGCGTCATCCCGACGAGCGAGGACGGCGATCCGGTCTCCGCGCTCAACGACCTGCGATCTTCGCTCGTGGAATCGTACATCGCGGTGCAGACCAACCTCGACCTGTCGACCTCGCACGGTGCGCCGGCGTCGCTCTCGGTCACCAGCACCCGGCCGCAGGAAGGCAAGTCGACCACCGCCTACGCCCTCGCCCACACGCTGGCCCGCAGCGGCCGCCGGGTGATCCTGATCGACGGCGACATGCGCTCGCCCTCGGTTCATCACGAGTTCGACGTCAAGAACGACGCCGGCCTGTCGAACGCGCTGACCGGGGCGGAAAACCTCGAGACCCTGCTGCACCCGACCGGCAATCCCAACCTGCGCTTCATGACCGCCGGCCCGCAGCCGCCCAACGCAGCGGACCTGCTCGTCGGCAACCGCCTGCAGATCGTGATCAAGAAACTGCTCGCGGGCGGCGTCGACCACGTGATCATCGATTCGCCGCCGGTCCTCGGCCTGGCCGACGCACCGCTGATCGCAGCTTCGGTCGAAGGAACGGTCTACGCGGTCGAGGCGCGGGCGATCCGCACCAGCCGCGTGCGCACCGCCATGCAGCGCCTGCGCGGGGCCAACATCAACGTGCTGGGCGTCGTGCTGACCAAGTTCAGCACCAAGCACACGCAGTACAGCTACGCGTACGATTACAAGTACGGGTACGGCAAATCGACTGCCCAAAGCTGATCGAACCGATGCTGATAGAACAGATGCTGGTCGAAGCCATGCTGATTGAACCGATGCCGGGGGAACTGAGCCAGTGAGGCAACGCGGCGTTCTGCGGCCTGTCGTGCTGATCGCGCTGGCGCTCCTTGCCGGCTATTTCGTGCTGCGCAACGGCGCGGTCCAGGCGGCAAGCCGGGCACCTGCCTCCGCGCTGCTGGCAGCCCGGCTCGCGCCGGAGGACCCGGTGATCCTCGCGCTCGAGGCCAAGGCGCTGATGGTCAAGTCGATGGCCGCCGAGCAGGCGACGGGCAAGACGGCCACCAGCCTGCTACCGGGCAACTCGGCCGACCTGCAGAGGGCCGGCAACACCGCTCGCGAAGCCCTGACTGGCGATATCACGCAAGTCGAGGCGATGGCGATCATGGGCGCAGCGGCCAACGCGCGCGGCGACCGCGGCGCGGCCAATGCGATCATGCAGGCCTCGGATTCGCTCAGCAAGCGCAACCTCCTGACCCGGCTGTGGCTGATCGAGGACGCGGCCAAGCGCGAGGAGCTGCCGGCCATGCTGCGCAACATCGACATCGCGCTGCGCGTATCGGCCACGGCGCAGAACCAGATGTTCCCGTTCCTCGCCCGCGCCCTGGCGGAACCGGCGATGGTCGACGACTTCGCGGCCGTCCTGCGTCGCGAGCCGCCGTGGACCGAGCCGTTCCTCTACACCGCGATCACCAGCGGGTACGGTACGAAGAACCTGGCGAAAATCTACCTCGCGCTCGACAAGAAGTACGACCACCAGGGCCAGGACCTGTCGGCGCTGATCATGGAACAGCTCGTCGCGCAGAAGGCCTACAAGGAAGCATTCGAGTTCGAACGCGGGCTGACCGGTTCGGCGACGACCGGCACCGAAGTGACCGACCCCAACTTCGCGCAGCACGAAGGGCTCGAGCCGCTGACCTGGCTGATGACCTCGACCGCGGAATTCGACGCGGCGCGTTCGACCGATCCGTTCGGCAACACCGGGCTCGCGCTGCTCAGTTCGGGTTCCGGCGCCGACACCGTGGCGCGCGAACTGCTGAGCCTGCAGCCGGGCCGCTACCGCTTCAGCAATTCGGTCACCAGCGACTACGGCGAGGTCTCGCTCGACCTCGAATGGCGCCTGCGCTGCGCCGACGACGACGCGATCCTCGACCGGTTCAACCCGGTGGAAGACAAGACCGCGACCTGGACCGTGCCAAGCTCGTGCAAGTACCAGTGGCTCGAACTCTATGCCGACGCCGGCGGCTCCCTGACCAGCCAGGACATCTTCGTGCGGCCGGTCAAGCTGGAGCGGATCGGCAAGGGCGAGCCGCAGGAAGACAAGCGGGCGGAAAAGCCCAAGGCCCAGGGCTCCGTGCTGTCTAGGCCGTTTTCGTAAGCCGGAACTGGCCGAGCATGCCGAGGCCGAACGGGCGCGTGCGTTCGCCCGTCCCCGCGAGACGATAGCCGATCCGCTCGATCAGCCGGATCGAGGACGCGTTATCCTCGTCAACCACGTACCACAGCGCCGGGACCTTGCCGGAAAAGTCGGCATGAACTGCGGCGATCGCCTGCGCGGCCAGACCCTTGCCGCGCATCAGCGGATCGGTCCACAGGTCGCCCATTTGCAGGTCGAGTGGATGCATGAACGGGAAGCGGTGCCAGCGGGGGGTGACCAGGAGCCGGTGCAACAGGTGGTCGCCGCGGTGAATCGCGTAGACGGTCAGGTCCGGCCGCGAGAATTGCCGGGCCAGGTCCATTGCCCACCAGATGCGGTTCGCGTTGCTGGCAAAGAGGCCCGTCGGCGGACCGTCGCGGCGCGGCTGCCACCGGGTGAGGGAAAGTCCGCCGAGTTCGGGTGGCGGCAACCTTATTTCGCCGTCCGCCGCGCGGTAGAAACGCACCCGCCCCGCCATTACCGCCCTGCCATCACCGGCGCGCCACGCTCAGGCCGCCGCCGCGCCCGGGGGGAGCGCCGGTTCGAGCGGAGTCTCGCGCCGCGCGATCCGCCGCAGCGTTTCGGGCGCGCCGTGACGGGCGAGGATCGCATCGACGCCGCGCAGCGCCCTGGGCTTGTCGACGATCGCCAATCCCGTGAGCCAGACCAGGCGCAGGTCCATGCCGAGGCTGCGATGATCGATGTAGAACAGGCCGAAGCGGCTTTTCCAGGGGCGAATCAGCGTCTCGTAGGCGGCGTCGGCGTCGGGCTTGCCGGCGAGGATGTCGCCTTCGTCGGAAAAGACGATCGAGCTGAGGTCGGTGATGCCCGGCCTGACCGAGAGCAGGCGCATTTCCTCTGAGGTGTAGCGGTCGACCCCGCCTGCGCGGATCTGCGGCCGCGGGCCGACGACGCTCATGTCGCCGGTCAGGACGTTCCAGAACTGGCTCAGCTCGTCGAGCTTCCAGCGGCGAATCAGGTGACCCACCGGAGTGATTCGCGCGTCGCCCGCCGAGGTCGACGCAAGGCCCGTCCGGTCCGCCCCGACGCTCATCGAGCGAATCTTGATCATCGTGAAATCGCGGTTGCCGCGCCCCACGCGCGGCGCGCGGTAGAGCGGATCGCGCCGATCGAACGCCCAGACGCGCCACAGCGCCCAGAGCATGACCGGCGAGGTCGCCAGCAGCACCAGGAAAGCGAACACCACGTCGAATGCGCGTTTAGCCATTGCGGCCGAGAGCATCCCTTACCGCCGCCGCCAGCGCAACCGAATCGAGACCGTATTCGCGGCGCAGGTAACGCTGGTCGCCGACCACGGTTGGGTAAAGGTCCTGCACGCCCATGCGGCGGAAGGCGCGCGGGCAGCAGCCGGCATCGAGCAGCGCCTCGGCCACGGCAGAGCCGAGCCCGCCGATGACGGTGTGTTCCTCCAGCGTGAGGACCACGCCGGTCGCCTGCGCCGCCGCGACCACGCCTGCGGCGTCGAACGGCTTGATCGTGTGCACGTCGACCAGCGTCAGCTCGATCCCCTCGCCCGCCAGAACCTCGGCCGCGGCAAGTGCCTCGACGAGGATCGCGCCAGTGGTGAACACCGTGGCGTCGCCGCCCTCGCGCACCCTGCGGACCTTGCCCAGAGTCACGTCCCCGGGCGCTTCGGGCAGGCCGGCCTTGTCCTTGTCGATCCGCAGGTAGGCGGGTCCGGCCTTGGCGTACATCTGCTTGGTCAGCTCGACCGCCTGCCACGGGTCGGACGGGGCGACCACGGTCATGCCCGGCAGCGCGCGCAGGATCGCCAGATCCTCGGTGGCGAAGTGCGACATGCCGAGCTGGCCGTAGGAAAAGCCCCCGCCGACCGCCACCGCGGTAACGTTGGCGTCGTGGTAGCAGACATCGTTACGCAACTGCTCGAGGCAGCGCAGCGTCGTGAAGTTGCCGATCGAGTAGGTGTAGGCGCGCGCCCCTTCGAGCGCCATGCCGGCGGCAAGGCCGGTCATGTTCTGTTCGGCCACCCCGGCGTTGACGTACTGCGTCGGGCGGTTCTCGATGAAGTCGGTCAGCACTCCGAAGCCGAGGTCGCCGTTGACGAGGATGACGTCGGGGTCCTTGTCGGCAAGTTCCGCCAGCGCGCGGACGAAGGCGTCACGCATCGCCCGGCTCCTTCAGCCCCGCCGCGGACGCGGCGTCTTCCTTCAGGAGCGCTTCGGCCGCGTCGAGTTCAGCCATCGCGTCATCGTATTCCCAGCCCTCGTGAGCGAAGCGGTAGTGCCACAGCACCTCGTTTTCCATGAACGACACGCCCTTGCCCTTGGTCGTCTCGGCGACGAGGATCGAGGGCTTGCCGGGCTCGAACGGCACCTGGCCGAGCGCGAAGGACAAGGCATCGTGGTCGTGCCCGTCGATCCGCTTCACGCCCCAGTTGAACGCCGCGAGCTTCTCGTGGAACGGCTCGAGCCCGATGGTCTCGCCGGTCGGCGCGAGGCTCTGGATGCCGTTGAAGTCCACCACCACCACCAGGTTGTCGAGCTTGTGCTGCGCGGCGAACAGGAAAGCCTCCCAGTTGGAGCCTTCGTCGCATTCGCCGTCGCTCAGCACGCAGAACACCCGCTGACCGCCGCCCTGCAGGCGCAGGCGATAGGCCATGCCGGTCGCCACCGGCAGCCCGTGGCCGAGCGAGCCGGTCGACATCTCCACGCCCGGCACGCCCTTGTGGCTGACATGGCCGGAGAAGATCGAGCCGTTCCGGTAGTGCTTGTCGAGTTCGCTCGTCGGGAAGAACCCGCGCTCGGCCAGGGCAGCATAGACGCAAGCCCCGGCATGGCCCTTGGACAGCACGAAGCGGTCGCGGCCCGGCCACTTCGGCTGCGCAGGGTCGACCCGCAGCACCTGGCCGTAGAGCACCGCCATGATGTCGGCCATCGACAGGCACGAGCCGACATGGCTCGATTGCCCGAGGTGCGTCATACGCACGACGTGCCGGCGCAGTTTCAGCGCCAGAACACGGGTGTTCGGCGCGTTTTTGAGCGCTTCATTCACGCCCTAGGCTCCATGGCCGAAGAACCCCCGCGTGGTGGCGATGACGTGCTCGACCTGGTCGTCGCTGAGGATGTGGTTCATCGGCAGCAACAGGCTATCGCGGAAGAAGGCGTCGGTCCGCGGCAGGTCCTGCGTGAAGCCGAGCCCGCGGAACTGGTGCATTCCCGTCCCACCCCACTGCACGATCGTGCCGACCTTGTTCTCCGCCAGGTGCGCCCGCAGCGCGTCGCGCTTGTCACCAGCCCGCATCTCGTAGTTCTGGAAGATGTCGTAGTGGTCGCCGCCCTCGGTCGGCGGCGGCGGCAGGCGCAGGGTCTCGATGTCGCGCAGCGCCTCGTCGTAGCGCGCGGCGATGGCGCGCCGGCGGTCGATGGCCTCCTGATAATACGACAGCTTGTAGACGAGGATCGCGGCATGCAGGTTGTCGAGCCGCGAGTTGGTACCCCAGATCGCCACGTCCTTGGGAATCGACTTGTCCGGCCCGGCGCCGTGGTTGCGCATGGTCCGCACCGCGTGGGCGACGTCGTCGCGATCGGTCGCCAATGCGCCGGCATCGCCGAACGAACCGAGCGTCTTGCTGGGATAGAAGCTGTAGGTCCCCCACTGCCCGAAACTGGCCGAGGGGCGACCCTTGTACCTTGCGCCGGCGGCCTGGGCCGCGTCCTCAAAGATCTGCAGCCCGTGTTCGTCGGCGATGGCCTGCAACGGGTCCATGTCGCAGACGCGGCCGTTGACGTGGACCGGCATGATGCCGACCGTCTTTGAGGTTACCGCGCGCGCCACGTCGGCCGGGTCGATCAGCCAGTCGGTCTCGCTCATCTCGACCGGCACCGGCACGGCGCCGGCGAAGTGGATTGCCTGGGCGGCGGCGATGAAGCCATGGCTCGGCAGGATGATCTCGTCGCCCGGCTTCACGCCGCAGGCGCGCAGGCCGAGATGCATTGCGTTGGTCCCGTCGCTTAGCGCCACGACGTGCTTCACGCCGAGGAACTCGCTGAGCTTTTCCTCGAACTCGTCCACGTCGCGCTGCAGGATGAAACCGCCGCGCGCAGCGGTTTCGGTCATGGTGCGGCCGAACTCGTCGGCCCGCTCGGCCCACAGACCCGCCCAGTCGAAAAAGGGTACCGAAATCGTCAAGGAAACCTCGATCGTGCAATCACGCAAATATGGGAGACGGGCGCGAGCGTTAGGGTGGCCCCAGGGGACCGTCAACCGGCCAGAAGCGGCGCCCGCATCGCCGCAGCTTGCGCCGCCCCCGGCAACCGTTTAGCCCGCGCGGCGTGGCCCGCATCCTCTACGTCACGCAGTGGTTCGATCCGGAGCCCAATATCGTCAAGGGCCCGGCCTTCGTGCGCGCGCTGGAGGCGGCCGGTCACCAGGTCGAGGTGTTGACCGGGTTTCCCAACTACCCGACCGGCAAAATCTATCCCGGATACCGCCTGCGGCCCTTCCAGCACGAGGAAATCGACGGCGCCGCCGTCAACCGCGTGCCGCTCTACCCGAGCCACGACACCTCCTCGCTCGGCCGTTCGCTCAATTTCCTAAGCTTCTTCGCCTCGGTACTGGTCTTCCTGCTGCTGCGGGGGCGCAGGTACGACCTGTGGTACGTCTACCATCCGCCGATCACGCCCGGCGTGGCCGCGGCGCTGGCGGGAAAGTTGCTGCGCCGCCCATTCATCCTCGAGATCCAGGACCTCTGGCCCGACACGGTGACCGTCAGCGGCATGGCCGGGACCGGGCGCATGGGCCGGCTGCTGACCGCTTTGTGCAACTTCACCTATCGGCACGCCGCCCGGATTCTCGTGCAATCGCAGGGGATTGCCGATCGCCTGCTGGAACGCGGCGTCCCTTCGGGCAAGCTTGGCGTGGTGCACAACTGGGCCGACAGGACGGCCCTCGCGCTCCCCGCCCCGGACCGCGCGGCGCTCGGCATGGGCGAGGAGTTCACCGTCGTCTACGGCGGCAATCTCGGCCGCATGCAGGCGCTCGGCACCGCGCTCGAGGCGATGGCGCAACTGCAGTCGCAGGGCCCCGCGGTGCGGCTTGTGCTGGTCGGAGACGGGATCGACCGCGCGGCGCTCGAAGCGGAGGCGTCTCGGCGAAAGCTCTCGAACGTGCGCTTCGTCGGCCGCGTGCCGCAGGACGAGATAGGCCGCTGGTTCGCTGCCGCCGATGCGCTGCTGCTTCACATCGCGCGCGACCCGCTGTTCACCATCACCGTCCCGAGCAAGACGCAGTATTACCTCGCCAGCGGCCGACCGGTGATAGCCGGAATCGACGGTGAGGCGGGCGAGATACTGCGCCGGTCGGGCGCTGCGATAGTGGTCCCGCCCGAAGATGCCGAGGCTCTGGCCGGCGCGATCGGCCGGATGGCGGCCATGGCGCCGGCCGAGCGCGCCGCGCTGGGTGCGGCGGGGCGGAAGCACTACACGGCCGAACTTTCGTTCGAGCGCGGCATCGACAAGACGCTGGCGCTCGTGGCGGCTGCCCTCTAAGTCCCCGGCATGGCGACGATACCGCTCCAGGACAGCCAGCCGGCGTCACCGCCGGCGCGCACGATGCCGTCGTACTTTCCTTTCACGGGCGGCATCCGCCTGCTGCCGCTGCTGCTGACAGAAGCCTACCTTTTCACCCTGCTGGCGCTGTTCCTGGTCTGGCCGATCAACTGGCAGATCTTCCACGCTTCGGACTGGGTGCGGCTGATTGCCTACGTGCTTGCCTGTTATGCCCTGATCGCGGCGGGCTACATGATCGCGACGGGTCCGGTGCGCCGCGTGGCAGAACCGTTCAAGTATACCGAAATCGTGATTATCGCCGGGGCCGTTGCGGCCTTCCTGCTGCTGTTCCCGATCAGCCGGGTCTACACCGGCCGCTGGCCGTGGGAGATTATGTCGGTGATCGGCCAGCAGGGAGAAGCCTATAAGAACCTGCAGGAGCAGCTCGACCAGACCTCCGGCCAGCGCGGCCTGATCGCCTTCGTTCGCGCGGTCTTCGCGCCCCTGACGTTCGCGGTCGTGCCTCTGGGACTGGTGCACTGGGCGCGGCTGAACTGGTTCCGGCGCGGCTTCATTGCGCTGGCGGTGGTGGTGACGATCATGATCTCGCTGCTGCGCGGCACCGACCGCGAGTTCGCCGATCTCGCTATCGTCAGTGTCGGCGCGCTGATGATCTCCATCGCCCGTTCGAAGAGCGAGACCTCCGGCGTCATCATGACCTTCGTACGGCGGTACTGGCCGGTTGTGATCGTCGGCGTGCTGTTCGTGACCATGGCCGCCTCCCTGTTCACCGAGCGCAAGAGCGAGCGCCTCGGCAATATCGAGAACCGCACCGCGGCCTGCGTCAACACCAGCAACATCTGCGCCGACATCGATGCGCCGCTCATCCGCTGGATGCCACTCGATGCGCGTTTCGCCACCTCGCTCTTCATTCTCTCGTCGGCCTCGGGCTTCTACGGGCTCGAGCTCGCCATGGAGAAGGACTTCGAACCGACTTACGGCGTGGGCCATTCCCCCGCTTCGCTGTCCATCTACGAATTGCTGACCGGCGACACCGAACTGGCCCGGCGCACCTACACGTATCGCAACAGTTTCGACGGCTGGTCGGAACTCAACTACTGGTCGACGCTGATGACCTGGATCGCCAACGACCTGGGTTTTCCCGGAACGCTCGTCGCGATGCTGTTCCTCGGCTGGATTTTCGGGCGAACGTGGCGTTCGGCGACCACCGGCAACAGCGACGCCGCGGCGGTGCTGTTCTGTGCGCTGATGATCACGATGTTCTATCTCACCGCGAACAACCAGCTGCTCGGCAGTTACGACGGCTATTTCGTGGTCGCGGCGTGGAGCCTGTTGTGGCTGTTCGAGAAGCGCCACCAGGTGGTGATGCGCCTCCCGTCGTGACGGCTGCGGCAATGACCAGGCGGCCATGACGAGGAGGGCGGCAGGGCTAGCCGGGATGATGACGGTTCCGGCCTTCTTCGTGCTCAAGATCGGCTCAGCCCTGGCCCTGCTCGCGGCTTCGACCGCGTGGCTGCCGGTGGCGGACTTTGCCGAGTTCACCCAGCTCATGATTCTGGCCGCCCTGCTCAACCTCGCCGCGATCGGCGGCGCGCAGAACGGGCTCGTGCGGATGACCGCCGCTGCAGCCAGCGACCAGGAGGTGGCGCGGGCGCATGGCGCGGCCTTGGCGATCTGGTTTGCGGTGGTCGTCGTTCTCGGCCTGCTGGCGGCTTTGCTGCGGGGGCCCATCTCGACGGTTCTGGTCGGCGACGAACGGGCTGCCGGGGCCGCGCTATCGGTCGTATTGCTGACGCTGGCCGGTGGGCCGGGGCAGGTTTTCACCTCGATCCTCACCGGCCGCCACCGCCCTGGCGCCAGCCTGCTGGCGCAAGGCTGCGGGCTGGTCGCCAGCACCGCGGGCGCGCTCTGGCTGTTGCGGCAAGGTGATGCGAGCGGGGCCGCCGTGGCTTTTGCCGCTGGACCCCTGGTCGCCATGCTCGCCGCGCTGCCGCCCTACCTCGCCGAGCGCCTGCCGCGGCCCTCGCTCGGGGGCGTGGGCCAGGAAGTGCGGCTGCTGCTCGGTTTCTCCGGCGCGACGGCGGCGGTCGCCGGGTTCACCTCGCTCGTGCTGTTTGGCCTGCGCGCGGTCTATCGGGAGCAGTTCGGGCTGGAGACGCTCGGGTACTGGCTCGCTGCGAACCGCATATCCGACACCACCACACAGTTCCTCGGCCTCGCCATCCTACAGCTTTTCCTGCCGCGCTATACCGCGATGGAAGATGAAGCGGGCGCGCACCGGCTGGTCTTCATCACGTGGGCGGCGGGGGTCGCCATCATGGCCGGGGGCCTGGCGGTCTTTGCGCTGGCAAGCGAGTTCTGGGTTCGCCTGTTCCTTTCGCCTGCTTTCCTTCCCGCGATAGCCGCGATCCTGCTCTACATGACGGGCGATGTCCTGCGCGTCTGGGCCGCAGTGGCGATGAATGCGCAGCTTGCACGCGGCAAGCCGTGGCTCTTCGCCGGGATCGAGATCGGCACGCTGGCGCTGATGGGGGTGCTGACCATCGGTGGGATCGCCGCGGGCATGACGTTGGCGCCGATGCTGGGCTATCTCGCCGCCTATGCCGTGACGGCGCTGTGCGTCACGGTCTGGTTCGTTCGCGGCCATCTCGCGGCGAAGCGACCGGTGCCGCCCGCCACCGAAGGCGCCGACATCCTGACCTAGGCCGTCAGGGCGGCGTCCAGCTCGCGCCGCTGCTCCATCTTGAGTTCCCAGTTCCAGGCGTGCTGGACGATCGTCTCGATGTCGTCGAGCTTCGGCTCCCAGCCGAGCTCGGCCCGAATGCGGCTCGCCTGCGCCACCACCTCGATCGGGTCGCCGGCGCGCCGGGGGCCTTCGCTGACCGGGAAGTCGCGCCCGGTTACCCGCTTCACCGTGTCGATGATGTCGCGCACCGAGTAGCCGTGTCCGTAGCCGACGTTGAGGGTCTTGCTCTGGCCGCCCGATCGCAGGTGGGCCAGCGCCAGTTCGTGAGCGTCGATCAGGTCGGTCACGTGCAGGTAGTCGCGCACGCAGGTCCCGTCGTAGGTCGGGTAGTCCGTGCCGAAGATCTGCAGGCCCTTGCGATAGCCGAGCGCGGCCTGGACCGCGATCTGCACCAGCAGCGTGGTCTTGGTGGTCGACTGGCCGTAGCGCCCCTCAGGATCGGCCCCGGCGACATTGAAATACCTCAGCGCGACATAACGCATGCCGGTCACCGCCGCGAGGTCGGCCAGCATGTGCTCGGTGACGAGCTTGGACTTGCCGTAGGGCGTGGTCGGCGCGATCGCCGCCTCCTCGCTCACCGGGTTCGACACCGGGTTGCCATAGACCGCGCTGGTCGCCGAATAGACGAACTGCTTGACCCCCGCGTCGGCCGCCGCCTGTAGCAGCGCGCGACCGTTGGCGGCATTGATGCGATAGTATTCCAGCGGTTTGTCGTAGAGATCGGGCGTGATCAGCGTGGCCGCGAAGTGCAGGATCGTGTCCACCTTGCGCTCGCGCATCAGGTTGACCATCCGCTGGTAGTCGCCGGTCGAGGCGACGACGAGGTCACGTCCGGCCGGCACCGCCCAGGGAACGCCGTTCGACATGTCGTCGGCGACCACGAAGTCCTCGCCCTTGTCGGCGAGGCGCAGTCCCATGTGGCCGCCGATGTAGCCGGCGCCGCCGGTAATGAGTGTCGTCATGTCGCTCGCTTATCCTTGTCCGCCGGCCCGCTCAACGGCAGCCAGCACGGTGTCCGCGGTGTGGCGGACGTGAAAGACTTCGTCGAGGCAGCGCGCGGCGCGCTCGGCCAGTTCGGGCCCGCAATTCATCGCCTGTCGCTCTGCGGCGCGGAAGAAGCCACTGAAGTCGCTGAATTCGACACCCTCACCGACGTCGAAATCCGTCAGGATATCGAGGTAATCGCTACCCGGCTCGACTGCCGCGACGACCGGTAGGCCGGCCCGCAGGTAGTCGATCGTCTTGGTCGGGAAAGAGAACGAGCTGACCCCCGGCACGGTCGCCACCAGCCCGACGTCGCATGCCGCGACGACCGTAAGGTACTGATCTCGCGGCACTCCTGCGAGGTAAAACACGTTGTCACGCTTCGCCGCCTCGGCCTCGACCAGCGGGGCGAGGCGGCCGTTGCCCATGAACAGGAAGCCGAGGTCCGACCCGGCGCGCTCGGCCTCCGCCGCCGCCTCGAGCAGCTGCTCGATCCCCCGTCCCTCGACGATCTGCCCACCGAAAAGAGCCAGTGGACGGTCCGCCGGAAGACCCAATTTCTTCCGGATTTCCAGCCGGTTGGATCGTGGTGGAGCGTCGGTCTCGGACCACAACGGGGTCGAAACGACGTCCTGCCCCGGGCGCAGGCGGTAGTTGCGCCTGAGGTACCCGATGTTGCCCGGCAGGTTGCACACGATCGTCGTAAAGCGCCGCATCAGCGACTCCTCGAGCCGCTTGGCGATTTCGAACACGGGGCCCTTCGGCACCATGCCGATCTCCATGTGGTGGATCGGGAAGAAGTCGAAGACGAACAGGATGCGCGCCTTCACCCCCGCGCGGATCGCCTTGAGCAACGGTCCGCGTACGGTCAGCGCCGGGGTCCAGGCGACCACCGCGTCGACGCGCGACAGGTCGAAATTCCGCTCGAGCTCTGCGGTGGCATGGCGCGAAGTAAGCAGGAACTTGCTCGCCCTGTAGGCGAGAGTGCCGAGCGAAGTCGCTGCACGCGGCGCCACGTCGACGACGCGCACACCCGCGTCGTCCCGCTCGGCCGTCGCGGCGCCGGCTTCGGCGCGCCAGGCGAGGTGCAGCACCTCTACCTCGTGCCCGCGCCCGCGTAGTTCGTGCGCCAGCTCGCCGGTCATGTAGCTGTCACCCGGTGCCGGGTAGATCGTGGTCAGGAACAGGAAGCGCATCGCGTTTGGCCGTCCGGCCTCAGTATTCCTTCCACACCGTCCGCTTCACGTAGTCGGTGTAGCTGACGATGATCCGCAGCACCTTTTCCGACACGTTCGGCATGCGGTAGTCATCGACCTCGCGGAATCCGCGTTCCGCGCCGAGCGGCTGGCTTTCCAGGATGGCGAGGCCCTGCATGATGCGTTCTTCGCCGAGGCCGACCATCATCACGCTACCCTCTTCCATCGCCTCGGGCCGCTCGTGCGCCTCGCGGATGTTGAGCGCGGGGAAGTTGAGGATCGAGCTTTCCTCGCTGATCGTGCCGCTGTCGGAGAGGCACGCCTTGGCGTGCATCTGCAGCGCATTGTAGTCGAGGAAGCCGAGCGGCTTCATCAGCCGGATCCGCTCGTCGAACTCCAGCCCGAACTGCTCGATCCGCTTGCGGGTGCGCGGATGGGTGCTGACCAGGATCGGCAGCCCGTACTTCTCTGCGATGGCGTTGAGCGAACCGGTGAGCTTCCTCACCTGGCGCTCGCTGTCGACGTTTTCCTCGCGGTGCGCCGTGACGACGAAGTAGCCGCGCTTCTCCAGCCCGTTGCGGGCCAGGACGTCGCTCCCCTCGATGCCCGCGCGATAGTGGTTCAGAACCTCGAACATCGGGCTGCCGGTCTTGATCACCCGGTCGGGTGGAATGCCTTCGCGCAGCAGGTAATCGCGCGCGATAGTTGAATAGGGCATGTTGATGTCGGCCGTGTGGTCGACGATCTTGCGGTTGGTCTCCTCCGGCACGCGCTGGTCGAAGCAGCGGTTGCCGGCCTCCATGTGGAAGATCGGGATCTTGCGCCGCTTGGCCGGAATGACCGCGAGGCAGCTATTGGTGTCGCCCAGCACCAGCACGGCGTCGGGCCGGGTTTCTTCCAGCAGGGCATCGGCGGCGATGAGGATCTTGCCGATCGTCTCGCCGGCGGTCCCACCGGCGGCTTCGAGAAAGTGATCGGGCTTGCGCATCCCCAGATCGTCGAAGAAGACCTCGTTCAGTTCGTAGTCGTAGTTCTGCCCGGTATGGACGATCAGGTGGTCGGTCTCGCGGTCGAGCACGGCCATGACGCGCGACAGGCGGATGATCTCGGGCCGGGTGCCGACGATCGTCATGACCTTGATGCGGCGCGTCATACCTTGTGTCCTACCGTGTCCGGACGCTCGCGGTCGAAGATCTCGTTGGCCCAGAGCAACGCGACCATCTCGGACTCGCCGACGTTGGTCACGTCGTGCGCCCATCCCGGGATCGTCTCGACAACGACGGGTTCGGCGGCGCTGGTGCGCACTTCATGAGTCTCGTCCGTCAGGATGTGCCTGAACCGGAACAGGGCCTCGCCCGCGACGATGAGGAATTTCTCGGTCTTGGTGTGGTGGTAGTGCCCGCCGCGAGTCACCCCCGGATGCGCGGTGAAATAGGAGAACTGGCCGCTCTCGCGCGTCTTGAGAATTTCGGAGAAACTGCCCCGCGGATCGGTATGGGCCACCAGCGGATAGGCGAAATCGTTTTGCGGAAGGGCGGCGACGTAGGTGGCATAGAGCGCGCGTGTCAGGCCTACGCCAACCGGGCCGATCAGCGCGTTCTCGCGGTCGCTGGCAAAGCCTTGGATCGTTTGCGCCACCTCGCCCACCGTGCTCCGGTAGACCTTGCGCGTTTCGGGCCGGGACACACCCGCCGGTGGGTCCCACAGAAGCTCGAGCCACTGGTCGATGAGATCGTCTACATAGACCAGCGAAAGCGGCGCGGCCGGGTCGTTGACGGTGATGGGCAGCCCGCGGGCCACGTTGTGGCAGAACGTCGCGACGCCCGAGTTGTAGTTCGGGCGCGCCCACTTGCCGAAGATGTTCGGCAGCCGCTGGATCGACCGCAGCGAAGCCCAGTTCGTTCGCGCGCGCGGCGAGGATTTCCTCGCCCTGCAGCTTGGAGCGGCCGTAATCGTTGTCTTCGCCCGCTTTTGCCGAGCCAGCGAGAATGACCAACGGCTTCCGCCCGCCAGCCGCGATGGCGTCACACGACCTTCGACACAAGGTCGCGGTTGAGCGCGTAGAAGTCGGCCGGATCCTCCGGCCGGTTGGCGCCGGCAAGGTGGAAGACCACATCTGCCGAGCCGAGCGCAGCCGCGAAATCGGTTTCGCTCGTCTCGCGCACGACCGACACGACATTTTTGAACCCGACCTCGGCGAGACGCACCACGAGGTTCTTGCCGACAAAGCCGTTCGCCCCGGTTACCGCTATTCGCGCGTCCTTCGGAACGGCACCGTCGCTCACTGTTCGTCGCCCGGCCGACCGGCCTTCACGCGCTGGATGAATCCCAGAGTGTCGAGCCGCGCGGCCATTTCCTCGACCGAGAGGCGCCGCGTGTTGTGCGAATTGAAGTCGACTGCCTCGCTGAGGCCCGCTTCGCCCTCGGCGACGTACTTGTCGTAGTTGAGGTCGCGGTTGTCGGGGGGGACGCGGTAATAGTCGCCGAGATCCTCTGCGACCGCCTTCTCCTCGCGGCTGAGGAGCGCCTCGAATTTCTTCTCGCCATGGCGCGTGCCGATGACCTGGATCGGGTGATCAGGCACGCCCATGACCATCGCGGTCGCGCGGGCCAGATCCTCGATCGTGACGGCGGGCGCCTTCTGCACGAAGATGTCGCCGTTGCTGCCCTGGCGAAAGGCGTAGAGGACAAGGTCCACCGCGTCGTCCAGCGTCATCACGAAGCGGGTCATCGTTGGATCGGTGACGGTGAGTCGGCCGGCCCTGCTGGATCTGCCGCACGAACAGCGGGACGACCGAACCGCGGCTGGCCAGCACGTTGCCGTAACGCGTTGCGCAGATCGTGGTATCGGAGCCAAGCGCGGTGCGCGCCTTGGCCACGGTCACCTTCTCCATCATCGCCTTGGAGATGCCCATCGCGTTGATCGGGTAGACCGCCTTGTCGGTCGACAGGCAGACCACCCGGCCCACGCCCGCCTCGATGGCGGCGTCGAGCACGTTGTGCGTGCCGAGCACATTGGTCTGGACCGCTTCCATCGGGTGGAATTCGCAGCTCGGCACCTGCTTGAGCGCCGCGGCATGGTAGATGTAGTCGACCCCGCGCACTGCGCTGTCGACCGCCCGCTTGTCGCGCACGTCGCCAATGTAATACTTCAGCCGGTCGTCGCGCAGCCGCATGCGCTGGTCTTCCTGCTTCTTCTCGTCGCGGCTGTAGATCCGGATCTCTGCCAGCGGGAGCGTCAGGAAGTAGTTGAGGATCGTCGATCCGAAAGGAACCGGTGCCACCGGTGATCATCACCGTGCGACCGGCGAACTCGTCGTGCTCTTCAGGCACTGGGCCCCCTCGTTCCATCAAAGGCTTGGCGGACCCGGCGGGCCACTGCGTCGGCCGCGCTTTAACCGCTGCGTCCGGCGCTGTCACCATGGGGCAGTGGACGAGCGCGCGGGGCTGCAGGCCGGCGCGGCGGTGCTACTCGCGCAGCGCGTGTTCGCCGAGCCGGGTGAATGGGGTGAGGATGTATGACAGGACCGAGCGTTTGTCGCCAAGCAGCGAGACGTCGGCGGTCATGCCGGGGCCAAGCGAAGCGTCTTGCCGTTGGAATCCTTGAGCGTACCCTTGGTTCGCACATGAACCATATAGAAGCTCTCGCCCGTCCTTTCGTCCACCGTCGCATCGGGCGAGATCGAGACGACCTCACCGTCGAGCGAACCGTAGATGCCCGAATCGAACGCCGTGATGTTTATCCGCGCGGGCTGCCCGATACGGACGAAGCCGATGTCCTTGGTGTTGAGGCGCCCCTCGATCATCAGCGAGTCGCCGCTCGGGACCAGTTCGACCAGCGGCTGGCCCGGACCGACCGAGCCACCGATGGTGCTGACAAGGACGCGGTTGACCTCGCCTGCCACTGGTGCCGAGATCACGGACCGGTCGACCCGGTCGCGCAGGGCGGGGAGCGTGCTGCGCAGGGCGGCGAGCTTTGCCTGCGCGTCGGCCAGTTCGGCAGCCGAGCGCGAGCGCCAGTCCTGTCGCGCCTGTGCCAGCGAGCTCTGCGATTCGGCGACCTGCGCCTGCATCCGGGCGATGGTGGCCTGCTGGGCCTGCGCCTGCGAGCGGGCGACATCGCCTGGCTTTCGAGCGTCATCAGCGTCGCGCGCGGCTCGATGCCGCGTTCGACCAGCGGACGCATCATGTCGGCCTGCTGCTGATAATTGCGCGCCTGCTCCAGGCCGGAGCTGATAGTTCGCCTCGGCTTCGCTCACCGCCGCGATTCGCCTGGGTGATGCGGGCCTGGCCGGCCGCTTCCACGCTGGAAAGTTCAGCGATCTGCGATGAATAAAGCGACTGCTCGATGGCGATGGCATCGGCCATGTCCGGGCGGCATCAAGCGAAGGATAGTTGGGCGAACGGCCGGTGATCTGCGCCTGCAGCCGTGCGATCTTCGCCTGGAGCGAGGAGGCGGTAACGGCGTTCGAACCGAAGTCGGCCTGGCTCTGCGTCTGGTCGAGGCGTATCAGCGGATCGCCGGCCTTCACCTTGTCGCCCGCCTCCACGAGGATGTCCTTGACGATTCCGCCCTCGAGATTGGAAATGACCTGAAGGCGGGAATCCGGAATGATCCGGCCGACCGCGTGGACCGACCGATCGATCTTGGAGAGCGCCGCCCAGACGACGAATATCACGAAGAAGGCGAGGATCAGCCACAACAGCAGGTTTGCCACCTTGCGCGGCTCGACACGCTCGACGACGATATCCTCGATGTGCTCGGGTTCGGCGGCCTGTTCGCCCTGCACCCTGATTGAATTCTGCACGTTCATCTGTCGCGCCTCATGCCGCCTTGCGCGGACCCTGGAGTGCCTGCAGCACCTGGTCGCGCGGTCCGTCCTGGACCACGCGCCCGCCTTCGATCACCACCAGACGATCGACCAGCTGAAGCAGATTGATGCGGTGACTGACGATGATCAGCGTGCGATCAGCCACCTCGGTCTTGAGACGCTCGATCAGCTGCTGTTCGCTCTGCGCGTCCATGGCGCTGGTCGGCTCGTCGAAGATAAGCACCTTCGGCTTGCCCGCCAGGGCGCGAGCCAGACTGATGGCCTGGCGTTGCCCCCCGGACAGTCCTTCCCCGCGATCGAGCAGGATGAGTTCGTAGCCGTTGGGGATGCGCCCCATGAAGGAGTGCGCGCCGGCGACCTCGCTGGCGCGGAGCATCTCGTCATCATCGACATAGGGGCGGTCGAGCACGATGTTCTCGCGCACGCTACCCGATAGCAGGACCGGCTCCTGCAGGGCGGTGCCGATCTTCTGCCGCATGTTGACCGGGTCAAGCTGGCGGACGTCGGTGCCGTCGAGCAGGACGACACCCTCCTCGGGTTCGTAGAGCCCGAGCATAAGGCGCGTTACGGTCGATTTGCCTGACCCGACGCGACCGATCACGCCAACCTTTTCGCCCGGCTCGATCGTGAGGTTGATGTTCTCGAGCGATTTTTCGGCGGCTCCGGGATAGCGGAAGCCGAACTCCGCGCAGGTCGATCCGGCCCTTGATCTCGGTCGGCCGGAGGGCACCATCACCTACGCTATCCACCGAGTCGTTCATCAGGCGGTCGAGCTGGCGATAGGCCGTTCGCGTAGCCGCCATGCGGCTCAGCATCGCAGCGACCTGGCCGAGCGGCTGGATCGCCCGGCTCGACAGGATCGAGGCGGCAATGAGTCCGCCCGTCGTGATGTCACGGCTGGCGATCAGGAACACGCCGACGATGACCACACCGGCGTACGAGAGACTACTGGCTGAGGCGGCCACGGTGACCGCAATGTTCGAAACGAGCCGCTGACGGACCGAGGCACTCGATTGCGAGTCGACGGCGCTGAGCCAGCGCTTGCGCAGCAGGTCCTGCGCGCCCGCTGTTTTCACCATTTCCATTGCGCCGATCATCTCGACCAGCACCGTTTGTTTACCGAGACCACTTTCCATCGTGCGCGACGACAGGCGGTCGAGTGCCGGCTGGCTGAAAAGTCCTGCCGCGATGGTGATCGGGATCAGGATCAGCGGGACCACGACGACCCACTTGCCAATCATCGCGATGAACACGAGCGTGAGGATAACGAAAGGCACATCGACGAGGCTGATCATCGTTGCAGAAGCGAAAAAGTCGCGCAGCGTCTCGAGCTCGCGCATCAATCCGGCAAGTTGGCCCGTCGAACCACGCCGCGCGGAAAGGCGGATCTCCACGATCTTGTCGAAGAACGCCGCGCCGATGTCGCGATCCATGTCGGCGCCGGCGATGTCGATGAAATAAGCCCGCAAGATCCGCAGGATGAAGTCGAAGACAAGGACGAAACCGAGGCCGATCGCCAACACGGTCAGCGAATCGAACGCCAGGTTCGGTACGACGCGGTCGTAAACCACGAGGGTAAATAGCGAGACGACGTAAGCGAACAGGTTGATCATCACCGCAGCCAGTCCGACCCGGATGAAGACCGACTTGTTGCGCAGCATGGGCTCGGCCAGCCAGCGCGCCAGGCGCGGCCTGCGTTCCTCGATGAAAGTCCTTGCACTCATTGGTCGGTTGCCCCGGCGTGTTCGATGTTCAGCGTGTCGAGCAGCTGCCCTGTGCGGGCGAGCATGTTGTATCGGGCGATGTCGAGTTCACTGACGCCGGCTACGAAGCGAACCGCGACGTTAAAGTAATTCGTTTGCGCCTGCAGCACGTCGTACAACGTACCGCGGGCAAAGCGAAACCTTTCAAACAGCGCATCGCGCGCCTGTCGCGAGGCGAAGTAGTTCTCGCGCAGCGCCTCGGTTGACTGTTCGAGCGCCTGGACGTCGGCATAGGCGATCTGCGCATCGCGTTCCGCTTCGATCCTCACGCGGTCGTAAGTGGCCTGCGCCCGCATCTCGCGCGCCTCGGCCTGATCGGTCCGTTGCTTCGCGCCGCCAAGGAATCGCTGACTGAGCGTGACGTTTGCGCGGATGTCATAATCGCGCGCGTTTTCGAACACGCCGTATCGCCCGGCGTTGACGCCGACCGAGACGGACGGCTTCTCCATCGCCCGGGTGGCTTTCGTGTCGAAGCGCGACGCGAGGGCAAGCCGGCGGGCGCGTTCCACCACCGGAAGGTTGTCGATGCTGGCGAGGATCGCATCGTGGGTCAGCCCCACATCTCGCGCCGCCGGCGCGCGGCCCATGTCGCCCGGCGCGGGTTCGCCGATGAATACCGCGTACTGGGCCTCCGCCGTACTCAGCTGGCGGCGGAAATCGGCGAGCTGCGCCAGAGCCGAGGCGCGATAGCTGTCGTACTGTGCGAGGTCGGCGGGGGCAGAAACCCCCTCTTCGATCCGCTTCTCGAGTGCGGCCCGCAATTCGTCCTGGTTGGCGACAAAGGCTTCGCCGAGGCGCACGAGCGCGCGATAGGTAAAGACCTGGTACCAAGCTGCAATCGACGACTGGGCGAGCCGCGCCGCGTAGTCGTCGATGTTGTTTTCGGACGCGGCAAGCCGCTCGTTGGCCGAGGCGATCCGCGCCTGTGTCTTGCCGAAGTCGATCACCGGCTGGGTGAGCTGCAGCTGCGCATCGGTCCGTTCACGCGGGCGGGACCGTTCAAGGATGTTTTGGGGATCGTTCGAGAAGGCGCGATCTATGACTCGGAAATAGGTCATGCTGAAATCGATCACCGGTACTTCCATCGCTCGCGCTTCATTGCGCTGCGCCCTGATCTCGGCTCGGTCGGCCCGTGCCTCGTCGAGGCTGGGATGCTGCTCGACCCCCATCCGCACAGCCGAAGCGAAAACGGCGGGATCGACCGTGCTCTCTGCAAGGGCGAGCACCGGGTCGGCCGAACGATCGAGGCGCAGGGGATCGGTAACCGGCGAAGGCAATGCCGCGTCAGGCGTGCTCAGCGTGACTTCCGGTTGGCGATAGGGGATCGCGGGCGGCGGAGCGAGAGTTTGCACGGGCACAGTGCCGGGCCGGTCGATCGTGGCCGGGTCAGGCGGCACGGAGATCGGCGGCGGCGGTGAAACCTCCACCGATTCCGGCGGTCGCGGCGTCGCTCCTTGCTGCGGATCGGTCTGCAGCGACGGGAGCGGGCCGGCTTGCGCCTGCACACCAGTTGCCGGCACGAGTCCGGCCAGCACGAAGGCGAGGGTTCTAGCCTGCATAATCGATTGCCTGAAACTACCCGTCCTGCGGCCGCCCCTTCAGCCGCGCTGCCGCATGCGCTGCGAGTTTGCCGCTTCCGACCTCGCACATGCGACCGTTTGAAGTCCGGCCCGATAGTGAATTTCCCCCGTAAAGCCAAGGGCCAAGACATCGGGTTCGCGGAGCACCGGACTAATCAACGCCTTGTCTCAGCGCCCTTTCCAGAGCCTGAACGCCGCCCCGTCGCTGCAGCGCATCCGCAATCATTATCCGTGCACCTTCGCGATTCGGATGATCGTCGTCGAAATAGAAGGGCATATCGCCGTGCCCTAGGGCACAGCGCCCTGCGCGAGGGGTGCCACAGGTCATCGCTGCCGGGCGGACCCGGATAATTCGCGGGTCATCGCCCATTCGGTCGAGCATGGCGACCGCCCCCGCGGCCCGGGCCCGCCAACGCGCCGCGTCGATGGTAGGCATCCCGCCTCCGCGACCCTGAAGGTAGCGATGCACGAGGTATTTGGGCACGTCCCAGCCTGGCTCGGGGACGGGGTAGATCAGCACGACTGTCTTGTTCGCCGCGAGAAGCCGATCGACCGTTTCTCGCAAGCTGGTTTCGAACAGGCGGTTGCGCGCTTCATCGGGCTCGAGGCCGTCGTCAGGACCCATTTCGACCCCGCCCTCGCCGTTGTCATAGAACGAATGGTGGAACGAAAAGGGCCAGCGGGCGGCAATCGCGACGACCGACACTTCGGAGTGCTGCACAAGCCAGCTGAGAACATGCTCGGTGAAAGCCGGGCAATGGGGCTGCAAGGCGCTCATGACCCGCTGGTCCGAAACAGGCGGGCAACCCGCGGCAATGAGCAGCCGCGCGCGGGTCCTGGTCTGATCGAGAGCAGGCTTGAAGCCGGGAGCCAGGGCCATCGCGTGGCTGTCGCCGATCACCGCCATCCTCACGGGGCCGGCGAGGCCCAGGGTGCAGCTTTGCTCGAAAGTCTTGCTCGTTCCCGGCGGGTAGAAGCATGGATTCATGGCCTCGGGATAGGTTTCGGTCATGGCCGAGACCCGCAGGAGATCGGGCGGCAGGCGCCCGGGTGCTCCACCGCTGCGCCAGGCCTGGAAGGCCGCCCCCCCGATCAGCAGGCTAGCGAGAACGATCGCAGGCCAGAACATTCGCGCAGGTAAGCGGCTGCGGTCGCGCGCGGGGCCTTCGACGAAACGATAGCTCAGCGCGCCGAGGCCGAGCGAGAGCGCCAGGAGGGCCACGGCACCGAGGGGGGCCAGGACATCCGGATTGGCCACTCGCGAGAACGCCAGGAGAGGGTGATGCCAGAGATAGGCGGCATAGGAGACGAGACCGATTGCCACCATGGGACGGTTGGCGAGCAGGCGCCCCACGACGGGTGCAGACGGGGAGAGGGCGATGAGCGCGGCGCTGGCGGCAACGACCAGGGCCGTAGCGGGTCCCGGCCACGGCGTCAGGTCGTCGAACAGAAACAGGCTCGCCGCGAGGACCGCAAGCGCTATCGCGCTGCCTCCCTCAGCAAGGCCGCGGGACGGACGGGGCCGATCGGCAAGTGTCACTGCCAGCAAGCAGCCGCTGGCCAGTTCCCATGCCCTGGAAAAAGGAAGAAAGAATCCCGCCGAGGGGTGGTGTCCGGAGGTGTACCACGCAAGGCCGAAGGAGCCGGCGATCCCCAGGGCGAGAAGCCGTGCCAGTCCCTGCGGCCAGTAGCGCGAGGCGAGCAGCAAAAGGATCGGATAGGCGATGTAGAACTGCTCTTCGACGCCGAGGCTCCAGAGATGGAGCAGGGGCTGAAGGGGGGCGGCGAGGCCGAAGTAGCTCCCTGCCGAATGCCAGAAGTACACGTTCGCAAGCGAAAACAGCGATGCGAATGCACTGGACCCCAGACCGGCCAATTCGACCGGCGAGAAAAGCGCGTATCCGGCGGCGAGGCTCGCCGCAAGCACGGCAAGAAGCGGCGGAAGAATCCTGCGAACCCGGCGGTCCCAGAAGCGCCAGAGGGAGAAGCGCTCGCGCTCGATATCGGCGAGGATGACCCGCGTGATCAGGTAGCCGCTGATGACGAAGAACACGTCGACACCGGCGTAGCCGCCGGGCAGCCAGGTCCGGTCGGCGTGGTAGAGCATGACGGCAAGCACCGCGACGGCACGAAGGCCGTCGATCTCGGGCAGGTAGTTCACGCCCTTGTGCGTTCGGGTCCCTTCCAGCGCCCTGTCCGGCCGATGTCCCGTATCCATCGATGTCCCGTTCGTGTGTCTGCCTGGATGCGCTGCTCGGCGGGTCTGCTGACGGATCCCTTACCTATGCAGCAGGCAAAGAAAAGGCCGGGCGGGTCTTGCGACCCGCCCGGCCCAATTCTGTCCGTTCGGACCTCGGCTTAGACGGCCGGGGCGAACGAGGCGTCGAAGGCGGCAACATGTCGTCGTGTTGACGAAGTCGGGCCCGGTGAAGCCAGCCAGACCGTCAGCGAACTGGATCTGGATCTGGAGGTCGTTGTTGTTCAGCGTGCCATCGTTGTTGACGTCGAGCCAGAGGATGCCGGCATCCGCCTGGTACACCGCTTCGACAGCACCGGCAAAGTTGATCGCCGACTGGGCGTCGGCGAAGTTCGCCTGGTTGCCCACGAAGGTGACTGCCAGACCGAAGTCGAACGTGTCGCCGGTGCCGAAGCGAACCGTGTCACGCGCGCCGAACGGGCTGTCGCCAGTCGTCGTGCCATCGTAGAGGTAGACGTCCGACCCGGCCTGGCCGTCGAGCAGGTCGCCACCGGCGCCACCGTAGATGACGTCGTTGCCGTCGCCGCCCAGGATGGTGTCGTTGCCGGCCTGACCGCGCAGCTTGTCGGCACCGGCGCCACCGTCGATGGTGTCGTTGCCGTTGCCGCCGGTCAGTTCGTCATTCCCGCCGAAGCCGTTGAGGGCGTCGTTGCCGGCGTTACCGTAGATTGAGTCACCCAGCGCACCGCCATTGACGATGTCGTTGCCGCTGCCCAGCGTCACGGCATTTGCGCCGTTCAGCAGGTTGACGATGGTGTTGGCCGTGGCGGCCGCACCGTGGATCGTCGTGGCGATGTTCGTCGCACCGGCGTTGCCGATGATGTTGAACGTCTGCGCACCGGTAACCGCGCCAGCGCCGAGCATGAGATCGATCGCGTCGCCGCCGTTGGCAGTGACGTTGTAGGTCTCGACACCCGACACGTTGGTGAGATCGCCCGCACCACCGCCAGCGGCGTTGATGTTGAAGACGTCAGCACCATTGGCGCCACCGCTGATCACGTCCGCGGCAGTGATGTTCAGCAGCGTTTCGCTGAAGGTCATCGTGCCCTGGGCGCCGGCACCGTTGAAGGTGTCGGTGCCACCGTTGAACGACACGGCGAGGTTGGCAGTGAACGCCGGGTCGAGAACCACGATGTCGTTGCCGGTCGTGCCGATGATCGTCGTCATGCCCGAAGCCGCCGCAGTGGCGCCGAGAACGGCGTTGAGGTTGCCAGTCGTCGCGGTGAGGATCTCGACGTTACGAACCTGGAAGTAATCGTCGTCCGTGATCTGGCCGCCGGTCTGGACGATACGGTCCATTCCGCCAGCGCCGTCGAACACGGTCGTCGACCCAAGATCGCCGCCGTTGATCAGCAGCCAGTCCATGCCCGAACCGCCCTGGAAGTTGATGTTGTTGTTCACACCAACGTTCTGCTTGTTCAGGATCGTGGCACCGACGCCGCCGATCACGTTGAACGCGTAATCGGAGTCAACCAGGCCGGCCTGGAGGACGAAGGTCGTCGAGTCGGCCAGGTCGGTCAGGGCCGAGTTGTCCAGCTTCAGCGTAGTCAGGGTGCCGACAGCGCCGCCGGTGAAGTTGATGACGTTGTTATTCACATCAACCGTCGGAGCCGCGATGCGGTCGCCGCTGCCGAGTGATCTGGAAGAGCTCGACGTCGGTGACGTTCGTCAGGTTGACAGTGCCACCGAAACCACCCGCCGAGGCGTTGTTGTCGAACTGGATGGCGTCGTAGCCGGCGCCGCCCGCGAAAACATCGGTCGCGTCGAGGATCGTGGTGCCCGCGACCCGCAAAACATCGCTGCCCGTGCCGCCATTGACGGTCTGGCTACCCAGGCCACCGATGACGAGGTTGGCGTTGCCGTGTAGTCGACCGAGGCCGGGAACCCACCAATCGGAGCCCACGAGTAACCCGGAGCAGGAGTGATGAAGTCGAACAGGCCGGCCGGGGTCGGCGCCGTCGCGCTCGGAGCGGCGATTGCAGCCACGTTGCCGAGATTGACCACGTCATTGCCACCCGCACTCAAGTCCACCAGCATGCCCTTGGCGAAGCTCGCATTGTTGAGATTGATTGTCTGCGCGGCGAAGTCGCCGAACGATTGTCGTAAATCCAGCACGGGCAGCATTCGCGCCAGGCTGACGGTACCAGCACCATCGACGAACAGGACGCTCATAGCGCGAGTTGGCGAGGCCGGCGGTGTTGACGCCACCGAACTGGGCGTCGGTCACGTTGGCGTTCAGGTAGATGGCGTCGATAGCCACCTGCCGTCGGCCAGGGTGTCGAGGTTGTTGAGGCCGCCGTGCGGCCGTCGATGAGGTCGTTGCCGCCGCCCGTGAAGATGGAGTCGTTGCCAACGCCAAGGATGAACTGGTTGAATTCACCTGCCGCACCTGCGTCGAACACGGTGTTGTTGCCGCCACTGGAGGATGACATTGATCGTTGCCGAGGCCGGTATCGATGATGTCGTTGGCAGTGTTGCCAGCCGATTCGGCCACGTGTCGTTGCCGCCCTGGGTCACGACGGTCGAGCCGCCAAGGCACCGGCGCCGCCGAGCAGGACGCTGTCGGCACCACCACCAGTGGTGATGTCGAGCGCGAAGGCCGTGACGCCGGCCGCGTTGATGATCTGCCGCCTTCATCGCCATTGACGCCGGCAACGGCGCCCTTGAGGTTGCTGCCGTTGATGTACAGCGGACCGGTCGACGGCGCATTCGCGTTCGTGAGGGTCAAGGTTGTACACGTTGCCGAAGCGGCGTGTCTCGACGGCCGACCTGCGTGCGATAGGCGCTGCCGATGGCCGATTCGAGCGCGACGAATTCGAAGCTCGAGAAGCTGGCGCCACCCGCGAGGGTGGTGTCGCCTTCGAGCACGAGCGTGTCGCCGACAACCGCACCGCCGGCGTTGGTCTGGCCGCCAGCGACGAGGTCGTCGGCGTTGGTGAGGGCACTGTCGCCGCGCCACAGGAAGTAGTCGACTGCCGAACCGGTGGTCACGGTGTCGTTGCCGCCGCCCAGTGCTGTCGATGCCGCCGAACTGCGCAATGCGGTTGGCTGCCGTCCAGAGGTGGTCGGCGAAGCCGACGAGTTACCGCGAAGAGTGACCGACAGGCCGGTCGTGAACGTGCTGGCATTGACAGTGTCGTTGCCGGCCGAACCCGAGCCGAGGAAGATCGAGTTGACGCCGGCCTGCCTGGGCATTGCCGCCCACGCCGCCGCCGAGGGTGGTCGACGCCCGCAGTGTAGATGGCGACGCCTTCGACGTTCGAAATCTGCGCGAACCGCAGATCGTCAGCCGGGGCGCCGGCAGGGCGTCGATGAACACGACGTCGAAGCCTGTGCCCATGTCGACGCTGTCGAAACCTGCACCAAGTGCTGGCATTGAAGTTGCCGCCGATGGCAACCAGCGAATCCGAACCGTCGCCCATGTTGGCAACGAGGCGGGTGCCGGTGGTGTCGACGATGGTGTCGTTGCCCGCGCCGGTGTTGACCGTGTCGGTCGTGCCTTGGCGAGAACGAGGTCGATGCCCATGCCGGTGGTGACGGTGTTGGCGCCGCCGCCGGTGACGGCGGTGTTGTTGCCGTCGCCGAGAGTGAAGGTGTCGTTGAAGGCACCGCCGGTGAAGTTTTCGGCACCGCCAAGGCCGGTGAAGGTCACCGCGCCGGTGGCCGCAGCCGCGCTCATCGGTGGCGCCGCCGTCGCTGAGGTTGCTGACGTTGCGGATCGTGCCCGACACGACGTTGGCGATCGTGGCATTGCAGGCGCCACCGGCGCATCGTCGAAGATCAGTTTGGTCAGCGAAGCGTTGTCGAGCGTTGCGATGGACGAATCGCCGCCAGAGACCGAGACATGCACGGTTTCGACGCCCGTGTTGGTCGGCGGCCGACGATGCCGGTCGACGTACCGATGCGGACGACGTTGCCGCTGGTGGCCTGCATGACCAGGTTAACACTGGTGTTGCAGTGCAGCGGTCAGCCGGTGGCGTCGATAGCCGACCGCGACGTTGGCGTTGGCCGCGTTGGTCTGGTCGAACAGGCGAATGTTGGCGAGCGAGTTCGAGCTCGTCATAGACGACAGCGGAGGTGCTGTTGGTCGACGACGACGTCGGTGAGGCCCGAGGAGCTCGAGAAGTCGAACACGAGCGTGCTGCCCAAGTCGTTGACGGTGGCGAAGGTTTCGACCGAGTTCAGGACGAACGCCGGCGAACGTCTTGGTCGTGTTCGCGTTGCCGAAAACGTCGACGACGGGGCCCGTGACGCCGGTCAGCGAGCTGTCGGCATAATACTGGAAATCGTCGATCCCGCCCATGCCAAAGGCGCGGTCGCCCGCGCCGAAGAAGTTGTTCGATGCAACGAACAGGTCGTTGTCGTCAGTGCCGTTCTTGGTCTCGGCGCCCGGCTGGTCAAATGTGAACAATGCCATGATGAACTCCCTAAAATCAGGACCGACTCAGCGGCCCATTCATCTGTGCTTAAATGTGTGCAACGGATCGGATGTCCGTTGCGAAAAAATGGTGGAAACCAGGACCGGCAACACGGCGAAACGAATGGAAATTCCCCAATTGCCAGCCCCTCAAACTCTCGCCTTGCCTCCATACTCCCAAAACTTGCGAACCCAGGCTTGCGAGACTCTGCGCACCAATTTCGCACGGGCGACAGGCGCACTTATGGTCCCAAGCGCGTGCACTTCCTAACAACCCTTTCCCATGGTGACAATCGACATTTTCATGCAAAACTTTGTTACGTCCGTGCGTTACGCGTTAGAACGTAATCTGTTGCAAAGCCGCAACCATTGGCCACCGCGGCCGTTCCCGATAGCCGCAAGTCCCTAACGAAACGTGCTTTTTCAATAGGTGCTGTTCGCGCCGGTCGAACTTGGCTAGAGGCGCGGCGCCGTACAGCGCCGGATCAGGGCGTGGAAACAAACGGGAGCAGATCGTCTCTTGAAATCTCAAACCGGATCCAACTGGCGCGGACGCCTCGTGGATCGCGCGACGGCATTCCTGTCGGTCGGGCTGGCCCGCTTCGCCGAGCTCGATCCTGCAGCGCAGCGCCGCTGGGTCGCCGTTATGGACGCCGGCCTCTGCCTGCTTGCCACCTGGATCGCGTTCGCGCTGCGGCTCGGCCTCGTCTATCTCCCGCTGACGCCGTTCCTGGTGGTCCTTGCGCTCGGCGCACTGTGCTGGGCGGTCGTCGCGCGCCATCTCGGCTTCTACCGGATGATGCTGCGCTTCTCCGGCGGGCAAACAATGTTCGACCTGATCTGGGCGGCGATCCTGATGATCGTGATGATGAGCGCGCTCATCCTGGCATTGAGGGTCGACAGCCTGCCGCGTACAATGGCCGTGCTGCAGCCGATGACCTTCATCGGTCTCGTCGGCATCTCGCGGCTTGCCCTGCGTTTCCTGCTGGTCGATTTCGCTCCGCGCGCCGGCGGCAGCGCGGAACGCAACGTCGTGATCTACGGCGCCGGCCGGGCCGGGCAGCAGCTCGCCCTGTCGATGCGGCACGAACCGCACATTCGCGTGCTCGGCTACTTCGACGACGACTGGCGCCTGCACGGCCAGCGGATAGAGGGACGCCCAATTCACGATCCGGCGCGAATGTCGGCCGTGCTGCATGGCGACCGGGTGGACGAGGTCCTGATCGCCCTGCCGAGCGCGTCACGCGAACGCAGGCGCGAGATCGTCGAGGCGCTTGCAGCCGCACGGGGTCGAAGTGCGTGCGCTTCCCTCCACGGCGGAGATCATCTCGGGCCAGGTCACGCTGAGCGACCTGCGCGAGGTCGAAATCGAGGATCTGCTGGGACGCGATCCCGTGCCGCCGAACGAACTGCTGCTGGGGAGAAACGTCGCCGGGAAGACCGTGCTGGTGACCGGCGCCGGGGGATCCATCGGCTCCGAGCTGTGCCGGCAGATCCTTCGCGCCCATCCGCAAAGGCTGGTGCTGGTCGAACATTCGGAGTTCGCGCTCTATACCATCTCGGAAGAGCTGCGCGCCGATCCCGTGCTTAGCGGCTGCGAGCTGATGACCGAGCTGTGCAACGTCTGCGACGCGGAAGCGGTCGGACGGATCTTCGCGCGCTATCGACCCGAGACGGTATTTCACTCTGCGGCCTACAAGCACGTTCCACTGGTCGAGGCGAACCCGATCGCCGGCGTCTGCAACAACGTGTTCGGCACACTCAACTGCTGCCTCGCGGCGGAAGCCGCCGGAGTTGCGAGTTTCATTCTCATCTCGACCGACAAGGCGGTTCGCCCGACCAACGTGATGGGCGCTTCCAAGCGCGTGTGCGAGCTGGTGCTCCAGGCGCGCGCGGCGCTTGGCGGCGGCACGACCTTCACCATGGTCCGCTTCGGCAACGTGCTCGGCTCGAGCGGTTCGGTCATCCCGCGCTTCAAGGCGCAGATCGCCGCCGGAGGGCCGGTCACAGTGACCGACCGGGAGGTGACGCGCTATTTCATGACCATCCCCGAGGCGGCGCAGCTTGTGATCCAGGCGGGCGCGATGGCCGAAGGCGGCGACGTCTTCGTCCTCGACATGGGCGAGCCGGTCAAGATCATCGAACTTGCCAAGACCCTGATCCGCCTGTCGCACCGCTCGGTCCGTGACGACGAGCATCCCTCGGGAGAAATCGAGATCGTCGAGATCGGCCTGCGCGACGGGGAGAAGAAGTACGAGGAGCTGCTGATCGGAAACGATCCGCAACCCACGCTTCACCCGCGCATCATCAAGGCTCACGAGGACTCGCTGCCGTGGAACGAACTCGAAGCGAAACTCACGGAGCTGCGCACCGCAGCAGCGGCTGGTGACGGAGCCGAAGTTGTCGAGGTGCTGAGGTATCTCGTCCCCGGCTTCGAGCGGGCAGTTCACACGCACCAACTCCCTGCCGCGGGCTGAGAATTGCTAATCCATGTCGATTTGCAAGACGGGCGAGCTTGGCTAGAGGAGCGGCCGGGCGAGTTTCCGCTGCAACAGTGAGGGCTTCATGAAGATCGCGATGGTCGGTTCAGGCTACGTCGGCCTTGTCTCGGGCGCCTGTTTTGCCGACTTCGGACACGACGTCGTCTGCATCGACAAGGACCAGGCGAAAATAGACAGCCTGGAGCGCGGGGTCATGCCGATCTACGAGCCCGGGCTCGAGGATCTGGTCGCCGCCAACGTCAAGTCAGGGCGCCTCTCGTTCACGACCGACCTTGCCGAGGGCATCCGCGGAGCGAGCGCGATCTTCATCGCGGTCGGCACGCCGAGCCGCAGGGGCGACGGCCATGCCGACCTGTCCTATGTCTATGCCGTCGCCCGCGAAGTGGGCGAGGCGCTGAAGAACGACGCGGTGGTGGTGACGAAATCGACCGTTCCGGTGGGCACCGGCGACGAGGTGGAGCGGATCATCGCCGAGAGCGGCTGCACGCATCGCGTGGCAGTGGTCTCCAATCCGGAGTTCCTGCGCGAAGGGGCGGCGATCGGCGACTTCAAGCGCCCCGACCGCATCGTCATCGGCGCCGAGGACGAGTTCGGCCGCGAGGTCATGCGCGAGGTCTATCGCCCGCTCTACCTCAACGAATCGCCGATCCTGTTCACCAATCGCCGAACGAGCGAGCTGATCAAATACGCCGCCAACGCGTTCCTGGCGACCAAGATCACCTTCATCAACGAGATGGCAGACCTTTGCGAGCGCGTCGGGGCCGACGTGCAGGACGTCAGCCGCGGCATCGGCATGGACGGACGCATCGGCGCCAAGTTCCTCCATGCGGGCCCCGGCTACGGCGGCTCGTGCTTCCCCAAGGATACGCTGGCCCTGCTCAAGACCGCCGAGGACTACGACAGCCCGGTGCGGATCGTCGAGGCGGTGGTCAAGGTCAACGACAGCCGCAAGCGCGCGATGGGCCGCAAGGTGCTCGAAGCCATCGGCGGAATGGAGGGCGCGCGCGGCAAGCGGGTCGCGCTGCTCGGCCTGACCTTCAAGCCGAATACCGACGACATGCGCGATTCCCCGGCCATCGCCGTTGCCCGCGCCCTGACCGACGCCGGGGTGAAGGTCCGCGCCTACGATCCCGAGGGGATGGAACTGGCCGGGCCGCTCATGCCCGACGTCGAGATGGTCGAGAGCCCATACGCCGCGATCAAGGATGCCGATGCCGTCGCTATTGTCACCGAGTGGGACGCGTTTCGCGCGCTCGATTTTGCCCGGGTGAAGGAACTCGCCAAGGCACCGGTCCTCGTGGACCTGCGCAACATCTACCGCCCCGCCGACGTGCGTGAAGCCGGGTTTACCTACTACAGCATCGGCCGCGCCTAGCCCGCCTTGCGCAGTTCCTCGGCCGGCAGCACGGTCGCGGGCTGGTCGGGCCAGATGCCGCGCGTGTCGTAGACGGTCTTCTCGGCCCGCTCGGCCAGCGGCACCGACTTGAACACATCGTGGTCGACCAGGACGATCATGACCCCGCACTCCTCGAGCGCGGCGTCGATATCGACCTGTTCGGCCCCGGTTCCCTCGAATTCGCGCGGGAGCTCGGCGGCATAGGGCTCCACGATTCGAATGCGGTTGCCGAAGCGCCGCGCCAGCGTGGCGGCCACGAGGCGCGCCGGGCTTTCGCGAAAGTCGTCGATATTGGCCTTGAAGGCGAGTCCGAGGCACGCGACCCTGGCGGTCGGATTGGCCTCGACGAGCGCGGCCGCCCGGGCGATCACATGGTGGATCTTGTTATCGTTGACCCCGCGCGCGGTGCGGATCAGCGGCGTCTCGTTCGGGGCGCCATGCACGATGAACCACGGGTCGACCGCGATGCAGTGTCCACCCACGCCCGGGCCGGGCGAGAGAATGGTGACCCTCGGGTGGCGGTTGGCCAGTCGGATTACCTCCCACACGTCCAATCCCATGGCATCGCTGACCACCGACAGCTCGTTGGCGAACGCGATGTTGACGTCGCGGTAGGCGTTCTCGACCAGCTTGGTCATCTCGGCGCTGCGCGCGTCGGTCGTCACGCAGGTCCCGCGCACGAAGCGCTTGTAGAACGCCAGCGCCTTGCGGGCGCAGCGCGGGGTGATGCCGCCGATCGAACGGTCGTTCTCGATCAGTTCCTTCAGGATGTGGCCGGGCAGCACGCGCTCGGGGCAATAGGCGATCGAGACGTCAGGCGTGCCCTGGCACAGGCCCGGCACGGCGAGATCAGGGCGTTCCGCGGCGATCATGTCGCGCATCGCCTCGGTCGTGCCGACGGGTGAGGTCGATTCGAGGATCACCGTGTCGCCGGCCTTGAGCACGCGCGCCACGTTCTGCGCCGCGGCGAGGACGTAGCTCAGGTCGGGCGTATGGGCTCCGTCCTTGTGGAACGGTGTCGGCACGGCGATGACGAAGACGTCGGCCGGCTGCACCTGGGTGCCGGCGAGCAGCAGTCCGCGCTGGACGACGCCCTGCACCAGCCCGTCGAGATCGACCTCCTCGATATGGATTTCGCCGCGGTTGATCGTGTCGACCACGGCCTGGCTCACGTCGACGCCGTGCACGTGCATTCCGGCGCGGGCGATTATCGCCGCGGTGGGAAGGCCGATGTAGCCGAGACCGATGACCGAGACCTGTGGCAGGGATTCGCCGCGCATTCTCTACTTTCCGGATGGTTTGCCAGTCGGGCGAGACCTAGCGCGCGGAGAGTAAAGATACCGGTAACGCTAGCGGGCGAGCAGGTCCACGATCCGCGCCGCGCTGCCACCGTCGCCGAACGGGTTGTGCGCGCGCGACATCGCGGCGTAGGCCTCGGTATCGTCGAGCAGACGCTCGGCCTCGGCGACGATGCGATCGGCATCGGTACCCACCAGCCTGGCCGTACCACCCGTGACACCCTCCGGCCGCTCGGTCGTCTCGCGCATGACGAGAACCGGCTTGCCGAGCGCGGGCGCCTCTTCCTGCACGCCGCCGCTGTCGGTCAGCATCAGGTCGCTGATCGCCAGCAGGCGGGCGAAATGCGGGTAGTCGAGCGGCTCGATCAGCGCGACGTTGTCGAGGCCGGCGAGCCGCTCGTTCATCACCTTGCGCACGTTGGGATTGAGATGGACCGGGAAGATCAGAGCCACGTCGGGCCGCGCGGCCAGGCGGCGAATGGCCTCGGCGATCGCTTCCATGCCATCGCCGAAGTTCTCGCGCCGATGACTGGTGACGCCGACGATCCGCTTGCCCGCGAAGCGCCGCTCGAGATCCGCCAGCCCGGAGGCGAGTGCCGGTTCCTGTTCGACCCGTGTGACGATCCACTTGAGGGCGTCGATAACCGTGTTGCCCGTGACGTGGATCGCTGCGGCGTCGACGTTCTCGCGCCGCAACGCTTCTGCCGCCGTCTCGGTCGGCGCGCAATGCAGGGCAGCCATCGTCGATACGACGCGGCGGTTCACCTCTTCCGGGAACGGGTGGAAGATGTTGCCGCTCCTCAGCCCCGCCTCGACATGGCAGACCGGGATCTTGCGGTAATAGGCCGCGATTGCGCCGGCCATGACCGTGGCGGTGTCGCCCTGCACCACGACCCAGTCCGGCCGCTCCTCGTCCATCACCTTGCCGAGCCCGGTGATCAGTGCCGCGGTCAGGGCATCGAGCGACTGGTCGGGGCGCATCAGGTCGAGGTCGTGATCGGGCTCGATCCCGGCGATTGCGAGGACCTGGTCGAGCATTTCGCGGTGCTGCGCGCTGACGCAGACGCGGCTCTCGAAGCGCGGATCGGCCTCGAGCGCGTGGATCAGGGGGAACAGCTTGATAGCCTCCGGCCGGGTGCCGAAGACGGAAAGAATGCGCTTGGGGCCGCTCATGGGCCGCGCGCTAGCAGGATTTGCTTAATGCCGCGCTTACGCTGTCACTGCTCGTCGGGCGTGGGCTCGCTCTGCCCGGCCGCCTGCTCGCGCGCGATACGCTCGTTGTATTGCTTCTCGATCGCTTCGACGCGGGCCTGGGTCTCGGCAGCTTCCTCGTCGATCGTGGCGAGGCGCTCGGCCCGGGCCTGGGCGACCAGCTCGGCGAAGCGGACGGAGTTCGAATTGGCCTTTTCGGCATAGGCCTGCTCGATCATCTGCGCAGTGCAGCCGAGTTCGCCGCCGAGGCCGACGGGGCTGCACGAAAGCGGGCCGAAGTTGCCCACCGCCTCGAACGATTGAACGCGGTTGGCCCACGGCTGGTTCGCCGGATTATCGCTCTGGCGAAGCGATTCGGGAATCCGATAGCGCTCGTTCTCGTCGAGCCGCGCGCAGACGGTGATCTCCCCTTCCTTCGAGGGCGGGCATTCGTCGTCGCCGTAGATGATCAGGGTGTTCACGCGCGCTTCCTCGCTGCTGTCCTGGGCTGCCGCTGGCGCGGCCAGTGCGCCAAGCGTGGCGAAGGCGGTAAGGGCGAGAAGGCGTTTCATATCGTTGTCCTGCAAGGAGGGCGCATCTAGGCGCGAGGGGCGGTGAACTGCAAATGAAGCGCTTCATGCATGCCGTTCAAGCGCTCGATCGGCATGTCCGGTTCCTAGAAGCGCCCGGACAGCGAATCTTTAGCCCAGGTCAAATTCGCTCCGACAGCCGGATCGCCGCGCGGCAGCCCAGGCGGATGGCGGTGGAGAGGAGCGAATAGGCTGGCGCGCGCTCCGCCCCAGCGGCGATCGCCGCGTCGCGGTGCTCGCGTTCGTCGGCGCGGAAGTCCTCGATCATGCCGGCCAGTTCGGGATCGTCCCCGTCTTCTTCCAGTTCGGCCAGTTGGCGCGTGTAGTGGCGGTCGATCTCTTCCTCGATCGCCGCGGTGCAGGCCATCGCCGCTTCCGGCCCGATCAGCGCGGTTGCCGCCCCCAGCGCATAGCCGGCGACAGACCAGACCGGCTGCAGCGCGGTCGGCCGCGTGCCGCGGCGGGCCACGAGGTCGCTGAACTTCGCCAGGTGCCCCGCTTCCTGATCGGCCATCGAGCGGATTTCCGCCGAATGCGGGCCGCGATTGCCCATTACGGCGAGTTGCCCGGCATAAATGCGCGTCGCACCGTATTCGCCGGCGTGGTCGACACGGATCATGCGCGAGCGGTCGGTCAAGGCTTCTTCCTCAGCAAAACGAAGATCACGATAGCCGACGCGGTCGAGATGACAAAGTTCCACCCCGCGAGCGATACGCCGAAAAGCGACCACTGGACCTGGTCGCAGCGCACCAGCGGGGCGTTCATGATCGCATCGAGCGCGTTGCCCCCTTCCCCTGCCGCGGCGAGGTTGGTGCAGGCGGTGAAGCCCTCCCACCAGCCGTATTCGACGCCTGCGTGATAGGCGCCGATCAGGCCCGAGACCAGTATGGCGAGACCGGCCAGGCCGATCCACGTCCGCCTGGGCGCGGCGACGGTCGAGACGAGCGCCAGCACGATGGCCGCGAAGTGCGGATAGCGCTGCCACCAGCACATCTCGCACGGGTAGAGATCGAACGCATACTGCCCGACGTAGGCCCCTGCGAGGAGCAGCGCCGGGATGGCGAGCGCCAGCCGCTGCGCGAGCTTGTCCGACGCGGTCATTCCGTTCAGCGCCGCGCCGTCTGCACCGAGGCGGTGCGCTTCAGGGTCTTGAGCGCATAATCGAGCTGGAAGTCCTCGATACCCTGCTTCTTCAGCTCTTCGGCCGTCACTTTGAAGCGCGGGTCCTGCTTGGTGTCGGCCTCGAGCGCCTCGTCCTCCAGGTCGACCTCGTTGACGAGGTGCCGCTTGAGGTCGCTTTCGCGATAGGAATACTTCGCGCGCACTGCCGCGTCGGGGTCGGAGAGCTGCGGCACCCGGATGTCGGGTTCGATTCCGCCTTCCTGAACGGAACGGCCGGAGGGGGTATAGTAGCGCGCCGTGGTCAGCTTCAGCGCACTGTCCCGGGTAAGGGGCAGGAGCGACTGCACGCTGCCCTTGCCGAAGCTGCGCTCGCCCATGATGAGCGCGCGATGCTGGTCCTGCAGCGCGCCGGCGACGATCTCGCTGGCGGAGGCGGACCCTGCATCGATCAGCACGATCATCGGCAGGCCCTGCGCCACGTCGCCGCGATAGACGCTCTCGGCATCGTAGTAGATCGTGTCGCGCCGGCTGCGGCCGCGCTGCGAGACGATCTGCCCCTTGTCGAGGAACAGGTCGGACAGCGCCACCGCCTCGTCGAGCGAGCCGCCGGGATTGCGCCGCAGGTCGAGCACGACGCCGTCGAGCCGCCCGCCGGCCTTGGCGCGCATTTCCTTGAGCGCCGCGTTGACGTCGGCGCCGACGTCACGGCTGAATTCATTGACGCTGACGTAACCGATGTTGCCCGCCTTCAGTTCGGAGGTGACCGGCTCGAGCTCGATGACCCCGCGCGTCACCGTCACGTCGAACGGCTCGTCGCGGCCGGAGCGCAGGATCGACAGGCGGATCGAGCTGCCCGCCGGTCCGCGCATCTTCTCGACCGCCTCGTCCAGCTCGAGCCCGTAGATCAGCTTGCCATCGATGTGAGTGATGAAATCGCCGGCCTTCAACCCTGCCTTGTCCGCCGGGCTGCCCTTGAACGGGCTGACGATCTTCACCGCTCCGTCGTCCATCTGCACCGAGATGCCGAGGCCCTGGTAGTTGCCGTCGATCATCGTGGTCAGCCGCTCGAAACTGGCGCCCTCGAGGTACGACGAATGCGGATCGAGCGAGGCGAGCATGCCGTCGATCGCGCCCGCGATGAGCTTCTTGTCGTCGACCGGCTCGACATAGCTGGTCTTGATTCGCTGGTAGACGGCGAAGAACTTGGCGAATTCGGGCGAGATCTGGCTATCGACCTGGGCATAGCCCGCGGTGGCCGCGGGCAGGATCGCGACCGCGGTGAGCAGCGCGGCGGCGCGCAGATGCGAAGCGAATTTCATGTCCCGGGTCCTCGTTGCGATTCAGGCGGGTTTATCGCGCATCCCGGGTTAATGCCAGATGAGGCGGTCCGACCGTCTGCGTACGGCACGACTCAGCCGACGAACTGCAACGGATTGACCGGCTCTCCGTCACGCCTGAGCTCGAGCTCGATGGTCGGCCGCCCCTGTCCGGCAATGCCGAGCGGCGCGCCGCCGACGAGCATCTCGCCGACCCGCACGTCGGCTCTCGCCAGGCCGGTGATCAGACTGGTCCAGCCCTCTGCGTGCTCGATGATGACGATCCGGCCATAGCCGCGATAAGGTCCGGCGAAAGCGACGCGCCCAGCAGCGGGCGCAACGACCTGGGCGCCGGGACGCGGGGCAAGCGTGACGCCGCTGGCCGTTCCCGCATCGGTCGGCGCGCCGAAGCCGGTCATGGTGCGGCCGGTCACGGGCAGGATGTAGGGCGAGGGCGGCGGGCCACTTCCGGCGACCGGTTGGCCGGTGGGCGCGGGGTCGCTGCGGGCGAGTTCGGGCTGGGGCGGGCGCATGACCGGGCCGGGAAGCGCAGCGAGCTGGCGGCGCAGGTCGCCCGCGCGATCGAGCTGACCGATCAGCGAATCGAGGTCGCGCGCCTCTTCGGCCAGCGCCAGCGCCCGCTCGGCTTCCCGCGCCGCGCTGCCGCTCGCCTCGCGTGAAGCGAGCCGCTGGCGGGACTCCAGCGCGGCGAGCTCCTTGCTGCGGGTGCCGTAATTGGCCTGCTCGTCCCTCAGGACCTGCGCTGCCTCGACCGCTTCCGCCCGTAGGGCGCGGCTGCGGGCAAGGCGCTGGCGCAATCCGGCGGTGCGGCGCTGCACCGTCGGCACGGCGGAGGAGAGGAGCGCGCGGGTATAGACCACGTCCTTGACCGAACCGGGCCGCAGGACCGAAAGCGCCACCGGGCGGCGGGCGAACTGCTGCAGCGCCGCGGTCAGCTTGACCAGCGGCCCCTGCTCCCGCCCCAGTTCCTCGCGCAGCGTGGCGCGTTCGCGATCGACGAGTGCGATACGTGCCTCGGCTGCGGCAATCCCCGCTTCGGCCTGCTGGACGCGGGCGGCCAGTGCGGCGGCTTGTCGCCCGGTCTTCTCGGCCGCTTCGGTCGCCCTTGCAGCTTCGCTCTCGAGCCGTTCGCTGCGGGTTTCGGCCGCCTTTCGTTCGACGAGCGCCTGGCGCAGCGCCTCGCGCGTGGCGGTCGGGTCGTCGTAAAGGGGCGCAATGGCAGATGCACTCGCGGCGAGCAGGCCGGCGAGAGGCAGGACGACGCCGGAGATGACCAGAGCGCGCTTCACCCCGCTATCCTGCCCGATGATAGGGATGCCCGGCAAGGATGCTGGTCGCCCGAAAAAGCTGTTCCAGCAACATGGCGCGGGCCAGAAGGTGGGGCCAGGTCGCCTTGCCGAACGCGAGCAACAGGTCGGCCCCGGCCCGCTCTGCATCGGAATGACCGTCCGCAGCGCCCAGCACGAAGCGGCACTCGCGGATTCCGCCGTCTCGCCACTGCCCGAGCCGCGCGGCAAGTTCCTCGGAGGAAAGGTCCGCGCCCTTCTCGTCGAGCAGGACGGTGCGCACGGGGGTCAGCGGTTCGGCCACCCTGCCGCCCGTCTCGGGCAACTCGGAGAGCTTGACCGGCCACGTCAGTCGCTTCTCATAGCGCGCAACCAGCTCCGCCTCAGGAGAACGGGCGATCTTCCCACGAGCAATGACGTGCAGCAACATGAAGGATCGTTAGCCCGAGAACCGGGCCGCGACCAGCGGCCAGCAAGGCCAAACGGCCGCCCCCAGCGGGGGCAGCTTGCTGCCCGTTTAGCGAGGACGAGCCCGCGGAGGCGGGTTCGAAACGAGAATCAGGCGTTCCCCGCCGCAGCCACGCCTTCGTCGCCGAAACCCCACATCCGCTCGAGGTTATAGAAGCTGCGGACCTCGGGCCGAAAGAGGTGAACGACCACGTCGCCCGCGTCGATCAGCACCCAGTCGGCGGCGGGCAGGCCCTCGATCCGGGGCGAACCCTCTCCCGCGGCCTTGAGCCGCTCGGCAAGCTTGGTGGCGATCGCGCCGACCTGGCGGGTCGAGCGCCCCGAGGCGACGACCATGTGGTCCGCGATCGAGGATTTCCCGTCGAGCGGGATGGTGACGATTTCCTGCGCCTGGTCGTCCTCGAGGCTGCCGAGAACCAGTTTCAGGAGGTCGTCCCCGTGCGTATCGCTCTTGGCGTCAGCCATGCGGGCGGGATGGGCAACGCGGGCGGTTGCCGCCGTTGCTCCGGAGTTGTCGGCTTTCGCCGAGGGGGCCTGCGCAGGTGTCATCAGGTTTATATGGGCTCCTTGCCCGGAATGAAAAGCACGACGAACGACAAAGGAGCCCGGCGTGCCTCATCCGGCGGCCGGCCCTTCGCGTTCCGATATGCGTGAGTGCGTCACCGCATCCCGTGGCGGCGGACCGGTAAAACGGCCGGCCCAGTCGGGATCCGCCTGGCGAAGCGAGGTCGCCGAACGCGGATCGGGATCGAAACGCAATTGAATCAGCGCCGGGGCGCTCCATTCCGTCCGGTTCTTCAAGCAGGTAGCGGGTAACCGGTAGCGCCGCAGCCAGGCCATCGCGGGGCTCGCGAGGGCAGCGGCATCATAACCCGGCCGGGCGACAACCGCAATCGGCATGGCCCGGGCAATGTCGCGCCAGTCCTTCCAGCGGTGAAACTGGGCGAGATTGTCGGCGCCCATCAGCCAGACGAACCTGCGTTTGGGATAGCGCCGCAAGAGCTTGCGCACGGTCTCGACGGTGTAGCGGGTGCCAAGCTCGCGCTCGATCGCCGTGACGCGGATCGGCGCGCGTCGTGCCTGCGCCCGGGCCGAGCGGACCCGCGTGGCCAGCGGAGCCATCCCGGCCCTGGGCTTGAGGGGGTTGCCTGGCGAAACCAGCCACCACACCTCGTCCAGCCCGAGCGCGTCGAGCGCGAACAGGCTGATCCGCCGGTGCCCGCCATGCGCCGGGTTGAAGCTGCCGCCGAGCAGCCCGGTGAGCGGCCCAACCCTGTTCAAGCGCGGCGGCTCACGACTTCGCGGGCGCCCCGGCCTGCTGGCCCTGGCGGTACGTGCCCTGCCGCTCGATCATCCAGCCGGGGTATTCGGGCGCCAGCGCGCTCGCCTCGTCGAGCCGCGCGACCTGATCGTTCGACAGAGCGACCTCGACCGCGCCGAGATTGTCCGCCAGCTGGTCCTGCCGCTTGGCGCCGATGATGACCGTAGAAACCGCCGGCTTGGCCAGCAGCCAGGCGAGCGCGACCTGCGCCACGGTGCAGCCGGCCTCGGCCGCCACATCGCGCATGACGTCGATCGTACTCCAGGTCCTGTCCTTGTCGACCGGCGGGAAGTCGAACGTGGCGCGGCGGCCTTCCTCGTCGCCGTCGCGGGTGTACTTGCCCGACAGGAAGCCGCCGGCGAGCGGGCTCCAGACCATCAGGCCGAGCCCCTCGGACTGCAGCAGGGGCACCAGCTCGCGCTCGAGGTCGCGTCCGGCGAGCGAGTAGTAGGCCTGCAGCGAGATCGGCTTTTCGAGGCCCAGCCGCTCGGCCACGCCCAGCGCCTTCATGATCTGCCAGGCCGCCCAGTTGCTCACCCCGACGTAGCGCGCCCGGCCCGAGGAAACGATGGTGTCGAGCGCGCGCAGGGTGTGCTCGACCGGTGTGGCCGGGTCCCAGCCGTGGATCTGGTAGAGATCGACATGATCGAGGCCGAGCCGATCGAGGCTCTCGTCGATCTGGTGCAGCAGGTGATAGCGCGAGGCGCCGCGATCGTTCACGCCCTCGCCCATCGGGCCCAGGGCCTTGGTCGCCACCACGACGTCGGACCGCTTCACGCCGAGATCCTTCAGCGCTTGCCCGGTCATCTGTTCGGACAGGCCGTTGGAATAAACGTTGGCCGTGTCGATGAAGTTGACCCCGGCATCGAGCGCCGCCTTGACCAGCGCCGTCGCGCCGTCCTGCTCGACGTCGGCGATTGCGGTCCACATTCCCGCTCCGCCAAAGGTCATCGTGCCGAGGCACAGTTCGGAAACGTAGAGGCCGGTGCGGCCGAAATTGTTGTACTTCATCGGGTCCTGGCAATCCTATTGGGCGGGGCGGCGCGGCGAGACGCGGAAGCCGTGGCGCTGGTTCTGCGCGGCGATCGCCCAGCCGGGGTACTCCGGCTCCAGGGCACCAATGGGTTCCAGCGCGGCGAGTTCCTCGCTCGTGAGCTCGATGTCGGTCGCGGCCAGGTTCTGTTCGAGCTGCTCGGCCCGCTTGGCCCCGACGATGACGGTCGTGACGACCGGGCGGTGGAGCAGCCAGGCGAGCGCGATCGCCGCGACCGAAACGCCGCGCGCCTCGGCCATCGGACGCATCGCGTCGACCGCGGCGAAGCTGGCGTCCATATCGACGCGCGGGAAGTCGAGCGTCTTGCGGCGGCCCTGGCCCGTCGTGTTGCCCTCGTCGTCGCGCTCGTACTTGCCCGACAGCAGCCCTCCTGCGAGCGGGCTCCAGACCATCAGCGCGAGTCCTTCGCTCTCGAGCATCGGGCCCAGCTCGCGTTCCAGGTCGCGGCCCGACACGGCATAGAATGCCTGCAGCGAGGCGAACCGGTCCCACTGGTGCATGGCCTGGAGGCCGAGGCCCTTGGCAATCTGCCACGCCGCCCAGTTCGACACCCCGACATAGCGCGCGCGGCCCGAGCGGACGATGTCCTCCAGCGCGCGCAGGCCTTCCTCCATCGGCGCGTGCGGGTCCCAGCCGTGGATCTGGTAGAGGTCGACGTGGTCCATCTGCAGCCGCTTCAGGCTCGCGTCGACCTGGTGCAGCAGGTGGTAGCGCGAATAGCCCGCATCGTTCGGGCCGTTGCTCATCGGTCCCATGCCCTTGGTAGCGACGATCACCTTGTCGCGCGCGATCCCCAGGTCCTTCAGCGCCCGCCCGGTGAACTCCTCCGACTGGCCTTCGGAATAGACGTTGGCGGTGTCGATGAAGTTGATCCCGCCGTCGAGCGCCTGCTTCACCAGCGCGGTCGAACCGGCCTGGTCGAGATCGTGCTGGAAGAACCCGCCGGGCTTGTTGCCGAAGGTCATTGCGCCGAGGCACAGCTCCGACACCACGAGGCCGGTGCGGCCGAAACGGTTGTAACGCATTGGTCTCTCCCCTTGGCCACCAGCCTACGCAGGCGGGAGAGCGCGAATCAAGGCCGCGTCTGCCCGGTGCCCCGTACCTGCCACTTGTAGGTGGTGAGTCCTTCGAGCGCGACCGGCCCGCGGGCGTGCAGGCGGCCGGTCGCGATGCCGATCTCCGCGCCCAGCCCGAACTCGCCACCGTCGGCGAACTGGGTGCTGGCGTTGACCATCACGATCGCGCTGTCGACTTCGGCCAGGAAGCGCTCGGCCGCCGCCTCGTCGGCCGTCACGATGGCGTCGGTATGGCCCGAGGAGTGGCGGGCAATGTGGTCGAGCGCGGCGTCGAGACCGTCGACCACGGCGACGGAGAGAATAGCGTCGAGATACTCGCAGTCCCAGTCGTTCGCGCTGGCAGGCTTCACGCGCGGATCGATCGCCTGCGCACGCGCATCGCCGCGCAGTTCGCAGCCCGCGTCGAGCAGCGCGCCGACGACATCGCCGGAGGCGGGGAAATTCACGTCGAGCAGCAGCGTCTCCATCGCCCCGCAGATCCCCGTGCGGCGCATCTTGGCGTTGAGCGCGACCGCCCTGGCCATTTCCGGATCGGCCGCGGGGTGGATGTAGGTATGGCAGATGCCGTCGAGGTGGGCGAGAACCGGAACGCGGGCATCGTTCTGCACCCGCTCCACCAGGCTCTTGCCGCCCCGGGGCACGATCATGTCGATCAGGCCGGCCGCGCGCAGCATGGCGCCGACCGCCTCGCGGTCCTGGGTGGGCAGGAGCTGCACCGCTTCGGCAGGGACGCCCGCTTCGGCCAGGCCCTTCGCCAGCGCGGCGTGGATCGCCCGGTTCGAATGGACCGCTTCCGAGCCGCCGCGCAGCAGCGCCGCGTTGCCTGCGCGCACGCAGAGCGCGGCCGCGTCCGCAGTGACGTTGGGGCGGCTTTCGTAGATGATGCCGATCAGGCCGATCGGAATGCGCACGCGCTTGAGGTCGAGCCCGCTGGGCACCGTGTCGTGAGAGATTTCCTCGCCCACCGGATCGGGCAGCGCGGCAACCGCCTCGACCGCCGCCGCGATGCCTTCGAGCCTGTTCCCGTCGAGCAGCAGGCGATCAAGCATCGCTCGCGACAGGCCGCGCGCCTCGCCTGCCGCGATGTCCCGCGCATTGGCGGCAAGGACGTCGGGCGCAGCGGCCCGCAGGGCTGCCGCCGCCGAGCGCAGGGCGGCGGCCTTTTCCGCATCCGACAGCCGCGCAAGCGCACGCTGCGCGCGCCGGCCAGCCCGGGCCAGGTCGGCGACGAGGGTTTCGCAATCGGCGGCGGGTTCGGGACGAGTGGACACGCAAGGCTCTCCGGCAGTTGCCCGCCTTGTAGCGCCTCGAGCGGCGATTCGCTTGTTTTTATTCTGTTCCATCCGAAACCTGGGCGGTTCCCACAGCTTTGAACGACTCATCCCGTTTAAGGCTCCACTCGCCCAAGAGTCGGCGGGGTCGATTCGGTTTCGCAAGGGTTCCTTGTTAGGCCGCCCGCGATCCAGAAAAACGGACGTGGGGTCGATTTGAAAAACGATAACGCCGGCGGAATACGGGACCGCCTGCGGAGCTGGTTTCCCGATCGCGAATTCTTCATGCGATCGCGGGGCCAGGTCCGCTTTGTAACCCTGACATCGAAAGTCCAGATGCTCGCCGCCGGGGGCGTGCTCGCCGCCGTCGTCGCTTGGGGCGGCTCGATGGCGGTCCTGGGCGTGTTACAGTATCAGGCGCAGTCGGAACACGATTCCCTGCTCAGCCGCGAGGCGAAGGTGGCCAAGTCCGAGAGCCGCGTGAACACCTATCGCGCCAGTCTCGACGAGGTGGCCGACGACCTGACCAAGCGGCAGGACTTCATTGAAAGCGTGCTTCCGATGCTGCCCGACGACGTGCAGCCTGACGAGACGGTTTCGAACAGTTCCGACGAAGCGCAGAAGACCGTCGCCAAGGTCAGCGCCTCGATCCCCGAGGCGAGCGCGCTCGCCCGCCTCGAGGCCCGTCAGCTCGCTTTCGTCGAGAACCTCACCCGCTACGCCGACCGCCGCGCCTCGCTGGCCGAGCAGGCGATCCGCAAGCTGGGCCTGGATCCCAGGTCGATGATCAGCGCCACGCGCGCTGCGCAGGGCGGTCCGCTCGAGAAGCTTTCGACCAACAGCAACGGCACGATCGACCCGCGTTTCGCCCGCCTCGGCGCCAGCATGGCGCGGATGGACGCGCTGGAGCGCGGCCTGAAGGGTATCCCGCAGGTCATGCCGGCCGACATCAACATGATCTCTTCCGGCTTCGGCTATCGCAGCGATCCGTTCACCGGCAGCGCGGCGATGCACGCCGGGCTCGACTTTCGCGGGCCGATCGGCGCGCCGGTCCACGCTGCGGCTGCGGGCAAGGTCTGCTTCGTGGGCCAGCGCTCGGGCTACGGCAATGTGGTCGAGGTGTGCCACGGCAACGGGCTGATGACGCGCTACGCGCACATGTCCCGCTTCAAGACAAAGATCGGGACCAAGGTCGCCGCCGGGGACGAGATCGGCGCCATCGGCAGCACGGGCCGTTCGACCGGTCCGCACCTCCATTTCGAAGTTCGCATCAACGGCCGCGCGGTCAACCCGCGCCCATTTCTGGAGTCCGCACCTCATGTTCTCGAAGAAGCCCGAGGAACGCTCGCCGGCGGGAGCACCGCGAACGATGGCTAGCGGATCGACCTTTTCTGTCTTCGGCACCGACGTCGTCGTCAAGGGAGACGTCACCGCCACGGCCGACCTGCATATCGACGGCACCGTCGTCGGCGACATCACCTGCGCCTCGCTGGTGCAGGGCGAAGGCAGTACGGTCGAAGGCTCGATCAAGGCGGAATCGGCGCGCCTCGCCGGAACCGTCAAGGGCACCATCTCCGCGCGCGAACTCGTCATCCTGAAATCGGCGAAGATCGAAGGTGACGTCCATTACGACGCGCTGACGATCGAGCACGGGGCGACCGTCGAAGGGCGCTTCGCCCACGACGCGGCGAAGTCCGCCATCCCCTCGGGCAAGGGCGAACCGAAGGACGGCGAGGAACCCCGCTTGACGCTAGCGGGCTGAACTCCCCCGCGGGAAACGAAAAAAGGGCCGCTCCCACGCCGGGAGCGGCCCTTTTTCGTGCTTGGCGGCGGCGCGTGATCAGGCTTCGGTCCCGCCCGCCTCGGCTGCCCGCTTGGCTTCGAGCCAGGCCTCGGCCTCGGCCTCCTGTGCGGCTTGCGAAGCGGCCTTGGCCGCCGCCTCGCGCTCGGCGCGCAGTTCCTCGATCAGCTTGGCCCGGTCATCGCGCCTTTCTTCGACCACCGGCTCCGGCGCGTCGGTTCCGGCCTTCTTGGCGGCGCGGGCCACGGCGGCATCGAGCTCGCGCTGCGAGCACAGTCCGAGCGTGACCGGATCCTTGGGCTGGATGTTCTGGATGTTCCAGTGGCTACGCTCACGAATCGCGTTGATCGTGTTGCGCGTGGTGCCGATCAGCTTGCCGATCTGCGCGTCGGAAATCTCCGGGTGGTTGCGGATGATCCAGGCGATGCCATCGGGCTTGTCCTGACGCTTGGACACCGGCGTGTAACGCGGGCCCTTGGTCCGGCTCACGTCGACCGGCGCGCGCTGCATCTTGAGCCTGTAGCTCTGGTCCGCCTGGCCCTTCTCGATTTCCTCGTGGGTCAGTTCGCCCGAGTGAACCGGGTCGCGCCCGGTGTACTTCGAGCTGGCGAGATCGTCGGCCATGGCCTGCACTTCGAGGATATGCAGGCCGCAGAACTCGGCAATCTGCTCGAAGCTGAGCGAGGTGCTGTCGACCAGCCACGAGGCGGTCGCATGGGGCATGAGGGGAGTGGGCTGGGCCACGATATCTCTCCGGTAGAAATGAAAGGGCCGCCCCTTTCGGGACGGCCGGTCACCGGGCGATGTAGGCCATCAGGCGGCGCGCGGCAAGGATTCTCCTCCCGTGCCCGGCGAAACCTTCGGCTCGGGCCGGGCGTGGCGGCGCGGGAATGCGGCTGGAAGGCGAACGCCCCGGGTTGTTGCCACGAGACCGTCCTCGCAATTCTGCAGCATGGCTTCCGAACCCCTCTTCGTTGTCCGGAAGCTGTCTGTGGCGAAGAATTGTTACGCCCGAATCGCGGAAACGAGGTCGTTTTGGACGACAGTAATGACGCGCCTCGTTGCAGCGCAAGGTTGCTCAGCCGAATTCGGGCATGACCTCGGCCGCGAAGAGCCGCGTCGTCTGCTCGATCTCGGCTTCGCTGAGGTCGCCGAAACCGATCTCCAGCGCCATGTAATCGATCCCCGCGGTATCGCGCGAGCGAGCGACCCAGTCGCGGGTCGAGGCGGGCGAACCGGCGAAGGCCATGCCCGCCTGCATCGCCGCATCGAAGGTCGGCGCGAGCGGGAACGGCGGCATGCCGAGCCGCTGGGGCAGCCAGTTGAACGAGTCCGCGAACCGCTTCCACGCTCGCTCGCCCAGAGCCAGCGCCTCGGCGTCGCTCGGCGCCACGACGAGTTGGCGGGCGAGACCGGTGAACGGCGCCGCCTCGCCGGTCTTGCCGGCCCCGGCCAGCTTCTCGCGGTAATCGGCGAATATCGGCGCGGCGCGCTCGTCGGGAATCAGGCACAGCAGGTTCACGCCATACTGCGCCGCCCATTCATTGCGATGGCTCGACGCGGTGCCATACCACAGCGGCGGGTGCGGCTGCTGCACGGGGCGCACGCGCAGGTCGATCGCCGGCAGGTCGTAGTATTGCCCCTCGTGCCGCGAAACGGCGCCGGTCGTCAGGCCTTCGAGCACCAGGCCGAGCGCTTCCTCGAACATCGGCGCCAGGTCGGCGACCTCGAGGCCGAAGCGCGTGTGTTCGGCCGGCTGGCCGCCGCGCCCGACGCCGAGCTGGAAGCGGCCGCCCGACAGGTTGTCCAGCACCGCAATCTCTTCCAACAGCCGCAACGGGTGGTGCAGCGGCAAGAGGTAGACCAGCGAGCCAAAGCGGATCGTGCTGGTGCGCGCCGCCACCGCCGCGAGAAACACCGAGGGCGAGGGCGCCATGCCAAGCTCGGTCGCGTGGTGTTCGGCCAGGTGGTAGCAGTGGAAGCCGAGTTCCTCGTAAAGTCCGACCAGCCGCAGCCGCGCAGCATATTCCTCGCCGATCGCCTGCCCGTTGGCGTCGACGTGATCGAACACACCGAACTTCATTGCGCGAGTCATTCCGGCTTCTCCGACCAGGGCGAATGCATGTGATAGGGGACGTCGATGAAGATCGCCTCGACCGCGGCGATCTCCCCGTCGACGATCTTGAAGGCTTCCAGCAGGTGATAGCTGTGCGGGAAGTGGTAGAAGCTGTGCACCGGGGTCTTGCCGTCGGTCCAGGTGAAGTCGACCAGCTTGCCCATGTGGTCGATGAAGCCGCCCGCCAGGACGACGCCCTTCTCCTCGTCGACCAGCGGGAAGCGCCGTTCGCGCAAGCGATCATCGTACTTGTACTGGCCGAGTTCGAACTGCTTCTGGCAGCCGTATTCGGCGATCGGATAGTTGGGGAAGGCGGCCGCGTTGCGGGTGGTCTGCAGACCGTTCTCGATTCGGTCGCAATCGGGCGAGAACTTCGTCAGGATCGTCCCGTCATTCTGCTGGATCGTGTCGAAGTATCCGTCGGCCAGCGAGATCATGCGCTCGCGGCTTGTGCGCTTGTTCTTCGACACGTCGGCCAGCATGATCGGCCGCGGAGTGACGTAAGTGTCGATCGAGGGAAACGGGCTGTTCTCGACCTTGCGGGTGACGATCTGTTCGACCTCGGCGATCTTGCGATCCTCGATCTTCATGCGCAGCGCCATGATCGCAGGATTCCCGTGCTCTTCGATAACGCCGAACCAGGCGACCTGGCCGCTCTTCGGGTCGGCGAATTTCAGGTCGTAGCCGCGCTTGCCATCGACCGTGTTCCAGGTGCCGTCGCCGATTTCGAGCTGCACGTTGTTGTCGGTGAACACGACGTGGTCGGCCCAGGGCAGGCGCGAAGGATCCTTCTTCACCAGTGCGGCAAGGTAATCGTCGGCCTGCTTGTAGAGGCAGACCCGGTCGCAGTCCGTCGCCGCGTTGGAATTCATGCCCCGGCCGTGGGCCGGCTCGTGAGCCTGCGCGCCGGCCGTCAGGGCGAGCGCGGCGAGCGCCGACAACGTTTGCACCGTTCTCATTCTCCCGCCACCTCGAGCACGATCTTGCCGATGTGCTCGCCGCTTTCCATCCTCCCGTGCGCCGCCGCGGCATCGCGTAGCGCGAACACCTCGTCCATGGCCGGCCGCAACTCGCCCTCGGCCACCGCGGGCCAGACGTTCTCGCGGATGTCGCGCGCCAGCAGCGCCTTGAACTCGTCGCTCCGCGGCCGCAGCGTCGAGCCTGTCAGCGTCTGGCGCTTGACCATCAAGGCGCCGATCTTGATCGTCGCCTTGCGCCCGCCGAGCGTGGCGATCGTAACCAGCCGCCCGTCGATGGCGAGGCAGTCGAGATTGCGCTGCGTGTAGTCGCCGGCGACCATGTCGAGGATCAGCTCCGCGCCCGCGCCGCCGGTCAGGCCGTTCACCTCGGCGGTGAAATCACGAGCCTTGTAGTTGATCGCATGATTGGCGCCGAGGCCGCGTGCTGCCTCGCACTTTTCGTCGCTGCCGCAGGTGACGATGACCCGCAGGCCGAACAGCTTGCCGAGCTTGATCGCCATCGAGCCGATCCCGCTGGTGCCGCCGTGGACCAGCATCGTCTCGCCATCGCGCGCCATGCCGCGCTGGAACACGTTGTGCCACACGGTGAACAGCGTTTCCGGCAGGGCTGCCGCCTCGGCCAGCGAAGCTCCGTCCGGCACGGGAAGGCAGACGCCCCACTGCGCCAGGCAGTATTCGGCATAGCCGCCGCCGTTCACCAGCGCGCTGACCTGTGCACCTTGCGCTAGCTCGGGCACGCCTTCCCCGCAGGCGACGACACGACCGGAGATTTCCAGCCCCGGTAGCGGCGAAGCGTTGGCCGGCGGGGGATAGGCGCCCATGCGCTGCAGAACGTCGGGCCGGTTGACCCCGGCATAGGCCACCTTCACGAGCACCTGTCCCGGCCCGGGTTGCGGCACCGGGCACTGGCAGGGAACGAGCACTTCCGGGCCGCCCGGGGCGGAAATCTCCACCGCCGTCATCGTCTGCGCAATGTCGCTCACGACCCCTCAGCCCCCCGAACTCGCAACGTGTCGCCAATTTGCCACGTTCCACATTCGTAGTGCCCCCTCCCATTGACAGCAAGCCTGCCGGGTTGCGATGCAGTGCAGCAATGGACGAGGACGACCTCCCTCGCCCGCGGGGCGATGCCGCCAGCAAGCTGGCGAAGGAGAGCCTCGACACTTATTCGCAGGACGAGCTGACGGCGCGGATCGCCCAACTCGAAGCGGAAATCCTTCGGGTCAGGGCGCACCACGCCAAGGCGGCCGCGCACCGGAACGCGGCCGACGCGCTGTTCAGTCCGAGAGAGACCGACTGATGCGGCCGCGCCCCTCGCATTTTGCCGGGCGCATCCCATATGGTTGTCAAATGCAACGGTTATTCGCCTGCCGTTCAGGCGGGCCTTGCAACTTTCTTCACCTTCGGATCGTACATTCCCCATCTAGAGACGGATAAGACATGCCCAGTTTCGCACAGAGCCTCGAAAAAACCCTGCACGGCGCGCTGCAGAACGCGACCGACAGGGCCCATGAATACGCGACGCTGGAGCATCTCCTGCTCGCGCTGGTGGAAGACGCCGACGCGGCGGAGGTGATGAACGCCTGCGGCGTCGACCTCGACGAGCTGGCCGGCGTGGTCCGCCAGTACCTCGACCAGGAATACCAGTCGCTCAAGACCGAGGACGAGAGCGATCCGCAGCCGACCGCCGGCTTCCAGCGGGTGATCCAGCGCGCGATCCTGCACGTCCAGTCGAGCGGCAAGGACACGGTGACGGGCGCCAACGTGCTGGTCGCCCTGTTTTCGGAGCGGGACAGCTACGCGGTCTATTTCCTGCAGCAGCAGGACATGAGCCGGCTGGACGCCGTGAGCTTCATCAGTCACGGCATCGGCAAGGGCGGCAAGCAGATCGAAAGCCGCGGCCCCCAAGGTGCCGAGGCGCCGGCCGAAAAGGCCGAGGAAAAAGGCGAGAAGGGCAAGAAGGATTCCGCCCTCGACCAGTTCACCGTCAACCTCAACCAGAAGGCGATGGACGGCAAGGTCGACCCGTTGATCGGCCGCGGGCCGGAAGTCGACCGGACGATCCAGATCCTCTGCCGCCGGTCCAAGAACAACCCGCTCTACGTGGGCGATCCGGGCGTCGGCAAGACCGCCATCGCGGAAGGCCTGGCGCGCAAGATCGTCGAAGGCGAGGTGCCCGAGGTGCTGGAAGATGCAGTCATCTTCAGCCTCGACATGGGCGCACTGCTCGCCGGCACGCGCTATCGCGGCGACTTCGAGGAACGGCTCAAGCAGGTCGTTTCCGAGTTGGAAAAGATGCCGGAAGCCGTTCTTTTCATTGACGAAATCCACACGGTGATCGGTGCCGGCGCGACCAGCGGCGGGGCGATGGACGCCTCCAACCTGCTCAAGCCGGCGCTGAGTTCCGGCGCGATCCGCTGCATCGGCTCGACCACTTACAAGGAATTCCGCAATCACTTCGAGAAGGATCGCGCGCTGCTGCGCCGGTTCCAGAAGATCGACGTGAACGAACCCACGGTCGAGGACACGATCAAGATCCTCAAGGGCCTGCGCAGCGCCTTCGAGGAACACCACAAGGTCACCTACACGCCCGACGCGATCAAGACCGCGGTCGAGCTCTCGAGCCGCTACATCAACGACCGCAAGCTGCCCGACAAGGCGATCGACGTGATCGACGAGGTCGGCGCGATGCAGATGCTCGTCCCGCCCTCCAGGCGGCGCAAGAAGATCACCGCCAAGGAGATCGAGGCGGTCATCGCGACGATGGCGCGCATCCCGCCCAAGACCGTCAGCAAGGACGACAAGACCGCGCTCGAGAACCTCGAGAAGGACCTCAAGCGGGTCGTCTTCGGACAGGACGACGCGATCAAGCGGCTCTCGACCGCCATGAAGCTGTCGCGCGCCGGCCTGCGCGAGCCGGACAAGCCGATCGGTTCGTTCCTGTTCACCGGGCCGACCGGTGTCGGCAAGACCGAAGTCGCCCGCCAGCTCGCCAGCATCATGGGCATCGAGCTGCAGCGCTTCGACATGTCGGAATACATGGAGCGGCACAGCGTCTCGCGCCTGATCGGCGCCCCTCCCGGCTATGTCGGCTACGACCAGGGCGGCCTGCTGACCGATGCGATCGATCAGCACCCGCACTGCGTGCTGCTGCTCGACGAGATCGAGAAGGCGCACCCCGACCTGTTCAACATCCTGCTGCAGGTGATGGATAACGGCCGCCTGACCGACCACCACGGCAAGACGGTCGATTTCCGCAACGTCGTGCTGATCATGACGACCAATGCCGGCGCGGCCGATTCGCAGCGCCAGGGCATCGGCTTCGGCGCCGGCAGCAAGGAGGAGGCGAGCGAGGAAGCGGTGAAGAAGATGTTCACCCCCGAATTCCGCAACCGCCTCGATGCGATCGTTCCGTTCGGCTACCTCGGGACCGATACCGTCAGCCGCGTGGTCGACAAGTTCATCCTGCAGCTGGAACTCCAGCTCGCCGAGCAGAACGTGCACATCCAGTTCGATTCGGATGCCCGCGAATGGCTTGCCAGGAAGGGCTACGACAAGCTCTACGGCGCCCGGCCGATGTCCCGCCTGATCCAGGACGAGATCAAGCAGCCGCTGGCCGAGGAACTGCTGTTCGGCAAGCTCGCCCAGGGTGGCGAGGTCCACGTCAGCGTGAAGGACGGCAAGCCGGCCTTCGAGCTGACCCCTGCCCCGCCGCGGACCAAGCCCAAGCGGAAGGCCAAGCCGGCGGCGGCGAAGAAGAAGCCGCGGGCCGCGGCCGAAGAGCAGGGGACCGACGGCAACAAGGACTGAGTGCGGCAAACAGGCGCGCAGGCGTGTTGCGGGTGAAGGCCCTCACCGCCTGCGCTGTCCTGTTTTCGGCAGCCAGCGGTGCAGGCGCTGCGGCGGCACCCGACGAGACGACACTCGCTCCGCGCACGGCGCAAAGCGGCGCACCGCTGGATGGCGTGCAGCTGTCCATGGAACTGCCGCATCTCGCGCTGGCGATCGCGGTCGACCCTGCCCTCAAGACCATTCGCGGCAAGGCCGACTACACCGTGCGCGCCGCCGCGCCGCTCGACCGGATAGAATTCGACCTCGACCCGCGTTTCGCAGTGACCGGGGTTACCCTGCGCGGCACGCCGCTGCGCCACACCGCATGGTCAAGCCGCGCCGGACTGCTGTCCATCCGCCTGCCCCGACCTCTGCCCGCCGGCGGCGAGGTCGCCCTTTCGATCGCCTACAACGGCAGCCCGCGCGAAGCGCCCCGTCCGCCGTGGGACGGCGGCTTCGTCTGGAGCAAGACCGAAGGCGGCCAGCCGTGGATCGCCACCGCTATCCAGGGCGAGGGGTGCGACCTGATGTGGCCGTGCCTCGACCACCCGTCCAAGCGAGTCGAACTGCTAGACCTTGCCATTTCCGTACCCGAGGGGCTGGTGGCAGCCAGCAACGGCAGGTTGGTCGGGCAGGAAACCAGCGGGGGCAGGACGACGTGGACCTGGCACGCCCGGCAACCCAATTCCTATGGCGTGTCGCTGCAGATCGGTCCTTACGAACTGGCCCAGGCCGAGTACCGCAGCCGCTTCGGTACCACGATTCCGATCCGTTTCTGGCACCTGCCCGGTCATGCCGCGGGAGCGCAAAGGCTGGTCGGCGAACTGGGGGACTTCCTCGACTTCTTCGAAAGCTGGATCGGCCCCTACCCGTTCGCCGATGAAAAGGTCGGGGTCGCGGAAACGCCGCACCTCGGCATGGAGCACCAGACGATCAATGCCTATGGCGCCGATTTCAAGCCCGCGGCCGAAGGATACGACTGGCTGCTGCATCACGAATTCAGTCATGAATGGTTCGCCAACCAGCTGAGCAACGCCGAAACCGCCGACATGTGGCTGCAGGAGGGGCTCGGCACCTACATGCAGGCCCTCTATCTCCAGTGGCGGGGTGGCGAGATGCCGTACGCGGCGAAGATGTGGGACCTGCGCAAGCAGGTGCTGAGCCGGGTTCCCCTCGCCCCGCGGTCCTTCATCGGTGCCGGCTACTACCTCGACCGCAAGGCCGGCTGGGGGGACGACATCTACTACAAGGGTGCGTGGGTCGCGCACTCGCTGCGCTACCTGATCGGCGACGAGGCGTTCTTCGCCGCCCTGACGCGGCTCGTCTATGGCCGGGGCGATCCCGCCCCGGGCAACTTCGACCTGCAGATCGCCAGCACCGACGATTTCATGCGCATCGCCGAACAGGCATCGGGCCGCGACCTCGGCTGGTTCTTCGAGGCCTACGCCCGCACCGCCGCTCTTCCCGAGCTGGAGCAGGTCCGCGCGGGCAACGTGCTCGAACTGCGCTGGCAGACTCCATCGCCGCAGCCATTTCCCATGCCGATCGATGTCGAAGTGGACGGCCGCGTCGTTTCGGTGCCGATGCCCGGAGGCCGCGGCGAGGTGGCCCTGCAGCGCCCGGATGCGCACGTGGTGATCGACCCGGCGGCGAAAGTCCTGCGCTACGATCCGGCAATCGCCGACTGGCGCCGCTCGATCACCGCCGCCGACAATTGACCGGGCCGGCGAACTGACTGGAACGATTCGCCCCACAGGGCCATTTTGAGCCCGGATGGCTGCCCCGTTTTCCTGGATCCGCGCCGAGCCGCACGGCATTCACGTCAAGCCCGCCGACTGCTGGATCGATCCCAGCCGCGCGGTCGAACGGGCGCTCGTCACCCATGGCCATGCCGACCACGCGCGCGGCGGGCACGGCCAGACCGTCGCGACCCCGCCAACGCTTGCGATCATGGAGTTGCGCTACGCAACTCGTGACGGCGCGACGCCGGTGGAATATGGCGAGACGCTGGTGTTGAAAGGCGGGGTGGAGGCGACCTTCGTTCCCGCCGGACACGTGCTCGGCAGCGCACAGATCCTGCTCGAGCACGCCGGCGAACGGGTCATCGTCACCGGCGACTACAAGCGCCGGGCGGATCCCACCTGCCCGCCGTTCGAGGCCACACCCTGCGACATCTTCGTCACCGAGGCGACGTTCGGATTGCCGGTCTTCACCCACCCGCCGATCGCCGACGAAATGGCCAAGCTGACCGGCGCGCTTGCCGCCCATCCCGAACGCTGCGTGCTCGTCGGAGCCTATGCGCTGGGCAAGGCGCAGCGGGTCATCGCCGAACTGCGCGCGGCTGGACATCGCGACCCGATCTACCTGCATGGCGCGCTCGAAAAGATGTGCCGTCTCTATGAGGACTTCGGAGTCGACCTGGGCGAACTGCGGCTCGTGGCGGATCATGCCAGGGACGACATGCGCGGCGCGGTGGTGATGTGCCCGCCCAGCGCACTCAACGACCGGTGGAGCCGGCGTTTGCCCGATCCCATCACCGCGATGGCCAGCGGCTGGATGCGCGTGCGCCAGCGCGCCCGCCAGCGCAATGTCGAGCTGCCGCTGGTCATCTCCGACCATGCCGACTGGGGCGAACTCACTCGCACGATCGAGGAGGTGAACCCGGCCGAGACCTGGATCACCCATGGCCGCGAGGAAGCGCTGCTGCGCTGGTGCCAGCTCCACCAGCGCCGCGCCCGCGCGCTGGCCCTGGTGGGGTACGAGGACGAAGATGACTAGGGGGGACGACTGAGGCCGTGGAAAAGTTCGCCGCCCTCGTGGACGCGCTGGTCTATACCCGCAGCCGCAACGAGAAGCTGCGGCTGATCGCGCAGTACCTCAACGCCACGCCCGATCCCGACCGCGGCTGGGCGCTTGCCGCGCTGACCGACGGGCTCGACTTCCCGGCGGTCAAGTCGAGCACGATCCGCAACCTGCTCAAGGAGCGGGTCGACCCGGTGCTCTGGTCGCTCAGCCGCGATTTCGTCGGCGACACGGCGGAAACGGCCAGCTTCCTCTGGCCCGAGCCGACCGGTGCGGTCATGCCGCCACCCACGGTGTCCGAGGCGGTCGCGGCACTCTCGGGCATGACGCGCGTCTCGGTCATGTCCGAGTTGCCCGGGCTGCTCGACCGGCTGGATTCGGCCGGGCGCTATGCCCTGTTCAAACTCGCCACCGGCGGCATGCGCGTCGGCGTCTCGGCGCGGCTCGCCAAGGTCGCCTTCGCGCAGGCGTTCGATGTCTCGGTCGAGGACGTCGAGGAGTATTGGCACGGGATGGTCCCGCCCTACGAACCGCTGTTCGACTGGGCCGGGCACGGAAAGCCCCCGCCGGACACCGAGAACCTGCCGCTGTTCCGCCCGTTCATGCTGGCGCACCCGCTGGAGGACGCGGTGGTCGACCTCGCGGAGTATGTTGCCGAGTGGAAGTGGGACGGCATCCGCGTCCAGCTCGTCCGCGCTGGCCAGGGAGAGGACGCTGAAACCCGGCTCTATTCGCGCGGCGGAGACGACATCACCGGCACCTTCCCCGAACTGGCCGAGGCGCTTCCGTTTACCGCCGTCCTCGATGGGGAATTGCTCGTGCGAGGTTCGCACCAGGGCGGGGAACAGGGTGGTGCGGCGAGCTTCAACGCCCTGCAGCAAAGGCTCGGGCGCAAGACGGTGAGCAAGACGATGCTGGCCGACTACCCGGCCTTCGTCCGGCTCTACGACGTGCTGATCCTCGAGGGCGAGGACTTGCGCGACCGGCCATGGAGCGAACGTCGCAGGCGGCTCGAAGCACTGATGGCACGGCTGCCGGACGAGCGCTTCGACCTGTCCGCCGTGGTCGAGGCCGACCACTTCGAACATCTTGCCGAGATCCGCGAGGGCGCGCGTGACGAGGCGATCGAGGGGCTGATGCTCAAGCGCCGCGACAGCCCCTACGTCGCCGGCCGCAAGACCGGCCTGTGGTACAAGTGGAAGCGCGACCCGCTGCTGATCGACTGCGTGCTGATGTACGCCCAGCGCGGCAGCGGCAAGCGCAGCAGTTTCTATTCCGACTACACCTTCGGCTGCTGGGCCGGCGACCCCGACGAGGGCGCCGAACTGCTCCCGGTCGGCAAGGCCTATTCGGGCTTCACCGACGAGGAACTGAAGAAGCTGGACCGGCACGTGCGCCAGAACACCGTCAACCGCTTCGGCCCGGTGCGCGAGACCGACAAGTCGCTGGTGTTCGAGGTGGCGTTCGATTCGGTCCACGAGAGCAAGCGCCACAAGTCCGGCCTGGCCATGCGCTTCCCGCGCATTCACCGCATCCGCTGGGACAAGCCGCCGCACGAAGCCGACCGGATCGCGCGCCTGCGCTCCCTCATTCGGGATTGATCGCGCGCAATGGCGCGAGGGCGCGTGTTGTCGTAACCAGCGTGGCGTGAAGCCCAAGCTCCTCACCACATTGCCGGACTACACGCCCCGCCTGTTCGCCGGCGACCTGTTCGCCGGCATCAGCGTGGCGCTGGTCGCCATCCCGCTGAGCATCGCCATCGCGATCGCCTCCGGCGCGCCGCCGGCGACGGGGCTGGTGACGGCGATCGTCGGGGGGTTCCTCATCTCGGCGCTCGGCGGCAGCCGGGTGCAGATCGGCGGCCCGACGGGCGCTTTCATCGTGGTCGTCTACTCGATCATCGCCGAGCACGGCTATGACGGGCTGGTGCTGGCGACGCTGATGGCCGGGGCGATCCTGATCCTCGCCGGCCTGCTGCGCGCGGGGAACCTGATCGCCTACGTGCCCGAAGCTGTCGTCAACGGCTTCACCATCGGCATCGCCATCGTCATCGCCGCGAGCCAGCTCAAGGATTTCGCGGGGATCGAGGCGAGCGGATTGCCGGCAGATTTCCTGCCCAAGATGGCCGCGCTGTGGAACGCGAGGGCGACGGCGGACTGGCCGGCGGCCGCGACGGGGGCGGCGACGCTCGCGCTGATCGCGCTGCTTCACCGGTTCGCGCCGAAAATGCCCGACCGGCTCATCGGAACCGTCCTGGTCTCGGCCGCCGCGGCGGCGTTCCTCCTGCCGGTCCACACGATCGCGTCCGAATACGGGAGCCTGCCCAGGGGCCTCCCGGCTCCCTCGTTGCCGGTGGTGACCGGATCGCGCATCGCCGACCTGATGCCGTCGGCCTTCGTCATCGCGTTCCTCGCCGCGGTCGAATCGCTGTTGTCGGCCATGGTCGCCGACCGGATGATCGGCGGACGCCACCGGCCCAACGCAGAGGTAATGGCGCAGGGCTGGGCCAACATCGGCTCGGCGCTGTTCGGCGGACTGCCGGCCACGGGCGCTATCGCGCGGACCGCGACCAACGTGCGCGCAGGGGGCAAGACGCCGGTCGCCGGCATGATCCACGCGCTGGTCATCCTGGCCGTCCTGCTCGGCGCCGCGCCGCTGGCCGGCTATCTCGCGATGCCCGCGCTCGCGGCACTGCTCATCATGACCGCGTGGAACATGAGCGAGCCGCACAAGTGGAAGACCTACTGGTCGGCGCCAGTCGAAGAGCGCCTCCTGCTGGTGCTGACCCTCGGCCTGACAGTGCTCGCCGACCTGACCGTGGCGATCGGCGTCGGCGTGGGTATCGGCCTTGCGCTGAGATTGCGCGACAGCAAACTCAAGACCGATGACTGGGGCACGCCCGACGCGTAAGCCTATCCCGGCGGCAACTGCACCAGCTTGTCGCGCCCGGTTGCGCCGCGCAACATGTGGAGGCGTGACGTCGCCAGCCCGAGCGCCCGGGCCAGCAGGGCCAGCACCGCTTCGTTCGCCTCGCCGTCCTTGGGCTTTGCACGGACCTTCACCAGCAGCACGCCCTCACCGATCTCGACGCTTTCGGAACGGGCACCCGGCGTAACCCGCAAGGCCAACCTGCCCTCGGCATCGGCCAGCGCGCGAATCGCCTGGGGTGGCGGCAGGTCAGCTTTCGGCCGCGCCACGCAGTTCGGCCCCAAGCTCTGCCATGTGCCGCTCGGCAAGGCGGCAGTAGCGTTCCGTCTGGAAGCGGATCTTCCCGACCTGCGCCTCCGACTGCTCCTTGAGGAACTTCGCCGGGCGGCCGATCCAGATCTGCCGCGGCGGAATGCGCTTGCCGGGGCTGAGCAGCGCGCCGGCGCCGAGCATCGCCCCGCTGCCGATTCGGCAATCGTCCATCGCCACCGCGCCCATGCCGACGAAACCGCGGTCCTCCACGGTGCAGCCGTGGACCACCGCCATGTGGCCGATCACGCAATCCTCGCCGATGATCGTCGGGCAGCCGCCGAACATTTCACCCTGGTTGTCGGGCCGCGGGCCTTCGACATGGAAGATCGAGCCGTCCTGCACGTTGGACCGCGCGCCGACCACGATCCGGTGAATGTCGCCGCGCAGCACGCAGTTGTACCACACGCTGGAATTCGCCCCGAGCGTGACGTCGCCAATGATTCGCGCGCCGGGCGCGACGAAGGCGGTCTCGTGGATGTCGGGCCAGGTGCCCTCGAACGGCAGGATCGTGGCCCACGGGAAGCGTTTGGCCACGGACAATTGCGGTTTCACGCGACTACTCCCACGCCGTGGACAGCTTCCCACGCGGCGCGATCGATCGAATAGGCGATGGTCGTCTCGTCAGGCAGGAAGTCGGGGCAGGCAAAGTCGAGGTCGGGCCGGCGCTGCATCCCCAGCCGCTCCATCAGCCCCCAGCTGCCGGTGTTCTCCATGACCGTCAGGGCGATGATCTCGGGCGCGGCGAACTGCTCGAATCCCGCGCGCAGCGAGGCGAGCGCGGCCTCCTTGGCATAACCCTTGCCCCAGGCGTCCACGCGCAGGCGCCAGCCGATCTCGAAATCGCCGATCGGCCCACCGGCCATGTTGGCCTTCTTGAGCCCGCAGAAGCCGAGCACTTCGCCCGACAGGTGTCCCCCGTCGTCCTTGCGCTCGACCAGCCAGAAACAATGCCCGTGTTCGAGCGGCACGAGCGGCAACCGCTCGCGGATCTTCGCCTGCATCTCCTCGTCCATCGGACCGCCGAGCCAGCGCATGACCTCGGGCGTGTTGGTGTGCCGCAGGAACGGCTCCCAGTCCTCCGCACGCCAGTCGCGCAGGACGAGGCGCTCGGTCTCCAGCCGGAAGCGCGCCGCGACGCGCCAGGTCTCGCGGTCGAGGCGATAGACCTTGGTGGGGTTCTCTTCGGGCGGATAGTCCGCGTCGTCGTAGTCGAGCGCCTCGGCGCGCTCCATCCCGAGGCGCTCCATGACCCGCCACGACCCGCCGTTCGCCTCGGAGGTCTGCGAATAGATCACCGGGTGGGCGAAGCGTTCGAAGATCAGCGCCAGCAGCGCCCGGGCCGCTTCGGTGGCATAGCCCTGCCCCCAGCAGTCGGCCCGCAACGACCAGCCGATTTCGGGCGCGCCGTGCAATGCCTCGGGCGCTGCTTCGGTCGTGATCGGGCCGAAGCCGCAGTTGCCGAGGAATGCCCCGTCTTCGCGCCGTTCGATCACCAGCCAGCCGCCGGCCTCGCCGGTCCAGCTCGCCGCCTGCCGCTCGAACCGCTCGCGGCATTTCTCGCGGCTCTCGGCCCCGCCGAGGTGGGCGCGCACGTCCGGCGTGTTGAGATGGGTGAACCAGTCCTCGAAGTCGCTCTCCCGAAACCGGCGCAGGGCCAGCCGGGGCGTCTTGAGGATGGTTTCGTCTGCCGGGTCAGCCATTGAGCAGTCGTGCCGCCAACGGTGCGTGGTAGGTCAGCACGCCCGAGCAGCCGGCGCGCTTGAACGCCATCAGCGTTTCCAGCACCAGCGCCTCGCGCTCGCCCGCGCCGGCGGCCGCGGCGGCCTCGATCATCGCGTACTCGCCGCTCACCTGGTAGGCGAAGACCGGCACCTCGAAGCGCTGCTTCACGCGGGCGACGATGTCGAGATAGGGCAGCCCCGGCTTGACCATCACGCTGTCGGCCCCCTCGGCGATGTCGAAAGCCACCTCGCGCAGGGCTTCCTCGGCGTTGGCGGGGTCCATCTGGTAACCCTTCTTGTCGCCCTTGAGCAATCCGCCCGAACCGACCGCATCGCGGAACGGGCCGTAGAAGGCGCTGGCGTACTTGGCGGCGTAAGCCATGATCTGGACGTTGTGGTGCCCGCCCATCTCCAGCGCCATGCGGATCGCCCGCACGCGTCCGTCCATCATGTCCGACGGGGCGACGATGTCCGCCCCTGCTTCGGCCTGGAGCACCGCCTGGTCGACCAGAACGGCGACCGTGTCGTCGTTGACGACGTAACCGGCCTCGTCGACCAGCCCGTCCTGCCCATGGCTGGTATAGGGATCGAGCGCGACGTCGGTCAGCACGCCGACATCCTCGCCGCAGGCATCCTTGATAGCCTTGATCGCGCGGCACATCAGGTTGTCGGGGTTGAGCGCCTCGGCCCCGTCGTCGCTGCGCCGGTCGCGGGGGGTGTTGGGGAACAGCGCGACGCACGGAATGCCGAGCGCGACCGCCTCCTTCGCCCGTGCGGCGATCCCGCCCGTGCACCAGCGCGAAACGCCCGGCAACGAGCCGATGGGTTCCTCCACCCCTTCGCCCTCGGTCACGAACAGCGGCCAGATCAGGTCGGCCGGGGTCAGCACCGTCTCGCGGTGCAGCGCGCGGCTCCAGGCAGAGGCACGTGGACGGCGCAGGCGGGTGGCGGGATAGGAGCCGGTCATGGCCGCGGCAGATGCCGCAAATTGCCGGGCGCCGCAATCGGGCGGCGGAAACAAGCTGCGCGATTGGTCGACGAAAGGCCTAGTCGATCCGCTCCTTGTGCTCGATTCGGTCGATCTCGCGGACCGGCTCCTCGATTGCGCCCCGGTCGGGGGTCAGCGTGGCCAGTGCCGCGCCGGGTTCGACTTTCTGCAGCGTGGCGAGGGAGGACCGGAAGGCCGCGAGCTCGCTTCCCGAAAGCTGCGCCCGGGTGACGAAGCGGACGCTGGAGGGGTTTACCGTCGCGCCGTTGCGGTACATCTCGTAATGCAGGTGCGGCCCGGTCGAGAGCCCGGTGGAACCGACGTAGCCGATGACCTGTCCGCGCCGCACGCGCTGTCCGCGGCTGACCGCGATACGGCTCATGTGGGCATAGCCCGTCTCCATCCCGCCGCCGTGCTGCAGCTTGACGAAGTTGCCGTGCCCGCCGTGGCGCCCGGCGATTTCGACCGTGCCGTCGGTCACGGCGTAGATCGGCGTCCCGTAGGTCGCCTTGAAGTCGATCCCGCGGTGCATCCGGCTGTAGCCGAGGATCGGGTGCCGGCGCATGCCGTAGCCCGAGGTCTGCCGGCCCGGGACCGGGGCGATCAGGCCCTGGCGCTGCTCGCCGACGCCCGAGGCCTCGTAGAAGCGTCCGTCGCTGCCCCAGCGCATCAGCTGCTTCTTCGCCTTCCCGTCTCGCACCAGGCCGGCATAGAGCAGCTTGCCTTCCTCGACCTCGCCGGTCGCGGCGCGCTTGTAATCGACGATGAGGTCGAACTGGTCGTTCGATCCGATCGCGTCGATATCCATCTCCTGCCCCAGCGTGCGCAGGTAATCCTGGACCGCCCGGGCCGGCGCCCCGGCGTTGCGCGCGGAGCGGTAGAGGCTGGCGCCCACGGTCCCGCGAATGCGCAGCGGCGTGGTGTCGACCTTGATCGGCCGCGGATCGAGCGCGAGGCGCGTGCCGCGCCGCTCGACGCCGAGCTGCAGGTCGAAGCGGGCGCGGAAGGACAGCGCGTCGAGCGGGCGCGGCGCATCGGGCGAAAGCCGGCGGCCGAGCGTGATGTCGACCTGCGTGCCCGGCTCGATGTCGGACAAGGGCAGTGCCCCGGCGACCATGCCGGCCACCTGTTCGGCCTCGCTCGTGGCCACGCCCGCCCTTTGCAGCATCCGCGCAAAGCTGTCGCCGCGGGCCAGGGTGGCCACAAGGTCGAGCCGCGGGCGCTCGGGCGCGCTCTTCAGCGCGACGACTTCGCGCGTCGCGCCCATGCGGCGGCCGGAATCGGCGCCAAGCGCGAGCGGCATGATCATCTGGCTGCGGAACTCGTCGCGCACCGCGTCGTCGGCCGCCATCGGCTTTGCCTCGAGCGGGGCGAAGTCCGGCCAGGCGGCAAGCGAGACCGCGCCGAGGGCCACGAAAGTCGCCAGCCCGCGCAACCACCGGCGCGAGCCGATGTCCTGCGCGAGGTCCGGGGCGAGGTCGAATTCGGACAGCTGGAGCGAAGCGCGCTGGCGCCACTGTTCATAGCGCTCGAACAGGCTGATGAAGCGCTTGATTCGCACCGGTTCGGCACCGCCGAGGATCTGGAAATGCGACAGCGCCGCGGCGCCGGCGTAGCCCGCGCCCGGCGAATCCTCGCTGCTCCGGTCCTTGAACAAAACGCGCCCTCCTGCGCAGCCGCCCTCTGCAACCCCGTGCGAACGCAGCCCGATCCCGCGTGGCTTCCTGCGGGAAGGTGATGGTCCGATAAAGTAAATTTGCGCTTAATCCGGCGAGCCGAGTCCCCTTTGCGCCGAGCTGTTGGCAGCGGCGGGAACGGGCTTGCTGGAGCCGTTCGGACACGCCACATTCGGCAATGAAGTGAACACGTTCGATTCCGACAGCCGCGTGCGCGCCGTTCTCGGCCCGACCAACACCGGCAAGACCCACCTCGCGATCGAGCGACTGTGCGGCCATTCGAGCGGCGCGATCGGCTTCCCGCTGCGCCTGCTGGCGCGCGAGGTTTACGACAAGGTGAAGGCGATCAAGGGCGAAAAGCAGGTCGCCTTGCTGACCGGCGAGGAGCGGATCGAGCCGCCGGACGCGCGCTACCTGCTCTGCACTGCCGAGGCCATGCCGAGAGACGGGGGCGGCAGGGCCTTCGTCGCTCTCGACGAGGCGCAACTCGCCGCGGATCCCGAACGCGGGCACATTTTCACCGACCGCCTGCTCCATGCCCGGGGCCGCGAGGAGACGATGCTGCTCGGATCGGCCACGCTCGAGCCGATGGTGAAGGCGCTCGTTCCCGGCGCCAGTATCGAAAACCGGCCGCGTTTTTCGACGCTTTCGCACGCCGGATCGTCAAAACTCAGTCGGCTTCCGCCGCGTTCGGCGCTTGTCGCCTTCAGTGCCGAGCAGGTCTACGCCATGGCCGAGATGCTGCGGCGCTTTCGCGGCGGCGCGGCGGTGGTCATGGGCGCGCTGAGCCCGGAGACGCGCAACCGCCAGGTCGAGCTCTTCCAGTCGGGCGAGGTCGACTACATCGTGGCCACCGATGCGATCGGAATGGGCCTCAACCTCGACGTGACACACGTCGCCTTCGCCTCGCTCTCCAAATACGACGGGCGACGGCAGCGGCGGCTGACCCCGGCGGAGATGGCGCAGATCGCCGGCCGCGCCGGGCGGCACCACAAGGACGGCACCTTCGGCACGCTGTCGGGCGCGAAGGGCAGTGCGGGTGCCGAGTTCACCGACGACGAGGTCTACGCGATCGAGGAACACCGCTTCGCGCCGCTGACCCAGCTGTTCTGGCGCGAGGCCGAGCCGAGGTTCGACAGTCTCGCCGTGCTGATCGGCGATCTCGAGGCCAAGCCCGCCGAACCCCAACTCGCACCTGCCCCCGAGGCGATCGACCTTGCCGTCCTGCGCCGTCTGGCAGAAGATCCCGACGTTACCGCCGGTCTCACGACGCCCGGCCAGGTGCGCCGGTTCTGGGAGCTGTGCCAACTGCCCGACTTTCGCCAGCAGGGCCCGGACATGCACGCGCGCTTCGTCGGCCGGCTGTGGCAGGATCTCAGGACGGGGCACCTGGGCGCCGACTATGTCGCGGCGCGGATCGGTGAGCTCGACAAGCCGCAGGGCGACATCGATTCACTGCAGGGCCGGATCGCCGCAATCCGTTCATGGGCCTACATCTGCCAACGGCCCGACTGGGTTCTGGCGCGCGACGAAATGGCCGCCCGTGCCCGCGCCGCCGAAGCCCGCCTGTCAGACGCTCTGCACCAGCGGCTGACCGAACGCTTCGTGAACCGGCGCACGACGGTGCTGATGAAGACCGTGGGCAAGGATCCGGGGCTGCTCAAGGTCGAACTGGACGAGGAAGCGCGGGTCATCGTCGAAGGCCATGCGATCGGCCATCTCGAGGGCTTTCGTTTCGTGGTCGACGGCACGGCGAGCGGCGAGGAGCGCAAGCTCATGCTGGCCGCAGCCGAACGCCATCTTCCGGCGCTGCTGGCGGAAAAGGCCTGCCGCCTCGTTGCAAGCGAACTGGGCGATCTGCGGATCGAGCGGGGCGAGGTGCGGCGGGGCGATCAGCTCGTCGCAAAGCTCGAGCCGGGCAAGTCGCGCGCTCGCCCCCGGCTGGTCCTGGCCAAGGAACTTGGCGCGCTCGACCCGGCTCAGCGTTCGCGGCTGGGCGAGGCGCTCGACCTGTGGTTCTCCGACGCCTTGCGCCCGCTCGGCCCACTGGCCGCGATCGAGGATGCCGCGCTCGACCTGGACCTCGGCAGCGAGGCGCGGGCTTTGCTTCTTACCCTGGCCGACCGGGCCGGGGTGGTTCCGCGTGAGGCGGCCGGCCTTGCCGTGATCCCCAAGGACAAGCGGCCGGCGCTGCGCCGCCTGGGCGTTACGATCGGAGCGCTCGACGTGTTCGTGCCGGCGCTGCTCAAGCCGCAGGCCCGCGCGCTGTTGTCCCGCCTCGGTGCCGACCGCCGGCCGCTTCGCGAAGCGATGGAGCCTGTCGTCGAGGCCAAGGCCCTCCCGGCCGGCTATCGCCGTGCGGGGCGCCAGGCGGTGCGGGTCGACATGGCCGAGAAGCTGTTCCGGGCCGCGCACGACCGCCGTGCGGCAGCCGGTGGCCGCGGCTTCACCTTCGACGATGCTCTCGCGCGCTCCATGGGCCTGAAACCCGAGAGCTTCACTCGCCTGATGCGCGACGCTGGCTTTCGGGCAAGTCAGCCGCGCAAGCTTCCTGACGGTGCCGCCGGTCCGCCTGCCCCCGCCCTTTGGAGCTGGCGCCCTCCGCGCAAGGACCGGCTGCCGCGTAAGGACACTTCGCCGCGCGGAGCCCCCACCGGCGCCTTCGCCGCGCTGGCCGAACTGGTCCGCTGAATGCGGCTCGACAAGCTGCTCTACTGCCTGCGTTTCGCAAAAACGCGCGGGGCGGCGCAGCGCTGGATCGCCGAAGGGCACATCCGCCGCAACGGTGAACGGGTGGTGCGGCAGGACCAGCGCGTGGCAGAGGGTGACGTCATCGTCCTGCCCTTGCGGACCAGGGTGCTGCCGATCCGGATCTGCGCCTTGCCGCAGCGCCGCGGGCCCCCGTGCGAAGCCCAGGCCTGCTACCATGTGCTTGACGCTGGCGGGGCAATCGCCATAGGCGGGACCAAACTGACCCCTGAAGGACCTGCCGCCCCATGACCTATGTCGTCACCGACGCCTGCATCAAGTGCAAGTACACCGACTGCGTCGAGGTCTGCCCGGTCGACTGCTTTTACGAAGGCGAGACGATGCTGGTGATCAATCCCAGCGAGTGCATCGATTGCGGCGTGTGCGAGCCCGAGTGCCCGGCCGAGGCGATTCTGCCCGACACCGAGGGCGGGCTCGAGCAGTGGCTCGAACTGAACTCGAAGTATTCGGCCGAGTGGCCCAACATCACCGAGAAGAAGGATCCGCCCGACGACGCCGAAGAGCACAAGGGCGAGGACGGCAAGTTCGACAAGTACTTCACGCCGGAGCCTGGCGAAGGCGACTGATCGCCGGGCACTTCCGGCCGTCCCGCGCGTAGGTTGCTCGTGCAGGGACAGACGGACAGGACAGCAGATTCGACAAAGACAGGCCAGCCGACGCCCGCGCTGAGCGATCTCGGCGCGCAGGATTGGTGGCGGATTCTCAAGGACGGTTTTGCCGAGGCGGGGCGCGACAACCTCGGCCTCGCGGCGGCGGGCGTGGCCTTCTACGTCTTTCTCGCGCTGGTGCCGCTGCTGTTGTCAGCAGTGCTGATCTACGGCCTCGTCGTGACCCCGCAGGGAGTGGCCCGGCACGTCGCGGCGATGTCGCAGATGATGCCCGGCTCGGCCACCTCGCTGGTGGAGGGGCAGTTGCAGTCGTTGGTCGAGGCCTCGCAGGGCAAAAAAGGTTTCGGCCTCGCCCTGTCGCTCGGCTTCTCCCTGTTTTCGGCCCGCAACGGGGCTGCGGCGCTCATCACCGCGCTGGGGATCGCCTACGACCAGGAAGACGATCGCAGCTTCCTGCGCCGGACCGCCCTTGCCTTTCTGATCACGCTCGCGGGTCTCGCCGGGCTCGGCGTACTTGCGCTCACCACGGTCGTGCTCACCGCGCTCGGGTCGCTTCTCCCCGGGCTTGGCGCCTCCGCCATGCTGTACAAGGTCGTGACGTACGCCGTTCTGCTGGCTGCCGGAATGGCGGCTGCAGGGGCGCTATACCGGTACGGCCCAAACCGCGCGGAGCCCCGCTGGCAGTGGGTTAGCGTCGGATCGGCCTTTGCCGGCGTCGGCCTGCTCGTCCTGACGCTGGGCTTCGGCTTCTACGTGCAGAATTTCGGCAATTACGACGCCACGTACGGTTCGCTCGGCGCGGTCATCGTCATGCTGACCTGGTTCGACCTGTCCGCTTACGTCTTGTTGCTGGGGGCCGAGTTCAACGCGGTGGCCCGCTCGCATGCGCGGGAAGATGCCACCGGAGACAGCCGCCGATCGGGCTGACGGTTTTGGTCGTATCGCGAGCCGGTGGTCCGAAGGCGAGCGGCGGCGCTGCCCATTTTGTGCACCTGCGCGGCCCCTAATGCAGGGGCTGGCAATTTTGTTGCGAATGTGCTACATAATAGTCCAACTGCCCCGCTTTTTTGACAGGTGGCAGCCGATAGGACCAGCAGGAGCGTCGCCCCCTCGTCAACAGCATCGTCTTCATGTCGTGCGTGCCGCACGACGGGGATGTTTTGACGCGAACGGCCAAGCTCCTGTCGACGAAAGGATTTTTCATGGCTGCGAATGCGCCCGCCTTCGATGTCGGCGATTATGTTGTTTATCCCAAGCACGGCGTTGGCCGTGTGATCGAGCTGCAGAGCGAGGAAATCGCCGGCATGCAGCTCGAACTCTACGTTCTGCGTTTCGAGAAGGAGCGCATGACTCTTCGCGTTCCGGTCAACAAGGTCGAAGCGATCGGTATGCGCAAGCTTTCGAGCGACAAGACGCTCAAGGAAGCGATGGAAACGCTCAAGGGCAAGCCCAAGGTCAAGCGGACCATGTGGAGCCGCCGCGCCCAGGAATACGAAGCCAAGATCAACTCGGGCGACCTGGTGTCGATCGCCGAGGTGACCCGCGACCTGTTCCGGCCGGAAGACCAGCCCGAGCAGTCGTATTCCGAACGGCAGATCTTCGAAGCGGCGTCCAGCCGCCTCGCGCGCGAGCTCGCGGCGATGGAAAAGACCGACGAGCCGACCGCGCTCGAAAAGATCCTCGAGGTGCTCCGCAAGCACGCGCCGCAGTATTACGACAACACCGAAGACGCCTGACCTCTCGGTTCGCTCGGTAACAGGAAAGGGGCCGTCCGGATCGCCGGGCGGCCCTTTTCGTTCGTGCCGCGACCGGTTCGCGGGCTCCATGGCCAGCTCGCGCACGATGTGCGTGCAGGGCCGCGTCGACCAGGCAACTGTCTCACTGGCCGCATCCGGGCGGCTCGATGCCCGCGAGGGCGGCTGCCGACTTTTCGGTATCGATCGCGGGTTCGAACGGCGCGCGGCTGACCGCGACGAACAACGCCCAGATGTGCGTCGTCGGCTGCGGGCAGGTTTGGGTCACCCGGGCGCCATGCTCGGTTTCCCGCAAGGGCTCTGGCAAGATCAATTGGGTGGTGCTCCAAAACCGCGCGCCTTCGATGAACGGGCGATCGCGCCCGACCAAACCGTTTGAAGCGAACCTGTCGTTGTGTATTATACCAGCAACACACAACGACAGGAGCTTCTCGATGCGCTTCCACAAGATCATGAAGGGTCTCGGTCCGGTGATCGCCATCGCAATCGCCGCCGGCCTCTCCGGCTGCGGCAAGGCCAACTTCTCCTTCAACGGGACCGACGGCGTGCCACTGTCCGATCTCGACCTGTCGGGCGATCCGCCGAGCGAGGTTGTCCTGCTGGGCCCGGACAGCGTCGATATCCGCACGGGCGAAGCGCTCGCGATCGACGTCGACGGCGATCCCGCCGCGGTGGACCTGCTGCGATTCCACCGCGACGGCGATTCGCTCGCCGTGCTGCGGGCCAAGGGCGATGCCAAGGGCACGGCCACGGTCACCGTTACCATGCCCTCCCCGCGCAAGCTCACTATCGGCGGTTCCGGCTCGATGAAAGCCGCCGAGCTGACCGGGAACGCCGAGGCAGAGGTGCTCGGGTCGGGCACGCTCGAGGTAGCGGGCATTTCCGCCGACAAGTTCTCGGTCACGATCGCCGGATCGGGCTCGATGAAGGCGGGCGGCAAGGCAGGGCGTCTGGACCTTGACGTCATGGGTAGCGGCAGCGCCGATCTCGCCGGGCTCAGCGTGGAGCGGGCCGACGTGACCATCGCCGGGTCGGGCAGCGGCACGTTCCGTTCCAATGGCCAGGTCGATGCCGAGATCCTGGGTTCGGGCAGCGTGGTCGTGCGCGGCGACGCCCGCTGCAAGGTTCACTCGGTCGGCTCGGGTACGCTCGTCTGCGAGCGAAACAGCGAGCCTGCCGATTGAGCAAGATCACGCCGTGGGGGCCGCTCCGTTCGCTGCTGTGGGGCTGGTGCGCCAGGCGCCGGTTCGCTAGGTGAGCGGCATGGCTCAACCCAGGACCAAGCCGCGGGCGCGCGAAGTGGTGATAGCCGTCGCCATCGGTGGCGCCGCTGCGCTCGGCGCGGCCTCCATCCTCTTCGACAGTCCGAGCGACGAGCGCGTGGACAACGATCGGCCGGCGCTGGTCCAGATGGAAAGCAGCAAGACCTACGAAGTCGGCTCGTTCGAGCAGATCGCCCTCGTCGGCCCCGAAGACGTGGTGGTGACGATTGGCGACACCCCCTCCGTCCGCGCCGAAGGCTCGCCCGAGGCGCTCGCGGAGCTCGAGGTCGTTGTCGAGGACGGCGCGCTGCAGATCCGCCCGAAAGAAGGCTTCCACGGCAACTGGTCGGATTCGAGCAACGTCACCTTCTACGTTACCGTGCCCCGGCTGGACGAATTCGTGCTGGGCGGTAGCGGCGACGCGCGGATCGATCGCATCGAGGGGGATCGCTTCGAGGGCACGATAGCGGGCCCCGGAGAACTGAGGATCGGCGCGATGAAGGTCACCTCGGCCGACTTCAACGTGGTCGGCGCGGGCAGTCTCGTCGTCGCCGGAACGGCAGACGACGTATCGATCAAGATCGCCGCCGCCGGCGATGTGGATGCCAAGGGGCTGCGCAGCAAGACGGCCGCTCTCGATATCGCCGGTGCCGGCGATGTCGCCATGACCGTTGAGGACCGTGCACGCATATCGCTCGTTGGAACTGGCGACGTCGACATCACCGGCGGCGCACAGTGCACGCTCTCGCGCTTCGGCGTGGGCGAGGTCACCTGCAACGGGGTCGAAATCGCGGACTGACGGCGCATTGCCGTTCACGCGCTCGTCATTTGCGTCCACCTAGGCGTTCCGGCCGGAGGAGCGGGTCATGTCAACCATTGCCAGGACATTGATCGCCGTCACGGCGGCGCTCACGCTGCAGGGCTGCCTTGCGAAGACCGCGTTCGACGTTGCCACCGCACCCGTCCGGGTCGCCGGCAAGGCGGTCGACCTTGCCACCACCAGCCAGTCGGAGGCGGACGAAAAGCGCGGCCGCGATCTGCGCCGGCGCGAGGCCGAGCTGGGCAAGCTCGAGCGGAAGTACGACAAGGAGCTCAAGGCCTGCCAGGGCGGCAATCGCCGCGCCTGCGCCGACGCGCAGTCGACCTATGCGCAGATCCAGGTGCTGCTGCCGACGATACCCGCCGAGCCCGAACGCTAGGTCCCCGCGCTCAGGCTGCCGCGCGGCGCAGGCGATCGTTGATCGCGCGGCCCATCCCTTCGTCCGGGATCGCCGCGACCGCGATGCGGGGGGCGTCCGCCGCCGCAGCGGCGTGAAGGCAGGCGTAGAGCCGCGCGGCAGCCTCGGCGAGATCGCCGGACGCGGACAAGGTGCAATCGCCCGCCACTTCGCCGAAACCGATGAGGAATTCGTCGCCCTGGGCGCCCGCCGCCCCGAGCCGCACCGGCTTGCCGGGGGAATAGTGCTGCGCAAGCTGGCCGGGCGCTTCTATCTTCTCGTTCGCGACCGCCAGGGGCGCGCCGAGAAGCGCAGAGATCTCGTCCTCGAGCAGCGGGCCCGGCCGCAGCAATTGCCATCCGGTGTCGCGCAGCGCGACGATAGTCGATTCGAGGCCCCGAGGACACGCGCCGCCATCGAGCACCGCATCGATCCTCTGGCCAAGCGAGGCGACGACATGTGCGGGCTCGGTCGGGCTGACCGCTCCGCTGCGGTTGGCCGAGGGCGCGGCAAGCGGCAGGCCGACCGTTTCTATCAGGCTTCTCATCGCAGGATGATCCGGCATTCGCAGGGCTACGGTCGGCAGGCCTGCCGTCACGGCCGGCGCGAGCCCAGAATCCGCCCGCAGAGGAAGAACCAGCGTCAGCGGGCCGGGCCAGAAGCGCTCCGCCAGAATATCCGCCCGTTCGTCGAATTCCGCCAGCCCGCGCGCCATGTCCGGCGAAGCGACGTGGACGATCAGCGGGTTGAAGTCCGGACGGCCCTTGGCGCGATAGATCGCCGCCACGGCCTCGGCCCGGTCGGCGCGCGCGGCAAGGCCATAGACCGTCTCGGTCGGCACAGCGACGAGGCCTCCGTCGCGGAGCAACTGCGCGGCGCGTGCGATGCCCGCCGGATCGGACGCGATGATCGCCGGGTGGGGGTCCATGCCTCGTGCGCTACAGCGCGCATCCGCCCGGCGCCAGCCGCATTCGCCGCTTGACGCAGGCGCCGGGCATGGCCGAACGCGCAGGCATGACAAGCGCAACGGACGTCGTTCAGCAGCTTATCGCTGCCCTGAGGGCCGAGCAGACCGGCGAGACCATCGACTGGCTCGCCGCGCCTGCCTACGTGTGGACCGGACGCAGCGCCCGCCCGGTCCCACGAATCGAAGCGCCCGTGCTTGCGCTGCTGAAGGGGATCGATGCGCAGAAAGAGGCCGTGCGGGCCAACGTCGCGCGCCTCGCCGCCGGCCACGCGGCGCACGACATGTTGCTGTGGGGGGCGCGCGGCACGGGCAAGTCGGCGCTGGTTCGCTCTGCCGTCGCGGCGGCCCAGGCCGAGCGTCCGGCACGGATCGCCCTGGTCCAGGTCGGCACCGATGCGCTTGACGGACTGCCGGACCTGTTCGCCCGGCTCGCCCCGGCCGAGCGCAATTTCCTCGTCTTCATCGACGATCTCGGATTTGCCGAGGGAGACACGCACGGGCCACGGCACCTGCGCTCCTGGCTGGAAGGCGGGGTGGAGGCGCGCCCGCCCAACGTCCGCCTCGCGGTCACCTCCAACCGCCGCGCCATTGTGCCGCGCGACATGGCCGAGCAAGGAGACCCGATAAACCCGCGCGACGCGGTCGACGACCGGCTCGCGCTGGCCGATCGCTTTGGCCTGTCGCTGGGTTTTCACGCCTGCTCGCAGGACGACTACCTCGCCATAGTCGCCGGATATGCCGACGCGTACGGCCTCGCCTGGGACGAACACGAAGCGCTCGAGTGGGCCAAGCGGCGCGGCGCCCGCTCGGGGCGCATTGCCTGGCACTACGTCACGGAACTGGCCGGCCGCGCCGGCAAGCGCCTCTAGATCTCGTCGAACGCCCGCCGCGGATCGCCCTTCAGGCCCTCGCGCGGGGGCAGCGGCTTGCCGGTGTTGCGCTGTTGCGCCCCGGCCGGTGTCGCTCCGGGCGAGGTAACGCGCCAGATGATCCCGGCGGTATCGTCGCTCACCAGCAGCGCGCCGGCCTCGTCCCACGCCACCCAGGTGGGCCGGCCGTAGGTCTCGTCGTCGTTCTTGAGGAAGCTCTTGAGCACGGGGACGGGCTTGCCCACCGGGTTTCCGCGCGCGTCGAAGCGCACGTAGACAACGTCGTAACCCGACGCCGGCTTGCGGTTCCATGATCCGTGGCGCGCAATGAAGGCACCGTGGTCGAACCCGCCGCCCATCGCGCTGCCTTCCTGGGTGAAGGCAAGCCCGAGCGCAGCGACGTGCGGGCCGAGGGCGAACTCGGGCCGCCGGGTGTACTCGGTGAGGAACTGCGGCATCGGCGCCTCGACCCGGTCGTCGATCTTGTCGCCCCAGTAGATCCACGGCCAGCCGTACTGCGCGCCGATCGGCACGTTTGTCAGGTAGTCGGGCACGAGATCACTGCCGAGCTGGTCGCGCTCATTGACCGTGGTCCACAGCTCGCCGCTCCAGGGATTCCAGGCCAGACCGTTCGGATTGCGCAGACCCGCGCCATAGACACGGCTGGTGCCCTTCTCGATGTCGTATTCGTGGATCGCGGCGCGGTTCTGCTCGAGATCCATCCCGCCTTCGCCGATGTTCGAGGCCGAGCCGACCGTGACGTAGAGCTGCTTGCCGTCGGGACTGAGCAGGATGTTGCGCATCCAGTGGTTGCCGCCGCCCGGCAGGTCCATCAGCTTTTCGGGCGTGCCGGAAAGCGTCGTCTGGCCCGGTTCGTAATCGAAGCGCAGGAGCGCGTCGTGATCGGCGACGTAGAGCTTTCCGTCGGCGTAGGCGATGCCGCCGGGCGAGTTGAGGTCGCTGCGCAGGACAGATTTCTGCTCTGCCTTGCCGTCGCCATCCGCGTCGCGCAGCAAGACGAGTCGGTTTGGCGACGGTACGTCGGCCCCGGCCTGCGAGAAAAGGAACCCGGCCACCAGGTTGGTCAGCCAGCCGCCGGCGATTTCGCGTGGCGGCGAATTCGTTTCGGACACCAGGATATCGCCGTTGGGCAGCGGGTACATGATGCGCGGATGCTCGAGGCCCTCGGCAAAGCGGCTCACCGCCAGCCCTTCCGCCGCTTCGGGCGCAGTGCCGTCGGGCCAGCCGACCGGCTTGAAGACCTTCACCGTGGGGATGGTCTGCGGATCGGGTTCGTGGAGCTGCGGATCGTCGCCGGTCACAGCCTCGACCGAAAGATCGGCCGGATCGCCCCGCGAGACCCACCACAGGGCGATGGCGAGGACGACGAGCAGCACCAGCAGGGCGATGCCGATTTTCTTGAGAATGCGCATTGCGATCGGATAGGCGAGCGCCGAGCTTGCGGCAATGCCGCAGCAAGCCTAGCTGCGCGTGCGATGTACGATTTCGCCGCCGATCCCGACCAGCCCAAGGGCGAGTTCTACCGCGAGCTCGTTTCCGCAGCCGACGCCCTGACCTCCGGCGAAACTGACGGCGTGGCCAACATGGCCAACATCGCCGCGCTCGTCTGGCAGCTCGTGCCGGATCTCAACTGGGCCGGGTTCTATCGCGCGATCGAGGGCGAACTGGTGCTCGGGCCATTCTGCGGGCGGCCCGCGTGTATCCGGATCCCCATCGGCACAGGCGTTTGCGGCGCGGCGGCCGCGAGCGGCGAAACGCAGCTCGTACCCGACGTGCACGCATTCCCGGGCCATATCGCCTGCGATGCCGCAAGCCGGTCCGAACTGGTCGTCCCGGTGCTGCGCGATGGCGCGGTGATAGCAGTGATCGATCTCGATTCGCCCAGCGTTGCCCGCTTCGACGAGGAAGACCGGGCAGGGCTCGAGGCGCTCGCCGGAGTGATTGCCGGCCGCATCTGAACCGCCCCGTTCCGGGACAGGCCCGCAACACCCTTTGGCCGAGCCTGACACGCGATGGTAACTTTCGGGTTAATTCGCGGGTGAGAGGCCCGAATCGACAGGGGAAAATCGATGAAGCGCGCTGTTACCGTCCTTCTTGCCGCGACGGCTTTCGCCGGCCTCCCGGCCCAGGCGCAGGCGCAGGATGGCTACGTCCTGCCACCGCCTCCGCCGCCCGTGGCCGACTATCAGCAACCCGCATACGCCCCGCCGATGCCAATGCCGGCTCCGGGCTATTCCGGCAGCTACGGCGCGCAGACTTACGCGTCCCCGGGATATGCTCCCGCTCCCGGCTATCCGGCGCAGGTGCCGCCGCCTGCTTACGAGCCAGGCTATCAGCAAGGTTACCAGCAGGGCTACTATCCCCAGTCCGGCCTGCCACCCGTCGCTTCTGTCGGCTACACCCGCGACGATCGCGACCAGTGGCTCGAGAACTGCCGCCTCGCCTACGAAGGCGCGATCAAGAAGGATACCGGGATCCTCGGCGGGATCCTCGGCGGGATCGGGGGCGCTTTCATCGGTCATCACGAGAACTCACGGCAACTCCACCCGGCGTATCGGCGGGACGCTAATCGGTGCCGGCGTCGGCGGCCTGGTCGGACTGGCGCTCGGCTCGCTCATCGGTGGCGCGTTCGAGAAGAAGAAGAAGGACGAGTGCGAGAGGTACCTCGAACGGTACCAGGGCGCCGGGGGGCTTCCCGGCCCCGAAGCGGGCTTCGGCTACGGTTGGCAGAGGAACATCAACTGGGGCCAGTACGGCTACGGGGGCTACGGCTACGGCGGCTACATGACGGTCATGGTGCCTGTTCAGGTCGGTGGCGGCTATACCTACGGCGCGCCGATCCGCACCGAGAACCGCTACGTGATCGAGGACGTCGTGGAAGAGGTCGTCACGGTGCCGCGGACCAAGTACGTCAAGCGCACCAAGTACGTGAAGCAGGCCCCTTCGAAGTACGTTCCCGACAAGCGCGTCCGCTACGCCAAGTAATTTCAATCGGTTGGGCTCTACCTAGTCGCGCCGCGCAACTTCGTGCGGAGCGACCCCGTCGAGGCCGGCGATCGTCGCTGCAACGCATCTCAGTGGCGGACCGTCGGCCTCGTCGGCGACATGCGCGGTTCTCAGGTCGACCTCACAGCGATCGGCCCCGCGGCCCACCACCAGCCGCCCGCTGCGCTCGGCTGCGTTGATCTCGACCAGTCCGTCGTAGCCGATCATCGTCCTCTCGCCGGATGGCTCGGCGACGACCGGGAGGCCGGCCGGGAGCGGATCGCCTGCCGAATCGACCACCCGCCGCATGACCGGCCGGAACTGCACGACATCGATCTCGACCAGTCCGACCGCCCGTGACGGTACGCTGATCCGGCGAAAGGTCGCACGGGCAAGCGCATCGATCGGCAACTTCTTGGCATCGACGTCGATGGAGACGGGTGCGTTCGAAGGAATGTTCTCCACCAGCAGGACCCCGCCGCGTGAGGTTGCTCCTGCGGAGCGGTTCTCGCGCAGGATCGTTACCCCGTCCACCTCGCCGGTCGTGCGGACCAGGGCGTAGCTGCCGCCGGTCTGATTGCGGGCGAAGACCTTCCCGCCGGCGGCCAGCAATGTGCCCCGCGCGTTGAGCCGTGCGCCGACGTTTCCGTTGACCTCTTCCGCCTGCAGCTCGAGCCGTCCGAACGGGCGGCGCACCGCCGCAGAGCCCGCCACGCGGTGCACTCCGCTGCCATGGCTCGCGTCGACCGAGTAGCCGATGTCGCCGGGCTCGACGTCGAACTTGCGGTAACCCGCCTGGTAGGTTTTCTGCCCGTGGCTGGCATTCGCCGAGGCATAGGCGCTGCGGCCGTTGCCGAACTGGAGCGAAAGCCCGGCGAAAATCGAATAGGAGTTGCCCCGCTCGGTCCGGCGATAGGCTCCGCTGGTGAAGATCTCGAACTTGTTGCGCACTCTGGTGCGAAACGAGAGGTCGACAACGTCGGTCCGGCGGTCCTGTTGCGGATAACGCGGGTCGAAACGCCGTTCCTGCCGCGCGACGGAGAGCTGCATGCGCGTGACCTTGCGCAAATCGAACGAGAATTGGGCGAAAAACTGCTTCGCGGGCAAGGGATCGCCCAGCTTGGCGGCTACGTCGCGGTAATTGGCGCTGGGGATCGAGGCGCCGGCCCGCGCACTGAAGCCTGGTCCCGCGGATTCGAGCGTCACGGCCACGAGTTTGCCGCTTCCGACGCGCGAATCACTGCTCAATCGCGTTTCGACGCTCGCTTGCGCGAGCGCGGCGATGATGAATTCCGCCCGCGCGCCGATGTTGCCGACTCCGCGCGTCCATTCCCCGCTGCCTTCCAGCGTCACATACGGCGAAAGCCCGCGCCTGTAGAAGGCGCTGGCCGCAATGGATCCGTAATCGAAGCTCTGGGTCCCGTATCTTCGTCGCACCGCGCCGACGTTGGCCGCGAACTGCGACAATCCGGGGGCGAGCAATGATCGGGAAACGTAGAACCGGGTGTTCTGGACCACCTCACGGCCCGCCGAATCTCGCAAGATGACGGAAACTTCGCCCCTCCCCGCGGCGCCGGGCAGGTTTCTCACGGTAAACTCGCCCGGTTCGACTTCCCCGAGCTGCAATCTTTGGTTGGCACTTATGACGTCTATGCCGGTCGGCACCGCCACCTGCCCGCTGAACGAGGGGAGCGGATTGGTCACCAGGTCGGGCCGTAATTCGAAATCCGACGCTATCTGCACACCGCCGAGGCGCAGGGCGCGCTGACCCTGGCCGCCCGCACTAACGAAGTCGCCAGCGGTGGCTGCGATTCCCTTGTTCGGAAAGGCAACCTGCACGTTACTGTCGAGCCGGACGGCGGATGCCTTGCCGTTCGGACCGTCGGTGGACACCTGTATTCCCGTCCCGGCGGCAAAATTCCCGCGCACCAGGGCCGTATCGACGTATCCGGCGACGATACCCTTGTGGCCGGCAAGTGACGCCGTGAGGTCGTAATCGATCCTCAAGGCGGTAAGCGGGGTGCTGGCGCCGTCGTTGGCAGGCGCCGCGGAGAGATCGATCAGGTTCTTGCCGTCGCTATGGCGCAGCAGGGTGATCGCAAGTCGCTGCCGCAGGCGGTCGAATTTCCACTCGTAGATGTTCAGACTGTCGAGCGTAATTTGCCCCGAGACGTTTTCCTCGACGGGCAGGCCGGCGGCACGGGCGGCGTCGGCATCGATCAGCAGGGTCTTGCCGCGCCATTCAAGGTCGACCATCCGCGGCTTCTGGCGGCCGTCGACGTAGATTTCGGAGAGGCCCGGCCCGTCGTCCGCGACGATGCTGCGCGCGGTCACGCCTTTCGGGAGGGCGAACGGGTCGTCTTGCGCAAGGGCGGCGGAAGAGCCGGCCAGGGCGGCTAGAATCGCCGCGAGAAGCGCAAGGAACCGTTTAGCTGCAGAGCGTCTGAGGCTCGACATCGACCGTTTGGCCGTCGAGCTGTGCGGTGATCTTCACCCGCCCCAGCTTGCAGCCCCCCTGGATCGGCCAGGCGATGGTCGAGTTGCCCTGCACGTAGCGGAGCGAATTGCGCTCCACCTCGATGTCGCGTCCATCGAGTGTTTTCACCTTGATGCCGGCAATCCGGCTGGTCTGCCCGCCCTGGTTGGCGAGCTCCACGCGATCGGCAGCGATATGCCAGGCAAGCCGGGCAGGCGCGGCCGTGTCGCGATCGGCGAACACGGGAATGGTGAAGCGAATCAGTGCTTCGGCACCGCCGATTTTGGCAGCGTCGGGATCGGGCAGCTGGTCGACCGCCAGCCGGAACCTCTTTTCGCCCTGGCCGGGCGCGGACCGGCGCAGCACGCGCACGATCTGGGTCTGGCCAGCGGGAATCGAGATAATCGAGGGAGAAACGGTCAGGTCGGAACTCGGCGCGTATTCGTCCTCTCCAGCGTCCTGCGTCCAGGCAAAGACGCGGGTCTGGACCGGAAGATCGCGGTTCGAGGTATTGGTGAGCCTGAGTGTCGCCGTGGCCTCGTCTTGTGAGAACTCGAAGCGGAGCGGGGCGATGTTCAGGGCTGCGGCGCGGGCGGCGATGGACTGGCCATCGTCGGGTTGCGCCTGGAGGGCGGGCGCAAGGCCCAGAGCGAACGACCCGCCCGCCACGATCATGGCGATCCTGCGCATGGTGGTGGCGGTGCGGGTCATTCGTATCTCCGTAGGCTTAGAAGTTGACCGTCACGGTGACGGTGTCGGAATAGACGTCAGCCGGAACCGGGGCCGCGGTCGACGGAATGCGCCCGTAGGCAGTCAGCGTGAACGGCAGACCCGAAGCGGCGGTGCCGGTGACGGTGTCGGTGCCCGAGGTGTTGCCCCAGGTCGTGGTGCGAGCCGTGTTGCTGTAGACGTTGTAGGGGACCAGGTTCGTCGACACGGCCGCACCGGCCATGTTGCGCTGGCCGCTCACGGCGTGACCGCCAAAGCCCATCCACACGTCGTAATCGGCACCCGTGGTGCAGGTCAGCGTGAGGGTCGAACTGGCATCGATGTTCGATCCGCCGATCGCGGTCGGCGAACCGAAGTCCAGCGCCGTGGCGGAAATGGTGCACGAATCGATCACGGCGACCGAAACCGGCATCGTGTTGGTCGCCGATTGGGCGAAGGCCGGGCTGGCGGTAACGGCGCCAACAGTCGCAGCTGCGAGAATAATCTTACGCATGGTCATTGATCCCCTAATCTTGGTCGGCTTCTTTGAGCCGCCCCCTCCATGCATAAGAAAACTTGCGATTTGATAAATGTTGTTCAAATCATTGACCGTTTCTCCGGGTTAACTACGTAATTGGGTATAGTTAATTAGGCGTAAACGGCTCTGCGCCGTCTGCGCGGGCGCGGCGGCGGTTGATTGGGGCGGGTGCTGGGAAAGGTGCTGGCGCGATCGCGCCGACGCGGTCAGAAGGTGACGGTTATCGTCAGCGTGTCGCGATAGCTACCGGCCTCGAGCCGGTTGATCTGCTCTGTCCGACCGTAAACGGTATAATCGACGAAACCCGTTTGTCCCGAGTTACCGGCCAGGTTCTGCGTCTGGCCCGTACCCCAGACCTGGCTGCGGGGCGGATTCTTGTAGACGTCGTAATCGAAATATTTGTTCGCGGTGGCATTATACATGCGGCGGTTGATGCCGTTGTTGTACAGGCCGCGATCGATATCGATGTTGAAATCGATGTTCGGCGTGCAGTTGACGGTGATCGTCGCCGTCGCGTCGGCCTTGGTGTTGGTATATGGCGGCACGACGATGAATACCATCGGCGTGGCCGACACGCGGCAGCCGTTGAGCGGCCGCACGCCGACACGTATGGTGTTGGTTGCCCGCCCTTGGGCGAAGGCCGGCACACTCGCGCAGAACGCAAGTACTGCGGCGCCCAGCACCGCGGCCATTTTGCCGGTTGAAACCATCCCCAACTCCAAGTCGTGGAAATGGCCAATAGCTGAAACACCTTAGACGAAGGTAAACGCCCGAAGAAAAGGCATTTACCTAAGCTGGGCGCTAGAAGCTTCCGCCGGTCAGCCGCTGGCAGATCAGGTCCAGCTGGTCGAGCGTGCGATAGCGAATCGTCACCGCGCCCGAACGGGGATCGGCATCGGTCGCGATCTTGACCGACAGGCCGAGAAATTCCTCAAGGTGGTTTTGCACCGCGGCGATGTCGGCTTCCTTCGCCGGATCGCTCGGCTCGCGAGCTTTTCGCTTGGTGCTGCCGCCTTTCTCGCGCCGGGCAAGCCTTTCCACCTCGCGCACCGAAAGGCCCTCGCGCACCGCGCGCGCGGCAAGGCCTTCTGCACCCTCGACCCCGATGAGCGCGCGGGCGTGCCCCATGTCGAGCCGTCCGACCTCGACAAGATCGAGCACGGCATCGGGCAATGCGAGGAGGCGCTGCAGGTTGGCGACGTGGCTGCGGGATTTCTCGACCAGCTTGGCGATCTCGGCCTGGGTCATGTCCTGCTGTTCGGACAGGCGCTGATAGGCGCGCGCTTCCTCGACCGGGTTGAGATCTTCGCGCTGGATATTCTCGATCAGCGCCAAGGCCATGACGTCGCGCTCTTCAAGATCCCTGATTAGCGCAGGAATTTCATGGACTTGCGCCTTCTGAGCGGCCCGCCAGCGCCGCTCGCCAGCGACCAGCTGGTAGCGCCCGCCCGCGAGCGGGCGCACGATAACGGGCTGAATCACCCCCCGGGCTGCAATCGACTGCGCGAGTTCGGCCAAGGCGTCTTCGTCGAATCGTCGGCGTGGCTGGTCGGGATGCGGCTCGATCGTGCCGACTGCGAGCATGGCAAGGCCTTCTTGCGGGCCCCCGCCCCTGGCGGGCCGATCAATCGGCTGCCCATCGGCATCGACATGGGGGCTGAGCCGGACAAGCGGCTCCTCGCGGCGGACTTCCCCGAGCAAGGCACCCAGGCCCTTCCCCAGCTTGCGCCGGGGAGCGAGCCGTCCGTCCGCAGTCTCATCCTGCGCGCTCATGCGGCTTTCCTTTCTTTCGGCAGGCGCCCGATCAGTTCGCGAGCAAGCGCCATGTAGGCCCTGCTTCCGGCACATGCATGGTCGTAGACAAGGGCAGGCAACCCATGGCTGGGCGCCTCTGACAGTCGGACGTTGCGGGGGATGACTGCTTCGAAGACGAGATTGCCGAGGCATTCGCGCACGTCGTCTGCCACTTGATCCGTCAACCGGTTGCGGCGGTCGAACATGGTCAGGACCACCCCGACAATGCCGAGATCGGCGTTGAAACCGCCCTGTACGCGCTCGACTGTCTGCAGCAACTGGCTCAGGCCTTCGAGCGCGAAGAATTCGCACTGGAGCGGGACGAGCAGGGTATCCGCCGCGGTCAGCGCGTTGAGCGTCAACAGGCCAAGCGACGGCGGGCAGTCGATGAAGCAGATGTCGTGCCCACGGTGCGCCTGCAAGGCACCTCGAAGGCGTGTCGCCCGCCCCTCCTCGGCGACAAGTTCGAGCTCCGCTCCGCTGAGATCGACGGTCGCCGGAACCACGTCGAGATTGGGGATTCGCGTTGAAATGGTGCAACTTTCGACGGACGCACCCTCGATCAGCAGGTCGTAACTCGTACGCTCTCGCTCCGCGCTACCGATCCCGAGGCCGGTAGAGGCATTGCCCTGCGGATCGAGATCTAGCAGCAAGGTCTTCCAGCCGGTCGCCGCCATTGCCGTGGCGATGTTGATGGCGGTCGTGGTCTTACCCACCCCACCCTTCTGATTGGCGATTGCAACCCGGATCATAGTCAGATTGGCCTGCCTTTTCCCACCAGGATCCCTGCGTCTGCGTCGGTCACCGACTGTTCCACGTGAAACATACTGCGCGTGCGTTCAGCAAGGCTCGCCAGTTCTTGCCCTGCCGAACGCCCCTTCGGCAACAACCAGATGGGTATCCCGTGTGGAAAACCGGGCGGATAAGCTGAGGAGCTTGTCCAGCGGGGCGAAAGCGCGGGCCGAAATTGCCCCCGCCGGGAATGCCTCCACCGTCTCCAGCCTGCTGCCAATGACCTTGCATTGCGCCAAGCCCATTGCAGAAGCCGCATGACTGAGGAATTCCGCGCGTTTCCTGCGGGATTCGACAAGAACGCATTCGATATCGGGCCGAAGTGCAGCGATCACCAGGCCGGGAAAGCCTGCACCCGTACCGAGGTCGAGCCACGGCGATGTTTCACGTGGAACATGCACCAGGAGCTGCGCGCTGTCGGCGAAATGGCGCGTCCACAGGTGCGGCTCGCTCGCCTTCGCGATCAGGTTCTGGCGGGAGTTCTCGGCCAGCAGGAGCTTGGCAAGAACCTCGAGTCGCCCGATTGCGGCGGCGTCACCAAAGCGGGCACAGAAATCGCGCGCCTCGTCTTCGCTCACGATCGTCACGCGGCTTGCTCCAGCTTGCGCGCGTGCACCAGGATTGCAGCAATGGCAGCGGGCGTGATGCCCCGCACTCTCTGTGCATCCGCGAGCGTCTGCGGCTGCGCGCGCGCGAGCCGCTCGACCATTTCATTCGAGAGGCCGGCGATCTGCCCGTAGGGGAATCCCACACCAAGGCCAATCGACCCACTCGCCCGCATGTCCTTCAATTCAGCGTCCTGCCTCGCAAGATAAGGGGCATACCGGGCATCCTCCCATATCTCTTCCACCAGCGACGGGTCGGAACGCAGCGAAAGGTCGAGAAAGTCAGCCAACGCCTCGGCGGGCACATCCGAGCGGATCCAGTCTGCCAGTGATCGACGACCGGCGTTGCGATCCACATTGCAGCCGACCGCGGCAAGCTCGACCGCCGATATTGGCTGCGCAAGATCATCGGCTGCCCGCGCCCGGCGCTCCGCCCGCTGCCCGAACCATGCGCTGCGCTCCGCCCCCACGCAGCCCGCCGCCATGGCGAGCGGCGTCAGCCGGCTCGAGGCGTTGTTCGCCCGCAGTCGCAAGCGGTATTCGGCACGAGAGGTCAGCATGCGGTAGGGCTCGCTCACCCCGTGCAACGTCAAGTCGTCGATCATCACCGCGATGTAGCTGTTGCCCCGGTCGAGCGGCGCCGGCTCGCGGCCGGTTACACCTGCCGCCGCATGCATTCCCGCCACCAGCCCTTGCGCCGCGGCTTCTTCGTAGCCGGTCGTCCCGTTGATCTGGCCCGCGCAGAACAGGCCCGGCATCGCGCGGACCTCAAGCGCGGGGGTGAGCGCGCGGGGGTCGATGTGGTCATATTCCACCGCGTACCCCGGCACCACCATCTCGACGCGTTCGAGCCCTTCCATCGTGCGCAACATGGCGAGCTGAACTTCCGCCGGAAGCGACGTGCTGATGCCATTGGGATAGACGAGGTGGGTCGACAGGCTCTCAGGCTCGAGAAAGACCTGGTGCCCGTTCCGGTCCGCAAAACGGTGGATCTTGTCTTCGATTGACGGGCAATAGCGCGGCCCGGCCGCCCCGATGGCCCCCGTAAACAGCGGAGAGCGGCTCAGGTTTTCCCGCACGATGGCGTGGCTGCGTTCATTCGTGTGCGTAATGGCGCAGAACAGCTGCGGATTGGCGCGCACCTCCGTCAGCGGAGACATCGTCCAGTCATCGGCGTCGGAGGGTTGCTCATCGAGGCGCGACCAGTCGATCGTGCGCCCGTCGAGCCGGGGGGGAGTGCCGGTCTTGAGTTCGAGCCAGCGGCAAATCAGCTTCGTGGAGGCGAACGGCAAGGGCATGTGCCGCAGCCTCTCCTATCCGGCCTCCGTCAAGGCACTCTTCCCCACGAAACAGCCGTCCTCCAAGGAAGGTACCCGTGCACAGAACAACCGCTTGCGCTCGGACAATATCACCTCCCGCAAGACGAAGCCCGACGACCCTACCCTGCTCCATCAAGAGATCAGCCGCCTCGCCCTCGATCAGCTCGAGGCCTGCCTGAACGCCCAACATCGCCTGGATCGCGCGCTTGAACAGCACCCGGTCCGCCTGGACGCGAGGCCCCCAGACCGCAGAGCCCTTCGAACGATTGAGCATCCGATAGTGGATCGCTGCTGCATCCGCTGCCCGCCCCATAAGCCCATCGAACGCGTCGACCTCGCGGACGAGGTGACCCTTGCCAAGGCCACCTATCGCCGGATTGCAGCTCATGGCCCCGACCGTCGCCAGATCGAAGCTGACCAGCGCGGTGCTCGCACCCATGCGGGCAGCGACGGCCGCCGCCTCGCACCCGGCGTGGCCACCGCCAACCACCACGATATCGTATTCGCGCGTCATGGCACGCCGATACTGCGGCCGCCCGGCGAGGTCAAAGGCTCCGCTGTTCCACGTGAAACATCCGCTCACTTGCCGATGCAGAAGCGTCCGAACAATGTGTCGAGCAGGTCCTCGGTGGCCGCGCGCCCCGTCAAATGATCGAACGCCCGACGAGCCCGCCGGAGCGACTCCGCCAAAAGAAGCAGGTCGCCGAGCGCAAGCGCTTCGGCGAGCGCAATCTCCGCCTCCTGCAACAACGTACGCTGGCGCCGGTCGAGGGCAACCTGGCCCGGCCCTGGCATGACGCCGCGAGCGGTATCGACGAGCGCGGCCACCAGGTCGCCAACCCCCTGCCCTGTCACGGCCGAGAGGCGGAACCTTGGCTCCCCCTTCTCGGCGTGACCCGGCTCGTCGATCCGCCCCTCGATCTCCCACGCTGCAGAAGGACCCTCCCCCTCCGGGCCGAGCCATAGAACGACGTCGGCCCGCTCGAGCTCGCGGCCTGCCCGCTCGATCCCGATCAGCTCGATCGCGTCCTCGGAACGGGCTCGCAATCCGGCCGTGTCGACAATCGTGAAAGGTAGTCCCGCGATCGCAACGTTGCGCAGCAGGACGTCTCGCGTGGTCCCGGCAGTGGGCGAGACGATGGCTGCCTCGTCCTCAACCAACCTATTGAATAACGTGGATTTTCCTGAGTTCGGCGGGCCCGCCAGCACCACGCGGAAGCCTTCCCGAAGGACTTCGGCGCGGGGCGCCTGCAGCGTCCCGGAAATGTCCGCCTTCAAGGCAGAGAGATCGCTGCGAAAGGCATCGGGCAGACCCTCGACATCGCCCTCGTCGGCAAAATCGAGCGCCGCCTCCACCTGGGCAGCCAGCCCCAGCAACCGCGCGAGCCAGCCTTCGACGCGTTGGGACAACATGCCGCCGGCCAGGCCCATCGCGGCCCGGCGTTGTATCTCGGTTTCGGCCATGACGAGGTCGGCCAGGCCCTCCACCTGCAACAGATCCATCCGACCGTTGGCGAAGGCCCGCCGGGTGAACTCGCCCGGTTGCGCCATGCGCAGCCCCTCGAAGGTTGCGAGCTCGCCACAGACCGCGTCGACCACCGCGCGGCCCCCGTGAAGCTGGAGCTCGGCACAGTCTTCGCCCGTTTCGGACTTCGGGCCCGGGAGCCACAGGACCAGCGCCTGATCGAGCAGCCCTCCTGCCGAATCCCGCAGGGATTTAAACGCCGCTCGGCGCGGTTCGGGCAATCGCCCGCCCATCCGCACAAGCGCCTCACCAGCGCCTGGTCCGCTGATCCGCACGACGGCGATCGCCGCAGGGGGTGCGCCGCTCGAAAGCGCGAAAATCGTGTCCATTGTTCCCGGACTGCCTCCTGCCCGAACTGCCTGCTGTGCGCCGCGCGAGGCGCTCAGCCGTCCTTCGGCTCGGTGCCGCCGCCGCTGGCATTGGACTTGGCCGCGCCTTCCATGAAGCTCTGGAAGACCTTGAGCCCGAACTGGCCCATCGGCGCGAGTTGCTTGGCGTACTGGTCGAGCTCGCCCATGTTCGAGACACCCTTCATCGCCTTGGCGATCGTGTCGACGTAAACGGCATTGGCCTTCTCGACGTCGGGCAGGCCCATGAAGCGCCGCGCCTCGTCGGGCGAACAATCGATCTCGATATTGACCTTCATAGACGACACTCCGGAACGGGCGTTATGACTTGCGCGTAAGACAAAGCGCGAGCCGGGAGAAACCTATATGAGCGATACGGTCAGCATTTCCACCCTGGAGGGCGACGGCAGCTTCGATTGCTACATTGCCAGGCCAGCCGACGAGGCGACCGCGGCGATCGTGGTGATCCAGGAAATCTTCGGCGTGAACGAAGGCATCCGCCGCAAGTGCGACAAACTGGCCGAGGCGGGCTACCTCGCCCTCGCCCCCGACCTGTTCTGGCGGATCGAGCCGGGCACCGATCTCGATCCGGACGTCGAGACCGAGTTCAAGCAGGCGCTCGACCTGATGGGCAAGTTCGACCAGGACAAGGGCGTGCGCGACATCGAGGCGACGATCAAGCGCGCCCGATCGATGGGCTGCCACAAGGTCGGGGTGGTCGGCTACTGCCTGGGCGGGCGGCTCGCCTTCATGGCCGCCGCACGGACAGACAGCGACGCCAGCGTAGGCTATTACGGCGTCGGCATAGACAACCTGCTGCGCGAGAAGAACGCGATCGCCAGGCCGGTCATGCTGCACATCCCCACCGCCGATCATTTCGTCTCGCCCGAGGCGCAAGAGGCGATGCACGAAGGTCTCGACGATAATCCCCGGGTCAAGCTGCACGACTACGAAGGGCTCGACCACGGCTTCGCTACCGAGGTCGGCAAGCGCCGCAACGAAGCCGGCGCGCAATTGGCCGACAGCCGCACGATGGACTTCTTCGCCAAGCATCTCACCCGATGATAAACCGCGCCCACTGGCGCTTCTCCGCCAACCTGCCCAGCCGCCTGCTGGCCCCGGTCATCCTCATCGTGCTGGCCCTCGCCGCGGTGCTTTGGCAACCGGCACGCTGGGCGCTCGTCCTCGTCCTGCCGCTGCTCGCAATCGCGGTGTGGGACTTCTTCCAGCGGCGCCATACCTTGTGGCGCAACTATCCCCTCATCGCGCGCGTGCGGTGGATCATGGAGGACCTGCGACCCTTCGCCCGGGCCTACATCGTCGAGGGCGACCTCGAAGGGCGACCGTTCAATCACGACGAGCGCGCGCTGGTCTACGCCCGCGCCAAGGGGCAGCTCAATTCGCATCCCTTCGGCACCGAGCTCGACGTCTATTCCGACGAGTACGAATGGCTCGCCCACTCGATGGCGCCGAACGAGGAAGCGCCGCTCGAGTGGCGCGTTACGGTGGGCGAAGGGCGCTGCAAGCAACCGTATTCGGCCGCGTTGCTCAATATTTCCGCGATGAGTTTCGGCTCGCTTTCGGCCAATGCGATCATGGCGCTCAACGCAGGCGCGGCTTCCGGCAATTTCTATCACGACACCGGCGAAGGCGGGCTGTCGAAATACCACCGCTTTGCCGGGGGCGATCTCGTGTGGGAAATCGGCAGCGGATATTTCGGCTGCCGAGACGGCTGGGGCAAGTTCGATCCCGCCAGGTTTGCCGACACCGCGCAGATCGACCAGGTCAAGATGGTCGAGATCAAGCTCAGCCAGGGCGCCAAGCCGGGCCACGGGGGAGTCCTCCCCGGCCCCAAGGTGACCGCGGAAATCGCCGCCGCCCGCGGCGTCACGCAAGGCGAAGACTGCATTTCCCCCGCGGCCCACAACGCCTTTCACACCCCTATCGAATTGCTCGAATGGGCCGACCAGTTGCGTGAACTGTCGGGCGGGAAACCGGTCGGGATCAAACTGTGCATAGGCCAGCACCACGAGGTCATGGCCTTGATGAAGGCCATGCTCGAGACCGGCCTGCGCGTCGACTACATCGTGGTCGACGGCGCCGAGGGCGGAACGGGGGCCGCACCGGTCGAGCTGTCGAACTCCGTCGGAATGCCCCTGCGCGAAGGCTTCATCATGATGCGCAACGCGCTGGTCGGGACGGGGCTGAGGCAGGACACCAGGCTGGCCGCCGCGGGCAAGGTCCATTCAGGCGCCGGCATGGCGATGAACTTCGCCCTGGGGGCTGACTGGTGCAATGCCGCGCGCGCCTTCATGTTCTCGCTCGGCTGCGTGCAGTCGATGAAGTGTCACACCGACCTTTGCCCCACCGGGGTGGCAACGCAGGACGCGACCCGCCAGCGCGGCCTCGTCGTGCCGGTAAAGGCCGAACGCGTGGCCCGCTTCCAGCGCCATTCGCTGCATTCGCTGCGCGAGATCGTGGTGGCGATGGGGCTGGAGAACCCGTGGCAGATTCGCCCCGACTACCTGAGCGAGCGGATCAACGGCGCGAAGTCGGATTCAATCGATCGGATCTACCGCTTCCTCGAGCCCGGCCAACTGCTCGACGCGCCCGAGAGCACGCAATACGCCGCCGCCTGGAAGGCCGCCCGCGCCGACAGCTTCCGCTGCGCCGCCGCGGGCTGAGCCCCGCTTACTGGTTCATCGTCGCGAAGAAGTCTTCGTTGGTCTTGGAATCCTTCATCTTGTCGAGCAGGAATTCCATCGAATCGATCGTGCCCATCTGCATCAGGATGCGGCGCAGGACCCACATCTTGCTGAGCTGTTCCTTGGCCACCAGCAGCTCTTCCTTGCGGGTGCCGGACTTGCCCACGTCGAGCGCGGGGAAGATGCGCTTGTCGGCGACCTTGCGGTCGAGGACGATTTCGCTGTTACCCGTGCCCTTGAACTCTTCGAAGATGACCTCGTCCATGCGGCTGCCGGTGTCGATCAGCGCGGTGGCGATGATCGAGAGCGATCCGCCTTCCTCGATGTTGCGCGCCGCGCCGAAGAAGCGCTTGGGGCGCTGCAGGGCATTGGCGTCGACGCCGCCCGTCAGGACCTTGCCCGAGCTCGGCACCACGGTGTTGTAGGCGCGGCCGAGGCGGGTGATCGAATCGAGCAGGATCACCACGTCCTTCTTGTGTTCCACCAGCCGCTTGGCCTTCTCGATGACCATTTCGGCCACCTGCACGTGGCGCGTGGCGGGTTCGTCGAAGGTCGAGGAGATGACCTCGCCCTTCACGCTGCGCTGCATGTCGGTGACTTCTTCCGGCCGCTCGTCGACGAGCAGGACGATGAGGAAGACTTCCGGGTGGTTGTCGGTGATGGCCTTGGCCATGTTCTGCAGCAGCACGGTCTTGCCGGTGCGCGGCGGGGCGACGATCAGGGCGCGCTGGCCCTTGCCCTGCGGGGCGATGAGATCGATCACCCGGGCCGACTTGTCCTTCACGGTCGGATCGACGGTGTCGAGCACCAGCCTCTCGTCGGGATAGAGCGGCGTCAGGTTGTCGAAGTTGGTCCGGTGGCGCACGGCATCCGGATCGTCGAAATTCACGCTGAGGAGCTTCGTGAGGGCAAAATAGCGCTCACCGTCCTTGGGCGCGCGAATCTCGCCTTCGACGGTGTCGCCGGTGCGCAGGCCGAACCTGCGGACCTGGTTGGGCGACATGTAGATATCGTCCGGTCCGGCAAGGTAGTTGGCTTCCGGGCTGCGCAGGAAGCCGAAGCCGTCCTGCAGCACCTCGATCGTGCCCTGGCCGACGATTTCCTCGCCGTCCTCGGCAACCTCTTTCAGGATCGCGAACATGAGATCCTGCCGGCGCATCGTGCTGGCGCCCTCGATCTCGTATTCCTCGGCCATCTCGACCAGCTCGGCCGGCGCCCGTTTCTTCAGTTCTTTCAAATGCATAGTGGTATTCCAGTGGTATCTTGGTTGGGTGCCGGCAAGTCGATAGGGCTTGGAGAAAGCTGACCTGGCCGCGCGGGACGGCGGCCTCAGCCGGTATCCATGAATTAGGCCGCGGGGGCCAGAGCGTCAATTCGCAATCCGCGCGAACCGGGGCACGGTCCGTCGATTTCAGCGCCTCGGGCGCCGCGCCATGCTCAGAACGGCTTCACGATCACCAGGATGACGATGATCGCCAGCATCACGCCGGGAAACTCGCCCCACAGGCGCAACTGCTTCTCGCCCAGCGGGCGTTCGCCCCGGGCCATCGCCTTGCACTTGGCCACCAGCCAGCCGTGATAGCCTGTCAGGGCGAGGACGAAGAGCAGCTTGGCGTGGAGCCAGCCGAGCCCGGGAACCCCGCTGAACAGTCCGATCTGCCAGGCCAGCAGCAGCCCCAGGACCCAGACGACGATCAGGCTCGGGGTGAGGATGATCTTGCGCAACAGCCCGCTGCGCCTTGCCCAGAGCGCCTCCTCGGGCGAACCGGGGCCGGCATCGTGCATGTAGATCATCTGGCGCGGCAGCATGAACAGCCCCGCCATCCAGAAGACCATGAAGATCACATGGCCCGCCTTGATCCAGAGGTAGGTCATTCCGAGCACGTCCTGCATGGATGCGATGTAGGCCTTGCGAACGCTCGCGTCACCCCTCTCCCCGCACGACTTTCAGCAGCCGCTCGACATTTTCGATCGGCGTTTCCTTGTCGATCCCGTGGCCCAGGTTGAACACGTGCGGGCGGCCTTCGAAACAGCCGAGGATGTAGCGCGCACGATCTTCGAGCGCCTGCCCTCCGGCGAGCAGGAGGAGCGGGTCGAGGTTGCCCTGCACCGGCAGGCCGGGCGGCAGCTCGCGCATCGCCCAGGCCGGGTCGAGCGTCTCGTCGAGCCCGACCGCGTCGACCCCCGTCTCCCGGGCATAGGCCGCCAGCTTGGCGCCCGCTCCCTTGGGAAAGCCGATGATCGGGACATCGGGATGACGTTGGCGAACCGCGTCCGCGATCGCCGAATTCGGCCCGACCACCCAGCGCTCGAACTCGTCGGGCGCGAGCGTGCCGGCCCACGAATCGAACAGCTGCACCGCTTCCGCGCCGGCCTCGATCTGGCCGCACAGGTATTCGACCGTAACGTCGACGATGGCATCGACGATCGCCCGGAAAGCCGCCGGGTCGCGATAGGCCATGGCGCGGGTCACGTGCTGGTCGCGGCTGCCCTCGCCCGCCACCATGTAGGTGGCGACGGTCCACGGGCTCCCGGCGAAACCGAGCAGGGTCACGCCATCTTCGAGGCGTTCGCGCACCAGCCGCACCGTTTCGTAGATCGGGGCAAGGCGTTCGGGCACCGAACACAGCGTATCGAGCGCTTCATCGACGAGCGGAGGCGACAGCTTCGGGCCTTCGCCGGCAAGGAACTGCAGATCCTGGCCCATCGCATAGGGCACGATGAGGATGTCGGAAAACAGGATCGCCCCGTCGAACCCGAACCGCTTGATCGGCTGCAAGGTGATCGCGGCGGCTGCTTCGCTGTCGTAGACCAGCTCGAGGAAACCGCCCTTTTCCGCCCTCAGCGCGCGGTACTCGGGCAGGTAACGCCCCGCCTGGCGCATGAGCCAGACCGGGGGCCGATCGGCCGCCTTGCCGCGCAGGGTATCGAGGAGTGGGCCAGGCATCTCGAGGGGTCCAATCAATTAAATAATAGATTCTTTAAGAGTGATTCAGTTGTTTGTTGGCCCTGTGGATTACGGGGATTGGCGCGCCCTGCCCGATTTTTTGCGCGCTGAACAGGGTCGGATTGGCCCTGCGACTCGTGCTCGATTCAGAGTCAACGAAACCTTTTGCCCGCTGTCAGGCCGCTGTGTGAATCCGCGCCCTTGCCACGGATAAGCCTGCTGCCGAATCGGCTGACAGTGGGGGTGGAATTCCATGCCGAACTTGTCCGACCTCCCCTCCCGTGGTTTATGCCCCCACTTCTTAACAGGCGTGCTTGTCCACATGACCCGGCTCCACCTCCACCTCCTCTCGGACTCCACCGGCGAGACGCTGGAGATGATCGCCAAGGCGGCGCTCGCGCAGTTCGACGATGCGGAGGTCAATCGCCATTTCTGGCCGATGGTCCGCAGTCGCCAGCACCTCGACCGCATCGTGGCCGAACTCGCGCGCAATCCCGGGCTCGTACTCTATACCCTCGTAAACGCCGACATTCGCCAGCACCTGGAGGAACGGTGCCGTTCGCTGGGGCTGCCGCATGTCGCCGCGCTCGACACGGTCACGGCCGCACTGGAAGACCGCCTCGGGCAGGTAGCGCGCGGCAGGCCCGGCCGCCAGCACGCGATGGACGATGCCTATTTCGCGCGCGTCGACGCGATTCAGTTCACGATCGCTCACGATGACGGGATCGGGTGGGAGAACTGGGAAGAGGCCGACATCCTGCTTGCCGGCGTGTCGCGCACCTCGAAGACTCCCACGAGCATCTATCTGGCCAATCGCGGCTACAAGGTGGCCAACATTCCGCTGGTCGTCGAAAGCCCGCCGCCGCCCAATCTGTTCGCCTTGCGCCACCCGATGGTCGTGGGCCTCACGACGGCGCCGCGGCGGCTCATCGAGATTCGCAGGAATCGCCTGCTCTCGTTGAACGAGACGACCGAAACGTCGTATGTCGACGAGGAGCGGGTCGAGAAGGAAGTCGCCCTGGCGCGCCGCATGTTCGCCGACAACGGCTGGCCGGTCATCGACGTGACTCGCCGGTCAATCGAGGAGACTGCGGCCGCGGTCATGCGCCTGATGGCCGAGCGCGAGGCCGCCGGCGAGGTCGACATTGGGATAAAGCCGATATGATTGTTCTAGCTTCCAAGAGTGCCTCGCGCCGCGCCATGCTGACGGCCGCCGCGGTCGAATTCGAAGTCGTGCCGGCGGCGATCGACGAACGGGCGCTGGAGGCGGAACTCGGCTCGGTCCCTCCGGGCAGCGTCGCCCTCGCGCTGGCAGAAGCGAAGGCGCTCTCGGTCGACGGCGGCAGGTCGCCTGTGCTGGGCAGCGATTCGGTCGTCTCCGTCGAGGGCCGCAGGTTCGACAAGCCGGCCAGCCGCGCCCAGGCAGTGGAGCACCTGCGCTTCTTCTCGGGCAGGACGATGGAGCTGCACTCCGCCGCCGCACTTGCCGTGGGCGGCCACCTTCGCTGGAGCCATGTCGCCGTCGCGCGGCTCAAGGTGCGCGACCTGTCGGAGGATTTCATCACCCGCTACCTCGCCGCCGAATGGCCCGAGGTGAGCCAGTGCGTCGGCGTGTTTCGCATCGAGGCGATGGGCGTCCAGCTGTTCGAGAGCATCGAGGGCGACATGTTCACGGTACTGGGCATGCCGCTTCTGCCCGTGCTCGGCGCCCTGCGCGAGCTCGAGGAACTGCCCGCGTGATGCAGCCTTACGCCGAAGTCATCGGCGATCCGATTGCGCAATCGAAATCCCCGGCGATCCACAATCGCTGGCTGCGCGAAGCCGGTATCGCCGCCGACTATCGGGCCCACCGGGTCACGCCCGCCGCGCTGGGTGACTACCTGGCCGCCCGCCGTGACGATGCCGCCTGGCGCGGGTGCAACGTCACCATGCCGCACAAGCAGGCCATCGTCCCGCTTCTCGCGCGCCTGGATCCGGTCGCCGCACGGATCGGCGCGGTCAACACGGTGGTGCGCGAGGGCGGGGAGCTTGTCGGCTACAACACCGATGCGGCCGGCTTCCTCGAACCGCTGCGCGGTGAGCTGGCGGATCCGCACCTCTTTCGCATGGCCCGCGTGCTCGGGACCGGTGGTGCTGCCCGGGCCATCGTGGCCGCACTGGCGGGGGAAGGCGTGGTCATCGTTCTGGCAGGGCGTGACCCGGACAAGGCCCGCGTTCTGCTTGATGAACTCGATCCGGGCGGCGAACATCATGCCGTGGACCTTGCGCACTTCGCCGACCCGACCGATTTCGCATTCGACGACCGCGAGGGTTGTTTCGATCTCGTCGTCAATGCCAGCCCGCTGGGCATGGCCGGTCAGCCGGGGCTTGCCTTCGACCTGAGCCATGTTCCACCGCGCTCGATCGTCTACGACATCGTGACGCATCCGCTCGAGACCCCCTTGCTGAAGGCCGCCAGGGCTGCCGGTTTCCGCACCATCGATGGGCTCTCGATGCTGATCGGCCAGGCCGCGGTGGCGTTCGAGAAATTCTTCGGCCGGGCGCCGCCGCGCGAGGAAGGCGACCGCGCGCTGCGCGCCCTGATCGCCGGATGAGCCGCCCCTATGTGCTCGGCCTGACGGGCTCGATCGGCATGGGCAAGTCGACCGTAGCCGCCATGTTCGCCGAGCGCGGGATACCGGTGTTCGACGCCGACGCCGAGGTTCACCGGATGCAGGGGCCGGGCGGCAGCCTCGTCGGACCAATCGAGGCTGCCTTTCCCGGGACGACGGGCCCCACGGGTGTCGACCGGGCGGCGCTGGGCCAGGCGGTGTTCGGCAATCCGCGATCCCTCGCCCGGCTGGAAGCCATCGTCCATCCCGCAGTGCGCGCCTTGCGCGAGACATTCGTGCTTGAACACGCCGGGGCGCCGCTGGTGGTGTTCGACATTCCTCTCCTGTTCGAGAAGGGCGGCAGCGAGGAAGTCGATGGAATCGCCGTGGTTTCCGCTCCCGTCGAGGTCCAGCGGCGCCGGGTCCTCGCCCGTCCACGGATGACGCCCGAACGCTTTGCCGCGATTCTCGCGTTGCAGGTTCCCGATGCGGAGAAGCGCGCGCGCGCCAATTTCGTGATCGACACCGGCGGGTCGTTCGAAGAGACCGAGCAGGCTGTTTCAGCGCTGATCGAGCGCTTGATTCACACCTGAAACGCACACTTGCCAGTTGCGGCAGACAGTCCGATAGATAGGCCGATGCGGGAAATCGTTTTCGATACGGAAACCACCGGTCTCGATCCAAGAACTGGCGATCGGCTGGTCGAGATCGGTTGCATCGAAATGGTCAACCGGGTCGCCACCGGGCGCACCTTCCACGCCTATTTCAATCCCGAACGGCCCATGCCGCTCGAGGCCGAGCAGATCCATGGCCTGTCCGATGCATTCCTGGCCGACAAGCCGTGCTTTCACGAGGGCGCACTGGGCCTGCTCGAGTTTCTTGCCGATTCCCCGCTCGTCGCGCACAACGCGCAATTCGATTTCGGCTTTCTCAACCACGAACTGACGGTTTGCGGGCATCCGCAGGTCTCGCTCGAGCGGATGGTCGATACGCTGATCATTGCGCGGCGCCGCCACCCCGGCGCCAAGCACAGCCTCGACGCGCTCTGCACCCGATACGGAATTGATCGCAGTCACCGCGTAAAGCACGGCGCTTTGCTGGACGCCGAGTTGCTGGCGCAGGTCTATGTCGAGCTGACCGGCGGAAGGCAGATCGGGCTCGAACTGGCTTCCGAACGCAGCGAGACAGTCGTTGAAGTGGTGCACGTCACAGCGGTCCGGCGCGAGTTTCGCCCAGCGCGGCCCCATGCGGCGGACGCGGCCGAACTGGCGCGGCACAAAGCGTTCGTCGAAACGTTGGATTCACCGCTCTGGGCAACGTGACTTTCAGTCGGGTCGCATAGGCAGAGTGACAAAAGGTAGGAGACCCCCTGAACATGGATATTCGCGTGTCGGGCCATCAGATCGATACAGGTGCCGCGCTGCAGGAGCATGCCTCCGAGCGACTTGGCGGGATCGTCGACAAGTACTTCAATCGTGCGCTGTCCTCGCATGTGACCTTCGGCAAGGCTCCGGCGAACGCCTATGCCTGCGACATCGTGATGCACGTGAACCACGGCCTGATCCTGAAGGCGCACGGCCAGGCGCACGATGCTCACCAGTCGCTCGACCAGGCGGCCGACAAGATCGAGAAGCAGCTGCGCCGCTACAAGCGCCGGCTCAAGGACCGGCACGAGCAGGCCGGCCACGCTGCACGCGAGGAAGACGCCGCCTATCGCATCTTTGCCGACGAGCCCGAGGCGGAGGAAGCGCCCGACGCATCGCCGGTGATTGCCGAGACGCGGGTGGACATTCCCGAGGTCAGCGTGTCCGATGCGGTCATGTTGCTCGACCTGAGGCATACGCCGGCGTTGTTTTTCAAAAATGCTGGCACGGGACGGCACAATATGGTTTACCGCCGCTCCGATGGCTCGATCGGCTGGGTCGAGCCCTCCTGAAGAGCCACGAAGGCCTTCCTGGATATCTTGGAAAAGGGAAGCCGGGACGCGCGCGCAAAGCGCCGACGGCTACGCCTCGGATAAAGCAATGAACGTGCATTTCTATCTCGACCCGGCCGCTGTCGCCATCGTGGATGCGAAGTCGAAGGACGCCATTTTCGATGTCCTCGCGGCGCGTTTCGCCCAATCCTACGCGATCGACGAGACCAAGGTGCTCGAGGGTCTGCAGGAGCGCGAGACCCTGGGAAGTACCGGGTTCGGCCGTGGCGTCGCCATCCCGCACGCGAGGACAGAAGGCCTGCGCCGTCCCGTCGCGGTTCTGCTCAAGCTGACCGAGCCGGTCGATTTCGCAGCGGCGGACGGTTTGCCGGTGGATCTCGTGTTCGGTCTCGTGTCGCCGGAAAACAGCGGCGTCGGCCACCTGCACGCGCTGGCGGCGATCTCGCGCCTCGTGCGCGACGAGCGAATCCACGAAGCGTTGAGCGAGGCGCCCGATGCGGAGGCGCTGTACGGCCTCATCAGCAACGCCACGGATCGTGACGCTGCCTGACGGCACCCCTTTCGGCGCCGACATCCATTTTCGGGCGCTCGAGGCGCTTTATGCATCGGCGCCGATAAACGCGCTCTTCGCCTCCAAGCTGGCAATCGAGGCCGAAGGGCGCTCGCGGATCGAATTCGAGGTCGACGACCGGGTTCACCATGCCGCGGGAGCGGCGCACGGCACGATCTACTTCAAGATGCTCGACGATGCGGCGTTCTATGCCGCCAATTCGCTGGTGACCGATCGCTTTCTCCTGACCACTGCCTTCAACCTGCTCTTCACCGCCCCGATCACGCGCGGACCCGTGGTGGCCGAGGGTCGCTGGGTCAGCGGCCGGCGGCGCGTCTTCGTTGCCGAAGCTAGGCTGGTCGATGCGGACGGGGAGGAAGTCGGCCGGGGGACGGGCACCTTCATGCGCTCCAAGATCGCCCTGTCCGGGCTTCCCGGCTACCGCGCAGGCAGCTGAGGATGGAAGCGCGACTTCCGGCACACCTTGAAGTCAGCGGCCTGATTCGCGCAGTCGATGCTTCGGGCGGCTTCGCCACGGTTATCGCAAAGGGTGAACGCGATGCCGGGACATTGCTCGTAATATGTTGCGAAAATGGCACAAATTGCCGCCTTTACGAGCGGATGCCGCAACTCGATGGCTCTCGCTCCTGGACCCTCGCAAAGGTCGAAGAGACTGAGAATAAACACGAATTTACGGAATACTGGCAACGGCGAAGGAAGCACGACAGCGACGTCTGGGTTCTGGAACTGGATATCTCAAATGCTGAACGCTTCATCGGTTTGTCGGGAACCAGTGATTGACGCAGCGCAACATAGCGCTATCTGGCCGCAATCTTCCAACAGCGCAGGCAGCCACTCGGGCGCCGGATAGTCCGGCCGCTTTCGGCTAGCGCGCAGACGGGGGACGGCCGGCAGGAGACTTTTTCGCCGTGCCACGCTGATCAGGGTCTGATTGGACCAGCGTGGCCGCAACCTGCGTCGGGGCGTCAACCGCCTTGAGTATAGGGATCGATGAGCCGTAAAACTCACCGGGCCGCCGCCATCGCGGTAGCCACCATGTTTTTGTTCACGCTTGGCACCACCGACGGTTCGGGGGCCCAGGCGCAGGAAAACCAGCCGGTCGCCGTCGAGGCTGCCGCCGAGTTGCAAGACCCCGCTGCCCCGCGTTTCGTTGCCGAGCCGGTCGTGCAGCAGCTTCCCGCAGAGCCGGAAGCGGTCGCAACAACAGATGTTCCCCTCACCTTGGGCGAGCTGGTGACCGACATGCCGGTCGACGTCGAGCTGTCGCGCGACATGCGTTGCCTGGCCGAGGCGGTTTATTTCGAATCGCGTGGCGAACCGCTGTCCGGTCAGCTTGCGGTGGCCAAAGTCATCGTGAACCGCGCCGAATCCGACGCTTTCCCAAGTGACTATTGCGGCGTCGTAACACAGCGCGGGCAATTCTCCTTCGTGAAACACGGCCACATTCCGACTCCCAAGGTGGGATCCAAGGCCTGGCGCAAGGCCGTCGCCGTGGCGCAGATCGCCCACCGCGAGCTGTTCGACAGCCCGGTGCGGGACGCGCTCTACTTCCACGCGACGTATGTCCGACCGAGCTGGTCACGCACCAAGATCGCCCGTGCGACGATCGACCAGCATATCTTCTACCGCTGATTGACCCAGGGATCTGGAGGCTCAGGCCCCCAGTTCCACCCACACCGGGACATGGTCGCTGGCCTTTTCACGCCCGCGGTATTCCTTGTCGACGCCGGCCGCCACCAGGCGGTCGGCTGCTTCGGGCGAGAGCAGAAGGTGGTCGATCCGAAAGCCGTGGTCGCGCTGCCAGGCCCCGGCCTGGTAGTCCCAGAACGTCCACACCCCGCCGCGCGGGTTGAACGTGGCCAGGGCGTCGGTCCAGCCATCGCCAAGGATGCGTGCGTAGGCGGCGCGTGATTGGGGCTGCATCAACGCATCGTTCGACATCGCCGCGACCGACCAGACGTCGCGGTCTTCCGGAATGACGTTGAAGTCCCCCAGCACGACCGTTGGCTTCTCGCGTGCGAGCAGGTCCAGCATCCGTGTACGAAGGCGCTCCATCCAGGCGAGCTTGTAGTCGAACTTCGGTCCCGGTTGCGGGTTGCCGTTGGGCAGGTAGAGATTCACCACGCGCACGCCCTTGACGTCGCACTCGATGTATCGCGCCTGTTCGTCTTCGGGATCCCCTGGAAGACCTTTGACCACCTCCAGCGGATCTTCTCCGTCGACCAGAACGGCGACACCGTTGAATCCCTTCTGCCCGTGCCAGGCCGCGCGATAGCCGATCTTTTCGAATTCCTCGGCCGGGAAGTTCTCGTCCTGGCTCTTGATCTCCTGCAGGCAGGCGACCGCAGGCCTCGTCTCCTCGAGCCATTCGACAAGGCGCGGGAGACGCGCCTTGATACCGTTTATGTTGAAGGACGCTATTCGCATCCGGCCGGTTCTAGATGCCGAAGCTGGAACCGCAACCGCAACCCGCCGCAGCGTTCGGGTTTTCGACCCGGAAAGCAGCACCGCCAAGCAATTCCACGAAGTCGACCGTGCTGCCGGCGACCAGGTCGAGGCTGACCGGGTCGACCACCAGCTTGACACCGTCGGTTTCGCTGACCGCATCGGCCCCATCGGCCGCATCGGCCAGATCGAACCGGTACTGGAAGCCCGAGCACCCACCACCCTCGACCGACAGCCGCAGGATCTTCGGCTTTCCCTGCCGTTCGGCGATCCATTCGACCCGCTTGGCGGCGGACGGCGACAGGCTGACGGCTGAAATCATGCCGTGAATGTAGGGATGCAGAGGCGCGCGCTCAAGCGGTCTGGATGTAGATGCGCATTTGCTCGGCTTCGGCGGTCACCTCGTCGATCCGGCTCTTCACGATATCGCCGATGGAGATGAAGCCGACCATCGCACCCTCGCTCATCACCGGAAGATGACGAATGCGCCGCCTGGTCATGAGCGCCAGGGCGTCGTCCGCCGTGGATTGCGGGGCGATCGTCACCGCGGGCGAGGTCATCACTTCCCCGACTTCTCGGTCGAGGCACAGCGCGCCTTCTTCGGCGAGGCGGTAGAGCACGTCGCGTTCGGAGAAGATCCCGGCCACTTCGCCCGCCCGCATGACCGGCATAGCGCCGATCCGCCGTTCGGCCAGGAGGCGAACCGCGTCCCTTACGGTAGTCGACGTTTCGCAGGTGATGATCGCGGCGGGGTCGCGCGCGGCAATCAGGTGGGCAATGTCCATGGCATACTCCCCAGTGAGCCAGACGCTAATATGCCACAACGCGACGTGGAGTGCCAATCTGGCCGTTGCCAGCTTGCTGCCGGACGGGCATCAGGCGCGCGTGCCCAAACCCTCTCCCCTCGACGATCCGCTTCATTCAGCCCACGCGTGGAAGCGCTATCGCCGGCTGATGGCATGGATGGCTGGCTTTACGCTGGTGGTCGAAGTCGTCGTCCTGACGCTGCTATCGCTCCAGCCGGGTGAAGTCCCAATCCACTTCTACATCGCCACCGGCCTGGGCATCGGCGTGATGATGCTGCTCATGGGCGCGCTCATGGGGCTGGTGTTTCTGTCCAGCGGAACCGGGCATGACGAAGCCGTGTCCGACCCCCACGACGAAGACGGGGACACCAGATCCTGACTCAGACCGGACCGCGCAGCCGGTAATCCTCTACCGGCTCGCCACCGATCAGGTGTTCCTGGATGATCCGTTCGAGCACTTCCTCGGTGCACGAGTGATACCAGACCCGGTCCGGCCAGACGACCGCGATCGGCCCGGCGGCGCAGACCTGCAGGCAATCGGCCTTGGTCCGCTGCACTCCGCCCCTCCCGGCAATGCCCAGCTCCTTGAGCCGACGCTTGAGGTACTTCCAGGCCCGCTCGCCCACCTCCCGCCGGCAGCATTCCTGCTTGTCGGACATGGCGCAGATGAAGATGTGACGCCCGACGGTCTCGCCGCCAATCTTGGAGAGAGCGGATTCCGCCCGGTCGAGCTCGGCCGGAGGGGGCGACCCGTTCAGCCCTTCTTGCCCGCGATTCGGGCGATCTCGGCCTGAACCAGCCGGTCGACGATCGGCGGAAGGTTGGCCTCGAGCCATTGGGCGAGCATCGGCCGCAACATTTCGCGCACCAGCCCCTCGAGCGAGGTCTCGCCCGATCGGACGATCTGCGGCTGGGCGCCAGGCTCAGCCAGCATCGCCAGCGCGGCGAGCAATTCGCGCATCGCCCCGGCGGTGCGCTCGGTCGTCAGGGGCTCGTCTGCGGAAGACTCGTCTTCGTCGGCGACGGCGGAGTCGAGGTCGAGATCGAGGATCTCCTCAGCCTCGTCATCGTCGGCGGGTTCGGGCATGTTTTCGGCCACTCCCACGCTCTCGCGCCGGCGGCGTTCGATCGTGGCGGTCTCACGGTTGTCGCGGGCGATGACCTTCTTGATCGATTCGAGGATTTCCTCGACCGTCGGTTCGCCGTCCTGCCGCATCAATTCGTGTTTCCCGTCTCCGGCACCGGCCTCGGCGCCAATTGCTGCTCGGGGGGAATTTCCGCGTTGGGAGCGGGGATGTCAACGGTGCGCCTGCTCTGGGTCACCGGATCGGGCGGCACGCCCCAGTCGAAGATCTTGCCGCGCACGTCGTTGTAATAAACGGTCGGATCGTAGAGCGGCCCCTGGTCGCGCAAGCCGAGATCCTGCGCTTCGGCGTGACCCATCGCGGCGAGCAGGTTGAAGCCCGCCACGTAGGCGTTGCGCCGTGCCGTTACGAGCTGGACCTGCGCGTTGAGCAGTTCCTGCTCGGCATTGAGGATGTCGAGGATCGTCCTGTTGCCGACAGTGTTCTCCGCCCGCACCCCTTCGAGGCTCAGCGAGGCGGCGTCGACGGCGGTCTGGGTCGATCCGGTGATCGCCTGCGCCGCCTGCCAGCTGGCATATGCCGATCGCACGTCGGCAATGACGCCGCGTTCGGTTGCGACGACCTGCTCCAGCGCCGCCGAGCGGCGAGCCTGTGCCTGCCGCTCGAAGGCCGCGGGCCTGCCGCCCTGGTAGATCGGAATGGTCGCCCGGACGCCGGCCGTGGCGGCGCTCTGCGAATTGGCGATGACCGCGCCGAGAGAGGACGGAACCGAGCCCAGATAATCGGAAGCGTTTCCGCCGACGAAGACCGAGACCTGGGGCAGGCGCGAAGCGGCGGCGACGTCGATGTCGTAGTCCGCCGCGTCGGCTCGCTGTCGGGCGGCGATGAGGTCGGGATTGTTGAGCAGGGCTTCGGCTACCGCGGCTTCGAGGCTGTTCGGCATATTGGGCAGCGGCGGCGGCGGCTGCAGGTTGGTGGGGGCCTCGCCGACCAGCGCGATGTAGGTTTCGCGCGCCGTGATCAGGTTCGATTGCGCGGTTCGATAGTCGCCACGAGCGAGCGCCAGGCGGGACTCGGATTGCGCCACATCCGTGCGCGTCAGGTCGCCGATTTCGAACCGGTCGCTCGTCGCCTGGAGATTCACGGTGAGCACGTTGACGTTGTTGCCCGTGAGGCTGACGATTGCCTCGCCCCGCAAGACGTCCATGTAGGCTGCCACCACGCGGGTGAAGAGTTCGCTTTCGGATCCGCGCAGGTCCGCCCGCCCGGCAAGTACGCGGGTCTCGGCCGCACGAATGGAATTGCGGGTCGCTCCGCCAGAATAAACCGGTAGCGAAAGCTGCAGGTTGCCGCCCAGCGAGCGCGAGGGTCCCGGGGTGGAGCCGCTGTCGTAGAGATATTCGGTGTAGGTGCCGGTCAGGCTGGCCGAAGGCAGGGTATCGGATCGCTCGATGACGACGTTCTCGTCCGTGACGCGCTGGTTTGCCCGCGCGGCCTCGAGCGTCGGGTTGTTCTCGTAAGCCTGGCGGAGCGCTTCCTCGAGCGTGTCGGCCTGCGCCGGCGCAGCCGCGAGGCATGCACCGGTGAGCAGCAGGATACGCGAGGCCTTCCGCCGCATATTAAAAGCTCCAGTCCTGTCGCTTGGCGAATGCGGCAAGCACCGGCATTCCGATCTCCGCCAGTGGCAGGAGGGCGAGCACGCCGCCAGCCTTGCGGCCGGCCGCCAGTCGGGTGAGCCCGTTGCGCACCACGCCGCAGATCACGCGGCCGTCGTCGGCCAGTCGCTTTACCAGAGTCGCAGGCAGTTCCTCGGCGGCGCCTTCGATCAGCAGCAGCGTGTAACCGCCCTTGCGCGAGCTCTCGCAGGCTTCTGCCGGAGTAGCGACGTCCAGCGACCCAACCAGCGGGCGCACCAGTTCGGCGAGGTAGCCGCTGCCGCCGTCGACCAGCAGCGCCTTGTCCGCCACAGTCGGCGCCGCTTCCTGCAGAATCATTCCCTGCACCAGCGGCGCGGCGAGCGCCCGACCATCGCCCAGCGGCACCGCGCGATCCATATAGGCGACGCCGCGGGCGGCGGCAGGCACGAAGTCCTCGCGCGGGACGGATCCCATCCGTGCCAGCACGAAGTCGGCGTTCACTCCGCTGGTGCGGAGCTGGCTGTCGATCATCGCCTTGCGGGCGGCGGCAAAATTTGTGCGGGGGCCGGCCTGCGGGCGCTCTTCCACGATGGTCACTGGGTTTGAATCTCTTGTCCGTTGGCGCGCGAGCGAGCCTTAGGGCCTGCGTCCCTCGCGGGCAATGCCGGGGTTTGTCGCAAGTTGTGTTTTTGCAACCGATGCGAAGCGCTTTGACCACAGAGGGCCGCCCCGCCTATGGCGCGCGCAAATCTGCAGGCAGGAGTTTCCCCCCGATGAACGACATGGTCGCGATCCGCGAACAGGACCTGATCGACAGCGTCGCCGATGCGCTGCAGTTCATCAGCTATTACCACCCGATGGATTACATCCGCGCGTTGGGCGAGGCCTACGCGGCGGAGCAGGGACCGTCGGCAAAGGATGCCATCGCCCAGATCCTGACCAACAGCCGGATGTGCGCTGAGGGGCATCGGCCGATCTGTCAGGACACCGGGATCGTCAACGTGTTCGTCAAATGGGGGCAGGAGTGCCGCCTCGAATCGAAGCTCTCGCTCCAGGAGGTGATCGACGAAGGCGTCCGGCGGGCCTACACCCTGCCGGAGAACAAGCTGCGCGCCTCCGTTCTTGTCGACCCCGCCTTTACCCGCCGTAACACCCGCGACAACACGCCCAGCGTGCTCTCTGTCGAGATGGTGCTGGGCAACAAGGTCTCGATCGATGTCGCTGCCAAGGGGGGAGGGAGCGAAGCGAAGTCGAAATTCAAGATGATGAACCCAAGCGACAACATCGTCGATTGGGTGCTCGAAATGATCCCGCAGATGGGCGCCGGCTGGTGCCCGCCCGGGATGCTGGGCATCGGCATCGGCGGAACGGCCGAACACTGCATGAAGCTCGCCAAGCAGTCGCTGATGGACCCGATCGACATGGGCCTGCTGAAGGCAAGGGGAGCGCGGAGCGACCTCGAGCAGCTGCGGATCGACATCTTCGACGCTGTCAACGCCACCGGAGTCGGCGCGCAGGGGCTGGGAGGGCTGGCTACGGTGCTCGACGTCAAGATTCTCGATGCCCCGTGCCACGCGGCGAACAAGCCGGTCGCCATGATCCCCAACTGCGCCGCCACCCGCCACGCCCACTTCACGCTCGACGGTTCGGGCCCCAGCTTCCTGGAAAAGCCGAATCTCGCCGATTGGCCCGAAGTGCACTGGAGGCCGGACGCTGCAGCCAAGCGGGTCGATCTCGACGCGCTGACACCGCAGATCGTCCAGAGCTGGAAGGCCGGCGACAGACTGCTGCTAAGCGGAAACATGCTCACCGGACGGGACGCGGCGCACAAGCGCATCAAGGACATGCTCGACAGGGGCGAGGATCTGCCGGTCAGCTTCAGGGGCAGAGCGATCTACTACGTCGGACCCGTCGACCCTGTAGTGGGCGAGGTCGTCGGCCCTGCCGGCCCGACCACCGCCACCCGGATGGACAAGTTCACCGACACGATGCTCGATCTCGGATTGCTGGCGATGATCGGCAAGGCCGAGCGCGGGCAGGGCGCGGTGCAGGAGATCGCGAAGCACAAGGTCGCCTATCTGATGGCCGTTGGTGGTGCGGCCTACCTTGTCAGCCGGGCGATCCGCGAGGCGAAGGTCGTCGCCTTCGAAGATCTCGGTATGGAAGCGATCTACGAGTTTACCGTGGAGGACATGCCGGTGACCGTCGCGGTCGACGCAGCGGGGAACAATGTCCACGCGCTCGCTCCGGCCGAATGGAAACGGAAGATCGCTTCTGAAAAGCTGCTCGAAGGCGCCTGAGCGCCGTTCGTCGGCTTCGACCAAGCGCCGAATCGCCTCGACATCGGCTCTGGCGATTCGCCCTGCGCCCGGTCTATGGCGGTTGGATGGACAATGAGATCGTCGACGACGGCCCCGCCCGCGTGCCGTTCCCGACAGTCCTGGCGTCGATCGTCGGGCTGTGGGTCTGCTACTTCATCCTGATCTCACTTGCGCTCGCTCGCGCTCGACCTCGGCTTCGAGGAGGAAATGATCTGGCGGCGGGCGCTGGTCTGCCTGGCCGGCGTGGTGATCATGCTCGGCATGTGGCTGGTCCTGCGCCTGTTCGACGACAAGCCGCTGTGGACCAAGATCACCGCCGCGCTGCTGCTTTCGCTACCGGTCGCCGTCATGCTGGCGCAGGCCAACCAGATCGCCTTCCGCTCTGTCGAGGAGCGGGCGCTGCGCCGGATGGCGGAGCAGCAGGGCCTGCAGGTTCGGCGCGACGCGTCGGGCGACCTGCTGGTGGAAAAGACGCTGCCCGATGCGGGCGGGGCGGTCACCATCAGCCGCCAGACGGAGGAGCTGCGCGTCTGGCAGAGCCTGGCCGAAATCGCCTTCGGCCGGTACTTCATGCTGCTGACGTGGTGCGCCCTCTATCTCGCATTCCTGACCGGCGAGAAGGCACGCGCGGCCGAACGGCGCGAAGGGACGTTCCGGCGGGCGGCCAAGGCGGCGGAGCTGCGCTCACTGCGCTACCAGGTGAACCCCCATTTCCTGTTCAACACCTTGAATTCGCTGTCCTCGCTTGTCCTCACCGGAAAAACCGCCGCGGCCGAACGAATGATCCAGACCATGAGCACGTTCTACCGCCGCAGCCTGGCCGGCGATCCGACGTCCGAGGTGCCGCTGCAGGAAGAGTTCGACCTTCAACGCCTCTATCTCGACATCGAAACTGCGCGCTTCCCCGAGCGTCTCGAGGCAAGGTTCGACCTGCCCGAAAACCTGGCCGGGGCACACATCCCGGGAATGATCCTGCAGCCCCTGGTCGAGAATTCGGTCAAGCATGCAGTCGCGCCTTCCTCGGGCAGGGTCACGATCACAGTTTCGGCGCGCGAGGAATATGGCCGACTCGTGGTCTCCGTGGCCGACAACGGGGCGGCGCTCGCCAAGACCGGCGAACCGCGCCCGGGCTTCGGCATCGGCCTCGGCAACGTCCAGCAACGCCTCGCCGCACGCTTCGGCGACGAGGCATCAGTGGTTTCCGGCCCTACCTCCGAAGGCTATGCGACGCACTTGCGCCTGCCGCTGGTGGGTGAAATCCGGGAGGCAGCATGACGCTTCGACAAGCTCAGGGCGATTGGCAAAGCACAGGCGAGACCGGTCCGCTTCGCACATTGATCGTCGATGACGAGCCGCTCGCGATCGAGCGAATGCAGGTGCTGTGCGCCGAGATAGACAACTTGAACGTGGTCGGGACTGCGAGCGACGGCGAATCGGCGCTGCGCCTTTCCGCCAAGCTTTCGCCAGACCTCCTGCTGCTCGATATGACCATGCCGGGCTTGGATGGCCTGGCCGTGGCGCGCGAAGTGGCGAACGCCGACGACCCGCCAGCGGTGATTTTCGTCACCGCGCATGAAGATTTCGCAGTCGAAGCTTTCGACTTGGACGCGGTCGACTACGTTCTCAAGCCTGTCGCAGCCGACCGCCTCGAAAGGGCCGTGGCTCGCGCGATCTCGCGGCGCGGCAGCCGCAAGCGCGGCGAGGATCAGTGGCTGCAGGAGTTCTGGGTGCCGCATCGCTCCGAATTGCTGCGCATCGAGGCGACGCAGGTCGACCGGATCGACGCCGAACGCGATTACGTCCGCCTGCACGTGGGTGATCGCAGCTACCTTTTGTTGCAGACGATCGCCGGGCTGGAAGAGAAGCTCGACCCTGCGGAGTTCATTCGCATTCACCGCTCGACGATCCTGCGGCGCGAAGCGATTCGCGGACTCAAGCACGAAGGATTGGGGGTCTGGGCGGTCGAATTGGAAAACGGGGAGGCGCTGCGGATCGGCCGGACCTATCTGCGCCGCGTAAAATCGATGGCCGGCCGCTGAGGCGACGCGGGCCGTCCGGCCCACGCCGCCTGGGCGGCCATCATCACCCGCGGGTTTCGCGCTGAACGAGCTGGGCCATCTGCTGGCGCAGTTGGGCGAGCGTTTCCTTGTAGCACTGCTTCTCGGCGCGCGACTTCAGGATCGTGCCGGTCGTGATGCGGCCTGCGGCGCAGGCTTGTTCGGCGGCGCGTTCGGTGCGCTGGTCGAGTTCTGCCAGACCGCGCTGCGTGTTCAGGTCGAGGTCCTTGTACTCGATGGTCACCTGCTCAGCAGCCTGCGCAATCGCGGGCGAGAGAAGGAGGGCGCTTGCGGCACAAGCCGCGGCGAGGGCGAGGGGACGAAAAGTCATCAAATCTCTCCTTTTTCTGGGCCTGCGCAAGAGGCGCCGGCCGGGGCGCCGCGGCCCGGGGGACTGGGGAGGGCCGCGGCACAGGAAAGACAGTCGCCTGAAATCCGCCACGATGCGCGGCGGCATCGACCGACACCCGAAACGGCGCGACAAATGTAGCGCGAGACGACCAACGACATTCCAAGGCGGGCGAACGACCGATTGCAATCGACGTGCGGAACCCCAAATCCGGAGGCATGCTGCCCTTGCTGATCGTCTTTGTGCTCGGCGTGACCAATTTCGCCATGCACAAGGCGGTACTCGAAAGCGACCATCCCATGCTCGGGCGCGTGCCGTGGTTCGTGCACATGCTCGGCGGGAGGGGGACGCTGGTGGTGGAGTTCCTCATCCTGCTCGCCGCGATGCTTCTGGTCGAGACCGGCGATGCGGGGTGGGGCTGGGGATACTTCGGTTATACGCTGCTGAACGCCCTCGCCGCGTGGATCATCCTGACGAAACGAGTGTGAGCCGGGAACCGCGGGACCTTCCCGCGCGCTATCGCGGAATGGCGGCGCGGCTGTGGTTCATCTGCAACGAGGCAAGCGGCAGCAACGACGACGATTCCGTCGCGGGGCTGTGCGAACGACTGTCGCCCGATCGCATCTTCGTCGTCCCGCGCGATGAACTGCCGGATCGCGACCTGCTCGTCGCCGACGCGCCGGAGGTCCTCGCCGTCTTCACCGGCGACGGCACCGCAAACGCGGCGATCGAGCGGGCTGAAGGATTTGGCGGCGCCGTCCTCGTCCTGCCCGGCGGCACGGCAAACCTGCTCTCACGCTCGTTGCATGGCGAGGAAGCGACGCTCGAAGACATACTTTACGCCTTCGAGGATGGCACTCTCGGCCATACGCGCCACAGCCTGATTCAGACCTCGCGCGGATTCGCGCACTCCGAAGTGCTCGCGGGTCCCGGCGCGACCTGGTCCGAAGTACGCGAGACAATGCGCGACCTCGACGTTCCGGCCCTGGCCCGCAGCGCTGGCGAAGCGATTCAGCAGACCACGGTTGGCCCGCCTGTCTTCCTGGCGGAGCCGGCAGTCGGAAACCCGGAAGGCTATCCCGCGCTTCTCCTGTCGGTCGACGAGGGCAGAATGCGCGTCGACGGCTATCACGCGGACGGCCTCGGCGATTATTTCCGCCAAGGGGTCGCGATCCTGATGCGGGAGTTCCGCGAGGGCCCGCACGACGAGCTCGGCCGTCTCGAAAGCGTGCTGCTGCGCTCGGATGACCCGATCGAACTGATGATCGACGGGGAGCGTTGCACCGGCGCAAACGAGGAGCGGATATCCCTGCGTGTCGCCGACCTCGAGTTCCTCTCGCTCAAGGCGGGGCAGCGCAGTTGAACGTCCGCGCCGCTTGAGCCAAGACCGAAGCATGACCCGCATCTTCCACCTTTCGGACCTCCATTTCGGGCTCGAGCACCCGCAGGCGATTCCGTGGGCCAAGGGCTGCATCGAGCGGGAGCGGCCCGATGCGGTCTGCATCACAGGGGACTTGACGATGCGCGCGCGCCATCGCGAGTTCACCGCGGCCTGCCGGTGGATTTCCTCGCTCGACGTGCCGGTCACCGTCGAGGTGGGCAACCACGACATGCCCTATTTCAACCTGATCGAACGGTTCACCGACCCCTATCGACGCTTTCGCCAGATCGAGGCGCTGCTCGAAAAGGAGATCGACCTGCCCGGTCTGGCGATCGTACCGCTCAAGACCGCGACCCGCGCGCAGTGGCGCTTTCCCTGGTCGAACGGCTGGGTGACCGACAAAGCCCTGCGGCAGACGCTATCCGCGATCGATCAGGTTCCCACCGGAACCCGCATACTCGTGACCGCCCATCACCCGCTTGAGGAATACAACGCGCGGGGCAAGCGGCTGACGATCAATGGCAACGAGGCGATGGCGGCGTTGGCACGCAAGGGAGTCCTCGCGATTCTTACGGGGCACGTGCATGACGCCTTTGACCTGGTTCAGGCGACGCCCGCGGGTCCACTGCGGATGATCGGTGCCGGAACGCTGTCTCAGCGCATCCGCTCCTCGCCGCCCAGCTTCAACGACCTGACGATCGATGAGACCGGGGTGCATGTGACGGTGCGCAATCTGGGCGACGTGCCCACGCGGGCGATGCAAATCGACAAGGTGCCGGAGAATGCCCTTCCGCCGCGCGAGGCAGGCGATCCGGTCGCCCCGGTTGGAACGGTTCCGGCAGAAGATCCGCCGGTCTATTGAAAAGGGCAGCCCCTCGCAGGGCCGCCCTTCCATTCCGCCGTCGCGGAAACTTGTCCGTACAGCTTAGCGCTTCGAGAACTGGAAGCTGCGGCGGGCCTTGGCTCGGCCGTACTTCTTGCGCTCGACCACGCGGCTGTCGCGGGTGAGGAAGCCGGCAGCCTTCACCGCGGCGCGAAGCTCGGGTTCGAACTTCGTCAGCGCCTGGCTGATGCCGTGCTTGACCGCACCGGCCTGGCCCGAGAGGCCGCCGCCCTTGACGGTGGCGACGATATCGTACTGGCCTTCACGGTCGGCGACCTGGAACGGCTGGTTGATCACGAGGCGCAGCGACGGGCGGGCGAAATAGACCTCCTGCTCGCGGCCGTTGACAGTGATCTTGCCGCTGCCGGGCTTGAGCCACACGCGGGCGACGGCGTCCTTCCGGCGGCCGGTGGCGTAGGAGCGGCCCTGAGCGTCGACTTCCTTCTCACGCAGCGGGGCGTTCGAGACGGAAGTGGCGACGATCGTCTCGGTGCCCTCGGCGACCGCGGCGTCGCCGGCCGGCGCGTCACCGGCGATGTTCTTGAGGTCGGCGAGATCCGACACTGTGTTCTTTTCGTCAGCCATCACTTGGCCACCTTGTTCTTGCGATTGAGCGAAGCGACGTCGAGCGTGACGGGCTGCTGCCCGTCGTGCGGATGCTCGGTGCCGGCGTAGAGGTGCAGTGCCCGCATCTGGTCGCGGCCGAGCGGGCCACGCGGGATCATGCGCTCGACGGCCTTCTCGAGCACGCGCTCGGGAAAGCGGCCGGCGAGGACCTTGTCGGCGGTGACTTCCTTGAGGCCGCCGGCGTAGCCGGTGTGCTTGTAGTAGGTCTGCGTCTTCAGCTTGTTGCCGGTGAACCGCACCTTGTCAGCGTTGATGACGACGACGTGGTCGCCGCAGTCGACGTGAGGGGTGAAGGTCGGCTTGTGCTTGCCGCGCAGGTGGTTGGCGATGATCACCGCGAGACGGCCGACGACGAGGCCGTCGGCGTCGATCAGGTGCCACTTCTTTTCGACCTCGGCCGGCTTGATCGACCGGGTCTGCTTGCTGAGCGCCTTCATGGCTGGGTTACCTTGTTGATGAAATACATTCGCAGGACCGATTCGAAACGGCCCGCGAGAGCGGCGCATTTGTCCGGGGAGAGGCCGAAAGTCAAGGCATTCCGCGGGTTTGCGGAGAGGTAAAATAATACCGCAAACCTCTTTACGGCCTAGAGCGGCCGCAGCGTCCAGTCCTCGCGGGTCGCCCGGCTCTGGTCGCCGATCCGGGTCACGATCTCGCGCCGCGCGTGCTGCATGAGGCCCGAGCGAGGGTCCGTCTCAGCGACGAATTCGACCCGCACCGTGCCATCCTCTCCCGGCAGGTCCAGCGTGCGTTGCTCGACCCGCTGCCGCTCGACCGGCGCGAAGAGGTCGGCCGGAAGGTGCGACAGGAAACCCGAAGCCGACTGGTGGACCAGCGCGAGGAACTGCGCTGCCTCGGCCCGCTCGCTGGCCGTCAGCGGGCGCTGCTCGATTACCGCGCGCGTCGCCGCGAGAACCTGGTCGATGTCGGCGAGCCGAGGCTCCCCGGGTGCGTCCATGATCCGCCCCAGCCGATCGAGACGCAGCGGGAAGAGCCCTGTTTCGACCCGCTTGCGCTCCAGCGCCGCCAACGCCGCCAGCGTGGTCGGCGCCTCGACCTCGACCCCGGTCTGCTCGCCCGCCACGACGAACCCCTGCACCGCAGGTTCGAAGCGCACCGCAAAGCTGCGCTCAACGGTGAGCGAATAGCCCCCGGCCATCGTGCGAACCAGCTGCCGCGTATAGCGCATCGGGCCCGGCGGAGGGACGAACCGGCCCAGTCCCTGCCCCGGCCCCGGGCCGGCGGCCCGCGCCACCGCGCGCGTGGCGCCCAGTGAAGCGAGCGCCGCGGCGCCGAACAGCCGCACGAGCGCGCGCCGGTCGAGGGCGCTCACCATGGCGCGCTCACTGGAGCACGCCGCTGCGTCCGCGCCCGGCCACGTGCGCCGCCCATACCGTCGCCGCAACGAGCAGCGCGCCGGTCAACTGGTGCAGCACCGCGAGCCACAGCGCGACCCCGGTCAGGACGGTGGCGATGCCGAGCAGGACCTGCGTGCCGAAGGCGACGTGAACCGCGACCGAGGCCGCGCGTTCGGCCGCGCGCACCCGCCGCGCCAGCCAGACCAGCATCGCGACTGCGATCCAGGCCCACCAGCGATGGAGGAAATGGACGAGGAACGGGTCGTGCGCCGCAGCCCACAGGAAGCTGCCCGAATATTCGGGCACGATGCGCCCGTTCATCAGCGGCCAGGTGTCGCTGGCGAGGCCCGCGTTGAGCCCCGCCGTCCACGCGCCGAGCATCAGCTGCACGAACAGCACGGCGAGCGTCGCCGCCGCCAGCCCGGTCAGCCGGGCCGGGCGGGGATGGCCGGCGGAAAGCTGGCGCAGGTCGAGCGCCGTCCAGACGAGTCCGCCGAGCGTGAACAGGGCGGTCAGCAGGTGGATCGACAGCCAGAAGTGGCTCACGTCGGTCATCTGCGTGTTGAGGCCGGACCTGACCATGTACCACCCGAACACTCCCTGCAGCCCGCCGAGCGCGAGCAGGGCGAGCAGGCGCGGCTTGTACCCGGCGGGGATCGCCCCGCGCAGCCAGAACCACGCCAGCGGCAGCGCGAAGGCGAGCCCGATGAGCCGGCCGAGCAAGCGGTGCGACCACTCCCAGAAATAGATGAACTTGTAATCGGCCAGCGTCATCCCCGCAGGGCCGGCAACCTGCTTGTACTCGCCGATCTGCTGATAGGCCTCGAACTCGGCTTGCCACTGCGCATTGCTCAGGGGCGGCAGCGCGCCTGTCACCGGCTTCCACTCGGTGATCGACAGGCCGGATTCGGTCAGCCGCGTAATCCCACCGATGGTGACCATCAGGACGACCAGCGCAGCCACGAGCAGCAGCCAGCGAGCAAGCGCGCGCGGACGCAGATCCAGCGCCATGACGGGCCCTGCGCCCAAGCCGATATCTCCTGCAGCCGCGACCATGAAAGTTGCGCGCGTGTGTGCCTTCGATGCGAGGGAATCGCAAGGCCAAGCGAGTTTGACTTCGACAAGCGGAGCTTGCGCAACGTTACACCGTCACATATCTAGGCGTCCGAAATGGCCCTTACGCTTTCCACGATTCGCCACCGGTTCGACCGGCTGGGCATGACGCTCTCTTGCCTGTGCGCGGTGCATTGCGTCGCCAGCCTGTTCGTGGTCGGCGCGCTCGGCCTGGGCGGAACCTTCCTGCTCAATCCCGCGATCCACCGCTGGGGGCTGGTCCTGGCGACCCTCGTCGCAGCCGTGGCCATTGGTCTCGGCGCGCTCAAGCACCGCCGCGCCCCGCCTTTCGTAACCGCGATGACCGGCCTCAGCTTCATGGGCGGCGCGCTCGCCGTGCCGCACGGGGTGGAAGAAGCGGTCCTGACGGTCATCGGCGTCACGCTTGTCGCGGCCGGGCATGTGCTGAACCTGCGGAGCATGCGTTAGAACTGGCGCGACGCCCAAGGGCGCCTCTCCTTTCCGGAACGGCTGACTTCCCTTCCGGTCTATAATCACGAAACGGCGAGCGAGCGCAGGCATTGGGCTCGACCGGCACGGCCAGTGCGTCGAAGACCGGGAGTAATCCGAACAGATTATATTGCGCACGCGGCAAAGGGAATATCCTGCGGCATCGAACCGAGAGGAGCATTCCGATGCCCAAGCCGATCAAACCGCCGGTCGACCAGACCCTGACCGGGAACGACCGCAAGAACAGCATCACCGGAGGCGCCGGGAACGACACGATCAGCGGGCTGGGGGGGAACGATTTCCTCGCAGGCGGCGCCGGCAGCGACACCATCTACGGCGGGACGGGGGACGACCGATTATATGGTGGTGACGACGCCGATTATCTTTACGGCGGCGACGGAAGGGATATCCTGGATGGGGGCGAGGGCTCCGACTTCATCTATGGCGGTGCGGGTAACGACGACCTCCAGGGGCGTGGCGGCGACGACTACATGGACGGCGGCGACGGCAACGACACGATCTACCTCGATTCGACCGGGCACGACATCGCGGTGGGCGGCGCGGACGACGATATCTTCATCGTCTGGACCAGCGTCACGGCGACCATCATGGATTACAACCGCGACGGAGCCGACACGCTGGGAATGACGTTCGCCGACGCGAACACGAGCCTCGCGGGCTCCCAGAAGTGGGAGTACGTCGGCGATACTGCGCCGACCTCGAGCCTTGCGGACGGAAACGGACAGGCGACGGTCGCCTATGCCGATGGCAACACCATCCTGACGCTTTATCATGCCGACGGCGACCTCGATCCCGACGTGACGCTCATCTTTGCCGGCGGCTATGCACCTCAGGATCTGATGCTGCTGAACCTGGACACGGCAACCGGCTCGTTCGTCGACCCGATGATCTTGTTCCCCGGCTGACGCCGGCGAGGATTTGCCTCCCCGCCGCAGCCTTGCATCGCCGCTGCCGCGCGCTATTTCAACCGCGTGATGACCGCCCTCTCCCTTACCATCAACGGCGAATCGCGTCGCACCGGTGCGCCGACCATCCTCGCGCTGGTGACCGAGCTCGGGCTCAAGCCCGAAAAGGTCGCGGTGGAGCGCAATGGGCTGATCGTGCCCCGCTCGACTCACGGCGAGGCGCCGCTGGCCGATGGCGACGTGCTGGAGATCGTCCACTTCGTGGGCGGGGGCTGAGGCGTTCCCAGCCTGTTGCACCGCAGGGGCGACGGGCCTACCTCGCGCGGCATGGACATGCAGACAACCAGCGCCGATTCCGACACCTGGACCGTTGCCGGGCACACCTTTCGCAGCCGCCTGATCGTCGGCACCGGCAAGTACAAGGACTTTGCGCAGAACGCGGCTGCGGTCGAAGCCTCGGGCGCGGAGATCGTGACGGTGGCGGTGCGCCGGGTGAACATCTCCGACCCGAGCAAGCCGGTGCTGATGGATTACATCGACCCGAAGAAGGTCACCTATCTGCCCAACACCGCTGGCTGCTTCACCGCCGACGAGGCCATCCGCACGCTGCGGCTGGCGCGCGAGGCGGGCGGCTGGGACCTGGTCAAGCTGGAGGTGCTGGGCGAGGCGCGCACGCTCTATCCCGACATGCGCGAGACGCTGACGGCCTGCGAGACGCTGGCGAAGGAAGGCTTCAAGCCGATGGTCTACTGTGTCGACGACCCCATCGCGGCGCAGCAGCTGGAACAGGCTGGCGCGGTCGCGATCATGCCGCTCGGTGCCCCGATCGGCTCGGGACTCGGCATCCAGAACCGGGTCACGATCCGCCTGATCGTGGAAGGCGCCAGGGTGCCGGTGCTGGTCGATGCCGGGGTCGGCACGGCGAGCGATGCGGCGGTGGCGATGGAACTGGGCTGCGACGGCGTGCTGATGAACACCGCGATCGCCGAAGCGAAGGACCCGATCCTGATGGCCCGGGCGATGAAGCTGGCCGTGGAGGCGGGCCGCGCGGCCTATCTCGCCGGGCGCATGGGGACGCGCAAGTATGCCGATCCCAGCAGCCCGCTGGCCGGGTTGATCTAGCCGCCTAAGGACCAAATTAACCATCCGGCGCTAATCGCCCTGTCGGACGCAACGGGGCGACGGAATCATGCGAGAGCAGGAGTGGCTCGTGCCGGGCCTTGGGCTGACGGCCATGACGGCGCTTTCGGCTCTGGCCCTCGTCCCCGAAAACGGCGGCCTGATGTCGACCTTGCGCATCCTGCCGGCATGGATGGCGCTGGCGGCCCTGATCTTCAGCGCCATCGCCTTCGTGCGCCTGCTGCGAGCGGGTGTCGCGAGCCCTTTCGCCGAGGTCCGGCGCGTCGCCCTGGCGCAACCGCGGCGCAACCTGCTGCTCGCCGCCGGCGTGGCGCTGGCGGGGATGAACCTCATCGCCTTCATGTGGCTCAAGCCGCTGCTCAACGCACTGGTCCCGTTCACCGCGGACCGTATCCTGGCCGACATCGGCGAGGCGCTGTTCCTCGGCACTCCGCCATGGCGGGCGCTGGCGTGGGCAAATCTTCCCTATGCCGGGATGGTCTATCACCCGCTGTGGTTCGTCACGATCACCTGGGCCTTCCTGCTGGTGCTGCTGGCGCCGCCCTCGCCGCGGCGCTCGGCGGCCCTGCTGGGCTATTTCGCCCTGTGGTCGCTGGCCGGCCCGCTGATCCACCTGCTGGTGCCCGCGGCGGGGCCGATCTTCTATGAACGGCTGGGTTACGGGAACCGCTTCGCCGGGCTCGACGGCGGGGCCGAGACGCGCGCGATCGGCGACTATCTCTGGACCATCTACGCGGGCGGGGCGTTCGGCGCGGGCGGCGGCATCTCGGCCATGCCCTCGCTCCACGTGGCGACGAGCGCGTGGACGGTGATCGCGGTCCGCGTGGCCGCGCCAATGTTCGCGCCGCTGGCGGTTGCCGCGTGGCTTGCCATCGCGGTGCTCTCGGTCGCGCTCGGCTGGCATTACGTGATGGACGGCGTGGTCGGAACCCTCGCCGCCGTGGCGATCTACGCGGGCCTAGAGAGCTGGTTCCGCCGTCGCGCGGCCGCCCAGGCGCACCGAGATCCGGTGCCCGCGCCCGAAGGACTCGCCTGAAGGCGCGGCGCAGGCCGGCCGGCCCGCGCCGCCAATCCGCCGGTTACTGCCGCCGGGCGTCGTACGAGGTCTTGTCGCCGGTCCGCTCGTTGGTCGAGACGACATGCAACGTGTCGCCGTCGAGGTTGAACTCGGTCGTGCCGACGACCTTGCCGTCGCGCTTGGTGACCTGGGTCCAGCTGTTTTCGCCGGTCTTGGTGACCGAGACCATCGTGTTGGCCATGTCGCCGCTGATCGGCGCGTCGGTCCCGTCGAGCTTGGCTTCGAAGCCGGTGCCATCGGGGCTGCTCATCTTCAGCGTGTCGCCGGTGGTAACGAAGGTCACGGTCAGGCCTTCCTGGCTCACGTTGTCGATCGTGCCGGTCTGCCACTTGCCGGAAATGGCATGGGCGCCGGCGGGCGCCTCTCCCACCCGGTTCATGGTCGTCTTGCCGGTGACCGGGGGCGCATTGGGCACAGAGGTGTCGGTGTATGCCTGCGTCATGGTCTTGCCGTCCGGCGCGACGGTATAGGTGCTCGATCCCATTTCCTGGTCGCCCTTCTTCGAGCGCATGGTGACCTGGCTGTCGCTGTCGACCTTGACCGCGATCGCATCGGAATAGTCGCGCCCGGTCACGTCGTGATACTCGCCGTCAGCGGGAATGGTCAGCGGCGGGACGCAGGTGGAACAGGTGTAGGTGCCGTCCTTGAGCAGCAGCTCGTCGGGCGAACCTTCCAGCTTCACCGTCGAAAGGTCGGCGACCCAGGTCCCGTCGATCCCGGTTGCGGCCGGTGCCGTGGCGACATCGTCCGCTTCCTGGTTGCAGGCGGACAGCGCCGTCAGCGACACGGCGGCAAGCGCCAGCAACATGCTCGTCTTCATTGTCTTCATGGAAGAATCTCCCCGTTTGGCGCGACCGCCGGGCGGACGATAGGCCTGCTGGAAGATTTGCCAAGAATTTTGACAGGTTAGCAGTTTCGCCGCACCGCTTACCGGTTCTTAACCACATTCGGTGACATTCGCTTCCGACACACACGGGGGCCATCATGGCGAAGACCGGGACTGCATCGCTGACCATTGCCGAGCTGCGCGAGTTCGCCAGCTTCACCGAGGCCGAACAGCTGTTCATCGAGCGCAGCCTGGATATCGCCTTCGCTCGCGGCGACGCCTTCAAGACCTGGAGCCACGACGGCGACGGATCTGCGATCCGCGGCCAGTACCTCGCCTACCGCGAACTGCGCACGCTGAAGGACATGGTCCCGTGCGAAACGACCATGGCCGGGCTCGAGGCGTTCATGGGCCCGCTCATGCGCGTCACCGCGCAGGACCTCGCGCTCGAGCGGATCGAGAGCTTCTCGGCCTATCGCTTCCTCTACGAACGCCTGCTCGGCGCCAGGGCGCGACCGTGGCTGCCGGCCGCCTTCTGCAGCGCCGCCGCGCTGCCGCAGATCCGGCCTGGGCGGCGCAAGATGCTGCTCCAGTCGCTCAGCGAAGCTGCCGCCACCGCGCCCGGCTGGTCCGATCGCGAACCGCAGTTTTATCCCGAGCGGGTGGAAGCCGAACCGGCCTGAGCGGCGGACGCCCTACTTGTAGAGCGCGTCGAGCCGGGACTGGTATTTCTCGCGGATCGGAGCGCGGCGGATCTTCATGCTCGGCGTCAGCATGTGGTTCTCGGTCGTGAAACCCTCGTCGGCGAAGGTGAACTGGCGGACCTTGTCGGTCACCGAAAGCTCGGCGTTCACGCGATCGATCGCGCTGCGCATTGCCGCGCGATAGGCGGGCAGTTCCTGCAGCGCGGGCAGGTCGAACTTCTCGCCGTTGGCCTGGGCCCATTCGCACGACCAGTCGGGATCGGGCACGATCAGCGCGACGATGTAGGGCCGCTTGTCACCGCTCACCATCGCCTGCGCGATCTCGGGCTGCAGCGTGAGCATCGATTCGAGCCGCTGCGGGGCGATGTTGTCGCCCTTGTCGTTGACGATGATGTCCTTCTTGCGGTCGGTGATGACGATCCGGCCCTTCTCGTCGAGGTGGCCGATGTCGCCGGTGTGAAGCCAGCCGTCGACGATGGCCTTCGCGGTCGCCTCCGGATCGCGCCAGTAGCCGGTCATCACGCATTCGCCGCGGCAGAGGATCTCGCCATCCTCGGCGATCTTCACCTCGACCCCGCGCACCGGCGGACCGACGGTCGACAGCTTCACGCCAACGGCGGGCCGGTTGACGCTGATCAGCGGCGCGCTCTCGGTCTGGCCATAGCCCTGCAGCGTGACGAGCCCCATCGCCTCGAAGAAGGTTCCGATCTCGGGATTGAGCGGCGCCCCGCCCGACACCAGCGCCTTGATCCGGCCGCCGAAACGTTCCTGCACCTTGGGCGCAATCGTTCGCGCGAGCAGGCGCTCGACCGGCCAGTCGAGCATCGAGCGCTGACCGTTCGCCTTGCGCTCCGACAGGGTGAGCGCGCGGTCGAGCAGCCAGTTGGCGAGCTTGCCCTGCTTCTCGACCGCCTTGACCATCCGTCCGCGGATCAGTTCGAACAGCCGCGGGACGACGACCATGATGGTCGGCCGGGCCTCCTCGATATTGCTCGCCAGCTTGTCGAGACCTTCGGCGAACCAGATCTCCGCGCCCATCCCGATCGGCAGGTGGAGCCCGGCGGTATGTTCGAGCGCGTGGGACAGCGGCAGGAACGACAGGAAGCGCTCCTCGTCCCAGCCGAAATCCTCGACCAGGACGTGCGCTGCGGCATCGACGTTGTGCAGGATCGCCCCGTGGGGCAGTTGCACCCCGCGCGGAGCGCCGCTGGTGCCGCTGGTGTAGATGATGCAGGCCGGGTCGCGCCGCCCGATCGCGGCGATGCGCCCGTCGACCGCGGCGCGCGCCGCTGCGGCGTCGCCGGTGGTCATGTCGGACCAGAGGTGGCAGTCGAACGCGCCCGACTGGCCGGTCCTGAGCGCATCGATGCCGATGATGTGCTGCGCCAAGCCCGGTGTGAATCATCGCCCGCACCAGCGGCGTGCCGAGCTTCTGGCTGGAGACGATTGCCGCCCGCGCGCCCGAATTTTCCAGGATATGCTCGTGGTCGCGATCGGTGTTGGTGGTGTAGGCCGGCGTCGTCACGCATCCGGCAGCCATGATCGCCAGGTCTGCGATCGCCCACTCGGGGCGGTTTTCCATCACCAGCATGACCCGGTCGCCCTCGGCCAGCCCGAGCCGGCGCAGCGATTCGGCCAGCAGGCAGACCGCGTCGGCCGCCTCGCGCCAGGTGGTCGCCTGCCACTGGCGATCGCGCTTGGCGACGAGGAAGGGCCGGTCGCCCAGTTCGTCGGCCCGTTGCAGGAACAGCGTCACCAGGTTCGGCGCCGCGTCGAAGTCGCTCATCTGCACGTTGCGCGCATCTCCATCCCCAAGGACCGCCCTGAGCGGTTCGTAGCCCCGGACGGCTTACGGCGCGCGCGGGTCCACGACAAGGTGCGAGGAGCCGCGCTTGCGCGAGTTGCCGGATGGACAGGGCGCGCGCCGAACGATTAGGAGCGGCAGTATGGAATTCGGTCGCTCCCTGTTCGCTGCGCTGGCTCTCACCCTCGCATCCTGCACCACCGTTCCCGCCGCGGAGACCGCGCCCGCCGCGATCGCGCCGGCGACCGCCCGACCCTTCGCGATTGCGGCCAACCCGCTCGCCGCGAAGGCCGGGATGGACGTGCTGCAGCGCGGCGGCAACGCGGCCGACGCGGCGCTCGCGGTGCAGGCCATGCTCTCGCTCGTCGAGCCGCAATCCTCGGGCATGGGCGGCGGCGGCTTCCTCACCTATTTCGATGCCGCGAGCGGCAAGGTGGTCGTCTACGACGGTCGCGAGGTCGCGCCGGCGCAGGCCAGCCCGACGATGTTCCTCGATTCGGCCGGCAAGCCGATCGGCTTTCGCGATGCAGTGGTGAGCGGCCGGGCGACCGGGGTGCCGGGCGCCCTCGCGGCGCTTGCCCTGGCGCAGAAGGAACACGGCGCGCTGCCCTGGAACGGCCTGTTCGATGCCGCCATCGCGGCGGCCGAGGAAGGTTTCATCGTCAGTCCGCGGCTCGGCCGCATGCTCAAGGGGCCGTTCCCGCAGATCCGGCAGCCCGACGCGAAGCGCTATTTCTCGCGCCCGGACGGCACGCCGATCGAAGTCGGCGACCGCCTGAAGAACCCCGAGTACGCCGCGTTCCTGCGGCGCCTTTCGGCGCAGGGGACGGACGCGCTCTACAAGGGCAGCACGGCGGCCAGGATCGTCCAGCGCACGCGGCAGGCTCCGCTCGAAGGGTCGATGACGATGGCCGACCTTGCCGGCTATCGCCCGATCAAGCGCGAACCGGTCTGCCGCCCGTGGCATGAATACGACGTCTGCGTGCCGCCGCCCCCGTCGAGCGGGGCGGCCTTTCTCGAGCTGCTCGGCCTGCTCGAGCGGACCGATATCGCCAGCCGGGGACCGAACGATCCGCAGGCGTGGTATCTCTTCGCCGAGGCGAGCCGGCTGATGTACGCCGACCGCGATGCCTATTTCGGCGATGCCGATTTCGTGCAGGTGCCGATCGAGGGTCTGCTCGACCCGGCCTACCTCGATGCGCGCGCCGCGCTGATCGGGCCGACCGCCGCACCGGCCGTGGCGGCCGGCCACCCGGCAGGGGCCCGCACGACGCGGGCCGATCGCACGATCGAGCCGGCGGGCACGTCGCACTTCATCGTCGGCGATGCACACGGCAACGTGATCTCGATGACGACCACGGTCGAATCGATTTTCGGCACCGGCCGCATGGTCGACGGCTTCTTCCTCAACAACCAGCTGACCGATTTCTCGTTCGACCCGGTCCAGGCGGACGGCCGCGCGGCGCCCAATGCGGTGGCGCCCGGCAAGCGACCGCGCTCGTCGATGATCCCGCTGATCATGCTCGACCGGGAAGGGAAATTCGCCGGGGCGATCGGCTCGGCCGGTGGCAACGCGATCCTCGCCTATGTCGGCAAGTCGCTGGTCGGCGCGGTCGACTGGGGCCTGCCGATGCAGCAGGCGCTGGCGCTGCCCAATCTCATCGCGCGCGGCAACACCATCGGCGCGGAAGTGAGCGAGTTCGACCCCGCGATCGTGGAGGCGCTCGCGGCGCGCGGGCTCAAGCTGGTGCCGGGGCAGGGCGAGGATTCGGGGGTGCAGGGCGTGATCGTGCGCAATGGGCAGATCGACGGCGGCTACGATCCGCGCCGCGAGGGCGTGGTCCTGCAGGGCAAGCCTTAAGCCGCGTCGCTCCCGACCGCCTCGGCCAGCGTGGCGAAGCCCTCCTGCCGCATGAATCCTTCCAGGCCGCGCACGATGCGGCGGGCGATGCCCGGACCTTCGTAGACCATCGCGCTGTAGAGCTGCACCAGGCTCGCACCGGCGCGGATGCGGGCCCAGGCATCCTGTGCGGTCGCGATGCCCCCCACGCCGACCAGGGGAAGCTCCCCGCCGGTTGCATGGCGGAAATCGCGCAGGCGGGCGAGCGCGAGATCGCGCAGCGGGGCACCCGACAGGCCGCCCGCTTCGCCAACGTGACGCGAACGCAACCGGGGCCGGGTTATCGTGGTGTTGGACACGATCAGTGCGCCCAGCTTGCGGTCGATGGCGATGCGCGCGATCGCGGCGATGTCGGGCGGCTCGAGGTCCGGCGCGACCTTGAGAAAGACCGGCGGAGCGCCCGCGGGGCAGACCTCGCCACGCGCCTGGAACACGGCGTCGAGCAGCGCGGTCAGCGCACCCTCGTCCTGCAGGGCGCGCAGGCCCGGCGTGTTCGGGCTGGAGATATTGACCGCCAGGTAGCTGGCGAGCGGCGCCATCAGGCGGGTCATCGCGGCGTAGTCGGCGATGCGGTCGGGCGAATCCTTGTTCGCGCCGATGTTGACGCCGACGATGCCGGGGCGATCGCGGCGCGCCACCAGCCGCTTCACCGCCTCGGCCGCGCCGCCGTTGTTGAATCCCATGCGATTGATCACCGCGCCGTCGGCCGTGAGCCGGAACAGGCGGGGCTTCGGATTGCCGGTCTGCGGGAGCGGGGTGATCGAGCCGACTTCGGCGAAACCGAAGCCAAGCGCGAGAAGGGCATCCGGCACCTCGCCGTCCTTGTCGAAGCCCGCGGCCACGCCGACTGGATTGGGGAAGCGCAGGCCGGCGACCTCGCTCGCCAGCTTCCCGCGGGCCGCGGGCCGGCCGAAAGGCTGGCGCAGCCGCAGCGCCGACAGCGCCAGCCCGTGGGCGCGCTCGGCATCGAGCGTGAACAGCGCGGGGCGGAGCAGGCGGTAGAGCATGGTCCAGCGCTATGGCAGCGGCGGCAGGTGGTGTCGATTCGCCACAGCGGGTGTGACAATCTCCGTTATGGACACGATTCTGGCGTCTTCAGCGGGAAAAGTGTCGCGTTCCTACAAGACTCCAAGGTGTCCCTTGCCTAAAGCACCAATCGCGACCCGAAGGGCTCGGCAACAACCGGGTTCCTACCTTTCAAGGGGCGGCTCCACGTGGGCCGCCCCTCTTTTGTCAGAAGATGCAAACGACTCGCAGAAATCGGTTTTCCATTGCAACGCGAGGATCTATGCCTAGGTGAACCGGAGCGATTTGTTCCGATTTGACCGAAGGGCTCCGATGCGCCTCTCTTCCATGGCCGATTACGCCGTCGTCACGATGAGCGCCGCCGCGCGCCACTGTGGCGGTGCGCGCACCAGCGCCACGGAGCTGGCGGCCGAGACCGGCCTGCCGCTGCCCACGGTGCAGAAGCTCGTCAGCCTGCTCGGCAAGGCAGGTCTGCTTCGCTCCGCGCGCGGGGCGGGCGGCGGGCTGCAACTGGCGCGCCCGGCGGCGGCGATTACGCTGGCCGACATCGTCGAGGCGGTCGAAGGCCCCATCGCGCTGACCGCCTGCGTGGAACAGGGCAGGCACGACTGCGCGCTGGAAGGGGCCTGCAGCGTCCAGCCGCACTGGGGCCTCGTCAACGCCACCATGCGCGGGGCGCTCGCCGGCGTCTCGCTCGTTCAGCTTTCAAGAGTTCCCGCATGACAGACGATGTTGATATCCAGGATCGCGCCGTGCGCGATACCGCCGGCGTTACGGACCAGGCCGCGCGCGACGCAGCCGAGAGGGCCGCCGATTACGAATTCGGCTGGTCGAGCGAAATCGAGACCGATTTCGCGCCCAAGGGCCTGTCCGAAGATACCGTCCGGTTCATCAGCGCCAAGAAGGGCGAGCCCGAGTGGATGCTCGACTGGCGGCTCAAGGCCTTCCGCCTGTGGCAGGACATGAAGGAGCCCGACTGGGCCAAGCTCGGCTACCCGCCGATCGATTACCAGGACGCCTATTACTACGCCGCGCCGAAGAAGAAGGAGAAGCTCGGTTCGCTCGACGAGCTCGATCCCGAGATCAAGGCGGTCTACGACAAACTTGGCATCCCGATCGCCGAGCAGGAAGTGCTCGCCGGGGTCGAGGGCGCGCGCAAGGTCGCGGTCGACGCGGTGTTCGATTCGGTCAGCGTGGCGACCACCTTCCGCGCCGAGCTGGAGCGGGCCGGGGTCATCTTCCGCTCGATCTCCGAAGCGATCCGCGAATATCCCGAGCTGGTGCAAAAGTGGCTCGGCAGGGTCGTGCCGGTGCGCGACAACTACTTCGCCACGCTCAACAGCGCGGTCTTTTCCGATGGCACGTTCGTCTACATTCCCGAGGGCGTGCGCTGCCCGATGGAGCTTTCCACCTATTTCCGCATCAATGCCGAGAACACCGGCCAGTTCGAGCGCACGCTGATCGTTGCCGAAAAGGGCAGCTACGTCAGCTATCTCGAAGGCTGCACCGCGCCGATGCGCGACGAGAACCAGCTCCACGCCGCGGTGGTCGAGCTGGTCGCGATGGAAGATGCCGAGATCAAGTACTCGACCGTGCAGAACTGGTACCCCGGCAACGCCGAGGGCAAGGGCGGGATCTACAACTTCGTCACCAAGCGCGGGCTGTGCCAGGGCGCGCGCGCAAGATCAGCTGGACCCAGGTCGAAACCGGCAGCGCGGTGACCTGGAAGTACCCGAGCTGCGTCCTCAACGGCGAGGACAGCGTGGGCGAGTTCTACTCGGTCGCGGTGACCAACAACTTCCAGCAGGCCGATACCGGCACCAAGATGATTCACAACGGCAAGGGCAGCCGCAGCACGATCATCTCCAAGGGCATCAGCGCGGGCAAGTCGAACAACACCTACCGCGGGCTGGTGCGCGTCGCCGCCAACGCCGACGGCGTGCGCAACTTCACCCAGTGCGATTCGCTGCTGCTCGGCAGCACCTGCGGCGCGCACACCGTGCCCTACATCGAGGTCAAGAACCCCACCGCGCAGGTCGAGCACGAGGCGACCACCAGCAAGATCAGCGACGACCAGCTGTTCTACGCCATGCAGCGCGGCCTCGGTGCCGAAGAAGCGGTGGCGCTGATCGTCAACGGCTTCGCCAAGGACGTGATGAAGCAACTGCCGATGGAATTCGCGGTCGAGGCGCAGAAGCTGCTGGCGATCTCGCTCGAGGGGAGCGTGGGGTGACCGACCGCAAGACCCTCAAGCTCAAGCTGGGCGAAAGCGCCGAGGCGCCGGCCATCAAGAAGAAGGGCCGCGGCTGGGAGATTTCCGACAAGCGGCTCGACGTGCTGCACGAGCAGGCGCGCGACCTGCGGCGGCATAGCTCGGAAGCGCACAAGGCGCTGGCCGAGCGGTTCGCCAAGGCCGACCTCGGGCGCTACACCTTCAAGCGCCACGCGGTGGTCGGCAGCGCGATCGTCGATTTCAACTGCCACGTCCTCGGCATGGCAATCGACATCGACGAGGAGGGCGAGGACGAAGCGCTCGCCCGCCGGCGCGACAAGAGCCTGGAAGCGGTCGGCATACGCGTAATGCGGATCAAGGCGGCCGATATCCTGGAAAACATGGACGAGGTGCTCGCCCGCATCACCGCCGGAATGCGGATGCGCATCGGCGACAAGAGGGACGCAGCCCGCGCCCACCGCGAAGCCAACCCGAACCAGAACTACGAACGCCCGAACCGCAAGCCGAGAGACGCGCGATGAGCGATGTCGTCTGGAGCCCGCTTCCCGCCGATGCCCCGTTCCCGGAACGCATGCAAGGCACTTGGCTTGACGGGCCCGATGGTGCGCCGGTGCTGGTTATCGAGGGGCGCCGAGTGACCTTTTGCGGCAGCGAATTGCTGGTGGGCAACCTTTCGGTTCATGAAGAAGACGGCGGTGCGCTCGGAGTTCAGAACGAGGGTCCCCCCGACAATCCGCGCGAGCTTCTCTGGAGCCAGCGGACGCTGCACCTCTTCTGGTTCCTCGCGGGAGAAGACGAACTCAATTTCCACGGCATAGGCGACCACGGCTGGGCCGTGCGCGCACCGGCCAGAGAGGAATCATGATGCTGAAAATCGACAACCTCCACGCCGAAGTCGGCGGCACCGAAATCCTCCGCGGCCTCTCGCTCGAAGTCGGCGCGGGCGAGATTCACGCGATCATGGGCCCCAACGGCGCGGGCAAGTCGACGCTTTCCTACGTGCTCGGCGGCCGGCCGGGCTACGAGGTGACCGGCGGCAGCGTGACCTTCATGGGCAAGGATCTGCTCGAACTCGAACCGCACGAACGCGCCGCGGTCGGGCCTGTTCCTCGGCTTCCAGTACCCGGTCGAGATTCCCGGCGTCTCCAACGTCCAGTTCCTGCGCGAGGCGCTCAACGCCCAGCGCACCGCACGCGGCGAAGAGCCGCTGTCGGGCGGCGAATTCCTCAAGCTGGCCAAGGAGAAGGCCGCGCTGCTCAAGATGGACATGGACATGCTCAAGCGGGCGGTGAACGTCGGCTTCTCGGGCGGCGAGAAGAAGCGCGCCGAGATGGTCCAGATGGGCGTGCTCGACCCGGCCTTCGCCGTGCTCGACGAGACTGATTCGGGCCTCGACATCGACGCGCTGCGGGTCGTCGGCGAAGGCATCAACGCGATCATGCGCGCAGCCCGACAAGGGCGTTCTGCTGATCACCCACTACCAGCGCCTGCTCGATTACGTGAAGCCCGACCGGGTCCACGTGCTGGCGAGGGGCCGCATCGTGGCGAGCGGCGGGCCGGAACTGGCCCACCAGCTCGAGACCGAAGGCTACGAGAGCATCGCCGCATGACCCACATGCCGACCATCCGCGACGAGGACTGGCGCTACGCCGATCCCGATGCGCTGGCCGGGCTGACGCCGGCCGACCTCGAAGCATGGCATGAGGTCACGCTGGCGCCGGGCGAGACGCGCGCGAAGGACCTCGTCCTCGACGACGCGCATCCGGGCATCCACCGCGTGCGGCTGAACGTGGGCGAAGACGCCCGGGCGGAGATCTTCGCGCTTGCCTCGGCGAGCGAATACACCCGGCTCGAAGTCGAGGTGCGGCTGGCGAAGGGCGCCCATTTCCAGTTCGGCGGCGTGACCATCGGCGGCGGCGATGCCACGCGCGAATTCGTCACCCGCGTGACTCACGCCGAGCCCGATGCGACGAGCGACCAGGTCGTGCGCGCGGTCCACTGGGGACAGGCGACCGGCAATTTCCTCGGCAAGCTGATGGTCGCGCGAGACGCGCAGAAGACCGACGCGGCACAGAACTTCAAGGGCCTGTTGCTCGAACGCGGGGCGACCGCCAATGCCAAGCCCGAACTGGAAATATTCGCCGACGACGTGAAGTGCGCCCACGGCGCCGCGATCGGTCAGATGGACGAGACTGCCGCATTCTACATGGCCGCGCGCGGACTGCCGCCGGAGACGGCGCGCAAGCTCCTCGTCCGCGCCTTCATCGCCGACGCATTCGCCGCGCATTCCGACGCGGAGGCGCAGGAGGCGCTGCTCGATGCGGCGCTGAAAGCGCTGGGGGACAAGGGATGAGTGAGGCGGCGACCAATTCTCCCCTCCCGCTTGCGCGAGGGGCCGGGGGCGGGCCTGAAGTGCAGTGCGACGCCGCGCCCACCCCTGGCCCCTCCAGCAGGCGGGAGCGGGACCTGAAAGCCGACTTTCCCGGCCTCGTGACGGCGTCGGGAGAGCCGTGGCACTACCTCGATTCGGCCGCGACGGCGCAGAAGCCGCAGGCGGTGATCGATGCCGTCACGCGAGCGATCGGGGTCGACTACGCCACTGTCCACCGGGGGGTCTATTCGCGCAGTGCCGAGATGACGCTGGGCTACGAAGCGGCGCGGCGGCGGGTTGCAGCCTTCATCGGCGGCGACGAGAACGAAATCGTCTTCACCCGCGGCGCGACCGAGGCGATCAACCTCGTCGCCTACAGTTACCCTGAAAAGGGCCGCGTGCTGCTGAGCGAGCTCGAACACCATTCGAACATCGTCCCCTGGCAGCTTGCCGGCTGGCAAGTCGACGTCTGCCCGCTGACGCAGGACGGCCGGATCGACCTCGATGCCGCCGAGGCCATGCTGACGAGCGAGCACACGATGGTGGCCTTCGCGCATGTCTCGAACGTGCTCGGCTCGATGCTCGACGCCAAGCGCGCGGCGGACCTGGCCCACAAGGCCGGCGCGAAGCTGCTGCTCGACGGCTGCCAGGCGGTGCCGCGCCTGCCGGTGAACGTCGCGGAGCTCGGTTGCGACTTCTACGCCTTCTCCGGCCACAAGCTCTACGGCCCGACGGGAATCGGCGCGCTGTGGGGCCGGGCGGACCTGCTCGCCAGCATGCCGCCGTGGCAGGGCGGCGGAGCGATGATCGACCGGGTGACCTTCGAAAAGACGACCTACGCCCCGCCTCCCGCGCGATTCGAGGCCGGGACCCCGGCGATCGTCGAGGCGATCGGCCTCGCCGCCGCCTGCGACTACGTGGCGTCGATCGGTCTCGACGAGATCCACGCCCATGAGGCGAAGCTGGTTGTCAGGCTGCGCGAGGCGCTTGGCCGGATGAACGACGTCACGCTGTTCGGCCCGGACGAAAGCGCCGGAATTGTGAGTTTCGCGCTCGACGGCATTCACCCGCACGACCTCGGCACGATCCTCGACGAGGAGAACGTGGCGATCCGCGCGGGCCATCACTGCGCCCAGCCGCTGATGGACAAGCTCGGCGTTCCCGCCACGGCGCGGGCGAGCTTCGGGCTCTACTCGGACGAAAACGACGTCGCCGCGCTGGTGCGCGGGATAGAGCGCACGAAAAGGATTTTCGGGTGAACGTCCGACAACCTCATCATCCTGAACCTGGTTCAGGGTCCATTTCGCCATTCATTCCGACGGTCGAAACCGGGGAGTGGATGTTGAAACAAGTTCAGAATGACGGACTGTGAGATGAACGAAGAACGCAAGATCGAAATCGAGGAAGTCGATGCCGCCACGCCGCCGCGGCGTGCAAGGGTGGACGACGCCGTGGAAAGCGCTGGCGACAAGCTCGAGCGCAAGAAGGACTATCTCGAGGGTTTCCTCTCGCAGAAGCCTGCCTCCGCCACGCCCAGCGAACCCGGCGGCGACCTCTACGAGGCGGTGATCGAGGCGCTGAAGGAAATCTACGACCCGGAAATCCCGGTCAACATCTACGACCTCGGGCTGATCTACGGCGTCGAGGTCGACGGCGAGGGCGCGGCGCACGTGAGCATGACGCTGACCACGCCGCATTGCCCGGTGGCCGAATCGATGCCGGGCGAGGTCGAACTGCGCGTCGCCTCGGTCCCTGGCATCCGCGACGCCGAGGTCAATCTGGTGTGGGATCCGCCGTGGGGGCCCGACAAGATGACCGACGAGGCCCGCCTCGAACTGGGTATGTTATAATCGATCCCATGCAGACAGTTATCGACCCCCGACCCGCACCTTCCGCCCAGCACCTGACCGTGGAGACGGCGAACTATTCCGATCCGCTCGACGCGGCCGACGTCGTGCTGCTGACCAATTCCTACGCCCGCGACCCGATGGGCGGAGGCGAAGCGCTTTCGGCCGACGTATGCAGCCGGCTGACCGACGCGCTGGCGGAAACACGCGGCGCCTTTTCGCTGATCGCCCGGGTGGATGGCCGCCCGGCCGGCATCGCCAATTGCCTGACTGGCTTTTCCACCTTTGCGGCGCGCCCGCTGGTCAACGTCCACGACATTGGCGTGCTGCCCGAATATCGCGGCCGCGGGGTGGCGAAGGCCCTGTTCGCAGCGATCGAGGACGAGGCGCGCGCGCGCGGTGCCTGCAAGGTCACGCTCGAGGTCCTCTCGGGCAACGAACCGGCAAAAGCGCTCTATTCCGCGCTCGGCTATGGCCAGTACGCCCTTGATCCGGCGGCCGGCACTGCCCAGTTCTGGGAGAAGACATTATGACCCAGGCAACAACCACCACCACCCGCCCTGCGCCCAAGGCCGCCGTCGTGCTGACCCCGGCTGCCGAGGCGCGTGTCGCCGGACTGATGGCCAAGGCGCCCGAAGGCGCCATCGGCGTCAAGCTCTCCACCCCGCGGCGCGGTTGCTCGGGTCTCGCCTATTCGGTCGACTACGTCAGCGAAGAGGCGAAATTCGACGAGAAGATCGAGACTCCCGGCGGCGTGTTCTACATCGACGGAGCGAGCGTGCTCTACCTCGTCGGCAGCACGATGGACTGGGTGGAGGACGACTTCACTGCCGGGTTCGTGTTCAACAATCCGAACGCCAAGGGCGCCTGCGGCTGCGGCGAAAGCTTCATGGTATGAGGCTGAGCCCGCGCGATCTCAGGCGTTTCGCGCGGCTCGCGTTTCGCGGGCGGGGAAAGCCGCCCGAGGCCGGGCTGGCCGTTCCCGCCGTTCCCCCGCGCGGCCCATTGCCGCTGCAGGGCGGGGCCGAAGCCCCGCTTGAATTCCGCGACGGCTAGCTGCGCGCTTCCTCCTCGGCGAGGAACTGCAGCAGCGCCCGTTCCAGCGCATCGACCTGGCCGTCGGCGCCGATCTCGGCATCGAGCCAGACCTTTTCGCTCGGCGTGACCGCTTCGGCGGCGGCAGCCTCGGCAGCGCGCGAGGGCTGGGAGCGCTTCTTGCCGAAGACCTTGCCGAACCCGTTGGGCACGCCCTCGGCCATGCGCCCGATGAAGCGGCCGACGTGGCTGGCGTTGTCGTTCATGAACGCTTCGAGCTCGGCGGCGCGTTCGCGGCTGAGCTGGGCGGAGAGCGCGACATAGCCCTGCAGGTAATTGCCGACGCCCTGGACGAAAACACGCTCCCACCCGGGCGCGTTGTTCGCTCCCAGCGTCGCGTCCTTCAGGCGGAAGAGCATCTCGGCTTCCTCGCGGCTCACCGCGGCCGGGCGATCGCCGCCGGCGGCAAAGATCGTACGGCGGATCGCGCTGCAGTCGGCCTCGGTCACCACGCCTGCCTCGAGCGAGCCGCCCGTGCGGGTCGGGCCTGCGCCGGTCAGCACCGCGCGTTCGATTTCGGTGAGAATGAAGCGCTTGATTTGCTCCGGAACATTCCGTGCGCGTTCGAGAACACGCACGAGCAGTTCGAGCTCGGTCATCGAATCGAGCTTGCCGTCGGCCGAGACCTTCGCCGCGAGCCATTGGCCCTGGTCCTCGGTCACGTAACCGGCCGGCTCCCAGGCGTTGAGCACGAACTCGCTCACCGCCTCGACCACGAAGTCGCACCATTCGGCGGGCTTGTCGGCGAGCGTGGAATCGAGTGCGAAGATCGCCTCGGCTTCCTCCAGCGTCATCCTCCCGTCGCCCCAGCCTTCGCGGCGCAGGGCGAGAATCTCGTCGGCTGAAATCGCTCCGTCGGCAGCAGCCTGCCGGGCGATTTGCGAAAAGTGCATGCTCATGGGCCAGTCGGTCCCCTTCCGTCAGGGGACCGGCTATGCCTCAATTTGCTTAAATCGGGGTTACCTACGGGGTCATCGGCGCTTCAGCGCTGCGACGCAGGCGGCGCGATCGACGTCGAGCCCGTCGGAGACACGCCGCGCATCGACGTAGGTCGCGACCGGCTCCGCACCGGGCCGCAGCGGGTAGAGGAAGACATCGAGCACGCAGGCCTCGCCGGCGAACTGCAGCTTGCGCATGTCGCCTTCCTTTACGTCGAGCCGCGGCGGGCCGAACAGGTTGGCGAGCGCGGTGTCGTCCTTCTCGATCACGCTTTCGAGCCCCGGCAGGCGCAGGATCTGCGGCACCACGAAGCCCTGTGGGGCGGGCTCGTGCGGGCGGCTTGGCGGGACGACGCGCGATTCGGGTGGCGGCGGCCCGGCATCGCGCGGCGCCGCGCCCGGCGTTGTCGTGCAGGCGGCCACCAGCGGCAGCACGAGAAGCGCGGCCTTACGCATGCGCAGCGCCCCGCCGGCCGTGCACGAGGTGAGTCGCCGCCGCAGCCCCAAGCACCGGGGCGAGCAGGTTGGCGAAAGGCACCGCGAGCAGCGCGGCAATGACCCCGCCGAGCAGGAAGCGTTCGAGCATCGGCACCGGGGGTGGCATCTCGCGGGACGGCCGATGGCGCAGCCAGACCATGTCGACCAGCTCGCGCCCGAGCAGCCATGCGTTGACCGCCCAGAACAGCAGCGCCGTGCCGACGCCGGTGACCAGCAGCGCGAGTGCGAAGGGCAGCGCGACGAGGTTGGCGAGGATAGCCCGCCCGGCCCCGCCCAGCGCATTGCGCAGGTCTTCCGAGAGCGGCAGCTTGCGCGCGCTTGCCGCAGCCTGGGGATAGGACCGGCGCTCGACCGCCACCACGACCTCGTCGGCGAAGAGCTGCAGCACCGCCAGCGCGACCACGCGGAACAGCAACCAGGCCCCGGCAACGGCGAGAACGAAGGCCGCCAGCGTGCCGAGGCCGTAATCTTCCAGCCCAAGCGCGGCGATCCCTGCCTCGAGGCCATAGTACCCGGCCAGACCCAGCGCCACGAAGACCGCCAGCGTCACCAGCATCGTCTTGCCCAGCACGCGCAGCACGGCGCTGTCGGCAAGCGCGCCGGCGCCGCGGATAAGCGATGTCGGGAGGTGCGTCACCCGCGGCCAAGTGCCGGGGCAAATCGCGCAAGTCAATCGCCGCCCGCCCGCCGCGCTTGGCCTTGCGCCGATCCGCCGCTAAGGCGCGCCAATCCGAATACGCTCCCCGCCACAATCCAGGAATCCCGCATGTCCGATCCCCGCTACGACGTCATCGCCATCGGCAACGCCATCGTCGACGTCATGGCCGCCTGTTCCGACGACCTGATCGACGAGCTCGGGCTCAACAAGGGCGGGATGACGCTGGTCGACGCGGACGGCGCGGAAAGCCTTTACGCGGCGATGGGGCCGGCGCGGGAGATCTCCGGCGGATCGGCGGCCAACACGCTCGCCGGCCTGTCCGCCCTGGGCGCGCAGTGCGCCTTCATCGGCCAGGTGGCGGACGACCAGCTCGGCGCGGTCTTCGCGCACGACATCCGCGCGGTAGGGATCGATTTCGATACCCCGGCGCGCAAGGAAGAGCCGCCGACCGCGCGCTGCCTGATTTTCGTCACTCCCGATGCGCAACGCACGATGAACACCTTCCTCGGTGCGAGCCAGTACCTGCCCGCCAGCGCCTTGAATGAAGAGGCGATCGGCGGGGCCAGGATCCTCTATCTCGAAGGCTACCTGTGGGACCCGGAAGAGCCGCGCGCGGCGATGCGCCGGGCGATCGAGGCCGCGCGCAGCGCCGGTCGCAAGGTCGCCTTCACGCTGTCCGAAGTCTTCGTCATCGACCGCCATGGTGACGATTTCCGCGCTCTGATCGAGGACGGGTTGATCGACATCCTGTTCGCCAACCACACCGAGCTTGCCGCGCTGACCGGCGAGGACGATTTCGAAGCCGGCATCGCGGCGTTGAAGGACAAGGTCCCGACGCTGGTGGTCACCCGCAGCGCCGAGGGCGCGGTCGGGCTGCAAGGCGGCGAGCGGGCCGAGGTCCCGGCTGAACCGACGACCGTGGTCGACACGACCGGCGCGGGCGACCTGTTCGCCGCCGGATTCCTCTACGGTCACGTGCGCGGCGAAAGTCTCGAGACCTGCCTGCGCATGGGCGCGATCTGCGCCGCCGAGGTCATCAGCCACTACGGCGCCCGGCCCGAGGCCGACCTGCAGAAGCTGGTGGCCGAAAAGCTCACCTAGGCGGCGAGCGGCGCGATCTGCGGTCCCAGCAGGTCCTCGAGGAACAGCGACATCAGCATTGGCTGGCCCGCCACGCCGGCCTTGGCATAGATCTGGCTGAGCTGCGAGCGGACGGTACCGGCCGCCGCGCCGCGCATCTCGGCGATCTCGGCGATGGTGCAACCCTTGAGGGCGAACAGCGCAACGTCGGCCTCCGACGGCGAGAGGCGCCAGGCTGCGAAGCGGTCCTCGATCAGCCGGCCGAGCGCACCGCTCGCGGCCGCAAAGGCCAGCTCGTGGCGCCGTGCGTCGGCCAGCAACCTGCGCAGCGCAAGCGCGCCGAAAGCGATTCCGGCGAGAAGCGCGATGGCGACCAGCACGTCGAGCAGGCCGAGAGGGCTCGCGCCGCTGCCCAATTCGCGCGCCGCATCGACGAGGAAGTAGATCGCAGCGAGCGCCTGCAGGCCGGCGACCCCACCCGCCAGTGCCGCCCTGCGGCGGTGCGTACTTTCGCTCAAACTGGCCATTTCAACTCCTGCTTACAGCCTTTCGGCGCAATTCGAGCGTAACGCCCGAGAACACGAAATGCAGCAGGAGCGCGCGATGAACGAATCCGACCGACAGGCGCTGGCCAAGGTCCCCGCCGTGACGCTGGGGTTCTGGATCATCAAGATCCTCGCCACGACCTTCGGCGAGACGATGGGCGACACCGTCAGCATGAGCTGGCTGGGCGAGACGACGGCGAGCGCCGGCCAGTCGGGCCTGAACGGCTACGTCATGGGCACGGCGATCTTCGGCGCATTGCTGGCGCTGCTGGTCTGGCTGCAGATCAGGGCGGCCAGGTTCCACCCCTACCTCTACTGGGCGACGATCATCGCCTCCACCACGGCGGGCACGACGCTGGCCGATTTCGCGACCCGCTCGCTCGGGATCGGCTACCCCGGCGGCTCGCTGCTGCTGTTGTTTCTCGTGCTGGCCTCGCTGTTCGTCTGGCACCGCGCGCTCGGCACTATTTCGGTAAGCTCGGTGCACGAGCCGCGGGCCGAATTCTACTACTGGCTGACGATCACCTTCTCGCAGACCCTCGGCACCGCCCTGGGCGACTGGGTGGCCGACGGGCCGCTCGGCTATCTCGGCGCGGCGGGGATCTTCGGCGGGGCGCTGGTGCTGGTCGCGCTGGCCTACTTTTTCACGCAGGTGAACCGCGTGGCACTGTTCTGGGCTGCCTTCATCCTCACCCGGCCGCTCGGTGCGGTCGTCGGCGATTTCCTCGACAAGCCGACGGCGGACGGTGGGCTGGAACTGGGCCGGCTCGCTGCCTCGGCCGTGCTGGCGGTGGCAATCGTCGGGCTGATCGCCTTCGTGCCGCAGCGGGCGCAGGCGCGCAGCTGATGCAACGCGCGCTTGCCCCTCCGCGTCGCGCGCGGCATCCTGCGGCGCATTGACGGGGGCTCTGGGGAGACGGGCATGGCAAACAAGGTTTCGCTGGAGGACAAGCGCGACGTCGAGGACCTCATGGCGCGTTATTGCTGGGCGCTCGATACCGGTGATTTCGAAGCCTACGCGGCGACGTTCGCCGAGGACGGCTGGCTGCGCCATTGGCCGCAGGGGCAATGCGTCGGGCGCGAGGGGCTGAAGCGGGCGACCAATTCGCTGTGGTACGACAGGCCCGATCACTACCTCGGCCGGCAGCACCGCTTCTCCGCCGTGCTGATGAGCCCGGAAGCCGGCGGCGTGCGGATCAAGGCGTTCTGGTCGATCCTGCAGCACGACGTGACCACCTTCGAGAACCGGGTGTTCGGCATGGGCACGTGGGATACGCTGGCGGTCAGGGATGCTGGCGGCGAATGGCGCTTCGCCAGCGTCGACGTCGACCTGTGGATCAACGGGCAGGTGCCGTGGGTGGGCGAGGAACGCGCCTGGTCGAATCCGCCCGCCAAGGCGGCCGAATAGCTTGATCGCCCCCGCCCGGGCCGATGCCGGGGAAGCCGTCCGCGCTTTCGGGCTCCTGACGCTAGGCCTTTGTCTTGCCGCGCTGGTGATCGACGGGCTCGACTACCAGCTCCTCGCCCTCACGGCGCCGCTGATCATGGGCGAGTGGGGCGTCGCGCGGGGCGATTTCGGCGTGGCGATGGCCGCCGCGCTGTTCGGCATGGCCTTCGGCGCGGCGGGCGGCGGCTGGTTGGGCGACCGGATCGGCCGCGTGCGGGCGCTGGCGCTGGCGGTGGTGCTGTTCGGCTGCGCTACGCTGGCGGTCAGCCGCACGCACGATGTCGGCACGCTCGCTGCGCTGCGCGTTCTCGGCGGGGTGGGCTTCGGGGCCGCCGGGCCGAATGCCATCGCGCTGGCCAGCGAATGGTTGCCGTTGCGGCTGAGGACCTACGTCGTCGCGCTGCTCGCCGTCGGCACGCCGGCAGGGGGCATGATCGGCGCGGCCATGCTGCCGGTCATGCTGCCCGCGCTCGGCTGGCGCGGAGTGTTCGTGGCGCTTGGCGTGGTCGCGGTGCTGCTGGGCGGGGTGCTGTGGCTGGTGCTGCGCGAACCGCCGCGAACCGGCGCGAGCGGGGAAGGTTCGCGCGGGCGGCTGTTTTCCGCCGAGTTCTCGCGCCTCAATATCGGCGTCGGGCTGAGCTTCGCGGCGCTGACGGCCATCGTCTACGGTCTCGGTGCGTGGATGCCTTCGTTTCTTACCGCGGCCGGCTTCACGCTCGGCCAGGCGCTGGCGGCGAGTTTTGCCTTCAACGCCTGCTCGATCCTGGGGGCCTTCGCCGCAGGGTGGCTCGCGCGGGCGCAGGGCTCGCGCCGGGTCATGCTGGCGAGTGCCGTGCTGACGAGCCTGCTGCTGGCGAGCTTCGGCCTCATTCTCGATATCGCGCCCGGGGCGCGGGTGGCGATCGACACGCTTGCCGCGCTGGTCGGCTTTGCCGCCAGCGTGGGCATCACCACGCTCTACGCCATGACCGCGCTGCTCTACCCGCCCCAGGTTCGCGCCGGAGGAATCGGGCTGGGCATGACGAGCGGGCGGATCGGCGGCATCGCGATGAGCTTTGCCGGTGGCTACCTGCTCGACTTCGCCGGGGGCTCGGCCGTGGTGCTGTTCGGCGTGCTGGCCGCCTGTGCACTCGTCGCCACCAGCGCCGGCTGGCTTGTGCGCAGCCACATCGAAAAATCTTAGGAATTTGCCTCTAGTCTGCCGCGCGAGGGGCAAGACTGGTGTTCTACACGGCCATCCATCCGCCGGTGCTCGACCTGCGCCGGCCCGAAGGCGCAACCGCGCTTGCCCGGGGGTGGCAACACCTTGCCGCGCGGGCAACGCTGCCGACGCAGGACGCCGCGTTCGTCGCCGCGCTGCGCGCATCGTTGCTCAAGGGCGACGAGCTCGCGCTCTTCCAGGTCGAGAACGAAGGGCGCTACGACGCGATCCTGCCGCTCGCCCGCAAGGCCGGGCGGCTCGCCCGCTGGCGCCTGGCAGGGGACGATGAAGTTTTCGAGCCGGGCGATGCGCTGTGCCGTGATTCGATCGCTGCGCGGCGGCTGGCGGACCTCGTCGCCGGGGAGAAACGCCCGCTGATCATGGCCCGCGTGCCCGCCGCCTCTGCTTTCGTGCCCGCCTTGCGCGAGGCGATGAAGGGCCGCGGGCTCGTGGCCCTGCGGCCGGCCGTGCCTTGCCCGACGATCCGCCTCGACGAAAGCTGGGCCGAGCCGGAAGGCCGGTTCAGCGCGCGCCGCCGGTCCGACTTTCGCCGGGCGCAGCGCAAGGCAGCGGAATTCGGCGACCTCGCCTGCGAGAGCCTGTCGCCGGGGCCGGAGGAATTCGATGCGCTGTTCGATGCCGCGATCCGGGTCGAGGCGGCGAGCTGGAAGACCGCCGCCGGAACGGCGATCGCCTGCGACCCGGCCAAGGCGGCGTTCTTCCGCGCCTATTTCAGGGCGGCGAGCGCAAACGGCGCGTGTCGCATGGCTTTCCTGCGCATCGGCGGCGAGCTGGCGGCCATGCACCTGGCGGTCGAAGCCTGCGGGCGGCACTGGCTCTACAAGATCGGCTTCGACGAACGCTTCAAGCGCTGCTCCCCCGGGGCCCTGCTGATGCTCCACGCGCTGGGGGAGGCGGCGCGGCGCGGGATGACGGCGTTCGAGCTGATGGGCGACGCGGAAGGCTGGATTGCCGACCTTTGGACGAAGGATGCGCATCCCTGCTGGCAGGTGCGGACCTATCCCCGCAGTCCGCAGGGCGCGGCCGCCTGGCTGATCGATGCCGGGACCTGGACGCGCGAGCGGCTGACCCGCCTGCGCACGCGATGAACGCGCTGCGCCGACAGGTCTCGCGGACGCGCCACGCCCTGCCGGGCCTGGTCGGCCGGACGGTCCCCGCGTCGACCGCCGCTGCCGCCGTAAACGCCTGCGCGAGGGCGGAGCGAGGCGGGCTCCTGACGACGGCCGGGTATTTCCATGCCGACGAAGCATCGCCGGCGGAAGTTGCCGCCGCGTGTCTCGACCTTGCGGGCAAGCTCGTTGCGGCCGGCCTGCCGACCCACCTTGCCATCAAGTCCAACGCGCTGGCGCACGACCGCGCGCTGCTGCGCGCGATCGCCGCCACCGGTGCGCCGCTGGCGTTCGATGCGATGGCCCCGGCCCACGCCGACGCGGTCCTGTCGCTGGCCGAGGAGCTGTCGGCAGGCGCGGCGCTGCCCGCCCGCTGGCGGCGCAGCCCGGGTGACGCACTGCGCCTGCGCGACAGGACCTGTCGCATTCGCCTGGTCAAGGGCGAGTGGGCGGACCCGCAGGCCGACGCGGAGGACGTGGCGCGCGCCTATGTCGAGCTTGCCCGCCTGCTTGCGGGACGCAGCGCACCGGTCGGCGTGGCGACACACGACCCGGCCCTGGCGGAAGCGGCCCTGGCGATCCTGCGGGCGAGCGGTACGCCGTGCGAGCTCGAGCAACTGCGCGGCCTGCCACGCCGCCGCACCCTGGCGCTGGCGCGCCGCCTCGGCGTGCCGGTGCGGCTCTATCACCCCTGCGGCCCGGGCTGGTGGCCCTACGCCGTCGACCGGGCGCTCGATCGGCCGTACCTGCCGCTCTGGGCTGCGCGCGACTTGCTCGGCCGCTAGTTCTTGCGGCGCGCCAGTTCGCGCCAGCCGATGTCGCGGCGGCAGAACAGGCTCGGGGCTTCGATCGCGTCGACCGCGGCATAGGCCCTGGCCTGCGCCTCGCCGATGGTTTTCGCCCGTGCCGTGACGTTGAGCACGCGCCCGCCGTTCGCGACCAGCCGGCCGCCCCTTTCCGCCGTCCCGGCCTGGAAGACCTTGGCCCCGTTGGCCTCGGCCGCCTCGATGCCCGCGATGCCCCCGCCCTTCTCGGGCGTGCCGGGATAGCCCTTGGCCGCCATGACCACGGTTATCGCCGTGTCGTCGGAGAACCTGGGCGCGGGCAAGGAGGACAGGCTACTGGTCGCCGCGGCGTAGAGATACACGCCGAGATCCTCTTCCAGCCGCATCATCAGCACCTGGCATTCGGGGTCGCCGAAACGGCAGTTGTATTCCACCAGCTTGGGGCCTTCGCTGGTCAGCATGAGCCCGGCATAAAGCACCCCGACGTAGGGCATTCCCTCGTTGGCCATCGCGCGCACGGTCGGGCCGATGATCCGGCTGATCGCCTCGCCGCGCACCTGCGGCGTCAGGATCGGGGCCGGGCTGTAGGCACCCATCCCGCCGGTGTTGGGCCCGGCATCCCCTTCGCCCACTCGCTTATGGTCCTGCGCGCCGCCGAAGGGCAGGATGGTAGAGCCGTCTGTGATGGCGAAATAGCTCGCCTCCTCCCCTTCCATGAACTCCTCGATCACGACTTCCGCGCCCGCTTGTCCGAACTGGCCGCCGAACATGTCGGCCAGCGCCGCCTCGGCCTCGGCGCGGGTCCCGGCAATGACCACCCCCTTGCCCGCGGCGAGCCCGTCGGCCTTCAGGACGTGAGGCGGCACGAAGGCGTCGAGCGCGCGGATCGCTTCGTCGAGCGAGGTGGCGCGGACATAACCGGCGGTCGGGATGCCGGCCCGTTCGCACAGATCCTTGGTGAAGCCCTTGCTGCCCTCGAGCTGGGCCGCCGCCCGCGAGGGTCCGAACACCGCGACACCCGCGCCGCGCAGCGAATCCGCCAACCCGTCGACGAGGGGCGCTTCCGGGCCGACGACGACGAAACCAACTCCCTTCACGTCGCAGAAATGCGTCACCGCGGCATGATCCGACAGGTCCAGCTCGACCAGTTGGGCGTGTTGCGCGATGCCCGGATTGCCCGGCGCGGCGTAAAGCGTGCCGCCCCCCCCGGCGATGAAGCGGGATTGCGCCAGCTTCCAGGCCAGCGCATGTTCGCGCCCGCCCGACCCCAGCAGAAGGATGTTCATGCCCGGCTCTCCCGACTTCGACCACAACAACGGTAACGGCGGGCTGGTAGCCAAGGGGCAGCCCGGGGACAACGCCGCGCCGCTCTCGATCACCGAGATTTCCGCTCTGCTCAAGCGCACGGTGGAGGACCGCTTCGGTTTCGTGAGGCTGCGCGGCGAGCTCTCGGGCGTGAAGCGCGCCGCCTCGGGTCACCTCTACTGCTCGCTGAAGGACGAGGGCGCGCGGATCGACGGGGTGATGTGGCGGGGTAGCGTCGACCGGCTCGGCTTCCGGCCGGAAGACGGGATCGAGGTGGTCGCGAGTGGCAAGCTGACGACTTATCCGGGCCGATCGAACTACCAGATCGTGATCGACCGGATGGAGATCGCGGGCGAAGGCGCGCTGCTGGCGCTGCTCGAGAAGCTGCGTCAGCGGCTCGCGGCCGAAGGCCTGTTCGCGCCCGAGAGAAAGCGACCCATCCCTTACCTGCCCGGCACTATCGGCGTCGTGACCAGTCCGACCGGGGCGGTGATACGCGACATCCTCCACCGCCTGGCGGATCGTTTTCCCAGCCGCGTCATCGTTTGGCCGGTGCTGGTCCAGGGGCAGGGCTCAGCCGAGCAGGTCGCCGCCGCGGTGCGCGGATTCGGCGCCCTCCCGGCGGGCGGCGCCATTGCGCGGCCCGATCTGCTGATCGTCGCGCGCGGGGGCGGGTCGATCGAGGACCTGTGGGGTTTCAACGAGGAGGCCGTCGTTCGCGCCATTGCCGAATCGCCGATCCCGGTGATCAGCGCGGTCGGTCACGAGACCGATACCACCCTGGCCGATCATGCCGCCGACCGGCGCGCACCCACCCCGACTGCCGCCGCCGAGATGGCCGTCCCGGTGCTGCGCGACCTTGCGGCCGCACTCGACGAATTCGGCCTGCGGCAGCGCAAGTGCGCGCTGCGCCCGGTGCAGTTGGGGCGCGAGCGGCTGGAGGCGCGGGTCGCGCGCATCCCGCGACCCGAAGTGCTCGCCGCCCAGAAGGCCCAGGCGCTCGACGAGCTGGCCGAGCGCCTGCGTCGCGGCCTCGCCGACCGCGCGGCGCGTGCGCAGCGCGAGTTGCTCGACGACCGGCACCGGCTGTCGGGCGCCCTGTTGCGGCGGCACCTGCATGATTCGCAAGGTCGGCTCGAGCGGGTCAAGCCGGCCGCGCCCATCGTCCGCCGGGCCTTTGCCGACCGGGGCGACCGGCTCGCTGCGCTCGACCGGTTGCGCCTTTCGCTGGATCCCCGCGCGCCCCTCAAACGCGGCTATGCGCTGGTCAGTGCGCCCGGCCACCCGGTGGTTTCATCGCGCGCGGTGGCGGCGGCGCAGCCCACGCTCTCGCTGGAGTTTGCCGACGGCACGCTGGAGGTGGCGACCGCCGGTGCGCCGCCGAAGAAACCGCGCCCCGCCGCATCGCAGGCACGGCCCACGCAAGACGATTTGTTCGACTGAGGCGGAATTGCTAGGACCGTTGCCATGCTGATGAATTCGGGCCGCAATCCGGCCACCCTGATCTACGGGCCCAACGGCTTTCGCGTCGTGCGTCCGGGCCATTTCGTTTCTTGCGCCGTGAGCGGAGATGCGATCCCGCTGGAGGAACTGCGCTACTGGTCGGTCGACCGGCAGGAGGCCTATGCCAGCGCCGAAGTCGCCACCGGGCGCCTCTCCGGCGCGTGAGCGGGCGGCCTGTTTTCATTCGCTTCGGCTCGGCCGCCACGGGCGCGCTGCTGCTCGCCAGCTGTGTCGCGCCGCGCGAGCCCGCCCCGGCCGCTGCGCCGGTGCGTGAGCCGGCCGCGGCGGTCGTCCAGCCGGTGCGCACGCCTCCACCCCGGCCCTCGCCGACACCGACGCCGAGCGGACCGTCGACTTTCGTCTATGCGGGCGAGTTGACGCAGGGCGGCTGGCTGCGCGGTCAGGCACCGGGCGGGACCGTCTCGGCGCGGCTCGACGACCAGACGCTCACGCTTGACGACGGGGGCCGCTTCTTCGCCGCCTTCGACCGCGACGCCGGATCTTCGGCGATGCTCGTCGCGACGCTGGCCGACGGGCGAACGGTGGAAAGTCCGCTGACGATTTCGCCGCGCGACTGGAATATCGAGCGCGTGAACGTGCCGATGCGCCCTGGGCGCGGCCCGACCGAGGCGTTCATGGCGCTGCGCCGGCCCGAGCTGGCGCAGATCAATGCCGCGCGGTCGCAGGAGCATGCCATCGGCGGCTGGCGCCAGCAGTTCATCTGGCCGGTCAAGGGCCGCATCTCCGGGCGCTTCGGCTCGCAGCGCATCTATCGCGGGGGAGAGGCGGGGAGCTATCACTCCGGGCTCGATATCGCGACGGGTGAGAGTGGCACGCCCTATGTCGCCCCGGCCGACGGGGTGGTGGTGCTGGCGGCCCAAAGCCCGTTCACGCTCGAAGGCAACTTGCTGATGATCGATCACGGGGGAGGGCTGAACAGCGCATTCCTGCACTCGTCGAAGATCGTGGTGAAGCTGGGCGACGTGGTGCGCCAGGGCCAGTACATCGGCAACATCGGCAGCACCGGCCGGGCGACCGGGCCCCACCTCCACTGGTCGCTCAAATGGCGCGACGCGCGGCTCGACCCCCTGCTATTCGTGAATGGCGGCGACTGAGATCAGACAGGCTTTTGCATAAATCTTTCGGGCTGATGCGGCCCGGTGCAATTTTGCAACAAGGCACGTCGTTACATCTGCAACATTGTTACCAAAGCCGCGCTTTTCGTCGATTTCTGGCGGCTTTTCGCCGGGTAGCGCGGCACTGTGGCAAATTGGTTACATCCGAAAACCAATGTCCCGGGGCGGTGCAAAGGTCTTTGACCGGGGGCGCGGTTTCCCTTCATTGCCCGGCATCATTTTCCGGTTTGGGATTCGTGTGCCCGAAGCGCGCGAATGGGGCCAGGGAGGCCACACGCCGGAAATTGTTCAAGGCTTCGCCGCAGTTCCGGCGGCGGCCTTCAGAAAAGGGACTGGAACGTGATCAACACAAATTTCTCCAAGCTTAAGGCCGGCGTTGCTCCGCTTGCGGTCGGCTTCGCGCTGCTGAGCACTCCTGCCTTCGCGCAGGATGACGCGGTAGACTGCGTCACCAACCCGACGGACGCCTCGTGCGTCGACAGCGCCGACAAGGGCAACGTCATCGTCGTCACCGGCTCGATCCTTCGCCGCACCAACCAGGAGACCCCGTCGCCTGTTACCGTGCTGTCGAGCGAAACCCTCGAAGAGCGCGGCCTGAACACCGTCGCCGAGGCGGTGCAGCGCATCCCGGCCAACAACGCCGGCACGATCACCCAGGGCTGGAACACCGGCTTCAACTTCGCCTCGGGCGCCAACGCCCCGGCGCTGCGCGGCCTGACCGTGCAGTCGACCCTGTCGATCGTCGACGGCCTGCGTATCGCCCCGTATCCGCTCGCGGACGACGGCCAGCGCAACTTCGTCGACCTCAACACGATCCCCGACGCGATTGTCGACCGGATCGAAATCCTGCGCGACGGCGCTTCGTCGACCTACGGCGCGGACGCGATCGCGGGCGTTATCAACGTCATCACCAAGAAGGAAATCCAGGGCCTTCACCTCGGCGGCTCGATCGGCACCTCGCAGCGTGGCGACGGTGAAGAGTATCGCGTCGACGTGACCTGGGGCTACGGCGACCTCGCCGAGCAGGGCTTCAACTTCTACATCTCGGGCGAATACCAGAACCAGAACCCGGTTTACGCGCGTGACCGCCAGTATCCGTACAACACGACCGACTGGTCGCAGGTCTGCGGCGAGAGCGGCAGCTGCATGCACAACCTGAACTGGAACGGCATCACCGCCGAAGATGGCACCTTCAATGGCTTTATCACCATTCCGGGCGTGACCATGACGCGTCGCGTTGCTGCCGGCGCAAGTTCTGGGGCGGGTAACATCACCTTCCTGAACCCGGGCGCCGGTTGCCGTAACTTCGACCGGATCGATCCGTCCGTCGCGGGCGACAACCGCTTCCCGCAGGGGATCTGCGAAGTCGAACTCGACCAAGGAGTACCTGATGCTCCAGCCATCGATCGAGCGTCGCGGTCTCTCGGGCCGCCTGACGTTCGCCGCCGGCGACAACGCGGAAGTCTACGTCGAGGGTAACTACTACAACACGAAGACCTTCGCGTCGTTCACGCCGCTGGGCTTCAACGGCACCCCGCCTCCGCCGCGTCCGTCGACCACGACCGCGTACAACGTGATCGCTCCGGTCTACATCTGCCAGAACGGAGTCGGCACGCTCGACGGCCTGAACACGGGCTGCAATGCCACCAACGGCACGCTCAACCCGTACAACCCCTATGCCGCTCAGGGTGATCGCGCCCAGCTGTTCCTGCGCAACCCCTACCAGCGCACCGTCGAGCCGGAGTCGCGCACCCTGCGCGGTGTTATCGGCATCGAAGGTTCGTTCGGCAACGACTGGCGCTATTCGGCCAGCTTCACGGGTTCGGAGAACAAGCTGACCCGTACCCAGGCCGGTTACCTGATCCCGCAGCGCCTTGCTGACGTTGTCGCTCGTGGCACGTTCAACTTCGCCGATCCGCTGGCGACGCCCCAGTCGGTATGGGATTATATCTCGCCGACCAACGTTACCGCTTCGGTCTCCAAGCTGTGGCAGGTGCAGGGCACCATCGCGAAGGATCTGTTCGACCTTCCCGGTGGTCCGCTGCAGGTCGCCGTCGGTGGTTCGTATCGCGACGAATCGATCGACGCGCCGAGCGCCAACCCCGGCCTGACCAACCCGACGGCCAACCAGTACGATCGCTTCTACTCGATCAACTCGGTGGGTACCGCCGGTAGCCGCAACGTGTCTTCGGCCTTCTTCGAACTCGATGCTCCGATCATCGATCCGCTCGAAGTCAGCGTCTCGGGTCGTTTCGACCACTACTCGACGGGCCAGGAAGCGTTCTCGCCGAAGGTCGGTGCGAAGTTCACCCCGATTCCGGAACTCGCGATCCGCGGTACCTGGTCGAAGGGCTTCCGCATTCCGTCGTTCAACGAAGCGTTCGGCCTGCCCACGACCGGTTACGTTACGCGTACCGTTCCGTGCGCCACCTACGCGACGTTCTGCGCGGCTCACAACAACAACTCCTACGCCACGGGCCAGTACCCGCTGGGCCTGACCTCGGTCGGCAACCCGGCGCTGGATCCGGAGCGTTCGACCGCCTTCACCGCCGGTGTGATCTTCGAGCCGACCCGTCGCCTCAACCTGACGGTCGACTTCTGGCACATCAAGGTGAAGGACCTCATCACCTCGGGTTCGGTCTCGACCGGCGCGGTGGAAGCTGCCTACTACTCGAACAACGGTGTGGTGAACATTCCGGGTGTCGTCGCGCTCCCGGGCACGCCTGACACGGCGTTCCCGAACGCTCTGCCGGTGCTCGGCTTCATCCAGACGTCGTTCATCAACTCGGACCAGCAGGTCGTGAGCGGTCTCGACTTCGGCGCGAACTTCAACATGCCGATCGGATCGAACATCACCTGGCGTTCGAGCGCGGAAGCGTCCTACCTGATGAAGTACCACCTGACCTCGGGCGGCACGCGTTACGATTACGAGGGCACGCTGAGCCCCTGTAACATCACGTCGTGCTCGGGTGCTCCGCAGTGGCGTGGCCTGTGGCAGAACACGGTCGAGGTTGGCGAGAAGTTCTCGGCCTCGCTCACCGCGTACTACACCCAGGGCTACGACACCGCGCAGGTCGACTACGGCGGCGTCCCGGGCGATTGCGCCGGGAACGTGGCCAACGGCATCATCCAGACCTACGCGGACGGCACCGCTGTGCAGTGCCACTCCAAGGACATCTGGAACGCCGACCTGACGTTGAACTACGACGTTAACGACAACCTCAACGTCTTCCTCAACGTGCTGAACGTGTTCGACATCGACGCTCCGTTCGATCCGAACGCGGCTTATGCCATCTTCGGTTTCAACCCCTCGTGGGCTGGCCCGAACGTGCTCGGCCGTTACTTCCGCCTCGGCGCGAAGATCGACTTCTAGGGCTCACGCCTTGGACAAGATTGGGGCGGTCTTCGGACCGCCCCTTTTTTTTGCCCGGCATCTGCGTCTAGAGGGGAAGCCGTGCCGACGCCCGCCCGCCAGTTTCCCGGAAATTCGCGCGCGGGTTGCGGACCCGCCAAGCTCAAGTGATGCTACGATCCTCGTTCCGGCCCAGGCGGCTCCTGGCGCTCGTCTTCCTCGCTGCAGCTCTCGCGCCGCTCTATCTACCGGGCGAACCGACGAAGGTCTTCGGGGGCGACGCACACTTCACGCTGACGCGCCTCGACTATGATGCCCCGCCGCAAGGCGCCATCGCCCTGGGCGGCGTATGGCACATCGCCTCTGCCGACAGCCGCCTCGGCAGCTACTCGTCGCTTGTCGCCCTGCCCGGCGGCAGGCTCCGGGCCTATGCCGACACCGACTGGTGGCTCTCGTTCGCTCCACCGGGTTCGGGCCGCGATCTCGGCGCGCGGTTCGCGGGGAACGTTGATCCGGATCCCTACCTGACCCGCGACGTCGAATCGGCAACGCGAGATCCGGCAACGGGCGCGACATGGCTGGGGGCGGAGGGCGACAACGAGATACGCCGGTTCGACGCGCAGGACCGCTTCACCGGCCGGGTTGCTCCCCCGGCGATGGCGAACTGGGCGAAAAATGGCGGGCCCGAGGCCATGACGCGGCTACCCGACGGACGCTTCCTCGTGCTCGCGGAGGCGAACACCTGGCGCTACCCGATGCAGCGCGCCGGTCTGCTCTTTCCGCGGGATCCGCTACAGGGCGGCAAGCCGGTGGAGTTCGCCTTCCGCCCCCCCGTGGGCTTCGATCCAACCGAGATGGCCGTTCTGCCGGACGGACGTGTTCTCATCCTGCTGCGCAAGTTGACGCCCTCGCTCGACGGCCTGTTCGCGAGCAGGATACTGATCGCGGATCCGCGCGGGATCGCGCCCGGAAAGCCCTGGCCCTGGCGCAAACTGGTGGACGTCAACGCCCTCGCACCGCCGGAGAACTACGAGGGAATGGCCGTTGTCCCGGGGAAGCAGGCCACGACAATCTGGCTGATTTCGGACGCCAACAAGAGCGCGCGCATTCAGCGCACGCTCCTGGTCAAGTTGATCTGGAACGAGTGACCCGGCCGTGCTGGCCGGGCACCGGCCTCAGGCGGCGGCAGCGACCTTGCGCAGCTCGCGCTTCACCTTGAGGGCGCGCGCGCTGAGCTTCTCGTCGTTGGTCTTGAGCAGCCAGTTGTCCAGCCCGCCATTGTGCTCGACCGAACGAAGGCCCTGCGTCGACACGCGGAACTTGAAACTCTTGTCGAGCTTCTCGCTCAGCAGAGTCACGTTCTGCAGGTTGGGCAGGAAGACCCGCTTGGTCTTGTTGTTGGCATGGCTCACATTGTGGCCGACCTGGCGGCCCTTGCCGGTCAATTCGCAGATACGCGACATGGTTCGTCTCAACTCGTCAATCGGAGGTTGTCCGGGAAAGCGCGCCGCATAGCGGTGGGTCGGCGAATCGTCAAGCATTCCTGCGCCATTGCCGCGATCGCGGAGCGGGGCTAGCGCGAAGCTCATGACCCGTTGGCCGCTGCCCCCGCCGATGCGCCGCGCACTCGACCTCGCCGCAGAGGCCGCTGCAGCGGGCGAGGTGCCGGTCGGCGCGGTCGTGGTCAAGGACGGTGTCGTGATCGGCGAGGGCCGCAATTCGCCGCGCGCCACCTCCGATCCCACGGCGCACGCGGAGATCGGCGCCATTCGCGAGGCCGCCGCAGCGCTCGGCAACGAACGGCTGATCGACTGTGAACTCTGGGTCACCCTGGAGCCCTGCGCCATGTGTGCCGGGGCGATCTCGCACGCGCGCATCGGCAAGCTCTATTTCGCGGCGCCCGACCCAAAAGGGGGTGCGGTCGCACGCGGAGCGCGCGTGTTCGACCAAGCGCAGTGCCTCCATCGCCCCGAGGTCTATTCGGGCATGGGGGAAGCCGAGGCGGCGGAGTTGCTCAAGCGGTTCTTCGCGGACAGGCGCTGAGCCGCCTCCCGGCCCTCAGAGCCCGCGCCAGATCTTCACTTTCGCGGCGGCGCCGGGCCCGAGCGTTGAAGCGCGGCAACGGCGCGGGAGGAAATCGGCCCCGTAACAGAGGCGCAGGCCTTCCAGCCACCCCCGCTCGTTCAACTCTATCCCGACCTCGTCCGGCTGCCAGGCCGGATTGGCCTCGACAAAGGCGCGGCGCAGGTCGCCGGCGGTCGGATCGCGGCGGGAAAGCCGGTCGAAGTCCGGCCAGCGAAGGCTGTTCCACAAGATCCGCTCGACCTTGAAATAGGTAGCGGGGCGTCGAACCATGCAACTGCCGTGTCGCGCCCATTCGTGCGCAAGCAGGCGGGCCGAGGGCGTGATGCACAGATTGGCCCGCAGGTCTTGCGCGCGCAGCTCGCGGCCACCCGAGCACCATTGGGGCGAGAATCCCCGGCCCTGCGGCCACAATCCGTGCAGCACCATGGCGAAACGCCCGCCGGCGCCCGAACATTGCCAGGCATCCGCGCGCGATCGCGTCCGCGTGCGGCAGTATTCGGGCGACCAGCTGACCGCCAGGGTGTAGCCGGTCACCGGCGCGCGCCGCTCTGGCCCCCGGTCGAGACTCGGCAGCGTGACCGGACCATGCGGAAGCGTGCACTGGTAGGCCTGTGCCGACACCTCGGCGGGGACCGCCAACAGCGCCCCGAGCGCGGCGGTCCGGACGGCGGCGCAGCGCGTCAATCGAGCGCTTCGTCGGCCTCGCCACGTTCTCCGGCGAACCACGCCTTCGCGTCTGGCTGAAACAGATACCAGATGGAGACCGCCTGGAGCGCGACGCCGACGAGCGACAGGGTTTCGAGGGTGGAGAGGCCGTTCGCAAAGGCCCCCGGCACGCCGAAAATTCCGTACAGGAACAGGAGAATGATGATCCACTTGGCAACGGCGAAGCCCTTGCGTGAGACGAGGTACCACAGCAGCAGCGATATCAGCAGGCCGAACACGAAGCTGCCGATCACCAGGCCGGGCCCGGGCTCGAGGCCCGACCCGACCGTTACCGACCGGGCCTGCTCCAGCGTGGCGTCGTAGCCGAATGCCATGACGAGAATCGAGATGGCGATCGAGCCGAGGTAGAACAGGTCGAACCTGCGAATGGATTCAGGGCGCATTTCTTGATCCTACTCCCCATTGAAACGCCTGAATGCCCGAACGTGGACATTCAGGCAATCGGCGTGAAATCGAGTCCGATGTCTGCCGCTGGCGCGCTCTGCGTAAGGCGTCCGACCGAGACGTAGTCGACGCCCGTCGCGGAGATCGCGCCGATCGTCTGCAGGTTCACACCGCCGCTCGCTTCGGTCGGAGCCCGGCCGGCGACCAGCGCGACCGCTTCGCGCAACGTCACAGGGCCCATGTTGTCGAGCAACAGGTGGCTCGCCCCGGCTGCAAGTGCGGGTTCGATCTGGTCGATCCGATCGACCTCGCAGATCACGTCCTCGATCCCTGCCGCGCGGGCGCGGCGCACTGCCTCGCCGACCGATCCGGCGACGAGGATGTGGTTGTCCTTTATCATCGCCGCATCCCACAGGCCCATGCGGTGATTCTGCGCGCCTCCCATCCGCGTGGCGTACTTCTCGAGATGGCGCAGGCCCGGGATGGTCTTGCGGGTGTCGAGCAGGACGGCAGATGTCTCGCCCATGGCGCGGACGTACTCGCGGGTCATCGTGGCGATGCCGGACAGGTGTTGCACCGTGTTGAGTGCGCTGCGCTCCGCCGTCAGCATGGCGCGCGCCTTGCCGGAAAGGCGCATCAGGTCGGCGCCGGGCTCCACCTCCGCGCCTTCTTCGACCAGCATCTCGATCTCCATTGCCGGGTCGAGTGCGCGGAAGAATGCAACCGCTATCGGCAGTCCCGCAACGACGATGGCATCGCGGCTGTCCATCACGCCCTGGAAACGCGCTTCGGCGGGAATGACGCTCTCGGCCGTCACGTCGTGTCCGCCGCCCGGCAGGCCGACGCCGAGATCCTCGTCGAGGGTTTCGCGGACGAAGTGGCGGAGGTCGAAGCCGGGCAGGGTGAAAGTCATCCCCGTCCCTTGCCGTTCGGGATGAGCGAAGTCGAGACGCCGCGCGTCCGGATCACGAACGGATGCAGCCTAGTGGACAAACCTGGCGACCACGTCGCGGTAGCTCCGGCTCACCTTCACCTCGGCGCCTGAATCGAGCACCAGGAAGCATTCGCCGTTCGTGTGCGGCTTGACCTGGCGAACCTGATCGAGGTTGACGATGGTGGAGCGGTGGACGCGCTGGAACACGCGCGGGTCGAGACGGCGTTCAAGGTCCTTCATCGTTTCGCGCAGGATCAGCGAGTTGTCGCCGGTATAGATGCACATGTAGTCGCCGGCGGCTTCGATATGTTCGATCGTGTCAACGTCGACGCGGAAGATTTGCCCGCGGTCCTTCACGTTGATGAGCCGTTCATAACGCCCGGCCGCCTCCTCTTCGGCCGGCAGGTTTTCCATCGCTTCGGGAGCGACCTCGGACAGCACGTCCTGCAGCTTTCTCGCTTCCTCGGCGCTGCGCTTTTCGGCCAGCCGCGTGCGGACGCGGTCGAGCGTGTCGGCCAGCTTGTCCTCGTCGACCGGCTTCATCAGGTAGTTGACGGCGTTCGCCTCGAAGGCGCGGATCGCGTGTTCCTCGTAGGCGGTGACGAAGACGAACAGCGGTGGATCGATCTCCATCACGCCCTTCACTACCGAAAAGCCGTCGAATCCGGGCATCTGTATGTCGAGGAAGACGAGGTCGGGCTTCTCGGTCTTGATCTTGCGAATCGCCTCGCGCCCGTTGGCGCAGGTTTCGATGATCTCCACGTCGGGAAATTTCTCGAGGCGGAGCTGGAGGCCCTGAATGGCCAGTTTCTCGTCATCGACGATGATGGTGCGGATGGTCATGTGTCAAATCCCAAGGCGCGCTGCGCGGGCACAGGCGCTGGTGTAACGGATGGAGTGGCTTGCGGTTTCGCGAAAGGCTCGGGCGCGGACTCCTTGGCGCGTTCGAGCGGAATCTCGATCACCACGGTGAAGCCGCCGGCGGCCGGCGTACGGATTTCGAACAGGTGATCCTCTCCATAGGCTTGCGCCAGGCGATCGCGGATATTGGCCAGCCCGACGCCGGTCGATTCCGGCCTGCCGAACTTGGATGCCGCCAATGTCGCCCGCGGGGGCTTCGCACGCAATCCCGGGCCGGTGTCGGACACGGTCAGGCGAAGGCGCTGGCCGACGAGTTGCGCGGCGAGGCTGATTCGCGCCCCTTCCTCCTGCGGGCTGACGGCATACTTGATCGCGTTCTCGACCAGCGGCTGCAGCAGGAAGCTGGGGATCAGCGCGGTCGAAGCGGCCGGATCGATGTCGAACACCGTCCGGAGCCGCTCCTCGAAGCGCATCAGCTCGATGTCGAGGTAGAGCTTGAGCGTCTCGACCTCCTGGGCGACCGTGACCTTCGCGCCGGGCTCGCTCACCAGCGTGTGGCGCAGGAAGCCCGACAGGCGGGTGAGCATCGCGTTGGCCGGCTCGGTCTGCTTGAGCAGCACGAGCGTGGAGATCGAGTTCAGCGTGTTGAACAGGAAGTGCGGATTGAGCTGGTAACGCAGCATCGCGAGCTGGGCGCTCGTCGCCTGGGCCTCGAGCCGTTCGAGCCGTTCGGCCTGCTCTTCGACCTGCAGGAAGTAGTTGATCGCGTAATAGAGCGCCGACCACGCCCCGAGCAGCGAGAGCGGCAGGATGTAGATGCCGACGAAGCGCTGCACGAAGGTGACCGCGCTGTCGGGCCGGTAGAGGCCGATGACCCAGGCGTCGATCGCCGCGAACAGGCTGACGGCCACCATCAGCAGCACTGCCGTCGACACCCACGTGACCAGCGGGCGCATGCGGATCAGCGCGTGGAAAATCACCGACAGGACGAGGCTGATGGAAAGGCCCGTGATCGCCTCGATGAGGACGAGGACGAGGAAGCTCCACGGCTGGTCGTTGGCCATGGCCGAAACGCCGCGCAGCAGCATGGCGCCGCCCCAGCCGATAAGCTGCAGGTTCCAGAACGCGCGGTTCTTGTCGGCGAAGAACGGGGCGGGGCGGAACAGGGGGATCGTGCCGTTCGGGCTGAGGCCGCTCGAGGGCACCACCGGCGGCGGGGAGGGCCGCTGGCCCGGCCGCCGCCGGAACAAGGCGGTAAGCGTGTTCAGGACTTGCGCGCCTCCGCGATCGCGTCGGCCAGCGCCTGGTGGCCGACCGCCCCGTCGATGACCTGGTCACCGACGATCCAGCCGGGCGTGCCGTTGATGCCGATCGCACCAGCCAGTTCGTGGTTGTCGCGCAGGAAGGAATCGAACGTGCCTGCGGCAATGGCCTTTTGCGCCTGCGCCATGTCCACCCCGGCGGTCTTGGCAGCGGCGGCAATGGTTTCCTTGCTCGGCGTGCCGAGGTCGTACATCGCGTCGTGGAACGCGGCGAACTTGCCCTGCTGAGCCGCCGCCAGCGCCATCCGGGCGGCGTCGGCGCTCTCGGGCCGCAGGATGGGGAATTCCTTCACCACGACGCGCAGATCGGGGTTTTCCGAGATGAGCCGCTTCACGTCCTCCACGCTTCCGCGGCAGTATCCGCAGGCGTAGTCGCTGAATTCGACGAGGGTGAGGGATCCCTCCGGATTGCCCAGGACCGCGCCCGGAAAGGCGAGTTCGAGCTGGTCGCGCACGGGTTCGATCCGCGCCTGGCGTTCGCGCTTGTTGAGCACCTCCATCGCCCGGGGCAGGACTTCGGGGTTGGCCATCAGGTAGCTGCGAGTCGACTCGCCGGCAAAGGGGGTGAGGGTGAAAAGCGCTGCACCGGCGAAACCACCGACGAGCGACAGGGCGAGAGTTACATACCAGCGCATGGGCGCAGCGTTACTTGCGGTCCCTCTCGCGTTCAAGCTGCGCGCGGGCCTGCATGTTGACGTCCTGGGCGCGGAGCCAGTCGGGCGAGTACTCCGGCAGGGACTTGAGCGCCGCGTCGGAATTGCGCAGTGCCTCCGCTGTCGCGCCGATCATGATTTGCTGTTCCGAACTGGCGAGTTGCGCGCGCGGGATGTCGCCCTTTGCGCCGTAGACCATGCCAAGCTGGTACCAGGCGAAGGGGTTTTCCCGGTCTACAGCCACCGCGGCGCGTAGCACCGTCTCGGCCTCGTCGAGGTGCGAATTGTCCTCTGTCGCCACGAGCGCGTGGCCGAAAGTCCCGGCTATCAACGGATTGTTGTTGGTCAGCTGGGTCGCTTCGCGCAGCGGCGCCAACGCGAGGTCGGGCTTGCCCGATTCGAGCAGGACCTGCCCTTTCAATTCGAGGAAATAGGGATCGTCCGGATCGTCCGCGAGCAGCGCGTCGGTTTCCTTGATCGCCTCCGCCATGCGCGCATCCTTGTGATAGGCATAGGCGCGGGCATAGTGCGCCGGGATGGTGTTCATGTAGGGCGGATAACTGCGCAGCGTGTCGGCCGGCTTGGCAAGATAACCGTAGAGCTTGGCCTTCACCCGCTGGAATCGTTCCTCGATCTTGGGATCGGTCGGAGTGTCCCACGCCGGATCCTTCTCGTAGCGATCGCGCAGGTACGAGATGCGATCGCCCGAAAGGGGGTGGGTGCGCGAATAGGTCTGTTCCTCGTCCTGGCTGTAGCCGTAGCGAAATTCCTGGTTCTGAAGTTTTTCGAAGAACTGGAGGCTTCCCTTGCCCGAGAGATGCGCGTCGGAAAGATAGGTCGCGCCGGCGGCATCGGCCGAAGACTCCTGCGCCCGGGTGAACGTCAGCAGCGAGCCGAGCGCGGCCTGGTTTCCGAGCGCCATGATCCCCGCCGAGGCCTCTCCCGCCCCGGCCACCATCGCCGCGAGCCCGGCGAGCAGCGAGAGCATCGAAATCTTCACCGCCTTGCCATAGCCTTCGTAGAACCGGATGGCATGGCCGCCCGTGATGTGGCCGAGTTCGTGGGCCAGGACGCCCTGGACCTGGTTGGCGTTGTCGGCCGCGTTGATCAGGCCCGAATGGACATAGATGCGCTGGCCTTGCTGGACGAAGGCATTCATCGACGGATCGCCGATCAGCACGACTTCGACCGAGCCCTTGGGAAGTCCCGCGGCGACGGCCAGCGGGTCGACCATGTCCTGCAACAGCTCCTCGGTCTCGGCATCGCGCAGAATCGACTGGGCGGCTGCCGGCTGGGCGACGAGCAGGGTAGCTGCGGCCAGACAGGCGAGGAGGCGCGAGAGGAACCGCATCTAAGCGCTTCGCTAGCGCCCTGCGGGCTTAATGTCGCCTGAAGAAGTGCTGCCGCCGGCACTCTCGTCCGCGACGACTGCGGCAAGAAAGCTCATCAGTGCGTCGGACGTACGCGAGTCCCGGTCGAACGGGCGGGCAAGCCGCAAGACCAGGTCGCTGTGATCGAGGCCCGGCAGGATCGCCAGCCGCACTTTGGCACCGAGCGCGGCGAGTTTCTGGGCGAGGACCCGCGAATTGCGCGGCCGGACGGTCGTGTCCTCGCTCCCGTGGACCAGCAGGACCGGCGGCGCGTCGGCACGGACGAAATTGACCGGCTGGGTTCGCTGCGGATCGGAGGCGTCGCCGAAGGCCAGGCGCGAGGACTCGGTGTCAAAGGGATAGAAGTCTGCCGGTCCGGCCAGCGATGCGACGCCCTTGACGGTTCGTGCGGGCAGGCCCTCGCGCCCGAGCCACTCGCGGTCCAGCCCGAGCATCAGCGCGTTGTAGGCGCCGGCGGAGTGGCCGATCAGGACCAGCCGGTCGGCCCTCACGCCGAGCTCGTCGGCATGGTCGACCAGCCAGCGCACGGCGGCGGCGCTGTCCTCCAGCATGGCGGGGAAGCGCCCCTCCTTGCCCAGGCGGTAACCGACGAGCGCCGTCGCGTAACCCGCCTGCGCCAGGCGCCGCGCGACGAAGGCATAGTCTGCCGGGTCGCCCGAACGCCAGCCACCGCCGTGGATGAACACCACCAGTTCCGGTTTCTCCATTCCGATCGGGCGATAGACCAGCAGCTTCTGGCGGGGAGTCACGCCGTATTGAACCCTGACCGGCGGACCGACGTCCACATCCCGCGGGAAGCGCGCGTCGATCCAGTCGAGCGTGGCGACCGACTGGTTGCGCACCGCCCAGGCATAAATTGCCACACCCGCGGCGGCGAGAACTGCCAGCGTGGCGGCAAGGACGAAAATCCAGGTTTTCACGCTCCCTCCCGCGTTCCGGCGACGATCTTCTCGGTGTCGCCGCCGGGCGGGAAGCCGGCTGCGCGCAGGAAATCCTGTCCGACCTGGTAGCTCGCGCCCATCCACAGCGGAATCCCCGCGGCTTCGATCATCGTCTTTGCCGTCAGTTCCGTGGCCGATAGTTTTTCGCCGGCCGAGGTGCGGATGAAAACCGCCGTGACTCGCCCGGGATGGCGCTCGATGGCCTCTGCGTAGGCGGGCAAGTCGCCCTGCGTATCGTCACCGATCAGCGCGAAGCGCATGGTGTCGAAGTGTCCCAGCAGGTGGGCGATCGTATCGGCCTTGTGCGCGCCGTGACTCGAGGCGCCAAGCGTTGCGCGGTCGAATCCCCAGTCGCGCAGCATGAGCGGACCCAGCGGCAGGTTTTTCGCCTGCAGGAAGGCGACGAGATAGGAGAACAGGTTCCACGGGCTCGAGGAGACGTAGAAGAACGGCCTGCGGGTTGCCGGGATGCGCTTGCCGGGGCGAACCTCGCCCGCGGGCAGGACCTGCCCGCCGCCCAGCGCACCGTAGAAACTGCCGGCGCCTGGCGCGGCAATTCTCTCCTCCGGCATTTCGGCCAGGAGCCGTCGCCAGTTGCGCATCACCGTGCGCAGCCCCCCGGTAATACCGGTTTCGATAATCGTGTCGTCGATGTCGGAAATGACCGCGAGGCGCGCCTTGCGGCCGGGGACGAGCACGTGCCCTTCGACGCACTGCGGCCCTTCGCGACTCGCCCAGCGCAGCGCGACGACTTCCCATGCCGGATCGGGTGGCAGGTCCCACTCGGGGTCGAGCGGCAGGTCGAATCGGACGTATCCCTCACGGTCTGTCTTCGCTTCGTGCGTGAGGAGCAGGCCGTCGGGCCCGGCGACCTCGAGCGTGACGGGGACGCTGGCTTCCTCGCGCGAGGCGAAATGCGACACCATCGTGCGGAAGGCCCGCAGGCGGCCGCCCTTGGCAAACCCCCGGTCGCGCGCGCGCAAGGCGCGGGCGCCGATGATCAGGCGGGTCTGGCTCCGGTATCCGAAATAGGGCTGAATGCGGACTGGCGGCCCGAGCAGGGTGTCGAGGGGCATCGCCCGGGCGCTACACGCCGGATGCGGCGCGGGGCAACCCGGAGAGCGAAAATCAGCCGATAAGCTTCCTGGCTGCCCGTTCGACCAGGGCAGCGTCCTCAGGAATTTCGCCGACGATCTCGATCGTGCCGGCTGGCGTGCGGCGAATCATCACGAGGGCGAACTCGCTGCCGTCCGCGGGCAGGTCGGCGAAATCCATCGCCGGAAGCTCGCGCAATTTGGCGGCGAGCGCCTCGCGCGGATCCTCGCCGGGTTCCTCGCCCCTCTCGGCCTTGCGCAGCCGGCGCTCCGCGGCGACGACGGCCTTGAGACCGCCTTCGCTGGTGCGGAGGAACTCGCCCATGGCGCCGCGTGGCAGTCCGATGCGGTGCGCATGGCCCAGGGCGGTGGCGTATTCGGTCAGACGAGTTCTTGTCGTAATCGGCGCCGAACACGAGCTTGACGACCGGGGTCATCGGCGCACGTTCCTGCACGGTCAGCCCGGAATCGGCGACGATCTCCTCGAAGTCCGCCGGGTTCTCGGCCGCGGCGAGCGAGAAGTCGTAGGCCCGGCCGATCGCCTCGTAGAGCGTGGCGCGGGTGCGGTCCTCGCTGCTACGGGCGATGTCGGCCGTCTCGCGGGCGATCGCCAGCCAGTCGCCGAGCTCCATCTCCGCCGGGTCGATTGGGGGCAGCGCGGGCGTTGCGCCTTGTTCGTCTTCACCGAAGCTGTCTGCCACGGGCGCATCGCCGTGCGGCTGGTAGTCGTCGGTGGCGAAGTCGTCGCTCGCGTAGCTTTCGGAATGATAGGCGGCCGGGGCGTAAGCGCTATCGGCCGCGGCCCGATCCAGCTCCACGTCGGCGAAGCCGTCGTGTTCCTGCGGCACTTCGGGCAGCGCGGTGGCGCGCGGCTCGCTCTTGCGCAGGCTGGCGCCGATCGAGGTCAGCGAACCGAAAGAGGGGCGGGGCAGGCCGGGCTCATCCTCGGCTTCCCCCTCGTCTTCGTCGTATTCCTCGTCGCCGTAGTCGAGATTGAACTTCCTGGCGTAGTCGAACGCCCCTTCGTCCTCGCCTTCGTCCTCCTCGTCGCCGTCCCACACGTCGTGAGCGGAGAGGTCGAGCGGAGCGTCCTCGGTGTCGTTCGCCACGTTCGCGCCCGGGCCGTCGGCCCAGTCGGTCATCGGTCCTGCGTCGGCGCGCTGCGGCGCGACTTCCGGCTTCTGCTCGAGCGCCTGGTCGACCTGCAGCAGCAGCTCGTCGGAGGTGTGCTGGTCGGCCAGCTCCTTCCAGTTGATGACCCCGTAGATGAAATCGATCGACTCGTCATCGGTCGAGAAGGGCAGCAGGATCCCGCGGTAGAGAATCGTCGAGCCGCGCTGGTTGACGAACTCCGCCTCGAACCCGATCGGCGCCTGGTTGGCCAGGATCTGCATGTAGTGATCGGTGATGCGGCTCAGCAGCGAGCGGCTGGGAACATCGGCCAGCGTCTGCAGGCCCGCCGGCGAGACGTCGCACTCGGCGGCGAGCTCGTCGCCAAGATAGGTTACGCCGGGGTTCTCGATGCCGGCCGTGAAGTCGAGCAGAACGCTGTACGGCCCGAAATCCGGCAAGTCCGACGGATCGAATCCGTCGATTGGCGGGAAATTGCGTTCTTCCAGCAGGCCGGCCCAATGGTTGTAGGCGCGCACCTGCATGCGGCGTTCGTCCTGGCCGATTGCGGCCGGCGGGGTCTCGCGACCGGCGTCGTCGTCGCCCGCGTCATAGTCGCGGTCGTCCTCCAGCGCCTCGAAATTGCCCCTCAACGTGTCCATGGCAAAGCTGCCCCCGGTGACTTGGTCAGGGCAACCTTCTGGCGCGGCGTGGTAAATTAACCGTTAAACAGCGCGCCCGCGGGACAAGAAATGCAAAAAACTGGCGTCATGGCGCCGCGACCGTTCCTTCGCCAATTTCCGGCATGGGAGCGAAAAACCGCATTGCGAACAAGGCTGCCACCATCCAGCCCGCGGCGGCCAACAGCGCTGCCGCCAGTCCGGCCACGTCCGACACCGCGCCCCAGATCCACGAACCGACGGCAAACCCGCCGAACGTGAGTGCCTGGAAGATCGACAGGCAGCGGCCGAGGATATCGTCCGGGCTGCGCAACTGCATGGACACGTTGAGGCTGGTCAGCGCGGCAACCTGCCCTGCACCGGCGAGGAGGCTGGCGGCGACCGCCATGGGCACGCCGTGCGACAGACCGAGCAGCGCGAGAGCCGCGGCCGAGGCCAGCATTGCGCCGCTCACCGCCGCCTCGGGGCCGAAACGGCGCCGCAGCGGGGCGATCCAGATCGCCGTCAGGACCGAGCCGACACCGAAGGCGCCAAGCACGAGGCCGAGGTCGAATTCGCCGCCGCCGATCTGCTCGCGCACGACCAGCGGGATCAACGCCTGGTAGCCCATCGCTCCGCTGCCGAAGGCAAAGCCGCGCAGCAGCACCCGGCGGACCGGGCTCGACCCCGCACAGAACCGCAGCGCGGCGCCGATGGCCGGCAGCATGCGGCGCTTCTCCGCCCGCGGCACGACGCGTGGGCGCCAGCGCAGCAGCACGACGATCATCAGCGAATAGCTCAGGGCGTTGACCGTGAAAGCGACCTTTGCGCCTGCGATCGAGAGCAGCACCCCGCCGATCGCTGGGCCGAGGCTACGCGAGATGTTGAAGCCGAGCGAGTTGAGCGAGATCGCCTGCGGCAGGTCGCCGCGCGGCACCTGCAAGCGTACCGAGGCCTGCCAGGCGGGCCCGTTGAGCGCGAAGCCGCATCCGAGCAGAAGCGTCATCAGCAGCAGCGACCAGGGCGCGAGCATGTTCGCCCATGCCATCGTCGCGAGCGCTGCCGAGGTCGCCGCCATGCCGAGGTTGGCCGTCAGCATGACCTTGCGCCGGTCGTAGCTGTCGGCGATCGCCCCGGCGAACATGCCGAGAAAGAGCATGGGAATGACGACGGAAGCCTGGACCAGCGCCACGAGCAGGTGCGAGGTGGTCAGATCGGTCATCAGCCAGGCCGCCGCGATCGACTGGATCATGCTGCCGAGCGCCGAAACGACGTTGGCGGTCCAAAGCGCGCGGAACGCCGGCCAGCGCAACGGGGCGAGCGCCGAATCCTTCGGTATCCGCTCCGACGGGGTGCCGAATTCGCCCACTGCCTGGTTCACGCGAAGGGCTTAGGAGCGCCCCGCCAGTCGGGCAAGCAGGGTCAGAGGATGTAGCGCATGCGGATCGCCTGGGTCACGTCGCTGCCGCTTACTTCGAAAGCGGCGGCGGCGAACTTGGGCGGCCCCATCACCACGCGGGCGTCGCGCGAAAAGCCGAAGCCTTCCTTCGGGATCATCAGGGCCTTGTCGACCCGGCCGTTCCCGTTCTCGTCGTGCAGCAGCGATATCGCGTACCGGCCCGGGGCGACCCTGCCGAAATCCAGCGTCACCGACTCCCCCGCCTTGACGGTCAGCGAACGGGCGCGCGGATCGTCTTCGCAGTCGGGGAAGGTCTTCGCATCGGCGGTCAGGCAGGCCTGCACCAGCCCCTTCGCGGAGCGCAACCCGGTCACCGTGGCGCGCACGTCCGCCGCCGGCTGAGCGGCACCCTGCGCGAACAGCGCGGCCCCGGTCAGGCCGAGCGCGGCGAAAGCCCGCGGTCGGTACCGCACAGCCTGTCCCAGAAGCGAAAGTAGAGCCCGTAGTTGCATCGATACTCGTCGTGATGGCGTTGATGATGACTGGCTGTTATCAGCCAACCTCCTGCTTTTGAATGAACAAGCGTGCGGGGAAACATCTCCCAGCCCATGTGGTTGGTCACGCCCATGACCGTCATCACGGTGAGCACGAGGCCGAGCATGGCGACATGGATCGGCACGAGGAAGACCAGCACGGGGATGACGACCGCGCCCGTCAGCGCCTCGATCGGGTGGAAGCTCATCGCCGCCCAGGCGGTCGGCGGGCGGCTGGCGTGGTGCACCGCGTGGGCGATGCGAAACCACCGCGGTCGGTGCATCAGCCGGTGGGTCCAGTAAAACCAGGTGTCGTGCAGCGCGAGATAGACGAACACCGATACAGGCAGCCACCAGAGCGGAAAATCTCGCCAGTCGATATAGATCCGGGTCCAGCCGCGTTCCTGCCAGCCCCACGCGACGATACCCGCGGGAATACCGTAGATGGCCGCCGAGGCCAACGACCAGCCGATCTCCCGGCGAATCTGCGGGTCGAGCCCGGCATAGAGTCCTGGCCGCACCCGGCGCGTGAGCCAGGCGAACAGCCCGCTGGAGGCAAGATAGCGCACCGCCACAATCAGGGTCATCGCCGCAGCGGAGTAGAGGATCGCGCCCATGGGCCGCACCTAGCAGATGCTTGGTCGCAACGGCAGGAGGAAAACGGCGTGTCAAATAGTCTTGACATAGAGACAAGAAGGCCATACCTGTCGGCTTATCAAGTCATCTTGACACAAAGAAAAGAGGTTTTGACATGGCCCGCGCTCCCACCTTCCTTCGCAATCAACCGGCGATGATCTGGAGCATCGCATGCGCGGCGGCGATCATCGCTTCCGCCGTTCTGGCGCCGCACACCGGCGCACCGCATGCCTGGCTCTGGCTCGTCGCGATCTGGACGATGGGTTTCGCCCACTGGAGCCGGAAATGAACGGCACGGTGGAGAGCGGCTCGGGCCTGCGCTCGCACGACCTCAGAAACGGCAAGCGGGTCAACCTGCTCAGTGCGGCCTGGGCCGTGTGCTTTCTAGCCGCCACGGCTGCGTTGACGTTCCTCGAGCTTTCGGGCGCAGCTTCTGCCGCCATCGTGGCAGTGCCGCTCGTTGCCGGCGGCTTTGCCCTCGCCGCCTATCGCCGGTTCCTGGGCGAGGCCGACGAATTGCTGCGCAAGATCCATCTCGAAGCTCTCAGCTTCGGTGCAGGCGCCGCCCTGGCGGTTGGAACCACCTTCATGCTGCTCGTCCCGCTCGGAGCCTCGGCATCGAACGGCCTGGCCGTCACCCTGGCCGTGCTCTGCGTGGGCTATTCGTACCGGGTGATCCGCGGGCTGAGGGGGCTGCGCGAGTGAGCGGCCCGCTTGCCCGATCGAACTGGAGTAAAGCGATGTACGCCAATACCGATGCCCGCGATGCAGGCCTGATCGCCGGCGACCGGCGGGCGCGAGGAGCCGACTGTGCTTAATCGCCTGCGCGTACTGAGGGCCGAGCGACGCATGTCGCAGGCAGAGCTCGCCGCGCTGGTCGATGTCTCGCGCCAGACGATCAACGCGATAGAGGTCGACAAGCACGATCCCTCGCTGCCGCTGGCCATGCGCATCGCCCGGGTCTTCGGCCAGCCGGTCGAGGCGGTCTTTTCAGACGAAGCCGAAGATCCCGCGCGCGCCGCGGAATGAGCCAGCACCATTCTGTTTCGGCCAATTCATTTTTGGCACCTGCCTAAATGACGCTAGGCTCGGCCAGTCGACCACGGAGAAGTTCAATGACTTTCGCACGCCGGTTTCTCGTTGCCATCGCATCGCTGGCGGCCCTGTTCTCCTCCGTCACCGTGGCGGCGCAGGATGCACCGCACATCGTCGGAACATGGCATGGCGAGCTGTCTTCCCCCCGCGGTCCGGTGATGCTGGTCCTCTACGTCGAGGAGGGAGCGGACGGTACGCTCGAGGCCAAGGTCGAAAACGCCTACCAGGCGCCCGGGCAGTTCGCCCCGGTCGATGCCATCGCCGTGAACGGCAACGATCTGGCGTGGACGATCGAGCGTATCGGCGCGAGCTTCGCGGGGCACTGGCAGACCGACGGCAGCGGCTGGAAGGGAACGTTCAACCAGGGCGCCGACATGCCGCTGACGTTCGAGCCCGGTCCGCCGCCGTCCTGGCCCGTGATCGAAGGGCTCGACGGCCGCTGGGAAGGCACTGCCAAGATGAACGGCGCGACGCTGCGCCAGGTCCTGCGCGTGACCACCGGCGAGCGTGGCACGCTCATGCTGGTCGATTCGCCTGACCAGCTGGCCAACGGGATTCCGGTCGAGAATTTCACCCGCGACGGCCAGCAGGTGAGCTTTACGCTGCTGAACGGGACTTCGCGCTTCACGGGCAGGCTGTCCGACGACATGACCCGCCTCGACGGGGCCTACACGACCACCGTCAACGACAACACGGCCGACGTGAGCCTCGTCCGGGTCGCGGCGGAGGCCGCTGCGGGCAAGGCCCCGGCCCGTCCGCAAACGCCGAAGGAGCCGTTCCCCTATAGGGCCGAGGAGGTCGCATTCGACAATCCCTCGTTCCCCGAAGTCCATCTCGCAGGCACGCTCACCTTGCCCGTAGGCTCCGGCCCATTTCCCGCAGCGGTGATGATCACCGGCTCGGGCGGGCAGGATCGCGACGAGACGATGCTCGGTCACAAGCCGTTCGCCGTCATCGCCGATTATCTCACCCGGCGGGGGATCGCCGTGCTGCGTTTCGACGATCGCGGGATCGGCAAATCGAAGGGCGATTACGGATCGGCAACATCGGCCGACCTGGCGACGGATGCCAGGGCGGCGGTCGCATACCTGCTGACCCGGTCCGAGATCGACCATGACGGCATCGGCTTCGTGGGCCATTCGGAAGGCGGGATGATCGGACCCATTGCGGCAGTCGGCAATCCGTCGGTCGCCTATCTCGTCCTGCTCGCCGGGCCCGGCACGCACCTCGACCAGTTGCTGCTGTCGCAACAACGCCTGATCGGGGCGCAGATGGGCGCGAGCCAGCAGCAGCTCGACCGGCAGGAGCCGATCATGGCCGCGATGTTCCGTGCAATCGCGGATGCGCCGACCGAGGAAGCGGGGCTGGACGCGGCGCGCGTCGCGCTGACGCCAGAAGCCCTCAAGGCGCTCGGCGTACCGGCGGATTTCAACAAGGACCTGCTGGTGCGGCAGTTCGCCAGCCCGTGGTTCCGGTATTTCCTGAAATACGATCCGGCCCCGGTGCTGGCCGGCCTGGAGGTGCCGATCCTGGCGCTCGGCGGCAGCAAGGACCTTCAGGTGCCCTCGGCCGACAATCTCCCGGCCATCCGGGAGGCGACCAAGGCCAATTCCGACGTCACAGTGGTCGAGCTGCCCGGGCTCAACCACCTGTTCCAGCACGCCACGACCGGCGGTGTGGGGGAATACGCCCAGATCGAGGAGACGTTCGCTCCGGAAGCGCTCGAACTGGTCGCCGACTGGATCAACCAGCGCTTCGGGGCGCAAGTGAACTAGCCCATAACGCGGCCCCAGACGCCGCAGTCGGGATCGGCGCCCACGACCAGCCGGCGCAGCGCGGTCCGGGCGAGGCGCTCGGTCTCCGTCTTGCGCCGCGCGGAGGCGAGGGGGTGGGACGGCGCCGGGCGGACGATCTCCGCGTCGTATTCGTCGGCCACGATGATCCCGCAGCAGTCGGGCCGGAAATCCTCTCCTTCCAGGCAGGCGCGGTCGAGCTCGGGCGCCAGGCCCCAGTAGAACCGGTCGCAGAAGTCCAGGTAGTCGGGCCATTTGGCGTCACCCATCAGGTCACCGCGCGCGGTCTTGATCTCCACGATGACGATGCGACCCTTGGCGTCGACCCCCATGAGGTCGGCCCGGCGGCCGTTCCTCAAAGGCATTTCGGTCAGAGCCCAGATGTCGTTGCGGGCGAAGAGGCGGCAGATGCCGCGCGCCACGGCCTGTGCGCGGCGGTCGAATGCCGGCGGCTGGGCGAGGAGCGATGATGATTCGGCCATGGACCCTGAGTGGAACAGACAGGGAACCCGGTCAAGTGCCGCGCATGGATCGGCCCGCGTGCGTCCGGTCTGCGTCAGGCGCTTCTGGGCGGCCCCATCGTCCCGCTGGGCGGCAGCAGGGCGAGCAATGCGGCGCGCGCCTCCACGAACTCGCGCCAGAGGGCCAGTGCGGCGGGGCGCGGATCGGCCCCCCGGGCGTTGACGCCGAGCAGCGCGGCGATGCCTGGCTGCATCATCGCGGTCATGTCGTCGATACCCTGCTCGGCAAGGTCGCGGCGCCACTTCGCGGCCTCGCGAATCAGCGCCGGAAAGTTGCGCACCTCCGCGCTCGCCCGCTCCGGTTCGAAGCAGGCCAGGGTGGCGACGACCGCCGCGGCGTCCTGCAGCGCGGCCCACTTGCGGCTGGCGGCGCTGGCCGCGGCCTGGCCGAACCTGGCGGCCGGAGCGGGCGGGCGGCGATCTGCGGGAGATCCCCGGAGGGGCAGGTTGGGCGGAATGGCGTTCATGCGCGCGACCCTAGCCGCGCGGGCCTTGCCAATTCGCTAACCGCCCCCGCCAGCACAAGTCTCGGGCCGCCTAGTTCTCCGTGCCGGCGAAGGGATCCTCCTCCCCGCCTTCGTCGTCGAGATCGCCGAGGTCGATGTTCGCCCCGTGACCGTCCGACCGCAGGTGGTTGTTCTCGGCGCAGACGTATTCCCGAATCGGGAAGTCGTTATCGAGCTTGTAGGCCACCTTGGTGACGAAAGGCTCGGCAAGAAGGTCGGGGTTGGTGAAGGTCATCTCGTCGATCATCTGCCCGGGCGCTTGCAGGTAGATCCGTTCGCGCAGACGGGAATTCTCGGTGTGGTTGATGCCGGGCGCCATGAACGTCGACGGACTCAGGCCGTTCGTGTCGATCACGAGCGTATCGCCCTCCCAGTGGCCGACCGAATTGCCGTTGAAGAACAGGTCCGGATCCTCGGGTGGATCCTGGTCCATGTAGACCCGCCGAACCTGCGAATAGGCCTCGGTGAATATGTTGATCCGGCCGGGAGTATAGTAGAACTCGATCGGGAACGGCTGTTGCATGACGCCGGGAAGGCCGGGGGGCAGGCACTGGGCCTGGGCCGCCTGGCTCGGACCGGTTTCCTTGATCAATTCCTGGTAGGCGTCGGCGCGCTTCTGCGTCTCGGCGTTCCACTTGGGCGCCGCGCGTTCGCGGCCGGCGAACAGCAGCGTCCAGTCGGGGTACCAGATACCGGTCCAGTCGGGCCACTTGGTCACCTCGAGGTAGGCGGTCGCGCGCGGAACTTCGAAGCTGTTCTCGCCGGCGGGCTTCGCCGCAGCGGTGGCCGGAGGTTCCTGCGCGGTTGCGCACCCGCCGATCGCGAGCGCCGCAATCGCCACGCCCACAGCCCATTTCCGACCCGTCATCCTGTCCTCTCCCGGCATTACCAGTGCGCCGCAGCGTGTGGCCAATTTTGCGTTCCGTCAAGAACCCGGTTGATTTTGTCAATTAGAGTCACGAAATAGTACGCAACCGCTCAGGACAGGTTCAGCCGAGTCCGGGTAAAGGAGAGGTCATGACAAAGCTTTCACACCGCATCGCCCTTGGTTCAGCTCTCGCGGCCATGGCCGTCGCCGTTCCCGTGGCTGCTCACCATTCGACCGCGATGTTCGAGTGGGGCAAGGCCAAGCCGCTCAACAACATGACGGTGGAGAAGTGGGAATGGACCAATCCCCACACCTTCCTCTACCTGCGCGATGCCGATGGCAAGAAGTGGGCGCTGGAAGGCATGAGCCCGAATCACCTCGTCCGCTACGGCTGGTCGAAGCGCTCGGTCCAGCCGGGCGACAAGGTCGACCTGACCTATTATCCCCTGCGCGACGGCCGCCACGGCGGCTTCAACGTAACGATCAAGAAGGCCGACGGCAGTTCGCTCAACCAGTTCGGCGAGGCCGGTTCGCGCACCGCCGCGAACTGACCTGCCCCGCCGCGCGCGGTTTCCGCTTGGCGTGAACGGGTGCTGTTGCTAGGCGCTCGCGCTGGCAATGCACCCGTAGCTCAGCTGGATAGAGCGCTGCCCTCCGAAGGCAGAGGCCACAGGTTCGAATCCTGTCGGGTGCACCAAGACAAAGCGGGCCGTCCCCATGAGGGCGGCCCGCTTTGTCTTGTCCTGGCGACCCTTCCGGAGCGCTGCAACCCAGTGTCGGTGAACCAAGGGGCAGGTTGTGCTGCATCTGCGGCTCCTCTTTTGTCCGCCGGATGGTTACCACGCTGCCAAAAGCGCCCCTCGCATTGGGCCTTGCCGGCCTGCTGCCCCAGATTGCGTCGCTCGGCGTGCTGCTTGCGTTGCCGGACTGGCGCTGGCTGGCAGTCAGCGCGGCCTGCTTCTACGCCGCGACGATCCTGTCGTTTCTCGGCGGCACGTGGTGGATGATCGGGCTGGTCACGGGTTCGCGCGAGGCGGCGCCTTACATCTGGGGTGTCGTCGCGCCGCTGATCGGTTGGGCCAGCCTGCTGCCGTGGTCGCTCGGCTGGGCCTGGCCGGGCCCCTCGCTCGTCGTCCTTGGCATTGCCCTGTTTGCGAGCCCGTTCGTGGACCTCGCCCTGTCGAGGCTCGCACCGCTGCCGCGCGGGTGGGTGGCGCTGCGCTGGGTGCTTGCCGCCGGACTGGGGGCTCTCACTGCAATCATCGGCGCCTTGGCCTGAAGGATCAGTGGCCGGCCGCTGAGACGAGCTGGATTGGCGGCGCGATCGGACTGGCGACGATCTCGCGCGCAAGTGCGTTGCCCGATCGCCACGCTCCCTCGACCCGGGCCGTCGCGCACCAGTCGCCGCACACGCCGAGCCCGATCGCGGCATTCCACGCGGTGCGTCCGGTCCTCGGGCTCGCCAGGGCAAAGCGCCAGCGGTGCGCCTTGAGGAACTGCGCGGGTGGCAGGCCGCCCGGCACGGCGTCAGCGAAGGCGGCAAGCAGGGCCTCTCCAGCCGCCTCGCGCGGCAGCTCGAGATTGCACCGCGACCAGTCCGCACCGGCCTGCAACACCCAGCATTCCGCGGCAGGGCGCCCCGGCTTGCTGTTGTTCCGCGCCGCCCACGCGATCGGCCCCAGATCGCGCGCGTAGTCTGCCAGGTCCCGCAGCGGCTCGGCGAACCCGACCATAGCGGTCCAGCATGGCTGCGAGCGCACGTCGACATACTGCCGGGCAAGGTGGAAATCGTGCAGCGATACCAACGGGATCGCCTGTTCGGGCGGTACGCAGAGCACGACTGCGTCGAACGGACCTTCCGCCAGGCCCCTGCCCGACAGCATCCACCCGGCGGGGCCGTGGTCGAGCCTGTCGACCTGGGCCTCGAAACGCACCTCCCGCCGCTCGCACTGCGCGGCGACCAGGCTGGCCATCGTCGGCACGCCGACCAGTGCCCCCTCGGGACCCCCAGGCCATTCGGCGACCAGCCCGGCCTGCACCCATTCGGTTATCTGGCGGGCAAACCTGCCGGACCCGGCGCGGAAGTATTGCGCGCCGAAATCCCACGCGCGATCGGCGAGCTGCAAGGAAGAGAGCCGCCCGCCCGGCCGCCTGCCCTTGTCGAACAGGACACACCCGATCCCCGCCGCCTCCAGCGCATCGGCGCAGGCGAGCCCGCTGATCCCGGCTCCGACGATGGCGACGTTCACGGCCCTGTCTGCCCAGTCAACGGCCGCCCATCAGCGACAGCACTTCCTTGCGGCTCGAGGGGTCGTCGCGGAAGCAGCCAAGGACCTTGCTGGTGATCATGTCCACGCCGTGCGTACGCACCCCGCGCCCGGTCATGCAGCCGTGCTGCGCCTTGACCACCACGGCGACTCCCTGGGGCTGGAGGTTGTCCCAGATGCAGTTCGCGATCTGCGCGGTCAGCCGCTCCTGGATCTGCAGCCTGTGGGCAAAGCCCTGCAGGACGCGGGCCAGCTTGGAAATCCCGACCACCCGGTCGGTTGGCAGGTAGGCGATCGAGGCCGTGCCGACGATCGGCGCCAGGTGGTGCTCGCAGTGCGAGTGGAACGGGATGTCGCGCAGGAGCACGACCTCGTCGTAGCCGGCGACCTCTTCGAACGTCCGCTGCAGGTGAACCGCCGGATCCTCGCCATAGCCGGAGCAATATTCCTTCCACGCGCGCCCGAACCGCGCCGGGGTATCGACCAGCCCCTCGCGCCCGGGATCCTCGCCCGCCCAGCGCAGGAGAACCCGCACCGCTTCCTGCACCTCTTCGGGAACGGCCAATTTTCCGCCGCCCGCGCTGGCTTCGATGCGGGTGTGCATGTTCATGGCGGCTCCTCGCGTTGGCTTTGGGGAGGGGGGCCGCCCGACGAGAGTAGGGGGAGGGATCGAGCGGCCTGGAACCAGACCTAGGCTTCGCACCGCGTTTCTGCGATATGGACCTTGGGGAAGTCGAAACGACTGGAGTGGAAGGTGTCGCCTGAATCGTTGATCTCGGGAAGCAAGGTCGCCGCTGTCGTGAGCGATCCCCGTCTGCAGGACAACCCGATCGTCGCGTGCAACGAAGCCTTCTTGCAGTTGACCGGCTACGGGCACGACGAAATCGTCGGGCGCAATTGCCGCTTCCTGCGTGGGCCGGGCACCCAGGCCGAGCAGACGGCGCTGCTGCGCGAGGCCGTGGCCGAACGGCGCCCGGCGATGGTCGAGCTGACGAACTATCGCAAGGACGGCAGCGCGTTTCTCAACGCCGTGATGATCGCGCCGCTGTTCGACGAACGCGGCGATCTCGCCTATTTCCTGGGCTCCCAGGTCGCGATCGACGACGAGGAAGAGAGCCGCCAGGTGCAGGCGCGCCGGCGTATCGAAAAATTGACCCTGCGCCAGCGGCAGGTTCTCGAGGGTCTCGCCAAGGGGCGGCTCAACAAGCAGATCGCCTTCGACCTGGGACTGACCGAGCGCACGGTGAAAATGCACCGCGCGGCAGCGCTGAAGGCGCTCGATGCGCGCACGGGCGCCGATGCCATCCGCATCGCCATCGAGGCGGGGTTGTAGCGGGGCGCAGGCGAAAGCCGGACCGCGCGCCGGGGAATTCTGGTGGTGCGGACGGTGGGACTCGAACCCACACGAGCAAGGCTCAGGGGATTTTAAGTCCCCGGCGTCTACCATTCCGCCACGTCCGCGCGAGGTGGGACCTAGCGGCACCGGCGGCGAGGCGCCAGAGGCGGTCGGTCACCCTATTGCGGTTCGTAGACGCAGACCAGGAAGAGCGGCGCCGCGTCCGTCATGTTGAAGTCCGCGCGGATCAGCGGGATCGCCGGACCGCTGACCTTGTCCTCCAGATAGAGGCTGCCCGAGTTGAGCTCCGCCCCGGCCAAGCCGTCGGTCTGTGCAGGATCGTAAGCCACCCCGCAGCTGCTGTTCTTCGACTTCGCGCACGAACCGCCCTGGAAAGCGTCATCGAACGCCCTGCTCAATGCCGAATCGGGCGGGCTGCCGATCTTGCGGTTCATGTCCTTCAGGCGGTAAGCCAGTTCTTCTACCGGGCCATCGGCACCGTCGCGCATGACGAGCACGTAGCTGACGTCGTGCCCGAGCATCTGCAGGCCGGATGGCATGTAGGCCGTGCGGCCCTCTTCCGGGTTGCCGGCAGGTTCGCCCAGGGTCGGGACCACGTCGCCCGGCGTACGTGAGCAGGGCTCTTCGGCGAGCGCGGCGCAGGGTGCCAGCCCCAGTGCGATGGCGGTCAGTGAAAGGGTGGTCCGCATCGTTCTCTCTCCCCAGAGTCCGCGACTGTCTTCCGGGGAGGACGCTACACCCAATTTCGTCCGCCGAAAACGGGATTTGCCGTTACAATTTCGTCAGAAGTAGCGCTGCGATGCGATCGCGGCGCCCTCGGCAAGCGCCGCGAGCTTGGCCCAGACGACTTCCGGGTCGACGGTGTTGCTGCCGGCGTGGACCGAAAAGCCGCAATCGACACCGGCCATGACCCGCTCGGCCCCCAGCAGATCGGCGTAGCGGCCGATGCGCTGGGCGATCAGTTCGGGATGTTCGATATAGGGGCTCTGCGGCTCGATCATGCCCGGGCACAGGATCTTGCCCTCGGGGAGAGGATGCTCTTCGAAGAAGGCGAACTCGTGCGCATGGCGCGGGTTGGCGCCTTCCACCAGCACGGTCTGCGGGCGAGCCGACCAGACGATGTCGGCGATTTCCGCCAGGTCGACGTCGCAGTGGTGCGGGCCGGGGTAGTTGCCCCAGCACAAATGCATCCGCAGCTGCTCTGGCGCGATGTTGCGCAGCGCGTGGTTGAGCGCGGCGATATTCATGCCGATCCGCTTGCGGAACTCCTCAAGGCCCAGGCCGGTGAACTGGACATGGCGGCCCATCGCGAGATCCGGGCAGTCGACCTGCAGGGTAATCCCGGCGTTGGCGATCGTCTCGTATTCGTGCCGCAGGCCCTCGGCGAGGGCGAAGACGTATTCCTCGTCGCTGTCATAGTACTGGTTCGGGAAGAACAGCGCGGTCACGCCGGGGCTGGCAGCCGACATGAAGGTCTCGTGGCCCCTGGCGAGGCGGACCAGCCGCTCGGCATCCTTGCGCGGGGCGTCCATGTCGATGACCTCGATCGGACCGGTGCAGGCGGGGGCGCTGCGACTGGCGCGGCCCTTGTTGCCGAACACCTGCGCCTTTGCGCCGGGGAATTCCTCGAGATCCTGGAACTCGTACTGCCCCGCCTCGCCGCCGAAACCCGCCAGGCGATGCTTGATGTAGGTGGCGTAGCTCGGCTTCGACATCTCGCCATCGTTGATGACGGTGATGCCGGACTGCACCTGGCGCTGCACCACGTGTTCGGTGGCCTGTTCGATGGCCGAATCAAGCGCTTCATCCGCAACTGTTTCGCCGCTCTCGCGGGCGAGCATGAGGTCGAGCAGGTGGCCGGGCCGCGGCAGGCTGCCGGTGTGAGTCGTCCGGAAGACCATGACTTATGCCAGCTCGGCGCGGACGATCCTGGCCCCTTCGACCATCGCCTTCATCTTGCCGAAAGCGACGTCCCGCGGGAGGTACTTGAGCCCGCAGTCGGGCGCGACGATCACCCGGCTGGCATCGATATGCGGCAGCGCCTTGCGAATCCGCGCGGCCACCACTTCGGGTTCTTCCACCGCGTGGTTCGACAGGTCGAGCACGCCGAGGATGATCGTCTTGCCGGGCAGCGTCTCGAGCACCTTGGTGTCGAGGTTCGACTGCGCGGTCTCGATCGAGATCTGCTGCACGTCGGCCGACGAAAGTTCGGGCAGGAAACTGTAGCCCTCGGGCCGCTCGTGGATCAGGTGCGCATAGCCGAAGCAGATGTGCAGCGCGGTCGTGCCCTTCACTCCTTCTAGCGCGCTTCGAGCGCCTTGAGGCCATATGCGCGAGCCTTGTCGGGCCGGGCCTGCATGTAGGGCTCGTCGAGCTGGACGACGTCGGCACCGGCGGCGAACAGGTCGTTGATCTCCTCGTTCACGGCCCCGCATAGGCCAGCGCGAGCGCCTCGGGATCGTTGTAGTAGTCGTCCTGTGCCTGCTGGCTCATGGTGAAGGGCCCCGGCACGGTGATCTTGATCGCCTTGTCGGGGTCAGTGCTGCTGCATGAACTGCGACGTCGCGCACCTGTACCGCGTGGCGGCGGCTGATCGGCCGGACACGCGCGGCACGGGCACCGGTTCGCCGCTGCGGTCGAGCGCGGTGCCGCGGATTATCCAGATCGACGCCGTTCAGTGCCGTGGCGAAGCGGTTCGAATAGCTTTCGCGCCGCATCTCGCCATCGGTGACGATGTCGAGCCCTGCGCGTTCCTGTTCGTGCGATCGCGTAGATCGTCGCGTCGTCCCACGCCTCCTCGAGCATCTCGCCCTCGGGAATGCGCCAGAGCTCCTTCATGGCGGGTACGTGGCGGGAAGCGGCCGGCGAGCTTGGCGCGATCGATCAGCCACTCGGGCTGGGCGTAGGAGCCGACGAGCGAGGTCGGCAGCAGGGGCAGCGACATCAGGCGGCAGCTTCCAGGGCCGAGGGGCGCACGTCGTTGTTCGGCGAGTGGTCGCCGGCCAGCCAGCGCTTCAGCTCGCTGTGCGCGTCCTTCTTGCGGATCTCGTTGATCTGGTCGGCATGCGGCGCATCATGGGTGAATTCCACGATCATGCCGTCGGGATCGACCACGTAGACCGAGCGGCAATAGCCATGCTCGAGAACGTAAGTCGCTTCGAGACCGGCGTCCTTGATGCGCTTTTCCAGCTCGTCCTGCGCTTCCTTGTCGACGTTGAGCGCCACGTGACGGAACGGGCTGCTCGCCAGGTCGGGGCCGAATTCCTGCTGGTCGTCATCATGCGCGAACTGGAAGAAGGCCAGCGCGCTGCCGTCCTTGAGACCGAAAAAACAATGGCAATAGGTCCGTTCCTTACCGAACAGCTCTTCCTGCTCGCACCAGGTGGCGACCAGCGGCATGCCGAGGATATCCTCGTAGAAGTGGCGCGTGGCTTCGAGGTCCTTCGAAACGTAGGCAGTGTGGTGCAGCCTGCTCGGCACGGAATTGCTCATCGCATCTCTCCTGTCGCGGCCCCGACTCTCCCGTCCGGGCTGTTCGTTAGTCAGCTTATCATCTCACCCGCGAGAGGCAATGCAACGCTAACGATCGAGATTATCCGTGCAGGATGTCCTCGTTGTCTGCGCCAAGTTCGGGCGGCGCGGTCACGTCGCGCTCGATCTCGCCGTCGAAACGCAGCGGCGAGCGAATCGTCCGGAACCTGCCCCGCGGCCCCTCGGTCTCGGCCATGATGCCGTGGTGTTGCCCGAGCGGGCCTTCGAGCACTTCCTTGGAGTCGAGGATCGGCGAGTGCGGCACGCCGAACTCGGCCAGCCGCTCCTCCCAGTAGGCGCGCGGCTGCGACTTGAAGATGGGCGCGAGGAAAGCGATCACCCGGTCGTAGTTCTTGATCCGCGCCGGGCGACTCTCGAACTCGGGCCGCTCGAGCATGTCTGGCACGCCCATCGCCTTGGCCAGGTTCTCCCAGAACTTGGGCGGCGATGACATGTGCAGCGCAATCCAGCCGCCGTCCTGGCATTCGAAGACGTAGGACTGGCTGACGTGCGGGCGCGAAAACGGCCCCATGATCTGGTCGACCGCGAGGTAGTGCGTGAAATCATCGAGGTTGAAGTGGCACATCGCCTCGAACATGCTCGTCTCGACGTGCCGCCCCGTGCCGGTCTTTTCCCGCTCGTAGAGCGCGGCCAGCACGCCCATCGCGGTGTAAAAACCGGTCACCGCGTCGGCCAGCGCGGGGCCTACTACCCGCGGGTGCTCGGGGTTGACCAGCAGGCGCAGGAAGCCGGCACTCGCCTGGGCCACGGTGTCGAACGCCGGGCGGTCCTTGTGCGGCCCGTCGGTGCCGAACCCGCTGATCGTGGCATAGACCAGCCGTGGATTCAGTTCCTGCAGCCGCTCGGGATTGACGCTCAACCGCTCGGCCACGCCGGGGCGGAAGTTCTGGATGAAGACGTCGGCGCTCTTCACCAGATCGTCGAACTTCGCGAGGTCGCCCGGGTCCTTGGTGTTGAGCTCCACCGACTTTTTATTGCGGTTGTAGGTCTGGAAATGCGGCGAATAGAGATCGCCATCGAAGGCGCGGAACGGATCGCCGGTTTCCGGTTGCTCCACCTTGATGACTTCGGCCCCGAGGTCGGCCAGCAGCATCGCCGCCGCTGGCCCCGTGATGAATGTGCCCATGTCGAGGACGCGGATGCCCTGAAGCGGCTTGGCCATGATTTCTCCCGAGTTCGTTTCGCGTTTCCCTAGCCCCTGCCGTCGCGGGAAGTCGAGACGCCGTTTGCCCCTTCCGCCACCCTGAACTTGTTTCAGGGTCCGATTCACGGTTTAGGCTGCACCATGGATGCTGAACCAAGTTCAGCATGACGAAAACGGGCTGGCGTGCTTGAGTGTGCGCAAAGGAGAGCGATCGAATGCGCATCGGCAAGCAGGACCAGAATTTCACCGCCATCTGCACCTCGGACGCTGAATCGATCACCGTTCGCGGCCACGACCTGGTGAACGAGCTGATGGGGCAGATCGACTTCTCGAGCTACTTCTGGCTGCTCGTGACCGGGCAGATGCCGAACGAGGATCAGCAGTTCTTCCTGAACGCGGTTCTCGTCGCGCTGGCCGAGCATGGCCTTGTTCCGAGCGTGGTTGCCGCGCGCATGACGCTCGCCGCCGCGCCCGAGGCGGTGCAGGGTGCGGTTGCCGCCGGGCTGCTCGGCTGCGGATCGGTCGTGCTGGGCAGTGCCGAGATCGCGGGCAAGTTCTACGCCGGCGCGGTCGAGGACATGCACGCCAGCGGCGACGCGATCGAAAAGGTCGCGGTGCGCCAGATCCGCCAGTGGCGCGAACATTCGAAGGCCGTGCCCGGTTTCGGTCACCCGCAGCATGCCGGCGGCGACCCGCGCGCCAATCGCCTGCTCGAGATGGCCGACGAGCGCGGCGTCTCAGGCGATCACGTCGCCATGATGCGCGCGCTCAAGGCCGCCTTGCCCGAGACCATCGGCCGCGATCTGCCGATCAACGTCAACGCCGCAATCCCCTCGATCATGCTCGACCTCTGCTTCCCGCTCGCCGCTCTCAAGGGTATCGGACTGCTGTGCCGTACCGCTGGGTTGATCGGGCACCTTACCGAAGAGGCCGAGCGGCCGATCGGATTTATCATGTCGGGCGCGGCGGCGCAGGCAATCGAGTACGACGGGGAGTGACATTAGCGTTCCCGCTACTGCGTTTTGCCGAGCGTCAACGACGCGGGCGGGGCGCCCGTCATATTCGACCCCACGCGATCGAACCCCCTACCCAAGGAGACGACAGTGCCCGCAAAGAAACTCGCTTCGCCTGCGGTACGCGCCATCTTACCCGGATTGCTTCTCGCCCTCGCCGGCTGCTCCACGGTGGGCACGGCGCCTGAGCCTACCGCATCGATGGGCCTGCTGATCGCGCGCGACAAGTGCAGCGGATGTCACCAGACCGGCGGACCAGGGGAATCGCCCAATCCGCAGGCGCCGACCTTTGGCGAGATCGTAAACCGGCCCGGCGTGACGGCCGACCGGCTGGCGATGTGGCTGCGCGACGGCCACAACTACCCGATGGAGATGGGTTTTCGCCTCGAGCCGCACCAAGTCGATTCGCTCGTCGCCTACATGGTCCGGTGGAAGGCCGAGGGCGCGCCGCCACAATCCTAACGGGCGTGACGATAGAGTCCTTGCCAAGCTATCGACCGGTGCGCAAACTGCGCGGCGGGAGAGATACATGGACGCTGCGGAATTCGATTACGTCGTCGTCGGCGCCGGCTCGGCCGGGGCCTGCGTGGCGGCGCGCCTGGGCGAGGCTGGCAAGGGCACGGTTTGCGTGATCGAGGCGGGCGGGCATGACAGCCACCCGTTTATCCATGTCCCTAGTTTCGTCGCGGCTGCGATAGGTCGCGAGGCGACCAACTGGCGCTTCGAAACGGTCCCGCAGGCGGGAATGGCGGGGCGCAGGATCGGGGTTCCGCGGGGCAAGGTCGTCGGCGGCTCTGGCTCTATCAACGGCATGGTCTATTTTCGCGGACATCCGACCGATTACGACGATTGGTCGGACGCCGGCTGCACCGGCTGGTCCTATGCCGAGGTGCTGCCCTATTTCACACGCACCGAGAACAACGAGGATTTCCCTGAAAGCGTGTTCCACGGCCGCGGGGGGGCGGTGAACGTCAAGCTGGTGCCCAATCCCAACCGGCTCAATTTCAGCTTCATGCATGCGCTCGCCGAGTTGCAGTTCCCCGCCTGCGAGGATTTCAACGGCGCCAACTCCGAAGGCTACGGCCGGCGTCAGGGATTGATTCGCGACGGCCAGCGCGAAAGTACCGCCAAGGCCATGCTTCGCCCGATGGTTCAGCAGGGCAAGGTCCACCTGCAGACGGGCGCGCAGGCCGCCCGCGTGCTGGTCGACCGGGGCCGTGCCGTCGGGGTGGAGCTGCTCGACGGGCGGATCATCCGCGCGCGGCAGGAGGTGATCCTGTCGGGCGGAACGGTGCAGACCCCGCAGCTCCTGATGCTGAGCGGTATCGGCCCGGCCCAGCATCTCCAGAACATGGGCATCGAGGTGGTCGAGGACGTGCCAGGCGTGGGCGAGAACTACCACGATCACCCGGCCAGCCCGATCCACATGGAGACGCGCGACCCGACCAGCTACGGCATTTCGTGGAAGGTCCTTCCGCGCGATCTGTTTCATGTACTGCAATACCTCGCCACCCGTACTGGCCCCATGGCCGGCAACGTCTTCGAGAGCGTGGCATTCCTGCGCACCGACCCCTCGCTCGAGAAGCCCGACGTGCAGTTCGTGTTCCAGCCGGCCAAGCGGCTGACGAACCCCAAAATTCCGTTCCCGCTCGGCCACGGTTACGCGATCAGTCCGGTGTGTCTCTATCCCAAGAGCCGCGGCACGCTGCGGCTGGCGAGCGCCGATCCGACCGCGGCGCCGGTGATCGATCCGCACCTGCTCGAACATCCCGACGACATCCAGCCGCTGATCCGCGCGCTCAAGATCGCGCGTCGCGCCTTCGCCACCTCGGCGTTCGAGGAATACGAGGGCATCGAGGTCGCGCCCGGGCCGGAGTGTCAGAGCGACGCGCAGTGGGACGCCTACATCCGCGAGACCGGCTACACCGTGCACCACCCGGTCGGCACCTGCCGGATGGGCTCTGACCGGAACTCCGTCGTCGATACCCACCTGCGTTTCCGGGGCATCGACGGCCTCAGGATCGCCGACGCGTCGGTCATGCCGCAGATCATCGGCGGCAACACCAATGCGCCCTGCGTGATGATCGGCGAACGCTGCGCCGACTTCGTGCTTGGCAAGGCTCCGCTGCCGGCCGCCGACCTGCCGCCCGAGAGCGTGGCGCGCTACAAACCCAATGCCAAGAGGAAGGCTGCCTGATGGCCCGTGAACACATGAAATCCTGGCAAGTCGGCGATGTCACCGTGACCCGCATCGTCGAGCTGTGGGACTTCCAGGACGACATCCGCATGACCATGCCCGAGGCGAGCGAGGACGAGGTCAAGGCGATGGACTGGCTCCACCCGCACTATGCCACGCCCGACGGGCGCCAGCGGATGAATTTCCAGGGCTTCGTCGTGCAGGCGCCGGGGCGGACCATCGTGGTCGATTCGTGCATCGGCGCGGGCCGCAAGCGCGATTTCGACGTGTTCTGCGATCTGCCCGAAGGCTTTCTCGAAGACCTCGAATCACTTGGCCTCAAGCGCGAGGACGTCGACACGGTCATGTGCACCCACCTGCACTTCGACCACGTCGGCTGGAACACCTACAAGGACCCCGGGAGCGGCGAGTACAAGCCGACCTTTCCGAACGCGCGCTACCTGTTCGGCAAGAAGGAATACGATGCGTGGGAGAACGTCATCAGGCATGACGGGGTGCATACCGACACCCACCTCGTCGAGTGCGTCGAGCCGATCGTCAACGCCGGGATGGCGGACTTCATCGAGCCCGACCACCGAATCTGCGCCGAGCTTGTCTGCGAGCCGAGCCACGGACACACCCCCGGTCACATTCACGTCTGCATCGAGAGCAAGGGGCAGCGCGCGGTCATCACCGGCGACCTCATGCACCATCCCATGCAGTGCGCAATGCCGCACCGGACCGCCACCTTCGACCTCGACAAGGACGCTGGCCGCGCGACCCGCATCGGCTTCGTCGACAAGTACCGGGACAGCGGCGTGATGGTCATCGGCGCGCACTTTGCCGAGCCGACCGCCGGGCACATGGAAACCGGCGAGGACGGCCAGACCTGGTTCCGGGGGCTCGGCCTGTGAGGGACGTCCCCGAGTACGACCTCGACATCTTCACCCCCGACGCGGTGCGCAACGCCCGCGAGGTCGACGATGCCCTGCGCGAATTCGCTCCGGCGGTGCGGTTGGCGGACGGCACGGTGATGATCGCTCGGCACGAGCACGTGACCAAGGGCCTGCTCGACTGGAAGACCTTCTCCAGCGCCAGCCGCCCGTGGCACGACCCAAATTCGCCCCGGCCCGAGATCCTGCTGACCGACGATCCGCCGCGTCACACCCAGGTGCGCAAGGTCGTCGCCGACGCATTGAGCCCCCGCGCGCTCGAGCGCGTGAAGGCGATCTTCGAGGCGACTGCCCGGGAGTTCGTCGCCGACCTGCGCAAGCGCGAAGGCGAAGCGGTCGACGCCGTTGGCGACATTACGCAGAAGTACATCTTCTCGGTCCTGCCCGACATCCTCGGGCTGCCGCAGGAAGGGCGGCACCACATGCACGACTTCAGCCAGATGGTCTGGGCGACGATGGGCCCGCCGGGCGAGCTGTTCGACGAGGCGATGGCGGGCGACTTCTCGGGCGTGATCGAATGGCTCGAGACGACCTGCGAACGCGACGCGCTCGACCCGGAGGGCATCGGAGCGGAGTTCTTCCGCGCCGCCGACCGCGGGCAGGTAACGCTGGCCGAAGCCAAGCTGCTGCTGCAGACCGTGCTGAGCGCAGGGGCGGATACCACCTACCTGACGATGGCCAACGCGATCCGCGCCTGGGCGACTTTCCCGGAGCAGTACGCGAAGCTGCGCGCGGAGCCAAAAAAGCTCCGCAACGCCTTCGACGAATCGCTGCGCTGGGACGCGCCGAGCCGCATGGCCGGGCGCATCACCACGACCGACGTGGAGATCGACGATATTCTCGTGCCGGCGGGCAGCCGTTGCGGGCTGATGTTCGCCGCCGCCAACCGCGATCCGCGCTACTGGGCCAATCCGGACGCCTACGACATCGAGCGCGACACGAAGCACTCGCTCGGCTGGGGCTACGGCGTCCACGGCTGCGTCGGTAGGGTGCTGGCGACGATGGAGGCCCAAGCCCTGCTCGGCAACTTGCTGGCCGAAGTCGAGAGCTTCGAGCTGGCGGGCGACTACGAACCGTGGATGACGACCGTGGGTCACGGTCCGATGCGCCAGCCCGTAAAGCTCAAGTTCGCTTGAGTTAACCATGCGATCCGGCGGTAATCCTGCGCCCGTTACGCGCATCGACGCCATTCGTTACGCGCGCCACGATCGCACGGCGGCGGCCAACTTCACCGCCGTGGTGGATGACCACGACCTGCCGATGCCGCTCGATTATTTCATCTGGGCGATCCACCGCGAGGGGTACCCGCCGGTCGTTGTCGACACCGGGTTCGGGGAGGAGGCGGCCCTGGCGCGCGGGCGCATCATCACACGCTCGGTGCGCGAAGGCCTGCAGGCGGCGGGCATCGATCACCTTACCGTCGAGGACGTGATCCTGACTCACCTGCACTACGACCACGCCGGGTCGCTCGGACATTTTCCCAATGCCCGGTTCCACGTGCAGGACGCCGAACTGGCCTTCGCCACCAGCCGCCAGGTGTGCAACGCGCCGACCCGCGCGCCGTTTGACGGCGAGCCGGTCGCCGAGCTCGTCCGCAAGCTCTACGCCGACCGCGTCGTATTCCATGACGGGGACGAGGAATTCGCGCCCGGCATCATGCTGCGCCTCGCCCAGGGCCACACGGCTGGCCTCATGCTGGTTTGCTGCGAGACGGCGCGCGGCACCGTGGTGCTGGCGAGCGACGCGGCGCATCTCTACGCCAATATCACGCGCAGGCTGCCCTTCCCGATCTTCATCGACGAGGCCGACTACCGCCGCGCGCAGGACCGCGCGCTGGAGCTTGCCGGCGGCTCGCTCGACTACCTGATTCCCGGCCACGACCCACTGGTGCTCGCCTGCTTCCCTTGCAAGAACGACATAGCCCGCGTCGACCTCCCGCCGCACACGCCACTTTCGGAGACGCAATGACCGTCGTTGGATTTCTCGGCCTAGGCCGCATGGGTGCCGGCATGGCGGCCCGGCTGGTCGGCCATGTCGCCAAGGAACGCGGGCGCCTGCTGGTGCACGACATCTCGCCAGAGGCGGTCGCCGCGCTCGTGGAGCAAGGAGCCGAAGCGGGCGGTTCGGCAGAGGCGCTCGGCGCACGGTGCGACATCGTCTTCATGAGCCTGCCGACGCCTTCAATCGTGCGCGACGCGGCCGCCGAGGTGGCATCGGGCGGAAACCTGCGCATCCTGTGCGACCTCTCAACATCGGGCCCCAGGCTGGCCAAGGAACTTTCCGAAACGCTTGAAACGAGGGGCATCGCCAGTTTCGATGCCCCGGTTTCAGGTGGTATCGCCAAGGCCAACGACGGCACGCTCTCGCTGATGGTCGGCGGACCGGCGGCGCTCTATCCACAAGTCCAGCCGCTGCTCGCCCGCTTCGGTACGCCGATCTTCATGGGCGAGACGCCCGGTGCGGGGCAGACGATGAAGCTGGTCAACAACCTGCTCGGCGCAGTCGCGATCGGGGTGACGGCCGAGGGGATGGCCTTCGGCATCAAGGCCGGGCTCGATCCGGCAAAAATGATCGAGGTGCTCAACCAGTCAACCGGGATCAACTCGGCCACGCGCGACAAGTGGCCGAAGTCGGTCCTGCCGCGCACCTTCGACTTCGGCTTCGCCGCGGCGCTCAGCCTGAAGGACACGAAGCTGCTGATGGACGAGGCCGAGGCGGCCGGGGTGCCCCTGCCGCTCGGCGCGATCGTGCAGGATTACCTCGAGCGCACGCTGGCGCGCGAGGGCGAGGCAGCGGATTTCACCGCCATCGCCAAGGTTGTCGAGGAAGCGGCCGGGCTGAACCCGGACCGCTGACAGGAGCCGAAACCCCCGCTCATGCATTGGTCCCGCGTGAGGATAGCAACTTACAACGTCAATGGAATCAACGGACGGCTGCCGGTCCTGATTCGATGGCTCGAGGAAACGCGACCCGACATCGTTTGTCTGCAGGAACTGAAGGCACCCGACGACAAGTTTCCGGAACAGGCGCTGCATGACTTCGGGTATGACGCTATCTGGCACGGGCAACCGCGCTGGAACGGCGTCGCCATTCTCAGCCGGGTGGGACAGATCGAGGAAACCCGGCGCGGCCTGCCTGGCGACCCGGACGACAGCCACAGCCGCTATCTCGAAGCGGCGATCAACGGCATTCTCGTGGGTTGCCTCTACCTGCCGAACGGCAACCCGCGGCCGGGGCCGAAGTTCGACTACAAGCTGCGCTGGTTCGAGCGGCTCATCGCGCACGCAGCAGGCTTGTTCGAGAGCGGGTTGCCTGTTGCCCTGGTCGGCGACTTCAACGTCATGCCGACCGAGCGCGACGTCTACGCGCCCGAGCGCTGGGTCGACGACGCCTTGTTTGCGCCCGAAGTCCGGGCGGACTGGTTCAGACTGATCGAGCAGGGGTGGACCGACGCCGTCCGCGCAGTGCACGGCGACGCGGTGGTCTACACGTTCTGGAAATACTGGCGGAACGCCTTTGCCCGCAACTCCGGATTGCGGATCGACCACTTCCTGCTCAGCCCGCCGCTGCGCGACCGGCTGAAGGATGCAGGCGTGGACTTGGAGGCGCGCGGCTGGGAAAAGACCAGCGACCATGCACCTGCCTGGATCGAGCTACTCGACAAGCCCCTCCGGCGCCGCAGGTCCGGCACCGGATGAGGCCGAGGGGAAGGGCGGTCAGGCTGCTGAGGGCGGGGTCTCGAAGCTCTTGCGCTTGGCGGCCTCGCGGTCCTTGCGGTCCTTGTATTTCTTGAACGCGTAGCCGCCTGCGGCCATCGCGAGCATCGCCGGGATGCTGGCGCGGCGCAGGACCGAGCCGGTGAGGGCGCCGATGATCGCGCCCTTGGTGCCGCTGACGTCGGCTGTGTTGTCCGCCACCTGTTTACCGGCGATGCCGCCGAGAATCTTGCCGAGCATGAAAATGCCTCCTTTGGTTGGCTTTAGAACAGGCGGGCCGTGCTGCGGTTCCGCGATCATGGTTAAGCTGCTGGCGGCACGGCTTCGGACGGGATACCATCGCGCGATGCTTCTGCCCCTGCTCGCTTTTGCCGCCTCGGCCTTCGCGGCTCCCACCCCCGCCGGGTACGATGGACAGTGCTTCTATCCGCCCGGGTTGGGCGATCCCGCTCCGCTGGAAGTGCGCGTGACCTGCGATCACGTTTCGACCGATGCCAACGGGATGGAGTTTTCCGACACCAATTGGGACGCGCGGATGCTGCGCTTTTCCGGCGAGTGGCAGGACGAACGGCTGACGGTCACCTCGGTCACCCAGCGCAACGGCCAGGTCTTCGAAGCACGAGGCCTGTGCCGGATCTACCGCACCAACGAAGAGGTTTCGGTCATCGCCTGCACTGCCGTGAACGGTGCACGGACGTGGATCGGCAACTTCCGCGTTTCGCGCATCTGACCGTTCAGCTCACGCATTCGAAGCTCGCGGCACTTGCGGTATCTCCGCCGGCGTAGCGCGCATGTGCCGGGTACGGGCACAGCGGTCGTGAAACCTTGGGCGCGGTGGTGGTTTGCGCGATGATGCGCCCGGGCGCGATGTCTTTCTCGACCCAGTCGACGATGGCATCGAGCATTTCGAAGCGATCGGTCGCCTCCCCTCCGCCGCAATGGGTCATTCCCGGCACGAGATAGAGGCGCATCGCGTCCTTCGCCTGCGGCCCGCTGGATGCCAGCGCGCTCTCGAACCACCGGACCAGTTCGCTCGAGGCCATGCCCTGGTCGGACAGCCCGTTGTAGGCGATCAGCTTGCCGTGCCCGACGAATGTCGAGAGGAACGGGTTGTCGGCATCGGCCAGCATCGCGGTGGGGGCGACCCGCCCGAGCATCGCATCGAGATCCATCGGCTGCCACGGGTCGTAGGCGGGATCGGGCGGCGTCAGCTGGAACCAGCGGAGCTGGCCCAACCCTAATGTGGCGTCGGCGGCATTGGGCGCACCCGTCTCGGCCGAACCGAGGCGCATTCCGCGCCATGCGGGCCCGGCGATCCCGGTGTCGTAGTTGAACGGGCCGTAAACGATTCGCCCGTCGGGAGTGCGCGGCCCGCGCATCAGCTCGCGCATGGCGTCGGCCTTGTCCTTGCTCAAGCACGCACCCGTCTCGCCCGGCTTGCACTGCGCCATGGCGGGGTCGAAGTCGCAGCCCTGCCAGTCCTGGATCATGCCGTCGGCCAGCCCGTCGCGCGCGTCGCAGCGCTTGAGCAGGCGCGCCTTCACTTCCTGCAGTTCGGCGTCGCTGAAGGCCTTGGCCAGCAGCGGATGGCCCGCCGCATCGCGCGGCGCGATCCGGGCGAGGATGCCGAGGTTCCACACCTCGTCGAGCGCGACGCGCGAGAAGCGAAGGGTCGGGTGGCCGGCGACGATGCCGTCGAACTGCGTCGGAAGGCGCTGCGCGGCGGTCAGCGCCTGGCGCCCGCCGTTCGAGCAGCCGACGAAATAGGAATGGTGCGCGGCCTTGCCGTAGTTCCGGCGGATCAGCGCCTTGGCCGCCGCCGTGACCTTGTCGAGCGCGTTGTAGCCGTAATCGATCCGCGCCTGCTGGTCGGCGCCGAAGGTGGAGTCGACGATCGAGCCGGTATGGCCCGAATCGGTCGCAACGACGGCATAACCGCGGGCGAGGGCGACCGGACCACCGGTGCCGGTTATCGTGCCGACCGCCGGGTTCACCTGACCGTCCATCCCCCCGCCGCCCTGGAACAGGAAGCGGCCGTTCCAGTCGGCCGGCAGGCGCAGCTCGTAGCCGATGGCGAACTCCCGTCCGCCTACGCCGGAGCGCCGCGCCATCGCGCCGGTCACGCGGCAGTGCGCGGGCAGGACGATCTCGGGCGCGCCCGGACGCTGCGATGCGAGCGGCCCGGCAAGGACCCAGGCGGCCTGCTCCACGCCCAGCGCCGGGTCGGCCTCGGCCGGCAGCGCCGCGCAGCGTGCGGCCGCAGCGTCGGACGGGGCCTGCGCCGCCGCGGCGGTCGCAACCGCCAACCCGGCAGCCGCGATGAAGCGAGCCTTGTGGTGAATTCTCATGCCGCTCTCCAGTTGGGATCAGACGTCGTTACGGATCGTGGCGAGCGCGCCGCCGTCGATTTCCCACTTGGCGCCGTTGACGTAACTCGCCTCGTCGCTGAGCAGGAAGCTGACCACGTCGCCCACCTCGCGCGGCTGGCCGACGCGGTTGAGCGTGGCCGTCTGGCCCAGCTTTTCCATCCCGGCCTCGACGCTGTCGAACATCTGCTCGAGCATGCCGACGAGCAGCGGGGTCTCGATCACGCCGGGCATCACGCAGTTCACCCGCACGCCCTTCTGCGCCACCTCGCTCGCCGCGGTGCGCGTCAGGCCGACCGCGCCGTGCTTGGCGGCGTTGTAGGCGCAGGCCCCCGCCAGTCCGCGTTCGGAGCCGATCGAGGCGGTGTTGACCACCGCGCCTCTGCCACGCCGGACCATGTCGGGAAGCACGTAGCGCAGGCCGAGGAACATGCCGCGCAAGTTGACCCGCAGGACCTTGTCGAACTCGTCGACCGGGTATTCGTGCGTCGGCGCCAGCGTGCCCTCGATCCCGGCGTTGTTGAAGAACCCGTCGACGTGCCCGAAGGCGTCGAGCGCGGCCTGGGCATAACCCTTGGTCGCCTCCTCGTCGGAGACGTCGGCCACGTGTGCGATGGCGGCATCGCCCAGTTCGGCAGCGCGCTTCTCAAGCCCCGCGCGATCGATGTCGACCATCATCACCCGCGCGCCCTCGCGCACGAGGATTTCGCAGGTGGCGAAGCCGATCGCGCCAGCGGCACCGGTCACCAGCATGGTCCGGCCTTCGTGACGTTTGCTCACTTTTTCTCTCCCTTGCGGAACGGCAGCGTGACGAGGAACCACATCAGCTTCGGAGTCAGCAGCTTGCGAAACGCGCGCGCCTGGTCGGGCGTCAGCGTGGCGGCCATCGGCATCGTGCCGAAGACCTTGCCCTTGAGCACGAGGTTGTCGCCCTGGCGTTCCACCTTGGTCACCTGCATCAGCTCGGACTTGTCGGCGGCGTAGATCTTCACGCGACCGAGATCCCATCGAAATCGATCCCCAGGTCCTCGGCCATGACCATCGCCGTCGCGCGGCCCGCGCCGAACACCCCGCCGCCGGGGTGCTGGAACGGGCCGACGAGGTAGAGCCGCTCGATGCCCGGCACGCGGTACTGGCCGAGCTCGGGGGTCGGGCGATGGCTGCCCGACTGGTAGGTCGTGGTGGCGATTCCGTGCAGGTCGCCGCGGAAAAAGCTGGGGCTGGTGCGTTCCATGTCGACTGGGCTGTCGCAATGGTATTCGAGAACCACCTCGGGGACGTTCTCGATGTAGTTGCCCATGCGTGCGATGATCGTCTCGGCGAACTCGCCCTTGGCCTCGTCCCAGTCGCGGCCGTCGGGGCGTTCGTAGGGTACGTAATCCCAGGCGTGGAAGATTGCCTTGCCCTCGGGCGCGCGGCTCGGATCGTGCTGGGTCAGCTGGCCAACGCCGACCAGCGGGGTGGGGCTCATCTGGCCGTAGCGCAGTTCGTCGAACGCGCGGCGCATGTCCTCGTAGTTGGCCGGCATCAGCTCGTACATCACGGCCGCCAGATCGCCTCCATCTGCGGTCTTGGCCTTGAACTTCAGCGGTGCATCGAGCGCGGCGTGAACGGTGAAGCAGGCGGCAGGCGTGATGTGCGTGCGCAGCGCGTTCTTCGCCACCGAGGGCGAGACGGCGGGGACCATCTCGGGAAGCAGGTGAGGGTGGATCGCGCCGATCACGCCGTCGGCGCACGACAGGCGCTCGCCGCTGTCGAGCACGACGCCGGTGGCGCGGCTGCCGTCGGTTTCGACCTCGCGGACCGTGCATCCCGCGCGCACCGCCCCGCCGTGATCCTCGATGCAGGCGATCAGCGCAGTGGTCAGGCTGCCAGAACCGCCGACCGGCACGCCGAAGCCGAACTTCTCGAGGAAGCCGAGGAAGACGTAAGCGCCGATCCCGGTCGCCTTTTCGTCGGGGCTGACGAGGTTCTCGCCCGCCACCCGGCCGAAGTGGGCCTTGACCTTGTCGTGCTCGAACAGCTCCTCCATCAGGTCGAAGGTGCTGACCTGCGTGGTGCGCCAGATCTCGCGCCCCTCCGGACTTTGGTCCATCATCGCGGTCTGTGCGCCGAGCGGCATTGGCGGCGAGTAGAGCCCGGCCTGGATCATCGGCAGCCACTCGGCCGCCTGCCGGCTCACGGCGAGGAAGGTCTCGGCATCTTTCGCGCTGAACCGGGCAATCGCTTCGGCCGATTTCGCCGGGTCGCGATGGAGCGGCAGCGTCGTGCCGTCCTCCCACACACTCATCATCGGCACGTCGGGGAAGACGTATTGCAGACCGTACTTGCGCTTGAGGCCGAGGTCGTCGTTCAGCAGCAGCGGATTGCCCTGGATGAAGATGTGGCTCATCGAGTGCTGGTCGTGTGTGAAGCCTGGCCGCGTAAGCTCACGGCTGACGACCCCCCCGCCGAACCACTCGTTTCGCTCCAGCACGAGCACCTTGCGCCCTGCCACCGCGAGATAGGCCGCCGCGACCAGACCGTTGTGGCCCGATCCGATAACGATGATGTCGGCGTCTGCCATTCGTGTTTCCTCAGCTCATGGCGGAAAGGGTAATGTCGCTCAGCTTCGCGCAGCGTTCGATGTTGGCCGCCTGGCTCATGACGCCCGCGCTGCACAGCGCGAAGCTGACGTCGGCCTCGGGGTCGACCCAGAACATGGTGCTGCCGGCGCCGTAGTTTCCGAATGTCTCCGCACTGGCGAGGCTGCCGAACAGGTGGTGGAACACGCCGGTGCCTCGCACCTGGAACCCGATGCCCTGGTTGGCGGGCGGCACTTCCCACCCGGCGTTTTCGGCCACCGCGCTGGTAGAGCTGGTTGACCATGTCCCCGGTGTGGACCTTCCGTGCGAGGCGGATCATCGCCGGCGAGATTATGCGCGCGCCATCGAGTTCGCCGCCGCGGCGGAGCATTTCGGAAAACCGGTAGAGGTCGTTCGAGGTCGAGGCGCAGCCCACGTGCGGGGCCTCGACCTCGGGATCCTCGAAAAGCGCGTGGTCGCCCTGGATGTTGCGGCTGAGGTGCTGGATCGGGACAGTGCCACGCATGTCGGGCTTGACGTGCCGGTCCTTGAGGTCCCGACGCAGGCCCATGCTGGTGCTGTCCATCTTGAGCGGGGCGAACAGATCCTCGTGCAGCAGGGTCTGGTAGTTTCGGCCCTTGGGATCTGTTCGGACCAGCGCGGTGCCGAGCAGCACGTGGTTCACGAGCGGGGAGTAGTCGCACCGGGTGCCCGGCGGGACCTCGCCCGCGACGTGCTCGATCGCGGCTTCGAACAGTTCCTGCAGCCGGTCGAGGTACATGCCGGGCTTCGGCGTCCAGACCCCGGGCATCCCGGCGGTGTGGGTCAGCAGGTGGTAGAAGGTCGCGTCCTCGCGCGGGGCGCCAGTGAACTCGGGCAGCACGTCGCGCACCTTGGTGGTCAGCGCGAAGCGGCCCTCCTCGATGGCTTTCATGACGAGGACGTTGGTGAAGGCCTTTGTGACGGAGAAGATCGAGAAAACGTCATCGTAATTCAGCGGCGTCGCGCCTTCGCCGTCCTGCGCGCCGAGAGCCTCGGCAAAGACTGTCTCGCCAGCGCGGCCCACGGTCAGGACCGCGCCGAAATAGTCCCCTCGCGCGATATCGGCGAGGATGACCTCGCGCAGGGTGTCGAGCCGCTCTTTCCAGACCTTCGCCATATTACCCCGCTGCAATGATGCCGCCGTCGATGGCGAGCATGGCTCCGTTGATGAATGCCGCCTCGTCCGAGAGCAGGAAGGCCGCTGCCTGCGCGACGTCTTCGGGCGTGCCGTTGCGGCGAAGCGGAATGTTCTTCGCGCGCTGCTCGTACTGCTCCGGCGTGACGAAGCCCTCGGTCGCCGGGGTCGGAACGCTGCCGGGCGCGATGGCGTTGACGCGGATGCCGCGCGGGCCGAGTTCGCCAGCGAGTACCTTGGTCAGCCCAGCGATGCCGGCCTTTATCGTGGTGTAGGCACCGGTGCCTGGCCGCCCGCGATAGGCCACCGGGCTGGAGTAGTTGATGATCGCGCCCGGTGCGCTCTCGTCGCGGTGGGCGAGAAAGGCCTGGACGCCCCAGAACACGCTCTTGAGGCCGGCCGAAAGCATCCGGTCGAGCGTTTCTTCGGTCACGTTTTCAATGGGTTCGTAGACCAGCACGCTGGCGTTGTTGATCACCGCACGCAGCGGGCCGGCATCGCCGGCGAAATCCTCCGCCACTTCCAGGAAGGCTGCCCTGCTGCCGCAATCGGCGCCGTAACTGAACGCGCGGCCGCCGGACCCGTTGATGGCATTTGCCACGTCGAGCGCCGACTGACCGTTGATGTCGAGCACCCCGACGACCGCGCCTTCGGCGGCAAGGTGCTTCGCGATGCCCTCGCCCAGCCCGCGCCCGGCCCCGGAGATGAGGATCGGCCTGTCAATGAAGCGCTTGATCATGGGTGTTTCAACGCCTCAGTCCATGCCGAACAGCTTGGCGGTGTAATGGCTGTCCATGTACTCGCGCATCCTGTCGATCTTGCCGTTGGAAACCTCGAACACCCAGCAGTAGTCGTTGTCGTAGGTCTTGCCGTCGGGCAGCCCGCCGGTCGAGTTGCTCTCGACGCAGACCCAGCCGTCGCGCGAAAACATATTATGCACGTGGACCTTGGGGTCGCCGGGCAGGAACATGCCGCGCACGGGGGCGAGAAACTTGTCGATGATGTCCATGCCGACGTGCTTGCCGGCCCCGGCGATGTCCTTGACCTTGGGCTCCCACACGGACTCATCGTGATAGAACCTGCGCAGGTCCTCGAGGTCGCCCGAAGACAGTACCTCGAAGAAATCGAGCACCAGCTGCTCGGCGGCGTTGGCGGCGGTCACGGTCATTGGCTCAGTCCCCTCGCTTCGTCGCTCGGCACGGGGAAGGACGGGATTTTCCCGCCCTCGTGCAGCGCCAGATGGCCCTTGCGGCTGGCGAAGCGCCACGTGCCGTTGTCGAGCACGTACTCGTCCTCGAACCCGCCGACGAAGATGCCGTTGGCCGACTGCGGCGGCTCGATCAGCTCGTGGTTGGACATCATGACCACGTAGCTGCTGCCGCGCGCCTGGGTCTTCGAAACCACGTCCACCAGCACGTTGGTGACGAGGTGGCGGACGAGGATCGGCGGGCGGTCGCGGAAGATCGCCTGGATCGCCGCGCGCCCGTGGAACGGATAGCCGGGCTGGAACGGGCGGTCGTAGGTTCCGTCGGCCGCGAACAGGTCGGCCAGCGCCGCGTGGTCGCCGTCGTCGGCATACTTGGCGAAGAGCAGCGGCAGCTTGCCGCACTCGTGCTCAATGAGCAGGCGCTTCTTGTCCTTCACTGCCCGTCCTCCGCCCCATTCTCGGCATCGATCTCGGCGAAGGCCTCGTTGACGATGCGGAAGCTGTCGACCGCCGCCGGGATGCCGGCGTAAACGCCGACCTGCAGCAGGACCTCGCGGATTTCCTCGCGGCTGAGCCCGTTGTTGAGCGCGCCGCGGGTATGGATCTTCAGCTCGTGGCTGCGCCCAAGCACGGCGATCATGGCAAGGTTGATCAAGCTGCGGTCGCGGCGCGGCAGTTCCGCCTCGCGTCCCCAGGTCCAGCCCCAGCAATAGGTCGCGACCATGTCCTGCAAGGGCGCGTTGAACGGGTTGGGATTGGCCGTCGCGCGGTCGACATAGGCATCGCCCAGCACCTCGCGGCGGATTTTCATGCCCTTGTCGTAGAGGTCGCCGGTCGTCTGGTTCTTGTCCATTTTCATTCCGTCTCCAAAATCACATCGTCACTCGAATGGCTCACCCCACCACTGAGTAGACCGCATCGATCAGCCGCCTTGCGCGCGGGCCGTTGTCGCCCACGGCGTGCATCTGGTTGCAGCAGTACGAGAAGCCGAGTTTCGCGTCGGGGTCGCCGAAACCGATCGACCCGCCGAGGCCGTGGTGCCCGAAGCTGCGCATGTTGGGGCCCATGTAGACGGCTTGCGGCGTGTTCAGCAGGACCCCGTTGGCCTGGTGATAGGGCCGCTCCTGCAGCAGCTCGATCTGGTTGTGCTGCTCGGTTATCATGCGCTCGAGCTGGTCTGCCGACATGAGCGACACGCCGCCGATCTCGCCCACCGTCGCGCCGTAGATCCGTGCGACGCCGCGGGCGTTGCCGTGCCCCGATCCGCTGGCGATCTCGCAGGTGCGCCAGACGGGCGAGTTCATCGTGGTGTGCCACGGCTCGTGCGGATTCTGCAGGAAGGCGAAGCTGCGCAGCACCGCGCCGTCCTGCCAGCCTTCCGGAGTCGTCGGTTTCGGCGGCAGCTCGACGTCCTTGGCCGCGAACAAGCGGGCCTTGGTGTTGGGCAGAACTTCGGCGACGTGCGCCTGCTGGTTCTCGTCCATCCCGCCGATGTAATATTCCGCGTGGAGCGGCTCGGTCACGTTCTCCTTGAGGAACGGCCCGATCGTCATGCCGGTCACCCGGCGCATGATCTCGCCCAGCAGAAAGCCCTGGTTGTGTACGTGGTAGGCCGCGCGGGTGCCCGGCTGCCACAGCGGGTGCTGCGCCTCCAGCGCCTTGATGTAGGCCGGGTAGTCGAAGAACCCGCCGGGATACATCACGTCGTCGGTCAGCACGGGAATCGCGGCCGTATGGTCCAGCACCATGCGAACCGTGATGTCCTCTTTCCCGTTCTGCGCGAATTCCGGCCAGTAGGCGGCGATGCGTTCGTCCGGGTCGACCAGCCCGCGGTCGATGACCATGTTGAAGCAGATGCCGGTCACCCCCTTGGCAACGCTCATCATGCACACGGTGGTGTGCTCGTCCCACGGGGCGGTGCGATCGGCCTGAGCCCAGCCGCCCCACAGGTCGACCACGGTCTCGCCATCGATCACCACCGAACTGCCAGCGCCGAGTTCTTCCTCCTGGCGGAAGTTCTCGACGAAGGCGTCAACCACCGGGCGGAACCGCTCGTCGTAGCGGCCGCGCAGCGGATAGCTCCCGCCGCGCGCGTCGATGGTTTCGGAAAATTCGCTGAGTGCCAAGTCTCTCTCCCTTGCCGAGCCTGTCGCGACTTTAACGTGCGTTAGCGTAGGCGAGGGCTTCCTCGCGCGAAAGGCCCTTTGCAGGCTAACGATCACGCGCCATGCTTGCAGGCATGATCGATCATGACGTCATCGTCGTCGGCGGCGGGCCGACCGGGTTCGTGACCGCGCTGGGACTGGCGCAGGCCGGCGTCGACATCTGCCTGGTCGAGGCGGCGGCAGACATCGTCGAGAGTCCGCGCGCCTGCGTCTATCATTGGTCTATGCTCGACGGGCTCGAACGGCTCGGCATCCGCGAGGAGTGCGAGCGGGTCGGCTACACCAAGAACGACTACCGCTGGTTGCACAAGGCGACCGGCGAGGCGTTCGAATACGACATCTCGGTCGTCGGGCGGGTGACGCCGTTCAACTACAACATCAACATGGGGCAGGACAAACTGGCCCAGATCGCCCGGCGGCGGCTGGAGAAGCTGGGCAACGTGGCGGTGCGCTGGAACACGCGCTTCACCGGGCTGGCGCAGGATGACGATGGCGTCACCGTGTCGGTCGAAACGCCGGATGGGCCGGAGGGGCTTCGCGCTCGCTGGGTGATCGGCGCCGATGGTGCCGGGAGCGAGGTCAGGAAGGCGCTCGGCCTGAGCTTCGACGGGATGACCTGGCCCGAACGCTTCGTCGCGACCAACCTCCACCACGACTTCGAGAGCGGCGGCTACCTGCAGTCGAACATGGTGATCGATCCGCAATGGGGCGCGGTGATCGTCAAGATCACGCGGGAAGGCCTGTGGCGCTGCACCTACATGGAAGACGCCAGCCTGCCGGAAGACAGCTTCGCCGAGCGCATCCCGGCGGCGTTCGAGCACCTGCTGCCTGGGCCCAGAACAAATGGGCGTGGGTATGACGTCGTGATGGCGTCACCCTACAAGATGCACCAGCGCTGCGCCTCCTCCTTCCGCGAAGGCCGGGTCGTGCTGGCGGGCGATGCGGCGCATGTGACCAACCCCACCGGCGGGTTCGGCCTGACGACCGGGCTGTTCGACGCCTATGCGCTCTGGCCGACACTGGCGGCGGTGGTGCTGGAAGGGGCGGACGACGCGCTGCTCGACACCTGGGCCGCCGAACGCCGCGCGGTGTTCCTCGAGCGGACCGATCCCCAGGCCCGCGCCTACAAGGATTTCGTGTTCCACGCCTGCGGCGGTGACGCCGCGAAGCTGGAGGCCGCACTGCAGGGAATGCGCGACATGGTCGCCGACCCAGAGGTCCGCTTCCAGCGGCTGATGTTCACCAAGGGGCTGGAGACGACGAGCCCGGCGGAGCGGTGAATCGCCCTCTCCCCTTCAGGGGAGAGGAAGGAGCCGCGAAGCGGCGGAAGGAGAGGGGGTTGCTGCTCGTTCCCCCCTCTCCCAACCCTCTCCCCTGAAGGGGAGAGGGCTTTGAAGGCCCCCTCCTTGTCACCCCGGACATGTTCCGGGGCGGAGCTTCCTTCTGCAACGTCGCCAACAGAACACTGGCCCGGAACAAGTCCGGGCTGACAGCCAAGGTGGCTTTAGAGATATGCAATCGTCCGCAGTTCGATGCTTTGCCTCGGTGCGGCGTCTGGCGGGGTGTTGGGGTCCTCGAACGCCGAGTGGGCCGTAAACTGGACGGCGTCGGGATCGCTGTCGAACAGCTTGAATACCAGCGCCTCCCACGGCTGCATGTGCGGTACCCAGCACCAGCGGTGATCGGGCGTGTAGGCGAGGTTGAAGCCCCACAGCGAGCGGCGCCTGAAGTCGCCCAGGCCGCCGACGACCTCGCTGTCGAACAGGTCCTCGCGCCGCACGGTGCGCGCGTCGCACACGGCCAGCGGGGTGCTCTCCACCATGACGATCGGGCGCCAGACGTTGATCAGCATGAAACGGCCCTGCAGGCGTCGTTCGGCCTCGTCGGCGGGCAGCATGTCGCGGGTGAAGTCCGACACCGTGCGCAGGCCGTAGTCGACGTGGGCGCCGTGCGCCGGCTGGTTGTGGCCGTGCGCGCCGCTGGCGTTGGTGCGGATCATCGGGCCGAAGCTGATGACTTTGTCGGCCCCGGTCAGGCGCTGCACCAGCCCCTCGGTCAGGCGGCAGTAGCGGGCGAGTTCGTCGGCGTCGGTGAAGTCCGTCACATCGACCGGCTCGTTCGCAACGACGAAGCCGTTCCGCTCCAGCGCCAGCTCGTCCAGCTCGGGGCGGATGTCGTGGATCGTGACCGTGTGCTCGTCGCCCGGCCAGTAACTCTTGTCCCGTTCGCCCGGGTGGAACGTCGCCTTCTCGCCGCGCACGACGTATTTCATCGTGGCTTCGATGTCATAGGTCATCAGGTCTTGCATCGCGTTTCTCCCGCGGCCGATGATAGCGCGCGAATGTTCAGGCGGGAACGGGGTTGCGCCGGGCGAGCACGCGCGGGTTGGTCTCCACGAGGAGAAATGCCGTCAGCCCTGCGGCGAGCGCGAGGCCGAGCTGAACGTAGAGCGGCACGGCGAGGCCGTAGCGGTCGCCCAGCCAGCCGGCGATCGGCGGGCCGAACACGCCGCCCGACAATTCGCCGATCGCCACGACCATCCCCATCGCGGTGGCGGCGCGGGCGCGGCCGAGCGTCTCGGCCGGGATCACGCCCATGAACAGCGGGAAGGTGCCGAGGCCCATCCAGCTGACGAACAGCAGCGCAGTGAGCAGGGGCACGGGTCCTTCGAACCACAGCAGGGCGGCCGGGGCCAGCGCCATGAGGAAAGCGAAGACGACCAGCAGCGGCTTGCGCCCGAAGCGGTCGGACAGCCAGGTCACCACCACCCCGCCGACCGCCGGGCAGATGCCGACAACTGCCATGATGCCCGCCCAGGTCGCCGGGGCATAACCGCGCGGGCCGTCGAGATAGAGCGGCATGAAGATCGAGCCGACCACCACCGTTCCGACCGCGAAGCAGCTGACCAGCGAACAGACCCAGATGTTGCGCGTCGCCAGCATGGCCCAGGCCGACAGCGCCGGGGCGGCCTGTGCCTCGTCCTGCGGCGCCCGCGCCGGCTCGCGGATCAACCACCAGATGAGCGCGGCGAGGAGCAGGCCCGGGATGCCGGCGAGGTAGAACGCCCAGCGCCAACCCATTGTCGTGGCGATCTGCACCAGCACGATCGGCGCGATGGCGGTGCCGATGATCGAGCCGAAGGCGTTCTGCACGATCCCGGCGTTGAGCCCCTTGCGGCTCTCGGCAGAGGCAGCGATCATGATGGCGAGGCAGATCGGCAGGAACGGCCCCTCCGCCGCGCCCATCACGACCCGGGCGGCGAACAGCGTGCCGAAGCTCCACGACAGGCCGGAAAACACCGAGCAGAGAGAGAACAGCACCATCGCGCCGAGCAGGAAGGGTTTCCTCCGCCCGATCGCATCCGACCAGCGGCCCACGAAATAGGCGCCCAGCGCCCAGGTCGCCGACAGCGCCGAGCCAAGCCAGCCGATCTGGGCGTTGGTGAGCGACAGGTCCTTCTGCACGAAAGGGGCGAGGAAGGTCATCGCCATGCGGTCGAAATAGGCGAATCCGTAGGCCAGCCCGAGCAGCAGAAGAACGCGCAACTCGTATCCCTGGGGCGCCGCCGCCGTGTCGCCTGCCTTCATTGCCACCTCCCCAAAGTGCAGGTTGACGCACGATTCCGGGCTTTTGACACCTGCAACATGTTGCTTCTTTGCGACATGGAGCTCGTTTTGCAACGATTCATGCGCGAATGCTTGCCGCAGCCGTAACACTCGTTAGGATTGCGGTCGGAGAGAGGAATCTCGGCGGCGGGTGCCGCCGGTTCTCCCTTTGCACAAACTCAGTTCCGGCAACGTCCGGAATCGGTCGCTGAGCTTAATGAAGTTTGGACATTGCGGGTCCGGAAACGGGCCGCGAGTGGGAGGTTTACCTGATGACTTTCAAGAAATTCGGCCTCGTGTCGTCTTTTGCGCTGGTCGCCGCGCTTTCGAGCCCGGCTTTCGCGCAGGACAACAACCAGGACGACACGACGGGTGAGGCCGCGGTCGGCACGGTTGACGAGCAACTCGAGGAACAGCAGTCGACCCGCAACAACGAGATCATCGTCACTGCGGAATTCCGCGAAGCCAAGCTGCAGGATACTCCGATCGCCATCACCGCGGTCAATTCCGAAATGCTCGAGGCGCGCGGCCAGACCGACATTGCCCAGGTCGCCGCCCAGGCGCCGAACGTGACGCTCACTCCGCAGCCGCAGAACGGCGGCTCGGGCCTCATCGCCTACATCCGCGGCGTCGGCCAGACCGACTTCAACTACGCGCTCGATCCGGGCGTCGGCATCTACATCGACGACGTGTTCATCCCGACGCTGTCGAGCTCGCTGCTCGACCTGATGGACCTCGACCGGATCGAGATCCTGCGCGGTCCGCAGGGCACGCTCGCGGGCAAGAACTCGATCGGCGGCGCCATCAAGCTGTTCAGCGCAAAGCCGCGCGGCGACGGCTCGGGCTCGCTGCAGCTGACTTACGGCTCGTTCAACCGGGTCGAGGTACGCGGCATGGCCGACTTCCGCATCAACGACACCCTGGCCGCGCGCATTTCGGGCGTTTTCAAGGGCCGTGACGGTTACGTCGACCTGCTCGACTACGGCGTCTCTCATCCCGCTGGCAACGTGCCCGCCAACAACGCCCGCGGCGCTTATCCGGTGGTCGGCACGCAGGGCGGCCAGTCGATCGGCGCCGGGCGCATCGCCTTCAAGTGGCAGCCGACCGACCGGTTCGAGTTCAACATCTCGGGCGACTACACCCGCGAGCGGTCGGAGCCGGCGGCAACGGTGCTGATTGCCGCGGGCGCGCCGCAGAATGCGGCCAACCCGGTATTCGACCCGACCAAGCCCTACCCGGCCGTTGGTGCCGGGCCGGGCCAGCCGGCCTGGCTGCGCGGCAAGAACGGCCAGCCGGTTCCCTTTGACTGTCGGTTCGTCCCGACCGGTCAGTACGGCTGCGACAATCTCAGCTCCAGCGTCTACAGCGGGGACCGGCGTTTCATCGCCTATTCCAACTTCCTCGACGCCACGCTGCCGACCACGCAGTCGCCCTTCAAGCCCTATGCCGCCCTCCAGAACCAGGACTTCAACGGCTGGGGCATCATGGGCAACGCGACTTATGACCTTAACGACAACATGCAGCTCGTCGGAATCGGATCGTGGCGTGAATACACCAGCTGGTTCGGCCAGGACCAGGATGCTTCGCCGGTGGCGGTCGCCCAACTCGACAACCGCCTCGATCACCGGGCGTGGAGCGCCGAGGTCCGCCTCAATGGCGATCTCGGTGGCGGGTTCGTCGACTACACGGTCGGCGGCTTCTACATGGACCAGCAGGGCAGCTACACCGCGCGCGTCGACCTGAACTATGCCGGGATCGACTTCATTCACGGTCCGGACCAGACGCCCTCGACCTCGAAGGCGCTGTTCGCCAACGTCACGCTGCACCCGACCGATGCTTGGAGCATCACCGGCGGCCTGCGGCGTTCATGGGACGAGAAGACCTACACCTACTTCCGGCGCAACCCGGACGGGACGGTCCCGGGCGTCTGCGAATTCTTCCTCGGTGCGCCCGTGGCCGGCCCAACGGGTATCGGCAACCAGCCGAACTGCCTGCTGGTCGGGCTGTTCAACCTCGACGGCAAGTACAAGGGCTCGCGGTGGGACTGGCGCATCGTCACCGACTATCGCTTCTCCGACGCCTTCCTGGCCTATGCTTCGATCGCGACCGGCTACAAGGGTGGCGGCGTGAACCCGCGGCCGTTCTTCGGCCCGTCGACCGGCGAGTGCGGTCCGTTCAACTACAACCCGGACGGCACCGTGATCCCCTCGCCGCCGTGCAACCAGGTCAAGCCGTTCAATCCCGAAAGCCTCACGACCTACGAAGTGGGCTTCAAGAGCGACTTCCTCGACCGGCGCGTCCGCCTCAACGGCGCGGTGTTCTACAACGACTACAACGACATCACCTTCACGCTTTCGGCCTGCCCGTCCTCGCCGTGCCTGCGTCCGACCAACGTCGGCAAAGCCAAGGTCAAGGGCTTCGAGCTTGAAACGTCGCTGTTCCCGGTCGACGGCCTGACGATCGACGGCTCGCTGAGCTACATCGACATCAAGTACGACAAGGCCTCGGTTGCCGTTGCTGGCCTGAAGGGAACCGAGACGTTCCCCTACACGCCGAAGTGGAACTACAGCTTCGGTATCCAGTACGACTACGAAGTCGGCCCGGGGACCGTCGGCGTGCGTTTCGACGGCACCTACCGCTCGGCGATCTTCACCGAGACGGCCAACTCGCCGTGGAGCCGCATTCCCGGTCGCTTCCTCGGCAACGGCCGTCTGCAGTACACCACGGACGACCAGGACTGGCGCTTCGCGCTCGAGGTGCAGAACATCTTCGACAAGTATTACTTCATGAGCGTCAGCGACATCACCAAGTCGCTCGGTGCCGTCACCGGCGTCCCCGGCCTGCCGCGGACCTGGTCGCTTTCGGTCAAGCGCAACTTCTGATCGGCGCCACATCGGCGCAGGGGGGCGCGGATCCGCAAGGATCCGCGCCCTTCCTTTTGCCCGCCGGAGAGGCGCAAAAAAGCCCGCACGAAGCGGGCTCTTTCGACCGATTTTCGCTGCAACTCTAGTCGGCGTTGAGCCGTTCGCGCATTTCCTTGCCCGGCTTGAAATAGGGTACCCGCTTGGCCGGCACGTCGACCGCCTCCCCGGTGCGCGGATTGCGCCCGGTGCGGGCCTCGCGGCTGCGCGTGGAAAAGGCGCCGAAGCCGCGCAGTTCCACCCGGCCCCCTTCGGCCAGGCGCTTGCCGATCTCGTCGAAGAATATCGTGACGACCTGCTCGACCTCTTCGGGCCGCAGGTCGGGGTTTTCCGAGGCGATTGCCTGTAGAAGTTCCGATCTGATCATTACCGTCTGCTTTTCCCCGTCAGCGGCGCCGTCCCCGTCATGACACGACACCGCTACGCGACCCGTCCACCGCAAACTTGCCAGAGTGGAGGGCCAAGCGCAATCGTTCGCTCAACATATGTTCAGCGCGAGCGGATCAGGCCCGTTCGAGCAGGTCCCGCGCGGCAATGCCGAGCCGTTCCATCCGGCTGCGCACCTCGGGCCATTCCTCTTCCAGGAAGCGGCGGCGTTCGCGTTCGCGCAGGCGTTCGGCGGCACCGTCTGCCACGAACATCCCCACGCCCCGCTGCACCTGCACCAGCCCGTCGCTCTGGAACTGCTGGTAGGCCTTGGCGACGGTCAGGGGGTTGGCGCCCTGCTCGGCGGCGAAGGCGCGGACGGAAGGCAACATGTCGCCTTCGCCATAGCGCCCCTCGATGATGGCCGCTGCGATCAGGTCGCGCAGCCTGAGGTATACGGGGCGGGTATCGTCGGCCATCGGTGCATCAGTGCCATAATACAGCGTGGCGGGTCAAGCCTGCCGCCTTCGGCATGGGTCGGCCTGTCCGGTTTCTCGTGCAACAAACCCGCTTCACATCGCCTTGCGTTCGTCTAGGGTGCGCGCTTTCGCGCGAGGAGCGCGTGGCCGATAAAAGAGTGCAAGGGGATTAGGTCGCATGAAGGACATGGCTGCTTGGAACGAGGGTGACTGGATCGCCGCGATCGGGGCGATCGCCCTGTTTGCCATTCTCGCCATCGGCGGGATCATCGCGTCGCGCCGCAGCGAGGAAGTCGTCGGTCACCCGCGCGGCCTGTTCGTGCTGTTCTACGCCGAGATGTGGGAGCGCTTCTCCTATTACGGCATGCGCGCCTTGCTGGTCCTGTACCTGACCAAGCACTGGCTGTTCGATGACGGCAAGGCCACCCTGATCTACGGCGCGTACGGAGCGCTGGTCTACATCACCCCGGTGCTCGGCGGCATCATGGCCGACCGCTGGCTCGGCCAGCGCAAGGCGGTGCTGTTCGGCGGCATCCTGCTGGCGCTGGGCCACGGGCTCATGGCGGTCGAAGGCAACGGCGGACAGACCGATCCGGCGATCAACGTGTTCTGGGCCGCGCTGGCCTTCATCATCGTGGGCTCGGGTTTTCTCAAGGCGAACATCTCGGTCATCGTCGGCCAGCTCTACAAGATGTCGGACGTGCGCCGCGACGCCGCCTACACCATCTTCTACATGGGCGTGAACGTCGGCGCCGCTCTGGGCACCATCCTCGTCGGCTATCTCGGCGAGACGATCGGCTGGGCATACGGTTTCGGCCTTGCCGGCATCGGCATGGTCCTCGGCCTCATCATCTTCGTCATCGGCAAGCCTGCCCTGCGCGGACGTGGCGAGGCGCCGGAGCCGCTGGCGAAGGGCCGCGAGATGCTGCTCTACGGTATCGGCATTGCCGGCGTGGCGGTCATCTGGGCGCTCATCCAGTACCAGGACGTGATCCAGTCGCTGCTGATCGTCTCGGGCATCGCGATGCTGGGGTACGTCCTGCTCGAAGCCTTCAAGATGCCGAAGCAGCCGCGCGAGCGCATGTTCGCCATGCTGTTCCTGATCGCGCTCAACCCGCTGTTCTGGGGATTGTTCGAACAGGCCGGTGGCAGCCTCAATCTCTACACCGACAAGTTCGTCGACCGCGGCGGCGTGCCGACCAGCCTGTTCCAGTCGATCAACCCGATTTACATCGTGCTCTTCGCGCCGATCTTCGCTGCGCTCTGGCAGTGGCTCGGCAAGCGCGGGCTCGAGCCCTCGGCGCCAGCCAAGTTCGCCATCGCGCTGACCCAGGTCGGGCTCGGCTTCCTCGTCTTCGTGTGGGGTGCGGGCACGGCCGATCCGGCGGTGATGACGAGCGTGGTCTTCGTGTTCCTCATCTATCTCCTTCACACCACCGGCGAACTCTGCCTTTCGCCCGTCGGCCTGTCCGCGATGGCTCGCCTCTCGCCGGTCCACCTCGCCAGCTTCGTCATGGGTGCATGGTTCTACATGACCGCGGTGGGCAACTTCGTGGCCGGCAAGATCGGCGAAGCGACCGGTGGCGAGGGGGGCGAGATGTCGAAGGCGCTGGTCCTCGATGTCTACTCCAAGATCGGCTGGATCACGATCGGAGTGTCCGTCGTCGTGCTCGCGGTGAGCCCGATCGTGAAGCGCTGGATGCACCTCGACACGCTCGAGGATCGCGAACCGGCCGACACGCTGGCCGGGCAGGAAGAGATCGGCGAGCCGCAGGCCGCCGGTTTCCACCCGGCGCTCGATCCGGACGGCCGCCGGCGATGAACAGAGCGCTCCTGGCCCTTGCCCTGATCGCGCTTCCGGCCGCGGCGAACGCGCAGGACGCGCCCGCCGTCGACCGATCGCAGGACATGGCCTGGCAGATGGCACAGCAGCAGGCGCTGGCCAGCCGCCAGATGGCCGACGGCTGGTCCTGGCTGCCGGGCGGCGTGCTGTGGAAGCGCGTGAAGGGCGACGGCAGCGGCGCGCATCCCACCGCGCGCGACACGGTGACGGTGCACTACAAGGGCACCTTCGTGGACGGCGAGACCTTCGACAGTTCCTACGAACGGGGTCAGCCGGCGACGTTCCCCCTCGGCGGGCTGATCAAGGCCTGGCAGGAAGCGATCCCGATGGCCGGGGTGGGCGACACAATCGAGCTCGCGATCCCCGCCACGATGGCTTACGGCCCGGTCGGCCGAGGCCCGATCCCCGGCGGCGCGACCTTGCTGTTCAGCATCGAACTGCTCGGCATCGAGGGTAGCTGAGCAGTCTGCGGGACGGCTGTGCAACTCCACTAGAGCCAAACGCGCAAAAACCGGCTAGGGGCAGCGGCACGATGCCGCGCGGCGAATCACGCCCGGGCCGGCCCCACTGCTCGTTTCAGCAATGAAACCGCTTCCCCAAGCCGCCTTCGCGCGGCCCTATGCGATTGACCGAACATGTCCTTTTCCAACCTCTCCCCCCTCCTCGCCGACGCGCTCGCCGAACGCGGCTATGAAGCGCCTACCCCCGTGCAGGCCGCGGTCCTCGAGTCCGAAGCGGCCGGGCGCGACCTGGTCGTTTCGGCCCAGACCGGCTCGGGCAAGACCGTCGCCTTCGGCCTCGCGATGGAGCGGGAGCTGCTGGGCGGGAACGGCATGCTGCCGCTGGCGGAGAACCCGCTCGCGCTGGTCATCGCGCCGACGCGCGAGCTGGCGCTGCAGGTCAGCCGCGAGCTCGCCTGGCTCTACGCCAAGGCGGGCGTGCGCATTACCAGCTGCGTGGGCGGGATGGACCCCTCGAAGGAACGCCGCGCGCTGGGCCACGGCGTGCATGTCGTCGTCGGCACCCCCGGGCGTTTGCGCGACCACCTCGAACGCGGCGCGCTGGTCCTGTCCGACCTGAAGGTGGCCGTGCTCGACGAGGCCGACGAGATGCTCGACATGGGCTTTCGTGAGGATCTCGAGGAGATCCTCGACGCCACTCCGGACGGCCGCCGCACCCTGCTGTTCTCGGCCACGATGCCGCGCCCGATCGTCGCGCTGGCCAAGCGCTATCAGCGCGACGCCCTGCGCATCGAGACGATGGGCGCCGATCGCGGGCACGGCGACATCGCCTACCAGGCGGTGACCGTCTCGCCGTCGGAAATCGAGAACGCGGTGGTCAACCTGCTGCGCTTCCACGAGGCCGAGACGGCGATCCTGTTCTGCGCCACGCGCGACAACGTGCGCCACCTCCACGCCACCCTGGTAGAGCGCGGGTTCGGCGCGGTGGCGCTGTCGGGCGAACATTCGCAGCAGGAGCGCAACCACGCGCTGCAGGCATTGCGTGACCGCCGGGCGCGCGTCTGCGTGGCAACCGACGTCGCGGCGCGCGGCATCGACCTGCCGAGCGTCTCGCTGGTGGTCCATGTCGAGATCCCGCGCGATGCCGAGGCGCTGCAGCACCGCTCCGGCCGCACCGGGCGGGCGGGCAAGAAGGGGACTGCGGTCCTCATCGTCCCTTATCCGCGCCGGCGCCGCGTCGAATCGATGCTGCGCGGGGCCGGGATCGAAGCCGACTGGATCGGCGCGCCGACGCCCGAGATGATCCGGGCGAACGACCGCGAGCGCCTGCTCGCCGCGCTTCTCGCTCCGGCGGAGTTCGACGAGGAGGACCGCGCGCTGGCCGAACGGCTTATGGCCGAACGCAGCCCGCAGGACATCGCCGCCGCGCTTGTCGCCGCTCACCGGGCGAGGATGCCGCAGCCCGAGGAAATCATTCCCAACACGCCCGAGGCGCGCGCGGCCGACCGTCAGCAGCGCCATCGTCCCGGGTTCGAGGACTGCGTCTGGTATCGCCTCGACGTGGGCCGGCGGCAGAACGCCGACCCGCGCTGGATCCTGCCGCTGCTGTGCCGCCGGGGACATATCACGCGCAACGAGATCGGCGCGATCCGCATCGCCGCCGACGAGACCTTCGTGGAGATTCCGCGCGGCTTGGCGGGCAAGTTCGATGCCGCGCTTTCGCGCACCGCCAGCGGGGAGGATCCGCAGGACGCCATCCGCATCGAGAAGTCCGAAGGCGGCCCGCGGGAGCAGGCGCGGGACAACCGCCGCGATGGGGGAAAACGAGAAGCCACCGGCCGCGGCGCACCGGGCCGCAACTATGCCAAACCCAGCCCGCGCGTGCACCGCAAGGGCCAGTCGAACGAAGATGGACCGCGCAGTCCCCGCCCGCCGCGTGACGGCGACAAGCCGTTCAAGAAGAAGTTCAAGCCAAAGGGCAAGCCGGGCATGGGCCCGAAACGCGGCTGAGCGCTGCGCGGCCTAAGGAAGGCAGCGGGGCCCCGGATCGAGTCCGGGGCGACGTAGAATTCGTTTTCGTATTCTACTCTTTCGTCATCCCGGGCTTGACCCGGGATCCCGCTTGCTTCTGCTCAGGCTCGCGCTTCCTCAACCCCCGCCGAGTTGTGGCGCAGTGCGCTGAGCACCGTCTCGACGATGTGCGGCGCGTTGAGGCCAGCCTCGTCGTACTGCTTGGACGGGTCGTCGTGGTCCTGGAACAGGTCGGGCAGGCGCATGGTGCGGATCTTGAGGCCGGCGTCGACCAGCCCCTCGTCGCTGGCGAGGGTGAGGACGTGCGCGCCGAGCCCGCCAATGGCCGCTTCCTCGACCGTCACGACGACTTCGTGCGTGGTCATCAGCTTGCGGATCAGCGCGGTGTCGAGCGGCTTGGCGAAGCGCAGGTCGGCGACGGTCGTGCTCAGGCCCTTCGCCTCGAGCTGGTCGGCCGCCTTCAACGCTTCCGCCAGCCGGGTCCCGAGCGAGAGGATCGCGACTTTCGATCCCTCGCGCACCACGCGCCCCTTGCCGATTGCCAGCTTCTCCAGCGTCTCGGGCAGCGGCACGCCGGTGCCACTGCCGCGGGGATAGCGGAAAGCGATGGGCCCGGCATCGTATTCGGCGGCGGTGTACGTCATGTGCGCCAGCTCGGCCTCGTCGGCCGCGGCCATGACGACCATGTTGGGCAGGGTCGCAAGATAGGTCACGTCGAACGAGCCGGCGTGGGTCGCCCCGTCGGCGCCGACCAGCCCGGCGCGGTCGATGGCGAAGCGCACCGGCAGGTTCTGGATCGCCACGTCATGCACCACCTGGTCGAAGGCGCGCTGCAGGAAGGTCGAATAGATCGCGCAGAACGGCCGCATCCCCTGTGCGGCAAGGCCGGCGGCGAAGGTCACGCCGTGCTGCTCGGCGATGCCGACGTCGAACGCCCGATCCGGATGGGCCTTGGCGAACTTGTCCACCCCGGTGCCGCTCGGCATGGCGGCGGTGATCGCGCAGATTCGCCGGTCGGTATCGGCCAGCCTGGCCAGCGTTTCGCCGAACACGTTCTGGTAGGCTGGCGGGCCACCGCTCGACTTCTTCTGTTCGCCGGTAATGACGTCGAATTTCTGCACGCCGTGGTACTTGTCGGCGCTGTTCTCGGCCGGGGCATAGCCCTTGCCCTTCTGCGTCACGACATGGACCAGGATCGGGCCCTGCTCGCTGTCGCGCACGTTCTCCAGCACCGGGATCAAGTGGTCGAGGTTGTGCCCGTCGATCGGACCGACGTAGTAGAACCCCAGCTCCTCGAACAGCGTGCCGCCCGTCGCCATGCCGCGCGCATATTCCTCCGCCTTCTCGAGCCCGTGATGGACCCGGCGGCTGAGCTTCTTGGCCAGTTTCGAGGCGAGGCTGCGCAGGCCGAGGTACTCGCTGCTCGAGACCATCCGCGCGAGGTAGGCGCTGAGGCCGCCGACCGGCGGGGCGATGGACATATCGTTGTCGTTGAGGATCACCACGAGGCGGTTGCCCGCCTGCTCGGCATTGTTCATCGCCTCGTAGGCCATGCCCGCGCTCATCGCGCCGTCGCCGATCACCGCGATCGCCTTGCCCGGCTTGTCGGACAGCTTGTTGGCCATCGCAAACCCAGCGCGGCGCTGATCGAGGTCGAGGAGTGAGCTGCGCCGAACGGGTCGTACTCGCTCTCGCTGCGCTTGGTGAAACCCGACAGGCCGCCACCCTGGCGCAAGGTGCGGATGCGGTCGCGCCGCCCGGTCAGGATCTTATGGGGATAGGCCTGGTGGCCAACGTCCCACACCAGCCGGTCATCCGGGGTATCGAAGACATAGTGGATGGCAACGGTTAGCTCGACCACACCGAGCCCCGAGCCGAGGTGGCCGCCGGTCGAACCGACGGCGTCGATCATCTCGCTGCGCAGCTCGTCGGAGAGCTGGCGGAGCTGGCCCTTTTCGAGCTTTCGCAAATCGGCGGGAAGTTGGACCGTGTCGAGCAACGGCGTATCGGGACCGGACGTCATGAAAGCGGCTTAGCCGACCCCGCGCCGCCTGTCGATGAAGCGCAGATGATCAGCACGTGAGCATTTGCTGAGCAGGTCAGCCGGCGCACTCGTCGCACAAACCGCGCAGTTCCACCACCGGGCGCACGTCGGAGAAGCCGGCGCGGTCGCCGGCTTCGCGCAGGGCGCCCGTCAGCCGGTCGTCGTCGATGTGGGCAGCCTTTCCGCAGTCGTCGCAGATCAGGAAGATGCAGTCGTGCCGACAGCCCGGGTGGCTGTTGGCGAGATAAGCGTTGGCGCTCTCGATCCGGTTGGCGAGGTTGGTCCGCACGAACAGGTCGAGGATGCGGTAGACGCTGTTGGCCGCCACGCGCTTGCCGCGGCGTTTGCCCAGCTCCTCGGCGATGTCGTAGGCCGACACGGGCTTGTCCTGTTCGGCCAGCGCCTCGAACGTGTCCTGCCTCAGCCCGGTCCACTGCTCGCCCGAGGCGGTGAGGACGCGTTCGGCTTCGGTGACGAGTTTCGCCCCGGAGTGTTCGTGATGGTTATGGCCGCCCATGACGGGCGATATAGGGACGCGGCTGCCCGCGGGCAATCAACCCGTGACGAAGGTGTCGCGGTAGAGCGAGGGGTACATCCGCTTGAACGCGGCGACCTTGGGCGCATCCCATGCGCGGATATAGCCGTTGGTCGGGTTCTTCTTGGCGAAGTCCTGGTGATAGCCCTCGGCCGGGAAGAACGTGCTGGCCTTCTGGATCGAGGTCTGGATCGGCCTGTTCCACACGCCGCTGGCCTTCATCTGCGCGAGATAGGCCGTGGCGACGGCGCGCTGCTCGGCATTGAGCGGAACGATCGCGGCATCATATTGCGGGCCGTGGTCGGGACCTTGGTTGTTCTTGAGGGTCGGGTCGGCGACGACCGAAAAGAAGACCTGCAGCAACTGGTCGTAACGCACCTTGCTGGGATCGTAGGTCACCTTGACCGATTCGCGGTGGCCGGTCTTGCCGCTTGACACGATGTCGTAATCGGCATCGGCCTTGCTGCCGCCCTCGTAGCCAGAGACGGCGCTGGTCACGCCCTTCATGTGGCTGAACACGGCCTCGACACCCCAGAAGCAGCCACCGGCGAAAATCGCGGTCTTCAGACCGCCGGATTCGTGCGCCGTGCGCTTGGGGGCGGGTGCCTCGACCACGCTTTCGGCAGCGATTGCAGGAGACTGGCAGGCGCTCGTGGCGAGCGCTGCGGCGGCGAGGAAGAGTGGAAGTCGCATGGCGGGCCTTATAACAGCTTGGGAACGATATGCGTAGCCATGACCAGGGCCGTCACGCCGAAGCCGGCGAGGAAGGAGCGGAAAAGATCGGTCTTGAACAGGCCCATGGGCTTGGCTTTCGTATCGCGGGGGTTTTCTCGTGGTTGACGGTACAGGCCTAGCCGCTCCGCAGTGTCCCAGGGTTGAACATGCCGTCACTCGGCGTTCAGAAAAGCCGCTTTTCAGATGAACCGTTTCACGCGTGCGATGAGCCGCGGCGCGATCAGTGCCGGAAGTGGCGCATCCCGGTGAAAACCATTGCGAGGCCCGCCTCGTCGGCCGCCGCGATGACCTCGTCGTCGCGCATCGATCCGCCCGGCTGGATGACTGCCGTGGCCCCGGCCTCGGCCGCCGCGAGCAAGCCGTCGGCGAAGGGGAAGAACGCGTCCGACGCCACCGCGCTGCCCCGCGTGCGCGGCGCGCCCCAGCCATAGGTTTCCGCCGCCTCGCGCGCCTTGATGGCCGCGATCCGGGCCGAGTCGCGGCGGTTCATCTGGCCCGCGCCGATCCCGGCGGTTACCCCGTCTTTCGCATAGACGATGGCGTTCGACTTCACGTGCCGGGCGACGGTCCACGCGAACAGGCAGTCCTTCAGTTCCTGCTCGCCAGGCGGGCGCCTCGTCACGATCCGAAGGTCGGAAGGGGCGATGGCGCCGTTGTCGCGGCTCTGCACCAGCAAGCCACCGGCAATCGGCTTGAGCGAGAGGCCGCCGCGGCGCGGGTCGGGCAGGTCGTCTATCAGCAGCAGGCGCAGGTTCTTCTTGCCGGCGAAGACGGCGCGCGCCGCCTCGTCCGCCCCGGGCGCGACGACGACCTCGGTGAAGATTGCGCAGATCGCCTCGGCCGTCGGCCCGTCGAGCGGCCGGTTGACGGCGACGATCCCGCCGAAGGCCGAAACGCTGTCGCACTGCAGCGCGCCGGTCCACGCCTCGTGCAGGCTAGCGGCCTGCGCCACGCCGCAGGGGTTGGCGTGCTTGACGATCACTACTGCCGGGTCCTGCCCCCTGAACTCCGCGCACAGCTCCAGCGCGGCGTCGGCGTCGTTGTAGTTGTTGTAGCTCAGTTCCTTGCCCTGGATCTGCTCGGCCTGGGCGAGGCCGGCGATGTGCGGGCCGACGGGGGTGTAGATCGCCGCCTTCTGGTGCGGGTTCTCGCCGTACCGCAGCTCGGACAGCTTGCGGCCGTTGATCGCGATCATGTCGGGGAACATCTGGCCCTGGTCGGCGAAGGCGAACCACTGGCTGATCATTGCGTCGTAAGCGGCGGTCGCGGCAAATGCCTTGGCCGCCATCTTCTTCCTGAACGCGAGCGTGGTTGCGCCGTCGTTGGCGGCCAGTTCGTCGTACAGCGCGTCGTAGTCGGCCGGGTCGGTCACGATCGTCACGTAAGCGTGGTTCTTGGCCGCCGAGCGGACCATGCTCGGCCCGCCGATATCGATGTTCTCGATCACCGTGTCGCGGTCGGCGCCGCGCGCGACGGTTTCCTCGAACGGGTAGAGATTGACCACCACCAGGTCGATCGCGCCGATGTCGTGCGCGTCCATCGCCGCCGCGTGCGCGGGGTCGTCGCGCACGGCCAGCAAGCCGCCGTGGATGAGCGGGTGAAGCGTCTTCACGCGTCCGTCCATCATCTCGGGAAAACCGGTCACGTCCGACACGTCGCGCACGTGGAGGCCGGCCTCGCGCAGCGCGCGCGCCGTTCCGCCGGTCGAGACCAGCTCGACGCCGGCCTTGGCCAGCTTGCTGCCGAGATCGGCCAATCCGGTCTTGTCGGACACCGAGAGCAGTGCCCGCCTGATGTTCACGTTACCCATTGCAGCCTTCTACCTGATTTTCTTGAGCAGCCAGGAGAAGCTTCCCCCGCTGCGCTGCTCCATACCCTCGACGACGAGCTGTTGCACGGGCAGGGGACGCCCGTCGCCGTCGACCCAGATGCTCTCGTCGAGCGCCAGCCCGCCAGCGGGCGCGAGGAACTGCCAGTGGCTGCCGTCGGCCAGCGCCAGGTGCGCACTGCGCCCGCTCTCGGCCAGTGTCGCCTCTACCGTGGGGCCGAGATGGAAGCGGATTGCATAGGGGATCTTGCCGCGCTTGCCCTTGCCGGATGGCACCAGAAGGTCCTCGCCGCGCAGTTCGCTGCCGTCGTCGCGCAGGATCAGGATGCGGCGATGAACCAGCCCATGGCGCGAGACATAGCCGTCATGGCTCGCCTCGATCCTGGTGGCGCCCGAGGCTCCCGCTTCGGTCACGCGGCGATCGACCTCGACTTCGGCCACTCCGTTGCCGAGCTTGCCGTTGATCAGCACGGCGGTCGAGTTGGTATCGGCCAGGGTCAGGGTCGAGTGGGCCGCCGTGCCGCGAAGCCCCTGCTCGATCCGCGCCGGCACCAGGCCGCCCGCACTCGCCCCGCCGCCGCAGTTGACGATCAGGCGGTGGCGTCCGTGGGAGAACTCGAACGACAGCGTGGAGGCGCAGCCGTGCCGCGTGTGCCGCGCAAGCGGCGGCGGCGCTGCGTCGAGGATCAGCACCGCCTTGCCCGCCGCGACCCGCTGGTAACCCCATTGGCGCGCGTCCTTGAGCGGGCGCGCACGCACCCCGCTGGCGGCGACGAGCGCGCGCAGCCGGTCCTCGCCGACCGCGCTGGAGCCCTGCCACGAACCGAGCCCGCCGTCCGAATGGATCATGGTGAGAAGCGGCGGCACGAGCATCCGCAACATGGCGTCGAGCGCTTGCGGCGGATCGCGCCGCGTGGCGCGATAGCAGGCGCCGAGTTGGGTGAGCAGCCCAACGGCTTCCATCTGGTCGAGCGGGCTGCGGCTCAGGACCCCGCCGTCGTCGCCGACCAGCTCGCCCAGCGCGCGAACCAGACCTGCTTCCCCGAACAGCCGGCGCGGCTTGCCTTCGGGCATCAGCAGCCCGGCGGCGACGATGGCGCACCAGCCCGCCACTTCGGCCAGCCGGTCCTCCGCCTTGCTGACGTTGCGGTCAAGCCAGCGGGCCGTCTCCGCGGCCGTCGCCAGGGCTTTCGCGCGCAGCCGCTTGTCGTTGCCGCCAAGCAGCAGCGGGGCAAAGACCAGCCAGTTGAGCAGTCGCTGGCCGGTGTGGCCGACCTTCCAGGCCGCGCCCTTGTGCGGAGCGGGATTCTCCTTGAGCCATGCGGCGAGGACGCGTTCGGCGGTCTGGGTGCACTGCGCGCGGGGGGCGCACGCCTCGAGGTCGGCGAGCCATGCGAACGAGTGGATCGCGCGCTCGAACGGCGGGGTCAGCCGGGCGACGGGCGAAAAGTCGATCTGGGCGATGGGCGCCTTTACGCCGTGGATCAGGAAGTGCCCGGCGCGCAACGCGGTACCGCCGACCGGATCGCCCGGCAGCGGGTTCTCGACCGTGGCGAGCAGGCGCGGCGCGATCTTCTTGCGAAACGGGGCGGCCAGCGTGTGGCCGGGAACCCCCAGGCGATAGGCCAGTCGAATCAGCCGTTCGCCCGCGGTCACTTCGGGCGGAACGAAATCGGTCAGGACCAAGGCGCGGCCCGGCTCGATCAGCTCGCTCGTCTCCGGCTCCGCGGCGGGTGTTCGCGCCGCGGGCTTCGCCAGCGGCTCGTCGCGATCGTCATCGAGCGGGATGGCCATGGCTTCGACCGGCTCGGCGGCCCCGGCCTCGCCGCCCAGCGGCAACAGCTCCTGGACGGCCCGGTCGCTCATCAACCCGTACCCTTCAGTGCCGCGATGTTCGCGGCGTATCTGTCCGGCCCGCCGCGGAACGTGGCCGACCCGGCGACCAGCACGTCGGCCCCGGCGTCGACGCATTGCCGCGCGGTCGCTGCGTCGACCCCGCCGTCGACCTCGATCAGGACGTCGAGGCCCTGCTTGTCGATGGTCTTGCGGATCGCCTCGATCTTCCTGAGCTGGCTGGAAATGAAGCTCTGCCCGCCGAACCCGGGATTGACGCTCATGATCAGCACCAGGTCGATCTCCTCGTAGAGGTAATCGAGCATCTTGGCCGGCGTTCCGGGATTGAGGGAAACCCCTGCCTTCTTGCCCAGCGCGCGCACCGCCTGGACCGTGCGGTGGATGTGCGGGCCGGCTTCGGGATGCACCGTGATGATATCGGCTCCGGCTTCGGCAAACGCTTCGAGCCACCGGTCGACGGGCGAGACCATCAGGTGCACGTCGAACGGCTTGCCGCTGTGCGGGCGCAGCGCCTTCACCACCATCGGCCCGATCGTGATGTTGGGGACATAGTGCCCGTCCATCACGTCGACGTGGATCCAGTCCGCCCCGGCGGCGTCGATGGCGCGCACTTCCTCGCCCAGCCGGGCGAAATCGGCCGAGAGGATCGAAGGAGAGATGAGCGGATCGGGCATGCTTCGTTCGGATCGGGCGCCTTTGGGCGAATCGTTACCACTCACGCAGGGCGCAACAAGGCGATCGAAGAGCTTTTCCACCGGGCAAGGGGCTGAACCCCCGCTTCAAGCGCAATTCAGAGCGTGTTCAAGGTCTCGAGGGCATTACTACCTGGCAGCGGGCCCCCATTTCCGCCCTCGATTTTTCGCGCTGTCCCTTGCGGCAGCGCTTCCAAGACGACAGGAGTCTCCCGGTGAAACGGCGAATTGCCAGCCTTTCCCTCGCGCTCGCTTCGGCAGCGCTCCTCGCCGCGCCCGCCGCGGCGCAATATCGCGTCGAACTGCCCAACGACCTTGGCGCATGCAACGGTGCGGGCCCGGCCGTGCGCGTGCAGATCAGTGGCGTGACGCCCGCCAAGGGCAAGCTGCGCGTGCAGCTCTATCGCGGCACGAAGGACGAGTGGCTGCAGAAGGGCCGCTGGCTCCATCGCATCGAAGTGCCTGCCCGTGGCGGCAGCGCCACGGTCTGCATGCCGGTCCCGGGTCCCGGGACATATGGCATTGCCGTGCGTCATGACGTCAACGGCAACGGCAGCACCGACCTCAGCACCGACGGGGGCGGCATGTCGAACAACCCGTCGATCAACATCTTCAACCTTGGCAAGCCCAGCTACACCAAGACGGCGTTTCCGGTGGGTAGCGAGGTCAAGACGATCTCGATCAGCATGCGATACATGTGATCGCCCCGGGGCGATCCGGGCGTCACTTGCGATCGGCGGCGATCCGGCGGACCAGTTCCAGGTCCGCCGGCTTATCGACGTCGATCGCCGCGCGCCCGTCGCTTGCCGGCACCAGAGCCGCGCTGACGTCGATCCGCCGGCCGAGCCGGGCGATCGCCTCGGCCATCGTCAGCCTGCCGCGCCAGTAATCCCACAGGGCACCGATGCCGAGCCGCCCGGCGATCCGCCACGGGCGCTTGCGGTCCGCCTCGACCTGGCGCCAGGTGGCGATGGCCGCCGCTGCGCGCGGGCTCGCCAGCAGGAACAGATTGCAGCCCGACCAGTCGCCGTCGGCCATGTGCAGCCATGTCCGCCTGGTATCGGGCGCAGCAGCCTCCACTACCTCGCGCGGGGCCAGCATCAGCGATACGTCGGCCTCGCGCGGCGTGTCTGACGTCAGCTGGGCAAGCCATTCGGGCCGCAGCAGGGCATGGTCCGCCGTGGTCACGAGCAGCGGCGCGCCATAGCGTTCGAAGGCCAGCGCCACGCTCTCGCTCGGTCCCTGCGCCGTGGGCAGCAACGTGACGTCACACCGCCGCGCCTCTGCCTCGACCGCCGGGTGATTGGCCGACACCGCGATCTCGGACGCACCGGCGGCACGGGCCGCGGCGATCACCCGGGCGAGCAGGGTTTCGCCCTCTACCGTGGCGAGCACCTTGTGGGCCACGCCTTCGCCCTCGGCGACGGGGTCGCGCGCGCCAGGACGACTGCCTGCCAGGATCAGCACGGGCGGCGTCACGACCGCGCCCGCTTGCGGGTTCGCCACACCTTCCACAGCACGCCCGGCGCGGCGAGCACCGGGTGTTTCTCACGCCACGGCGTCATTTCCACCGCGACTCCGGTATGCCGCTCGACCTTCCATGCGCCGTAACGCGCCGCCCCCTCGAACGTGGTGGCGGCCCGGACGAGGCGGGCGACGTTGAGCGGCTTGCCGAGGCGCCGCCGCGCGGTCCACCAGCGCCGCAGCCGGCTCCGCTCGGTTTCTTGCAGTTTCGGGTGCAGCGTCGCCCCATTCTCGGCGAACGGCACCCCGGCGGAAACCCAGGCCGCGGGCAGCAGCCCGGCAAAATGCGCGGGATTGGCGGCAAGGATGGAGTCCTCGCGCCCCGGCGCCTCCACCCGAAGCTCGGCGCGATAGGTCGCCCGGAACAGCGCCCGCCAGTAGTCTTCCGCGCGGCCCCGCTCCGGCCCGAGCGCGGCCGCGAGCCGGGCCGCGGTTCGCGCCGCTTCGGCCACGGCAAGGCGCACCTCGCCGGCAGCTTGCTCCCCGCTGGCCCAGACGAGCGCGCTCGGCTGGACGAAACGGGCCCAGATCGTGGTGTCGAGCGTGTCCCCGCGGCAGGCCTGGGCAAACTTGGCCAGCGTCATCGTGGCGATCTTGGCCCGCAGGGTCTCCCCGCCCGCTTGCCATTCGCGGTAGGACACGCGCGGCCACAGCCCGCTTTCCGGCTGCCCGGGCGTGAGCACGTAATAATCGAGCACGCCTTCGAGCGATCCCGTGCGCAGGTTGGAACCGTAGAACAGCACCGCCGCAGCGCCGCACTCCTCGCCCAGCGTAGCGGCGAATTTGCGTCACCTCGGGCCGGACCTCGCGCGCCAGCATCGCGGCGATCCGCGCCTCGAGCGGTTCGCTCACGGGACCACGAAGCGCAGGAGCGGCCCCTGCGACACCCGGTAGTCGCCTGCGGGAAAGGCCTCCCCGTCGAGGATGAAGGGCTCGCCCACGGCCATCGCGAAAGCGTCGAGCGAATGCCAGTGGTAGCCCCGGCTCTCCGGCGGATCGGGCCGCCGCCCCGCCGCGACGAGCGGTATCCAGGCAAGGCTGCCGCGGGCTGGAGTGTCGAGCACGGCCAGCTTGAGCCCGCTCACCGGCTGCGGGAACGGCTTGAGCCCGAGCGCGAAATTCTCCAGCGTCGAGGCGAGGAAGACGAACCGCTCGGCCGGGCCGGGCAGCGGCGCGCCGTCGGGCGCTGTGAGCCTGAGCGGAACCCTCTGGCGCCAGAGATTGCCGTCGCCGGCGAAGAAGGCCTGGCCGACCGCCCAGAGCGTCGTCACCCCCACCGCCACCGCGTTGAACGCTCCCCAGCGATGAGCCCGTTGCCCCAGCGAAACGGCCTTGGTGAACAGCCCCGCGCCCAACATGAAGCCCTGCACCCGCGCCAGCGGATCGCGCGTTTCGGCCACGACGAGCGGCCGCCGCTCGGCGAAGGAGCCGCGCTCGGCCGCAGCCAGCGCTTCGGCCAGCCGCCAGTCGGCCGGAGCGCCCAGATCGGCGGCGAGCGCGTTGGTCTTGCCCTTGGGCAGCACGATCAGCGTCGGCCACTCGTCGCCGAAGATCGCCGCGCCGGTGGTCAACACGTCGCGCACGGTGCCGTCGCCGCCGGAGATGGCCAGGTAATCGAGACCGAGCCCTGCGAAGCGGTCGAGTACGCCGACAAGCTCGCGGCGCTTCTCGGTGCTTTCGACGATAACTTCGGCGCCCGGTGCCTCGCCCTGGTCGCGTCCGCGATTGCGATGGCTGCGCACGTTGCGGATGACGCCGACCAGCGGACGGCCGCCTCCGCCGATGCCTCGCGGCACGGCGGGACGGGCCGAACCGGCCTGTGGCCGGGGCAGCCGATCGAACGTCTTGATCGAGGCGCTCATCGCGTGAAGGCGCTTACCCGCGAGGTCCCCGCGCTGGCTAGTCTTTCTTCGCCGCAAGCTGTAGCGCTCCTGCCGATGTCAGACAGCAATCCCGCCATTTCGGTCGAGACCGTCGGGGCAAATCCCGTCCGGATCTGGGGGCTCGACACCGGCGAGCGCGTGCGGCGGATCGCGGCCGTGAACGACCTCGGCGGAACAGGGGCGCCAGTCGTGCTGGCCAATGCCGAGCACGTCTATGACCCCGCGTGGCTGGTCCACGTGGCGCGCCATCCGGGCATGGCCCTCACCCTCGGCGGCACTCCCGTCCTCGTCCATGCCCGCGACGAGCACGAAGCGGCCGAGGCGCGCGCGGCGATCCGTGGTGACAGCCCGCTCCCCTCGACCCTCGCGCCGATTGCCTACGAGGATGGCGCGGCGATCGAGAACAAGGTGCTGAGGAAGCGCGAGCGACCCTTCCTGCTCGAACTGACTGCCGAAAGCCGCCGGGCCGCGGAACGGGCGAGTTATTACGGCGCCTACAAGGGCGTCACGGACCTGCTGACAAAGTACCTGTGGCCCGGACTTGCGCTGTGGCTGACGCGCGCCGCCTGCAAGCTGGGCATGAGCCCCAATGTCGTGACCGCGATCGGCGCGGCTCTGTGTATCCTCGCCACGGTGTGGTTCGCCCAAGGGCAGTACTGGCCCGGGATGGCGGCGGCTTTCGTCTTCATGGTGCTCGACACGGTCGACGGGAAACTCGCCCGCTGCACGATCACCTCGAGCTGGTGGGGCAACGTGTTCGATCATGGCATCGACCTCGTCCACCCGCCGTTCTGGTGGTGGTTCTGGACCACCGGGCTGGTTCACTGGGGGCTCGCCCTGTCGGACGCGCTGTTCTGGTGGGTGCAGGGCATCCTGATTGCCGGCTACGTCCTGCAGCGGGCGATCGAAGGGGCCTTCATCGCCCGGTTCGACGGCATCCATATCCACGTCTGGCGCAAGTTCGACAGCCAGTTCCGGCTCGTCACCGCGCGGCGCAACCCCAATATGGTGATCCTGTTCGCCGCCTTGCTGTTCGGCCGGCCCGACGTCGGCATCGTGCTCGTCGCGGCGTGGACCGCGATCAGCTTCGCGGTCCACCTGATCCGGCTCGGCCAGGCGATCCAGCGGGCCCAGCGCGGGCAGGAAATCACCTCCTGGCTGGCAGGGGATACGGCATGAATGAGACGATGAAGAAGTTCGGCTGGCCGGCGACGGTGGTCAAGGATTACGCCTGCTGGGTCGTCCTGCTGCGGCCGGCCCAGCCGACGCTCGGCAGCCTGGTGCTGGCGGCCAAGAGCGAGGCGACCGCGTTCGGCGACCTGCCGGCCTCCGCCCATTCCGAGCTCAAGACCGTGACGATGGAGATCGAAGCGGCTCTGGCCAGTTTCGTCGGGTACGAGAAGCTGAACTACCTCATGCTGATGATGGTCGACCCGCACGTCCACTTCCACGTTATCCCGCGCTACGAGGGCGAACGCGAGTTCGGCGGGGAGCACTTCGCCGATGCCGGCTGGCCGGCGGTGCCCCGGCTCGGCGAGGCGGTGACGCTCGGCGACGAGCAGCGCTCCGCCATGGTCGCCGAGCTCTCCCACGCGTTCGGCTGACGACATGCGGCGGCTGGCGGTGTCGCTGGTCGGCGGGGCGCACCAGCTCGCCCACGTCCTTCCGGTCGCGGCGGAACTGCGGCGGCGCGGGGCCTGCATAGTCGAAGGCTATGCCGATCGGGCCGACACTGCGGCGGCCGCAGATGCGCTGTGCGCCCTGATCGGCCTGCCGAGCGTGCCGATAACCGAGATGACCCTGCCCGCACCGCTTCGGGTGCTGCCGCGCACCTGGCACAAGGGGCTGCGGATGCTGCACTGGGCCCGGCGGCTGCGCTCGGCCGATGCCGTGCTGACCGCCGAGCGGACGAGCACGCTGCTCAAGCGCCTGCCGGGGCGTTGTCCGCCGATGCTGCACATCCCCCACGGCGCCGGCGACCGGGCCGTCGGCTTCGAGCGGCGCATCGCGCTGTTCGACGAGGTTTACGTGGCCGGCGAGAAGGACCGGGCGCGGATGATCGAGCAGGGCCTGGCCGACGCTGCCCACTGCCACGCAGTCGGCGGGATCAAGCTGGCGGCCATGGCGCGGATCGGGCGCGACCGGCCGCGACCCTTTGCCTCGGGCCGGCCGGCGATCCTCTACAACCCGCATTTCGAACCCGGCCTGTCTTCGTTCGAAGCCTTTGCCGAGCGGCTGGTGGACTTCGTTCTGGCGGGCGACGATTACGACCTCGTCATCGCGCCGCACGTGCGCCTGGCCGAGCGCTGGAGCGCCGAGCGGCGCGCCGCTTGGGAGGCCCGCGCGGTCCCGGGGCGCGTGATGGTCGACCTCGGCTCCCACCGATCGTTCGACATGAGCTACACGCTTGGCTGCGACATCTACCTCGGCGACGTGAGCAGCCAGGTCTACGAGTTCCTCGTCCGCCCGCGGCCATGCCTGTTCGTCGATGCTCACGCGGCCGACTGGGAGGGAAACCCGGACTACGCGATGTGGCGCTTCGGCCCGGTCATGCGCCCTGGCGAAGACATCGGCGCGGCGCTCGCGGTGGCGGTCGCCGAACAGCCCCAGCGGCGCACACTGCAACAGGCGGCGGTCGTCGCGGCGGTCGGGCGGCATCCGTGGATCGAGGGCGAGCGCGGGCCCGACGCGATCGAGCGGGCGGCCGATGCCGTCGAAGCGCTGCTGGCCCGGCTTTCCTAGCGGTTGCCGCGCTTGACCCAGCCGTCGGTCAGCAGCGTGGCGTCCTCGATGTCGTTGAGATAGTCGACCTCGGCCCAGCCGAGCCCCTCGATCGGGCAGGTCCCCACCTTGCCGCTCGCCGCCAGCGTGTCGATTACCTTGAGGTACCAGTGGTTGACCCCCTCGGGCGTGCGCATGGCCTGGCGGACCGCCTCGCGGAACATCTCCGCGCCCTCGCCGCGAAAGGCGAGGAAGCCGATCGATTCGGCGTTGCTCTGTTCGGCGGTCAGCGTCTTGCCGATGTGCATGAGGCGGCCGTCTGCGGCGCGCTCGACCTTCATGTCGTCGCTGTCGTATTCGTCCTTCAAGTCGACGGTGACGGCGATCGGCCAGCCGGTGCCCTGCTGCACCCGCTCGACGATGTCGCGCGAGACCAGCGTGTCGCCGTTCAGGATCAGGAAGTCGCCCGCCGCCATGCGATCGCGCACGATCCAGCACGAGCCGAGGTTGTCGGCCACCTTGTAGAACGGGTTGAAGTGGACGTGGATCTCCACCCCCGGATTGCGGATCGCCGCCAGGTGGTCCTCCACAAGGTCGGTCATGAAGCCGGTGACCACGTCGATCCGCTTCACGCCGCCGCGCGCGAGCATCTCGACCTGCCATTCGATCAGGCTGCGGCCGGAAAACTCGATCAGGCACTTGGGGCGCTCTGCCGTGAGCGGCAGCAGCCGGCTGCCCTGTCCGGCCGAGAGGAGGATGGCGTTGTCGATCATCGCGCGCCCCTAGCCCCCCTGCGCGCGCGTGAAAAGCATGACGGGCAAGGCATGAGGGGGCAAGGCAGGTGTAACGGGGTTCGTCGCTTGCGCGCCCCGGCGCACTCGTCCAAAGGCGAACGGCGATGCCCGCCCGCTCCCAGCCCCAATCGCTGCTCGGCCGCATGCTGGCGAACACCGCGTGGTTGCTCGGCGGCAAGGGGTTCGGCGCGGTCTGCAGCCTGGTTTACCTGGCGATCCTCGCCCGCTCGCTCGGGCTCAAGGACTTCGGCCACTTCTCGCTAATCTTCGGTTCCGCCCAGGCGCTCATCGCGCTCGCCGGATTCCAGACGTGGCGCGTGGTCGTGCGCTACGGCGCGGAGCACGTTCACACCGCCAACTGGGCGGCGTTCGGCCGCCTGTCGATGCTCTCGGGCCTGCTCGACTTGCTGGGCGCGCTGTTCGGGGTGGCGATCGCCGCGGTGATCTATTTCCACTTCAGCGAGGCGCTGGGAATCAACGAGCGCTATGTCGGGGCCGCGTTCTGGTTCACCGTCGCCAGCCTGTTCGCGCTGGTCTCGACGCCGACCGGCATCGTCCGCGCGCTCGACCGGTTCGACCTCGCGGTCTACGTCGAGGCGCTGGTCCCGGGCCTGCGGCTCATCGCGGCCATCGCCATCTGGCTGACCGACCCCAACGTCGTGCGTTTCCTCATCGCCTGGGCGGTGATCGACCTGATCGAGGCGGCCGCCTACTGGATCCTTGCCCGCCGGCTGTGCCCCGAAGCGGTCAGCCTGCGCCACCTGAAGGACTGGCACCGGGCGCGCGACGACAATCCCGGCATCGGCCGCTTCTTCTTCATCACCTATCTCGGCTCCTCGCTCGATGCGGCGGTCAAGCAGGGGCCGCTGCTGGCGGTCGGCTATCTCGTCGGTACGCGCGCGGCAGGCCTTTATCGGCTCGCCAACCAGCTCAGCCAGGGCCTCGGCAAGGTGTCCGCCCTGCTCACCCGTTCGGCCTATGCGGAGATCAACCGCGCGCGGGTGGCGGCCGAATTCGCCGATTTCCGCCGTCTCGTGCGGCAGACCTCGCTGATCGCCGCGGTGGCAGGGGCCGGGGTGGTCCTGCTGGCGGTGCTGCTGGGCCGGCAACTGCTCGATTTCATCGGCGGCGAGGACTTCGACGCCGGCTACGTGGTGCTGATCCCGCTGACCTTCGCTGCCAGCCTCGAACTGGCGAGCGTGGCGTTCGAGCCGGTGCTGCATTCGATGGGCCGGGCGCGCAGCGCGCTGTTCGGCCGGCTGCTCGGCTTCGTTGCGATGGCGGCGGCGATCGCGTGGTTCGCCGGGCGCGAGACGGCCTTCACCGTGGGCCTGTCCGTCGCGATCGGCTCGGTCGTCACCTACATTGCGCTCGGCGTCCTTGCATTCATCGCGCTTTCCGCGGCCCAGCGCGAGGCGCGGGCAGCGGGCTAGCTGGCGGCCCAAGCTGGCAGGTGGCACCCGCTGGTGCTAGGCAGGCGCCATGCTGACAGAAACGCTGCTCGAAGACTCGCGCGCCATTGCCGACCGCATCACCGCGCTGCGCCGCGCCATCCACGCCGAACCCGAACTCGGGCTCGAAACGCCCAGGACGCTGGCCAAGGTGCGCGCCGAGCTGGCCGACCTGCCGCTCGAGTGGCGCGAAGGGGCCTCGTGCACCGGCGCGGTTGCGGTGCTCAACAAGGGCAAGGCCGGTCGCTCGGTCCTGCTGCGCGGCGACATGGACGCCCTGCCGATGGACGAGCTGACCGGGCTCGACTTCGCCTCGACCGTCCCCGGCCGGATGCACGCCTGCGGGCACGACACCCACACGGCGATGCTCGCCGGGGCGGCCCGGGTGCTCGCCGCGCGGGCCGACGACCTGCCGGGCGAGGTGCGCTTCATGTTCCAGCCGGGCGAGGAAGGCTATCACGGCGCCCGCTTCATGCTCGAGGACGGGCTGCTCGGGGGCGAGGGGAGCGACATGGCCTTGCCCGACGCCGCCTTCGCGCTGCACATCATGCCCAACGCGCCGCACGCGGTGGTCGGCGGGCGGACCGGCACGCTGCTTGCTGCGGCCGACATGATCGACATCGTCGTCAAGGCCCGCGGTGGCCATGCCTCGATGCCGCACGACACGCGCGACCCGGTTCCGGTCGCCTGCGAGATCGTGCTGGCCCTGCAGACCATGGTCACGCGCCGGTTCGATGCTGCCGAGGCGGTCGTCGTCACGGTGACCCAGCTCCAGGCCGGCAGCGCGCACAACATCATTCCCGACAGCGCCACGCTGCGCGGAACGATGCGCACCCTGACCCCCGATACGCGCATGGCGGTCCAGGCCGACATCCGCCGCGTGGCCGAACATATCGCCGCGGCGCACGACTGCACGGCCGAGGTGACGATTACCGAAGGCTTCCCGCCGACCATCTGCGATGGCCGCGCGGTCGGCCTCGCCGAACGGGTCGCCACCGGTCTCGGCGGTCAGTTCCTCGAGCTCGAAGCGCCGATCATGGGGGCGGAGGACTTTTCCTACGTCCTCGAGAAGGTCCCCGGGGCCATGTGCTTCCTCGGCGTCGCCGCCGAAGGGGCGGACTGGAAGAGCTGCTGCGCCATCCATTCGAGCCGCATGATGGTCGACGAAAGCGTGCTGCCGCGCGGCACGGCCTTCCTGGCCGGCTGCGCAACGCATTTTCTTGCGCACGGCTGGGATTGACGAAAGCGGGAAATCTCAACGGCTTGGTGCCTGCGGCGATCGCCTAGCCGATATGCCGCATGGCGGCATTAGCAATTCGGCAACCGCAAACGTGGCAATTCCAAAACGGGACCGATCCCTTCGCACCGCGCGGGGAGAGATGGAAGACACGTTCGATGACGCAGGCCTTGACCGAGACCCTGCCGCACTCCGCCTATCCGCCTGCCATGGCGGAGGCCGATCAGCGCGCGGCGGCTCGGTACACACCACTGATCCGGTCGGCCAAGCTCGTTGCCGCTTCGGGCGAGTTCCTCTGCGTCGTGAGCGACGTGTCGGCCACCGGTGTCTCGATGCGGCTCTTCCATGACCTGCCCTCCGACCGCAGGCTGGAACTCGAAATGCCCAACGGCGACCGCCTGCCGCTGGAACCTGTCTGGCAGAAGGATGGTCGTGCCGGTTTCCGCTTTGCCGCGCCGGTCGACCTCGACCGCCTGCTCGAAGGGAAGGGTGAATGGCCCAAGCGGCCGATCCGCATCAATCTCTCGATCCCGGTGCGCCTGACCGGGCTGACCGGGCGCTACGATGGACAGCTGAAGAACATCTCGCTCCAGGGCGCGCAAGTCGATTGCCACGACCGCCTGGCCATCGACCAGCGGCTGCGCCTGTCCGCCGATTGCCTGAAGGAGGTCGTCACAAAGGTGCGCTGGCGCCACGGGACGGATTACGGACTGGTGTTCGATGATCTGTTCCAGTTCGCCGAACTCGCCCGCATTGCCGCCTTCGCGCAAGGGGTGGGCTCTACCGGCCGTAGAGGCGCCTGCTGAGCCCGCTACGCATCCGTTTTCAGGCCACGTGTTAACTTCGCCATAACCATTTTCCTTCACTCCCGTGGCATCGAACGACGGGGGCGTAGATGACCTTTTCCGGCAAGAATCCTGGCGAAATCGCCGTGGACGTGGCGATCGTTGGCGCGGGCCCGGCGGGCCTGACCGCAGGCTACCTGCTGACCAAGCGGGGCAAGTCGGTGGCGATCATCGAAAAAGATGGAACTTACGTCGGCGGCATCAGCCGCACGGTCGAGCACGAAGGCTATCGGTTCGACATCGGCGGGCACCGGTTTTTCTCGAAAAGCCAGCAGGTCGTCGACCTGTGGAACGAGATCCTGCCCGACGATTTCATCCAGCGCCCGCGGATGAGCCGCATCTACTACGAGGGCAAGTTCTACAGCTACCCGCTGCGCGCCTTCGAGGCGCTCGGCAACCTGGGGATCCTGCGCTCGACCGCCTGCATGCTCAGCTACCTGCGCTACAAGCTGTTCCCGGTCAGGCACGTGAAGAGTTTCGAGGACTGGACCACCAACCAGTTCGGCAGCAAGCTCTATTCGATCTTCTTCAAGACCTACACCGAGAAGGTCTGGGGCATGCCCTGCAACGAGATGAGCGCGGACTGGGCCGCCCAGCGCATCAAGGGCCTGTCCCTGTGGAGCGCGGTGGTCGACGGCCTGAAGCGTTCGCTCGGCCTCAACAAGCGGCCCAACGACGGGCAGCAGGTGAAGACCCTGCTCGAGACCTTCCGCTATCCGCGGCTTGGCCCGGGCATGATGTGGGATGCGGCGCGCGACAAGATCCTCGCCACCGGCAAGGGCCAGGTGCTGATGGGCCATGCGCTCGAGCAACTGGCCTCAGACGGGCAGGGCGGCTGGCGCATGACCGCGGCGGGACCGGACGGCAAGGTCGTCATCCGCGCGAAGGAAGCGATCAGCTCGGCGCCGATGCGCGAACTTGCCGCCCGCCTCCACCCGCTGCCGGACACCACGCTCAACGCCTCCAATCTCAGGTACCGCGACTTCCTGACGGTGGCGCTGATGGTCGAGGGCGAGGACCTGTTCCCCGACAACTGGATCTACATCCACGACAGCAAGGTGAAGGTCGGCCGGGTGCAGAACTTCCGCTCGTGGTCGCCGGAGATGATCCCCGACGAAACCATGGCCTGTGTCGGCCTCGAGTACTTCTGCTTCGAGGGTGACGGGCTGTGGTCGATGGCGGACGACGATCTCGTCGCGCTGGCGACAAGGGAGATGGAAATCCTCGGCCTCGTCGACCCGAGGAAGGTCAAGGGCGGTGCGGTCGTGCGCCAGGAGAAGGCCTACCCGGTCTACGACGAGGATTATGCCGCCAACGTCGCCGCGATGCGCGCCGAGCTGGAGGACAGGTTCCCCAGCCTGCACCTCGTCGGCCGCAACGGGATGCATCGCTACAACAACCAGGATCACGCGATGATGACCGCGATGCTGACGGTCGAGAACATCCTCGCCGGCAGCCGCGTCTACGACACCTGGTGCGTCAACGAGGACGCCGAGTACCACGAGGCGGGCGACGAGGGCGCCGAAAAAGCCATCGCAGGTCGCGAGACCGGTGCGCCGGCCCGCGAGCCGACGCCCGACCAGGCCGCCGCGCTCGCTTCGGTGCGCGACGTGCCCGAACGGATCATCCCGGCTCGCCGCGAAGCGGCGTGATGCAGGTGCAGCGAGAAATGCCGGTGGCCAGGCTCGCCGCGCGCCTGCTCGACGTGCAGTTCCTGCGCTATTTCATCGCCAGCGCAGGCGCGCTCGCGGTCGACATGGGCATCTTCCTGGTGCTCCTGCCGATCACGCTGCCCGCCGCCGCTTCGGCCCTTGGCTACTGCGTCGGGATCGTGGCGCACTGGTTGCTTTCGAGCCGGTCGGTTTTCGGCAAGGGGCTGCAGGAAAGAGGGGCGGGGAGAACTCGCCAGAAGGCTCTTTTCGTCGTCTCCGCGCTTGCCGGCCTGGCCGCGACGACGGCCATCGTCGGCCTGGGTGACTGGCTGGGCAGCGACCCCCGGTTCGCCAAGCTCATGGCTGTCGCAGCGAGCTTCTGCCTGACGTACGTGCTGCGCAGCAGGGTCGTCTTTCGCGTGACGGCGGCGTAGGGCACGAACCGGCAATGACTGTCCGCAACTTCGCGCGTTCCCCGTGGTCCACGGCGGCTTTGTGCTGGCTGGCGATCTCGGCGATCCTGCTGGTGGTCAATGCCGGGCCCATCGGAAAATTCCAGTTCCCCGACCCCGACGACACCATGCGCCTCGTGCAGGTGCGCGATCTGCTGGGCGGTCAGGGCTGGTTCGATCTGCACCAGTACCGGTTGTCCGCGCCGCACAGCCCCGTCATGCACTGGTCCCGCCTGGTGGATGCGCCGCTCGCCCTGGCCATCGGCCTCCTCACCCCGCTCGTCGGGCAGGCACCGGCGGAGCTTGCTACCGCTGTCGCAATGCCGCTGCTGACGCTTGGGGTGGTGCTGGCCCTGGTCGCCAGGCTGACGCTGCGCCTTTGCGGCCGCGAGCCCCTTCCCTATGCCTGCCTTGCCCTCTGCCTCTCGCCCTTGCTGGTGTGGCAAGTGCAACCCTTGCGCATCGACCATCACGGGTGGCAGATCGCCGCCTTCACGGCTGCGCTTGCCGCCGCCTTCGGCGATCGGCCGTGGCGCGGCGGAGCGATGGCCGGGGCCAGCCTCGCAATCGGCCTGACGATATCGCTGGAACTCCTGCCGCAGACTGTGCTCGTGGCAATCCTGTTTTACAGCAGGTGGTGGCGCGATCCGGATCAGCGCGGCTGGCTCGGCGGCATGATGGCGGCGCTCCCGGTTCTGCTTGCCATCCTGGCGTTCGCGACACGCACGCCGCGCGACCTGGTCGGATATTGCGACGTCGTGGCCATGCCGCACCTCGCCTTCTTCGCCATTGCCGGGGCAGGCACTGTCATGGCAGCGGCGATGCCGCGGCTCGGCCGGGCGAGGTCGACTGCCGTGCTCGCCCTTTCCGGCGCGATCGGGGCGGCGGTATTCTCTGCCAGTGCTCCGCAATGCCTGGCCGGCCCCTTCGGGAATCTCGATCCGCTTGTCCGGGCCTATTGGTACGATTCGGTGTTCGAGGGCCTGCCGATCTGGCGCCAGGACGAAACGCCTGCCGTCGCCGCCCTGCTTGCCGCGCTGGTCGCGGTGTTTGCCGGGATCGCGCTGTGGCGTGAAGCTGACGGCCAGATGCGAACCGCGCGCCTCGAATATCTGTTCGTTCTCGTCGGCGCGCTGCTCGCGGGGCTGATGGTGTGGCGTTCGATGGCCTTTGTGGCGGCCGTCTCGGCCCTGCCGCTGGGCTGGCTGACCTGGCGCCTGATGGTTCGTTTTCGGCACGACCGGCGGCCCGCCAGAAAGGCGCTCGTGGCGGTGGTGCTCGTGGTGGCGCTCATGCCGGCGGCACCGGCCTCTCTGCTCGTGCTGGCCCGGCCGGCGCATGCGACGGCCGGCCCGGTAGGCCCGGTGGGCCCGGTAAGACGGTCGAGTTGCGATCTCGCGTCCAATGCAGAACGCTTGAACCGGCTGCCGCGTGGCACGCTGTTCGCGCCGATCGACGTCTCTCCGGTGATACTTGCGCGGACGCGGCACGCCGTGGTGGCGACTGGCCACCATCGCGCCCAGGCGGGCATGCGGGACCTGATCCTGGCGTTCACCAGCCCGCCCGACGCGGCGCGCGCGATCGTGAAGTCACGCCACGCTTCGTACCTGGTCGTGTGCCGCGATCTGCTGGAGCCCCAGATCTACGCCCGGCGTGCGCCTGACGGTCTCATGGCCCGGATTCTCGCCGGCAAGCCCCCGCCCTGGCTCGAACCGCTGGACCTGGACCTTCCGCCGTCGCTCCTGCTCTACAAGGTCCGCTGACCGCTTTACGCCGGACGGAAGGTCATCGCGTCGCCGTTCATGCAGTATCGCAAGCCGGTCGGCTTGGGTCCGTCCTTGAACACGTGGCCCAGGTGCCCGCCGCAGTCGGCGCAGTGCACTTCGGTGCGCGGATAGCCCAGCTTGAAATCGGTCGAGCTGCCGACGGCGCCGGGCAGGGGCTGCCAGAAGCTCGGCCAGCCGGTGCCGGATTCGAACTTGGTCTTGCTCGAATAGAGCTCGTTGCTGCACCCGGCGCACAGGAAGGTGCCCTTGCGATGTTCGTCGTTGAGCGGCGAGGAATAGGGGCGCTCGGTCGCCTCGTGTCGCAGGACCTCGTACTGGTCCTTCGTGAGGCGCCGCTTCCACTCGGCATCGGAATGCTGGACCTTGAAGGTTGCGGCATTGGCCGGGGCCGAGCCGCAGGCGGCGAGGACGGTGGCGCCGGCACCTGCTCCGAACCAGGCGAGGGTGGTACGGCGAGTCGCGGTGCGGTGATTGGTTGCGATCGAGTGGGTCATGACATCTATCCTATGCGGCAGCGGCCGAACCGTTCCTGAACGCGCGCGTCAGGCCCCTTCGGCGGCGCTCCGGCGGAACAGCGAGCGGCGCTTCTTAACGCGTTGCGGCCCGGATTTCATCACCCGCCTGCGGAACAGCCGCGCGCCCAGGCGAATCGCGACGAAGACCCACATGCCCTGCCACAGCAGCGCGATGACGTGCGGCATGATCGCGCCGGACTGTGCCGCACGGGCGAGCATGGCAAACGGGCTGGACAGCGGAAAGGCCATGGCGAGAATCTCGATCGGCTCGCCCATGTGCGCCATCGCGTAGCTGGCGAAGAAGAACAGCAGCACCTGGCTCATGGTGACCGGCATCGACAGCGTCTGCACCTCGCGCACCGTGGTCGCGAGCGATCCGATGGCGAGGAAGATCGAGCCGAGCAGCAGGTAACCCATCGCGAAATAAAGTACGCCCAGCAGCAGGAACAGCGGCCAGCCCACGCCCGGCTCGGGCAGGTTGCCGGGCAGGAAATTGGCCATCGACCCCTGCATCCCGGCGAACCCGACCAGCCCGCCGATGACCGTCGCCCAGACTGTCAGTCCGACGAGCGAGACCGCCAGCATGGCGAACAGCTTGCCCATGAACACCGCGTCCATCGGGATCGCCGCGGCTAGGATCTCGATGATCTTGTTCGCCTTCTCCTCGACCAGGTTCGACAGCACCATCCCGGCAAGCAGCATGATCAGCAGGAACAGCAGCGTCTGACCGGCCTGCGCGGTGACGATGCGGGCGCGCTTCTCGCTCGCCCCGCTGGACGCGACCTGCTGGGTCTCGACCGCCGGGAAGACGCTGGGCGACTGGCCGAGCGCGGTTGCCGCCATCAGCGCCACGTCGCCGCGCAGGGCCTCGACCCGGCCTTCGGGCGCGGTCAGGACCGGGTGCTCGAGCGAACCGGACAGGACCGCGGCGATGTTGCCTTCCTTCTTGGCCAGGAACGCGCGGGCGTCGAAGCTGCCGCCGGGCGGCACTTCCTCGATTACCCTGACCTGCGGCACGCCATAGCCCAGCTCGGGCCGCAGGACCTTCTGCGCCTCGATCAGCCTGGCGGTGTCGATCGCGCTCATGGCGATGCCGATCTCGGGCTCGCCCGCGCTCGAATCGAGCGCCGAGCCGACGCCCCCGGCGAGCGCGCCCACCAGGATCGGAAACAGCGGCCCAAGGAGGAAGAAGAAGAACGTGCGGCTTTTCAGCACGGCGAGGAAGTCGCGCCGGAAGATCACCCAGGCGGCGACCAGCAGCGGCAGGCGGGCCTTGGGCGTACTTGGGGGCGTTGCGGGATTCATCGAACGTTGCCCGCCGCGCTGTCCTCGCCCAGCGCGCGCGCGGCGGCGGCGCCGGCGATGGCGACGAAGGCGTCATGCAGCCCGGCGCGCTCAATCGAGAGCGAGAGAATGCCGGCATTGCCTTCGATCAGCGCCCGCAGCAGCGGCTCGATGCCGCTCTCGGGCAGGGGGAAGTTCCAGAAGTTGCCTTCCTGGCGCGAGCCAGGCGGCAGCGCGGCGCGCCACGGGCCGTCGCGCGTGGCTGTCTCGAGCCGCACTTGCGCGGGAATGCGGTCGCGCGCGGTATCGACCGATCCGGCATAGGGCACCTTGCCCCCGGCGATGATCGCCACGTCGTCGCACAATCGCTCGGCGTGGGCGATGACGTGGGTCGAGAAGATTACCGTCGTGCCCTTGGCGGCGAGGTCGCGGATCAGTCCTTCCAGCTTCCCCTGGTTGATCGCGTCGAGCCCGCTGAACGGCTCGTCGAGCACGACGAGGCGCGGTTCGTGGACCAGCGTTCCGAGCAGCTGGACAGTCTGCGCCATGCCTTTCGACAGTTGGCGGATCTGCCGTTCGACCGCATGGCCCAGGCCGTGCCTTTCCATCATCGCGCGCCCGCGTTCGCGGCCGATCGCCAGCGGCAACCCGCGCAGCGCGCCCATGAAGGCGATCGCATCGCAGGCTTTCATGGAAGGATAGAGCCCGCGTTCCTCGGGCAGGTAGCCGATCAGGCGGGCGATGTCCTGCGGCCGGTCGTGGCCGAGCACCTTGCGCACGCCTGAATCCGGGTCGATGATGCCCAGTATCATGCGCAGCGTGGTGGTCTTGCCCGCGCCGTTCGGGCCGAGAATGCCGTAGATCGCGCCTTCGGGGACCGACAGATCGACCCCGTCGACCGCCAGCGTCCCGTCGAACCGCTTGACCAGGCCCCTTGCCTCGATGGCGAGCGGGGGTGCGCCTGCGTTGCGGGCGGGTGCGGTCTGGCCTAGCGCTGCGTCCATCGTGCGGTGTGGTCTACGCCGCGCGGCTTAACGGGAGCAAGGCGGAACTTGGTTAACGCGGGCGACAACAGTGATCTCAGGCAGCGTCTTGAAGCCAAGGCGCGCGAGCTTGGCTTCGTCGCCTTCGGGGTCGCCCCGGCGGCCGACGACCCGCTGCGCGGGCGCCGGCTCGACCAGTGGCTCGGCGAGGGGATGCACGGACAGATGGAATGGATGGCCGCGCAGGCCGACGTTCGCCGCGGACCCAATGCCATGTGGCCCGAGGCGCGCAGCGTGCTGGCGCTCGGCATGAGCTACGCGCCCGAGGTCGATCCGCTTGCTGACGGCGAGGCGAAGATCTCGGTCTATGCCCAGGGGCGCGATTACCACGATACGGTCAAGAAGGCGCTCAAGGCGCTCGCCCGCTGGATGGTGGCCGAGGTGCCGGGGACCGAGCTCAAGGTCTTCGTCGACACCGCCCCGGTGATGGAAAAGCCGCTGGGGGAGGCGGCGGGGATCGGCTGGCAGGGCAAGCATACCAACCTCGTCAGCCGCGAGCACGGCAGCTGGTTGTTCCTGGGGGCGATCTACACGACGCTGGCGCTACCGCCCGACGCGCCGCACACCGACCGGTGCGGCAGTTGCGATGCCTGTCAGCGTGCCTGCCCGACCGATGCCTTCCCCGCGCCCTATCGGCTCGATGCGCGGCGCTGCATCTCCTACCTCACGATCGAGCACCGGGGGCCGATCCCGCACGAGTTCCGCGAGGCGATCGGCACCCGCATCTACGGCTGCGACGATTGCCTCGCGGTCTGCCCGTGGAACAAGTTCGCCGCCGCCGCCGAACGCCATGCCGCCTTCGTCCCGCGCGAGGATCTCGTGGCGCCGAAGCTGGCCGAACTGCTGGCGCTGGACGACGCGGGCTTCCGGGCGAAGTTCTCCGGCTCGCCGATTAAGCGCATCGGGCGGGACAGGTTCGTGCGAAACTGTCTGATCGCGGCAGGAAACACCGCCGATGAAGCGCTTCATTCGCAGGTTCGTGCGTTGCTGGACGATCCCGATCCGGCCGTTTCGGAGGCAGCCGAATGGGCGCTGTCGCGCTTCAGAGCAGCTCCTTGAGCGGCCTTTCGGCGTCGAGCAGCGCCTCCGGCTCGATCACCGCGCGAGCCTCGACCAGCTTGCGGCCCTGCGCGTAATCCTTTGTCTTGTTTACACAATCGAGCGCGATCACGCGGCCTTCCCTGAGATAGACCACCGAGAAGCTGCGCTCTGCCGGATCGCCCCGCAGCACGGTCGTGTCGTGTCCGGCCGACAGGCCCACGGTCTGCAGTCTGAGGTCGTACTGGTTCGACCAGAACCACGGCGTCGCGTGATAAGGCACTGAATTTCCGCAGATATCTTTCGCAGCCGTCGCTGCCATGTCGTGTGCGTTCTGCACGCTTTCCAGCCGGATCACCGCGCCGTCGGCGAACGGATTGGCATGCGCAGCGCAGTCGCCGATGGCGTAGACGTCGGGCAGGCTCGTATGGCAGTTCTCGTCGACGTCGACCCCGTTCGCGCCGGCTGCCCCGGCAAAGATCAGCGGGCCGACGGCGGGCACGATACCGATGCCGACCACGACCACGTCGCACTCGATCGTCTCGCCGCTGTCCAGCCGCACGCCCGTTACCCGGTCGCCGTCGCCCTCGAGCGCCTCGACCGATGCCCCGGTGCGCAGGTCCACGCCCTGACGGCGGTGCTCCTCCTCGTAGAAGCGTGACAGGTCCTCGCCCGCGACGCGGCTCAGCACGCGCCCCTGGGACTCGAGCAGGACGACCTCGCAGTCGAGCTTGCGCAGCACCGCGGCGGCCTCCAGCCCGATGTAGCCGCCGCCGATCACGACCGCCTTGGTCGAACCTGCGTCCAGCTCGCTCTTGAGCCGGTCCACGTCCGCCCTGTCGCGCACTGTATGGATGCCGCCCAGGTCCGCTCCGGGACACGACAATCGCCGCGCATCGCCTCCGGCCGACCAGATCAGCGTACCGTAGCCGACAGTCTCGCCCCCGCTGACGGTCAGCTCCTTCGCCTGGGGGTCGACCTTCGTCACCGAGGTGCCGAGCCGCAAGGTCACCCCTTTTTCGGCCCAGAAGGCCTCTGGCCGGATCAGGATCCGCTCGAACGGCTTGTTCGCCGGCGAGGTATTCCTTCGACAGCGGCGGGCGCTCGTAGGGTGGGTTGGCATCGCGCCCGATCATCATGACCGAACCGGCAAAACCCTGCTGGCGCAAGGCGATGGCCGCCTGAGCACCGCCGTGCCCCGTTCCAACGATGACAATGTCTGCACTGTTCATGACCGGGGGCTTGGCCAAATCGGTTCCCGCGTCAAGCGCCGATCGGGCCGGTCCGTTGGCACGACGGGGCCAGCAAAGAGCAAATGTTCAGACGAAACGGTCAGTCCCTAACCGGTTGCCATTCGATCCCGCCGACGGCATCACCGGGCGGGAGGACTTCGCTCCGGACTCAACGACAATCCGGCTGTAGCATGGCCGGCGTATGGGCTTAGCCGGCAGACGGACGAGAGGATTACCGGAATTGTCTGAATGTGGGGTGGAGCAGGGCGATACGCGGCCCCGGCAATTCGCAACCCTTTTCGGCTATGCTTGGCCATATCGGCAGCGCCTTGCCCTCATTGGTTTCCTGATGGTGCTGAACTCGGCGGCAACTCTCGCGATCCCGTGGTTGCTGGGCCATGTCGCCGGGGGGATTGTCGCCCGCGAAACGAGCGCTTCGGGAAACCTGGTTCCTATACTTCTGGTCTGCCTCTTCCTGGTAGCCGTTCTGAGCGCGGCAAGCGACTACGTTGCCGGCGATACTTCGGCCCGGATCACCGCCGACCTGCGGGAAAAAATCTACGCACACCTGCAACGGCTGCCAATTCCATTTCACCGCGCACACCGTCAAGGAGACATCCTCGCCCTAATGACCCGCGAGGTCAGTGTGCTGACCGAGTTCGTTGCCGAGACGATCGTGAGCATCCTGCCGATGCTGCTAACGGCGGCCGGAGCGATAGTGCTGATGCTGAGGATCGACGAGCGCCTTGCCCTTGCGATCCCGGCGCTCCTGCCATTGTTCTATATCGCCCTGAGGATGATGCGGCGACCCATGCGCGACATTGCTCGGAAACTCCAGGAAGCCGAAGCCGACGTCGTGGCCTCAACCCGGCAGAACCTCGAGATGATCCCGATGATCAAGGTTTTCGCAAGGGAAGACAGCACCCAAAGGCAGTTCGGGATCTTGGTCGACCGGGCAAGGGGCCTCCTTAGCCGCGAGTTCAAGATCTATGCGGTTGTTCCGCCGATGATGGGCTTCGTCGCGGCCACCGCGGCGGTGATTCTCCTCGTCGTCATGGACGAGAGCGTTGAAACAGGAAGTATGACCCCGGGCGAGATGCTGAGCTTCCTGTTCTATGCGGCGCTGCTCACCCGGCCAGCCTCGGGCCTGGCCCAGCTTTACGGGCAAGTGCAGCGCGCACGCGGCGCCCTCGACCGGATGCTTCTTGTTCTGGAAGAACCGCACGAGGCCGGGTACCTGTCGACCCGGCGCTTCAAGGCATCGCGCGGCGAGATACGGTTTTCCCATTTGCAGTTCGGTTACCCCGGCAGGGATGAAGTCATCACCGACGTCGACCTCCTGATCGAGGGTGGTGAGACAGTCGCCATCGCGGGTCACAACGGGGCCGGCAAGTCCACCATGATTTCGCTGCTCCTGCGCTTTTACCAACCCGTTGGGGGCGCGATCTATATCGACGGCGAGGACATCGCTTCAGTCAATCTACAGGATCTGAGGCGCCAGTTCGGATACGTTTCGCAGGAGATAATGCTGTTCAATGGTACGATCCATGAAAACATCGCCTACGGTTTGGAGGGCGCTACGGCCGCACAGATCGCAGCGGCCGTCACGGCGGCGCGGGCAGATGACTTTCTGGACGAGTTGCCCCAGGGGCTGGATACGCGGATCGGTGATTCGGGAATCTTCCTATCTGGCGGACAGCGACAGCGGGTCGCCTTGGCGCGCGCGCTGCTGAAGGATCCGCCGATCATCCTGCTGGACGAGGCGAACTCGATGTACGATCTTGAAGGGGAGGCTGCCTTCATCGAGGCTTGCGCTCGGACGTTGGAGAGCCGCACGGCGATCCTGATTAGTCATCGTGAAGCTACCTTGTCACTCGCAGACCGGATCGTGCGGCTGGACCATGGCGTAATCCGCGAAGCATGATGCGCACGGACGTTTTGATCGTCGGCGGCGGCGTAACCGGTCTTTCGGTCGCCCGCGAGTTGAACGTCGATGCTCTGCTCATGGAGCGGGATGCGGTCGTCGGTGGCTGCCTGCGCACCGACAGCGTCGGTGGATACCTTATCGACCGCACGGGCCACCTGCTGCACATGCGTGACCCATACGTGCGCCAGGTGATGTTCGAGGAACTGTCGCTCGAATGGCTTGAGTTCGAGCGCAAGGCGGAGATCCATCTTCTCGGCCGGCAAGTGCCCTATCCGGTACAGTACAACCTGCATGCTCTTCCCCAAGCAGAGCGCGATCGCTGCGTCGCCGATTACCTGGCAGTTGCCGGAGACGTGCCGCCCTTCGAAGGCAATTTCGACGGATGGAGCCGGACAGCATATGGCGAGGGCCTCCACGAACTCTTTTTCGGGCCTTACAACCGAAAGTTATACCAGACGGACCTCGCGACCATGAACGCCGAGTGGACCAAGCGGTTTGTCCCCTTGCCAGATCGCGAACTGGTGTTGAGCGGCGCAAGCCAGCCACACGCCAATCGGATGTTCGGATACAATCCGACATTCCATTACCCGCTGTACGGCGGAACTGGCGCGATCGTGGAAGCCATGGCCGCCGAACTGAAGATCGGCCTGGAGAAGAACGCAGAACTGGTCGCCATCGATCCGATTGCCCGGGTCTGCGAGTTCGGGAACGGGATGCGTGTGGGTTATGAGAAGCTGGTAAGCACCATCCCGCTGCCCCGGCTGATCGGTTTGATCCATAAGGTCGATCGAAAGGTGCTGGAACTTGCAGAGGGCCTACGCCACAATAGCGTCTTTTATTTCGCATTCGGCTTCCGCACGGGCAACAACCCCCCGGACAAGCATTGGGTCTACGTTCCGGAAGAGCGGTTCCGGCTTTATCGAGCGGGCATACTGAGCGGTTACTCTCCGGAAATCGCTCCTTCTGGTAGCACGCTGGTCTGCGCCGAGATCGGCTGTCCGGGCAATCTCGCTTCGCAGATCGATCCGGCTGCTTTGCGCGGCCAGGCGCTCGGTGATCTCGCCGCAATCGGCTTGGTAAAGCCCGGGTGGGAGCTCGAAATGGAGCACAACGGAGCGATCGATTGCGCTTATGTGATTTTCGACGAGCACCGACGAAAGTCATTGCCTGTGATTCAGGCATATCTTGAAGGGCTGGGTATTCATAGCATCGGTCGGTACGGAGGCTGGGATTACGGATCGATGGGCGATGCCCTGATCGAGGGGCGCGATTGCGCCATCCGTCTGCATGAATTGCTTGGCCAAATTCCCCCAAAGCCAGCGTGATGTGCGCGGGCTATTTCCAGCGACTGAAACGCCAAGCGGAAAGCAGCAACTTCGGCGCCTGAGAGACAGCATGGACCAGACTGTTGCCGTGTCCGTCCCGCCGAGCGCTTGTACGGCTTCGCCGCGCGCCCAGGCGTCTAGCTATTCCCGGAAGAATTCGATGCGCTAGCCATGGGTATTCCAGAATTACGAAGAGCCAGTAGGCGACTCTGCTCTGCAGCACCTCTTCCTGCCGATCTTCCATCTGTTGCGGGTGGAAGACCCGCGCCGACGGCTCGTTCACGAGGGTTTCTCCCGCAAGGACGGTCGAGAAGAAAAAGAACATCTCGTCGCCAGCGATCGGTGCGCCGGCTCCTAGGCATTCGCGGAAGCGGCCATGCCGGGCGAAGATCTCCCGGCGTGCCGCGAAATTCGCACCGGACCCTATCGCACCGAGGCGCAAGCTGGCGAACCAATCCTCGTCGGTCCTGCGAAACACGGTCCGTTCGCGCGCAGCGTCATACGTCGGATATTCGGTCAGCAAGCGGGGAACTTCAGTGCTCTGAAGGTAAACTGGGCCGACGACGATTCCGACAGCGGGATCGGCGAACGGACCTGCCAGCGCATCGATCCAGCCTGCCGCCGGCAAGGCATCGTCATCGGTAAAGGCGACGATCTCGTTTACCGCTCGCTCTATTCCGAGGTTCCTCGCTCGCGCCGCCCCGGGTTTTTCGCATCGGAAGTGCCTTGCTCCGAAGGACGTGGCGATTTCAGGTACCGAACTGCGATCAAGTGAAGCGCTGTCTACCAGAATGATTTCGTCATCTGGCCCGATGCTGGAGTGAATCGCTTCCAGGCAGTTTCGCAATAGGTTTGGCCGGTCCCTCGTCGCAATCACGATAGAGACCGTCGGCCGGCGCTTTCTTGGCTCTCGACGTCCCACGGCCAATTCCATGCTTAGCGAGTTCCTTTGAAATGAGCGCCTTGGCAAGATGAATTTCGGGGGGGAAGGGTGGAGGCCATCTTAGCAGGTTGCGGCCGGTAAGAAGCTTCAGCGTCAATCGTGTCCCGATATCGGCCTCTTCGATCTCGACGCGACGGAGCAGAAAGGGATCGGTCTTACGGGAATTCAGGCCTTCCAGACAGGTGCAGGCCCAGCGGTATCCGGCGGCGCGCACTTCGTCGACGATCTGCCAGTTCCAGTTGCCGAAGGGGTAAGCGAAGCCGTCGCCGAGGTGCAATCCGCACCGGTCCTTCCCGTCCCGCGCAAGTTCGCGCTTCACGCCCGCTCCATCATCGGCGATCATCGTCAGTTCCGGGTGGGTCGCGCTGTGGGAGTGAAACGCCATCAGGCCGCCCTCGTTTTCAGTCAGGTTCTCTCGCGACAGTAGCGGCCATGTCGCATTTTCAGGGCCGTCCCAGGTGTTTAATTGGGCAAGCCGCTCGGTAACCACAAAAGTATCCGACGGAAAGCCCATGCGTCGCAGGACCGGCCATGCGAAGTCGCGATTGCTGGCAAAGCCGTCGTCGAAAGTGATTGAGACTGCTCGCCGCGGCAGGTCCGCATCATCCGACATCGCGCGTTCGAGCGAGACCGGCTGCCACCCCCCCCGCTCGAGCTGTTCCATCTGTGTCTCGAATGCTTCGGGCGAGACGGTCCAGGCGTCCATGAACGATCCGTCCCGGGGACCCACCCGGTGGTAAAGAAGGATCGGGAATTTGCGCATCGTTGCTCCGCCTAATCCTCGTTAGCGGCGGTAACATCAAGGCCGCAGTTCGTACGTCAAATACATGCGCGCTGCGGTCCGGTCAGGTGGGCGTCGCGGTTTTTAACCGCGCAAGGTCGAACAACCAGCAAATCGGCAAAGAGAAATCCCCGAAAAACCGTGTCGAATCAAGACACTCTTCAGAAAATCACGGCAATCTCAATAGGTGAAGACAACTAAAAGTCGTGAGAAAACAGTAAGAAAACGATATATAATGAATCATCAAGCTATCGTTCGATAGGTGCCGGGCAGAGCAAGTCCCTTGCAACAGTCCATTAACCATCTAGGATATGACTGGGTCGCTGAGATTTGTGATTTGGATCGGTGTTCAGTCAAGTACAAGAACCTGAACTGCCTTCGGACCTCCGTTTTGCGGTATTCATGGCGATACTTGCCTCGTCGATAGCGGCGTGGCTCGCCCTGAAAGGCAATTTCGGCTGGGCGGCGCCGTTCGTTCCCCTGGCAATGGCCGCGGGGATGCTTGCCGTGGTGAAGCCGTCGGTTCTGCGTCCGTTCAATCGTGCGTGGATGAGGCTGGGCCTCCTGCTGGGGAAAGTGATGTCGCCCGTCGTGTTCGGAATCATCTTCTTCGGGCTCATTACACCGATCGCGGCTGTCACTCGACTTTTCGGGCGTGACGAACTGCGCCTTAAGCGAGACGGCTCCGACACCTACTGGAGGCTCCGAGGCCAGTCGCATTTCCCCCCCCATTCATTTCGCCGACAATATTGAGCCAATGACGTGAGGGACTTCGTTGTCGAGTTCTGGAGCTTTCTTGGCCACCGCAAGAAGCTCTGGCTCGCGCCGGTAGTGGCGATGATGGTGGTGCTGGGCGGCCTGATCGTGCTGGCCAAGGGATCGATCCTCGCGCCCCTTATCTACACGCTCTTCTGACTCGAACCATGTTCGTCCTCGGCATTTCGGCGTGGTACCACGATAGTGCGGCCTGCCTTGCAGAGGGCGGCAGGATCGTCGCCGCCGCGCAGGAAGAAAGGTTCACCCGCAAGAAGCACGACTCCTCGTTCCCTGCACACGCCATCTCGTACTGCCTCCGGCAGGCGGGGATCGGGCCGCAGGACCTGACCTCGATCGTGTTTTACGAGAAGCCGTTCCCCAAGTTCGACCGCCTGCTCGAAACCTATCTCGCCTTTGCGCCCCGCGGGTTCCGCAGCTTCGCCACGGCAATGCCTATCTGGGTCAAGGACAAGCTGTTCCAGAAGGCCAACCTGATATCGGAGCTGGAGGCGCTCTTCGGGAACGGAGCCGGCGCGCGCGAGAAGCTGATGTTTTCCGAGCATCACCTCTCGCATGCGGCGAGCGCGTTCTACCCGTCTCCCTTCGAGCGGGCGGCGATCCTTACGCTCGACGGTGTCGGCGAGTGGACCACGACTTCGTGGGCTGTGGGAAGCGAGCGCGAAATCGACGTGGCCAGGGAAATCCTGTTCCCGCATTCGCTCGGCCTGCTCTATTCGGCCTTCACCCAGTACACCGGGTTCAAGGTAAATTCGGGCGAATACAAGGTCATGGGCCTCGCGCCTTACGGCAAGCCGCGCTTTGCCGAAACCATTCGCCGCAACCTCGTCGAAATTCGCGAGGACGGCAGCTTCCATCTCGACATGCGCTACTTCGACTATTGCACTGGCCTGAGCATGATCAACCGGCGGTTCGCGGACCTGTTCGGAGGGCCCGCGCGTCTGCCTGAAGCCGAGCTGACGCAGCGCGACATGGACCTGGCGGCATCGATCCAGCAGGTGACGGAAGAAATCGTGGTCAAGCTGGCGCGCACGATTGCCCGCGAAACCGGCGAGCGAAATCTTTGTCTCGCAGGCGGTGTCGCGCTCAACTGCGTCGCCAACGGGGTGCTGCTGCGCGAAAAGATCTTCGAACGCATCTGGATTCAGCCTGCCGCCGGCGACGCGGGGGGCGCGCTTGGTGCCGCGCTTGCCGCCTATCACATGGCGCACGAGCAGCCGCGGGTGAAATGGGTGGGCAGGGATGGGATGGCGGGCGCCTATCTCGGGCCCGAATTTTCTTCCGGAGAGATCCGCGAAGTGCTCGCCGCGATGGGTGCACGCTTCCATGAAGTCGACGAGGCGGGCGTCATCGAACGTGTCGCCCATGCATTGGCGGGGGGACAGGCGGTCGGCTGGATGCAAGGGCGGATGGAGTTCGGGCCGCGCGCGCTCGGGGCGCGCAGCATCCTGGCCGATCCGCGCTCACCGCACATGCAGCAGCAGCTCAATCTCAAGGTGAAATTCCGCGAGAGCTTTCGGCCCTTCGCGCCAAGTGTTCTGCGCGAACATGTCGCGGACTGGTTCGAACTCGACGGAGACAGTCCGTACATGATGCTCGTCGCCGATGTCGCCGCCGCCCGGCGCTTGTCCGCCGATCCGGCCGACGAGAGCCTGTTCGGGATCAACAAGCTCAACCGGCCGCGCTCCGAAATCCCGGCCGTGACTCACGTGGACTACAGCGCGCGGGTGCAGACGGTCCATGCCGACACCAACCCCCGATATCATGCGCTGATCGCACGCTTTGCCGAGCTCACCGGTTGCCCGCTCGTGGTCAACACCTCCTTCAACGTCCGGGGCGAGCCGATCGTCTGTTCGCCCGCCGACGCCTTTCGCTGCTTCATGGCGACCGACCTCGACTTGCTCGTCATCGAGGATTTCGTGCTCGAAAAGGAGGCGCAGGACCCAAGCCTGCGTCAGGAATACCATGTCGAATACGAGCTGGACTAGGAAGTTCGCCTTCCTGGCGATCATCTGGACGGTCGCGGTCATCGTGCTGTTGGCGATTGCCGAACTTGTCCTGCGAGTGACCGCAGGCCCGTGGGACGACGCGCGCATGATCAACGTGTTGCGCGATACGACTTATGTCTACGACACCTCGAAGCTCTATCCGGACGGCCCCGACAGGGTCGTTTATCGTCGCGACCAATATGGACTGCGCGACGATTGCGCCTCGCCCGCCGACATCGACATCCTGACGATCGGCGGCTCGACCACCGATCAACGCATGGTCCCATTCGAAAGTACCTATCAGAAGGTCATGGAGAGCGAGCTGGGCCAGGCGATCGGACGGAAGGTCTGTGTCTCCAACGCCGGCGTCGACGGGCACAGCAGCTATGGGCACGTTCGCGCGTTTCGCGACTGGCTTCCGCTCATACCCGGCCTCAAGCCCAAGATCGTGCTGTTCTACGTCGGCATCAACGATGCGATGGTCATCGACGAGGGGCCGAGCTGGGCTGACCGGCGCATCGACCAGCCGGAGCTCATCCGGCGCCTGAAAGTCGCCCAACTGGCCGATTGGGCGAGAATGGTGGTCTACAGCTATTTTCATCGCCCCGAGCCTCATCAGAGGTGGGATTTCGATCCGGCCGACTATACTGTCGCAGCCCTCAAATCGGGTGTCGAGGAACTTTCGGACGCCAATGCCGAGCACTTTCGCGGCCGCCTGCGAACCCTGCTTTCCGAAGCGCGGAAAATCGGGGCGGAACCGGTCTGCGTCACGCAGCCTACGCGCTTCGTTCTGGACAGGGAGGGAAAATCCTTTGGCCTGAAGCTGGAGGGCGACTGGAACAAGTGGCGCTATTCCGGTCTCGACTTCGATTACTCGCTGAAGGAGATCAACGAGGTCATGCGACAGGAGTGCGGGCGGGACCGTGTCATCGACCTGTACCGCGCACCCTTCGACCCGCGCATTTTCTACGACGAGATCCACACCGGACCTGAGGGGTCAAGAGAGGTTGGCCATGCAATGGCGGCTTGGCTCTCACGCTCACGGTTCGCGGACGAGTGGAAGCACTAGCCGTCGCGATTCAGGTTCCTTGCCGTTTCAGCAGGACGATCTCGTAGATGTCCTCTTCCAGGTTTCCGATCGTGTCGAAGCCTGGTTGCCGGGCGTAGGACTCGTGCAGTTCCCTGCCCGAGACTTCATAGCCGGGCTGAAGGTCCTGCAGGTGTTCGAGGAGCAGCAGGCCGCCCGGCTCCACCGCTCCCACTATCTTCGCGCGGATGGCAGCCTGTGCCGCACGCGGGAAGAAGTTGAGCACGCCGGCACAGACGACGACCTCGAATCGGCCTTCGATGGGATCCTTCAGCAGGTCCAGCTCGGCGAATTCAACGTTGGAGCGGTCCTGGCACCTTTCTCGGGCCATACGCAGGGCATTGGGCGAACAATCCACGGCGACGAGCTTCTCGGCGCGCAGGGCGAGGTCGCGAGTCATCCAGCCGGAAGCGCAGCCGATCTCGAGCATGGCGCGAACCGGGGCGGGGCGCAGGAGGCCGAGAATCAGGCTCTTGCGCCGCTTGCTGACTTCGTCATCCTCGTAGAGCCAGGGGTCGGCACCTCTTGCAAAGAGATCGTCAAAGTAATCAGGTGGGAACGCGCGCCCGAACCTGAGCTTGTTCGCGAAGAAGCGCAGCGAATGCCACCAGGTGGCGAGAGCGAGATAGGCGCCTCCGGAGAGCCGGTTTTCGCGCAGGAGGCGTTTCGTCGACCCGAGCACTCTTCACCGTTCCGCGTTGTCTGGGCCGACCCGGCCCATCGCGGCATAATCGTGGAGCAAGCAGGCAAGCTGCCCACGCCTCTGCCGCGGCTCATCAATCATCGGCGGCAAGGCTTTTCCTCAGTCCATTCCAGGAAGGCGCGACCTCGCGCACCCCCTGCCAGAAGGCGACGGTCATGGGAAGTTTGCACAGCCATCCCGGCGTCCAGCGTTTCGGGCCCCTGTCGGCGACGAAGGCAAGGAGATCGGCTATCGGGTCGACAACCAGGGACCCCTGCCAGACAAGCCTTGCCCGCAGTTGCTTACAGCGCCCCTGGCGCCCCGAAAGGACCCCCGCGAGGTCGAAGATGCGGTTGATTTCATTGCCGCGCCGCGCCGGGTCGAGCGCAAGCTGGCAAGCGATGCCGCCGTTGCGTCGCTTGCCGCGCCGCGCGTCCGCGAGCGAACGGGTATCGACATGCCAGACGACGGCGTCCGGCAGGATCCTGAACCAGTAGCCGCGCATGGTGGCCTCGATATGCATGATGCTTTCATCGAAGCCCTCGCCTCCCAACGGAACGCCGCGCATCGCTTCCTGCACTGCGTCCAGAAACTCCGAGAAGGTCGCGCTTGAGCCCGACGCGTTGCAGATGAAGAATTCGACGTCGCGCGTGAGGTGGGGCCCTTTGATGAGCTCACCGAAATATTGGCGGTAATAGCTCGCCTGCATTCGCGAGTAGGCGTTCTGCAGCGGGTCGTCGCGATAGAAGATCGGACCGACCGAGAAGTTTCCATCGTCGACGGCATGATCGGCCAAGACGCTGGGCGCGAGCGCGACGTCGTCGTCGAGAAACAGGGTGCGCGCACCTCGCGCGATTCGGGCGCCGTCTGCACGGCTCTGGTGAGCGCCGTGATCGGCGTCGCGCCGCAAGACGCGCAGGTTCAACGAGAACTTTTCCTTGAGGGCGGTCTCTGCGATCGGCGGCGTCGAACCGTCGTCCACTACGATGACTTCGTATTCCGGGATCGGCAGGGTCTGCTGCAGCAGGTCTGTCAGGAGCGTATCGAGGGACTCGGGCCGGTTGCGTGTCGGGATGACCACAGACAAGCGGATCTTTGCCATCGGGCCGGGTCTATCAGAGGGACGCGGTCCGGTTCAACGGTGATGAGACGATTACCCCGCCCAGACGCAGGCAAATCAGCGCTGGAGCACGTTCCTGGCCTGGCTGGCGATCTGCGCGAGCATGGCCGGAGCGACGGGCGCGGCGCTCTGGGCTCGCCCGACCATCGCCCGGAACTGCTTGATCGCCCCGGCGCGGGCTTCGGCCCACTCGGCGATGAGGCCGAGCGGATCGTCCTTGGCCGCCTTGCGCCTGGCGAGGCTGCGCAGGAAGTCGAAGCGCATCTGCTGGAAGTCGCGCGCCAGGCCTGCGACGAGCAGGCGCTCCCACGGATCCGACGGGCTCATCACCGCGGCGACCGACTGTGCCCAGTCGAGCCCCAGCCGCGAACCCAGGTCGATGAAAGCGCGGGCCATCTTGGTCGGCGCAATGTCCGTGTCGCGCGACAGGCAGGCAAGCCCGATCGCGCCGTCGGTGGCGAACAGGCGGGCGACCATCCGCGCGCAGGTATCGGTGGCGCCGAGCGAGGTGAGTTCGTCGGCAATACGCGTCGCGTGATCGCGCGTGTCCTCGGCCAGCAGGTCGTCGACGTGTTTTTCCAGCTCGTCGACGCCCTTTCTGAGCTCGTCTATCGCGCGGGCGGGGGAAGCGGCGGCACCGGCGCGCAGCAAGTCGGCCATGTGGCTGCGCGTGGCGAGCGCGGCCTGGTCGAACAGCAGCAGCCGCGCATCTTCCGGGATCCTGGCGACATCGAGCGCGTCCCACACCTTGTCTAGGTCGAGCAGCTCGCAGGCCGACGACGAACGCCGCCGCGACGCGCGCAAGGCTGGCGCCTTCCTCTTCCGCGAGCTCGAACGGGTGGACGAGGCCCATGCGGTTGACGATCTTGTTCGCCACCACTGTCGCGACCAGCTCAGGCCTCAGCCGGTGCTCGAGGATCTGTTTCTTGAAGGGACCGCGCATCATTTCCGGGAAGTCGCCCAGCAGGAGCGGCTCGACGGCAGGATCTTCCGGCAGGTCGCTCGCCTCGATGGCGTCCTGCAGCACGAGCTTCGCGTTCGACAGGAGCACGGCGAGTTCGGGCCGCGTCAGGCCCCTGCCGTCGGTCGCGCGGCGGGCGAGGGCCTCGCCATCGGCCAGGCCCTCGGTCTTGCGATCGAGTTCGCCGAGGTCTTCCAGCGTCTCGATCAGCCGGGTCTGGCTGGCGACCGCTCGGGCGCCGCCGGTCTGGGCGATCGACAGGGCGAGGGCTTGCAGGCGGTTGTCCTCCAGCACCAGGTCCGCGACCTCGCCGGTCATCGCCGCGAGCAGCTTGATGCGCTTCGGCTCGGAGAGTTTGCCGGCCGCCTTGGCGCCCTTCAGCGCGATCTTGATGTTGACCTCGTTGTCCGAGCAATCGACGCCGGCCGAATTGTCGATGAAGTCGGTGTTGATGCGTCCGCCGCCCTCGCCGTCGCCTTCCAGCGCAAACTCGATGCGGCCGGCCTGGGTAATGCCGAGATTGGCGCCTTCGCCGATGACCTTGGCGCGCACTTCGGCCCCGGTTACTCGCAGCGCGTCGTTTGCCGGGTCGCCGACCTGCGCGTCGCTCTCGTTCGAACCCCGCACGTAGGTGCCAATGCCGCCGAACCACAGCAGGTCGACCGGCGCCTTGAGGATCGCGTTGATCAGGCTCTCGGGATCGAACTCGCGCTGCTCGCTGCCGAGCGCCCTGGCCGCTTCTTTGCTGATCGTCACCGTCTTGGCGCTGCGCGGGAATACGCCGCCGCCCTTGCTGATGAGCTTCTCGTCGTAGTCCGCCCAGCTCGAACGCGGCAGGTCGAACAGCCGCTTTCGCTCGGCCCAGCTTGCAGCGCTATCGGGATCGGGATCGAGGAAGATGTGCCGGTGATCGAACGCAGCAACCAGCCTGAGCGTCTTGGACAGCAACATCCCGTTGCCGAACACGTCGCCCGACATGTCGCCGCAGCCGACCACGCGAACGGGGTCTGTCTGCACGTCCACGCCCATTTCGAGGAAGTGGCGCTGGACCGACAGCCACGCGCCGCGCGCGGTGATGCCCATCGCCTTGTGGTCGTAGCCGTTGGAGCCGCCGCTGGCGAACGCGTCGCCGAGCCAGAAATCCTGGCTTTCGGCGATGGCATTGGCGATGTCGGAGAAGGTCGCGGTGCCCTTGTCGGCGGCGACCACGAAGTAGGGATCGTCGCCGTCGTGCGGCACGACGCAATCGGGATGGACGACCTTGCCATCCTCGATGTTGTCGGTGATCGACAGAAGGGTGCGGATGAAGGCCTGGTAGCTCGCACGCCCCTCGGCAAACCACGCGTCGCGGTCTGCGGCTGGGTCGGGTAGCTGCTTGGGATAGAACCCGCCCTTCGCGCCGGTCGGCACGATGACCGCGTTCTTGACCCGCTGGGCCTTCATCAGGCCGAGGATCTCTGTGCGAAAATCGTCGCGCCGGTCGGACCAGCGCAGGCCGCCGCGGGCGACCGGGCCGGCACGCAGGTGAATGCCCTCCAGCTGCCGCGAATAGACCCAGATCTCGCGCCACGGCACAGGCTTGGGCAAGCCGGGGACGAGCGAGGAATCGAACTTGTAGGCCAGCGCTTCGCGCGCGGCGGGGGCAAAGGCATTGGTCCGCAAAATAGCCGAGACGGTGCGCCAGTAGAGCCTTAGCAGACGGTCGTCGTTGATGGCGGCGACCTGGCTGAGGCCGGCGCGGATCGCATCTTCCGCTTCGGTCACCGCGGCGTCGCGGCCGCCGACGAAGGACGGATCGTGCCGTGCGCGGAACAGCGCGACAAGGGCGCGGGTGACGTCGGGCGCCTGGCGCAACGCGTCGACCACCGTGTAGATCGTGTAGGCGATCGCAGACTGGCGAAGATAGCGATAGAGCGCGCGCAGCCAGCCAGCTTCGCGCGCATCGAGCCCCACCGCGATCACGAGGCGATTGAACACGTCATCCTCGGCAAGGCCGTTAAGGACGTCGACGATCGCCTCCTCGATCTGGGCCGCGCGGGTCATCACCGCGGCGGCCTCGTCAGCGCGTGAAAGGGAGAGGTGGAAGTCGTGGATCGTGACCCGGTCGGCCCCGGTCAGTTCGCTCGGCAGTTCGGACAACACGCGGAAGCCGAAATTCTCCAGCGCGGGCACGGCGTCGCTGAGCGGCATCGAGTGGCCCAGCTGGTAGATCTTCAGCCGCAACTGGGCATCACCATCGGCGGCCATACGATAGAGGCGCGCATCGCGCCCCTGCGGCTTGTCGGGGTCGCCCGGATTGAGCAAGCGCAGCCGCTCGATGTCGTCGGCCGCGCCGGCCGGTCCGTACAGCGTACGGTAGCTCGGCGGGAAAGCCTCGGCAAAGCGGCTGGCCAGCGCCGCGGCGCGCCCGGGGTCGAATCCCTCGAGCTCGGCTTCGATTGCCTCGCTCCAGCCGCGCAGCATTTCCTGCAACCGTCGGTCAACGACGTCGCCGTCGGGCACGTTGTCGTGGCCGCGGAAGTCGAGCACGTAGCGCAGCAGCGCCAGGTTGCCGCCTTCCACCATCAGGCTCCAGTCGAGCGTATCGGCCTCGGTCTCTTCCTCGAGCAGTTCCTGGATCTGCAGGCGGACCTGTGTCGAAAGGAGATCACGCGGTAGCCAGACGAAGGCGAAGATGTGCCGGCCCAGGGGCGCGGTGACCAGCGCGGCGCGCGGACGGGGGCGGTCGTTCAACGCCATCATCGCCGTGGCGACGCGCGCGATGTCCTCCTCGGCAAAACCGATTACCAGATCGTGCGGCAACGTGGTCAGCGCATGGATCAGCGCCTTGGCGTCGTGACTGGCAGGCGCGAAGCCGAAGCGTTCGATCATCGCGGCGACCTGGCGGCGCAGCACCGGTACCTCGCCAGGCGGAGTGGCCAGCGCGGCGCTGGTCCAGACCCCGGCGTGGATCGAAAGCGCGGTTACGCGCCCGTCCTCGCGGATGGGGACGATGAACAGGTCGAGCGGAACGCGGCGGTGGACCTTCGACAGGCGGTTCGCCTTGATGATCAGCGGTGCGCAAGTGCGGTCGTCACCGTCATCGTCGAACCAGGCGAAGGCGCGCTGGTAGCTTTCCTCGGCGAGCAGTTGGCGCGCACTCCGGCGGCAGACGCCAAGCAGCTGCGCACGGCTGCCGTCGCGATTGCGCGTCACGTGGCCGAGCTGGGTCAGCATGCCCTTGCCCAACCAGCGCAGCAGCGCAGCGCCTTCCGAATCGCCCAGCCGATCGGCATCGGCGAAGATCGCCTCCTGCATTTTCGGCCAGTCGGCAACGGCGGCGCGCACGTCGGCCAGCGCAGCGGCAATGGACCTTTCCAGCTTGCGCCGGTCTTTGGCATCGACCCGCGCGGTCTCCAGGTAGATCATCGATTCCCGCGTCCCGCCTTCATCCTCGGGCAGGGCAGCCAGGCCGCCTGTCTTGTCGCGCTGCACGGCAACGATGGGGTGAACGAGCAGATCGATGGCCAGCCCTTCGGCAGCTATGGCCGATGCGACCGAATCGACCAGGAAGGGCATGTCGTCGTTGACCACGGCGACGCGCATGAAGCGGCGCTCGTCGCGCGCGGTGCCGACGTGGATCGTCGGCTCATCCGTATCGCGCCGGCGGGCGGCCTCGAACAGGAATTCGGCCGCTTCGGTCATGTGCTCGTCGGACGGCGAGGCTTCGCCGGGGAGCAGCGAGGCGGCCATTCGCTCACGCAAGTCCTCGACCAGGGCAGTCTGGGCCTTTGAAAGGGCCGTGGGGCTGCTCTCGGTCTTCTTGGCGTCTTTGGATTGGGCCGCCATTCTCGTCCTCACATCGTTACAACTGAAACGAAGCCGTTGCGCGCGCCCCTGCACCTGTCCGCCCGCGGGTTCAAGCGCAATTGCATGCCGGGGGCGTGGCCTCTCGCCAAGACTACGCGCGGCCGGCGTGGACGTTTCCGGTCAGGCGGCGAGTGCTTCTACCGTCAGCGCGAGCGAGCGACGCCGCATGGCGGGATCGAAGGTCGCCCCTGACACGATGATCTCGTCGGCCTTCGTCCGCTCGACGAAACGGCCGATCTTCGCGGCGACGGTCTCCGGCGAACCAACCGCGCGGGCGACCGAGAGGCGTTCGAGCATGGCGCGAGAGCTTTCCGGCAGTGATTGGCGATAGCCTTCGACCGGCGGTGGCAGCTTGCCGGGATTGCCGGTGCGCAGGCGGACGAACGACTGGTCCTGGCTCGTCCCGAGGTATTCGGCTTCCTCGTCGGTCTCGGCGCACAGGACGCTCATCGCCGCCATCACGTGCGGCTTGTCGAGCGCCGCGGAGGGCTGGAACTGCTGTCGATAAGCGGCAAGCGCGGCATCGAGGTGGTCGGGCGCGAAATGGCTCGCGAAGGCATAGGGCAGGCCGAGCCGGGCGGCCAACTGGGCGCCGAACAGGCTCGACCCGAGCATCCACAGCTCGACCGCGGCACCGTGACCGGGGGTGGCCACGATCGGCAGGTCGACGTCGCCTGTCAGCAGCGCACGCAGCTCGACCACGTCCTGGGGGAAGTATTCGGAAGCGCGGTGCAGGTCCTTGCGCAGCGCCTGACCCAGGATCGGGCCCGCGCCCGGTGCGCGGCCCAGGCCGAGATCGACCCGGCCAGGAAAGAGGCCGTCGAGTGCGCCGAACTGCTCGGCGATCACGAACGGGTTGTGATTGGGCAACATGATCCCGCCCGAGCCGATGCGAATCGTGCTGGTGCAATGGCCGATATGGGCGAGCACGACAGCGGTCGCGCCGCCGGCAATGCCTTCGGTTGCATGGTGCTCTGCGACCCAGAAGCGCTTGTAGCCCGCGTCTTCCGCGGCGCGAGCCAGCTCCCCGGCCTCGCGCAGGGCTTCGCTTACGCTGCTTCCTTCGCGCACCGGAACGAGATCGAGAACCGAAAGCGGGATCATCCGGCATCCTTTGCAAGCTGGGAAAGATAGTTCGCGGCCGTAGCGGCCTGGGGAGTGTTCGGCGCCATCGCCTGCACCGCCTGCCAGTTCGTCCGCGCGGCGGCATCGTCTCCCGCGAGGACAGCAATGACTCCGGCCTCGAGCGCGACGTCCGGGTCCTGCGGGGCGAGCGTGGCCGCGGTGGCGATGAAGTTCTTCGCCTGCGTCAAATCGCCCTGCCTGCGGGCGAGGGTGGCCGAGAGAAGCCAGCCGACCGCGTATTGCGGCGCTTCGCTGCGTGCCTCGGCCAGCGCCGTTGCCGCATCGTCGAGTTGGCCGAGGCCGACCAAAGCACGCGAACGGTCGGCGGCGATCGAGCCGGCAAGCTCGGCGTCGCCCGCAGCGAGCGCATCCTTTTTCGCCGTGTCGAGCAGACCGAGCGCATCGACGTACCTCTCCTCCGGCAGCGCCGCGCTGCCGGCCATCGCTCCCAGCCGGGCGCGAGTGAGGGGCTCGGTCGCCGCGTCGCGCGCGGCACGAAAGGCGTTCTCGGCCGCGTCCCAGCGCAGCAGGCTGACGTAGGCCTGGCCGAGACATTGCTGCGGCAGCGCGCGCTCGGCGCCGGCCGCTTCGCCGAGCCACTGGCTGGCCTTGGAAATCGCCGTCGTCGGGTCGCGCCGGGCCTGACCGAGGCAGACCTGCAGGCGGTCCTGCTCAACCGGGACCGTTGCGGCGCCGGCCTGTGCGACGAGGAGAGTGAGTGCGGAGATGATCATCGGGGCCTCACGATGGAATCGACCGTGTGCAACAGCAGCGCGATGTCCTGCTCGCGCGAAAGCCGGTGGTCGCCTCCCTTGACGAGTGTAACCTGCACATCGCTTGAACGCAGCGCCGCGGCGAGGCGGAGCGAGGTCTCCGAGGGCACATCGGCGTCGTTCTGCCCGTGCAGCAAGCGCACCGGGCCATCGAAGGCGATCGGCCCGTCGAGCCGACGCATGGTCTGTCCGTCGCCCCAGAACTGCGGGTAGGTTGGCGTGGGCCGCGGGCCGTAAGCGTTGTCTTCCAGCACCGTTTCGCCGGCTGCAAGCCGCCGCTTCTGCGCGTCGGAATAGCCCCACTCGGTAAAGTCGGGGGCCGCGGCGATGCCGACCAGCCCTGCGACGCGGCGGTCCAGTGCTTCGGCCACGAGCAGCATCAGCCACCCGCCCATCGACGAGCCGACCAGGACAACGTCGCCGGCGACCTCGCCTTCCACTAGCGAAATGACCTCGTCGCGCCAGCGCGACAGCGTACCGGCGGCGAAGTCGCCGTCGCTTTCACCGCAGCCGGAGTAGTCGAGCAGCAGGCATTCCCGTCCTTTTGCCACGGCATGGCTCCACAGCGCGTTCGCCTTGCCGCCCGCCATGTCGGACATGTAACCGGGCAGGAACACCAGCGCCGGCCCCTCGCCGCGCGTGTGGCGGAAGGCCACCGAACGGCCGTCGGGCAGGTGGTGAAATCGGGTATCGTTCACGCCGCGCTCAATGGGGCCCGCGCGGGCGGACTGCAAGGGCGGGGCCTAGAACGCGCGGTCGTGGAACAGCACTCTCACCGTGGCGAAGAGGATCGTGATATCGCGCCAGATGGTCCACCCGGCAAGGTACTCAAGGTCGGCCTGCAGGCGCCCCGTGAGGTCGGATTCCTGGTCCGTCGCGCCGCGGAAACCGCGCACTTGGGCGAGGCCGGTAAGCCCGGGGCGCAGGGAATGGCGGTGCCAATAACGTTCGTCGACTTCCCAGAACAACTTATTGCCGGCGAGCGAGCCGATTGCATGCGGGCGAGGGCCGACGAGGCTCATGTTGCCCTTCAGAACGTTGAATAGCTGCGGCAGTTCGTCGATGCTCGACTTGCGCAGGAAAGCACCGACGCGGGTCACGCGCTGATCGCCTTTCGAGGCGGACGTGGCCCCGTCGGCATCGCTCTTGCCGACGCTCATCGAGCGCAGCTTATGGATCGAGAAGAGCTGGTTGCGGCGCCCGATGCGGCGCTGGTTGAACAGGATCGGGCCCCCATCCTCGAGCTTGATGGCGACGGCGGCGACGGCAAGAATGGGCAGTGCCACGATCAGCGCCGCGAGCGAAACTGCTATGTCGAGACCGCGCTTAAGGACGCGCGACCGAAAACCCAGCGGACCGGTTGCGACGAGGAGTGTCGCTAGCCCTATCGAGTCTCGGCGGACGACGCCGAGTGCGCCGATCTCGTTCATGAAACCGCTCGTGACTTCACCGTGCACACTCGCGCCCTTGAGAACCTTGGCCCACGCAAGGCGCTTCTCGTCTGGGCAGGAAATGATGACCTGGTCCATATTGGCGACGTGCCGGGCGAAGCGATCGAGCGCGTGCGGATCATCGAGCACCGGCAAAAGGTCATGCTCATTAGCCGAAATGCGATAGGTATCCCGTAGCAACACAGGGGGGCCGCCGTCGTCGATCACCAAGATATTGAGGGGGTTGGGCCCAAATACGTGCGTTGAAATGCGATCGAAGACCCGCCGCGCAGCGATGAACAGCAGCACGACGATGATCGATGCGAGGACGAATCCAACGCGGGAGAACTTCTCGTTAAGCTGGGCGAAGAAGGCCACGAAGTTCAGCAATAGGGCCGCGACGAGAAACGCCTTCAGCGACCTCGCAACGCCGGCCTGCCACTTACGCAGCGTTTCCTGCGAATAGGTGCGATTGTAGAGCGCAATCGTCAGATAGAGCGGGATCATCAGCTGGGCAGGCAACATGAACGCGATAGCGGTGGCACGTCCTGCGTAAATCTCGCCTGCCGCCAAGAAGGCAACCATCAGGAGTATCAGGTCGACCAGAATCTGCAGCAGGTAGAACTGCAGGCGGCGACGTTCGAGTGAGCGCACCAGCCCGTTTGCAGGCGAGCGAACAAACTTGGCCGTCTCTTCTGTGATCGGCGACGTCAGGTTCATTTCTTCCCGTCCGGCCCCGGGTCACCCGGGCCATTACGTAGCGACCCGTACAGCGGCGCTGCAACAGGAAGGCTTCAATTGCAAATCAAATTGTCCGAACTGTCCCGTTGCGGGCGCCCTGAGCGCCCGCGTTGCCGAGACAGCGCCTTGCGGGCGATCTCAGTCAGCTCCTGCGCCAGCAATGTTTCGGCCGCCTGGCTGTTCGACAGCAGGGCGCGATGGGTGTCTGCGAGTCTCCGCACCAGGCGGTCGAGGGCGGTGCCTCGCCAAGTCGCAAGCTGCACTTGCAGGTCCTTGGCGTCACGCCAGAACACCCGATGCGCCCTGCGTTCGCTCTCGATGAAGCTGGAGATGCTGCCGACCGGGCCGAGCCGGGAGGCGAGTTGGGCGAGTTGTGCCGCGCGCCGCTCGAAAGCGAGCAGCAGGCCCACGGGATTGAGAGACATCTCGCGCATCCGGCGGAACTCGTGCGGGATCGCGGCTTCGTCGCCGGAAAGAACGGCGTTAACGAGAGGCATGAAGCCGTCCTCCTCGGTCGCCGCGCCGATCGCGTCGAGCGCTGCGGCGTCGACCTGGCGCGGCGACTGGACCGATGAATCGAGGTAGAGCGAGAGCTTCTCCAGTTCCGATCGGGCGATGCGAAGGTCGAGCCCCGCGGCGCGGGCGACTCGCTCGCAGATCTCGTCGCTCACCCGCAACCCCAGCGGTCCGCACATCTGCCGCACTTCGTGGGCCACCGCGCGCAGATCGGGCGGGTAGAACATCGCGACCAGGCCATCGCCGCGCTTTTCCAGCAGCTTGGCGGTGCGCGCCTTGTCGGTCGCCGAGGTGGCGACGACCAACACCGGGCAGGAACCTTCGCCCTCGCCGGAATCGTAGGTGTCGAGCAAGTTCTTCACCGCGTCATGCGCTTCGTCGCCGCCGGCGCGGACCCAGATGTGGCGCGTGCCGCCGAAGAGCGAGGTCGAACGAGCTTCGTCGGCGAGGCGGACCGGGTCGGCCCGCAGCTCGCCACCGGTGAGTTCGACGCGTTCGCCGGGTTCAGCCAGAAGCGCCACCAGTGCCTCTGCGGCGGCAGCTGCGCCAGCCTCATCCGGCCCGCAAAAGAAGCTGACGCGGCAATCCCGAGCGGCGCGCGGAGCGTGCTGCTTGAAGTCCTTCTGGGTGACCTTCACGATTCGGCGCGAAGCGTCAGTGCAAGACGGGCGACGATCCGGTCGGCCACCTCGCGGGCGAGGTTCTCCAGCGCAGAGTCTTCCGCCGCGATAGTCGCATATTCGCTCGACACGACGTCGATGCCCGCGTCGGATCCGGCGGTGGTATCGAGGATGATCGCGTCGCTGGAGATGTCGACAAGCTGGTAGCGCGCCCGCAGCGTTCGCCGTTCGCGGCCGACGCTGTCGTCGGTCAGCAGGCCGAGGCCTTCGAGCTGGTCGTCGAGCACGACGTCCAGCCGATAGCGCGGCGCGGCCGCCGCGCCGGACTGGCCGAGCCGGTCGATCAGCGCATGGCGCACCAGCCAGCCGGACTTGCCCTCGATCGGCGCGACTTCGACCGCGGCCAGCCCCTGTGCCACCTGCCCGTCGCCCCCGCCGGCGTACATCGGCGCCAGGCCGCAGCCCGAAAGCGCGAGCAGGACTGCGAGGGCGGCCGCTTTCCTCACGTTACGATGTTGACCAGTCGGTCGGGCACCACGATCACCTTGCGAACTTCTGCCCCGTCGAGGGAACGCTGGACCTTCTCGCTCGCCAGCGCAAGCGCCTGAAGTTCGTCCTGCGGCAGGCCCTTGGCGACGGTCAGCGTGTCGCGCAGCTTGCCCTTGTGCTGCACGGCGATGGTCACCTCGTCGTCGACCAGCAGCGCGGGGTCGGCTTCCGGCCAATTGGCCTGCGAAATCAATCCCTTCTGTCCCGTCGCGGCCCAAGCCTCTTCGGCCAGGTGCGGCATCATCGGGGCGGCGAGGAGCAGGATCGTGCGGATCGCCTCGCTGCGGCTTGCACTCGGCGCGGCCTTCTCGGCGGCGCTGGTCAGCTCGTAGATCCGGGCGACGGCCTTGTTGAAAGAGAGCGCCTCGATGTCCTCGCCGACGGCTGCAATCGGCCTTGTGGACCTGTCGATCAAGCGCTTGATCGGTGCCCTGAACACCCGCGTCGTAGTGCCCGAACAGCCGCCACAGGCGCTGGACGAAGCGCCAGCAGCCTTCGATGCCCGCTTCCGACCACGGCAGGTCGCGTTCCGGCGGCGAATCCGACAGCATGAACCAGCGCACCGCGTCGGCACCGTAGCGGGCGACGATCTCGTCCGGGTCGACCGTGTTCTTCTTCGACTTCGACATCTTGATGACCCGGCCGATGGTCAGCGGCGAGCCGTCGGTCAGCGTCGCCCCGTCGGCAGTGCGCATTACCTCGCCCGGCGAGTAGAACACCTCGCGCTCGCCCTCGCGGCGCGAATAAGTCTCGTGCGTCACCATGCCCTGCGTGAACAGGCTGGCGAACGGCTCCGTCACCTCCAGCTTGCCGATGCGGGCCAGCGCGCGGGTCCAGAAGCGAGCGTAGAGCAGGTGCAGGATCGCGTGCTCGATGCCGCCGATGTACTGGTCGACCGGGAGCCATTTCTTGACCACCTCGGGATCGAACGGCCGGTCGTCGGGCATCGAAGCGAAGCGCAGGAAATACCACGAGCTGTCGACGAAGGTGTCGAGCGTGTCGGTCTCGCGCTCCGCCTTGCCGCCGCACTGGGGGCAGTCGACATGCTTCCAGGTCGGGTGGCGCACCAGCGGATTGCCCGGGATCCGAAATGTCGACGTCGTCGGGCAGGACGACCGGGAGCTGGTCCTTGGGCACCGGCACCACGCCACAAGAGCTGCAGTGGATGAAAGGGATCGGCGTGCCCCAGTAACGCTGCCGCGAGACGCCCCAGTCGCGCAGGCGCCAGACGGTCTTGCCGCTGCCGCGATCATCGGCCTCGATCCGGCGGATCACCTCGGCCTTGGCCTCGGCCACGCCCATGCCGTTGAGGAAATCTGAATGGACGCACACGCCGTCGCCCGATTCGGCTTCGGTCAGCGGGGCGTCGGCGGCTTCGGCGTTCGCTGCGATGACGCGGACGATCGGCAGGGCGTACTTGGTGGCGAAATCGAAGTCGCGCTGGTCGTGCCCCGGAACCGCCATGATCGCGCCGGTGCCGTAATCCATCAGCACGAAGTTGGCGATGAAGACCGGCAGGTATGCACCGGTGAACGGATGCTTCGCGCCGATGCCGGTGTCGAAGCCCAGCTTCTCGGCGGTTTCCAGCTCGGCCTCGGTTGTCCCGCCCCGACGGCACTGCTCGATGAACTTGGCCGCGTCGCAATTGGTCGAAGCGACCTGCTGCGCCAGCGGGTGGTCGGGCGCGACCGCGACGAAGGTCGCGCCGAAGATCGTGTCGGGCCGGGTGGTGTAGACCTCCAGCCGCTCGCCGTTGGAAAGATCGAAAGCGAACTGCAGGCCGGTGCTCTTGCCGATCCAGTTCTCCTGCATCAGCCGGACCTTCTCGGGCCAGTCCTCCAGCGCGCCGAGGCCGTCGAGCAGTTCCTGCGCGAAGTCGGTGATCTTGAGGAACCACTGGGCGAGCTTGCGCTTCTCGACGGTCGCGCCGCTGCGCCAGCCCTTGCCGTCGATCACCTGTTCGTTGGCCAGAACGGTCTGGTCGACCGGGTCCCAGTTGACCGTGCTCTCGCGGCGATAGACCAGCCCGGCGTTGAACAGATCGATGAACAGCGCCTGCTCGTGACCGTAATAGGCCGGGTCGCAGGTCGCCAGCTCGCGGCTCCAGTCGAGCGCGAAGCCGAGGCGCTTGAGCTGCGCCTTCATGTTGGCGATGTTGGCATAGGTCCACTCGCCGGGATGGACGCCCTTCTCGATGGCGGCGTTCTCCGCCGGCATTCCAAAGGCGTCCCAGCCCATCGGGTGCAGCACCTCGTGCCCGGTCATCCGCTTGTAGCGGGCCAGCACGTCGCCCATCGTGTAGTTGCGTACGTGGCCGATGTGGATGCGCCCGCTGGGATAGGGGAACATCTCGAGGACGTAGCTGCGTGGGCGATCGCTCGCGTCGTCGGCACGGAAGGCCTGTGCCTCGTCCCATGCCTGTTGCCAGCGAGTGTCTGCCTGCCCGGGGTCGAACCGGGCGTCGAATTTCGAATCGGACATAGCAAGCCCCCTAGGGCAACTTAGCCGACGTCGGAACGCCGGAGGTCGCGCGCCTTGGTCAGGATGATATCCTCGAGCCGCTGGACCGTTGCCGCCTGGACCGGAGCGGCGACCCACGTGCCGCCCTGGTTGACCTCGCGGCTGGCGGCGACGCGCAGGGCGTCGGCGCGCAGGTCCTGGTCGAGGATCGAGACCGAGACCTTGACCCGCTCGTTGGGGTTGCGCGGGTTGGAATACCAGTCGCTCACGATCACGCCGCCGGCGCTGTCGGCCTGGGTCAAGGGCATGAAGCTGAGCGTCTCGAGCGTGGCCCGCCAGAGATAGGAGTTCACGCCGATCGCGGTGACCGAAGCCGAAGCGACCTCGGCCGAGCGGTCTTCCCGCTTGGCGCAGCCCGCCAGCGCGAGCCCGATCGCGGCGACCAGCGCCAGGCGGCGGGGCAGCGGGCGGAAGGCGGAAGTGCGGATGTGCGGGAATGCCATTGTCGGTCCTGTCAGTCGGTGCGGGCCCTGCGGGCGAGTGAGCGCCTCTATAGCCTCGTCGCGGGCCGCGGCAAGGTGGCGCGGCGAGACGCGGCCGCGGCTCCGAATGGCGGTCGGGGCCGTGAACCGGCGCTTAACTCGCACCCGCTCGCCGGCCGAAACCTGTGGACGGCGGGCAACACATTGGAAAAACAGCCGCCTGTCGCATGTTTGGGGTGGCCTTCGCGGGAACCGTCTTTAACGTAGGCTCTTGATTGGGGAGAGTCGCGAGTCTCTCCGTGGTAATGGACCGTTCAGGCGCAAGCTGGAAAAGAGCGGCCGCGACGAGGAGGAATGGGCAAGTCATGGCCAAGCAGCGCAAGTATGGCAGGATGGGCGGCACCGCCGCGTCCGTGTCGCTTGCCGCGCTGGTGCTTGCCGCCATCCCGACCACCGGCTTCGCGCTCGACGCGCTCGAGGTTACGCCGCGCGGCCTCGTTTCGAACGTGACCGCCTTCACCCCTGCCTCGGTCGACCCGCGGGTCGCCGCGCTCGTGGCGCGCACCGATGCCGGCAAGCGCATGATCCGATTCACCCCGGCCGGCATGGCCGAACGGGAAAACCGCTCTGTCACCGTGGCCGTGCGGGTGGATGAGGACGCTGCCCAGGCCATCCAGGTCCGCTCGGCGATTGCCGCGGCGAAGGAACAGGTGGCTGCGAGCAATCCGGCCGCGCTGCGCATCGCGCCGATGCGGTACAACCTTGGCGTTTCGCGCGGGTTCGAAAGCTTCGCCCAGCCTTCGGTCATCAACCGCAAGCTCTCCGATGCCGAGATCCCCGATCTCGCGACCTTCCGGCCGAGCCCCGGCGCGAAGGACAAGCCGAGCCGTTTCACCACGCGCATCGAACTCGAACAGGAAGCGACCGCTGGCAGCTCGCCGCGAACAAAGGACGCGCTCGGCTCGCAGTCGGTCGACGTTGGCGGCAGCTATCGCCTGACGAAGAACCTCGATGTCACCGCCGGCGTGCGCTACCAGCAGGAACGCGACCGCCTCGCACCGCTGGCCGATCCGACCACCCAGGACAGCCAGGCGGTTTACGTCGGAACCCAGTTCCGCTTCTGAGTCTGCTCGCATTCGGCACGAACAACCCCGCTTCGGCGGGGTTTTTCTTTGCCAGCCTCGCGCGCGGCGGTAAGTCCGGGAGCGGAGAGAACGCCAGCGAAAGGAATTTGTATGTCACGTGTCGCGATCGTCACCGGGGGTACGCGCGGAATAGGCCGGGCCATTTGCGAGGCGCTGCAGGCCCAGGGCCGCACCGTCGTCGCCAATTACGCCGGCAACGAGGAAAAAGCCCGCGCCTTTACCGACGAGACCGGCATCAAGGCCTGTCGCTGGAATGTGGGCGATCACGAAGAGACGCTGGAGGGTTGCAGGAAGATCGAGGCCGAGGTCGGTCCGATCGACATCGTGGTCAACAACGCCGGCATCACCCGCGACGGAACGCTGTTGCGAATGAGCTATGACGACTGGACCGATGTTCTCAAGGTCAACCTCGGCGGCTGCTTCAACATGGCCAAGGCGACCTTCGCCAGCATGAAAGACCGTGGCTGGGGGCGGGTGGTCAACATCGGCTCGATCAACGGCCAGGCGGGGCAATACGGCCAGGTCAACTATGCCGCCGCAAAGAGCGGCATCCACGGCTTTACCAAGGCGCTGGCGCAGGAAGGTGCGCGCTATGGCATCACGGTCAACGCCATCGCCCCGGGGTATATCGATACGGACATGGTCGCCGCCGTGCCGGAGAACGTGCTGGAAAAGATCGTCGCGAAAATCCCCGTGGGTCGGCTCGGCCATGCGGACGAAATTGCCCGTGGCGTGGCCTTCCTGACCAGTGATGACGCCGGGTTCGTTACTGGCTCGACGATGAGCATGAACGGCGGCCAGCACATGTATTGAGGCGGACTTCGCCCGTCTAGCGACAAGGATGGGTTCGGCACACTGCTCGCAACTCGCAGAAGAGGTTGACCCGTGCTCTCGCGGCCGGCTTGCGCTAGGAAGACGTCATGAGCACAACTCGCATCGAACGTGACACGATGGGCGAGGTGGCGGTTCCCGCCGCTCGCCTGTGGGGCGCGCAGACGCAGCGGTCCAGGAACAATTTCCGCATCGGCGAGGAGCGGATTCCGCTGGCGATTATCCACGCCATCGGCACCATCAAGGGGGCGGCGGCGCGTACCAATCGCGAACTCGGTCTGCTCGACGCGCGTCTGGCAGAGGCGATCGAGGCAGCAGCGGCCGAGATAGCGGCAGGCGCGCTCGATGAGGAATTTCCTTTGGTGGTCTACCAGACCGGGTCGGGCACGCAATCGAACATGAATGTCAATGAGGTGATTGCCAACCACGCCAATCTTGCTCTCGGTGGGGAGCTGGGGGCCAATAGCCCGGTTCATCCCAACGATCACGTGAACATGAGCCAGTCGTCGAACGACACCTTCCCGACTGCCCTTCATCTCGCCGCGGTGGACGCGGTGCGCGCGCGGCTCATACCGGCGCTGCGGGCCGCGTGCGCCGATCTTCATGCCAAGGCTGCAGCTTGGGACAGGCTGGTCAAGATCGGCCGCACGCACACCCAGGATGCCGTGCCACTTACCTTGGGCCAGGAATTTTCCGGTTACGCGAGACAGGCCGAGGCGGGAATTGGCCGCGTCGAGGCGGCATTGCCCGGCCTGTACGAGCTGGCGCAGGGCGGAACCGCGGTCGGCACAGGCCTCAACGCGCCTGCTGGGTTCGCCGACAGAATGGCGCGCGAGATTGCCGATGTGACGGGCTATCCGTTCGTTTCGGCACCCAACAAATTCGAGGCGCTGGCCGCGTCCGACGCTCTGCTCTTCGCGCATGGCGCGCTATCAACGGTTGCGGCCAGCCTCAACAAGATAGCCAGCGACATCCGCCTGCTCGGTTCGGGCCCGCGTGCGGGTTTGGGCGAGTTGGCGCTGCCGGCCAACGAACCTGGGTCCTCGATCATGCCGGGAAAGGTCAACCCGACCCAGGTCGAGGCACTGACGCAGGTCTGTGCGCGCGTGTTCGGCAACCAGGGGACGATGCAGTTCGCCGCGAGCCAAGGCCAGTTCGAACTGAACACATATCGCCCGGTGCTCGGCTATTCCTTCCTCCAATCGGCAGGGCTGCTGGCCGATGCGGTGAAGAGCTTTACCGAGCATCTGCTGACCGGGCTGGAGCCGCGCGAAGCCAACCTGGCGGCGGGAGTTGAACGCTCGCTCATGCTTGTGACCGCGCTCGCCCCGACGATCGGGTATGACCGGGCGGCGAAGATCGCCAAGCACGCGCATGAGCGCGGACTGACCCTGCGCGAGGCGGCGGTGGACAGCGGCGCTGTCAGCGCGGAGGATTATGACCGGATCGTGCGGCCCGAAACGATGCTTGGTCCGGACCGGTGACTCCGGGATGACCGAGACGCCCTATCACCCACCGATCAAGCGCTCGGTCGAAATTGCCGGACACAAGACCTCGATCAGTCTTGAGCCGCTGTTCTGGACGTTGCTGCGTCGCGAGGCAGACGCCGAGGGAGTCCCGCTCAACGCGCTCGTCGCGCAGATCGACGCCGAGCGCATAGAAGCGGACACGCCGCCGGGACTGGCCGGCGCCATCCGCCTCTGGCTCGTCGGGCGGATCACTCAGTAATTCGAGGGCGGATCGCTCGCCGGGAAGCTTTCGTCGCTTTCCTCGTCCGCCTTGGTCCATTCGCGCCTGGGTTTGTCGGCCATCGCTTCGGGCCCCGCGTTGCGGACCTTGGCGAAGTTTTCTTCGTCCGCCTGGCCGCCGGCAAACGCTGCGCGGCCTTCGCCCTTCTGCTTATCGTAATACTTGTAACCCGCGTAACCCAGTGCGCCGAGTACCGCCATCCTGATGAGTCCCATCGTTCATTCTCCTTCCCTGCGTCAACGGTCCTAAAGCGAGTTGGTTCACGCGAAATCGTGCCGCTGACACACGTTATTGACCTCGCCTGGTCGGGCCCCCAAACCGCACAACCATGACCGCAAGAAAACCCATCAAGAAGGCCGTGTTCCCCGTCGCGGGTCTCGGCACCCGGTTCCTGCCCGCCACCAAGGCGATCCCGAAGGAATTGCTGCCGATCGTCGATCGCCCGCTGATCCAGTACGCCGTCGAAGAAGCGCGCGAGGCGGGTATCGAGCAGATGATCTTCGTCACCGGGCGCGGCAAGACGGCCATCGTGGAGCACTTCGACGTGGCCTACGAACTCGAGGCCACGATGGCCGAGCGCGGCAAGGACCTGTCTGTGCTGGAGCCGACGCGCTTCACCCCGGGAGACATCATCACGGTGCGCCAGCAGGTCCCGCTCGGGCTCGGACATGCGATCTGGTGTGCGCGGGCGATCGTCGGCGACGACCCTTTCGCGATCATCCTGCCTGATGAACTGATGGTGGGCCACCGGGGCGGCGCCGGCTGCATGGCGCAGATGGTGGAAGCGTACGAGGCGGTCGGCGGCAACCTGATCAGCGTGCTCGAAGTGCCGCGTGACGAGGTCTCGAGCTACGGCGTGATCGACCCGGGCGAAAGCAGCGGCGCGTTGACCGAGGTCAGGGGGCTCGTCGAAAAGCCCCCGGTCGACAAGGCGCCGTCGAACAAGATCATTTCGGGCCGCTACATCCTCCAGCCGCAGGTCATGCGCACGCTCGAAGGGCAGGAGAAGGGCGCTGGCGGCGAGATCCAGCTGACCGACGCAATGGCCCGAATGATCGGCAACCAGCCGTTCCACGCGGTGACCTTCGACGGGCGGCGGTTCGACTGCGGCAGCAAGACCGGCTTCGTCGAGGCAACCGTGGCGCTTGCGCTCGAGCGCGAAGACATGGGCGCCGAGGTCCGCGCGATCGTGGAGCGCCTGCTGCGGACATGAAAAAGGCGGCAGGTTTCCCTGCCGCCCGTTTGCCCGCCCTCAGGCAGTAGCGCTTATTCGCCGCCTTGGCCGCCCGGGCCTTCGGCCAGCGCCATCTGCGGGGTGATCATGTAGGGCCGGGGATCGACCGGCGTACCGTCAACGCGGACCTCGTAGTGGAGGTGCGGGCCGGTCGAACGGCCAGTCGTGCCGACGTAGCCGATGAGATCGCCCTTCTGTACCTTGTCACCTTCATGGACGTTGTAGCCCGAGAGATGGCCGAAGCGGGTCTCCATGTTGCCGCCGTGAGCGATCTCGATGAAATTGCCGTAGCCGCCGTACCACGAGGCCTTTTCCACCACGCCGTCGGCCGTGGCATAGACCGGGGTTCCGGTCGGCGCGGCGAGATCGATCCCGTCGTGCTTGCGACGTCCGCCGAGGACCGGGTGGGTGCGCATGCCGAAGCTGCTGGTCATGGTCGCCGCCGTCAGCGGCATCGAGGAGGGCACCGACACGGTCTGGCGCGGCGCGGCGAGTGTGCCGGCGGGAGCCTCCGTCTGCTTCCAGCTGGCGAAGAGCTGGCTGAATTCCTTGTCACCGTTGCCGAGCGATCCGGTGACTTCGCCCTTCACTGCTCCCGACATTTGGGTGGCGGCGGCGGTTTCGTTGGCTGCCGCGGGGCTGGCTGCGATCGCCATGGCGGCGAAAGCGAGGCTGGTTGATACGCGGAGAGCGCGATTGATGAGCATGCGACCTAGTGTCCCGTCCAGTGTCCCGGTCCCCCGCATTCCCACGAGCGAACCCTTGTCCGGACCGTGCGGCCCGGAGATTTTTTTTGAGATGGCCGGAACCCCCCGCCCGTCTCGTTGATTGAGGGTTTGACCGTGAAAGGGTTAACTAGGCAATGCCGGCGTACCAATCGCGCGGTAAACCGCCTGCAAGACGCGCCGAGTCGTTGAATGGCGGCTTCAGACGTCCTGCAAAGTGTTTTCTCACCAGCTTCAGCCATAATTCGCGCGGTGTTTCGTCGCGCGTGCGGCTCGTTTCGCGGAAGTGCTTGGCGCCGATCGCCACGTGGCGAATCTCGTCGTCAAGGATTCGTTGCAGGATTCGCGCCCCGTTTTCGTCTCCGATCGAGCGCACCCGTTCGAGTGTTGCGGGCGTCACGTCCAGTGCACGGGCCTCCAGCACCATCGGCACGATGGCCAGCCGCGCCGCTACGTCGTGGCGGGTTTCGTGTGACGCCTGCCACAGGCCGTGGTGGACCGGCAGCGCGCCGTAATGCGAGCCGAGCGTGCGCAGCTTTCGGGCGATGAGGGTGAAGTGCATCGCCTCGTCTGCCGCCACCGCAAGGAAGTCCGAGACGAAACGGGGTCCTTGCTCGGCTCCGAACCGGCCAGCCATGTCGAGCGCAAGGTCGATGGCGACGAATTCGATATGCGCCATCGAATGCCAGAGGGCGATGCGGTTCCTTTCCGAACCGCCTTTGCCGCGCCTGGGCATCTCGCGCGGGGGGCGGGTATCGAGCGCCGTCGGCCAAGCCGGCTCGTCGGGCATTTCGACATCGAACGCGAATGCCAGGCGTCCCAGACGCCAATCGCGCGCCACGGATCGCGCGGCCATGACCTTGGCCGCCGCCTCGCCGGTCAGCAGGGCGCCGCGGATCGCCGATGCCACGCCGGTTCTTTCCTTGTGCGTCACAGGGCTCGTGCAGCCTCCAGGACCTCGCCCGCATGGCCCTTGACCTTCACCTTGCGCCAGACCCGTGCGATCCTGCCCTGTTCGTCGACCAGGTAAGTCGTGCGGACCATGCCCATGTAGGTTCGTCCGTAGTTCTGTTTCTCGGCCCAGACGCCGAGCGCGTCCGACAGGCCGCCTTCTTCCCGATCGCTTGCCAGCGGGGCGACGAGGCCGTGCTTCTCGGCGAACCTGAGATGTTTCTTCGGCGGATCCTTGCTCACGCCGAGCAGCGCCGTGCCGGCCTTTTCGAATTCGCCGGCCAGCTCGGAGAAGTCCTTGTTCTCGGTCGTGCAGCCGGGCGTGTCGTCCTTTGGGTAGAAGAACAAGACCAGTTTGCGCCCCTTGAAGTCGCCGGGGCGGACGGTGCCGCCGTGGGGCGTTTCCATGGCGATATCGGGCAGGGTGTCGCCCACGTCGGGTAGGTCGCTCATTCGGGCGTCTCCAGTTTCTCGCCGAAAGTCTCGGCCCAGGTCTCGGCCACGCCTTGCCGCGCCTCGCGTACCGCTTGCAAGAGCGCGGCGAAATCATCTGCCCCGCAGGCCGCGGCGAGGGCTTCCCGAGCCGCGCCCGGCGGAGGATTGCCATCGGGCGTCAGCAGGCGCGACGCGATGAGCATGGAGGTCAATAGGTCATGCTGCGCCTTCAATGTGGGTGGAACGAGACCCTTGGCAGCAAGCTGCGCGATGGCCTCGCCGAGATCGGACGAGAAGCCGGTCCGCTCGCGCAACTGGAGGTAGTGGACGACGAATTCGCAATCGACGAGCCCGCCGCGCTGCAGTTTCGCGTCCAGCGGACCGGTGGGCTGCTTATGTGCCGCCATCTCGGCCCGCATCTTGAGTACGTCGGTACGCAGCGTGTCCGGGTCGCGGTCGCGCATCAGGGTCTCGTCGATGATCGCCTGGAGCGCGGCGCGCGCCTGCGGTGGGCCGACGATGGGGCGGGCGCGGGTCAGCGCCATGTGCTCCCAGGTCCAGGCATCCTTGTGCTGGTATAGCGCGAAGCTATCGAAGCTCACAGCGAGAGGTCCTTGCGCGCCCTGCGGACGGAGCCGGGTGTCGACCTCGTAAAGCGCGCCGGCCGCAGTCGGCACGCTGAGTGCGGCGGTCACCCGCTGGCAGAGGCGGTTGTAGTATAGGGACGCGCTCAAGGGGCGTCCGCCATCCGATTCGATGCCGATGCCGCCGGTGAAAAGATAGATGACGTCGAGATCCGAGGCGTGGGTCAGCACGCCCCCGCCGAACCGGCCCAGCCCGAGAACGACGAGGTCGCTGCCCGGTATGCGGCCATGAATGCGGGCGAATTCCTCGGTCGCTGCCGCTGCGCCGACCTCAAACGCCGCTTCGGCCACCCGCGCAAGGCCGGCGCCGATCGCAACCGGGGCGTGCCTCGCTTCGACGAGTTGCACACCAAGCGAGAAGCGCTCTTCGGCGACGACGCGCCGGATCGCATCGAGCCGCTGTTCGTAATCGCTGCCTCCGGCGTCGCGCATCCGCTCGGCCAGCTCGTCGACCGCCTCTGGCAGGTCGAGAGCGCTGGCGTCGATCAGCGCGTCGAGCAGCTCCGGCTGGCGACCCAGTTCCTCGGCGAGCGGCTGGGCGAGGGTAACGACGCGCAGGACCTGGTCGAGCAGTCCCGGGCGCGCTTCGAACAGACGAAACAGGTTGATTGCGGTCGGTACGCGCTCGACCACGCTCTCCAGACGCACCAGCGCGCGGTCCGGTTCGGGCGCGGCGGCGAGCGCCTCGGCCAACCTGGGGCGCAAGGCCGCGAAGGCGGCACGCGCCTCGGGCCCGCGCAGCGTGCGCATGGTCTCGCGCCAGCGGTCCAGCCTTTCGTCGATTGCACTCGCCTGCTCGGAGGGGACGGCTGGCGGGCCGGCGCGTTCCTCTGCGGTGCCGAGCAGCGCGTCGTAGCGCAGCGCAACCTCGCGGGTGACGCCGGTGAGTTCCTCCAGCAGCGCATCTGCGCTTTCCATCCCGTCGAGCCGGGCGACGTTCTCTATCCCCGCCATATCGCCCGGCAGCGAGTGCGTTTGCCGGTCATTGATCATCTGCAGGCGGTGTTCGACGGTTCGCAGCCGGTCGTAGGACTCGCCCAGCAGCACCGCGTCCTCGCCGCGGACGATGCCCTCCGCGGCGAGCGCGTCGAGCGTCGCTCGCACCCCCCGCTGGCGCAAGGCAGGGTGACGGCCGCCGTGGATCAGCTGGTGAGTCTGGGCGAAGAACTCGACTTCGCGGATTCCCCCGCGGCCCTGCTTGAGGTTGTAGCCCGGCCCGGGTTCCTTCGGTCCGGCGTGGGTGTCCCGGATGCGTGCGGTCAGGCGGCGGATTTCCTCGATCGCGGTGAAGTCGAGGCTGCGGCGCCAGACAAACGGCTTGATGGCCTCAAGGAAGCGCTCGCCCGCCGCGATATCCCCCGCGCAGGCGCGCGCGCGGATGAAGGCAGCCCGCTCCCATGCCAGCGCGGAGCTCTCGTAGTGCGACAGCGCGCCGGCAAACGGGATGGCCAGCGGGCTGACTTCCGACGCCGGGCGTAGCCGCAGGTCGACACGGAAGACATAGCCTTCGGCCGTTTGCTGGGTCAGCAGCTCCACGATCGTGCGGGCGTAGCGTTGCGCCGCCTCGCCCGGCTCGTCACGCTCGCGACGCGGCAAAGTCGCGGGATCGAACAGCAGGATGGGATCGATGTCGGAGCTGAAGTTGAGTTCCCCGGCTCCATGCTTGCCCAGCGCCAGCGCGGTGAACCCGGCGGGCTCGGATTCCGGGACCCGGCGGCGGATCGCCTCGGCAATGGAGGCATCGAGCGCGCGATCGGCGAAGGCCGAAAGTTCACCGGTCACCCGGGAAAGCGGGAAGGCTCCGGCGAGGTCGCCGATCGCCAGCGTCAGCGCAAGGCCGAGCCGCTCGCGGCGCAAGGCAACATCCACCTGTTCGGCGGCAGAACGGGCTGCATCGAGCGCTTCATTCGCACGTCCCTTCGCCAGGAGAGCGGCGATTTCCGGCCTTCGATCAAGTGCCTGGGCGAGAAACGGGGCATGTTCACGCGCCCGGTCCAGAGCGCCCTTCCAGTTCGCTTCGCCTTGTCTCGTCATTGCTTTCCACCTGCATGGCAGCGCCGCGCGGAGCAAGCCGCTTGTCGCGCAGACCCGGCTTTGCCAAGGGAAAACGATGCTCCGGTATCCTGTCGGCGCGCTCTTGTGCGCGTTCTCTCTCTCGGCATGTGTCACCGTCCCCTCGGTCGTGCCAGTCGCGCCCGAAATCTCCCTGGCGACTCTGCAGACCGTTACGGAGACGCTCGCCTCCGACGCATTCCAAGGGCGGGAACCGGGCACGCCGGGCGAGGAAAAGACGCTCGCGTTCATGGTCGAACAGTTCAAGCGCGCTGGCCTGACACCGGGCAACCACGGCTCGTGGTTCCAGCAAGTCCCCCTGGTTGAGCTGACGACCGAGAATGCCGGGGCGTTGAAAATTACAGGCGCTGCCGCACAAATGGCGTTCGATTACCGCACCGACTGGGTCGGCGTGACCTACCGCGAGGTACCGCACATTTCGCTTGCGGACAGCGAGCTGGTCTTCGTCGGCTACGGCGTCGTCGCTCCCGAGAAAGGCTGGAACGACTACGCCGGCATCGACATGCGGGGGAAGACCGCGGTCATCCTCGTCAACGATCCCGACTGGAGGCTGGAGGGCACCGAAGGCCCCTTCAACGGCCGGGCGATGACCTATTATGGCCGCTGGACCTACAAGTACGAGGAAGCCGCGCGGCAGGGCGCGGCAGGCGCGCTTCTCGTCCATGACACCTTCCCGGCCGCCTATGGCTGGAACGTGGTGGAAAGCTCTTGGACCGGCCCGCAGTCGCGTGCCCGAACCGCGGATGGCGGGGCCGACCAGACCAAGGTCAACGCCTGGATCCAGCAGGACATGGCCAAGGCCATCGCCGCCGCGGCGAGCAGGGACTGGGCGCAGATGGTCGCCGCTGCCGAAACGCCGGGCTTTCGCCCCGTCCCCTTGGGGCTGACCGCGAGCGTCGAGTTCGACAACACCGTGAGGCCCTATGCCTCGAAGAACGTCGTGGGCGTGTTGGCCGGGCGCGAGCGACCCGACGAGTACGTCGTCCACACGGCGCACTGGGACCACCTCGGCCGGTGCACGCCCAACGAGGCGGGCGACGACATCTGCAACGGCGCGATCGACAACGCTGCGGGCAGTGCTGCGCTCGTCGCACTGGCGCGAAGCCCACGCCAGGGCCGGCCCGGCCGCGCGCAGCCTCGTCTTCCTCTCGCTGACCGCCGAGGAGCAGGGGCTGCTCGGCTCCGAATGGTACGCGGCAAACCCCGTCTATCCCGCTCGACCGCACGGTCGGCGGGCTGAACTTCGACGGTGCAGCGCTGGGCGGCGCGGCGCAGGACGTCACGGTGATCGGCCAAGGGCAAGAGCCAGCTCGACGCGGTGCTGGCGCGCAACCTGGCGAAAGTGGGCCGACGCGTTTCGCCCGACCCGGCGCCGCAGGCCGGATACTATTATCGTTCCGATCACTTCAGCCTCGCGAAGCGCGGGGTGCCGATGTTCAACCTGAAGGCCGGGGAAGACCTGCTCGTGGGCGGCGCCGCGGCGGGCAGGAAATGGGCGACCGAATACCGCGCCCCGCGCTATCACAGCCCCGACGATGAATACGACGAAGCGTGGGACTGGTCGGGGTTCGTCGCCGACCTGCAACTGTCCTATCTTCTCGGCCGCGATCTTGCCAATAGCCGCGAATGGCCCAACTGGTTGCCGGGCGACGAATTTCGCGCGGTGCGGGACAAGGCCTGCGCCGCCCCCGGAGGATGCTGACAGTGAGCCTTACCCTGCCGATGCCCGCCGAGTTCGCCCCGCAGGACTGGGTGTGGATCGCCTTCCCGCACCGCGCCGACCTGTGGGAGGAATTCACTGTCCCGGCGCAGCAGCAGATCGCTGCCTATGCCAACGCCGTCGCGGAGACGGGACAGCAGGTGCGGCTGGTCGTGCACGACGCGGCCAACGAGGCGCGGGCGAAGGAGCTCGTCTCCGCCGCGGTCGAGCTCGAACGCCACCCCTATGGAGACATCTGGCTGCGCGACACCGGACCGATCGTGCTGTTCGACGAGGCGGGCCAGCGCTTCGCCCGCCGCTTCCGCTTCAATGGCTGGGGTGGCAAGTACGATGACATGGAAGGCGACCAGGAGGTCGGCGAGTCGCTCGCCCGCGCGGCGGGGCTCGATCGTGGTTTTCTCGGACTGGGTGCTCGAGGGCGGGGCGATCGACAGCGACGGCACCGGGCTCGTGGTTACCACCGAGCAGTGCCTGCTCAATCCCAACCGCAATCCCGGCCTGTCGAAGGCAGAGATCGAGGCGCTGCTGAAGGCGGACCTCGGCTTCGATCGCGTGCTATGGCTCGGGCAGGGGCTGGCGTGCGATCACACCGACGGCCACGTCGACAATCTCGCCCGCTTCGTCGCCCCCAACACGCTGGCGATCCCGCTGCCGACAGGACCGGACGATCCCAACGCTGCCGTCTACGAGGATGCCCGTGCCCGCGCGCGCGATTTCGGAGTGAAGGTCGTCGACGTGCCGTCGCCCGGCCTTGGTGGAGGCTGCCGACGACGTAGAGCCGGCGAGCTACATGAACTTCGCGATCTGCAACGACATCGTCGTCGTGCCGACTTACGGCACGTTCACGATGCCGATGGGGTGGCGGCGATCGGCGCGCTCTTTCCGGACCGTGCCGCAGTGGGCATCCCGGCCGACGCCGTGCTTTCGGGCGGCGGCAGCTTTCACTGCGCCAGCCAGCATGCCCCGGCCTTGCCCGCTACCGGAGCCGCGGGCACAAGCCGCTAGGCACGACGAAAGGATGGCAATGTCTTCAACCGCTCCCGTTCCGGTCCTCGTAACGGGCGGCGCCGGGTACATCGGCAGTCACGCCGTGCTGGCCCTGGTCGACAGGGGATGGCCGGTGGCGGTGATCGACAACCTGTCGACCGGCTTTCGGTTCGCCGTGCCAGACGGCGTGCCGTTCTACGAGGGCGACATTGCCGATGCGGGACTGCTCGCAAGGATCTTTGCCGAGCAAGGCACGCGCGCCATCATGCATTTTGCCGGTTCGATCGTGGTGCCGGAGTCGGTCGAAAAGCCGCTCGAGTACTACGAGAACAACACGGTCAAGAGCCGCGCCCTTATCGCGGCCGCGGTCGAGCACGGGCTCGGCCACTTCATTTTCTCCAGCACCGCGGCGACTTACGGCATGCCGGACGAGACCCCCGTTCGCGAGGATTGCCCGCAGGCGCCAATCAACCCCTACGGCTGGTCGAAGCTGATGACCGAGCAGATGCTGATCGATACCGCCGCGGCGCACCCGATCAACTTCTGCGCCTTGCGCTATTTCAACGTGGCGGGGGCCGATCCGCAAGTGCGGACGGGCCAGTCGACCGCGGGCGCGACGCACCTGATCAAGGTCGCGGTCGAGGCGGCGCTGGGCATGCGCGATCATGTGTCGGTGTTCGGCACTGATTTTGATACGCCGGACGGCACCGGAGTGCGCGATTACATCCACGTGTCCGACCTCGCCGAGGCTCACGTGCTCGCGCTCGAACACCTCGTCGCCAATTCGCATGCTTCGCTGATAATGAACTGCGGCTACGGCCGCGGATTCTCGGTCCTGGAAGTGCTCGACGCCGTAGAACGCGTGACGAACCAGGCGATCGAACGTCGGACGGGTCCGCGCCGGGCCGGCGATCCGGACTCGCTGGTATCCGATCCCTCGCTCCTAAAGGCCACCCTGCCCTGGCAGCCCAGGCACGATGATCTCGAGGAGATCGTCACCCATGCGCTGGCGTGGGAACGTCGGCTCTGCGAAATCCGTGGTCTCTGAGCGATCTTAACTGTTGATTAGGATCATGCGCCGACATTCGGAGAATGGCCAAAGCGATCACCCTTGCTCGGGATCTGTCCTTTCGTTCCGCAGAAGCGGCGCGCGCGGTGATCGTCATCGGATGTGCCGTGGCGCTGATTGCCGCCGGGCAGGCGTTTCCTTTCTAAGGCAACTTCGACCGGGTCAGCGCAGGTCCGGCGGAGTTGCCGCGCGCTTCAACATGTCGACCGCCTCATCGAGGCTCATGACCTTCTGCTGCTGTTCGCCGAGCGTTCGCACTGCGACCGTGCCTTCGTCCGCCTCGCGCTTGCCGACGACCAGCAGGTGCGGGACTTTTGCCAGCGAGTGCTCGCGCACCTTGTAATTGATCTTCTCGTTCCTCAGGTCGGTCTCGACGCGAATACCCGCCGCCTTGAGCTTGGCGGTCACGTCTTCGGCGTAACCATCGGCGTCGGATACGATCGTCGCCACGACGGCCTGCACCGGGGCGAGCCAGACCGGCAGGCGGCCGGCGTTGTGCTCGATCAGGATGCCGATGAAGCGCTCGTATGACCCGAAGATTGCCCGGTGCAGCATGACCGGGCGGTGTTTCTCGCCGTCCTCGCCTATGTAGCTGGCGTCGAGTCGGTCGGGCAGCACGCGATCGGACTGGATCGTGCCGACCTGCCATGTGCGGCCGATCGCGTCGGTCAGGTGCCACTCGAGCTTGGGGGCGTAGAACGCACCTTCGCCGGGCAGCTCCTCCCAGCCATATTCCTCGTTCGCCATGCCGGCGTCGACTACCGCCTGGCGCAGTTCGGCCTCGGCCTTGTCCCAGTCCTCGTCGGAGCCGTAGCGCTGGTCGGGGCGCAGGGCGAGCTTGACCGAGTAGGTGAAGCCGAAGTCCTTGTAGATCCCGTCGGCCAGTTCGCAGAACTTGCGCACCTCGTCGACGATCTGGTCCTCGCGGCAGAAGATGTGCGCGTCGTCCTGCGTGAACTGGCGCACGCGCATCAACCCGTGCAGCGCGCCGTGCGGCTCGTTTCGGTGGCAACAGCCGTTTTCGTATATGCGCAGCGGCAGGTCGCGATAGCTCTTGATGCCCTGGCGGAAGATCAGGACGTGTGCCGGGCAGTTCATCGGCTTGAGCGCCATCCAGTCGGCCTCGCCGCTGATGATGGGTCCCTCGTCTTCGGTGTTCGGCACCTCGTCGGGAATGACGAACATGTTCTCGCGGTACTTGCCCCAGTGGCCGGACTGCTCCCACTGGCGGGCGTCCATGACCTGCGGCGTCTTGACCTCACGATAGCCCCCGGCGTCGATCTTGCGCCGCATGTAGGCCTCGAGCTCGCGCCAGATGAGGTAGCCCTTCGGGTGCCAGAAGACCGACCCGTGCGCCTCTTCCTGCAGGTGGAACAGGTCCATCTCGCGGCCGAGCTTGCGGTGGTCGCGCTTGGCCGCTTCCTCCAGCCGGTGGAGGTGCGCGTCGAGCTGTTTCTTGTTGAGCCAGCCGGTGCCGTAGATGCGTGTGAGCTGGGCGTTGCTCTGGTCGCCGCGCCAGTAAGCACCGGCGACGCGCATCAGCTTGAAAGCCTGCGGATCGAGCTTGCCGGTACTCGGCAGGTGCGGGCCGCGGCACATGTCGAGCCAGTCCTCACCGGACCAGTAGACCGTCAGCTCCTCGTTTTCCGGCAGTTCCTGCGCCCATTCGGCCTTGAACGTCTCGCCGTCGGCCCGCCACTTGTCGATCAGCTGCTGGCGGCTCCAGACTTCGCGCTTCAGGGGTTTGTCGGCGCGAATGATCTCGCGCATCTTTTCCTCGATCACGGGGAGGTCGTCGAGCGAGAACGGGTCGCGCGATTCGGGGGCCTTTACGTCGTAATAGAAGCCATCCTCGGTCGCGGGGCCGAAGGTGATCTGCGTGCCAGGCCATAGCGCCTGTACCGCTTCGGCGAGCACATGGGCATAATCGTGCCGAGACAAGCTCGAGCGCTTCTGCCTCGTCGCGTGAAGTGATGAGCGCGAGCTCGGCATCGCTTTCAAACGGCCGGGCGAGGTCGCGCAGTTCGCCATCGACACGCGCTGCCAGCGCCGCTTTCGCGAGGCCGGGGCCGATCGCCGCGGCGACGTCTGCCGGGGTCGATCCCGCGGGCATTTCCCGCACGGATCCGTCGGGCAGGCTGATCTTGAACATCTCGCTCATTTCGTTCGCTCTCTGTTCGGGCGCGCCGCCCATGGCACAGGCCTAATGGAACGGGAAGAGTTAAGGGGCGCACGTACTTGGCTCGCAACTCGGCAAAAGGACGCGCACTTTTGTGCCAAAAGACTGATCAGTCCGTAGTGCGGGCGGGGGGCTCTGACCTTCCGATCGTGGAAGCAATGGCGGCGCGATCGGGTTGTGTTATGGTTGGCCAGAGGGTAACCTGATGCCTTCCAAAAGCCAGGGTCGCACCATGCTTCACGTCCACCTGATCGATTCCGACGTTCGTCGGCGCGCCGAAATTGCCCATGCCGTCTTTGCTCTCCAATTTCATGCGGAGATTTACGACAGCTGTGAGGAATTTATTGCGTCTGACGCATCAAGTGGAGTGATTTTATTATCTCAAGCCCTAGCTCAACGCGCTATGCCGCGGTTCGAAAATGACGGACGCTTCCTTCCTGCAATAATTCACCATTCCCGGCCCGCGACTTGGATGGTGGTCGAAGCCATGCGGCTCGGTGCGATCGACTACTTTGACTGGCCGGTGGAAAGCGAAAGTCTCAAACCCAAGCTGGAGGCTGCTTACCACGCAGCGCAGCGAGCCATGACCGAAGTGCGCGATCAACGACGCGCGCGCGCGTTGTTGGAGAGACTCTCCAAGCGTGAACACGAGGTGGCTTGTGGGATTGTGAATGGACTAAGTAACAAAGGGATCGCGGCGGACCTGGGCATCAGCCCCCGAACGGTCGAAATCCATCGTGCGAACGCGATGACTAAACTGGCTGCGGGCAGCGTTGCCGATGCCGTGAAGTTGGCCCTTAGCGCCGGCGTTGGTGGACCGTAGAAGCAGCAGTCAACGTCCAGCACAACGCGGCAGCAAAAATCATCGAAACGAGCGAAGGCTACTCGGAGAATCCGCGGGATCCATCCGCCGAATCACTACGGACTGGCAGGCGCCTCTTTGCCGTCATCATTAATTATGAAGAAGAGCGCAACTGCGGCACCTGCGAGCGCTAGCAGCAAAACGGTGGACATACCCGCGATGTGCTCACTGTTTTGAAGCTCCGAAGACGAACGCGACGAGGCGGCTCCGGCGGGGACCGAAGCAGCGACTAAGGCCGCTGTCGCCACGAAACCTAAAGCTGAACGTCCAACTGCCATGTTCTTCTCCTTTGACATAGAGACCTCGCTCCATTCTAACATTTTCCTGGTGGCACGAAAAGCAAGAACTAACGTTCGGGCTACGGAACCTTGGACAGAGCAGCCCAGAAATTGGGCCGGCCTGCCGAAAAGGCTGTCACCTCTCACGGCAGCATTTCAAGAAAGGCGTACACCCCGAATACGACCGAGGCTCCCCACAATAAAAAGATCAGGTAAGTTTCGGGGGCTACACTGCCTCTTCGCCCAGGCCCGTCGATCTGAGGAATTAAGCCAAGAGGGCGCTTTTTTCTAGGGAATCTCATGTCGTCACCCTTCCTTTGTAAACATGAAAGCCGAGTTTTACGTGTAACGCAAGGAGCAGTCGATTGTCGCGTCTACGTTATTCGAGCACTACACCGGTAGACGCACACGCGCCGCGGGCCGGGCTAGCTCCCGCCAGGAACCGAGAACGTCCCGCTCACCCGACCACTGCTGCCGGTCGTCCCACCCGGCGCCGATCCGCCGCGGCCGTCGACACTGCTGAGGCCGCTGTTGAGGTCCATCGTCAGGCGGCCGCCGTTGAGCGTGTCGCTTCCGCGCCGCAGTGCGACGCCGCCCGACAGCACGATGACCCGCCGGTTGAAATCGTACACCCCGGCCGATCCGCTCGCCCGCTCGGTTCCGCGGCTGACGGTCACTCCGCCCACGGCGTCGATCCGCTGAATGCGCAAGCCCCCGTTATCGGTGTATGCCACTGTCGTGCGCCCCGCGGTCAGCCTGAGGTCGCCCTGCGTGATCACCACATCGCCCGACAGCACGACCCGGTTCTGGCGGTCCTGCAGTTCGATCCGGTCGGCGGCGTAGTTGACCGGCTGGTTCGAGTTGAACCCGGCTATGGCCTGAGCGTCCGCAATGGACCCGAACAGCAGCGCGCTGGCAGTGCCGGCAATCAGGCCGGCGGCGAGGCCGCGCAGGGCCAGGCGGGACAGCAGAGCGACGCTTCATGGGCGCCGTTCCTAGCGATTGCGTCTGCGGGGGCAAGCGACTTCATCGCGGCATCCGCATCTTGCCGGGCGTCATGTGAAGGCGCGCATTGCCCACGAGCGCCACGGTCCGCGCGGCTAGATCCGCGCGCAGGGTGTCGGCCGAAAACGTCCCGGCCGGAACCGCTCCTTCGATCCCGCCCGTGCCGACGAGGCTCTTCGCGTCGAGGTCGATATTCACGCCGCGCGCGGTCATGCGATAGCCGTCGGCCGCCTCGAACAGGACCTGGCTGTCCACGTCGACAATATCTGTCTCGTAATCGTAAGTGCCCCGGTCCGCCACGAGCATCGCCGGGCCCTCGGGCAGGAGAATGCGGGCAATCAGGTCCCGCATGCGCACCACGGGCTCGCTCACGCTGCGCTGCACCGCCTCGCCTGCGCTCAGCGAGATACGGGCGGCCCTTGTCGTCCTCGCCGCGATAGACGGCGCTGTCGATCCGCAGGCGATCGTCAGCGAGCGATACCTTGTTGCGGTCGAGCAGGAAGCTGACCTCGCCGCGCGGGCTGAGCGGGGTGATGACCATCAGCGCGGCAATGACGCCCACCAGCGCCGGCAGACCGACTGCCAGCCAGCGCACGATCCGGTCGAGCGGACCGCCGGGGGCCGCGAAAGAGCGGCGGCGATTGCGGATCTGGTCTGCCTGGGCGGTCATGGCAACTGCGAATGAGGGCCGGGGCCTTACTCGTGGCTGAAGATGTCCTTGTCCGCCCAGCCGGCGATGTCGAGCCGGGCGCGCGCGGGAAGGAAATCGAAGCAGGCCTGCGCGAGTTCCAGCCGGCCTTCGCGTTCGAGCCGCGGGATCAGCACCTCGCGCAGCCGGTGGAGGAAGCGCACGTCGGAGGCGGCATAGTCCTTCTGCGCGTCGCTCAGCTCCGGCGCGCCCCAGTCGCTCGACTGCTGCTGCTTGGAGATGTTTCGCCGAGCAGTTCCTCGATCAGGTTCTTCAAGCCGTGGCGGTCGGTATAGGTGCGCGTCAGCTTGCTGGCGATCTTGGTGCAGAACACCGGGGCCGCCACGACGCCCGAGGTAATACTCGATCGCGGCGAGGTCGAAGCGGGCGAAGTGGTAGAGCTTCACCCGCGCCGGGTCGCCCAGCACCGCCTTCAGGTTGGGCGCGTCGAAGGCGCTGCCGTTGGCGAAGCGCACGAGGTGCTCGTCGCCCTGCCGTCGCTGATCTGCACGAGGCAGAGCCGGTCGCGCGGGGTGACGAGACCCATCGTCTCGGTGTCGACGGCGACGGGGCCGGGGGCAAGGACGCCTGCCGGCAGGTCTTCTTCGTGGAAATGTACGGCCATGGGCCACGGCCTTAGGCAATTCGTGGAAAGAGGGGAAGCGCTGCGTGGAGCGGTTTGGGAGGAGAGGCTATGCAATGCGCCATGACCGATCAGGTTCCCGATAGCTGGCGCCCCGCGCTCGAGCCGGTGCTTGCCTTGCCCGAGAGCCGGCGGCTCGGCGGTTGGCTTAAGGCACAGGAGGAGGCGGGCAAGGCGGTCTACCCGCCGCGCGGCCAACGGCTCCGCGCGCTCGAGCTGACGCCGCTAGATACCGTGAAGGTCGTGATCCTGGGGCAGGACCCCTATCATGGTCCGGGGCAGGCGCACGGCCTGTCGTTCTCGGTGCCCGAGGGGGTGAAGGTTCCACCCTCGCTGCTCAACATCTACAAGGAACTGGAGAGCGACCTCGGCGTGCCGCGGCGCGCCAGCGGCAACCTCGAGCACTGGGCGCGGCAGGGCGTGCTGCTGCTCAACAACTCGCTCACCGTCGAGGCGGGGCAGGCGGGAAGCCACGCCGGCAAGGGATGGGAGGCGATCACCGATGCGGCGGTGGCCGCGGTCGCGCAGCGCGACGTGCCGAGCGTGTTCGTCCTGTGGGGCGGCCATGCGCGCAAGAAAGCGGCGAGCGTTCGGGGGCTGGGGCCGGAAGGCCCGCACCTCGTCCTCACCAGCCCGCATCCGAGCCCGCTGTCCGCGCACTCGGGGTTTTTCGGGTCGAAGCCGTTCAGCCGGGCGAACGCCTTTCTCGAAGCAAGCGGGCGCGGCGCGATCGAGTGGTAGGAAAAGGTTACAAAGGTTACGCGGTGTCCGACAATTTCAAGGAGCGGCCGGGAGCCTGAGCAGGTTTGCGCCTGCAGGAAAGGCTGCGCTCAGGCCGCCCCAACCTCCTCTGGGCCCAGCTCCATGAATTCGTAGGCGCTCGTTTCCGGGCCGCTTTCGTTGATCGTCGTGCGGCGCATGTCGCGGCGGTATTGGTCGGAGTGCAGCGGCGTTGCGGCGTGCATCGTGCAGCGGTTGTCCCAGATGACCAGGTCCCACTGCCGCCACCGGTGCGCATAGCGATACCTGTCCTGCGTGGCGTGAGCGTAAAGCTCCTCGACGAGCGCCAGTCCCTCGACGGGGTCCATCCCTTCGACCCCGAAGCAATGGCCGCCGACGTAGATCGACCTGCGGCCTTTCGGCCCCGAACCGGTCATCGTCCGGACCAGTGGATGCTTCACGGTAGGGAAGGGGATGACCAGCCGCATCTCGGGCGTGATCTCGGCCTTGAAGCCGGCCAGCTTCCGCCCTTCCCAGAAGTCGTGCAGACCGACGAGACCTTCGATCCGATCCTTCATCGCCTGCGGCAGGTCGTCGTAAGCCGCGCGGGTATCGACGAACAGGGTGTCGCCGCCGGCTTCGGGCGGCGGGGTCTCCACGCCATGCAGCAGGCTCCACTTGGTCGGCATGGTGTGGAAGCTCGAATCGGTATGAAAGCGCTCGGCTCCCTTGGCGAGGCTCTTGGGATCGGAGCCGTAGGGGATGATCTCGTCGTTGTGGTCGAGATTGCCGGCATGGAAGATCCCCGGCGTCAGTACGCGCGTGCCCTGCGGCCGCGCCGCGCCCGGCACGCGGCTGGGTATCTCCAGCGGGCCAAAGGCGCGGCTGAAGTCCTTGTGCTGCTCGTCGGAAATCGCCGCGTCGCGGATAGCCAAGACCCCGTATCGCGCCATGGCATCCTCGACGAGCTCCACCAGCTCGGGCGAGGGTGGCCGGGCCAGGTCGGCGCCAACCAGTTCGGCTGCGAAGATGGGATGGAGCGGGCGAACCTCCATCACAGCGCCCGATATCCCATTGATCCCCCGACCGGCAGGGCAGCGGGCAATGCCACCCCCTGCTCGCGCAACCGGCGCGGGTATTCCTCGAGCACGCTTTCCGCGTCGGTGACCGCGACGATCGTTCCGTCGGGATCGAGATGCAGCAGGGCGCCGTAGATCACGAAGAGTACGTCGGTCGGCCCCTCGGCTTCGTCGGCGACCTTCAGCGTGTGCGTGCTGCCCGGCGGTTCGAACAGGTAGGACCCGGCACGGTTCGGCGGACTGTCCGGGTATTCAAGGTAGTTCCACTCGCCGGAAAACGTGAAGGCATGCACTTCGCCTGTATGCTTGTGCGCAAAGACCTCTGTGCCCGGCGTAAAGGCCATGCGGACGGCGAAGCGCCCGCCTTCCACGTCTGCCATGAGCAACTTGAGCCGGATGCCGGGATCGTCGGCCCAGTTGTCCGCCCAGGGCAGGTCCTCGGAGCCAGCATGGAAACTCTCGGGTATCATCTCGCGTCCTTCGCCAATCCCTCCCGAGGAGATTGGCCGAACCGCCGGCGAGGGGCAAGCCGGCGCGGCGGGCGGTAAGGTCAATTTAACCGCGTGTCGCTGCGCCCCGGCAAGGAATTCCACGTAGTCCGGTCCGATGCTCCACGATACGACGCTTCACCTGCAGGTCGACCAGATCGTGCGCCGGGGAGAGATCATCGCCGCGTTCTCCCATGCGCTCGACCTGACAGAAGGCCAACCTGCCGGTCATTCGATCCGCGCCTGCTATATCGCCGGGGAGATCGCGCGCGAGCTGGGTCTCGATGGGCAGGAGGCGAGCGACATCCATTACATCGCCCTGCTCAAGGACCTCGGCTGCAGCAGCAACGCGGCCCGCATCAGCGAACTCTACAGGGCGGACGACCTGGCCTTCAAGGCAGCCTACAAGACGGTCTCGCCCGGCCTGCCAGCGACGCTGCGCTTCGTATTCGGCAACACGGCGATCCAGGCGCCGCTGCGCGCACGGATGGCCGCGATCGCGCACATCCTGAAAAACGGCGAGGCGATCGCGCAGGAGATGATCGAGACGCGCTGCACCCGCGGCGCCGACGTCGCCCGCGACCTGCGCTTCGGCGAAACGGTCGCCAAGGGCATCTACCATCTCGACGAGCACTGGGACGGCAGCGGCCGGCCGGGACACCTTGAGGGCCTGGCCATTCCGCTCGGTTCTCGCATCGCCCTGCTGGCGCAGATCGCCGACGTGTTCCACACCGCCGGTGGACCCGCCGCGGCCACGGCCGAAGTGGCGCTGCGCGCGGGAAGGTGGCTCGATCCGCACTTGTGCCGGGCGTTCGCCCGCCTCGCGGCCCGGCCCTCGTTCTGGACCCGCCTCGTCTCGCCCTCGCTCGAAGCGTGGGTGTCCGGCCTCGTGGCGGGCGAGGCCGAGGTCGTCGACGAGGACTATCTCGACGCGATCGCTGCCGCCTTCGGCAAGGTGATCGACGCCAAGAGCCCGTTCACCGCCGACCATTCGGCGCGTGTCGCGGAGTATGCCGTCTCGCTCGGCGAACGTCTCGGCATCTTGCCTTCGCGCCTGCGCCGCCTGCGGCGCGCCGCAACCCTGCACGACGTGGGGAAGCTGGGCGTGTCCAGCGCGATCCTCGAAAAGCCGGGCAAGCTGGACGAAGCCGAGTGGCAGATCATGCGCGGGCATGCCGACCACACGCAGGCAATTCTCGGCCGCATCGGCGTGCTGGCCGACATGGCGCCGATCGCCGCGGCGCACCACGAACGGCTCGACGGGACCGGCTACCCGCTCGGCCTCGACGCGATGACGATCAGCCGCGAGACGCGCATCATCACGCTGTGCGATTTCTACGACGCGCTGACCGCCGACCGCCCCTATCGCGCCGCCATGCCGCGCGAAAAGGCGCTGGCCATCATGGAAGGCGAGGTCGGCAAGGCGCTCGACCCCGACGGGTTTGCCGCCCTGCGCGAGCTGGTCTCGGCCGAGGCGTGAGATAACCGGCCCGGCGGCCGGCCGCCTCCCCCTAGCGCGGCAGCTCGCTCGCTCCCATCAGCGCCAGGTCGACCGCGCGCGCTGCCTGGCGGCCTTCGCGGATCGCCCAGACGACGAGGCTCTGCCCGCGCCGCATGTCGCCACAGGCGAAGATCATGTCCTCGCTCGTGGCATAGCTATCGGTATCGGCCTCGACGTTGCCCCGGTCGGTCAGCTTCACGCCGGTCTGGTCGAGCATGCCCGTCTTGCGCGGGCCGAGGAAGCCCATGGCCAGCAGGATCAGGTCGGCCGGGATCACGAACTCGCTGTCCGGCACTTCCTCCAGCTTTCCGTTCGACCAGTCGGCGCGCACGCACTTGAGGCCGGTTACCTTGCCGTCCTCGCCGACCACTTCCTTGGTCAGCACGGCCCAGTCGCGCTCGACGCCTTCCTCGTGGCTGGAGGACGTGCGCAGCTTCATCGGCCAGTCGGGCCAGGTCAACGCCTTGTCCTCCATCTCGGGGGGCTTGGGCATGATCTCGATCTGCACGACGCTTTCGGCGCCCTGCCGGTTACTGGTGCCGACGCAGTCCGAGCCGGTGTCGCCGCCGCCGATCACGATGACCTTCTTTCCGGTCGCGGTCAGCGTGCCGCGCGGGGCGGCGCGGACTTCGTCGTCGCCGGCGTTGCGCTTGTTCTGCTGGGTGAGGAATTCCATCGCCAGCCGCACGCCGGGCAGTTCGGCGCCCGGAATATCGAGCGGGCGCGCATCCTCGGCTCCGCCGGCCAGCACGATCGCGTCGAAGTTCTCCTTGAGCGACTTCAACGAGACGTCGACGCCGACCTCGGTGCTCGTCTTGAAGGTCACCCCCTCGGCTTCCATCTGCACGGCGCGCCGGTTGATGAGATGCTTCTCCATCTTGAAGTCGGGAATGCCGTAACGCAGCAGGCCGCCGATCCGGTCGGACTTCTCGAACACCGTTACCGAATGGCCCGCGCGGCCCAGTTGCTGCGCGCAGGCCATGCCCGCCGGACCGCTGCCGACCACGGCGACGCGCTTGCCGGTCTTCTCTTCCGGCACATGAGGCTTGATCCAGCCTTCCTTCCAGCCGCGGTCGACGATCGCGCATTCGATCGACTTGATCGTCACCGGCTGGTCGATGATGTTGAGGGTGCAGCTCGCCTCGCACGGGGCGGGGCAGATGCGGCCGGTGAATTCGGGGAAGTTGTTGGTCGAGTGCAGGTTCTCGAGCGCGTTCTTCCAGTCGTTCTCGTAGACCAGGTGGTTCCAGTCCGGGATCAGGTTGTTCACCGGGCAGCCGTTGTGACAGTACGGGATCCCGCAGTTCATGCATCGGCTCGCCTGCTTGCGCAGGTGATCCTCGCCCGGCGGAATCGTGAATTCCTTGTAGTGCTTCACCCGCTCCTTGGGATCGGCATAGCTGCGATCCTCGCGGTCGAGCTCGAGGAAACCTGTTTCCTTGCCCATAGCCGTTACTCCGCCGCGACCGAGGCGGATTCCTCGCGCTCGGCTTCGAGTTGCTGGAGGGCCCGGGCGTAATCACGGGGCATGACTTTCACGAACTTCGTCAACGTATTGTCCCAGTCGTCGAGTAGTGCAGCAGCGCGCTTGCTGCCGGTGTGGAGTTTGTGCCGTTCGACGAGGATGCGGACGCGCTCTGCATCGTGGCGCAGCATGTCGCCCATGCCCATGTCCTCGACGCTGCGGCCGCGCTGTTGCGGGCGGCCGGTACACCAATTGTCCTCGGCGTCCTCGTCCTCGTCGGCGGAGATCGGCAGCAGGTCGACCTGGGCGAGATTGCACAGGTCGCGGAAGTTGCCGTCGACGTCGTAGACGTAGGCAACGCCCCCGCTCATGCCCGCTGCGAAGTTGCGCCCGGTCTTGCCCAGCACGCAAACGACCCCGCCGGTCATGTATTCGCAGCCGTGGTCACCGGTTCCCTCGACCACCGCGACGGCACCCGAGTTACGCACCGCGAAGCGTTCGCCGGCCACGCCGTTGAAGAACGCCTCGCCGGCAATCGCGCCGTAGAGCACCGTGTTGCCGACGATGATGTTCTCGGTCGCCTCGCGGTCGACCCCGGCAGGCTGGCGCACGACGATGCGACCGCCTGAGAGGCCCTTGCCGACATAGTCGTTGGCGTCACCTGTAAGGTCGAGCGTGACGCCGTGGGCCAGCCACGCGCCGAAGCTCTGCCCGGCGACCCCGGTAAAGTTGATCCGCAGCGTGTCGGCCTTCAGGCCGGCATGGCCATATTGCCGGGCGATTTCGCCCGAGAGCATGGCGCCGACCGTACGGTTGACGTTGCGCACCTCGCGCTCGAGCACCATCGCCTCGCCGTTTTCCAGCGCCGGTCGGGCGGCGGCGATGAGGTCGTTGTCGAGAGCGGCGGCAAGGCCGTGGTCCTGCTCTTCCGTGTGGAACAGTTCCTTGCCCTGCGGCGGCTGGACCTTGTGCAGCAGCCGGGTGAGATCGACCCCGCGCGCCTTCCACTGCTTGACCAGCTGGCGGGTGTCGATCCGGTCGACTCGGCCAATCATCTCCTCGACGGTGCGGAAGCCCATCTCGGCCATGATCTGGCGCAGTTCCTCGGCCACGAAGAAGAAGTAGTTGATGACGTGCTCGGGCTGGCCGGTGAAGCGCGCGCGCAGGACCGGGTTCTGCGTGGCCACCCCGACCGGGCAGGTGTTGAGATGGCACTTGCGCATCATGATGCAGCCGGCCGCGATCAGGGGGGCGGTGGCGAAGCCGAACTCGTCGGCCCCGAGCAACGCGCCGATGGCGACGTCGCGCCCGGTGCGGATGCCGCCGTCGACCTGCACCGCGATGCGCGAACGCAGGTCGTTGAGCAGCAGCGTCTGCTGGGTCTCGGCGAGGCCGATCTCCCATGGGCTGCCGGCGTGCGTCAGGCTGGTCAGCGGCGACGCGCCCGTGCCGCCTTCGTAGCCCGAAATGGTCACGTGATCGGCGCGCGCCTTGGAAACGCCCGCGGCAACCGTGCCGACGCCCACTTCGGACACCAGCTTGACCGAGATGCGCGCCTGCTGGTTCACGTTCTTCAGGTCGTGGATCAGCTGCGCCAGATCCTCGATCGAGTAGATGTCGTGGTGTGGCGGCGGGCTGATGAGGCCCACTCCGGGTGTCGAGTGGCGCACCTTGCCGATGGTCTTGTCGACCTTGTGGCCGGGCAGCTGGCCGCCTTCGCCGGGCTTGGCGCCCTGGGCCATCTTGATCTGGATATCGTCCGAATTGACGAGGTACTCGGTCGTCACGCCGAAGCGACCCGAGGCGACCTGCTTGATGCGCGAGCGCATCGAATCGCCGTTCGGCAGCGGCACGAAGCGATCGGGCTCCTCGCCGCCTTCGCCCGTGTTCGAACGGCCGCCGATGCGGTTCATCGCGATGGCGAGCGTCGTGTGCGCCTCGCGGCTGATCGAACCGAAGCTCATCGCGCCCGTGCTGAAGCGCTTGACGATGTCCTCAGCCGACTCGACCTCGCTGATGTCGAGCGGCGTATCGCCCTTCTTCAGGTCCATCAGCCCGCGGATCGTCAGCAGGTGTTCGGACTGCTCGTTGATCGCCTTGGCGAAAGTCTCGTAGTCGCCCCACTTGTTGCCGCGCACCGCGTGCTGCAGGCTCGCGACGCTGGTCGGGGTCCAGGCGTGGTCCTCGCCGCGCAGGCGGTACTGGTAGATCCCCCCGACATCGAGCATGTGCTCGTAGATCGGGTTGTCGCCATAGGCGGCAGCGTGACGGCGGACGGTTTCCTCGGCCACTTCCTTCAGGCCAGCGCCCTCGATCGTGGTAGCGGTGCGGGTGAAGTACTTGTCGACGAACTCGGTCGACAGGCCGACCGCGTCGAAGATTTGCGCCCCGCAGTAGGACTGGTAGGTCGAGATGCCCATCTTGGACATGACCTTCATGATCCCCTTGCCGACCGCCTTGATGTAGTTCTTCTCGACCGTCCTGGCGTCGATCTCGGGGAACTTGTCGGCCCGCAGGTTCTCGATCGTCTCGAACGCGAGGTAGGGGTTGATCGCCTCCGCACCGTAACCTGCCAGAACGCAGAAATGGTGCACCTCGCGCGCCTCGCCGGTCTCGACCACGAGGCCGGTCTGCATGCGCAGGCCCTGGCGCACGAGATGGTGGTGCACAGCCGCCGTCGCCAGCAACGCAGGCATCGGGACGCGGTCCGGGCCCTGCGCGCGGTCGGACAGGATGAGGATGTTCTTGTCCTGCAGCACCGCCTCGGTTGCCGCCCAGCACATTTCCTTGAGCGCCATCTCGAGGCCCTCGGCCCCGCTGGCCGCGTCCCAGGTCATGTCGATCGTCCAGGTGCGGAAGGCGCCGTCGAGGCTCGCTTCGACCGAGCGGATCTTCTCCATGTCGGTGTTGGTCAGGATCGGCTGGTCGACCTCGAGCCGCTTGTGCGTGCCGGCCTCGTGGCCCAGCAGGTTGGGGCGCGGGCCGATCATCGACAGCAGGCTCATCACAAGTTCCTCGCGGATCGGATCGATCGGCGGATTGGTGACCTGGGCGAAGTTCTGCTTGAAGTAGTCGTAGAGCAGGCGGCTGCGGTCCGACAGGACGGCCAGCGGCGTGTCCGTGCCCATCGAGCCGATCGGGTCGTCGCCGGCGACGGCCATGGGTTCGAGGAACTTGGTCAGATCCTCCTGGGTGTAGCCGAACGCCTGCTGGCGATCGAGCAGGCTCACGTCGGACTGGCGCCCAAAATCCCTTCGGGCCTCGACGTCGGTGTCGATCGCCTCGAGGTCCTTGAGCTTGTATTGCGCCTGGTCGAGCCACTTGCCGTATGGCTCGGCATTGGCGAGGTCTGCCTTGAGCTCCTCGTCCTCGATGATCCGGCCCTGCTCGAAGTCGATCAGCAGCATGCGCCCGGGCTGCAGGCGCCACTTGCGCACGATATCGGCCTCGCGGAAAGGCAGAACGCCGCTTTCCGAGGCCATCACGCACAGGTCGTCGCGCGTGACGCAGAAGCGCGCGGGACGCAGACCGTTGCGGTCGAGCGTGGCGCCGATCTGGCGCCCGTCGGTGAAGGCGACCGCCGCAGGGCCGTCCCACGGCTCCATCAGCGCGGCATGGTATTCGTAGAACGCGCGGCGTGCGGGATCCATCAGCGGGTTCTTGGCCCAGGCTTCCGGGATCAGCATCATCATCGCATGAGCGAGCGAATACCCGCCGAGCAGCAGCAGCTCGAGCGCGTTGTCGAGGCAGGCGGTGTCCGACTGACCGTGCGGGATGATCGGCCAGAGCTTGTCGAGATCGGGCCCGAGCAGGTCGGACTCCATCGTCCGCCGGCGGGCGTTCATCCAGTTCACGTTGCCGCGCACGGTGTTGATCTCGCCATTGTGCGCGATCAGGCGATAGGGGTGCGCCAGCTTCCAGCTGGGGAACGTGTTGGTGCTGAAACGCTGGTGGACGAGGCCGATGGCCGACACGCAATCGGGATCGCGCAGGTCGTCGTAGAAGCTGCCGACCTGGTTCGCCAGCAGCAGCCCCTTGTAGACCACGGTGCGGCTGGAGAAGCTCGGCATGTAGAGCTTCTCGATTGCCGGCATGGCGTGCTTTTCAGCCAGCGCCCTCAGCGGGTTCTGCGTCTGCTTGCGGATGACAATCAGCTTGCGCTCGAACGCGTCCTGGTCGGCGCAGTTGTCGCCCTTGCCGATGAAGCACTGGCGGATCATCGGCATCGACGCGAGCACCGCCTTGCCGAGCCCGTCCTGCGTCACCGGCACGTCGCGCCATCCGATCAGGTGCTGGCCTTCCTTGGCGACGAACTTCTCGAATTGCTGGGTGATGAAGTCGCGCGCCGCTTCTTCCTGCGGCATGAAGCACATCGCCACCGCGTAATCGCCCGGCGGGGGAAGGGTCAGTCCTTCGCTCTCGGCCCACTTGCGGTAGAGCGGGTCGGGGATCTGCACGAGGATACCGGCACCGTCGCCCAGCAACGGATCGGCGCCCACTGCGCCGCGATGGTCGAGGTTGGCCAGGATCTCGAGCGCCTGAGCCACGATCGCGTGCGATTTCGCGCCCTTGATGTGAGCGACGAAACCCACACCGCAGGAGTCATGTTCGTTGCGCGAATCGTACAGCCCTTGCGGCGCCGGGTACTCCATTAAATCCATGTCCCTCGTTCGATCGTCGGTTTCGCAGGCTCCGCCGCGGCTGTCAGCCGCAACGAAGCTCGAACTCTCCCTAGCCGAGCGTCTGCAAAAATGTCGCGAAATTCTGCCTTGGGGACAGGAAGCTGTTTTTGCAAGCGGGAACGCTCCCCGCGCAGGCGCGCGGGGGAGCCCAGGCCGGGCGGCCGGCCCGTCGCAGGCTGTTAGAAAACTTTCCCGGTCAGTTCAAATCGGCTTTCAGGTCGTACTGCTCAGGCGTACTGTTCAGGCCGCACCGCTCATCCGTTGCAGCGTGGCGAGGGCTGCGCGCAACTCGCGCTCGGCATCGCCTGGATCGGCCTGCGCGGAAGCGCCGGACCTGGCGGCGGCGGGCGGGTCGAACGGACGCGCGGCAGGGTCGCCGCTGCTGCGCACGCTGGGGAAGGTGACTGCGGCCTCGACCTCGTCCTCCTCCGGTTCGGGCTCTTCGATGCGCACGAACTCGGCCTTCTTCTGGAACGGGTTCTTCATCGCGAGGAGCGAGCTGTACTCCGAATCGTCTTCTTCCTCTCCCTCGGCGACATTGGACTCTTCGTCCAAGCCACTGTCGAACTCTTCGCCGGACGATGCCGACGAGGGCTGACGAGGTAGGGTGAAAGATGCGGCAAAGTCGCTGTCCTCCTCGTATTCCTCGGCTTCGTCGAACGACAGGTCGCGCAGGGTGGAGGGTTTGGTCGCCAGCAGTGAGGGCGCAATTTCGGCCTCCTCCTCGATCGCTTCGTCATCCCCGAGTTCGTAAGGCTCCGGTTCGTAAGCCTCCGGTTCGTAAGCCTGAGGCACCGCAGGACCCTGGTCCGCTGAAGCCGCCTGCTGCGGCGTGAAGAAGCTGGCGCGGGCCTGCGCGGCATCTTCCGCCGCCGCGGCGTCGAAATCTTCCGGATTGGCGGCAAAGACCGGGGCGTGCCGCACGGCGGGGCCCTCTCCCATGCTCGCGCGCAGGGCGCGGCGGCGCTCGATCGAGGCGCCAAGGCGGGCGGCCAGCTGGACAAGGCCCAGATCGTCGAGCGGGCGGCCGTCGACACCCGCGGCGATTGCGGCGGCGACGTCGGGCTCGGGCTCGACGATGGCGAGTTGCGGCTGGCCCGCAGCGGCGCTGTCGAACGGGCGCAGACCAGGTTCGGCCGATGCGCCGAAGGTACCGGGCGCAATGTGGGGTTCGGGCGGTTCGTCGTCGCGGTCGAAGTCGTAACCGACCAGGAACGAGGGCAGAACCTGGGTCCGGCGCAGCGACGGCGCTTCGAATTCCAGCGCGTCCGCCGGGTCGGTTTCTTCTTCCTCTTCCGCGACCGGATCGGGCGCAAAGTCGGCCCGGTCGTCGGCCGTTCGCGGTGGGGTGAAGATGCTGCCGTCGGTCATGGTATCGTCCTGTTCGGAAACTTCGGCTGGCTCTGCGGCGTCGGCGAATTCGCCGAGTTCGAGAGCCTCTTCGGGCTCGTCCAACGGCAGCGGAGCGTAGGTGCCCTCTCCCGGAACCGGAACGTGCTGGAGGTAAGCGCTGCGGCGGTTGTCTTCGGAGATGGCGAGCGAGCGGCGCTTCTGCGCCACCGGCGGCCGGGCACCGGTGCCGAGGCCTTCCTCGCCCAGCTCGTCATGCGCGGAAATCGGGCGACATGTCCGCTCCTCGTTGCTCGCCAAACGCGGGCTGCCCTGGGGCGCGTGACTGCTGGCCACCTGCCGGGCGAGCAGGAGGCCGAGCAGCGCACCCACGGCAGCCGCGCCGAGCGCCAGCGTGGCGCGTGCGGTGAAGCCGAGCGGCGGTGCGGCCATCGGCACGAGCGAGGAAAGACCGGTGACGGTCACCAGCCGCTCGAGCAGAACTGTCGGCAGGATCAGGCTGCCGAGCCCGAGCAGGGCAGCGAACCACAGGGCCACGATCGCCGGAAAAAGCGGATGGGTGCTCAGGGGCGCCTTGCCGGCGCCCTTTTTGGCAATCCTGGAATCGGCAGCTAGCGTGGCCACTGTGTTTCCCTGTCTGCACCCCGTGCTGCATCAGGCTGCGGCACGAACTCGGCTTGTCGATGCCCGCTCTAGCAAGGCTTGGTAAACGTCTTGATAACGACGAACGTTGCGCGCCCAGTCGTGATGCGCGGTCACGTGCGCGCGGCCGGCTGCGCGGATTGCGGGCCAGGCCTCGCGCGCCTCGAGCAGGTTGGCCAGGGCCACAGCGCACGCTGACGGGTCGTCGGCCGGAAAGAGCTTGCCGGTCATGCCGTCGGTCATCAGTTCGCGGTGGCCGCCGATGTCCGACGCGGCAACGATGCGTCCCTGCGCCATCGCCTCGAGAGGTTTAAGGGGCGTGACGAGGTCAGTGAGCCGGCTGCGCTTGCGCGGATAGGCCATGACGTCGCACAGCGAGTAGTACCGCTCGACCTCGTGATGCGGAACGCGGCCGGCGAAATGGATCGCGAAGGCCACGGGCGACGCTTCGGCCTGCGCGCGCAGAGCCTGCTCGACCGGCCCGCCACCCACCAGCAACAGGCGAACGCCGGGCTGATGGCAGACGAGATCGGGCATGGCGGCGATGAGATCGTCGAGCCCTTCGTAGTCGTAGAAGCTCCCTATGAAACCGATCACGGGGCCCCCAAGGCCATCGGCACCGACGTGAAGCTGCTTCGCCAGTTGCGCATCGCGCGGGGCGGGAGCTCCGAAAAGTGCCAGGTCGACGCCGTTGGGCATCACGCCGATCTTCCCTGCGCAGACGCCGCGCGCGACGAGATCGTCGCGCAGGCCGTGGCAGATCGTCATCACGGCGTCGGCCGCCGCGACGACCCGGTTTTCGAGCTCGCGCGTCAGGCGATACTTGAGCGAGCCGGCGCGGCTCGTGCCGTTGCCGACGGCGGCATCTTCCCAGAAGGCGCGAATCTCGTAGACCAGCGGGATGCCGAGCGCGCGGGCGGCGCGGACGCCGGCCATGCCGCACAGCGCCGGCGAATGGGCGTGGAGCACATCGGGCCGCCACGTGCGGGCGAGGCGCACGATCGCGTTGGTTAACGCGGAGATCTCGCGCCATTCGCGCAGCGCGGCCGGACCGCCGGCGACACCGGGCGTACGGTGAAACGTGAGCCCCTCGATGGCCTCGACCGCCGGTCCCTCGGCGTCGTGGCGCTGGCCGGTGATCCCGCGGACCTCGAGCCCCGCTGCCTGCTGCGCGCGCAGGATCGCGCGGGTGCGGAAGGTGTAGCCGCTGTGCAGCGGAAGCGAATGGTCGAGGACGTGCAGGACGCGGGTCATCGCCTGAAGGTGTGCCACGACAAGCTTAACGGCGCGTCAACTCGCCCGCGGTATCAGGTTGCATGGTGCCGCACCTTCGCCCTGCCGGAACAATCGCTTGATCGACATCGCCACCCTTCTCCTGACGCACGGACTTATGGCGCTGGCGCTCTGGCGCATGTTGTCGCGCGACGAGCTGGACGCCGAGGAAACCGGCCCCGCACCGCGCAAGCCGTGGTTGCGCGACAAGCCCGCGGACGCGGGCTGACATGCTCGACCTGTTCCTCCTCGCCTTCGTCGGCCTGTTCCTTGCGCTTGGGCTGAAGCGCCCGTTCTACTGGGTGCTGGCCTATATCTACATCGACATCGTCCAGCCGCAGAAAGTCGGCTGGAGCCTGGTGACGGTGTTGCCGCTCTCGGCCATCGCCTTTGCCGCCGCGTTCGGGGGCTGGCTGCTGTTCGACAAGAAGGAGGGCGCGCGCTTCGGTTTCCGCCAGGGGCTGATCGGATTCCTGCTCGTCTACTGCTACTGGACCACGACCCACGCCGACTTCCCGGCCGAGGCGCTGGTCAAGTGGGAATGGGTCTGGAAGGCGCTGCTTTTCGGGATGTTCCTGCCGCTGACCCTGCGTACCAAGCTCCGGATCGAGGCGGCAGTGCTGATCGTCGCGCTCTCGCTCGGCACGATCGTGATCAACGGGGGGATCAAGACGATTCTTGGCGGCGGCGGCTACGGCGAACTTGCGCTGCTGGCGCCCTCGAACGCGGGAATATACGAATCCTCGATCCTCTCGGCGACCGCCATCAGCCTCATTCCCCTTGCCATCTGGCTGGCGCGGCACGGGACGATTTTCACGCCCGACTGGCGGGTAAAGCTGTTTGCCGCCGGGCTGGTCTTCGCCAGCCTTCTGATCCCGATCGGCACCGCCGCGCGTACCGGGCTGGTCTGCGCGGCCGTGGTTGCCTTGCTCATCTGGCGCTCCTCGCAGCACAAGCTGCTGTTCGCCGGGCTCGTTGCCGGAGCGGTGGCGATCACCGTTCCGTTCCTGCCCAAGAGCTATCTCGACCGGATGAGCACGATCGAGAATCACGAGAGCGACTCCTCCGCATCGACCCGGGTGCAGGTCTGGCTCTGGACGCTCGACTATGTGCAGACCCATCCGCTGGGTGGCGGGTTCGACGCCTATCGCGGCAACAGCTTCACCTATTACACCCGCTCGGTCACCGGGCCCGAAGGCAACCCGCAGGTCACCTTCAAGAAGGTGACCGACAAGGCGCGCGCCTATCACTCTTCCTACTTCGAGATGCTGGGCGAGCAGGGTTGGCCGGGGCTGTTCGTATGGCTCTGGCTGCACGGGCTGGGCCTGTGGCAGATGGAGCGGCTGCGCTGGCGTTACCGCCGGCAGCAGCGCGCGGGGGGCGACTGGCGCTGGGGACTGGCGACGGCGTTGCAGCAGGCGCAGGCATCCTACCTCGTCGGATCGCTGTTCGTCGGCATCGCTTTCCAGCCGTTTCCGTTCCTGTTGATCGGGCTGCAATGCGCCTTGTGGAGTTACGTCAAGCGGACCGAGACCCCGGCCCGGCGGCCCCTGATCGCCCGCGGCGCGCTGCCGCCCGAACCTGCCGCTAGCGCTGTCTGAGCGCCCAGCGCTCCGATCCCCAGCGCGAAACGAGTGCGGATGAAGCGCTTGATTTCGCGCCGAACAGCGCGCCGAACGGCGAACAGTCCTTTTCGCCGAAACACGTCTCGCCGGTATCGAGCCGCAGAGAAACGAGACCGAACCGCGGGTCGGCCATGCCGATCGCGGTCGGCCGGTCGAGGTCGCCGATGTACATGAACGGCGGCAGCGCGGGCTGGGCCGGCTGCTTGCCGGCGATGAGGTCGAGCACGACCGCGCGGTAATCGCTGAGGCCGATCGGCGCCTTCAGCGGGGCGAGGCTGCGATTGCTGGCGAGGAAAGTGGCGAACTGCTCGCGCTCGATCACGTGGCCATGCCCGAGGAAGCCGTGTTCGAACAGCGCCTCGCCGTGGTCGCCGGTGACGAGCATGATCGTGTCGTTCCACACCCCGAGCCGCTTGAGCCGGGCGATGAGCGCGCCGAGCGCGGCGTCGGAATGGGCGACCGCGTTCCAGTAGGTCGCCGCGACCCGGCCGCGATTGGCTTGCGAAATCTCGCCGCGCGCGATCGGCGGATGGGCGAAGCGCTGCTCGACCCCCGGATGATCGTAGGGAAAATGCGGCGACTGGAAATTCACGTAGAGCAAGCGTCGGTTGCCGCCAGCTCTCCGCATCGCCCATCCGGCGGTCGAATTCGCGCAGCAGCTTGCCCTCGTCGATCAGCAGCGATCCCTGGGCGGCAAAGCTGAAGGCGCGTTCGTCCTTCAGGGTCTCGGCGTCGACGAAGACATCGGCGTTGCGGCGCATTGCGACCGTGTCGGAAATGCCGCCGAAGTCCTCCGGCTGGCCGGAGAGCACGCCGATGCGATAGCCCGCCGCCTTGAGGTCGGAAAACAGGCTCGGGTCGCCCATTTCCGGCACGAGCCGGCCGGAAAAGATCGACTTCAGCAATTCGGTGGTGAAGCCGACGTGGCTGTAGGCCGGGGCCACGGCGCCGCCCATACGGACCAGCGCCTGCAGGTTGGGTGCGACGGGTCGTCCGCCTATTCGCTTGGTCAGCGCATCGGCCCGGGTGCTTTCCATCACCACGATGACGACGTTGGGGCGGCCGGCGAAATCGGTCGCGGCCGGGCGCGGCTGCGGAACCGGCACGAGGGCGAGGTCGCCGCCGTAGCCGTCCTCGTCGATGCCGTTGCCGGGCACGTCGAGCGCAAGCGGATGACGGGCCGCATCGAACGGGTGCGCGTCGCGGCGCAACCCGACCATGCCATATCCGTCGCGGTCGAAATCGGTGGCGAACGCGACGAGGCCCATGCCCGCGTTCCAGGCGAGCGTGCGGTTGAGCCCGCGGGTCGCGTCCTCGCTGGCCGGGGGTACGAACACGATCGCGCCCAGGAAGGCGGCGGCGGACAGCGCCAGCCAGCGCCATCCCGGCGGGCCGGGAACGGGTTCCGGATCGGGGCCGGGCAGGCGCCTCGCAAGCCGCGCGACGAGCCACCACGCGCCGACGACCAGCAGCAGCGCCGCAAGCGCCAGCGCGATCTCGTTCTTGCCGAACAGCAGCGCGTCGGACAGGCTGCCCCCGCCCAGCCGCTTGATGAGCGCGAAATCGAGCGCGTCGCTGAAATAGCTGTGCAACTGGTATTGCGCCGTCAGCGCCAGCAGCGACAGGCCGAGATAGACGAAGGCGAAATGCACCATCGTCAGCGGATTTCGCCGCCGCCCGGTCAGGTGGTCGACCAGCCGCCAGGCGATGAGCGCGGCGAAAGCCTGGGAGACGGCGTAGCCGGCGGCGAAGGCGGCAATTTCCGCCGGCCGATCGATCGCGCTCGCCTGGCCGAACCCGCCGCTGAACAGCCCGTATTTCCGATTCGCCACGGCCAGTTCGAACAGGCCCAGGAACGCGGCCGCGAGCGGCACGAAAGGCCACGGCCGCAGCCCGCGGACGATCAGCCTGCCGAACGGATTTCCTCTGGGGGCCATCGTGCGCCCATATCAAGACAGGGTTAAGCAATCGGTGACCACGCTGCCAAGGCCGGCAAATTTTCCCCTTTCCTACAATGGATTTGCGTTTCTAATGCGCCCGGACCTTCCGATTTCAGCGAGGTCCAGAAATGCAGAACTCAATCTTCGTCCAGGCTCCGGCCGGCTATGTGCCGGCCTATGCCGTCGGATTTTCCGATCCGTCCGACACGTATGTTCCCGTCACCGACGCCCGCCCGCTGCCGGTCGTCTTGGCCGGCGAGACGCCGGCACCTGAACCGCTGGCCGGCGAAACCGCCACAAACGGCGTGGTCGGCCCCTTCGCGGCCGTCGCAGGGCGCGTGATAACGCTCTCGCTCGACGGCGAGTGGGAGGGAACCATCAGCCTGCTGCGTTCAACCGACGGTGGGGCTACCATGCACGGTCTGCGCGTCGCCGGCGAACCCTGGGGCCAGTACGTTGCGCCGGGCGTCGAGCAGGCGTGGCTGGAAACCGAGGCGGGCGCGAGTTTCTTCCTCGACATTGTCCTCGCATCGGGCACCGTCGCCTATCGGGTGTCGCAATGAGCGCGTTCGACGTCGTCTCGCGCGGCCTCGCCGTGCGCGCGCTGACCGCGCAGGAGCGCGGCGACACCGGCGTGGCAAGCATGCGCTGCCGCAGCGCGCCAACCGGCGCGGCGCTGGTCGAGCTGGCCGCGGCTCGCCCGGCCATCGAATGCTATCCCGGCGACGTCCACGTCGTCGACTACGCGCCCTATGTCCGAACCGACGATTTCGTCCTGCGCGGAAATGGTGCCGAACTGCGCAGCGAAAGCGGCTGGCTGCTGACCGAATCCGATATCGTCGGCGTCGCCCTGCCGCTCGGATCCTCCAACGCGGTGGCAACCGGCAATCTGACGTTCCACCCGGTCGACCCCGGCGCCTCGAGCGGCATGACGCTGGATCTCGGTGCGAATGCCGGCGCCTTTGCTGAGGGCGACCTCGTCGTCCTGCGCGGGGAGAGTGGCTACGGGATCGTGGTCAACGGCGAGGCGGAGGAGATTCCCCGCTGGTCGCTGCGCGCCCGGGTGATCGCGGTCGAAGGCCCCGCGGTCACGCTCGATCGCGTGCCGCCGGCCGAACTCATGGCCGATGGGCCGCGAATGGGGAACACCGCCGAGGGCGTCTATTGCGGGTTCGAGGACGGCCCCGATGCCTTCTATCTGCTCTACAATCCGCGGGTGACCGACATCACCCTGTCCTCGGATTTCGGCGAAGCGTGGAAATGGGGCGGGGTGATCGATGGCCGCTTCCGCGACGTCACCGTTGTCGGACGCAACGGCGTGGTGTTCAACGCGATGCAGGATTGCCTGTTCGACGGTATCCGCATCCAGGCATGGCGCAAGCTGGCGGAGCTGGGCGAGGGATCGGCCGGCACCGTCCTGCGCAACCTGCGGGGCACGCTTGCCAGTGCGGTCGGCAAAATGGGCAACGGGGTGGATGACCACGCGCCGTTCTTCGTCGGCATCGCCGAGAATTGCCGCGATTGTACCTTCGACGATCTCTTGCTCGACAGCGGGCCGAACACCGCGAGCATTGCCGCAGTCGTCCTCGGCAGCGGCACGGGCAACCGCATCGTTCGCAGCACGTTGTATTTCCCGCAGCACGAAGGCCTCGGCGTGCTCATGTCGAGCCATCCCCAGGCCGGCAACGCGATGGTCGATTGCGGCATTGCCGACACGACGATCGTGCTTCCCCATGCGCGGATGTTCTTCAACATCGCCGATGGCGGTGCCGGCATGGTTCGCCCGTTCCTGTGCGATGTCTCGTTCCGCGGCGCGTGCAGCACGGCTGCTGCCACGGGCGGTGGTACGCGGGCGGGCACGATCAGCGGGAGCGACGGCGTGCTGCGCAACGTCCGCTGCGAGGACGGCGGGCTCTATTTCGACGGTGCCTGCACCGGCTGGGACATCAGCGGGTGCTATTTCCCCGACGGCTTCGAGAACCTTGGCCCCGCGCTGCTTGCGAACAACCGCATCCGCGACAACGACAGCGATGCCAACCGGGCGGCCCGCGGGGCTGCAGTTGCCGAACGTTCGTTGGGCAGCACCAACGCGACCGCCGCCAACTCGATCTATTCGAGCGCGACTTTTCCGCCGGGTAGCCTCGCCGCGGGCGACCGCGTCGTCATCGCGGTTGATGCGACCAGCGGCAGCGCCGCGCCGCGCACCGCGCGTGTCTCGGTGGGCCACGGTCCGGCCCCGACGGTCAGCGGGCTTGCCGCCAACGTGCGCGGATCGGCCGGCGCAATGTTCGTGGACGGCGAGATAGCGGTGCTGTCCGACACGGTCGTCACCTACCGGCTCAACCTGTGGGGCACCGTGCAGGAAAGCTTCATCGCCGTGTCGAGCATCGCCGCGAACGGGCTGACGGTGAACGTCGAGCTGTGGACCGGCAACTCGGCCGACGCGATCGGCGTGCGCGGGGTGCGGATCGTCCCGGTCAAGCCGGGGATGATGCACCTGCCGCTGAAGTAGCCCTCAGTCGCCGCCCGGATTCCTCGCGATCCAGTCTTCCACGACGGGTGCGATGCGGCTGCGCCACTTGCTGCCGTTGAAGATGCCGTAGTGGCCGACATCGGGGGCGAGGAGGTACTTCTTCTTCGCTTCCGGCAGGTGTTCGGCCAGATCGAGGGCAGCCTTGGTCTGGCCGACGCCCGAAATGTCGTCGTTCTCGCCTTCGATCGCCAGCAGCGCGGTGTCGCGGATCGCATCCGGGTCGATCGGCGTGCCGCGGTGGACGAACTTGCCGCGCGGCAGCGAGTGTTTCTGGAACACCTCCTCGATCGTCTCGAGGTAGAACTCGGCCGTCATGTCGCAGACCGACAGGTACTCGTCGTAGAACCGCTTGGTCGCGGCCGCGCTTTCGGTGTCGCCCAGCGTGAGGTGCTTGAACATCTCGTAGTGGCTCAGCATGTGGCTCTCGATGTTCATCGAGAGGAACCCGGCGAGCTGCAGGAAGCCGGGATAGACCTTGCGGCCGGCGCCCGGATAACCGCCCGGCACCGTGGCGATCACGTTGGCCTTGAACCACGACAGCGGCCGCTCCATCGCCACGTCGTTCACGCTCGTCGGGCTGGCGCGGGTGTCGACCGGACCGCCCATCATCGTCAGGCTGGCAGGTCGGCACGGGTCCTCGTTCTTGCCCATGATCGCCGTGGCGGCAAACGCCGGGACCGAGGGCTGGCACACGGCGAGCACGTGCGTGACCCTCACCGATGAACTGCAGGAACTCGATCAGGTAATCGATATAGCCGTCGAGGTCGAAGTCGCCGTCCGCCAGGGGGACCATCTTGGCGTCGGCCCAGTCGGTGACCCAGACCTCGTGGCGTTCCACCATGCGCTTGACCGTGCCGCGCAGCAGCGTGGCGTAGTGCCCGCTCATCGGTGCGACGATCAGCAGCCTGGGGGCATTCTTCGGCAGGCCGGCGCGGCGGAAGTGGCGCAGGCCGCCGAACGGCTTTTCGCACACGACCTTCTCGGCAACCTTGTGCGACTTGCCGTCGACCTCGACCGACTCGATGCCGAACTCGGGCTTGCCGCGCTCTTCGTAGAGGTGGGCGAAGACCTCGAGCGCGCTGGCGACCGCCGGGCCCATTCCGAAGTAGCCCAGCGGCAGGGCCGGATTGCTCAGGACCTTGGCACCGATCGCGGCCCAGTTGCTCGCCCCGGCAAGGAGCGAGCGCTGAAATTCGTAAGCGTGATAGAGCAAGTCTTGCAGTTCCCGTTGCGCCGGCGTGGTTCCGCCCGGCGGTTCTTGCAGCCCAAGGTGGCGCGATTCGTTGCATGTTGCAATGCATCAATCGGCTTTTGGTGGCCGGACGCCTCATAGCGCTTCAAACCGCAGCCGGGTTGGGCTAGGCGCCCCGCCATGGCCCGCCGCCCCCAAAAGCCCGACGTCGAACCCGCCGCGAACCTGGGGCCGCTGACGATGATCTGGCGCGCGGCGGCGCAATACCCGCGGCTCGTCGCGCTCACGCTGGTGGCGCTCGTGGTCACCGCGGCGGCGACGCTGGCGATTCCCTCGGGCTTTCGCCTGATCATCGACCGCGGGTTCGCCGCGGGAACCGACCCGGAAGCGATCGGGCGCTGGTTCCGCTACCTGCTGATGATCGTGCTCGTGCTCGCGTTGGGGACCGGGATGCGGTTCTACTTCGTGTCGATCCTCGGCGAGCGCGTGGTGGCCGACATCCGCCTCGCCGTGCAGCGCAACCTGCTGCGCCAGTCCCCCGCCTTCTTCGAGGAGAATTCGCCGAGCGAGATCTCCAGCCGCATGACGGCCGATACCACGCAAGTCGAGATCGTCGTCGGCACGACCATCTCGGTCGCGCTGCGCAATGCCATCATGGTGATCGGGGGGACCGCCTACCTGCTCTACCTCGCGCCGCTGCTGACGGCCGCGCTCGTCGCGGTGGTGGTGATCGTCGTTCCGCTGATCGCCCTGTTCGGCCGGCGCATCCGCGGCGTTTCGCGCGAGAGCCAGGACCGGGTGGCGGACATCGGCTCGATCACCTCCGAAGTGCTCGGGGCGATGAAGATCGTCCAGGGCTTCAACCAGGAGGCGCGCGAACAGGGCCGCTTTTCCTCGATGGTCGAACAGACCTTCGAAACCGCCCGCCGCCGCATCACGATGCGCGCGACCATGACCGTGGTCGTCATCGCCTTCGTGTTCGGCTCGATCACGCTGCTGATGTGGCGCGGCGCGGTGCAGGTGGCGGAGGGCACGATCACCGGCGGCACCATCGCCGCTTTCGTGTTGACGGGCGCGCTGGTGGCCGGGGCGTTCGGCTCGCTGACCGAGGTCTATGGCGACCTCCTGCGCGGCGCAGGCGCGGCGAGCCGCCTCAACGAGCTGCTGCAGGTCCGGCCCGAGATCGCCCCGCCCGCCCGGCCGACGCAGCTGCCGGTGCCGCCGCGCGGCAGCCTCGCCTTCGATCACGTGACCTTCCGTTACCCCACCCGTCCCGAGATCGCCGCGCTGGCCGACTTCACCCTGACGATCGAGCCGGGCGAGACGGTCGCCATCGTCGGCCCCTCGGGCGCGGGCAAGTCGACCATCTTCCAGCTCGCCGAGCGGTTCTACGATCCGCAACTCGGCACGATCCGGCTCGATGGCGTGCCGCTGACCAGCGCCGACCCGGCCGAAGTGCGCCGCCGCATGGCGCTGGTGCCGCAGGAAGGCACGCTGTTCGCCGCCAGTGCGCGCGACAACTTGCGCTACGGCGAATGGGAGGCAAGCGAGGAGGCGATCTGGCAGGCGGCCGAAGCCGCCAACGCGGCCGAGTTCCTCCGCGCCTTGCCGCAGGGCCTCGACACTTTCCTGGGCGAAGGGGGCGCGCGCCTGTCGGGCGGCCAGCGCCAGCGCGTCGCCATCGCCCGCGCGCTGCTGCGCGATGCGCCGATCCTGCTGCTCGACGAGGCGACCAGCGCGCTCGACGCCGAGAGCGAGCGGCTGGTCCAGCAGGCGCTCGAACGGCTGATGAAGGACCGCACGACGCTCGTGATCGCCCATCGTCTCGCCACCGTGCGCGCGGCCGACCGGATCGTGGTGATGGACGAGGGGCGAATCGTCGAGGAGGGGACCCACGCCCGCCTGCAGAACGCGGGCGGTCTCTACGCCCGGCTCGCCGCCCTGCAGTTTACCGCCGACGGCGAGGCCGCCTGATTTTCGTCCGCAAGACGCGCTGGCGGGTCTGCGGGTCGTTGACTTGCGGCCCGCTTTCATCTTGAGCGGCCCGGCATGGGACTGACCCTCACCGCCATCCTGCTCGGCATCGTCGAGGGTCTGACCGAGTTCATCCCGGTCTCCTCCACCGGCCACCTGATCCTCGCCACCGAGCTGTTCGGCTGGGACGCAGAGCAGTGGGCCATGTTCAACGTCGTGATCCAGCTCGGCGCGATCCTGGCCGTGGTCTACCAGTACTGGGGCACCTTCTGGCACGCCGGGATGGGGGTCCTGAAGCTCGAGCCGCAGGGCCTGCGCTTTGCGCGCAACATCCTGCTCGGCTTCCTCCCCTCGGCAGTCATCGGCCTGCTGCTCAAGGACTACATCTTCGACATGCTCGCCAACCCGATGATCGTTGCCTGGGCCCTGCTCGTGGGCGGTATCGCGATCCTCGGCATCGAGCGGGTCGTGCGTCCGGGCCCGGACGTGGCGGTGGCCGACCTTCCGCTCAAGCAGGTGATCGGCGTCGGGCTGGCCCAGTGCCTGGCGATGGTCCCCGGCGTCAGCCGCAGCGGGGCGACGATCATGGGAGCGCTCGGCATGGGGGTTGGTCGCAAGACCGCGGCCGAATTCTCGTTCTTCCTCGCGATTCCGACGATGGTCGGCGCCACGACCCTTGAGCTGATCGAAAAGGGCGAACGGCTGACGGCGGGCGAACTGACCGTCGGCTGGAGCGAAATCGCCGTCGGCTTCGTCGTCTCGTTCATCGTCGCGCTGGGCGTCATCAGGCTCTTCGTCGCCTACGTCAGCCGGCACGGATTTGCACCTTTCGCCTGGTACCGCATCGTCATCGGCTCAGCCGCGATCGCATGGCTCACGCTGCGCTGAGGCCCTCTTTTCAGGAACTTTCTTGCCTGCCGCCCATTGAAAAACCCCTTGAGCTAGTTGCGGTAAATTCCAGATGGGCCTTCTGTTCATGATCGTTGCGGGCGCGGTGCTGGGATGGCTGGCCGCCGTATTCAACCGGGTCGAGAGCTCGCGCGGCGTGGTCAGCGAAATAGCTGCCGGGGTGCTTGGCGCGCTCGGCGGCGGCTTGGCCGCTTCCCCGATTTTCGATGAACCGAGCCTGTTGACCGGAACTTATAGCGTCTCTGCTTTGTTGATGACGCTGGTGGGTGCGGCGGTGGTCGTCGCCCTCCTAAACTTGTTGCGTCCAGCCGACTTGCGCTAGGTCGCGATCGCCGGGAAAGATCCCGGCTCAACACGGGGCTGCCGCCAGCGCGGGAGCCCCGCACACGAAGGGGAATACAGTTATGAAGAAGATCATTGCGATCGCGTCGGCCGCCGTTCTCGGCCTCGGTGTCGCCGCTTGTGACGGCCCGGCGGAAAACGCTGCGGAAGACGCCGGCGAGCAGAATGCCGAGGTTGTCAACGACCAGGCTGAAGCCGCTGCCGACGCCGGTCAGATCACCGAGGACCAGGCCGATGCGATGACCGAGAATGCCGAGGACAAGGCCGACGCAATGGAAGAGCAGGGCGAGGCGATGGACAACGCTACCGGCCAGTAAGCTGGCCTTGCATTAGCAAAACACGAAGGCCGGTCCGGGAGCGATCCCGGGCCGGTTTTTCTTTCTCTCCCGGATTCAGACCGGATCGGCGTTGGAGCCGCGCCCGCCGCGCAGGTGGTACTCCTGGGTTCCCGCGGTTGAGTACGTTATCGACATCGATCACCGCCGAATTGGCGTAAGTGAATCCTGCGCCGAGGTTGCGGTAGAGACGGTCGAAGTCGCGCTCCACCGTCTGGCGGTAGAGGTCCTCGAAGCTCTCAATCACGAAGTAGGTCGGCTGCAGGTCGTCGATCACGTAATCGGTACGCATGACGCGGTCGACGTTGAGCATGATCCGGTTGGGCGACCTGGCCTCCAGCGCGAAGACCGCTTCCCGCGGGCCGGACAAGATGCCCGCGCCGTAGATGCGCAGCTCGTCCCCCTCCAGCATCAAGCCGAATTCGACCGTGTACCAGTAGAGCGCGCCGAGGGCCTTGAGCCGGTTGTAGCGCATCGCCTTCCACCCGGCCTTGCCGTATTCCTGCATGTAGTCCGCGAACACCGGGTCGGTCAGCAGCGGGACGTGGCCGAACACGTCGTGGAAGACGTCGGGCTCCTGGATGTAGTCGAAGGTCTCCCGCGTCCGGATGAAATTGCCTGCCGGGAAACGCCGGTTGGCCAGGTGCCAGAAGAACACGTGATCGGGGATCAGCATCGGCACCGGCACCACGCTCCAGCCGGTCAGCCGGCCGAGCTCTTCGGACAGGTCGTTGAAGTCGGGCACGCCGCCGCGGTTGAGGTGCAGTTTCTGCAGCCCGGCCATGAACGCGCTGCAGGCGCGGCCAGGCAGGATATCCATCTGCCGCGCGAACAGCTCGTTCCAGATCGCGTCCTCGTCGGACCCATACCGGTGCTGCTCCGGCTCGAGCCAGTCCTCGCCGATATGCGCCGGGCGCCTCAGCGGAGCGGTGAAAACCTCGTGCGGCACCGAGGGGATGGCGGAAAAGTCGCTTTCGGGTTCGACGATGGTAGCCATGGTTACAGCTGAAACGTCTAGCAGACCGGCCGTTTCCCGGCAATCGCGCTAGGTCGCGGGGGTCGGGTCAGCTTCCGGCGTGGGATCCGTCGCCGGTGCGCGGCGCTGCTGTTCGAGCATCTCGGCCGCCTGATCGAGCGCCTTTGCTTCGCCCACGGTCACGCCGCCGGGGCCCGGATCGGTATCGTTCTGCCCGCAGCCGCTCAGCGCAAGTGGCGCCGCCAGCGCCAGTGCCAGGGGCAGGGCAAACGGGCGGAGCGCACGCGCCCCGCCCGGAAAGGCCGGATGGGTTCCGGCCCTGCTCACATGCTCTTCTCGGCCGTGGTCGTCGCAGCCTCTGCCGCTGCGGCGGCATCGGCGGCGGCCGCTTCGGCATCGTCGCCGGCCTGGGCCGTGGCGTCGGACGCATCGGTCGAAGCGTCCTCGACCGCGTCGGTGGCGCCGGTGTCGGCGACCGGCGCGGCGGCGTCGGCCATCGCCTCGTCGGCGGGCATTTCGACGGTGTCGGCCTGGGCGTCTGCCGAAGCGTCGTCGGCGCTGCCGCAGGCGGCGAGCGCAAAGGCGAGGGCCGAAGCGGCAGTAAGGGCGATCTTCTTCATGGGGTCATTTCCTCTGGTCTGTTGGCACGCAGGGACCTGCCCGGCGCAACGCGCCCCTGCTAGCGGAGCAAGCGGCGCGGGAAAACGGCAAAAATGTGGCCAACCCCTGAATTTGAACGAGCCTCCGGTTTCGCACGTCCGGACGATCTGCCAGAGAAGCGCAAATGGCAGACCAGGACCCTGCGATGGAGTGCGCGCAAGAGGCGCGGCACCCCCCCATGGAGCGCGCGCGTGAGGCGCTGCGCCGGCTGTTCGGGTTCGATGATTTCCGCGGCGTGCAGCCGCAGGTTCTCGAGCGCGTGCTGGCGGGCAGGTCCACGCTGGCGATCATGCCGACCGGCGCGGGCAAGTCGCTGACCTACCAGCTTCCGGCAACGATGCTGCGCGGGACCTGCGTCGTCGTCAGCCCGCTGATCGCGCTGATGCACGACCAGTTGCGCGCCGCGCGCGCCAACGGCATCAGCGCGGCCACGCTGACCAGCGCCGACGCCGATTGGCGCGAAACGCAGGACGCCTACCGCGCGGGCGAGCTCGACCTGCTCTACGTGGCGCCCGAGCGAGCGAGCCAACCGGCCTTCCGCGATTTCCTCGCCAGCGCGCCGATCTGCCTTTTCGCCATCGACGAGGCCCACTGCGTCAGCGAATGGGGCCACGACTTCCGGCCCGATTACCGCCTGCTGCGCCCGCTGCTCGACAGTTTCCCGCAAGTGCCCCGGTTGGCGCTGACGGCCACGGCCGACCACCGCACCCGGGCCGACATCCTCGAACAGCTCGGCATCCCGGACGAGGGACTGATCGTCGCCGGGTTCGACCGGCCCAACATCCGCTACAACATCCGCCACCGCGCCAGCACGGCGCGGCAGCTGGCCGACCTGATGCGGGCAGAGCCCGGCCCCGGCATCGTCTATGCTCCCACGCGGGCCAAGGTGGAGCGGCTGGCGCAGCAGCTTGCCGCCGCGAGCGGTCGGCCGGTGCTGCCGTATCACGCGGGCCTCGATCCAAAGGTCCGGGCGGGCAACCAGGCAGCCTTCGTCGCCAGCGAGGACATGGTGATCGTCGCCACGATCGCCTTCGGCATGGGCATCGACAAGCCCGACGTGCGCTTCGTCGCCCATGCCGGCATCCCCAAGTCGCTCGAGGCCTATTACCAGGAGACTGGCCGTGCCGGGCGCGACGGCGACCCGGCGCAGGCGGTGATGTTCTGGGCGGCGGGCGACTTCGCGCAGGCCCGCCAGCGGTTGGAGGAGGTCGATCCCGAGCGGCGCCAGGGCGAACGCGCGCGGCTCGATGCGCTTGCCGGACTGGTCGAGACCCCGGGCTGCCGCCGCGCGGTTCTGCTGCGTCATTTCGGCGAGGATCCGCCCGAGCGGTGCGGCAATTGCGACAACTGTCTCGAAGCGCCGGGCGTGCTGGACGCGACCGAGCTGGCGCGCAAGCTGCTGAGCGCGGTCTATCGCACCGGGCAGAGCTTCGGCATGGGGCACCTGCAGAAGGTCCTGACGGGCGCGCAGGACGAGCGGGTCCGGCAGCGCGGGCATGACGGGCTGAGCGTTTTCGGGATCGTCGGCGAGGACGAGGCGCGGCTGCTCCAGCCGCTTGCCCGGGCCCTGCAGGCGCGCGGCACGCTGACGGCCACCGAGCACGGCGGACTCAAGCTGGGCGGCGATGCCAAGGCGATCCTCAAGGGCGAGCAGGCGGTCGAGATCGTCCAGCCGCCGAAGCCCGAACGGCGGCGCTCGCGGGGCGGCGAGGCCAACCCGGTCGGCGACCCGCTGTTCGAGGCCCTGCGCGAGCTTCGCCGCGATCTCGCCGCCGAGGGGCAGGTGCCGCCCTACGTCATCTTCCACGACGCCACCTTGCGCGAGATGGCCGAGACGCGGCCTTCCTCCCTCGCCGAGCTTGGCGCGATCTCCGGCGTCGGGGCCAAGAAGCTCGAAGCCTATGGCGAGGCCTTCCTCCAGGTCGTTCGTCGACACTGATCCGCCCCCCGTCGGCGCGCCGACCGGATTCGCTTGACCTTGCTCCCCGGCGATATAAAAGTGATATCACATTAACGGGGGAGTTTTGCCATGTCGAATGAAAGCAGGCCCATGACCAAGAGCCGCGAAGGCCCCGCGAGCACGTTCAACGGGTACGTCATGCTGCTGGTGCTGCTGGCGGTCGTCGTGCTGGGGGTCTGGGCCGTGTCGCAGGGCGCTCCCCCGCCGGGGTCGGCCAAGGCCGCGAAACTGGTCTTCGCCGGCGAGTTGCTGATCGCCTTCTTCCTCGTGCTGATGGTGGCGATCGGCTTCTACATGATCCAGCCGAACCAGGCGGTGGTGATCACGTTGTTCGGCGAATACAAGGGCACGGACCGCGAGCAGGGGCTGCGCTGGATCTGGCCGTGGATGGGCAAGAAGAAGGTCTCCGTCCGGGCGCACAACATCCATTCCGAACGGGTCAAGATCAACGACCTGCGCGGCAATCCGATCGACGTGGCATGCAACGTCGTGTGGCGCGTGGCCGACACGGCGCAGGCGGTGTTCGACGTCGACGACTACCGCGAGTTCGTGAACATCCAGATCGAAGCGGGCCTGCGCACCGTGGGCGCGCGCCACCCCTACGACGACATGAGCGAGGACGACCAGACAACGCTGCGCGGCAGCGCCGACGTCATCAACGCCGAGCTCCAGGCCGAGCTCAACCTGCGGCTGCACGTCGCCGGGATCGAGGTCGACGAGGCGGGCCTGACGCACCTCGCCTATGCGCCCGAAATCGCCGGGGCCATGCTCCGCCGCCAGCAGGCCGAGGCGGTCATCGCCGCGCGCGCCAAGCTGGTCATGGGCGCGGTCAGCATGGTGCAGATGGCGCTCGAGAAACTGTCGGAGGAAGATATCGTCCAGCTCGACGACGAGCGGCGCGCAGCAATGGTTTCCAACCTGATGGTCGTCCTGTGCGGCGAGCGCGACGTCAACCCGGTGGTCAACGCCGGATCGCTCTACCAGTAAGCAATGGCGCCAGCCGCCAAGAAAGCCTTTGCCCTCCGCCTCGATCCCGCTCTGCACGCGGCGATCGAGCGGCTGGCGGCGCAGGAACTGCGTTCGGTCAACGCCGAGCTGGAAGTCCTGCTGCGCGAGGCGCTGGCGCGGCGCGGGGTCAAGGTGCCGGTGGCGGAAAGACCCCGCCGGGGGCGCCCGCCGAGATCCAAAGAGGAGTAACACGCCGTGATGCTCGACCCGCCTCCCTCCACCACCCGCAAGATTATGATGGCGATTGCTGCAGTGGCCGCCGTCGTAGGCCTGGCCGTTGCTTTGACCTTCTGACAGCAGCGGCAAGGCTTAAGTGGTCGTTTACCATTCTGCGCTACGCCGCAGGCATGGAAAACCAGTTTCAGGTCCCGCTTCACCGGCCCTCGCTGCTCCTGATCGGCGTGATCGCGGCCATAGCCGTGGCCGCGATTCCGTTCGGGGCGCTGATGGCGCAGGGCCGCCCGGCGCAATTCACCGTGGTCGAGAGCGGCCGCGGCTTCGAACGGTTGCAGGACGCGGTGAACGCCATCGGCAACGGGCGCGGCACCATTGCCATCGCGCCGGGCCGCATCGCCCAGTGCGCGGTGCAGGAAGCGGGCGAGGTGTCCTACCTCGCGACCGAGCCGGGCTCCGCGGTGTTCGACGGCGTGGCCTGCGAAGGCAAGGCGGCACTGGTCCTGCGCGGCAAGTCGGCCGAGGTGGCCGGTCTCGTGTTCCAGAACATCAAGGTGCCGGACTACAACGGCGCGGGCATTCGCCTCGAACAGGGCAACCTGACCGTGGCGCAGTCGTGGTTCCGCGACAGCCAGGAAGGGATCCTGACCAATTCGGACCCCGGCGGCGTGCTGGTGGTCGACCGCTCGACCTTCAGCCGGCTGGGCAATTGCGACGATCCGGGCGGTTGCGCGCACTCGATCTACACCGGCACCTATGGCCAGGTGCGGATCACCCGCAGCAGGTTCGAGGAAGGCAGCGGCGGGCATTACGTAAAGAGCCGCGCGAAGCGGGTCGACGTCGCCAGCTCCAGCTTCGACGATGCCCACGGGCGCGGCACCAACTACATGATCGACCTGCCCAACGGCGCGGTCGGCCAGATCAGCAACAACTGGTTCGTTCAGGGACGCGACAAGGAGAACTACTCCGCGTTCATCGCCGTCGCTGCCGAAGGGCGCGAGCAGACCAGCGCGGGCCTCGCGATCCTGGGCAACAATGCGCGGCTCGCCCCCGGCATCAGCCGCAACACGGCCTTCGTGGCCGACTGGTCGGGCGATCCGTTGAGCCTGGGCGACAACGCCCTGGGCCCCGGTCTCAAGGTCTACGAACAGCGCTGAGCCGGAACGCCGCGCCCGCCAGCCGGTTTATCCGGAAAGGAGGACGCAAGCGATGGCAGGCGGCTGGACCCGCGACGGTGCGGTGCAGGACCAGATCGACGATACCGTGAACGATGCCGTTTCGGCCGCGCGCATGCGTATGCCGCGGGGCGAAAGCGCGACCCACTGCGACGAATGCGGCGAACCGATCCCGGAGGGGCGGCGCAAGGCCGTGCCGGGCGTTCGCACCTGCGTGGCCTGCCAGTCGGGCCGCGACAAGACCATCGTTCATTCGACCATCAACCGCCGCGGCAGCAAGGACAGCCAGCTGCGCTAGGCGGTCAGCCGAAGGCTCTGGAATATTCGACCGTGCCAACCGGCGCTCCGCCGCGGAGCACCAGCCTCTGGAAATATTCGGGTGGCGGACCGGGATACCTGAGGGCGGGATCATGGACGAACCCGAAGCGCTCGTAGAAAGCAGGCTCACCCAGGACAACGCAACCCCCTGCTCCGCACGCCTTCAGCCGCGCGAGACCTTCGCCGATCAATGCGGTCCCGATTCCCTGCCCCTGCCGGTCCGGGATAGTCGCGACAGGCCCCAGTCCGAACCAGTTGGCCGATCCGTCGGATATGGCGACCGGCGAAAAGACCACGTGTCCCACGGGCGCACCCGCCACTTCCGCCACGAGCGACAGGCTCAGCTCTCCGCAATCGCGCAACTTCGCCGGAATTGCGCCTTCGGTTCCATTGGTATGCTCGGCCTCGTGAAACGCCGCATAGGTCAGATCCGCAATTGCCCGCGCGTCGGCCGGACGTTCATCGCGAATTGTCCAGGCCGTCACAGCAGATGCCCGGCCGCGTCGCGCTTGGTGGCGAGATAGCGGCTGTTGTGCGGGTTCTCGCCCAGCGCGTGGGGCACGCGCTCGGCAACCGTCACGCCAGAGGCCTCCATCGCTTCGACCTTGGCCGGGTTGTTGGTCAGCAGCCGAATTTCGCGCACGCCGAGCAGGTTGAGCATCCGGGCCGCCACCGGGAAGTCGCGCGCTTCCTCGGGCAGGCCCAGCCGGCGGTTTGCCTCCAGCGTGTCGAACCCCAGGTCCTGCAGTCGATAGGCGCGCAGCTTGTTGATCAGGCCGATGCCGCGCCCTTCCTGCCGCATGTACAGCAGCACGCCCCAGCCGCCTGCGTCCGCCTCGCGCGCCATTGCCGCGAGCGCGCCGTCAAGCTGCGGGCCGCAATCGCACTTGAGGCTGCCGAGCACGTCGCCGGTCAGGCACTCCGAATGGAGGCGAACCAGCGGCAGGCGCTCGGCCGATTGTCGCCCGATGACGAGCGCGACGTGCTCGCGCAGGTCCTCCGGGCTGCGGAAGGCAACGATCTCTGCTTCTTCGCCCGCGGCGACGGGGAGACGAGCGCGCGTCGCGATGCGTAGCGCCGAGGTGTCGCGCCAGGCGGCAACGTCGGCGGGTTCGACCAAGACGGCCTCGCGCGCGGGAGCGGGGTCGACGAGGAAGGCCGGCAGGATTCCCGCCAGCACCGCCAGCTCCATCGCCGCCTCCGCCTCGGCCATCCAGGGCAACGCCTCAGCGCGAAACGGTCCCTTGAGCGGTGCTTCGAGGTCCAGCGCCGGGTCGGCGATTGGCCGTGCGGCGGCAAGGTCGAGCGGCTCGGCGGCGCGGATCAGGACGGGGCTGTGCGCGTCTGCCGCCTCGCGCTGGTTGGTCAGCCGCAGGGTGGCCGCGCGCGCGGCGGAAATCAGCGCCAGGTTGGATTTCGCCTCGCCCCCCGTGGCCGTCTCGACCGGCAGTAATTTCGGCGCTCCGCCGATCGCCAGCGGCCAGCCGTGGCGCAGCGCGTCGATCGCCTGCGCCGCGCGGCGGGCGGGGGAGCGGGTCTCGCTCAGAGGTCGAGTTCCGTCACGACGGGCACGTGGTCGCTCGGCTGTTCCCAGCGGCGGGTTTCCTCGACGAAGCGATAACTGCGCGCCTGCGACACCAGTTCGGGGCTCGCCCAGATATGATCGAGCCGCCGCCCCTGGTCCTTCTGCCGCCAGTAGCTGCGATAGGACCACCACGAATAATTGCGTTCCGGCGCCGGGATGAACGTGCGCCCGAGATCGCCCCAGCCATGGGCTTGCTGAAAGCGGCCGAGGGTCTCGACCTCGAGCGGCGTGTGGCTGACGACCTTGAGCAGCGCCTTGTGGTCATAGACGTCGCATTCGAGCGGGGCGACGTTGAAGTCGCCGACGATCAGCGTGGGCCGGTCGAGCGCCTCGGCCCAGCGGGTCATGCGTTCGAAAAAGTCCAGCTTCTGCCCGAACTTTGGATTGACCTCGCGGTCGGGCACGTCGCCCCCGGCGGGGATGTAGACGTTCTCCAGCACCAGTCCCTTGCCGGCCCCATGCAATTCCACGCCCACGTGACGCGCCTCTCCGTTGTCCTGCCAGTCGTGGCGGCTGATCTCGGTGAACGGCACGCGGCTGACGGTGGCGACGCCGTGGTAGCCCTTCTGTCCGTGCACCGCCTGGTGGACGTAGCCGAGATCGGCCAGAGCCTTTGCGGGAAACTGCTCCTCGCGGCACTTGATCTCCTGCAGGCACAGCACGTCGGGCGCATCCTGGGTGAGGAAGCGCGCGACCTGGTCGATGCGCAGGCGGACCGAGTTGATGTTCCAGCTGGCGATTGAAAGCATGGCAGCCCGATTAGGGAGCATCAGCCAGTGCGGCAAGGCGCTCATGTTGGGAGTCTGCCCCTCCGCGCGAGGCATCCTCGGTGCTATTCCCTTCGCTTCGCTGCGGGGCACCTGCGGGCGGCCGGTCGGCCTTTCGGTCCGCCGGTTGCGAACCGAGCCAGCGCGCTACTGCGACCTCACGAGGGCGCTCGGCTCGCGACGAGCGAGCCGCAAGCGCGAACGCGCGCCCGCAGTGGGGCCGCAGCGCAGCGGAGGCCGTCTAGCGAGGACGAACCCGCGGATGCGGGTTCAAAATCAAGAAAACAACGAAAAACCCCCGCCGCGGGGGCATTGCGGCGGGGGTTTCGTCTTGAGCGTTCGTCACGCTTAACAGGTCGACGCCATTTCGAGGCCAGGGCAACAGGGGGGAAACCCGCCTCCGCCGACTTGTTATCCTTTAATTACGATTGCGAGGCTTGCTGCGCAATGAATGGAGCCTGGCAATTTGTCGCAAGGAGCGGGCAAATTTCCGCCCAGCCGTTCACCCGGGGCGACGAGACGAACGGCGCGGATCGCGGAACTTGAACGCCGAGTCCGCCACCGACACGCCATAGCGCTGGTTGGAGAGGCGAACGGTGGTGCGCTGGTTCTGCGAATCGAGCTGGACCCAGCTCGACAGCTCCAGTCCGCCGGGGGCGGAGGCGCTCTTCACGAAGATCATCGTGATGACGCCGTACTCGGGCTTCTTGGGATCGCGGACCTCGATCGAATAGACGTCGGGATTGCCCGTCGGCACGAGCTTGCCGAACTTGCGAACGTCGCGATTGGGATCGAGCAGGGCGCCCAATGGCGAGTTGCTGATGGGATAGCGCTGCACCTGGTTCACGTCGTAATCGACGAAGGTCAGCGCCTTGCCGTCCGACACGATCAGCATGTTCACGCCCTTGGCGTACTGGAAGCGGATCTTGCCCGGGCGCTTGAGCGTGAGTTCGCCGCGCACGGTCTGGCCGGAACGGTCGGTCTGGGTGAAGTCCGCCTTCATCGTCGAGATCCCGCGCAGGGCGGACACGACGCTGTCGAGCGTATCGGAATCGGCCGCCGCGGCGGGCGTTGCGGGCGCGAGAATCGCGCCGGCGGGCAGGGCAACGGCAAGGGCGCCGGCAAGTGCGGCGCTCCAGGGCTTACGAATGGATCTGCGCAAGTTTTTCATGCTCCCGAATTAGGTACGGGGCATTGAACCGCCACTGAACCTGTCTGGTTCCGGCGGTTCAGCAAAGATCACTTGATCTTGGCTTCCTTGAACTCGACGTGCTTCTTCGCAACCGGGTCGTACTTGCGGAAGACCATCTTCTCGGTCGTGTTGCGCGGGTTCTTCTTCGTAACGTAGAAGAAGCCGGTGTCGGCGGTCGAGTTGAGCCGGATCTTGATGGTTGCGGGCTTCGCCATCGTTCAAATTCCCAAAAGTATCGTGGTGGGCCGCTGGAGCCCGAAAAACCAAGGGCGGCACGCATGGGCCGCCCATCCGGGCGCGCCATTGCGTCAGCGAGGGGTAAAAGTCAAGCGCAAGCGGGTGCTACCAGTCGACCTTGCCCCGGTCTACCTTGCCCCGGTTGGCCTTGACCGTGCCGCGCGCCTTCTTCGACTTTAGGCGCTGGGTCTTGCCCACGCGGTTGACGCGGGTCCTGGCGCGCTTCTTCGGCTCGACCAGCGCCGCCTCGATCATTTCGGTGAGCCGCTTGCGGGCATCGTCCCGATTCGCTTCCTGGGTGCGGAAGCTGCGCGCGGTGAGGATGATCTCGCCCTTGGCGGTCATCCGGCTGCCGGCGAGGTCCTTCAGGCGGTGGAAGACCGGCGGGCTGAGGCGCAGGGCGAACACGTCGAGCCGCAGCTGCACCGCGGTCGCCACCTTGTTGACGTTCTGCCCGCCCGGGCCGGAGGCGGCGATGAAGCTCTCCTCGGCAATTTCCAACGCGCGGGCGACGGTGTCATCCATCGGAAAAACCGAGCGATATGAAGTCATCAGGCAGCGGCGCCGTCGCCGTGATCGGCGGCTTGCCCTCGCGCGGCACCTCGATCCCGGCGGCGTGGAGCATGGTCCGGGCGGCACCCTTGCCGTCGCCATAGACCGGGTCTCCCAGCAGCGGCAGGCCGATGCCGCTCGCCGCATGGACGCGAATCTGGTGCGTGCGCCCGGTCTCGGGGGTAAATTCCACGAGCGCGCAGCCGCCCGCTTCGGCGACCACGCGCCAGCGGGTGGTGGACGGCTTGCCCTTTCGCGCCGGGATCATCCGCCAGCCCTTCTCCTCGCTGCTGATCTTGCTCAGCGCGAGGTAGACAGTGCCTTCGCTCTCGGCGGGCACTCCTGCGAGAATGCCGAGGTAACGCTTGCCGACGAGCCGTTCCTCGAACGCCCGGGCGAATCGTTTGAGCGCCTTGGGATTGCGCGCCAGCAGCAGGCAACCCGAGGTGTCGGTGTCGATCCGGTGGACCGCGACCGGCGGGCGCTGGAAGCCAAGCTTCAGGTCGTCGAGATGGTCCTCGAGCGAGGCCCCGCCCGCGCGCGGGCGCTCGATCGGCAGGCCGCCCGGCTTGTCGATCACCAGCGCTTCGCCGTCTTCGTAAAGGATGGGAATTTCCATGACGCCGCCCTAGCCCGTTCGTGGTCAGCCTGTCGAACCGCGAATTCGCCGGCTCCGTCGGCAGGCCCTGGGCGAACGGCGGCTAGGAGAGCGCCCCGGCAATCCGCCGCATGGCTTCTTCCAGCACGGCGTCGTCGGCCGCGAAGCTGATGCGGAAGCCGTCCTTGGCGCCGAAGGCGCTCGCCGCCACCACCGCCACGCCATGTTCGAGCAGGTGGAGCGCCAGCGCGTTGTCGTCCGCGAATCGGTCCATCAGCTCGCTGGCGTCCACGAAGACGTAGAACGCGCCGTCTGGCACCGGGCAGGAGAGGCCGGGGATCGCGTTGACCGCGCTCACCACCATGTCGCGCCGCGCGCGGAACCGCTCGCGCCAGTCGCCAAGGAACTCCTGCGGCCCCTCGAACGCGGCGACCGCGGCGGCCTGGCTGATCGAGGCGGGGTTGCCGCTGGTGTTCGACTGCAGCTTGCCCATCGCCGATATCAGCCACTGCGGCCCGGTCGCGACGCCGATGCGGAAGCCGGTCATCGCGTGGCTCTTGGAGACGCCGGAAACGGTGCAGATCCGCTCGGCGAGATCGGGGCAGAGGTTCGCCAGCGTGGCGTGCGGCGCGCCGGTGTAGATCAGCGGGGCGTAGATGTCGTCCGACAGGACCAGCACCTGCGGATGATGCCGCAGCACCTCGCCGATTCCGCGCAGCATCTCGGGCGGATAGACCGCGCCGGTCGGGTTGCCCGGGCTGTTCAGCATCAGCCACTGGGTGCGGGGGCCGATGAGCGCCTCGACCTCGGACGGATCGAAGCGGAAATTGCGGCTGGCGCGGGTGCGCAGGGGCACGACCTTGCCGCCGCAGAAGCGCACCATTTGCGGGTAGCTGACCCACCAGGGACTGGGCACGATGACCTCGTCGCCCCCATATTCACTTGGGCTCAAGGTGGCGGCGAGCGCCTCGAAGATCGCCTGCTTGCCGCCCGCGCAGACGATGACGCGCGCCGGGTCGGTTTCGATCCGCAAGTCGCGTTCGAAGTGCAGCGCGGCGGCCTTGCGCAGCCGCGCGGTTCCCATCACCGGCGTATACTTCGTCTCCCCCGCGTCCAGCGCGGCCTTGGCCGCTGCGATGACGTGCGGCGGGGTGGCGAAGTCGGGCTCGCCGACCGAGAGCGAGATCACGTCCTTGCCCGCTTCGCGCAGTTCGGTCGCGCGGTCGGTCATCGCCGTGGTCGGCGAAGCCTCGATCCGCTGGATCGCCTGGCTGAGGTGAGGATGGCTCATGCGAGCACCGCCTTCATCAGCCCGCGCACCGAGTTGCCGAGCAGGAAACCGTCCGCGAGATCGTCCAGCGTCAGCTCCGCCTCGCGCGCCCTGCCTTCCTCGAGCAGCTTGCGCCGCAGGACGCCGGGCAGGAGGCCGAGCCGGGCGGGCGGGGTGAGCAATACGCCGTCGCGCTCGAGAAAGACGTTCGAATGGCATCCCTCGGTCACCAGCCCGTCCGGGCGGACCAGCAGGGCCTCGTCGGCGCCCATGTCGCGCGCGACCGAGCGGGCGTCCTCGTAGAAATGGCGGTCGGTGGTCTTGTGGCGCAGCCGCCAGTCGCCCGGCACGACCGGCAGCGGTAAGGCCACGCAGCGTGCCGGGTCGGGCAGGGCGGCGGCCCCGAGCGGCTGGGTCTCCAGTGCCAGCGCGCCGCTGCGCGCGCAGAGCAGGCGCACCTTGGCTGGCGCCTCCAGCTCGAAACACAGCGCGTGGATGCGGTTGCGCGCATCGTGCCGGTCGAAGCTGAAGCCGAGTTCTGCCGCGCTCGCCTTGATCCGTTCGAGATGCAGTTCGAGCAGCGCGATACCCTCTTCGGGGTCGAAGCGCATGGACTCGATCAGGTCGTGGCCGCCGGCCGCGCCGCGCACGAAGCCGGCCTTGACCAGGCATTCGCGCCATTCCTCCATCCCGTCGCTGTCGGCCACGATCGCCCCGCCGACGCCGAGGACGGCATGGTGCCTGTCGTTCTCGCCCGGGATCAGGCGGATCGTGCGGATGGCGACGTTGAAGGCGGCATCATCATCCGGGCCGATACGCCCGATCGAGCCGCAGTAGGGTCCGCGCGCATCGCGCTCGACCTCGTCGATCAGCTCCATCGCGCGGATCTTCGGCGCCCCGGTGATCGAGCCGCAGGGAAACAGCGCATGCAGCACGTCGACCGCGCCCTGCCCTTCGCGCAGCTCGGCCCGCACGGTCGTGGTCATGGTGTGGAGCGTCGGATAAGTCTCGACCTCGAACGGCGACGACACCCGCACGGTGCCCGGTTCGGCCACCCGGCTGAGGTCGTTCCGCAGCAGGTCCACGATCATCAGGTTCTCGGCCTTGTCCTTGGTCGACCGCGCCAGCTCGCCGGCCAGCGTGCGATCCTCGGCCTCGGACCGGCCGCGCGGGCGAGTGCCCTTCATCGGCTTGCACTTGGCCTCGCGCCCCTTGAGGCTGAAGAACAGTTCCGGGCTGAACGAGAGCAGCCAATGCGACCCGTCCCACACCAGCCCGCCATAGCCCGCGTTCGAGTTGGAGCGCATGGCCGCATAGAGCGCCACCGGGTCGCCCCGCGCCGGGCCTTCGAGCGGCATCGTCAGGTTGGCCTGGTAGATGTCGCCCGCTCGGATCGCTTCCTGCAGCCGCTCGAACGCGCCGAGGTAGGCGCCGGTGGAGACGCTCGGGTCGAGCGGACCGATCGAGGCATCGCCGCTGCCGCGCTCGGCCAGCCAGGCCTCGACTTCGTCCGCCGGAATCGTGCGCGGCTGGTCGAACAGGCCGAACCAGACGAGCGGCCCGTCCGCCCCGGTCCGCGGTGCGGCAAGTGGCAGGAGCTTGGGTTCGATCGCCAGCCCCGCTTCGTAGGCGATGTAACCCGCCAGCGTGCCGCCATTCGCCCGTCGCGCGGCATTGGCTTCGGTCAGCACCCGCGCCACGTCCTGCGGCCGCCGGGCGACGAAGATCTCGTGCGGATGCTCGAACAGGTGGGCGTCGACCGCGCCTTCGCTGCGGGCGTCGTCGAGGAGAATGAATGGCTCGCCGGACGGCATCGAAAACGCTCTAGCCGGAATTTGGCTCAAGTCTATCGCTTGACCGCGCAGCGCGCGGTGCGCCACATCCTGCGCGCGACGGACACACGGGAGCGGACATGGCGGACAAGAAAGCGGGCGCGGGCGATATTTTCCTCGGGCTGGCGGCGAACGGCGAGCGGCAGGCGCTGGAACTCAGCCGGGCAAACCGCCACGGCCTGATCGCCGGCGCCACCGGCACCGGCAAGACGGTGACGCTGCAGGGGCTGGCGGAGGACTTCTCGGCTGCCGGGGTCCCGGTCTTTCTGGCCGACGTGAAGGGCGACCTGTCGGGCATTTCGATGCCGGGCTCGCACGCCTTCAAGCATGCCGACAAGCTGGAGGAACGGGCGAAGGAACTGGGCATGACCGACTATGCCTATGCCGACAACCCGGTGGTGTTCTGGGATCTGTTCGGCGAGCAGGGCCACCCGATCCGCACGACGATTTCCGAAATGGGCCCGCTGCTGCTCGGCCGCCTGCTCGACCTCAACGAGACGCAGCAGGGCGTGCTCGACGTGGTGTTCCGCTTCGCCGACGAGCAGGGGCTGCTGCTGCTCAACCTGGAGGACCTGCAGGCCATGCTGGCCCATTCGGCGGCCAATGCCGACGAGCTTTCGGCCAAATATGGCAACGTCAGCAAGGCCAGCGTCGGGGTCATCCAGCGCCAGGTCCTCTCGCTCGATAGCCAGGGCGGGGCGATGTTCTTCGGCGAGCCGGCGCTCGAGATCACCGACTTCATCCGCACGGACGAGAAAGGCCGCGGCATGATCAACGTGCTCGCCGCCGACAAGCTGATGCAGAGCCCCAAGCTCTACGCCACCTTCCTGCTCTGGCTGCTGGCCGAGCTGTTCGAGGTGCTGCCCGAGATCGGCGACCCGGAGAAGCCCAAACTGGTGTTCTTCTTCGACGAGGCACACCTGTTGTTCGACGATGTGCCCAAGGCGCTGGAAGACAAGATCGAGCAGGTCGTTCGCCTGATCCGTTCGAAGGGCGTGGGCGTCTATTTCGTCACCCAGAACCCGATCGACGTGCCGGAGGAAGTGGCCGGCCAGCTCGGCAACCGGGTGCAGCACGCGCTGCGCGCGTTCACTCCGCGCGACCAGAGGGCGATCAAGGCCGCGGCCGAGACGTTCCGCATCAACCCCGAACTCGACGTGGCCCAGGCGATCACCGAATTGCGCGTGGGCGAGGCGCTCGTCTCCACGCTGATGGAAGACGGCGCGCCGTCCATCGTCCAGCGTACGCTGATCAAGCCGCCGCGCAGCCGGCTGGGGCCGATCGATGCCAAGGAGCGGGCGATCATCCAGTCCGTCAGCCCGTATGACGGCAAGTACGACACCCTGGTCGACCGCCAGAGCGCCGAGGAAGTGCTGGCGCAGAAGGCCGCCGACGCCGCCGAGACGGCCGAGGAGGTAGAGGAGACGAGCCGCACCGAGGTCGGCAAGCGCGAGCGCAAGACCACCAGCATCTGGGGCAAGGCGGCCAAGGGCGCGATGGGCGCGGCGGCGGGATCGGCCGCCAGCATCGCTGCGGCCTCGGTCCTGGGCAAGAAGTCTCGCGCCAATCCGATGAAGAGCGCCGCGACGTCGGCCGCAGGCTCGCTCGCGACCCAGCTGGCCGGACCTTACGTCGGGCGCTTCGTGCGCAACCTCATCGGCGGTCTGATGCGCTAGCGCCTAGTCGCGCGTGGCCAGCCACGCGGCGACTTCGCCCTGTTGCCGCTGCTGGCTGGCGAGGCGCTGCCTGAGCCGCGCGAGCGCGCGGTCGGCCGGCAAGCGCAGGTCCTCGCGCATCGTGTCGCGCAGCGCCTCCAGCTTGCCGACCATCGCCGGGTCCTTCGAGGTTGCGGCAAGCTCGGCCAGGTATGCCGGACGCGACGAATCGTCGACCAGCGCTTCGACGGCGGCTCGGTTCGCGACCGCGAAATCGAAGGCGAGATCGGGATTGAGGCTGGCCACGCGGCTGATGATCTGCGCGCCGTTGGTCGCGCTGACTTCGCTCGTCAGGGCCAGTTGCAGCGCCTTGCGGGCAAGCGTCGGGTCTTGCGTGCCGCCGAGCATGGCGAAATAGGCGTCGCGTTCGACGCTGGTCTTTGCGGCGCTCGCCAGCGTGCGCAACAGCTGCCATTCCGCCGCGTCGGCGTTGCGGGCGATGATGGAAAGCCAGGTCTGCTTGAGCGGCCCGTCGAGCGCGGTTGCATCGCCGCGCAGCAGCTCGAGCCGGCGGCTGGCCTCGGCGGCGACCGCGGGATCCCCCATCGTGCCGAGCGCGCTGATGAGGTCGGCCCTGAGGTCGGTGACGGCGAGCGATTCGCCGGGCCGGGGATCGAAGCCGATTGCCTGCAGCCGCGGCATCCAGCGGGCGCTGGCGATCCGCCCGATCGCGGCCTTCTGCGCCGGTTCGACTTGCGCGTCGTAAAGGTCTTCCCACCGCGTGACCGCCGTCTGCGCAACCACCGGGTTGGCGTCGGACGGAATGGCCGCCAGCAGGTCGAGCGCCGGGCCGTAGCCCTGGTACCCCGCCTCGGCGAGCGCGAGATTGTCGCGGAACAGGCCGAGCTGGTCGGTCGGCGCGAACCCGGCGATGCCGGCCGCCAGGGTGTCCAGCATCTCCGGCGTGTAGAGCGTGCGGAAGTAGCCCATCTGGCCACCGTTCACGATGACCGGCCCGCAACCCGGCAGGTCGAACGTCGCCGGCCCGTCGAGCAACTGGCGGTGGAGCGAACCGTCGGCCGCGCGCACGGTCATCGGGATGAGCCAGTGCTGGGGGTCGCGGGCGACCTCGTCGCGCCGGTCGCGGCTGTACTGGCCGGTCGTGAGGGCGAGCGAGGTGCGCCCGCCGGAGCAGGTCGCAGTTGCCCTGACCAGCGGCACGCCCGCCTGGCGGGTGAAGCTGTCGGCAACCCCGGTCAGGCCCGTCGCGCCGGCTTCCTCGGCCGCGCGCCACAGGTCGGCAGTCACCGCGTTGCCGAACTTGTGCTCGGCCATGTAGCGCCGCAGCGCCGCGCGCCAGGTGTCCTCGCCGGCGAAGGCCTCGAGCATGGTGATGACCGCCTCGCCCTTGGAGTAGGAGATGGCGTCGAAGTTCTGGTCGGCTTCCTGCGCGGTCCGGGCGTGGATCACGATCGGGTGCGTGCTGGCGATGCTGTCGGCCGCCATGGCCCGCTCGCGCCCGTTCACGCGGGCGACGTCGGCGTACCAGTCGGGCTTGAAGTGCGCGGTGGCCTTGCTCTCCATCCAGCTGGCGAAGCCCTCGTTCAGCCACAGGTCGTCCCACCACGCCATCGTCACGAGATCGCCGAACCACTGGTGGGCGACCTCGTGCGCCTGGGCGGAATAGAGGTACTGCTGGCGCGTCGGGGTGGTCAGCCGCGGATCGAGCAGCAGGCTTCCTTCGAAGGTGAAGATCGCGCCCCAGTTCTCCATCGCGCCGAACTGCTGCGAGCTGCCCGGCCCGGCCACGTTGTCGAGCTTGGGCAGCGGGTACTTCACGCCGAAATAGTCGTTGTAGAACGGGATCAGCGGAGCGAGCGAATCGAGCGCATAGCGTGCCGTCTCGCCGCTTCCGGCGGGCGCGACGATGCCCACCTCGACCCCGTCTCCGGCATCCTTCGCCAGCCGCTCGAACTCGCCGGCGGCGAAGAACAGCAGATAGCTCGACATTGGCGGCGTGGTTGCGAAGCGCACGCGTTTGCGCCCGTCGCCAAGCGATTCCTCGCCCGCCACCGGCATGTTGCTGACCGCCATCTGCCCTTCCGGCACCACGGCGGTGAGATCGAAGGTGGCCTTGTAGCTCGGCTCGTCGAACAGCGGGGCAAACTCCCGGGCATCGGGGGTCTCGAACTGGGTAAACAGACCGCGCACCGTCTTGCCGGTGCGCTTGTCGGGATAGTCGAGGGCGAAGAAGCCGCTCGCCTGGGTGCCGATCGGCCCGCTGTAGTCGATCGCCAGCCGATAGCGGCCGGGCGCCAGCGTTTCGGGGGCGGTGAAGGTCGCGATTTCGCGGTCCGCGTCGAGCGCGATGGTCAGCGGCACGGCGGCTCCACCCGCTGCTGGGGTAAGCATCGCCCGGGCGAGATCCAGCTTGATCGCGTTGAGTGTGATCGAACGGCTCGGCTCGAACAGCTCGAGGTCGATCGCCGCCCTGCCGCTGAAGGCCATCGCCTGCGCGTCGGGCACGATTTCGATGGCGTAGTGCCAAGGCCGGGCGTTGCGCGGAAGCTCGCTGGTCACCGAAGCCGGCAGCGGCTGAAGGGCTGGGGCGGTTGCGAGTGTGGCCGCCGGTTGGGTGGCGCAGCCGGACAGCAGCGCTGCCACGGCAGCGGAAATCATCAAACGCATGCGAACTCCGAAAAGCGACCTGGTTTTTTTGCGCCTATCACGCCCCGGCGGTGTGTCGAAGCCGCCGGTCGATGCGGGTCAACGGTTGGTCGGTATGCGAAGTTCCGCGCGCAGGCCGCCGCTCGGGCGATTGCGGATGACCAGTTGCCCGCCGTGCTGTTCGGCGATGGCGCGGGCGATGGTGAGGCCAAGCCCCGCGCCGCCGGTCGACCGGTTGCGCGACCCCTCTCCGCGCGTGAACGGTTCGAGCATGGCGTCGATCTGGTCGGCGGGAATGCCCGGACCCACATCGTCGACCCGCACGACCGCCCAGTCGCCCTCCCGCGCCATCGCGACTTCGGCCCGCTCGCCGTAGCGCACGGCATTGCCGATCAGGTTGCGCAGGGCCCGCCGCAGCCAGGTGGCGCGGATCGGCAGGGCGATGCGCGGGCCTTCGGTCAGTTCGACCGGCTGGCCGGTATCCTCGAATTCGGCGACCACGTCTGCGACGAGCGCGCCAAGGTCGGTCTTCTCCAGCGGATCAGTCGGGCGGCCCACCCTGGCGAGCGAGAGGATGTCGTCGAGCGTGCCCGAGATGTCCTCGATCGAACGCGCCATGCGGTCGCGCTCGACCGGGTCCTCGACCGATTCGATGCGCACCCTCAGCGCCGAGAGCGGGGTCTTGAGATCGTGCCCGATCGCGCCCAGCATCACGTCCTTTTCGTCGAGAAGGGCGGCTATGCGCCCTTCCATCGCGTTGTGCGCGGCGATCAGGCGGCGCGTGTCTTCCGGCCCGCTCGGTTCGAGCTGACCGCCGGTCTCGCGGGTCTCGGCGAAAGTCTCGAGCCGGCGGGTCAGCGCTGCCAGCGGGCGGGTGATGCGCCGCAGCAGGAGCGCGAGTCCGCCGACGAGGATGACGTAGATCAGCAGCGTCTGCATCACGACGGTGCCGACCGCGCGGACTTCGGGCTGGGGGACCGGGACGCGCGCGACCAGCCAGTTGTCCTCGCCTTCGCGGCGTAGCCCGGCGACGATCAGGTCGCCGTTCTTCCAGTCCTCGTCGCTGCGCCAGCGTGAGCGCTCCTGCAACCGCCGGAGAACGAACGGATCGGCTCGCACCGGATGACTGACGACCACCAGGTCGCCCACCGTCACGCCCTGTTCGATCAGGATATCGCGCAAGGTCGCTTCGCGCCGCAGGTCGCGGGCGTCGCCCGGCCGGATCGGAGAGACGGTGGACTCCTCCAGCATCAAGCGGCGCCAGCGGCGCCCGGAATCGCCCGCTCCGCGCTGCCGCTCGGCGCGGTAGTCGACCCGCGGCTCGGCAACGAGCTGGAACGCGAGCCCGTTCATGGCTCCGAACTCGCGGCGCGCCTCCTGCGCGCGCCACAGCAGCACGCCGCCGATGAGCTGCGCGACGAGCAGGGCGACGGCGACCGCGAGCAGCATCTGGCCGAGCAGGCTCCTGGGCAGGAAACGCTGCATCTCAGTCGTTCTCGGACGCCATGCGACGCACGTCGGCCGCCAGGCGATAGCCGCCGCCCCACACCGTCTGGATCAGCTTGGGATCGCGGGTGTCGTCTTCCATCTTGCGCCTGAGGCGGCTGACCTGGTTGTCGACCGCGCGGTCGAACAGGTGCGCCTCGCGCCCCTGGACCATGTCGAGCAGGCGGTCGCGGTCGAGCACCTGGCGGGGATGCGTCAGGAAGGCGACGAGCAGGCGGAACTCGGCCGAGGAAATCGGCACCACGGCGCCGTCGGGGCCGGTCAGCTTGCGCTTCAGCGGATCGAGCTGCCAGCCGTCGAATTCATAAAGTGCGTCTTCGTCGACGGAGACGGGTGCGCGGTTTGCCCGGCGCAGGACCGAGCGGATGCGGGCCACCAGTTCGCGGGGCTCGAAAGGCTTGGCCACGTAATCGTCGGCGCCGATCTCGAGGCCGACGATGCGGTCCATCGGCTCACCCCTGGCAGTCAGCAGGATGACCGGAAGCTGCCTCGTCTCGGTCAGGTGGCGGCACAGCGACAGGCCATCCTCGCCCGGCATCATGATGTCGAGCAGGACGAGGTCGGGAATCTCCTCGAGCAACGCGGAGCGGGCCTTGGCCGCGTCTTCCGCCTGACGCACGACGAACCCCTGACGGACGAGATAGTCCGCCAGGGGTTCGCGCAGGCTCGGCTCGTCGTCGACGAGGAGAAGGCGGGTGGGCGCCTTGCTGTCGTTCACGCGTTCATGCCCCCTGGGGTTGGCCTTAGCCGGCCTGCTTCGTGCGGCGCTGCTGCCACTGCTGGCGCATCTGTTCACGCTGGGCCTTGCGTTCGGCGGCGGTTACGGTGCCGTCGTGATCGGCATCGACCTTGTCGAACCGGGCGAGGGCCGCAGTCTGCAATTCGGCTAGCGTAATGGCGCCGTCGCCATTGGCATCGGCCGCCCTGCCCATGCCGCCACGTCCGGCGCGCATCGCCATGCCGGGGCCACGCTCGCCGCGCATGGCCATGCGGTGGCCGTCGCGGTCGCCGCGCTTGCCCGCCTCGGCACGATCTCCGGGGTTGTGGGCCCCACGCTTGCGGTCGCCGTGCATGGCGGTGAACTCGGCATAACTTATTTCGCCGTTGTGGTCGGCATCGACCCGGTCGAACATCGCCTTCTGGCGTGCCGCACGGTCGGCGGAGTCGACCTTGCCGTCCTTGTTGGCGTCCATCCGGTCGAACATGTTCTGCGTGCGTTCCTGCACCGCGGCGCGGGTCAGGTCGGCCTGAGGGGTGCGGTTCTGGGCCATCGCGGGGGCGGCGACCGCGAGAGCGGCGGCACCGGCGATAAGGCTGATGGCAAGTTTCTTCATGAGTACGATTCCCGTCTTTCTGGTTTCAGGTAGAGCAACGGGACGCCGGGCTGAAGGGGGGAGGAGATCCAAGCGGCGCCCAGTCACTCTATGCTGGGTGTTCTACCCCTGCAATGTCGCAGGGGTTTGCCGGACGGGACCTAAAGTGTCGCAAATTGTCCTGTGCTGGCGGCATCGTTCATCGACCCGCAATTTGTCCGGCTCGCGCGTTCACCAGCGCGACAGAAAGCCGCGCAAGCAGCGTATCAGCGCGGGCGATGCTCGGTGCCGAGGCCGGGGGTAATGAACACCCCGGCCGCCGCGCCGGCGATGTCCGCGGTGTGCCAGACGCCAGGCGGGTTGATGGCGTATTCGCCCGGGCCGATCGTAACGGTCCGGGTGCTGCCGTCGGGAAATTCCTGGTGCAGGGTCATGCTTCCGGCGGTGCACAGCACCACCTCGTCGCCCGCCGGGTGCATTTCCCAGCCCGGCCAGTCCTCGGTAAAGGTGAACATCGAGACCAGCCGGCCTTGCTGGCCGTCGGCCTCGGTCCGGCGGCCGTAGTCCATGTACCAGTCCATCGCCCGCTCGTCGCGCGGGAACTCGGGCTGGGCTTCCGCGCCCGCTCCCCCGTTGGGCGCCTTGCCGAGATGGATCGGGTGGGTTTCAAGTTGCTTGCCGGCCGTCATTGCACGCCCATGCAGAAGGCGTTGAGCTTGTTCCCGTCGGGGTCGCGGAAATAGGCCGCGTAGAAGCCGCCCCCGCGCAGGCCAGGCGCGCCTTCGTCGCTCCCGCCGTTGGCCAGCGCGATCTGGTGAATGCGGTCGACCTGCGCGGGATCCCTGGCATCGAGCGCGACCATCGTGCCGTTTCCGACCGAGGCGGCGTTGCCGTCGAACGGCTTGACGACCGCGACGCCTGCGCCGCCATCCGCCGTTCCCCAGGCGATGTTGTTTTCGCCTTCCATGAAGCGCGGTACGCCCAGTTCGGCGGCGATCGCGTCATAGAAACGTGCCGACCGTTCGAGGTCGTTGGTCCCCAGGGTAACGTAACCGATCATCGCGTGCTCCTCATCTGCAACTCGCGAGGCGGAACATTAAGCGAACAGCGGAAGGGCTACAAGGGCCGGCATGCCTCGGTCAGCCATGCCAGGTCGTCGCCCGCAAGCTGCGGCGCGAGCACCTCGAGGACACGCGCATGATATTCGTTCCACCAGCGCTGTTCGGCGGGCGAAAGAAGCGCTTCATCTACAAGTGTCCGGTCGATCGGGACCAGCGTGAGCGTCTCGAACCCGAGCCACTCGCCTTCCGCGCCTGCGATCTCCCGCGGCTCGACGAGGACGAGGTTCTCGATCCGGATGCCATATTCGCCGGTCTTGTAGTAGCCGGGCTCGTTCGAGAGGATCATCCCGGCCATCAGCTCCTGCCCGGTTCCGGCCTGCCCGCCAGCCGGCTTGGCGATACGCTGCGGCCCCTCGTGGACGGCGAGGAAGCTGCCGACGCCGTGGCCGGTGCCGTGGGCGTAGTCCAGACCGGCCATCCACAGGTATTGCCGCGCGAGCGTGTCGAGCTGCGAACCGTTGGTGCCTTGCGGGAAGGTCTGTGTCGCGAGCGCGATGTGGCCCTTGAGAACGCGGGTGAAGCGGTCGCGCACTTCGGCGCTCGGCTCGCCCGCCCCATCCTGAGTCCCGATCCACACCGTGCGGGTAATGTCGGTCGTCCCGTCGGGGTACTGGCCCCCCGAGTCGACGAGATAGACGCTCCCCGGGTCGAGCGGGCGGTTGGTTTCCTCGCTGACCTTGTAGTGGACCACCGCGCCGTTGGGACCGGCGCCGCTGATGGTGTCGAAGCTCAGGTCCCTGAGCAGCGGGTCCTCGGCGCGGAAGGCTTGCAACCGGGCCGCGGCGGACAGCTCGTCCACGCCGCCCTTCGGACCTTCGATCGAAAGCCAGCGGAGGAACTTCGTCACGGCCGCCCCGTCCCGCGCCTGCGCGGTGCGGTGGCCGACCTGTTCGGCCTCGTTCTTGATCGCCTTGGGGAGGATCGTGGGGTCGGTCAGCGCCACGGGCTCGGCCCCCGCCTCCTCCAGCGCGGCGAAGATCGCGGCCACTGCGCGGTCGGGGTCGGCGGCGACGCGCTTGCCCTTGAGCGACTTCAGTGCTCCCTCGAACTCGTCGCGCGGGCGTATAGCCACCGCATTGCCGAGGTGCGCGGCGACATCGGCCGGGACCTTGTCGGGCGCGATGAACCATTCCGCCGTGCCGTCGGCGTGGGCGAGCAGGTACGACAGCGCGACCGGGGTGCGCTCCACGTCGCTGCCGCGCACGTTGAGCAGCCAGGCGACCGAATCGAGTGCGCTGATGACGGCGGCGTCGAGCTTCTTGGCCTTGAGGAACTCGGCCACCTCGGCCCGCTTTTCGGAGCCCGAGCGGCCAGCGTACCTATCCTCATGGACCATGGCGGGAGCTTGGGACGGGGCGGGCTGATCGTCCCACACCGCGTCGATCGGGTTGCTCTCGACCGGCACCAGCTCGGCCCCGGCCTCCGCCAGCAGCTTGCTCGCCGAACGGACCCAGCCACGCGTGTGCAGCCACGGATCGTAACCGACCTTCGCGCCTTCCCCGGTGTTGTCAGCCAGCCACTGGGCGAGGCTCTCCGCCGGCACCGAGTGATATTCGTAAAGCTTGCCGTCGACCTGGTCGCGCACCTGCAGGGTGTAGCGGCCGTCGACGAAGATCGCTGCCTTGTCCTTCAGCACCGCGACCGTGCCGGCCGATCCCCCGAACCCTGTCAGCCAGGCGAGACGCTGGGCATAGGCGCCGACGTACTCGCTCATGTGCTCGTCGGAGATCGGAACGACGAAGCCGTCGAGCCCGCGCCGCGCCAGTTCCTTGCGCAAGCCATCGAGCCGGGCCTCATGGGTCTGCATCAACATCGTCTTGAAGTCCTTTCATCTGCAACATAGTGCCGCGCGATGAACGACGCCACACCCCAGACCCCGCCCACCTTGCCTCCCGTCGCGGCGAAGAAGCCGTCCAGCGTCTCGCACCACGGCTTCACCGTCGCCGACGACTACGCCTGGCTGCGCGACTCCGGCTATCCCAAGGTCGAGGACGCCGAGATCCTCGCCCACCTGAAGGCGGAGAACGAATGGTTCGAAGCGCGCATGGGCGACCGCAAGGGCGAGGTCGATGCGCTATTCAAGGAGATGCGGGCGCGGATCAAGGAGGCGGACAAGTCGGTCCCGCAGAAGGACGGCGACTGGCTCTACTGGATCGAATACGAGGAAGGCGCCGAGTACAAGAAGTGGTGGCGCCGGCCGGTCGGGGCCCCGGAGGACGGCAACGCCGACGAACTGATGCTCGACGAGACGGCGATGGCTGCGGGCAAGGAGTACTTCCGGCTCGGCGCTCTGTCTGTGTCGAAGGACGGGCGGCTGCTCGCCTACTCGGTCGATGACAACGGGTCGGAGCGGTACACCGCAAAGATCAAGGACCTGCAGACCGGCGAGCACCTGCCCGACGAGATTCCCGGCACGCTATCGGCATTGGTCTGGGTCGAGGGCGACAGCGCGCTGGTCTATTCGCTGGCGAACGAGAACTGGCGGACCGACAATGCCCGCATCCACCGGCTGGGCACGCCGCCGAGCGGCGATGTCGAGCTCTATCACGAAGACGATGAGGGCTTCCGCGTTTCCTCCTCGCTCAGCGCGCAGGAAGACTGGCTGATCGTTTCGTCCGGCGACCACGAGACGAGCGAATGCTGGCTTATCCCGGCGGCCGACTGCACGGTCCCTCCCAAGGTGGTGAAGCCGCGGGAGAAAGGTGTCGAATACGATGTCGACATCCGCGACGGCACCGTCTGGGTTCACACCAATGACAGGCACGAGAACTTCCGCCTCGCCACTGCCCTGCTGGACGCGCCCGGCGAATGGCAGTCGCTGGTCGAGGGATCGGACGAATTCTACCTGACCGGCTTCGAGCTGTTTCGCGATTTCTTCGTCATCGACGGTCGGCTCGGCGGCCTCGACCGGGTCGAGATACGTTACTACGACGAGCCGGGCCGCATCGAGCCGATCGAGTTTCCCGAGGCGACGTACAGCGCCGGCATGGGCTCCAATCCGGAGTACGAGCAGACCGTGCTGCGCGTCTCATACGAGAGCATGATCAGCCCGGCGAGCACTTATGATTACGACGTGGCGAGCCGCGGGCTGACACTGCTCAAGCGGCAGGAAATTCCCTCCGGATACGACCGCAGCCTTTACACAACCGAGCGGCTTGAAATCACGGCGCGTGATGGCACGGCAATCCCTGTCAGCGTGATGTACCGCAAGGACCGCAAGCCTGGCGGCCCGCTGCACCTCTATGGTTACGGGGCCTATGGCATCGCCATCCCGCCGGGCTTCTCGACCACGCGCCTCAGCCTGGTTGACCGCGGTTTCGCCTATGCCATTGCCCACATCCGCGGCGGCGACGACATGGGCCGCGCCTGGTACAAGGCGGGCAAGCTGGAAAGCCGGACCAATACTTTCACCGATTTCGTCGACGCGGCGAAGGGCCTGATCGAGCGTCGGCTGACGCAGGCCGGACAGATCTCGATCTCCGGCGGCTCGGCCGGCGGCGAGCTGATGGGCGCGGTGGTCAATTCCGACCCGGAACTGTGGGGTGCCGTCGTCGCTCATGTCCCGTTCGTCGACGTGCTGGCGACAATGCTCGATCCCACGCTCCCGCTGACGCCCGGCGAATGGCCCGAGTGGGGCAACCCGATCGAGGACCGGGCCGCGTTCGAGCTGATCCGCAGCTATAGCCCCTACGACAACGTTCGCGCGCAGCCCTATCCGCCGCTGCTGGTGACCGCCGGGCTCAACGACCCGCGCGTGACCTACTGGGAGCCCGCCAAGTGGGTTGCCCGCCTGCGCGAGCTGAAGACCGACGACAACGAGCTGCTGCTCAAGACCAACATGGGAGCGGGCCACGGCGGAAAGTCGGGGCGGTTCGAGAGTTTGCGGGAAACGGCCGAGGAGGTCGCCTTCATCCTGTGGCAGATGGGGGTGGGGCTTTGACATCGAGCTGGACCATGGAGTTCACGGCGCTGCCCGAGCACATCGATGTCTACGGCCACGTCAACAACACGGTCTGGCTGCGCTGGATGGAGGACCTCGCCACTGCGCACTGGATGAATGTCGCGCGACCGCAGGACCGCGACGCCTATGCCTGGTTCGTTACTCGGCACGAGATCGACTATCGCGGCAACATCGGCGAGGGCGAGAGCTGCACCGGCACGACAGAAATCCGCGAGGGGCCCAGCGGCGCCCGGTTCGACCGCTACACCACCTTCCGCAACGAAGCGGGCAAGGTGCTGGTCGAGGCGAGGACGACCTGGGCGATGATCGATGCCGCCAGCGGCCGGCTGATGCGCGTGCCGGCGGAAGTTGCTGTGCCGTTCCTGCCGCGCGCAGCCTAGTGCGTCACGAGGCGCTGGCGGCGATCTTGCGCCGCTCGCCCTGACGGGGGGCGAAGACCCGCATGCGTTCGCTGACGGTGCGGTTGCGACCATGCTGCTTGGCTTCGTAGAGCAGGCGGTCGGCGCGCTCGTAGAGCACCTCGAGCGTCGCGTGTGGCATGGCGTTGCGCGGCACCTCGATCACTCCCATGCTGGCGGTGACCATGCGGTCGAGCCCTGACACTTCGCTCGCCACCCGCGTGGGTACCGCCTGCCGCAGGCGCTCGGCCCGCTGGAGCGTATTGGCACCGCGCATCAGCAGAAGAAATTCCTCGCCGCCGAGGCGGAAGGGCAGCGTGTCGTCGTCGGGCTCCAGTGCATCGGCGACCGCCTGCAGGACCTTGTCGCCCATCGAATGTCCGTGGGTGTCGTTGATCGACTTGAAGCGGTCGAGGTCCACCACGGCAAGGGTGGTAAATCCCTCGGCCCGCAGCAGGTCGAAACGCTCCTCAAGCAGGCGTCGGTTGTACAGGCCGGTAAGTGGATCGCGCTCGCTCAGCACTTCCATCTCGCGGGCCTCGATCCGGGCGAGATCGCGCTGGCGGCGAATGGCGAGAAAACGATCGGCCACCCCCAGTGCAATGATGATGACCTCCACGCCCATGGCGAGAAACATGGACAGGTCCAGCGAAGTCGGTCCGGTATAGGCGCCCAGTCCGCGCAACAGCCGGTCGGCCGAGGCCAAGATGATGGGTGCCCAGGCGGCAACCAGGAAGCGTGCTGCGCGGCTGCCGCCGAACAGAGCACGAAGGATCACGACGCTGTAGATCGGGATCACGGGCAGGAAGCCATAGAAATAGAGGCGATTGTCGATCGGCTGAGTGACGTCGAGCTGGAACGAAGCGATTCCCGGCACCAGAATGGTCCACCAGGCCGTGAAGTGGACGATATTCGCGCTGCGCGGCGAAAGACTCTCGGGCTCGAGGTAGTGCTCGATGAAGAACCCGGCCATGCCGACGCCGATGGCCCAGGCAAGCGGTGCGACGACCGCCATCAGAGTGATCGGCATGCGCCCGGCCAGACCGACCAGTCCACCGGCGAAGAGCAGGTAGGATATCATCGCCATCACCATTCCCGCGTGCAGCAGCACGAAGCGCTCGCGCAGGACGATGTAGAAGTTGATATCGAACAGCAGCGGCGTGACCAGCATCCCCAGCACCAGCGAGAGCACCGCGATGGCAATCAGGGACCCCGCGTCGTGCAGGTCATCGTGGGCGATGCGGGCCTCGCTCTGCACGGTGACCGAGTGCGGTCGTTCGATTCGCACGACCCAGTAGCGATTGTCGGGCAGGGGCGGCGGCATCTTCAGCCGGAAAACCGCGCCGTCCACGATCGCCTCGGCATCCTCGGGCGTATAGGTGCGCACGCGCATCCGCCCCGCTGTGTCCACCGATGCGATGGCAATTGCGCGAAACACGGTTATGCGGCTGGAAAACTCGGTCGCCGGCGCGCCGAGCTTGCCCGCGGGAAAGCGCAGCCAGCTGACGGGCTGGCCATCCCGCCACGATCCCTTGTCGCAATCCCACCGCAGGCTGGCGGCGCGCTCCATCGTCACCGAGGTTGCGGAGTAGGCATGGCAGGACGGGCTGACATAGCGAATGGGGGCCGCCGTTGCCGGCTGCCATGCGCCGATCAGCAGTGCCGCCAGCACGAGCAGCCTTGCCAGAAGTTTGGACCCCGCCATCGCTGGGTTTCTACCCCGCCGAGGCCTACAAATGGGTTAAGGCGTTAACCGGGATTATACCATGTCGGTGTGCCCGATCAGGCGATCGCATCCTCGACGCTGAGCAGGTCATATCCCAGTTCCTCGGCTACCGCGGGATAGGTTACACGGCCAGCGTGGACGTTGAGACCCTGGGCCAGGTGCGGATCGCGCCGCATGGCTTCTTTCCAGCCCAGGTCGGCGATGCGCAGCGCGTGCGGCAGCGTCACGTTGTTGAGCGCATAAGTGCTGGTACGGCTGACCGCGCCGGGCATGTTGGCGACGCAGTAGTGGACGATCTCGTCGATCACGTAGGTCGGGTTGTCATGTGTTGTGGGCCGGCTCGTCTCGAAACAGCCGCCCTGGTCGATCGCGACATCGACCAACACCGCGCCCGGCTTCATGCACTTGAGCATCTCGCGGGTGACGAGCTTGGGCGCCGCTGCGCCCGGGATCAGCACCGCGCCGATGACCAGGTCCGCATCGCACACCGCGTCTTCCAGGTTGGCCTGGTTGGAAAAGCGGGTGGCGGCGCGTGCCTCGAAGTGAGTGCCGACGCGTTCGAGCACTTCCGGGTTACGGTCCATGATCGTCACGTCGGCGCCGAGGCCGGCGGCCATCTGCGCCGCGTTGAAGCCGACCACGCCGCCGCCGATGACGACGACCTTACCCGGCATCACGCCCGGCACGCCGCCGAGCAGAACGCCGCGCCCGCCGTGTGCCTTTTCCAGGGCGGTTGCGCCGGCCTGGATGCTCATCCGCCCGGCGACCTGGCTCATCGGCTTGAGCAGCGGCAGCGAGCCGCCTGGCCCGGTGACAGTCTCGTAGGCGATCGCGGTCACGCCCGACCTTACCAGGTCTGCGGTCTGCTCTGGATCGGGCGCGAGGTGGAGGTAGGTGTAGAGGATCTGCCCTTCGCGCAGCATGGCGCGCTCCGCGGGCTGCGGCTCCTTGACCTTCACCACCATCTCGCACTCGGCGAAGATGGCCTCGGGCCCGTCGACGATCTTTGCCCCCGCCGCCTTGTACTCGCCGTCGGTCGCCCCGATGCCCAGGCCCGCCCCGGTTTCGATCCACACTTCGTGGCCGTGCTTGACCAGTTCCATCGCGCTCTCGGGCGCGAGGCCGACGCGATATTCGCGGTTCTTGATTTCCTTGGGGCAGCCGATGCGCATGGAGAATCTCCTGATTGTCGGGGCCGTTACAGTTGCAACCGGTTGCGCGCAATGGGTCTGCGGCCGGCGAAGCGCGCGGAGAATTGTCCACAGGCCGTCACACGCTGGCGCGAAATCTGTCATCCTAGCGTAACATTTGACAACTAGCGGCGCGTCACACGGCGGACATATCCGCGCCCGGAAGCTGCAACATGACCTTCAGATTACAGGTATCGACCATCGCCCTCGCCGCGTCCTGCGCGTGGGCCGTTCCCGCCAACGCCCAGGACAGCGACACGGCAATTCGGGACGAGCTTGCCGCAATGCGGGCGCAGATGGCGCAGATGGCGGCGCGGATGGAAACGCTGCAGTCGCAACTCGACCAGGCGAATGCCAAGGCCGATGCCGCGACGACTGCCGCCACTACGGCAAGCGAGGTGGCGCAGGCCGCCAGCGTCTCGGCCGAAGCGGCCAAGGACGGCGGCGAGAAGAGCGGTGCTTTCGCCAAGGCCGCACAGTGGGCGGCCGACACGAAGGTGTCCGGCCGCATGTACTTCAACATGAGCACCGTGAACGCCGATAACGCCGCCGGTACGAACGTCGAGAAGGACTCGGGTTTCGAGATCAAGCGCTTCTACGTCGGCGTCGACCACAAGTTCGACGACACCTTCGCCGGTAACGTGACGATGGACATCAGCCGCGTGGACAACGGTGGCAAGAACGTCGGCATGGGGTTCTACGTCAAGAAGGCCTACCTCGAGGCGAAGCTCGCCAAGGAACTCAAGCTGCGCTTCGGTTCGGCCGACATGCCGTGGGTGCCCTATGCCGAAGGCATCAACGGCTATCGCCACATCGAGAAGGAACTGGTCGACTTCTACGGCTTCGGCACTTCGGCCGACTGGGGCGTCCATGCCGCTGGCGACCTGGCCGACGGTCTGGTCAGTTACCAGGTCTCGGCGATCGACGGCGGCGGCTACCGTGATCCCAAGCTGACCAAGACGATCGATCTCGAGGGCCGCGTCTCGGTCAGGTACAAGGGCTTCAACGCCGGCATCGGCGGCTATAGCGGCAAGCTGGGCCAGGATGTCGAGGGCGCTCTCCCCTATCGCACGGCCACCCGCTTCAACGCCCTGCTCGCCTGGAAGGACGAGGTCGGCGGAATCCCGGTGACTGTGGGCGGCGAATACTTCACCGCGAAGAACTGGAAGGTCGCTCTCGCTGCACCGGAAGACAAGGCGGAAGGCTATTCGCTGTTCGCTTCGGCCGCGCCGATCGACCAGTGGAGCGTCTTCGGCCGCTACGACCGGGTCGAGCCAAACCAGAAGACCGCGCCGCTGCGCAAAGCCGATTTCTACATGCTCGGCCTGCAGTACAGCCCGGCAAAGATCGTCGACCTCGCTCTCGTATGGAAACACGACGACAGCGAGGGCGGGCTGAAGGCCGGCAATCTCGGCACCGGACAGGCCGATCGCGACGAAATCGGCATCTATGGACAGTTTCGCTTCTGACGCGTCTTGTCATTTCATCGTCACACATCGCGCATAACGAACGCCAGCAACTCAAGCAGGGATTACCCCAGATGAAACTTACCAAGTCCTTCGCCCTCGCCACCCTTTCGGCCCTTGCGCTCGCCGCTTGCGGCGACAACGGGGGCGGTGCTGGCGGTGCCCGCAACTCGATCCGCGCGGTCGGTTCGTCGACCGTCTATCCCTTTGCCAAGTCGGTCGCCGAAGACTTCGCCAAGGACAACCCGCAGTACAAGTCTCCGCTCATCGAATCGACGGGCACCGGCGGCGGGATGGAGCTGTTCTGCGCCGGCGTGGGCGCCAACACGCCCGACATCGCCGATGCCAGCCGCCGCATGAAAGCGAGCGAGTTCGAGAAGTGCAAAGCCAACGGCGTGACCGACATCATGGAAATCCAGGTCGGCCTCGACGGCATCGCCTTTGCCAGCACGCAGGGCGGCATCGACATGAATCTCTCGCCCGAAATCGTTTACAAGGCGCTCGCCGCCAAGCCGTTCGGCAAGGAGCAGACGGCCAAGAACTGGAACGACGTCGACCCGTCGCTGCCGAACAAACGCATCCTCGTCTATGGCCCGCCGTCCACTTCGGGCACGCGTGACGCGCTCAAGGAGCTGATCCTGCAGAAGGGCTGCGAGAGCGACCCGGCGATGAAGGCTCTCAAGGATTCGAACAAGGAACAGTACGAGCAGGTCTGCACCGAAGTTCGTTCGGACGGCGCCTATGTCGACTCGGGCGAGCAGGACAACCTGATCGTGCAGAAGATCGAGGCCAACAAGGATGCCGTCGGGATCTTCGGCTACTCCTACCTCGAGGAGAACGACGACAAGCTCCAGGGCCTGACGATCAACGGCGTCGAGCCGACCTACGACAACATCTCGAGCTTCAAGTACCCCGGCGCGCGCCCGCTCTACATCTACGTCAAGAAGGCGCACCTCGATGCGATCCCCGGCTTGAAGGAATTCATCGCCGCGTGGTCGAACTCATGGGCCAAGGGCGGCCCGCTCTCGAAGATCGGCTTCATCGCCTCGCCCGACGACGTCCAGGCAATCAACAAGGCGGTCGTAGAAAACAGCACCACGCTGACCGGCGAAGAACTGAAGTAATCCCCAGACAGCGAGAGGCGGCGGCGCGGGACCAGTCCCCCGCGCCGCCGCTTTGCGTTGTTGCCCAGAGCGGGGAAGGATGGAGTACCTTCCCGAGGGTCACCTAGTCGAACAACCCCAGGTCGATGCTCTCGCCCACCGCCTTGAGCCCGGCGTCGCTGCCGTGGAGGTGGTCGCCCATGTGGTACCCTTCGCGCATCTGGCGCGGGTCGGCGGGGTCGGCGAAGGCAAGGTCGATCCGGGTCACGGCGTCGAAGGCGCCGCCGTTGACGATCCAGTCGTTGATCTTCGCCCTCGCGGCCTCGCCCTCCTCGCTCCAGTAGCTCGCGCCCTTGTAGGGGCCGATCGGGGCGCCGATGACCTTGATGCCCTTCTCGTGCGCGCGGGCGATGAGCTGCTTGAAGCCGGCGATCATGTCCTCGGCGGTGATCTTCGGCTGGTCGAGGCCGGGAATGTTCGGGCCGCCGGTCCGCTGAGGGCCGAAGGCGTTGCCGATGTCGTTCACGCCTTCGAACACGATCATGTACTTTACATTGGGCAGGCTCAGCACGTCCTCGTCGAACCGGCTGAGCGCGCTTTCACCCATACCCGGGGCCAGCACGCGGTTGCCGCTTATCGCCTGGTTGGCGACCGCCCATTCCTTGCCCGCGGCCTGCAGCCGGTCGGCCAGCACATCGGGCCAGCGGCGGTTCTTGCCGGGCGTCGAGCCGACCCCGTCGGTGATCGAATCGCCATAGGTCACGATGGTCCCCTCGGCATCGGGCGAAAGGACATCGATCCCCGCAAGGAAGGCGCGGAACTGCTTGGTGTCGACCGGAGTGAAGGCCTTGCCGACGAAGTTGCCTTTCGGGCTCACCGCCAGCTCGTCCACGCCGGTGAGGTGGCAGGTGCACGGACCGGTGTCCTCCGGAAGGTACAGCTCGACCTTCATCCGCGCGAGGTCGGGCACGTCGACGTCGATCGCATCGGACACGAAAGGCGCGCCCCGCGGGATCGTGGCGCCGGCCATGCCGCCGAACGTCAGCATCCGCCCGGTGCCGGGCACTTCCTTGCCGCCATCGTCGATCTGCGCGATCCGCGCGGCGCCGATCTTCAACGGGTGGGGGCCATAGCGGTTGGAAAGCTTCACCCGCAGCTTCTCGCCGCCTTCGGTCAGGCGAATGACCTGGGTGAGCGTGACGTCGTCATAGCTCGCCGCGGCGAATGGTCCTTCGGTCCCGAGCGGTGCGTGCGGCGCGGCTGTCCAGCTGGCGACCCATTGGGCGTTGTCCTGCGCGGACGCGGCGAGGGATGTGCCAAGGGCAAACGCGGCAGCGGCGAACAGGGCGGCGCGAAGCGCGCGGGGGGCTGATGTCATGCGATCTTTTCCTCTCCAGGGCAGGTGCTGGCCGCCCGTTGTCGCGGCGAGAGTAGCGCCTTGGCGGCGCAGCGCAACGCCCTTGGAAGTGCCGCTTGTCGCGCCTGCCCCCGCAGCGATCCGCTGGGTCGTCGATGCCGCGCGTCGGCGCGACTAACGCTTCCAGACCCAGTACTCCGGCCCCCAGCGCTCCTCTAGTTCGGCGAGACATTCGCGGTGGATTTCGCGCACGCGCGCGGCGGGCATGAATTCAGCCGGATCGATCTCCTCGATCTTCAGCGTCGACTTGTCCTCGTAGAGGTGCTCGCCCTTCAGGAGCGCGTTCTCGTCGTAGGGCCATATGAAGGCCTGCAGCGAGTGGACGAGGTAGAGCCCGTCCGCCTTCAGGCCCTGGTGGCCGACCTTGGCCAGTTCCGTCCCGGTGCTCATCTGGTGGAACCACATTTCGTCGGCGATGCCCCAGTCGGCCACCGCGACCTTGTCGCCGCTGTTCCACAGCACGATCTCGCCGATTCCGGAGTAGAAGTCGAACACGCCCTTGGTGCCGTGGACCTGGAACGGGGTGTCGCCCCAGGTAATGTGATAGACCGGATCGGGGGCCATCATGTCGGGCGCGGTGATTTCCTCGAACATGCTCGCGCCTTCGAGGTGGACGTGGCGGCAGTAGTTCTTGAGGATTGCCTTGTGCAGCGGGTCGGTGACCTTGTCGTGCAGTTCGATCGAGGGATCCATGCAGCGGTAGACTTCTGCTTCGTACTTGCTCGCCATCGGGTTCTCTCCTTTGCCCGCCTTGCTGGCAGATCATTGTGCGATGTAAACCCGGTTTGCATCACGGCGCGCGGGATTGACGTCCGCGACCCCTGTCGGACGACAGGGGTTGCGCCTCCTGCACCGGGGCCCATTGACGTCTTTCGAAGGCTGCACTCGGCGGCCAACCGGATCAGGAGCGCAGCGCATGCTTGAATGGATCGATCGGTTTCTCGCGGTGAGGGGGCTGGCGCCGCATGGCTACTGCCTTCTGTGGGAGCCGGAGCTGGTCTGGTCGCATGTCGCCGCGGATGCTGTGATCGCCGCTGCCTATTTCTCTATTCCGTTCATCCTGTGGCGCCTGCTCAGGATGCGGCAGGATATCGAATTCGGCTGGATGCTGGGTCTCTTTGCGGTATTCATCCTGGCTTGCGGGATGACCCACGTCATGGGCATCGTCACCCTGTGGGTTCCCGCCTACGGGTGGGAAGCACTGATCAAGATCGTGACGGCCGTGGCGTCGCTGTGGACCGCGGTCCTGCTTGTCCCGCTGCTGCCCAGGCTGGTCGCCATTCCCTCGCCAGCGGCGTTGCAGGAAGCGAACGCGGCCCTCGTGCGCGCGGCCGAGGAGCGCGAGCGGACCGAGGCAATGCTGCGCCAGGCGCAGAAGCTGGAGGCGATCGGGCAGCTCACCGGCGGCGTGGCGCACGACTTCAACAACCTGCTCGGCGTCGTCCTCGGCAACCTCGACCGGGCCAAGCGAAAGGGCACGGACAACGCGGCGGGACGCAAGGCTATCGAACAGGCCATCGCAGCATCGGAGAGGGGTGCCCGGTTGGTCGAACAACTGCTCGCCTTCGCCCGGCAGCAGCCGCTGGAGCCCCGGCCGCTCGACCTCAATGCCGTGGTGGGTGACGCATGCGACTTGCTGCGCCAGACGATCGGCTCGCACATCTCGGTCGAGTGCGATCTTGCTGCCGCGCTGCCATTGACCGTTGCCGATCGCAGCCAGATCGAGAATGCGATCGTGAACCTGGGTATCAATGCGCGCGACGCGATGCCCGAAGGCGGCACGCTGACCATCTCGACCCGCCTTGGCACCGCAAAGGGGGTGGAAGTGGCGGTCAGCGACACCGGCGAGGGCATGGACGCCGAGACACTCGCGCGCGCCGCCGACCCTTTCTTCACCACCAAGCCGGTGGGCAAGGGCTCTGGCCTCGGCCTGAGCCAGGTCTACGGCACCGTCGAACAGCATGGTGGGTCGGTAGAAATCGTGTCCACCCCGGGAACCGGGACAACGGTCCGCATGTTCCTCCCTGTCGACAGTGTGGTGGATGGGTTCGATGGGTCAAACGGTACTGCTGGTTGAGGATGAAGCGCTCCTTCTCGAGGTCGCGCGTGCCGACCTCGAGGACATGGGCTACGAGACGGTCTGCGCCAGCGATGGCGAGCGGGCGCTCGAAGTGCTGCAGAACGCCGATCCGCTCGATGCCCTGATTACCGACATTCGCATGCCCGGAGAGCTGGACGGCTGGCACCTGGCCATGCGCGCGCGCGAACTGATTCCCGGCCTGCCCGTGATCTATGTCAGCGGCTACTCGCCCGACCAGATGCGCCCTGTTGCAGGTAGTGTGTTCCTCAAGAAGCCCTACCGGTTCGGGGACCTGCAGCAGGCCTTGGCCGAAGTCGGGCTGGAGCCACCTTCGCTGCGGCATTAGTAGCGGCCGCCAGGCTCGGACGGGCGCTCATGCGGAGAACTCGAAGCCCCCGTCGCCCACCGGGCGGGCGAAATCGTCCCAGATGCCGCTATCGCGCCAGCAATGGCCTCAGCCGTGGCAGCCCGCATGCTGCGGCAGCGCGGTTTCGGCGGGCGGACGGGACAGGTCGGTGCCAGCCACCTCGTCGGTGTGGATGTCGAACCGCTTCAGCACGGCGCTGCCGAAGCCAGTGGTCAGCGCGGCGTCGGTCGCGTCGCGCCCGCGGGCCATGACGATCCTGGCGATGCGGGGACGGTTGTGCCGCGCGTCGAAGGTGTGCCAGCGACCATCGAGATAGGCTTCGAACCAAGCGGAGAAATCCATCGGATCGTCGAAAGGATCGATTCCGATGTCGCCAAGATAGCCGGTGCAGTAGCGCGCCGGGATGTTGACCGCGCGGCACAGCGTAATGGCGAGATGAGCGAAGTCGCGGCAAACCCCGTAACGCTCGTCGAACGCCGAGCGCGCCGTCCGGTCGGTGCTCGCCTTCATGTAATCGAACCGCAGCCGGTCGTGCGCGGCGTCGACCAGCGCCTGCACCTTTTCCCACCCTCCTTCGAGCGAACCGGCGATGTTCCACGCCTCGTCGGCCAGGAGACTTACCTCGCAATAGCGCGAGCTCATCAGGAACGGCAGCACCTCATCGGGCATGTCTTCGATCGCGAGCTGGGCGGCGTCGGGATGGACTGGGTCGGGTGTGCCGGGGTCGCCGATCACGAAGTCGCTGCGCAGGCGAATTCCGCCCTTGGGCACGACGAAGCGCGAGCAGACGTTTCCGAACCCGTCTATGAACGTCCGGACCGGTACCGGCGGGTCGGTCTGCAGTACCTCGGGCGTGAGGAGGTCGCCCTGCCGTTCGGGCCGCACGTTGAGCAGCGCGAGCATCGGTACGGGTGCCTCGGTCTCGAATTCGATGTCGAACCCCGCGCGAACGAGCATCAGACGGCCTCCTTGGCGGAGAATTTGGGGTGGCGGGTGGCAACGTCAACGTGCTTGATGCGGACGTCGACGTCCATGTCGATCTGGCTGTCCTTGATCCCTCGCCAACTGCCGGTGAGGGGCTTGGCCTGGTCGGGATCGCGCGCCACCGCGACGCGGATCAGGCCGCGATTGCCGACGATGCCATTGGTCGGATCGAACTCGATCCAGCCGGAGCCCGGCAGGAACACCCGCAGCCAGGCGTGGGTCGAATGCCCGCCCACGCGCGCATCGGATTCCCTCTCGTTGTAGAGATAGCCGGAAACGAAGCGCGCCGCGAAGCCCAGTGCGCGGACCGCCTCCATCATCAGCACGGCGTAGTCGCGGCAGGTCCCGCCCTTGCGGCGCAGGGTTACCAGCGGGGGCTGGACGCCCTTTTCGTACCGTTTGGCGTACGTAAAGTCGCGCTTCACTGCCTCGGTCATTTCCCGCAGTAGCTCGAGCGTGTCGACCGCACGGTCGGGCGGCACGAAGCCACGCGCCCATTCGTCGAGCAAACGGTCGGGGTCCGGATAGGCCCGCTCGATCGAGCGCAGGAGGTCGGGCATGTCCTCCGCCGAATAGTTGAACGGAAAACGCCGGGCGTAGGGTTCCACGGCAATCTCGTCAAAACCCATCGGGAGATGCTCGACCTCGGCGGTCCCGCGCACCTCGAGCCGGTCGGCGCGGTCGCCGAACGTGGCGACGGCAACCGCGTTGCCAAATACGTCCTGGATCCAGCGCAGGCTCTCGGGCTCGGGGTCGACGTCGAGCGAGGCGGTCAGCAGCCGCTGGTCGTAGCTTTCGCGCGGCCGCACCAGGATGCGGTGTTCCCCGAAGGCGACGTCGCTGCGATAGCGATAGCGGGTGACGTGGCTGATCGATACGGTGGGCATTGCTTCGACAACGATAAGCGACACGGAAGGTCCCGGTTGTGCGAGATATTTTGGGCCCGGGCGATCCGCGTCCGGTGCAACTGACCGGATCGGCGCTGGCGCCCGGTCCCTTCGTCCTGCTGGGCGACCACGCGGGGGACGCTGTCCCGATCGCTCTCGAGAGCCTGGGGCTCGCCGCTGAACAGCTGCAGCGGCACATCGCGATCGACATTGGCGTCGAAGCGCTTGGCAAGGCGCTGTCCGTCCGTCTCGCCGCGCCCTTCCTGCACCAGGCCTATTCGCGGCTGGTAATCGACTGCAACCGTGATCCGGCCGATCCTACGGCGATTGCTGCCAGCAGCGACGGAACGGAAGTTCCGGCCAACGCCGGTCTGCCGCCCGCGCGCCGGCAGGAGCGGATCGACGCGGTGTTCGAGCCCTACCATCAGGCCATCGCCGACTTGCTCGATGCTCGCGAGGCGGCCGGACTGGCGACGGTGATCGTCGCGCTGCACAGCTTCACGCCCGTCATGGACGGCTTTCAGCGACCGTGGGAGATCGGCGTGCTGCACGACGGGCGGCGCGAGGACTTCGCGCTGCGGGTGCTGCAGGCTCTCCAGGCAGACGGCACTTTATCCGTGGGCGACAACGAGCCCTACAGGATGGACAAGACCGATTACACCGTCCCGCGCCACGCCTATCCGCGGCACTTGCGGTACCTCGAACTCGAAGTGCGGCAGGATATCATCGGCTCGCGCAGGGAGGCTCTGGCGGAGTTGTTGGCGGACGTCTTCTCGGCCTGCGCCTGAAAGTCTTACCGAGAGCGGAGGCTTGCTAGAGCGGATTGCCGTCGCGGTCGCGGTAGATTTCGCGCCGGCCGACATGGTTGGCCGGGCCGACGAAACCGTCTTCCTCCATCCGTTCTATCCACTTGGCGGCGGTGTTGTAGCCCACGCCCATCTGGCGCTGGAGCCACGAGCCCGAGGCCTTCTGTGCCTCGAACACCACCTGGCAGGCCTGGCGATACTTGCGCTCTTCCGGGTTGTCCGAAGCGGTCAGTTCGTCGTCGAAGCCGAACATGCCGCCGTCCTCGGGCTCCTCGGTGACGCTGTCGATGTACTCGGGCTCGCCCTGGCCGCGCCAGTGAGTTGCCACTCGCTCGACCTCCTCGTCCGATACGAAGGGCCCGTGAACGCGGGTCAGCGCGCCGCTCGACGGCTTGTAGAGCATGTCGCCCTTGCCCAGCAGTTGCTCGGCGCCCTGCTCGCCCAGAATCGTACGGCTGTCGATCCGGCTGGTGACGTGGAAACTGATGCGTGTCGGCAAGTTGGCCTTGATGACGCCGGTGATGACGTCGACCGAGGGGCGCTGCGTTGCCATGATCAGGTGGATGCCGGCGGCGCGGCTCTTCTGCGACAGCCGCTGGATGAGCACCTCGATCTCCTTGCCGACGGTGACCATCAGGTCGGCCAGTTCGTCGACGATGAGCACGATCTGCGGCAGCACCTCGTAATCGAGCTGCTCTTCCTCGTAGAGTTCCTCGCCCGATTCGGGATCGAACCCGGTCTGGACGCGGCGGCCCAGGGGCTTGCCCTTGGCGATGGCGGCCTTCACCCGCTCGTTGAAACCGCCGATGTTGCGCGCGCCGATGTCGCTCATCATGCGGTAGCGCTTCTCCATCTCCTCGACCGCCCACTTCAACGCGCGGACCGACTTGGCCGGGTCGGTGACCACCTGCGACAGGAGGTGCGGGATGTCGTCGTAGCTCTTGAGCTCGAGGATCTTGGGATCGATCAGGATCAGCCGCAGCTCGGCCGGGGTGAAGCGATAGAGCAGGCTGAGCAGGATGGTATTGAGGCCGACCGACTTGCCCGAGCCGGTCGTGCCCGCAACCAGGAGGTGCGGCATGGCAGCGAGATCGGCGACGATGGGTTCACCGGCGATGTCCTTGCCGAGAATGATCGGCAGTCCGCCCTTGTGCCCCTCGAATGCCTCGGACGCGGCGAGTTCCTTGAAGCTCACCGTCTGGCGGTCGGCGTTGGGCAGTTCGATGCCCATCACGGTCTTGCCCGGGATCGACGAAACGCGGGCGCTGATCGCGCTCATGTTGCGGGCGATGTCCTCGGCGAGGCCGATGACCCGCGCAGCCTTGACGCCGGGTGCCGGCTCGAGCTCGTACATTGTAACCACCGGGCCGGTCCGCACCGCATGGATTTCGCCCTTCACGTTGAAGTCGTCGAGCACGGTCTCGAGCAGGCGGGCGTTCCGCTCCAGTGCCAGCTTGTCGAGCTTGGTGCCCTTATCGGGCGGGGGGTTCTCGAGCAGGTCGAGGCTCGGGAGTTCGTAGGCTGCGAAGAGATCTTTCTGATTGGCCCTGCCTGCCTTGCGCACTGCCGGGCGGGCAGCGGCCTTGGCATCGACGATTTCTGTCGGTCGGCGCGGGGCGGAGTCGAACTCGGCTTCACCGTCGGGCTCTGTCTGGCGGACGCGGCGCTCTCTTCGTCGGCTTGAAGGGGTTTTCCTCGCGCGGGAGCGAGGGCATGCGGCGCAGGACGTCGGGCAGCGTCAGGAGCTGAGCCCAGTCGAAGGCGAAGACCTTGCCGACCAGCGCCGCGCCGCCCGCGAGGCAGGCGATCCCGGCGCCCAGGATCGTCCATACCTGCGCTGCTTCGGGCAGTCGCCCGGCGAGGGCCTCGATGCTGCCAGCGCCGAGAAGCCCCGCAAGGCCACCCCATCCGGCGGGCTTTTCCACGTTGTGTGGATCGGTCACCAGTTCCAGCACGGTACCCAGCAAGGCAATTCCGACGAGCAGGAGGATCAGCGGGATCCACCACTTGCGACCGTGCGGCGTGTCCTCTTCCTCCGCGTCGCGCCACAGTTTGCGGGCGGCCACCCAGGTCAACGGCAGCAGGAGGACCGAGAGCCAGCCGAAGCCGAGGAAGGCGAGGTCCGCCGCCCACGCGCCGGGAGTGCCCATCCAGTTCTGCGCCGGGCCGGCGGCCGCGGTCGAGAACGAGGGATCGGTTTGCTCGTAGGAGACGAGCGCCAGGGCGAGGAAACCGGTCAGCGCGTAGAGCAGCGCGCCGCCGGTCATCTGCAGCGCACGCCGCAGTGCCCGGCGAAACGCCGCGCGCCAGTCGGCGGGCTGGGCCTTAACCGCTCTCGTTGCCATCTGCCGATCCCTTTCGCCGCGAAGAATCGCAGACCGGGGACTCGGGGTCAAGAAAGTCCGTCGATCGCCGCCCAGCGGGGCCAGGCGAGCCGGCGGGCGGTTCGCGCAGTCATGCCGCCGAGCGCGATGACCGGCATTTGGGCGTGCGCTGCCAGCAGGCGGAAGCGGGCGGGGCCGAGGGTGGCGCTGCCAGGATGGCTGCGGGTGGGGAAGACGGGGGAGAGCAGGACGGCATCCGCCCGGGCGCGATTGGCGAGGCCGATCTCGTGGAGGCCGTGCGCGGTCGCGAGAGTCAGCATGTCGCGCGTTGGGACAAGGCCGCGCGCTGCGCCGTAGATGCCTTCGGCGCCCCATTCGCGCGCGGTCAGGGCATCGTCGGCGAGGATGAGCACGTGGCCGTGCGAGCGGGCCACGCGGGCGAGGTCGCGCCAGCGGGCGAAGCGCTCGGGCGGGGGCAGATGGTAGTGGCGAAAGATGAAGCCCGAGCCGAACGGCAGGCGGCGCAGAGCGGCTTCCAGCCCCCCGTCGTTGCGGGCGTCCGACAGCAGCCAGAGAGCGGGGAGAGGGTGGCGCGGGGTCACTCGCGCGCTATAGCGCCGGGCCATGGAAACTGCAGCCTCCCGTCTCGCCGCGGTCGAAGATCGCATCGCCCACGCCTGCAAGATCGCCGGGCGCGAACGCGACGAGGTGACGCTGGTCGCGGTCAGCAAGATGCACGATGCCGTGTCGATCAAGCGCTTGATCGAGGCCGAACAGCGGGTGTTCGGCGAGAACAGGGTGCAGGAAACACAGGACAAGTGGCCCGCGCTGCGCGAACGCTACCCGGACGTGGAGCTCCACCTGGTCGGCCAGTTGCAGTCCAACAAGGCCGACGACGCCGTGGCGCTGTTCGACTGCATCCACTCGCTCGACCGGCCGAGCCTGGTCAAGGCACTCGGCAAGGCCATGGACAAGGCCGGGCGGCAGGTGCCGTGCTTCGTGCAGGTCGACGTCGGGCAGGAAGAGCAGAAGGGCGGCTGCGCGATCGGCGACCTTCCCGCCCTGCTGGAGCAGGCGGGCGGGGCCGACATCCCGGTGATCGGCCTCATGTGCGTGCCGCCGCTCGGCATCGAGCCCGCCCCGTTCTTCGCCCTGCTCGACAAGCTCGCGCGCGATCACGGTCTTGCGGGTCGTAGCATGGGCATGAGCGGCGACTACGAGACGGCGATCATGCTCGGCGCCACCCACGTGCGGGTCGGCACGGCCCTGTTCGGCGCGCGCGGCTGAAGCAACCCGTAGAGGCACTGCCGATTTCCGCGCGCCCGATCGCGTGCTAACCAGGCGGCATGGCGCAAGGTCGGGCCAAGCTGGCAATGGGGAGCGGGCTCAGCGCCTGGGTGCTCGAGGCGCCCGGCGGCTTCGGCGATGCCGATTTCCATGCTCACCACGCGCTGCAGCTGACCTTCAGCCTGCGCGGCAGCCTCGCGCTCGAATGCGGCGAAGCGCGGATCGAAGGACCGGGCATTGCCGTCGACGCCGATGCCCGCCATCGCTTCGAGGCCGACGGGCTACTGGCCTTCGTGTTCGTCGAACCGGAGAGCCGGCAGGGGCAACTCCTGCGCGAGCGCCTGTTTGCAAGCGGTCCGCTGGCGGAACTGGAGGCGGAACGCTTCGCGCCGATCCTCGCGCCCCTGCACGGCACCTTTGCTGCTGACCTGGCTTCGGCGCAGGTCCTCGCCGTGGCGCAGGGCCTGCTCGATGCAATGGCCGGCGAGGGACGAGAGGAGCCGACCGACCCCCGCATCCGCAAGATCATGGATTTCGCCGAGCGCAACCTCGACCTGCCGCTGACGCTGGTGAGCGCCTCGGCCGGGGTCTACCTTTCGCCAAGCCGTCTGCGGCATCTGTTCGTGGAGGAGACGGGGCTGCCGTTCCGCACCTGGCTACTCTGGCTGCGGCTGGTCCGGGCGCTGCAGGCCTATTCCGAGGGGGATACCCTGACGGAGGCCGCGCATGCCGCGGGATTTTCGGATTCGGCCCATCTCAGCCGGATCTTCCGCCGGACCTTTGGCGCACCTGCGACGACGCTGACGCGGGTTTAGCCGTTTCGTTCAATCCTGCTGGTGGCCGGCGGCCTATCCGGGGCTCCTCAACACCAACGAGGAGTACGAAAATGACCAATGAAGACCAGCGCTGCAACACCGCCTGCACCTGCACCGACTGCAAGTGCGGCGAGAACTGCAAGTGCCGCGACTGCGGCTAAGCGATCGTTGCGGGAAGAGCGTGCGGCGAGGCGCTGAAAGCCTCGCCGTCGCTCAGACTGCGTGGAGCACCCCGCGATAGGGGACTTCTTCCAGCGCGCGCCCGGCCCCGCGCGCAACGCACATCAGCGGGTCGTCGGCCACCGTGACCGGCAGGCCGGTGGCTTCGGAAATGACAGTGTCGATCCCGGCCAGCAGCGCGCCGCCGCCGGTCAGGACGATCCCTCCCTCGATGATGTCGGCGGCGATTTCGGGCGGGGTGGCCTCGAGCGCATTGCGCACGGTCTCGACGATCTGGCCGACGGTGTCGCGCAGCGCCTCGACGATTTCTTCCTGCCCGATATGCGTTTCGGTAGGCCGCCCGCGAACGACGTCGCGGCCGCGGATGCGGGCGATGCGTGGTTCGCCCACGATCGTCGCCGCGCCGATTTCGAGCTTGATCCGCTCGCTCGTCGCCTCGCCTACGATCAGGTTGTGATTGCGCCGTACATGGCTGGCGATCGCCTCGTCCATCTGGTCGCCGCCGATGCGGGTGGAGAGCGTGACCGCCATTCCGCCGACCGACAGCACGCCGACTTCGGTCGAGCCGCCGCCGATGTCGACGACCATCGATCCGAACGGCTCGGTTACCGGCAAATCGGCGCCGATCGCGGCGGCCATCGCCTCGTCGATCAGCGAGACCCGGCGCGCGCCGGCGTTCGAGGCGGCATCGCGAATCGCGCGCCGTTCGACCACCGTGGAATTGGAGGGTACGCACAGGACGATCTCGGGGCTGCCCCGCAGCCGCACGCCGGCGTTGGTCTTGGCCTTGGCGACGAAGTGGCGGATCATCTCCTCGGCCACTTCGAGATCGGCGATCACGCCGTGGCGCAGCGGGCGGATCGTCTCGACGTTGTCGGGCGTCTTGCCCATCATCAGCTTGGCGTCGTCACCCACCGCGCGCACGCGGCGAATGCCCTGGATCGTCTCGAGCGTGACGACCGAAGGCTCTGCCAGCACGATGCCGTGGCCCTTCAGATAAACGACGGTGTTGGCCGTCCCGAGGTCGATCGCCAGATCGGCCGCGCGGAACGGGAAAAATCCCATGAAAGACATTGCGGTAATACGTCCCTTCCCCTTGGCGCAATTGCGCCTGCGGGCAGCGGTCGCGCCCTAAACCTGTCGGGCAGGTTAACCAAGCCGATTTGCAGGCCGGCTATCGATGCCATGTGCGAATTGGCCGGTGAGCCGAGTGATCAGGCAGCCTCGGCGCTGCGCTGGCGCTCGTCGCTCGCCGCGTCGAGCAGGGCGCGCTCGATGGCCTTGAGCCGAGTCGGGGTCTCGACCTTGGTGCCGAGCAGGTCGGTCACGTAGAAGGTGTCGACCGCGCGCTCGCCATAGTTGGTGACATGCGCCGAATTGACCATCAGCGTGTTCTCGAACAGCGCGCGGGCCAAGCGGTTGAGCAGGGCCGGGCGATCGCGCGCAGCGACCTCGATGACGGTGAAGCGGTTGCTGGCCTTGTTGTCGAACGTGACGCGTGGGCGCACCTCGAAGCTGTCGGCCCGCGTTCGGGCGAGCGGCCGCTTGGCAAGCTGGGGCACGAGCTCGATCTTGCCGGAGAGCGAATCCTCGATCGAACGCTTGAGCCGGTCGAGCTGCTCTTCCTCGCGGAACGGCTTGCCGAGCGGGTCCTGCACCAGGAAGTTGTCGACCGCCTTGCCAACGCGGTTGGTGTGGATTCGCGCGTCGATCACGTTGCCGCCGGCGAGGTGGATCGCCCCGGCGATGCGGAAGAACAGGCCCGGGTGGTCGTCGCCGACCACGGTCACCAGCGTGGCGCCGCGCGCCTGGTAGTACTCGGTGTGGATCGACAGGCGGTGGTCGAGTTCCTTGGCCGCGGCATAGTGCGGCAGGTTGAGCGCGATGATGTCCTCGGGCTCGGCGATCCAGTAGGCGTCGTCGAAGCGGCTTTCGAGCTGGTCGACGATTTCGCTGCGCGATCCCAGCAGCTCGCGCACGCGGGCCTTCTTGGCCGCGATGCGCTGCTCGCGCCCGTGGCGCTTGTGACCCAGGCGGAGCTGTTCCTCGGCCAGGTCGAACAGGTCGGTCAGCAGCTGGCGCTTCCACGAGTTCCAGATGCCCGGCCCGACCGCGCGGATGTCGACCACCGTCAGCACCAGCAGCAGGCGCAGCCGTTCGACGCTTTCGACCTCGGCGACGAAATCGAGGATCGTCTTGGGGTCGGCCAGGTCGCGCTTGAAGGCGGTGGCGCTCATCAAAAGATGCCAGCGCACCAGCCAGGCGACCGTTTCGGTCTCCCCCTCGCTCATGCCCAGGCGCGGACACAGTTCGTTGGCGACTTCGGCGCCGAGCACCGAGTGGTCGCCGCCGCGGCCCTTGGCGATGTCGTGCAGCAGGGTGGCGACGTAGAGCACCCGGCGGTTCTGCAGCTCGGCGATGATCTCGGTCGAGAGCGGGTGGTCTTCCTTGTGCTCGCCCCGCTCGATTGCCGCCAGCAGCCCGATCGCACGGATGGTGTGCTCGTCGACCGTGTAGTGGTGGTACATGTCGAACTGCATCTGCGCGCCGACCTTGCCGAAGTCGGGCACGAAGCGGCCGAACACGCCCGCCTCGTTCATCCAGCGCAGGACCGTCTCCGGGTCGTTGCGGCCCGTCAGCAGCGACAGGAACAGCGCATTGGCACGCGGATCGTCGCGCACCGCCTGGTCGATCGCCTTCACGTCGCGCGCGGCCATGCGCATGGTCTCGGGGTGCACCTCGAGCGCGTTTTCCTCGGCCAGCTGGAAGATCTCGACAAGGCGCACCGGATCGTTGTTGAACCAGTCGTTGGTCGGGGCGGCGATCTTGCCGCCAAAGACCTTGTAGCCCTTCAGCGTGCGGCCCTTCTGGCGGAATCCGGCCAGCAAGCCGCGGGCCTTCTTCTTGGCCGCCATCTCCTCGTCGATATGGGCCAGGAACACGCCGGTCAGGTGGCCGACATGGCGGGCCTGGAGGAAGTAGTACTGCATGAACCGCTCGACGGCGCTCTTGCCGGTGCGGTCGGCGAAATGCATCCGCCGGGCGACCTCGCGCTGGAGGTCGAAGGTCAAGCGGTCTTCCGCCCGCCCGGTGATGTTGTGCAGGTGACAGCGGACCGCGAGCAGGAAGTTCTCCGCCCGCCGGAAGGTGCGGTATTCCTTTTGCGTGAACAGCCCTGCATCGACGAGTTGCGCGGCCGTCTGCACGCGGTGGAGGTACTTGCCGATCCAGTACAGCGTCTGCAGGTCGCGCAGGCCGCCCTTGCCGTCCTTGACGTTGGGCTCGACCACGTAGCGGCTGTCGCCCATGCGCTTGTGCCGCGCGTTGCGCTCGGCCAGCTTCTCGGTCACGAACTGCGCCTGGCTGCCGGGCACGACGTCGGCCCAGAAGCGGCGGCTGGCCTCGTCGTAGAGCTCCTGGTCGCCCCACAGGTAGCGCCCCTCGAGAATCGCGGTGCGAATCGTCAGGTCGCCCTTCGCCATGCGCACCATCTCGTCGAGCGAGCGGCTCGAGTGGCCGACCTTGAGGCCCAGGTCCCACAGGTAGTAGAGGATCGCCTCGATCACCTGTTCGCACCATGCGGTTGCCTTGCCCGGGGTGATGAAGGCGATGTCGACGTCGGAATGCGGCGCCATCTCGCCGCGGCCGTATCCGCCGACGGCGATCAGCGTCAGGCGCTCGCCGCTCGACCTGTTGGCCGCCGGATAGACGTCGGCGACGACGTGATCGTGGATCACGCGGATGATCTGGTCGACCAGGAAAGACTGGCCGTTGGCGCACTCGTGCCCGGCGCTGGGCTTTTCGGCCAGTCTGCGGGCAAGCTCGGAGCGCCCTTCGTGCAGCGCGTTGCGCAGCAGCTCGACCACCTCGGGCCGCGCCTTGGGCATGCCGTTTGCCGCCACCGCCTCGGCAACCGCGGCGGCGAGCGCCCGGCGATCGATCACGTCGCGCTGGTTGGCAATGGCTCGCATGCCCTTGGACATAGGGCAATGCGCAGGGCATGCAATGCGCGCCCTGCGCGAGGGGCCAATGCGCGCACTGAACGAGGGGGCAGTGGGGCCGGCGAGCCGTTGCGGGGACTTTCACCCCGCGCGGCGCTGTGCCAAAGGGGCGGCGACCTAGCGGGATGCGCTCTTACCAATGCTCGATTTCCTCACGCCTGCCAGCGAAGCGATCCACTGGCTCGACCTGGGCCTCAAGCCGGGGATCCCCATCGGACCCTTCACCTTGCGGTTCTACTCGTTGGCCTATCTCGCCGGCATCCTGTGTGCCTACTGGCACCTGTCGAAGATGATCAAGGCGCCTGGCGCGCCGATGGCGCAGCGGCACGTGGACGACCTGTTCTTCTACGTGACGCTCGGCGTGATCCTCGGCGGGCGGCTGGGTTACGCGCTTTTCTACACCGGCGGATCGACCGACAAGCCGAGCCTGTTCACGCACTTTACCCCCGGCCACTTCCCTACCTGGGACCTGCTGCGCCTGTGGGACGGGGGGATGAGCTTCCACGGCGGCGTGCTCGGCACGCTGGTCGCCATCGGCTGGGTCGCGTGGCGCGGGAATCTCTCGTTCATCCGGGTGTGCGACTACGTGTCGGTCAACATCGGCTTCGGGATGCTGTTCGGGCGTATCGCCAACTTCATCAACGGCGAGCTGTGGGGCCGCCCGGTCGAGAGCGACGTGCCGTGGGCGATGGTCTTTCCCGGCGGCGGCAACGTCGCGCGTCACCCGAGCCAGCTCTACGAGGCCTTGCTCGAAGGCGCGCTGGTCATCGCGATCATGCTGCCGCTGTTCTGGAAGACCCGCGCCCGCTTCCGCCCGGGCGTGCTGGTCGGGACCTTCACCGCGCTGATCGCCAGTGCGCGCTTCGTGGTCGAATTCTTCCGCCAGCCGGACGAGCAACTCACCCGCTTCGCGCAGGAGACCGGCCTCAGCATGGGGCAGTGGCTGTCGATTCCCCTGATCCTCGTGAGCATCGGCGTGATCATCTGGGCCCTGCGCCGCCCGCCGCTCGCGTCGGGGACGAGCGCGCCCGCCGCCGCATGACCGCGCCCGGCGGCGAGCGAATGAGCCTGGCGGATAGCTTCCGCCGCCTCATAACCAACACCGGTCCGATCAGCCTGACGCACTACATGGCCGAGGCGAATGCCCGGTACTACGGCAAGGCCGATCCGTTGGGCGAAGGCGGCGACTTCGTCACCTCGCCCGAGATCAGCCAGATGTTCGGCGAGCTGATCGGCCTGTGGCTGGCCGACATGTGGATCCGCGCCGGGCGCATCCAGCCGGTCCATTATGTCGAGCTCGGGCCGGGCCGCGGCACTCTGGCCCGCGATGCGCTCCGCGCGATGAAGCGTTACGGCCTCGTGCCGGACGTCCATTTCGTCGAGACCTCGACCGCGCTCAAGGAGCAGCAGGTCCTCGCCATTCCCGGGGTCCATTTCCATGACGACCTCAGCCGCGTGCCGATGGAAGGCCCGATCCTGCTCGTCGCCAACGAGTTCCTCGACGCCTTGCCGATCAGCCAGCTCTACAAGACCGCCGAGGGCTGGCGCGAACTGGTCGTCGTGCCCGAGGGGGAGAAATTCGCCTGCGTTCCCGGTGCCCGCCCGATGGACGCCGCCCTGCCCGAAGCACGCCGCGCCTCGCCCGAAGGGACCCTGATCGAGACCTGCCCGGCGGCGGCCGCGATCGTTTACGAGGTGGCCGGACGGCTGGCCAACCAGGGCGGTGCGGCGCTGTTCATCGACTATGGCCACGACGAAGAACGGACCGGCTCCACTTTCCAGGCCGTGCGCCGCCACACCAAGGTCGATCCATTCCAGGACCCGGGCGAGGCGGACCTGACGGCGCACGTTGATTTCGCCGCCCTGGCGCAGGTCGCCCTCAGCAGGGACGTGCGTTGGCTCGGCACCGTGCCGCAGGGTCACTGGCTCAAGGCCCTCGGGATCGAGGGCCGGGCCGATGCACTGGGCGACTTCGCGCCCGAATATCGCGCGGACCTGGAATCGGCGATGCACCGGCTGACCGATGCGGACCAGATGGGCGAACTGTTCAAGGTCCTGGGCCTCGCTGCCCCGGCCTGGCCCAGCGGCGTGGGGTTTGACCGCGACTGACCTGCGGGCCTAGGCTTCCGGGATGGCCACCAGCCACCGCGTCTCCCGCACCTCGCTCGCCGTGGCTGCCTTCTCGACCGTGGTCGAATGGTACGATTTCACGCTCTACCTCTACTTCGCGACGGTCCTCGCGCGCGTTTTCTTCGGTGGCGGAGAGGGGGCGCTGGTGACCACGCTGATGGGCTTTGCGCTGGCCTACCTGATGCGGCCCGTCGGCGCGGTGGTGTTCGGCCATATCGGCGATCGCTACGGCCGGCGGCCGATGCTGCTGATCTCGATGGCGATCATGTCCTTCGCCATGCTTGTGACAGCCTTGCTGCCGACCTTCGGCCAGATCGGAATTGCCGCGGCCTGGCTGCTGTTCCTGCTGCGCTGCGTGATGGGATTCTCGGTCGGCGGCGAGTACACAGGCGTCATCGCCTACCTGCTGGAAGGGGCCGATCCGCGGAGGCGCGGCCTGATCGCCAGCCTGGCCGCGGCCGCCAGCGAGGTCGGCGCGCTCCTTGCCGTGGGCATCTCCGCGCTGACCGTCAGCCTGACGAGCGAGAGCGACCTTGCCAGCTGGGGCTGGCGAGTACCGTTCCTGTTCGGCGCCGTTCTGGCCGGGGCGGTGTGGTTCGCCCGCGCATCGATGGAGGAATCGCCCGACTGGCTCGAGCTGCACGCCAACGAGGCGCTTCATGCCAACCCGGTGCATCACGCCGTCACGCAGCAGCGTGCAGCACTGGTCCGCGCCTTCGCCATCTCGGCGCTCGGCTCGATCACCTACTACGTGGGCATCAGCTACGTGCCCGCCTTCCTCGACACGACCGGCTCGCTCGGCGAGGAAACCGCGCTGTGGCTTTCGACCATCGCGGCCGTCGCGGTGATCGCGGTGACGCCGCTCGTCGGCCTGCTGAGCGATCGCTACGGCCGCAAGCCCGCCCTTGTGGTCATCGCCATCCTCTCGGCGGTGCTGCCGATCTCGCTTTTCACGCTCATGGCGGGCGGCACGGCGGGTGAGGCACTGCTCGGCGCGGTCGTGCTGGCGCTGGTTGCCGGCGGGATGAGCGCGGTCGGCGCCATTTCCTGCGGCGAGCAGTTCGACGAGGCGAGCCGCGCGAGCGGCCTGGGCCTCGGCTACACGCTGGCGACGGCGGTGTTCGGCGGACTTACCCCGTGGGCGGCGCAGGGACTGGTCGAGCGGACGGGCTGGCCCCAGGTGCCCGGGATCATGATCGCGGTCGTCGCCGTGGCGGCGCTGCCGGTATTCCTGACGATGCGCGAGACGCGGCCGGAAGCGCCGCCAATCCCCGCCTAGTCGCAGTCGCAGACCGCATCGGTCGACAGGGTGAGTTCGGCGACCATCCCCGTCGGCTCGAAGCGGCGCTCCCACGATCCGCCGAGCTGGCCGGTGATGCTCATCTCGACCAGGCGCGAACCGAAGCCCGGCTCGCGCGATTCGGTCGGCGGTTTCCCGCCGTGCTCGGCCCAGGTGAGGTGGATCTTGTCGCCGGACTCGGTGAGGGTCAGCTCGACGCCGCCGTGATCGGACGCCAGCGCGCCGTACTTCGCCGAGTTCGTCGCCAGTTCGTGGAACACCAGCGCGAGCGGGGTCGCCGCGCGGCTTCCCACCGGGCAGTCGTGGCCCGAGATCCTGACGCGCGACCGGTCGCCAGTGCCGTAGGGGGCGAAAAGTTCTGCCAGGAAGCCATGCAGGCTGTCGCGCGCCGTTCCGCTGGTCGCGCGGACGAAGTCATGCGCGCGGCCGAGCGCGCGAATTGTCTCGTTCAGCTCGTCGGCGAAGGGCTTGTGCTCCGGCTTCGTCCGCGCCGAGAGACTGATGAGCCCGGCAATCACCGCGAAGATGTTCTTGATGCGGTGGGACAGCTCGTTGGCCATGATCTCGCGCGCTTCGGACGCGGCGTAGAGATCATGAATGTCGACCGCCGTCCCGAACCAGCGGACGATCGTCCCGTCCTCGTCGCGCACGGGGACCGCGCGCGACATCATCCAGCGGTACTCCCCGTCGTGACGGCGCAGGCGATGCTCGATCTGGTACGTTTCCCCCGTGCGCAGCGAATGCTGCCAGGCCTCGGTCGCCTTGGGCCAATCCTCGGGGTGGAAGGACTTGCCTTCCTCGTCATCCGGATCGCCCGTGAACTCGACCATCTGCTGGTTGAAGTATTCGAACCGGCCCTGGGCATCGGCCGACCAGGCGATGGCGGGGATCGAATCGGCCAGTACGCGCAGTTGCGTCTCGCGCCGTTCCGCCTCGCGCTCGACCGCCAGCTGCTTTCGGTGGGACCGCAGGCGCAGCATCGCCGCGTTGGCCAGGACCTCGAGGCCATGGCGCTGCAGCGACGTAAGCCCGGCTGGCCGCGGTGAGCGGTCGAGCACGGACAGCGTGCCGATCGCCACACCCTCGCGCGTGACGAGCGGGAAGCCGGCATAGAAGCGCACGAAAGGCTCGCCATGGACGTTGGGGTTGTCCGCCAGCCGCGGATCGAGCAGGGCGTCGGTTATCTCCACCAGGCCCCCGGCCGCGATGACCAACGGACAGAACGCCACGTCGCGCGAGATTTCCTGCAACGGCGCGCCGCCCTGCTGGACGAGGAAGCGGTCATACTCGGCGCCGGCCCTTGTCAGGGCAGCGACCGGCGCATCGCACAGCCTGGCCGCGAAATCGATGATCTGGGCCAGCTCGGGGTCGCCTTCGAGCGAATCGGGAGCATAGCTGGCGATGATGCGCAGATGCTCTTCCGACGGGGCGTCGGTCACCCGCGGGGCCGACTGCGCCGGCCGAGAGGTTTGCTTCGTTTCCATGTCGGGCCCGTCAGCTCGCGAGGTAGCGGGGAATCTCCGGCGAAGAAAGCAAAACACGTAAACTACTTACACGCGCAACCGGTTTGCGCCGCCGCACGGGCCCCGCTATGCGCCGGCGGGAAAGGGACAACCTGATGCGCGCCACGCCTGACTTCGATTTCGGCCTCTCGGAAGAGGCCCAGATGATTCGCGAGACCGTCGGCCGCTTCGCGGACGAGCGGATCGCCCCGCTGGCGGAGGAGATCGACCGGGAGGATCGCTTCCCGCGCGAGCTGTGGACCGAGATGGGCGAACTGGGCCTGCACGGCATTACCGTGAAGGAAGAGGACGGCGGTCTCGGCCTCGGCTACCTGGAGCACGTCATCGCGGTCGAGGAAGTGAGCCGCGCAAGCGCCTCGGTCGGCCTCAGCTACGGCGCGCACTCCAACCTGTGCGTCAACCAGATCGCCCGCTGGGGCGATGCCGGGCAGAAGGCGAAGTACCTGCCCAAGCTGATCAGCGGCGAGCACGTCGGCGCGCTTGCCATGAGCGAGCCGGGTGCCGGATCGGACGTCGTCTCGATGAAGCTCAAGGCCGAGGCCGTGCCCAAGGAGCAAGGGGGCGGTTACGTGCTCAACGGGACCAAGTTCTGGATCACCAACGGGCACTACGCAGAAACCGTTGTGGTTTATGGCAAGACCGATGCGGGCGCAGGCAGCAAGGGCATCACGACCTTCTTGGTCGAGAAGGGCTTCGACGGCTACGCCGCGGGCCAGAAGATCGGCAAGATGGGCATGCGCGGCAGCCCGACCAGCGAGCTGGTGTTCGACGACTGCCACGTGCCCGACGAGAACGTGCTTGGCGGCGTGGGGCAGGGGGTGAAGGTGCTGATGAGCGGGCTCGACTACGAGCGCGTGGTGCTCTCCGGCGTCCAGCTCGGCATCATGCAGGCCTGCCTCGACACGGTGATCCCCTACGTTCGCGAGCGGACCCAGTTCGGCAAGCCGATCGGCGCGTTCCAGCTGATTCAGGCCAAGGTCGCGGACATGTACGTGGCGCTGCAATCGGCGCGCGCCTATTCCTATGCCGTGGCCAAGGCCTGCGATGCCGGCCGCACGACCCGGTTCGACGCGGCGGGAGCGATCCTGCTCGCGAGCGAGAACGCCTTCCGCGCCGCGGGCGAGGCGATCCAGGCGCTCGGCGGGGCGGGCTACACCACCGACTGGCCGGTCGAACGCTACCTGCGCGACGCCAAGCTGCTCGACATCGGCGCCGGGACAAACGAGATCCGCCGCATGCTGATCGGACGCGAGCTGATCGGGGTGTAGGAGCTCCCCTGCCGCGATACGGGGACGGAGCCGGGGTGCTGCGACACTTCAATACTCGACATCGCCCGCCGAATTCCGGACAAGGTCATCCTGATTCCTTGGGAGGGGACACAGGATGAAACATCTGCTCACCGCGCTGGCCGCCGGATCCATGGCGTTCCTGGCGCTCGCCGCATCGCCCGCCGCCGCGCAGGACAAGGCGCGCCTGACCTGGGCCACGATGCACAGCCCGGCGATGGAGGGAAACAGCGAGGGCAACAGCGCCGACCGCACCGTCCTCGTCGTCACGCCGCCGGGATACGACGAGCATCCGAACAAGCATTACCCGGTGGTCTATTTCCTCCACGGCTACTGGGCCACGCCGCAGATGTACCAGGACATGGCCAAGTTCGAGGAGGCCGTGCAGGGCGCGGCGGCCGACGGCAACGAGGTGATCCTCGTCATGCCCGATGGCCATTCCAAGCTGAAGGGCGGATTCTATTCCAACTCGCCGACGGTCGGGAACTACCAGGACATGGTCGGCAAGGATCTCGTCGCCTGGGTCGACAGGACCTACCGCTCGATTCCCGAACGTGGCGCGCGCGGGCTGTCGGGCCATTCGATGGGCGGATACGGCACGCTGCGCATCGGCATGACCTATCCCGAGACCTTCGACAGTCTCTTCGTGATGAGCGCCTGCTGCCTCTCGCCCATGAGCGTCACGCCCGACGCGCTGGAAAAGGCCGCGGCGATGACCGACGACGACGTTGCCAAGGCGGACTTCGGCGGTTTGGCCGGCGTATCGACGCTGGCGACCTGGGCGCCCGACCCGCACAACCCGCCGCTCTACATCGACACGAGCATGACCGATGAAGGCAAGGTCGATCCGCTGGTCAATGCCAAGCTCGCCGCCAACGCGATGCTCGCCTGGGTGCCGAGCCACCTGCAGGCATTGAAGAGCTTCGACGCCGTGGCGCTCGACATCGGGACCAAGGACTTCTTGCTCGCGCAGAACGAACAGCTCCACGACGAGCTGACCCGCTTCGGGGTCGATCATTCGTGGACCACCTACGACGGCGATCACGGCAACCGCATCGCCGCCCGCATTCGCAGCGAACTGCTGCCCTTCTTTGCCAATCACCTGGAGAAAGCCCGCTGATGCGTATTCTGGCCGCCGCCCTCGCTCTCACTGCCACAGCCACCGCGATGACGCCTGCCTTCGCGCAGCAGGGCGGCGGGAGCGCAGGAGGACCGCCCGCCGGGCGCCCGGCGTTCGTCAACATCACCGCGCCCGCGCCGACCATCCCGGCGGGGATCACGGTCGAGGCGCCCAAGGTCCACGGCAAGTCGCTCGAAGGAAACCTCGAGGGCAACAGCGCCGACCGTGAGGTCATGGTCGTGCTGCCGCCCAGCTACGGCAAGGAGCCGAACCGCCGCTACCCGGTGGTCTACTACCTGCACGGCTTCGCCATCGATGGGCGCAACTTCTATAACTACATGAAGGTGCCCGAGGCGGTCGCGGCCAATGCGGCCAAGGGCAACGAGTTCATCGTCGTGGTGCCCGATACCCTCACCAAGATGGGAGGATCGATGTATTCCGATTCGGTCACGACGGGCAATTTCCGCGAGTTTGTGGCCAAGGACCTCGTCAGCTACGTCGACAGCCATTACCGCACGATCGCCAAGCCCGCCGGGCGCGGCCTCGCCGGGCATTCGATGGGCGGTTACGGCACCTGGGTCACGGCGATGAGCTACCCCGGCGTGTTCGACGCGATCTGGGCCCAGAGCGCCTGCTGCGTCTCGCCGCGCGGTGAAACGGTCGAGAGCGCCACGGCGATGGGCGCGGTGCCCTACGAAGGCGTCGACCAGTCCGGCTTCGGCATGCGCGCCGGTCTCGCCTCGATGACCGCCTGGAGTCCCAATCCGAAGAACCCCCCGTTTTACGCCGATTTTCCGCTGGGAGCGGACGGGAAGGTGGACGAACTCGTCATCGCCAAGTGGGCCAACAACTCGCCGCTGGCGATGGTCCCGAGCCATGTCGACGCGCTCAAGAGCTACAAGGCGATCGCCTCGGACGTGGGCGACAAGGACGGGCTCAATGCGCAGGACAAGGCGCTGAGCGAGGAGATTGCCTCATTCGGCATCGCCAACTCGTTCGAGATCTATCCCGGCACCCACACCGACCACATTGGCGAGCGCTTTTCCGCCCTGGTCCTGCCGTACTTCGCCAAGCACCTGCAGATGAAGTGACACTACGGCGCTTGGCCTTCCCGGCGCAGGCGTCTAGTCACGCCTGAAACCGGTTCATTGGGAAGGACAGCGCCGCGCATGAGCGGACCAGCACTCGACACCAAGCTCGACCTCGACAGCACCGAAGCCAAAGCCCGCGCGGCGCACAACCGTGCACTGGCCGAGGAACTGCGGGCAAGGGTGGCGCAAGCCGCGCTCGGCGGGTCGGAGAAATCGCGCCAGCGCCATGTCGCCCGCGGCAAGCTGCTGCCGCGCGAGCGGGTCGAACGGCTGCTCGATCCCGGCTCGCCTTTCCTCGAGATCGGTCAACTCGCCGCCAACGGGATGTATGAAGGCGATGTTGCGGGCGCCTCGATGATCGCGGGCATCGGGCGCGTGTCGGGCCGGCAGGTAATGATCGCGGCCAACGATGCCACGGTGAAGGGCGGCAGCTACTATCCGATGACCGTGAAAAAGCACCTGCGGGCCCAGGAAATCGCCCGCGAGAACCGGCTGCCGTGCATCTACCTGGTCGACAGCGGCGGGGCCAACCTGCCCTACCAGGCCGAGGTCTTTCCCGACCGCGAGCACTTCGGGCGCATCTTCTACAACCAGGCGCAGATGAGCGCCGAGCGCATTCCGCAGATCGCCTGCGTGATGGGCAGCTGCACCGCCGGCGGCGCCTACGTGCCTGCGATGAGCGACGAGAGCGTCATCGTGCGCGAGCAAGGCACGATCTTCCTCGCCGGGCCGCCGCTGGTGAAGGCTGCGACGGGCGAGGAGATCAGCGCCGAGGACCTTGGCGGCGGCGACCTCCACGCAAGGAAGTCGGGCGTGGTCGATCACCTCGCCGAGAACGACGAGCATGCGCTGACCGTCGTACGCGACATCGTCAGCCATCTCGGTGCGAACGAGAAGGCGAAGCTCGACGTCCGCGAACCGCGTCCGCCGAAGTTCGATGCCGAGGAGATCTACTCGATCGTGCCGGAGGACGTGCGCGCGCCGTACGACGTGCACGAGATCATCGCGCGCCTCGTCGACGGCAGCGAGTTCCACGAGTTCAAGGCGCATTATGGCAGTACGCTCGTCTGCGGGTTCGCTCATGTCTGGGGCGTGCCGGTGGCGATCCTGGCCAACAACGGCGTGCTGTTTTCCGAAAGCGCGGTGAAGGGGGCGCATTTCATCGAGCTCGCCTGCCAGCGCGGCATTCCGCTGCTGTTCCTGCAGAACATTTCCGGCTTCATGGTCGGCGGCAAGTACGAGGCGGAGGGCATCGCCAAGCACGGCGCCAAGCTGGTGACCGCCGTTGCCACCGCGCAGGTGCCGAAGATTACCGTGGTCATCGGCGGCAGCTTCGGGGCGGGCAACTACGGAATGTGCGGGCGCGCCTATTCCCCGCGCTTCCTGTTCACTTGGCCCAATGCGCGGATCAGCGTGATGGGCGGCGAACAGGCGGCGAGCGTGCTGGCCACCGTTCACCGCGACGCCGACAGCTGGAGCGCCGAGGAGGCGGAGGCCTTCAAGGCCCCGATCCGCGAGACGTACGAGAGCGAGGGCAACCCTTACTACGCCACCGCCCGCGTGTGGGACGACGGCGTGATCGACCCGGTCCAGACCCGCGACGTCCTTGGCCTGGCGCTCGCCGCCACGCTCGAAGCCCCCATCCCCGAGCAGCCGAAATTCGGCGTATTCAGGATGTGAGCGCGACACCCACTGTCCTCTCCCGGGCCGTCGAGCGCATTCTCCTCGGGCTCTATGGCTGGAAGGACTGGCGGCTCGAGGGCGGCCCACCCGGCCTCGCCAAGTTCGTCATCGTCGGTGCGCCGCATACCTCGAACTGGGACTTCGTGTTCTTCATCGGCGCGACGAACGAACTGGGGATCCGGCCCAGCTTCCTCGGCAAGCACACCTTGTTCAAATGGCCGATCGCGCGCTTCATGCGCGACATGGGTGGCATCGCGGTCGACCGGTCCAGGCGCGGATCGAACTACGTCGAGCAGGTTGCTGCCGCATTCGCCGCGGCCGACGGCCTGGCCCTGGTCATCGCGCCCGAGGGGAGCCGCAGCAGCGCCGGGCGCTGGCGCTCGGGTTTCTGGCATATCGCCCGCGCGGCCGGGGTGCCGATCGTCCCGGCCTGGGTCGATCATGCCAGGATGGTCGGCGGTATCGGCGAGCCGATCTGGCCGAGCGACGACTTCGCCGCCGACCTGGCGCGACTGGCGGCGTTCTATCGCGAGCGTCTGCCCCTTTGCCCCCGCTTCGATCACGTCGCCGATGTGGCGGACCGAGACTCCGATCGCCGATAACAGGCATCCCCGCCTTTTCTGAGCGCGCGGGCTTCCCCCACAACGCTTAGCATCCTAGTAATCGCAAAACGGGGCGCACCGACAGGTGCGAGACAGGCGAACACGACGTGGAGAAAAGCGGAACCGGGCTGCGCGAGCCGGACAAGCGGGAGCATTTCTCGCTCTATCGCGACGACAAGTACCCACCGGACATTCGGCTCACGGTCCTGCTCGTCCTCGTCGCGCGGCGCTGGCGGTCCCTGCTCGACGAGCGCCTGCGGCCGTCCGGGCAATCGAGCGCGCGGATGGAGGCCCTGAGCGCGATCTTCAACTCGCCCGGTCCGCGCCCGCAGGTCGCCATCGCCAATCGCCTGCGGATCGAAGGCCCCACTCTGACCCGGATGATCGATACGCTCGAAAAGGACGGGCTGGTCGACCGCCTGCCCGACCCGGCCGACCGGCGCACCAAGCAGCTGCGCCTGACCGACGAGGGCGAGACGGCACTGGAGGACATCCTCACCACGGTCGAGGAGCATCGCGCGCGTTTGCTGGCGGGCGCCGATCCCAGGACCCTCACCATGGTGAACGATTTCCTCACCGAACTGCTCGAACGGCTCGACACCGGGCTGCCGCGGGACCAGGGCTGACCGTCGCTTGATCGGGCCGCAGGGGCCCTTACCTTTCGCACGAACGCCATTTCACGAGAGCGCCAATGACCACCCACACCACCCGCATGCTCATCATCGGTTCCGGCCCCGCCGGGCTCTCCGCCGCGATCTATGGCGCGCGGGCCGGCATGGAGCCGATCGTCGTCCAGGGCCTGCAGCCCGGAGGCCAGCTCACCATCACCACCGATGTCGAGAACTATCCCGGTTTCCGCGACGTCATCCAGGGCCCCTGGCTGATGCAGGAGATGGAGGCGCAGGCCGTCCACGTCGGCACGCGGATGATGTGGGACACGATTACCTCGGTCGACGTCCACGCCGGCCCCCCGTTCAAGGCGATCGGCGACAGTGGCGACGAATACGTCGGCGACGTGCTGGTCATCGCCACGGGCGCGCAGGCCAAGTGGCTGGGCGTGCCGGGCGAGGAAGCCCTGAGCGGCAAGGGCGTGTCCGCCTGCGCGACCTGCGACGGGTTCTTCTACCGCGGCAAGAAGGTCGCGGTGATCGGCGGTGGCAACACCGCGGTGGAAGAGGCGCTCTACCTCACCAACCACTCCGACGACGTGACCCTGATCCACCGCCGCGACGAACTGCGGGCGGAGAAGATCCTGCAGGATCGCCTGTTCGCCAACCCGAAGATCTCGGTCCGCTGGAACGAGAAGGTCGAGGAATTTCTCGGCGATCCGGCTGCCGGCGGGCTCACCGGCCTCAAGCTCGTCAACACCGTCGACGGAACCGAGAGTGTGTTCGAGTGCCAGGGCGCCTTCGTCGCCATCGGCCACGCGCCGGCGACGGAGCTGTTCAAGGGGCAGCTCGAGATGGACTCCAGCGGTTACCTCGTGGTCGAGCCGGGCACGCCCAAGACTGCCGTCCCCGGGGTGTTCGCCTGCGGCGACGTGATGGATCACACCTATCGCCAGGCGGTTACCGCGGCGGGCACCGGCTGCATGGCCGCGCTCGATGCCGAGCGCTTCCTCGCAACGCTCGAATACGTGAAGAACGAACGGGCGGCCGAAGCGGCGGAGTGAGCCCTGCGCAGGGGATTGGCGGAAGAGAGTGGGAGTCGAACCCACCCGGGACCGGCTGACGGCCCCACCCGGTTTTGAAGACCGGACGCACCACCGGGCGCGCTTCTCTTCCCCCTGAGCCTAGGCGGGCTGGGACTCGCGGTAGCGGGCGAGGCGGCGCGGGTCGACCGTTCTCAGGTCGCCGCGGCGAAGGGTCGCGCCCTGGCGGTCGAACCACTCGAGCAACTGGATCGCCACCTTGCGTCCGTTGAGCAGCCGGTCGCGTAGTTCGGCGGCAGCGAATTCGCCTTGCGCGCCCAGCTCCCCGATGTGTGCGGCGATCTCGGCCAGGGTTTCGCGCAGGAAGAAATGATCCGGCGCAATTTCGCTCACCGCGCCCTGCTGCGCCTTGGCCTTGAGGACGCGGCGGCAGTCGAATTCGCGCGCGCCGAGCATGGGCGCGATCTCGCCGGTGCGCGGCGGGCGGAAGCGCGCTTCGCCACCGAGCAGCGGGGCGATGCGGCGCCAGAGGTCCTCGTCGGCGCGGTCGAGGCCCAGGCGGTGGTCGGGCAGGCGGTAGACTCCGCCTTCGTGCGCCAGGGTGCCGTCGGCCACCATCGCCGCCAGCATGGCGACCGCGGGATCGGGTGCGAGGCGCGGGTCGAGGGCCATGCGCAGGCGCTGGAGATTGGGGCCGAGCAGTTGCGGGTGACGCGTATGAAACTGCGCCACCTCGCCCTTGGCGCTGGACGCGAGCCGCTGCCAGGTCTGCGCGCCGAACAGCCATTTGCCCGCCATGCGGTGCGCATTGGTGTCAATGAAGCGCTTGATTGCGAGTGTTCCAAGCGCCCGGTCACGGGCAAAACGCTCGGTGTCCACCGCGAACGGCCAGATCGCCAGCTGGGCGGCCAGCGACTGCGCCGGATCCTCGATCGCTATCGCCGCGAGCTGTTCCAGCCTACGCGGCTGCTTGCGGCGGCGCTGCGGGGGCCTGAGGTCGAGCATGGTCCCGCCGCCGATGGTCCGCCGCCCCTCGGTGTCTCGCAGGACGAAACGGTCGCCGCAAGCGGCGGCGATGGGCGCGTCGAGCACGAGCTGGGCAAGTCCATTCTGGCCAGGAGCGACGGGCTCGTCCTGCAACAGCGCGACCCGTCCGGCGATCTCGGCGGCGCCATGGTGCAGGCGGACGGGCTGCCAGTGGCGCAGGGGGCGCGGCTCGCCGGGCAGGAGGCGGACCGCGCAGTCGATCCGCGCGCTCGGCGCATGGAGCCGGGGCGCGAGCAGCCAGTCGCCGCGCGCGACTTCGGATAGCTCGATTCCCGCGAGGTTCACGCCGCAACGCTGGCCGACATGGCCTTCCTCGGCGGCCCGATTCTGAACATGGAGCGCGCGGACGCGGGCGCTCCTGCCGGAGGGAGAAAGCGTGAGCGTGTCGCCGACCCGCAATGCACCCTGCACGACAACTCCGGTGACGACGGTACCAGCGCCCGGCAGGCTGAATGCGCGGTCAACCGCGAAGCGCAGCGGCTTGTCGCGATTGGGGGGCGCGGTCTCGAGGCCGGCCAGCAGCGTACGCAGTTCGGCGATGCCGTCCCCGCTCCGGGCCGACGTCGGCAGGACCGGCGCCCCCTCCAGCGGCCCATCCGCCAGCAAGCGGCGCACCTCGCCCTCGACCTCGGCCAGCCGCGCTGCGTCCGCCGTGTCGCACTTGGTCAGGGCGACCGCTCCGCGCGTCGCGCCCAGCAGGTCGAGCACGGCGAGGTGCTCGCGGGTCTGCGGCATGACCCCGTCGTCGGCCGCGACGCACAGCAGCGCGAAGTCGATCCCGCCGGCACCTGCCAGCATGGCCTTCATGAAGCGTTCGTGCCCCGGCACGTCGACGAAGCCGAGTACCTCGCCGCTCTCCAGCGGGAGATAGGCGAAGCCGAGGTCGATCGAGATGCCGCGCGCCTTTTCCTGCGGCAGGCGATCGGTGTCGGTCCCGGTCAGCGCGCGGACGAGCGCGGTCTTGCCGTGGTCGACGTGCCCGGCGGTGCCGACGATCATCGCGACAGGTTGGCGAGGAAGGCCGGCTCCTCGTCGCGCACGAGGCAACGCAGGTCGAGCCGCAGCGCCCCCTCGGCCACGCGCCCGACGACCGGCTCGGGCAGGGCGCGCAGGCGGGCGGCGAGCGCCTCGACGTCGCCGCCGCGGATGGCCAGGCAGGTGCTCGGCAAAGTAGCGGTGGGCGAAGCGCCCGAGCCGACCTGGCTGCGGCAGCCCTCGGCCGTGACGGTCCAGCCTTCGCCAAGCGCCTGCGCCACCGACGGAGCAAGCTTCGCGGCGCGCGCGGCGATCTCCTCGGCCGGGCGGGCGAGCAGGGCCAGGGTCGGCACCGCGTCCTCCGGCCGGGCTGCGGCGCGGTAGCCGGCCAGCACGGCCTCCAGCGCCGCCAGTCGCACCTTGTCGAGCCGCAGCGCACGCTTCATCGGGTTGCGCGCCAGCCGCGCGACGAGTTCGGCCTTGCCGGCGGCGAAGCCTGCCTGTGGGCCGCCGAGGAGCTTGTCGCCCGAGAAGGTGACCAGGTCCGCCCCCTCGGCCAGCGCTTCCGCCACCGTCGGCTCTTTAGGCAGGCCGTAGCGGGCAAGGTCGACCAGTGTGCCCGAGCCGAGATCGTTCACCAGCGGAATGCCGCGCTTGCGGGCGAGCGGGGCCAGTTCGGGCACCGTGACCTCTTTCGTGAAGCCCTCGATGCGGAAGTTCGACGGGTGGACCTTGAGAATCAGCTTCGTGTCCTCGCCGATGGCCGCCTCGTAGTCCTTCAGGTGGGTGCGGTTGGTCGTGCCGACCTCGACCAGCTTCGCCCCCGTCGCGGCCATGATGTCGGGCAGGCGGAAGCTGCCGCCGATCTCGATCAGCTCGCCCCGGCTCACCAAGACCTCGCCGCCCTTGGCGAGCGTGTCGAGCACCAGCAGCACGGCGGCGGCGTTGTTGTTAACCAGCACCGCGCCCTCGGCTCCCGTCAGCGCGCGCAAGTGCTCACGCAGCACGCTGTCGCGCTCGCCGCGGGTGCCGCTCGCGAGGTCGTATTCGACCGCCACCGGGCGAGCCATCGCGGCACTGGCGGCCGCGACGGCCCGTTCCGGCAGGACCGCGCGGCCGAGGTTCGTATGCAGCACCACGCCGGTCAGGTTCCACACCGGACGCAGGCGCGGCAGGTCAGCGGACGAGAAACCGTCGCGGGCGCTGGCGAGGAGCGCCTCCGGGTCGAACGAACCTGCTCCGCGCGCAGCCTCGATCGCCGCGCGGATCGCGGCCACCGCAGGCTTGTGGCCATGCTCTGCCGCCAGCGCGCGCCCGGCCTCGCTTTCGAGCAGGGCGGACACCGAAGGCGGGCGATCGGTCATGGCAGCCAGAGTGTCAGCCCCAGTCGCCGCTGTCGAGATAGCGCACGGCGGCGATCGCCGCCCCCGCGCCGTCGCCCATCGCGCCCGCTGCGCGCCAGGAATTGCCGCTGCGCAGGTTACCCGCGGCAAAAATGCCCCGAGCCGAAGTGCGCATCGCGCCGTCGGTGACCACGCGGCCCGTTTCGTCGAGGTCGACCAGCCCCTCGGCCAGACGGGTGTTGGGGGCAAGGCCGGTGAAGGCGAAGACGCCGGCCGCTTCGACCTCGGTCTCGCTGCCGGAGGTGTCGCGCAGGCGCACCCGCTCGACTTTGCCCGCGCCCTCGATGGCGACGACTTCGTGTCCGGTCATGATCTCGATCTTCGAATTGGCCTGCGCGGCTTCCACATAGATCGGCTGACCGTGCAGTTCGGCGGCTTTCTCCGCCACGATCACCTTTTCGCAATGCTGCGCGAGCGTGAGGGCCTCCTGCAGGCCGGAATCCCCGCCGCCCGCGACCAGCGCGACCTTGCCGCGCAGCAAGGGGCCGTCGCATGTGGCGCAGTGCGACACGCCGCTGCCGGTGAATTCTTCCTCCCCCGGCACGCCGAGTTTCGTCACGTGCGCGCCGGTGGCGAGGATCACCGCGCGGGCCGTGACGTCGCTGCCGGCGGTCACCTTCCAGCCCTCGCCATCGGGCGCGATGGCGGTCACCTCGTCCATCAGCAGCTCGGCCCCGGCGTTGCTCGCCTGCTCCTGCGCGATGGGGCACAGGTCGAACCCCGCGATGCCGAATTCCTGGCCCGGGATGCCGTCGACCAGCTCGATGTTGAGCAGTTCGCCGCCGGGCACGCCGCCGGTGAAGATTGCGGTGCGCTTGCCTGCGCGCGCGGCGGTCAATGCCGCGCTCAGTCCGGCGATGCCGCCGCCGACGATGACGATGTCGTAGTCCATGTGTTTCCTATGCGTTGACGGTGACGCCCGGGTCGCCCGCCGTGACGCGGCCGACGATTGCGGCCGCCGCGAACCCCGCGCCGCGGATGAGGTCGAGAATGCGCGCAGCTTCGGCCGCGGCGACCGAAACGAGCAGGCCGCCCGAGGTCTGCGGATCGGTCAGCACGTCGCGCTGCCATTGCGGCAAGTGGCCCGGCAGGCTCACGGCATCGGCGGCGCTGGCCCAGTTGCGCCCGGAGGCGCCGGTCACGCAGCCCTCCTGCGCCAGCGCGGCTGCGCGGGTGAGCAGCGGGACGGTGGGCCAGTCGATGGCGAGGCGGCTGCCGGAAGCACGGGCGATTTCGAGCGCGTGGCCGAGCAGGCCGAAGCCGGTTACGTCGGTCAGTGCGTGGACCGCCGCTTCCGCGCCGAGCCTTGTGCCGATGGCGTTGAGCTGCGTGGTCGAGGCGAGGAATTCGCGATAGGCCGCATCGTCCAGCCCGTGCTGCTTGTAGGCCGCCGAATAGAGCCCGACGCCGAGCGGTTTGGTCAGGATCAGCGCGTCCCCGTCCTGCGCGCCGGCGTTGGTGCGCAGCGCTTGCCGGTCGCATTCTCCGATCACCGCGAGGCCGTAGATCGGCTCCGCGCTGTCGATCGAATGACCGCCGGCGACGGGTATACCCGCCGCCGCGCAGGCCGCCGCGCCGCCAGCGAGGATCTGGCGCACCGTGGCCGTCTCGATCCGGCCCAGCGGCATCCCGAGCACGGCGAGGGCGAACAGCGGGCGTGCGCCCATCGCGTAGATGTCGGAAATGGCGTTTGTCGCCGCGATACGGCCGAAGTCGTGCGGGTCGTCCACGATCGGCATGAAGAAGTCGGTCGTGGCGACGAGACAGCGGCCATCGTCCAGTTGCCAGACGGCGGCATCGTCCGCCTGTCCGTTGCCGACGAGGAGCTGGGGGAACCCGCTTGCCGCGAACTGTCCCTCGAGCAGTTCGCGCAGCACCGCCGGGGCCAGTTTGCACCCGCAACCGCCGCCGTGCGCGAGCGCGGTCAGGCGAACGGGTTCGGCAACAGGTGCGGCGGTGGACACGGGCCCGGATCTCCTCCCGCCCGGGCAATAGGCCAAGCGCCGCGCCGCGGCAAGTTCGTTAGCCTGCTAAGCAATCACCGCCAGGGGTCGATCGGTATCAATCCGCTGCCGCTGCTGCTTCCGGCGCGCAGCCCCGGGCCGCCGACCAGCCGCCCGCTGATCATCTTGAACGCGCCCTGCGTCTCGCCCCCGGCGACGACGATCTCGATGTCCTCTGGCCGGAAGATCGAGATCATCTCGTCGGGCGCGGCCTTGAGACGGCTGGCATATGGCTCCACCCCGGCCTCGGCGTGCGGCTTGACGAGTGTCGTGATCCACTGTTCGTCCCAGTAGTCGCGCGCGGTCATCTGGGCGTTCTCGGCGCACCATTCGATCAGCGCCTGCTTGGAAAAGCCCAGCTTCTGGAAGTCCTTCGCGACCAGCGGGTCCATCACGATGACCGGCGGCGAGAAGTGATCTGCGGCCGTCAGGCAGCGGACGAACTTCTTCTGCCACGTCTCGCGCGGGCCGAAGCCCGACTGCGTATACCAGCCGCCGAAGAAGATCGCCGCGGTGCTCTCGTCCGCCTTGTGACCGTGGCTGACGTGGAACGGCTCCCACGGGCTCGCCTCCTCGTTCTCGGCGAAGCAGGCGGTGTAGTTCCAGTTGTTTCCGACCGAGCCCATGTAGGTGTTGCCCGGTTCGCTGCCGCCTTGCGCGTTCATGCTCAGCAAGCAGTAGGCGCGGCCGATCGTGGCGTTGGCGTGGTTGTAGGGGCCGAGCGCACCGATCCCGCCGTTCATGCCGATCTCGTGCCGGATCGGGCCGTTGACGAGGCTGATCGTCGCCCAGCTCGTGGTCGAGCTGGAGCGGGCGGAAAAACCGGTCGAGCACAGGGCGAGCACGACCGGCAGGTATTCCGGGCGGCACCCGGCCATCACCGCATTGATCGCGACCTTCTCGACGTCGTAATCCCACTTCTCGCGGAAGGCGGTCGGCGCCATGCGGTTGACGAATTCATCGGCCGCATGGCTCGTGCCTTTCAGCATGGCTTCCACGCGCTGCTCGGTCGGCAGGATGATCGGCAGGTAATCGGTCCAGCCTTCGGCGATGAACAGCGCGCGCAGGTTGTCCTCGGTGTCGGGCTCGAGGAAGCGCGGGGTGGTCCGCTCGAACGAGGCGCCGGCATAGTCGGCGTCGGTCAAGGGCCCGGTCAGCCCGTCGAGCACGACCTCCATGAAGGGGCGCTTGTTGATCGGGTCGTCGGCCTCGATATAGGCGCGCAGTTCACCCGGGCTCAGGCCCACCACCGGTTGCGGCACGAAGGCGTTGCGCACGGTCGGCATGCCGGCGGCGAGCGTGCTTGCGCGGGCCAGCCGGGCGAAGGCGTGGGTGCTCACCGGGATCGTCGGGATCCCGGCCTTTTCCAACTCCAGTGCGAACCCCACGACCGTGGGGCAACAAGTGCTTCAGAGGCCAACGCCGATGATGGCAGCGTCGCCTCCGGCGACGACTTTTGCCCTCATCTCCGGATCGTCGACCCAGGATTCGCGCGGCCTGATGGCGCGCGTTTCGACGCCTGGCATGTGTTCGGCGAACCACAGCCGGAGCTGTTCCATGAACACGTCGGCGTTATCGAACAGGCAGTCGATCAGGTAGAGCACCTTGCCGTCGAGGCTTTCGGGCCGCGCGGCAAGGCGCTTGCCCTCCACCTTGGGCGGATAGCCCCGCGGGTCCATGACTGTCAGCTTCTCGGCCATCGGCGCCTCCGGCGAAAAATCGTTAGCTTTCGAAGTAAAGGCGCTTGCGGGCCGCTTGTCAACGCGGCAGCTTGGCCAGGCGCCGAGAGAGGCCGCAAGAGGCGGGAGAGACGAGCATGAATCGCACGATAGCCGCAGGGATCGTCCTGCTCGCCGCCGCGCCTGCGCTGGCGCAGGACGATGCCTCCGCCAACTGGAACAAGGTCGTCGCCTGTGCGCAGGACCGGAGCGAGAAGCGCCGCCACGAGTGTATCGACCGTGTGCTGGCGGAATCGGGAGTGCTGAATAGCGAGAAACGCGTGGAAACCCTGCGCCAGGACGAGCGCAGGTCTTTCGGGCTCTCGCCGGTCCAGAAGGAACTGGCTGCGCGCAAGGCCGAGGCGGCGAGCGCCGCGCCGGGGCCGCAGCCTGCCCCCGCAGCGCCCCCGGTTGCCGCGGTGGCCGCGCATCCCGCACGGGCGCCCGCCACGCCCGCAGCTCCGCCCGAGGCGGAGAAGCTCGATACCCTCGCTACCGAGGTTTCAAAGGCGTTCGACCCCGGAAACCGGCTGATGGTTTTCGTCACCACCGATGGGCAGGTCTGGCAGCAGAGCGAGCGCAAGGATATCGGCTTGCCGCCCAAAGCGGGCACTGCCTTCACGGTCGAACGCGCCGCGATGGGCGGGTTCATCTGCAAGGTGGGGAATTCGCGCTCGTTCCGCTGCCGCCGGCAGGGCTGAGCGGGTCGGCGGCCCCGGGGAAACTCCCCGGGGCCGCCGGGCCGATTACATCGAGATCTTCGCTCCGATGTAGAAGGTGCGCCCGATCACGTCATAGGCGCCCGGGTCGGTCTGGCCGCTGGCGGTGTTGTAGGCCCCGACGCGGCCGGTGGTGAGAGTGTTCACCCCGACCCGCGGGGGCTGGCGATCGAACAGGTTGTCGACCCCCATGCGAAGCTCGACCTGGTCGAGCAGTTCGTAGCGGGCGCTCAGCGCGAACCAGTCGTACGCCTTGGTGTCGGCCACCGTCGAAGCGGGGTTCAGCACCTTGGCCACGCTGCGGGTTTCAGGCAGATGGCGCCAGCTCAGCGCGATCGAGCCCGGCCCGAAGTTGTAGTTCGCCGTCGTGAACGTCTTCCAGCGGAACTGCGAACCGAACGGCGGGGTCAGCACGTTCACCGTCCCCGAGGAATCGGCGTAGTGCTGCACCGGCGAGGTCGCGGTGAGCTGGAAGTCGTACTTGTCGAGGTAGGTGAAATTGGCGCTGATGCCGAATGTCCCGCTGTCGCCGCCAAGCCCGGGAACGGGGATCGCCCAGTCGATCGTGGCGTCGACGCCCGCAGTGCTGACGAGGCCGAGGTTACGATATTTCGCCGTCGTCGAGACCCACCCGCCATCGTTCGGCCGGCGCAGGATGAGCTGGCAGAACTCGTTGTTGACGTCGTAGGTCGGGTTCGAGCCGGTCGCGTTGAAGCACTCCTGGTAGACGTACTGCGTTGTCGCCGGCGCGATCGCTTTCTGGATCTTGATGTTGTAGTAATCGACCGTGAGCGCGAAGCGGCCGAAGTCGGTCATGCCCGGCGTCCGCAGCACGAAGCCCGCCGTGATCGTACGCGCCTCTTCGGGTTTCAGACCGGTGTTGCCGATGGTCTGATCACGGCCGAGCGGCTGGATCGGGTTGAAGTTGGGCGAGAAGAACGTGGCGTTGACCAGTGTCGAGCCGGCCGGCATGCCGGGCAGCTTGTTGCACAGGTCGATGACCTTCTGGCGATCCGGGTTGGAGGCCACGTTGCCGTAAGCGGCCGAGGTCAACGTCGAACAGGCGTCTGCGTCGGGCCACTGGACGGTCGAGAAGGTGCCCGGCGTGAACAACTCGGCCACGTTTGGCGCGCGGTTGGCCACCTGGTAGCCGCCGCGGAACGACAGGAAGTCGGTCGCTTCCCAGTTTCCGGTCACCTTCCATGTCGAGACGCTGCCGGCGGTGTTGTAATCCGACAGGCGATAGCCCGCGTTGATGTCGAGTTGCTGGATGAACGGCAGGTCGTGCAGAACCGGCACGAGGACTTCGCCGTAGATCTCCTTCACGCTCACCTTGCCCGAAGTGGGCTTGGTCACGAACAGGCCGATCGGGTTGGTGTTGATGTTGTTTCCGCTGAACCCGTCGTCGGGATCGAACGAGTAGGAGTTGTCGCGATAGTCGGCACCGAAGGCCGCCTTGAGCGGACCGGCCGGCAGTTCGAACAGCGTACCCTGGATGTCCAGTTCCACCTGGTTCTGGGTCAGGTTGGTCAGGTTCTTCAGGTTCGCGCTGATGATGTCGACGCAGTCCTGCGAAAGCGCTGCCTGGGTGAACGGGTTGAGCCCGCTGGTGCACTTCGCGTCGGTGCCGAGACGGAAGTTCTGCGCCAGGAAACCGGCTCCGTAATTGGGCGCACTGACCAGCGCCTGCAGGCGCGACTGGTCGATCACGTTGTGCATGAGCACTTCCTGCTTCGTGTTGCCGTGCGACCCGAACGCGTCGAAGGTCCAGTCGCCCAGCCCCATGTTGCCGCGTACGCCGACCAGCAGTTCGAAACTGGTATTGGTGTTGTCGGTCGTGACCGAGGTCACGCCGAGCAGCGGTTGCACCAGTTCCCACGGATCGTTCGGGAAGGGCCGGCTTTTCAGTACGTTGCACAGCGCGGTCGGCACCGCGTGGTTGACCGACGCACCGCAAGTCGCCGCATCGAACGGAACCGCCGTACCCCACTGGAGATACGACGCGGTGGCGTTCGCCTGCCTGGTCTTGGTCTTGATCTGGTTGAAGTTGCCCTGGACGTACGCGGTAATGTCCGGGGTGACGTCGTAATAGGCGTTGGCGAACAGCGAATAGCGCTGCAGCGGGAGCGAGATGTACGCGTCCGACTGATTGCTCGCCAGGTTCTGCGCGATCACGTTGCCCGAAGCATCGCGGATGTTGATGTAGCGATAATCGGGATAGCCCGCCGAGCCGGTGTAGCCCGGGGTCGTGATCTTGCTGTTCTGGCCATAGACATTGGAGAACGGCGTAGAGTTCAGCGGATTGGCCGCCGGGTTGAAGAACAGGTAGACCGAACTGGCCGTGCGCACGTCGCCCGGGACGTAGCCCTGCACACCGGCGAAGGCCGCGTCGAGCGCCGCCTGCGTCGGCGCATTACCCAGGTGCGGATAGATGGCGGTGTTGTTCGCCGCGGGAGCGAACTGGTAGCCGTAGAATTGCGGGAAGGTGCCGACGACGTTCGAATCCGGGTCGGTGAACTGGTTGCGGAAGAACGAGCGGTCGATCGCTTCGATCGCGCCGCGCTTGGCGACGCCGATGCCGACCATCGCGTTGCCGCGGCCATCGGCGAAGTCCGAACCGACGAGGGCGGACAGCTCGTACTCCCGTCCGTCGCCGTGGCTGTTAAAGCCGGTCTGCCCATCCAGCGTGATCCCGTTGAAGTGCCGCTTCAGCTTAAAGTTCACGACGCCGGCGACCGCGTCCGCGCCGTAAGTCGCGCCTGCACCGCCCGTGATCACCTCTACCCCGTCGAGCGCGGCCTTGGGAATGGTGTTGAGATCGACCAGCAGCGCGGCGTTGGCCGGCTGGGTGCGCCGGCCGTCGAGCAGGACCAGCGTGCGATTGGCGCCCAGGCCGCGCAGGTTGACCGTGGCGATGCCGGGGCTGGACGTCGGGTTGGGCTGGACGTCGCCCGCGCTCGTCGCCTGGTTCGCGCCGGCGACGAACTGCGGCATCTTGCCGAGCGTCTGGTCGAGCGAGACCGACGCGGTATTCTCGAGCATCTCCTGCCCGACGGTGACGATGGGCGTTTCCGAATCATAGTCGCGACGCACGATGCGCGAGCCGGTGACGATGATTGGCTCGCCTGCGTTTTCGGCACTCTCATCGCCGCTTGCGTCACCGCTGCCGTCCTGGTCCTGGGCCAGGGCCGCGGGCGCGGCCGCCAGCAAGTACAGCGCGCTCGATCCCACGAGCGCGGCGCGCACGGCGCGATTAACCTGCGATCTGCAAATCATGTCCAACTCCCTGTGCTCCCCGGTGCGGCTTCCCGGCCGCCCGGATTTTTTTCGATGGGACTCGTGGAGACAGGTTTGCATCCGCGCGTGAAGGCAGATCGCGAGCCAGCGCGCCCCCCCAAGTCCCGAACTGTCCGGTCTGTCGGCCGGGCCGGAAACTCCGACAATTCAGGACATATTCGACTTTCGCGCCGTAGCCAAACTTATTCGTATGCTAACTAATAGGGGTGCAATCGATAGGAATGAAACAAGCGGGACCGCTTCGGCCCCGCGCAGGAGAAGGAGCCGCGACGGCGGCGGCTCCCCTCATCAGTGCGATAACCCGGGGTCAGACGTCGAGGTTGGCGACGTTGAGCGCGTTGTCCTGGATGAACTCGCGGCGCGGTTCGACGACGTCGCCCATCAGGCGGGTGAAGATCTCGTCGGTAACGTCCGCGTCCTCCACCTTCACCTGCAGCAGTTGGCGGTTGTCGGGATCGAGCGTCGTTTCCCAGAGCTGTTCGGCATTCATTTCGCCGAGGCCCTTGTAGCGGCTGATCGAGAGGCCCTTGCGGCCCGCGGCAAGCACCGCGTCGAGCAATTGGCTCGGGCGGGTGATCGCGCCTTCGAGCGGGACGGGTGCATCCTCGTCCTCGCCCTCGGCGGTCTCCACCTCGGGCTCCAACTCGGCGCCTACCCGGGCAAGACGCGCCGGGCGGGCGAAGGCCTCGGCATGCTCGGCGGCGAGACGGTGCAGTTTGCGCGCCTCGGTGCTGTCGAGGAAGCGGTCCTCGATCTCGTGCACGTCGGTTACGCCGCGCCAGGTACGGTGGAAGCGGATGAAGCCGTCGTCGCCCATCGCGGCGCTCCACACCGCTTCGGGGTCGCCCATCGCCAACCGCTCGGCGGCATGGTCGAGCGCAGCGGATCGCTGCGCATGGTTGAGCGCAGGGTCGAGCGCGCCGGCGAGCGCCATCTGCTCGATGAGCGTCACGTCGTACTTGCGCGGGGCAAAGGCGATGAGGTTGCGCAGCCGTAATGCGAATTCGACCAGCCCGCGCAGATCCTCGCCGCCGCGGGCGCCGCCGACGGTTTCGAGCACACGGCCCTGCAACCCGTTGTCGACCAGATAGCGATCGAGCGCGCCCTGGTCCTTGAGGTAGACCTCGGAGCGGCCCTTGCTCACCTTGAACAGCGGCGGCTGGGCGATGAACAGATGGCCGGCCTTGATGATCTCGGGCATCTGGCGGTGGAAGAAGGTGAGCAGCAGCGTGCGGATGTGCGCGCCGTCCACGTCGGCATCGGTCATGATGACGATCTTGTGGTAGCGCAGCTTTTCCAGGTTGAATTCATCGCGCAGGCCGGTGCCCATCGCCTGGATAAGCGTGCCGACTTCCTTCGAGCTGATGATCCGGTCGAAGCGCGCGCGCTCGACGTTGAGGATCTTGCCGCGGAGTGGAAGGATCGCCTGGTTCTGGCTGTCGCGCCCGGACTTGGCCGAGCCGCCGGCGGAATCACCCTCGACCAGGAATAGCTCGCTCTTGGCCGGGTCGCGCTCGCGGCAGTCGGACAGCTTCCCCGGCAGGCTGGCGATGTCGAGCGCACCCTTGCGCCGGGTCAGCTCGCGCGCCTTGCGCGCGGCCTCGCGCGCGGCGGCTGCGTCGATGATCTTGTGCACGATGGCCTTGGCGTCGGCCGGGTTTTCCTCCAGCCATTCGTTCATCTTGTCGCCCATCAGGCTTTCGAGCGGCTGGCGCACCTCCGAGCTGACGAGTTTGTCCTTGGTCTGCGAAGAGAACTTGGGATCGGGCAGCTTGACGCTGACGATTGCGGTCAGGCCTTCGCGCATGTCCTCGCCCGACAGGCTGACTTTTTCCTTCTTCAGCAGGCCCGACCGCTCGGCGTAGTTGTTGAGCGTGCGGGTCAGCGCGGCGCGGAACGCGGCGAGGTGTGTGCCGCCGTCACGCTGCGGGATGTTGTTGGTGAAGCACAGCACGTTCTCGTAGTAGGAATCGTTCCATTCCAGCGCGACGTCGATGCCGATGCCGTCGCGGTCGGCCGACACCGAGATCGGTTCCGGCACCAGCGGCACCTTGTTGCGGTCGAGGTACTTCACGAAGGCGGCGATGCCCCCTTCGTAGTACAGGTCGTGCTCCTGCACTTCCTCGTGCCGCCGATCGCGCAGCAGGATGTGCACGCCGGAGTTGAGGAAGGCGAGCTCGCGGTAGCGGTGCTCGAGCTTCTCGAAATCGAACTCGGTCACGTTCTTGAACGTGTTGGTGCTGGGCATGAAGGTCACGCGGGTGCCGGTGCGCTCGCGCCCGGCGGGGCCCTTGATCTCGAGCGGGCTGACTGCGTTGCCGTGCTCGAAACGCATCCAGTGCTCCTGGCCGTTGCGCCAGATCGTCAGCTCGAGCCATTCGGACAGCGCGTTGACCACCGAAACGCCCACGCCGTGCAGGCCGCCCGAGACCTTGTAGGCATTGTCGTCGCTGGTGTTCTCGAACTTCCCGCCCGCGTGCAACTGGGTCATGATGACCTCGGCGGCGGAGACGCCCTCTTCCTTGTGCATATCGACCGGGATGCCGCGGCCGTTGTCCTCGACCGACACGGACCCGTCGGGGTTGAGTTCGATCAGGACCAGGTCGCAATGGCCGGCCAGCGCCTCGTCGATGGCATTGTCGGACACCTCGAACACCATGTGGTGCAGGCCTGAACCGTCGTCGGTATCGCCGATGTACATGCCCGGGCGCTTGCGCACCGCGTCGAGGCCCTTGAGCACCTTGATGCTGTCGGCGCCATAGTCGTTGCTGTTGGGGGATTTTCCGCCGTTTTCTTCCATGCCGAGCATATAGGGTTTCGCGAGCCGAATCCCAAGCTGAACCGGGGCATTTTGCACAAGAGCGAAGCGCGGTTATCACTTGGACCGGGCGCGGTGGTTTTCAGGGGGGATTCGATGGGCAGGGTTGCACTCGGTCTGGCGCTCGGCGCTGTGTTGGCGGGCGCGCCGCTGGCAGCGCAGGAGTCCCGCCACCCGGCGCTCGATGCGCTTGTCGCCAGGGCGGAGGCGGCCGATCCCAATGCGGACCCGGTCGCCTACCACGCCAATTTCGTCGCCGCGCTGGACGAGGCGCGCAAGTATTTCGCCGCCGGGTCGCCCGAGATGGCCGAGCGGGAGCTGGGCGTCGCCACCGGGCTGGCCGCGCAGCAGAAGTTCGCCGAGGCCGCGCCGATGCTGGCCCGGCTCATGCCGGTGCTCGAGGCGAACCAGCCGGCCTTCCGCAAGGGACTGATGGATGCGCTGAGCCTGCAGGGCTACATCGCGACCTTCACCGGCGACCATGCGACGTCGGTTTCCGCGATGGGCAAGGCGCTCGCTCTCCAGCGCGAAATGGCCGGCGGCACGCCCAGCGTGGAACTGGCCAAGGCGATCGCCAACCTTGGCGCGGTCCTTCGCGAGGCGGGCGATCCGGCCACCGCGCTGCGCTACAACACCGAGGCGCTGGCCATGCTGCCCGCGCTCGATCCACCGCCGCCCGACGGCGCGCTGTGGTACGCCAACCGCGCCGCCTACCTGCGCGAACTGGGCCGCGACGACGAGGCGATCGCGACCTCCTACGAAGGGCTCGGCTATGCCGAGAAGGCGCTGCCCCAAGGCCATCCGTTGATCGCCAATCTCTACGCCAATCTCGGGATGCTACTCATCCGCCAGGGCCGCCCTACTGCTGCGCTGCCGTTGACCCGCAAGGCTTTCGAGATGACCGAGGCGGCCGCTGGCGGGCCGAACCAGAACAGCGCCACCATGCGCGCGATCTTCGCCACGGCGCTGGTCCAGGCCGGGCGCTTCGCGGAAGGGGCGGCGTTTCTCGAACAGGCGATCCCGCTGATCGACGCGCAACTCGGGCCGGAAAGCAACCGGGCACTGCAGGCGCGCGAGGCGCTGGCCCGCACGCTGCTGCGGCTTGGGCGGCTGGACGAGGCGCGCGATCTCGAGATCAAGGTGATGGCCGCCCGCGACGCGCGGCTCGCGCCGGGCCATGTCGGCCGGATGGAAGCGCGCCAGGTGCTCGGCTCGATCGAGCTTGCCCGCGGCGACGCGCGGGCGGCCGAGGCCGTGCTCGCCGAAGGCGTGGCCTTGCGCGCTGCGGCGATGCCTGCCTCGCATCCCGATCTTCTCGCCGAGCGGTCGCTCCTGCTCCTGGCCCGCAGTCGCGCAGGTTCGACCGGTGGCGACGCTCTCGCGGCAGAGGCCCGGGGCCTCCTCGCCGCGCTGGAAAATGCCGCCAACCTCAGCAGTTCGGGCCTGAGCGTCGCGCTACGGTTTTCGTTCGGCCACCTCGCCGAAGTGCTGGCCCGGGCGGGCGACGATGATGCGGCTTTCGAAGCCCAGCAGTGGTCGGCCCGGACGAGCGTCGACGATGCCGCGATCGCCGCCGAGATCGCGCGGCTCGAGGCGGCAGGGGGTAGCGCAACCACGCTGCTCGACGAGCGTCGGCGTCTGATCGTCGAGCGGACGAGCCTGCTTGCCTCGGCCGAGGCGCAGGTGGCGGATCCAAAGGACGAATTTGACGTCGCGCAGGCGAACGAACGGATCGATGCCCTGACCGCGCAGATCGCCGCGAGCGAGGGCGCGATCGCTGCTGGCGGCGGTGCGGTTCCGCGCTTTGCCGCGCTCGACCTTGCGGCAGTCAGCCGCGCGCTTGGGCCCGGCGAGGCCTTTCTCCAGGTGAACGAACTGCGCGACGGTTTCATCGTGACGGCCGCGACGGCGGAGCAAAGCTGGCAGTATCTCGTCCCCGACAGCGAGGCTGACCTGCGCGGACTTGCGGCGCGGTTGCGCAAGTCGCTCGATCCCGCGCGTGCCCGCGAGCCCTTCGATCGAAAGGCCGCGGCGGCCATATACGCGTCTCTCGTCCGGCCCGATGTGGCGCGGGGACTGGCCCGGGTGACGGAACTCAAGGTCAGCGCCAACGGTGCGCTCGGCGCCGTGCCTTTCGCGATCCTTGTGCCCGATGCCGCGAAGGGCGATTACCTGATCGACCGCGTGGCCATCACCCGCTTGCCGGGCGTGCCACGCGGTGCCGGGCGCGACCGGGCGCCGCCATCCCCGCGGCTCGTCGCCCTGGGCGATGTGGGCGGGCTCGATGGGGCGGAAGGGGAAGCCGCGCTGCGCGGCGGGCGCACGCTCGACCTCGCCGCGCTGCCGCGCTTGCCCGGTGCGGCGGCCGAGCTCGACGAGATCGCCCGCGTGCTGGGCGCGCGCGACCCCGTCATCCTGACCGGAGGCGCCGCGACGGAAGAGGCCTTGAGACAGGCGGAGATTACGCCCGGATCGGTCCTTGCCTTTGCCACGCACGGGCTGGTTTCGGGCGAGATCGAGGGCTTGCGCGAGCCCGCGCTCGTGCTGACAGCCGAGGGGGACGACGATGGTCTGCTGACCGCGAGCGAAATCGCCCGGCTCGACCTGCCCGCGCGCTGGGTGCTGCTGTCTGCCTGCAACACGGCCGCCGGGGCGGGGCCTGACGCGCCCGGCCTCTCGGGTCTGGCGCAGGCTTTCATGATGGCCGGGGCGGAAGAGATCCTCGCCACCCACTGGCCGGTGCGCGACGACATGGCGCGGCTCGTGGCGACCGGTACGCTACGCGCGGCGGCAGCCGGCGAGGCGCCAGCCCGGGCGCTGCGCCAAAGCATGCTCGCGGCGCGCGCGAGCGGCCGCCCGCAGGCGACGCATCCGGCGCTATGGGGAGCGTTCGAACTGGTGGAATGACGCCGGACGCAAAGGGTTCGGGCGCGTAAAGGAAGGGGCGCAGCCGCCGGGGAGAGGGAGAGGAGAGGGCGGCCGCGCCCCTTTCAGGGTCTTCGGCAGAAGTCCTGCGAGATCAGACGATCGTCGCGGACAGCATCGCGCCGCTCAGAGTGGCGGCGGCGAGGAAGACCAGGATGTGCGATGCGAAATGGCGCATGGCGTTGCTCCTGTTCTGGTTATCGCCAGCTGGCAGCAAGGGGGGGAGAGGGCGCTGCCAGCCGGCTCGAGGGGCCAAATAGTGTTGCGCGCTTTTCAACTCAAATGCGAAAAACGCCATAAGTGTTGCGTTTGATGCAACAGGATTCAGGCCCCTGCGCGCGCTGGCTGCTCAGAGCCAGAGCATCGGGTACGGATAGCGTCCGGCGTGTGCGAAATACGAGGTCACGATCTTCTTGGCGATGCGAATCATGGCAGGTTTCCTTTTATGAATGGGTGAAGTCGGGCCCGCACTTTCGCAGGCCCATGCGATTTGTATGCTGTGCTTACAATTGTGCACTGCACCATGTGGCGGCGCAATTGCGAAAAGGGGGATGGATGTTGCTTGGCGGACAACAGTCCCCGACGCTTGCGGCCGCCGGCGCGGCTCGCTTTACAGCCCGGCACGGCGACACTAACGCCCCGTCATGGACGCTGCGATACTCCCCAATTCCATCCTCATCGTCGATTTCGGCAGCCAGGTGACCCAGCTCATCGCGCGCCGGGTGCGCGAGGCCGGGGTCTATTCCGAGATCGCGCCCTTCACGCTGGCCGAAGAGGCGTTCCACCGGCTGAAACCGAAGGGCATCATCCTGTCGGGCTCCCCCGCCGGTGTGCCGGAGGAAGGCAGCCCGCGCGCGCCCCAACTGCTGTTCGAAGCTGGCATCCCGATCCTGGGCATTTGCTATGGCCAGCAGGTCATGACCCATCAGCTGGGCGGCGAGGTTCGACCGGGGCACGAAACCGGGGAAGGCGGCGAGTTCGGCCGCGCCTACCTGACGGTGACCGAGCCTTGCGCGCTGTTCGACGGATTATGGGACATCGGCGAACGCCACCAGGTCTGGATGAGCCACGGCGACAAGGTCACCCGATTTGCGCCCGGCTTCGAGATCGTCGCCGTCAGCGACGGCGCGCCCTTCGCGGTCATCGCCGACGAAGAGCGCCGGTTCTACGGCACCCAGTTCCACCCCGAGGTGGTCCACACGCCCGACGGCGGCAAGCTTATCGCCAACTTCGTCCATCGCGTCTGCGGCCTCGCCGGCGACTGGACCATGGCCGCCTACCGCGAGACCAAGGTCGCGCAGATCCGCGAGCAGGTCGGCGACGGCCGAAGTCATCTGTGGTCTGTCTGGCGGGGTGGACAGCTCGGTCGCGGCGATCCTGATCCACGAGGCGATCGGCGATCAGCTGACCTGCGTGTTCGTCGACCACGGCCTGTTGCGCCTGAACGAGCGCGAGCAGGTCGAGACCATGTTCCGCGACCACTACAACATCCCCCTGGTCGTGGTGGACGCCGAGGATCGCTTCATGAGCGGCCTCGCCGGCGAAACCGATCCCGAGAAGAAGCGCAAGTTCATCGGCAAGACCTTCATCGACGTGTTCGAGGAAGAGGCGGCGAAGATCGGCGGGGCGGATTTCCTCGCGCAGGGGACGCTCTATCCCGACGTGATCGAAAGCGTCAGCTTCACCGGCGGACCTTCGGTGACGATCAAGAGCCATCACAACGTCGGCGGTCTGCCCGAGCGGATGAACATGCAGCTTGTCGAGCCGCTGCGCGAGCTGTTCAAGGACGAGGTGCGCGAACTGGGCCGCGAACTGGGCCTGCCCGACATCTTCGTTGGCCGCCACCCGTTCCCCGGCCCGGGGCTTGCCATCCGTATTCCGGGCGAGGTGACCAGGGAACGGTGCGACATCCTGCGCAAGGCCGACGCGATTTACCTCGACGAGATTCGCAAGGCCGGGCTCTACGACGCGATCTGGCAGGCCTTTGCCGTGCTGTTGCCCGTCCGCACTGTCGGCGTGATGGGCGATTATCGCACTTATGACAGCGTGTGCGGCCTGCGCGCGGTGACCAGTACCGACGGCATGACGGCTGACGTCTACCCGTTCGACGCCAGCTTCCTGACCGGCGTCGCGACCCGCATCGTGAACGAGGTGCAGGGCGTGAACCGCGTGGTTTACGACTACACCAGCAAGCCGCCCGGCACCATCGAGTGGGAATGACAAGCGGGCGCAGGGCGCGCGAGCGGCCCGGCTTGCTTGGAACAACCCCTCGGGACGACCCGTTGACGCCTTTGTAAGCCGCGCCTCGGCGCGGAGAACGCAACGAAGAGGCCGTCACGATGAACAAGACAACCATTCTCGCCGCCATCTGCGGTGCCACCGCCCTGGCAGGCTGCGCCACGGTCAAGGAGGACGCAGTCGAACTCACCTCCGACACCTACAACGCCGTCCTGACAGGCGCGAACGAAGTCGGCGGCGGAGATCCCGACGGTTACGCGAGAGCCGAGGTGTCGATTACCGACGAGTTCGGCAAGGTCTGCTACGAGGTCAAGGACGTGCGCGGCATTGGCCCGGTCACGGCGGCGCATATTCACCACGGCCGGGCCGGGGTGAACGGTCCGCCGGTGCTGACCCTGACCAAGTCGGACCGCGGCGAATGGCAGGGCTGCAAGAACGGCAGCGAGTGGACCCAGGACCGCATCGCCGGCAACCCGCAGGACTTCTACGTCAACCTGCACACCGCCGAATATCCCAACGGCGCGATCCGCGGCCAACTGGCCGGCTGATCCAGCCGGGAGACGACGGAAGCCATCGCGGCGTTCAGCCCTGCGACGGCTTTTTCGTGAGCGCGCGAAACAGGCCGATCGCGAACAGCACCGCCGGAATGGCGATGACGGCAAGCCCGGTCCAGCTGTTCAGCCCGGGCACGACCCGCCAGTAGAACGCCAGGGCCGCCAGCAGCACCAGGCCGCCGCCGACGTAGGCCCCGACCGGCGCACCGGAGGCCGGGTTGACGAACAGGCTCTCGTAATTGTCCCCAGCGGTCGAGCTCTCTCCATCGGCCAGGTAGTCGCGGCTCAGCACCCCGGCGTAATAGGGCAGGTAGGACAGCATGAGCAGTCCGTTGAGCGCGACCAGCGCCAGCGCCAGCACGCCCAGCAGCGCATCGCCTTCGATCAGCACCGAGATGAACAGTCCGCAGATGTTGACCGGCAGCACCGCGGCCAGTGCGAACGGGCTGAAGCGGTTTGTCAGTAGCGTCAGCCCGCCGACGAGATGGATGAACTTCGCCACCGCAAGCAGTCCGCTGTGCTCGAAGGCGGTCATCACGCGCAGCGCCATGGGGTCGCTCCATGCGTGCTGCGGCACGAACGGGAGCAGGAAAGGCATGAAATAGCGCAATGCGGTGACCACGAGAATCGCGCCCAGCAATATGCGCAGGATGTCGAGCGGGCGGGTCATGCCTGCACCCCCGGGATCGGGCCCTCGGTTTTCGGGGCCGGTGCAACGGTGGGCACGGACCACGGCAGCGTTGCCACCGCATGGCGCGTGAACACCGCACGGTAGTTCTCCCAGTAGGCGAGGCACAGGAACAGATTGCAGCTCACCACGGACCAGCCGTAGATCGCCGAGCCGGTCCACCATCCCTGCAACTCTGTGTCCCAGTACCAGACCGTGAAGCTGACCGGCAGGACCATGATCAGCAACAGCGGCAGGCGCCAGCCGAGCAGCACGACGATCCCGGCGATCAGTTCGGTCGCCTTGACGAAGGTGAACAGTCCGCTGTCGAGCAGCGCGGTAAACGTCTCGATGCTCAGCGGCATGTTGCCCTGCGGCTGCGGATAGAGCCGGATGAAATGATTGAGGCCAGCGGGAATCATCCACGCGGCGTAGATCAGTCGCACGAACCATACGGCATATTTCATGAAGCCCTCCCCCGAAGTCTCCAGCCCGGCGAATATCGCTCAAGCGCGGTCAGACTACGCCCGTCGAGAGCGCTTTGTAAATGGGTCCCGTTTGGGGTAATCGGCGGCAACACGAGACGGCCGGAGCGCCGCCCGGACGAAGGGGTTTCGATGAATCGACTGCTGCTGCCGCTCGCGCGACTAACGGCCCTGGCCCTCGTACTGCCAGCCGCCGCTTGCCAGAACACCGGCGAAGGGGGGCAGGAAGTGGCCCACGCAAGCGAGATCGCCTGGCGTCACGGCGACGTACAGGATGCGCTCGCGGAAGCGCAGGAAGCGGGCAAGCCGGTGATCCTGTACTGGGGCGCGGTGTGGTGCCCGCCGTGCAACCAGATGAAGGCGACGCTGTTCAAGGATCCGAACTTCATCGCCGAGACGGAGAACTTCGTGCCCGTCTATCTCGACGGAGATACCGAGGGCGCGCAGCGCTGGGGCGAGCAGTTCGGAATCAGCGGCTATCCAACCGTCATCATCCTGCAGCCCGACGGGACGGAAATAACCCGCATCGCCAGCGCCAACATGGCAGACAGCCTGCCTGAGCTGCTGCAGGTTGCGGCCCGGCGCACGACTTCAATCGAGACCCTGCTCGCCAAGGCCGAGAGCGACACTGCCGACCTGACCGCCGACGACTGGAAGATCCTCGGCGGGTTCGACTGGATGAATGATCCAAAGCATTTCGCCGACCTGCAGAAGGCCGGCAGCCTGCTCGGCCACTTGTCGCAAGCCGCGCCGACGCCGCAGCTGCAGCGCCGTTTCGGCCTGCTGGCGCTGGTCGTAGAGGCCGATGAGAACGACGATGGCGACGTGGTGCTGACGGCGACACAGCAGGTGCGCGCCCAGGCCCTGCTCAAACCGATGTTGGCCGACCCGGCCGAGGTCATGGCCAATCGGCAGGAGCTGACCGCCTATGCGCCCGACCTCGTCAACGCCATGCCCAAGGGCCCGGAGCGGGAGGCGCTGGCCGGGGCGCTGGTCGCGGCAGGCGATGCGATCTTTGCCAACGAAGCGCTCTCGCTGACCGACCGGGTCGACGCGGCGACCATCGACGTCACGCTGGCCAAGGGATCGGCCAAGGGATCGGGAGCCGTCACGCCGGCCGTGCTGGCCAAGGCGCGGGAGCGCGCGAAGTGGGCCGATGCCAACGCCAAGGACAAGATCAGCCGCCAATCTGTGATCGACGAGGCGGGCTATCTGCTGTTCGAAGCGGGCGACAAGGCCGGCGCGCGCAAGCTCCTGACCGCCGAGCTCGAGAAATCCGACCAGCCCTATTACTACATGAGCAGCCTCGCCGACTTCGCCGAGAAGGACGGCGATAGGCAAGGCGCGGTCGACTGGTCGCGCAAGGCCTACGAGGCGGCGCAGGGCCCGGCAACGCGGGTCCAGTGGGCGATCAATTACTCCAAGGCGGTGATGCGCAATACGCCTGAGAACAAGGATGCGGTCGAGAAAGCCGCTGGCGCTGTTCTCGCCGAACTCGGCAAGATCGAGGATGGATATTACCAGCGCACCCGGGTGAAGGTCGATGCCTGGGGTCAGCAGCTTGCCGAGTGGGCCGATGCCCACCAGGGAGACAAGGTACTGGACGACCTGCGGACGCAGATGGCGCAGGTTTGCGCCAAACAGGGCGCGCAGGCCGACAGCTGCAATGCGTGGTCGCGCGCCTGAGCACGCCCGTGAGCGGCCCGGCGATCCGGTTGGCCCGAGCAGGCGACAGCGATGACCTTGGCCGGCTGATCGCCCAGCTCGGCTACGACGCGGCGCCGGCCCAGGTGGCCGAGCGCCTCGCGATGATGGAAGCGGAAGGACGCGGGGTGCTCGTTGCGGAGATCGACGGCCGGGTCGCGGGCTGCCTCAGCACCTCGATCATGCGCGTCTTGCACCGGCCGGCGCCGGTCGGGCGCATTTCGATGATGGTGGTCGACGAAAGCCTGCGCGGCAAGGGGATCGGTGCCCTGCTCGTCGCGGCGGCCGAGCGGCACCTGCTCGAGCAGGGCTGCGAGGTCGTCGAGGTGACGAGCAATCTCGCACGCACCCGGGCGCATGCGTTTTACGAAAGGCTGGGCTACGAGAAGTCGAGCATACGGCTGTCGCGCGAACCCTAGGGCAGGCCCTTGCCGATTCGCTCTGCATCGGAGCCGGGCGGCGCCTCGGGTATCGCCTTGAGATCGATCATGACCGGCATCGGCCGGGGGCAGGGCGGGATGAAGCAGCCCTTCACGTTGACGATGTTGCCCGGCGGATAGTGCGGTTCGAGATCGGGCGCGCGCGGCACGTTGGACGGGCCTTGGCCGACCTCGTGTTCGACGCGCATGGTCTCGGGATCCACCATGTCCGGACAGACAACGATATGGTCGGGGGCCGATTCCGGGCAGGGCTCGCGGGGCGGAGGCCCGGCGCTGTAGTAGCGGTCGGACGTGTCGATCGCCTGCTCGGCCGTGACCGTCGCGGGCGGACCGTAAACCGTCGCTGCAGCCAGCCAGAGCAAACTCGACATTGACCGGCCTCCCGCCTAAGCGCAGCCGCAGACAAGCCGAGGGGACTGAATTCGCCATGAACAAGCCTGCCGTATCGCCCAGTCATGTCCTCGACCGGGTGCTCGTGCTCGAGATGGTCCGCGTCACCGAAGCGGCGGCCGTCGCGGCCAGCAGGCTCATCGGCCGGGGCGACGAGAAGGCGGCCGACGCCGCCGCTGTCGAGGCCATGCGCGAGGCGTTCGACGAATTGTCGATCGATGGCACCGTGGTGATCGGTGAGGGCGAGCGCGACGAGGCGCCGATGCTTTATATCGGGGAGAAGGTCGGCGGCGCGCAGGGCACGGGCCCCAAGATCGACATCGCGCTCGACCCGCTCGAAGGCACGACCATCTGCGCCAAGGCCGGCCCCAATTCGCTGGCCGTTCTGGCGGCCGCGGAAGAAGGTTGCCTGCTCAACGCGCCCGACGTCTATATGGACAAGCTGGCAGTGGGCCCCGGTTACCCGGATGACGTGATCGATCTCGCCAGGACCCCGACGCAGAACGTCGAGGCGGTCGCTGCGGCCAAGGGCGTCGAGCCCAACGAGATCATCGTCTGCGTACTCGATCGCCCGCGTCATGCAGACCTCATCGCCGAATTGCGCAAGATCGGCTGCGGCATCGTGCTGATCGGCGACGGCGACGTGGCCGGGGTGATCGCGACGACCGACCCCGACACCACGGTGGACATGTACATGGGCAGCGGCGGCGCTCCCGAGGGCGTGCTGGCCGCTGCGGCACTGCGCTGCGTGGGCGGGCAGTTCAACGGCAAGCTGCTGTTCCGCAACGACGACGAGCGCGCCCGGGCGCACAAGTGGGGCATCGAGGACCTGGACCGGATCTACAAGCTGGAAGACCTCGCCAAGGGCGATTGCATCTTTGCCGCCACCGGCGTCACCGACGGATCGCTGCTCGAAGGCGTCAAGCGCCGCAAGGGCGGCTGCATGACAACCGAAAGCGTCGTCATGCGGGCCAGCAGCGGCACCGTGCGCTGGGTGCGCACCGAACACCGTTGCGGCTGACCGCGATGGCTGCCCCGCTCTGGCCGATGCTCTTCTGGCTCGGCCTCGCGGCGTGCTTCTATTACTTCCTGCTCGCCGGCGGCCTCACCTTCCAGCGCCGGCCCAACGACGAGGCGGGCTCGTTCCTCGCGCAGTTCTCGTTCGTTGGAACGGGGATGCTGGGGGTGATGGCGCTGGGCTACAGGGCGGCCCTTCCGGTGGCGAACGCGGTGGCAGGTGCCATCGTCATGGCGCTGGCGCTTGCGCTCTACGAGTGGGCGCGGCGCACGATCCGCGATCGCCGCTTCCATATCGCCTGGAGCAGCGACGTGCCCGAAGAGCTGTGCGCTCAGGGCCCTTACCGCTTCGTGCGCCACCCGCTCTACCTGAGTTACATCCTCGCCTTCGCGGCGCTGCCGGTCGCGCTGCCGCGCCTGGGGACGCTCGGCATCTTCCTGCTCAACCTTGCGCTTTTCACTCACGCCGCGCGGCACGACGAGAGCGTCATCGCGCGAAGTCACCTGGCGGAGGAGTACGAGGCGTATCGAGCGCGTGCCGGCATGTTCCTGCCGCGAGGCGGTGCCCGGTCGGGTCCGGCGCACTGAGCGGATCGTCGGTTCAGCCGTGGGTGATCCGGGCACTGCAATCGGTATTGTCCAGCCAGCCGAAGGCTCGGCGAAGGGCGCGGTGGCCGGTTCCGTCCTCGATCGTGTAAGCCATGGCGAAGGCGTGGCGTCCGCCTTTCTCGGGCCAGACTTCCGTATCGAGATGCACGTAGCTGCCGGGATGCGCTGCCGCGGCCTTGGCCTGGCGTACCGCATCGTCGTTGCTGCCATCGATGCGGGAACGGCAGTGCATGCCGCTTTGCCGAATGTGGCGGATCTCCTGCTCGGCAAGCGAGACCCGCGGTTCGGCGCGTTCCTGGTCGGCGGTGCCGAACGGGCCCTCGTTCTGCGCGGCGGAGCTCTGGATCGGTGCGAGTGCAACAGCCACGCTGGCGATCTGGATCAGCCAGCGCGACGCGGCGCGGTGCGGCCGGTTCGGCCCGCTGGCGCGAAACCAGCCGGTTTCCTTCAGGTAGGCCATCGGCGCGCGGCAATGACGGCATCGGCCGATCCAGCCGTCGTCGTGGCGCCGGGCCCCCGCCACGGACGGCTGGTGTCGTCCGAGCGCACATCTGGTTCTGGCGAGCAGCATTGCGCGTGCTCCTTTCCTCCCATTTCGATCGGCCATCCTAGGGCCGGATGGTAAACTCCTGGTAAACCAAACGATCTTGCCGTTTTTGGCAGGCCCGAGAGCCAGAGGCGCGGGCCAAGGGGCGCTGGCCAAGGGGCGCGGGCCGTCGCCTCTTGTCGGTGCGGTCTGGAACGATGCGCGGGCGAGCAAAAAACTTGCAGGTCGATACAGATTGATGTGCCCTCAGGTTGCATCGCGCGCGGCCTTCGCTAAGCCGCACCTGACGATTCCGCGTGCGCCACAGGAGCAAGCCCCCGCATGAAACTCATGGCCGGCAATTCCAACCTGCCGCTCGCGCGGGCAATCGCGGGTTATCTCGAGATCCCCCTGACCGATGCCTCGGTCCGGCGTTTCGCGGACGAGGAAATCTTCGTCGAGATCCACGAGAACGTGCGCGGCGAGGACATGTTCATCGTCCAATCGACGAGCTTTCCGGCGAACGACAACCTGATGGAACTGCTGATATCCATCGATGCCTGCAAGCGCGCTTCGGCCAAGCGAATTACCGCGGTCATTCCCTATTTCGGTTACGCCCGGCAGGACCGGAAGCCCGGACCGCGCACGCCGATCTCGGCCAAGCTGGTGGCCAACCTTATCACCGAAGCCGGGGCCGACCGGGTGCTGTCGGTGGACCTGCACGCCGGACAGATCCAGGGCTTCTTCGACATTCCGACCGACAACCTGTTTGCCGCGCCAACCATGGGGGCCGACATCCAGGCCCGCTACGAGGGCGACCTCACGGTGGTCTCGCCCGATGTCGGCGGCGTGGTCCGTGCGCGGGCGCTGGCCAAGCGGCTCGACAACGCCCCGCTGGCTATCGTCGACAAGCGCCGCGAGCGCCCCGGCGAGAGCGAGGTGATGAATATCATCGGCGACGTCAGCGGCAGAAACTGCGTCCTGATCGACGATATCGTCGATTCGGGCGGGACACTCTGCAACGCGGCACAGGCGCTGCTCGATGCCGGCGCCAGGTCGGTCGCCGCCTACATCACCCACGGCGTGCTTTCTGGCGGCGCGGTGGCGCGGGTCGACAAGTCCGCACTGACGGAACTGGTCATTACCGATTCGATCCTGCCGACCGACGCGGCGAAGGATTCGAAGGTCATCCGCATTCTGCCGATCGCCCCCCTGATCGGCGAGGCCGTGCGCCGGATCGCCGACGAAAGCTCGGTTTCGAGCCTGTTCGACTGATGCGCAGGACCGCTGCCGCAGTATTGGCTTTCGGAACCGCCGCTTGCGCTTCGGCACCCGCGGCGATTCCCGTCTATGCCCCGCCGCAGGGGATAAACCAGGTGCTCGAAGGGCCGATCGCGTCGGATCCCGGGCACACCCTGATCCTCGGCGACCTCAACATGCCGCCGCATGCGGAAATCCCGCGCCATTATCACTACGGCGAGGAGTTCATCTACGTCCTGGGGGGCTCCGCAACGGTCAGTCGCGCGGGCATGCCGGACGTGACGATCGGACCGGGCGAGACGGTCATCATCCCGCCCGGCGTGGTCCACTGGGGCAAGGCCGGGCCGCAAGGCCTGCGCTCGATCTCGAGCTGGGTGAAGGACGGTGCCAAGCCGCTGCGCGAGAGCGTGGCGCCGTGAACCTTTCCGCCGAGATCGCGCTCGCCCATCGCCTCGCCGACGCTGCGGGCGAGGCGATCCGGCCGCATTTCCGTGCGCTCGAGGGGGTCGAGGCCAAGGACGACCACTCCCCGGTCACGGTCGCCGACCGCGCGGCCGAGGAAGCGATGCGCCGGCTGCTCACCGCCGAAGTGCCGCAGGACGGGGTGCACGGGGAGGAGTTCGGCGCGAGCGAAGGGCGCTCGGGCCGGCAGTGGGTGCTCGACCCGATCGACGGCACGCGCAGCTTCGTCATCGGCCGGCCGATCTTCGGCACGCTCATCGCGCTGCTCGACAACGGCTTTCCCGTGCTCGGAATCATCGACCAGCCGATCACCGGCGAGCGCTGGCTCGGCGCGGTCGGCCAACAAACGACACTCAACGGCGCGCCCGTCCACGCCCGCACCTGTCCGCGAATCGAAGGGGCGCAGGTCGCAACCACCAGTCCGCACCTGTTCGACGCGCACGATGCCGAGCACTACATGGCGCTGATCGAGACGGTGGCCGACGGGCAGCTGCGCCAGGGCCCGGTCTACGGCGGCGACTGCTACAACTACGGCCTGCTCGCCGCAGGACACATCGACATCGTCATCGAGGCAGACCTCAAGATCTACGACTTCGCAGCGCTCGTGCCGGTGGTAGAGGGCGCGGGCGGCACGATGTGCGACTGGAACGGCGAGCCGCTCCACGCAGGGTCCGACGGCCGCGTGCTGGCACTGGGCGACCCGGCGCGGCTCGACGACGTACTCGAGGCGATGGGCGGTGCCAGCCCGGGACATGGACACGGACAGGGGCACGACCACGGAGATGCCGCCGGTCACTAGGCGCCTTGCCTTTTGTCCTCGCTACCTTTAGGGGCGCGCTCTTCACCGACACGTGATTCATCTGCCGGTCTGGCCACTAGGGCTGCCAGGGCTGGTTGGACGTGTTCCTGACTAGGAGACAAAAATGCCCAAGCTGAAGACCAAGAGCGGTGTGAAGAAGCGCTTCAAGATCACCGCCAACGGCAAGGTCAAGCATGGTGTCGCCGGCAAGCGCCACCGCCTGATCAGCCACAATGCCAAGTACATCCGCCAGAACCGCGGGACCACTGTGATCGCCGACGCCGATGCGAAGACGATCAAGAAGTGGGCGCCCTACGGGCTCGGCTGAGGAGTACTGAGACATGGCACGCATCAAGCGCGGCACGACGACTCGTGCAAAGCACAAGCGGATCCTGGACCAGGCCAAGGGCTACCGGGGCCGCCGCAAGAACACCATCCGCGTCGCCCGCCAGGCGGTCGAGAAGGCCGGGCAGTACGCCTACCGCGACCGCAAGGTTAAGAAGCGGAACTTCCGTGCGCTGTGGATCCAGCGCATCAACGCCGCGGTTCGCGCCGAAGGGCTGAGCTATTCGCAGTTCATGCACGGCGTTAAGCTCGCCGGCATCGAGCTCGACCGCAAGGTCATGGCCGATCTCGCGATGAACGAGGGCGCGGCGTTCGGTTCGATCATCACGGCTGCCAAGAAGGCGCTGGCCTGATCGTCTGATCCGAGACACGAAAAGGGGCGCGAAGGTCTGGCCTTCGCGCCCCTTTTTGTTTGGTCGGCAAGCCTACTGCAGGTCTTCGACCGAAACCCATCCGCTGGTCCCGAAGTTGTCCTTCACCTCGACGAACAGGCCCTCGCGCTTGCCGGTCGGCTCGAGCGTGGTCCCGGCGCGCAAGGCGCGAACGGATGCACCGGTGGCGAGCGGGGCCGCACGCATCGTGGTGTCGATGGCCACTGTCGCGCCCGGAGCTGCCGAACCGCCGCCGGGCTGCGGGGCGGCTTCGAGCACGGCCTTCTGGGCAACGATCTGGTTGAATGCCAGGATGAAGGCCTCGGTCAGCATCTCGCCGTTCTTGCTGCCCTGGTAGCCGGCCCCGGCGGCCGCGGTGGAAACCCAGCTGCCGCCGCCGAAGCTGAGCGACGCCTTCTTGACCGTTCCGCTGCCGGCGGCGATCGCCATGCCGTTCGCCGGGCTGACGACCCTGAGGCCCGCGGCGACGGTCTTCTTCTTGCCCCCAAGTCCGCCGAGCATACCGAGCGCACCGCCCGCGAAGGGCACCTTGCTCAGAACCGATCCGGCCGCGCCTGAACGGATCAGCGCCTCGGTCGCGCCGGCCTTGGCCATTTCCACACCCTTGTCGACTTCTTCCACGCTGCCGGCGATGGCGGTGACGAGGAATCGGGCGGGCTGCCCTCCGGCGGCACTGTGCGGGGTGAAGCAGCCGGACTCCAAAGCCAATGCATTGATCAGTTCACGCGGACTGCCCAGGCCCCACTCGGTCCAGCCGGCCTGGTCGCCGTCGACCAGGGCGATGGAGCCCAGGCTCTGATCGCACTTGGCGAGGTCGGGCGGCGGGTCCTTGGCGTGGGCGGTGATCGCGCTCGCCGCCAAGGCGGCAGCGGCGGCGATGAGAAGCGGCGTGCGGGTCATGTCTCGTGTTCCCCAATGCGAGGGGGCGGAGACGCCCCCGGTCCGTACGGCGCGAATGCGCGCGAGGGGCATCATCTCCGAGTCGGGGTAAGGAGCAAGATGCGCGGGCCAAGCTAACCAGTCTTGTCACGAAACGGCTCGCTCTTGTCATCGTATATGGTTAGCCGGATGTTACCGGCGGGCCTCTCCTGTGCTAACGAAACCATGAAAAGCGGGGCCGCATCGAAGATGGCGCAGGGGCGCGACTACTCGATCGACGTGAAGTTCTATCGCCTTTCACCGGCGATCGAGGACTATTTCACCGCGCTTTACGCCTTCACGTTCGATTGCGCGCCCGACGTGGTGATCGAGGATTACCTCCACCCGGAATGGACCGCCATGCGGTTCTGCAACGGGCCGCCGCCACTGGGATGCGTGGGCCTGGGCCCGCTGGTGCAGCAACCGCCCTTCGTAGCGACGGGACCGACCAGCGGTGCCCTCCATTTCGGCCTGCGGGGGAGCAAGATCTGGGGCCTGGGACTCCAGCCCCTCGGCTGGGCGAAGTTCGCCTGCGGGGAAGCCGCGGACGTAGCCGATGGCATCGTCGACGGGATGCAGCACGTCGCATTCGAGAAGTTTCGCGCTATCCTGGCGATCGTCTGCGAGGAAGGGCTGGCGCCGGACGAGATTGCCGCCCGGATCGATGCCCATCTCTCGGGGCTGGCCGGCCGCGTCTCTCGCAGCGAGGCCGAGGTGTTGGCCTGCCAGAACGCGCTGCGCGACCCGGATGTCGCGACCGTTACGCAGCTTGCGGATCGGCTGGGCCTCGGCGCCCGGGCGCTGGAGAGGCTTTGCAGGCGGTACTTCGGTTTCCCGCCCAAGCTGCTGCTGCGGCGCCAGCGGTTCCTGCGCAGCCTCGCGCGCTACATGCTCGTACCGAAAGGAAGCTGGAGCACTGCACTCGATGGGCAGTATTACGACCAGGCGCAGTTCGTGAAGGAATTTCACGCTTTCATGCAGATGACCCCGACCGACTATGCCGAGATGGAACACCCGGTCCTGGGGCGGATCATGGCGCAGCGCATGGCCGACCAGGGAGCAGCGCCGGAAACGGACCTGCCGACGATCCTGCGCTACGCCAGCCACCCCCGATAGCGCATCAGGGCTTGGTCCCTCGGGATTGCGCGGCTAACAGGCGCGCCGATGGACGATCTCGAAAAACTCGAAGGCGATGCCGTGGGGCGCATCGATGGGGCGGCGGACCTGGCCGCGCTTGAAGCGCTGCGCATCGAGTACCTTGGCAAGCAGGGCAGCGTCTCGGCGCTGCTGAAGACGCTGGGTGGCATGGCGCCGGACGAGCGGCAGGCCAGGGCGCCGCGCATCCAGGCGCTGCGCCAGACGGTCAGCGACGCGCTCGAAGCGCGCAAGGCAACTCTCGAAAATGCTCAGCTGGAACAAAGACTTGCGGCAGAAACACTGGACCTGACGCTGCCCGCGAGGGCGCGGCCGAGGGGCACCGTCCACCCGGTCAGCCAGGTGATGGACGAGCTGGCGGAAATCTTCGCCGACATGGGCTTTGCCGTCGCCACCGGGCCCGAGATCGAGGACGACTGGCACAACTTCACCGCGCTCAACATGCCCGAGAGCCACCCGGCGCGGGCGATGCACGACACGTTCTACTTCCCGCAGGAAGGTGCGGATGAAGCGCTCGATTCAGCGCCGAACAGTGCACCGAACAGCGAAGCGCTCGGCCGGCACGAAGGCCGAATGCTGCTGCGCACGCACACCAGCCCGGTCCAGGTGCGGACGATGAAGCGCATCGCCGCGGAAAATCCCGGCGGCGCACCGATCCGCATCATCGCGCCGGGCCGGGTCTACCGGTCTGATTCCGACGCCACCCACACGCCGATGTTCCACCAGGTCGAAGGGCTCGTCATCGATCGCGGCATTCACCTCGGCCATCTCAAGTGGACGCTGGAAACCTTCCTCAGGGCCTTCTTCGAGCGCGAGGACATCGTGCTGCGCCTGCGGCCGAGCTATTTCCCCTTCACCGAGCCATCGGTCGAGGCGGATGTCGGCTGGAAGGACGTCGACGGGCGACGCGCGCTGGGCGGCAACGGCGACGATCCGGGGCACGGCTGGATGGAGCTGCTGGGCAGCGGCATGGTCAACCGCCGCGTTATCGAGATGTCGGGCCTTGATCCCGACGAATGGCAGGGCTTCGCCTTCGGCGTCGGCGTCGACCGCCTCGCCATGTTGAAATACGGGATGGACGACCTGCGCGCCTTCTTCGACGGCGACGTGCGCTGGCTCAGCCATTACGGCTTCAGCCCGTTCGACCAGCCGACGCTCAGCGCGGGCGTGGGAGCAAAATCGTGAAGTTCTCGCTCGAATGGCTCAAGGCCTGCCTTGAGACGAACGCCAGCGCGCAGGACATCTCCGCCGCGCTCAACCGCATCGGCATCGAGGTCGAGGGGCTGGAGGATCCGGCCGAACGCCTGGCGGGCTTCCGCGTGGCCGAGGTCCTGACCGCCAGGCCCCACCCGGATGCCGACAAGCTGCAGGTCCTTTCCGTCAGCACCGGGGAGGGTGAGCCGTTGCAGGTCGTGTGCGGCGCGCCCAATGCCCGCGCCGGGATGAAGGGCGTGCTCGGTCTGCCGGGTGCGGTCGTGCCGGCCAACGGGATGGAACTGCGCAAGAGCGCGATCCGCGGGGTCGAATCGAACGGCATGATGTGCTCGGTCCGCGAGCTCGAGCTGGGCGACGAGCACTCCGGGATAATCGAACTGCCGGGCGACGCGCCGGTCGGCGCTTCGTTTGCCGAATACCGCGGCACGAGCCCCGTGTTTGACGTGGCGATCACCCCCAACCGGCCCGACTGCATGGGCGTCTACGGCATCGCCCGCGACCTTGCCGCAGCTGGCCTCGGCACGCTCAAGCCGCTCGAGATCGCGCCGGTCGAGGGGAGCTTCCCGTGCCCGGTCGAGATTCGCACCGACGATCCGCAGGGCTGCCCGGCGTTCTACGGCCGCACGGTCCGCGGCGTGCGCAACGGCTCCTCGCCGGACTGGATGCAGCAGCGCCTCATCGCCGCCGGCCAGCGGCCGATCAGCGCGCTGGTCGACATCACCAACTACCTCATGCTCGGTTTCGGTCGCCCGGCCCACGCCTACGATCTCGCCAAGCTGAACGGCGCGGTGGTCGCGCGGCGGGCGCAGGACGGCGAGAAGGTCCTCGCACTGAACGAGAAGACCTACACGCTCGACAGCGCCATGACCGTGATCGCCGACGACAACGGCGTGCACGACATCGCCGGCATCATGGGCGGCGAGGATTCGGGCGTGTCAGAGGATACCACCGACGTCCTGCTGGAAATCGCCTACTTCGACCCCGAACGGATCGGCCAGACCGGCCGCCGGCTCGGCCTTGCCAGCGACGCGCGCACCCGCTTCGAACGCGGGGTGGACCCGGCGTTCCTGGACGACGGGCTCGAACTGCTGACCGCGCTGATCGTCGAGATCTGCGGCGGCGAGGCGAGCGCCATCGTCCGCGCCGGATCGCCCCCCAGCGAGCCCAGGGTGGTCGGCTACGATCCCTCGCTGGCCGAAACGCTCGGCGGCGTGGCGATCACCGAGGAAGAGCAGCGCGCCACCCTCACCGCGCTCGACTTCCACGTCACGCAGGACTGGCAGGTCACCGCCCCGCTGCGCCGCCACGACGTGGAGGGCCCGGCCGATATCGTGGAAGAAGTCGTCCGCATTCACGGCCTGGACAACATCGAGAGCGTCGCGCTGCCGCGCCACGAAGGCGTTGCCCGCCCCACCGCCACGCCCGAACAGGCGCTCGAACGCCGGGTGCGCCGCGCCGCTGCGGGCGCCGGTCTGCACGAGGCGGTGACCTGGTCGTTCATTTCGGAGAAGGAAGCCGCTGCCGTGGGCGGCGGGGCCTGGAGCCTCGAAAACCCGATCAGCGAAGACCTCAAGGTCATGCGCCCCTCGCTGCTGCCGGGCCTGCTCTCGGCCGTCCGCCGCAACATGGACCGCGGCGCTGCGAGCGTCCGTCTGTTCGAAATCGGCCGGCGCTACCTGGCCGATGGCGAGCACCCGACGCTGGTCTGCGTCCTGGCCGGCGAGCGGACCGAACGATCGTGGCAGGGCAAGGCGGAAAGCTTCGATGCGTTCGACGCCAAGGCAATCTGCCTCGAGCTGCTCGAAGTCGCCGGCGCACCGGTTGACAAGCTGATGGTCATGGGGCTTCCGGAAGACGGGGCCGGAGAGGTCTATCACCCGGGCCAGTCGGCCACCTTGCGGCTCGGGCCGAAGAACGTGCTCGCCAGCTTCGGCATGATTCACCCCTCCACGCTCAAGGCGTTCGACATCGATGCGCCGGTCGCCGCGCTGGGCATCCACTTCGACGCGCTTCCCGCGAAGAAGGGCGCGCCCACGTTTGCGCGGCCCACCTATGCGCCCCCGGCGCTGCAGGCGGTCACCCGCGACTTCGCCTTCCTCGTCGACGCAGCGCTTCCGGCCGGCGACCTCGTCCGCGCGGTCAGGGGTGCGGACAAGGCGAACATCGTCGAAGCCCGCGTGTTCGACGACTTCCGCGGGGCCGGCGTGCCCGAGGGCCGCAAGTCGCTCGCCATCGAGGTGACACTCCAGCCGGGCGAGGCGAGCTACAAGGAAGCCGACTTCAAGGCGATCTCCGACGCGATCGTCGCGGCGGCCGGCAAGCTGGGGGCGGAGCTGCGGGGATAGGTCCGCGGCGCTCGCCGCCCCGAATTTGACGGACCGGTGCCAGCCGGGGTGGCTTCCCACCCCGTCCCATCGTTGCCCTTGCGCGGCGCTGCCCCTAAAGGCGCGCCTTCGCGCGAGAAATCGCTTTCCTACAGCGTGACGCTCGGTCCACTGCCGGTGCCACGCTGCAGACATTCCAGCTCCATCATTCGAATCAGGCCATGACCTCCACCAACTCCCGGCGCACCTTCGCCATCATCTCGCACCCCGACGCGGGCAAGACCACGCTGACCGAAAAGCTCCTGCTGCAGGGCGGGGCGATCCATCTCGCGGGCGAGGTCAAGGCGCGCGGGCAGGCCCGGCGTGCGCGGTCGGACTGGATGAAGATCGAGCAGCAGCGCGGCATCTCGGTCACCAGCTCGGTGATGACCTTCGAGAAGGACGGCGTCACCTTCAACCTGCTCGACACGCCGGGGCACGAGGATTTCTCGGAAGACACCTATCGCACGCTGACCGCGGTCGATTCGGCGATCATGGTGCTCGATGCCGCGGCCGGTATCGAGCCGCAGACATTGAAGCTGTTCGAAGTCTGCCGCCTCCGTTCGGTGCCGATCATCACGCTGATCAACAAGATCGACCGCGAGGGCCGGCCGCCGTTCGAACTGCTCGACGAGATTGCCGACAAGCTGGCGCTCGACGTTTCGCCGATGAGCTGGCCGGTCGGGATGGGCGGACTGTTCGAGGGCGTGTTCGATTTCGAGACTGGCGACCTGCACCTGCCGCAGGGCGATTCGAAGGAATTCCTCGGCCGGACCGTGGCACAGCGGGGCCGAGGATCCCGTGCTGGCCGAGCACCTGTCGGCCGACGGCGTGGCGCGGGTGGCCGAAGAAGGGCTGCTGGCGCGCGAGGGCTATGCCCCGTTCGACATCGAGGCCTATCGCAACGGCGACCTGACGCCGGTCTATTTCGGATCGGCGCTGAAGAATTTCGGCGTCAACGAGATCGTCGAGGCGATTGCCAGGTTCGCGCCCGAGCCGCGCCCGCAGCCGAGCGAGGAAGGCCCCATCTCGCCCGAACGCGACGAAGTCACCGGGTTCATCTTCAAGGTCCAGGCCAACATGGACCCGCAGCACCGCGACCGCATCGCCTTCATGCGCATGGTCAGCGGCACCTTCAAACGCGGCATGAAGCTGACGCCGAGCGGGCTGGGCAAACCGATCGCGGTGCACTCGCCGATCCTGTTCTTCGCGCAGGACCGCGAGATCGCCGACACGGCCGAGGCCGGCGACATCATCGGCATCCCCAACCACGGCACGCTGCGGGTGGGCGATACCCTGTCCGAGAAGAACGACGTGCGCTTCACCGGCCTGCCCAATTTCGCGCCGGAAATCCTGCGCCGCGTGCAGTTGATGGACCCGACGAAGACCAAGCAGCTCAGGAAGGCGCTCGACGACCTGTCGGAAGAGGGCGTGATCCAGGTGTTCTACCCCGAGATCGGCGCGCAGTGGATCGTCGGCGTGGTCGGCCAGCTCCAGCTCGAAGTGCTCGTTTCGCGGCTGGCGGCGGAATACAAGGTCGAGGCGGCGCTGGAGGCCTCGCCGTTCGCCACCGCGCGCTGGCTCAAGGGCTCGGCCGCGGCGCTCAGGCGTTCGAGGATTTCAACCGTCCGAACCTTGCCAAGGACCGTGACGGGGACCTGGTGTTCATGGCCCGGAGCCCGTGGGACGTGAACTACCAGCAGGAAAAGAACCCGGACCTGACGTTCTCGGCCACCAAGGAGCGGTGACAAGCCGCGACGGTCCGGTCTAGACACGCGGCATGGCCGAATTCTTCGACGAGCTGAGCGACGCACACAGGAAAATGATCGCCGCGCAGCCGGTGTTCTTCGTCGCCACTGCAGCGCAAGGGGCGCGGGTCAATCTCAGCCCGAAAGGCTACGACGCGTTCCGCGTCCTCGGGCCCAGGCAGGTGGCCTATCTCGACCTCGGCGGGTCGGGCAACGAGACCAACGCGCACCTGCTGGCAGATGGCCGCATCACGCTGATGTTCTGCAACTTCCGCCAGCCGGCGCTGATCCTGCGCATATACGGACAGGGCCGGCCGGTCGTGCCGTGGGACCGCGAGTGGGACGAGCTGGCGGCGCACTTCACCCTGCTGCCGGGCACGCGGCAGATTTTCGTCGTCGACGTCGAGACCGTCCAGACGAGCTGCGGCTACGGCGTGCCGCTGATGACGCTCGAAGCCGAGCGACCGACCCTGCTCAAGCACCACGCACGGGCCGATCCGGCCGAGTGGGCCGGGAAGCACAGCCGCCGGCGGACGAGCATCGACGGCCTCCCCGCGCGGCCGACCGACCGCTATATTGCCGGGGCCCCCGGCACCATTCCGGACTGAGGGCATTCCATCTTCAATGCAGCTGACCTTCGCCAGCTACAACATCCACAAGGGCGTGGGGGCCGACGGGAAGCGCGATCCCGAGCGGATCATTGCGGTCCTGCGGGAACTGCACGCCGACGTCATCGCCCTGCAGGAATGCGACTACCGGTTCGGCGAACGCGAGAGCATCCTGCCCAAGGCCGCGCTCGACGATACCCACTGGCACGCGGTCGCACGTGGGCAAGCGGCCGCGCAGCCTCGGCTGGCACGGGAACGCGATCCTCGTGCGGCGGGACATCGAGGTGCTCGACCGCGACGCGCTCGACCTGCCGACCCTGGAGCCGCGCGGCGCCGTCCGGGCGGACCTCAGCGTGGAGGGGCGGCACTTGCGCGTGCTGGGGATGCACCTCGACCTGTCGGGCCTGCGCCGGCGTGACCAGATCCGCGCGGTGCTGCGCCACTGCGACGGGCACGATAAACCCTGCCCGACGGTGCTGATGGGCGATTTCAACCAGTGGGGCATCGAACGCGGCGCCATGCGCGAGTTCGGCCCCGGGTGGACCGCGCTCAACACGGGCCGCAGCTTCCCCAGCCGCCAGCCCATCGCCGCGCTCGACCGCATCGTCGCCTCGGCCGAGTGGCGCTGCCTCGAGGCCGGCGTCCACCACAGCGCCCTGGCCGTGCAGGCCTCCGACCACCTCCCGATCGTCGCCCGACTGGAACTCGCTGCCTAAATATTGGGCAGTTTGCTGCACCTGCGAGCAAGCACGGCGGACGGGGGCGCGGATGAAGCGCCCCAGGCGCAGGTGAAAGCGCCAGTCGCGGCGCTTGGCACGACCCTTGCAAAGAACCCTCATGGCCGGGAGCCTGCCCGGTAAGCAAGAGGGGTTCGGCATGAAATTCATCATCGCCATCATCAAGCCGTTCAAGCTCGACGAGGTCCGTGAGGCGCTGGGCGCCATCGGCGTCGCCGGCATGACGGTGTCCGAGGTCAAGGGCTTCGGACGACAGAAAGGGCAGACCGAGATTTATCGCGGGGCCGAATATTCGACCAACATGCTCCCGAAGGTGAAGCTCGAGATCGCCGCCACCGACGCGCTGGCGCCACAGGTCGTCGAGACCATCCAGGAAACCGCCAGCACGGATTCGATCGGCGACGGGAAGATCTTCGTGTTCGACCTCGCGTCGACCACCCGCATCCGCACCGGCGAAACCGGCGACACAGCGCTCTAACGACGACATGAGGGGTAACAGCATGATCCGCAAACTGCTTACGGCGCAGGGGCTATCGGGGCCTCGATGTTCGCCGCCACCGCCGCCTGGGCCGCCGAAACGGTCACGGCGGCGACCCAAACCGTTGCCGAAGTCGCCGGCACGCCGATCGCGGCCGCGACCGAAGTCGCCGAGGCCGCAGCGGCGGTTCCCAACCCGGGCAACAACGCCTGGATGATGACCTCGACGATCCTCGTCCTGATGATGATCCTGCCGGGCCTGGCGCTGTTCTACGGCGGCCTGACCCGCTAGCAAGAACATGCTTTCCACGATGACGCAGATCGGCGCCACCGCGGCGCTCGCCATGCTCATCTGGGTGATGTGGGGCTATTCGACCGCGTTCGGGCCGGAAGGCAACGCCTTCTTCAGCTGGGGCACCGCCTTCCTCTCGACTGTCACCCCGGACAGCACTGCGGCGACCTTCTCCGACGAGGTCATCAGCGAATACGTGTTCGTCTGCTTCCAGATGACCTTCGCCGCGATCACCGCCGCGCTGGTGCTGGGCGCCACGGCCGAGCGCATGAAGTTCTCGGCCGTCGATGGTGTTCATGATCATCTGGCTGACGATCGTCTACTTCCCGATCGCGCACATGGTCTGGGCCGGCGGCGGGCTGCTGTTCGAGATGGGCGCGCTCGATTTCGCGGGAGGCACCGTGGTCCACATCAACGCGGGCGTCTCGGGCCTGGTGCTCGCCCTCATGCTCGGCAAGCGCAAGGGCTACCCGAGCGAGCCGATGCCGCCGCACAGCCTGACGCTGACGATGGTCGGCACCGGTCTGCTGTGGGTGGGCTGGTTCGGCTTCAACGCCGGTTCGGAGCTCGAAGCCGACGGCACCGCGGGCCTCGCCATGATCAACACCTTCGTCGCCACGGCGGCGGCGGGCATCGGCTGGATGCTGATGGAGAAGCTGGCCGGCCACAAGGGCTCGGCGCTGGGCTTCTGCTCGGGCATCATCGCCGGCCTCGTCGCGGTCACCCCGGCGGCCGGCAACTCCGGACCGTTCGGCGCGATCGTTCTCGGCTTCGTCGCCTCGGTCGTCTGCTACTTCGCGGTGTCCAAGCTCAAGGGCGCGCTCGGCTATGACGACTCGCTCGACGCCTTCGGCATCCACGGTATCGGCGGCATGATCGGAGCGATCGGCACCGGCATCGTCTACCAGCCGGTATTCGGTGGTCCGGGCGACGGTTCGACCGCCATGGGCGCCCAGGTCGTCACGCAGATCATCGCGGTCGCCGTGGCGATCGGGTGGGCCGCCGCGGGCACCCTGATCGCCGGTTTCGCCACCAAGATGATCACCGGGCTGCGGGTTTCCGAGGAAGTCGAAGTCGAAGGTCTCGACATCGGCGAACACGGAGAACGCGCCTACAACTGACACCAAGCTTGGCGAGACCGGGAACTCTCCTCCTCTCTCCCCGGTCTCGCCTACCCACGTTCCTCCTGCGAACGAAAACTCAATGGGCCGGAGCCAGCCGCTCCGGCCCCCTTTTCTTTTCCGGGCTACACGGGAGACTTGCCCAGAGCAGCCGTCCACTATAGGTGTCGCCCCAGTCTTGCGTGCGGTTTGCGCAACAGTCTTGCGTCAACAGCCTCTGCGGGCGCACGAACCTTGAAGATATTGCCGTTTCGCGGGAACGAAAACGGCAGGATGTGTTGATGGACTGAAGGTTGGGGGCTTACCCGTCGAAGGGGCAGTGGGGTCTCGACCGGAATCGAAAGTGCAGAGCTCGGCCCGCCACCACGGGCGTCGTACGGTTTGAAGGAGGTCCCATGCGTAAGATTATCCTCGGTATGGCTGTCGCCACCACCGCACTGTCCAGCCCCGCTCTGGCGCGGGATGGCCAGGCTTATTTCGGCGCCGATGTCGGTTATGCCGATCCAGAAAATCACAAGGTCGTAAACGCCGGCTTCAAGGATGGGAGCAAGGTAAGGGAAGACGACGGCGCCATGCTCGGTGCCTTCATCGGCTACGACTGGGGGGCGATCCGCACCGAGGGCGAGCTGTCCTATTACAGATACGAGCCTGTGAACGTGACGGCCGGCGTGCTCGGCATGCCGATCTACGACACGGTCGCCCCGTTCAACCGGGGGACCTTCGCTGCGGGGGGCAATTCGAAGGTGGTGACGGCGATGGCCAACGCCTTGCTCGACATCGGCGGCAACGAAGGTCTCGGCCTCTCGATTGGCGTGGGCGCGGGGCGTGCCTATCTCGACCAGTACACCCAGATGTCGCAGTTCAACACGCTGCTCGACGACAGCGATTCGGCGTGGGCTTACCAGGGCGTCGCGCAGCTGCGCCTGCCGCTGGCCGGCGGCGAGCTGGGCCTGAAGTACAAGTATCTCAACACCAACCGGTTCGACATGGTCGACACGGCGGGCCGCAGCCACCAGACGGAGCTGGCGATCCATTCGGTCGCGCTGAGCCTGATCGCGAATCTCGGCGGAGCCGCCGCGCCGCCGCCGCCGCCGCCTCCGCCTCCGCCGCCTCCCCCGCCTCCCCCGCCGCCGCCTCCGCCGCCGCCGCCGCCCGTGGCTGCCCCGGTGTGCAACAAGGGTCCGTACATCGTGTTCTTCGATTGGGATAAGTCGGACATCACGCCGGAAGCCGCGACGATTCTCGACAGCGCCGTCACTGCGTACGGCAGCTGCAGGAACGTTCCGATCATGCTCGCCGGTCACACCGACCGTTCGGGTTCGGTCGAATACAACATGGGCCTGGCCGCACGTCGCAACGACAGCGTGCAGAGCTATCTCACCGGTCGGGGCATCCCCGGCAGTGCGATAACCAGCCAGGCGTTCGGCGAATCGATGCCGCGCGTTCCCACCGCCGACGGTGTGCGCGAGCTGCAGAACCGCCGCGTGGAAATCACCTACGGCCCCGGCTCGGGTTCGTAAGCGACTTCACGACGCACAGGAAAGCGGGGCCGGGGGAGCAATCCTCCGGCCCCTTTTCTTTTCCGAACCCGCCTCCGCGGGTTCGTCCTCGCTCGACGGACTACCCCCGGAACAAGTCCGGGGTCCGCCCCCGCTGCGGGCGCGCGTTCGCGCTTGCGGGCTACCGGTCGCAGCCCGAACGGCCTTAACGCCGATGGGTAGAACTTCAGCCCGGTTCGCGACCAGCGGGCCGCAAGGCCGAACGGCCGCCCGCAGCGGCCTCGGAGCGGAGCGGAGAGAATAGCCGCGAGGTTGTCCGAGGCGCGGACTTAAAACAAAAGGGCGCCGTGGATGCTAAACAAGAGATCCCGCGCAGGCGTGATCTGCGAACCCCTCAACCTCTACCCCGCGCCTTGATCATCGCGCTGGTCTCGCGGCTGCCGTCGTGGCTCCAGCCCGGCTCGCGCACGAGGTAGGACAGCTTGTGCCTCCAGGGGGCCGCGCGCACGTCGCGGGCAATGGCCGCCCATTCGTGGAATACCGCCCGCAGCAGGTTGAAGCTGCCGAGCTGGTGCACCAGACCGTAGCGAATCGGCTCGACGTCGTCCTCCGGGGCGAAGGTGCCGAACATCCGATCCCACACGATGAAGGTGCCAGCGTAATTGCGGTCGAGGTAGCGCGGATTCGTCGCGTGGTGGACGCGGTGGTGGCTGGGCGTGTTCATCACCGCCTCGAACCAGCGCGGCATGCGACCGATCGCCTCGGTGTGGATCCAGAACTGGTAGATGAGGTTGAAGGCGGCGCAAGTCAGCACCATGCCCGGCTCGAACCCGATCGCGGCCAGCGGCAGGCGAAACGCGAACGAAAGCGCGAAGAAGCCGGTCCAGGTCTGCCGCAGGGCGGTCGAGAGATTGTAGTGCTGGCTGGAGTGATGGTTCACGTGGCTGGCCCAGAACCAGCGGACCCGGTGGGCCGAGCGGTGGAAGCAGTAATAGGCGAGGTCGTCGAGCACGAAGCACAGCGGCCAGGCCCACCACGACCAGCCGATCCGAAGCGGCGCAATCGCATGGGCCCAGCCCAGCATCACGGCAAAGGCGCCCGCGGTGATCGCCCCGGCAACCGTGCTGCCGAGCCCGAGGGCGAGCGAGACGGCGGTATCGCGCGGTTCGTAGGCGCGATCACGCCCGGCGCGGCGCATCCAGGCCAGTTCCAGCACGATCAGCAACACGAAAAGCGGGATGGCGTAAGGCAGGGGGTCGAAGTGCTCCATCGCGCCCTATCCTAGCCTATCGAGCGCGGCAGCCCAATCGGCCGCCGCTGCCGGGCCGAGGTCCAGCTCGACCGACCGACGGGAGTAGAACACCTCGAGCGACCCGTCGCGGGCGCCGGCAGGCACGGGGCGGTCCAGCAGGACCGCAACGAAGTGGGCCCCATGAGGATGGACCAGGGCAATCCGCCCCGACGCATCGCGCAGCAATGCGCCATGACCTTGCCGGTCGAGCGCGACGTGGGTTGCCGCGAACCCGCCGTGCAGTCCCTCGGCAATGGCCCGCGCCTCGGCCTCGTCAGCAAGCTTGGGAGCCCCAGAGAAACCGAAGCGCCAGGCGAGCGCCACCATGACGGCGACCGCGGCCAGCGAGCCGGCGAACTGCCACGCCACGCCGGCCACGGCGGCGCTAGGACCTGTGGGAGGCTGCCAGCCGCTCGAGCGCCGGGGCAATGGGGGCCAGGTCGTAACCGGCCGCACTGGCCGCTCGCGCCAGCTCGCTCGGATCCGCTCCGCGGCTCGCCCTGGCGAGCGCCCACAGCAAGGTCGAGCGGGTGCCCGACCGGCAGTACCCGAGCACCTTCCCGTCCGCGCCCTCGAGCGCTTCGGCCAGGGTCTCGAACTGTTCGCGCGAGAAGCCCGATTGGTCGATGGGGATGGCGAGATAGTCCATGCCGGCGGCCCGCGCCGCGCGCTCGATCTCGGCACCGGCCGGCTGGTCGGGCGATTCGCCATCGGGGCGATTGTTGACCACGAGACCCACGCCGAGATCGGCCGCTTCCTCGAGATCGCCGGCGGTGACCTGCGGACTGGCGAGGAACGTGTCGGACAGGGTGCGGAAGTCGCTCATCGGTTTGGATCCTGTAAGTGTGCCTGCGCGCGGGCGCGGCGGTTGCGGCTGGCCATGTTGAGCAGTTCGACGCCCACGGAAAAGCCCATCGCCACGTAGATGTAGCCCTTGGGCACGTGGAAGCCGAAGCCGTCGGCGATCAGCACCAGCCCGATCATCACCAGGAATGCGAGCGCAAGCATCACGATCGTCGGATTGCGTTCGATGAAGCGGGCCAGCGGATCGGCCGCGATGAGCATGATCCCGACGGTGATGACGACCGCGATCACCATGATCGGGATGTCGTCCGTCATGCCAACGGCAGTGAGGATCGAATCGATCGAGAAGACGAGGTCCAGCGCGATGATCTGCACGATCGCCGCAGTGAACCCGACCTCGACCGCCGACTTGTCCTTGTCGAGCATTTCGCCCGAATCGCCTTCGGGATCCATGTTGTGATGGATCTCCTTGGTCGCCTTCCACAGCAGGAACAGGCCGCCGGCGAGAAGGATCAGGTCGCGGCCGGAAAAGGCCGTTTCGAACGTCGGCTCGCCGTGAGGGCCGGGCGCTCCGCTAAGGCCGAGATCGATCAGCGGTGCGCGCAACGTCACCAGCCAGCCGATCAGCATGAGAAGCCCGATTCGCATGATCAGCGCCAGGGCGAGACCGATGCGTCGCGCTTTCGCCTGCTGTTCCGGCGGTAGCTTGTTGGAAAGGATCGCGATGAACACGAGGTTGTCGATCCCGAGCACGATCTCGAGCGCGACGAGAGTGAGGAGAGCAAGCCAGGTCGCGGGGTCCGAGAAGAGCGTCAGAAGGTCCATCCGCGGCCTGTCTGACTTGTGAGGAACGAGCTGACAAGATGGTCATTACGCAACACGCAAGTCCCCCTTGGGCCGTGAACGCTTTAATTCATTCGCATGGACATGTTTTTCCGCTATAAGCGCTGCGGTTCAAAGCGGGGGGAGCGCCTCCGCAAAGCGCCCGGCGACGCTTCGTCCGTCTCGTCGGGGGGAAATTAGGGCGAGACAAAGGTACGTGGGTTAGATGGGTTACGACAGAGGGCGTCGCGGCAAGGGGCGCGACAAGCGGGACGGTTTCGGCGAAGAGGGTTTCGATCCGTTCATGGACAACGGGCCGCCGGCTTTCGGCGGCGGCGGTGACCGCTTCGGCGGAGGCGGTGGCGACCGCTTCGGCGGCGGCAGTGGCGGCGGCGGCGGCGGCGGTGGCTATCGCGGCGGCGGCGGCGGCGGAGGTGGTGGCTTCCGCGGCGGTGGCGCTGGCGGCAGCGGCGGCGGTTTCCGCGGCGGTGGCGATGGCGCCCCGCGCGGCGGCGGTATGCCCGCCCAGGTTGTCGGCACCGGCCAGGGCAAGGTGAAGTTCTTCAACACCCAGAAAGGCTTCGGCTTCATCCAGCGCGACGAAGGTGGCGAGGATGTGTTCGTTCACATCAGCCAGGTCGAGCGGGCCGGCCTCGAAGGCCTCGCCGAAGGGCAGGAATTGCAATTCAACCTGGTCGACCGGGGCGGCAAGGTCTCGGCCGCCGACCTGCAGGTCGTGGGCGACGTGATCGAGGTCGCGCCGCGCGCACCGCAGCGCGAGCTGACGGGTGAAAAGGCCACCGGCACGGTCAAGTTCTTCAACGCGATGAAGGGCTTCGGCTTCATCACGCGCGACGATGGCAAGGAGGATGCGTTCGTCCACATCAGCGCCGTGGAGCGTTCGGGCCTGTCCGCCATCAACGAAGGCGACCGGTTCGAATTCGATCTCGAAGTCGACCGACGAGGCAAGTACTCGGCGGTCAACCTTGTGCCCGTTCAGGGCTGACCGACCTCGTGTTTCGCCCGGCGTTTGACCGGGCGTGCACACAGGCATAACGGTTGCAGATGGCGGTCCTCAGGGGCCGCCATTTGTCGTTTCGCTTATCCAGTCGAGTTCAGTTGCAAAGGAAGTTCCCGATGTCGATCACCCCACTCATGCCCGTCTATCCCCGGTGCGGAGTTCGGCCCGTGCGCGGAGATAACTGCCACCTGATCGACGAAGACGGCACGCGCTATCTCGATTTCGCCGCGGGTATCGCGGTCAACCTGCTGGGCCACAGCCACGAGGGACTGATCGGCGCGATCCAGCGCCAGGCGGCGACGTTGATGCACGTCTCCAACCTCTACGGCAGCCCACAGGGCGAAGCGCTGGCCCAGCGGCTGGTCGACCTGACGTTTGCCGACACGGTGTTCTTCACCAATTCGGGCGCAGAGGCCGTCGAGTGCGCGATCAAGACCGCGCGCGCCTATCACCAGCACGCCGGCAACGACGAGAAATTCGAGCTGATCACCTTCAAGAACGCCTTTCACGGGAGGACGATGGCGACCATCAGCGCCTCCAACCAGGAGAAGATGCACAAGGGCTTCAACCCCCTGTTGTCCGGCTTCAAATACGTCGACTTCGACGATCTGGAAGGCGCGAAGGCGGCGATGGGGCCGCACACTGCCGGTTTCCTGGTCGAGCCGATCCAGGGCGAGGGCGGCATCCGCACCGGCAGCGATGCGTTCCTCAAGGGCCTGCGCAAGCTGGCCGACGAGAACGACCTCATGCTGGTATTCGACGAGGTGCAGTGCGGTGTCGCGCGGACCGGGACCATGTTCTACTACGAGCAGGTCGGGATCGAGCCGGACATCATGGCAGTGGCCAAGGGCATCGGCGGCGGATTCCCCGTCGGCGCCTGCCTGGCGACCGAAAAAGCCGCGCGAGGCATGACCTTCGGCACGCACGGGTCAACCTACGGCGGCAATCCGCTGGCCATGGCGGCCGGCATGGCCGTGCTCGACGCGGTGGCGAACGACGGGTTTCTCGCCGACGTGCGGGAGAAGGGCGAACGGCTGCGCAGTCGGCTCGAGCAGTTCATCGGCAACTACCCCGATCTTTTCGAGAGCGTCCGCGGCAAGGGCCTGATGCTGGGCATCAGGATGAAGAGCGAGCCGCGTCCCTTCATGCAGCACCTGCGCGACAACCACCAGTTGCTGACGGTCGCGGCGGGTGACCAGACGTTGCGCCTTCTGCCGCCGCTCGTCATCGGCGATGCCGAGATCGACGAATTCTTCGACAAGCTCTCGGCCGGCGCCGCGAGCTACGAAGCGCCGGAGGGCTGACGGTGGCGCCGCGGCATTTCATTGACCTGGCGGACGCTGGCGGCGACGCCATCGCCGCGATGATCAACGATGCGCAGGATCGCAAGGCGGCACGGGCCGACTGGCCGAAAGGCAAGCCGGACGCCGATGCGCCGCTTTCCGGCTGCGTGCTGGGGATGATTTTCGAGAAGAATTCGACCCGCACCAGGGTCAGCTTCGACATCGCCATGCGGCAACTGGGCGGCACCACGCTGATCCTCGATTCGGGGACCAGCCAGCTCGGGCGCGGGGAAACGATCGCCGACACTGCCCGGGTACTCAGCCGCATGGTCGACGCGATCATGATCCGTACCGACGATCATGCGAAGATCGATGAAATGGCGCGCCATGCATCCGTGCCGGTGATCAATGGCCTGACCGATCGCTCGCACCCGTGCCAGATCGTCGCAGACCTGCTGACGGTGATCGAACAGGGCAAGGCGCTGCCGGGACTCGAGGTCGCCTGGCTGGGGGACGGCAACAACGTGCTGCACTCGATCCTCGAGGCCGCCGGGCTGATGAAGTTCAACGTCCGTATCGGTACGCCAGAGGGATACGAGCCAAGCTCGGAATTTGTCGAGCAGGCTCGCCGGGCCGGCTCGCGTGTCACCCTGACGCGCGACGCGGCCGAGGCCGTCGCGGGGGCCGACGTGATCGTGACCGACACCTGGGTCTCGATGGGGCAGGACCACACGCACGACAAGCTGGCGGCGATGGCGCCGTACCAGGTCAACGATACGCTGATGGCGGGGGCGAAGGCGGACGCGCGCTTCCTCCACTGCCTGCCCGCCCATGTCGGCGAGGAAGTGAGCGAGAGCGTGTTCGAAGGCTCGCAGTCGGTCGTGTTCGACGAAGCTGAGAACCGGATCCACGCGCAGAAATCGATCCTGTTGTGGTGCTTCGACGAGCTCTGAGCGGTCCGCCTTCCATCGTGCATCATCGCTCCCATATGATGGCGCTATGAACGACGAAATCGACAGCGGAGCCGAGACCGGCTTCGACCGCGTACTCCATTTCACCCTGCCCGACCGCAACGCTCGCGGCCGCGCGATTCGCCTCGGTCCCGTGCTCGAGGACATCCTGGCGGCGCACGACTACCCGCCCGTTCTGCGGCAGATGTTGGGTGAAGCACTGGTGCTGACCGCCCTGATGGGCTCGCTGCTGAAGGACGAAGGCAGCCAATTGACCCTGCAGGCACAGGCGGAAGACGGTATCGTCAGCTTGCTGGTGTGCGATTACCGCTCCGGCGAGCTGCGCGGCTATGCGCGCCACGATGCCGAACTGCTGGCGGATCTGGGGAAGAATCCATCGCTGGAGGAGATGTTCGGCGGGGGCCATCTTGCGATCACTTTCGACCTCGCGGCGACGGGCCAGCGCTACCAGGGCATCGTCCCGCTGGAGGGGACGTCGCTGACGCATGCGGTGGAGAGCTACTTCGCGCAGAGCGAGCAGGTGCCGACCCTGATCCGCACCGCCGTGCGCGCCGGCCTCGGCGGTTCCATCGCTGCCGGCGTGCTGGTGCAACACCTGCCCGAAGGAGAGGACGGGCGCGAACGGCTCCACGTGCGGATGGACCATCCCGAATGGGAGCATGTCGCGGTCATCGCCGGCACCACGACGGAAGACGAACTGGTCGATCCCGAGCTCAGCCTCGAGGCGCTCGTCTGGCGGCTGTTCCATGAAGAGCGCGAGGTGCGGGTGCTGGTCGGCGATCCCGTCGTTCGGGGATGTCGCTGCTCGGTCGTACACTTCGAGGAAGTGCTGGCTCGCTTTCCCAAGGAGGACCGGATCGACATGCGTGACGAGCAGGGGATTATCCGCGTGGACTGCGCCTTCTGCTCTCGCGAGTTCCTGATCGAGGACTAGCTTGCGGGAATCCGCGCCACCGCCTAGCGGTTTCCCATGGCGGGTGCGGGGGATCTGGCGGGAGAAGGGCGCGGCGCGGTCGTGCTGTTGTCCGGCGGCCTCGACTCCATGGTCACCGCGGGCCTCGCGCGCGAGGCAGGTTTTTCGCTCCATGCGCTGACGATCGACTACAACCAGCGGCACCGGCGCGAGATCGGGGCGGCGAAGCTGATCGCGGAAAAGCTGGGCGCCGCGCGTCACGTGATCCTTCCGCTCGACCTGCGCCAGTTCGGCGGATCGGCGCTGACCGACGACATCGCGGTTCCCAAGGCCGGTTTGGACGAGGCGAGGATACCGGTCACTTACGTCCCGGCGCGCAATCTCATCTTCCTGGCGCTGACCGCGGGATTTGCCGAGGCTTCGGACTGCTCCGACATATTCATCGGCGTCAATGCGCTCGACTATTCCGGCTATCCCGACTGCCGCCCCGAATTCATCGCCAGTTTCGCCGAGACCGCCCGGCTGGCGACGAGGGCCGGGATCGAAGGCCGTCCCTTCGCGATCCACGCGCCGCTGCAGCACATGGGCAAGGCGGACATCGCGTCCGAGGCCGCGCGGCTGGGGCTTGATTCGGGCTGGAGCTGGTCGTGCTACGACCCGGCGCCCGACGGACGCGCCTGCGGCCTGTGCGATTCGTGCCGCCTGCGCCTCAAGGGGTTCGCCGACGCCGGGCTTGCCGATGCGCTGCCCTATGCGGCGATGCCGGACGAGGCAGCTTGAACGCCAGCGAAGAAAAGACGCCGGCCTACAGCTGGTACATGCTCGGCGTGCTTTTTCTCGTGTACCTGTTCAACTTCGTCGACCGGCAGATACTTTCCATCCTGGCCAACGACATCAAGGCCGACCTCCAGCTCGACGACGCGCAGCTCGGCTTCCTCTACGGAACGGCCTTCGCGATCTTCTACGCGCTGTTCGGCATCCCGCTGGGGCGGCTGGCCGACACCTGGAATCGCAAGCGCCTGCTTGCCACCGGTATTGCCTTGTGGAGCTGCATGACGACACTGTCGGGCTTTGCTCGCGACTTCACCACGTTGACCGTGGCGAGGATCGGCGTCGGCGTTGGTGAGGCTTCATCCGCCCCCACGAGCTACTCGATGATCTCGTCGATGTTCCCGCCGCGGATGCGCGGGCTGGCGATGGGGATATTCTCGGCCGGTCTTTTCACCGGCAGCGGCCTTTCGCTGGTGATCGGCGGCACGATCGTCGAGCGCTGGAACGCTGCCTTTCCCGCCGGCGGCCCGCTCGGACTAGCCGGTTGGCAGGCGGCATTCCTCTTGGTGGGCCTGCCGGGCATCGGCCTGGCGCTCTGGGTTCTTTCGCTGCGCGAGCCGCCGCAGGAGAAGGTCACCGACCGGCCGTTCGCCGACTTCGCGGTACAAGTGGCGCAGATCGTGCCCCCCTTCACGCTGCTCGGCGCGATGCGGGCCGGGAAGGGGGCGCTGGCCCGCAACCTCGCCGTCGCCGCCGCCCTAGCGCTGCTCGCCTGGATGCTGTCGCGGGCAACCGGCAACAACCAGCAGTTCTGGTTCTGGACGGTCGGTCTTTACGCGGTGGCGAGCTGGGCGGCGCACCTCAAGCGCACCGATCAGGAGACCTATGCACTGACCTTCGGTTCGCCGGCCTTCATGGGAATCGTCGTCGCTTATGGCGCGATTTGTTTCCTCGGCTACTCGGTCAGCTACTGGGCCGCGCCCTATGCGGAGCGAACCTTCGAACTGAGCAAGGGCGATCTTGGCCTGCTGATCGGCGCGCCGAACGCTGTCGGGGGTTTCCTCGGCGTGATCGGCGGCGGCAAGCTGGCGGATGTCCTCTCGACACGCCACGTCGGGGGCAGGGTCATGGTATTTCTCGTCGCGCTGGTCGCGTCGGTGCCCATCTTCCTTGTCGGCTATTCTGCAGGCAGCCTCGGCGTGTTTCTCGTCTGCAACTTTCTCGCTCAGTTCGTTACGTCGTCGGCCCTGGGCGCCGGGGCGGCGGCGACCCAGTCGCTCGTCGCGCCGCGGATGCGCGGCGTGGGCACGGCGATCTACCTGTTGGGCGCAACCCTGCTCGGCCTGTCGCTCGGGCCATTCACCGCCGGCTTCGTATCGGAGACGACCGGCAGTCTCGCCCGAGGCGTAATGACGACGCTGGCCATCGTGCCCGTGGGACTGCTGGCAACCTTCGTGGCGGTGCGCGGAATGGCGCGGCAGATCGCGCTTCTGGACCGCGTCAGCTAGGCTTCAGCACCCCGCAGGCAACGCGGTCGCCTGCGGCGCCGGAGGGATCGGTCTTGTAATCGTCGGCCAGGGCATGGACGACCACGGCGGTACCGTTGGCGTCGAAGATCTCGGGGAGGATTTCCGACCGCGCGCCCCGCAACGTCGCGCTCACGGTCCCGGCACCGCTCGCGCCGATCGTCGCATTCGGAAGGTCGCCCAGGTGCGCGCCCATCGGGTTGTCGGTGCCATGCTGGTGGCCGCCTGGATTGAGATGACCGCCGGCCGTCTTGAAGTCCGGGGCTTCGCACGAGCCCACCATGTGCAGGTGCACCGCGTGGACGCCCGGCGCAAAGCCGGCCAAGCCAACGGAGATGTTCACGTCGGTCCCGTTGCCATAGAGTTGCGCAGTCCCGGCCGGGAGTCCGTTGGCAAAATGCAGAGTCGCCGAACCAAGCCGTTCGGTTGGCAATTCCTGGACGCTGGCGCATCCCGACAAGGCGAGACCGAGAGCGGCGAGGTTGGCGAGACGGGGCAAGGGCATGGCTATCTCCTGGCTGTGCACTGACACAACGTCATAACGCCGCCGAAGCTCCTGAACATCAGCCCGGTGCGAAAATTCCCGCTTCGGTCAAGGCGGCGATCAATGCGGCGATAGCACCGCGGGCCTCCTCGTCCACGGTGGCCCCGCCAGCCGGTGCCTCGGGCACCCCCGGACGCTGCCAGGTTTCGCGGCGGAGCAGCACCTGCCCGGTCGTGCGATCGAACAGGCGCATTCCCTCGCGCGGGGTTACGAACAGCCAGGTCCCGGCCTGGCGCGCGGCGATATTGCCGTCTTGACCGCTCCATGCGCCATCGGCCCCTTCGCCGACGATCCACATTTCGCCATCGAGCGGCGCTGAGGGCGGGGTGGCGGCCTCCCCTTCGCACACGGCGTGCAGCAGCGCGTCGGTCAGGGCAAGCGCCTCGTTGACGGTAAACTCCTTCTGCGATTGCCCGGCGAAAAGCAGGGGCAGGCCGTACCGCGGCGTGGTCGAGGTGAAGATGACAGGATCGGTCATGTGGAAGTTCCTTCGTGTGTCAGGCGATGGTTGTCAGGTGGAGCGGCGGTGACAGGTCGTGGGTGCCGCGTTGGCGGACCCAGAGCGGCAGGCCGGAATGGTCCGCGCGGACGCTCGCCCAGTTCGCCGCCTCGATGGCCAGACGCGACTCGGCAAGCTGCCACGAAAGCGCCGGCGCATCGGGATTGCCGATGCCTACCGTGTAAGCCTCGGCCTCTTCGACGAGCGGGACCTCGATGCCGTCGATCCAGCCCCACGCACCGCGCGCACGCCGGACCCACGACAGGTCGAGCGATCCGTCTGCCATGCGGGCCGCACGACCGTGCACCGGTGTCAGCGGGCGGCGTGAAAGGCCAAAGTTGGCGACTGGCGCCAGGACGGGCTCGCTGTCGCCCAGCCCGAGCGCGGCGAGCGTCGCCTCGGTCTTCAGCATGAACATCGCGGGCTCGCACGGCACCGGCGCGTCATCGAGCAGGACGAAGCCGCTGCCCGCCGGGATTTGGCCCAAGGCGGCCAGTTCTGTGCCGCCCCTGCCGCGCAGGAGACCGCGGAGTTGCCAGGTCGAGGGGGCCAGTCGCTCGGCACGGACGAACTGGACGATTTCCTCGCCGACGAGCGCCCTGTTCGTACCCGCGGCCAGAGCCTCGGGGGCGACGGTTTCCAGGGTGAAATCGGCTGAGGCGAGCTCTACGTCGAGGGTTGCGCACCGCTCGAGAAGCAGCGCTGGCGAGGGCAGCAGGGCGCTGGTCGTTCGGCCGACGACGCTTCGTCGCCTGCCGCTGAAACCCAAAGGGCGCAGGTCGCCACCGCTCTCCGCCACGTAGAGCGAGGCGCCGCGCCAGGCGGATGTGGCGGACGAGGGGGCGGCAAAGACCCGCCGCGCATCGGGATTGCCCGTGTCCTCCAGCGGGGCCTCGAAGGCGGAGAGAACCGTCGGCATGACGATCTCGTCCCCCGGCGGCAGCGCCTGGCCGGCATCGGTGAACGGCTGGCGCGACGGGCCGCGCGGCAAGCGCCGCAGTTCGAGCTCCACGCCCTGGTCACGCCATTCCCAGCTCTCGATGGACCAATGGCCCGCGCGCCCGGGGACGCGGACGACCTCGCCCGGGGCCAGTGCCGGATCGAGTTCGGCGAGGCGCCACGCCAGCGTGTCGCGTGACGAGGCAGCCCGCGTGGCCGCGCCGTTGGCCAGCGCGCGCGCGTCCGCGGCGGCCAGCACGCCGGGCAGCTCGATTGTCCGGCTCCGGCCGGGCCGCGCACGGCCTTCCGCCCGCTGCAGGCCCGGCTGGTAGTCGCGCGCCGGATCGTAATAGCGCACGGCGTCGGGTAAACCGGCCGCATCGCCCTGGCGGCGGCGCAGTTCGCCCGTCCGCCCGGCGAAACTCTCGTCATCGGTGGCGGCTGCCGGCGCGCCGAGCGCAGGGGCGGTGTCCGGCAGGCGATCGCCTGCGACGAGCGACAGGCGCAAGCCCCCCGCGTCGCAGGCGATGGGGTAGAGCTGGTCGACCGCGGCCAAGGTGTCTGCCAGTGCGCCGCCTTCGTTGCTGTAGCCCAAGAGGCCCTCGAGCGGACGCGAAACGTCGAGCTCGTCGGCGAGCGGCTCGAGCAGGGCGCCGAGCGTAACCGCCTCCTCGTCTGCCACGATCTCGAAGGTCAACGCGGGGATGCGGTTGCCGAAATCGCCCAGCGCGAGGTCCTCGAACACGCAATATGCGGTGTCGCGGAAGGCCGGGGCAGCCGGCTCGGCCGACGCGATCAGCGGGTCCGGGTCCTGGTCGGCATGGCCGGTGTGGATGCGCAGTGTGCCGCCGGTCTTCAGATCGCCCGCCGCGCCGCGCAGCAGGTTGCCGTCCGCCCAGACGCGCCCGAGGCGCAGGATCGGCCGGCTCGACAGCGCGACCGCGATCGAGACGGTGTAGCTGAACGAGGTGGCCGAGGGCGACCCCTTGCCGCCACCGTTGGTTTCGCTGTGCTCGACGAGGTCGGTCGCCCAGACGATCGTGCCAGGGGCGCGGACGGTGCCGTAGTGGCGCGCGATGGGCGTGCCGTAGCTCGAGGTGCTGACGCCGAGTTCCTTGAGGCGCGGGCCCTCGCGCTTCGGGCTGCCGACAATAGCGCGGTCGAACTGGCTGCCGAGCAGCGAGCCGACGGCGCCGCCGAGGGGCCCGCCGACCGCCGTGCCAATCGCGGTGAAGACCAGTGTTGCCATGGGAAATTCCTCAGTCGGCGGCGAGGCGCCAGTGGCGCTCGGTTGGCCAGGGGCAGGGGGCAGGAGTGCGAACGACCCGGCCGAGCCCGGCATGGGCGTGGATGAAATACCGTTTGCGAAAGGCGACCAGCAGGTGAACCTGCGCAGGCCCGGGGCGGACAAGGAGAAGATCGCCCGTTCGGATCGAGCCCTGGTTCACCGGGGTGAAGCCGCAGTCGAGCGCCACCTCGAAATGGCGCGCCGGGTCGAGCTGGCGCATCGCGTAACCGCCGACCGCGGCGGGCTTGCGGCCGATGTCGGCCAGCGCCGCCAGCACCAGGCCCACGCAGTCGAGGCCCGTCGCCCGGTCGCGTCCCCGAAAACGGAACGGAGTCCCGACAAGGCCCGCCGCCGCATCGGCGAAGGCCTCCGCTTGCCAGCTCACGCGCCGGCTACCGGGTAGCGGGCGAGGATGTCGTTGCCCGGCAGGAATGGCTCGCCCTGGAAGTTCGCCGCGTTGGAGAAGCGCGCGGCGCAGGTCGCGATGGTGTGATCGCACCCTTCGCGCAGGCGCACGAGCATGCCCGGCGCGGCATCGGGCGGCAGGTCGTCCTCGAGCACCAGCGCTCCGTTGCTCAGCGTCACGACCTGGCTCACCTGCCCCGCCAGCGCACCGTCGAGCCAGCGGAGCGAGCCGTCGAGGAACTGCGCGACCCCGGGCCCGCCGTCGGGCAGGACGGCGTTGGCTTCGAAGTCGACCGCGGCAAGCGGCAGGTCGTGGGTGAAGCGCGGCGGGCTCAGAGTGCAGCCGGGTCCGCAGAACGCCGCGCGGCAGGTCGGGCTCGTGCGCGGCACCGGGTCGGTCGCGAGCTGCGCCTTGGCGGACAGGAGCTCGGCCGAGAACGCTGCGCCTTCTTCCGACAGCGCGCCGATCTCGCCGCGGTAGAGAACGGCGCACTCGCCGCTTTCCCAGTCGACCACGCCGAGCTGGATCGCCGCACCGTCGAACCGGCCGGCGGCGAGGTCGGTGCGGCTGATCGCGTCGTGCGACAGCGCGCCCTCGACATCGACACTGTCGGGCGAGAGGTCGGCCGTGCGGCGGACCGCCGAGGGGAGCATGCCGGGCGCCGCGCGGTGCAGCACCCCGCCCAGCCAAAGATCGCGGTCATGGCCGGTGAAGCCGAGCGTCACGCCGTCGCGGCGGGACACGCGCCAGAAGGTCGTCACGCCCTCCAGCTCGGTGGCGTTGAAGATCCTTGCGTTCGAGGTGCTCATACCGCCTCGCGCACTTCGATCAGCGGCACCGAAGGCGCTTCGCCCGCGACGAAGGCTGCTGCCGTGACGTCGAGCCGGTCCTCCGCGAAACGCACCGGCACGTCGAATTCGAACCCGGCGCGAACCGCAGAGCCGGCGGGCGGAGCGACGGCAAAGGCGATCACGCCGCCTGGCTGCAGGGTCCAGCCGTCCGCCGTCACACCGTCGACGCTCACCACGATGGTCCCCGCGCGCGGCCGGGTAATGCGCCGCACCTGCGGTTCGGGCCCTTCGCCATAGCACTTGACCAGTTCGAAGCGCGCCTGAAGTCCGTCGCCGGTGCCGAGCGACTGGTCGAGCGGGGTGGGCGTGCCGCCGGCGGCGTTGCTGCTGAAGTCGAACGGGTCGGCCAGGCGGAAACCACGTGCGGCACCGCGGCGGGCGCGGAAGAACGCGATCAGCACACCGAGTTCGGCCTGCGAACGGATGCCCGGCCCGACGTCATACCGCAGCCGCGCGTCGGACCACTGGCTGGACCGCCGTTCGTGGCCCGACGCCGTGACCGCGATCGAGGTGGAGAACTCGGGGTAGACCCCGGTGTCGTGCCCCAGCGCGAGCGGGTAGGGCACGTCGTCGAATGGCTGCATGGCGTCGTCCTCGGTTGCGGGAAGGCGGGTGAATCCGTCACGGCACACTTGCGGCAGGGCCCAGACGAAGCGTTCGTCCACCCCGCGCGCCGCGGCCTCGTCCAGCGCTACGTCGATCCGCCGCCAGAAGGCATCGGCATCCTCCGCCCGCAGCACGAACCCGGCGAAGTAGTCCTGCAGGTGCAGCGGATAGCCGAGCCGTGCGTCGATCTCGCCATAGGCCTTGCGCCGCGGCGCCTCGGCCCCGGCGGTGAGCCAGTCGTAGTCTTCGACCTGCAGGCGATCGAAGGCGGGCCAGGCCCACTGGCGCGGCAGGTTGGCGCGCGCCAGCTCGGGCATGTCGCCGGCGAAGATCGTCGGCGTGAACGCGAGCAGCAGCACCTTGGCGGGCTGCGGATAGGCCGCGTCCCGCACGGCGTCGCGCAGCGCGAACGTCGTCTGCGCCAGCAGGGCGCCCGCCCGGTCGAGCACATCGCACTGGCCCGCGTCGAGCGGTTGGCGCATGTCCGGGATCGCCGGCATGGCCGGGCCGAGCGCGGCGCGGGCCTGGTCGTCGTAAAGAAAGATCCGCCCGTCGGGCAGCGTCCACCACCAGGGCTCGCCGACCTGGAACTGCACCTCAACCCCGGCGCCCTTCATCAGCGCGACGAAGCCCGTCGCGACCGCTTTCAGCCACGCCATCGCCTCCGCATTGGCTGGCGAGAGCAGGGCCGAGGGCGGGTCCCATCCGGTGCGCGAGGGGTTGCCGTCCAGGTCGCGCTGCTGCCAGGACTGCGGGCAATGCTCGGCGAAGAGTTCGTACGACAGCGAGGCGACCGGCGCGAAACCGTGCGCCTTGCAGGCAGCGAAATAGGCCTGGTGCCACTGCGCGGCAGGCGTGCAGATCCGGCCCGTGTCGTCCGCCAGCAGCGAATTCTCCGGCCCGGGCACGAGCCGCATGAAATGGCTCATGCCGAGATAGTGGACCACCCGCTCCCGGTAGCCGAGCCCGAACATCGAGCGCACCAGCCGCGCGGGCGTCTGGTTGTAGGCATCGTCATAGGCGGTCGCCATGCGCACGCCGTGGGGGGGCACGATCACGTCGCCGACGGGCAGCATCGCCCGCTCGCCCTGGCACTCGATCTCGCTGAGCTCGAGCCATGCATCGACCCGGGCCGGCAGCAGGTCGGTGTCGTCCGCCGCGTAGCCAGGGGCGGCGAGCGAGATGAACATGCGGTCGATGTCGCCGGGGTGGACGGGGTCGGGTTCCCCGTCGATGTCCCATCCGCCGGCAAGGTCGGAGAACCTGAGCTCGATCCGCGCATCGCCCGGCAGCCCGTCGGCATAATTCCACAGCCGCACATACCAGCTGCGCGGATAGCCATCGGCGTCGCGCCCCTCGATCGTCAGCGTGGGTCCGTCGACCTCGTCGAGGCCGATCAGCCCGGCCGAGCGCCAGCGGAAGCGCAGGATCGCGCGCGAATAGTCGCGGCAGGTGGCATAGGCGAGCAGCGGGTGGTCGAGCGTATCCTCGCTCTCCCAGATCAATCCGGCGAGGTCGGCCTTGCGATGAAACTCGCAATCGACCCGCAGTGTATCGGGCGCGGCGGTGATGACCGAAGCCATCATCGGGCGCGGAAAATCGACCGTCCAGAATCGCGGATCGAACCGCTGGACATGGTCGGACGCCTGCCCGTCGCGCGAGCGGCAAAGCCAGAATGCCATTCGTTTTCTCCTGTCTCCCCTCCCCGGCGGGGAGGGGGATGCGCCTAGAATTCGCGCAGCGCCCGGCGCACCGAGCTGGCGACCTGGCGCGAGGAACGGCGCAGGGCGGCAGGCGCGCCGGTTCCGCGCGGGGTGGAAAGGTTGATCGAGACGCGCACATCGCGCCCCGCGGCCACCGGGGCGGCGTGTTCGACGCGCCCGGCGGTGGTGGGCATGAACACCTCGGGCCCGCGCTCGCCCACCAGGTAGCCGCGCCCGGGGGACACCGGGCCGCCCGTCTCGCGTCCGGGCAGGCCGAGCAACGAGCCGACTGCGCCGCCCAGCAGGCCGCCGATCCCGCCCGTGGACGGGCCCGGCTGCCCGCCGAACAGCGAGCCGATGCCCGAGCGCATCGCCTGCGCGGCAATCTCGTTCATGGTCTGCAGCGCCACGCGCTTGAGGTCGTCGAATCCCAGGCTGCCGCGGCGGATCGCGCCGAGCAGGCCGCGTTCGAGTGCGTCGCCGGCGCGGGCGAAGCCGTCCACCAGCGTGGTGTCGAGTGTGCCGCGCATCGTCTCGATGTCGCTGGCAAAGCCCTGGGTGCTGGCGCGCACCTCGACCATCAGGGTCTCGATTTCATCGTCCATTGCGGTCCGTCTCCAGCAGGTGATCGAGTTCGGCGCGGCTCAGCGGAGCGGCGCCGTCGGGGTTGGCGGCAGGGCTCAGGATCGCCGCCAGTTCGGCCGGGGTCGCCGACCAGACGTCGCCCGGCCGCCAGCCGAGCATGCGCGGCAGCAGCCCCGCGAGCCGGATCGCGCCCGGGGTAAAGGACAGTTCGTCGTCCCGGGCCCGTTGCGGGGTCACGCGCGGCCTTGCAGGATCTGCCCGAGCAGGGCGCGCAGCGGGACGGCGCACCCGGCGAGGCCCGCCTGCAGCACCGCCTCGCCGACCGCCTCGCGGCTGGTCGCCTCGCGCTCGGCCAGGCAATGCCAGAAGAGCGCGACCATTTCCGCCAGGCGGAGCTGCCCCGACCCGGCGCGCTCGACGAGCGCGAAGAGCGGGCCGAGTTCGTCCTCGGCGGCGACGAGCGCGGCGAAGGTCGGGCGCAGCAGGCGCGGTCGCCCGTCCACCTCGATGGCGGCTTCGCCGCGTGCGCTGTTCACCCGGTCACCCGGGACCCTTTCCACGGCCATCAGGCGGGCACCACCGGGCCCGAGCTTTCGAGGTAGAGCGCGTAATTGCGCTCGGCGTTGAAGTCGCCGGCGTAGTCGAGCCGCTTGACCAGGAACTTGCCGCGCATCCGGGCCCCGTCCTCGAACGAGAGTTCGTAGTCGGCGAGGGTTCCGGCGAGCACATGGGTGCGGATCGCGGTCTCGGCTTCGCTGCCCAGGAACACGCCCGAGGCGGTCACCGAGACCGAGCGCGTTCCCGCCCCGGACAGCAGTTCGCGCCAGCCGCCCGACCCGTTGTTGGTGACGACGACGGTGTCGCCGCTGATCGACAGCTGGGTCGTGCGCAGCCCGGCAACGGTCTGGTAGGCGGGCGGGCTGGCCCCGTCGCCGATCTTGAGAAGGAAGGCTGAGCCTTTCTGGGCGGTCATTGTGAAATCTCCAATCAGTCCCCCTCCCGATCGCGGGAGGGGTCAGGGGTGGGCGGGTCTGGCGAAGGTGGTGCAATGGCGCGCTCGCCCCCGGCCCCTTCCGCAAGCGGGAGGGGAGGTCAGTCGGCCAGCAGCAGGAAGCGGTATTCGAGCAGGGCGGCGCGGGTGTTGGCGGCGCGCCGTTCGACCCGGGCCCGCAGGAAGGTCGCGGTCACAATCGCGAACCCCGCCTGCTCGTGTGGCAGGGCGCGCACGCGGTTTTCCAGCGCCACGGTCAGGTCGGACCCGGTGGTCGGCTCGTCGCCGCGGAAGTGGAGCTCCAGCGCCACCCGGACCTCGCGGCCGGTGCGGTCCTTGGTGCTCCAGTCGGCACTCGAGCTGGCGACGAGCCCGAGCCACGGCGCGGTGGCGCGGGCCGGAGCCTCCTCGACGATGGCGTTGAGATTGGTCGACAGCGCGGGATCACCCCGCAGCCAGTCTATCAGCGCGGCGCGCAGCAACGTTTCCATCTAGCGGTTCCTTGCAAACAGGGGCCAGAGCAGGTCGGCCTTGCGCCAGCGCGCCGGGTCGGCCCGGCGGGCGCGGAGCCGGCGCTCGGCAGCTGCCCGGGCGATGGCGGCGGCCTTGGCGGTGAGGCGGGCGAAGGCCGCACCGCCCCCGCGGCTCTGTCCGGAGATCACGTCAGGCGCATCCGGCGCCACGGACGCCACAGCGCGGCGATCGCAGTCGGCGGGTGTGCCGCGGCGGGCTCGCCGTCGCGCTGGCGGTACCCGTCGGCGGCGAGCCGGACGACGCCGTGACGCAGGCTTTCGGGCAGGCTCGCCCAGTCGGGCGCCAGGCCAGCGACGAAGCGCACCGCGACGCGCCCCGCCGCCCCGCCTGAGCCTGGGGCCGCAGCAGGCGCACGTGTCCGCCGCCGCCGGCATCGAGATCGACGGCATAATCCTCGGGCGCCAGCGCGAAGCGCGCGCCCTCGGCGGGAATGCCTTCCACGCCGGTCACGGCTTGGACGGGCCGCGTGGCCAGCCCGCGCCAGGCGGCGTCGGCCGGGAGGATTTCCTCGGCCGTGACCTCGAGCGGAACCTGGCCGGTGAAACCCTCACAGGTCTCCAGCGCGGCGCGCAGCAGGCCGGTGAGGAACTGGTCCTCGGAACTGGTGGTGATCGCGAGCCAGCCCTTGAGCTCGTCGAGAGCCGCAGACGCGAGATCGGGCGGCGTGATGATGGTCCGCCGCATCGGCGTTTCCCCTTGTCTTTTGGAGTCGGGCGCGGATCCGCTCCACCGGCAGGCGACCAGCCGGCCGCAAGGCCGACCGGCCGCCCGCAGGCGCCCCGAAGTGCAACGGAGGGAACAGCGCCGAGGACGAACCCGCGCCAGGCGGGCTCGCAACTTGGATCAGGCCTCGATCTTGAGGAGCTTGATGGCCGCCGAATCGAGCACCTGCCCGCCCACGCGCTTGGTGGCGTAGAAGTGGACGAAGGGCTTGTTGGTGAAGGGATCGCGCAGGATCGAGGTGGCCGAGCGTTCGGCGATCAGGTAGCCGGCCTTGAAGTTGCCGAAGGCGATCGGGAAGGCGCCGCCGGCGACGTCGGGCATGTCCTCGGCCTCGACCACCGGGTAGCCGAGCAGACGGTCGGGCTGGCCCTCGACCAGCCCCGGCTGCCACAGGAACGCGCCATCGGCGGTCTTGAGCTTGCGCACTTCGGACAGCGTGGTGGAGTTCATCACCCAGCTTGCGCCCTGGCGGTGGCCGGCCTTCATCGTGTGGACGAGGTCGATCAGGCGGCCTTCCGGCTCGGTGCCGAAGCCTGCATCGTCGCCGCTGCCGATGTACTGCAGCGTGCCGAACGGGCGGACCGAGTCCCCGGCCATCGAAACCGGCGAGGAGAGGAAGCCGAGCGGCTGATTGACGCCGTTGCCGGCGACGAAGGCGGCGCCCTCCGCACGGGCGAACTCCATCGCGATTTCGCGGGCGAGCCAAGCTTCCAGATCGAAGGCGGCGTCGTCGAGCATCGCCTGGCTCGCCGCCGGGTTGGCGTAGAGCTCGCCGCTCGGCGGCGCGATTTCCTCGAAGGTCGGGGTGGCGGTCTCGGGCCGCCCGGCGGTCTCGCCGACCCAGCCGCTGGCAAAGCCGCCGGTGGTCACGAGCTTGCGATAGCCGCTGGTGCCGGTCTGCACGACCTGCGCGAGCTGGCGGATCGGGCTGATCTCCTTGAGCTCGGATGCGATCATCGCGTCGATTTCGCGCGGCACGGCATAGCCGCCGTCCTGCGGCACGACGCCGCTGATCGACTTGACCTCGGTCTCGCGGCCGCGGCGCAGGTAACCGTCGACGAAGCCCTTGACCTCGGCGGTCGGCTCGGTCGCCACGCCCGAGAGCGCCGGGCGGCTGGCGGCGCGGCTGACGCGGTCGAGCCGGGCCTTCACCTCGTCGACGTCGGAGCGCAGCACCGTGATCGCCTTTTCGGCCTGGTCCTGCCGCGCGACCAGGTCGAAGCTGGCGGCGAGCACCTGGGTTTCATTGGCGGTTTCGTTTTCCATCTGCATTGGGTCGGTGACCTTTCCGTTAGGCGTAAAAAAAGCCGCCGAATTGGCGGCCGGCTGGGAGAAGAGGGTGTGGGTCATTGGACGATGTGGATCCTTGCTCCTGGTTGCAGGGGGTGGGTGACGAGGCTGACTTCGAACAGGTCGATCTCCTCCAGCACGCGGCCCCATTTTCCGTTCTTCGCCGGAACCCGGCGGAAGCCGCGCGCGCGGTACCCGAAGCTGAGGCCGTCCGCGGCGCGGCGGGCGAGCTGGCCGGCGGCGACGCTGTCGGGGTTGTCGATCCGGGCGACGACGCGCAGGCCGCGCTCGTCCTCGGCGGCGAGTTCGACCGTGCCGATGCGCTGGTCGGGATTGTGCTGCCAATAGAGCGGCAGGGGCCCCAGGTTTCCCTGACCTCGCTCGGCCAGGGTGCGGGCGAAGGCGCCCGGGCGGATCGTGTCGCCCGCGCCGTCGGCAATGCCGAACAGGGCGGCGTAGCCTGCCAGCCTCATCGTCCCACCTCCCGTTCGCCTCGACACGGACGGGCCCTGCAGGTCGCCGCAATCATCGCAGCAGCCCCGGCACGTTCAGGCGCACCGCGATGCCGATCAGCAGCAGCGCGAAGACACCGCGCACCAGCCACTCGACGGCGGCCCGCCAGGCGCTCGCCTTGGCCTGGCGCCAGGCGCCGAGCAGTTCGCGCAGTTCGCCGATGTCGTCCTGCGCGCCCGCGTCGCTGAGGCCGAGCCGGTCGAGCACGCGGCCCGCCCCCAGTTCGCTCGCTTCCTCGACGATGGCGCGCAGCGTCACGAGGTCACCCCCGCCGCCCGCGGCCTGCGCGATCAGCTTGGCCAGCATGTCTTCCCTGTTCACGATTTGCCCTCCTGTTTGGCCGCGCCGAGGCCGAGCATCGCCCGCTTCTCGGCAGGCGAGAGAAATTCGGCCGCCGAGACCTGCGCCCACAATCTTTCGCGGTCTTCCGCCAGGGCGGGCACGCGATCGAGATCCACCCGCAAGGCAAGCTCGGGGAACCAGGGGCGCAGGCCTTCGGCGAGGCCGCTGAGGATCTTGTCGGCCAGCGGCAGCAGGGTGAGCCGCCACAGCGCGCGATTGGCCTCGCGGTAATTGGCATAGGTGTTGTCGCCCGGCAGCCCGAGCAGCATCGGCGGCACCCCGAAGGCGAGCGCGATGTCGCGCGCCGCGGCCGCCTTGAGCGCGGCGAAGTCCATGTCGGCGGGACTGAGCGAGAGGCTCTGCCACTTGAGCCCGCCTTCCAGCAGCATCGGTCGCCCGGCGTTGCCGCTGCCGGCGAAGGCGGCGGTCAGCTCGGCCTTGAGCCGGTCGAACTGGTCGGGTGCGAGCGTGCCGCCGTCGTTTTCATAGACCAGCGCGCCCGATGGCCGCGCCGCGTTCTCCAGCAGTGCGCGGTTCCAAGCGGCGGCCGCGTTGTGGATCGCCACCGCCTGGTCGGCCGCCGCCAGGCACCCGGCGCCGTAATGATCGTCGGCCGGGTGGAACGCCTTGAGGTGGACCAGGTTGGGCCAGCCGCCCTCGTCCTCGACCGGGATCGCCAGCTTGCGGTCGCCGATCTTGTACTCGTAGGCCGCCGGCCAGCCTTCCGCGTCGGGCACGATCGATACGCGCTCCGGGCGCAGGGCGAACAGCTCGACCGGCTTTCCGGCCCCGTCCCTGGAAATCTGCACGAACGCATTGCCGTGCAGCAGAAGGTGCGAGGCGAGCGTCTCGAGCAGCGACTGCCCGGCAGAGGTTTCGGCGACAAGCGCAAGGGCCCGGGGGTCCGCCTCGGCCAGGGCAGCCTGCCCGATTCCCTCCGCCACCAGCCGCACCGCGCGCTGGGCGACGGGGTTGTCGAGGTAGGAATGGCGAACGGCCGTGCGGTAATCGAACGGCGCCCGCGCGCCGCCGCTCTCGTAGGCAAAAGACCAGGGCGAAACAAAGCCGCGGGCGAGCGGCACGCGCTGCGTCGCCCCGCCCTTGAAGGCGGAGCGCAGGTTATCGATGAGGGACATGGGGGTCTCCGGTTGGATTGAATGGTGCCGCAAGGAAGCACCGCCCCGGAACAGGTCCGGGGTGACAAGTGAGGTTTTCAAATTCCGAGTCAGCCCGGGCTTGTTCCGAGCCAGTGCTTCTCTTCAGCGCAACGGCGGAAAGCCGAAGTCCTCCGCCAGGTCGCGCCAATCGGGGTTGTCGGCCTCGATCACGTTGAACTTCCAATGGCGGGACCAGCGCTTGATCGTCTTCTCGCGCCGAATGGCGGCCTCGATTTCGTCGTGGCGCTCGAACCAGGCGAGGCGCTTGATGTCGCGGTCCTCGGTGTAGCCGCCGAACGTGCCCTAGCGGTGCCGGTGCAGGCGAGCGAGCAGGTCGGTCGTTACCGCGGTATAGAGCCGACCGCGGTAATGGCTGGCGAGGATGTAAACCGTTGGTTCGAAAGGGCGCATTGGTCGGAATTGAAGGAAGCACCGCCCCGGAACATGTCCGGGGTGACAGAAAAGGGTAGGGTCGAATTTCTGAGTCAGCCCGGGCTTGTCCCGGGCCAGTGCTTCCCCCTCGCGTCAAAACACCCGGACCCGCGGTTCTCCCGCCTTGCCCAGCATCAGCTCGGTCAGCGCCCACACGAGCGCGTCGGCCCGGTCGGGCGATCTGCCCGGCCCGGTATAGCCGCCGCCGGTCATCATGCCGCACATCTCGTCCTCCAGCGCGGCGAACATGCCGGCGTGGCGGACCTTGCCGGCCTCGTAGAGCGCGGCGACGGGTTCGGCGCGGGCAGTCTTGCCACGGGTGGCGTGGACGCCGCGGATCGGCAGGGCGCAGTCCGCGGCGCGCAGGACGCTCTCGACCATCTGGCCGCCCTGGTTCTTCTCCGCCACCACCCGATCGGCGTTCCACGCGCGGGCCGTTTCGGCCACCGCCCGGGCCCAGCGTTCGGGGCTCGCCTTCTCGACCGAGCAGTCGGCCAGCACCCAGGCGAGGCCGTCTGCACCAAGCATGGCGACCACGATCCCGCAGGCGTCGCCGCTGGCGCTCGCCGGCGGATCGACCGCGACGACCACGCGGCGCGGCTCGGGCACCGGCCCGGATCTTGCGCCGTCGTGGCGGCAGCGGTCGAGCAGCTTGCGGCTCCACAGCGCGCCGTCCGCGCCGTCGAGCAGCGCGCCTTCCAGCTCCTGCCGGCCGAAGCTGCTCGCGCCGAAGGTCTCGACCATGTGGGCGAGGTAGTCGGGCGGCAGGATCGAGCGATTGTCCTCGGTCTTGCCCCGCGCCACCACGACCTTGCCGCGCTTGGCGTCGCGATCGAGCTGGTGCATCAGGGCGGAATTGCGCGGCGTCGTGGTGGCGAGCACGCGGGGGTTGTCGCCCACGCGCATCGTCAGCATCAGGTTGGCCCAGGCGTTCGTCGCGCGTTCGTTGGCATTGTCCCACTTGGCGATTTCGTCGCACCACGCGTGGCTGTGTTGCGGCCCGCGCAGCATGTCGGGCTCGCCGGCCGAATAGAGCCAGGCGATCGCGCCGTTTTCCCATGTCAGCTTGCGCAAGGAAGGTTCGAACGCCGGGGCGAGCGCGCCGGGGGCGGCGGCGAGCACGCCGCTGTCGCCCTCGACCATCACGTTGCGCACTTCCGCCAGCGATGCGCCGACCAGCGCTATTCGCGCCGTGCCGTCGTTGCGGGCGACATCGCGGACCCATTCGGCACCCGCGCGCGTCTTGCCGAAGCCGCGCCCGGCACAGATCAGCCAGGTTCGCCACGCCTCGCGCGGGGGGAGCTGTTCGTCGCGCGCCCAGCCTTCCCAGTAGTACGAGCCGAGGGCGGCGAGTTCGTGCGGGGCGAGCATCCGGGCCAGCTTCTCGCGCTCTGCGTCCGCCGCGGGACCGGGGCGGCGCAGCCACGTCCCGCGCGAGGAGGCGGCCTTGCCGCGCCTAGCCCTGGCCATCGAGCTTCGTCCGCTGAGCGAGGCTTTCCTTCGACTGGCGGACCTTCGTTTCGCCTTCCCTGGCGCGGGCCCGCAGGGCGTCGATCTTGGCGTTGATCGAGGCGATCGTCGCGGCCTCGTCGGCCAGCGTGCGGCGGCCCTTTTCGCGCGCCACGTTGTCGCGGTGCGCCGTGAGGCAGCGCAGCGCGGTGGCGAAGTCGAACTTGCGCTTGTTGCCCTCGGCGTCGACCTCCTCCATGCGCCCGTCGCGCAGGCGGGCGAGGAGGTCCATCTCGAGGTTGTCATACCCTTCGGCCAGCGCGGCGTACCAGCGGCGGGCGAAATCGGGATCCGTTCGGCGCAGCTTGTAGACCAGGCTCGGCTGGAGATCGGCCACCGCAGCGGCGGCGGCCACGTTCGAGGTGTGCGCCAGCTCGTCGAGAAACCGTTCGATGCGCGCCGCCTCGCGATGCTTCTTCGGGCCGGACTTGCGCCGCTTGCGGTCGTCGATCGGCTGGATTGCATCCCAGGCGGCGCGGAAGCCGCCGTTGCTCTTGCGCAAGGCATAGGGGGTGGAGCTCGTCACCCCGGCCTCGCGGCAGGCCGCCCGCACGCCGTTGCCGGCGCGCAACGCCTCGAGGAAGCGCCCGGCCCATGCCGGCCAGGCGGACTTTGCGTTGCCATCCATGTCGTCGATCCCCTTTCGCTCGATCCCGGCGATGGCCGACGCGAAAAGGGCGGCGCCGTTTCCGGCCCGCCCGTTCGAATCACACTATCGCGATGTTCCGTTTCTCTAACCAACGAGCGTGACGATGTCAACCAAAAAGTGCCAAAACGGTTAATTCATTCCGCTTGCCGAGGTTCGCGGGGTCGCCTAACCGGCGTCAATCCAAGGGGAGGCGGGTCGCCCGATGCTGCGCAAGCTCTACGACTGGACGATGGAAAAGGCGGCGCACCGCCATGCCGAGTGGTGGCTGGCCGCGTTCGCCTTCGTCGAGGCAAGTTTCTTCCCGATCCCGCCGCACCCGCTGCTCGGCCTGATGTGCCTCGCCGAACCGAAGAAGGCGATCCGGTTCGCGCTGGTCGCCACCCTGGCCTCGGTCGCCGGCGGCCTGCTGGGCTATGCCATCGGCGCGCTGCTCTACGATACGGTCGGGCGGCAGTTGCTCGACCTGCTCCACCTGACCGCGAGCTTCCCGCCGGCCGCCTGCTACCTGCGTGCCTACGGGGCCGAGATCATCATGATCAAGGGCGCGACCCCGATCCCGTTCAAGCTGCTGACGATTACCGCCGGGTTCATCGGCATGAACCTCGTCACCTTCGTCCTCGCCTCGATCGTCAGCCGCTCGATCAGCTTCATGATCGTGGGCGTGCTGTTCCGCCTGTTCGGGGCGCCGATCAAGCGCTTCATCGACAAGTACCTCGGCTGGGTCACCGTCGGCTTCGTGGTCCTGGTGGTCGGCGGGTTCATCGCCGCGACGCAGCTCACCGGAAGCGGGGGCGACGTGGCCGACAAGTGCGCCGGGGCCACGCTGGAAAGCCTGTCGGAAGCCGGCCCGCTCTAGCTCAGCGCCGACCAGGTCACGAACCCGCCGACGCCGACCACCAGCGTCGCGAACCCGAGGTCGAGTGCGCGCTTCGCCCTGGCGAGACGCGTGCCGATCAGGCGGCCGACGACGCTGCCGCCGAGCCCGCCTGCGACCAGCAATGCGACCAGCGCCCAGTCGACGTAGCCCGAGATCGCGTAAGACGCTGCCGTCGTCAGGCCCAGCGCGGTGACCACGACCAGCGAGCTGCCGATGGCGACGGCGATGGGCATGGCCGTCGCCAGCATAAGCCCGGGCACGATGAGGAACCCGCCGCCGATGCCGAAGAAGCCCGCCAGCAGCCCGACCGCGAACCCGGCGCCCACGAGGCGCGGGACGAGGACCGGCGCGCTGTCCTGCGTCAGCCGCACGTCGGGCTGGCCGGTGCTCTTGCGCTTGCGGAACATGGCGAGGCCGACGAGGATCATCAGCCCGCCGAACAAGGCGAGCAGGCTTTCGCCATCGACCGCCTTGCCCGCCTCCGCCCCCAGCGCCGCGCCGAGAATTCCGGCACCGGCGAATACGAACGCGCAGCGCCACTTCACGTTGCCCGCGCGGGCGTGACCGGCAAGCCCGGCCGCGGCGTTGAGCGCGACGGCCACCGCGGCCGTGCCGATGGCGGCATGGGTCGATGGAACGCCGACGACGTAAACCAGCAGCGGCACGGCCAGGATCGACCCGCCGCCGCCGACGAGGCCGAGCACCAGCCCGACCAGCGCGCCCGCCACCAGGGCGGCGAGGATCGTCGCCGGATCCATCCCTATGCCACCGCCCAGGGCCAGGCCCCGGGAAATCGGGTCTTGCGGGGCATCACCGGGTTTCCCCGGAACAGTAGAGTTTCGCAAGAGTGGCGAGCAGCGCCTCGCACCGGGGATCTTCAATGCGGTACCAGAGTGTCTGCGATTCGCGACGAAAGGCGACGAGCCCCTCGGCACGCATTTTCGCCAGGTGTTGCGAGAGCGCTGATTGCGAGAGCCCAAGCTCGGCGGCCAGGTCCCCCACGGTCATTTCGCCGTGCTCGGCCAGCTTGCACAACGCCATGAGGCGTCGCGGATTGGCGAGTGCACGAAGCATGTCCGCGACCGATCCGGCCCGATCCTGCAAACCGGGCGCGAAGCTGGAGGGAGGCTGCGTTATCATTAGGCCTTGCTAAATAAGCAACGGAATATATATGTCAAGACAGCCGACCGACCCGCAGGAGAACTCGATGTCGCCCCAACCGCAGATCCGCGCCTTTTTCGACGAGCCGACCTTCACGGTGAGCTACCTCGTATGGGATCCGGCCACGCGCCGCGCCGCGGTAATCGACCCCGTGCTCGATTTCGACCTCGCGTCGGGCGAAGCCGACGTGCGCTCGGCAGAGGCCATTGTCGCTGCTGCACAGGAGGAAGGGCTGACGGTTGATTGGGTGCTGGAAACCCACGCCCACGCCGACCATCTGTCTGCCGCCCCTTTCATCAAGCAGCGCACCGGAGCGCAGATCGGCATCGGCGAGCATATCCGTGATGTGCAGAAGATCTTCCGCCCGATCTTCCAGGCGGACGACCTGAAGACCGACGGTTCGGACTTCGACCGTCTCTTCGTCGACGGAGAGACCATCGCCCTCGGGGAACTCACGATCGAGGTGATGCACGTGCCCGGCCACACCCCGGCCGACGTCGCCTACAAGGTGGGCGACGCGGTCTTCGTGGGCGACACGCTCTTCATGCCGGACTACGGCACGGCACGGGCGGACTTTCCGGGCGGCGACCCGCACCAGCTCTTTCATTCGATCCGCAAGCTGCTCGACCTGCCGGGCGAGACGCGACTGTTCATGTGCCATGACTATAAGGCGCCGGGGCGTGACGACTATGCCTGGGAGACGACGGTGGACGAGCAGCGCAAGCACAGCGTTCAAATACATGACGGCGTGAGCGAGGACGAGTTCGTCAAGATGCGCGAGAGCCGCGACGCGGGCCTTGCCGTACCGCGGCTCCTGCTTCCTTCGGTCCAGGTCAACATCCGCGCCGGCCACTTCCCTCCGGCGGAAGACAACGGCGTCGCCTATCTGCGCATTCCGGTGAAGCCGGTGAAGCGGCCGATCGAGAGCGCACCCACGAGCTGAGCGCGCTGGCTCGGCCGGTCCGCCGGCAATGCCTCAGCGAGCCGCCAGCATGCAGGCGATCGCCGGGTGCAGCGGGTCGACGAAATCGACGATGAAGGAATAGGGGGTCGCCACCGCGATCCGGGCGTCCAACGGGCCGACCTCGTCGAGCTTCAGCCTGACGTCCTGCCCGACCGCGAAGCGCGACCCGTCGGCGTGGATCATGCAGCCGGTCTCACTGAGACCTGAAACACTGGCGGTCGACGCCACGCCCCGGCCGATGCGGTAACTGGCGACGATACGCGAGCCGCGTTGCGCAACCGGCGAAGTAGACATTTGGGTGCGACCCCCCTGAATTCAAACGAGTTTTAGCAATGTGCCCGGCTACCTACTGATTCGGTTGCAGCGGGTCAAAGAAAGCGGCGAAAAATGCGTCGGGCCGAACCTTGAAGCGCCGAGTGTCAGCGGATGGCACCCAGCGCCGCGCGCGCGCCCGCCAGCGTAGCCTCGGCCACCGGGTCGTTTATCCGCAGGCGGAGGGAGCGTTCGGCCTCGCGCGCGGCGCCTACCGCATCGCCCTGCGCCAGCAGGACCGCTGCGAGGTCACGGCGAACCGGGTACCAGAAAGCCGGTGGATCGGTGAAATTGTTGAAGCTCCTGGTTTCCTCGATCTCGGCCGCCTTGGCATAGGCCGCAGCCGCCTCGTCCAGTTTGCCCTCAAGCCGTGCGGCGCGGCCTTCGAGTACGCTGCGCAGAATGCCGAGCATCTGTTCGGCCGGCTTCACGTCGCCCGCCTCGGGATCGTCGGCGATCTTGGCGGGAATGGCGGCGGCCTCGGCGCGCGCGCCGGCGGCATCGCCGCTCCAGGCCGCGGCCTCGCCCCGTGCGAAATGCCAGGCCGCCTTGAGGTACGGTTGTTCGGGCTCCTCCAGCGTCGCCACGGCGCCGGGATCGAAGCGCGCGAAGGCAAAGTAACCCGACGACATCAGCAGTTCGCCGATGGCCGAGGACTTGCGCGGCACGTCCTCCTTGCGCGTGGCCGAGGCGATCAGCGGTCGGGCGAGATCGAGCGCGACAGCCGAATCTCCGGCCATCAGCGCGCCGCCAAGGCCGTAGATCACGTTGTGCGCGTGGTACGGCAGGTTGAAAGCGTCATGCATCTCCATCATGCCGAGACGCCTTGCGTTTTCCTTGCCGATCTCGACCGCGCGACGGTTGGTCAGCGCGGCATCTTCGTAGCGGCCGACCCAGTACCAGGTGTGCGCCGGCATGTGAACGAGATGGCTCGCATTGGGGGCCAGCTCGGCGAGCTTGTCAGCGTAGGGCTCGGCCTTTTCCGGCTCGCCGAGTACCTCGGTCGCGTGGATGTAGAAGTGGATCGCCGGGGTATGCTCGGGGGTGCTGGCGAGCACGGTTTCGAGGAGCGGCAGCGTCTTGCGGACTTCGGCCAGCGCCTGGTCCTCGTCGGCGTCGTCCTGCCAGCCGTTAAAGGCATCGACCATCATCGCGTCGGCGGTGAGGACGGCGATCTCGTTGTCCTCGGGGAACCGCTGCTGCACTGCCTGCATCGCCAGCATGTAGGCGTGGTCGCGCTTCGCGGTGTCGCCGGAGCGGAAGCGCTGGACGAGCGCGGCGGTCAGCGCCTTTTCCTTTGCCGTGCCGCTCTTGCGTGCGATCCGGGCGGCGTCGCGAACCATCGGGTTCAGCTCGGCGCGCTCCCTGGCGTCGAGGCCGAAGTTGATCGTCGGCCCGGTGACCAGCGCCCGGCCCCACTTGCACATGGCGCAAGACCGATCGAGCCGCACCGCCTCCTGCATCGCCGCCTTGGCCGCACTGTGGGCGAAGGCTGCACCCAGCTCCATGCCGTTGGAAAAGAACGCCTGTGCCTGCGGAACCGCTGTCGTGATCGGGAAGCCGCCGGTGCCGTAGCCGGGGAGCAGATCGGTTGTCTCGGCGACGAGGCGGAACACGTTCCTTTCATGCTCGTCAGGAGTAGGGTCGGTGGCGTGATCGGTCGGTTCGGTCGTGACCGCATGGTCCTGCGCCGTTGCCGGCCTGGCGAGCAGCGCGAAGACCGCCAGGGCTATCGTCTTCGTCGTTCGCATGCCCGTCTCCCCCTGCGGACTGCGCCGCCTATTCGATGATGCCGACGGCCTTTCCGGCCCGTTCGAATATGCCCAGGATGGTCTCGACCTCTTCCTCGGTGTGTTCGGCGCAGAGCGAGCAGCGCAGCAGCGTCATGTTGGCTGGCGTCGCCGGCGGGCGCGCGAGGTTCACGTAGAGCCCTTCGTGCAGCAGGGCTTCCCACATCGCCGCACCGCGCTCGAGGTCGGGCATGATGACCGCCACGATCGCGCTCTGCGGGTCGTCCGTGCCGAGCTGGAAGCCGAGCGCCTTGAGCCCGCCGTGGAGCCGCTTGGAATTCTCCCACAGATGGGCGCGCTTGTTGCTGCCGTGCATCAGCTTGCGAATGCTGGTGGCGGCGGTCGCCACCACGCTGGGCGGCAGCGACGCGGTGAACACGTAGGGCCGGCAGACCAGCCGCAGGATCTCGAACTTCGGGTGGTTGGAGACGCAGAAGCCGCCGACGGTGCCGACGCTCTTGGAAAAGGTACCGATGACGAAGTCGACCTGGTCCAGCACGCCCTGGTCCTCGGCCACGCCGCGACCATTGGGGCCGATGAAGCCCATCGAGTGCGCCTCGTCGACCAGCACCATGGCGCCGGCTTCCTTGGAGACGCGGATCATCTCCTTGAGAGGGGCCACGTCGCCGAGCATTGAGTAGACGCCCTCGAGCACCACCAGCTTGCCGGCACCTTCCGGGATGCGCCTGAGGCGCTTTTCCAGCGCCTCGACGTCGTTGTGCTTGAAGGGCACGATCTCGGCGTTGCCCATCGCGCAGCCGTCCCAGATGGAAGCGTGGCTGTCGATGTCGAGCACGACGTAATCGCCCTTGCCGGCGATGGTCGAAATGATGCCGAGGTTCGCCTGATAGCCGGTGGAGAACACCATGGCATGATCCATGGCGTAGAACTCTTTCAGTGCCTCCTCGCACTCCTTGTGGCCCTGGTAGGTGCCGTTGAGCACCCGGCTTCCGGTTGTGCCCGAGCCGTAGTTGTCGAGCGCCTCCTTGCCCGCCTCGATCACGTCGGGGTCGAAGGTCATGCCCATGTAGTTGTAGGTGCCGAGCAGGATCGTGTCGCGCCCGTTGCAGATCGCCCGGGTGGGGGAGAGGACCTTCTCCATCACCAGGTTGAACGGGTCTTCCATCCCGCTCGCCAGCAGGTCGGACCGTTGCTTGATCAGCGGGTCGAACTTGGAGAACAGGTCCGGCCTGTCGCCTTCGAGTTCGACCGGCTTGTCGGGCTGGCTGATGCCTTCGCTCATGGCCGGGCTCAGCCGTCCGTCAGCTTGCACACGGCGTCGACCAACTGGCCGTAGCTCTCGATCTCGGCCTGCTGGTTCATGCTGATGATGATGTCGAACTCGTCCTCGATCGCGGCGACGAAGTCCATCACCGTCAGGCTGTCGAATTCGAGATCGCCGGCAAAGGTTGTGCTGTCCGTGATCTCCACGCCCTTCTTGTTGAAGGGTTCGATCAGGTTGCGGATGCGGGTGTCTACGTCGGCTCGTTGCATCGGGGGCACAAGCGGATTCGAGGGCGAAAAGTCAAGCGTGGACGGGGTGCGCCCTCTTGCCTTCGAGCAGGCCGCGCACCGCGGTCATGAACGGTCCGATGCTGACCGGCTTGGCGAGATAGCCTTCCGCGCCGACCTGGCGGATGCGCTCCTCGTCACCCTTGCCGGCATAGGCGGTCACGGCGAGGACCGGGATCTCGCGCAGGTTTACGTCGCGTTTCAGCCCGGCGATGATGTCGAGGCCGGATACGTCGGCCAGCTGGATGTCCATGATGACGAGGTTGGGAACGAACGCCCGGGCGCGTTCCAGCGCGGTTTCCCCGTCGGCCACCGGCTCGACGGAAAAGCCCCCCGCCATCAGCACGTCGCAGAAAAGCTTCCTGTTCAGGTCGTTGTCCTCGACAACGAGTATCCGTTTCGTCATGGCGCCCCCAGGCTGCCTCCGTTCCCCTTTGGAGGCTGTGGATAAGTTGTAACCAGATAAGCCGATGCTGACAAACCCGAATCTCCCTTCAGGCTCGCCCGACCCGGCAAGTGTGGCTTTGCAGGCACTCGCCTGGGTGCTCGCCGACGAGCGCCGCGCCCGGCGTTTCCTCGACCTCACCGGCCTGACGCCGGACGAGCTTCGCGCCGGGATCGGCAGCGGCGCGACGCAGGGCTCGGTGCTCGATTTCCTCGCTTCGCACGAGCCCGACCTCGTCGCGGCGGCCGAAGCGCTGGGCATCGCGCCCGCGGACATCGCCGCTGCCAACCGGAACCTCGCGCGGTGATCCGGCCGCTGGTCGTCACCGATTGCGACGAGGTGCTGCTGCACATGGTGCGCCACTTCCGCGATTGGCTGGGCGAGGAGCACGGCATCGTCTTTGCTCTGGAGGGCAATCCCTTCGCCCAGTCGGTCAGCTACAGGGACGGCGGCAAGGTCGAGGAAGCCGAGCTGTGGCGCCTGCTCAACCTGTTCTTTGACACCGAGATGAACCGCCAGACCGAGATCGAGGGCGCGGCCGCGGCACTCGCCGAACTGGGTCGCGAGGCCGACGTCGTCGTCCTGACCAACCTCGTCGACCGCTTTGGCGATATGCGAACCGAACAGCTACGCAGCCACGGCATCGAGGCGAAGGTCTTCACCAACCAGGGCCCCAAGGGCGAGGCGCTCAAGCGCATCGTGGAAGAGCACGGGGCAAGCCGCGCGGTCTTCATCGACGATCTCGCCGTCCATCACGCCAGCGCGCGCGAGGTGCTGCCGCATGTCGGCCGGCTGCACTTCTGCGGCGAACCGTCGATCGCCCCGCACGTCCCCTGCGCGCACCGCCAGGGCGACGCCCACGCGCGGATAGACACCTGGGCAGAAGCCTTGCCCTGGCTCCTCGAAACATTGCATGGAAAGTCCGCATGAGCATCGAATCGCGCCTCGCCGAACTCGGCATCCAGCTTCCCAAGGCTGCCGCACCGGTGGCAAGCTATGTGCCGGTCGTAACCGTGGGCCCGATGGCCTACGTCTCGGGCCAGCTGCCCTTCATCGACGGCGAGCTGGTGACCGGCCGCCTTGGCGAAGACGTGGATCTCGAGCTCGGGATGCGGGCGGCGCGCGCCTGCGGGCTGATGATCCTCGCGCAGCTCAAGGCGGCGCTTGGCTCGCTCGACAAGGTGGAACGGATCGTCAAGCTCGGCGGGTTCGTCAATTCGGCCGGCGCCTTCACCGACCAGCCCAAGGTCGTGAACGGCTGCTCCGACCTGATGGTCGACATCTTCGGCGAGGCGGGCAAGCACGCGCGCAGCGCGGTCGGCGTGCCGGTCCTGCCGCTCGGCGCTGCGGTCGAGGTCGACGCGGTGGTGAGCCTCGTGGCGTGAGCCTTGTCGGCGCTTGAGGTCCTCTCCGGCCTGTTCGGGCCGGCCTCCGCGCCCGACCCCGCGCGGGTCGCCTGGCTGAAGGACTGGAACTACGCCCACCGCGGGCTGCATTCGGGCGCCGTGCCGGAAAACTCGCTGTCGGCCTTCGCCGCGGCGATCGCCGCGGGCATGGGCATCGAGTGCGACGTGCAGGCGAGCAGCGACGGCCGGGCGATGGTGTTCCACGACTGGGAGCTCGACCGGCTAACAGCCGAAAGCGGCCCCGTCGCGGGGCTGAGCGCCGAGCGGCTGTCGCAGATCCCGCTCGGCGAGGGCAAGGACCGCATCCCGATACTGCGCGACCTGCTCGGCCTCGTGCGCGGACGGGTGCCGCTGCTGATCGAGATCAAGTCGCGCCTGACATTGCGCGGAGGGGGGCGGACGCCCGTGCCGCTGTGCCTGGCGGTCAAGCGCGACCTCGAAGGCTACCGCGGCCCGGTCGCGATCATGAGCTTCGATCCGCGGGTAAGCGCGTGGTTCGCCGCCTATGCGCCCGACATCGTCCGCGGCCTCGTGGTGACGGAGGAGAACGCCCGCACGATGACCGGCGCCCTCCGTCGCCGCCAGTTCCTCCGCCTCGCGAAGCCCGATTTCCTTGCCTACGATGTGCGCGACCTGCCGAGCGCGTTCGCCGCGGCCCAGCGCAAGCGCGGCCTGCCGCTGCTCACCTGGACAGTGCGCAGCCGCGCCCTGCTCGACCGCGCACGCGACTACGCCGACGCGCCGATTGCCGAAGGCGAGGGCGTGGCGCTGGAGCCGTACGAGCAATGATCTGCCCGCCAGGGCGGGTTCTGAATCCCAAGTTGTGCGTTAGACTGTATTGATGGCGGACGGAGATCTCATCGCGCGCGTGGCCACTGCGGTAGGCTCGGTCCCGGCGGACGCCTGGGACGCGCTGGCCGGACAGGATAATCCGTTCGTTTCCCACGCGTTCCTGACCGCGCTGGAACACTCCGGCAGCGTCGGGGCCGGTACCGGCTGGAGCCCCGCTCCCCTGCTGATCGAGGATTCGCGCGGTGAACTGCTCGCCGCGGCACCCGCCTACCTCAAGAGCCACAGCCAGGGCGAATACGTGTTCGACCACGCCTGGGCCGACGCGTGGGAGCGGGCCGGCGGGCGCTATTACCCCAAGCTGCAGATTGCCGCGCCGTTCACCCCGGCAACCGGCCCGCGCCTGCTGCTGTCCGACGAGGGCTATGCCGCGCCGCTGCTGGGGGCGGCCGAGAGCCTGTGCCTGCAGCACGGCCTGTCGGGCGCGCACGCCACGTTCGTGGAGCCGGCCCAGCGGACGCTGTTCGAACGCGCCGGCTGGCTGCTGCGGAACGATATCCAGTTCCACTGGGAGAATCGCGGTTACGACAGCTTCGACGATTTCCTCGCGGCTCTGGCTTCGCGCAAGCGCAAGGACCTGCGCAAGGAACGGGCCAGGGCGCAGGAGGGGGTGGAGATTCGCCACCTGAGCGGCAGCGAGATCCGCCCCGAGCACTGGGATGCCTTCTGGGTGTTCTATCAGGACACCGGCGCGCGCAAGTGGGGCCAGCCCTATCTCACGCGCGAGGCGTTCGACCTGTTCGGCGAGCGGATGGGCGAACAGGTTCTGCTCATCCTCGCCTTCATGGATGGGGAGCCGATCGCCGGCGCGCTCAACTTCATCGGCGGGGAGGCACTCTACGGGCGCTATTGGGGCTGCACGGTGGACAAGCCGTTCCTGCATTTCGAGCTGTGCTATTACCAGGCGATCGACGCGGCCATCGCGCGCGGCCTGCAGCGCGTGGAGGCGGGGGCGCAGGGCGGGCACAAGCTGGCCCGTGGATACGAACCGGTGCGGACCTGGTCGGCGCACTGGCTGGCGGACACGGGTTTCCGCGAGGCGGTGGAGGATTTCCTCGAGCGCGAACGGCAGGGCGTCGCACAGGACAGCCTCTATCTGTCGGGCAAGACGCCCTTCAGAAAGGGCTGACAGACGCGATTGCGCCGCGCTCGGCACAGCTGGGCCGCTATCGTCGGGGGGCCGTCAGCAATCCCGGCTTTCACTGGATGACGGAATCGGCCGCAAGATCAGGCGGCGTGGCGTACGCCTTCGGACAGCCATTCGCGGGCCCGGCGCTGGGCCTCGGCAATTTCGCGGGCGGTCATCTCGTCGGAAATGTCGGCCCGGCACCAGGCAGCTTCCTCGTGCCCTCTGGAAGCCGCCAGGTTGAACCACTTGTGCGCCTCGATCATGTCGCAGCGCACGCCGTGGCTGCCGGTCGAGAAGGCGACGCCGAGGTCGTAGTATGCGTCGATGCTGCCCTGCCCGGCGGCGGCCAGGCATTGCGCCACCAGGATGCTGACGACGTCATCGTCGATTGTGCGGATGTCCGCGAAGCCCTCGATCTTGGTCAATTCCACGATCATTCCCCCTGTCTCCGCCGGCGCCCTGCCGTGCGGTTTCGCTGGTTGCAGGTTGAACAGGTTCGCGTTGAAAAAATGGTTAACGCCACGGCAAAAAAGTTAACCACATCCATATTGGCGGTCTTTTCCGGCGTTTTGCCAAGCTTAAGGAATCAAGCGCTATTCCCACGGCATTGCGGCTTGTGCGGCTGGCGGGGTGTCCCTATAGGCCGCGCCAGCCGGGCCCTTGGCCAGGCAAGCCGGAGCCAGGCCGACACCACGCCAAGTGGCTGGCTCCATGGTTCGGAAAACTGTTCGGAGTGTATCGCTGATGGCGTCTGTGCTGGGTGACGACATCGACATTCTCGCCAAGGCCAAGCGGGCCTTGCCGCGGGATTACACGCCCACCGACAGCGACGAATACATGTCGCCGCAGCAGCTCAACTATTTCCGCGTCCTGTTGCTGGAGTGGAAGAAGTCGATCCTCACGGCCTCGGAATTCACTCTCCAGTCGTTACAGGACGGTCCGATCCGCGAGCCCGACATGAACGACCGCGCCTCCAGCGAGACCGACTGGGGTATCGAACTGCGCACCCGCGACCGGCAGCGCAAGCTGATCGCCAAGATCGATTCGGCGCTGCGCCGGATCGACGAGGGCGAATACGGCTGGTGCGAGGTGACGGGCGAGCCGATCGGCATCAATCGCCTGATCGCGCGGCCCATCGCGACCATGACCGTCGAGGCGCAGCAGGCGCACGAACGGCGCGAGAAGATCTCTCGCGACGACTGAGCAAACTGTCCCGATCCGGGACGGTTCGTGCAATTTCCTCCGCCCGTTAAGCGACTGATAACCAAGCCTTGCGAAATCGTCGAACGTGAAACGCGCGCATCGGCGGCATGCTCCGCCCGGCGCGCACAGAGAGGTTCGAGAGCGAGCACATGAGCAACGTCGAAACACGCCAGGTCGATCGCGACAGCCTGTTCCTCATGGCCGAGATCCGCGTCGACGGCGGCGATCAGAGCCACCGGGTCAAGGTGCGCAACCTGTCGGCCGGGGGCATGATGGCCGAAGGCGACGTCCGGGTCTCGCGCGGCGCGCTCGTCATCGTCAACCTGCGCAACATCGGCGACGTCGAAGGCTCGGTCGCCTGGACGCAGGACAATCGCTTCGGCATCGCCTTCGTCGAGGAGATCGATCCCAAGCTGGCCCGCGCGCCCATCGGCACCGTGGCGCAGCCGGCCGCGCCGCGCTTCGTGCGTACCGCGGTCTCCCAGATCGATCACGCCAGGCTGCGCAACATCTGACCTTTCGCCCGCCGGGCCGAGCGATTAGAGCCCGGGCATGGCCGGTAGGGCTCCCATCCTCGCCGCGGTGCTCGCGCTGGCCCTCGCCGGGTCCCTCGGGGCGTGTGGCGGCAGCTCGGACGGCCCCCTGGGCGTAGCGATCGTCGACACCCCCGAAGATCTCTACGCATCGGGTCTGCGCCTGTCCGAAGGCGGCCAGCTCGTCCGCGGGGCAACGGGCGCCGGCCTCGTCGCGCTGAATGCGCAGGGCGACATCGTCCCCGCGCTGGCGGACCGCTGGATCGTGGCCGACGACGGCAAGAGCTACATCTTCCGCCTGCGCGACGGCACCTGGCCCGACGGCACGGCGCTGACCGGCGAGAGCGCGCGCCAGTCGCTGCGGCGCCGCATCCGCGAGCTGCGCGGGACCTCGCTGGGTCTCGACCTCGCGCCGGTCGACGAGGTGCGGGCGATGGCCGGGCGGGTGGTCGAAATCCGCCTCGCCAATCCCATGCCCGATTTCCTGCGCCTGCTGGCCCAGCCCGAACTGACCCTGGCGCATGGCGGCTTCTCGGCAGGCCCGATGACGATCGAGCGCGACAAGGGCGCCGACGCGGCCCTGCTGGCGTTGAAGCCGCCCGAGGCGCGCGGCCTGCCCGAGGAAGAGGGCTGGAAGGACTACGTGCGCCCCGTCGCCGTGACCGCGCTCGATCCGCGCCAGGCGGTCGCCGCGTTCGAGGAGGGCGAGGTGGACGTCGTGCTCGGCGGTACGCTCGGCAGCTGGCCACTGGCCGATCCCGGCCCGCTCTCGCGCGGGACAAGGCGTCTCGATGCCGCGATAGGCCTGTTCGGCCTGCAGGTTCAGCGCGAGGAGGGACTGCTCGCCCAGGCCGCCAACCGCGAGGCGCTGGCCATGGCGATCGACCGGGCCGCGCTGCTCGCCCCGTTCAACATCGGCGGCTGGCTGCCCACGACACTGGTCGTGCCGGTCGGCGTGGCCGGCGAGGGGGCGGCCGAACGCTGGGACGGGATCGAGATGGAGGCGCTGCGGCGCGAGGCGGCCAATCGCATCGCCGCCTGGCGCAGCGGGGTGGGCGAGGGCGCGCCGGCGGTGGTGACGATCGACCTGCCGGACCTGCCGGGCAACGCCGCGCTGTTCAACGGCCTCGCCCAGCAGTGGGCCATGATCGGCGTCACGCTCAAGCGAGTCGAGAAAGGCAAGCGCGCCGATCTCGTCCTGATCGACCGGGTCGCGCGCTTTGCCGCGCCGCGCTGGTTCCTCAACCAGTTCAATTGCTCGCTGCGCCGCGGCGCCTGTTCGCCCGAGGCCGATGCCGTCTTGCGCGAGGCGCTCGCGGCCGAGGACCCGCAGGCCCGCGCCGACGGGATCGCCCGCGCCGCCGCGATGCTGACGGCCACGAATGTCTATATCCCGCTCGCCATGCCGTTGCGCTGGTCGCTCGTGCGCGGCGACATCACCGGCTTCGCGGCCAATCCCTGGGCATGGCATCCCTTGCCGGACCTCGCCGCGCTTCCCAGATAACCCTGCGAGAGGAGGGCCAGCAGATGGACCCCGTGCAGTCGCAATCCCCTGACCGCTCCGGCCGCGAGCGCCCGCGCCCGATGACCGCCACCCTGCCCACCGGCACCGACGCTGCCAGCGTGCGCCAGCGGATCGAAGCGATGGAGCAACTTCTCGAGGGCATGTTCCACGTTCCCGTGCTGGGCCGCGTGGGCCTCGATTCGATCGTCGGGCTGATCCCCGTCGTCGGCGACTTCGTGACCGCGGCTATGGGCGCCTACCTGGTGTGGGAGGCGCGCAATCTCGGCCTGCCCAAGTGGAAGCTGTGGCGCATGGCCGGCAACATCGCCTTCGACAGTGCGGTCGGCGCTATTCCCGTGGCCGGCGACCTGTTCGATTTCGCCTTCAAGTCGAACACGAAGAACCTGAAGATCGTCAAGGCGCACCTCGACAAGCACCATCCGGCAACCAAGGTCATCGAGGGGTAGTTTCACGCGAGACGTTCGTGCGCTAGGGCCGTGCCATGGCCGCCGACGTAACCTACTCATCCTACCTCGATCTCGACCGCATCCTGGCGGCGCAGCACCCGGTCTCGGGCGCGCACGACGAGATGCTGTTCATCGTCGTTCACCAGGCGAGCGAGCTGTGGCTCAAGCTGTGCCTGCACGAACTGACCGCGGCGCGCGCTCTGATCGCGGCGGACGACCTGCGCCCGGCGTTCAAGATGCTCGCCCGGGTGGCGCGGGCACAGGGGCAGCTCATCTCGAGCTGGGACGTGCTCAGCACCATGACGCCGCACGACTACTCGCAGGTCCGCCCCCACCTCGGCAATTCGAGCGGGTTCCAGTCCGCGCAGTACCGGTTGATGGAATTCATCATGGGCGGGCGCAACCCGGACATGGTCACGATGCACGAGGCCACGCCCGAAGTGGCCGCAGACCTGCGCGCCGAACTTGCCCGCCCGAGCCTCTATGACGAGGTCATCCGCCTGCTCGACCGCCGCGGCTTTGCCATTCCCGAAGACGTGCTCGAGCGCGGGCTCGAACGGCCGCACGCGACCAACGAGGCGATCGTCGAGGCCTGGGCGCAGGTCTATCGCGATCCGGACGGATATTGGGACCTCTACGAACTGGCCGAGAAACTGGTCGACCTCGAATACCATTTCCAGCGCTGGCGCTTCGGCCACCTGAAGACGGTAGAGCGGATCATCGGCTTCAAACGCGGCACAGGCGGGACCGCCGGAGTGCCCTACCTCGAAAGCGTCCTGAAGAAGGGCTTCTTCCCCGAACTCCTGGCAGTGAGGACCGAGATTTGAGCGCTTTTGGACTTGCCCTCTCCCCTTCAGGGGAGAGGAGGGAGCCGCAAAGCGGCGGAAGGAGAGGGGCATTTGCCGCGAGTCCCGCCCTCCCAACCCTCCCCCCTGGATGGGGGAGGGCTTTATGACCGTAACTCTCGCCGATGCCCGCGCGCTCGACGCGGCCGACTCGATCGCCTCGTACCGCGGGCTGTTCGCCTTGCCGCCGGGGGTGATCTACCTCGACGGCAATTCGCTCGGCGCGCTGCCGCTCGGCACCGCCAGCCGCATGGGCGAGGTGATTCGCAAGGAGTGGGGCGAAGGGCTGATCCGCAGCTGGAATCCCAAGGTGAACGGCGGGGCGGACTGGATCGGGCTGCCGCAAAAGGTCGGCGCGATGATCGCTCCGCTGATCGGCGCGCAGCCACACGAGGTGATCGCCTGCGATTCCACCAGCGTGAACCTGTTCAAGCTGATCTCTGCCGCGCTGCTCTTGCGTCCGGCCCGCAAGATCATCCTGAGCGAACCCGGCAACTTCCCGACCGACCTCTACATGATCGCCGGGCTGGAAGCGCAGGGCCTCGCCGAGCGGCGACTGGCCGCGCGCGATGGGCTCGAAGCAGCGCTCGACAAGGACGTCGCCCTGCTGCTGCTGACCCATGTCCACTACAAGACCGGCGCGATGCACGACATGGCCCGGCTGACCCGCGCTGCGCACGAGGCCGGCGCGCTCGTGCTGTGGGACCTGTCGCACAGCGCCGGCGCGGTGCCGGTCGACCTCAATGGCTGCGATGCCGATTTCGCCGTCGGTTGCGGCTACAAGTACCTGAATGGCGGCCCGGGGGCACCGGCTTTCACCTATGTGGCACAAAAGCACCTCTCCGGAGTGTCGCAGCCGCTGACCGGCTGGATGGGCCACGCCGCGCCTTTCGCTTTCACCGACGACTACGCCCCCGCGCCGGGAATCGAGCGAATGCTCGCCGGCACTCCGCCGGTACTGGGCCTCGCCGCACTCGAAGAGGGTGTGCGCATCATCGCCCGCATCGGCGTCGACCGGCTGTGGGCAAAGAGCCGAGCGCTGTCGGAATTTCTCCGAACGTGCATCGCGCAGGTTCAGCCCTCTCCCCTTCAGGGGAAAGGAAGGAGCCGCGAAGCGGCGGAAGGAGAGGGGGAAGTCGCGCTACAGCCCCCCCTCCCAACCCTCCCCCCTGAAGGGGAGAGGGCTTTCTCGCTCGAATTCATCAGCCCCGACGACCCGCACCGGCGCGGCAGCCAGCTCTCCTTCCGCCATCCGGAGGCCTACGCGATCTGCCAGGCCCTGATCGCCCGCGGCGTGATCGGCGACTTCCGCGACCCCGACATCCTGCGCCTGGGCCTCGCGCCCGCCTATATCCGCTTCGAAGATTGCTGGAACGCCGCCAGCGCACTGGGCGAAGTGCTGGCGAGCGGCGAGTGGCAGCGCGACGAGTTCAGCCAGCGGGCGGCTGTGACGTAGCGCGATGCGTTAGCGGTCCCGGTTGGCCGCTACATCCCGCCCTCGAAAAGTTCGGCCCAGCCAGGATTTGCCTTCTCGATCAACTCGATCTTCGAGTCTCGCTTCCATGCCTTTATCGCCTTCTCTTGCGCGATGGCGGCCACGATTTCAGCATACTCCTCCGCGTGGACGAGTCGGCCGAGGCCGTACTTGCGGCAGAACGCCGAACCGTTGCCTGTCCCGTGCTGCACGACCCGCGCCGTCAGGTGTGCCGTTACGCCATGTAAAGCACGCCATGCGGCTTGTTGGTGAGGATGCAGACCCAGCCGCCCATTCCGCTGATGCTACAGGAAGGCGAGCGATTCCAGCTTCCGCTGGGATGACGTCATGCTTCCAGCTCGATGTCCCAGTAGAGCCAGTCGCGCCACGTCTCGTGCAGGTAGTTGGGCGGGAACAGCTTGCCGTGCTGCTGCAACTGCCAGTGCGTCGGGCGGATCGGCTCGACCAGCGGGTGCATGTGCGCCTGCTTGGGTGTGCGGCCGCCCTTGCGCATATTGCAGGGTGCGCAGGCAGTGAGGATGTTTTCCCACGTTGTCTTGCCGCCCAGCCGGCGGGGGACGACATGGTCGAAGGTCAGGTGCGCCTGGATGCCGCAATACTGGCACTGAAAGCGGTCGCGCAGGAACAGGTTGAAGCGGGTGAAGGCGGGAAACTCGCTCGGCTTCACGTATTGCCGCAGCGCGATCACGCTGGGGATCTGCATGTCGAGGTTGATGGAGTGGACCATCCGCTCGTAACTGGCGACGATGTCGACCCGCTCGAGGAACACCGCCTTGATGGCGGTCTGCCACGGCCAGAGGCTCAGCGGATAATAGCTCAGCGGCGTATAGTCGGCGTTGAGCACCAGCGCCGGGCAGCTCTCCAGCCGCCTGGTGGGGTCTTCCATTGCGCTGCGGAACGTCGCCGCGCGCTCGATCAGATCGGCCTTGAACACTCGCCGTGTCCTCCTGATGCAAGCCAAGGGAGCATTTGCGGAAAAAAGCGTCAAGCCCGTGACACTTGGCGAATCCACAGCGGAGTGAAAGTAAGGGTTCGTGACCGTCACCCGTTTCGCCCCCAGCCCCAACGGGCCGCTCCACCTCGGCCATGCCTTCTCGGCCATCGTCGCCCACGATCTTGCGCGGGAACGGGCCCGGGGAGAGGGGGGACGGTTCCTGCTGCGAATCGAGGACATCGACGGCGCGCGGTCGCGCAGCGAACTGGCCGCAGACTTCCGGGCCGACCTCGCCTGGCTCGGCCTGGAGTGGGAGGAGGTGCCCGCGCAATCGACCCGGACGGCCACCTATGCCGCTGCGGCAGAGCGAATGCGCGAGGCGGGGCTGCTCTACCCGTGCCGCTGCACGCGGGCGGACATAGCGGCGGCGGCGAGGGAGGCGGGGCCCGATGGGCCGGTCTATCCCGGAACATGCCGCGGCCACGACGTCGATCCCGCAGGGGCGGCCTGGCGGCTCGACATTGCCGAGGCAATGCGGCGCACCGGCCCGCTGACTTGGCGAGACGAGCGACACGGGGAACAGGTCGCCAGGCCCGACATCGGCGGCGACCCGGTGTTGGTGCGCAAGGATGCCCGCACCCCGGCGAGCTATCACCTGGCCGTGACCATCGACGATGCCGCCGACGGGGTGAGCCTGGTCACGCGCGGGATGGACCTGTTTGCCGCGACCCACGTCCACCGGCTGCTGCAGGAGCTGCTCGGCCTGCCGGTGCCGGCCTGGCACCACCATGCCCTGCTGCTGGACGCGCAGGGGAGGAAGCTCGCTAAGCGCAGGGGGTCTCCGTCGCTCGCCGATCGCCGGCAAGCGGGCGAGGACGGCCGCGCGCTGGCGCGTGCCCTAAGGGGCAGGTCCCTGCCCACTGGCATATCCTTCGGCGAAGCCCTAGATAGCCTGCCATGACCACTTTCCTCGTTATCGTGCTCGTGATCATGATGATCATGGTCGTCGTCTCGCTGGTGCGCGGGATCATCGCCTTTCTTGCCGCCAACCGCGCCGACATCGATGCCGGCAGCGTGCGGCACAAGGAACTGCAGGTGCAGCAGAACAAGATGATGTTCGCTCGCATCAAGTACCAGGCCGCGGCGATTCTCGTGGTGGCCATCCTGCTCTCGCTGGCGCGCTAGGCTGCACGGCGAAAGCCTTGGTCAAGCTCAACCGGATCTACACCCGCACCGGCGACGACGGCACCACCGGCCTCGTCGACGGCAGCCGCCTGCCCAAGCACGCGCTGCGGTTGGAAGCGATCGGCGCGGTGGACGAGGCGAACTCCGCGCTCGGCCTCGCGATCGTCGTGCTCGATGGCGATGCGGCGGCGGATTGCACCCGGCTCCAGAACGACCTGTTCGACCTGGGCGCGGACCTCGCAACGCCGGGCGAGGACTTTCAGCCGAGCGAAATGGTGCTGCGCATCGTTCCTGCACAGTCCGGCTGGCTGGAACAGCGCATGGACACCCTCAATGAAGCGCTTGATTCGCTCACCAGCTTCATCCTTCCGGGCGGCAGCGAGGCCGCCGCGCGGCTTCACGTCGCCCGTGCCGCGGTGCGGCGCGCCGAGCGCGCGATGACTGCGCTGGCCGAGGCGGAACCGGTCAATCCCGCCGCGCTCGCCTTCGTGAACCGCCTGTCGGACTACCTCTTCGTCCTTGCCCGCGCGGTGAATTCGCAGGGGCCGGGCGATGTGCTCTGGCGCCCCGGAGCGAGCCGCTGACGGAACCGCCTCCTCTGCCCCGGCGTTGGCTGGCAAAGGAGAATTTCCCATGACCAACGACAAGGTGAAGAGCCAGGAAGAGCGCCAGGCCAATCTCGCGCCCGAAATGCACAACGACGAGCAGGACGATCACCGCAGCCAGGCGCAGGAAGTCGCCGAGCAGGCGCGCAACAAGGATGGACGGCAAAGCCCGCTCGACAGCGAGAAGGTCAATACCGGCATCGGCGACAACTCCGGCCAGGATATCGTCGACCGGATGCGCGACATGGAACAGTCGGGCCGCATCGACATGGACGCCTACAAGGGCGAACCCAATCTCGACGACAACGAGGACAAGTACGGCAAGGACAACAAGGTCGACCCCGACCTGCCCTCCGACGGCAGCTAGCTATTCCCTATGCGTCCGTCGTTAAGGAGCCACAGCCCGGCAACGAGCAGCACGGATCCCACCGCCACAGCATAGGCGAGAAGGCGGAAGTTGGGCGAGGATGCGGTTTCGAACTTGTGCGCGCTCAGCTTTTCGAGCGTTGCGCAGGTCCGCCGCTCTGCGGAAATCGCCAGCCAACCACCGGCCAGGATGAACAGGGTCGCGATCGCCTTGGCGAGCCACGGTGGGTCGAATTCGCCGAACACCGCCTTGAACGCCAACCCGATTCCGATGGCCGCGAAGGCGGTCCGCATCCACCCGGCGAACGTTCGTTCCATCGCCATGATGTTACGGTCTTCCGCCAGGTCCGTGCGGAGCTCCGCCCACTCGGTGCTCTTGTCGACATCGTCGCCCGGATCGTCCTGCGCCATGGGAGCCTACGCTAGGGCCCGCGCCGCAAAAGGCAACGCAACACAAGTCAAGTCTCGCCGGCCTCGCGCTTGAGGTCGTACAGCAGGGCGAGGGCCTCGCGGGGGCTGAGCGCGTCCAGATCGAGTGCCCGCAACTTTTCGCGCAGCTCGTCGCACTGTTCCTCCTGCGCTTCCATCGCCGCCGCGAAAAGCGGCAGGTCGCCAAGGCCCGCAGCCAGCCCGCCGGTCTCCGCGCGCCCCTTCTCGAGCCGGTCGAGAACGGATTTGGCCCGCGCGACCACTTTCCGGGGCACACCTGCCAGCTTGGCCACTGCAAGCCCATAGGACCGGTCCGCGGGTCCTTCGGCGAGTTCGTGGAGCAGGACCAGGTCGCCCTTCCACTCGCGCGCTCGCACGTGATGCAGGCTGAGCGCCTCGCAGGTCTCCGCGAGCCGGCTCAGTTCGTGGTAATGGGTCGCAAAGAGGCAGCGGCAGCGATTCGTCTCGTGGACTGCCTCGACCACCGCCCAGGCCAGTGCGAGCCCGTCGTACGTGCTCGTCCCCCGGCCGACCTCGTCGAGGATCACGAAGCTGCGCTCGGTCGCCTGCGACAGGATCGCCGCCGTCTCGACCATCTCCACCATGAACGTGGAGCGCCCGCGCGCGAGGTTGTCGCTCGCTCCCACCCGGCTGAACAGGCGGTCGACCAGCCCGACCCTTGCCCGCGCGGCCGGAACGTAACCGCCGGCTTGCGCAAGCAGCACGACGAGCGCGTTCTGCCGCAGAAACGTAGATTTGCCGCCCATGTTCGGGCCGCCGATCAGCCAGAGACGATCCTCCCCAGACAGACGGCAATCGTTGGCGACGAAGCGTTCTCCCGCCTTGGCGAGAGCCGCTTCCACAACGGGATGACGTCCGCCTTCGATTTCAAGACAGCGATCTTCAACGATCTCGGGCAGCGCCCATCCCCCCTCCGCCGCCCGCTCTGCCTGCCCGGCGGCGACGTCGATCCGCGCAAGCGCCGAGGCAGTATCGGCGATCGCGCACGCGTTCCGCTCTACATCGGCCACCAGTTCCTCGAAATGGGCCTCCTCGGCGGCCATGGCATGGCCGCCCGCCTCGGCGATACGGCTTGCTTCCTCGTGCAGGTGCAGCGAGTTGAAGCGCACGGCGCCCGCCATTGTCTGGCGATGAGTAAAGCCGCTGTCGGGCGCCATCAGCGCGTCGCCGTGCTTCGCCGGCACCTCGACGAAATAGCCAAGGACGCCGTTGTGCTTGATCTTCAGCGCGGCAATGCCGGTCTCCTGGCGGTACTTGGCCTCGAGGGCGGCGATCGCGCGGCGGGCGTTGCCGGACACTCTGCGCAGTTCGTCGAGCGAGGCGTCGTATCCTTCGGCAATGAAACCGCCCTGACTGCGCTCGGTCGGCGGGGCAGGAACGAGCGCGCGGCCAAGCAGGTCGGTCAATGCTCCGTGGCCGCCGAGCCGCGGCAACAGCTCGTCGAGCGGCGCTGGGCGATCGACCCGGCCCGCAAGGTGGTCGCGGATCCGCCGGGCCTGGTTCAGTCCATCGCGAAGCTGCCCGAGGTCGCGCGGGCTGCCGCGGCCCGCGACCACCCGGCCGAGCGCCCGACCCACGTCCGGCAGAGAGCGCAGCACCTCACGCAGATCGGCACGCAGCAGCGGGTCGGCATGAAAGAACTGCACCAGCGAAAGCCGCGCCTCGATCCGGCTCTTGTCGGTGAGGGGCGCGGCGAGATCCTCGGCGAGTTGCCGCGCGCCGGCCCCGGTCACGCAGCGATCGATCGCCGCCACCAGGCTGCCGGCGCGGCCTCCACCGGCGCTCTGGAGGATTTCGAGGCTGCTGCGCGTCGCCTCGTCCATCGCCAGCGCACCGCCGCTGTCGCGCGCGACCGGCGGCAGGAGCAGGGGCAAATTGCCGCGCCCGGCGTGGTCCAGATAGGCGATGAGGCCACCGGCGGCAGCGAGCATCGCCCGGCTGAAATCGCCGAGTCCGTCGAGCGTGGCGATCCCGTGAACCTTTTTGAGTCGCGCCTCGCCTTCCTCGCTGGCGAAATCGTTGCGCGGGCGAGCCATGCTGCCAGCCGGAGCGCCGGCCCAGTCCTCGGGCGCCACGACCTCGCTCCCTTCGATGCGTGCCAGCACCGCGCCGAGCTGCCCCGGATCGCAGTCTTCCAACTCCATCCGCCCGGTCGAAATGTCGCAAGCGGCCACTCCGCAGGTTCCGCGCACTTCGCAAACGGCCGCGAGCATGTTCGCCCTGCGCGGTTCGAGCAGGGCTTCCTCGGTCAGTGTTCCGGCTGTGACGAAGCGAACGATGTCTCGCGCCACCAGCGCCTTGGACGATGGCGTGCCTTCGCGTTTCGCCCGCTGCTTGGCTTCGTCGGGCGTTTCGGTCTGCTCGGCAATGGCGACACGGCAGCCGGCCTTTATCAAACGGGCGAGGTAGCTTTCTGCCGAATGGACCGGCACGCCGCACATGGGGATCGGCGATCCATCGTGCTCGCCCCGGGTGGTCAGCGCGATGTCGAGCACCTGGGATGCCGTCCTCGCGTCTTCGAAGAAGAGCTCGAAAAAGTCACCCATGCGATAGAACAGCAGACAATCGCCGGCTTCGCGCTTGAGCGCGAGGTACTGCATCATCATCGGGGTCGCTGTGCCGGCCATGTCGGCTGGGTAGCGGTGCGCCGACCGATTCGGAACGCCGGCTCGTCCGCTTTCCCCTATCGTTACAGGCGAACGGCGGTTAGGGGACAGATGACAGGAGAGACTGCTTGGCCGACGACAAGAACCAGAGCTTCACCACGCGCGAGGCGCTTTTCTACCACCAGACGGGCCGCCCCGGTAAGATCGAAATCGTGCCCTCGAAACCGGTCGCCACCCAACGCGACCTGAGCCTGGCCTATTCGCCCGGCGTGGCCGCGCCGGTCGAGGCGATCGCCGCCGACCCCTTGTGCGCAGGCGAATACACCGCGCGCAGCAACCTCGTTGCGGTGATCACCAATGGTACGGCGATCCTGGGTATGGGCAATCTCGGAGCGCTCGCCGCCAAGCCGGTGATGGAAGGCAAGGCGGTGCTGTTCAAGCGCTTCGCCGATGTCGATTCGATAGACATCGAGCTCGACACCGAAGACCCGGACAAGTTCATAGAGGCAGTCGCGCTGATGGAGCCGAGTTTCGGCGGCATCAACCTGGAGGACATCGCCGCGCCGGAATGTTTCGTGATCGAGCAGGCCCTGCGCGAGCGAATGAACATCCCGGTCATGCACGACGATCAGCACGGCACCGCGATCATTGCGGCGGCTGGCCTCATCAACGCCTGCCACCTGACCGGACGCGACATGAAGAACGTGCGCATGGTGGTTAACGGGGCGGGGGCATCGGCGCTTGCCTGCACCGCGCTGATCAAGGCGCTGGGCGTCCCGCACCACCAGGTCATCGTCTGCGACCGCAAGGGTCCGATTTATCCGGGCCGGGAAGGCGTCGACCAGTGGAAGAGCGCCCATGCGGTGCCGACCGAGGCGCGCAGCCTGGAAGAGGCGTTGAAGGGGGCCGACGTATTCCTCGGCCTTTCCGCCGCCGGTGCGCTGAAGCCCGAATGGGTCGCCGACATGGCCGACCAGCCGATTATCTTCGCGATGGCCAACCCCGACCCTGAAATCCGGCCGGAGGATGCGAGGGCCATACGGCCCGATGCGATCATCGCAACTGGTCGGTCGGACTATCCGAACCAGGTCAACAACGTGCTCGGCTTCCCGTTCATCTTTCGCGGCGCGCTCGACGTGCGGGCGACCGCGATCAACGAGGAGATGAAGATCGCCGCGGCCGAGGCGATCGCTGCGCTCGCCCGCCAGCGGGTGCCGGAAGAAGTGGCCGCTGCCTATGGGGTCGACCATCATTTCGGGCGTGACTACATCATTCCCGCGCCTTTCGACCCGCGGCTGATGGAAACCGTTTCCTCGGCCGTTGCCAAGGCGGCGATGGACTCGGGCGTGGCGCAGAAGCCGATCGAGGACTTCGAAGCCTATCGCATGAGCCTGCGCGCGCGGCTCAATCCGACGACCTCGGTGCTGACCCAGGTCTATGAGGATGCAAAGCGCAACCCGAAACGGGTCGTCTTTGCGGAGGCCGAAGAGGACGTCGTGCTGCGGGCGGCGATCCAGTTCCGCGACTTCGGCTACGGCACCCCGGTGCTGGTCGGGCGGACCCCCTCGGTAAAGGACAAGCTCAAGGAACTCGACGTCGAAGACCCCGACGCCTTCGAAATCCAGAATTCGGCCGACTGCGAATACGTGCCGGCGATGGTCGACTACCTCTATGAGCGGCTCCAGCGGCGAGGATACACCGAGCGCGACGTGCGCCGCATGGTGAACCAGGAACGCAACGTCTTCGCAGCGCTCCTGGTGGCTCTGGGCCACGGGGACGCGATGATCTCCGGCGTGACGCGCCCTTTCGGGCAGACTGCGCGCGAAATTGGGCTGGTGCTCGATCCGAAGGAAGGCGAAATCCCGTTCGGCATTCACCTCATGATCGGCAAGAACTACACAGTGTTTCTCGCCGACACGACGATCAACGAGAGGCCCAGTTCGGAACAACTCGCGCACATCGCCTGCGAAACCGCGCGCGTAGCAAGGCGGCTGGGCCACGAACCGCGGGTTGCGTTCCTCAGCTATTCCACCTTCGGCAATCCCGCGGGCAAGTGGCTGGAGAACATTCGCGAAGCGGTGCACATTCTCGACGAAAAGCAGCCCGGTTTCGAGTACGAGGGCGAGATGGCGCCCGATGCTGCGCTCAATCCGACGGTGATGAAGCTCTATCCATTCAGCCGCTTGTCGGGCCCGGCAAACGTGTTGATCATGCCCGGTCTTCAGTCGGCCAACCTGTCGGCCAAGCTGCTTCGCGAGCTTGCCGGCAACGCAGTGATCGGACCGATGCTGATCGGGATGAAAAAGCCGGTGCAGATCGCCCCTATGACAGCTGCCGCGCCGGATATCCTGACCCTGGCAGTTCTGGCCAGCGCCGGAGTCGTCAGCTAGCTCACCAGGGAATTTCTTTTCCGCGCCAGTCGAGGAACCGGTGAGCGACTGGATGGTCGCCGGACAGCACGTCGGCCAGGCCGCGCACACTTTCATTGACGGTCAGGGTCGCGCCGGAACCGCCCATGTCGGTTTGCACCCAACCGGGGTGCAGTGAGAGCACGGGGATCCCGCGCGCTTTTGCGTCCTGTTCGAAAATGCCCTTGGCGAGGATGTTCTGTGCCGCCTTGCTCATGCGGTAGAGTTCGTAACCGCCAGAGTTCTCGGCCACGGAACCCATCCTGGAGGTCATGAATGCGAGCGTTCCTCCCTCCTTCAGGAGCGGCAGGAGGAGGTGGCCGGCATTTGCAGGGCCGACTGCATTGACCATCATTATTTCTGCCACTTCGGCTTCGCTCGCCTTGCCGACGGATTGATGGCCGGCCCCCATGATGCCGGCGTTTACCAGCACCACGTCGAGCGTGTGCGCCTCGATCGCGCGGGCAAGTGACGCGAGAGAGTCCGCATAGGTGACGTCCGCCTGTACGATCTCGATGGCTCCGTCTGCCTGTTCGCATGCCTCGTCGAGGCCGACCGAAGGTGTGCGTTGGCTGGCGAAGACGTGCCAGCCGCGTCTTGCGAACTCGCGTGCCAGGCCAAGGCCGATTCCTCGTGTTGCTCCGACGATGAGTGCGCGCTGTGCCATTCTCGAAACTCCCGATTAGATGCGCCGATAACGAAAGTACCAGACCTCGTGGCCATACACATCCCGGGCCTTCCGTTCGTAGCGCGTCTCGGGCCAGGCGCCGGGGCAATTCTGCCAACTGCGCGGTCCGTCGGTCAGCCATTCGAACTGTTTGGTATGGCGGCGCATGACCATCAGCGCGTGGCGCAGATACACCGCGTGGTCGGTCCCGAAGCGAAACTCGCCGCCGGGCCGCAGCTTGACGGCGAACATGTCGATTGGTCCATCGTTCATCATCCGCCGCTTGGCGTGCTTTGCCTTGGGCCACGGATCCGGGTGGAGGAGGTAAATGAAGCTGAGCGTGCCGTCGGGGATGCGCCGCAGCACCTCCAGCGCGTCGCCGTGATGCAGCCGCACGTTGGCGAGCGGCGGGCGCGCGCCGTGGTCGCCGTCCACATGAACCAGCGCCTGGGCGACCCCGTTGATGAAGGGCTCGGCCCCGATGAAGCCGTGGTCGGGCAGCATGTCGGCCCGCTCCGCCAGGTGCTCGCCGCCGCCGAAGCCGATCTCGAAATGCAGCGGGCAATCGCGTCCGAACAGCGCTGTTGCGGTTACCGGACCTTCGGCCGGGACGGAAATGCGCGGCAGCAGACCTTCGACAAGGGCCTGCTGGCCGGCGCGCAGGGGTTTGCCCTTGGCGCGGCCATAGAGCTTGTTGAGCGTGGTCGGATCGCCGGGTTTGTGCGCGGTCATGGGGCGGGCGCTAGGGGGTGGTGGGAGGGTTTGTCCAGTGCGCGCATTGACGGCGCAGCGCGGGCCCGGCAGCACGGCGATCATGGAACTGGTTGCGGTGATCATCTCGGCAATTCTCGGCTGGCAGAACGGGCGCCTGGGAGTGCGCGAGCTGCAGGTCATGGCCCTCGTGGCGGTCGGCTGGACGGCGGTAATCGCCGCCGCAAGTGTGCCTTATCTGACGATCATGGGGCTGCTCGTATCGCTGGTGTACCACGTCGCGGTGGTCGCGGTGCCTTACGTGGTTGCATCGCTCATCCGCCGGGTCCTGCGGCGCTGAGCAATCAGCCGCCGAGCGCGAACTCGTCGTAGACCGGGTCGTATCGCAGGGCGATGCCGGCCTCGTGCAGCGTTTCGAGTGGCACGTAGGCGTCCGCGGCCGCTGATTGGCTCAACCGGGTGAACTGATCGGAGGGCAGCTCCGAAGCAACGAGGTCGAGTAGATCGCCGAGCCGGACGGCGACCGCACGGGTCGGAGCAATCTCGATTGCGACGCTGCCGAGCGTCTGGTTGGCGCGACGAACCTGCAGGCGATCGGGGGAGGCGGCGAGCAGCGCTGCCTGCTCGATGCGGCTCAGGCGCACGGGCGGGGGCGGCGCAACCTGCATCGCAGCAATGCGGTCATTGAAGCCGAGGGCCCTGGCACCGGAAGGCTCGTTTAGCTGGATCGCATCGGCGGTACTGTCCGCGAGCGACGCCACCTGGTCGATTGCGGCGGGCGAAAGTGTCTCGAACGGCGGGGCGGAGACGACAGCGGCGAGCGGCGCGGGCAGGTCGAGCAGCGGAACCGGCTTCGCCGCCGTTGCCGCGAGGTAAAGCGGAGCCGCTTCGGCGGGCTTGATCGGCGGTGGAGCCGGACGCGGACGGCTCACTTCGAATGAAGGGGAAGCCCGAGGCAGGACAATTCCGAACACGGGCGGTTGCCATTGCGCCGATTCCAGGACCACCGGCTGCAAAACCGCGCGTGGAGACCGTCCTATCGCCTGACGCCCGAGCACGGCGGCCGGGTCGGCAAGCGGGGCCGGCGTGCCAAGAAACAGGAACGCGCCGGTGAGCAACACGCGTGCCAGTCGCTCGACGCCACGGCGTCTGCTCCCTCGAATTTGGTCGCGGTGAATTCCCATGCTCCCCTCACCGCCCGGCTAGGGGAGGGCCCGTTTGGTGAAAACCCCAAGCTTGGGGGTGCCCTGGCCCGCTTGCCCCGCTGCGGGACAGGAAAAAGGCCCCGGAGCTTATCGCTCCGGGGCCCAGGTATCCCATCCAACGGAGATTTCGGTCAGGCCGCTTCGGCCTCTTCGCCCGGATCGCGCAGCACGTAGCCGCGGCCCCAGACGGTCTCGATGTAGTTCTCGCCGCCGCAGGCGCTCGAAAGCTTCTTGCGCAGCTTGCAGATGAAGACGTCAATGATCTTGAGTTCGGGTTCATCCATCCCGCCGTAGAGGTGGTTGAGGAACATCTCCTTGGTCAGCGTGGTGCCCTTGCGCAGCGAGAGCAGTTCCAGCATCGCGTATTCCTTGCCGGTCAGGTGGACCCGGGCACCGTCGACCTCGACGGTCTTGGCATCGAGGTTCACCGCCAGCTTGCCGGTGCGGATGACCGACTGGCTGTGGCCCTTCGAACGACGCACCACGGCGTGGATGCGGGCGACCAGCTCGTCGCGGTGGAACGGCTTGGTCACGTAGTCGTCGGCGCCGAAGCCGAACGAGCGAATCTTGGAATCCATCTCGGAAATGCCCGAGAGGATCAGCACGGGCGTCTGCACCTTGGCGACGCGCAGCTTCTTGAGCACGTCGTAGCCGTGCATGTCGGGCAGGTTTAGGTCGAGCAGGATGATGTCATAGTCATACAGCTTGCCGAGGTCCAAGCCCTCTTCGCCCAGGTCGGTCGAATAGACGTTGAAGCCTTCGGTGGTCAGCATCAGCTCGATCGCCTTGGCGGTGGTCGGCTCGTCCTCGATCAGCAGCACACGCATCGAAATGCCCCTTTTTCCATCCCCCCGGACCCGTACCGATCGCAGGTATTGCCCGGTGTTAACCACGCCGGGTCTCAACGAAAAAGGTTAATAAAGCGTTTTCTCGCTTAAGACTTTGTGGGTGAGTCTTTCGAGTCACAGGTGTCCGGCGCGCCATCGCCGCTGCCGCCGACGTTTACCTGTGTGAAGAAAGTGTTGGGAAATTCCGGCATTTGCCGGGCCGGCGGACACTAGCCTGCGCGGGCGAGCTTCTTCTGCCGGCGGCGCTGCACGCTTGAGCCGATGCCGATCGCCTCCCGGTACTTGGCCACGGTTCGGCGCGCGAGATCGAAACCCTTTTCCCTCAGCAGCTCGACGAGCTTGTCGTCGGACAGGACGTCGGAGGGGTTCTCCGCATCGCATAGCGCCCGTATCTGTGCCTTGACTGCCTCGGCGCTGGCGCCCTCGCCGTCGGACGATGCCACGCCGCTGGAAAAGAAGTACTTCAGCTCGAACGTCCCGCGGCTACAGGTCAGGTACTTGTTGCTCGTGACCCGGCTGACCGTGCTTTCGTGCATTTCGATCTCATCGGCGATTGTGCGCAGCGTCAGCGGGCGAAGCTCGGAAACGCCCTTGAGAAAGAACCCTTCCTGTGCCTTCACCAGCGCGGTGGCGACCTTCAGGATCGTCTTGGCTCGCTGGTCGAGCGCCTTGATGAGCCAATTCGCGTCGGCCAGCTTCTCGCCCAACCACGATCTGGACGTCTTGTCCTGGCAGCCGTTGCGCAGCGCGACGTAATAGCTGCGATTGACCACAAGGCGCGGCAGCGTAGCCTCGTTGAGGCGGATGTCCCACCCGTCCTTCGCGCGAGCGATCAGGATATCGGGCACCACCGGCTCACGCCCGCCCCCGCCGAACTGCAGGCCTGGCTTGGGGTCGTAGCCGCGCAGCTCGGCCAGCATGTCGGCGAAGTCCTCGTCATCGACATCGCACAAGCGTTTGAGGCGGGCGAATTCGCCGCGGGCTACGAGGTCGAGGTTGCCGATGAGCTGCTTCATGCAAGGATCGTAGCGATCTGCCTCGATCGCCTGCAGGGCGAGGCATTCCGACAAAGTGCGTGCTCCGACGCCGGTAGGATCGAGCGACTGGACGACGCCCAGTGCCGCTTCCGCGTCTGCCAGCGCCACATTCAGGTCGCCTGCCACCTCGCGCAGGGGCGTTGGCAGGTAGCCCGCCTCGTCGAGCAGACCGACAAGGTGCTGGGCGATGAAGGCGGATTGCGTGTCGGGCGCGGCGGCGCCGACCTGGGCTGCAAGGTGCTCGGCCAGCGTAGGCTCGTCATCGGCCCGTTCCGAAATGTCGGGCAGATCGTCCTCGCCGCGTCCGGAGGAAACCTGCGCCGACCAGTCTCCTGTGTCGCGGTCACGATCGAGCGCTTCGGGGTCGATATCGAGCGCCTCATTGCCATCGCCGGATGAGACGTCGGGCGTGGAATCGTGGAGCGCCGGCTCCTCGCTCTCGGCCGGGGCATCACGCTCCACGCTGCGAAGCTCTCCCGCTTCGAGGAGAGGATTGTTTTCCAGCGCCTCGCCTATGAAGGCCTCGATCTCGAGGTTGCTCGCGGCGAGCAGACGGATCGCCTGCTGCAACTGCGGCGTCATCACCAGCGATTGTGATTGTCTGAGGTCTAGTCTCGGACCCAGCGCCACGTTTCAGCCTCCCCCGCGCCCTGTCATCACAGGGTGAAGGATTCGCCAAGGTAGAGCCGGCGCACGTTCTCGTCGGCCACAAGCGCCTCCGGGCTGCCGGCGAACAGGACCTGGCCGCCGTAAATGATGCAGGCCCGATCGACGATGTCGAGCGTCTCACGCACATTGTGATCGGTGATCAGCACGCCGATGCCCCGCTGCTTGAGATCGATCACGAGGTGACGGATGTCGCCGATGGAGAGCGGATCGATGCCCGCGAAGGGCTCGTCGAGCAGCATGATGGAAGGGTTTGCGGCAAGTGCCCGCGCGATTTCGCAACGGCGCCGCTCGCCTCCGGAAAGCGCCATCGCCGGGCTTTCTCGCAGACGGGCAAGGCCGAACTCGTCGAGCAGGCGGTCGAGTTCGGCGGCGCGAACCTCCTTGTCGGGCTCGACCATCTCGAGCACGCAATTGATGTTCTGTTCCACGGTCATGCCGCGAAAAATGCTGGTTTCCTGAGGCAAGTAACCGAGGCCCAGGATCGCGCGCCGGTACATCGGCAGGGTCGTGACGTCGACGCCGTCCATCAGGATGCGGCCCGAGTCGGGGCGGACCAGGCCCATGATCGAATAGAAGCAGGTCGTCTTGCCGGCGCCGTTGGGGCCGAGCAGCCCCAGCACCTCGCCCTTGCCGACGGTGAGCGAAATATCCGTCAGGACGCTGCGCTTGTCGTAGCTCTTGGCGATCGAAATCACCTCGAGCCCCCCCTGCGGGATCGGCGGCGCCGCGTTGGCAGGTGCCGCATCCATTGCATCGGCGAGCGCGGCATTGTCGATCAGCGGGGTGTCGAGACTGCTCATGGCCATGCGATGTATCAATGGATTCCCGCGCGTTCCACCCTGCTTGGCAAGATTCCTGCATGGAAGTTTGCCTGCGACTTCAGTCCTGCGACGGGACGCGTGCATCGTCATTCGTTTGAGCACTTGCAACGGCGTTGCCAGTTTGGAATACTGGCCGCGACGGGTGGAGAGGAGATGCGCATGGCAAAAGCGCTCTGGCAGCAGGCCGCACACGAGGCGGAACGGCAGGACCGGAAGGTCGAATGGGCCAAGCGGATGAGCGATCACATCGCCTATGCGCTGCTTATCTACACAGGCGTGAACATCTTCGTGACGATGGGCGCGCTCAAGAGCCACCATGGAACGATCCTGCCTTACTTCGGCCTGGTGTTCCTTGTCGCTGCTATCATCCCGGCCTGCCGCCTGCTTGAACGCCGATGGGAAGGGCTCGCCTCCAGCGATGCAAGCGACGGGGAACTGCGAGGTCTGTACACTCGCGACCGGCTAATCGTCTGGGCGGCAGCCCTGGGCCTGCCGCTCTTCGTCACAGCCATCGTCAAGGGCATCGTCGCGCTGACCTGACTTGCCTTCTGGGAACCCTGTGACCGGCTCCGGCGCTTGAGCATGATGCTCCCGGAGCGTTTAGCGAACATTCGCCGGCTGCTGTCGGCCTTCCTCTCCCTGGCGCTGTTGGTTTCCTCACCTGCAGCGCTTGCACTTGTTCCTGCCGCGGAGCCGTCGCCGAGCGATGCGACGCGCGCACCAAGCGCGATCGCTTCGTCGCGCGCCGAAGGGGAAGATGCGCAGATCACAGGACGAATCAGGGGCATCTTTTCCGAGCTTCCAGCGCTCTCCGGGGTCGAGGTTTCCGTGAAACAGGGAGTCGTCACGCTATCGGGCAAGGTCGCGAGCGCGGAAGACAAGGCGCGAGCCGAGGCAATCGCCTCGCGCGTGTCGGGCGTGGTCACGGTCGAGAACGGGATCGGGCGCGACACTTCCCTCGATAGCGCGACCGCCGGGGTCCGCCAGGTCACGACGCAGTTTGCCGGGTTTTTCGCCATGCTGCCGCTGATCGGTTCAGCGCTGCTCGTGTGGCTGGCAATCGCTGCGGCAGGCTATCTTATCGCCGGGCTGGGCGCGTTGTGGCACCGGCTGGCACCGAACTCCTTCCTCGCCGAACTGATCGCCAGCGCGATACGTTTCGTCTTCGTCGTCGGCGGACTTGTCGTGGCGCTCAACATGCTGGGGGCAGGCGCGCTGATGGGCGCGGTCCTGGGCGGCGCCGGGGTGGTCGGGATCGCGCTGGGTTTTGCGATGCGCGACACGATCGAGAACTACGTTGCCAGCCTCATGCTCAGCCTGCGTCAGCCGTTCCGCCCGAACGACCTGGTCGTGATCGACGAGCACGAAGGACGGGTAATTCGCCTCACCAGCCGGGCGACGATCCTGATGACACTTGATGGCAATCACCTGCGGATCCCCAACTCGACTGTCTTCAAGGCGGTGATCCTCAACTACACGCGCAATCCGCAGCGTCGGTTTGACTTCGTCCTCGGGATCGATGCCGACGATGATCCTACCGCCGCGCGCCAGCTGGGCCGCGATACCCTTGCGTCCATGCCTTTCGTGCTGGCCGACCCCGTACCGGAGGCGCGCACCGAAGAGGTGGGGATTCCAATATTCTCATCCGCTTTCTCGGCTGGATCGACCAGCGCGAAGCCGATTGGTTCAAGGCCCGCAGCAACGCTATTGCCGCGGTCAAGGCGGCGCTTGAGCAGGCAGGCTTCGTGATGCCCGAGCCGATCTACCGCCTGCGCTTCGATGCGCGGACTCCGCCTTTGCCGATCGTGCGCGGGAGCGGGAAGGAGGCGGCGGAGGAGCCACCGCCCGCGCCGGAGCCACCGGTCGTGCCAGCTGATGCGGAAGATGTTACGCCGCAGAACGAGGTCGCGGAAATGGTTGACCGCGAACGCCAATCGGGCGCCAGCGGCTCCGAAAAGGACCTGCTGGACAACCGCCGTCCGGTCGAGTGAGCGAAGAACCCGAACTCCGGCTGCAGCAGTTCATCGACCGGTTTTCGCCCGGCATTGCGACGACCCGGCACGTCAAGCTGCGCAGCCAAGAGGACTTTTGGCGGCCGCGGGTCGACAGCCTGATCGAACAGGCGCTCGCAAGGGCCGCGCCACCCCTCGATTCCACCAACAGTGGCCGGGTGGTCATTAAGTCGGTCTCAGCGAAGCAGCGGCCGCGCCGGCCGGGCTGACGCTCAGCCCTTGGCCTGCTTGGCCCGCTCGATCGCCTCGAGGACGATGCGCTTGGCATCGGCGGCGTTTCCCCAGTTGCCGATCCGCACCCATTTCTCCGCCTCGAGATCCTTGTAGTGGGTGAAGAAGTGCTCGATCTGCTGGAAAATAATCGACGGCAGGTCCTTGGTTTCAGCGACGTCCGAGTAGTACGGGAATGTCGTGTCGATCGGCACGCAGATCAACTTCTCGTCGCCACCGTGTTCGTCTTCGAGGTTGAGCACGCCAATCGGTCGGGCACGGACCACGCAACCGGCAATGAACGGACTGCGCGCGATGACCAGCGCATCGAGCGGGTCGCCATCGGGCGAAAGGGTGTGCGGCACGAAGCCGTAGTTCGCCGGGTAACGCATCGGGGTGTGCAGGATGCGGTCGACGAACAGAGCACCGCTCTCCTTGTCGAACTCGTATTTGACTGGCTCGCCGCCGGTCGGCACCTCGATGACGACGTTGAGGCTTTCGGGCGGGTTGTCGCCCACGGGGATCAGGTCGATGCGCATCGGTCTTCCTAAAAGCAGTGTCTCGCGCCGGACCCTCTCCCCGTCGCCGGCGCGGTGCCCCTAGCCGCGTCGGGCGCGCACCGCCACCCGGCAATTGCGAATCTTCGCCAAGAGGGGCATGTTGACGTTGACAATGTCCGTCGGAGTCGGCGGCCAGAGAATGTCTGCCGGGGAACGGCGGGGAGCTGGAGAGACGAGATGCACGTAGGCTTGGCAAGTGGCTTCGCCCACCAGAGGGGCAAGGATTACGACGACGCGCGCTTCGTGCGCGAAGAAGTCGACAACCTCGTTCACGCGGAGGAACTGGGGTTCGATTCGGTCTGGATCACCGAACACCACTTCTCCGATTACTCGATGTCCAACGATCCCTTGCAGCTGCTGACCTACATCGCCGCGAAGACCCGCCACGTGAAGCTCGGCACGCAGTGCATTATCGTGCCGTGGCACAACCCGGCGCGTCTGGCAGAGAAGATCATCAATCTCGACATCCTGTCGGGCGGGCGGGCGATCCTCGGGTTCGGCGGCGGCCTTGCCCAGCACGAATTCGCCGGCCTGGGCATAGACATGAACAACAGCCGCGAGCTCTACAACGACATCCTCAACGTGGTCATTCCGGCGCTCGAGACCGGGGTCATCGAGGGCGAGGGCGCCTTCGGCTCGATCCCGCGGCAGGAGCTGCGCCCGGCGCCGGTCAAGAGCTTCGAGGGACGCAAGTTCTGCGGTTCGCTCTCCGGCAACTCGATGTACACCGCGGCGAAGCAGGGTTGCGGCAACATGATCCTGATGCTGCCCCAGCGCGGCAAGGACGTGCCACCCGACAAGTACGACGCTGTGTGGAAGGAAGTGCACGGCGACAACTCCAGCCCGCCGCCGCCCATGCTTGGCGGCAACTACTACATCGACGAGAGCGCCGATTATGCGCGCGAGCAGGGCGAGAAGTACCTGGCCGGAACGATGCGCGCGGCGATCCGGAACTACCACCTCGATACGCCGGGCAAGTTCCCGCAAATCAAGGGTTACGAACACTACGAGAACATGGTCCTGTCACCCGAGGCGATCGAGCCCTACGTCGAGGAATTCGGCAAGGGCGCTGTCACCGGCACTCCGCAGATGATCCTCGACCGGATGTGGGAGCTGAAGGAGCAGTTCAGGCCGCAAGGCTTCTTCCCGCACGTTTACTACGGCGGGATGCCGCAGGACGAGGCGCGCAAGAACATGCACCTGTTCGCCGAGAAGGTCCTGCCCGAGCTCAAGAGCTGGGAAGCGGAGACCGACATCGACGACCGCTTCCTGGAAGCCGCGGAATAGGGGTTTGTTGATCAAACCCATGCGGCGCGGGCCTTGAGCGGAAAAGCGCCGGAGCCCGGCCGAATCGACGGTATGAAAGAGCCGGCGCGAAGCTAGCCGGCGCCACACGCTGTAGGACAGCGCTTTCTCGGCCCGTGCCGCCGAGCACGTCCGACCACGAGGCGGGCGAGCGGCACTTGTCGCCCGCTCAGCCGACCGCCGGCTCGCCGGTTCGCGGCGCCAGCAGGCGGTCGAGCGGCTGCTCGCCTTCGCTCACCGGTTCGAGCCACGGGTAACGCAGGCCACCATGGTAATCGACCGGCACCGTCAGGTAGCGGGTGCCGCGCTTGACCAGCAGCTCGATCGGGTCCTTGCCGCCCTTCGCCGCGGTCACCGCATCCTTCATCACGTCCTTCGAGAACGCCTCGCCGTTGACCGCCACGACCTGCGAGCCGGTGACCACGCCTGCGTCGAACGCGGGCGAATCCCACATCGGGGCTTTCACCTTGCCTTCCTTGTCGAGGTCGAATCCGAGCGAATACTTGAGGTCGAGATCGCCCGATTCCTCGTCGGCGCCCTTGTTGTAGGGGTTGGGCGTGTCCTTCCAGACCAGCCGGTATCCGGCCATCTCGATGCCCCTGAGCGGCGCGGGCTGGCCCGGCTGGCCGAAGCGCGTGCGCAGGAACGCGGCCCACTCGTAGGGATAGACGCCGTTCAGCGTCCGCACAATGTCGTCGAAATCGTAGGTCAGGTCGCCCCAGTCGCCGTCGTTCACGCCGAAGAACCGCTGCGCGAAATCGTCGAGGCCCTTCGCCCCGCCGGTGCCCCGGCGGATGATCTGGTCGGCCTCGAGCCAGACCAGCGCGCCTTCCCAGTAATAGTCCTCGCTGCGGTTGAGCGAGGAATAGGGCAGGGCCTTGCGCGCGTTGAGCACCGGGTCGCGGGTGGTGTCGTCGATCGAGCGCCAGGTGCGCCCGGCCGCTTCGCTGCGATAGGCCGCGGCCGAGGCGATCGCGCCGAGCACCGCGTCCTTTGGCTGGACGCCCGACCGCGCCGCCAGCACGTAGCCCCAGAACTGCGTCTGGCCTTCGTACATCCACAGCATGTCGCCAATCTTCGGCTGGCGATAGTCGGGCGTCCACAGCCGCTCGGGCCGGCGGTACTTGCCGTTCCAGCTATGCACCAGCTCGTGCGGCAGGGTGTTGCGCGACCAGCCGAAATCGTCCCACTTGATCCACGCCTTGGGCTTCTGGCTGTTCTCGCTCGACCGCTGGTGCTCCAGGCCGATGCCGCCCATCCGCTCGGTCAGCGCGACGAGCTGGTCGTAGTGGTCGAAGTGGCGCGCGCCGAACAGGGCCAGGGCCTCGTCCGCCATCTTGCGATAGGCGACGAGATGGTCGGGCGTGATCTCGAGCAGTTCGGGCTTGTCGGCCACCGCGTCGAGATGGATCGCATGGCCGAGGTCGAAGCGCTTGGCATACTTGCCGGCAAAAACCGGCGAATCGACCAGCGTCTCGTAATCGACCACGTCCCACGATGTGACGCCCTTCTGCGTCGCCTGCCCGTCGAGCGCGGTGAACACCGTCCAGCCATCGGGAAAGTGCACTTCGGGCTTCACCCTGACCTGCCGCACGTAATGACCGGCCGGGTACAGGCTCATCGCGTCGAACTGAAGGTTCATCATCTCCTGCGTCATCACGATGCGCCCCTCGCTGGTCTGCAACGGCGAGGTGAACACGAAGCTGGCGACGACGTCCTTCGCGCCTTCGGGCAGGGCAATGTGGAAGGCATTCACGTCGACAGGGTCGCGCGTCCAGCTCACCGGCTTGCCGCCGACCGTGAAGCGGAAATCGGCCAGCAGGCGAGTGTTGGGCCGGGGGGCGTGCTTGCCGGGCAGCCATTCGGGCGCGAGCAGGACCAGCTCACGCTGCCCCCGGGGCACCGGGACCGTCTCGGCCACCCTGAAGACGCCGCGGGCCAGGTCGCGGGCGTCGATCTGCAGGCCGATGACGCCGGGGAAAGGCACGTCCTGTGCAGCCGGGATCGGGGCCGGCAAGGGCACGGCGACGGGCGCCGAACGCAGGGTTTCCTGCGCGGCGGAGAGGTTCGGGACAACGGCAATCAAGGCCGCAACGGCGAGTGGGGCGACCACGGTATTCTTCTTCATTGCCGGCGCCTCTGCCGCGAGCCGCGGCGCATTGCAACTACGGCGCTTGGCGTATGGGCCGGTTATCGGCTAGGCGCGCGGCGCGATGAGCAAAGTGGAAACTCCCCGCCCGATCAGGGGCACACAGGACATTTTCGGCGCCGAGGCCGAGGCCTTCGCCCACGTGGTCGAGACCTTCGAGCGCGTGCGCAAGCTCTACCGCTTCCGCCGGATCGAGATGCCGGTGTTCGAACGGACCGAGGTCTTCGCGCGTTCGATCGGCGAGACGACCGACATCGTCTCGAAGGAGATGTACAGCTTCGAGGACCGCGGCGGCGAGAGCCTGACCCTGCGGCCCGAGTTCACCGCCGGGATCGCCCGCGCCTATCTGACAGACGGGTGGCAGCAATACGCGCCGCTCAAGGTCGCCACGCACGGCCCGCTGTTCCGCTACGAGCGGCCGCAGAAGGGCCGCTATCGCCAGTTCCACCAGATCGACGCCGAGATCATCGGCGCGGCCGAGCCGCAGGCCGACGTCGAGCTGCTGGCGATGGCCGACCAGGTGCTGCGGGAGCTGGGCATCGCCGACGTCACGCTGCAGCTGAACACGCTGGGCGATGCCGACAGCCGCGAGGCCTGGCGCGCCGCGCTGCTCGGTCACTTCCGCGCGGTGAAGGGCGAGCTTGAGCGAGGATTCGCAGGAGCGGCTGGAGAAGAACCCGCTGCGCATCCTCGACAGCAAGGACCCGCGCGACCGGGCGTTCGTCGCCGATGCGCCGAAGATCGACGAGTTCCTGTCGCGACGAGGCCGGGCGTTCTTCGACGACGTGACAGGCCGGGCTCGACGCGGCGGGCGTGCGCTGACGCGCGCAACGAGGGGCTGGTGCGCGGGCTCGACTATTACCGCCACACGGCGTTCGAATTCGTGCCCGACGAGGGTTCGGCCTCGGCCGACAAGCTCGGCAGCCAGAGCACCGTGCTCGGCGGCGGGCGCTACGACGGGTTGATGGAATGCGCTCGGCGGCGCGCCGACGCCTGCCGTGGGCTGGGCTGCGGGGATCGAGCGGCTGGCGATGCTGGTTGGGGAGCGGGAAGCAGGCGGCTTTCGAGAGCGCTGGCGATCGTGTCGCGGGCGCTGAGCGCTTCAGCAGGCTCGCTATGCGCTCGAGTTCGGCGCTTCGCAGGCGCAAGCTGCCGGCAGGTCAGCGCGCCAATGTTCTGCGAGCTCTTCGACAACTGGATCGTCCGCGTAAAGCGCTTTGATCGCGGTCGAAGTCGAAACGGAAGACGCCCCAGCGCATCCTGTTCGTGACGACTGGGTCCGATGTCGCTGATCCGCCGTCGGTCGTCTGTGCGAGTCCTGAGACCGTTGAGCAACGGTGCGCTGGAGCACGAGATGAACTATCATCGACATCGTCACCCTGAACTTGTTCCGAGTCGAGCTTCCTTCCGCTTGGCCGTGAATCAGAGCGATGACCGCAATCGAGTCAGGGCATCGAACTTCGGGCGAGTGCGATTGCCAGTGACCATCCCCGACGAACGCCTGCGCCAGATCGCGCACCGCTTTGCCGAGCTCGAGGCGCGGCTCGGCTCGGGTACGCTCGAGGGCGAGGCCTTCGTCCAGGCGAGCCGCGACTACGCCGAGCTCGAGCCGGTCGCCAAGGCGGCGGGCGAGGTGCGCGAGATGCGCGCCGAGATCGCCGAGCTCGCCGCGCATGGTCGAATGATCCCGAGATGCGCGCGCTGGCCGAGGAGGAGCTGGGCGAGCTGCGGCAGAAGCTGCCCGAGCCGAGCACGCGCTGGCCATCGCCATGCTGCCGCGCGACAGCGCCGACCAGCGCCCCGCCATGCTCGAAATCCGCGCCGGGACCGGCGGCGACGAGGCAGCGCTGTTCGCCGCCGACCTGTTCCGCATGTACGAGGGCTATGCCGCGAGCACGCGGCTGGAAGGTCGAGACGATCAGCATGAACGCCAACGATCTCGGCGGGTTCAAGGAAGTGGTCGCCAACATCACCGGCACCGGCGTGTTCGCCAAGTTGAAGTTCGAGAGCGGCGTCCACCGCGTGCAGCGCGTGCCGGTGACCGAGAGCGGCGGGCGCATCCACACCTCGCGGCGACCGTCGCCGTCCTGCCCGAGCCGAGCGAGGTCGAGGTCCAGATCGAGGACAAGGACCTGCGGATCGACATCTACCGCGCCAGCGGCGCGGGCGGGCAGCACGTCAACAAGACCGATCAGCGCCGTGCGCCTGACTCACCTGCCGACCGGCATCGTCGTCGCCATGCAGGACGAGCGCAGCCAGCATCGCAACCGCGCCAAGGCGATGCAGGTGCTGCGCGCGCGGATCTACGAGAAGATGCGCGAGCGAGGCCCACGGGCGCGGAGTCCGAGGCGCGCAAGGCGATGGTCGGCAGTGGCGACCGCTCCGAACGCATCCGCACCTACAACTTTCCGCAAGGGCGCGTGACCGATCACCGCATCGGCCTGACGCTGCACAAGCTGCCCGAGGTGCTCGCCGGGCACGGTCTGGGCGAACTGATCGACGCGCTGATCGCCGAGGACGAGGCCAAGCGATTGGCGGCCATGGGCGAATGAGGGGAGCGAGTGAGCACCGTCGGCGAGGCGCTGCGCGAAGCCGCGCGGCGGCTGGAGGCGATCTCCGACACCGCGCGGCTCGATGCCGAGGTGCTGATGGCCCACGCGCTGGGGGTTTCGCGCTCGGACCTGCTGCTGCGCCGGATGGCCGAAGAGGCGCCGGGAGGCTTTGCCGCGCTGGTTGCGCGCCGCTCGCGGCACGAGCCGGTGGCCTACATCGTCGGCAGCCAGGAGTTCTACGGCCGCGAATTCGCCGTCACGCCCGACGTGCTGATCCCGCGCGCCGACAGCGAGACGACGCTCGAGGCGGCGCTCGAGGTTGCGCCGGGCGCCCGCCGCGTCCTCGACTGCGGCATCGGTTCGGGCGCGCTGCTGCTGTCCTTCCTGGCCGAACGGCCGGAGGCGCGCGGCGTGGGCCTCGACCGGTCGCCTGCGGCCCTTGCCGTCGCCGGCCGCAATGCCGGCGTCTCTGGGCGGTCGAGGGGCGTTGCCAGCTGGTCGAACGAGACTGGACTGGCGCCGGCTGGTCCGACGGGCTCGGGCACCTTCGATCTCGTGATCGCCAACCCGCCCTATGTCGAGGCGGCGGCGGACCTCGATGCCTCCGTGCGGGACTTCGAGCCTTCCGGCGCGCTGTTTGCCGGGCCGGAGGGGCTCGACGACTACCGCGTCCTGCTCCCGCACCTGCCCGCGCTGCTGAACCCCGGCGGCGTGGCGGTTCTCGAGATCGGCGCCGCCCAGGCCGAGGCCGTGAGCGCCATCGCCGCGGCGGCGGGATTCTCCGCAGTGTTGCGCAAAGACCTCGCCGGACGGCCGCGTTCGCTTATCCTGTGGATTTAAGGCTTGGCAAAGCGCCGCCCAGCCACTACCTCGGATGTCGAGACCAGCGGCCAAGGGCGGTTTCGTCGGCCGGGTTCAACTCCATCAATTGCATTGAATTGCGGCGAAAGGTCGCTGCGCGGCAAGCAGAGGGTGGGGTCCACGCGGGCAGCCTTGAGCGCTCGTGGCGAGGGATCATGCCGCCCCGAAAGATGGCGGCGCAAACGAGGAAGCGACGTTCCTTTGAACCAGAATCGCAATAACAATCGCCGGCGTGGCCGCAACAATCGTGGCCAGGGCGGCGGCGGAAACCAGGGCAACCGGATCGACAGCCGGGCCCGTGGCAACGCCCCCCAGCTGCTCGAAAAGTACAAGAAGATGGCGCACGACGCCTCGCTCAACGGCGACCGCGTGCAGACCGAGTACTATCTGCAGTTCGCCGATCACTACTTCCGGGTCATCGCCGACAATCGCGCGCAGAAGGAAGATCAGCAGGGCAACCAGCAGCGCTCGCGCCAGTACGAACGCGATCAGGACGATGGTGACGACGACGGCGACAACGACGACGACGCGAACGACGCCCGCGACGATCGCCCGCAGCAGCAGCGCGGCCGCGGCAAGCGCACCGATCGCGGCGACGGAACGACCGGAACGAAAGCCAGTCCGGCAACGATGACGAGGCGGACGACACCCGCGAAGAGCGCCCGCAGCAGCAACGCAGCCGCGGCAAGCGCAACGATCGCGGCGACCGGAATGACCGGGACGAGCGCAGCGACGAGGGTCAGTCCGGCAGCGAAGGCAACGATGCGGACGAGGGCGACAATCCGTTCATCCGCGACACCCGCGACACCCGCAAGCCCCGCGGCCGCAACGCGCGCAAGTCGGGCGACGACCAGGAGGCGAAGGGTCTCGATCCTGCCAGCCTGCCCCCGGCGATCGGGAACGACGACCAGTCCGGTGAGGAGGAAGCGCCCAAGCCGCGCCGTCGCACCGGTACGAAGACGACCCGGACCCGCCGCTCGGGCGGCGACGACGAGGCCCTCGAAGCGACCGGCTGACGCGTGAACCGGCTCGAAAGGGCACTGACCTGGTTCACCGCCCGGCCGCGGCTTGCGGCCGTCCTGCTCGGCGTGCTCGCGGCGACGGGTTTCCAGCCGCTCGCGCTCTGGCCGTTGACGCTGCTTGCTATCGGAGCCTTCGGCTGGCTTGCCGCCCAGGCGCCCGGCTGGCGGCGCGCGGCGCTGCTCGGCTGGCTTTTCGGGGTCGGCCACTTCACGCTCGGTAATGCGTGGATCGCCACGGCCTTTACCTACCAGGCGCAGATGCCCGCCGTGCTCGGCTGGGTCGCAGTCCCGCTCCTCGCGCTTTACCTCGCCGTGTACCCCGCTCTCGCGGCGGGGGCCGCCCGGGCCTTCGGCGCAAAGGGTATCGGTTTCGCGCTGGCCTTCGCCGGCTGCTGGACGATTACCGAGTGGCTGCGCGGCTGGGTTTTCACCGGTTACCCCTGGAACCCGCTGGGCGTGGCGTTGCTCGGCCCGTTCGATCGCCCGGGGCTTGCGGCGGTTGCGCCGTGGATGGGCACCTATGCCCTATCCGGCCTGACGGTGCTGCTGGGCTGCGGGCTCATGTGGTTGCTCTGCGCGCGTCGCTGGATACCGGCGGTTGGTGCCGCGGTGCTGCTCGCAGTCGGCATGTACCTTCCCGCCGGCAAGGGTGCCGAGGGAACGACGCGCTTCACGCTCGTCCAGCCCGACGTGCGGCAGGACCGGCTCGACGATCCGCGCTTCTACGAGGACGATTTCCGCAAGACCGCAGCGCTCAGCGCAGCGACGCGACCGGGCGAGCGACTTGTCCTGTGGCCCGAATCCGGCGTGCCGGATTACCTCCGGCCCGGGTATCCCCAGCGGTATTATCTCGCCGCCACCGCCTTTGCCGACCCGGCGCTCGCCCGCCGGCGCATTGGCCAGGTCATTGGCCCGGAAAGCGTCCTTCTGACCGGTGCCGTCGACCTGGAGATCGAGAACGGACGCGCGGTCGGCGCCTACAACGCCGTCACCGCGGTCGACGGGGACGGCAATCTGGTCGGGAATTACTACAAGGCCCACCTCGTACCCTACGGCGAATATCTCGCGTTGCGCTGGCTGCTCGAGCCGCTCGGCGCAACCCGTCTCGTTCCCGGGGCGCTCGACTTCATCCCGGGTCCGGGTCCGCGCACGATCGACCTCGGCAAACTCGGCCAGGCCGGGGTGCAGATCTGCTACGAGATCGTCTTCTCCGGCCAGGTCGTCGATCCCGACCATCGCCCCGACTACATCTTCAATCCTTCGAACGACGGCTGGTTCGGCCCCTCTGGCCCGCCCCAGCATCTCGCACAGGCACGCCTGAGAGCGATCGAGGAGGGGTTGCCGGTGCTGCGCTCCACGACCACCGGGATCAGCGCCATCGTCGACGCGCGCGGAATAGTGCGTGATCACATCGGCCGCCTCGTGTCCGGCCGGATGGACGGGCTCATCCCGCCCGCTGCGCCGGCGACTCCCTTCGCCCGGCTTGGCAATATTCTGGCACTTGGCTGGGCTGTGCTTTTTCTTGTTTTCGCCTTGGTTGTCAGGCGCAGGAGCGCCGGTTAGACCAAGTTCAAATCCGTTCGGATTTACCCAACTTCCAAACAGGGACCGAAGACACATGCGCAACAGCTACCTGTTCACATCCGAGAGTGTATCGGAAGGCCATCCCGACAAGGTGTCGGACCAGATATCGGATGCGATCGTCGACCTGTTTTTGTCGAAGGATTCCGAGGCGCGGGTTGCGTGCGAGACGCTGACGACGACGCAGCTGGTGGTGCTGGCGGGCGAGATCAGGTGCAAGGGCGTGTACGAGAACGGCGAGTGGGCCGAGGGCGCGCTGGCCGAGATCGAGGACACCGTGCGCGGCGTGGTGAAGGACATCGGCTACGAGCAGTCGGGCTTCCACTGGGAGACGCTGACCTTCGAGAACCACCTGCACGGGCAGAGCGCGCATATCGCGCAAGGCGTGGATGCAGGCGAGAACAAGGACGAGGGCGCGGGCGACCAGGGCATCATGTTCGGCTTCGCCTGCGACGAGACGCCCGACCTGATGCCGGCGACGCTCTATTACAGCCACAAGATCCTCGAGCGCATGGCGGCCGACAGGAAGAGCGGTGCGGCGCCGTTCCTCGAGCCCGACTCCAAGAGCCAGGTGACGCTGCGCTTTGCCAACGGCGAGCCGGTGGCGGCGACCGCGATCGTGGTCAGCACCCAGCATGCGCCGGGCTACGACAAGGGTGACAAGCAGGCCGAACTGCACGCCTACGTGAAGGGCGTGGTGGCCGACGTGCTGCCGGCCGAGCTCTTGAGCGACGAGACGGTCTACCACATCAATCCCACGGGCAGCTTCGAGATCGGCGGGCCGGACGGCGACGCGGGCCTGACGGGGCGCAAGATCATCGTCGATACCTATGGCGGCGCGGCGCCGCACGGGGGCGGGGCGTTTTCCGGCAAGGACCCGACCAAGGTCGACCGCTCGGCGGCCTACATCGCGCGCTACCTGGCCAAGAACATCGTGGCCGCAGGGCTGGCCAAGCGCTGCACGATCCAGCTGGCCTATGCCATCGGCGTGGCCGAGCCGCTCTCGCTCTACGTCGACACCCACGGCACCGGCACGCGCGAGGACGGGGCGATCGAGGAAGCGATCAAGGGCATCGACAAGCTCGGCAAGCTGACCCCGCGCGGCATCCGCACGCACCTTGGCCTCAACAAGCCGATCTACCGCAAGAGCGCGGCCTACGGCCACTTCGGGCGCACGGCCGAAGGCGACTTCTTCCCCTGGGAGAAAACCGACCTCACCAGCGACCTCAAGGCCGCGCTGGGATAATCGGCGGGCGGGTATTCGACGAAGGTCGGTAAACTTCCGACCGGTGTTACGGGAAAGCTTGCGCAATGGCGCGGGGGCCTTAGCGTCCCGCGCCATTCATCGCGCGTTGGCGCGCGACCTGCCAGGGAAACACGCATGCTCCAGACCGACCGCCGCGCCGTCCTCGCCTTCGCATCCATTCTTCCCTTCGCCGGCGCCGCCGGGCCGGCGCTGGCGCAGGCCGCCGCTGCCGGCGCGGCGGCCAATGGCGACTGGGACCTGACCGAACTTTATTCCGATTGGGCCGCGTGGGAGGCCGACCGGCAGAAGGTGCTCGACGCCCTGCCGCGCCTGAAGGCTTACCAGGGCCACCTTGGCGACAGCGCTGCGGCGATGGAAAAAGCGCTGGTCGACATTTCGGACGTGGCGCGCATGGCCGATCGCGTCGGCGTTTACGCCTCGCTCTCCGCCGACGCCGACGTGCGGGTAGCGGAGAACCAGGAGAAGGATGGCCTGGCGACCGACATGTACGCCGCGTTTGGCCAAGCTACCTCGTGGACCTCGCCCGAGATCCTCGCGCTCGGCAAGGACAAGGTCGAAGGCTTCATCGCCGCAGAGTCCCGCGCTGCAGCGCCGCTTCGGGTTCAGCCTGCGCGATACGCTGCGCGGCGCGGCGCACACGCTCGATACCAAGGGCGAGGAACTGATGGCACTGGCCGTCCCCCCGCTTGCCGGACCGCAGGACATTCGCGGCCAGCTCGCCGCGTCCGACATTCCGCGCCCGACGGTCACCCTGTCCGACGGTACCGAACTGACGCTCGACGACCAGGGCTATCAGCTTGGCCGGGCGGCGCAGAACCGCGAGGACCGCAAGCTGGTGTTCGAGAAGTTCTGGCCTTCCTACGGCGCGTTCACCAACGCCCTCGGCGCGGCCTATGCCAGCAAGATCAAGGGCGACGTGTTCCGTACCAAGGCGCGCAACTACCCCAACACGCTCGCCTACCGCCTCGACGGGCCGAACATTCCCGAGGCGGTCTATCGCAACCTCGTGGCCGAGGCGAACAGGGGCCTGCCGCAGCTGCACCGCTATTTCGACCTGCGCCGCCGCATCCTCGGCCTGCCCGACATCGGCTACTACGACATCTATCCCGACCTGGTGACGATCGATCGCAAGTTCCCGTTTGCGGACATGCGCACGATCACGCTGCAGGCGATGGCACCGTTCGGGCCCGAGTACGTCCGCCTGCTGTCGGATGCGACGGCCAGGAAATGGATGGACCCGCTGCCGCGCCCCGGCAAGCGCTCCGGCGCCTACATGCAGGGGGGGGCCTATGACGTGCACCCTTACCTGCTGCTCAACACCGAGGAGAACTACAACGGGCTGTCGACCTTCGCCCACGAGTGGGGCCATGCGATTCACACGCTGCTGGCCAAGGCGAACAATCCCTACGACACGTACAGCTATGCCACCTTCATCGCCGAGATCGCCTCGACGGTGAACGAGGTGTTCCTCGCGCGCTACATGCTCGAGCGGGCCAAGACCAAGCAGGAGAAGCTGTTCTACCTCGGCCAGCAGCTCGAGAACGCGCGTGCCACATTCTTCCGCCAGACGATGTTCGCCGAGTTCGAGCTGAAGGCACACGAGCTGGCCGAAAACGGCGAAGGCATGAGCGGCAAGACGTTCAACGAGATCTACATGGACCTGCTGCGCCGTTACCACGGGCCGGACCTGATCATCCCGGACTACATGGCCTACGAGTGGATGCTGGTGAGCCACTTCTTCCGCAGCGATTTCTACTACGTGTTCCAGTACGCGACATCGATCTCGGCCGGCACCTGGTTCGCCAACTCGATCATGAATGGCGGCACGAAGGAGCGGGACAACTTCCTGAAAGTGCTGCGCGCCGGCGGGTCGGACTATCCGGTGGCGATCCTCCAGAAGGCCGGCCTGGACATGACCAAGCCCGATCCGTACCGCGATTTCGTCAAGGATTTCAGCGCTATCATGGATCAGATCGAGGCCTTGATCTGAGCTAGGCGGGCGCCGGCTCTCCAGTCGCCCCGGGCATTGCTTCGCCCCGTACGCGCGCCATGTCGGGCTCGATATGGCGCGCGGCCAGCAGGTAATGCGCCGCGGCCCAGAAATAGAGCACCGCCGTCGCCGCCATGGCGAAGGCCAGGCCGTCGCCCGCGCCATAGCTGCGCGCCAGCCGGTCGCTCAGCGCGCCCACCACCAGCGGGCCGAGACCCTGCCCGAGCAGCGAGTAGATCGCGTTGAGCACCGCCGACCCGGTCGCCCGCATGCGCGAGTGCAGCAGGTTCTGGAACACCCCGTAGGTCACCCCGAGGTAGGTGTACTGGAACAGCGCCGCCACGAAGACGAGGCCGAGCAGCAGGACCACGCCCTCGCGGGTGATGGCGAAGATGTAGATCGGCGCGGCGATGAGGAGGCAATATCCCGGCACCTCGGCGTAGGCGCGCATCCGGCGGGCGCCCAGCCAGTCCGCGAGGCGCCCTCCGAGCACGACCGAGACCGCGCCCGGCAAGCTCGCCAGCAGCCCGGCGAAGAGGCCCGCCTGGGCCAAGGTGAACTCGAACTTGCGGATCAGCAGGAAGGCCATGAAGCTGTTGAGACCGAAGCCGACGAGCGAGGCCAGGGTCGAGCCGACCAGCAGGTTGCGCGCGCTCGGCAAGGCGAAGAGCCGCTTCAGCACCGCGCCGATCGCGGGCACCTCGGCCGAGGTTTCCACGTCATAGCGCCCGCGCGGCGGCTCGGCCACGAAGAGCCATGCGGCCAGCGCCAGCAGCACGCCGGGCACCATGAACACCAGGAAAGCGGTGCGCCAGCCATGCTCCTGCCCGATCCACCCGCCCAGCGCCGAGCCGAGGAAGGCACCGATGGGCGGCGCCAGCAACAGCACCGAAGTCGCCGTCGCGCGCTTTTCGGGCGGGAAGTAGTCGGCGATGACCGACTGGTTCGCCGGCAGCCCGATCGCCTCGCCCACGCCCACCCCGATGCGGGCGAGAAGGAGCTGCATGAAGGTCGTCACCACGCCGCACAAGGCGGTCGCGATCGACCACAGGAACGTGCCGATGGCGATCAGCGAAAGGCGGTGGCGTCGCTCGGCCTGGCGGGCGACGAAGATGCCCAGCGTCACGTTCAGGATCGCGAAGGCCAGTCCCGTCAGCAGCCCGACCTCGGTGTCCGACAGGCCGAACTCCGCCTGGATCGGCACCGCCAGCACGTTGAGCACGATCCGGTCGACGAACCCGATCGTGGCGATGGCGGTCAGGATCGTCAGCGCCAGCCAGGGCGCGTCGCGGCGTAATCTCATGCAGGGGACCCTCTCTCCCGTTTCGGACAGCATAGCGAGACGAAGCGGTTTGGCGAGGGGAACGAGGACCCAAAGTATACACTAAGTTGACACCAGGATGGGGCGCGCCGCCCGCCCGCTGCTGAAGGCTGGGCGGCGGGGCGAGCAGCAGGGCAGAAAACTTGGTCATCCGGCAAGCGAGGGCACAAACAATGCCCGGTAGGAAAGGCAAATCTTCAACGCGCGATGCGCGGGGGCTCACCCGGCCGCCGCTGTCAGACGATCACGAAATCGGTCGCTGCGATGGCGTCGTGGTTGGGAAAGATCGCCATGAGCTGCTGCGCCCTGAACCCGGTGCCGTCCTCGTCGAAATAGAGCTTCCCGGTCGTTTGGTCGTAGATGAACCGGTCGTCGGCATCGGTCGCCCCGGTGCCAAGGACGAACTGGTCGGCTGGTAGTGTGCCCGTGGCTAATCCACCGACAAACACGCTGGCAGTGATTTCCAGCTTGTCCTCTCCGCTGACGAAATCGAGGATGGTGTCGATGTTGTAATTGGCATTCGGATGAAAATAGGGGCTTGGCCAGTTCGGCAGGTTGGCGAAAACGAAAGTGTCCGCCCCGCCGTTGCCGACTAGCGTGTCTGCTCCCTTTGCCCCGTCGAGCCGATTGGCCCCGTCGTCGCCGATCAGGGTATCGTCGAACAGCCCGCCAATCACGTTCTCGAACCCGCTCAGGGTGTCGCCCTCGGCAGCATTGTTGTAACCCAGGCCGGTCAGTAGATTGACGAACACGACGCCCGAGTTGTCTTCGTAACTAAGCAGGTCGTTCCCGCTCCCGCCGATCAGAACGTCCCCGCCGATACCGCCGATGATGGTGTCGCTACCGGCCCCGCCGTCCAGCTGGTTGAGGTTCGGATCGCCGATGATGAAGTCGTCGAAATCGGTGCCGATCACGTTTGCGATATCGGTGTAGGTGTCTCCGAATGAAGTGTTGGTGAAGCCTTGGCCCAGGGTGAGGTTTACGAAGACCGGGCCGCCATCTCCTTCGTAGCTGACATAATCGGTGCCCTCGCCGCCATCGAGAATGTCTGCGCCAGCCCGGCCGATCAGGATATCGTCCCCGTTGCCGCCGGTCAGGGAATTGTCGAGTTCGTTGCCGGTCAGGGTCACCGCTTGACCGGCCGTCGACATGATCGCCTCTAGCTGCGATCCGATGCCAAGCGAATAGGAGAGGGAAGTGTAGACGGTATCGTATCCGCCGTTCGCTTCTTCGACGAGGATGTCTGTGGCGTTGTCGACGAAGTAAGTGTCATTGCCCGATCCACCAATCAGCGTGTTCACACCCGACCCGCCGCGAAGGATGTCGTCTCCTCCGCCGGTCTGGATGTAGTCATCTCCGCCAAATCCGGTGATGCTATCGTTTCCGTCGCCGGTGATGACGCCGTCGTCGCCATTGCCAAGCTGTAGAATGAATCGCTCGAACGACATGTATGATCCCGGGAGCGTTGTGGTGATCGTCCCGTCGCGGGCCAAGCCCAAGCGGAAAACGTCGTTGTTGGACTGGGAGTACCGCAAGGTATCGAAGCCCGTCCCTCCGTCGAACGTCCCGCCGTCCGAGGTGACATAGACGATATCGTCGCCACCCCCAGTGTGGACGACATCGGTCCCTGCGCCATAGAGATTCACGGCGAACCCGATGTAGATGACATCGTTGCCGTCTCCCGTCGTCACGGTGTCGTCACCGTAGCTGAGGTAAAGGCCAAACGCTGCGAAATTACTGAAAGTACCCACCGAACTGGAGATCGTGTCGCCATTCACGATGAAGGTGAAATCTGCACCGGTGGTCACTTCGAGCGAAAGGCCGTCTCCTCCGCCGCCGCCATCCACCTTGATGTTCGAGGAATCTGTCGTTCCCGAGATGTCAAAGACGAAGGAGTCAGACCCGCTCGATCCAGTGACTTCGATCTTTTCGAATTCCTCGAAAGCAACCGAACCTCCTTCGCCGCCATGAAAGACGCTCCCGCTGATTTGATCTCCTGCCAGTCGGAAGCGATACTGACCCCTCACGCCAACATCGTAAATAAGCGTGTCGAACCCGCCACCCGCCGAGGCGATCAGTGTCCATGCCGGCTGATACGGGACCGGGTGAGTGAACGAGAAGGTATCGTCTCCGTCGGTACCGGTCGTGCCGACGGTCGGATTGTCGTAAAACGCCATTGCAAACTCCCTCGTGCGACCCGGAGCGATGTCCGGCAGAGCGCTACTGCGATCTCAGGAGTTGTCCTAACCCGCTTTTTTTTTTGCGAAAGTCCGGAATCCGAGCTTGTTGTCACCCCGCCCGATAATCCGCAGTCACCGTTCCGGCCGCGGCCAGCTCCGCCTCGTGGCTTGCCTCGCGCCAGGCTTCGGCCAGTGCGGCGCGCTCCCATTGCTGCATCGCCGGGTGAGCGATGACGCGGTCGACCCAGGCCTGCCCCGCGCCGACGTCGAGGCCGTAGGTGCGGACGCGGAAGGCGACCGGGGCGTAGAAGGCGTCGGCAGCGGTGAAGGCCGGGCCGGCGAGCCAGGGGCCGCCGAAGCGCTCTGGGCCGGTCTCGAAAATTTCGCGCACCCGGTTCACGTTGCGGGCCAGGGCAGGCGACATCGGGCGCGGGGTGACACGGACACCGACGTTCATCGTGCAATCGTTCCGCAAGGCCCCGAAGCCGCCGTGCATCTCGGCGACGATGGATTGCGCAAAGGCGCGGGCCTCCTCGTCCCGGGGCCAGACACCGGGGTGGCGCTCGGCGAGGTACATGGTGATGCCGAGCGAATCCCACACGGCGCGCCCGTCATCCAGCAACAAGGGGACCTGCCCTGTGGGCGAGAAGGCGCGGAAGGCGTCGTAGTTGTCCGGACTGGCGAAGGGCTCAAGCCGGTCCTCGAACGGAATGCCCAGCGCCTCCATCAACAGCCACGGCCGCAGCGACCAGCTGGAGTAGTTACGGTTGGCGGTGATCAGCGTGTAGGCCATGCACGGCTCCCTTGCGCGCCACGGCTAGCGCAAAAGGCAGACCCCCGCCAATCGGCCGATCGAGCGGGGCCTGAACCGGCCTCGTGACCCGTCGCGGGTGGATCAGGCGACGTAGTGCGCGGTGGTCTTCGCGGCCACTTCCTCGGCCGTCACGCCGGGCGCCAGTTCCACCAGGCGGAACGGGCTGTCGTGGTCGGCGCGCTTGAAGACGCACAGGTCGGTTACGATCATGTCGACCACGTTGCGCCCCGTCAGAGGCAGGGTGCACTCGGGAATGAACTTGGGGTCGCCGTGCTTGCTGGTGTGCTCCATCACGACGATGATCTTCTTGACGCCGGCGACGAGATCCATCGCGCCGCCCATTCCCTTGACCATCTTGCCGGGGATCATCCAGTTGGCGATGTCGCCTTTTTCGCTGACTTCCATCGCGCCCAGCACGGTCAGGTCGATGTGCCCGCCGCGGATCATCGCAAAGCTCTGCGCGGAATCGAAGTAGGCGCTGTGCGGCAGCTCGCTGATCGTCTGCTTGCCGGCATTGATCAGGTCGGGGTCGACCTCGTCCGGGTAGGGGAAGGGACCGATCCCGAGCATCCCGTTCTCGCTCTGCAGGGTAACCTGCATCCCGGCCGGGATGTGGTTGGCGACAAGCGTGGGGATGCCGATGCCGAGGTTGACGTAGTAGCCGTCCTCCAGCTCCTGCGCGGCGCGGGCGGCCATCTGGTCACGGGTCCAGCCCTCGGCGATGTGGTCGTGCGTGGTCATCGAATAATCCTCGGTTGTCGTTGGCGGCGGCAGTCAGCCGCCCAGCAGCGCGGCGACCGCAATGGCCGACGCGAGACTGCGGATCACGCCGCCTCCCGCTCGCGCGTGGTCGTGAACTCGATCTTCTTGTCGTAGGGCGCGCCGAGCACCATGCGCTGGACGTAGACGCCGGGCAGGTGGATGCAGTCGGGGTCGAGCTCGCCGGCCTTCACGATCTCTTCCACCTCGACCACGCAGACCTTGCCGCAGGTTGCTGCCGGCAGGTTGAAATTGCGCGCGGTCTTGCGGAACACGAGGTTGCCGGTCTCGTCGGCCTTCCACGCCTTGACGATCGACAGGTCGGCGAAGATGCCGCGCTCGAGGATGTAGTCCTCTCCGTCGAACGCCTTGACCTCCTTGCCTTCGGCCACCTGGGTGCCGACGCCGGTCTTGGTGTAGAACCCGGGGATACCGGCGCCGCCGGCCCGCATGCGCTCGGCCAGGGTGCCCTGCGGGCAGAACTCGACCTCGAGCTCGCCGGACAGGAACTGGCGCTCGAACTCCTTGTTCTCGCCGACGTAGGACGAAATCATCTTCTTGACCTGCTTGGTGCGCAGCAGCTTGCCGATCCCCTCGTTATCGATCCCGGCGTTGTTGCTGGCGAAGGTCAGGTCCTTGACCCCGCTGGCCTGGATCGCGTCGAGCAGCCGTTCGGGAACGCCGCACAGGCCAAAGCCCCCGCTGGCGATGAGCATGCCGTCGTGCAGGACCCCGTCGAGGGCTGCGGCGGCGTCAGGGTAGAGTTTCTGCATGGAGAGGGCCGTTAGCCAATCGCGGGACGCGAGTCACGGGGGTCCTGCACGAACTCGTGTCGATTGTGCGCTGCAACGTGAACCGGTATTCAACTTTAGCGCACAAGAAATACCTGTAGAAATCAATGACGTGATCGATGATTGTGAAATGTGCAACAGGCTTTGTCCTTTTCGCACTTGCGAGATTGAGCATGTGCAGCATACGGAACGGGCCTTTCAGGCATCCTCTCCCAAAACTTCCAGCCCGGGCGGTAACGCCCGGGCTTTTTTCTTGCCTGCTCCATGGCGGCATCGCGCACGCGACAATTTTTCCCGCCTTCGGAACCGCGCCCCGCGCCCATGCGCTTTTCCGATGCGCGGCGCGGGCGCCAGGGGTTTGTAATCCCCCCCTCGCGTTCCTAGTTCAGCCGCGAACGATTCAACGACGGAAGAGCAGGCCCATGGCCGATGCGGCAGCGGCTGAGAAAATCGAAGCGAACGAGGTGCGGTTGCAGGTAGCCGCCGCGCGGCAGGAAGAGAGCGGCCAGGGCGTTGCCCGGATGCCGCGCACCGCGTTCCAGAAGCTCGGCATCACCGAAGGCGACCCGGTGGAGATCGAGGGCAAGCACCTGACCGCGGCCATCGCCATGGCGGCCTATCCCGAAGACGAATCGCTCGAGGTGGTCCGGCTCGACGGCCTGCAGCGGCAGAATGCCGAGTGCGGCAGCGGCGATCACGTCACGATCCGCCGCGCAGAGCCCAAGCCCGCCACGCGCGTGGTGTTTGCCCCCGCCCAGCGCGAAATGCGTCTGCAGGGCCCGACCGAGGCTCTCAAGCGCGTGTTCTTCAACAAGCCGCTTTCGGCCGGCGACCTCGTCGCCACGCACGGCCAGCAGCCGGTGCAGAACGTGCCGCCGCAGGTCGCGCGGATGTTCAACGCCCCCGCCTACGCCCTCACCCAGATCCGCCTGCAGGTCGTCGGCACCGTGCCCAAGGGCATCGTCCACATCGACGAGAACACCGAGGTCGAGCTGCGCGCCGAATTCGAGGAGCCGCGCGACGGTCGCGGCGTCGTCAACTACGACGACGTCGGCGGGATGGAGGAAACCATCAAGGCATTGCGCGAGATGGTCGAACTGCCGCTGCGCTATCCCGAGCTGTTCACCCGTCTCGGCGTCGATCCGCCCAAGGGCGTCCTGCTGCACGGCCCGCCGGGCACCGGCAAGACCCGCCTGGCGCAAGCCGTGGCGAACGAAAGCGACGCCAGCTTCTTCACCATCAATGGCCCCGAGATCATGGGGAGCGGCTATGGCGAGAGCGAAAAGCGCCTGCGCGAGGTGTTCGAGGAAGCCGAGCGGAGCCAGCCCGCCATCGTCTTCATCGACGAGATCGATTCGATCGCCCCCAAGCGGCAGAACGTGAGCGGCGAGGCCGAGAAGCGCCTGGTCGCCCAGCTCCTGACGCTGATGGACGGCCTGCAGAGCCGCGCCAACCTGGTGGTCATCGCCGCGACCAACCGGCCCGACGCGATCGACGAGGCGCTGCGCCGGCCGGGCCGCTTCGACCGCGAAATCGTCATCGGCGTGCCCGATGAGAAGGGCCGGCGCGAGATCCTCGGCATCCACACCCGCGGCATGCCGCTGGGCGAGGGTGTCGACCTGCTGGAGATTTCCCGCAGCACCCACGGCTTCGTCGGCGCCGACCTGGCCGCCCTGGCGCGCGAGGCGGCGATCGAGTCGGTGCGTCGGATCATGCCCCAGCTCGACCTCGAGGCGCGGACGATCCCGCCCGAGGTGCTCGAGGAACTGCAGGTCGAGAAGTCGGACTTCCGCGAGGCGCTCAAGCGCGTCCAGCCCAGCGCCATGCGCGAAGTCATGGTCCAGGCGCCGAACGTCGGCTGGGCCGACATCGGCGGCGTGGACGACGCCCAGGAGAAGCTGCGCGAAGGCGTGGAACTGCCGCTCAAGAATCCTCAGGCGTTCGACCGGCTGGGCATTCGCCCGGCCAAGGGCTTCCTGCTCTACGGCCCCCCGGGCACCGGCAAGACCCTCTTGGCCAAGGCCGTGGCCAAGGAGGCGGAGGCCAACTTCATCTCGATGAAGTCGAGCGACCTGCTGTCCAAATGGTACGGCGAGAGCGAACAGCAGATCAGTCGCATGTTCGCTCGCGCCCGCCAGGTGGCGCCCTGCGTCATCTTCATCGACGAGATCGACAGCCTCGTGCCTGCTCGCGGCACGGGGGGCGCCGAACCGCAGGTCACCGCCCGCGTGGTCAACACGATCCTGGCCGAAATGGACGGGATGGAGGAGCTGAACTCCATCGTGGTGATCGGCGCGACCAACCGGCCCAACCTGGTCGATCCCGCGCTGCTGCGGCCCGGCCGGTTCGACGAACTGGTCTACGTCGGCCCGCCCGACGCCAAGGGCCGCGAGCACATCCTGGGCATCCACACCCGCAACATGCCGCTCGCCAAGGACGTGAAGCTGGGCGACATCGCGCAAGCGTACCGAACGCTACACCGGCGCCGATCTCGAGGACGTGGTGCGCCGCGCCGGCCTCAATGCGATCCGACGCTCCGGCGCGAAGGCCAAGAACGTCACCGCCGCCGATTTCGAGGACGCGCTCGAAGACAGCCGCCCCACGGTGACCGAGCAGATGGAGAGCGAATACGCGAAGATGAAGGGCGAACTTAAGCGCAAGGCGCTTGAAGTGAACCCGATCGGCTTCGTGTGGGAAGGCATGGTCGAAAGCACCCGCGACAAGAAGCACGGGGATTCGACGACCGACTAGGCGCTCGGTGCAAACCGGCGGCCGGGGGCCTACCCGTTGTATCAGGTCGCGACCCGCGCGTTGGCGCTCTCGACCTCGAGGCGGTGGCGGATCAGCGCTTCGGGCTGGTTCTCGCGTAGCCACGCCAGCATGTGCTCGCGCACCGTGCAGCGCAGGGCCCACAGGTCGCCGATCGTCGCCGAGCTCATCGCCAGCCGCAACTCGACGCTCTCCGGATGGGCCTCGGTCATCAGCAGGCCGGCGGTGCGGTGATCCCACTCCTCGCGCGTCGCGAGGTAGCGCAGGAACTCGGCGCGAATCGGCTCGACGTCGGCAATGGGGTCGAGGTGCAGGTAAACCGGCCCGGTCAGCATCTCGCTCTTGCGTGACCAGTTCTCGAAACTGTTTTCGAGGAAGCGCGCGGTCGGAACGACGACGACGCGCTCGTCCCAGGTGCGCACCGTGATGAAGCTCATGCGGATTTCCTCGACCCGGCCGGTCTGTCCGTCGATCACCACCATGTCCCCCAGCCGCAAAGGCTCGGTGATCGCCATCTGCAGCCCGGCAATGAGCGACTTGAGCGCAGGCTGCGCCGCGGCGCCTACCGCCAGGGCGGCAAGGCCGGCCGATGCAAGCAAGGTCGTGCCGATGTCGCGTACGCCCGGGATATCGAGCAGGACGAGGCCCACGGTTATGATCACGATGACCAGCAGCGCGGTGCGTGAGAGTATCGCGATGCGCGTCTGCCGGCTGCGCGCCGCGGCAATGTCCACGTATTCGCGCGCATGCTCCATCATCGCGGCGGCAAACCCCCGGACCAGCGAGAACGCAATCCAGCCGAGCAGGAGCGGCATCACCAGTCCGGCGAACTTGTCCCAGATGTTGTGGAGGGCCGGCGTTTCGCGCGCGGCAAGGACCAGGCCGAGCGTCGCCAGTGCCCAGCGCGTCGGGCGCTCCATCGAATCGACGACGATATCGTCGGCCTGGGTGTTGTTGTGGCTGGCCAGCCGGCGCAGCAGGCCGAACAGGACCCGGTGAACCAGCAGACCGAGAAGCACGCCGCCGAGGCCGGCCAGCGCGGCGATGCCGGCGTCCCAAACCCACGGCTGGACGTTGGAGTGGATGCTGTCGATCATGTTCGGGCGGGTAGTGGACCCGCCCCGCAGGGTCAAATCGGTGCGTGATCCTCGCCCTAGTGCGCGGCGTCCCAGCTGGCGCCGTGGCCGATCTCGATCCCGAGCGGTACATCGAGCTCGACCGAGGGCAGGGCGGCTTCTGCCATCACGCTTTCGATCACCGGGCGGGCGGCACTCGACGTCGCCTTCGGGCAGTTCGAACACGAGTTCGTCGTGCACCTGCAGCAGCATCCGCACGTGACCGAGCCCGGCCGCTTCAAGCGCGGGCATCATGCGGACCATGGCCCGTTTGATGATGTCGGCGCTGGTGCCCTGGATCGGCGCGTTGATTGCCGCGCGTTCGCTGCCGGCGCGCTCGTTCGGGTTCTTCGAATTGATCCGCGGGAACCAGGTCTTGCGGCCAAACAGCGTTTCCGAATAGCCTTTCTCGCGCACGCTCTCGAGAGTCGAGTGGATGTAGCTCTGGATGCCCGGGAAGCGCTGGAAATAGGTGTCGATGATCGCCTGCGCCTCGTCCGCCCCGATGCCCAGCCGACCGCCCAGGCCCCAGCGGCTGATGCCGTAGAGGATCGCGAAGTTGACCGTCTTGGCCCGGGCGCGGGTGTCGCGGTCGACCGTGCCGAACATTTCCTGCGCGGTGCGGGCGTGGATGTCCTCGCCGTTGCGGAAGGCTTCCTTGAGCGCGGGCACGTCGGCCATGTGCGCTGCGAGGCGCAGCTCGATCTGGCTGTAGTCGGCCGCGAGCAGAACGTTGCCGGCTTCCGGCACGAATGCCTCGCGGATCTGCCGACCGATGGCGGTGCGGATCGGGATGTTCTGCAGGTTGGGATCCGTCGAGGAGAGCCGCCCGGTCTGCGCGCCGACGAGGCTGTAGCTGGTGTGGACCCGCTCGGTTTCAGGGTTGATCGCCGCCTGCAGCGCATCGGTATAGGTGTTCTTGAGCTTGGCCAGCTGGCGCCAGTCGAGCACCTTCTGCGCCACCTCCGCACCCTGCCCGGCGAGGTTCTCGAGGATTGCCTGGTCGGTCGAATACTGCCCGCTCTTGCCCTTGCGCCCGCCCTTGTAGCCCATCTTGTCGAACAGGATATCGCCAAGCTGCTTCGGGCTACCGATGGTGAATTCATGCCCGCAGCAGTCGTAGATCTCACGCTCGATGCGGGCGATCTCGCCGGCGAATTCCTCACTCAACTTTGCCAGCCTCTGCCTGTCGACGCGGATGCCGTGGCGCTCCATCTGCGCGACCACGGGAATGAGCGGGCGATCGACCCGCTCATAGATCCGGGTGCCGCCTTCGGTCGCCAGGCGCGGCTTCAGGTGCTTGTGGAGGCGCCAGGTCACGTCGGCATCCTCGGCCGCGTATTGCGTCGCCTTGTCGAGCGGGACTTCACCGAAGGGAATCTGCTTCTTGCCGGTGCCACAGATCTCCTTGAAGGTCAGCGTCGTGTGGCCGAGGTGGCGTTCGGACAGTTCGTCCATCCCGTGGCCGCCGCCGATCCCGTCGAGGCTGCGCCCCGCGTCGAGTGCGAAGCTCAGGATCATCGTGTCGTCGCAGGGGGCGAGGTCGATCTTCGCGCAGCGGGCGAGAATGTTGATGTCGTACTTGATGTTCTGCCCGACCTTGAGAACCGCATCGCTTTCGAGCAGCGGCCGCAGCGCATCGTAAGCGGCCTGGCGATCGATTTGCCGGGGCTTCTCCGCGAACATGTCGCTGCCGCCCCCACCCTCGTTGAAATGCCCCAGCGGGACGTAGCAGGCGTCGTTGGGGCCGAGCGCGAGGCTGATCCCGGCCAGTTCCGCGCGCATGGCGTCGAGGCTCGAAGTCTCCGTGTCGACCGCCACCATGCGGGCGGCGAAGGCACGGTCGATCCAGTGCTGCAACCGTTCCATCGTCTGCACGCATTCGTAGGCCGCGCGGTCGACCGCCGGCATGTCCGGCAGATCCTGTCGGCTGCCGGCCGGAGAAGCGGGAGCTCCGGCAGTGCTCTGCTTGGCAGGGTTGAGTTCGGTCGCACGGTTGGGGCTGCCGCTCCCCGCGTCGAGCCGCTTCAGGAGGCTGGTGAAGCCGTGGCTGGCAAGGAATTGCCTGAGCGGTTCGGGCGGCACGCCGTCGAGCCTGAAGTCGTCGAGCGGCATCGGCAGGTCGCAGTCGCTCTTGAGTTCGACCAGGATACGGCTCAGTTCGGCCATTTCGCGCCCTTCGATCAGCCGCTCGCGCAGCTTGGAAGGCTTCATCTCGTGCGCGGCGTCGAGCGCGGCGGTCAGGCTGCCGTGTTCCTGGATCAGCTTGCTCGCCGTCTTGGGGCCGATGCCATAGATGCCCGGCACGTTGTCGACGCTGTCGCCCATCAGCGCCAGCACGTCGCCGACCAGCTCCGGCCCGACGCCGAACTTCTCGACGACTTCGGGAATGTCGATCCGCTGGTTCTTCATCGTGTCGAGCATGTCGATGCAGCCGCCGTCATGCCCGTCGTGCGGCTCGGCGCACCGGCCGACGAGCTGCATCAGGTCCTTGTCGGAACTCACGATGGTGACGTCCCAGCCGCGCCGGGTCGCTTCCTTGGCGTAGGAGGCGATGAGGTCGTCGGCCTCCAGGCCAACGACCTCGATGCAGGGGATCGAGAAGGCGCGAGTAGCGTCGCGAATCAGCGGGAACTGCGGGACGAGGTCCTCGGGCGGATCGGGCCGGTTGGCCTTGTAGAGCTCGTACAGGTCGTTGCGAAAGCTCGTGCTCCCGGCGTCGAGAATCACTGCGAGGTGAGTCGGCCCGTCGGCCTTGTCGAGGTCGTCGGCCAGCTTCCACAGCATCGTCGTGTAGCCGTAGACCGCACCGACGGGCGTCCCCTCGGGGTTGGTCAGGGGCGGCAGGCGGTGATAGGCGCGAAAGATGTAAGCCGATCCGTCGACCAGATAGAGATGCTGCTTGTCAGACATGGGCTGGTTGCTAGCAGGCGGGAAGGGGCGGGTCAGCAGCCCATTTCGCGTCAAGCGGGCGCCGTTCGCGCCCTCGTCCCGGAGCGGGGCAAATGTGGCAGCCTGCCACAATTCGCTTGCGCTGCCACAAAGTCGCCACTATTTGGGAGCCCGGAACACGCCCTCGGGTGGGTTTCGCGTGGGGGTCTCGAAGGGGCCACGCGCTTCCAAACTCGCTGTTCAAGGATACACACATGCGCAAGATCATGCTCGTTGCCGCCATTGCCGGCCTTTCGCTCGCCGCCTGCTCGGAGCAGACCGAAGACGCTGCTGACGCGACTGCCGACAGCGTCGCTGCCGACACCGAAGCCAACGCCGAAGCCATGGGCGATGCCGTGAGCGATGTCGCCACCGACACCGCCGTTGCCGCCGACAGCGCCGCCGCCGAGACCGAAGCGGCCGTGCAGGACGAGACGGTCTCGGAAGCCGCTGCCGACTAAGCAGCCGCGTCCACTGGACGAAACAGGAAGGGCGCGGCCGCAAGGCCGCGCCCTTTTCTATTGTGTCGAGATTATCGCCCGAAAGGCCGGGCCGGTCGAACTCAGCCGCCGATGTCGTTGTCGTTCGCCGAGGTCCAGGTGCGTGCGCTGTTCTGCGCATATGTCCGGGCGTAGCCGTCATAGATCGCGCGGGCGAGATGCGCGATCTTGGCTTCGCGGTTGGCGCGGCTGCCCTGCCCGGTGACATAGATCGCCACGGCTATGGCCCGGCCGTCGGGTGCGCGCAGGATGCCGATGTCGCTCGAGGTGTTGTTCAGCGAACCGGTCTTGTGGGCCACGATCACGTCGTCGGGCAGAAGTGCCGGTATGCGGCGCGTGCCCGTGCGGCACTGTTCCATCGTCGAGATGAGGAACTGGCGGCTCTGCTGGCTGAGCCACTTGCCCTGATAGAGCCCGGTCAGGAGGTTGACCATGTCGCGCGGGGTCGAGCTGTCGCGGATGTCGATGTGGACCGCCGGATCGAACTCACCATCGTCGCGCACCAGGGTGGCGATGTCGCGGGTCAGATTGAAGCCCTTGATGCCGGCGCGGCGCGCCCAGTCGTTGACCACGGCCGGCCCGCCGACCGCGGCGAGAAGCGCGTCGGTCGCGGTGTTCGAGCTGCGCGTCAGCGAGAGCCTGAGCAGTTCGCGCGCGGAGAGATACTGGCCGGCCTTTACCGGGGCCACTGCAGTGGAAAAGGCCCTCGAGGCGACCGGGACCATGAGCGGGAATTCGCTCGACAGCGAGAGCCGGCCCTGGTCGACCTTCTCGAGGAAGGTCGCGGCAATGGCGATCTTGCTGGTGCTCGCCATCGGGAATCGCTGGTCGCCCAGAACGCCGATCTCCTGCCCGGTGGCCAGGTCGATCGCCGCGACGCCGATGCGCCCGCGTGTCCCGTCCGCGAGACTGGCGATGGTCTGTTCGAAGGGCGTGGAATAGGCTGGGGTGAAATCGCGCGGTTGGCGATTGTCGGTGCCGATGATCTCGTCGAACGCAGCCTTGAAGGCTTCCGGTGACAGCGATTCTTCCGCGTGTGCCGGCACCGCGGCGCCAAGCGCCAGTGCAAGCGGTGCAAGAAAGCGTCCGATCCGTGCGAATGTCATAAGCGAAAAGCTACCCCTTCATCCCTTCCAGAAAGGTTAAGCCTTCGCCGGTGAACACGGCAAGAATGTGAGCGATGAAGCGAGACTTACGGCGAGACGAGCCGAGTCCGCGACGCTCCGTTTAGCCCATACAGGGCCCATCCGGTGGGTTGGACGCTAGGCCGGCTTCCTGAAACGCAGCGCGAACTGGTCCGTCTTGCCACGAATCGAGGGATCGAAGACGTTCGCGGTACGCGGATCGTCCGCGCGGGCGTAGAAGTCGGCCGTCCCGTCCAGCTTGAAGCCGACCCCCGTCAGCGTGTCGACCACGAACTGCCGGCCGATCCGGTGCAGTCTTGTCGCTCGTGGACGTGCCGCTGCCGTCCGGCGCGCTGTGGTCGATGACCACCAGTGTGCCGCCGGGCTTGAGCGCATCGTAGAAGGCCTTGGCCGCCTTCGCGCCGGTGCCCGCCGGCATCGCTCCGATGAACAGGTCGTGGAAATTCTGCACCGTGATCAGCGTGTCGAGTTTTTCGGGAAAGGCCGGCGCAGCGATGGGCGAGCGGACCTTGAACACGTTGTCGTAATCCTTGACCACCGCGTCCTGCTCGGTCGCGTAGGCCGGGCGGAAGGCGACGAACTCGTCGGCGGTGAAGCCATAGACCTTGCCCTTCGGCCCGACGGCCGGGGCGATGAGCCGCGTCCAGTAGCCGCTGCCCATCAGGTAGTCGCCGACGACCTCGCCCGGGGCGATCTGCGCAAAGGAAAGCACCTGGCCGGGGAGCCGCAGCGCGTCCCGGTCGCGATCGCCAGCGGGGCGGCGCGGATCGGCGAGGGCGGCGCCGTAGTCGGCCGGCGCGGTTGCCGCAGCGCCATCCGACGTGGTGGTGCACCCGGCGACCGGCAGGGCGGCTAAAGTCAGGGCGGCAATCAGGGCAAGGCGGCGCATCGGCATTCTCCCTCGGCTGTTATGTGCCCCTCCTATCGCGTCACAGGCCGAACGGGAAGGTCTCCGGAACACCGCTGTGGGGCTCGTCGGGAGCGAGCGGACGCAACGCGGTGGTCTCGTCGAACCACGCCCAGGCGTCGTACTGTTCTGGGAGGACGGCTTCGCTGTAATGGCTCCACCGCTCGGTGTCCGGACGGTAGATGACGCCGATGAAGCGCTCGAGCCGGGGCTCGGACAGGCGTCGATGCAGCGCCTTGTTCGCGTGCAGGTCGAGCACGAAGCGCTTCACGCCGCTGTCGTGGCAGGCCCGCTCGTAGGAATCGCGCCGCGACGGAAGGACGCGCTTGGTCTCGTGCTCTCCGTCCCAGTCGCTCGCCGCAGTGACCGTGCCGCCGTGCGTTCCGAAGCCGATCAGCGCCGCCTGGTCACCCCAGCGCTCGCGCACGAGCTGGCCTATGTTGTGCTCCCCCCGCACGCTGCCCATCTCGGTCGCGCGGGCGTCGCCTATATGGCTGTTGTGCGCCCAGACGACGGCCTTGGCATCGGGTCCGCGATGATCGAGCAGGTGTTCGAGGGTCTCGGCCATGTGGCTGTCGCGCAGGTTCCAGCTCTCGGCCCCGCCGTAATACATGATCCGGTAGTAGCGTTCGGCCGAGGCGACGAGACGGGCGTTCATCGCCGCGCCGAACATCTCACCGTCTTCGCTCAGTGCCCGTTCGAGCAGGTCGCGGCATTCGGCGATCACCTCCTCCTCGCACTCGGCATAGCCTTGGGTGAGTGCGGCCCGGCCGTAGGTCGCCGGATCGGCCTGCCACGGCGTGAGGCAGCCATAGCGCTGGCGCGCCACCGCGGCGGCTTCGGGATCGTGCTCGTCGAGATAGGCGAGGACGGCTTCGATCGAGCCGGACATGTTGTAGATATCAAGGCCATAGAAGCCGGCCATGTCGTCGTCTTCGCGCCCCCGGTTGAGCGCGTGCAGATCGTGCATGAGCTGCGCGACGACGGGGTTGCGCCACATCCAGGTCGGGAAGCGCTGGAAAGGGCGGGGGGCGCCGCTGCGCGGCTTGCGGTGGCGGATGTGCCGGTCGAGAACCGCGGCGTCCGGCCAGTCGGCTTCGGCGGCGACGATCGTGAAGCCGTGCCGTTCCACCAGCCGCCGGGTGATGGCGGCGCGGGCCGCGTAGAATTCGTGCGTGCCGTGGCTGGCTTCGCCCAGCAGCACGACCTTGCGGTCCGCATAGCGGTCGAAAGCCTCGGCGAAGGTCGCGTCGTCTATCGGCGGAAGGGGGCGGGCGGCCTCGGCGATGCATTCGGGCAGGGATCTTTCCCGCGCCGGCCCATGGTTGGTTGCCGCTCGGCTGCCGTCTTCCCATCGCCCGTGAGCGCCGATCAGCGGCACGAAGCGGACGGCGCCGAGGTCGTGCTCGCTCCATTCGTTCTCGCCGGTGCGGGTGACGCACAGGAGCGACTGGATGGCCTCCTCGCCCACCGGGATGACGAGACGCCCGCCGATGGCGAGCTGGTGCTTGAGCGGCTCGGGCACGCGGTCGCCGCCGGCTGCCACGATTATCGCGTCGAACGGCGCCTTGCCGGGCAGGCCACCGCTGCCGTCACCCGCGATGACCGCCACGTTCTCGCAACCGAGACGCAGAAGCCTTTCCTGCGCCGCACGAGCCAGCGGCTCATGCCGCTCGATGGCGTAGACCTCGCCGGCGATCCGGCCGACCACGGCCGCGGCATATCCGGAGCCGGCGCCCACTTCGAGAACCCGGTCCCCCGCCTCCAGGTCTGCCGCCTCGATCATCAGGGCAACGATGTAGGGCTGGCTGATCGTCTGCCCCTCGCCGATCGGTAGCGGGCCGTCCTCGTAGGCGAACTCGCGCAAGTTGGCGGGCACGAACTCCTCGCGCGGGACGGCGGCGAAGGCTTGCAGGATCCTGTCGTCGCCAATGCCCCGGCCGCGAAGCTGCCGCTCTATCATGGCGGCTCGTTGTTCCCGACTGTCCGGCATGATTTCTTTCGCGGCTCCCTCAGGCGGCGGCGATCGCCTTTTCGATCTCGGAAATCGGTTCCCCGGTGAGGTCCTTGGCGATCTCGCCCACGATGCGCGACTTCAGTTCCTTGTGATAATGCCGCCGCATCTCACCCAGGGTCTTGGGATCGGCGATAATCAGCACGTCCTCGATGCGGTTCGCGAGCGCGCCGGCGTTGAGCCACTCGGCCGCCGCGGCGCCATGCGCCAGCTCATTGAGGTCGGTCGAACCGTTGCGCTGGCCGGAAAGGTCCTGGTGGCGCACGCCGGCGCTGAAGTTCGTTTCCTCCAGCGAGGGTTCCTTCGCCTGCTCGAGCTTGGGTTCAAACATTTGCCCGGTGTTGCGCAGGATGACGAAGCGCTCGCCATCGACAAGAGCGACGTGGGCGTTGTGGGGACATTTCATGGGCGTTCCTCCTATCTTGCCACACCAACGATGTCCCGGCCGGTTTGTGCCATGCGCCGGAGCCGCACCGGCCAGCCCGGGTGCCGCGATCGCCAGAAAGGTTTCGTATGCGGATCTTGCCACCTTCTCATTGACCTGTCGCAAGGATAGTCTCCCCAAAAAACGGGGGTCGCAATGAAACTGCCTGACAAGGCGCGCCTGTTCGACGCGCTGTTCGACGAGAGCGAATTCGCGTCCGCGCTGGACGATATCGCCGGAATTATCGGCGCCCGGTCCTATGTCGGCGGCTTTGCCTTTCACGATGGCATGCGGGCGCTCAATATCGCCAACACCTATTTCGCCCCCGAACACATCGACGAGTATTACCGGACGTTCTTCGAGGAGGACCCGTGGGTCAGACACCTCCTCGCGCACTGGAAGCCGGGCGTCATGGTCGACCCCGGCCGCCACCTGACGACCCGCGAGATCGAGTGGTCCGGCCTCTACCAGAACTTCTTTCGCCCCCTGGGAGACGACACTTTCCATGTCCTGGGTGTGACCACGCAAACCGAATACGGCATCGGGTCGATGAGCTTCCAGCAGGGGCGAGGGAGCGGATACAGCGACCGGGCCAAGGATGCACTCAGCTCGATCGCGCCCGACCTCGCGCGCGTCATGTCCCTGCGCGGACGGCTCCAGGGGATGGAGCGGGACATTGTCGAGCGCTCGTCTGCGCTCGATGCGATCGGGGACGGGATGATCCTGCTCGATGCGCAGGGCTGCATCCTGATGGCCAACGCCGCCGCCGAGAGTCGCTTGCGGCAAGGAGACCTTATCCGCAGTGAAAAAGGCCGACTGGCCTGCCGCACCGTGCGCAATGGGAAGGCACTGGCAGCCACGCTCGAAGCTCTGGGCGAATTGCGCCATACGGGCTTGCGGCTGGAGGCTGCAGACGGGGCATCGCTCGACATGACCTTTCTTGCGCTTCCGCCCGCTGGCGGCCGGGCGCGAACGCTGGTCGCCTTCCCGTCCGCCCCCGAGCCGACTCGCTCCGACGTCCTGCGCCGGCTCTACGGCCTGTCTGCCAGCGAGGCGGATATCACTGTCATGCTGACCGACGGCCTCGACCCGGCCGACATTGCCGAGGCTCGGGGCACCAGTCTCAACACCGTTCGCGTCCAGCTCAGGACAGTGGGCGAAAAGATGGGCTGCAGCCGGCTGATCGACATCGTTCGCCGGGTAGCCGCGCTGCCCCGGATTGGCGATGCGCCGGCCGCATAACCAGTAGGTGCTATTCAAAAGAGGCCGCGGCCCGGCCAAAAGACCCTTGCGACCCAGAGAGCGGAAATTCATCCGATCTCAGACTTCAAGGGCCCGGGGGACGATGTTCTCCGGGCTCTTTTTTGTGGTCGCCTTTGGGGCCCGCCAAAGAGAAAGGGCCGGCGGATCGCTCCGCCGGCCCTTCCGATTGTGCGTTAAGCGCGTGGGCTCAGAAGCCCATGCCACCGCCCATGCCGCCCATGTCGGGCATGGCCGGGGCCGGCTTGTCTTCCGGCAACTCGCTGATCGCCGCTTCGGTGGTGATCAGCAGGCCGGCGACCGAAGCCGCATCCTGCAGAGCGGTACGAACGACCTTGGTCGGGTCGACCACGCCGGCAGCAACGAGGTTCTCGTACGTGTCGGTTGCCGCGTTGAACCCCTGCGATTCGTCGTCCTCGCGCAGCAGGTTGCCCGAAACCACCGCACCGTCATGGCCGGCGTTCTCGGCGATCTGCCGGATCGGCGACATGATCGCCTGGCGCACGATGTCGATGCCGCGGGTCTGGTCGTCGTTGTCGCCCTTGAGGCCTGCGAGCGCCTTGGTCGCATAGAGCAAAGCAACACCGCCGCCCGGGACGATCCCTTCTTCCACCGCGGCACGGGTCGCGTGAAGCGCGTCGTCCACGCGGTCCTTGCGCTCCTTCACTTCCACTTCCGAAGCGCCGCCGACCTTGATCACCGCAACGCCGCCGGCGAGCTTGGCCAGCCGCTCCTGCAGCTTCTCGCGATCGTAGTCCGACGTGGTTGTCTCGATCTGGGCGCGGATCTGTTCGACCCGGGCCTTGATGTCGTCGGCATTGCCGGCGCCATCGACGATCGTGGTGTTGTCCTTGTCGATGGTGACGCGCTTGGCTTCACCGAGCATGCCCACGGTGACGTTCTCGAGCTTGATGCCGAGGTCTTCGGAGATCATCTCGCCCGAGGTCAGGATCGAGATGTCCTGCAGCATCGCCTTGCGACGATCGCCGAAGCCCGGAGCCTTGACCGCCGCGACCTTGAGGCCGCCGCGCAGCTTGTTGACAACCAGGGTGGCCAGCGCCTCGCCCTCGATGTCTTCCGCGATGATCAGCAGCGGACGACCGCTCTGCACCACGGCTTCGAGGATCGGCAGCATCGCCTGCAGGTTGGAGAGCTTCTTCTCGTGAATCAGGATATAGGGGTTATCCAGCTCGACGATCATCTTCTCGGGGTTGGTGACGAAGTAAGGCGAGAGGTAGCCGCGGTCGAACTGCATGCCTTCGACCACGTCGAGTTCGAACTCGAGCCCCTTGGCTTCCTCGACGGTGATCACGCCTTCCTTGCCGACCTTCTCCATCGCCTCGGCGATCTTCTCGCCGACTTCCTTGTCGCCGTTGGCCGAGATCACGCCGACCTGGGCGATCTCGGACGTGCCGGAGACGTCCTTGGAGCGGCCCTTGAGGTTCTCGACCACGGCGCTCACCGCAGTGTCGATGCCGCGCTTGAGGTCCATCGGGTTCATGCCAGCGGCGACCGACTTCATGCCCTCGCGCACGATGGCCTGGGCCAGAACGGTGGCGGTGGTGGTGCCGTCGCCGGCGAGGTCGTTGGTCTTCGAGGCCACTTCGCGCAGCATCTGCGCACCCATGTTCTCGAACTTGTCCTTGAGCTCGATCTCCTTGGCGACGGTGACGCCGTCCTTGGTGATGCGCGGCGAGCCGAAGCTCTTGTCGAGCACGACGTTGCGGCCCTTGGGGCCGAGCGTGACCTTGACGGCATTGGCGAGCGTGTCGACGCCCTTGAGGATGCGCTCACGCGCATCGCGGCCGAACTTTACGTCCTTGGCAGCCATTTTCGTTTCTCCTGGAAATTCGTGTCTGTTGGGAAAGCGCGAGGGAGTGCGGCGATCAGCCGATCACGCCCATGATGTCGCTTTCCTTCATGATCAGCAGGTCTTCGCCGTCGAGCTTGACCTCGGTACCCGACCACTTGCCGAACAGCACGCGGTCGCCCGCCTTGACGTCGAGCGGGGTGACGGTGCCATCTTCGGCCTTGGAGCCGTTGCCGACGGCGACGACTTCGCCTTCGCTCGGCTTTTCCTTGGCGTTATCGGGGATGATGATGCCGCCGGCCGTCTTTTCCTCGGCCTCGATGCGGCGGACCAGCACGCGATCGTGCAGCGGACGAAATGCCATTTGTGTGAACCTCTCTCGTAAGGTTGAACCCTGTCTTGGCACTCTCGACCGAGAGTGCCAGCGCCGTCGAAATAGTGCGCCGCGCGCGCAGGTCAAGCGGACTACGGCAAGATTCTTCATCGGGCGCGGGAGGGCCTAGACCGGCAGGAGGCCGAGTCGGCCGCGCGCCAGCCAGCGGCCCGTCAGCAGCGCGGCTACCACCGTCAGGCCCACGGCGAGGCCGATCCAGATCCCGGTCCCGGCGAGCGGTGTATAGAGGCCGAGCCATGCCGAGGCGCCGAGCCCGGGCACCCAATACCCGAACAGCGCAAGCCACATGGGCACCCGGGTGTCCTGCAAACCGCGCAACGAGCCGGCGGCGATCGTCTGTACGCCGTCGACCAGCTGGAACGCGGCGGCGATGGCCAGGAAGTGCACCGCGAAGCCGACGAGCGCCGCGTTGTGCGGCAGCGACGGGTCGACGTAGAGCCGCAGGACCGCAGCGGGAGCAAGCAGCATGACCGCGGCCGAGGCGAGCGTGAAGATCGCCCCGATCACGAGTGCGCTCCAGCCCGCGCGGCGGATGCCTTCCGGGTCGCGCGCGCCGTAGAAGTAACCGACGCGGATCGTCGCGGCCTGGCTGACCCCGAAGGGCACCTGGAAGGCGATCGCCGCGATCTGCAGCGCCAGCGCGTGCGCGGCCAGCTCGATCGGCCCGACGCGGCCCATCAGGAAAGCGGCGGCGCTGAACAGCCCGATCTCGGCGAAGATCGTGAAGGCCACCGGCGCGCCCTTGACCACCAGCTCGCGCAGCCGGCTCCATTCCTGGCGCCACCAGTTGCCGAAGACGCGATAGCGACGCAGCCGGCGATCGAGGCAGATGACGACGACGTAGCAGGCGGCATTGAAAATCGCGACGGTCACGCTCGATACGGCCGAGCCCTTCATCCCCATGGCCGGGGCACCGAAGTGGCCGAACACGAAGGCGTAATTACCCAGTGCGCTGACGCCGATGGCCAGCACGGTGATCATCGTTGCGAAGACCGGGCGCCCGAGCGCCGAGACGAAGTTTCTCAGCACGTTCGCGCACAGCATCGGGATGCCAGCGAACATGAGGATGGCCAGAAAGTCGCCCGCGAGTTTCGCGATGGCAGGGGACTGCCCGGTCGCCAGCATGAACCGCTCTGCAAACGCGAGCGGAACGAGCGCCAGCGCGCCCAGCCCCACGGCGAGCCACAGGCCCATGCGGACCGAACGGCGCACTTCGCGCACGGCGTGTTTGCGGCGCCCGAGCTCGGCCGAAATCAGCGCGGCGACGAAGCCCGTCATGCCCGTCAGGGAACCGACGATCGTGGCGAAGAGCGAGATGGCGAGGCTGGAGGCGGCAAGCGGCGCATCGCCCAGCCTGGCGACGAAGACCACGTCGATCGCATGGACCATCATCTGCGCAAGGTTGGCAAGCGCCAACGGCCAGGCGAGCGCCAGGGTGGCGGCGATCTCGCCGCGCCATCCTTCGCCGCTGCGCGGGGGCTCGAGGACCGGGTCTGCGATCATGGCAAAGCCGGCCCGGATAGTCGCGTGCACGAATTGCGGGAAGCGGGGATGCGGTTGCGCGCGAAACTTTCCTTCATGTTGAGGCAAGCTTGCCACAGCGATAGCGTGCCGGTTCGCAACCTTGGGGGGATTCCGCCTGAAATGAAATCGCTGCCGATCGCCGTCGCCGTGCTTGTCGCGTCGGCCGCGGCTCCTGCCCATGCCGACGAGGTCTTCGCAGGATTCTATGCCCACGAAGTCGACACTCCGTTCACCTTCGCGACGAACGAAGGCGGCGCCGATGTCGAGATAGGCTATCGTTTTGCGCCGCTCGAGGCGCTCGATTTCATCGGCAAACCCGCACCTTATGTCATCGGTTCGCTCAATACCGTGGGCGATACCAGCTTCGCCGGGCTCGGCCTGGCATGGAAATTGGGCAAGGGCCCGGTCTACGTGCGCCCCGGAATCGGCATCGTGATCCACGACGGGCCCGCGAACCGGATCGACCCTGTCGTCATGCGCCATACGGAGCTCGGCAGCCGGGTTCTGTTCGAGCCCGAGGTCGCGGTCGGGGTGAAGGTATCGGAGCGTACGGCGGTAGAGGCGAGCTGGGTTCACATCAGCCAGGGCCGCATCTTCAATGCGCGCCAGAATCCCGGCATCGACATGATGGGCGTGCGGCTCAACTTCAGGTTGTGATCGGCCAATGCGTGCCTGCTTGTGAATCGCGCCCGGCGCGGTAGGAAAGCCGCGAGTTCAACCGGAGATCACCATGACTTCGCGCTTCGCCATTGCCGTTGCCCTGATCGTCGCGCTCGGCGCCTGCGGGTCCGAGAAGACAGAAACCACCGAAACGACCGCGGCGGAACCGGCGACGGCGCAGGCGGTGCCGGTGGCGGACGATGCCGCGGCTCCCGTCCCCGAGGCGGCAGAGACGCCTGACGCTGCTGCGACCGATGCAGCCACGCCGGCCCCTTCACCGAGCGCCAGCGCAACGCCCAGCCCGGCGCCTGCGCCCACCATGGCTGCCGCTTCGGGCCCGCCCGACGCGTTCAAGCAGTGCGCCGTCTGTCACAAGACGACCCCGGGTGATAACCTCATCGGGCCATCGCTTGCCGGGGTGTTCGGCGCCAAATCGGGCCATGTCGACAGCTTCAAGTACAGCCCGGCCATGGCCTCGGCCAATCTGACCTGGAATGCCGCGACGCTCGACAAGTACCTGGCCGAGCCCAAGGCTGTCGTACCCGGCACGACCATGGCCTTCGCCGGGGTGAAGGACGACGCCAAGCGCAAGGCGATCATCGACTATCTGAAGACGCTTTGATGGAACACGAGGGGGTCTCGTTCCTGCGGGACGGGGTCCTCCTGCTCGGCTTCGGCCTGTTCTTCGTCCTGCTGTTCCGCAAGCTGGGGCTGGGCGCCACGCTCGGGTATCTCGTGGCGGGCGCGGTGGTGGGACCGCACGTGCTCGGCCTTGTCGGCCAGGCCGAGGAAATGATCCCGGTCGCCGAGCTGGGTATCACGCTGCTGCTGTTCATCGTCGGGCTCGAGCTGTCGCCCAGCCGTCTCTGGCGGATGAAGAGCGAGATCTTCGGACTCGGCCTGCTGCAGGTTGCGCTTTGCGGGTTGGCGCTGACCGGACTGCTGCTCGCGTCCACCGCTTTCACCCCGGCCGCGGCGCTTGCCATCGGCCTGCCGCTCGCGCTGTCCTCGACCGCACAGGTTCTGCCGATGCTGCAGTCAGCCGGGCGGCTCAATTCGCCCTTTGGCGAGCGGGCCTTCTCGATCCTGCTGTTCCAGGATCTGTCGATCATCCCGCTGCTGACCATCGTCGCCGCACTGAGCCGCAATCCGGCCGCTGACACGGGACCTCCCGGCTGGGCAATGGTGGGCATGACGCTCGTGGCGATCGCCGGTCTCGTCGCCGCGGGGCGCTTCCTCGTGCGGCCGTTGTTCCGCCTGATTTCGCAGCTCGGCGAGCGCGAGATGTTCGTTGTCGCCGCGATCGCGGTGGTCGCCGCCTATGCCGCTCTGATGGAGCAACTCGGCTTGTCGACCGCGCTCGGCGCGTTCATCGCCGGGGTCATGCTGGCCGACACGCCCTTCCGCCACGAGCTGGAGGCCGACGTCGAGCCGTTCCGCTCGATCCTGCTCGGCCTGTTCTTCCTTGCCGTGGGCATGATGCTCGACCTGTCCGTGATCGCCGCGAACCCGGTCTTCGTGTTCCTCATGGCCATGGGCCTGATCGCAACCAAGACGGTGGTGATCGGCGGGCTGGGCCTGCTGTTCGGAATGCGCTGGCGCGCGGCGCTGGCACTTGGTCTGCTGCTCAGCCAGGGAGGTGAATTCGGTTTCGTGCTGTTCACCAGGGCGCAGCAGGGTCTTCTGATCGAACCGAGCGCGGCGAGCCTGTTCGGCGCGATCGTCACCCTTTCGATGGCGACCACGCCGTTCCTGATGATGGCGACCGAGCGCATCCGCCGCGAACCGACCCCCGACACCAGCGGGATGGAGGAGCCGAAGACCGACGGGGCGAGTGCGCTCGTCGTAGGCTATGGGCGGTTCGGTCAGACAGTGGCGCAGATGCTCATCCTGTCGAACATCCCCGTCACCCTGATCGACACCGATAGCGAGCTGATCGACCTGGCCGAGGAGTTCGGCGCGCGAGTCTATTTCGGCGACGGCACGCGGATCGACCTGCTGCGCCAGGCCGGCGCCGGCGAGGCCGACCTGATCCTGTTCTGTCTCGATGGCGAGAACCCGACCGCGGACTTCCTGCATTCGGTGCGTGAGCACTTCCCGCAGGCGAAGATCTTTGCCCGGGTTTTCGACCGGCGCAGCCTGATCGACCTGCGCGGCGCGCCGGCCGACTACGCGATCCGCGAGGTCATGGAGAGCGCGGTGCAGATGGCCCGCGCCGCGCTGGAGGACCTGGGCGACAGCCTGCAGGACATAGACGCCGCGGAAAAGGAATATCGCGACAACGACCGCGAGCGGCTCGACCTGCAAAAGGACGAGGGCGACTACCGCGCCGGACGCGAGCGGATCATCACGCAGGAAACCCGCGCGGAGCGGCGCGGCGACTGAGCGCCGCCACCGCCCCGCGCGGGACGTGCATCAGAAGGTCTGGCTTAACGACAGCGAAAGCCGCCATTTGCGTGGCGCCTGGATGCCGTTGAGGTCCTGGTAGAGCGGGACCGCGAACTCGGCGCCCAGCTGCGGCCGCGTGGCCGCGGCAATCGGCAACAGCCAGTTGAGGCCGAGCCCGGCGTCCACCGTGTCGCCGCCGTAGTTGGCCTGCCGGTCGGGCGGTGCGGCGTGATTGTGGCCCGCGTTGTAGTGGCCCTCAACCTTGCCCTCGTGGCGATATTCCACTCGCGCGGTGGCGCCGAGGTCGGTTCCCAGCAAGTAGCTCGCCCAGCCGGTTGCGTGGGCGATGTCGCCGAAGCGGAAGCCGCTGTCGTTTTCCTTCTCCGCCCGCCAGCGATAGCCTGCCTGGGCGCCCCAGCCGATCGCTCCCGATCGCCCGCGAACCGTGAGGGACGGCTCGACGTCCCACGTGCCGCTGCCCGGCTGCATGCCGTAGTGGACGAAGCTGGCGTCGGGATTGGTCTTGTCGACCGCACCGGTCGGGACCCAGACGCCGAGCGTGGCGTGGGCGCCGAATCCGGGCGATTTGGCGAGGCGGTAGGAGGCCGAGACGAGCGTGTCGCCGAAGCCTTCGGTCGCGTGCTCGTGCGTCATTCCATAGCCGAGCGTCATGTGACCTGCATGGCCGCCCGTCATGCCACCCATGCCGGCGGCCGGATCGATCCCGACCATCGTCATGGTGTGGCGCATGTACATCGGCATGACCATGAGCGTGAGGTTGCGGGTGGGCGCGTACATCAGGTCGAGCATGGCCATGTCCATGTCCATCGACTTCGTCCGCGCGCTGTAACCGGCGGCGAGTATGGCGGCGTCGGAGATGGCGGAGGTGCCCGAGCGGTTCGTACCCGAAGCGTGAGTCCGCTCGACCCTGAGGCCGATCATGAACTCGCCACCCTCGTGCATGTGCTCGTTCATCATGCCCGCCGCAGGGTGGAGAAGCGGTGCGTCGACGGTAATTTCATTGACGGCGGCATCCTGCGCGGAAGCGGCCGACAGCGGTGTGAAGGCGGCCAGCGCGAGCGCGCTGCCGGAAAGCAGTGTCTTCATATCGATATTCCCGAAAGTCTGGTGTCGAATTCCGGACGGACGGTCCGGGCGGCGATCAGACTCTGGCGGGGGGTGCGCGGGCCGGCGGCATCTGCCGCGCGGCCTGGGCGAGAATGAAGTGCGTGTAGGCGCGAACGTATTGTTCGGCCACGGGCCCGGGCAGCGGCAGGACCGCGCCCGGCTCGGGCGGCGTACTCGCGTGGGCGAGGCCGCCGAACGCGCAGGGCTGCTGGCCGCGCTCGTGATCGGGCGAGGGCTCGTGCTTGCCGGGCAGGTGCATTTGAACTGCCCCGGCCGCGGTGCACAGCGTTATGCTGATCGTGCCGTGCGCCGTCTCGGGCATCCAGCCCTGCGGCACGGCCGCGCGGACGAGCAGCGCCACCGCCAGCAAGGCAAGGGCGACGCCGGCATTCCGGCGAAGGAGGGCGCGCAGCGCGGTCACGCAGGCCCTTTAGGGTCGGTTTGTCCCGCTGCAAACGGGCAAAGCGAAAGGGCGGCACCTTGCGGCACCGCCCTCCCGATCACGGATGCTTCAAGACATCCGCAAAACCTTGCAAGGCTTACTTCAGCTCGACGGTACCACCGGCGGCTTCGATCTTGCTCTTGATCTCTTCGGCCTCGGCCTTATTCACGCCTTCCTTCACCGCCTTCGGGGTGCTCTCGACGAGGGACTTGGCTTCGGTCAGGCCCAGGCCGGTGATGGCGCGGACTTCCTTGATGACCTGGATCTTCTTGCCACCGTCGCCGGTGAGAATGACGTCGAACTCGGTCTGCTCTTCGGCAGCGGCAGCGGCTTCACCACCACCGGCCGGAGCGGCAACGGCAACGGCAGCGGCGGCGCTGACGCCCCACGCTTCTTCAAGCGCCTTGGCAAGCTCGGCGGCTTCCATGACGGTCAGGGCGGACAGGTCTTCGACCAGCTTGGCGATATCAGCCATGTAGTTTCACTCCAGATTGATCGGGGCATACGAGCCCCGGAATGTTTCGTTTCAAATTCGAAAAACCGCTTACGCCGCTTCCTTGGCCGCATAGGCCCCGAAGACGCGGGCGAGCTTGCTCGCGGGGGCGTTGACGAGCTGGACGACCTTGGTCGCCGGCGCGTTGACGAGGCCCACGATCTTGCCACGCAGCTCGTCGAGCGACGGCATCGAGGCAAGTGCCTTGACCCCATCCGCGTCGAGTGCGGTGCTGCCCATCGAACCGCCGACGATTTCGAGCTTGTCGGTCGTCTTGGCGAAATCGACCACAGCCTTCGCCGCCGCGACCGGATCGGTCGAATAGGCGAGGGCGGTCGGGCCGGTGAGGTGTTCCTCGAGCCCAGTGTAGTCGGTGTCCTTCAGGGCGAGCTTGGCGAGACGGTTCTTCGCAACCTTGTAGGTCGCCCCGGCGTCGCGCATCTTCGAACGCAGATCGGTGGACTGCGCCACCGAAAGCCCGAGGTTGCGGGTGATGACCACCACGCCCGCCTCGGCGAAGGCTGCACTGAGCTGGGCGACCGAATCGGCTTTCTGCGAACGATCCATGCCATACTCCTTCACAATGGTCGCATACGCTGGCGCGCAGGCGACCGGCTACGTTTGTCACGCCGCACGGATGCGCCGCGAACGAGTCCGTTGAGGGGGAAGGAGGGGTGCACCAGAGTGGCGCGAGACGGGGCCACTGGCACCGCCGAAAAATCTCGTTTCCCCGTCTAGGCTGGAAATTAAGAGGGAAACCCTCACCAGCTGTCTCGGACGGATGACCCTGGAGCTGTTGGGCTCCGCAGTCGGGGCGGGCCAATACGGAATTCGCCGGGCGGGTCAAGGAAAACCGACTCGCCGACGTCCTGGCGCACCGCCATCGCAAGGGGCGAAGTTCACACCGATGGAACACCTGGAACGCTGTCCTGCGAAAACTTTGCGCTGCGGCGCGAGGCGGCCCGCGCGGCCTGCGCCCCGGCGACGGTACGGTGGGAAATCGAGTGTCATCGGCCCGGGCATGTCACCTACCAGGCCCAGTAGGAAAGCGGCGATCGGGTCGCGTCGTACCCCAGCAGGTCGCCCGGCTGGCAATCCAGTTCGCGGCAGATCGCCTCCAGCGTGGAGAAGCGAATCGCCTGCCGTGTTGACCCCGGGCGCGGCGTTCCCTATATGCGCCCCAGCCGGCAGCTTCGAGCAAGGCGCACCTGACGCGGGGGTGCACCACGGAAAGGAAGCCCGGCATTCCGTGAGACGCTGATCAAAGGCTGCTGTCCGGCCCCTCCCAGAGGTGCGCCCCGACTGCGGCCGTTTCGCGTCTCGCGCGTTCCCGCCCATGCGAATTTCACGCCGGCTCCGGGATCTCCGGTCCGGCAATGCGAAGAGGCTGACTTCCAGTTATGGCAACCCAAAAGAACGCAGGCGGGGCGAAGGCCCCGGTCAAGGGCAACAAGTCGCGGCGCATCCGCAAGATCTTCGGCGACATCCACGAAGTGGTGCAGATGCCGAACCTGATCGAGGTGCAGCGCGAGAGCTACGAGCAGTTCCTGCGTTCCGACAAGAGCACGGGCTACGTCTCGGGGCTCGAGAAGACCCTGCGCTCGGTGTTCCCGATCCGCGACTTTGCCGGCACCGCCGAGCTCGATTTCGTCCACTACGAGCTGGAAGATCCCAAGTACGACACGACCGAGTGCCGCCAGCGCGGCATCACCTACGCCGCGCCGATGAAGGTCACGCTGCGCCTGATCGTGTTCGAGGTGGACCAGGAGACGGAGACCCGCTCCGTCCTCGATATCAAGGAGCAGGACGTCTACATGGGCGACATGCCGCTCATGACCGAGAACGGCACCTTCGTCATCAACGGCACCGAACGCGTCATCGTCAGCCAGATGCACCGTTCGCCTGGCGTTCTGTTCGACCATGACCGCGGCAAGACGCACTCGTCGGGCAAGTTCCTCTTCGCCGCCCGCGTGATCCCCTACCGCGGCTCGTGGCTCGACTTCGAGTTCGACGCCAAGGACATCGTGAACGTGCGCATCGACCGCAAGCGCAAGCTGCCGGTCACCAGCCTGCTCTACGCCCTCGGCCTCGATGCCGAGCAGGTGCTCGACCATTTCTACTCCAAGGTGGCGTGGAAGCGCGCCAAGGACGGCTGGCAGATCCCCTTCGTCGCCGAGCAGTGGCGCAACGCCAAGCCGGGCTTCGCCCTGGTCGATGCCAAGACCGGCGAGGAAGTCTTCCCCGCCGGCCAGAAGGTCTCCCCGCGCGCTGCCAACAAGGCGGAGAAGGACGGCCTCAAGACCCTGCTCATCCCGACCGAGGAAATCTTCGGCCGCTATGCCGCCAACGATCTCATCGACGAGAAGACCGGCCGCATCTGGATCGAGGCGGGCGACGAGGTTTCGCCCGAGAACCTCGAGAAGCTCGACAAGGCCGGCATCGACCAGCTCGACCTGCTCGACATCGATCACGTGCAGACCGGTCCGTGGATCCGCAACACCCTGCAGGTCGACAAGGCCGAGAACCGCGAAGAAGGCCTGGAGGCGATCTACAAGGTCATGCGTCCCGGCGAGCCGCCGACCAAGGAAACCGCCGAAGCCCTGTTCGAAGGCCTGTTCTTCGACGGCGAGCGGTATGACCTTTCGGCCGTCGGCCGCGTCAAGCTCAACATGCGTCTCGGCCTCGACGCCGAGGACACGGTGACCACGCTGCGCAAGGAAGACATCCTGGCGGTGGTCAAGGAACTGGTCGACCTGAAGGATGGCAAGGGCGAGGTCGACGACATCGACAACCTCGGCAACCGCCGCGTCCGCTCGGTCGGCGAGCTGCTGGAAAACCAGTACCGCGTCGGCCTGCTGCGCATGGAGCGCGCGGTGAAGGAGCGCATGAGCAGCGTCGACGTGTCGACCGTGATGCCCAACGACCTGATCAACGCCAAGCCTGCGGTTGCCGCGGTGCGCGAGTTCTTCGGTTCCAGCCAGCTCTCGCAGTTCATGGACCAGACCAACCCGCTGTCGGAAGTCACCCACAAGCGCCGCGTCTCGGCGCTCGGCCCGGGTGGTCTGACCCGCGAGCGCGCCGGCTTCGAGGTGCGCGACGTGCACCCGACCCACTACGGCCGCATCTGCCCGATCGAGACGCCGGAAGGCCCGAACATCGGCCTGATCAACTCGCTGAGCACCTTCGCCCGCGTCAACAAGTACGGCTTCATCGAGACTCCGTACCGCACCGTCGTGGACGGCAAGGTCAAGGGCGAGGTGATCTACCTCTCCGCCATGGAAGAGCAGAAGCACACCGTCGCCCAGGCTTCGGCCGAGCTCGGCGCCGAAGGCGGCTTCTCGGAGGAGCTCGTCTCGGCCCGCCAGAACGGCGAGTTCGTGATGGCGCCGCGCGACCAGGTCACGCTGATGGACGTTTCGCCCAAGCAGCTCGTCTCGGTCGCCGCCTCGCTCATCCCGTTCCTCGAGAACGATGACGCGAACCGCGCGCTGATGGGCTCGAACATGCAGCGCCAGGCGGTGCCGCTGGTTCGTGCCGAGGCGCCGTTCGTCGGCACCGGCATGGAGGGCACGGTCGCGCGCGATTCGGGCGCCGCCATCTCCGCGCTGCGGTCGGGCGTGGTCGACCAGGTCGACGCCAGCCGCATCGTGATCCGCGCTTCGGGCGAGGTCGATGCCGGCAATCCGGGCGTCGACATCTACACGCTGCAGAAGTTCCAGCGTTCGAACCAGAACACCTGCATCAACCAGCGTCCGCTGGTGAAGGTGGGTGACGTGATCGAGGCCGGCGACATCATCGCCGACGGTCCCTCGACCGAGCTGGGCGAACTCGCTCTGGGCCGCAACAGCCTCGTCGCGTTCATGCCCTGGAACGGCTACAACTACGAGGACTCGATCCTGATCTCCGAACGCATCGTGAAAGACGACGTGTTCACCTCGATCCACATCGAGGAATTCGAGGTCATGGCCCGCGACACCAAGTTGGGTCCGGAAGACATCACCCGGGACATCCCCAACGTCGGCGAGGAAGCCCTGCGCAACCTCGACGAGGCGGGCATCGTCTACATCGGCGCCGAAGTGCACCCGGGCGACATCCTGGTGGGCAAGATCACGCCCAAGGGCGAAAGCCCGATGACTCCGGAAGAGAAGCTGCTGCGCGCCATCTTCGGTGAAAAGGCCAGCGACGTGCGCGACACCTCGCTTCGCCTGCCGCCGGGCGTGGCCGGCACCATCGTCGAGGTGCGGGTGTTCAACCGCCACGGCATCGAGATCGACGACCGTACCCGCGCGATCCAGAACGAGGAAATCGAACGCCTCAAGAAGGACAGCGAGGACGAGCGCAACATCCTCAACCGTGCGACCTACAACCGCCTGTCCGAGATGCTCGAAGGCCAGACCGCTTCGGCGGCCCCCAAGGGCATCAAGAAGGGCACGGTCATCGACCAGTCGGTGCTCGAGAGCGTGGACCGCTACGAGTGGTTCAAGTTCGCCGTCGCCGACGACAAGATGCAGTCGCAGCTGGAAGCCGTGAAGGGCCAGTACGACGAGGCGATCAGGGCGATCGAGGAGAAGTTCGAGGACCGCAAGGAGAAGCTCGAACGCGGCGACGAACTGGCCCCCGGCGTTCTCAAGATGGTCAAGGTCTTCGTGGCGGTGAAGCGCAAGCTGCAGCCGGGCGACAAGATGGCCGGCCGTCACGGCAACAAGGGCGTCATCAGCCGCATCCTGCCCGCCGAGGACATGCCGTTCATGGAAGACGGCACCCCGGTCGACATCGTGCTCAATCCGCTGGGCGTGCCATCGCGCATGAACGTCGGGCAGATCTTCGAAACCCACCTCGGCCTTGCGGCCCGTGGCCTGGGCCAGCAGATCGCCGGCGCGCTCGACGAGTGGCGCATCGCCAACCCGGATCCGGAAACGGCCAAGGCACCGAGCGCGGTGATCGAACGCCTGAAGGACGTCTACGGCGAGCAGTATCATGACGACATCGACAGCCGTACGACGGCCGAGATCGCCGACATGGCCGAACTGCTGCGCAACGGCGTTCCTTTCGGCACCCCGGTGTTCGACGGCGCGCGCGAGCCCGACGTCTCCGAAATGCTGGCGAAGGCCGGGCTCGACACCTCGGGCCAGGTGACGCTGTTCGACGGCCGGACGGGCGATGCTTTCGACCGCAAGGTGACCGTGGGCTACATCTATATGCTGAAGCTGCACCACCTCGTGGACGACAAGATCCACGCCCGCTCGATCGGCCCCTACTCGCTCGTCACCCAGCAGCCGCTGGGCGGCAAGGCGCAGTTCGGCGGCCAGCGTTTCGGCGAAATGGAGGTCTGGGCGCTCCAGGCCTATGGCGCGGCCTACACGCTGCAGGAAATGCTCACCGTGAAGTCCGACGACGTGGTCGGGCGGACCAAGGTCTACGAGGCGATCGTCAAGGGCGACGACACCTTCGAGGCCGGCATCCCGGAGAGCTTCAACGTGCTCGTGAAGGAAATGCGCAGCCTGGGCCTCAACGTCGAGCTCAAGTCGCTGGTCGACGAGAGCGAAGAGGACCAGTGGCCGGAGGCGGCGGAATAACGGGAAGGGCTTCGGCTCTTCCCCACCCGCCCCCCTATTTCACCCCGTACGGGAACTGAAAAAATGAACGAACTGACCAAATTCACCAACCAGATCGCCAAGCCGGAGACCTTCGACACGATCCAGATCGGGATCGCATCGCCCGAGCGTATCCGCTCGTGGTCGTTCGGCGAGATCAAGAAGCCCGAGACCATCAACTACCGCACGTTCAAGCCCGAGCGTGACGGCCTGTTCTGCGCGCGCATCTTCGGCCCGGTGAAGGACTACGAGTGCCTGTGCGGCAAGTACAAGCGCATGAAATACAAGGGCGTCGTGTGCGAGAAGTGCGGCGTCGAGGTGACCGTGACCAAGGTCCGCCGCGAGCGGATGGGCCACATCGAGCTGGCCGCCCCGGTGGCGCACATCTGGTTCCTCAAGAGCCTTCCGTCGCGCATCGGCCTGCTGCTCGACATGCAGCTCAAACAGCTCGAGCGCGTGCTCTACTTCGAGAGCTACATCGTCACCGAGCCGGGCCTGACCCCGATGGAGAAGTTCCAGCTCCTCACCGAGGACGAGCTGCTCGACGCGCAGGACGAGTACGGCGAGGACGCCTTCACCGCCGGAATCGGCGCGGAAGCGGTCAAGATCATGCTCATGGACCTCGATCTCGAGGCCGAGCGCGAGGCCCTGATGACCGAGCTGGCCGAGACCAAGTCGACCCTCAAGCCCAAGAAGATCATCAAGCGCCTCAAGGTCGTCGAAAGCTTCATCGATTCGGGCAACAAGCCGGAATGGATGATCCTCGACGTCGTGCCGGTCATCCCGCCGGAACTGCGCCCGCTCGTCCCGCTCGACGGCGGACGCTTCGCCACGTCGGACCTGAACGACCTCTATCGCCGCGTGATCAACCGCAACAACCGCCTCAAGCGCCTGATGGAGCTGCGCGCGCCGGACATCATCGTCCGCAACGAAAAGCGCATGCTGCAGGAAGCGGTCGATGCACTGTTCGACAACGGTCGCCGTGGCCGCGTCATCACCGGTGCCAACAAGCGCCCGCTCAAGTCGCTGTCCGACATGCTCAAGGGCAAGCAGGGCCGCTTCCGCCAGAACCTGCTCGGCAAGCGCGTCGACTATTCGGGCCGCTCGGTCATCGTGACCGGGCCGGAGCTCAAGCTGCACCAGTGCGGCCTGCCCAAGAAGATGGCGCTCGAACTGTTCAAGCCGTTCATCTACGCCCGGCTCGACGCCAAGGGTCTGTCGATGACGCTCAAGCAGGCCAAGAAGTGGGTCGAGAAGGAGCGTAAGGAAGTCTGGGACATCCTGGATGAAGTCATCCGCGAGCACCCGGTCCTCCTCAACCGCGCCCCCACGCTCCACCGCCTCGGCATCCAGGCCTTCGAGCCCGTGCTGATCGAGGGCAAGGCGATCCAGCTGCACCCGCTCGTCTGCTCGGCCTTCAACGCCGACTTCGACGGTGACCAGATGGCCGTCCACGTGCCGCTTTCGCTGGAAGCCCAGCTCGAAGCGCGCGTGCTGATGATGAGCACCAACAACATTCTCTCGCCGGCCAACGGCAAGCCGATCATCGTGCCTTCGCAGGACATGGTGCTGGGCCTGTACTACCTGTCGATGGACCGCGAGGGCGAACCCGGCGAGGGCAAGATCCTGGCCGACATCGACGAGGTTCACCAGGCGCTGCACGTCGGCGCCGTGACGCTGCACTCCAAGATCTGGACCCGCGTCCCGCAGACGGACGAGGCCGGCAAGCAGTACATGGCCAAGGTCGAGACGACCCCGGGCCGCATGCTGATCGGCGAATGCCTGCCGAAGAGCCACACGGTGCCCTTCGAAGTCGTCAACCGCCTCCTCACCAAGAAGGAAATCGGCGACGTCATCGACCAGGTCTATCGCCACACCGGCCAGAAGGACACGGTGCTGTTCGCCGACGCGATCATGGCGCTGGGTTTCCGCCACGCCTGCCGCGCGGGCATCAGCTTCGGCAAGGACGACATGATCATCCCCGACTCCAAGGTCGAGACGATCGAGGAGACCAAGAAGCTGGTCGCCGATTACGAGCAGCAGTACCAGGACGGGTTCATCACCCAGCAGGAGAAGTACAACAAGGTGATCGACGCCTGGAGCCGTTGCGGCGACCAGGTGGCGAACGCCATGATGGACGAGATCCGCGCGCGCCCGAAGGACGAGACCGGCCGTGAAAAGCCGATCAACTCGATCTACATGATGAGCCACTCCGGCGCCCGTGGTTCGCCGGCGCAGATGAAGCAGCTCGCCGGCATGCGCGGCCTGATGGCCAAGCCCTCGGGCGAGATCATCGAGACCCCGATCATCTCGAACTTCAAGGAAGGCCTGACCGTCCTCGAGTACTTCAACTCGACCCACGGCGCCCGCAAGGGCCTGGCCGACACGGCGCTCAAGACGGCGAGCTCGGGTTACCTGACCCGCCGCCTGGTCGACGTGTCGCAGGACTGCGTGATCGTCGAGGACGATTGCGGCACCGAGAACGCCATGGAGATGCGTGCCATCATCCAGGGCGGCTCGATCATCGCGTCGCTCGGCGAACGTATCCTGGGCCGCACCACGGCCGAGGATCTCGTCAACGCCAAGACCGGCGAAGTGCTGGTCAAGAAGGGCACCCTGATCGACGAGCCGATGGTCAAGATCATCGAGGAAGCGGAAGTCCAGTCGGCCAAGATCCGCAGCCCGCTGGTCTGCGAAGCGGACCAGGGCGTCTGTGCGACCTGCTACGGGCGCGATCTCGCGCGCGGCACGCCGGTCAACATCGGCGAGGCCGTGGGCGTCATCGCGGCGCAGTCGATCGGCGAGCCGGGCACCCAGCTCACCATGCGTACCTTCCACATCGGCGGCGCGGCGCAGGTCAACGAGACCAGCCACCTCGAGTCGATTTCGGACGGCAAGGTCGTGTTCCGCGACATGCCGACCATCACCGACAAGCGCGGCCGCCGGCTGTCGCTCGCCCGTTCGGGCGAGATGGCGATCGTCGACGCCGAAGGTCGTGAGCGCGCGATCCACCGCGTGCCCTACGGCACCATGCTCATGTTCGCGGACGGCGCGAAGGTGAAGGAAGGCGAGCGCCTCGCCGAGTGGGATCCGTTCACGCTGCCGATCATCACCGAGCAGTCGGGCATCGTGCGCTACCAGGACCTGGTCGACGGCAAGACGATGGAAGAGCGCATCGACGAGGCGACCGGCATCGCCCAGCGCGTCGTCACCGAGTATCGCGCCGCGGGCCGTTCCAAGAAGGAAGACCTGCGTCCGCGCCTCACCCTGCTGGGCGAGGAAGGCGACAAGAAGGGCGAAGAGACCGAGGCCGCGCGCTACATGCTGGCGCCGGGCACGATCCTCTCGGTCGAGGACGGTCAGCAGATCGACGCGGGCGACATCCTTGCCCGTGCCTCGCGTGAAGCCGCCAAGACGCGCGACATCACCGGCGGTCTGCCGCGGGTGGCCGAGCTGTTCGAGGCGCGCATGCCGAAGGACAACGCGATCATCGCCAAGATCAGCGGCCGCGTGGAATTCGTCCGCGACTACAAGGCCAAGCGCAAGATCGCGATCGTTCCGGAAGAGGGCGATCCGGTCGAGTATCTGATCCCCAAGACCAAGGTGATCGACGTCCAGGAAGGCGACCACGTCAAGAAGGGCGACACGCTCATCTCGGGCTCGCCCAACCCGCACGACATCCTCGAAGTACTCGGGATCGAAGCGCTCGCCGAGTACCTCGTCGACGAGATCCAGGAAGTCTATCGACTGCAGGGCGTGAAGATCAACGACAAGCACATCGAGGTGATCGTTCGCCAGATGCTGCAGAAGGTCGAGATCACCGACGGTGGCGACACCGTGCTGCTGCCGGGCGAACAGGTCGATCGCGAGGAAATGGACGAAGAGAACGCCAAGCTCGGCAAGAACAAGAAGCCGGCCGAAGGCAAGCCGATCCTGCTCGGGATCACCAAGGCGAGCCTGCAGACCCGCTCGTTCATCTCCGCCGCTTCGTTCCAGGAGACCACCCGCGTGCTGACGCAGGCGGCGGTCGAAGGAAAGAAGGACACGCTGATCGGCCTGAAGGAGAACGTGATCGTGGGCCGTCTCATACCCGCCGGTACCGGCGCGGGCATGAACCGGATGCGCGTCACCGCCACCAGCCGCGACGCCGCTCTGCGTGCATCGTGGAAGAAGGCGCAGGCAGCGCTCATCGCCGCCAACAGTGCGGAAGAGGAGCGCGCCGCCGAGCTGCTGCGCGATCCGGCCGACGACATCGGCGATGACCCGCTGGCGACCGTCGAGGGGCCGACCCACGGCACCGACGCGGACGCGGGCGAGTACCTGATGGACAGCGACGAAACGCTGGAGGATCAGGCCGACGCTGTGCCGAGCGAAGACGCCATGCGCGCCGCGATGGGCGGTACGACCGAGGCCGAGGAAGGCGAGTAAACCTTTCCGCCGGGCATTGGACCAGAAAGACCCCGCCGGAGCGATCCGGCGGGGTTTTTCTTTACCCCCGCCAAGAGCCCTTGAGCGGGCGTTCGCGCCACCCCACTAAAGGTGGCGAAACGAAACGGAGTTCCCCGATGACCGATACCAGCGTCCTGTTCCAGCCGTTCGAGGGCGGCAAGCTGACCCTGCCCAACCGCATCGTGATGGCGCCGATGACGCGCAATATGGCCCCCGCGGGGGTGCCGGGGAAGCCGAACGTAGACTACTACGCGCGGCGCGCGGCGGCGGGTGTCGGGCTGATCCTGTCGGAGGGAACGGTGGTGCGCCGGCCGTCCTCGCGCAACCTGCCCAACATTCCCTTCTTCCATTCCGAAGAACCGCTCGAAGGCTGGCGGGCGGTGATCGACGGCGTGCACGCGGCGGGCGGCAAGATGGGCCCGCAGGTCTGGCATACCGGCGGCACCACGGCGGACCCCGAATTCGAACGCGATGCACTCGACACCCCCTCGGGCCTCAACAAGCCGGACGAACAGGTTGGGGAGCCGATGAGCGAGGAGGCGATCGCCGACACGATCGACGCCTTCGCGGCCGCGGCGAAGGATGCTGCCGATCTGGGGTTCGATACGGTCGAGATCCACGGTGCCCACGGCTACCTGATCGACCAGTTCTTCTGGCCGGAAACCAATCTGCGCGGCGACAGGTGGGGCGGGGCGACGATCGCCGAACGCAGCCGCTTCGCCGCCGAGATCGTGAAGGAAATGCGCGCCCGGGTGGGCGCCGAATACCCGCTGATCCTGCGCGTCAGCCAATGGAAGCAGCAGGACTACGACACCCGCCTCGCCACCACGCCGCAGGAACTGGAGCAATGGCTCGGCCCGCTCGTCGAGGCCGGGGTCGACATCCTTCACTGTTCGCAGCGTCGCTTCTGGGAGCCCGAGTTTCCCGAGCTCGACGGTGAGCAGGGCCTCAACTTCGCCGGCTGGGCCAAGAAGGTGACCGGCGCGCCCACGATCAGCGTGGGATCGGTCGGCCTGTCGAGCGAATTCCTCGGCTCGTTCCGTGGCAAGAGCGCCGAGCGCGAGAGCCTCGACGGCCTGGTCGCGCGAATGGAGCGTGGCGAGTTCGACCTCATCGCCGTCGGCCGGGCACTCCTGTCCGACCCCCAGTGGGCCCAGAAGGTGCGCGAGGGGCGCGAGGACGAACTGCAGGATTTCGACCCTGCGAGCATGAAGGAACTCGTCTGAGTGGAGCCAATGGAGCCAATGGAAGCGCGGGGCGTTTAGTCGTCATGCGCTTACCATTCTGTCTCGCTCTTTTTGCCCTCGCCGCGTGCAGCCAGGAAGCGGAACCGCCGCCTGATCCCGTCGGGGACGAGGCGCCGGTGGCCGATGCCACGGACCTGGGCGAAATGGTCGCCAGCGCCGGCACCCTGGCGGGAGAATACCGCGTCGCCGGGGCCGGGGGCGATCCGATCGACCTGCCCTATGGCATTACCGCCAGCATCACACCGGATCGCATCCTTGTCACCGCCGATTGCGTGAAGGCCGAGTGGGCCTACCACTTCGAAGGGGCGCTCTTCGCCACCGAAAGGGTCCCGACCGAAAGTTGCGAGCGCGCCCTCGCGCCCGAAGAGGAAACCCTGTTCGCCGCCTTTGACGGGGCCGACCGGGTCGAGCACATGGAAAGCGGCGCCTACGAATTCACCGGCACGGGTCCCAGCGCGACCCTGTTCACCCAATAGGCGCCCGGGTTGCCATGCCTGCCACGCGATCGCTCCTCGTCTCGCTTCTGCTCCTCGCCTCCTGCGGCCCGGCGCAGCAGCCGGCGCCCGCGCCGACGGCTGCGGCAACGCCTGGCCCGCTGACATCGCTGGAAGGGACCTATCGCCTGATCGGCCTCGACGGCCATCGCCTCGATCCGGACGAAAGCCTTGCCGTGGAGATCGGTGCGGATCGCATCGACTTCGACAACTGCCAGCGGATCGGCTGGGAATATTCGTTCGAGGACGGGCAGCGCCTGGAAACCGAACGCTCCCCGCCCCCCGGCGAGCCGTGCGACGAGAAGCTCGCAATCTGGAAGCTGCAGTTCGTCAGCGCGGTCGACCAGCTCCACAACGCCGAACGAACGCCGGAAGGCGACATCAAGCTGACCGGCCGCTTGCGCAGCGTGACGCTGGCCTCGCGATAGAGGCTCGGGTAGGGGCGGCGCATGACCGTCGTTACCCGTTTCGCCCCATCGCCAACCGGCCGCCTGCACGTGGGCAATGTCCGCACCGCGCTGCACAACTGGATGCTGGCCCGCAAGTCGGGCGGCAAGTTCCTGCTGCGGATCGACGACACCGATGCCGAGCGCAGCCGGGAAGAATTCGTCGAAGCGATCCGCAAGGACCTCGCTTGGCTCGGGCTGGAATCCGACGGCGAGGAGCGGCAGTCGGCGCGGTTGGCGTTGTACGCCGATGCCTTCGAGCGGCTGCGCGCGGACGGCCGGGTCTATCCGTGCTGGGAGACTGCGCAGGAACTGGAACTCAAGCGCAAGATCCTTCTCGGGCGCGGGTTGCCGCCGATCTACGACCGCGCGGCGCTCAAGCTGACGGACGACGAGCGCGCAGCGAGGGAGGCGGGGGGCGAAGCGCCGCACTGGCGATTCAAGCTGGACCACGCCGAACCGATCGAGTGGACCGACGGCGTGCGCGGAGCGCAGCACTTCGAGGCCGCGCAGCTTTCCGACCCGGTGGTTCGCCGGGCCGACGGCTCGTGGCTCTATATGCTGCCCAGCGCCATCGACGATATTGCGATGGGCGTTACCGACGTGCTGCGGGGCGAGGACCACGTTTCCAACACAGCGCTGCAAATTCAGATGTTTACCGCACTTCATGCTGCACCCCCCGCGTTCTCCCACGAGGCGCTGCTGGTGGGTAGCGAGGGCAAGCTGTCCAAGCGCCTCGGATCGCTGAGTTGCGAGGCCCTGCGCGAGCGGGGGATCGAGCCGGAGGCGCTGGTTGCGCTGCTCGCGCGGCTCGGCACCTCCTTGCCGGTCGAGCCGATCGCCGATCGCCGCGTGCTGGTCGAAACCTTCGATCTCGGTACCTTTGGCCGCGCCCCTGCCCGGTTCGACGATGCCGAACTCGAGCGGCTCAATGCTGCACTCGTGCACCAGATGGACTACGCGGACGTTGCACAACGGCTGCCCGAAGGAATGACGCGCGAGGGGTGGCAGGCGATCCGGCCCAACCTTTCACACGTCGGCGAAGCGGCCGACTGGTGGCACGTCGTGACCGGCCCAGTCGCGGCGCCCGACCTGTCAGACGATGACCGCGCCTATCTCGCCGATGCTGCCGCCATGCTGCAGTGGGGCGAAGACCCCTGGCATGAATTGACCGGGGCCCTGAAGGCGGCGACCGGTCGCAAGGGTAAGGCCCTGTTCCTGCCGCTCAGGTTGGCGCTGACCGGCCGCGACCACGGCCCGGACATGGCCGCGTTGCTACCCTTGATCGGCGAAGACGCGGCGCGCGCGCGGCTGAAGGCGGCCGCCGGCTGCTCCTAGGGAATGGAGCCGGTTTAACGTTCCTTCAGCTCGTCGCCGGTCAGGTTCACGACGTGCAACAGGTTGGTCGCGCCCGATTTGCCGAAGGGCACGCCCGCTACCATGATCAACCGCGATCCGGCCTCGCCGAAACCGTTGCGCAGGGCCATGCGCTTGCCCTTGGCGACCATCTCTTCGAAGCTGCCGATGTCGCGCGTGTGGACGGCGTGGGTACCCCACAGCAGCGCCACGCGGCGCGCGGTCCGGGTCGAAGGGGTGAGCACCATAAGCGGGGTCTGCGGCCTTTCGCGCGCCACTCGCCGGGCGGTCGATCCGCTGTCGGTGAAGACCACGACGGCGGCGATCGGCAGGTTTTCGGCGATGGTCATGCAGGCGTGGCTGATCGCGTCGGCCGTGGTGCGGTCGGGAATCGTGTCGTGATAGTGGACCCGCCCGGCATAGCTGTCATCCCTTTCCACCGACACGGCGATGCGGTCCATCACCGTCACCGCCTCCTCGGGCCATTGGCCTGCTGCGGTCTCCGCGCTCAGCATGACGGCGTCGGCCCCGTCGTATACGGCGTTGGCGACGTCGGAGACCTCGGCCCGGGTCGGGGCGGGGCTCTCGATCATCGATTCGAGCATCTGCGTCGCGACGATCACCGGCTTGCCCAGGCTGCGAGCGGCATAGACTATGCGTTTCTGAAGCGGCGGCACGTCCTCCGGGTTGAGCTCGACACCCAGGTCGCCGCGCGCGACCATGACCGCGTCGGACAGCTCGAGAATTTCGTCCAGCCGACTCACCGCCATTGGCTTTTCGATCTTCGCGCAAAGCGAGGCCCCGGATCCATTTGCGCCGCCGATCAGCGCGCGGGCTTCCTCGATATCGGCCGGGCGCTGCACGAAGCTCAGTGCGATCCAGTCGACGCCCTGCTCGACCGCGAAGGCGAGATCGCGCCTGTCCTTTTCCGTCAGCGCCGGGATCGGCACCTCGGCGTCGGGCACGTTGACCCCCTTGCGGTCGGAAATCATCCCGCCGATCTCGGCCTTGGTGACGATGGTGTGCGGCGTCGCGCTCTCGACCTTGAGGCGGATCTTGCCATCGTTGATGAGCAGCCGCTGTCCCTTGCTCAGCAGCCCGAACAGCTCGGGATGCGGCAGTTGCACGCGGGTCTCGTCACCCGGCGCGTCGCTGCGGTCGAGCGTGAAACGCCCGCCATGGGGGATGCGCGCCTCGCCTCCCTTGAAGGTACCGACGCGCAGCTTGGGGCCCTGCAGGTCCGCGAGGATCGCGATCGGCCGGCCGAGTTCCTTCTCGAGCGCGCGGATCGACTTGATGGTCTCGGCATGAGTTCTCGTGCTCGCCGTGGCTCATGTTGACGCGGAAGGCGTCGACGCCCGCGCGGACCAGCCGGCGCAGCATTTCGGGATCCCGGCTCGCCGGGCCGACCGTGGCGAGGATCTTGACCTTGCGTTCGCGCCGCTTGAACTTTGTCATGGGCCAGCGCCTATGACATGGCGACCCGACAAGACAAGGACGCATTGCTCATGACCGACAAGCTCGACCAGTTGCCAGACCCCATTGCCGCCGAGGCCTTCCGCCGCCTGGTGCGCCACCTGCGTCACCGCCACGATGCGCAGAACATCGACCTGATGGGCCTCGCCGGGTTCTGTCGCAACTGCCTTGCCGACTGGATCCGCGACGCCGGCTACGAGGGCGACAAGGCCGCGGCGCGCGAACTGATCCACGGGATGCCGATGCATGAGTGGAAGGCGACCCGGCAGACCGAGGCGACGCCCGAACAGATCGAGCGGATGGAAATGAGCCTGGCACGAAACCAGGGAACGTGATCCGACTGCGCTCGCGCCACGGCGCGAGTGTGCCGGGCGCCGTGCGCTTCGCTCCGGGACATCGGCAGGCGGACGATCGGCCTTGCGCCTCACCGGCTGCGGGCCGTTCCTGGCGCGCCGGAGACCTTATCCACCTAATCCCCAACGCCGCTCGTGCCGGCCTTGTCGAAGCCCGCTCCCCCTCGCTATCGGACCGCAACCCGATTCTGCACATACCGGAGATTTGACCGATGGCCGAAACCACCGACGACCGCCTGCGCCTTCTGATCGAGCGCGTCGAACGCCTCGAGGAAGAAAAGAAGGGCATCGCCGACGATATCCGCGACGTCTACGCCGAGGCCAAGGCCGTGGGTTACGACGCCAAGATCATGCGCCAGATCGTGCGCCTGCGTAAGATGAAGCCGGACGACCGCGCCGAGATGGAAGCGGTGCTGGAAACCTACAAGGCCGCGCTCGGTCTCGGCTGAGACACCCGCGCGCCGAGCCGACGGAACACCAGCAGGCGCAGTCCATTGGACTCGGTGAAAGGAGTTCACCGATGACCAGCGATACCGAAACCGTCGAAAAGGCCTTCGTCGAGGAGACCAGCGAAGAACCGAAGATGCCCGGCCACGAGACCGAGCTCGACCGCAAGCCGAAATGGGAACCGCGCTATCCCGGCTCGGGCCGGCTCGAGGGCAAGGTTGCCATCGTCACCGGTGGCGACAGCGGGATCGGCCGGGCGACGGCCGTGCTTTACGCGCGCGAGGGCGCCAAGGTTGCCATCGCCTATCTCGAGGAAGACGACGATGCGCACATAACCGCCGACGCGATCGAGCAGGAAGGCGCCGAAGTGCTGCTGCACAAGGGCGACCTGGGCGATCCCGAGGTGGGACGGGCCTTGGTGGACAAGGTCATCGACAAGTGGGGCCGGCTCGACGTGCTGGCCAATATCGCCGGCGAACAGCACCCCGACAAGGACGTGACAGACATCACGGCCGAGCAGCTGCAGCGCACGTTCCAGACGAACATCTTCTCGATGTTCTACCTGGTGCAGGCCGCCCGTCCGCACCTGAAGAAGGGGGCGGCCATCGTCAACTGCACCAGCGTGACGATGTACAAGGGCGCCGCGATCCTGCTCGACTACAGCGCCACCAAGGGGGCCATCACCGCGTTCACCCGTTCGCTCAGCGAGAACCTGGTCGAGGACGGCATCCGCGTGAATGCCGTGGCGCCGGGGCCCATCTGGACGCCGCTCAACCCCTTCGGCGGCCAGCCGCCCGAAAAGATGAAGGATTTCGGCAAGGGCACCCCGATGGGCCGCGCCGGCGAGCCGAACGAGGTCGCCCCCGCGTTCCTCTTCCTCGCCTGCGAGGATTCGAGCTATATGTCAGGGCAGGTCCTGCACCCGAACGGAGGAATTATCGTCAATGGCTAGTCGCAGCCCGTGGGGGCGCAATCCCACCGGTATGATCGTCACCACGACCAATACCATCGAGGGGCACCCCGCAAAGGACTACTACGGCATCGTGACCGGCGAGGTGATCGTCGGAGCGAACATGTTCCGCGACCTGTTCGCTTCGATCACCGACCTCGTCGGCGGCCGCTCCGGCCAGTACGAGGAGGTGCTGGGCCGGGCGCGTACGCAGGCGATCGAGGAGATGTGCGATCAGTGCCGCGCGCTCGGCGGGAACGCCGTGATCGGCTGCGACATCGACTACGAGGTTATCGGCAAGACCGGCTCGATGCTGATGGTCAGCGTCAGCGGCACCGCGGTGCTCGTCTGAGCCGCTAGCTCGCACCCAGCAGGATCAGGCCCACGAATACCGAGTTGTGCGCGGCATGGAACAGCATGTTGGCCCACATGCCATATGTGACCCGCACGTAGCCCAGGATGAGCCCGAGCAGGAACTGCGGCAGCGTTAGCGGCAGCAGGATGAACGCCGCCCCTTCCGAAAAGTTCGTCAGGTGCATGCTCGCAAAGGCGAGCGTCGTGCCGAAATAGAACCAGCGGAAATGGCGCGCGAAAAAGCCCATCGGCGGGCGCCCGCGCCGGCGCCACAGGACATACCCCGCAATAACCGCGCCGAACCCGGCCACGAAGGCGGCGACCGGCCTGTGCCCCAGGAAGAACGCCACGCTGGCGACCAGCGCGAAGGCGATCGCCAGCAGGAATGCCAGGACATGGCCCGGCTTGCCCGACAGCCAGCTGCGGAACAGCAGCTCCTCGCCGATCGGCGCGCCCAGCAGCATGAACAGGATCAGCGGTGCGTTCAGCTCCATGTCGTCGAGCACGTGGGCCGGCATCTTCAGTCCCGCCGCCGCGACGCCCAGCGCAATGGCGATCAGCAGCACCATCAGCAGCAGGTCGAGCGCGAAAAGCCGCGCCAGCACGGGCAGCACCGCCGTGCGGATGCCCGTTACGCGGTCGGGCACCTGCGGCCGCCGCACGAAGCCGGCAAAGTCCTTCCACGCCGCTGCGCGTGGCTGGCCTGCGTCGTGCAGGCTTGTCGGCTCCCCGCTCATGTGGCTATTGCGCCCCTCACAACTCCCGATAGCCCCGACAGAACGAGACCATGGCAGGCCATTCCAAATTCAAGAACATCATGCATCGCAAGGGCGCGCAGGACAAGAAGCGCTCGGCGCAGTTCTCCAAGCTTTCCCGCGAGATCACCGTGGCGGCCAAGATGGGCGCGCCCGATCCCGACATGAACCCGCGCCTGCGCCTGGCGGTCAACAACGCCAAGGCGCAGTCGATGCCCAAGGACAACATCCAGCGCGCGATCGACAAGGCGAGCAAGGGTGACGAGGAAAACTACGAGGAAATCCGCTACGAGGGTTACGGGCCCGGCGGCGTGGCTCTGATCGTGGAGGCGCTGACCGACAATCGCAATCGCACCGCAACCAACGTGCGCACCGCGTTTTCCAAGAACGGCGGCAACCTCGGGGCCAGCGGCGCTGTGGCCCATGGCTTCGAGCGCAAGGGCCTGATCGAGTACCCGGCCAGCGCGGGCGACGAGGTGAAAGTCCTCGAAGCCGCGATCGAGGCCGGGGCCGACGATGTCGAAAGCTCGGACGACGGGCACACGATCTGGACCGACATGGAGGCGCTGCACGAAGTCGCCGGCGCGCTCGAGAAGTCGCTCGGCGAGGCCGAGAACGTCAAGCTGGCATGGAAGCCAAACCTCACCGTCGACGTGGCCGAGGGCGATGCGCAGACCCTGTTCAAGCTGATCGACGCACTCGACGACGACGACGACGTGCAGACCGTCTGGGGCAACTACGAGGTCTCCGACGAGGTGATGGAAAAGCTGGGGTGATCGGTCTCCCCTCCCGCCTGCGGGAGGGGTCGGGGGTGGGCCTGTCTCCGGCTCGCACCCACCCCCCAGCCCCCTCCCGCATGCGGGAGGGAGAGTGATGTGGACCATCGTCGCCAAGGCGCTGCTCGCCGGGGCGATGATCGCGGCCATTTCCGAGATCGGCCGGCGCCTGCCTGCCACGGCCGCCATCGTCGCCTCGCTGCCGCTCGTCTCGGTGCTCGGCATGATCTTCCTGTGGCACGCCAAGCCCGACGCGCAGAACATGGCCGTCCATGCAGAGGCGACGTTCTGGTACGTCCTGCCCAGCCTGCCGATGTTCCTCCTCATTCCCGTGCTGCTGCGCAACGGTGCAAGCTTCTGGCTCGCGCTCGCCGCCGGCTGCGCGTTGACCGTGGGCCTCTACCTGCTGATGATGCACTTCGGGCCAAGGCTGGGCCTCAGGCTGTGACCCTGGTCCTCGGGCTGGACCCTTCGCTGTCCTGCACCGGCTGGGGGCTGGTGCGTGCCGAGGGTTCGCGGCTGGTGCATGTCGCGAACGGGCAGGTGCCCACCGATCCCAAGGCGCCGATGGCCGAGCGGCTGCACCACCTGCACGATGCCATCGCCGCGGTGATCGCCGCCCACGGGCCGGACCGGGCCGCGGTGGAGGAGGTCTTCCTCAACAAGAACCCCCAGTCCACGCTCAAGCTGGCGCAGGCGCGCGGGGCGGTGCTGGCGGCCTGCGGCAGGGGCGGCGTGCCGGTTGCGGAGCACGCCGCGCGGCTGGTCAAGAAAGCGGTCGTCGGTACCGGCGCAGCCGAGAAGACCCAGGTCCAGGCGATGCTGAAGATCCTGCTGCCCGGCGCGCGGATCGAAGGCGCCGACGCGGCCGACGCTCTGGCCGTGGCGATCGCCGACGCGCATCTTAGCCAGAAACCGGGGGTCCACTGATGTACCTCGTGGTCTTCCGCAATCGCAAGCGCGCCGACATGGACAAGTCCGCCTATGCCGCCGATGCCGCGGCCATGGAGGCGTTGGCCATGCGCCAGCCGGGCTATCTCTCGTTCAAGTCCTACACTGCCGAGGACGGGGAAGTCGTGGCGCTCAGCGAATGGACCGACGAGGCCTCGGCCCGCGCCTGGGGCAAGGTGGAGGAGCACCGCGGCATCCAGCGCAAGGGCCGCGCCGAGTACTACGCTGACTACACTCTGTTGGCCTGCGACGCGCCGCGCACCCATCGGTTCCCATCGAAGGACCCTGCATGATCGAGCTCTACGGCATTGCCAACTGCGACACCGTGAAGAAGGCCCGCGCCTGGCTCGCCGAGCGCGGGATCGCCTACACCTTCCACGACTACAAGAAGGAGGGGGCGGACCCGGTCAGGCTGGCCGAATGGATCGACGCGAAGGGGTGGGAGACCGTGCTCAACCGCCGCGGCACGACCTTCCGCAAGCTGCCGGATTCGGAAAAGGAAGGCCTCGATGCCGCCCGTGCGGTGGACGTGATGGAAGCCAACCCCTCGACCATCAAACGCCCGATCGTCGAGTATCCCCGCGGCGTGCTCGTCGGCTTCGACCCGCCCGAATGGGCTGCCGCGCTCGGCTGAGACGATGAACCCGCTGGAGATCATCGCGGTCGTTCTCGGACTCGCCAACATCTGGCTGCTCGTCCGCCGGTCGATCTGGAACTACCCGTTCGGCATGGCGATGGTCGCGCTCTACGCAGCGATCTTCTTCGAGGCCAAGCTCTACGGCGAGGCCGGGCTGCAGATATTCTTCTTCGCGGTCAACGCCTACGGCTGGTGGCTGTGGGCGCGCGCCGGGGGGCTGGAACACGCAGTGGCGGTGCGCTGGCTGGGCTGGCCAGCGCGGCTGGCCTGGCTGGCGGGAATTGCCGTTATCGCCGCCACGCTGGGCACCGTCATGCACCGCCTGACCGACGCCGCCATGCCGTTTGCCGATGCGAGCATCACCGCCGCCAGCATCGCCGCCCAGCTCCTCCTCTCGTTTCGCCGGATCGAGAACTGGGTCTTGTGGATCGCCGTCGACCTGGGCGCTGTGGCGCTCTACATCTCGCGCGATCTCAACCTGACGGCGGCGCTTTACGTCGCCTTTTTCGCACTCTCGGTCCTGGGCCTGCGCGAATGGATCGGGGCCGCGCGGAAATCGCCCGCGGCGGCATGATCCGGGTCTGTTTCCACGGGGCGGAGAGCACCGGCAAGTCGGTGCTGGCGGACAAGCTCGCCGCGGATTTCGGCTGCCCCCTGGTCCCCGAATACGGGCGCCAATACGCCGAGGCGCAGGGCACTGACTTCACCCTGGGCGACCTCCTCGTCATCGCCCGCGAGCAGGACCGGCTGATGCGCACGGCCTGCGCGGGCGATCCGCCGCTGGTCCTGCTCGACACCGACCCGCTGATGACCGCCGCCTGGGCCGAAATGCTGTTCGGCACGGTGCCGGGCGAACTGCTCGCCTTCGACAAGGCCGAGCTCTACCTGCTCTTCGCGCCGGATGTGCCGTGGGTCGCGGACGGGACGCGCTTCTTCGGCACACCGGAACAGCGCACCCGATTTGCACGAGCGGCCGAGACCATGCTGGTCCGCAGCGGGGTTCGTTACCACCGCGTGAGCGGCGACTGGGCCGGGCGCGAGGAGCAGGCCCGCGCCGCCATCCGCTCCGCGATCAGTTGATCTCGCCCTCCGGCAGTTCGGCCGCCTCGCGGCGCGAGCCTGCCTGCATCGTCGCGTAAGTCAACCCGCCGGCGACCGCGAGAGCAGCCATTGTCCAGAGGAGCAGGCTCATCTCCTGCGTTCCGCCCAGCACGGCGAACAGCGTCGCCCCGAGCGTCACCGGAAGATTGCTGAGCGAGTTGTAGATCGTGAACTGGGTTGCCGCGACCGTCGGGTCCGACAGCTGCATTCGCAGCGGATTGGTACAGATGCTGGTGCAGGTCCCGAACAGGGAATAGATACAGGAAATGGCGACGAAACCGGCGGTGGTCGCGGCCCAGAACGCCTGTCCGTAAAGGATAAAGACGGCGAACAGCGCCACGCCTGCATAGATCGTCACGCTGGCGACGCGCGCACCCAGTTTCGAGGTCAGGAAGCTGCCCACGGCAATCGAAATCACCGATATCACCAGGTCGACCGTCGAGATCATCCCGGAATAGGTCGCCGTGGTGAACCCGGCAAAACTGACGGCGATGATCGGCCAGAGCGTGTCCATCATGCCGGCGCCCGTGCGAGAAAAACCCGCCGCCAGGAGGAGCTTGAGGCTGTCGAACTTCAACAGCGATTTGAAAGCGGCCTTGGCCATGGGCAGCCATGCGCCGACATGACGTTCCCTGTTGATCGGGTGGGTCGTGCCCTCGCTCCAGGGGAATCGCTTCTCGCCCGGCCGCTCGCGGAGAAACACCACGTAGAGCGTGATCAGCAGAATGAAGGGCAGGAAGAAGAGGAAGGTGTCCTGGCTGCCGAAATACTGCAGGCCGAAGCCGGCGGCCGCCCCGGACAGGGCGCGGCCGACGGTCTGCCCGCCGAACATGAAGGCGCTCGCCGTGCCCTGCTCTTCTTCGGGCAGGGTGTCGACCGCCAGCCCGTCGACCGCCACGTCCTGGATGGCCGAACCGGCGCCGATCAGGAACACGATGTAGAGTATCGTCTGCAGGTCGTCCGGGCCCGGGCCGATGATCGCGGCAATGGCAAAGCCCGCCACCATCAGGAGCTGCGCGCAGATCAGCCACGCGCGGCGCCGGCCCATCGGCAGGTAGGCATAGCGATCCATGAACGCGGCCGGGATGAACTTGAAGCTCCAGGGAAGGAACGACGTGCCGATGATGGCGGCGACCGACGTTTCCGGCGCGCCGTTGGCGATGAGCCACGCCGGAAAGGCGACGGTCGATACGCCGAGCGGAATGCCCTGGCCGATATAGAGCAGGAAGAAACTGAAGATGCGCAGGAACTTGTTTTCGGAGAGGATCATCGATCCGGCGACGCGATCGTTCATGCGCTAGTTCTCCCGTATGCCCCGCGCGCACCGTAGGGGCGAGGTGGAACTTTGCAAATGTTACTTGTTTGCCCGCGCTACCTGTTCGCCCGGTGAACGAGATCGGCACACTTCTCGCCGATCATGATCGTCGGCGCGTTGGTGTTGCCGCGGATCAGTTTCGGCATCGAACTCGCATCGGCCACGCGCAGCCGCTCGATCCCGCGCACGCGCAATTCGGCGTCGAGCACGGCATTGCGCCCGGTGCCCATGGCGCAGGTGCTCGTCGGGTGTCCGCCGCTGATGACCGTCTGTTCCATCCATGAATCGAGCGCTTCATCCCCAAGCGCATCGCGCCCCGGAGCGATCTCTTCGGTCACCGCCGAGGCCCCTGCGGGGGTGGCGAAAAAGCTGCGCATCAAGCGCATCGAGGCGCGCAGCCGCTCGCGGTCGCCGGGCTCGGCGAGGAAGTTGAGCAGCACCTTTGGCGGCGCGCCCGGGTCGCTCGACCCGAGCGTCACCTCACCCCGGCTCTCGGGGTTGAGCAGCACACAGCCGGCGGTGAGCTGGTGGCCCATGCCTTTGCGCCAGCCGGGAAACCAGACGCGTGCCATGTAGCTCGTATGGCTGACCTGGAACTGCAGGTCGGGCCGTTCCTGCTCGGGGCCGGAGCGGACGAAGCCTTGCACCGTCAGCGGGCTCTGCGCCGGTGTGCCCTTGCCGGTCAGGGCCCAGCGCAAGACGTTGAAGGCAAGGCGGTCGAGGCGCAGGTCGCGCTCGAAGGTGTTGGGTTGCGCGGCAGCCCAGATCGTCACCGCGATCGGGTGGTCCTGCAGGTTCTGGCCGACACCGGGGAGGTCACAGAGCACCTCGGTGCCATGCTCCTTCAGGTGCCCGGCGGGGCCGATCCCGCTCAGCATCAGGAGCTGGGGCGAGTGGAACGCGCCGCCGCACAGGATCACCTCGCGCCGGGCCCGTAGTATCCTGGTCTCGCCGTGGTGATGAAACTCGACGCCCACGGCGCGGTTGTTTTCGACGATGATCCGTGCCGCCGGCGCATCACTGAGGAGCGTGAAGTTCCGCCGGTTGCGAATGGGGTCGATGTAGGCCCGTGCGGTGCTTTCGCGTTGGCCCTTGCGAATCGTGCAGTCGGGAATGCCGAAACCCTCGGGCTCGGGCACGGCAAAATCGGGTTCGCGCGCGTAGCCGAGCGCTTCGCCAGCGGCATACATCGCCGGGGTCAGCTCGGGATGCGGCAACATCGGGGTGACCGCCAGCGGGCCGTCGCCGCCGTGGATCTCGCTCGCCCCGCGCCAGTTGCTCTCGGACTTGCAGAAGTACGGGAGGACGTCGTCGTAGCCCCAGCCCGGGAGGCCCATGTCGCGCCACCCGTCGTAGTCGGCGCGGTGGCCGCGGATATACATCGTGCCGTTGATCGAACTGGACCCGCCGAGCAACTTGCCGCGGGGCAGTGGCTGCGCCCGGCCACCCATGTGCGGGTCCGGTTCGCTCATTAGGTTCCAGCCCCAGCGCGGATCGGCCGCGACCGGCATCCAGGCGAGCGGCATGCGGATCATCGCGCTGTCGCTGTCGGGCCCCGCTTCGAGCAGGGCGACGGTGGCGCCCGGGTCCTCGCTCAGGCGGGCGGCGACGACGCAACCCGCGCTGCCGGCGCCGACGACGATGTAGTCGACTTCATTCATGCAACGTCGCTTCCAAGGTCCTCTCCCCCGCATGGGGCGGGGTGCGCTGGCCGATCCGGAGCATGAGGACCAGCATGACGCCCACCGCGTAAAGCCCGGCCATCGTCCAGAGCACGAACGACAGCGCGGACAGCCCGCCGAGCACGGCGAACAGGGCAGCCCCGCCCGAGAGCGGGAAATTCCCGAGCGAGTTGTAGACGGTCATCTGCGTCGCGCCGACCTTCGATTCGCTCAGCGCCATGCGGATCGCCTGCTGGTTCATCTGTCGCAGCGGGCTGAACGAACCGTCGGCGATCATCAGCGCCGCGAAGGCCGCGGTCGTGGTGAAGAACAGCGGTGCAAACCCGGCGACCGCCGCCACCGCACATTGCCCCAGGACCATCGCCGCAAGCAGGTTGCGCGCCCCGAAGCGCGGGGCGAGGAAGCCCATCAGCACGATGCCGATCCCGGTTGCAGGTAGCGCAATGCCCGAATTGAGCGCGGTAAAGCCCGCCGCGTCGTAGCCGGCCAGGTTCGTTGCGTAGAGCGTCCACAGCGGCGTGCTCATCCCCGCGGCAAGCCCCACCGTGACGACCGAGGCGATGTAGACGAGGCTGTCGCGCTTGACGATCTGCCGCAGCACTTCTCCCATCATCGGCAGCCAGGCCTCAGGCGCGCTGTGCTCGGCATCGGGTGAGGGCTCGCCGGGGCTCCAGGGCCAGCGCCGCTCGCCCGACCGCTCGCGCACCATGATCGCAAAGACGGTGACCAGCGCGATCACCGGGAGGAAGGCGAGGAAGGTCACCTGCGGTCCGAAGTGCTGCAACAAGAAGCCTGAAGCGGCCCCGCTGGCGGCCATGCTGATGATGGCAGAGCCGAAAGTATAGGCGCCTGCCGGACCTTCCTCGCCTTCCTGCAGCAAGTCGACCGCGAGCGCGTCGGCGGCAACGTCCTGGATCGCGGTCGCGCCCGAGACGAGAAAAGTGATGCCGACGAGCACCGCGGTGTCGGTCGGACCGGGCGCGATAAGCGCGGCGGCAATCCAGGCGGCGGTCATCAGCCCTTGTGCGCCGATCAGCCAGGGCCGCCGCTTGCCCATCGGCAGGAACCCGTAGCGGTCGACCACCGGACCAATGAGGAACTTGAAGCTGGGGACGAGGTAAGCCGCGGCGACGAGCGAGGCGACCGTTTCCGCCGAAGCTCCGCTCGCTGCGGCCCAGGCCGGGATGCCGATGATCGTGACACCGGCAGGAACGCCTTGTGAAACGTAGAACAGCGCCAGCGTCAGATAGCGCAGGAAGCGGCTCTCGCTCAGGACGAGACGCGACGGAGCGGCGACTGCGGCCAAACTGGTTCTCCCCGGTTTGCCGGGGAATGCCGGGATATCGCCGGGCGGGCAAGCCTAGCGGTAGGAGGCGACGAGCTCGGCTTCGCTGCGCAGCCGCGCCGCGTCCTCCAGCTTGCCGAGCGCGGCATATTGCTCGGCTGCTGCAAGCCGCTCGGTCCGCTTGCGGTCGAGCAGGGCGGCGATGTCCCGGGCCGACAGCGCGTGCCTTGAGCGCGACCGGGGTCATGCGTGGCGCGCAGTCACGATAAAGTTGAGCGAAAGGTCTCCCGACAGGTGAAGGCCCTTCGCTGGCGAGAAAGTGATTCCGCGCGCCGTGCCGACCGCGAGGCCGGCGTCCGCCGCCAGTTCGGCCAGTTCATCGGGCGTGACGAAGTCGTCCCAGTGATGCGTGCCCTTGGGCACCATTCCGAGCGCTTCGGCCGCGCCGACCAGCAGAAGGCGCGAGGCCGCGGTGCGGTTGGGGGTCGAAAGCACCATCAGTCCGCCGGGAGCCAGGTGCGCCGCCAGTTCGGCGAAGAAGACCGCCTTGTCGGCCACGTGCTCGAGCACTTCCATGGCGGTGACAAGATCGAACTGCCCGAGCCCCAGCGTGCCCAGCTCGCCCGCGCGGTAATCGATCGCGAGTCCCGAACCTTCGGCGTGGGCGCGGGCGGCTGCGACGTTTTCCGCCGCCGCGTCGACCCCGGTTACCTCCGCCCCGAGCCGGGCGAGCGGTTCGCACAACAGGCCGGCCCCGCAGCCGACGTCCAGCGCGCGCTTGCCGGAGAGCGGCCTCACGCTCTCGGTGTTACCGCCCCAGTGGAGGTCGACGGCCTCGCGCAGGTAGGCGAGCCGCACCGGGTTGAGCTTGTGCAGCATTCCCGACGAGCCGTTCGGATCCCACCAGTCGGCTGCCAGCGCACCGAAGTGAGCGGCTTCGTCGGCTCGAATCGTGTGGGCGATGGTTGCGCGTGTTACAGTTGCATCGGACATTCCCCGCTCCTAACAGCGCGCCGGACGTATCGCCAGCAGGGGACTTTGCCGCGTGGCCCGCATCGTGATGAAATTCGGCGGTACCTCGATGGCCGGGACCGAGCGCATTCGCCGGGTCGCGAACATCGTCCGCAAGCAGCAGGCTGCCGGGCACGAGGTCGCCGTCGTCGTCTCGGCGATGGCGGGCGAGACGGACCGGCTCGTGACCTTCTGCCGCGAGGCCAACCCGCTTTACGACCCGGCCGAATACGACGTCGTCGTTGCCGCCGGCGAGCAGGTGACGAGTGGGCTACTCGCCCTGACCCTGCAGGCGATGGGCTGCAAGGCGCGTTCGTGGCTCGGCTGGCAGCTGCCCATCCATACCTTCGACGCCCATGCCAAGGCGCGAGTGGGCGAGATCGACGCCGAAGGGCTGATCGCCGCGATGGCGTCGGGCGAAATCGCCGTCATTCCCGGTTTCCAGGGCCTGTCGGACGAAGGCCGCGTCACGACTCTGGGCCGCGGCGGATCGGACACCTCGGCGGTCGCCATCGCCGCGGCGATCGGCGCAGACCGGTGCGACATCTACACCGACGTCGACGGCGTCTATACCACCGACCCGCGGATCGTCGCCCGGGCGCGCAAGCTAAGCCACGTGACCTACGAGGAAATGCTGGAACTCGCCTCGGTCGGGGCAAAGGTGCTGCAGACCCGTTCGGTCAGCCTGGCGATGAAGAAGGGCGTACGGGTGCAAGTGCTGAGCAGCTTCGTCGACGACGACGCCCCGCCGGCCGACGACCTGCCCGGCACGATGATCGTCTCGGACGAGGAAATGGAAGGATTGGACATGGAACGCCAGCTCGTGACCGGAATCGCGCACGACAAGAACGAGGCGCGCGTCGTTCTCACCCGCGTGCCCGACAAGCCCGGCGCGGTGGCCAACATCTTCGCCCCGCTGGCCGATGCGTCGATCAACGTCGACATGATCATCCAGAACGTCGGCCGCGAGAAGGGCGAGACCGACGTGACCTTCACCGTGCCCCAGGCCGACCTTGCCCGCACCCAGGCGCTGCTCGAGGACCGGCAGCCGGAGATCGGCTTCAACCGCGTGATCACGGACAGCAAGGTCGCCAAGATCAGCGTGGTCGGCGTGGGCATGAAGAGCCACGCCGGCGTCGCGGCGACGATGTTCAAGGCGCTGGCCGACCGCGGGATCAACATCCAGGCAATCTCGACCTCCGAGATCAAGGTCTCGGTGCTGATCGACGAGGACGAGACCGAGCTCGCCGTGCGCGTGCTGCACACGGCCTACGGTCTCGATTCGCAAGACGAGGCCGCCTGATTCGTTCAGGCCCGCCGTCCCCGGGATGAACGAAACGGCGGTTAATTGATGAAACCCATGCGCGCTGCGCATCTGCACGGGCGCGGGCCGGAGCCGGGCAGGGCGATGCGGCAATCGACGGTTTGAAAGAGCCGGGGCGAAGCTAGGCAGATCGAGCGCCTGTAGGAAAACCGTTTCTGCCCTTTTTCGGGGCGAGCGACAAAGCGTGCCATCCCGGCACATGTCCCAATGGGCGGAACCCGCGCGGCGAATCGCCGTTAACCTTCGCGGAGGCCATCACCGCGCGCCCGCCCGGGCTCGACAGGGCGCGGCCGGTGGCTCGGTCAAGGAGACATGCGATGAACAAGGTTCTGGTTTGCGTCATTGGTGCGGCGGCGTTGCCGTTGGCTGCCTGCGACACCTACGGCTACAACAACGACAATACGGCGCTGCGCTCGGTGGGCACCGGCGCGGCCGTGGGCGCTGCCGCCGGCGCGGGCGTTTCGGCGATTGCCGGTACCGACCTGCTGACGAGCGCCGCAATCGGCGCTGCCGTGGGCGGCCTGGCGGGGGCGGTCTGGGCCGACCGCAACAACGACGGGCGGGCCGACGGCTACGTCTACAACGGCCAGTACTACGAAGGTGCCCCGGCCGGCTATCGTCCCGCGGCGGCCTGCGGCCCGGTCGGCGGAACCTATGCCGGCCCGGCCAGCGTGGGCACGGCCGTTCCCGGACTTCCCGGTGCGACGTGGGCCGACGTGAACAACGATGGCTGTGCCGATGGCTACTACCGTGAAGGCTCGTACTATTCGGGCGCCCCGGTCGTGCAGCAGGTTCCGGCCCGCTACACGGGCGAGCGCGGCTAAGCTGTTGCCAGGCGGTCGCAGCGCGTTAACCATCACCCGATGACCCGGTTCGCACTTCCTCTGCTCGCAGCGGCGCTCCTTGCGCCGCTGCCGGCAGGCCCGGTCGCCGCGCAAACCGCGGCAGCGACGGTGACACGCTCTGTGCTGCCGGGCCTGATCGGCAAGCGAGCACCAAAGGACTTGCGTGGATTCTACGCCGCGCGGGGCAATGCTCCGCTGTGGTTCGATGCCACCGGACGGCCGCTCGGCGCGGCGACGATCCTGCTCTATCGGCTGCGCACCGCGGGCTACGACGGGCTCGACCCTGACAGGCTCGGCGTGGACCGCCTGCCCGAACTGGTCGACCGCGCAAGGGTGGGCGATGGGCAAGACAAGGCGCGGGCCGAACTCGCGCTGAGCGAGGCCTTCGCCGAATACGTGCGCGGGATGCGCACCGCCCCGGCGCTGCCGATGAGCTACGAGAGCGATGCGCTGAAGCCGGTCGCGCCGACGTCGGCTTACGCCCTGCAGCAGGCGGCCGAGGCCCCCTCGCTCGAGCACTACATGGCCGACATGGGCTGGATGCACCCGTTCTACGCCCCGCTGCGCACGGCGATGGAGGATCCACGCTATTCGCCGGCCCAGCGCAAGGCGATCTGGACCAACCTCGCCCGCCTGCGCGCGCTGCCGTCGATGACCGAAGGCAAATTCGTGCTGGTCGACGCGGCCACCGCGCGGCTGTGGATGTACGAGGGCGGCGAACCGGTCGACAGCATGAAGGTGGTCGTGGGTGACGCGGACGGGCCGACGCCGATCATGGCCGGCACGATTCGCTACGCGATCGAGAACCCCTACTGGCTCGTGCCCGACGACATCGTGCAGAACGAACTGTCGGCCTACGTCCTCAAGTACGGCACCGGCTGGGTGGCCGACCGGCGGTACGAAGTGCTCGACGGCTGGGGCGAGGACGCGAAGGTGATCGATCCGAAGACGGTCGACTGGAAGGGCGTGCGCGCCGGTACCGTGAAGGTCCACATGCGCCAGCTGCCCGGCGGCTCCAATTTCATGGGCCGGGTCAAGTTCGAGTTCCCCAACCCGCAGGGCATCTATCTGCATGACACGCCGGCCAAGCACCTGATGAAGGAAAGCGACCGCCAGCTAAGTCACGGATGCGTTCGGCTGGAAGACGCGAACCGGATGCACAAATGGCTGATGGGTACCGCGCTTCCGGCCAAGGCGGGCAATGTCGAGCACATGGTCCCGCTGAAGAACCCGGTGCCGATCTACATCACCTATCTCACTGTGCAGCCAGGCCCGGATCGGAATGGAGCCAAGGGCGACCGCACCCTCGCGTTCCTGCCGGACCCCTATGCGCGCGACGCGAAGGTCCAGATCGCCGCCAACTAGGTTGCTCCTGTCAAACGGGGTGTTAGTCTCTCACCGGACGGCGAAGAGTCGCCGCGCGCATGGGAGAGAGCGGCGCATGGCATACAATACCAAGGTCGGCAGCCTCGAGAGCTACGACAAGGGATCGATCAGGCTTAACGACGATCTGAAGAAATACGCCTTTTCGAACATCTACGAGGTCGCTGGAAAGAGCGCGCCATTCGAACGCGTGGCAGTGGTGCAGAACCTCGAGTACGTCGCCGAAGCGGTGCGGATCGAAGGCGACGGGCCATGGTACGCCGCCCCGCACGACGAGTTTGCCATCGTGATGGACGGCGAGGTCACTTTCAACTTCATCAAGCTGGCCGACGACCAGGTGCCCACCCACGAAGGCGGGGCGGTCAAGCTTGGCGGCGAGCCCAACGGCCCGCGCATGGGCAAGGTCACCGCCCGGCGCGGTCACCAGGTCCTGCTGCCGCACGGCGCGGCCTACCAGCTTACCTCGGCCAAGCCTGCGGTCGCGCTCGTCCAGACGGTGGACGGGCCGGTGACCGTGAAGCGCTGGGCCGAAATCTGCGAAACGAATTGAGGAGACGGGCGATGGACGCACCTGCACAGAATATCGTCGCTACCGGCACCGACGAGGACACCGGCTACACCAGCTACCGCCTCGGCGGTTTCGAGTTCAGCCGGGATGAATATTTCGCCCACATCCACTGGCCACAGGGCAGCCACATCATCGAGATCGACCGCTTCCTGCGCGCCATGGTGCGCGATATCGGCTGGGGGTTCTTCTACGGCTGGATCTTCTTCGACGACATCTTCGGCACGACCAACCACTACGGCACGGTCGACATCTTCGCCGGCAGCTACGACGCCGGTTACAAGGCGCAGGGGATCGACCACCTCGAGACGTTCCCGGCCGAGGTCGTGGCGGAGGCCTTCACCACGATCAGCAAGAACTGGATCTCCGAAGGCTACGATCCGCTCAACGCCCCGCTCGAAACCGGCACGCCGATCGGTCCCAAGGGCAAGGAAAAGGACGGCGAGCTGCTGCGCAGCTTCATCGCCGCCGACCGCATGCTCGGCCTGCCGGGCGACAAGATGATCCGCACCGAGGAAGACGGCTTCTCGATCAACCGCGCCTTCGCCGACCTCGACTACGACAAGCCTGATATCGAGACCGAGGAAGGCTTCGAGGGCCAGTTGCACGCGATCAACCTGTTCGACCACATCGCCCGCAGCGACATCACCTGGAACCCTTCGATCAGCGCGGTGACCCGCGGCAACATCTGCTGCGTGACCAGCGAGGAGCACATGCTGCCGGTGATCCACGGCAACGACCGCAACGAGTGGTTCATCCAGCTGACCGACGAGATCCACTGGAACATCGCCGACAAGAACACCGGCGCGCCGCGCGGCAAGATCGTGATGAAGGCGGGCGACGTCTGCGCCATGCCGGCCGACATCCGCCACCAGGGCTTCGCGCCCAAGCGCTCGATGCTGATGGTGCTGGAGAACGGCACGCCGGGGCTGGAGAAGCGCTACGCCAGCGGGGAGCTGAAACCCTATCCCGTCGACTTCGGGTGAGTTGTCTCCCCTCTCGCTTGCGGGCGGGGCCTGGGATGGGCGAAGTCGCGCCTCGCTCGCGCCCACCCGTTAGCTCTCGTCGAGTGGGAGGGGAACGAGAATATCCATGACTTCACCCGATGCTCGCCTCGCCGAACTCGGCCTGGTGCTGCCCGCACCGTTCAAGCTGTCGCCGGGAATGGTGCTGCCGTTTCCGTGGGTCAACGTGCGCGGCGACCGGGCATGGATCTCCGGGCACGGCCCGCAGGCGGAGGACGGTTCGCCCGCAGGGCCGTTCGGCGCGGTGGGTGACACCGTCAGCGTCGAGGAAGGCTACGCCTCGGCGCGCAAAGTCGGGCTGTCGATGCTCGGCAGCCTCAAGCGCGAACTGGGCTCGCTCGACCGGATCGCCGGATGGTGCCGGGTCCACGGGATGATCAACTGCAAGGCGCGGTTCGACAATACGCCGGCGGTGCTCAACGGCTTTACCGACCTGATCCTCGAGGTGTTCGGGCCCGAAGTCGGCGCCCATGCGCGCACCGCCGTGGGCGTGGCCGGGCTGCCGCTCAACTTTCCCATCGAAATCGAGGCGGAAGTGCTACTGCACCCGGCCTGACGATCAGCAGACAAAAGGATTGCCCAGTTCAATGACCGACGACATGCGCCACTACATCGACGGCCAGTGGGTCGAGCGCCCCAGCGCGCAGAAGATCGCCGTGACCAATCCGTGGACCGAGGACACCATCGGCCACATCGCGGCAGGCACGGCGGAGGATGTCGACGGGGCGGTCGCGGCGGCGAAGCGGGCGTTCGAGAGCTGGGGGCGCACGAGCAGGGAAGAACGGCTCGAACCGCTCGTCCGCCTGCGCAACCTGCTCGAGGACCGCAGCGAAGCCTTCGCCCAGGCCATCACCGCAGAAATGGGCGCCGCGATCGCCTTCAGCCGCGGCGGGCAGGTGGTGTTCGGCATCGAGCACCTGCGGGTGGCGATCGAGGTGCTGCGCGACTTCGAGTTCACCGAAGAGGTCGACGGCGTGCACATCGAGCGCGAACCGATCGGCGTGGTCGCGGCGATTACGCCGTGGAACTGGCCGCTCTACCAGATCACCGCCAAGCTCGCCCCGGCGCTCGCCGCGGGTTGCACCGTGGTCCTCAAGCCGAGCGAGATGTCGCCGTTTTCCGCGCTGCTGTTCGCGCAGGCGGTGCACGATGCGGGCTTCCCGGCGGGGGTGTTCAACCTCGTCAATGGAACCGGCGAGGTGGTCGGCAATGCCATGTCGGGCCACCCCGACGTCGACATGGTCAGCTTCACCGGCTCGACCCGCGCCGGCGTGCTGGTGGCGCAAAACGCCGCATCCACGGTCAAGCGCGTGGTGCAGGAACTGGGCGGCAAGTCGCCCAACGTCTTTCTGCCCGATGCCGATTTCGCCGATGCCGTGCCCAAGGGCGTGCTCGGTGCGATGCGCAATGTCGGCCAGTCCTGCGCCGCGCCGACCCGCATGGTCGTGCCACGCGCGCGTCTGGCCGAGGTCGAGGCGCTGGCGAAGGAAACCGCCGAGGGCATCAAGGTCGGCGACCCGAACGACGAGACGTGCTTCATCGGCACGCTCGCCAACCGACCGCAGTTCGAGAAGGTCCAGGCGCTGATTCAGGCCGGCATCGACGAGGGCGCCAAGCTGATCGCCGGCGGGCCGGGCCTGCCAGACGGGCTCAATCACGGGTTCTTCGCCCGGCCGACGGTGTTCAGCGAGGTCTCGCCCGAGATGCGCGTGGCGCAGGAGGAAATCTTCGGTCCGGTGCTGGTTATCCAGCCCTACGAGGACGAGGAAGACGCGATCCGCATCGCCAACGCGACGGTCTACGGCCTGTCCAGCCACGTCCAGTCGGCCGACCAGGAAGCCGCCCGCCGCGTCGCCCGCCGCATCCGCGCGGGGCAGGTGCACATCAACTACCCGGCCTGGTCCGGCTTCGCCCCGTTCGGCGGCTACCGCCAGTCGGGCAACGGGCGCGAATACGGCCGCTTCGCGATCGAGGAGTTCCTCGAAACGAAGGCAATCCTGGGATACTGAGAACCTTCCCCTCCCCGCTCGGGGAAGGAGGAGAAAGGGAGAGAGTCATGGCGACGCGGGTGAGGGACAGGATCGACACCGGGCCAGAGGGCACCGCCTACGGCCGCGCAGCCCAGCATCCCAACGCGCTGCTGACCGAAGTCGGCCCGGGCCAGCCGATGGGCGAGCTCATGCGCCGCTATTGGCAGCCGGTGCTCGCCAGCCGCAACGTCACCGCCCGCCCCCGCGAGGTGCGCATCCTGGGCGAGGACCTGATCGTCTTCCGCGACGGCGAGGGGCGCCCGGGCCTGCTCTATCCGCGCTGCATGCACCGCGGGACCAGCCTGCTGTGGGGCCATGTCGAGCCCGACGGCATTCGTTGCTGCTATCACGGGTGGAAGTTCGACGTGGAGGGCAACTGCATCGAGCAGCCGTGCGAGCCCAATCCGACCGCGCGCCGCCCCGAGCACCGCCAGCCGTGGTATCCCGTGCGCGAGCGCTACGGCCTCGTCTGGGCCTACATGGGCCCGCCCGACCGGATGCCCGAGCTGCCGCGGTTCGACGCGATGGAGCCGCTCGAGGAGAGCGAGGACTACATGGCGTTCGACAACTCGCTCGGCAGCCACGGCGATTTCAACGGGCCCGAGGTCGTGCCCTATTCGTGGCTCCACATGAACGACAACGTGATGGATCCTTTCCACGTCCAGGTGCTGCACACGACCTTTTCGGGCACCCAGTTCGTGCGCGAGTTCGAGGTCATGCCCAAGGTCGAATTCAACGAGATCGAGGGCGGGGTGATCTACCAGGCGCACCGCGACCTGGAAGACGGGCGCCACGTCAACCGCGTCTCCACCTGGATGATGCCCAACGTGATGTTCGTGCCCGACGTCGCGATGCGCGCCGGGCGACCGAGTTCGATCGGCTTTTCAGTCCCGGTCGACGACACCCATAGCCGCATCCTCATGGCCCTGCGCGTTCCCGTCGAGGCCAAGGAGCGGCCGATGCGCGGGCTCGAGGCGGAGAACTTCAAGCCCTGGCACCTGCGCACGCTCGAGGAACGGCAGGACCAGCCGGGCGACTACGAGGCGCAGGCCGGGCAAGGGCCCGTCTCGCTCCATTCCGAAGAGCACCTCGTCACCAGCGACAAGGGCATCGGGATGCAGCGACGCATGCTCCAGCGCGCGATCGCCGCGATGGAGGCGGGCGAGGACCCGCCGCTCGTCAGCCGCGATCCCGAGGCGGTGATCGCCGTGCCGAGCGGCAACTTCTTCACCTGACGGGCCAGCCCCGCAGACCTTCCGTTCCGGTTTGCGCGCGGACAATGAATCGCTGCACGACCAGGGCCATTTCGTTGTAGATGAAAGCGGTTCGCCGCTCACGAGTCGCGCAAAGCGACCGATGGCGACAGGGGCGCTGCGTCTTACCCGAGGGAGCTCGTCATGCAGGTTCGTCCATTTCACATCATCGCCCTGGCCCTGGCTGGAAGCGGCGCTTTCGCGCTTGCCGGGCCGGCCCTGTCGCAGGCTGCCGGGGCCAAGACGACGGCGCGCTACACGATCGATGCCGGAACGGTGTCGGGCATGGGCGCCATGAGCGCCGGCGGTGGCGGCGTCGGAGCAATCCTGGGCGCAATGCGGGGCGGGGCGGCGTCGGCGCTGCACGAGCTGACCCTGCGCCTCGGTTCGGGCACAGCACCGGCCGGCGCCCCGCAGGCTGACCATTTCGTGCCGCCCGCGGCAGGTATCGGCACGTCGGTCCCGCTGGTCACGCCAAGGCCGACCCCGGGTCCCGACGGGACGCCGGGCATGCCGCCCCAGGCGCAGATGCCGCGCGGCCGGCTGTTGCTGTTCTGGGGCTGCGGCGAACACGCCCCCGCGGGACAACCAGTGGTGATCGACTTTTCCAAGCTGGCCAAGGGGCAGGTTCCTCCCGGCCTGTTCGCCAGCGGGCCGAACCTGCCGGAGGACTGGCAGATCACGCAGGCAAACAGCCGGACCTACGGCGAGTGGCCGAACGACCGCGATCACAAGACGGTGCCCGCCAACGGCAGCCTGCTCGGCGCGCACAAGATTTCGAGCAACTATGCGCCCGAGATCGCCTTCAACCTGGCCGACGATTTCATGCCCGCGCTGAAGCTCGGCTCGCAACCCTTGGCGAGCGGGGCGACCATGCTCGACTGGAACGCGCTGCCAAAGGCGACAGGGTACTACGCCTGGGCGATGGGGGCGCAGATGGACGGCGGCGGTCAGCCGAAGGACATGGTCTGGTGGACCAGTTCCTCATCGCAGGCGTTCGGCGGGGCGTTGACCGACTGGCTCTCGCCCGCTGCGGTGGCCAAGCTGGTGGCGGCCAGGACCGTCCTGCCACCGACCCAGACGACCTGCGCCGTGCCGGCCGAGGTCAAACAGGCCGGCGGCGAGATGCTGATGACGCAGCTTTATGCCTATGGCCCGCAGGCGGATTTCTCCTACCCGCCGCGCCCGCCCAAGGCGGCGGCCAGCTGGAAGCCGGACTGGATTGCCCGGGTGCGCTTCAGGGCCAACACGATGACCATGCTCGGGATGCCGGCGATGGGCGGCTTCGATACCTCTGGCAGCGAGGACGAGGATGCCGGGCAGGCTCCCCCGCCGAAATCGGCCTTGCCGCCATGCAAGGGCGGCATCGCCGGGCGCATCGCGCGCGCGGCGGGGCTGTGCCAGTAAGTCGGCTGTCGCCGGCGCTGCGGGTCAGGGAAACGTCGGGCTGACCTCCACCTCGACCCTGTCCCCATCCTGCAGCGGGATCACGCCGCGGCCGAAGCGGACGTACCCCAGCGGCGGCCCTGACAGGTCGGTGTCGTAGCGGCTCTGCACGGCCTTCGGGTCGTAACCCATCCACTCGAGCGTGGTGGGCATAACCTGGCTTGCCGAATGACGGTGCGCCGAGGGCATGGCAAAGCGGTCGGCGAGGTTGGCCGGCAGAAATGCAAGCAGCGGGACGAGGTATTCCGCCTCGACCTTTTCGGGGCTGCAATGCGGCAGCTTGCCCGGCGCGAGGTTCTGTCCGTGGTCCGAGGTATACACGACCGCCGCACGGCCCCGGTCCACGCCGCCCAGCAGCGTACGGAAGAAATCCCGCTTCGAGTAGGCGAGCGCCGCGCGGTACTGCTCGATCTCGGGTGCATCGGCGGGGAGCGTGCCGGGCGGAAAGTGGTCACGGTACTGGAAGTGCACGCCGCGCAGGACGACGTAGGTAAAGGTCCGTCCGGGCGATTTCATCTGCCGGTTGAGGAAGGCTGCGATCTGCCGGTCGGTGTCGATCCCGCCTGCCATCGATCGCACGTGGTCGATCAATGCCCGCTCGGGCGCAAGCAGCAGGTTCTGCGGTGCACCGCTGGTCTGCCCATCGATGAGCATGGTGCGATAGCCTGCCTTCCTGGCGTAGGCCCAGACCGAAGGCGCGCGGCGCAGGTCAAGCTGCGGCCCGGCATGGCGCACATCGACCCCGCTCCTGAGCGCGAGGTTGGCCGGCGCGCTGCAATTGCCGAGGCTCACGGCCTCGCCGAAATCGACCGGCTCGAAGGGGGCGGCCGAAGGGAGCACGACCTGCGCGAACGGACCGCGGGCGACGCTCTCGTCGACCAGCCAGACGATGTGATCCGGCGTCCCGGCCGTCGCCGGGACCAGTTTCACCGGCGCGCGCGGCGGCGGCGGCGGCGCGCCGAGTACCTCGTAGCCGAGGTGGTACAGGTTGCGTTCCGAACCGGTGGCGAGGGGCCAGCCGGTTGTCGCCGCGAGCAGGCTCGGGGCGAGCAACAGCGCGAGGCCTGCTGGCAGGACCACGCTGCCCGCCGGCAGTGCGGCATTCTCGCGCAGAAAATGCCGCGCCCCGGCGAAGAGCGCCACGGCGACGAGCGCCTGCAACGCCGCCCAGGCCAGCAGCCCCCCGAATTCGCCCGCCGCCTGGCCCGCCTGCCGCGCCTCCGCAAGCATCCACGAAAGCCGGGCGGCGTTGAGCGTATCGTTGACCGTCTGCCCGTAGCCCAGGTTGACCGTGATCGAGACGGCGGCCAGCGCCAGCGCGGGGACGAACCAGCGGCGCGGCAGCAGCCATGTCGCGCCGAGCCAGCAGGCGGCCTGCGCCGCCAGCCAGCCGAAATTCGCCAGCGCCCGCGCGTGGTCGTTCGCGGCCCAGCGATAGAGCACGTAATGCGTCAGCTGGAAGCGGTTGGCCACGGCATAGGCGAGCGCGAACACCGCCACGCCCGCGAGGGCGCGCGACCAGGACACCGTGGGCGTCCGGGACCGGGGCAACGGCTTCGTCACGCAGCCGGGCCTAGCAAATCCGCTTTGAGAAACGCTTACCGGCCCCTAAGCCGCCGCCCATGACAGCATATCCCAAGACGCAGCACCTGATGGCACGGGGCTGCGAATTCCTCGGCACCGAATACGCGATCCTGTGCGGCGCGATGAGCTGGGTGTCCGAACGCAACCTCGTCTCGGCGATCAGCAACGCGGGCGGTTTCGGCGTGATCGCCTGCGGAGCGATGACCCCCGACCTGCTCGATGCCGAGATCGCCGGGACCAGGGCGCTGACCGACAAGCCGTTCGGCGTGAACCTCATCACCATGCATCCCGACCTGTTCGAACTGATCGAGGTCTGTGGGCGCCACGGCGTGGGCCACGTCGTGCTGGCGGGCGGAATCCCGCCCAAGGGCAGCGTCGATGCGATCAAGGCCTTCGGCGCCAAGGTCATCGTCTTTGCCCCGACGCTGGCGCTGGCGAAAAAGCTGCTCCGAAGCGGCGGCGACGCGCTGGTGATCGAGGGAATGGAGGCGGGCGGCCATATCGGCCCGGTGGCCACCAGCGTGCTGGCGCAGGAATTTCTTCCCGCGCTTTCGGCCGAGCACCTGGTGTTCGTCGCCGGCGGGATCGGCCGCGGCGACATGATCGCCGGCTATCTCGAGATGGGCGCGGTCGGCGTGCAGCTCGGCACCCGCTTCGCCTGCGCTGCCGAATCCATTGCCCACCCCGCTTTCAAGCAGGCGTTCTTCCGCGCCAACGCGCGCGATGCTGTCGCCAGCGTCCAGCTCGACCCGCGCCTGCCGGTCATCCCGGTCCGCGCGCTGAAGAACAAGGGCACCGAGGAGTTCACCGCCAAGCAGCGCGAGGTCGCCCTGCTGCTCGACCAGGGCAGCGTCGACATGGCCGAGGCACAACTCAGGATCGAGCGCTTCTGGGCCGGCGCCCTGCGCCGCGCGGTGATCGACGGCGACGTTGAGAGCGGCAGCCTGATGGCCGGCCAGTCGGTCGGCATGGTCACCGCCGAGGAGCCGGTCGCCGACATCGTCGCCAGCCTCATGGCAGAAAGCGAAGCGGCGCTGACCCGCCGGTGAGCGACACGCCCGAGCTCTGGCACCACGGCTCCTCGGTCTGCGCGGCCAAGGTCCGGCTGGCGCTGGAAGAGAAGGGCGTGGCCTGGAAGGGCCGCTATGTCGACATCCTCGCCGGCGAGCAGTTCGCGCCGGAGTTCCTCGCGCGCAACCCGCGCGCCGCGGTGCCGGTGCTGGTGCATCGGGGCGAGGCCATCGTCGAAAGCGCGGTGATCTGCGAATATGTCGACCAGGTCTTCGACGGTCCGGCGCTGCGCCCGGCCGATGCGGTGGGACAGGCGCGGATGCGGGTCTGGACCAAGCGCGTCGACGAGGAAGTGCATCCTGCCGTTCGCCCGCTGACCTACGTCACCACCCATCGCCATGCGATCCTCGCGCGCGGACCCGCGGCGGTCGAAGAGCACATCGGGAGCGATCCCCACCCCGGCTGGCGGGCGCGCAAGCGCCGCTGGATCGAGCAGGGTTTCGACGCGCCCGACGTCGCCGAGGCGCTGGACACCTTCGTGCGGCTGCTGCGCGACATGGAGCAAGCGCTGGCCATGCAAGAGTGGCTGGCGGGAGGCGCCTGGACGCTCGCCGACGGCGCGCTGACGCCCTATCTCAATCGCCTCACCATGCTCGGTCTCGCAACCTTGTGGGACGATCTGCCCCGGGTCGAGGAATGGTGGCGCTGCGTGCGCGCCCGGCCGACCTTCGGCCCGGCGATCGAAGCCTACCTCCCGGACGACTTGCGGCAACGGATGCTGGCCGATGGGGCGCGTGCGGCGCCCGCCTTCGCGCGGCTGCTGGCCGATCTCGGCTGACCGTTCGTTTCCAACATTACCGATTGGTAATCCGGGGCAAGAAACCCTCGCAGGTCCCGTTCGTTGGGCAGGGGAACGACCAGAAAACCAAAGCGAGATAGCCATGGACCGCACATTCCGTCCACGCATCGCAATCGGCGGGGTGCCGATCCACGCGATGCTCGTCCCCTTTCCCATCGTCTGCTTCACCGGGGCGATGCTGACCGACATCGTCTATTCGAACACGGCGGTGATGCAGTGGACCAACTTTTCCGCCTGGTTTCTCGCCTTCGGACTGTTCATGGGCGTGATCGCCGCGCTGTTCGGGCTGATCGATTTTCTTACGGCGCGAGAACGGCCGCGCATCGGCTGGTTTCACCTGGCCGGCAACGCGGTGATCCTGCTGATCGCGCTGGTGAACAACTTCGTTCATGCCCGCGACGCCTGGACCTCGGTCGTCCCGACAGGACTGATCCTGTCGGTCGTGACCGTGCTGCTGATGGTGGTCACCGGCTTCCTCGGCCACCGCATGGCCTACCGCCATGTGGCCGAAGTGCGAGCGGAGGTGCGACCGTGAACGCAAGAATGCTGATCGCGGCCAGCCTCGCCGCGCTTTCGCTCGCCGGCTGCTCGAAGGAGCTCATCGACCCTTCGCGGCAGTATGGCGACGATCCCTATCTGCCCAATGCCGAGCAGTTCCTGTTTCCGCCGATGGACATCGCCAACCCCGTGGGCTGGAAAGACGGCAAGATGCCGACGGTGCCGGCAGGCTTTACCATTACGCCCTTCGCCACCAACATGGCAGGACCGCGGCGGGTGCTGGCGCTCGACAACGGCGACGTGCTGGTGGTCGAATCCGGCGGCCCCGGGATCGAGCCGGTGAAGCGGCCCAAGGACATCATCTTCGGCATCGTCATCGGCGCTGCGCACGGCGATACGGAGCCGGGCAACGATCTCGTGCTGCTGCGCGATACCGACGGCGATGGCCGGGCGGACAAGCGCGCGGTGCTGGCGAAGAACCTCGATTCCCCGTTCGGCATCGTCGTGCACGGCGGCTATCTCTACGTTGCCGAGACGGGCGCCATCCTGCGCTGGGACTACACGCCCGGCCAGACCTCGCTCGGCAAGCCGGTCAAGCTCACCGACCTGCCCAAGGGCGAGATCGACCACCACTGGACGAAGGACCTGGCGATCAGCCCGGACGGTTCGATGCTCTACGCCAGCGTCGGGTCGAATTCGAACATCACCGAAAACGGCATGCAAGCCGAGCGCGGCCGTGCGGCAATCTATCAGGTCCATCCCGAGGATGGGGCAAAGCGCATCTATGCCGAGGGCCTGCGCAATCCCAATGGCCTGACTTTCAATCCCACGACCGGGGAACTGTGGACCGTCGTCAACGAGCGGGACGAGCTGGGCAACGATCTGGTGCCCGATTACATGACGCATGTTCAGGAAGGGGCGTTCTACGGCTGGCCGTGGAGCTACTACGGCCAGCACGTCGACCGGCGGGTGAAGCCCGAGCGGCCCGACATGGTGAGGAAGGCGATCAAGCCGGATTATTCGCTCTCCTCGCACGTTGCCCCGCTCGGGCTGGTGTTCGAAGACGGTTCGGGGTTCCCCGCTCCCTACAAGGGCGGCGCCTTCATCGGCGAGCATGGCAGCTGGGACCGGACGAAACCCAACGGCTATGAAGTCGCGTTCGTCCCCTTCAGCGGCGGCCGGCCCAATGGCAAGGCGCAGACCTTCGTCGGCGGCTTCATGGGCAAGGACGGGACTTTCGGGCGACCCGTCGGCGTCTCTTTCGACAGCACCGGGGCGCTGCTTGTGGCGGACGACCTGGGTAACGCGATCTGGCGCATCGCTGCAAAATCTCCGGCCCGGCAAACCGGAAATACTGGTGCACGGGGGACATCGTCGGGCTAGTCTCCGCCCAAGCGCCTGCGGCGCATGAACGAGGAGGGAACCCTGATGAAGTTTGAACGGCTCAACCCGGTCACCGGAGAGGTCGCGTCGAGCGCGGCGGCGATGAAGGCGGGGGACATCCCCGCAGTCGCGGAAAAGGCGCAGGAAGGCTTTGCCGCCTGGTCGAAGCTGGGCCCCAATGCGCGGCGCGCGGTGCTGAACAAGGCAGCCGATGCGCTGATGGCGAAGAAGGATGATTTCGTCGCCGCGATGATGGGCGAGATCGGCGCGACCGCCGGCTGGGCCATGTTCAACCTCGCGCTCGCCGCCGGAATGGTGCGCGAGGCGGCGTCGTTGACCACGCAGATCGCGGGCGAGGTCATCCCTTCGGATCACGAGGGCACGATCGCCATGGCGCTGCGCGAACCGGTCGGGGTGCTGCTCGGCATCGCGCCGTGGAACGCGCCCATCATCCTGGGCGTGCGGGCCATCGCGGTGCCGCTCGCGTGTGGCAACGCGGTCATTCTCAAGGCCAGCGAAACATGCCCCCAAACCCACGCCCTGATCGTCGAGGCGTTCGCCGAGGCGGGCTTCCCCGAAGGCACGGTGAACTTGGTCACCAATGCTCCCGAGGATGCCGCCGAAGTGGTCGGCGCGCTGATCGATGCGCCCCAGGTGCGGCGGATCAACTTCACCGGCTCGACCGCGGTCGGGCGGATCATCGCCAAGCGCGCGGCCGAACACCTCAAGCCCGTGCTGCTCGAACTGGGCGGAAAGGCGCCGATGATCGTGCTCGAAGACGCCGATCTCGACGAGGCGGTCAAGGCCGCGGCCTTCGGCGCCTACATGAACCAGGGCCAGATCTGCATGTCGACCGAGCGGATCATCGTGGTCGAGAGCGTGGCCGACGAGTTCGCGCGCAAGTTCGCCGCCAAAGTCAAGTCGATGCCGGTCGGCAACCCGGTCGCGGGCAACACCCCGCTCGGCGCGGTGGTCGACCGGCACACGGTCGACAAGTGCTATGCGCTGATTCAGGACGCCGTCGACAAGGGGGCCGAACTGCTCACCGGCGGCGAGACGACCGAGAACGTGCTGATGCCGGCCCACCTCGTCGACAAGGTGACGCCCGACATGAAGCTGTTCCGCGAAGAAAGCTTTGGCCCGGTCGTTGGCATGGCCCGCGCGCGCGACGAGGCACATGCGATCGAGCTGGCGAACGATACCGAATATGGCCTGTCTTCGGCAGTCTTCACGAAAGACACCGCGCGTGGGGTCAAGGTCGCGCGGCAGATTCAAGCGGGAATCTGCCACGTGAACGCCAGCACGGTTTCGGATGAGCCGCAGATGCCGTTCGGCGGCATGAAGGCCAGCGGCTACGGCCGTTTTGGCGGCAAGGCCGGGATCGATGCCTTCACCGAACTGCGCTGGATCACCTTCGAGACCGAGCCCGGTCACTACCCGATCTGATTCGCCGGCTGCGGATTGGCCTGCAAGTCGAAACATCTGTTTTCACCGCGGGGAACGCAGGACTCCCCGCGGTTGATACTGTCCAGATCACGTAAATTTTCGTGAGCCGTAAAGGGCTTGTCTGTCGGACAAAGTAAACTTGCAGGAAGGGGCGTGTCGTTTCTCTGGCATTCATGTTTTCGATGTGAAATGTGAACGCAGCGACCCGATGAGAAAGTAATACCCCTATGGAATTGCGTTTTGTTGCGCTGGCTCCGGCCGCGCTCCTGTCCGCTTGCGCCACCCCCGACATGGCGCTTCCACCTTCGTTGAGCTCCGCAGCCGGCGAGCGTGTCACGTTCGAACAGATGTCAGGCTGGAATGAGGGCCATTTCATCGCCGGTGAATACAGCGGCGAATACCGGCGCACCCTCGATCGCGCGCAGCTCGGCATCGTCAAACTGACGGAAGGGCGCGGCGATTTCTTCGTCGCCGGACCCGGGATATCGAGCACCATCGAAGGATCGTGCGGAGTGCGTGAAGGGGCGCTGTCGTTCGACGATCTGGAAATCAAGCCGGGCAAGATGGCCTATCGCTGCGACTTCTCCGCCGATGGTCAGCCGATTCCGGCGCGGTTCGAGGTGCGCGAATCGCGCAAGGGCCTGGCAGAGAACCTCAATCGCTATGCCAGGGTGGGCGAAATCGGCCTCGCCGGACAGGTGATCCGCTTCCGCTCGGTGCACCACTTTGCCACGCCCACGCTGCCGACGTCGGACCCGCTTGGTTACGTGTTCGAACAGGACGGGAAGCCGGTCGGCGCCCTGCAGTTGAACGGCAAGCCGGTGCTGACCCTGCCGGCCGGAACCGACATCGACCGGCGCCGGGCCATAATGGTCGCCTCGGTTGCGCTAGCGACGTTCTGGGATCCTGACGTCGTCGAGTGATCGCGGCGCCCGGTCAGCTTCTGTCGAACCCGGAAAGGACGTCTCCGGCCCAGCCCATGATGTCCTTCTCGGCGATCAACCAGCGGCCGTCGACCTTGGCGACGACGTCGCGGATATGGCCGCACCAATGGAGGTGCGGGGGGTCTGGCGGGCGATTGATCGTCGCCCAGGCGTAGCTGCGCACCTGCCAGTGGTCCGGGCGCCCCCTGGGGTCCGGTTCGAACACGAACTGCGCCATCTGGTGCTGGTGTCCGGGGAAATCCGGCCGCTGGTGGAACTTGAGCACCAGCGCGCGGATCTCGTCGCGCCCCTTGCGCACCTCGAGCTCGCCGCCGGACGTTTCCTCCGTCGCCTCGGCATCCTCGGTGAAGAGAGCGCAATAGCCATCGGTGTCGCCGGTATCGAGGGCCCAGGAATAGCGCGCGTAAAGCTCGAAGATCGCCAGCCGGTCCGCGGTGTCGGGACCGGTCATTGTGCCAACCCCAGCAAGACCCGCGCGGTGGTGTCGGGATCGTTCTGCATCACGAAGTGGTCGGTCGCCGCCTCGTGATAGTCCCACCCGGCGGCCTTCGCCTTCTCGGCAAAGCGCGGGAAGGGCGTGGGCGAGTAACCCGTGGCGAAGATGTAGCTCTTGCGCGGGATGGTCTTCTCGTCGCCCGAGAGCTGGACCGCTTCGAGCAGTGTCAGCAGCGGGTGATAGCCGACGACCCCGGGCACTTTGGCAAAATCGATCGCGCCGATCGGGTCGACGTAGCCCGGCTTGGTCTTCTGGCTGTCGATGTACCAGTTGTGCTCGAACTCGCCGGTGATGTCCCACAGGCTCTCGCCGTCCTCCGGCCAGAAGGCATCGATGTAGCAGATCGCGTCGATCCGCTTGCCGAGCCGGCCGGCGACACCGGTGATGACCATCCCGCCGTAGGAGTGCCCGGCAAGGATGAAGCGCTCGAATCCCGCGTTTTCGACCTGTTCGACGACCGCGTACACATGGTCGCTCAACGTAATGCCCGGGTGGAGTTCGTCCTGCCGGGTTCCGAGGCCGGGCAGGGTGCAGTTGAGCACCTTGTGTCCCTCGGCTTCGAGCCGGGCCGGAATGTCGCTGTAGGTATGGTTGCCGCCCCAGGCGCCGTGGACGAGGACGTAGTTGGCCAATTCTTCTCTCCCGAAAACGATGAAGGCCCGCGAAGCGTGGTGCTTCGCGGGCCTCCGATCAAGCCGTTATCGCGGCAGGGTTCAGCCCTGCTTGCGACCCGAGCGCCAGCCCGAGGCGTAGGTGTCGCCGGCCATCTGGCTGTAGGGCACCGGCGAGACGATGACGCGGGCAGAGAACTGCTCGTGCGGCTCGACGGTGGTCTTGTCGGTGTTCGGCTGTTCGCCCCACTTCACGTGCAGCTCGGTGCCGAGCGGGATCTCGTGATCGATGGTGGCGAGGCTGAGGCCCTTCTTCTCGTTGTACGAGTAGCCGGTGAACATCGACAGGCCGACCGTGTTGCCATCGGCATCGACGACAGCGTCGTAGTTCGAGTTGGCGTAGTTCGCGAGCGGCAGGTCGAAGAACTTGTAGTTCGGGCCATCGACGTTGAAGAGCGATCCGGTGATCGTCTTCATGTCGTCGGCGTTCCACTCGAGCGTGACCTTCTTGCGCTGCTCGGCCGGGTCGATTCCCTTGAGCGCATCGGCGCCATGGAAATCGTGGTCGAACTTCACGAACGGGCCGTAACCCAGCTCCCACGGATTGAGGTAGTAATCCTCGATCTTGTCGCCGACGAACGAGCCGCCGATCGAACCGGTCGCTTCGTACGAATTGGCGCCGAGCCACTTGCGATAGTCTTCCAGCTTGTCGCCGGTGTAGATCGCCGGGAGCGGCGAGGGGATCCAGCCCGATTCAAGCGTGTTCGAGGGATAGGCGCGGCTGCCGACCGGGATCAGGCCGAACTCTTCGCCCGCCTTGAGGATGTGCTCGCGGACGTATTCCTGGTCCTCGTAGGGACCCCAGATCTCGAGGCCCGGCGAACCGGCCATGCCGTGGCGCAGGGTGCGGATCGTCTTGTCGCCGATCTTCATCGTGCTCATGTTGAAGAACTTGAGCTTCTCGAGCGTCTCGCCGTTGAGCTTCTCGATCACGTCCCAGGCGCGCGGGCCCTGGATCTGGAAACGCCAGGAGATGCGGTTGACCGGCTTGCCCATCGGGCGGCTCGGCGAACGCGGGTCGTTGATGACCTCCACGTTGTAGCCGCCGGTTTCGGCGTGGTACATCAGCCAGTTGGCAGCCGGCGCGCGGCCGACATAGACGAATTCCTCTTCCGCCAGGCGGAAGATGATGCCGTCGCCGATGACGTGGCCGTAAGGCGTGGTCGGGACGTACTGCTTCGCCTTGTTGACCGCGAAACCGGCCGGCGAGTTGATCATCGTGTCCGACAGCAGCTTCAGCGCGTCAGGACCGTTGATGTAGAGGTCGAACATGTGGTGCGACTGGTCGAACAGCACGGCACCGTGCTGCCAGGCCCACTGCTCCGAACGCCAGTTGGAAAATTCCGGGGCGACGACCGGGTACACGTAGGCACCGATCTGGTTGTTGCGAAGCTGGCTGACGATGTCGCCGTTTGCCTTCGCCAGGACTTGCTCGAGATTCTCGGCCATCAGACTTCTCTCCATGATTGTGAATGAATCACATATACGAAATTTGTATGTGGCACATACAATATCTGGCATGACAGGCAAGACCTGATTGCCGCGATTCCGGAGAGGACGAGAACCATGAACGTCGAAGCGCTCGACCACGTGAACATCATCACCGACAAGCTCGATGAAACGGCGGATTTCTATGGCAAACTGCTCGGCCTGGTGCGCAAGGACGCGCCGCCGCCGCTCACGCCGGAAACCGCGACCTGGATGTTCGACGAGCAGGACCGGGCGATCATCCACATCAACTCGACCGACTGCCATCGCACTTACGACCGCGAGGTGGAACCCGGCACCTTGACGGGTGCGCTCCACCACGTCGCGTTGAAGTGCAAGGGCTACGAGGAAGTACTCTCGCGGCTCGAGGACATGGGCGCCGACTACCAGGAGAACCTGGTGAGCGCGATCAACCTGCGGCAGATCTTCACGCCCGATCCCAACAACGTGCTGCTGGAACTGAACTTCTTCGCGGATTGAGCGGCGGCATGGCCCACGCGTCCACCGCCGCCTTGCGCGAGGCGACCCAAGCCTGCTTCGCCGCAATGATCGCCGGAGAGGCGCCTGCTGGATTATCCTTGCCGGAAGGCCAGCCGGTCGAGGGGCCCGAGGTCCTGGCCATGCTCGCAGGTCTGGCCCGCGACGTGTCGGCGACCTTCGCCCCGGCTGCCTGGCTCATCGTCGAGGGCAGCGAGCTGGTCGGGCTGTGCTCGATCGTCAGCCGGCCGCACGATGGCGGGATCGACGTCGGCTACGGAGTCACGGCCTGCCGCCGCGGGCGGGGCCATGCCACGCGGACGGTCGCGCAACTGCTGAAATGGGCACGCGGCGATGCGCGAGTTGCGCGCGTCCGCGCGGAAACGAGCGTCGCCAACCCTGCATCGCAAGCCGTGCTGGTGAGCAACGGCTTCACCCAGACCGGCCGTCGCCACGACCGCGATGACGGCGACCTTGATCTGCTGGGCGATCGAGACGGTGGTCTGAACCCTGCGTCGGGCAGACAAGGCCGTCGTCCGGGCGTAAGAATTGCGCTGAGGAGAGAAGTATGGAGGAGCAAATCCCCGTCCTGGTCGTCGGCGGGAGCCTGGTGGGGCTGACGGCTTCGGTCCTGCTTGGCCATCACGGCGTCCCCCACGTGCTTGTCGAGCGCCATCGCGGCACTGCCATCCATCCCCGCGCAGCAGCGTTCCACCAGCGAACGCTGGAGATTTTCCGCAGCGTGGGGCTGCAGGCGGCGGTTGAGCAAGCGGCAGCGCGCGAGTTCGTCCAGGACGGAGCGATCATGGCGGTCGAGTCGCTCGGCGGGCGCGAGCTTGCCTGGTTCTACCGCTCGGTCAACGAAGGGGTCGAGGACCTGAGCCCCGCAAGGCGTCTGTTCATCACCCAGATCGGGCTCGAGCCGGTTCTGCGCCAGCGCGCGGTGGAGCTGGGTGCGGACCTGCGATTTGCGACCGAGCTGGCGGATTTCACGCAAAGTGACGACGGCGCCGAGGTCACGCTGCGGTCGCGCGACGACGGCAGCGAACAGCGCCTGCGCGCGCGCTACGTAATCGCCGCCGACGGCGCGCATAGCGCAATGCGAGGCCATCTCGGCATTCCCATGAACGGCCGCGAAATAACCGATTGCGTAACTATCTATTTCAAGGCCGATGTCCGTGCCTTGCTCGGCGAACGCAACCTCAGCGTGGTCTATGTCAACCAGCCCGGGCTGCTGGCGTTCTTCCGCTTCTCGATCGCCGGCGACGCGGGCTTCCTGGCGGTGTTTGCCCTGTTCGACGAGCAGGGTCGGCGCCAGTCCCTGCGCGAAGGCGCGTTGTCTGAAGAAGATTGCAAGCGGGTCGTGCGCCAGGCGCTCGGCGGGGGGGACGCACTCCCGGTCGCGATCGAAAATGTCCAGCCCTGGACCGCAGCGGCCGAGACGGCGCGCTCGTTCCGGCGCGGCAACGTCTTCCTCGCCGGAGATGCCGCCCACGTCATGCCGCCGACTGGCGGGTTCGGCGGCAACACGGGGGTAGCCGACGTGCACAACCTGGCGTGGAAGCTTGCGATGGTCCTGCAGGGCGGCGCCGGACCCGCGCTGCTCGACAGCTACGACGCGGAGCGGCGGCCGAACGCCGAGCTGACGGTGGAGCAGGCTTATCGGCGTTATGTCGAGCGCGTCGAGCCTTCGCTGCCGCGCGACGACCTCGTGCCCAATGTCGCCGACACGGCAATAGAGCTCGGCGCCGTCTACCGCTCGCCGGCGATCGTCGACGACGGCGCCCCGACCGAGCTGACAGAAGCACCCGAAACGCCGAGCGGCCGGCCTGGCACCCGGCTGGCCCACCGCTGGCTGGACAAGGGGGAAGCGGTTTCGACGCTCGATACGGCGGGGCGCGGGTTCGTGCTTCTGGCTGGCCCGCAAGGCGGGGCTTGGATCGATGCGGGGCGTGTGCTGGGCATCGAGGCGCAGACGCTCGCGTCGGCCGGGATCTCGGCGGCTCTCGGTTTCGGCGAAGCCGGCGCCGTGCTGCTGCGGCCCGACGGGGTGATCGGCTGGCGAGCGCTGGAGCCTGCCGGCGATCCGACGTCCGCCTTGCAGGACGCGCTTGCTCGGCTGGCTGCGCGCTGAGCCTTCAGGCCGCCGCGCGCACTTTCGAACGCGAGGTCTTCGCCGTGGTGGTGCGGTACATTTCCCTGCGATAGCCGTCGTAGTCGTTGGGGCCGAGGTGCATCGTGCAGCGGTTGTCCCACATCGCGATCATGCCCGGCTCCCACCGCAAGCGGCAGGTGAAGGCGTGCTGGGTCGCGTGCTGCACCAGGAAATCGAGCAGCGGCTTGGCCTCGTGCGTGGTCATCCCGTCTATCCCGGCGGCGTAGGTGTCGCAGATGTTGAGCGATTCCTCGCCGGTTTCCGGATGGCGCTTGACCAGCGGGTGGACGGTGCCGCGGATGCCCTGCTCGTATTGCTCCTGGTCCGCGAACTGGATCGCCTTGCCCATCAGCTTTTCCTGCGTGGCGAAGTTGTTCGCCGCGCTCATCCAGACTTTCAGCGGGCGGATCATGTCCTGGTAAGTCGGTGAGAGATGCCTGAGGGCAAGCGCACAGTTGGCCCAGCTCGTGTCGCCGCCGTAGGGCGGACATTCCACGCAACGCAGGAAAGTCACCGCAGGTGGCTCGGCGAGGAAGGGGCTGTCGGTATGCCAGCCGCCGCCGAACAGGCTGGCGGCCTGCTGGTCGGCTTCCTTGATGATCGGATGCACCTCGCGGTGGCCCGGCACGCCCTGCGTATAGGCATCGATGGCAAACGGGCCGAGCCGCGCGGCGAGGGCTTCGTGCTCCGCGTGGCTGAGGTCCTGCCCTTTCGCGTAGAGCATCTTGTGGTGGTAGAGCGCCTGCTTGAAGTCCTCGAGCCCTTCGTCGGTGAGATCGGGCAGCCGCACGCCGACGACTTCAGCGCCCATTGCGCTGGTCAATGGGCGGGTTTCAAAATGGCGGCTCTCGAACGGGGCGTTGTCGAACTCGCCGCAGGGGGTGACGCGGACTTCCCACATGGCTCTTATCCTCTCGTGCGTATCATAGCTCGATCACGGTCTTGCCGAAACTGTCCGGGCCCCAGGCGTGGGCATAGGCCTTGTCGGCCTCGTCGAATGCGAACCGCTTGCCGATCGCCGGCTTGATCCCGTGTGCATCGACGAAATCGTTCAGTCTTTGCGCCATCGCAACGTTGCCGACGAAGATGCCGCGCAAGCTGCCGCCGGTCATCATCAGCCCGCGCGGGTCGGGCGGATCGCCCTGCGCAAGCACGCCGATCATGGCGATCTCGCCCGCCGGGGCGAGCGCGGCCATCGACTGGGCAAGGGTGCCGGTCCCGCCAACCTCGACCACGTGGTCCGCGCCGCCGAATTCCTGCTTCACGTGCGCGCCCCAGTCGGGTGTCGCCTTGTAGTTTACCGTCTCGTCTGCGCCGAGGGCCTGCACGTCCTTGAGCTTTTCGTCAGAGCTGGAGGTGGCGATCACCGTTGCGCCGGCCGCCTTGGCGAGTTGCAGAGCGATCATCGACACGCCGCCCGAGCCGAGTACCAGCACCTTGTCGCCGGCCTTCGTCGGCTTGCCTTCGAACAGCGCGTTCCACGCCGTTACGCCAGCGCAGGGCAGGCAGGCGGCCTCGGCATAGTCGAGCGTGTCGGCCATCTTCACCACGCCGGTTTCGGGCAGCACGACCTTCTCGGCCAGCATACCCGGACCCATGCCGTCGCCGAGCGCCATGCTCATCTTGGGCGGACCGTCGGTCCAGTCGGTGAAGAAGGCGCCGGCCACCCGATCCCCGGGCTTGAACTTCGTCACGCCCTCGCCAACCGCGAGAACTTCGCCCGCGCCATCCGACAACGGGATAGTCGGCTTCTGCAGCACGCCGCCAAAGTACTTGCCGCTGGCCACCGCGAAGTCGCGGTAGTTGATCGACCAGGCCCTGGGCGCGATCAGCACTTCGCCCGGGCCGGGCTCGGGATCGGGCAAGTTATCTTCGAGGTAGAGCTTGTCGAAGCCGTCCGATCCGGCGGGAAGCATCCATGCGCGCATCTGTCGTTCTCCTGTCTAGCTGTGCTCGCGGCCGTCGCCGCTCCAGGTCCTCAGACCCGGCTGGGTGCGGTCTTCGGCGGCGAGAGCCTTCTTCACCGCGGGACGGTCGCTGATGGCCTCGCGCCAGCGGACGATGTTGGGATAGGCCTCGTCCACCTCGAATTGCGGGAACATGCGGTTCACCGACAGCCCGCAATGGGCGTAGAAGTTTATGTCCGCCAGGCCATATGTCTCTCCGGCCAGATAGGCATTGTCGGCCAGGTGCGCCTCGATCTTGTTCAGCGCGTACTCGATCTTCTCGAGCGCGTGGTCGAGGTCCTTCTGTTCGAAGCCGGAGCGGGCGGTGCGCCACTTCTTCTGCTGATCGGGCAGGGGAATATGGCTCATCAGTTCCTCGAACCGGTCCTCCTCGATCGACTTGGTGATCTGGCGGATCAGCCGGTGCCATCCGTGCATCGAGACGTAGTTCATGACCTGCTCGTCGACGAACTTGTTCCAGTACCGCATCCGCGCCTTGCCGACCGGGTCGAGCGGACGCAGCGGGCCGCTGGCGGGCTGGGCATCGGGGAAGGCATCCTCGAGGTATTCGTTGATCACGGTGGTATGCGTGATGATCGCCCCGTCGTGGTCGAGTACGGGGACCTGGCCTTCGGGATTGATCGCGGTGAACCAGTCGGAGTGCTGCTCGAACTTGTGCAGGTCGACGTAGACGCTCTCCCATTCGAGACCCTTCTCCATGAGCGGGATCATCGACTTGAGCGAGTTCGCCATCGGTTCGGCATGATAGTATTTGAGCGCCATCGTCAGACCTCCAGACTTTCCAGCACGCCGCCGTCGACCGCCCAGTCCTGACCGGTGACGTGGCTCGCCGCGTCGGACAGGAGGAAGGCGGCGACTTCGGCCAGTTCGCGCGGCGTGCCCATGCGGTTCATCGGCACGCGCTGTTCGATCAGGCCCTTCTGGTGCTCGGGGATGCGGTCCATCGCCTCGGTCACGATGAAGCCGGGGATCACGCAATTGCAGCGCACGTTGTGCGGCGCCATCTCGACCGCCACCGCGCGCGAGAGGCCGAGCAGGCCGTGCTTGGACGAGACGTAGGCCGGGTTCATCGCCATCCCGCGCTTGCTGGCCATCGAACCAGTGACGAGGATCGCGCCCTTCTTCGCCTCGATCATCGGCGGCAGGACTTTCTGTATCGCCCAGAACACGCTCGTCAGGTTGACCTTGAGCGTCTTCTCGTACTCGGCCGGGTCGAACTCGACGAACGGCGTGAAGCCGCCGGTCAGCCCGGCGTTGGCGAACAGGCCCTCGACCGGTCCGAAATGCGCCGCGGCCGCCTCGAGCGCGGCGCCGAGCTGGTCCTTCTCGCCGACATCGGCGGCAAAGCCCTTGGCAGCCTCGCCGATCCTGCCCGCTTCCTCGTCGAGCACGTCCTGCCGCCGGGCGATCATCGAAACCCGCGCTCCGCGTTCGGCGAGCAGTTTCGCGCTCTCCAGCCCGAGGCCGGTCGAGGCCCCGGTGACGGCAATGTGCATTCCATTGAAGGTCAATCCGCCCTCCCTCTTTCCTGTCGCCCTGGAGCAGGCAAGGGCGACCTTATGACAGCCCCAGTACCTTGGCCGCGTTATCCTTCATGATGCCGGGCATGACCTCGTCGCGGAAGCCAACGTCCTTGGCCGCGGCGATCCACTTGTCGGGGTGGATCAGCGGGAAGTCGCTGCCGAACAGCATCTTATGCTTCAGCTGGGTGTTGGCGTACTGGATCACCTGCTTGGGAAAGTACTTCGGGCTCCAGCCGGAAAGATCGATGAAGACGTTGGTCTTGTGCATCGCCATGCTGAGGCTCTGGTCGACCCACGGCCAGCTCGGGTGGGCAAGGATGATCTTCATGTCGGGAAATTCGACCGCGACATCGTCGATCAGCATCGGCTCGCCGTATTTCAGCCGCATCCCGCCACCGCCGCGCATTCCGGTGCCCATGCCCGAATGGCCGGTGTGGAAGATCACCGGGAGCTGGTATTCGTTGATCACCTCGTAGATCGGCCAGGCCATGCGGTCGGCCGGGTGGGCGTTCTGGGCGATGCCGTGGAACTTGAAGCCCTTGACCCCGTGGTTTTCGATCAGGTCGCGCGCCTCGCGGGCGCCGTACTTGCCCTTGTGCGGGTCGATGCTGGCGAAGGGGATGCAGATATCGTCGTTCTTGTTGGCGATTTCCGCCACCTCGTAGTTCGATACCCGCTTGGCGCCCATGCCGCTCTCGCAATCGACCGTGAACATGCAGAAGGCGATCTGCGTCTCGCGATAGAGCTCGATGATCTCGGGCATCTTGGGCCGCTCGCGCGGCGCCTTGAAGTAAGTACTGGCGGCATCGAAGAACTCGCCCATGACCGGGTCTTCCGGATCATGGCAGCTGACTTCCGCGTGGACGTGGACGTCGATGGCGCGGATCTTGGAAAGGTCGATGGGCAAGGGGATTTCCTAACTTTGCAAAGCAGACCCGTCACCCTGAACTCGTGTCAGGGTCCATGGTGCCTCGCGCTCTGCGGCAGGAGAGGACGCGCAATGGATGCTGAAACGGGTTCAGCATGACGAGGGCGGGGTGAGCGATGCGCCCACCCCGCTCGTGGATCAGAGCTTCATCAGCACCGACTTGGTCTCGAGATAGGCCTCGAGGCCGAGGCGGCCCTGTTCGTGGCCGATGCCGCTTTCCTTGTAGCCGCCGAACGGCAGCGCCGGGTCGATCATCGCGTGGCAGTTGACCCACACGGTGCCGGCCTGGAGCTTGCTGGCGATCTTGTGCGCGGCCGAAACATCCTTGGTCCAGACGCCGGCGGCGAGGCCGTAGTTGGTGTCGTTGGCGTCCTTCACCACTTCGTCGAGGTCCTCGAAGCGCTGGGCGACGACGACGGGGCCGAAGATCTCCTCGCGCACGACGCTCATCTGCGGGTTCACGTCTGTCAGGATGGTCGGGTTGACGTAGTAGCCGCCCTCGTTGCTCGGGACGTCGCCGCCCATCAGGACGCTGGCGCCGTCCCGCTTGCCGGCCTCGATGTAGCCGAGCACGCGCTCGTGCTGTTCCTTGCTGACCAGCGGGCCCATGTGACCTTCCGGATCGAGGCTGGCGCGCGGAGCCCAGAACGGGGCGGTTTCCGCCATGCCCTCGACCACCTTGTCGAACACCGACTTGTGGGCATAGAGGCGGCTGCCCGCCACGCAGACCTGACCGGAGTTGAAGAAGATCGCGCCTGCAACGCCGGGTGCGGTTTCCGCTACGTCGACGTCGGGCATCACGACGACCGGGCTCTTGCCGCCCAGTTCGAGCGTCACGTGCTTGAGCGTGTCGGTCGCGTTCTTGTTGATCAGCTTGCCGATCTCGGTCGAGCCGGTGAAGGCCACCTTGTCGACGTCGGGGTGCTTGACCATGCGGTCGCCCGCGGTGTGACCGTAGCCGGTGACGATGTTGACCACGCCGGCCGGGACACCTGCCTGGGCGATAAGGTCCGCCAGGCGCAGCGCGGTGAGGCTGGTCTGCTCGGCGGGCTTGAGCACCGTGGTGCAGCCGGCCGCGAGCGCCGGGGCGATCTTGAGGCAGGCCATCAGCAGCGGGAAGTTCCACGGCACGATCTGGGCGCAGACGCCGACCGGCTCCTTCAGGGTATAGGCGAACATCATGCCGCCGGGCATCGAGTAGGGAGCCTGCGTCTCGCCACCGATCTTTCCGGCCCAGCCCGCCATGTAGCGGAAGTGGGCGGCGGCGCCGGGCACGTCGACCGCGCTGGCCATGCCCTTGGGCTTGCCCACGTCGATCGCCTCGAGCTCGGCCAGCTCGTCGGCATGGTCCTCGATCAGCTGGGCGACGCGGTGCATGACCTTCTCGCGCTCGACCGGCGGAAGGTCGCGCCAGCGGCGGTCGTCGAACGCGGTGCGGGCCGCGGCAACGGCGCGGTCGATGTCCTTGTCGGTCGCCTCGACGAATTTCGAGATAACCTTGCCCGAGGACGGGTCCTCGACGTCGATAGTCGCGTCGCCGCTGGAATCGACCCATTCGCCGTTGATGAAGAGCTGCGGCTTGCGATCGAGCGCCTTCTTCACGGCATCAGAGTATTCGCGCTGGGCACGGCTGATGGTGGTCACTTCGTTCATCTGGGGGTCCTCTCGTGAAAGTTCGAATCCGGTTTGGCTTTACCTTAGCAATTTTCGGCCAGCGTGCCTACGCGACGGGCCGCGTCAGATGCCCTTGCCGCCGTTCTTTTCGGGCGCCCCGCTGTTCTTCTCCAGGGCTTTGTCCTCGTTGGCACGTTTGATCAGGTACTGGCGGATAGCCTCGGCGTCCTCGGGCTTGAGGGCGACCTTGAAGCTGACCATGCCGTTGTGCTGCAGCGCCCCGTCGATCACCACCGCCTTGATCGCTTCGGTCGAGTTGATCGCCGCCGAATGGCGCAGGTCGGGGTTGAGCGCGCCGGCAATCGCCGCGTCGCCGTGGCAGATGCCGCAATAGCGTCCGTATAGATCGCCGCCGTGCTTCACCTGCGCCGCGGTTCCCGTGAACGGCGGCGGGTCGAGCACCATGTCGGCCAGTGCCGGGGCATCGGGCAACCTGGCCGTGCCGCCCAGCTTGAACACCAGCAGCCGGCTGATGTTGCGCGGCCGGCCGTTGACCGAGGTAAGGATGCCGGGCGCGATGTCCCACACGCCGCCCCAGCCGGCCAGCACGGCAACGTACTGCTCGCCGTCGACGGCATAGGTCATCGGTGCGGCGATCACCCCGCTCTGGGTGGGGAACGACCACAGCCGCGCGCCCTTGTCGGCGCTGTAGGCGACGAATTCTTCCGTGGCGGTCCCCTGGAACACCAGGTTGCCCGCGGTTGCCAGCGTGCCGCCCTGCCACGGCCCCTTGTAGGGCACGCGCCAGGCTTCCTTCTTCGCCACCGGGTCCCAGGCGACCAGCGCGCCCTTGGTGGCATCGATGTTCATCTTGCGGAACGCGGGGTCGGCCGGCATCGCGGTTGCCGCGCTGTCGAGCCCGGTCTGGAAGCCGATCTGGCTCTCCTTCCAGTCCTTTTGCGCCATGAAGGGAAAGGCCGCGAGGTTGGCCGGGAGGTACATCAGGCCGGTCTGCGTGCTGAAGCTCATCGGCTGCCACGAGTGCGCACCGCCCGCGCCGGGCAGGTTGACCCACAGCTTCCCGGTCTTGTCGTAGCGTGCCTCCGGATTGATTTGGGGCTTGCCGGTCGCCGGATCGATCCCGGTCGACCAGTTCATCTCGGTCCACGGGGTGCCGGAAAGGAACTTTCCAGTCTTCGCGTCGAGAATGTAGAAATAGCCGTTTTTCGGGGCATGGAGCACGACGTGCTTCTGCTCGCCGTCGATCGTCAGGTCGGCCAGCGTGATCTGCGCGTCGCTGTCGTAATCCCAGCGGTCCTCGGGCGTTTCCTGGTAGTGCCACCTGTAGGCGCCGCTGTCGGCGTCCACCGCCACGATCGAGCTGGTGTAGAGGTTGTCTCCGCCCACTTCGCCGTCCGCCTGGCGGCCGTTGGCGGCCGGGTTCCACGGCTCGGCGTTGCCGGTGCCGAACAGGACCTGGTTGTTGACCGGGTCGTAGGTGATCGAATCCCACACGGTGCCGCCACCGCCCAGTTTCCACCACTCGCCGCTCCAGGTATCGGCGGCGGTCTTCATCGCGTCGTTCTCGAACCCGTCGGCCGGGTTGCCGGGCACGGTGTGGAAGCGCCACACTTCCTTGCCGGTCGCCCAGTCGTAGGCGGCGATGAAGCCGCGCGCGCGGTATTCCGCGCCGCCGCTGCCGATGAAGACCTTGCCCCTGGCGACGCGCGGCGCGCCGGTGATCGTGTAGTTGGTCTTGTCGGGCACGACCTGCTTGCGCCAGGCGACCGAACCGTCCTTCTGGTTCAGCGCCACGAGGTCGCCGTCGAGCGTGGCGACGTAGACCTTGTCGCCGTAGAGCGCGACGCCGCGGTTGACCGCGTCGCAGCAGGCGACGGCCAGCGTCTCGCGCGGGACCTCGGGATCGTAGGTCCACTTCACCGCGCCGGTCGTGGCGTCGAAGGCCATGACCTTGCTCCAGGCGGTGGAGACGTAGAGCACCCCGTCGTGCATCAGCGGGGTGGCTTCCTGTCCGCGCGCGGTGTCGAGGTCGGCATACCAGGCAAGGCCCAGGTCCTTGACGTTACCGTCCGCGATCTGCGTGAGCGGGGAAAAGCGCTGTTCGCCGTAGTCGCGGCCATAGGTCAGCCATTCGCTGCCGTCGGCCGCGGCGATGAGGGCATCGGTCACGCCGGACTTCGGCGCGACCGTAGCCACGGTCCCGTCCGCCTCCGCCGTCATGTCGCAGGCGGCCAGGGTCAGGGTCAGCGCAGCGAGCGCCGCAGCAACGCGAAACGTCATAGGGGTTCCTCTCCCGTCAGCCCCAGCGGTTTATTTCCGGACCCGGCGCGAAGGCGTGAGTCGGTTCATCAGTGGTAGCGCATGCAAGCGCGGCCTGCACGCTCTCGCGCGCCTCGAGCCGGGCCATCCACGCGGCGCACCTCGGCTTGTCTTCAAAGGCCCGCGCCTCCAGCTCGCACATCGGGCGCAGCCAGGCGTAGGTCTCGAGATCGGCGATGCTGAACTGGCCCATCAACCAGTCGCGCCCGTCGGCCAGCTGCTTCTCCACCCGTTCGACGAAGTGCGCGACCTTGGCCTTGCTGTCAGCGACCTTTTCCGCGTCGACCTTGCCGTCGCGCAATTCCTGCCAGCGCTGGCGCAGGTCTTCGCTTTCGATCGTGGCGAGCAGCCGATCGAAGTTGGCGGCGCTCATGTCCGCCAGCAGGCGCTGGGAGTGGGCGAGATTGCCGAGATAGGCGACCGCTGGCGAAAGGCGCTCGGTCGCCTGGCGGCACCACATCCGCGTCTGCCACCGGGCGTAAGGCTCGCTGGGCTGAAGGCCGCAGCCGGCCCCCGCGGAGCTGCCGCCCTGCTCGTCGAAATACTGTGTGAGGAAGACCGCTTCGCTCATCGCCTCGCCCCCGATCACGAGAACGGGGCCTTCGCCCTCGACCGCGAAGTCCAGCGCCACCGTGTCGGCCGCGTCGAGCGCGTGGCGGTCCCCCCGCAGAAGGTCGATGTGGCGACGCTCGATCGCCAGCCCGCTCTCGAACAGCGCCGCCAGCACGCTGAGCGAAGGGCCGTTGGGCTCGCCGTGATAGAGGACCGGGCCGCTCATGACAGGTCTCCCATGATGTCGTTGAAGCGGTCGGTGAAGCGGCCGCTGCCCATCGCCCAGGTGCGCTGCACGGCCGGGCGGCGATAGACCGCGCGCAGCCAGCGCCAGATGTTCGGCGTCAGCTCGGGCCCGCACAGGTCGGGATTGCCGACCGGCAGGCCGTAGAGCGAGTTGAACAGGTTGACGTCGCCCAGCGAATAGCCGTCGCTGCCGATGTACTCGCGCTTGCCCAGCTCCGCCTCGATGAGGCCGACGCCGAGCGCGATGCGGCGGCGGCTCTCGGCCAGTTCGCTCTCGCTGAATTCGGCGAACATTGCCTTGCGCCAGGCGACGCGCCGTTCGGGCAGGGGGATGCGGGCGATCATCGCCTCGCGCTCTTCCTCGCTCTTGTGGGCGAGCGAGGGGCCGACGAAGGTGCACCAGCCGATCATCGAGAAACTCGGGCCGAGCCACTGGTCCATGAACTTCATCCACCAGCGCACGCGCCAGCGGTCGCGCGGGTCGGCCGGCATCAGCGCGGGGCCGTCGAACGCCTCGTCGACGTATTCCATGATCGCCGTGCTCTCGGTCAGGGTCAGGTCGCCATGGATCATGGCCGGGATCGTGCCCTGCGGGTTGACCGCGAGGTACTCCGGCTGGTGCTGGTCGAAGGCCAACATGTTGATGTAATGGCTGTTCCACGCCACGCCCTTTTCCTCGAGCGCGAGCATGGGCTTGCCCGAATTGGCGTTCGGCTCCCAGTGATAGAGCGTGACGTCTGCCATGGCCTCTCCGTCGGCCGATTGTCACGGCCGTTATTGTAAGCACCGCTTACAAAGCTGGACCGAGTCCGGTCAAGCTCGCGCTCGGCTTTGCTGCACGTGCGAGAAAGCGGTTGCATCCGGGTGCGCGATAGTCCTATTTCCTGTGCGTCAGCCGAGCGCGAGCCCGCGTCAAGACACTGGCTTCCCAAACCAACCGTCTGACAGGAATTCCTCATGACGACCAAGCTGCCTTCACGGGCCGACCACGTCGGTTCGTTCCTGCGCCCGAGATCCGTTCTCGAAGCACGCACCCACCGCAACGCCGACAACATCTCCTACGAGGAACTCCGCGCGATCGAGGACGCGGCAATCGCCGAGCTCGCCCGCTGGCAGGAAAGCCTCGGCCTGGAAGCGATCACGGATGGCGAATTCCGCCGCAAGTTCTTCCACACCGACTTCCTGCTCCAGCTCTCCGGTGTCGAGGAGACCGGCGGGATCAAGAAGGCGTTCAAGAACGACAAGGGCGTCGACGTCGAGTTCGCTCCGCCCAAGATGATCATCACCGGCAAGGTCGAGCACGTGAAGCCGATCCAGCGGCGCGACTACGAGTTCCTCGCCGCGCACGTCACGAAGACGCCCAAGGTGGCGATCCCCAGCCCGACCATGCTGCATTTCCGCGCCGGCCGGGCGGGCATCCCCGAAGACGTCTATCCCGACATGCAGGGCTTCTACGACGATGTCGCCGCGGCCTATCGCGCCGAGATCGCCGACCTCGCCGATGCCGGCTGCCGCTATATCCAGTTCGACGACACGAATCTCGCCTACCTGTGCGACGCCGGCCACCGCACCGACGCGCAGAACCGCGGGATGGATCCCGACGCGGTGACGCACGATTACGCCAGGCTGATCAACGCCAGCTTCCGTGATGCGCCGGCCGACATGATCAAGGCGATGCACCTGTGCCGCGGCAACTTCCGCTCGAGCTGGGCGGCCGAGGGCGGCTACGATCCGGTCGCCGAGGTCATGTTCAACGAGTGCGACCTCGACGCCTTCTTCCTCGAATACGACGATGCCCGCTCGGGCGACTTTGCCCCGCTGCGCTTCCTGCCGAAGGGCAAGACCGTTGTCCTCGGCCTCGTGTCGACCAAGCTGGGCGAGATGGAGAGCAAGGACGAGATCAAGCGCCGGATCGACGAGGCGGCGAAATACGCCGACATCGACCAGCTCGCGCTCAGCCCGCAGTGCGGCTTTGCCAGCACGGTCCACGGCAACGACATCACGACCGAGCAACAGGCCGACAAGATCCGCCTTTGCGTCGAGGTGGCGGAAGAAGTCTGGGGCCGGGTGACCGCCGACGCCTGAGGTGGCGGGGGTGGTCCGCAAGGGCCGCCCTTTTCCACAAATCCCCTGCGCGCAACCTGGCCGCCTCGACCGATAGCCGGGACCGCCGCGCCAAACAGGAAAGGGCGGCCCTCGCGGACCGCCCTTTCGCTTTTCGATCGGTGAAGATCCGTCCGGTCAGAAGTTCTTCTTGACCGTGAGCGCCCACTCGCGCGGACGCGCCGGGGTCACGATCTTGGTACCGGTGTTGGGCCGCTGATCGAAGACCGAATAGAAGTAGTATTCGTCGGTCAGGTTGGTCACTTCCAGAGCAATCGACAGGTCCTCGTCCTGGTTGCGCCAGGTCAGGCGGGCATTCATCAGCGTGAAGGCCGGCAAGTACTCGGTGATGCGCGGGGTGACCGAACTGTCGAAACCGGCGAAGGTTTCAGCCTGGTAGGACACGTCGACACGCGGGGTGATCGAGCCCGAGTTGCCGAGGTCGGCGCGATACTGCGCGCCGAGCGCCCATTTCCACTTCGGCATGCCGGTGCCCGGATCGCTCAGCAACGCGCCGGACAGCGGGTTCACGTAGGTGTACTTGAAATCCAGATAGCTGAGCGAGCCGTCGATCGACAGGCCGTCGATCGGCCGCGCGGTCAATTCGAGTTCAAGGCCCTTGATGTCCGCATCGCCCGAGTTGACGCGGCAGGCAGACGGCGTGGCATAGATCGGGTCTGCCGTCGGGCAGGTGCGACGCCCGTCTGGATGTCGGCATACTTGTTGAGGAAGGCCGACACGTTGAAACGCAGGCGGCGGTCGAGAAGATCGGTCTTGAAGCCGACTTCGTACGCAGTCAGCGTTTCGGGTGCGAACGGCAGCAGCTGGAACGCGTTGAAAGGCCGCGGGTTGGAGCCGCCGCCCTTGAAGCCGGTGGCGACCGAGCCGTAGATCATGATCGCGTCGCTGATGCGGTAATCCAGGGCAACGCGCCAGTCGACCTTGTCGCCCTTGTACTTGGCGGTCGAGCCAGTCAGCGCCTTGGCAATTTCGGTCGTGTTGCCGTCCTTGTCATAGTCCCGCACGTCCGGGCCCAGGAAGCCGGGCCCGTAGAACGCGCCGACCGGATCGAGGAAAGCGTTGATCGTTCCATCAAGGTTGTAGCGGAAGTAATTCTGGTCCTTGCTTTCCTTGGTGTAACGGATGCCGGCGTTGAGGTTCAGGTCGGGCAGGATTTCCCAGCCCAGATTGGCGAAGACCGCCTTGGCGTCGGCATTGATGTGGTCGGGCTGGCGGAACTGCAGGGGATAGGGCGCCACGTAGCGCAGATCCTGCAGCGAGTCGTAGACCGACGCCTGCTCGAAGTAATAGCCGCCGAGGGTCAGCGAAGATCGCATCGGTGATTTCGGCATTGAGGCGCAGTTCCTGGCTGAAGCTCCAGTTCGACAGGTTGTTGACGCCGTAGCCGTGCGGGTCGGTGCAGATGTCGCCGTCGGCGTAGAACGTCGTTTCGAACTCGCGATAGCCGGTGATCGACGTCAACTGCAGGCGATCGGTCAGATCCAGGTTGCCCTGCCCCGAAACGCCCCAGCCGCGATATTTCGTGCTGTTGTCGCCGCGCACTTCCTGCATGATCGTGCCGCCCGCCTTGAACGGGTCGCCCGGAATGACCGCCTTGAAGGGGCCGCCATACGCTTGGCCGTCGACCTGGAAGTTACAGAATGGGCCGCAGATGAAACGATCGTCGACCGGCAGGCCGCCGGGCGAAAGGACGTTCGGGTTCGCCGTGCGCTGGGTGGCGACCAGGACCTGGCCCGCGTTGGTGTGTTCGTCGTCGGTGTAGTCGCCGATGATCGTGAAGTCGAAAGTGCTGGTCGGCTCGAACCGGACGATCGCGCGGGCGGCCTGGTAATTGGTCGATCCCAGCTTGTCGACGAGACAGTCGGGCTTCGAGATGTAGCGCGCTTCGCCGCCAGCCGGGTTGACCGGCAGGGTGATGCCGCGGTTGTCGACGAACGTCGCGGAACCGCCGGCGGGGTAGACGCAGCCGAAGTCCAGCTGCTTCACGTAGCCGTCCTGGCGCTTCGCAACGCCGGAAATGCGGGCGAAGATATTGTCGGTCAGGGAGAAGTCTGCCGCGCCGCGCAGGGAGATCCGGTCGCGCGAACCGTAGCTGGCCTCGACGAACCCGCTGTTCGAGCCGTTCGGCATCTTCGAGTACATCTTCACCGCGCCGCCGATCGAGTTGCGGCCCGACAGCGTGCCCTGGGGACCGCGCAGGATCTCGACGCGGTCGAGGTCCAGCGTGTCGAACAGACGCACCGGTCAGCGAGGGATAGTAGATGTCGTCGATGTAGATGCCGACGCCCGGTTCATAGGCCGGGTTGAAGTCGTTCTGGCCGATACCGCGAATGGAGGCGGTGACCGAAGGGCCGTAAGCCGCCGTAGCCGGCCTGATCTGCACGTTCGGCGCCTGGTCGGCGACCGTGGCTAGATCGGTCTGGCTCTTCGCCTCGAGCTCGTCAGCCGTCACCGCGGTAATCGCCAGCGGCGTGTCCTGCAGCCGCTGTTCGCGGAACTGCGCCGTGACGATGATCTCGGTGGTTCCCGCCTTACTGTCGTTGTTGTCGGTTTGCTCGTCCTGCGCCAGCACGGGCTGCGAAAGCAGACCGATGGCGGAGACACCGGCGGCAAAAACCGCGCGTGCGGTCGAAAGACGCTTCATGACTTACCCTCCCTGGCGGGCGCCGATATTTTTCGGTCGCCGCTGAATTGTTTGCTTTGGTAAGCATTGCTTACAAATCGAACCTGCCCCGAATAGGGGGCGAAAAGCAACCGCGCTAGAGGGTATCACCCCGATAGCCATCTCGCTATACTGGCCCCATGCCTACCCACCGCCAGCTCGAACTGTTCGTCGCCGTCGCCGACGCTGGAAGCATGCGCCGGGCGGCCGACACCCTGGGCATTTCGCAGCCCTCGATCAGCAAGCAGATCAAGGCCTTGGAGCGGTCGGTTGGGGGAGAGATCCTCTTGCGCACGCGCGGTGAAAGGGCCGTGCTGTCGCCCCTGGGAGTGGAGTTGCTGGAAGACGCGCGTAATTCGCTGACCATCCAGAACCGCCTCCTGCGCCGGGCCGGCGCTAGGGGCGGGAGGCCGTTGCGGGTCTTCGTGCGGACCTATCTGCTGGATCGAATCAAGTCCTCGCTGGATGCGTTCGCCGCTGCAGGAATGCCCGAAGACCTGTCGTTCGTCGTCAGCGACAATCCGCCGGAGGGCCTGCTGGCCGACGATGATCCCGGCGATGTACTGGCGCTCTTCACTGCCGTGCGCGTGCCCCTGCGGCCCGAGGCGGTCAGTCACGTGCTGTTCGAGCAGCACTGCTCGATCTACGCCGCGCCCGAACTCGCCTCGGCGCTCGATCGCGGGACCGTGGCCCTGGGCGAAACCGCGGTGCTGCTGCCCGCGCGCAGCTTTCGTCTCACGCCCTGGCTGCTGGGACAGATGCAGGCGCTGCGCTTCGAGCCGGGCGAGCAGAGGTTCTGTTCGCAGTTCATCGACCTCATCATCGAACGGGTCTGCCAGGGCGAGGGCGTGGGGCTGTTCATGGAGAGCAACGTCGAGAGCCTGGTGCAGCAGGGCCGGCTGGTAAAGATCGCCCAGTGCCCGGACCCGCTGCACATGGTCCTCATGGCCCGGGCCGACGTGCACCAGGCAACGTTCGAGAAGGTCCGCCGCGCCTTCCAGGGCCTCGCCGGCCCTGACCCGGCCGTCAGCCCCTGATGCGGAAAACGGTGCGGGCGTTGTCCTCCATCAGCATCTTCTTGTGCTCCGCAGAGAGCTGCATCCGGTCGTAGGCGGCGACCTCGTCGTAGCTCTGCTGGTACGGGTAATCCATCGCGTAGAGCACCCGGTCGGGGCCGAGCACGTCCATGCAGAACTTGATCGCCGGCTCCCAGCCGACACCGCTTGTCGTGATCCAGATGTTGTGGTGGAAGTAATAGCTGACCGGATGCTTCAGCTTCACCGGCGGCTGCCCTCCACCGATGTCTGCGCGCAGGCCGGCCCGGTTGTCGGCATTCCCCTGCATCCAGTCGAACCGGTAGAGGTGCAGCGGCATGCATTCCCCCAGGTGGCCGATGACCAGCCGCAGCCTGGGGAAGCGGTCGAAGGCGCCGGAAAAGATCAGCCCCATCGTGTGCAGCCACACGTCGTGCGGAAAGCCGCCGAGCGCGCCGAAGAACCCGCGCGTCTCGTAGTGCGGCGCGTTGAACGGCGCGGTAGGGTGGATGTAGAGCGCGCCATCGTTGGCCTCGATCGCCTCGAGGATGGGCCAGTAATCCTGCTCGTCGATATAGTGGCCCTGCCAATGCGAGTTGAGCACCGCGCCGTTGAGACCCAGCGTGCCCAGCGCCCGGTCGACTTCCTTCACGCTGCCGGCCACGTCGCGCGGGTCGAACGCGGCGAGCGCGCTGAAACGGTCGGGGTGATTGCGGCAGGCTTCGGCGGCGATGTCGTTCGCCTCGCGCGCCAGCGCCGTGCCTTCGCCGGGGCGCACGACCTGCACGCCAGGCGCGGTGAGCAGCAGCAGCTGACGGTCGATGCCGAACTCGTCCATGTGGGCGATGCGCAGGTCGCCCAGGTCCTGCAGCATCTCCTGCAGCGAAGGCATTTTGCTGAACATCGCGCCCATGCGCAGGCTGTCGTCGTTCGAGGCAGCGCCGCTGTCCCAGTACTCGACCTGCGCCTTGACCAGCGCGGGAAAGGTCCAGGCCTCTTCCGTGGCGATCCGCCTGTAGGGCGCGTCGCGGTCGATGTGCCCGGCGCGCGGCGCCAGCCCCACGCGCGTGCGATGGCTGAAGTCTTCCTTGAAATGGCCCTTGAGGCCGAATTCGCTACCGTCGTCGAGCTTGGGCATCAGAACATCCCGTTCGGGTTCTTCGCGGTCGCCGGGTCGGGCACGTCCTGCATCACGTCCCAATGCTCGACGATATAGCCGTCCGCGATCCGCAACAGGTCGACGATGGCATAGCCGCGGGTTCCGGCCTCGCGCTGGAAGCGGAAGTGGACGGCGACGAGATCGGCGTCACCCCACACCACCCGCTTCACCTCGTGCGCCAGGTCGGGCAGCCGGGCCATGCTCGCCTGCATCATCGCCAGCGTGGCATCGCGCCCGGTCGGGGCGTTGGGGTTATGCTGGATGTAATCCGGGTGCATCCAGCAGGTGAACGCGTCGGTCGGATTGTCCTCGACGTAGAACAACTGGATGAACCGCTCGGCCACCTGGCGGGTGGTCAGCGCCTCGCGGCCTGATGTGTCGCGCGGGTCGAACGGGGGCGCGTCGCTGTCCCACGGCAGCGCCCCGGGGGCGGGCTTCACTTTTCCTGCCCGTGAACGTCCTGGGCCAGCATCGCCCCGAACTTGGGGTGCGCGAAATGCATCGGCACGTCCTGGCGATAGGGCCAGGTCTTGCGATGTTCGCTTTCCGGCAGAAGGCGGTCGGGCCCCAGCGGGTCTTCGGGAAAGGTCTTCTCGGCCGGCTGCAGGTGCGCGGTGGTGTGGGCCCAGCCTTCCTCGTAATTGCCCTGCCACTGCATCATGTAGTCGAGCCGCTTGATCTTCCAGATCCCGTCCACCTTGACGTAATCGTTCTCGTAGATGCCGGCTTCGAGGAACTGCTGCGGCATCATCTCCTCGCGGGTTTCCTGGAAATCGTCGTGCCAGCCGCCCAGCAGGATGCCGTGGAAACGGCCCTTCGCGGTCTGCCGGTCGGGCGCGACGGTGATGATGTCCTGCATCTGGAAATGGTCGAGCAGCAGGCCGTTCACCGGCCCCGGCCGGCCGCCGGTGAAGCGCCCGGCGATCCAGTCGCCGTACAGCCGCTTCACGCCCGCGTGGCCGACGTATTCGCCGCTCAGGAACACCACTGCGCCATCTTCGGCGAACAGGTCTGCAACCTCGTCCGGGCGGTTGAAATCGATGTAGTAGCCATAGGCCCAGTGCAGACGGCGGATGGCCTGGACATCCTCCAGCACGCCGACCTTCTGCTCCAGCTCCGCGAGGCGGGCTTCCACGTCACTCATTCTCGACTCTCCCGATTTGCTTTGTATGTAACACTAACGATCGATACGTTTTTGGGTAGAGGAAAGTCCGACATGAGCGAGCAACCGAGCGGCTGGAACGGCCGGGTGGCCTTCATCACCGGGGCGGTCACCGGCATCGGCCTGGGCACGGCGCAGGCCTTTGCCGATGCGGGCATGAAGCTGGCCCTGAGCTATCGCAACGAGGATGATCGCGCTTCGACCGAGGCGTGGTTCGAAAGCAAGGGGTACGACCAGCCGCTGTACTGCAAGCTCGACGTGACCGACCGCGCGCGCTTCGCCGAAGTGGCCGACGAGGTGGCGGCCCATTACGGCGAGGTTCACGTGCTGGTGAACAACGCCGGGGTCAGCGTGTTCGGCCCGACCGACGAGGCGACCTACGACGATTACGACTGGATCATGGGGGTCAACTTCGGCGGGGTGGTCAACGGCCTCGTCAGCTTCCTGCCCAGGATCAAGGCCAGCACGGGCCGCCGCCACGTGACCAATGTCGCCAGCATGGCCGCCTTCCTGCCCGGGCCCCAGGCGGGCATCTACACGGCCAGCAAGTTCGCCGTGCGCGGACTGACCGAGAGCCTGCGCTACAACCTCGTGCCGCAGGGCATCGGCTGTTCTTTGTGCTGCCCGGCCCTGACCCGGACCAACGCCTGGACCAGCGCGCTCAAACGGCCCGACAGCTTCAGCGACACGGGCTTTGCCGAGGCGCGCGAGGGCGAGCTGAGGCAGTTCGGCACCGCGTTCGAAGAAGGGATGGACCCTTACGTCGTCGGCTCGAAGATCCTCCAGGGCATGACCAACATGGACGGCCTGATCCTGACCCACCCGGAGCATGGCCCGGACTTCGAGGAAATCCACGAAAAGCTGATGGCCGCCCTGCCGGTCGAAGAAGCCCCTCCGGGCCGCCTGCGGATCGAGGAGCTGCGCCGCAAGGCGATGCGCGATGCCGAAGCGGGCCTCAGGATGAAGATGGACGACCTGACCTAGACTCGGCCCAGCCTTGCGCTATCCTCGCCGCTGAAAAAGACGGGACAGAGGAGGCAGTGCGATGTGCGATCTTGATCAGGTCAAGGAAATGGGGCGCGTGAACCGGCGCCAGTTCACCGCGATGGGGGCCTTTGCCGGCCTTGCAGCGTGCACCACCACCGGGGCCGAGCCCATGGGATTGACCGAAAACGACGTCACGTTCGACGCGCCGGGCGGCACGATGAACGGCTTCTTCGTCCATCCCGCCAGCGGCAAGCATCCCGCGGTCCTGTTCTGGCCCGACATTGCCGGCATCCGCCCGGCCAAGAAGGCAATGGCGCGGCGGCTCGCCGGGTCGGGCTATTCGGTGTTCCTCGCCAACCCCTATTATCGCAGCGTGGGCGGCGAGCAGTTCGCCGATTTCGACGACTGGCGCTCCAACGACGGGATGAAGAAGGTCGGCCCGTGGATGCAGAAGAACACGCCCGAAGCGATCATGGAGACGGTGAAAGGCGTGGTTGGCTGGCTCGACAGGCAGGCCCCGGTCGACACCGGGCGCGGCATCGGCACGCAGGGCTACTGCATGACCGGTGGCTGGACCATAATGGGCGGCGCGGCCGTGCCCAGCCGCATCAAGGGCATGGGCAGCTTCCATGGCGGCGGGCTGGTGGGTGACGGTGCCAACACGCCGGTCAACCTGCTCGACGACCTCGCCCCCGATGCGCACGCGCTGATCGCCATCGCGCAGAACGACGATGCCCGCGCGCCGACCGACAAGGACGCGCTGCGCGCTGCGGCGGCCAAGGCCAGGGCGGCGATCGAGATCGAGGTCTACAACGGCGACCACGGCTGGACCGTGCCCGACAGCCCGGTCTACAACGAGGCCGAGGCCGAGCGCGCCTGGGCCCGCCTTCTGGCGACCTACCAGGCCGCGCTCTGAGCGCCGTATTGCTGCTAATGAAGAGAAGGGCGGCCCCGTGCGGGAGCCGCCCTTTTCAGGTGATTGCGACCTGGCCGCCGAGGGACCGGGGCCGAGGGACCACAGGGCCCCGGCCTCCGGCGACAGGGCGAGATTCCGGTAACGCTGGTTAAGGCCGGCTTTGCAAGCGCGGTTAGGACGCGGTTAGCCATTGTCCGCCGCACACCGCTTGCCTTCGTGCGCCGGCCGCTCGCGGCGCGGGTTGGTCAGAGCCGGTTCTTGCGCTCTATCGTTACCTGCGGATCGGTGCACCACTTGCCGCCCGGGCAATCGAACGCCGCCTTCGCGCCCTTGTCGCGGCGCAGGTGCCATTGCAGCCAGTCGGTGACGATCTGCGCCGCCTTGCCTCCGTTCGGCTCGTCGTATGTGCCGCCGTGGCCGGTCGGGATGTTGACCAGCATCGCAGGGGCATGGTCGATCCGCGCGAAGTCGTCGGTTCCGTTGGCGTAGGCGATGTCGCTCGGCCCGCCCAGCAGGTAGATCACGGGCGTGTGGATCGCCTTGAGCTGGCTCTTCTCCAGCGACATCTCGCCGTCCGGCGGGCCCGGAGGGCCATCGTTGAAGATGCCGCTGTTCTCGATCACCAGAGTGTCGATCCGCGGATCGTCCGCCAGGCGAAGGGCCTGCGCGCCGCCGCAGGAATACCCTCCCAGTGCGATGGCGTCGGCATCGATCGTGCCGAGGTAGCGGCTGCCGACGCGCCCGTTCTCGGCGATCGCCCAGTCGAGCGCGTAGGCGAGGTCGGTCGCGCTGGTGCCGAATGTCAGCGGGGCTCCGGCGGAGCGGGGCGGGGGGCGCTTTTCCTTCGCGTTCGGACCGCTCAGCCACTTTCCGGGGGCGATGACGAGATAGCCGTAGCTGGCAATCTCGGCGAGGTGCTGGCGCTGGGCCGAACCGTCCGCCGCGCAGCCGCCGTTGCCCCACACGAACACGCCGAGCGTGCCTTTCGCGAACGGCGACAGGTCGGCCGGATGGTAGGTGACGTAGCCGGGCAGTTGCGGATCGATCTCCATCGTCGCCGGATAGGGTCCGCTGCCGGGGGTGTCGGGAACCTTGTCGGCCGCAGCTTGCCGCAGTTGCTGCTCGGTTTGCGGAACGGTCGCACAAGCGGCCAGTGACAGGGCCAGAACAGTGCCGATCAAGCGCTTCATTGACGTCTCCTCACCCCGCGTCAGGCGTACCAGTAGCACGTTCCGCGCATTTCCAGGCTTACCCGCGCGGGCGCGTCGGGCCCGGCCAGCGGGTTGTCGAACGCGCCGTGCGGCATCAGCTGCGCCCGCGCCGGATCGCTCTCGCTGGTCTTGAACACGATCGCCTCGTCTCGCGCCATGTCACTGTAATAGAACCATTTATGCGCCGGATTTTCGGCGAGAAGGTAGTTGTCGAAACCCCATTCCGGGCTGCCGTCGAGCGGGTCGAAGATTGCCCGGCAATCGATCAGGTCCTGCTCGGCGAGGCTGGGGTACGAGCAAAGCCCCAGCGGCACGTCCTGCGTCCCGCCGGCCAGCGAACGCCACAAGTTGTACTGCGCGCTGCGCACCACCTTGCGCCCCTCCGGCGCGCCGCGTTCGCGCGCCGCCGCGGCGTCTTCCTTCGCCATGTCGACGTGCACGAAGCGCGCCGGATGGCTGTTGTCGTGCTGTGCATTGGCGCCGCTCTTCTCGGAGAATCGCAGGATGCCCATCGGGGTCATCACCACCTCGTCGCACCCGGTCACTTGCCTGAGCAAGGCGGCACATTCCACCCGGTGAACCGCGGCGACCTGCTCGAGGTCGGTCAGGTCCTCCACCGCGCTCTTGTGCTCGACCAGCGTGAACCCCTCCCGGTCGAGGTCGCAGTCGAGCCCGCGCGCGTCGCGGATCGTCACTTCGACGGGCTTCAGCGGGACGAAGTCCTTCTCGTGCGCGTTCGCGTAGAAATAGGGCTTCGTCTTGGTGCGTTCGGAATAGCCGATCTCGGCGCGGACCGACTTGTCCGATCTCTCGGTCATGCTTGCTCGAACTCCTCGGTATCGATCGTCGGGCGGATGGCCTCATGATAGCGGTGACCGCGCACCGTGTCGTGGTTGATGATGCGTCCTGCTTGCGCGATCGCCTCTTGCGGAATGGCAAGCTCGCTCGCGGCGTAGTTTTCCTCCAGGTGCGCCACGCTGGTCGTGCCGGGGATCACGTGGCAGTTGTCGCCCTGCTCGAGCACCCAGCGCAGCGCCAGCTGGGCGGGAGTGACGCCGTTGTCGCGCGCCAGTTCGGCGAGCCGGCCGACCAGCGCGAGGTTGTGCGGCCAGTTCTCTGCGTTGAAGCGCGGCATCTTGGTGCGCAGGTCCGCGTCCTCCAGCGTCGCCGGATCGCGCAGGACGCCGCCGAATGCGCCGCGCCCGGTCGGGCTGAAGGCGACGAGCGCGATGCCGAGTTCCTTCGTCGTTTGGAGCACGCCGATCTCCACGTTGCGGGTCCACAGCGAATACTCGGGCTGCACCGCGGCGATCGGGTGAACGGCATGCGCCTCGCGGATGTGCGCCGCGCTCCACTCGCTGACACCGTATGCGCCGATCTTGCCCGCCTCGATCGCGCGGACCATTGCGCCGACGCTGTCGGCCACTGGCACCTTGGGATCGAACCGGTGCATGTAGAACAGGTCGATGTGATCAGTCCCGAGCCGTTCGAGACTTCTGGTCGAGCGATGCGGCGATCGACGCCGGGCTGCAGTCGACGCCGCGTTTCGGCCCGTCGACCACGATCCCGACCTTGCTGGCGAGAAAGAACTCGCTGCGCCGGTGCATCACCGCCTTCGCCAGGAGCGCCTCGTTCTTGCCGCCGCCGTAGATGTTGGCCGTGTCGAGGTGGTTGTAGCCGATGTCGAGCGCGCGATTGAGCAGCGCCACGGCGTCCTTCTCGGAGGGCGGCGAGCCGTAGGCCCACGAGAGGTTCATGCAGCCCAGGCCGACGGGGTGGAGTTGCTTGCCGGCTAACGTACGCTGCATGATAATCCTTTCGTCAGTGGAGCGAGAAACTGCTTCCCACCCAGTGGTAGAAGTCGTTCTGGATCGAGTTCAACCCCTGGGCCGAACGCATGTAGCCCACGGTGTCGTCCTCGATGGCCTGCAACCGCCACGTGGCCTGGTGCTCGGCGAGTTTCGAGCGCATCTCGAAGAAGCGTCGCTCGAACTCGGCCTTGAGCCCCGGATCGCCGGCGAGCTTGCCATCGTCCTTCATCGCCCGAAGGATTTCCAGCATCAGCATCGCATAGCGGCTGCGCAGCCTGACGATCTCGTTCTTGCCGTCGGCGTCGCCGCGGTCGGCCAGTGTCCGCATCTGACGATACAGCCGTTCGGCCTCGCCCAGCGAAGCATCCAGATTGCCCATCGATCCCCTCTCTCTCCCGCTTCCCCATTCGGGTTCCCCCAGACTGCCGGAATCGAGTAAGAAAAGGGTTTACGACCAACCGTCCTGCGCCTCGAGGCTCGCGGCCAGTTCACCGATGACGCGGTAGCAGTCGATGACCTGCTGGACCGAGCTGTTCGGCTCGCGGCCCTCGCGGATGGCGGCGATGAATTCGCGGTCCTGCAGCTCGATACCGTTGTTGCTGACCGCGACGCCCGACAGGTCCACCGGCTCTTCCTTGCCGGTCACCAGATCGTCGTACCGCGCGATATAGGTCGCCGTGTCGCCGATATAGCGGAAGAACGTGCCGAGCGGCCCGTCGTTGTTGAACGACAGGGCAAGCGTCAGGATCTGGCCCGCTTCGGTCTTCAGCTGGATCGACATGTCCATCGCGATGCCGAGGTCCGGATTCTGCGGCCCCTGGATGGCATTGGCGGTAACGACCTTCGATCCGGTCATGTACTGGAAGATGTCGATCGTATGCGCCGAGTGATGCCACAGCAGGTGGTCGGTCCAGCTACGCGGCTCGCCCTTGGCGTTCATGTTCTTGCGACGGAAGAAGAAGGTCTCGACGTCCATCGCCAGGATGTTGAACTCGCCTGCGTCGACCCGCTGCTTCACGTACTGGTGGCTCGGGTTGAAGCGCCGGGTATGGCCGACCATGCAGACGAGGCCGGTTTCCTTCTGCTTGTCGAGCACCTTCTGCGCATCGGCCCAGGAGTCGGACAGCGGGATCTCGACCTGGACGTGCTTGCCGGCCTCCATGCAGGCGATCGCCTGGTCGGCGTGCATCTGCGTGGGCGTGCACAGGATCACGGCGTCGACGTCGTCACGCTGCAGCGCCTCGTCGAGATCGGTGCCCGAGTGCACCGCGCCGTACTTCCTGGCGACCTCGGCCGCCTGTTCCGCGCGGCGCGAGATGATCGAGACGATCTCGACCCCGTCGATGTTCTTCAGGCCGTCGAGGTGCTTTTCACCGAAGGCGCCGGCGCCGGCGAGTGCGATACGCATGGGTAACTCCTGTTGCCGTCCCCCTCCCGCGTGCGGGAGGGGTCATGGGTGGATCGGGTTTGCAGGGGTGGAGCGGTTCGCGCCCACCCCCGTTCCTCCCGCGAGCGGGAGGGGGGACGGTTTACTCCGCCGCTTCGGCGAGGGTGTGGCCCGAGTGGACCACGCGCGGGTCGAGCGGCTCGCCTGCGGTTTCCTCGGGCTGCAGCAGCAGCGCACCGAGCGCGGTGTTCGAAGCGGGGACGTGGTAGAAGGTGTAGAGGTCGCGCACCTTGTCGCCCAGGGCGCCGCGCATGATCAGCCACATGACCAGCTCGATGCCTTCCGAGCCCGCCTCGCGCAGGTACTGGATATGCGGCATCCGGCTGAGCACTTCCGGATCCTGGATGATCTGGTCGATGAAGTTCAGGTCGAACTCCTTGTTGATCAGACCTGCGCGCGGACCCTGCAGCTGGTGGCTCATGCCACCCGTGCCCCAGACATGGACGTTGAGGTCTTCCGGGAAGCTCTCGACCGCGGCCTTGATGGAATCGCCCAGGTTGTAGCAGCGGCGGCCGGAGGGCGGCGGGTAGGTCACCACGTTGACCGGGAAGGGGATGACCTTGCAGGGCCACTCTTCCGGTTCCCCGAAGACCATCGACAGCGGCACGGTGCAGCCGTGGTCGACGTCCATCTCGTTGAAGATGCACATGTCGAAATCGTCGAGGATCAGGCTCTGCGCGATGTGCCAGGCCAGGTCCGGGTGGCCGATCACGTCGGGCACCGGACGCGGGCCCCAGCCCTCGTCAGCCGGCTTGAAACGCTCGGCGCAGCCGATCGCGAAGGTCGGGATGACGTTCATGTCGAACGCGGTTGCGTGGTCGTTGTAAACCAGCACGATCACGTCGGGCATGTTGTCGTCCCGATAGATCCAGTCGTGGATCGGCTTGTAGCCGCGGAAGACCGGGCCCCAGTACTCGTCGCCCGTCTTGCCGGTCTGGATCGCGGCGCCGAGCGCGGGGATGTGGCTCGAGGTGATGCCGGTGGTAACGCGTGCCATGTCAGTACTTCCCCTTGATCGAGCGGACGCCTTCGGGCGAACGGCCGCCGGCGATCATCATCTGCGCATATTCCTCTGGCGTCATGCCGGTCATGGAACCCGCCGCCGTCTGGAAGCTCTGGCCGTCTGCCGAGAAAAGCTTCGACAGGAAGTAGACGTTCCCGCCCTCGTCGATCATCGCGTTGTAGTCGCGCGCCAGCACGGCCTTCTTCTGCGCATCGGTGAGGTTCCAGTCCTCGAGGTAGGCGGCGTTGTCTTCCTTGAACTTCTTGCGGTTCTCTTCCTTCATCAGGCTCATCGCGAACTGGTTCAGCCAGTAGCCCTTGCGCGCGCGTTGCGCGGTGAAGACCCGCGTTCCGGGGATGTCGTCGAACTCCGCGAGGTACTCGTGGATGTTGATCCGCTCTTTCTTCTTTTCGTCGGTCATTGCCCGGAATCCTTCACTTCATTCCAATCGTAGGTCAGCGGCGCCTCGCGGAAGGCGAAGCGGTCGATGTGGCGTTCGATAACGCCGCGCATCCGTTCATTTTCTTCCATGTCGGCGGTGGTCAGGGTGATGGCGATCCCTTCGGGCCGCGCGGTCATCACCACGTTCGTGTGCTCGGAGAACGGGAAGACGCCCATGCCGTCACCCTCGTCGTAGCTGGTGGCGAACTTGTGGCCCCAGTGGCTCACGAGTTGCTGGATGTAGCGTTCCGGCTTCTCGCAATGGCCCAGGCCGATGGCGGTCGCGCTCATAGTCCGCGGTCCTTCAGAATGCGGTCGAGTTGCGGATAGACCTTGCGGGCGTTACCCTCGAAAATCATGTGCCGCTCCTCCTCGGAGATGTCGAGCGCGTCGACGTAGCGCTTGGTATCGTCGAAATAATGGCCCGTCTGCGGGTCGATCCCGCGCACCGCGCCAACCATCTCGCTGCCGAACAGGATGTTCTTGTTATTGATCACGTCGGCCAGCAGGTCGATGCCCGGCTGGTGATAGACGCAGGTGTCGAAGAACACGTTGTTCATCAGGTGCTGTTCGATGTCCGGCTGCTTGAGCATGTCGGCCAGGCCGCGGTAACGACCCCAGTGGTAGGGCACTGCGCCGCCGCCGTGCGGAATGATGAGCTTGAGCGTGGGAAAGCGGCTGAACAGGTCGCCCTGCAGAAGCTGCATGAAGGCGACGGTGTCGGCCGCGAGGTAGTACCCGCCGGTCGCGTGCATCGCCGGGTTGCACGAACCCGAGACGTGGATCATCGCCGGGACTTCCAGCTCGCACATCGCCTCGTAGATCGGGAACCAGTACTCGTCGGTCAGTGGCGGATGGGTGAAGTGACCGCCGCCCGGATCGGGGTTGAGGTTGCAGACGACGAAATTCATTTCCTCGACGCAGCGGCGCAGTTCCTTCACGCTTTCCGACAGGTCCGACTTGGGGCTCTGCGGCAGCATGCAGCCGCCGATGAAGGTGTCGGGGAAGAGCTGGGTGACGCGGTAGATCAGGTCGTTGCAGCGCTTCGCCCACTCGCTCGCCACCGCCTGGTCGCCGACGTGCGGGGCCATCGCGCTGGCGCGGGGGGAGAAGATGGTGAAATCGGCGCCGCGTTCCTTGATCAGGCGCAGCTGGTTGGCCTCGATCGTTTCGCGAATCTCGTCGTCGGAAATCTCGGGGTAGGGCGGGGGCGTGGTGCCGGCCTTGAAGGCGGCCTTCTGCTCCTCGCGCCACGCATCGTGTCCCTTGGGGAGCACGGTGTAGTGACCGTGGCAATCGATGATCAGGCTCATGCGGCCGTCTTCCTCTCGTTCTTCGTTTTCTCGCCCGCAGCGCGCTGCAACCGCACGGTCCCGCGGGTCATCACCGGGTCGATGCCGAGACCTTGCAACGTCTTGGCCGATTCTTCCATCTCTGCCGCGCGGCGCAAGCCGTGGGTGTCCATCCGTTCGCGGTTGTAGGCGACCTTGTCGGCCCAGCCGACGGCCTTCTCGGAGGCATCGAGCGAAGCCATGACCTCGTCGAACACGCCCGCCGCATCGGCCGCGGCGGCGCATTCGCTCGACAGCGCCTCCAATCCCTTGACCATGACGGAGCGGATCATCTTGATTGCGCTTGCCCGACCGACCTCGTCGCCCACGACGCGGGTGTTCGCAAAGCCCAGGGCCCTGAGCGCCGCCTCGCCCTCGGCCGCGTGCGGGCCGGCCAGCAGCAGCGGCACGTTGCGCGCCGCCGGGTCGACCGGCGCCATCACCGCCACATCGACGTAGTGCCCGCCCGATGCCTCTATCGCTTCGGCCGCGGCACGCTTGGTCTGCGGTGCCACGGAATTCATGTCGCACCACAGCGCGCCTGCCCGGAGCAGCGCGGCATAGTCCTGCGCGGCGGGAAGGGCGCTGTCGGCAGTCACGAGGCTCAGGACCACGTCCGCCCCTTCAACCGCGCCGGCAGGGTCGCTCGCCGCGGTCACGCCGCACTCCGCCATCAGTGCGCGCCTTTCGGGCAGCACGTCCCATCCCAGGGCGCCCACCCAGCCGCCGGCGCGGGCAAAGGTCATGCCGGCCTCGCCGAAGCCGATCAGCGCCACCCGTGGGGGCGTAGAAGGTGAATTCGAGTCTGGCATCCTCTCGGGAACAAACCTACACTTTGTATGTGTTACTTACAAGTTTTCGAAGCGGCTGCAGTCTCCCTTGACGGGAGAGGGGCGCTCGGTCCACCGCACGAAAAATTTTGCCGAGGAGAGTCGAGCTAATGGCTGGTGTCGTCGTCACGAAGATCGAGCGCGCGGATCCCGAGGTGGTGAAGGCCCTGGGCGAATGCGGGGTCGCCACGGTGCACGAAGCACAGGGGCGCACCGGGCTGCTGGCCAGCTACATGCGGCCGATCTACCCCGGCGCGCGGATCGGCGCCTCGGCCGTCACGATCAGCGTCCCACCGGGCGACAACTATATGGTCCACGCTGCGATCGAGCAGCTCGCAGAAGGCGACGTGCTGGTCATTGCGCCCACGTCCCCGTGCGAGGACGGGTACTTCGGCGACCTGCTCGCCACCAGCGCCCAGGCGCGCGGCTGCAGGGGCCTGATCATCGATGCCGGCGTGCGCGACGTGCGCGACCTGAAGGAGATGGACTTCCCGGTCTGGTCCAAGCGCGTCTTTGCGCAGGGAACCATCAAGGCGAGCCTCGGCAGCGTGAACGTCGACGTGGTCTGCGCCGGGGCCTTCATCCGCCCGGGCGACGTAATCGTGGCCGACGACGACGGCGTCTGCGTGGTCAAGCGCGAGAATGCCGCAGCGGTGCTCGAAAAGGCCCAGGCGCGCGAGGCCAACGAGGGCGAGAAGCGTGAAAAGCTCGCCAGCGGCGTGCTGGGCCTCGATATGTACGGCTTCCGCCAGAAGCTGACCGATATGGGGCTCAAGTGGATCTGAATTCCGCTCCTGTCATGTGGATGCGCGGGGGGACGTCGAAGGGCGGCTATTTCCTCGCCTCCGACCTGCCCGAGAGCACCGAGGAGCGCGACGCCTTCCTGCTGCGCGTGATGGGTTCGCCCGACCCGCGCCAGATCGACGGGATGGGCGGGGCCGATCCGCTGACCAGCAAGGTCGGCGTGGTCAAGAAATCGGAGCGCGAGGGGATCGATGTCGATTACCTGTTCCTGCAGGTTTTCGTCGACCAGGCGATCGTCACCGACCAGCAGAACTGCGGCAACATCCTTGCCGGCATCGGACCCTTCGCGATCGAGCGCGGACTGGTCCCCGCGACCGGTGACGAGACGCGGGTGGCGATCTTCATGGAGAACACCGGCCAGGTCGCGGTCGCCACGGTGCAGACGCCGGGCGGCACGGTGACATACGCCGGCGACGCGCGGATCGACGGGGTGCCGGGCACCCATGCGCCGATCCCGCTCGAATTCCGCGACACGGCGGGCTCGAGTTGCGGGGCGTTGCTGCCGACCGGCAACCCGGTCGACGCGATCGAGGGTGTCGCCTGCACGCTGATCGACAACGGCATGCCATGCATCGTCTTCAAGGCCGAAGACGTCGGGGCGACCGGCTACGAAACGCGCGAGGAGCTGGAGGCGGAGGCGTTCGCCCCGATCCGCGAGAAGATCGAGGCCATCCGCCTCGCCGCCGGGCCGCTGATGAACCTCGGCGACGTGCGCGCGAAATCGGTCCCGAAGATGACTCTCGTCGCGCCGCCACGGAACGGCGGCGCGGTGACCACGCGGGTGTTCATCCCGCACCGCGCGCACGCCTCGATCGGCGTGCTGGGCGCCGTTACCGCGGCGACCGCCTGCCTCGTCCCCGGCTCCCCCGCGGCCGAGGTCGCGGTCATTCCCGAGGGCCGGCGCAAGACGCTGAGCATCGAACACCCGTCGGGCGAGATGAGCTGCGTGCTCGAAGTGAACGAGGCGGGCGAGGTCGAAACCGCCGCGCTGCTGCGCACCGCCCGCAAGCTGATGGATGGAATTGTCTTTGCCTGACCGTATCGTATCCTGGACGCCCGCTCCCTCGAAACCCACGTACACCCCGCCCCCCGGCGCGGTGGACGCGCACTGCCACGTGTTCGGGCCGATGGCCCAGTTCCCCTTCAGCGCGAAGGCCAAGTACCTGCCCGGGGACGCCGGGCCGGACATGCTCTTCGCCCTGCGCGACTACCTCGGCTTCGCGCGCAATGTCATCGTCCAGGCGAGCTGCCACGGGACCGACAACGCCGCGACGCTGAACGCCATCGCCAGGTCCAACGGCAAGGCGCGCGGCGTGGCGGTGGTCGATCCGGACATCTCGGAGGAAGAGCTGCAACGCCTGCACGAAGGGGGCATTCGCGGCATCCGCTTCAATTTCCTCAAGCGGCTGGTCGACAACGCGCCGAAGGACAAGTTCCTCGAGGTCAGCCGCCGCCTGCCCGCCGGCTGGCACGTGGTGATCTATTTCGAGGCCGACATCCTGGCGGAACTGCGCCCGTTCATCGACGCGATCCCCGTGCCGCTGGTGATCGACCACATGGGCCGCCCCGACGTGACCCAGGGCCCCGACGGCCCGGACATGCGCGCCTTCCGCGCGCTGCTCGACGGCCGTCCCGACATCAACTTCAAGCCGACCTGCCCCGACCGGCTCGACGCGATCAAGGAAGGCGGCGGGGGCGACCCGTGGGAAGCCTTCGCCGCTGCCGTCCGTCCGCTGGTCGAGGACTATCCCGACCGCTGCATCTGGGGCACCGACTGGCCGCATCCCAACATGCAGGACGAGATCCCCGACGACGGGCACATCGTGAACATGATCCCGCGCATCGCGCCCACGGCGGAACTGCAACGCAAGCTGCTGGTTGACAACCCGGAGCGCCTGTACTGGTTCGACTGACGCGCTCCGAACAGGGAGGTCCGCTTCTGTCTTACCGCCGTACCAGCCGCGCGATTGTCGCCGCTGCCATCGCCTCGGGCCTTGCCGTGCCCGCCGCCGCACAGGACTCCGAGCCCTGGCGCTATCGCGTCACGCTCGGCGCGCAGGCCAAGCCGGAGTTCCCCGGGGCCGACGGGCTCAAGGTCCTGCCGATGGTCGACGTGGACCGCTCGCGGGGAGACGGGCCGTTCGACTTCGAGGCGGCCGACGACAGCTTCGGCTTCAGCCTGACCGGCAAGCACGGGCTGGAAGTCGGCCCGGCCATCAGCATGGTGTCCCCACGCAAGGCCGAGGACGTCGGCGCCCCGGTGCCCAAGGTGAAGCGCACCTTCGAGGTCGGCGGTTTCGCCAACCTGTGGCTGGGTGAGGGCTTCCGCCTGCACAGCGAACTGCGCAAGGCGGTCAACGGGCATGACGGATGGGTCGCCGACGGCGGCGCGGACCTGGTCCTGCGCGACGGCGATCAGTGGCTGTTTTCGATCGGTCCGCGCATCACCTGGGCGGACGGCAAATATCATGATGCGTACTACGGCGTGACCCCGGCCACCGCGCTGGCCACCGGCCTGCCGGTGTACGATCCCGGCGGCGGGATCGAGTCCTACGGGGCAAACGCCAGCGCCGACTTCGCGCTCACGCCGCGCTGGGGCATCGCCGCCTACGCCAAGTACGACCGGCTGGCCGGCGACGCGGCGGATTCCCCCATCGTGCGCGCCTACGGCTCGCGCGACCAGTTCTCCGTGGGCGCCGGGGTGAGCTACACCTTCGGCGGCTGATCGAGCGCGAAAGGCGACACCAAAGCGACACCGAAATCCTTCATCTGCCGGCAGGAACGCCGGCCCCGGTTGCCCTGCTCCTGCCATCGCCCGCACATTCCCTTTTCCACCCGCGGCGAATCCGCAACGCCAGGCCTTGCGCAGCCCTTTCAAATAGCAGCCCTGTAGGAAAATGGTTTCTGCGATAGCGGAACGCGCGGTCGGCACTCGCGGCCCAAAATGCCCGCTCCAGACCGCGACGCAGCGTCAGCCTTGAGCGAAGCCAGGATTGCGGCAAACGCGTCCTTTCCCGAGGGCAGGTTTCAAGCGCTCTGCGAAAGAGCGCGAATGTCCGAAGTTGGGGTGGTTAGCCGTCGTTACCTGCGCTGGCTTGGCTTGAAACCCAAAAAAGGCGCAGATGGCTTGCGCGGGGATTCTACCTGTTAATCGGACATGGTATTGTCCTTTTGGTTTTTGGCGTCAAAGAAGGCTTCACTTCGGTTTTTTTCTTATGCTTTAATGACGGCTATGATATTTTTCGTGTTCTGCGATTTAGACGCGAGATTTAACGGGGAGCGATAGTTTAGGATTTGCCCCAGCACGTCCGCAACGGGGTCGTCACCAGCCGGTCTGCTCTTGGCTACCGCCCCGCTAGGCTGGAGCGGCAAAAGATGGGGTGGGTTTGCGACTGTCCGCTGCTAGCTAACTGCCATTGGCGGAGAATCGTTATTCGCTATCAAGTGGGGAGCCAGGAAGGTAGAAGCGGACATGAAGGAAGATTCTTGCGGGCCGGTGCCGATGACGCGGTTCGTCATGGCCTTCCTAGGGGTCGAAATCTTAGCGGGAATTGCCCTCGTAATTTACACATTGGCGACCGGGAAAGAGCCGCCAAATTTGTCCACTCCGATACTGATTCTGTCAGTGGGTTTGGCTGTTTATTGGTTTACGCGAATTTTCAAACGGAAGATGAGAAAGGCCGAGATTTGGCGTTTTTCGATTGGCAACACTTTGGCCGAATTGGTTTACAGTGTTGTTTGGGTATTTGTTGCGCTCCTACTATTGGGTGCACCATTTAGTTGGGAGGGCGTGAGTTCGATTTTTGGAGGTGACGGAAGCGCGGAGGCCGGGAAAGCCGGCTTGTTGGTCGGATTGCTGATCGGACTTCCTCAGGTGTTCATCGTCAGCGCGCTATTTGCATGGCTGATAACAAGGAAGCTCCCCGTGGAAACTCCCATTGAGGAAGGTTGAGCGGTCGTCTTTGCAGCTCGTCTGAAAATTTCTCCCTTTCACGCCGTCGCCGTGCGCGTTTCTAGTTTCGCCCGAAAAACGACAATGGCTCAACGTATGTCCGCAATTGATGTCGTGGACGGCGCTCCACCGAGCCGGCAGTTTTGCTGGTGAGTGTGGAGAGGAGGACACGATGGAGGATGTTTCTGCAATTGGCATCGATCTGGCGAAGTCGGTGTTTTCGTTGCCGCAACACGACCTGGCCCCGCGCATCGGTCCCGTGAACCTGGACCGCTTCGCAGATCGCCTCGGCATCCGAAGCATCCGCGCTGCCTGGTCGGCATGGAGACCTGCGCGAGCGCCAACTACTGGGGCGCGGGAACTGAGCGCCCTTGGTCATGAGGTGCGGCTAGCGCCTCGCCATGCGCGAACTTCTAATTAGGGGTGGGAAGCGGACGGTCGCTTTGCATCAGAGGCAAAAAGCATCGTTCTTGGCACTAACTCATGACAGAGTGGCCTTCAACCGCTTGGATTTAGGATTGTCAGAATTAAACATCTCAATGCAGTCGAAGTATTGAATATCGAATGTGACCTTTGGATGGGAAACTTTGGCAAGATCAAAGTTTTCTAGCGATATTAGAACAGAGTACGCTTTTTTTGGTGAGACTACCAACATGCCGTCGGCCAAGTCTAAATCTTTATATCGGTAAATCCACTTATTAGCGGTCAGCATCGGCTGAACACGGGTTCCGTTTTCTTCCAAGACTTCGAACGATCGAAGAAAGCTGGAAGGCGGCATAGGACCCTGCCTCCGCGCGCTGTCAGTATGGCATCCACAAATGCTTGATCGGGAGTACTGAGGACTGCCGCTCATCTCGAGATGGGAGTTTTCATCGGTTTGGCTGCAGCTTGCAACTAGGAACGCAGATAAAGTGCAGCTTAGAACTCTCATGGTTGAATAGATCGACCTTCCGATCGGTTTCGGCAATGGTGTTATTGTCTGCAATGGGGTCGTTAGCCGACAGTCCGCTTTCAAGGCACAGGGCCTACGTTAACCCCTTCCATCGGAATTCGATTGACTTTTTGCGCCGCAGCAACCATCTGCCCGCCCATCGGGATGCCTTTGGCAGCGTGAACAGGCGAACATTCGCCCCGGCCGCATCCCGGCTTTTTCTGAAAGCTTCCCTCTTCACGCGGGTCGTTTGAAACCCGCGAAAGCGCGCTTCAAACGGTGCGCTATCGCCGTATGTGCGAGTTTTTTTTCGTTATGACATTCAGTGAACTCGGGCTTTCGCAGTCCGTTCTCCAGGCGCTCGAGCTCAAGGGCTACGACACGCCGACCCCGATCCAGACGCAGGCGATCCCGACCGTGCTGACCGGCCGCGACCTGCTCGGCATCGCGCAGACCGGCACCGGCAAGACGGCGGCCTTCATGCTGCCGTCGATCGACCGGCTGGTCGAAGCCGACAAGCGCCCCGGCCCGCGGCAGTGCCGCATGCTGGTGCTCGCCCCGACGCGCGAACTGGCCGGCCAGATCGCCGAAAGCGCCAAGGAATACGCCCGCTTCGCCCACCTCAAGGTCGTGACCGTGTTCGGCGGCACCTCGGTGCACAAGAACAAGCAGGACGTGGCGCGCGGCGTCGACATCCTCGTCGCCACGCCGGGCCGCCTGGTGGACCTTGCCGACCAGCGCGCGCTCGACCTGTCCAAGGTCGAGGTGCTGGTGCTCGACGAGGCCGACCAGATGCTCGACCTCGGCTTCATCCATGCGCTGCGCGCCATCGTTCGCCTGCTGCCCAAGCAGCGCCAGACGCTGTTCTTCAGCGCCACGATGCCCAAGGCGATCAAGGATCTGGCCAGCCAGTACCTGACCGATCCGGCGCACGTCTCGGTGGCCCCGCAGTCGACCACGGCCGAGAAGGTCGAACAGCAGGTCATGTTCTGCAACGCCTCCGAAAAGCAGGCGCTGCTGACGATCCTGCTGCGCGACGGGCTGCATTCCAAGGCGATGGACCGCGTGCTGGTGTTTACCCGCACCAAGCACGGCGCCGACCGCGTGGTGAAGAAGCTCGCGCAGGCGGGCGTTCAGGCCAACGCGATCCACGGCAACAAGAGCCAGCCGCAGCGCGAACGCGCGCTCGGCGAGTTCAAGGCCGGCAAGGCCCGCGTGCTGGTGGCGACCGACATCGCCGCGCGCGGGATCGACGTTTCGGGCGTGAGCCACGTGATCAACTTCGAACTGCCCAACGTGGCCGAACAATACGTCCACCGCATCGGCCGCACGGCGCGTGCCGGCGCTGCCGGCATCGCCATCTCGATCTGCGCGCCGGACGAGAAGGCCTATCTGCGCGACATCTGGAAGCTGACCAAGGCGGACATGGAAAACGTGCCGCTGCCCGAAGGCCTTTCGGCCGAAGCGAGCAAGGTCAACGCCCGCGCCAAGGAACTGCCGCAGCGCGACCAGGGCGTGGAACGTCCGCGCGAACAGCAGCGCCCGCGTCGCCCGAAGGCAGTGGTCAAGGCCAAGCCGCGCGGCGGGGCGCGCGGCAACGCCGGCGGACAGGGCGAGAGCCGTCCGCAGGGGCAGCCCTCTGGTCAGCAGGGCGGCAAGCCCAACCCCAACCGTCAGCGCCGCCGCAACCGCCGCAGCAACGGCTGATCGAACTGTCGCACTCTCCAGACTCCGGTGCTAGCGTGCGCCGGAGAGGAGAGGTGCGATGGCGAATCTCACGAGGCGCGGGGCCATTGGCGTCGCGGCGGCGGGCGCGACGGCCGCTGTTTTGCCCACCGGGGCTTCCGCCCAGGCAGAGCCCCGGCCCGTTCCGGCCTTTTCCGGCGACCACCAGCCCAAGCCGCTCAAGTTCGACCCGGCGAAGCTCACCGGGCTGTCGGAAAAACTCGTCACCTCGCACTGGCAGAACAATTACCAGGGCTCGGTCCGCGCGCTGAATCTCGTCGAGCACCGGCTGGCCGCGGCGATGGCCGACCCGGACTTTCCGGCGGTGATCTATGGCGGGCTAAAGCGCGAGGAACTCCACCGCACCGGCTCGGTGATCCTGCATGAACTGTACTTCGACGGCCTCGGCGGCGACGGGAACCCCGCGGGCGGGATCGCCCAGGCACTCGCCGCGGCATTCGGCTCGCTCGATGCATGGGAGGCCGAATTCCGCCGCACCGCGATGTCGCTCGCCGGCGGATCGGGCTGGTGCGTGCTGAGCTACAACAGCGCCACCGGGTCGCTCCACAACTACTGGGCGTGGGATCACATGCACTCGGCGGCCACGGGTCTGCCGCTGATCGCCTGCGACATGTACGAGCACTCCTATCACATGGATTACGGCACGGCCGCGGCCAAGTACCTCGACGCGTTCCTGGCCAACCTCGACTGGGCGACGGTCGATGCCCGCTTCGCTGCCGCGCGAGGTTGCGCGTGAGCGAACGGCTGACGCGCGCGCTGGCGAACTCGTTCGAGGGCCACGAAGTCCGCGACGTGACCATCGGCGGCCTGCTGCGCGAGGCGGCGGAACAATGGCCGGAGCGCGAAGGGCTGGTCGAGGGCCGGGCTGACGGCACTGCCGGCCGCCGCTGGACCTTTGCCCAGATGCTCGCCGATGCGGAGCGGATCGCCGCCGGTCTCGCCGCGCGCTACCAACCCGGAGAGCGGATCGCGATCTGGGGGCCGAACATCCCCGAATGGGTGCTGCTCGAATATGCCGCCGCGCTCGCCGGGCTGACTCTCGTCACCGTCAACCCCGCCTATCAGGCGCGCGAACTCGACTATGTCCTGCGCCAGTCGCGCAGCGTCGGCCTGTTCCTCGTGCGCGAGCATCGCGGCAATCCGATGGGCCAGATCGCCGATCGGGTGGCCGGCGAAATCCCGGCCCTGCGTGAAGTGGTGGACATGGAGGACCGAACAGCGCTGTTCGGCACCGAATCAAGCGCTTCATTGCCGCCTGTCGGCACCAATGATCCGGTCCAGATCCAGTATACCAGCGGCACCACCGGCTTCCCCAAGGGTGTCGTGCTGTCGCACCGCAACCTCGTCAACAACGCCAAGCTGTTCACGATCTGCGGGCGGATCGAGCAGCACTCGAAGATGATCGGGCTCACCCCGCTGTTCCACACCATGGGCTGTTCGATGGGCGTGCTGGGCACCGTGCAACTCGGCTCGGCCTACGTGCCCTTGCGCGTCTTCGACCCCGACAAGGCGCTCGACCTGATCGAGGCGGAGGGAATCGGCTGGACGCTGTGCGTGCCGACGATGGCCCAGGCCATGGTCGAGGCGCAGCGCCGCAATCCGCGCGATCTCACGCATTTCACTTACATGGGCGCAGGCGGGGCGATGGTCCCGCCCGAGCTGGTCCGCGCGATCAAGCAGGTGCTCGGCTCCGACATCCGCGTCGCCTACGGACAGACCGAATCGAGCCCGCTCATCACCGCCACCCGGCGGGCGGACGAGTTCGACGACGTCTGCTTCACCATCGGCCGGCCCGCGCTCGAATGCGAGGTCGGCATCTTCGACCCCGCCACCGGCGAGGTCCTCCCGTGCGACACGGTGGGCGAGATCCGCAGCCGCTCCTACGCCACGATGCTCGGCTACAACGACGATCCCGAGGCGACGGCGCGGACGATCGACACGCAAGGGTGGCTGTTGACCGGCGACCTCGGCACGATGGACGACAGGGGCTACGTGAAGATCACCGGGCGGGTGAAGGAGATGATCATCCGCGGCGGCGAAAACCTGTTCCCGGCCGAGATCGAGAACGTCCTGCTCGAGCACCCCGACGTCGCCGAATGCGCGGTCGTAGGAGTGCCGGACGAGCGGCTGGGCGAGGCAGTGGCGGCTTTCATCCGGCTTGAAGACGGCGCTACCCTCGACGTCGAGGCGCTGCGCGCGCATTGCCGCTCGCAGATCAGTCCGCAGAAATGCCCGGCGCACTGGTGCGCGGTCGCGGAATGGCCGCTCACCGGCAGCGGCAAGATCAGGAAGTTCGAGCTGCGCGATCAGTGGGTGGCGGAGAACCTGGGCGTCTAGCGTGCTCAGGGCCGGCGCCGTCCGCGGCGGCGCTTCCACCACCAGCCGCAGCCGCAGAAGGCGCAGCCAAGGCCGAACACGATCCCGCCCGCCGCCAGCGCACCAACCGCGATTGCTCCCGTCAGGGCGAGCACAAGCTCCGAGAAGAATTGGACAAATCCGCGCACCGTGGCGCCAGCCTAGCCGAGTGCGGCGCACCGCGCTACGCCGAGGGGCATGACGATCCTGTTCATCGGCCGCAGCACGTTCGACCTCGGCTACGTCTGCCCGACCTTTCCGGAGGAAAACGGCAAGCTCTCGGCAACGCAGTTCTGGGCCGGGGCGGGCGGCTGCGCGCTCAATGCTGCCGTGACCGCGCGCGCGCTCGGCAGCGAAGTGCGGCTGCTGACCCTGCTGGGGACGGGACCATTCGCCGATGCCGCACGGAGCGAACTGGCGCGGTTCGACGTGCCGTTCGAGGATTTTGCCCCCGATGCCGAGGTCCTGCCGATCTCGAGCATCGTCGTCGTGCCCGGCAACGCCAGCCGCACGATCGTCGACCAGCAGCCGCCGCAAGTGCTGACGCGCCGCCCCGATCCCGACGCGCTCCTGGCCGGCGCGACGATGGTGCTGACGGACGGTTGGCTGCCTGAACTGGCGATCCCGCTATGCCGCCGAGCGAAGGAAGTGGGGATTTCCGTGGTGCTCGACGGCGGATCGTGGAAGCCCTGGTCGGGCGAGATCATGCCGCACGTCGACTACGCAGTGCTCTCGGATCGTTTCCGCCCTGCGACGCTGCCCGAAATCCACGCATTAGGCCCTGCGCACGCTGCGATCACCCGGGGCGAGCGCCCGATCGAATGGAGCTCGGTCGACCGCGCTGGCAGCATCGTCCCACCGAGCGTCGAAGCCGTAGACACCTTGGCGGCAGGGGACGTGTTCCACGGCGCATTCTGCCATTATCTTGCAGGATGCCCGGACTTTCCCGACGCGCTTGAAAAGGCCGCCGCGATCGCCGCCCAGTCGTGCAGACACTATGGCCCGCGCGGTTGGATCGGCGCCTAGCCCTCCAGCGTCATCCGCACGAAGTCGACCGTGGCCCGAGTGGCCTTGGCGAACTCGTTGGCGGTCGCCTGGAAGCTGCCGTAGTGGCTGAATTCCTCCGGCTTCATGCCGTCGTATTCATAGGCCTGGCGGAAGCTGGGCAGGCGCATCAGCTTGTCGAGGCTCGCCGGGTTCGGCTCGCGCTCGATCGCCTTGGGATCGAACGGGGCCAGCTCGTCCTCGACTTCCATCAGCTGCAGGATGTAGCCAGGCGGGCAGGTGTAGACCATGTCGCTGCCGGCAAAGTCGGAGATGTGGCGGCTGACGGTGTTGCCGTCGTCGTCCTTCTCCACGCGCATCGAGCATTGCAGCATCTTGCTGGGGTGGTCGTGTTCCTTGCCCCACCAGTAGGCGCGCTTGAGCACGGCTTCCTCGCCATCGCGGATTTCCATCAGCGACAGATCGATGCCCCGCGCCTTGGCTTCCGTCTGCCAATCGCTGAGCTGGCCGAGCCGGCTCGACATGTGGGTGACGACGCTGCGCCAGCTGGACAGGTCGACACCGTTGGCCTTGGCGCGTTCGAGCCCGCGGCTGACGGCGTTCATGCAGGCGAGGTATTGCGGCACGGTGAAGCTGGTCGTGTTGTTGGTGCTGATCCCGCGGGCGGTCAGCTCCTCGATGATCTCGTAGCCTTCCTTCGAGCCCGGGATCTTGACCATCACGTTCTCGCCCTGCTCGGCGATTGTCAGGCCCTGCTTCAGCATAGCTTCGCCATCGGTCACGAAGCGCGGGTCCACCTGGCCAGAGAGGAAGCCGTACTTGCCGCCGGACTTCTCGTAGACCGGGCGGATGGTGTCTGCCCCGCGCTTTACGAGGTCGAGGTACATCGCCCAGTAAGCGCCTTCGATGTCGAGCGAGGGATCGGCCTTGGCGATGTCCTTGATGGTTTTCGTCCACCCCTCCGGATCGACCTGGATCGCCTGCAGGCTGAGCGGCGGGTTGGTCGTCACGCCGCGGAAGCCCATCTTGCCTTCGTCGCGGACGGTCGCGGGATCGTAGAACCGGTCGAGCTGGCTTTCCCACTCCGAACGCTTCCCCTCGGGCGCCTTGGCAAGGGTCTGTTCTTCCCAGCTGGGATAGATCAGCGGGCTGGAGTCCCACCAGATTTCGCAGTCGGGATTGGTTTCGGCGAGCTTTTCGAGCGGGTGTTGGGTCATGTGCGACCCCATGCCCAAACGGGGCGGGTCAGGTCCAGCCATTTCCGGCATGGCTGGGAAAAGGCTGGCTTCGTGTCAAAGTGTCGCAGCGGCGCGAGCCGGGTTGTTGCCCGGTGCGTGCGCGATAGAATGGTGCCGATGATCCGCCATGTTCTCCCCGTCCTTGCCGCCCTGCTGCCCGTGCCGGTCGCGGCGCAGGAAGCGTCCGCGCCGCCGACCGAAGCGCCCGCGCAGGGGGAGAACTGGGGCGGCAACGAGATCGTCGTCACCGGCCGCAACGTGCGCGAGATGAGCGAGCCGGTGGTGACCCGCCAGGCGCGCCTCGTCAGCCGCGAGAGCGACCTGCGGCACACCCCGCTCGCCACCTTCGCCGAATATGCCTGCCCCGGGGTGATCGGGCTGAAGCGCGATTTCGCCGAGGCACTCGTCGGTCGCATTCGCTTGATCGCCGGGGAACTGGGCGTACCCCTGTGGGAGGCGGGCAACTGCCGGCCGAACATCCTCGTCGTATTCACCGAGGACGGGCGGGCCGACCTCGAACGCATCAACAAGAAGACCAAGGAAATCAGCCGCGCGCTTTCGCCATCCGAGCGCAAGGAGCTGCTGTCGGACACCGGCCCGGTCCACGTGTTCACCGTCACCGAGGACCGGATGCGCAACGGCCAGCGCATTCCCCGGCGGCAGAACCTGGTGCAGATACCCACGGGCACGCAGGAAGGCGGCCAGTCGCTGATCTCCAACGGCATTCGCCGCGACATCACCAGCGTCACCGTGCTGTATGACATCGAGCGGGTGGACGGGTTCAGCCTGATCCAGCTGGCCGACTACGCCGCCATGCGCATCTTTGCCCGCACCCGCGACGCCGAGGGCGAGCATGCGCCGGATTCGATCCTCGCGCTGTTCGATCCCGGAAACGAAGCTCCGCCGCCCGGCCTCACGGCGTTCGACCGGGCGTTTCTGACCACGCTCTACGAGGCCGGTCCCTACACCGACGGCCAGGGCAACCTGCAGCGCGTGGCGAGCACCCTGCGGAAGCAGGTCGGGGCGGAGGAGTAGCGCCCCGAGCGGGAAATCGTTGGCGGCAAGCGTGCCGCGTGCGGTCGGCGCTCCCCGCGCGATTCCCTTCGCTGACCAAGGCACAGATCGCGGAGGCGCTATACGCCGGGCCGGGAACACGCCGGGGCGGGACCCGATTTATGGGACCAGCATCCCTCGACATCGGCGCCGCTTGTGCGGAGCGAAGGTGCTGACCGGCGGCTGAGGGCTCAGATGTCGGTCGCCGCGCCCACGTTGCGATACTTGATCAGCCACTTGCCATCGACCTTGACCAGATCGTCCACCCCGTTGCCGGCAGCCACGACGATCGGGCGATCGGGATCGTCCCCGCGGCCGAAATTGCCGAACACCGTCTGGTGGTAATAGTGATACTTGGCCGTCGCCGGGCCGGTGAACTCGATGTACTGGTTCATCGTGAAGTGTCGCATGGTCCCGAGCGCCGGCTCGCCCTTTGCCTTGCGGTCGGCCTGGCCCTTCACGAGGTCGGTGATCATCTTCTTCAGCGCGGCCTGGCCCTTGGTCTGGCCAAAGGCGCCGTCATCGGTGAAGTGCGCGGCGTATTTGTCGGCATCGTACATGTCCAGGCTGCGGTCATAGGTCCACATCAGGTTCTCGATCGCCTCGCGGTCGGCCATCCGCTGGGCCGCCTGCTCGGGCGTCATCGACTTGACTGCATTCGAGGCCTGCGGTGGCGCCGGTGGCAGGGTGGCCGGATCCCAGTGCTCGTCGGCCTTGCCGTCGACGAAGCGCCAGGTATCGAACCAGGTCGTGGTGTAGGTGTCCTTGGGATCGCTTCCGTACGGGACGATGCGCCGGGTGAGGATCGTGACGTAGTCGCCCTCCGCCGTCACGGCCACGACGCCGTTCGGGTCGTTCGCCGACAAAGCGGGGCAGGGATCGAGCGCCGGCCGTTTCGCAACCTGCGTGAAGTAGTAGATCACCCCTTCCAGCCCGCTTGCGGCAACCGGGTTGTGCTGGATATAGGCATCGGTCAGCCATTTGCCGGCTTCCGACCACTTGTTGCACTTGAGCAGGTCGCGCTGGATGTGCAGCGCCGCCTGCTTGTTGCGGTTGAGCTTGGGATCCTTGCTGGTGAACAGGCTTTCCGGATTCGGATGCGGTACCACCGGGTCGCTCAGCGCTCGCATCTGGGCGGCGGCAGGTGTGGCAGCGAGCACGGCTAACGTGGCGGCGGCGGCAAGCAGGCGTTTCATCGGAACTTCTCCCCTCTCGATTCCCTTTAGAGGGCATGATGCGTAAGCCGGCCCACTTTGTCCATCGCTTGCCCTTGTTGCATCGCAGCAATGCGGCTATGGGCGCGGCCACGTTCCTCGACCCCCGAAAGCATTGCAAATGACCTCGCTCCGCAACGTGGCGATTATCGCCCACGTCGACCACGGCAAGACGACCCTGGTCGATCAGCTCTTCCGCCAATCCGGCACCTTCCGCGACAACCAGCGTGTGGAAGAAAGGGCCATGGATTCCAACGATCTGGAGAAAGAGCGCGGAATCACCATCCTCGCCAAGCCGACCAGCGTGGAGTGGACGCCGGAGGGCGGGCACGAGGCCTACCATATCAACATAGTCGATACCCCGGGCCACGCCGACTTCGGCGCCGAGGTCGAACGCATTCTCTCGATGGTCGACGGCGTGATTCTTCTGGTCGACGCAGCCGAAGGCCCGATGCCGCAGACCAAGTTCGTCACCGGCAAGGCGCTCGGCCTCGGCCTCAAGCCGATCGTGGTGGTCAACAAGATCGACCGCCAGGATGCCCGCGCGTCCGAGGTCCTCGACGAGGTGTTCGATCTGTTCGTCGCGCTCGACGCCGACGACGACCAGCTCGATTTTCCGGTCCTCTACGCCAGCGGCCGCAGCGGTTTCGCCAGCGACGATCTCGAGGCGCGCGAAGGCGACCTCACGCCGCTGTTCAAGCTGATCGTCAGCCACGTGCCGGCGCCCGACCTGGACGAGGACGGTGCCTTCGCCATGCTCGCCACCCTGCTCGACCGTGATTCCTTCCTGGGCCGCATCCTGACCGGCCGGATCGAAAGCGGACGGCTTGAGGTCGGCATGCCGATCAAGGCGCTCGATGTGAACGGCAACCTGGTGGAAGCCGGTCGCGCGACCAAAGTCTTCGCGTACAACGGGCTTGATCGCGAGCCGGTTCTGCACGCCAAGGCGGGCGACATCGTCGCCATCGCCGGCCTGACCACCGCGACCGTGTCCAACACCCTGTGCGATCCTTCGGTCAACGTGCCGATCCACGCGCAGGAAATCGATCCGCCGACGCTGGCGATGAGCTTTGCCGTCAACGACAGTCCCTATGCCGGGCGCGAGGGCGACAAGGTGCAGAGCCGCGTTATCCGCGAACGGCTGGAGCGCGAGGCCGAAGGCAACGTCGCCATCCGCCTGACCGAGAGCGCCGAGAAGGACGCCTTCGAGGTCGCCGGGCGCGGCGAACTGCAGCTCGGCGTGCTGATCGAGACCATGCGCCGCGAGGGCTTCGAACTGTCGATCAGCCGCCCGCGCGTGCTGTTCCGCGACGGACCCGAAGGCCGCGAGGAGCCCTACGAGACGGTCGTCATCGACGTCGACGACGAACATTCGGGCACGGTCGTGGAGAAGATGGCGCAGCGCAAGGGCGAGATGGTCGACATGCGCCCGAGCGGCGGCGGCAAAACCCGCATCACTTTCTCCGCGCCCAGCCGCGGCCTGATCGGCTATCACGGCGAATTCCTGTCCGACACCCGCGGCACCGGCATCATGAACCGCCTGTTCGACCGCTATGGCCCTTACAAAGGCAAGATCGAGGGTCGCCAGAACGGCGTGCTCATCTCGATGGAGCAGGGCGAGGCCGTGCCCTACGCGCTCAACGCGCTGGAGGACCGCGGCATCCTGTTCATCTCGCCCGGCGAGAAGCTCTACCAGGGCATGATCATCGGGGAGAACGCCAAGCCGCAGGACCTGGAGGTAAATCCGCTCAAGTCCAAGCAGCTGACCAACTTCCGCAGCACAGGCAAGGACGACGCCGTCCGGCTCACTCCGCCGCGCAAGATGACGCTGGAACAGGCCATCGCCTACATCCAGGACGACGAACTGGTCGAAGTGACCCCGCAAACCGTGCGGCTGAGGAAGCGCTTCCTCGATCCGCATGAGAGGAAACGGCAGTCGAGGGCGGCATAAGGGCCGGCTATCTGAGCGCGGGTAACGCATCGTCCCTGTCATGAGGGAAGCGCCCGTGCGCAAAGCCTTGGCTAGAAAAACAAAGGGGGGCCGAAGCTAGCTGCTTCGGCCCCCCTTTACCGCTCCGCGCTCGGCAAGGCCATGAGCGCGTGACCGAGCTAGCGCGACGCCACCTGGGAACTCGCGTAGGCCGATACGATAGCAGTGGCACGCGGCCGGGCATCGCGGCGCAGGGCGTTGCGGCAATTGCGCTTTTCGCTCTTGTCGACCGAACTTGATTCGTCCGTCCTGCCACACTGAACGGTTGACGAGCAGCCGTTCAGGCAACGTCCTCTGGTCGCACATCGAGCCCCTGCCGGAATTCGAAGGCGTTGCACAGCACGTTGCCGGTGTTCTCTCGACCGTGACGCACTGTGGGTTCGATGCGCTGGCCAGCGCCCCCGAGGTTAGCGAAGAGACGCTGGCGCTCTATTTCCGCATTTGTGGTCCAGGTGAAGCGGACAAGCTCAGCGACGTTCTGCAAATCGCCCGCGATTTGACGATCAAGGAACCGGGATTCGGCCCCGGGTGGGCGCAAGTGGCTCTGATGACCGGGCAAACGATTGCCACTGGCCAGGCGACGGACGTGCCGGCAATGCGAGACGAGGGGCTCCGCGCCGCGCGGACCGCGCTGAAACTGGACCCGGAACTGGCGAACGCCTGGGTGGCGATGAGTTTGCTCGTCCCGCTCGACCATCTCGCCGAGCGGGAAAAATACCTCAAACTTGCCCTGAAGGCGACGGCAGCCGGGATGTAGCTGCATGGAGATGGATTTCGATCCAATGCTCGATGGTGCTCGTCGACTGCCGGAATTCACCTCCCTGGCAAAACGGCGGGGACTTGTCCGCTACTGGCGCGAAAGCGGAGTACGACCGGACTTCTGCAAGGTCGCTGGCGCCCCCGATGTTTGCAACATGCTGCGATGAGTTCGCGCCCCTTTCTCCCGGGTGAAGCGCCGTGGGAACTGACCGGCGCGCCGCTGTCCGACTGGGCGTCCGGCGGGTGTCAGAGAAATTCGCTGTGCCAGGCTGCCGGGGTGCGGGTGCGGCGGGGCGTGGGTTGCGGCGCGGGCGGTGCGTCAGCTGCCCAGTAGGTCATGGCCCATGTCTCGCCGATCCGCCCCCGGGCGGGAGCCGCGACAACCGGGCGCGGTCCGAAGGGCAAGATGGACAGCAGCGCCATGCTGCCTGTACCGGCAAATAGCTGGCGCCGCGTAGCCCTCACGCGAGCGACCAGTGCGACATGCCCGCCGGGAAATCCGGCGCCGCGGGCAAATCCGCCGGCACCAGCCCCCGCTCGCGCCCGAAGATCTCGCAGATCATCCGGTCGGACCACAGGGTCGCGCCCGCGATCGTTCCGCCCTCGGCGAGCAGGTCCGGAATCCGACGGCGCCATGCGGTTCCGAGGTCCTCGTCACGCGGGTCGAGCACGGGGACGCCCGCCGCCTGCCAGCGGGCCCCGAGGTCGCGCGAGGGAAGAAAACGGACATCGTAAACGAACAGCGCGGTCCGACTGGCGCGGGCATGAAGCACGCTGGGCACGGCGGCCATCGCGCCCAGAGCGGCAGTTCCCTTGACAAGCGTCCGGCGGGTCATTCGCATCACTTGCTCCTGTCCAGGTAAGCGGCAATCGCCGCGAGCTGGGCATCGCTCAGTTCGGCCTCGCGGATCTGCGGCATCGAGCCGACGCCGCGACGCACCACCATCGCGACGTAGGCCGCCGGCAGGGTCTTTCGTACGGCCAACTCCGCCTCCCCCTCGGGAACCCGGCGCGCCAGCACGCGCGTGCCGAAACCTCCCTTGAGGTGACATCCGCCGCACTTCTCGACGAACAGATCCTGCCCTCCCGGCGCCGGCGGACCGCTCGCCGCGGATGACGGCAGAGCCAGGGCAAGCGTTCCCAGTCCCAGCGCGCCCCCAATCAGGCATCTCACGCCCGGTGTCATCCTTGTGCCTCTCGGTAGGCGCGCGGCCAGATGCCCATCTTGCCCGGCGCGATGATCCCGTGGGGATCGACCGCGTCCTTCACGGCCTCGTTCCACCGTCGCATTGCGCCGTGGTTGAAATCATAACTGCGGGCGACCTCGTCGTAATACAGCGTGTGCGTGCGGTATTCGCCCCAGCCATTGGCGGCGGCCGTGCGGACGAGGTTCGAGAACAGCGCATTCGCCCGTCCGGTCATCTCCTCGTCGTCGCGGTTGAAGACGATCATGTTGATGTGGTTGAGGTAGCGCTGCCCCGCGGTGAAGCCGCCGTAGTAATCGAACCCGGCATCTTCATACATGGCGCGGATCGTGGTGTATTGCTTCCACGCTTCTGCGCCGGAGAAGGAGGAGACCGGCGAAAACGTCAGGTGCCCGCCCGGCCCACCCAGCCAGTCGACGACGCCCAGCGCGCCGAGCGATGGCGTGGGGGAGCCCGAACCGCGCAGGTCTTCGCCCCGGTGCCATTCGCTGGGCACGAATTCATAGGGCAAATGGGCGAAAGCGGCCTTGACCTTCTCGGCGTTGATCATGTTCACCGCCCGATCGCCGAACAGGCGGATCGAAAAATTCCAGTGCCCGACCCCCGACTTCACGCGAGCCTGTTCGAGCACGCCGGCGGGAATCGGACCGCTTCCCTGGTAATACTCGCTACGCGGCGCGCGCACTGCCAGGTTGCGGATGATGTTGCCGAAGCTGGGCGAAGCCTGGACCGTGCCGTCCAGCTTGAGCGGGCGCAGCGCATCGATCCCTGCCGGCAAGTCCTCGGCCCGATCGAACTGCATCGCCAGGTTGATGGTGTGCTCGGGCTCCGGCATCAGCCAGATACCCATCTTGGTGGCGATTCCGAAGTTGGACTGCATGAAGGCAGAATCCCACGACGGACCAAAGCCGTAAGGGAACAACTGCCAGGTCTTGGAGCCTTCCAGCGCGCCCATACCGGTGCGTAGCAACTCGCCGGTGGCAGTCACGATTTCCAGCCCGCAGACCTTCGAGGCATGCTCGCCGTACGGGGTGTAGCCCACGCCGCGTTCGAGCGCATTGCCCATCACGCTGCCCCATGTGTGGGCAGGGGCCGAGATCCACAGCGGGATCTTGTTGTCGACGAGGTGGTGATACAGATCATCGAATCCGACCCCGGGCTCGACCACGGCGTAACCGAGCTCGGCGTTGACCTCGAGAATGCGGTTCATGCGGATGAGGTCGAGCATGACCACGTCGCTCAGCCGCGGGGCCGAGCCGCCGTAGCCGAAGTTCTTGCCCCGGCTGATCGGCCAGAGAGGAACGCCAAGCTCGCCAGCCACGCGGACGATCGCCTGGACCTCCTCGACATTGGCCGGCGCAACGGCGCCTTTCGGCGCGTAGGACATGGCATCGCGCGGAGCCATCGCGTCCTTGTACTGCTGGCGCGCGTCCTCGCCCTGCCAGGTGTTCCCCTCTCCCACGATCGCGGCGAAACGCCGCATCGCCATGGCGAGCTTCGCCGGATCGAGCACGATCATGCGGCAACGCTCCAGGCAGGAACCCAGTTGCCGTGAATCTGGCCGGGCGCCTTGAACGGCAAACGGACTCGCGCCACTGGGCCCGCTGCGAGGTCGGAGGTGTCGCCGATTACGAGTTCGCTCTTCATCGTCTGGTAATTGGTTCCCAAGGCCATGACCCAGCCGTCTCCCTCGTCGGCATCCTTTGTGCGCGGGGCGAAAGCGATTTCCTGGAGGCCGAATTCGGGCCCGGCGAACATCGCCTCGACCGTCCGGCGGGCAAGGTCGAACCTGCCGAGGCTGTTGACCGGACGCCGGCCGCCGGGCTCACCCGCGAAAGGCTTGCTCTCGTCCGCGAACGACAGCAGGCCGAAGCGGAAGTCGTGACCCATGAAGCGATCGTCGATCCGGCTCAGGGACCCCGGCCTGTCCTCGAACCGGCGCTCCTCCTTCCAGCCGTCGGCGCCAGCCTTCGTATCGAGCACGTATCGGCGGATCGTCGTGCGCGCTGCGGCGCCGTCGAACTGCTTGCCGTGAACGTCGGGGAAAAACGGGAACGGGTTGCTGTCCGAGACCGCGGCATCGAGCGTGATTACCCCGTCTCGGTCGGTGGCCGCGAAAGTGTGCACCATCGCCATCTGCGGCCCTGTGAACCAGCGCACATCGCGCGCATCACCAGTGCGCGGCAGAACGCCGATATGGCTCGGCACAGTCGTATCCCAACCCCAGTGAACCTTGCCTTCCCGCAGGCGCTCAATGCTCGAGACCATTCCGTAGACGGGAATGAGAATGTAGTTCTGCGATATCGCGATGTCGTGCACCATCGACAGGTACGGCGCCGTGATCCGGCGCTCGCTTGTCACCGTCCCGTCGGCGGCTATCGTGTAGAACCAGATGGCGTTGCTGGCGAGGCCCTCGGCCTCGTAGCCGTAGGCGATCATCTCGCCGCTGCGCCCGTCGACCTTTGGGTGCGCGGTAAAGGTGGGCGCCTTGTAGCCGCCGCCGAAGTCGAAGAATCCCTTCGTCTCCAGCGTCACCGGGTCAAGCTCCATCGGAGGGGCGTCCTCCTTCAGCGCCAGAAGACGGCCGGCGAAGTGGATGATGTTGGTATTCGAGACAGTGTCCCAGGCGTTGTACTTGCCGCGCATCTCCTGCTCGTGAGTGAACGGGTTGCGGTAATACCCGAACAATTGCCGCCGCGCCTTGCGGTTGGCCAGGTAGCGCGGCGTGCGGATGTAGCGCGCAGCAAAATCGCACGAGCCGTTCGCGATTGTGAAGCTGCTGGCGATGCCATCGGCAGCAAATGGAGAATCGTCGGCGAATTTCGGCGGATAGAGCCACTCGGCGCCTACCCGGTAAAACGTACCGGCAAGGTCGCCCGGCAAGGTGCCGACGATCTCGCAGTCGTAGACTTCGGAATCGAAGCGCGCGGGCTCGAAATCGCCCTGAAGCGCCGGGCGATCCTTGTATGACAGGGTCATTGATTACCTTCCGGGCGCGGGCCCGACCTCTCCCAACTCACGTCTCGCGAGCAAACGTCCGGCGTGACGGACCCATTGTCAATGAAATTGGGACCCTCGCCCCGACGACGATGGCGGTCAGCCGACGAGGTCGCGGGTAAAGTCGGCCGTCCAGGCTTGTACGTTCTGTTCGCGGACACATTCGAGCATCGGCTGCCAACGGGCCTTGCGCTCGTCCAGCGGCATGTCGAGCGCGTCGCGGATCGCAGCGGCAATCTCGTCAGGGCTGTGCGGATTGACCAGCAGCGCCTCGGTGAGTTGTTGCGCTGCCCCGGCGAAGCGACTGAGGATGAGAACGCCGGGGTTGGCCGGGTCCTGCGCGGCGACGTATTCCTTGGCGACGAGATTCATGCCGTCGCGCAATGGAGTGACCAGGCCGATCTTGCTTGCCCGATACACGCCATAGAGTTCGGCCGTGGTGTGGCCCTGGTTGACGTAGCGGATCGGGGTAAAGTCGATCCGGCTGCGCGCGCCATTGATCTGCCCGGTCTTCTGTTCGAGCAAGGCGCGGATTTGCTTATAGGATCCGATGTCGGCCCGGCTCGGCGGGGCGATCTGGATGAATACGAGGTCGGCGACCCGTTCGGGATAGCGATCGAAGAAGCGACCGATGCCGTCGATCCGCTCGGGCAAGCCCTTGGAATAGTCGAGTCGGTCGACACCGATCATCGTGGTTCGGTGCCTGGTGCTGGAGATCACCCGCTGCGCTGCCTGCCGTGCCTCCCCGGTCTGGCCCTGCCCGGTGAAATGCTCGAAATCGATGCCGATGGGATAGGCGCGGGCGATGGTCGCCTTGCCGTCGAGCTCGATTCGCCCGCTGCCCTCGTCGACCTCGGCGCCCAGTTCCTTGCGGCAGTAGTGCAGAAAGCTCTCGAGCCACTCGTCGCACTGGAAGCCGATAAGGTCGTAGTCGAGCATCGTACGCACCAGCCGGTCGTGATACGGCAACGAAACGAACAGCCGGGTTGGCGGCCACGGGATGTGCAGGAAGAAACCGATCCGGTTCTTCACTCCACGCCGGCGCAGGTTCTCACCCAGCGGTATCAGATGGTAGTCGTGCACCCAGACGACGTCGTCTGCGCGGATCAGCGGGGCGACGGCATCGGCGAAACGCTCGTTCACCCGCTCGTAGCCGCGACCGGTCTCGCGCTCGTATTCGGTCAGGTCGAGGCGGTAGTGAAATAGCGGCCAGAGCGTGGAGTTGGCGTAGCCGTTGTAGTATTCCTCGACCTCCTGCGGTGCGAGATCGATCGTCGCCATGGTGACGCCGTCGTAGTCCTGCACGTCCGGCGCCTCCGACGGGTCCTGCCGCTCCTCGCCCGACCAGCCGAACCACAGTCCGCCGGTTTTTTTCAGCGCCGAGTTGAGCGCCCCGGCCAGTCCCCCCTGCGCACCTGCCGCACCGCGTGCCTCGGGTACGGCGACGCGATTGGAGATGACGACGAGACGGCTCATGTTTCGGTCAACGGACGGTGTTCCAGCTTTCGGACAGGAGTCCTGCGCAGTTAATCACTCCAACCAACGAGTAAGTCTGTGGAAAGTTGCCCCAAAGTTCGCCGGTTTCGAAATCCATGTCCTCCGATAGCAATCCCGAAGCCGTCGTATGACTCGAGCATCGCCTCGAACAACTCGCGCGCTTCGGCATTTCGATTGCATCGGGCGAGGGCGTCGATCAGCCAGAAAGTGCAGATATTGAAGGCCGTCTCTGGCGTTCCGAAATCGTCTTCCTTGGCATAGCGCAGCATGTGCTCGCCGCGGCGCAGGGTGTTCTCCACTTGGCGGAAGGTCGAAAGGAAGCGCTCGTCCTGCGGCGCGCAGAACCGCAGTTCGACCAGCTGGAGGAGACTGGCATCGAGATAGTCGCTCTCGAAGCTCGCGCCGTAATGGCCCTCATTGCCATTGTCCCCGTTCTCGACCCACGCCTCCCGCTCGATCGTGGCGCGGACGGTGGCGGCGCGCTGCGACCACACCTCCGCGCGGTCTTTCTTGCCGAGGTGGCGGGCGACATTTGCCAGGCGATCGCAGGCGGCCCAGCTCATCACCGCGGAATAGGTATGCACTTCCTGCCGGGTGCGGAATTCCCACAGGCCGGCATCGGGCTGATCGTGCAGCGCCCAGGCCATTTCGCCCACCTGCTCGAGGCTGGCGAAATCCCGCTCGTCGGCCATGCGCAGCAAGCGCCGGTCAAAGAAACCCTGCACTGTGGGAAGGACGATCTGGCCGTAGCAATCATGCTGAACCTGGTTGTAGGCCGCGTTGCCCACGCGCACCGGCCCCATTGCGCGATATCCCGCCAGTCCCTCGGCAAAGCTCTCGGTCAGTTGAGCATCGCCCATGACCGAATAGAGCGGCTGGATTTGCCCGCCCTTGGTGGCATCCACGATGTTGCGCAGATAGGCGAGGTACTTTTCCATCACGTCGAGCGCACCGAGGCGGTTGAGTGCCTGGACGGTATAGTAGGAATCTCGAATCCAGCAGTAACGGTAGTCCCAGTTGCGCTGCGAACCCGGCGCCTCGGGGATCGAGGTCGTCAACGCCGCGACGATCGCGCCGGTTTCCTCGTGCTGACAGAGCTTGAGCGTTATCGCGCAGCGGATGACCTCGTCCTGCCATTCGAGCGGAGTGGCGAGGCCGCGGACCCACAGCTGCCAGTACTTGCGCGTCTGCGCTTCCATCGTCCGAACTTCCGAACGGACATTGCCGCTGAAGGGTTCGTCGGGTCCGAGGAAGAAGTGCTGGTCGCTCTCGACCCGATAAGTCCGTCCTTCGAGGACGTAGCCGACCGGAGCATCGGTCGAGAGGCGCATGGCCTGGTCACCGACCAGATAGCGCACATGGTTGGTACCGTGGGTCGTCGTCGCCAGTTCTGCGCCGAAGTCGCGCATCGGGCGCAACGTCGTCTTGAGCCGCGGCGTTCCCGCGACCGGGCGCACCGTGCGGACATAGGCGACCGGGCGGTACATCCGGCCCGAGCGTTCGAAGCGTGGACAGAAATCGCTGATCTCGACCGCGCTTCCGTCATCCGCCTCGAGCCGGGTAACGAGGATCGGGGTGTTGCGGTCGTAGTGTTGAATCGCTCTGACCTGCCCTTCCAGCTCGAAGCGCCAGACACCTACGTCCTGCTGCTCGCCGTTCAGAAGGGCGCAAAACACCGGGTCGCCATCGACGCGCGGCACGCAGCCCCAGACGAGGCCGGCACGATCGTCGATCAGGCCGGAAACCTGGCAGTTGCCGATCGGCCAGAGATCGAGGGAGGAGCGGTTTTCTGTCACCCCGACAACCATTGCTGCACCGCAGCAGGATCGGCAAGGGCATAGCGCGCGTTTTCTGAAATGCGCGAACCGACCGCTATCCCGAAGCCGCCGAGATCGCTGCAGGCGGCAAAGCCATCCTCGTCGGTAACGTCGTCACCGACGAAGACCGGCATGGCCCCGGCAAACGAGGGGTTGGCCATGAATGCGCGCACCGCGGCCCCCTTGTTGGCGCCTGCCGGCACCAGTTCGCACACGCGCTTGCCGCGCTTCGTGCCAAGGCCCTCACGTGCAGCAACATCCGCAAGGAAGACGGCGCAGGCCTGCTCCATTGCAGGCGCGCGCCGCGAATGGAGTGCGGCCCCGTGTGGCTTGTCCTCGAAATCCACCCCTTTCTCGGCCGCGAACTGGCGCACCTCCTCGACGACCGCGGGGGAAAGCGCCGCCGCGGGGCTGCCTAGCGCGGCGCCGTCTGCAGCGCGCAGATCGAGCCCGTGGGACCCAGCGCAGGCGACGACGAGCGGACCACAATGGAATTCAAGGTCGGCAATTCCGCGGCCGCTTACGAGAGCCAGCCGGCCTTCCAGTCGCCGCGAAATCTCGGCCAGTGTATTCGCCAGGCCATCGGGGACGTCGATACCCTCCGGCCGCTCGGCGATCTCGACGAGGGTGCCGTCGAAATCGAGGAACACGGCCAGCGGCCCGCTGACGAGGTCCGCGAGCGCCGGGGGGCGGGGGAGGGTTGCGGTCATGGCGCAGGCAAATAGGCACCGGTCCGGTGCGGTCAACCGTCGGACAGCCAAGCGCGCTCGGCTCCTCCGTTACGGAGCCGCGGTGACTCGCAGCACGGCGCCGCCGGTCTCGTCGGTCAGGATGTAGAGCGAGCCGTCGGGCGCCACGCGGGCTTCGCGCATGCGCTGCTTGAGATCGCCCAGCAGTTCCTCGGTCGCCACCGGCTTGTCGTTTTCGTCGAACGAGATCCGCAGAAGTCCCTTGGTGAAGCTGGGCAGCAGCAGATTGCCGCGCCAACCGGGGAACATCGCCCCGCCGTACCAGGTGGGATTGCCGGGGTTAAGCGAGGGGGGACCGAAAGCCATGACGGGGTCGGTCATTCCAGCCACGCCCTTGATCCCCTTGGCCGCCTCACCGTTGTAGTGGAAGCCCTGGGTGACATCGATCCAGCCGTAGTTGCGGCCCTTCTCGATGAGGTTCAGCTCGTCGCCGCCGCGGGGGCCGAACTCGGTCTCCCAGAAGCGCCCTTGCGCATCGAGCGTGAGGCCGAGCGGATTTCTGTGGCCGAGCGTCCAGATCTCCGGCTTCCAGCCCGCCTTGCCGACGAACGGGTTGTCTTTCGGTACGCTTCCATCGGAATTGATGCGCAGGATTTTGCCGAAGTGGTTGTCTGGCTTCTGCACCATCTCGCCATAATTGCGATCGCCGCTGGTGACGTAGAGCTTGCCGTCAGGGCCGAAGGCGATCCGTCCGCCATGGCTGCCGCTTGCCGGTCCTTGGCCGCAACAGCGGGCGGGAAGGGGCGCGGCGCCGTACCACGCATCGGCGACGAAGATGTCCTTCACGTCCTTGAGAGACAGGCCACCGTCCCACGTGGCGCTCAGGACCGCCAGTGTCGTCTGATCGGTGTTCTTGGGGTCGGGCTTGGCATAGCTGAGGTACAGCTTGCGGTTCTGGGCGAAATCGGGGTCGAGCGCCACGTCGAACAGCCCGCCGATACCCGCCGGGTTGATCGGCGGCAGGCCGGCGATGGCGACGGGATCGAGCTTGCCGTCGCGGATGACGCGCAAGCGGCCGGGCCGCTCCGTCACCAGCATGCCGCCATCGGGCAGGAAAGCGATGCCCCAGGGCCGTTCGATCTGACGCGCGACAACCTCCACGTGGACTTTGCCCGCCTGGGTATCGTAGTCCCACGGTCCGCGGCCGAGCGCGGTGGGTTGCGGCGGACCGGCGGGCGCGGCGGCCGGTCGCGGGGTAGGCGCAGGGGCATCCTGCGCCGAAAGCGGCAGCGCCAATGCGCCTGCAACGAGCGTGGCGGCCAAGGTCAACGCGCGGGGCGTCGCAGCGATCGGATTGCGCATTCGGTGTCCTCTCCCATGCCGAGACGTTGACTCGGTCCGGTCCTTCCTAGTGACCGGCCAGATTTGAGGCAACGGCCAGCAAGCGTAACGGCCCCGGTTCCGGTTTCGCTTGGAAGGGTGCAGGGGCGTGCTAGACTACCGGCCAATCGAGGAGGGATTGGATCATGGGTCTCGAAGTCGTCCTGGGCGCACTGGTCTTCGCGGTGCTCGTGTTTCTGATGACCGGGGTGCGCGTCGTGCGCCAGGGCTTCGTCTACACGATCGAACGGTTCGGAAAGTACACCAAGGCGGCCGATCCGGGGCTGCACATCATCACTCCCTTCATCGACCGGGTCGGCCAGAAGGTGAACATGATGGAGCAGGTGCTGGATATCCCGGGCCAGGAGATCATCACCAAGGACAACGCCATGGTCGGCGTGGACGCGGTGGTGTTCTTTCAGGTGCTCGACGCCGGCAAGGCGGCCTACGAAGTGCACAACCTCTACGCCGCGATCATGGCCATTACGACCACCAACCTGCGAACGGTGATGGGCAGCATGGACCTCGACGAGACGCTGTCGAAGCGCGACGAGATCAACGCCCGGCTGCTGGGCGTGGTCGACCACGCGACCTCGCCCTGGGGCGTGAAGATCACGCGCGTCGAGATCAAGGACATCCGCCCGCCGATGGACATTTCCGAGGCGATGGCCCGGCAGATGAAGGCCGAGCGCCTGAAGCGCGCGGAGATCCTGGAGGCAGAGGGCGAGCGCGCCAGCCGGATCCTGCGCGCCGAGGGCGAAAAGCAGTCGGCCATTCTCTCCGCCGAAGGCAAGAAGGAAGCCGCCTTCCGCGACGCCGAGGCGCGCGAGCGTTCGGCCCAGGCCGAGGCCGAGGCGACCCGCGCCGTTTCCCAGGCAATCAGCGAGTCCGGAAACCAGGCGATCAATTACTTTATCGCCCAGGAATATACGAAGGCGGTGGGCAAGTTCGCCACCAGCCCCAACGCCAAGACCATCTTGTTCCCGGTCGAGGCGACGCAGCTGATCGGCACGCTCGGCGGTATCGGCGAACTGGCGCGCGAGGCCCTGAGCGATGGCAAGAGGAATGACGCGCAGGTCGACACCGGTACGCCGCTGCCCCGCGCCGCTTCGCGCGTTGCCGTGCCGCGGACCGGCGGCGGAAGCGAGGCCTGATGGACTGGCTCGACGGTATTGGCGCGCACTGGGTCTGGCTGGCGCTCGGACTTGTCCTCGCCGGTCTCGAGATGCTGGTGCCCGGGGTCTACCTGATCTGGCTGGCGCTGGCGGCGCTCGTCACCGGCTTTCTCGCCATCGGCCTCGACTCGAGTGTGCCGGTGCAGGTGATCGAATTCGTTTCGCTCGCGCTGATCTTTGCGTTCTCGGCCAATCGCTTCTTTCGCGACCAGCCGATCGAAAGCAGCGACCCGCTGATGAACCGGCGCGGCGCGCGCATGATCGGCGAGACCGCCCTCGTGACCGCCGCGATCGAGCACGGCAGCGGGCGGATCAAGGTCGGCGACGGCGAGTGGATCGCACGCGGGCCTGACGCGGCACCGGGTGAGCGCGTGCGCATCACGGGAAGCGACGGGGCGAGCCTGCTGGTCGAACCGCTCGCGCTGCCGGCGCCGCAGGACGAGGCGCCCCCCGCGAAGGCCTAGACCGCGCTCTTCGTCCCGAAGCGGCCGTGTTTGCGATAGCGCGTCATCCAGCGGTCGAGGAACAGCGAGAGCGGGTGCGGCGTGACGCCGAGATCAGCCAGGCCCGGCAATTTGCCGCCGGCGACGCTGCCTTCCTTGAGCATGCGCCACTGGTCGGAATTCATCGGGGTGCCCGGCAGCGCGGCGAACAGGCCCGAAAAGGTGTCGGGGACCGGCAGGAAATGCCGCTCCCGCCCCTGCGACGTTGCGATGCGGCGGTGCAGCTCGGTCATCGTGATCTGTTCGGGGCCGGCGATCTCGTAAGTCTTGCCGCCGTGCTTGCCGGGATCGGCAAGGGCATTGGCCAAGGCCTCGGCCACGTCGTCGACCCAGACCGGCTGCAGTTTCGCCTGCGGGCCGAACACCGGCAGGACGGGCAGCGCCGACACGAGGCCGGCGAACATGTTCACGAACCGGTCGTCCTCCCCGAACATGACGGAGGGCCGCAGGATCGTCGCTTTGGGGAAGGCATCGAGTACGAGCTCCTCGCCCCGACCCTTCGTGCAGGCGTAACTGCTTTCGGAAGCCGGGTCGGCACCGATCGCCGAAACGTAGGCGAAACTTGCCGCGCCCTGAGCGGCCGCCGCTTCGGCCGCCCAGCCGGCGCCCTTCGCCTGTAGCGTTTCCAGGTCTCCGGCGAAGGCGCCAACCAGGTACAGCGCCGCATCCGCGCCCTGCATCACCGCGGCGATGCTGTTGCGGTCGGCGACATTGCAGCGGGCGAACTGAATCTGCCCGAGGTTTGCGAGCGGTCTGAGGCGATAGGCCTTTTCCGGATGCCGGTCGCAGATCCTGAGGCGCGCCCCGCGTTCGAGCAGCGCCTGCGCCACATGCGAGCCGACGAATCCGCCGCCGCCGATCAGCACCACGAGTTTGTCTTCGAGCGGTCCGTATTTCGCCATGCCTAGCCAATCCTGCCGCGCGCGGCCTGTTCCGCCCGCTTCGCTTGTCGCCGCGGGCCATGCCGCAAGCAGCGTGCGCCCGCAAGGACCGCGGTGCGGCTTCTCGCGATGGATCGGCCGCAGGTGAGCATTTCGGCGCATTCGGATTTGACAAGCCGCCCCGGCCTTCGTATCGGCCCGCCCCTACCTGCCGCACGGCTCCAACGTCCGCGCGGCCCGTGCCCAGATGGCGGAATTGGTAGACGCACCGTCTTCAGGTGGCGGCGCTCGAAAGGGCGTGGAGGTTCGAGTCCTCTTCTGGGCACCATTTTTGCGAACGCTCGGCGGGCTCACCGCTTCGATCGGCGCGCGCGTTTGGCGCTAGTCCGGTGATAGTCCGTAGTTCTGGAGAAGGGCGGCTATCTGCGGGCTTCGGGACTCGAGAATCCCGTCGATTGCCTCGCGCAGGGCGGGATCGTCTTTACGCACGCCGACCGAAATGTCGTAGGCCATTGGCCACTGGTTGTCGTCGAGCCATGGGGTGACAGGCTCCAGCCGGAGGGGGACCTTGCTGCGGGCGGCGAAATAGCCGGCGAGTGGGCCCCACACCAGGCCGACGTCGACCTCCCCATTTCCGACGGCGTCCATGATTGCCGCTGGCGGGTTCGGGCGCGCGTAGTCGCCGTAGAGCATATATCCGTGCACGTTGCCGGTCATCCCACGCCGCGCCAGTGCGTGAGCGGGAGGGGTGTTGCCGCCATCGTCGCCGACGAGCTGGACGCCCAGCGAAAGCTTGCGCAGGCGGGGGTCGTCGAGCGTCAGACCGGCGAGATCGTCTGCCTTGCGAGTGACGAACATGTAGCTTGCCCGATAGTAGGGGCGGGTGGTGTCGAGCGTCTCCAAACCGGCGGCGACGCCGGGCCAGATGTCGCACGTGCCCTTGCCCGTGGTGTTGCGTACGAAGCCGCGACGCTGGGCCCACCAGGTGTATTCGACCGGCCGGTCGAGATCGGCGGCGACAAGTTCCGCCAGCTTGTTTTCGAAGCCTTCGCCCGCGCGGTTGGAAAAGGGCAGGTTGTTGGGGTCGGCGCAGACCTTGAGCGGATCGGGGGCGCAGCCCACCAGAAGCAGGGCGAGGAGCGCTGCGCGCTTCATCGCGCAACCGCCTCGGCGGTCCAGGGCTTGCCGCCCAGCTGGACGGTGTGAGCCACCTTGTTCCCCTGCAGGTCGATTACCGTCGCGGTGCCCGAGAGGCCCGACGCGGCATAGAGGCGCTTGTCGTCGGGCGAAAGCGCAATGCCCCAGGTGCGGTGTCCCGTGGGGTAGGCGCGGACGACGCGATAGGTGGCGGGGTCGATCTCGGCCACCTGGTCGCCGCGGCCCATGGCCACGAAGGCGCGCTTGCCGTCGCGGGTCAGTTCGAGCTCGACCGCCTGGGCATTTTCGAGCTCGGGGAAGGCCCGGACCAGGTCGATCAAGCGCTTCATTTTGCGTGTTCGGGCGTCGAACACCGCGATCGTTCCGCGCTGTTCGGAGGAGACCCAGGCCTCGCTCCCGCCTTTGAGGAACAGCACCTCGCGGGGGCGGCTGCCGACCGGCAGGTTGGCGATCACCTTGCCGCTGGCGACATCGATGAAATGGGCGACGCTGGCCACTTCGCTGGTCGCGATGAGCAATGTGCCGTCGGGCGATACGCCAATGCCTTCCGGCTCCGGTGCGACCTGCACCTCGCGCATGACCTTGCCGCTGTCGATGTCGATGAAGGAGACGGCGCTGTTGTCCTCGTTGGCGGCGTAGAGCGTCCTGCCATCGGGGCTCAGCGCAAGGCGTTCCGGATCGCTGCCGGAGCCGATGTCGCGTCGCTTGACGAGGGTGCGTGTGTCCCATGCCTCGATCCGGTTGGAATCGCTCGCCGCGATGTAGAGCGTCGCGCCGTCGGGCGAGAGGACCATGCCGCGCGGGCGCTGCCCGGTCTGCAGCGTTGCCTCGATCTGCCCGCTTGCTCCGTCGAGCACGTCCACCACGTCCCGCTCCTCGTCTGAGACGAAGACGCGGTCGTTCCCCGGCTCGGGTGCGGAGCAGGCGGCAAGGGCCAGCGCCAAAGCCGGCAAGAGCTGTCGCACGGCCAGACTAACCGCCGTAGTCCTCGGGGATATGCCAGCCGTCGAACGCGTCCGCTTCCGCCGGAACGGGGGCGGGATGCTGTGAGGGGGTGCCGCTGCCGTTCCTGGCAAGCGTTTGCGGCAGCGACATCGAGCGGACATAGGTGGCGATCTTCCAGATCTGGTCGTCGGTCAGCTTGCCGCCCCATGCCGGCATTCCGTTGGGACGCCCGAAGTAGATCGTGTCGTAAATCTGGTCGAGCCGGCCGCCATAGATCCAGGCATCGTCCATCAAGGGCGGGCCAATTCCGCCGCCGCCGTTGAAGTGGCAGCCCACGCAGTTCATCTCGTTATAGAAGCGCATTCCCTCGGTCACCGCGGCGGCGCTGCCGTAGTAGGGCCTGGCCCGCTGGTCCGGGCTGTCGGCCAGCTGGCCGCCGCCGGGGATCAGCGCAACGTCGCGTTGCGCCGGGGCGCCGGGTCCGGTCGGGGCGAAGGTGCCCATGGCGGTATCGTCCTGGTCCTGGTCACAGGCGCCCAGCGCCAAGGCGATGGCGAGCGCGGCGGCGATTTCAATGCGGAAGTGCGAAGACATGGAGCGTCCCTCCTGCGGTCGTGCGGTTGGGCAGGTCGGTCATTGTGTTGACGAAGCCGAGCGCGGAGGAGCCGTCGCGCGGGTCGAGCGGCCCGGACACGATAGCACCCGACCAGCCGCCCACGCCCGACAGGACGGCGACGTACTGGTGCCCGTCGGGGCCGCGATAGCTGATCGGCTGGCCGATGATCCCGCTCGGCAGCTTCTGCTTCCACACCAGTTTGCCATTGCGCGCATCGACCGCCTTGAACCAGCCGTCCATGGTTCCGTAGAACACGAGGTCGCCGCCCGTCGCGACGGTGCCGGACCAGACCGGCAGATCCTCCCTGATGGTCCAGGCAGGCTTTCGCAGCACCGGGTCCCACGCGGTCAGTTCGCCGCGATGGCCGCCCGGCCCGGGCTTCATCTTCACCTCCGCGCCAACGTAGGGCGTGCCGGAGATGTAGTTCACCTCCAGGTTCATCCAGTCCATGCACAGGTTCTCGTGCGGGATGTAGACGAGCCCGGTGCGGGGGCTGAAGCTCGAGGGGTTCCAGTCCTTCGCCCCGCTCGCGGTCGGGCAGATGTCGTGCACCACCTGGCCCAGGCGGGTCGTCTTCTCGGGATTCACGATCAGCCGCCCGGTCCTAAGGTTCACGCCTTTCGAGGAATTGACCGGGCCAAACGGATCGGCCGAGAGAACCTGACCCGTGTTGCGGTCGACCACATAGACGTAGCCGTTGCGGTCGGGGTGCAGCAGCACCTCGCGCATCTTGCCGGCAAACGGCATGTCGAGCAGCAATTGCTCGTTGATCCCGTCGTAGTCGTGTTCGTCGTGCGGGTTCATCTGGTAGAACCACTTGGCCTGCCCGGTGTTCACGTCGCGCGCGAAGAGTCCGGCGGTCCACTTGTTGTCACCGGGGCGCTGCAGCTGGTTCCAGGGCCCCGGGTTCGCCGTGCCGTAGAAGATGGTCTGCGTCGCGGGATCGAAGGCGATCCAGCCCCACATCGTGCCGCCGCCGATCTGCCATGCGCCTGCAGGCCAGGTCTTGACGCCCAGGTCCTTGCCCCGATCCATTGCGTAGAACGGGTGAAAGTCCTTGCCGATCAGCACCTGGTCGTCGGGCCCGGTGTGATTGGCGCGCCAGGCGATCTCGCCGCTGTCGAGGTCGAGCGCGACGAGCCAGCCACGGACGCCGAACTCACCGCCGGAGTTGCCGACCAGCACTTTCCCGCCGGCGATCAGCGGGGCCATCGTCATGCTCTCGCCCTTGTTGATGTCGCCGAGCTGCGTGCGCCAGACTTCCTTGCCGGTCTTTGCGTCGAGCGCGATGGTCGCACCGTCGAGCGTGTTGAAGACGAATTTGCCGTCGGCATAAGCGCCGCCGCGATTGACCACGTCGCAGCAGGCGACGCCCGCGGCGGCCGGCACCGGCTTGGGGTTGTAGCTCCACTTGAGCGGGGCGCCTTCCTTCGTCAGGTCGAGGGCATATACGTGGTTGGGAAAGGCGCTGACGATGTACATCGTGTCGTCGACCACGATCGGCGCGGCTTCCTGCCCCTTGTCGACGGCGAGTGCGAAGCTGAACTCTTCGCGCAGGTTCTTCACGTTGGCCGGGTTGATCTCGTTGAGCGAGGTGTAGCGGGTCGCCGCGTAGTTCTTGGCCGGCATGATCCACTGCCCGTCGTCGGCCGTTGCGGCACTCGGTGCTGCGATCGTGCGGCCCGCGCCGGGCGTCGGCGGGGCGAGCGCGTGACCGATCTGTTCGCGGGTGAACACGTCGCTGTAGGGGACTGGTTCCGGCAACGGCGGCTTGGCCCCTTCGCGCCGGGGGAACAGGTCGCCCTGCGCCGCGACGACCGGAATCGCCCCGGCGGCTACGACGGCGAGGGAGGCGAGGATGATGGTCTTGGTCTTCATGGGGTCAGTCCAGCGAATAGAGGTAATCGGCGACGGCGTTTGCCTGCTGCGGGGTCAGCGGGATGTCGGGCATGGCCGTGCCGGGCGAGATGGTCTGCGCGTGGGTGATCCAGAGCAGCATGTTGCCGCGGCTGTTGGGCAGTCTGCCGGCGAGCACCTGCTGCTTGCCGATCCCGGCGAGGTTCGGTCCGACCCGGCCCTGCGCCTGCACCACGCCCGGAACCGTGTGGCACAGGCCGCAGTGGCCGGCGATGACCTGCTTGGCCAGTTCGGTCGTGTCGTCGTCCGCGCCACTGCCACAGGCGGCCAGCGGTAACGCGAGGAGGAGGCCGATCAGCTTTCGCATACGGGCATTCCCAGCAGCAGTACGATGTTGAGCACGATGAGCACGGTGAAGACGGCGGAAAAGGCAATGCCCCACGAGGCCATGAAGCGCGTGCGCCCGTGCCCGGTTTCGAACAGCCTGCGCTTGCCGCCGCCCTTCTCGCCCTCCGTCCGGCGCAGCAACACGAGGCTAAGCCAAAGTGCGGCGAGCGATACGAGCAGACAGGCGCAGCCGATGATCAACGGCCACGGCTGCACCCCGGGATGGGTGAACAGGCGCAAGCCGTAATAGAAGCAGGGGGCCGAGGAAAAGGCGAAGACGGCCGAAAGCTGCACCAGCCAGGCGATCGGCGCGGCGCAGACGGAAAATATCGCCTCATGCGTTTCCACCCGCCCGCGGTGCGGTGCAGGGTGTGTGCTGTCGTCCTTCTCGCGGCTCATTGGCCGACTCCGAGATAGGGGGAGAGGTAATAGGTGAAGAACACGGTCAGCCAGACCGCGTCGACGAAGTGCCAGTAGACGATGCCGTTGGCCATCGGCAGCATCCTGAGGGGAGAGAAAAACCCCCGCCAGGCCCAGATCCACAGTATGATGAGGATCACCAGCCCGACGATGACGTGCGCCATGTGGAAGCCGGTGGTGACGAAGTAGAGCGCCGTGTAGGCGGTCGTCCCGAGGCCGTATGCCTTGCCCTTCCATTCGAAGAACTGGACGATCGCGAAGACGGTGCCCATCGCGATGGCGAGGCCCACCCCTCCGAGCGCCTGGCTGCGCGAATCCTTGCGGATGCCGCGTTCGCCCCACCAGGCCGCCACGCTCGAGCCGAGCAGCAGAAAGGTGTTGGGAAGGGCCAGCTTCAGGCTGGGTTCGCTCTCCAGCACCCACCCCGGCGGGTTGGAGACCGCCATGTAGTAGTAGGAGAACAGCAGATACCCGAACAGCGCGGCTTCGGCGACGACGAGCATGATCATGCCGTTCCAGCCGATACCCTTGCCGCCGATCGGCCCGAGCGGGAGGGCTTCGGGGCGAGAGACGATGCGTTCGCTCATTGGGGCCGCTCCTCGTGACGGGCCGGTTCGCGTTCCAGCAGGTTACGCCGCGGCAGGTTCCAGAAGGCCAGCGCGGCGATCGCGCCCGCGCCGCCCACGCCGGCGAGCCACCACAGGTGGAACAGCAGGCCCGTGAACAGCACCGCGCTTGCCACCGTGAGCCAGAACGGCGCGGTGGTGTCCTCCGGCATCTTCAGGATGCGGTCGGGCTCGGCATCGAGCACAGAGACGGCGAGCGCCTCCTTGCCCTCGTCGAGCGTCATGCCTTCCTCCAGGCTGGAGCGCTCGTCGCGGTCGGCGATCTGGTCCTCCCACAGCGGGTGGCGACTGGCGACGGTCGGGATGACCGCGAAGTTGTACGGCGGCGGCGGCGAGCTGGTGGTCCACTCCAGCGACGGGCCCTTCCATGGATCGGGCCCGGCGACCGCTCCGCCGCGCAAGGACTTGAAGACGTTCCAGAAGAACATCAGCACGCCCGCCGCGAACAGGAAGCTGCCGATCGTGGTGATCATGTTGAGCGCCGAGAAGCCCATGCCCGCATCGTAGGTGTAGACCCGCCGTGGCATGCCGAAGAGGCCGGTCAGGTGCATCGGCAGGAACGCCGCGTTGAAGCCGATGAACATCACCCAGAAGTTCCACCGGCCCAGCCGTTCGTCCATCAGGCGGCCGGTCATCTTGGGGAACCACATGTACGTCGCGCCGCAGACCGGGAACACGTTGATGCCGATCAGCACGTAATGGATGTGGGCGACCACGAAGTAGGTGTCGGTCAGTTGCCAGTCGGCCGGTACGCTGGCGGTCATGAAGCCGGACACGCCGCCGATGACGAACAGCAGGATCATCCCGGCGAAGAAGCGGAAGGCGGTCGTGACCACCGGCTTGCCCAGCCAGATGGTCGCCAGCCAGGCGAACACGGCAACGGCGCTGGGAATGGTGATGACGATCGAGGCGCCCGAGAAGAACGCGAGGCCCAGCCCCGGCAGCCCGGTGGCGAACATGTGGTGCACCCACACCCCGAAGCCGAGCAGCATCGTCGCCACGGTGGAGAGGGCGACGAGGGTGTAGCCGACCAGCGGGGTGCGGCTGAAGGTGGGCAGGCCGTCGGACACCATGCCCATGGCCGGCAGCACGATCGCGTAGACCCACGGGTGGCCGAATAGCCAGAACAGGTGCTGCCACAACAGCGGCTCGCCCCCGCCGGCCACGGTGAAGAAGCTCGTCCCCAGGTTGCGGTCCATCCACAACAGGAAGAAGGCCAGGCTGACGGCGGGGATCACCACCAGGTTCGCCGCGCTCGCCGTCAGCGTGCCCCAGACCACGATCGGCAGGCGGTTGATCGACATTCCCGGTGCCCGGCAGCGCGCCACGGTGACGAGGAAGTTGGCCGCCCCGACGCTCGTCGAGATGCCCAGGAAGACCATCCCCAGCGCGTAGATGTCCTCGTTGATGCCGGGGTTGAAGGCCTTCTCGGCATAGGGGACATAGTTGAACCAGCCGTCGTTCGGCCCTGCGCCGACCAGCGGCCCGGCATAAAGGAACAGCGCGGCGGCGAGGTAGATCCAGTAGCTCAGCGCGTTCATCCGCGGGAAGGCCATGTCGCGCGCCCCGAGCCACAGCGGGAAGAAGTAGTTGGAGAACCCCGACAGGATCGGCCCCGCGTACAGGAAGATCATCGTCATCCCGTGGGTCGAGAACAGCTCGTTGTACTGTTCGGGCGTCAGCAGGCGCTCGTTGGGACCGGCGAGCTGGAGCCGCAGGACGAGCGCCTCGAGCCCGCCGATCGCGAGCATGATGAAGGCCGTGACGATGTAGCGCTTGCCGATTTCCTTGTGGTCGACGGTGCCGAACCAGCCGAACAGCCCCGGTTTCGTCTCCCAGATGCGCTGCAGCTTATCGCGCAGGGCATCGTCGGCGACGGCGACGCGCGGGGTGCGCGAGAGGCGGGTGTCGGTATCCGGCAGCGGCCCTTCGCGGCCGGCGGTAAGGTCGGCTGCGCTCATTCCAGCGTCTCCAGGTAAGCGACGACGGCCTGCAGCTGCGGGCCGGAAAGGTGCTGCGGCGGCATCCTGGCGCCGGGCTTCGCGGCCTGCGGATCCTCGATCCAGCCGGCGAGATTAGCGCGATTGTTGAGGGCGGTCCCTGCCGCGATATACCGGCGGCTCATCAGGTGGGTGAGGTCTGGTCCGACATTCGACCCTGCAACTGTGCCACGGACCGTGTGGCACAGCGCACAACGGTATTCCACCAGAGCGAGGCCCTCCGCCTGCTCCGGAGTGGCGGGCGGCGGCGCCGTCTGCAGCTGGGCCGCGCGCCAGCGGGCGAACTCGCGCGGGCTCTCGGCTACCACGTGGAACGCCATGTTCGCGTGCTGCAGCCCGCAGTACTCGCCACAATGGCCATAGTAGACGCCGGGCCTGTCGGCTTCGAGCCATGTCAGGTTGACCTGCCCCGGAATGATATCGGTCTTGCCGGTCAGCTTGGGCACCCAGAAGCTGTGGATCACGTCCGCCCCGTGGAGCCGCAGCAGTACCCGCGTTCCAACCGGCACGTGGATCTCGTTGGCCGTGGTGAAGCTGTCCGCCGGGATCGAACCGTTGTAATCGGCCTGCCACCACCACTGGTGCGCTGTAACGTCGATCTCGACGCCGGGCCGGCGTGGCATTGGCGCCACCTGCCCCAGTGCCACCATGGTCCAGCCCAGCGCAACCAGCAGGAACAGCGACGACACGCCCACGCCAACGAAGATCAGCCGCACGCCGCCGGTGCTGCGCGAGGCCAGCGGGAGGCCTTCGCTGGCCGGCCGGCCCTTGCGGACCGAACGCCACAGCATCCACGCGATTACCAGGCATACCGCGGTGGAAAGGAGCAGCAGGAACCAGGTCAGCGGCAGGGTGGCGTCGGCCCTCGCGCCGTGGCTGTCGAGGTATCCCAGCGGTGCCCAGTTCATGCGGCCCACCCCGCCGTGTCGCGGCTTTCCCGGTCGCGCAGCAGGTGGTTGGTCGTGCGCAGCGCGAGCCACAGGAACAGCAGCCCGCCCGGAACCCACATCAGCGCTCCGCCGAGTTGCTGGTCGGCCAGCGGGGAGAAGCCCCAGGCCTCGGTCGTGACGTAGTGCCAGGCGAACAGCGGCCGTCCGGCCAGCGTCAGCACGGCGCCGAGGAAGGCCATCGCCATCGACGCGGCCGTTCCGGCGGCGACGAGCGCCATCGGCCGTTCGCCGAGCGGCATCAGCTCGCGCCAGAGGACGACCGCGCTGCCGAACAGCGTCACGTGCATGGCCCAGTAAATTGCGTCGGAACGCAGCGTCGCGTCATAGGGCGCGGGCATGTGCCACAGCCAGAGGAAGGCGCTGAAGGCGGCGGTCGCGGGCCAGAGCCAGCGCGAGTCGCGCGCGGCCGGCAGCGCGGCGGCGATCAGCGGCGCACCGATCAGGACCATGATCATGTGCTGGCCGACTCGCGCCGCGAAAAGCGACACAGACAATGCGCAAAGCGGAGAGACGAGCGCCAGCGAGGTGACCGCCCAGCCGGTCGCGGCCACGGACCGTCGCGCTGGTGCACAGCTGGTGAGGTGGAGCCCCGCCAGCAGGGCGAGGGCAGCAAGAAGGATCGGATCGAAATTCCACCGCAGCCACAATTCGTCGGGCACAGGTGGGGCGCCGCAGTAAGGCATTTTCGGGCCGGCCTCCTCAAGCCAAGCCCTCCCGTCGGAGGGCGATATGCTTTTTCAACCGAGCCAAAGTCAAGAAAGTTCCCGGGAAAATGGCAGCGGCGGCGTGCAAGATTGTGCTCGACGCGCAGCCACTCATTCGGGGCCTCGCGAACAAATTAAATATGTTAGGGTTGCGCAGAATATGCCGGAGAGGGGAGCTTATGGCCGAGGTGGTGAGTGATTCGCGGTTGGACGAAACCGCGCCTGCGGCCCAGGCGGAAAGGGCGGGCGAGGGCCGCAATTTCCGGTTTTACGACAACCGCCAGAAGTACCTCATGTTCGTCAACACCTGCTCGGAGAAGTGGGTGGTGGCCGAGCGGGTCGCACGCGAGTTCGCCCGGATCGAACCGAAGCCGCCGGCAGTCCGCTTCTTCGATGCCGGGATGGGCGACGGAACCGTGCTGTCGCGCGTGCTGCGTCACCTGCATCGCCGGTTCGAGCGGCACCCGATCTTTGTCGCGGGAAAAGAGATCAGCCTCGAGGACGTGCGCCTTACACTCGACAAGATGCCCGATCGGTTCTTCGAGCATCCCGAGACGGTGCTGGCTGTGACCAATCTCGCCTATGCCGAGGCACCCTGGCTGCGCACGAGGAAGGCCGACCCGGCGCGGCCGCTGGTCTGGTGCGCGGTGGCGCTGGAAGGGTCGACGACTGCCGAGTTCGAGGAGCAGATCCTGGCGCTCCAGCCCTTCCTCGACGAGCACTGGCGCACGGAAACCGGGCCAGGCGGCCGCCTGCGGCCCGAAAAGCCGACCGTCCTGCTGCTCTACCGCAAGGATTGCGAGTTCCTGCTCGACGGCGTCATCCCGCGCGAGGGCGAGGCGCGGGCCGATTTCGACCTCGTGCTGGCGAGCCAGCCCTATCGCCTGCGCGCCGCGACCGGGTTCAAGGCGAAGTCGATCCTCGCGCCGATGGCCCGTGCGCTCGGTCCGGGCGGGCGCCTGCTCGGCATCCATTCTGCAGGCAACGACCCGGGTTTCGAGATCGTCCAGAAGGTCTGGCCGGGGGAGGACCCGTTCACCACCTCGCGCCGCGAACTGCTCGACGCGGCGCGCGATGCGCTCGGCGACGAGGCGGGCGACTACGAGTTCGACGCCCTGTCGAACCGCGAGGCGCTGTTCCGGTACGAAATGCACACGATGCCCGACGAGATCGACAGCCAGGACGCGACGATCGGCACCTCGACGCTGCTCGCCGCGTGGAACGCGGCGACCTACGTGGCGCAGATCGAGGACGAGCGGCTGACCGCCGCGATGGGGAACACCGATTACCTCGACGCCACCCGCGCCGTGCTGCGCAAGAACGGCGGATTGTGGTTCAACGACGAAAGCTTCATTGTCGCCCGCAAGCCGTAGCCCTACGATTGATTCTCGCAAAAACACTCAATCCCGAAGAGGAACCCGTTCGACCATGCGCAACAGCTACCTGTTCACATCCGAGAGTGTATCGGAAGGCCATCCCGACAAGGTGTCGGACCAGATATCGGATGCGATCGTCGACCTGTTCTTGTCGAAGGATTCCGAGGCGCGGGTTGCGTGCGAGACGCTGACGACGACGCAGCTGGTGGTGCTGGCGGGCGAGATCAGGTGCAAGGGCGTGTACGAGAACGGCGAGTGGGCCGAGGGCGCGCTGGCCGAGATCGAGGACACCGTGCGCGGCGTGGTGAAGGACATCGGCTACGAGCAGTCGGGCTTCCACTGGGAGACGCTGACCTTCGAGAACCACCTGCACGGGCAGAGCGCGCATATCGCGCAAGGCGTGGATGCAGGCGAGAACAAGGACGAGGGCGCGGGCGACCAGGGCATCATGTTCGGCTTCGCCTGCGACGAGACGCCCGACCTGATGCCGGCGACGCTCTATTACAGCCACAAGATCCTCGAGCGCATGGCGGCCGACAGGAAGAGCGGTGCGGCGCCGTTCCTCGAGCCCGACTCCAAGAGCCAGGTGACGCTGCGCTTTGCCAACGGCGAGCCGGTGGCGGCGACCGCGATCGTGGTCAGCACCCAGCATGCGCCGGGCTACGACAAGGGTGACAAGCAGGCCGAACTGCACGCCTACGTGAAGGGCGTGGTGGCCGACGTGCTGCCGGCCGAGCTCTTGAGCGACGAGACGGTCTACCACATCAATCCCACGGGCAGCTTCGAGATCGGCGGGCCGGACGGCGACGCGGGCCTGACGGGGCGCAAGATCATCGTCGATACCTATGGCGGCGCGGCGCCGCACGGGGGCGGGGCGTTTTCCGGCAAGGACCCGACCAAGGTCGACCGCTCGGCAGCCTACATCGCGCGCTACCTGGCCAAGAACATCGTGGCCGCAGGGCTGGCCAAGCGCTGCACGATCCAGCTGGCCTATGCCATCGGCGTGGCCGAGCCGCTCTCGCTCTACGTCGACACCCACGGCACCGGCACGCGCGAGGACGGGGCGATCGAGGAAGCGATCAAGGGCATCGACAAGCTCGGCAAGCTGACCCCGCGCGGCATCCGCACGCACCTTGGCCTCAACAAGCCGATCTACCGCAAGAGCGCGGCCTACGGCCACTTCGGGCGCACGGCCGAAGGCGACTTCTTCCCCTGGGAGAAAACCGACCTCACCAGCGACCTCAAGGCCGCGCTGGGATAATCGGCGCGGGGTTTGCGTTGGTCTCGTGAACAGGGGTAGGCGGTGGGCCACACCGCCACCCCGCAGGAGCGAGTCCAGCAATGCAATACACCGACCTCATTCGCCACCAGGGCCTGATCGACGGCGTCTGGTGCGATGCCGACAGCGGCGAGAGCTTCGCGGTCACCGACCCGGCGACTGGCGAGGAAATGGCGCGCGTGCCGAAGATGGGCGCGGCGGAAACGCGGCGCGCGATCGATGCGGCCGAGAAAGCCTTGCCCGAGTGGCGGGCGAAGACCGCGGCCGAGCGCGCGAAGGTGTTGCGCAAGCTGTTCGACCTGATGACCGAGCACGCCGACGCGCTCGGCGAACTGCTCTCGCGCGAACAGGGCAAGCCCGTGCCCGAGGCGACCGGCGAGATCGCCTATTCGGCCAGTTTCATCGAATGGTTCGCCGAGGAGGGCAAGCGCGCCTACGGCGAGGTCATTCCGTCTCACGCGACCGACCGCCGCATCGTCACGCTGCGCCAGCCGGTCGGCGTGGTGGGCGCCATCACGCCATGGAACTTCCCCTCGGCCATGATCGGCCGCAAGCTCGGCCCGGCCCTGGCCGCGGGCTGCACCATGGTGCTCAAGCCCGCCTCGCAGACCCCGCTCTCGGCACTGGCGCTCGGCGTGCTGGCCGAGCAGGCGGGCGTGCCCAGGGGCGTTCTCAACATCCTGACCGGCAGCGCCAGCGAAATCGCCGGAGAGCTCACCGCCAGCCCGGTGGTGCGCAAGATCAGCTTCACCGGCTCGACCGAAGTCGGCCGCGAGCTGATGAAGAACAGCGCCGACACGATCAAGAAGTTGAGCCTCGAGCTGGGCGGCAACGCGCCGTTCCTGGTGTTCGACGACGCCGATCTCGATGCCGCCGTCGAAGGCGCGATCATCGCCAAGTTCCGCAACGGTGGACAGACCTGTGTCTGCGCCAACCGCTTCTACGTGCAGGACGGCGTGTACGACGAATTCACGAAGAAGCTGAAGGCGAAGGTCGAGGACCTGAAGCTCGGACGTGGCACGGAAGAGGGGGTCAACATCGGCCCGCTGATCGACGACAAGGCGGTCGAAAAGGTCGAGGAACACCTGGCCGACGCCAGGTCCAAGGGCGCGCATGTTCTGACGGGCGGCCATCCTTCCGAGCTCGGCCGGACCTGGTTCGAACCGACCATCGTGACCGGCGCCACGCAGGACATGCTCGTCGCGCGCGAGGAGACCTTCGGGCCGCTCGCCGCGCTGATCCGCTTCGAGGACGAGGCCGATGCGATCGCCATGGCGAACGATACCGAGTTCGGCCTGGCGAGCTATTTCTACTCGCAGGATCTCTCGCGCGTCTGGCGCGTGTCGGAGGCGCTCGAAACGGGCATCGTCGGGGTGAACACCGGGCTGATCTCGACCGAGGTCGCGCCGTTCGGCGGGATCAAGCAGTCGGGCCTGGGCCGCGAAGGCTCGCGCCACGGGCTCGATGACTATCTCGAGATCAAGTACGTCTGCATGGGGATCTAGCTGGTCGTGCCTTGCCAAGCCCGGCGGGCTTGGGCAGGGCTGGCGCAACACTGGTTTCAGGTGAAATGAGATGACCGACTACAGCTCCATCCTCGTCGAGACGCGTGACGCGGTCACGCTGGTGACTCTCAACCGGCCCGAGGCGCTCAATGCGCTGAATTCTGCGGTCCTGGGGGAGCTGATCGACGCGTTCGCCGCGTTCGATGCCGATGACAGCCAGCGCTGCGCCGTGCTGACCGGCAGCGGCGACAAGGCCTTCGCCGCCGGGGCCGACATCAAGGAGATGGCCGACAAGCCCGCGGCCAACTTCTACCTCGAGGACTTCTTCTCCGGCTGGCAGGCGGATTTCACCCGCCGCACCCGCAAGCCGTGGATCGCCGCGGTCAACGGCTTTGCGCTGGGCGGCGGGTGCGAGCTTGCCATGATGGCCGACTTCATCGTCGCCGCCGACAGCGCCAAGTTCGGCCAGCCCGAGATCAAGCTCGGCGTCGCGCCAGGGATGGGCGGCAGCCAGCGCCTGACCCGCGCTGTCGGCAAGTCGAAAGCGATGGAGATGTGCCTCACCGGGCGGATGATGGACGCCGAAGAAGCCGAACGCTCTGGCCTGGTCGCCCGCGTGGTGCCGCTCGCCGACCTGCTCGACGACGCGCTCAAGACCGCCGCGACGATTGCCGGGATGCCGCCGGTCGCCGCGATGGTGAACAAGGAAATGGTCAACGCCGCCTACGAGCTGACGCTCGAACAGGGCCTGCTCCACGAACGCCGCCTGTTCCAGATCCTCACCGCGACCGAGGATCGGACCGAGGGGATGAAGGCATTCGTCGAGAAGCGCCCCGGCGTGTGGAAGGGGCGCTGACATGAAAATCGCCTTCATCGGTCTGGGCAACATGGGCGGCGGGATGGCCGCGAACCTGGTCAAGGCGGGGCACGAGGTGCGTGCGTTCGACCTTGCGGATGAAGCGCTCGAAAACGCGCGGAACAGCGGGTGTTCGACGTTCCGTTCGGTGCGCGAGGCCGTGGACGGGGTGGAAGCCGTCGTCTCGATGCTGCCCAATGGCGGGATCGTGAAGCAGGTTTTCACGACAGACGTCATCGGCCATGCCCCGACCGGCGCGATCCTGCTCGACTGCTCGACCATCGACGTCGCCACTGCGCGCGAGGTCGAACGGCTGGCGGCCGAGGCCGGCTACGAGATGGTCGACGCGCCGGTTTCAGGCGGCATAGCGGCGGCGGCGGGCGGCACGCTGACCTTCATGGTCGGGGGGACCGACGCGGCGTTCGAACAGGCGAAGGCGGTGCTCGAGCCGATGGGCAAGGCGGTGATCCACGCCGGCGGCGCGGGGGCCGGCCAGGCGGCCAAGATCTGCAACAACATGATGCTGGGCATCCACATGATCGGCACCTGCGAGGCGTTTTCGATGGCGCAGAAGCTCGGGCTCGACCCGCAGACCTTCTTCGATATAGCCTCCGTGAGTTCGGGCCAGTCGTGGTCGGTCACGACCTACTGCCCCGTGCCCGGCGTGGGGCCGCAGACTCCGGCCGACAATGGCTACAAGGGCGGGTTTGCCACCGGCCTGATGCTCAAGGACCTCAAGCTGGCGATGGAGGCGGCGCAGACCGCCCGTGTCGATGCGCAGATGGGCCGGCGGGCGAAGGAACTCTACGAGGCGTTCGACGCCGCCGGCAACGGCGGACGCGACTTCTCGGCGATCATCGAGACGCTCTGATCAAGCCCGGCCCATCGGCTGGGCGATGAGGCAGGTGCCCTCGGGCGCGAAGCCGACGGCGTCGATCTCGCGGGCAAGGGCGCACTGGCCCGGGCGGACGGTCTCGCCCTCGACCTCGACCTCGCCTTCGCGCGGGATGATCAGCAGCGGGCCACGATAACGGGCGGAGATCGCCGGATCGGGGTCGCCGGCAAGCTGGTCGAGCCGGAAGTGCGGCCCGTCGACGAGGTTCACGTCCGAGCCGTGGCCGACGTAGCGCGACAACCCCTGGTCATAGTGCTCCCCCCTGGCCACCGCCATTCCTTCCTCCAGGTGCAGCTCGCGCGGGCGGCCATAGTCGTAGAGGCGATAGGTGATGTCGGAATTCTGCTGGACCTCTATGATCGAGCAGCCCGGCCCGATGGCGTGGACCGTGCCCGCCGGAATGTAGAAGAAATCGCCCGCCTTGACCGGGTGCCAGCTCAGCCGGTCCTCGATGCTGCCATCCTGTGCCGCAGCGCGCATCGTTTCGGCATCGATCGGCTCATCGAACCCGATGCCCAGCTTCGCGCCGGGCTCGGCGTCGATCACCAGCCAGCATTCTTCCTTGCCCTGCCGGCCGAGACCCTTCGCCTCGGTCTGCGTGTCGGACGGATGGACCTGGACCGAGAGCTTCTCGGACGTGAAGATGTATTTCACGAGGAGTTGCGGCAGGTTGTCGGGCGGCACGAACCAGATTTCGCCGACCCGCTTTCCTTCGGGCGTATCGAACGGCGCGGGGAGCCGGTCCTTCCCCCATGGTTTCTCGACAGTCCTGGTTTCCAGCAGCATGGGAAGGAAAACTCTCAGTCAGCGCATAAGGTCCAGCAGATCCAAAATCGTCGCGGTTGCGAAACCCACCGCGCTGTCGGATATGCCGTAGGGGATGAGCAGCCGCTCGCCGACCTCGAGCACGCCGCAGGTGTAGACGACGTTGGGAACGTAGCCCGAGCGGTCGGCATCGACAGCGGTCAGGACCGGCTCCTTCGTTCGGCCGATCAGCTTGCTGGGATCGTCGAGATCGAGCAGCGCGCAGCCAAGCGAGTACTTGCGCATGGCACCCACGCCGTGGGTGAAGATCAGCCAGCCCTCGTCGGTCCGGATCGGGCTGCCGCAGTTGCCGATCTGGATGAACTCCCACGGGTATTTCGGCTCCATCAGCAGCGTGCCCTCGGAGTTCCAGCGGTCGAGCCGATCGGACTTCAGCAGGTACAGGTTCTTGCCGTCCTGCCGCCCGATCATCGCGTAGCGCTTGCCGACCTTCTCGGGGAACAGCGCCATGCCCTTGTTGCGCCCGGCCTTGCCCTTGATGGGCTCCAGCAGGAAGCGGCGGAAGTCGACTGTGCGCAGCAGCTCGGAGCGGATCGAGCGGCCCGAATAGGCCGTGTAGGTGCCAATCCACTCGTAGTCCCCGCCGCCGTGATCGAAGCGGAGGAGGCGCAGGTCCTCGAGCCCGTTCGACTGCTGCTCGGTGATCGGGAAAATGACCGTGTTGGACAGGCTGGAGTCGACGTGGCGGTGGACGGTGACGGCCGAATCGCTGTCGGTCAGGCTGGCGTCGTCGAGTTCGACCGAAGTGGCGAAGCTCGACTGGGGCCAGAGCTGAAAGCTGCCGTTCGGCTTGGCGATACCTTCGCGGAACACGATCGAGCTGATGTGTCCCTCGCCCACCGCGCGCAGGCTCATCACGAAGCGAACGGCGCCGCCGCTCATCCCGCTCTGATCGGGATGCGGCACGATCGAGGGATTCATCAGCGCAGCGGCGGCGTAAGTGTACTCGTGGCAGAAATAGGCGCCGATCAGCCGCTTGCGCGTCGCCGAGTATTTCGCCGGATCGAGGTGCAGGTTCGCGGCCACGTCGTCGAACCGCTCGTCGAACATCTGCTCGGTCTGCCAGTGACGCTCGGCAAAGTCGGTGTGGACGCGGGCGTATTCCTCGGCCACCGCGCTCTCGCTCAGGCTGCAGATGTCGTCGACCAGCTTCTGCGCCCGGCCGCCGGGCGCGTTTCTCGCCTGCCAGCCGAGATGGAACGGCCGCAGGACAACGCGCGAGGGGTCGGCGTGCAGCCGGGTGTCAAGAATGCGCAATGGGCTGGGGCTGCCCGCGCTCCTGCCGTGCAATCGTCTCTCCCGTCGTCGCTCTGGCCTGTGCCTTGAGCAATCCTATCAACGAATAGTGGGAGAGTTGAAAGGCCAGGATCGATTCCGCACCACAGTTTTCGTTCGCCCCCCGCGGGTTCAATCCGTCGCGGCAGCGGCCGGTGGCGATATCGCCCAGCGCGACCCCGCGGTCGTTGGCGCCGAAGAACCAGCGCCAGGCCGCCTGGGCGTGCTGGACCCACTTCGGATCGCGGTCGGCCCGCCAGGCGGCGGCGCATGCTTCGATCGCGGCTTGCGCCTCCAGCGGCTGCTGGTCGAACGGCAGGTGCGTGTGCTCCTGACCGAACGTGTCCGAGCCGATCGGGCGGAAGTGACCGGCCGAGGCGACCTGCCGGCGCGCGATCCAGGCGAGAGAGTTCGAGACCGGCCTCGAGGAAAGTTTCCTCTCCGAGCGCGAGGCCGGCCTCTATCAACGCCTGCGAGAGGCGCGGATTGTCGTATCCCAGGACCGCTTCGAACCACGCCCAGTCGGGTCGCCGGGCGGAATCGAGCAACCGGTGGAGGAAATTGCCCCCGGCGCGCAATAGTCTTGCGAAGCGCCGTGATCGGGCATCGCGCGCAGCAACGCCGCCGCGCCGAGCATGGCGAAGGCCGCGGCGCGCGGGCTGCCGAAGTCCGCGCAGTGAGGCAGAGCGGTGTCGTACCTGCCGCTTGGCCCAGGAAGCGGATGGCGGGATCGTCGGCCAGTTCGACCGTCTGGCCGAGCGCCCAGAGCGTCCGACCGTTCGAATCTTCCGATCCTTCGTCCTCGCACCAGCTGCGATCGAACCGCATGAAGTTGCGGAAGGCCTTCGCATGCGGGGTTCCAGGCGTATTGTACGAACGAGGCGTAGGTCAGCCGCCACTTGTCGCGCTCTGCCGGGTCCATGTCCTCGACCTGGTTCATCAGCATCAGGGCGCGGACGTTGTCGTCCAGGCAATAGCCATGGTGCCGGTCGGGCACCACGCCAATGGCGTGTTGGAACATGCCGGTGGCATCGCTCATCGCGACGACCGCCTGCGGGTTCGGCGCGGCGGCGGCGGGCCCGCGGGCCGGCGGCCGGGCAACGGCCCGGTCGATGATCGCGGCCGCGCCATCGGCGAAGCGGGGCCAGATCGTCTCGCGGCCTTTCGCGTAGGCGCGGCGCTGCAGCGTGCCCAGGCGTTCGCGGTCGTCGAGCAGGGCGTTCACGCGCTCGGCAATGGCGGCGGGGTCCTTCGGCTCGACCAGCTCGCCCACCCCGCCGGCGAGCAGTTCGCGCGCGTGGAGGTAGGGGGTCGAAACGATCGCCTTGCCGAGCGCTACCGCGTAGCTGAGCGTGCCGGAGGTCGACTGCTGCATTCCCGGATAGGGCGTCAGGTAGATGTCGCAGGCTTCAAGCTGGTCGAGCAGTTCGTCCGTTTCGAGGAAGCGGTTGTCCCACTGGACATGGTCCGCCACACCGAGCTTTCCGGCCAGCTCCTGCAGGCCTTCGCGGTAAGTCTCGCCCTGCTCGGCGACGAGATTGGGGTGCGATGCCCCCACGATGCGGTAGATCACCTCCGGATGGCGCGCGACGATGGCGGGCAGCGCCCCGATCGCGGTCTCGAGCCCCTTGCCGGGACCGAGCAGGCCGAAGGTGGTGAGGACGGTCCTGCCGGCAAGGCCGAGCCATTGCTTGAACTCGTCCTGCCGTCCGAAAGGCCGGTCGGGCGCGCCGTGCGGCACGATCTGCAGGATCTCGTGCGGTGCGCCATAGCGTTCGGCCAGCAGGTCGCGCGCGTGCGTGCTCATGACCATGATGCGGCTCGACCGGGCGACGAGATGTTCGAGGATCGCGCGCTGGCTGCCCGATGGTTCGCCCAGCACGGTGTGCGGGGTGAGGATCAGCGGGGCGGCGATGCGGTCGACGAGGTCCAGCACCATGTCGCCGTCGGGGCCGCCGAAGATGCCGTATTCGTGCTGCAGCCAGACAGCGTCGACCCCGCTGTCGTTGATCCGGCGCGCGGCGGCGCGATATGCGGCGGGGTCGGCGCAGCCGATGATGCCGGCCACCCCCTCGTAGGAAATCGGTTCACGCGGGTCGTCGAGTGCATAGACATCGACCGCGATTTCCGGGTGGTACTCGGCCAGCTTGTCGAACACGTCGGTTGTGAAGGTGGCGATGCCACACTTGCGCGGGGCGAAGTTGCCGACCAGCGCGATGCGCCGGGCGGCGGCCATGGCCGGGCGGCGAGGGGAAAAGACCGGCCGCGCGGCTATCTGCGCGCCCCGGTCAGGGCCTGGACTGACGTTAAAAAGCTCAAGGGACATTTGCTGGACAGTCCATTCTTGTGGTCGACGCCCCTTTAACGCTTGGCGCCGCGCCCGGTTTCCGCAATGCAACATAAATAATGCTGCAACGCAACACGCATCTGGCGAGATATTTCCGGGAGTTGGTTGCCGACGTAATTGTTTGCCGCTCGCACCCCGAACTCGCCGCTGACAAATGTCGGAAAAGTACGGTGGTTTCCCGGAATTCAGCGGGCAAGCGCCCGAACGCTCGGCGCTTGCGGCGAGCCGCCGGCGATTGGCCTGATGGCGGCGCAATAGGGTGGGTCTGCCGCGACTGGCCTTTCCCTTCCCGTCGCGGCGCGGCATAGTCGCCTGATGGAACTCGACTACGAAGCCTACGAGGCGCTGTTCAACACCGGGGACGACGCGGCGCTGGTCGAACGGTTCTTCGCTCCCGATTGCCGCATGGTCAGCGCCAACGGCGTGCGCGAGGGGCGCGACGGCCTCCTTGCCTTCCTCGAATGGGCGCATGACGGGGTGCGCGAGGTCATGCGCCCGCAAGTGGTGCTGAGCCGCGACGGGCTGCTCTTCGCCGAAGTCGACATGGACTTCCACGCCAGCAAGCACCGGTCGGACTTTCCCTTCGGCGAACTTCGCCCCGGCGACATGGTCACGGTCAAGTTCTTCGTCACCTACACGTTGAACGACGAGGGGCTGATCGAGGAACTGAAGTCGATGACCTGGCCACCCGAAAAGGGCGTCAGCAAGCTACCCCGCCTGGGATCGCACCCCAGCCAGCGCGCAGCGTTCGAGGCCTATTCCGCGGCCTTCTCGGGCGCCGAGTTCGAGCGCTTCCCGCAGTATTACACCGAGGATGTCGTGCTCCACCTGACCAGCTCGGTCGGTGACGTGGTGGGGCGGCAAGGCATCGTCGATTTCTACCGCCCGATGTTTGCCAAGGTGCGCGAGACGGTCATTCCCGAGCGGCTCGACATCGGCGACGACGAGATCGTCTACGATGCCGTAAGCCGTTTCACCGCGGTCGAGGATGCGCCCGACTTCGTCGTCGGGCCGTTGAACAAAGGCGAGTACTACGACGTGCCGGTGCAGGTGGTGTACACCCTGCGCGACGGGCTGATATGCGACATCCACGTCACCCGCCGCGGCGAGCGCACGTTCTCCGGCGATCAGGCTGCCAGCGCGGGCTGACCGTTCCACAGCAGGTCGGAGGCGACGATCGGCCTGCCGTACAGGAGGCGCCGCTCGGCCGGGTCGAACGCCTCGGTCAGTGGGGCGCGCTTCGAACCCGGGCATGGTATCCTCTCCCCGATGCTGTCCTGCAGCCGTTCCACATCGCCTGTCCGTGCGCCTCCACCCGCTCTTTCGCCCGGGGTGCCGCGCGCCGACGGAATTGACCGGCCGGCAACTTGCCATTCACCCCCGCGCGCCTACATTGACGCGTGAAAGGCAGACTGCACAGATGAGCGACAACCGCGAGCCCGAAAACAACGGCAACCCCTGGATCAAATCCATGTTGGTGTGGGGCGGAATTTTTCTCGGCCTCCTCCTCGTGGTTTCGCTGTTCGGCGGACCGCGCACCGCGGCGGCGGATTTGCTCGATTACTCGGCTTTCCGGGCCAAGGTGGCGGAAGGCTCGGTCGAACAGGTGCAGATCTCGCCCGACAGGATTTCCGGCAAGCTGAAGAACGGTGAGAGCTTCTCGACCATCCCGGTCGACAACGACACCACGCTCACCAAGCTCCTCGACGACAACGGCGTTCGCTACTCGGGCGCCGCGAAGGAGGAGATGAGCATGTTGACCTACATCCTCATCCAGTCGCTGCCGTTCCTGCTGATCCTGGGCGTGGCGTTCTTCGCCCTGCGACAGGTGCAGAAGGGCGGCGGATCGGGCGCGATGGGCTTCGGCAAGTCGAAGGCCAAGATGCTGACCGAAAAGCAGGGCCGGGTGACGTTCGAAGATGTCGCCGGCATCGACGAGGCGCGCGAAGAGCTCGAGGAGATCGTCGAGTTTCTCAGGGATCCGCAGCGCTTCTCGAAGCTCGGCGGGCAGATTCCCAAGGGTGCGCTGCTGGTCGGCTCTCCCGGCACCGGCAAGACCCTGCTGGCCCGCGCCATCGCGGGTGAGGCGGGCGTGCCGTTCTTCACCATCTCGGGCTCCGACTTCGTCGAAATGTTCGTCGGCGTCGGCGCCAGCCGCGTGCGCGACATGTTCGAACAGGCGAAGAAGAACGCGCCGTGCATCGTCTTCATCGACGAAATCGACGCGGTCGGCCGCCATCGCGGTCATGGCCTCGGCAACTCGAACGACGAACGCGAGCAGACGCTCAACCAGCTCCTCGTCGAGATGGACGGCTTCGAGGCGAACGAAGGCATCATCATCATCGCCGCGACCAACCGGCCCGACGTGCTCGACCCGGCGCTGCTGCGCCCGGGCCGTTTCGACCGTCAGGTCGTCGTGCCGATCCCCGATATCGACGGACGCGAGAAGATCCTCGGCGTGCACATGAAGAAGGTGCCGCTGGCGCCCGACGTCAATCCCCGCACGATCGCGCGCGGCACGCCCGGTTTCTCCGGCGCGGACCTCGCCAACCTGGTCAACGAGGCGGCGCTGCTTGCCGCGCGGCGCAACAAGCGCCTCGTCGCGATGCAGGAGTTCGAAGACGCCAAGGACAAGGTCATGATGGGCACCGAGCGGCGCTCGATGGTCATGACCGACGACGAGAAGAAGATGACCGCCTATCACGAGGCGGGCCACGCGATCGTCTCGGTCAACGAGCCGGCGTCCGACCCCATTCACAAGGCCACGATCATTCCCCGCGGCCGCGCCCTGGGCATGGTCATGCGCCTGCCGGAACGGGACAGCTATTCCTACCACCGCGACAAGATGCACGCGAACCTCTCGGTCAGCATGGGCGGCCGCGTGGCCGAGGAAATCATCTTCGGCTACGACAAGGTCAGTTCGGGCGCGTCGTCGGACATTCACTATGCGACCGATCTTGCGCGCAACATGGTCACCAAGTGGGGCATGTCCGACAAGCTCGGCCCGCTGCAGTACGAGGAACAGCACGAAGGCTACCTCGGCATGAGCGGCAGCCAGCGCACGTTCCAGTCCGACGAGACGAACAAGCTGATCGACGCCGAGATCAAGGGCCTGGTCGAGGGCGCGCACAAGCGTGCGTCCGATATCCTCAAGACCCAGGAGGACAAACTTCACCTGCTCGCCCAGGCGCTGCTCGAGTACGAGACGCTGACCGGCGACGAGATCAAGGTCCTGCTCGAAACGGGCAAGGTCGACCGGCCCGACGAGCCCAACGGTCCGATCATCAACCGCCCCACCCGTGGATCCGCGGTGCCAAAGGCGGGCAAGAGGTTCACCGGCGAAGGCGGGGCCGCGCCGCAGGGCGCCTGACCCGCGGCATTGCTTCGCGCTTCGGCGGCTGCCCCGCGCAGGTCCCGTTCTCGGAACCGCAACTCCCTGCGTCCATTCGTTTGATGGGCGGGCAACAGGGAGATTTGCAATGGTTGAGACAGACAGGGAGCGCCGTCACACGGCCGAAGTCGTCACCGCTACCGATACTCCGGCGCTGTTGCGGCGCGTATCGTGGGGCGCGATTTTTGCCGGAACGTTCATTGCCCTGGGCCTGATGGCCCTGCTCGGAATGATGGGCGCGGCGATCGGCTTTCGCGCGATCGACCCGCAGCAGAGCGACGCCTTCAACGGCATCGGCATAGGCGCAGCCATCTGGTGGGTCATCACCAGCATCGTCGCGCTTGGCATCGGCGGCTACGCCGCGGGTCGCCTGTCCGGCTTGCCGGACAAGTCGGCGGCAACCGCGCACGGCGCCAGCGTATGGGGCGTGGTCACGATCGTGACCTTGTGGTTTGCCACGGGCACCATCGGCACCGTCATGAACACCGCCGTGGGCGCCGTCTCCACGACCGCCCAGGCGGCAGCTTCCGTAGTCGGCAGCGCCGGCCAGGCCGCCGTCGCCCCGAACAGCCCGGTCGACGTGAACGAAGCGGAACTGCGCGGAGCTGCCCAGGATGTGATCCAGGCCGCGCGCCAGCGGGCCGACCAGATCAACGTCGACCGCGCGAGAGCCCAGGTGGCGCAAGGTGGTGAGGACGCGCTCGACGCGCTTTCCACCGTTGCCTGGTATGCCTTTTGCGCCTCGCTCCTGTCGCTTGGTGCGGCCGTGCTCGGCGCCGGTGCCGGCGCGCCAAAGCACACTTTCATGGCAGCGACCGAGAAAGTCGACATCTGAAGACCGCGCGGCACGGCGCTCGCTTTCAAGGCGAGCGCCGTGCCGCTCTCGTTCAGAACGCGCCCAGCACCAGCAGCAGGTCGATGAACAGGAACAGGATCACGAAGATGAATATGCCGAGCGCTCCGGTACGCCACAGCGCCGAGAACCGCGTGAGTTCGTAAGATCCCTTGAGCTGTTTATAGATGTGCAGCAGCGGCACCGAGGTCCCCAGCAGGGTCAGCCAGCCGCCGGCTACGCCGATTCCGCCAAGCAGGACCAGGACCACGTAGAATAGCGTCATGAAGGCGAGGGAGTACGTCACGAAAACCGCGTGGTCGTAAGCGCCGAACCGCCGCCGCCAGAAGAACAGCAGCCAGACGAACGGCACCGAAAGCGGAATGAGCAGCCAGGAGAACTTGTAGCTGTTCGATTGCAGCTTGTAGGCCATCAGGCTGGGGTTGTCTCTCCACTTGTCGATCGCGTGATCGACGAAGGCGATACCTGTTCGCGCGTTTTCTATATCGAAGCTATCCCCGATATCCCCGGTGGCGATCGCCGGCGGTGCTCCCTCGGCGCTCGGCACAACGCCCCGGGCAGCAGGGGCAGCTGATTCCTCCACCGGAGTGGCCGGCGTTGGGTCATTGCCAAGCCGCTGCTCGAGCGCGGCGATCTGGACGTCCAGAACGGGCGCTGCGGGATTGTCCGCCTCCAATCCGGCGCGGGCCTTGCGAAGTTCCTCCAGCCGTTTCTGCGTCGCTTCGATGGCCGAACCTTCCGCCCCGAGCTGCACGGGCGGACCAAGGTTCGCCGGGGGCGAGATGCCCGCCAGCTGGAAAACCGCGAACATCAGGAACACCGCGAACAGGAACAGCGCCATCGGGCTGACGAATCGGGCGCGCTCGCCCGCGATATAGCGCCGCGTGAGCTCGCCCGGCTTCAGCGCCAGCAATGGGAGGGTGCGGAAGGTCTTTCCGTCTGCGTGAAGCACCCCGTGGAGGAGGTCGTGGAAAAACGCGCCCATGGTGCGGTGGACGTGCGCCCGCTGCCCGCACGCATGACAGTGAGGGCCCACCAGCGCCGTGCCGCAGTTGAGGCAGGCACCTTCGTGCGTGTGGCCCTTGCTGCCCTTGCCGGCCTGCGGCTCGAGCGCGTTGGCGTAGAGTCCGCCCTCGATCGCGCTGCCCAAAGCGTCACCGAATTCGCCCATTGTCGCCCCCTGTTACACGTCCAGCCTACAGGTTTCGCGCGCAACGAAAAAGGGCCGCGCAGTGGCGGCCCTTTTCGTTATCGACAGCCAACTGCCGAAAGGGACGAGAGCGTCAGCCCTCGTAGTCGCCGCCGATGGAGGTCGAGCGAGCCGGAGCCGCGGCCGAAAGGCGCATCGCTTCCGCCGATTGGCTGAGCGAACCGATCTCGTCGGCGTCTTCCTCGTCGTCCGGCAGGACGCGCTGAAGGTTCTGCACCAGACTTTCCTGCAGGATCTTGGGACGCACGGTCTCCTCGGCGATTTCGCGCAGGGCGACGACCGGGTTCTTGTCGCGGTCGCGATCGATCGTCAGTTCGGCACCGCCCGAAATTTCCCGCGCGCGCTGGGCGGCAAGCAGGACGAGATCGAAACGGTTCGGGATCTTGTCGACACAATCTTCGACGGTAACGCGCGCCATCGGGCACTCCGGAGCAATTCAAGGGGTGTGCGGAAAGCCTGCCACCTAGGGGCCGGCCGCGCCGGAGTCAAGGTTTTCGCCCTTGCGACCCCAGGGCAGCATGGTGCTATGGGGCGATGATGGAGAGGGCCGATACCGCCTGCGAACGCACGCTGTGCGCCGGAGCCCCCGAGCCTGCCCCGTTTCGCGATCCGCCGCCGTTTTCCATCACCGCGCAAGGCCAGGCGCTGACCTTCTATCCCGCGGGCAAGGACCGGCTCGAAGCGCTTCTTGCCCTGATCGAGGGCGCGCGAGAAACCCTGCGCATCGCGTTCTACATCTTCTGCCCCGACGCCAGCGGCATCCGCGTGCGCGACGCGATCATCGCCGCAGCCCGTCGCGGAGTGAAGGTGAGCGTCATCGTCGACGGGTTCGGTGCCGCGGTCGACGCCAGTTTCTTCGCTGGGCTGGAAGAGCAGGGCGGTTCGTTCTGCAGCTTCATGCCGCGCTGGTCGGTCCGCTACCTCATCCGCAATCACCAGAAGATGGTCATCGCCGACTGCAAGATGGCGATGCTCGGCGGCTTCAACGTGGAGGACAGTTACTTCGCCACGCCCGAAGAGAACGGCTGGAACGACCTTGCCTTCACGGTCGAAGGCAGCCTGGTGGCTCACGTCGACCGCTGGTTCGGCGAACTTGAGGAGTGGACCCGCGATCCCGATGCGCGCTTCCGCGACATTCGCCGCAAGGTCCGCGAGTGGGACGGCGGCAATGCCCCGGTGCAACTGCTGATCGGCGGGCCGACCCGCTGGCTTTCCCCGTGGGCGAAGAGCGTCACGCGCGACCTGATCCGGGGCGAAAGGCTCGACCTGGTCATGGCCTATTTCTCGCCGGCGCTGCTGTTGCTTCGGCGCATCCGGCGGATCGCGCGCAAGGGCAGGACGCGGCTGGTCCTCGCGGCGAAATCCGACAACGGCGCGACGATCGGCGCATCCCGCCTGCTGTACGGCACGCTACTGAAGGCCGGGGCGGAGATCCGCGAGTTCCAGCCGTGCAAGCTGCACACCAAGCTCATCGTGCTCGACAACGCGGTTTACGCCGGCAGCGCCAACTTCGACATGCGCAGTCTCTACATCAACCTCGAGATCGTGATCCGGATCGAGGATCCCGAACTGGCCGAGCGGATGCGCAGTTACATCGACCACCTGGCGGCGAGCTCGCTCAACGTGACGCGGGCGGTGCAGAAGCGGCGCGCCACGCCGTTGGCGCGGCTGCGCTGGTGGCTGTGCTGGGTGCTGGTGTCCGTCGTCGACTACTCGGTAAGCCGGCGGCTCAATTTCGGGCTTTAGGCGCAGGCTCGCAGATTCCGGCAACGCCGATCTGACCGCACTGCTGACGCAGATCGAGATGCCAGCGCGGGGTAAGCGTCGGCCGGGCCATCGCCGCCACGATGCGCCTGTCGGCCATGGTGCGGCGCGCAGCGGCGGGATCGCCCGAAGCAGCCGCGAGGCGCGCCGAAAGGATGCTGCAGAACACCGGGAGCTCCGTGGCCGCATCGGACCAGTCCGTCCCGCAATCGCCGATCGCCTCTTTCGCCCGGCCGAGGGCCCCGGGCTCCGAGCGGGCCAGGTCGAGTTCCGCCCTGGCAAGGAACAGCTCGACCGCCCGCCGCTGGTCCGCCAGCGATTCGTTCGAAGGGTCTGCCGCGACGAGATCGCCCGCCTCGCGCCGGGTTCGCCGCAGCAGCTCGACCGCGCCGGCGTAGTCGCGTTGCGAACCTCTGAGCGTGGCCTGTCCGAGTTGCGCGGCGATGTCGAGCGAGCGGTAGAGGCGGTTACCCGGGTCGTGATCCATCATGCGCTTCAACAGGCGGCGCTGTTCGGCCCGGTGCGAGACCGCGCCCGCCAGCTCTCCCTGCATCACCAGCGTGTCGGCCAGCCATGCCTCGCCGTCCGCGAGGTCGTAGAGCGCATCCATGTCGCCGGGCTTTTGCTGCGCGATCTCGCGGAACGCCCGCTGCGCGGCGCTGAAATAGCGCCAGCCGAGCTTCGGGTCGTGCGCTTCGCGGATGGCCACGACGCCGAGGTTGGAGTTGGCATAGGCCTGTTCGAGCAGCCAGTCGGCATTGCCGGGTTCGAGCGCGACGAGGCGATCTGCGAGGTCGGCGTAGCGGGCGAAGGCGTTGGCGGCGAGCGGGGTATCGCCTTCGCGCCAGGCCACCAGGCCGACCCAGTACGCGCTCTGGGCGTGGAGGAAGATCGCGTGGGTGTCGTCCGGCTGGCGCGCGAGCACGCCGGCTGTGACCTGCAAGGCTTCGCGCGCCTTGCCGCGGGCGACCGAAAGGTCGCCGCCGTTGAGGCGATCCTCGGCTTCGGCCTGGAGCAGCTTGGCCCGGCCCAAGTTCAACCTCGGGCAATCGGGCGCTGGCGGGCTGGCCCTGGTAGAACATGGCTATGTTGCGCGTCAGTGCCGAGGCCATGTCGAGCGTGCCCCCGGCGCGAATCTGCGCCCGCAGGTCGTCGAGCTGGCGTTCCATGGCGAGCGATGCGGCAACCCGGTTGCTGTCCCGGTCCTCGCGCGCCTGCCATGCCGACCAGCCGAGCAGAGCGAGAGCGATCGCGACCGTCGCGCCCCCTGCCGTCCAGCCCGCCAGGCGATGTTGCCGGCGGCGGGCATCGCGATGCACCAGCTCGTCGAGGTCGACGCCGAGGAGACGGGCGAGGAGCTTCAGCAGGGCAAGACGCCGCCCATCGCCCGACCGGCGGAAGTCGGCCGCCAGCGGCAGCGCCGCGGCGCCGCCTTCTCCATCGGACAGGGCGGGGTGGAACGAGCTCGCCTCGTCGCCCTCGAGCAGCGCGACGAGGATGGCATTGCTGCCGCGCAGCGCGCGAAATTCCTCGATCTCGCGGCCGACCCATTGCGATTGCGGAGTGCGCGGGGTGGCGACGACTATCAGGTAGTCGGCGTCTGCCAGCGCGCCGCGGATCGCCGCGCCGAGGTGCGGTGCGGCGGACATTTCGGCCCGGTCGATGAAAACCGGCCGGATGCGCGCAGCGCCGATTTTCCCGGCCAGTCGGCGGGGAAGCCGGTACGCTTCGAGCCGGGCGTGCAGGCGAAATGCCGCCGCCCGGTCGGCGTGGGAGTAACTGATGAACGCGCTGTAGCGCCGCGCGGGCGGTGCCTGTGGATCCGGCGCTGGGGCGCCGGGCCCGGTCACCCGTTTCCGCCGTTCGTAAGCCGTACCCCGCCCCCGTCGTTGATGATCTTGGGGTCGATGAGAATCGGTGTCCTGGCGGCGTTTGCCCCGGTATTGTCGGCCGTCAGCCCGATGGTGAAGGGCAGCGCCGCATCGACGCTCATGCCGGCCAGCGCGGCGACGTCGACATAGAAGATCGAGATCCATTCGGCCTGGCCATTGCCCGCGCCATTGCCGGCAACCGGCGCACTGGCGCCGCAGATGAGGTCGTTCGACGGGTCGTTCGACCCGATGCCGTGAATGCCATCCTGCTCCCAGAAGGCGAATTTCGCCGGCTTGGTGAGCAGGACCCTGACCATGAGATAGCCGGTCTGGCCCGAATAGTCCCCACCCTGCAGGAAGACGTCGAACGGCTGCGCTGATCCGGGCTTGTTGGGATTGAATCCCCCGTTGCCCCCGCCGTTACCATTGCCTTCGCCGGTCTTCGGGTCGTTCTTCGCGACCTTCGGCCCGGAATTGACCTTGCGGCCGATCGGCCCGCCATCGAACTTGTCGGGCAGGACGATATTGATCGTGCCCAGCGGGTTGGAAGTGTCGCCGGCGCAGGCGGGCAATTCGTAGATGCCCTTGGCGAGAGTGGCCCCCGCCGCCGATGCTTCGGCCGGCGAAGCGGCCGGGGCGGCGCCTTGCGCATCGTCCGTGCCGTCGTCTTGCGCCGTGCAGCTCGCGGCCAGTGCCGCCAGCGCCAGCATTCCCGTTATCCGCATACGCATAAGCCCATCCCCCATTCGATTCGATGGGCGACCCTGTAGGTGCTTGATAGCACGGAATAATGCCGCAGTGGAATTGCGCGTTCGCAACGCCGGGGTTGCCATTTCGCCGCAATGCCCTATCTAGTGCACGACTGGCATTGCTCTGCGATGCCGCGTGATGGCCGCTCTTGTCAGCCGGCCTACTTCATATCGATGCTGATCGGCATCCGCGTTGCGGGCAACACGGCCCCTTGCGCATTCACATTCATCCCACGGAGGACTCGGTTTGGCGAAGGAAGAATTGCTCACAATGGAAGGAACGATCGACGAAATGCTGCCCGACGGGCGCTTTCGCGTTACTCTCGACAACGAGCATACTCTCGTCGCCTATACTGCAGGAAAGATGCGGCGTTACCGCATCCGCTCGGTCGCAGGAGACCGGGTCCACGTGGAAATGACCCCTTACGATCTGACCAAGGGCCGGATCGTGTTTCGCGAGCGCACCCCCGGACAGGGCGGGCCGCCCAAGCGGCGCGCCGGCTTCCGGCGCTGACGCTCGCCCCTTTCTGAAAGACAATGGCGGCTCCGCTTGTGGGGCCGCCGCATACACATCATGACAATCCAGACATTCGGCGCCCAGAGGCGCCCCACGCTCTCGCTCAACTACGCGGCGATGGCGCACTCCCCCCTATCCACCACACCCCGCCCCCGAAACGTGGCCCGCCGCTCGCCGACGCTGTCGGTCGAGGAGCTGCGCCGCGAGGTTGCGCTGATGGTGGGGTAGACCCTCTCCCGCGAGGGAGAGGGATACCAAGCCTTGGCGCGAAACGCCTAGGCGAAGTTGGGTGAGGGTGACCGGCTCCTCGACAGGCCGCAATCCCTCATCCAAGCTTCGCTAGCTCGCAGGCGAGCAAGCTGCGCTATCCTTCTCCCGCTTGGGAGAAGGAGTTCCGGGCGATTTCAATCTCTTTCGTGATCACCGCCAGCACGCCGTCCAGGTTTTTCTGCACTTCGTTGTTCCAGAAACGGAGCACGCGATAGCCATGCGCCTCGATCACCGTCGTCCGCGCGGCATCGGCCGGATTGTCGGAATGCTGGCCGCCATCCAGCTCGATAGCGAGGCGCAACGAACGACAAACGAAGTCGGCGATGAAGTTGCCGACTGGGTGCTGGCGGACGAACTTTGCATCGGCCACCCGCCGCCCGCGCAGGGCGTTCCACAGCACCGCCTCGGCATCCGTCTGGTCGCGCCGCAATTTGCGGGCACGAGGTATCAAATCCATTGCGTAGCCGCCCCAAACCCTCTCCCGGACGGGAGAGGGATACGCAGCCTTGGCGCGAAGCGCCTAGGCGAAGTTGGGTGAGGGTGACCGGCTTCTCGACAGGCCGCAACCCCTCATCCAAGCTTCGCTAGCTCGCAGGCGAGCAAGCTGCGCTATCCTTCTCCCGCTTGGGAGAAGGAGTTGGGCATCGCCGACACTGTCGGTCGATGAATTGAGGCTCCAGCGCTTGTTCGACAATAGTCGTGGCCACCAGCGCTTGGGATGGACAATGATACCCCAGGAAACGTCTCTGCGAGCGACCCGTCGACATCAACCCTGTCTTGAGTAAGTTTTTTAGTCCCTCCCAAGCCTTGTTTCTCGGGCTTTTTGACGCGACCATAATCATACCTATGACTACCTCACCAAGACCTCAGAGGAGCACGGCTTGACGAGTTCCTTCGCCGTTGATGTGGCGCCGGGTTGATCTACACTCGCTGTTTTTCAGACTTGTCTTCTCGCAGTACCGATCAAACTCAAGTTTCCCCCTCACTCCCAGTCCGCCCCGCCGTAATCGCTCTCCGCAAGGTCGCTGAACTTCGTGATCTTCGGTTCGAACCGCAGCCGCACCTTGCCGGTCGCGCCGTGGCGTTGCTTGGCGACGATCAGTTCGGCCAGGCCATAGACCCGCTCCATCTGGCTCGCCCAGGCGGCGTGGGCTTCGTGGGTCTTGGCGTCGTCGCCCTCGCTCGGGCGCTTGGGCTCCTTGGCGGCGACGTAATAATCTTCACGGTAGATGAACCAGACCATGTCGGCGTCCTGCTCGATCGAGCCGGATTCGCGCAGGTCGGAGAGCATCGGGCGCTTGTCGTCGCGCTGTTCGACCGCGCGGCTGAGCTGCGAGAGCGCGATCACCGGCACCTGCAGTTCCTTGGCCAGGGTCTTGAGGCCGCGGCTGATCTCCGAAATCTCGTTCACGCGGTTGTCCTGCGCCCGGCCGCTGCCCTGCAGGAGCTGGAGGTAGTCGACCACGATCAGGCCGATGTCGCTCTTGCGCTTGAGGCGCCGGGCGCGGGTGCGCAGCGCGCCGATCGACAGCGCCGGCGTGTCGTCGATGAACAGCGGCAGGTCGGCGAGGCGCTGGCTGGCGTAGGAGAGCTCGGCGAATTCGTCGCGGCTTATCTTGCCCATGCGCAGCTTCTCGGACGGAATGCCCGACTGTTCGGCAAGGATACGCGTGGCGAGCTGGTCCTTGCTCATTTCCAGGCTGAACACGGCGACGCCGGCGCCGGTCGATTTCTCGATCCCGTCGGCCCGGTCGCGCTTCAGCCGCGCGGCGCAGTTGTAGGCGATGTTCATCGCGAGCGAGGACTTGCCCATGCCCGGGCGGCCGGCGCAGATGATGAGGTCGGAATTGTGCAGCCCGCCGCACTTGTCATTGATCGAATCGAACCCGGTGGTCTTGCCGCTGACGTGTCCGCCGGAATTGAGCGCCGCCTCGACCAGCCGCAGCGCTTCCTTGCTGGCCGCGCCGAAGCTGTCCGCCTCGTTCGTGCTGCTCGCACCCTCGGCAACTTCGAACAATCGCGCCTCGGCCCGTTCGATCTGGCGCATGGGCTCGACCTCTTCCGAGGTGTCGAGCGCGGCTTCCACCAGGTCGCGGCCGACGCTGACCAGTTCGCGCAGCAGCGCCAGGTCGTAGATCTGCTGCGCCAGCTCGCGCGGGGCGAGCAGGCCCTGTCCGTCGGCCGTGAGGCGCGCGAGATAGGCCGTTCCGCCGAGTTCCCTGAGCGCTTCGTCGCCGTCGAAATAGGGCTTCAGCGTGACCGGCGTGACGACCATCTGGCGGTCGATCAGCGTCAGCACGCGGTCGAACACGCGGCCGTGCAGCGGGTCGAAGAAGTGGTCCGGCCGCAGCGGGACGGCGAGTTCCTCCAGCACCCGGTTGTCGATCAGGATGGCGCCGAGGAACGCCGCCTCGGCCTCGAGATTGGCGGGCAGCGCGCGGCCCGCCGGTGCAGGTTGGCTCGAGGTCTGGGGACGGGTCAGGAGATCGGTTTGGGACATGGCAGCTTAGTGCGCCGATGCCGGATTCGCGGCAAGGGGTGTGCCGCGAAAGTCGCATGTGGATAGCGGGGATGAAGCTTGCCGGCCCTTGCTGCGTCTGCGAAAACGCGGCCATGTCCGACGACCGCATCCAGGCGATCAAGCTCGACGAATCGACCGTCCTCGCCCGCGGGCCCGAGGTCGAGCAGGAGCGCGCCGCCGCCTTGAGCGACCTGGCGGTGGACAGCAGCTTCCGCCCGATCCGCGCCGCCGAAGATGGGCATTGCGGCCCGTGGACGCTCGATCTCGCGGTCGTCGAGGGGCGGCTGGCGCTGGGGCTGCGCGACGGCGAGGGCGCCGATGCGGGCACGATCGGCCTCGGCCTCGCGCGGTTCAAGCGCGTGGTGCGCGAATACTTTGCGATCTGCGACAGCTACTACAAGGCCTTGCGCAAGGCCTCGGCCAGCGAGCTCGAGACGCTCGACATGGCGCGGCGCGGGATACACGACCGGGGCAGCCGCTACCTGCTCGATGCACTGGAAGGAAAGGTCGAAACCGACTTCGATACCGCCCGGCGGCTTTTCACGCTCATCTGCGTGCTGCATATTCGCGGCTGAATCACCGAATGTCGTAATCGGGTCACGGGTCGCAAACACGAGGACAATGGGCAGGAAACGGGCATTCGGCTGGCGCGCGCGCATCGCGGCCGCGTTGTTCCTCGTCGGCGTGGCGGGGGGCGGCTCGGCGTGGTGGCAGGCGCAGCACTGGCGGCCCGAGGCCGGGGACTTTCCGGTCCAGGGCGTGTTGATCGGCGCGGCCGACGGGCGGGCGAATTTCGCCGCCTTCCGCGCCATCGGCGCCACTTTCGCCTATCTCGAGGCCAGCGCCGGGGCCGATGGGCGAGACCCGGCATTCGGCCGCAACCTTCGCGCCGCGCGGGCCGCCGGACTGAACGTTGGGGCCGTCCACCGCTACGACCCGTGCCTGACGGCCGAGGTGCAGAGCGCCAATTTCATGACGATCGTGCCGCGCGAAGCGGACATGCTGCCCCCGGCGATCGCGCTCGACAGCGTGGCCGACGACTGCCCCACGCGCGTGGGAGAGGCGATGGTCGAGAGCGAGCTGACGACCTTCCTCAACCAGGTCGAAGGGCATTTGGGCAAACCCGCCGTGCTGATGGTCTCTCCCGCCTTCGAAAACGCCTATCACATCGCCGGCAAGCTGGAACGAAACCTCTGGTTGACGCGCAACTGGATGCAGCCGGACTATGCCGGGCGCCCATGGACCTTGTGGACCGCCAACGGCCAATACCGTAACGAGGCCAGCGAGGAGCCGGTCCGCTGGGTGGTGCTGCAACCGTGAACGACGACGAACGCGAACTGATCGAGCTGGCCCGGGGCGCGGCTCTCAATTCTTATGCGCCCTACTCGAAGTTCCACGTGGGCGCGGCGCTGCGCTTTGCCGACGGGGCGGTGATCACCGGCTGCAACGTGGAGAACGCGAGCTACGGCCTCGCCCTGTGCGCCGAGACGGTCGCGGTGGCAAAGGCCATGCAGGAAGGCCGCCGGGGCGGGCTGGTGCAGGTTGCCGTGACGGGCCCCGGTGCGGACCCGATCACCCCGTGCGGCCGCTGCCGCCAGGTGCTCAACGAACTGGCCGCGCTGGGCGGGACCGATCCCGAAGTGCTCTGCGTGGGGCCCGACGATGTGCGCCGGGCCCGGCTTTCGGACCTGCTGCCCGCGGCCTTCGGCCCGGCCAGCCTCGACTAAAGCCGCGCTCGCGCCTCTTTCGCTTCGCCGAGAATTTCGAACGCCTCGCGCATGACGTAAAGCGCGATGGCGGCACCGACCACGAGGTCGAAGGCGCCGATCCCGGTGGCGAAGACCGCCAGGCCGGAGAGAATGACGGCGGCATTGGCCACAACGTCGGCCCGGGTGAAGATCCACGCCGCCCGCATGTGCACCTCGGTGCTGCGCTGCGCGGCGAGCAGGCGCAGGACGATCACGTTCACCACCAGGGCGACGCACGCGATGCCGATCATCCCGATCCCTTCGGGTGCGCTGCCTTGCGCGGCGCGGCGCACCACCTCGCCCAGCATGCCAAGCCCGAGAAGCAGCAGCGCCCAGCCGCTGAACCGCGCGGCCGACGCCTTGAACAGCGCGCTGCGGCCGATGGCAAAGAGCGCCAGGGCATAGACCGCGGCATCCGAGAGCATATCGAGGCCGTCCGACAGGAGCGCGGCGGAATTGAACAGGAGGCCGCCGCCGCCCTCGACCACGAACATCGCCGCGTTGAGCGCCAGCGCCGTCCACAAGGCGCGGCGCTGCGCGGGGGTGTCCGTGCCGGTCGGTTCGCAGCCGCAGTCGCTCATACCCGCACGCCTACAAGCCAGGGGCGAGCCAAGGCAAACCATGATATGCAGTTGCAAAGGGAGACGGCGAAAAAGCCGACCGACAGCGGAAGAGGAAGCGCGATGCTCAACAAGACCGACAACGATCTGCTGACCCGCGTCGAAGGCGACGCGCCGATGGGCGCCATGCTGCGCGAATACTGGGTGCCCGCCTGCCGCGCCGGCGCGCTGGAAGCGGGCGGGGCACCGGAGAAGGTGCGGCTGTTCGGCGAGAACCTGGTGGCTTTCCGTAGCCCCGACGGCTCGCTCGGCCTGATGCAGGAAGCCTGTCCGCACCGCTGCGCTTCGCTGCGCCTGGCGCGCAACGAGCCCGGTGGCCTCAGGTGCATCTTCCACGGCTGGAAGTTTTCGGCGCAGGGCAAGTGCGTCGACGCGCCGACCGAGCCGCGCAACCAGCGCGAGCGATTCGCCGACAGCGTCCCGGTCACCGCCTATCCGGTGCGCGAGGCGGGCGGACTCGTCTGGGCCTATCTCGGCGAGCGGGAAACGCCGCCCCGCTTTCCCGACTTCGAATTCACCGGCCTGCCCGGTGGCCAGGTCCAGCCCTATCGCGGGATCATCCGGACCAACTGGCTGCAGGGGCTCGAGGCGCTGCTCGACAGTGCGCACGTCACCTTCCTTCACGCGACCAACCTGGGCAGCGACACCGGGCGCGACTACTTCAAGGACGAGAGCAACTACATGCTCGGCGACGGGGCGCCCGTGTTCGAATTCGACGAGCGGCCCTACGGCTTTCGCGAGGGCGCCATTCGCGAGGAACTGGGCGACGTCCACTACGCCCGCGTGCGCGAAGTGGCGCTGCCCTTCTTCAGTTTCATACCGGCAGCGCCAAAAGGGGCGCGGGTGGCCTGTTGCTCGATCCCGATCGACGATGTGACGACGGCGCAGTGGTACATCCTGTACGACACCGATGGCCCTCTCCAGCGCGACCTGATGAGCGCCTTCGGTACCTGGAGCGGCGATGCGGATCACTTCAATGCCGACATGGGAGGGCCGGAGAACCTGTGGGGCCAGGACCGCGAGGCGATGGCGAACGGTCACTGGAGCGGCATCGTCGGGCGCGGCAACGCCTACGAGGATTTCGCGGTGCAGGAATTGATGGGGCCGATCGTCGATCGGACGAAGGAGTACCTCGGCACCTGCGACCGGGTGATCTACCGCGCGCGCAAGCTGCTGCTCGACGCGGTCAAGCGACACCGCGAAACCGGAGAGCTGGCCTTCGCTGGCGAGGACATCGACTTCGCCGCGATCCGCGCGGTCAGCTTCGCTTTCCCGCGTGACGCGGACTGGCGCGAGGTCGATCCAGACGCGCTGGCAGAAGCGGCGGAGTAGGGCGGGGCCAGGCGCGAGTGGCCGGGTCGTGGCGTGCGCGGCACGACCGGAGGTAAGGCGTCAGTCGCTCGCCTGAGTGCGCGGCTTGAATCGCTCGATCACCTCGGCCGCAAGGCGTGCCGGTCGGCGCGTCTCGGCGTCGATGCTGCACCAGGTCGAGCGCACCTCGGCAATGATCTCCTCGCCGCGGCGGACCATCGTCTCGTAAGTCGCGCGAACGCCCTGGACTTTCTCCAGAACGACGTGGGCGACGACGTCATCGCCGAGAAAGGCGGGCCGGCGGTAAGTGATTTCGTGCTTGAGCGCGACCCACAGGTGCCGCGCCACGGCGTCGGCCGGGGCAAGCTTTTTCCAGTGATCGATGACCGCGTCCTGCACCCACGCCAGGTAGCGCGAGTTGTTGACGTGCCCCATGAAGTCGATGTCGGACGGACCGATGGCGATGGGGAAGAGGTGCGGCTTGCTCACACATATGTAAGTAGCATCGCTTTGTGACAGTGCAAGGACGCGGCGAAACTTGTCGCGCGATCCAAACCGCTGAACCTGTCGACGCAGCCTTCCTGCGGGACCGGAGTTGGCGCGGCGCCCCGCTCGGGCAAGCCTACCTGAGTTCGGCCTCGAGCCATTCGACGAGGCTGGCGAGGCAATCGCGGGCCAGCAGCTTGCAGCGCTCCGGGCTCCAGCCCTGCTCCGGGTCGGGCAGGTCGGCGTTGTCCTTGAAGGGCATTTCCAGCGTCATCGAGCAGGCGCCGAAGCGCTCGGCCAGCTGGTTGGTGCTCATCGATAGATTGGCCTTGCCGGCCGGAGCCACGCCGTAACCCTTCTCGGTCTGGAAGTCCGGGCTGCGGCGGGCGAGGATTTGCTGGAAGCGGTCGTATCGCGCCTGCAGTTCCTCGGTCCACGAAGGGATGCCTTCGAAACCGGCGAGAAAGTTCGCGGCTATCGCCTCATCGCCGTGGACGTCCATCGCAAAAGCGACGCCCGTTGCGTCCATCGCGTTGCGGATGGCGAGGACCTCGGGTGAGCGCTCCGCCGTGGGCTCGTGCCATTCGCGGTTGAGGTTGGCACCGCAGGCGTTGGTGCGCAGGTGCCCGCGGCGGCTGCCGTCGGGGTTGCAGTTGGGCACGAGGTGCAAGGTGCACTTGTCGCGCAGGATGCGGGCCACGGGATCGGCCGGATCCGTGAGGCACTCGAGCGCGCCCTCCATCCACCATTCCGCCATCGATTCGCCCGGGTGCTGGCGGGCATAAAGCCAGACCTGCGTTGTGCCTTCGCCCATTTCGAGGCAATCGATGGGCTGGTTGTCGAGCGTGAGGCCGAGGGAGCGGTGAGTAACGCCGTCGCTCGCGGCGGCGGCGGCGACGAGATCGTGGTGCCGTTCCATCGAATAGGGGGCGAAATAGGCGAACCAGGCAAGATCGCCATCGGGCGTGTAGCGGATCGTCAGCGTTCCGCCGTTCTCGTCCTTGTCATAGCTGGAGGAAGCGCGGCCCCAATACTGGCGGTCTTCCGAAACGCATGCGTCGTAGCCGATCCAGCCGCCGGGGTAGGCGGACGTGTTGAGCTCGCAGATCTTGAGCGTCAGCTCGCGTCCTGCCGCGCCGGCGACGCGGAAGTGAAACCATTGATAGAAGTCCGACTGGTTGTCCTTGCGGATGCGCAGGGTCGCAGCGGGGCCGGAGATGGAGACTACGTCGATGTTGCCGCTGTCGAACGCGGCGTTGATGGAGATGTCGGTCATTTGACCTCGATAGTCTCTCCCGATTCGCCGGGAAAGCCCGAGAACAGCGCGGCCGCCATCTTCTGCGCCGCCGACTGGGCGGAGGCATAGTGGCTGTTGCGGCTGGCGCTGAATTCGGCGCGACCTTCCCACAAGGGCTGGCCGGTTGCGTTGTCGCGGATGGTCACGCCGAGCCTGTTGGCGGTGACCTCGGGAGGGGGTCCGGACAGGTCGATACCCAGGCCGACGCCGAGCCCCGAGCCATAGGAACCCGTCGAACCGCCGACGCCCACATTGACCGGCCCACGGCGGCGTTCCGGCGTGTCGATGAAGCGCTCGATCCGCAGTTCGGCGACCTGTCCGGCGACGGAGCGTTCGGGCGCGACCTGGTAACCGAGCCCGGTCAGCTCGGCGGCGACCGCCTGCTGCCACTGACTGAACTCCAGCGTACCGCCCGGCGTGCCCGGCGCGGCGCGTACCGCGATCGTGCCGCGGCCGAGCTGCACCGGCTGCTGCGCCACGAAACGGGTGACGGAAACCGGCGAGACGACGGTCTGCGTGCAGCCGGCAAGCGCGAGGAGCGCCGGGAAAGATGCGATGACCAACTTGTTCATGAGGTGCAAATGCCCGGAATGAGGGAAATTTCCCCTGTGCTTTAGCTATTTGTGCATGGCCGTGCCATGAACCGGACCAGGCGCCGCGAGTGCGCGGAGATGCTTGACTTCGTGCCCCCCTGTCCTTAACGGCGCGCCTTGCAATTGCGGCATCGGGGGCCATCTCCGGTGCCGAACTTATTTCGGAAGACCAGTCATGAAGATCGTCAACAGCCTGAAGTCGCTCAAGGGCCGCCACAGGGACAACCGCGTGATTCGCCGCCGCGGCCGGGTCTACGTGATCAACAAGACCAACCGTCGCTTCAAGGCCCGCCAGGGCTGATGACGGCCGCGCCGCGATTCGCTCGCGGCCGCGATGACATGCCCGAAAGCGATTGGGGCCTCCGGGAATTCGGGGGCCCTTTCCGTGCCTGACGTTCCCACGGCTGTCGTCTTCGACGTCGGCCGCGTGCTGTTCGACTGGAACCTCAGGTACCTGTTCGAAAAGCTGATCGACGATCCCGCAGAGCTCGACCACTTCGTCGGCAACGTTCTGAGCGAGGAATGGCATTTCCAGAGCGATGCGGGGCGTCCGCTGGCCGAGATGGTGCCCGAACTCGCCGCCCGCCACCCTGAGCACGCGCACCTGGTGCTGGCTTATCGCGACCGCTTCAACGAGACGATCGATCGGCCGATTGCCGGCACGCACGACATCGTCCGTCAGCTCCATGCCCAGGGTGTGCCGCTGTTCGCGCTGACCAATTTCGGCGCCGAGTTCTTTGCCGGGTTTCGCCCCACCGAATCGATCTTCGGGCTGTTCGACGACATCGTCGTCTCGGGCGAGGAGAAAGTCGCCAAGCCCGATCCGCGGATCTACGAAATCTGCGAGGTGCGCTTCGGCCATGCGCCGGAGGCCCTGTTCTTCATCGACGACAACCCCGCCAATGTCGCCGCGGCACGGGCGCGCGGCTGGCAGGCGCACCTGTTCGAAGGGCCGGACGCTCTCGCCGACGATCTGCGGGAACGCGGGCTCCTGTGATTGAAAATCGCCCCCGCGCCGGGCGGGTGCGAGGGCCTGGGAGTGGGGAGTGGGAGTGGAGAGCGGATCGGGTCAGCCGTTGCAGCGGGCGAGGTCTTCGGCGCTCATTTCCTTGCCCGCAGCCATGAACTTCTTGACCGGCGCAGTCTCGCCCACCAGGCGCTTGCACACGATCAGCGGGCGCGAATTGTCTTTCGGCGCGGTGCATTCCGTGCCCTCGCACGACCACAGCATACCGCCGGCGATGACCTTGGCTTCGGCGGCCGGAGCGGCCAGTTCGGCCCGGTAATACGGTGCCGAATCGCGCGCGACGGCAAAGGCCGGAACTGCGATGGCGCCCAACGCGGCGGCGGAGAAGGCGAGGGCGGCGATCGAACGGGTCATGCGAAATCTCCTGCGCAATAATAGGTTGTCTTGTGCAACCGGTTGCGAATCGCTACCTATTCAGCCTGGTTTCATATTGCAACTGAAAATTGCACGCCGATTGCTAGCGGCCCCGTCGTGGGCTAACTCCGGCAAGGGATGGGAAAAAAGGGAGCCATGGGCCACCTTCACGAGAACTTGCGCGAAGTCGTCGAATGCGGGCTGCCCGGCGCGCTCGAGGTCATCGGCGACAAGTGGACTTTCATGATCCTGCGCGCAGGCTTCAACGGCTTTCGCCATTTCGACAGCTTCCAGGCCGAACTCGGCATCGCCCGCAACATCCTGTCCCACAGGCTGCAGAAGCTGGTCGAGAACGGGATCTTCAAGCGCGAGCCGTGCGAGCACGACCGGCGCAAGATCGAATACCGGCTGACCGAAAAGGCGACAGACCTGCTGCCCGCGATGATCGCGCTGCGCCAGTGGGGCGAGAAGTACACCACCAAGGTGCCATCCAACCTCGTGCTGGTCGATGCCAGGGACCGCGAGCCGATCGCCCCGGTGCGGCTGCACGCGCACGACGGGCGACCGCTCGCCTACCCGGACCTCGATTGGGAAGAGATAGACGAGCGCGCCGGCAAGGGCGCGAAGGGCTGAGCGAAGGCGGAGCCCCGCGCACGCCGGACGGCCGCTACATCGTGGTGCGCGGCAGGCTCTGGCGCACGTGCAACCCGAACCTGCCGGAAGCGGACCGCGAGCGATTGGTTGGCGAACTGATGAGCGCGCGCCACGCGGTGCGCGAGGCGCATGGCGACGACATTGCGCTGAAGACGGCGCGGGCGCGGGTCCATGCAGCCAAGGTGGCGCTGGGCGAGCGGGGCCCGGTCTGGTGGGAGGACGGCGCGCCCGACCTCAACCGGCACATGGCGAAGAACACGCCTTACGCAGCGTGGTGGGTCGAGCAGGGCGGCGCTTAGCCAAGCGGCTGGCGGCGAACGGGAGCTCAGTCGGCCTTGTCGGCCGGCGTCGGTTCGGGCTTCTTCTCCGCCTGGTCCACGGTAACCTTGCTCGGCGGGGCGATTTCGGGGTTCTTCGAGGCGACTTCGCGCTCGCGTTCCTCGTCCTCGTCCTTCATCCCCTTCTTGAATTCCTTCACCCCCTTGCCGAAGTCACCCATCGTTTCCGACAGCTTGCCGCGCCCGAACAGGACGAGCACCACGACGGCGACGACCAGCCAGTGCCAGAGCGAAAACGAACCCATGTGAGAATGCCTTTCCTTGTGTACCCCCTATACCTAGCACCTCGTTGCCCGCGATTGAAGGGCGGGGCCATCTGCGGTTAACCCGCCGGGCCACAAGGGAGCGTCATGGAAGAAGGCAAACCGGGAACCACGCGGCGCGGCGCCTTCGGCCTGATCGCGGCCACCTCGATGGCGCCGGCTGCCGTGGCAGCGCAGGCTGCAGGCCCGATCGTCTCGGCGGCCGAGCGCGGCCTGTCCGGCCGTTATGGAGAGGACGCCACCCGCAAGCTGCAGGAGCTGTTCGACAGCGCGCCGCCCGGCGCGACGATCGATTTCGCCGCCGGCATGGACGACGGCGGCGACTATCGCGTCAGCCGCACGCTAACAATCCGCAAGCCTCTCTCGCTGCGGGGCCACAGTTCGCGCATCGTCGGCACGATGGAGACGGCCACGACCGATCTCATCCGCTACGAACCGGAGGGCGAACTGCGCGGCGCATCGATCTCCGGCCTGCGCCTCGCTTTCAATGGACCGGGGCGCGATGCGCTGTCGTTCGCCGGCGGTGACCGCGGGGTGATCGGCAACGTCGTCGAGCGCTGCGCAATCGACGGCGGCAACGCAGGTCATGCAATCCGCCTGGCGGGGCGCGGCAACCACTTCAACGCGGTGCGCGATTGCACGCTGATCGGGAACAGCGCGCACGACGCCGCGGTGCTGATCGAGAGTTCCGACGGCAATGCGCTGGAGAACAACGTCATCGCCGGGATCGGCGCCGGCGTACGGCTTCGGCTCGAGCCGGGCGCCTACAAGACGGCGATCGTCGGCGGGGCGATTACCTCGCGCGACATGGGGGTGCACATCCTGGCTGCGCAGCAGGTCGATATCGAGCGGGTCCAGTTCGAACAGGGGCGCGGCAACGCCGGCGGCGATGCCAACCGGGCTGCGCAGGCCTCGCACATCGTGATCGAGGGGGCGGGCCGCTATCCCAACGGCGAGGAAGTGCGGGATGTCCGCATCCATGCCTGCAACTTCGGCTCGGGGCGCAACCAGGCCTGCGCCATCACCCTGCTAGCCAATGCGCGGGACGTGCTGATCGACGAGAACTATTTCAATTCGCTCGGCACCGCAAAGCTCGACCTTGCCATCCGCGCGGCCAGCGTCATCGGTACGCGCATCGGGCCGAACAACCGGGTCGGCGGAGAGCGCGAGGGAATCCGCCGCGCCCAGGCAAACGCACTGGACCCCAAGGACCTGTTCTACGTGCTCGACCGCGGAACCGGAACTTACGGCGCCTACAAGGACTCAGCGGCGCTGCGCCTTGCGCACGGCTGGCAAGCGCAGCCGGGCTTCGCCTTCTGGAAAACCGCGGGCGACATTCTGCATTTCCGCTCTGGATTGCGCGCGGGCGACGGGGCGGGAGAATTGATCGGCACCTTGCCGCCAGGTTTCCGCCCGCGGAACACCCAGCGAGTGCTGGTGGCGACCGACGGGGCCGCAATCGCAACCCTCGCCATTGACCCGGCGGGCCGTATCGCCGTGGTTTCCGCACCCGACGGCGCAACGCTCCATCTCGACCAGGTCGCGGTGCCGGTGAACGGCGCGGAAAGCTACGTGTCCGGCCCCTACTGAGACATTACGACAGCAGGCGGTCGATCGCGCCGATGAGCGTGCGCATGGTCACGGGCTTCGACAGGAAGCCGCCCGCGCCGGCCTCGCGGATCCGCCGTTCTTCCTCGCGCCCGACGTAGGCGGTGACCGCCAGTACCGGGATCGAGGCAAGGTTGGCGTCGGCTTTCAGCGCCTCGATCAGTTCCAGGCCCGAGACGTGGGGCAGGTTGATATCCATGATGACGAGGTCGGGCGCAAAGGCGCGCGCGTGCCGCATCGCCTCTGCCCCGTCGCCCACTTCGGAATACTCGAAGCCCTCGCGCGCCAGCACCTCGCAATAGAACATGCGATTGAGCAGGTCGTCCTCGACCACGAGAATCCGGTGGGCCATCCGGCTGCAACGGGCAGCCGGCCGCTTGGTGCCCCGATCGTTGGTTAACGCTCTGGCATTCCAGCTCAGGCTTTCCCGTTCAGGCGCGCGGGGCGGTGCGGCGATAGCTGAGCGCCTCTGCCACGTGGATGCGGCCGACCTCGTCCGTTCCGGCCATGTCGGCAATGGTCCGCGCGACGCGCAGCATCCGGGTATAGCCGCGGGCTGACAGGCGCATTGCCTCGGCCGCCTGCATCAGCAGCTTGCGGCCCGGTTCGTCTGGCGTGGCGAAGCGTTCGAGCCCTTCGCCGTCGAGTTCGGCATTCGTTCGGGCGCCGGTCTGACCGGCGCGCGCGGTCTGGATCGCGCGCGCCGCGGCGACCCGCGCGGCGACCTCCGCGCTGCCCTCGGCCGGCGGGGGCAGGGCGAGGTCTGCCGCGCTGACGGGGTCGACCTCGACATGAAGGTCGATCCGGTCGAGGAGGGGACCGCTGACCTTGCTCTGGTAATCCGCGGCGCAACGCGGAGCGCGGCTGCAGGCGAGCGCCGGGTCGCCCAGGTGCCCGCAACGGCACGGGTTCATCGCCGCGACGAGCTGGACCCGCGCTGGGTAGGTTACGTGGGCGTTGGCCCGCGCGACGCTGACCTCTCCCGTCTCGAGCGGCTGGCGCAGCGAATCGAGCACCGCGCGCTGGAACTCGGGCAGCTCGTCGAGAAACAGGATGCCGAGATGGGCCAGGCTGACCTCGCCAGGTTTCACGCGCAGGCCGCCGCCGGTCAGCGCGGCGATCGAGGCCGAATGGTGCGGGTCGCGGAACGGGCGGCGGCGGCTGATGCGTCCGCCTTCGAGCAGACCGGCGACCGATTGCACCATCGAGGCTTCGAGCGCCTCGGCCGGGGTCAGCGGCGGGAGGATTCCGGGCATGCAGCTCGCCAGCAGCGACTTGCCTGCGCCCGGGGGTCCGATCATCAGCAGGTTGTGACCGCCGGCCGCGGCGATTTCGAGCGCACGCTTGGCGACCTCCTGTCCCTTGACCTGCTTCAGGTCCGGACCGGGCGCACTGTCCTTGGCCTCGCCCGGTTCCGGCACCGGGAGGGTCTGCGAGCCCTTGAGGTGATTGAGCAGGCTGACGAGGTCCGGCGCGGCGACCACCGGAATGCCGCTCGCCCAGCGCGCCTCGGCCCCTTGCGCGGCGGGGCAGATGAGGCCCTTGTCCTCGGCGCTCGCGTGAATCGCTGCGAGCAGGACGCCGGGCGAGGGCACCACGCGCCCGTCGAGCGCCAGTTCGCCCACGGCGATCCAGTCGGCCAGTTGCTCGGCATCGGTCACCCCCATGGCGGCGAGCAGGGCGAGCGCGATCGGCAGGTCGTAGTGGCTGCCCTCCTTGGGCAGGTCGGCGGGCGAGAGGTTGATGGTGATCCGCTTGGGCGGCAGGGCCAGCCCCATCGCCGCGAGCGCGGCCTGGACCCGCTCCCGGCTTTCGCCCACCGCCTTGTCCGGCAGACCGACGATGGTGAAGCGCGGCAGGCCGGCGGCGACCTGGCACTGCACCTCCACGGCGCGCGCCTCCAGCCCCAGATAGGCGACCGTCGATACGAGTGCGACCACGTATTCCCCCTGCGAATTCAGGGCTATGGCGAAGGCGGGCGGCGCTGTCGAGAGCCGTGCCGTTTTTCGGTTCGCGTACGCTGTTGGTCGAAATCCATTGGGCAATCCGGGCGGCCTGCCGCAGGCTGCGCATGGTTTTCTGGGGGTAGGATCAATGTCATTGCGTCGCCTCGCGGGAGAGCATCCCGTCACCGTTGCTGTCGCCTGTGCCCTGGCGCAGATGCTTCTCACACTCGCCATCCTGAAGGTGGGCTTCACGCAGCTTCCCCCCGAGGCAGCCGGCAAGGTCAAGCTGGCGGCCTTCGCATCGACCGTGCTCCTCCCGCTCGTGCTGGTCTGGATCTTGGGTCTCTGGAGAGAGGTGGGGCTGGGCTTTCGCGGAGCTCGCCTGACCGCGCCGTTCGTGGGGGCCATTCTCGTTTGCGCCATGTGGCTGGCGATGGGCATCCATCCCCCGGAAGGCAGCAATTTCCTCGGCGATGCGGCAATGCAGCTCGTCAATGCGTTCGGTGAGGAGCTTCTGTTCCGCGGGGTGATCTTCGCCATCCTTCTCAGCCAGCCCAGGTGGCAGGCGATTGCGCTGAACGCCGTGCTGTTCGGATCGATGCACCTCATCCATGGCTACATGGACGGGGACTGGGGCGCGGCGCTGCACCAGGCTTTCTTCACCACCATGGGCGGGGCCCTGTTCGCCGCGATGCGCTATTCGACCGGGAGCCTGTGGCTGGTCATCGGGCTGCACGCAGTGCTCAACCTGTGCATCATCTATTCCAACATCGGCCCGGCTCTGGGCGAGGGGGCGGAAGATGCCGCACAGTGGATCGCGGGCCTTGCGCAGGTGGCCCTGGCCGTGTGGGTCATTGCCCGCGGTCGCGGCCGGAGAGCAGGCGTGCCCGCCTGAGTCGGGACTCCGGCCGGTATGGTTAGCCGGCCGGTAACCCCGCACCTTTGCGCGGCGGTAAGGCGGCTGGCGCCAGCGTGGGACCATGCGCCGCTGCATCCAGCTCCTCGCACTCCTGGCAGCCCTGCTCGCCGTGCCCGCACAGGCCGAGGCGGTGGTCGTCTACGAGGAGGAGTGGGTCGAGATCGGCGGGCAGCGATTCGTCGCGGCGCCCGCGACCCTGGCAGAAGACCTGGCGCTGGCGACCTATGGTCCGTTCCGCGTGCTCGACGGCCGCACTGCCGCGATCGTCGGTGTGACCGACCGCGCGAGCCCGAAGCAGTTCGCGGCCATGCTGCGCGACTTTCCGCAGATTGCCCGGCTCGAGATGCTTGAGTGTGCCGGGACCGAGGACGATCTTGCCAATCTCCGGCTCGGCCGGATGATTCGCGCCGCGGGGCTTGCGACCCGCGTGCCTGCGGGTGGATCGGTCCGTTCCGGCGGGGTCGAGCTTTTCCTCGCCGGCACCACGCGGGAGGCCGCCGACGGGGCCGAGTTCGCGGTCCACGCGTGGGAGGATGAGGACGGGCGCCAGGCCTCGGATTTCCCGCTCAGCGCGCCGCAGAATGCGAAATACCTGGCCTATTATCGCGAAATGGGCATGAGCGCCGAGCAGGCACGCGCATTCTATGCCATGACCAACTCCACCCCGTTCGAGAGTGCCAGGTGGCTCGGCGGCGCGGAAATGCGGCGCTGGCTGGGCGAGCGTGCGGAGGCGAAAGCGAAGCCGGTTCCGGCCATCGCCTATCTTGACTTGGCGCTCTAGCTCCACTAACCGCGCGCCACAGATGAGGGCCGCCTTCACCGGCGGCCGTTTTTATTGATTTCGAGGATTTCACGATGAAGCGCACTTTCCAGCCGAGCAACCTCGTGCGCAAGCGCCGCCACGGCTTCCGCGCACGCAAGGCCACCGTGGGGGGCCGCAATGTCCTGCGCGCCCGCCGCGCGCGTGGCCGCAAGAAGCTCTGCGCCTGATAATCTTCTGATTTTCGAGCGCGCCTCCGCGCGCTCGTCCTCGGCGTCGTCCCCTCCGCTCCGCTGCGGGGCGCCTGCGGGCGGCCGTTCGGCCTTGCGATCGACTGGTCGTCGATCGAATCAGTGCTTACCTTCGCTCCATCATGGGTGAAACCCTCTCCACGATCCGCAAGCGCGCGGACTTTCTCGCTGCCAACCGCGGCCTGCGCAATGCGCGCCCCGGGTTCGTGCTGCTGACGCGGACGAACGCGGGGACGGGCAAGCGGTTCGGCGTCACCGTCACCAAGAAGATCGGCAACGCCGTCGTCCGCAACCGGATGAAGCGCCGTTTCCGCGAACTGCTGCGCGCCGCGCTGCCCGCAGAAGGCCTGCCGGATACCGACCACGTCCTGATCGGCCGCGCGGGCGGGGTCGAGCGCGACTTCGCCCAGATGCGCGAGGAACTGTCCCGTGCCCTGGCCAAGGCTCGCGATGGCAAGGGCGATCCGCCGCGGCGGGCGCGCCGGTGAAGCGGCTCATCATCCTCGTCGCGCGCGGCTGGCAGCTCGGGCCCAGCCGTATCTTGCCGCCGTCCTGCCGCTATCAGCCCTCCTGTTCGCAGTATGCCATCGACGCGTGCACGAAACATGGGGCGATCAAGGGTGGATGGATGGCGATCAAGCGTATATTGCGCTGCCACCCTTGGGGGGGACACGGGTACGATCCTGTACCTTAGGCAAGTGCCGTGACCCGTCGCCATTTTTGAAATCAGGGATCTTCCGTGGACAACCAGCGCAATCTCATTCTCGCAGTCGTGCTGAGCCTCGTGCTCCTGCTCGGCTGGGACTTCGCGGTGAACCGGCTCTATCCCGAACCGGAGCAGAAGCAGGTCGTTGCCGAACAAAGCGTCGCGCCCGCAGCCGCTTCCGCCGATGCGCCTGTGGGCAAGGCGGCCAAGATCAAGCGCACGCGCGAAGGCGGCCTGCTCGACCCGGCCGACATCGCGCTGGAACAGAAGGACCTGGACGTCGAGCTGCGCGCGGCCGACCGCGTCAAGATCGACGCGCCCGAGGTTGCCGGCTCGATCAATCCGGTGGGCGCGCGAATCGACGACATCGCGCTCAAGTCGCATCGCCAGTCGGTCGAGAAGGGTTCCGGCCCGGTCCGCCTGTTTTCACCCGCCGGCACCCCGGCGCAGCAATTCGCCCAGTTCGGCTGGGTGGGCGCCAACGGCACCGACGGGGGCATCAAGTTGCCCGACGCGCAGACGGTGTGGCAGGCCAGCGGCGGCCCACTCGCACCCGGCTCGCCGGTAACGCTGCAGTGGGACAACGGCGAAGGGCAGCGCTTTACGACCGAGCTGTCGATCGACGACCGCTACATGATCACCGCTAAGCAGACGATGGCCAACACCGGCAGCGCGCCGGTCGTTGCCCAGCCCTATGCCTTCATCAATCGGACCAGCCGCACCGCCAGCACCGACACCTGGAACGTGCATTCGGGACCGATCGGGGAGTTCGGCGGCTCGGTGAACTTCTCCAACAACTACGACGACGTGGCCGAAGAGGGCCGCGTGACGCCCGAGGGCGCACCCGGCTGGCTCGGTTTCACCGACATCTACTGGCTATCCGCGCTCGTCCCGCAGGATCGGGCGGCGGCCGACGCCGACTTCCGCGCGCTCGATTCCGAACACTATCGCGCCGACCTGATCTACGATCCGGTGACCGTGGGTGCGGGCAAGCAGGTGACCCGCACGACGCGGTTGTTCGCCGGCGCGAAGGAGAGCGACGTGCTCGACGCCTACGAGGCGCAGGGCATCGACAAGTTCGGCCTGTCGATCGACTGGGGCTGGTTTCGCTGGTTCGAGAAACCGATCTTCTGGCTTCTCAAGACGCTCTACGACCTCGTCGGCAACTTCGGCGTGGCGATCATCCTGCTGACCTTCGTGATTCGCGGGCTGATGTTCCCCATCGCGCAGAAGCAGTTCGCCAGCATGGCCGCGATGCGCGCCGTGCAGCCCAAGATGAAGGCGCTGCAGGAACGCTACAAGGACGACAAGCCACGCCTGCAGCAGGAGATGGCCAAGCTCTACAAGGAAGAGCAGATCAATCCGCTGGCCGGGTGCCTGCCGATCTTCATCCAGATCCCGATCTTCTTCGCGCTGTACAAGACGCTGCTGCTGGCGATCGAGATGCGCCACAAGCCCTTCGTGCTGTGGATCCACGACCTCTCGGCGCCCGACCCGGCGCACTTCCTCAATCTTTTCGGCCTGCTCGACTTCACCGTGCCGAGCTTCCTCGTGATCGGTCCGCTGGCTCTGTTGCTGGGCATCACCATGTGGCTGACCTTCCGCCTCAACCCCAGCGCGATGGACCCGGTTCAGCAGCAGATCTTCTCGATCATGCCGTGGATGATGATGTTCGTCATGGCGCCGTTCGCGGCCGGGCTGCTGATCTACTGGATCACCTCCAACCTGCTCACGGTGGCGCAGCAGCAGTTCCTCTATTCCAAGCATCCGCAACTGCGGGCGCAGGCGGAGAAGGACAAGGCCGACAAGGAACGCGCTGCCGAACGCGACAAGAAGGCCAAGGGCTAGATGCCCTGGCGGATAGGTTAGGGAAATGGACGCCGAGGAAGACCTGATTGCCGAAGCCAACCGGCTGTTCTCCGGCCGGGTGGAGTTCCTGCTCAGCGCGCCGCAGCTCAAGTTCCTGCCCGAGCCCGACGCGCCGGAGATCGCCTTCTGCGGCCGGTCGAACGTCGGCAAGTCCTCGCTGCTCAACGCGCTGACCGGGCGGCGGGCCATCGCGCGCACCTCGGTCACGCCGGGGCGCACGCAGGAACTCAATTTCTTCGAGGTCGGCGACCCGACCCGGTTCCGGCTGGTCGACATGCCCGGTTACGGCTTCGCCAAGGCTCCCGTGAAGGTGGTCGAGAAATGGAAGGCGCTCGTGCGCACGTACCTGCGCGGCCGCGCCGTGCTCAAACGCACGCTGGTGCTGATCGACGCGCGCCACGGGGTGAAGCCGGTCGATGCCGAGATGATGACGATGCTGGACGAAGCCGCAGCCGGGTACCGCGTGGTCCTGACCAAGGCCGACAAGATCAAGGCCAGCGAACTGGCCGCGACCCTGGCGAGCGTAGAGGCCGAGGCGCGCAAGCACTCCGCGGCCTTCCCGCAGATCCACGTAACCAGCTCCGAAACGAAGATGGGCATCGACACGCTACGCGCCGCCGTTCTGCAGGACGTGCGGACCTAGTCCCAAGCGGCCGGAGCGTCCGGTCGCCTTCGACGGACGCCGAGAAGCCGACAGTCAGCTAACGACCCCATTGCGGGCATTGACAGCGTAAGATATAAATCCGTCGATGGCGGGCAATTTCCTACTTGGCGCGATTGGGTGGCTGGGGCTGATCTTTGCCCCGCCATTGATCTCCCTATGGGCTTGGACACACAGCGTTGCCCGGCAGCCTCGCTGGACGGTTCACGCCGGGCTCTTGCCATTGCTGCTGATCATCGAATGGGCACTCGTAAATGCGGTTTTCCTCGCAGCGCATGATGATGGATCAGGTCCTCCCGGCGTGGGCTTGGCCCTGATCTTACCGCTCGCCATTTTCGCCTTCACAGTCTTGGCATACTACGGAGCCTTGGGCGCCGTTGGGATACGGACCCTGTGGCGAAAACTAGGTCGCGGCTAAAGTCTGCTTTCCACCCCAACATCGGACGTTCGCGCATGGCGCGGCGCTTGCCAAAAGCGGACAGGCAGCTTTCGTGCGCTCCCGAATCACAAGCGGACTTTCTGCTAACGACCCCGTTGCGGACGGGGACCCAAGGCTTATTCTCGGGGTGGTGCGACTGGTGAAACGATTTCGGACTCTCAATGCATGGATAGACCGGCGGTTCGACGCCGAAGGACTTGGGGCAATTCGGTCGATCCGCCTCGGCCTTCTGACCTTCATTCCCTTCTTTGTGTCGGTCGCAATCACAGACTTCTTTGAATTGGATGCGAATAGCGACGCGACATTGGCGCTCTTTCTGGTGGGCGGAGCGGCCACCATCATCATGCTTTTATGGATAAGTTATCGTTCGTTCGTGTGGGCACAGAGAGTGGCGGTTCAACGCGCGGCTGCTGACGAACGCTGCAGCAAGACCGAGTGACCGCTTCCCACCCTAACATCGGACGTTCGCGCATGGCGCGGCGCTTGCCAAAAGCGGACAGGCAGCTTTCTCGCTTTCCGATCTGAAAGCGGACATTCTGCTAACGACCCCAAAGCTGACATTGGCCCGGTGCTATTTATCCGCGAAGATCGGTAGTGTCGGCGACAACTCGTAATCGGATGCCGACGAGCGTGAAATTCTATATCCTTCGCTAGTCAGCACTAAGTCCCGAGCATGGGGAAGACCTCCCCACGGCAATATCGGAAGGAACTTAGCCTCTGGCCATCGGTCGCGTATCGCGCTGATCGTGGCATCTTGGTATGCTTTGAAACGATTGGCCTTTGCTCCGCGCATAAACGTCACCCAAACGCGGCCTCTATGAAACCTGTCGTCTGCGAATGCCACTGGTTCGTCGTCATCCTCGCCTCGCCATACACCTGCGTTGAAGGTCACTTGGTCCTCTGGCGGAATCTGTTTTGCCCTCCGCTCAAACTCACGCCATTCAAGGCTTCCGTCATCCACGTGAAGGCCGGCCTGCGCCGCATGCTGTCGGAGGATCGCTACAAGGTCGACACGATCTTGAGGCTCTTTCAGGACGACTTCAATCGCGGCTACGGTGCGAACACTTTCCTGATCGGCGGGCGCACACCCGGAAAGCGCAATAACAAGGATCAGCCGCCACATTCGTGCGAGTTTACTGGGCAACCACTTGCGGTCAATGACCGCATTCCACCCCAATCGCGGACATTGCCTTGTCAATCGTTGCTGCCGCCTTCAGATTGTCGTCGATGAAACATCGAGCGGCGCGTTTGGCTTTGGCGTTGATGGGAATTGGTGTCCTGACGGCCCTCCCATTAGCCTATTTCGGCTATGAAATTCTGGCAGGAGGAGCCTTCATCGCTGGGATGCTGTTGCTTTGGGTCAGTGCCGCGGCAAAATTCGCCCGGCGCCTCGGGCCAGCAAATCGGAACGGCAGCTAACCACCCCATTTCCGACGTTGGAGCGGTCGCGGCAAGCCCCCAAAAGCCGCCGCCGAAATTTTGTCGCACCAGGGGCGCTAGTTGGCCGCCGGAGCCTCCACCGGTGCGGGTGCGTTCTTGCCCTGGTATTCGAGGGCGAACGTGGGATCGCACTCGTAGGGGTAGATGTAGTCGTTGCCCCGGTCCCAGCGAATGAACCGCGCGCCGCTGTTCTTCAACACCTCGGGGTCTTCGAACCACTGGCTGGCTTCGAGCGCCTTGCCGTCTGCCGAAAGGCGATAGCGTTCGACCATGTGCGCCTTGTCCGAATGGTCGAGCCCGTTGTTGGTGATGGTCGACGGCGCCAGGTGGGTCGTGTCGACGACCAGCGTGTCGCCCTCCCAGTGGCCGATCGAATCGCCCATCTTGCTGTGCGGGGCGTCTTCCGGCAGGTGGCCGCGCCCGTCGGTGTGGATCAGGCGGTACTGGTCGTAATATTCGTAGCGGAAGACGACCAGCCCCGGCGCCTGGATGACCTCGAACGGGAACGGCCCCTGCACGGTGTACATGATCGACTGCGGCTGGCAGACGCGGGCGATCGTCATGTCGTCGGTCGGCTGCCAGTCGCGCGCGTGGTCGAGCGCCTTCTGCGTCAGTTGAAGTCCGCCATAGACCCCGCGCGGAAATTCCGCCGCGCCGGTATCGTCAAGCACGACGGCGTCCGCCGGTAGCTTGGCCTTGAGATCCTCGGGCATGGGGTAGCCGCGGAAGGGCGCGCTCCAGTATCCCGACAGGTCCGCCTCGGCACAAGCCGGGGCCGCGATGACGACTGCGGCCAGCGCCGCGAATGCGAAACGCATCAGCTCTGATCCTGCCGCCCGAAGGGTGCGTGACCGATCGGCTTGCCCGCCGCGTCCTTCATCTCGCTCAGCCGCAAGTAGGGCGAACCGTCACGCGCGGGCCAGCCCGTGATCGTTACCGTGTCGCCGGGCTTGACGCTCGTGCGAGTCCAGCCCCGGCGCACCAGGATGACCGGGGCGTTCGTTTCCGCCCGCCAATGTTCGATGCTGCCGTCGGCCTTCTTCACGTCGAGCGCGATCGTGCCGTGTGGGTTGGTGAAGCGGAACGCGGTGACGGTGCCGGTCACGGTCACGTTCTTGTCCGGATCGAAGAAGACGGCGAACGAATGGTGAGCCGGGGCAGCGGTCGACATGACCGCGAACACCGCTGCAACACCCAGAATGAAGCGCTTCATTGACACCCTCTCCAATTTTGACAGCGACAATATACCCGTTCCCGAGGTTAATCCAGCCTGTCTCGACAACGAGGCGCTGTTCAGCCTCGACACGGCTTGGCTGAATGCCTAGGTCCGCTCGGGGGAAGAACAGGGCCCGCACATGAAGCTCATAATCGGCAACAAGAACTATTCAAGCTGGTCGCTGCGCGGCTGGCTGGCGGCCAAGCAGTCGGGCCTCGCGTTCGAGGAACTGACCGTCCACATCGACGGCGACGACTGGCAGGCGACCAAGCGCGAGGACGGCGAATTCCAGCCCAGTGCGGGCAAGGTGCCGGTGTTGTGGGACGGCGAGACGGTGGTGTGGGATTCGCTGGCGATCCTCGAATACCTTGCCGACAAGGTCGGCCGCGACCGCTTCTGGCCCAAGGACGATGCCGCGCGCGGAATGGCGCGAGCCTGCGTCGCCGAGATGCACAGCAGCTATCTCGCCCTGCGCCGCGAATGCCCGATGAATATCCGCCGGCGGATCGAGGGGCACGAGATTTCCGACGCTGCCCGCGGCGACATCGTGCGTGTCCTGCAGCTCTGGGCCGAGGCCCGCGCCCGCTTCGGCCGCGGCGGGCCATTCCTGTTCGGCACCTTCGGTGCGGCCGACGTGTTCTACGCGCCGGTCGTAAGCCGCTTCATCACCTATGGGCTGGGCGTTCCCGGTTTCGCGCAGGCCTACATGCAGGCGGTGTGGGAGCACGACTGGATGCAGCAGTGGATCAACGGGGCTGAGGGCGAGGAATGGACCATCGCCCAGTTCGAGGTGACGGCGTAGCGTTACCCCTTGGGTGGATAAGGCGTCCCGTCCTTGTGCGAGAAACCCTTCGCACGGTCGAAAATCATGTCGATGTCGGGATATTCGCCCCAGTCCCTCTCGCTGTCGCCCGCGCTCACGGCAAGGAAGACGCATTCGGCGTTCGAGCGGTTTTGCAGGACGTGCCCGTTGCGCACGCCAGCGGGCCAGGCGGCGACGTCGCCCGGCCGCATGACGGTTTCGCCGTCATCTTCGACAAGGACTGCCTCGCCCGCGAGCATGACCACGAGTTCGTCCTCCTCGCCATGCCAGTGACGTTGTGAGGACCATGCGCCGGGCATGAGCACGACGTGCGAAGCGCCCAGCGAGGTGAGGCCCGCGGCAGGGCGGAGGCGCTTGTACCAGCGGCCCTCGACCGCCTTGTCGAAGGGGTTGGGATAGCCGGTGGCGTTGCTCCGCGGGATGGCGTCGAGATCGAGCTTGGGCATGGACGTTCGCTCCGGCTGGAAAGCTGCGGAACGCTCGTCTAACGCCGGGTGGTGAACAAGACCAGCGACGCTCTCGAACATGCCAAGGCGCTGATTGCTTGCGAGAGCGTGACACCCGCGCGCGGGGCGGTATTCGACGTGCTCGAAGCCATGCTCGCCCCGCTCGGCTTCGAATGTAACCGGTTCCTCAAGGGCGGGGCGGACGAGGGCGGGCCGGTCGAGAACATGCTCGCGGTGCGGCGCGGACCGGAGGGTTCACGTCATTTCGCCTTCGCCGGCCACGTCGATGTCGTACCGCCGGGCGAGGGCTGGGCAAGCGGAGCCTTTGAGCCTGAAATTCGCGGGGACCTGCTGTACGGGCGCGGAGCCGTCGACATGAAGGGCGCGGTCGCCGCGTTCGTAGCTGCGGCAGCGGACATCCCGGTCGAGGCCGGCACGCTCAGCATGATCATCACGGGCGACGAGGAGGGCACCGCGATCCACGGCACTCGCGCCCTGATCGACATGATGCGCGAGGCGGGGGAACTACCCGATCTGTGCCTGGTAGGAGAGCCGACATCGGTCAATCGCCTCGGCGACATGATGAAGATCGGCCGCCGGGGATCGATCAACATCTGGCTTGAGGTCGAAGGCGTGCAGGGCCACGTCGCCTACCCTCACCTGGCCGACAATCCGGTCCCCAGGCTCGTGGCAATGCTGGCCGAACTCGACGCGCTGGTGCTCGACGAGGGGACCGACTGGTTCCAGCCTTCCAACCTCGAGATTACCGATCTCGAAGTCGGCAACCCGGCGCACAACGTGATTCCAGCCAAGGCGAAGGCGCGCATTTCCATTCGCTTCAATGACCTGCAGACCGGTGAAGAGCTGGGACGGCGGGTGAGCGAGATCGCCGAACGGCATGGAGGGCGCGCGAAGCCGGTCATTTCGGGCGAACCCTTCCTCACGCCGCCGGGGCGATTTCAGGAGATCGTCACAGCCGCGATCCGGGAAGAAACCGGCGTGGAACCCGAACCTTCGACCAGCGGCGGCACCTCCGACGCCAGGTTTCTCAAGGATATCGTGCCGGTGATCGAATTCGGACTGGTCAATGCCACGATGCACAAGCGCGACGAGGCGGTGGCGGTGCAGGACCTGGACACGGTCGCGCGGATCTACCGGCGGATAGCCCTGGCGGCGCTAGCCGAATGATCGCCAATCCAAGCTCGCAGCCGGAGAGCATCGCATGAATTCCTGGTTCGCCATTCCGCTGTGGAAACGCGTGATCGCCGCGCTGGTGCTGGGGGTCGTTGCCGGCCTCGTCTGGGGCCCCGGGGCAGAGAGCATCAAGATCGTGGGCGATATCTTTATCGCCTTCATCAAGATGCTGGTCGTGCCGCTGATCTTCTTCTCGCTCGTCTCGGGCGTCGCCTCGATCGGCGACCTCAGGAAGCTGGGTGCGGTTGGCTGGCGCGCAATGCTGCTCTTCGTCGCCACCAGCCAGGTGGCGGTCTGGCTGGGGCTCGCGCTCGGCGCGATCTTCGCTCCGGGGCTCGGCGTGGACACCGCGGGAATGGCAGTCGGGCCGCCGCCGCAGCCGAACGATGCCACCTGGCGGGACATGCTGCTGGGAATGGTGCCGCAGAGCCCGGTGGAGGTCATGGCCGACGCCAACGTCTTGCCGCTGATAATCTTCGCGCTGCTGGTGGGCATCGGCATCGTCATGGCGAAAGAAGAAGGCTCCCCGGTCGCCAAGGTGTTCGACAGCGGCGCAGTGGTGATGCAGCAGGTCACCATCGTGGTGATGGAACTCACCCCGTTCGGCGTCTTCGCGCTGATGGCATGGGTCGCAGGCACGCTCGGCCACGCCGCGCTCTTCGCGCTCGCCAAGCTGGTTGCGCTGAACTACCTCGGCTGCCTGCTGATCATCGGCATCGTCTACACATCGCTGATCCACTTCGTGTCGAAGCTGCCGGTGAAGGACTTCTTCCGTGGCATGGTCGATGCCATCGCGGTCGCCTATTCGACCGCTTCTTCGAATGCCACTTTGCCCGTCACCTTGCGCTGCACCCAGCGCAATCTGGGTGTAACGCCGTCGACCTCCAGCTTCGTCGTTTCGCTTGGCGCGACGATAAACATGGACGGCACGGCGATGTATCTCGGTCTCGCCACCGTGTTCGGGGCGCAAATCTTCGGCGTGCCGCTCGATCTCGGGGATTACCTGTTGATCTCGGTCCTCGCCACACTCGGGTCGGTCGGGGCGGCCGGAATCCCGGGCGCCGGGCTGATCATGATGGCGCTGGTGTTCGGCGCGGTCGGCGTGCCACTCGAAACCATTGCCTTCGTTGCAGGGGTCGACCGCATCATGGACATGATGCGCACAGCGACCAACGTCACGGGCGATGGCACGGTGACCGTTACCGTGGCGAGCCTGGTGAACGAGATCGACGTAGAGGAGATGATCTCGGCTGACGACGTGTAGCCGCCGCCGTCACTGGTTGATTTGCACCGGCAGGAATTCGCCCAGACCACAGCCGGCGCCCCGCGTTCCATCTGAATAGAGCACGTGGATCACGTCCACGCTGCACAGCTGTCCGGTCGAGACGGTGTAGCCGAAGCGCTCTTCGAACCCCAGGCTGGAGCAGCGGCCGGGCAAGGTGTTGCGGTAGGTGGTACCGTTCAGCATCTTGAAGTCGATCGTGTGATCGTCCTGGACCTGGGTGCTGCTGATGTTGCGAACCCGGATGCAACGCTCCGCCGGACCGAGCGCCACGACGGCCGGTGCGGTGCTGGCAGGTGCGCTTGCGACCTGCTGCTGGCAGGCTGCGAGAGGGATGAGAAAAGCGACGGCAAGGATCGGGCGCATATGGCTTCCTCCAGGCGGGCGCGCGGTCAGGATTTCTTCGCGCCCTTGCCTTTTGCAACGGGCCGCTTGCCGGGGCGTTCCGTATTCTTGTCCTTGAAGCCGCACTGCTCGATGACCTTGCACCGCCAGCATTCGGGTGTGCGTGCCTTGCAGGTGTAGCGGCCGTGCAGGATGAGCCAGTGGTGGGCGTGAAGGCGGAAGGGCTCGGGCACGACCTTTTCCAGCTTCGCTTCGACTGCTTCGGGCGTCTTTCCCTTCGCGAGGCCAGTGCGGTTGCACACGCGAAAGACGTGGGTGTCGACCGCGAAGGTTGCGTGGCCGAACTGGCAGTTGAGCACCACGTTGGCGGTCTTGCGCCCCACCCCGGGCAGGCGCGTCAGCTTGTCGCGATCTTCCGGGACCTCGCTGCCAAATTCGTCGACCAGCATCTGCGACAGAGCGATGACGTTCTTCGCCTTGGTATTGAACAGGCCAATCGTCTTGATGTGTTCCTTCAGCCCTTCCTCGCCCAGTTCCAGCATCTGCGCGGGCGTCTTCACCTCGCGGAACAGGGCTCGGGTCGCCTTGTTCACGCCGATGTCCGTCGACTGCGCAGACAGCGCAACCGCCACGACGAGCTGGAAGGCATTGCCGAACTCCAGCTCGGTTTCGGGATCCGGATCGTCTTCCGCGAGCAGGCGAAAGAACTCGAAGACGTCACCACGTTTCATTTATGATTCCGGCTCAGCCGCTGCAGCGCCTCGAGCTTTGCGGCGATCCGGCCGTCTTCGACGTCGAGTTCAGCGATATGGCGCCGAAGCTCCTCGATCCGCAAGTCGCGGCGGTGCTGCATTGCTTCGGAGAACGCCGCGGCGAAGATGCCGATCGGCATGGCGACGAGTGCTATGCTGGCCAGCGCAGTGAACGCGGCGAAAAGCTTGCCAAGCCCGGTGATGGGCACGACGTCGCCATATCCCACCTGGGTCATCGTGATCACCGCCCAGTAGAGCGCCCGCAGGATGGAACCGAACGCCTCTGGCTGCGCGCGGCCTTCCGCCAGGAACAGCGCGGTCGCGGCAAACAACATCGAGACCCCGCCCAGCGCCACCACCACCAGCAGGTCGTCGGACCGCGCGCGAACGGCAGAAAGGATCTCGCGCAAGGCCTGCGAGTAGTGGCCGAACTTCATCGCCGCGATGACCCGCAGCAGCCGCACCATCCGCAGTACGGCAGTGTCGGCGATGACAAGCGGAAAGAGCGTGGTCAGCACAACGAGCAGGTCAATGAGGCCCAGCGGCGAGACGATGAAGCGCCATCGCTTGGCCCAGTCGGATTGCGGCCCGGGTTGTTCTGGCGCGGCATAGATCCGCGCCAGGTATTCGGCGAAGAAGACCAGCCCGAAGCCGGCCTCTGCGATCAGCAGGTCGCGGTGCCAGGCGCCATCGAGCGAAGGCTCGGTCGCAAGTACGGCAGTCGCAACTGCGGCAATGATGGTCATCACGATGACCCGGTTCATCCAGGTCAGCGATCCGCCGGGCTCGATACCTTCGGCAAGTTGATGATGGAGATAGCTTCGCAGCCCCGCCATGCCCCTGTGCCTTCTCAGAGCCCGAGGACTTGCGCCATGCCGTAGCGCCCTGGGGTCCGGCCGATCAGCCACTCGGCGCCCTTTACTGCCCCGTGCGCGAAAATCATCCGGTCTTCCGCATTGTGCGTGAGGACGATGCGTTCCTGCTCGCCGGCGAGGATAACGGAGTGATCGCCGGCCACGGTTCCGCCGCGCAGCGAAGCGAAACCAATTGCACCTTCGGCGCGGCGTCCGGTGTGCCCGTCCCGCCCCCGCTCGGACCTCTCCTCCAGGTTGATGCCACGACCCGACGCCGCAGCTTCCCCCAGCAGCAGGGCAGTACCGCTCGGCGCGTCCACCTTCATCCGGTGGTGCATTTCCACTATCTCGATATCCCAGTCGGCCCCGAGCCTGCTCGCCGCCTCCTGCACGAGGTGAGCCAGCAGCGTGACCCCGAGGGAGGTGTTGCCCGTCTGAAGTACGGGAATGGCGCCCGAGGCGCTGTCCAACGCTGCATGGTGCCGCTCCTCGAGGCCGGTGGTCCCGACGAGGATCGGGACGCCGGCGCCGACCGCCGCGTGGAGATTTGCGTCGAGCGCGGCGGGTACGGAGAAATCGACCAGCACGTCGCTCGCATCGGCGAGGCCGGCCACGTCGCCGCCCCGGTCAATCCCGCCGGCCAGCTCTTGCCCGCTCGTCTTGATCGCCTGGACGAGGGCGTGCCCCATGCGTCCATCGCTGCCGATGATGCCAATCCTGGCCATTGCCACTCCCGCTTTGCCCGTGCTTCATGCGGCACATGACCGGCATCCGCAACATCGTCATTCTCACCGGAGCCGGGATCAGCGCCGAATCCGGCTTGCGCACCTTCCGCGCCGAGGATGGGTTGTGGGAAGACCACCCGGTCGAAGAGGTCGCCACCCCGCAAGGCTTCCGACGCGATCCCGTGCTGGTCCAGCGTTTCTACGACCAGCGGCGCGAGGGCATTCTCGCGGCGCGTCCGAATCCGGCGCACGAGGCGCTCGCGCGGCTTGAGGAAGGGTGGGACGGCGAACTGCTGATCGTGACCCAGAACATCGACGATCTTCACGAGCGGGCCGGGTCGCGCCGGGTGCTGCACATGCACGGCGAAGGTCTCAGCGCCTGGTGTACGGCGTGCGACGCGCGCCACCGCTGGACCGGGAGGCTGCTGGACGGCCCTGCCTGTCCTTCGTGCGGCACAGCGGCCCTGCGCCCCGACATCGTCTGGTTCGGCGAGATGCCCTACCAGATGGAGCGGATCTTCGAGGCGCTGGCAGGGGCGGACCTGTTCGTTTCGATCGGCACGAGCGGCGCGGTCTACCCGGCTGCGGGCTTCGTCCAGCAGGCCAAGCAGCACGGTGCCCGCGCGCTCGAGCTGAACCTCGAACGCAGCCAGGGCTCGCGATGGTTCGATGAGACGCGCCTGGGGCCTGCCAGCGAACTTGTGCCTCGCTGGGTGGCGGAAATTATGACGCACGCGGAGCGCTGAGGGGCGTTCGTCGAACGGTGCGCGACCGGTGGCGCGGCCGAGGCAAGAGGCCGCAACGATATCAGGGGGAACGACAATGCGGTTCAGATTCTTCTCCTCGCTGGTGCTTGGCGTCACCCTCCTGGCCGGAGCCGCGCAGGCCCAGCAGGCGACCGACTGGGGCGCCGCCGCGCGCGAAGACATCGAGGCGGCTTACGCGATCTACCGCGACAACCATCCCGGTTGGGAGAACCCCGGCGATCCAGGCTTTCGCAAGGAACTGCAGCAGGCGCGCGACGCCGCGATGGAGCGGGCAGGAACGGCCGCGAGCGAAACCGACTATATCCGCGCCCTTGGTGCCTTCAGCGCCGTGCTGGGCGATGGCCACGCGCGGGTTGTGCGCAATACGGCAAACGGCGCGGCGACGCCGGGCGTGGATCAGACCTGGGCCGGATTCGTGCCCGCGTGGCGTGGCAATGCTCTGCTGGTCCACTCGACCGCGCCGGGATTCCCCTTCGCCCCGGGCACCCGCATCGTGCGCTGCGACGGGCGGCCGATCCGCGCCTGGATTCGCGAGCGAGGCCTGGATAGCGCCATGCGGCCGAGCCAGGCTGGCCAATGGTGGTCGCGCACACCAGCCATGATGATCGGTCGCAGCGATGCCGAGGCGCCCGCCAGGTCCTGCACGTTCGTCGGGTCCGACGGGATCGAGAAGGAGCAGGTGCTGGCTTGGCAACCCGCTCCCGACGATCTTGCCTGCCCGGCGACTCGCGGCAACCGACGGGACGCCAGAACCGATCGGGCTCACCGAACCCGCTCCGGGGCTGTTCTGGATCGCCATGCCCAGCTTTGCGCCCGACGTGGCGGGCAAGGCGGCCTACGACAGGCTATATGCCGACCTCGCGGCCCGTCACGATGAACTCGCGGAGGCGCGCGCGGTCGTCCTCGACCTGCGCGGCAACGACGGTGGTTCTTCGACCTGGTCGGAAAAAGTCGCGAAGGCGCTCTGGGGCGACGAAGCGGTCGATCGACGTGGCTTCGACTACTACAGGGACGTCAGCATCTGGTTTCGGGCGAGTGAGGCCAACACTGCCTACGTCGACACCTGGTTCGATGTCTTCAAGGACAACCCGGAGATGTTGAGCCAGGTCCGGCCCGTAGCCGAAGGAATGCATCGCAGCCTTGCCGCCGGGGAGCCATTCTACATCATCCGCGACGAGGCCGACGAGATCGCCGCAGCGGCCGCCAAGTCGCCCGCAACAGACTTCGCCACGCCGGTCTACGTCATCACGCCGGGCCGCTGCGCGAGCGCCTGCCTCGACGCGGTCGACACGTTCAGTCTGTTCGGCAACACCACGCTAATGGGAGCGCCCACTTCGGCCGACTCGATCTATCTCGAGGTGCGCAGCGAGGAGCTTCCCTCGGGGAAGGGCCGCATCGTCATCCCGATCAAGTTCTGGCACCAGCGTCCGCGGGAAAGCGGTGAGGTCTACCAGCCGCGCATCCGGGTGGACGATCTCGATTGGTCGAGCGCGACGTTCCGTAAGGCGATTGAGAAGGACCTGCGCTCGGCGGATTGACGCCGCGCGGGTCCGGACAAGGCGTTCGGGCGTTAAGGGCGCATGATCGCCTTCCTCGACTTTGAAGCATCGTCGCTCGCCGATACCAGTTATCCGATCGAGGTCGGCTGGATTTTCGAGGATGGGCAGAGCGAAGCCCACCTCATCCGCCCGGCGCCGGGCTGGATCGACTGGGATGCCGCGGCCGAGGCTATCCATGGCATTTCCCGCCGCGAACTGGAGGCCCAGGGCACTGACCACGCCGCGGTGGCGCGGCGCATGCTCGGCGTACTCGGGCCCCACGAGGTCTGCGCCAGCGCCCCTTCCTGGGACGGCAAGTGGCTCAGCGTACTGCTCCGCGCCGCCGGACTCCCGCGCCATGCCCTGCGCCTGCGCGACAGCGACGAAATCCTGCGCGAAGCTGCCTGTGCGGAACTTCGCGACGCCGTCCCGGCCGAAGCGCTCGACCGCACCGTGGCGGATCTCGTCACCCGCTGCGAGGTCGGCCGGAAAGATGCCGCGCCCGCGCATCGTGCTCTCGCCGATGCGGAACAGGAGCGGCACCGATGGCTTGCGGTGCGCTCGGCCGCGCGCACGCTGGCGCTAGGTTCCTCAGGCTAGGGAGGGGCCACAACCCCGACACTCCGGGTCCTTGGCTATGCGCATCGTGCGCATTCCCGGCGCGAGGCCGTCGAGCACGTGGAGGTGGCTCCATTGCGGGCCGCCCAGTCCTCCCGTCGGGGCAAGGATGACGCGGATCGCCTGGAGCGCGGCAAAGGTCCCGGTCCACCCGGCCATCGCGCCGAGCATTCCGTCTTCTGCGCACGTGTCACAATCCTCGGCATCGAATGCATCGCCCACGAAGCAGCGGTAGCAGGCTTCCCCCGCTAGGTGGCCGGCGAAGGCGCCGACCTGGCCCTGGAAGCGGCCGACAGCGGCTGAAAGCAGCGGGATGCCGGCCGCGACGCAGGCATCCGAAACAGCAAGGCGGGTGGCGAAGTTGTCGCAGCCGTCGAGAACGAGGTCGGCTTCGGCCAACAGGGCCCCGGCGTTGGCCGAATCGACCCGGATGGCCACAGCTTGCACGACGATCGCCGGATCGAACGCCTCGAGCCATGCCTCGGACCGCTCCGCCTTGAGGTGGCCGATGTCGGCCTGGGAGAAAAGCGTCTGTCGCTGCAGGTTGCTGGCATCGACCACGTCATCGTCGATCAGCGTAATCCGCCCGATTCCAGCCCCGGCGAGATACTGCAGCGCGGGCGAGCCGATCCCTCCGACGCCGACCAGGGCCACGTGGGCTCTCGCCAGAAGCGCCTGTCCTGCGCCGCCGACTTCGGGCAGCACGATGTGGCGGGCGAAGCGTTCGAGGCGGTGCGCGGGAATGGCCATGACCGCCCTCTAGGGCGCTTTGCAACTGTGCAAAAGGCTGTGCAGGGCGCGCCGGAAAACTCCGGCACGCCCCGTGCAGATCATGTGCAGACTATGTGCGAATTAACGCTGTCAGCTTTCGAGCTGGCGCAGCAGGCTGCGCACGTCGCCATCCATGTCGGCGTCGCGCTTCCTGAGGTCCTCGATCAAGCGCACCGCGTGGATTACGGTCGAATGGTCGCGGCCGCCGAACTTGCGGCCGATTTCGGGATAGCTGCGCGGGGTCAGGACCTTGGCGAGGTACATCGCCACCTGGCGCGGACGGACCACGGCGCGGGCGCGGCGCTTGCTGCTCATTTCCGAACGGTCGACGCGGTAGAACTGGCACACGGTGCGCTGAATCTCGTCGATGGTAATGCGCTTGCGGTTAGCCGAGAGGATGTCGGTCAGCTGCTCTTCGGCAAGCTGCAGCGAGACGTCCTGCCCGGTCAGCTGGGCGTATGCGATCAGCTTGTTGAGACCGCCGACGAGCTCGCGCACGTTGCGGTTGATCGTGCGGGCGAGGAACTCGATCACGTCTGCAGGCACGGCGAGCGGCGCGAACCTCGTGAGCTTGCTCTCGAGGATCGAGCGTCGCAGCTCGATATCGGCCGGCTGGATGTCGGCAACGAGGCCCATGGAAAGCCGGCTGAGGAGCCGTGGCTCGACGCCATCGAGCGCCTGCGGTGCGCGGTCGGCAGCGAAGACCAGTCGCTTGCCCTCGGTCAGCAGGGCATCGATCGTGTAAAGAAGCTCCTCCTGTGCGGCGGCCTTGCCGATGATGAACTGGATGTCGTCGACCAGAAGCAGGTCGAAGGCGCGCAACCGGGCCTTGAACTCCATCATTTCGTTCTGGCGCAGCGCCTGGACGAACTCGATCATGAAGCGCTCGGCGCTGCAGTAGAAGATGCGCGCGCGGGGATGAGCCTGCAGGTAGGAATGGCCGATCGCATGGAGCAGGTGGGTCTTGCCCTGGCCGGTCGCTGCCTTGAGGTAGAGCGGGCTGAACTGTGGCTGCTCGACCTTGCTCATCCGCTCGGCAGCGTTGAACGCGAGCACGTTCGTAGTGCCGGTAACGAAGGCGGCAAAAGTCAGCGAGGGATCGAGGCCGACGGAACTGGTGAAACCGTGTTCGCCGATCGAGGCCATCGCCATGCCGGGTACCGCGTCGTTCGCGGCGCGGTGACCGAAGCCGTCCTGGCCGCGAAACTCCATGTCGGCCAGCTTGCGGCGGCCGGGATGCACGCCGATCTTCACCTGGCGGACTTCGCTGCGGGCGATCTTCCACGCAAGCGAGAGGCGGTCGTGGAAACGATCCTGCACCCAGTTGGCAGAAAACTCGGTCGGCAGGAACAGGTTGAGCGTGCCGGTTTCCTTGCAGAAGGTCCCCACCTGAATCGGCCTGATCCACTGCGTGTGGAGCTGGTGACCCAGATCCTTGCGCAGGCCGAGGCTGATGTCCGACCAGTCGGCCGCGAGATCGAGCGCTTCTTGCTCGTCAGTTTCGTTCATGGATTTCCCCTCACCGGATTTACCGAATCGTCCCGCGTGCGAACCACCACGAATCATCGATTTCGCCCCGTCTCTCTATTCATCACTGCCCCCCCCCGCGACAGCGGTCGTGCGCAGGCACAGTTTCACCCCTGGCGAAAGCCCATTTATGCAGGCCGCCACGCACGAATCGCCGTCTCGATGTAATGGCCGATGCGGAATGCTTCCGCGGCCTGAGGGCATGTCTTAGAAAGCTGTCAGCCGAGTTCAGCAAGGGCCGCCCTGCAAAATTTTTGAAATAAACCGGCTTGACTCGGCGCAACACCGCAGGCCTGCGTTCAAGTCATTGAAAACGTGAAAAATCACTCGCAAAAACAAGCGAATCGCGGGAAATCCTACATTTCCATGACGGTCGCCGCGACCATCTTCGCACATGCAAAAAAGGCCGGCGTGGATAACGCCGGCCTCGCTTGTCTCGTGTTCGATTTCCGTTCCCTCCGGACAACGCCGGAGCGGCGAATCACATCGCTGCGACTCGCTTGCTCAGACGGCTCATCTTGCGGGCAGCGGTATTCTTGTGCAGCACGCCGCGAGCGACGCCGCGCGCGAGTTCGGGCTGGGCGCCGGCAAGCGCTTGCGCCGCGGCAGTCTTGTCGCCGCCGGCGATCGCGAGTTCGACCTTCTTGACGAACGAGCGGATGCGGCTGACGCGGGCGCCATTGATCTCGGCGCGGGTGTTGTTGCGGCGGATGCGCTTCTTGGCTTGCGGCGTGTTGGCCATGTCGGTCCTTGTTGCTGGCCGCCTGCGGCGCGGCCCAAATCTGTTCTGTGCGGGTTGCTAAAACGACGGCTAACCGCCGGAAAGCGGCGCCCTTAGCGGGGCCGTAGCGAATCGTCAACTTATTCGCGCGGCCGTCCGGACCTTATATGTCCTGTATGAGATAAAGGACCGCAGCAAGCAAGGGGACCCCGATCAGGGCGCCAAGCAGAGCCCAGCGCAGATCGTAAAGGATGTTCGCCGTTCGCTTGCCGCGCAGGACGTTCTTCTTCTTGCGATGCGTGCGAGTTCTGCGCTTTCGGCGCGGCTCTGCACTGGATGACTCTTCTACTTCGTTCATGCGCCTCTCCCTGCGCATTCCCGCCAGCCAGTGCCGAGCCAGACCCGACTGCCGCTCTGCGACCTCTTGCCCCCGGTTCAACTGCGCGTGTCGAACGGATGACATCGTTCTGGCGAAGTTTTCACCTGCGGGCAACTCTGCCCCCTCATCGCTGACAGCGGGGGCAGAACCAGGTGCTTCGGCCGCCTTGGGCAAGGCGACTCACCATGCCTCCGTCGTCCCGCCGGCAGGGATGCCCCTCGCGATCGTAGACGTCGAAGCGCTTGGAGAAATAGCCGAGCTGTCCGTCCGGCCGGGCATAGTCGCGCAAGGTGGATCCGCCCGCTTCGATCGCCTCGCCGAGAACCGCGTGGATCGCAGCGACCAGCGCCTCCAACTTGGCTCGCGAGACTTTCCCTGCCGCCTTGCTCGGATCGATGCGGGCCCGCCACAGCGCCTCGCACACATAAATGTTGCCCAGGCCGGCGACGATCCTCTGATCGAGCAGCATGAGCTTGATCGCCTGCTTTCGCCCCGCGAGCGCGTCGGAAAGATGGCGCGCGGTCAACCCCGGGCCGAGCGGCTCGGGCCCCATGACCGCGAACGGCGGCCAGGCGTCGATCGCATCGGTTTGCACCAGGTCGACGAAGCCGAACCGGCGCGGGTCGCACAATGCGAAGCTGTGACCGGAGGTCGTGAGGACCACGTGATCGTGCTTGCCGATCTCCTCGGGATCGATCCGCCAGCGCCCGCTCATGCCGAGATGGAAGACCATCGTCTCGCCGCGATCGGTGTGGACGAGACCGTACTTCGCCCTCCTCCCCAGCCCGGTGACGCGTGCACCGGTGAGCGACTGAACGAGGCCATCGGGAAAGGGAAAGCGCATGTCGGGCCGGCGAAGCGAGACGGACTCGAGCCTCTGGCCCTCTAGAAGGCGGGCCAGGCCCCGCACTGTGGTCTCAACTTCGGGCAGCTCGGGCATCGCGGCGGGCGATAGCGCCGCTGTCGCAATCTGTCATCGCCAACGAGGCGCGGCGCGGCTAGGGGCCGCCGTGATGTCCTCCGATCGTCGCCAGTTCATCGCCTTCGCCCTGCTCGGGCTGGTGATGGTGCTGTGGTCCGGCAACACGATCGTCGCCCGCGCGGTCCGGTTCGACGTGCCGCCGCTGACATTGGCCTTCGTGCGCTGGGCCGGCGCCAGCCTGATCCTGTTACCGTTCGCCTGGCGTCCGCTGCGGACCGACTGGCCCGCCCTGCGCCAGGGCTGGAAGGCGACCCTGCTGCTCGGCCTCGTGGGCGTCGGCATGTTCAACTCGCTGATCTACACCGGCCTGCGCTATACGACCGCGACCAACGGCCTGCTGCTGCAGGCGGGAATCCCGGCGGCGGTCGTCCTGTTCGAGCGGATAGCCTTCGGCGTCCGTTCCCCGCTGATCCAGATTGCGGGAGTCCTCTGCGCGATCCTCGGCGTGGCGATCGTCGTCTTCGAGGGCGATCCCACGCGAGCGCTGCGCCTGCACTTCGGTTTCGGCGACGTGCTTATCCTGTGCGGTGTGCTGGTCTGGGCGTTCTACACGGTCGGCCTGCGCCTGCGCCCGAAGATCAAGCCGATCAGCTTTGTGTTCGCAACGTTCGTGATCGGCGCCTTTGTGCTGGCGCCCTTTGCGGCGAGCGAGTGGCTCGCTGGCGAACGCATCCGGCCGACTCCGCTCGCCTTCGGGGCCTTCGCCTACGTCTGCGTCTTTCCTTCGATCGTTTCGTATTTCATCTTCAACTCGGCCGCCGACGTGGTTGGGCCGGCGCGCGCTGGCGTGTCGATCACGCTGATGCCGGTGATCGGAGCCTTCCTGTCCGCAGCGCTGCTGGGGGAGCCGTTGCACTCCTACCACTTCGCCGGGATGGCCGCGATCCTGCTCGGCATCGCGCTTTCGCTGGTCGCGATGCGCCGTCACGCGAGGAAAATGGCGAGCGCTGGCCTTGGCGCAGGCTCGCCGCTAGAGGACGGCACATGAACAAGCCCGACAGCCAGACCGTCAGCTTCGGCTACGAAGAAGTCGCCCCGGAGGAAAAAACCCGCAGGGTCGGCGCCGTGTTCTCCGGCGTGGCGCGCAAGTACGACATGATGAACGATGCCATGTCGGGCGGGATGCACCGGTTGTGGAAGGACCAGTTCGTCCGGCGGGTGAAACCCCAGCCGAGCGAGGCGATCCTCGACATGGCGGGCGGCACCGGCGACATCGCCTTCCGGCTCGCTGCCAAGGGCGCCGAGGTGACGGTGGCCGACATCAACCAGGAAATGCTCGACGTCGGGGTGGAGCGGGCGATGGACAAGGGGCTGACGAGCCTGGTCTGGAGCTGCCAGAATGCCGAGCAGCTAACTTATCCCGAACGGACGTTCGACGCCTACACCATCGCCTTCGGCATTCGGAACGTTACCCGGATCGACAAGGCCCTGGCCGAGGCGCACCGGGTTCTGAAATACGGCGGCCGCTTCTATTGCCTCGAATTCTCGACGACCGAGTGGCCGGGCTTCAAGGAAGCTTACGACCTCTACTCCCACAAACTGGTACCGCAGATCGGCAAGATGGTCGCCGGCGACGCCGAGAGCTATCGCTACCTGATAGAATCGATCCGCCGCTTCCCGCCGATGCGCGAGTTCGAGCAGATGATCCGAGAGGCGGGCTTCGCTCGCACCAAAGTGGAGCCGATCATGGGCGGCCTGGTCGCGATCCATTCGGGGTGGAAGGTATAGGGTGACTCGCCCGTCGACACACATCTGGCGGCTCCTGAAGTGGGGGCGGACGTTGGCGCGGCACGGCGCCTTGCGGGGAATCGAGGCCGATCCCAACACCCCGCCGCAGGTTCAGCGCCTGGCGCGCATCGCGCGTTTCGGGGCGATGCAGCCGCGGACGCCCGACTACGCCGCAGCCTTCCAGGACATCGGCCCCGCCGCCATCAAGCTCGGCCAATCCCTCGCCACCCGGCCCGACCTCGTCGGTGAGGATGCAGCGCGCAACCTGCTGAGCCTGCAGGACAACCTGCCGCCGGTGCCATTCGAGGCCATCGAGCGCGAGATCGCGCGCAGCTTCGAAGTGCCCGTCGCTACCCTGTTCAGCCATGTCGATCCCATCCCGGTCGGCTCTGCCTCTATCGCGCAGGTCCACCGGGCGACAACAGCGGACGGCGTGGACGTTGCGATCAAGGTCCTGCGACCCGGAATCCGCGAGCGGCTGGCAAAGGACATCGCGACATACGAGTGGGCTGCGGCGCACCTAGAGGATCTCGGCGGCGAGGCACGGCGGCTCCGCCCCGCGTTGACCATCGCCAACTTCAAACGCTGGACCAACCGCGAACTCGACTTGCGGCGCGAAGCGGCCTCGGCGAGCGAACTGGCCCAGGCCATGCGCGGATTCGACGGCTACTGCATCCCGTCGATCGACTGGGATCGCACCAACGGCCGGGTCATGACCATCGAGTGGATCGACGGGATCAAGATTTCCGACGTAGAGGCGCTCAAGGCCGCGGGGCACGATCTGCCCGCACTGGCCAGGCGGCTGGTGCTTGCGTTCCTGACCCAGGCGATCAGCGCCGGGTTTTTCCACGCCGACATGCACCAGGGAAACCTGTTCGTCCGACCCGACGGGACGATCGTCGCGATCGACTTCGGCATCATGGGCCGCATTGACCGTCGCGCGCGACAGTGGCTGGCGGAAATCCTCTACGGGCTGACGACCGGCAACTATCGCCGCGTGGCCGAGATTCACTTCGAGGCGCAGTACGTGCCGGCCTATCACTCAGTCGACGAATTCGCGACGGCACTGCGCGCCGTGGGCGAGCCGATGCGCGGCAAGCCTGTGAGCGAGCTGTCGGTCGGGCAGATGCTGGACGGCCTTTTCGCGATCACCCGTGACTTCGACATGCAAACTCAGCCGCACTTGCTGTTGCTGCAGAAGACGATGGTCATGGTCGAAGGGATTGCCACGCAGCTCGATCCCGGCATCAACATGTGGGACGTCTCGGCACCCTACGTCCGCAGCTGGATCCGAGACGAACTGGGACCAGAGGCGGCGCTGGCCGATCGCATCCGCACCGATTTCCAGACCTTGCTGCTCATTCCCGATCTCGTGCGGCGGATCGAAGATCGTTTCCCGGCACGCGGCGGTGCGCCCGACCCACCGCCCCTGCCCGTAATAGAGCTGATCTGGGAGCGGCGCCGCGGCATGGGCGGTCGCATCGTCGGCTATCTCGCCGCCGCGCTCGCGGGGGGCGCGCTCGTCTGGGCCGCGAGCATCGCGGGGTGGCTCGGGTGAAGTGAGAGACGGGGGGGCTCCGAGCTGGGACCGCTTCGCTCATTGGCCGCGAGGCGCTGCAACTGCGGCGCTGGCGGTCATTGCACTGGCGCTGGTACTGGCTGGGTGGTCATCTGTCGCGGCCCCAGCCCGTCCCAAGGATCCGGTGGCGACAACGACCGAGTCGCCAGCGCCGCCAAAGCGTGACATCGACCTGCGGCTCTATGACCGGATTGCCTCGCGCGTCGCGCACGGGGACGACTATCACCGCGCTGCAATCCAGGAACAGCGCGCCGCGAACTTTCCGGTCAGGCCCGGCCTGGCCGTGCGATTGCCGACCATGGCCTATCTGACCGCTCTGATGGGCGGCGAGTTGTTGGCCGTCCTTCTGCTCCTTGGCGCGTTGACCGCGGGGGCATGGTACGTGCGACTAGCAGACGAGCCTGGCGGGGCTCCGCGCAGGGTGGTGACGGTCGCGCTGCTGCTGCTCGGCGCTGCGGCGGCGCTCAATCCGGCCTATGCCAACCTGCACGAAGTCTGGGCGGGATTGCTCATCGCGCTGGCCATCGGACTGCACAGGCCGGGCACCTGGCACTGGTCGTGGTTTGCCGCAGCCGGGTCGCTGGCGATTCGCGAGCTTGCCTTGCCGTTCGTACTACTCATGGCGGCAATGGCACTCTGGCGACGCGACTGGCGCGAGGCGGTGGCTTGGGCTGTACTCGTGATCCTATTTACCGTCTTTCTCGCCTGGCACCTGGCAGAAGTGAACGCCCTGATGTTGCCGAGCGACCGGGACTCTCCAACCTGGCTCGCCTTACGCGGGCTCCGGGGGTTGACGCAGGATATTGCCGAGACCAGCGCGCTGCAGTTCCTGCCGCGCTGGCTCGCCGGTCCTCTGGCGCTGTTGCCTTTGGTCGGCTGGGCAGGGTGGAAAAGCCCGCTCGGCCTTCTCGCCGGGCTGACCTGTGCGGGCTATGGCCTGTTCTTCATGTTCGCCGGGCGTGACAACAACTTCTACTGGGGCCTGCTGGTGGTTCCCGTCTGGTTCGCCGGCTTCGCCTTCCTGCCGATGGCGCTTGGTTCGCTCTGGAAATCCGCACGGGCCGCATGATCCGCATACCCGACATCGTGGCGTGGTGGGAAGCGCTCGGCCGCCCGCTGCGCCATCTGCCGCGCTGGACCGCCGCGCTGGCATTGGCGCTCACGGTGGTTGCCTGCCTCTGGAGCGTCCAGGCGGAGGAAAGCTACGGCCGCGAGGCGGTGGCGGCGAACAAGGCCAAGCTCAATAAGGGTGCCCGGCGCGATTTCGACCTCTACGAGGCGATCGACAAGCGCGTCGCGGAAGGCGAGAATTACTACGCCGCCGCGCTCGACGAGCATCGCCATTCGCGTTTCCCCACCACGCCTTTCGTCACCGTCCGCCCGCCGACGCTTGCGATGAGTTCGATCGTGTTCGGGTTGCCTGGCCTGCGGATCATCGCGGTGCTGCTGTGGGCGACGACGGCGGTCGGCATCTACTTTGGTCTGAAGGACAGGGTCGGCCGGGTCGAGCAGATCGGCGCGGGTCTCGCTGCTCTGGCGCTCGGGGCGGTGGGACTGATTACAAAGGTGGGTCTCAGTCAGGAGATCATGGCCGGTTTGTTCGTCTCGGCCAGCCTTGCGACCTATCGCCGGCGCCTGTGGTGGCCTTCGTTCCTGCTTGCCTGCATCGGGCTGGCCATCCGCGAACTCGCGCTTCCCTATTTCCTGTTGTGGGGTGTGCTGGCCCTGAGCCAGAAGCGCTGGGGCGAGGTCCGGGCGGTGGCAGGCGCCATCGTGCTGTTTACCGTCGGCATGGCGTTCCACGCGCAGGCCGTCATCGCGCACCGCTTGCCGGGGGATCTGGTTTCGAGCGGCTGGGGTGCATTGCAGGGCCCCGACCTTGCACTCCACGGACTGGTGCTCGTTACGCCGCTCAACGTCCTGCCGGTCTGGATCGGTGCGCCAATGGCAGTCTTGCCGCTGGTCGGTTGGTTCGGCCTCGGCGGGCGGCTGGGGCTGACCGGCAGCATCTGGTTTGCCGGATACGTTGCGATGGTGATGCTCTTCGCCCGGATCGACAACTTCTACTGGATGGCCCTGCTCACCCCCGCTTACGGCGCCGGTCTGGCGTTGGCGCCGCGCGCGATTTTCGACCTGATTGCGGCTATTCGCTCGTCGCGTGACCCACGGCCTGGTGCGGCAGGAGCCGGCTCGCGAGGATAGAGATCACCGTCACGGCGGCCTCGACCAGCATCGGCAGCCAGAACTGCGGGTAGGTTCCGTCCACGATCGCGCTCAGCAGTCGGCCGGTGAAGGCGATGCCGAACAGCCCGGCGGGCACCAGCAGCAATTCGCCGTTGCGCTTCCATGCTCCCCATACGAGGCACACGGCGCCGACCACGAAGAAGGCAGTCATGTCGGCGCGCAAAACTGCCAGCCCCATCTTGCTCGCCGGAGCGAGGCCGAAGTCTGCCCCTGAGGTTTCCGGAGTGAAGAAGAATCCGAGGCCAATGAAGGCAAAGACGATCCCGCCGATCATGGCGAGCGCGGTGAGCACGAAACGCATTGGAAAACCTCCCCCGAAAACAACTGCCGGGTTCTTGCCCGATCGCTCCGCGCTAGGCAAAACTTAACCATCGCGCGGGCATCACTGGTCTCGCGACGGGCGTGCCGTTAGGGTGCGTTCCTGCACGTGCGCCTGAGGAGGGACGACGGGAAAAGCATGGCCGGGCCACGTATCTTGCTGGTCGTGGGCGGTGGGATCGCCGCCTACAAGAGTTGCGAGCTCGTCCGCCTGATCAAGAAGGGCGGCGGCGACGTAACCTGCGTGCTGACCGACGGCGGCGCACAATTCGTAACTCCGATGAGCCTGGCCGCCCTGTCCGGCAATCAGGTCCATTCCAGCTTGTGGGACCTGAAGGACGAGGTCGAGATCGGCCACATCCAGCTCTCGCGCCAAGCCGACCTCGTAGTGGTCTGCCCGGCGACGGCGGACCTGCTGGCCAAGATGGCGGCGGGCATCGCCGACGATCTGGGTACTACTTTGATCCTGGCGACCGACAAGCCGGTGCTGACGGTGCCGGGCATGAACGTGCGCATGTGGCAGCACGAGGCGACCCAGCGCAACGTCGCCCTGCTGCGCGAAGCCGGGGTTACCGTCCTCGAGCCTGACGAGGGCGAGATGGCCTGCGGGGAGTATGGACCCGGCCGCCTGCCCGAACCGGAGACCGTCTGGCTCGAGATCGCCGACGCGCTTAATCTCGATCCGGGCGAAGCCGGGGCGCGCGACATCGAAGAGCTGATGGAAGCTATCGAGCCGGAAGAGGAAGTCGAGGTGGCTCCGAGGCGGGGCGGTCTCGGCGGTCTTCTCTCGTCGATCATCCCGCGCTCGACCCCGCGGCGCATCGCCGAGGAGGAGGTCTCGTTCGCAGATGATTTCAATCCGCCCGAAGAACTTCCGGCCGAGGACGGGACCGCCGAAGAGGCGGTCGAAATCGTGCCCGACCTGGCCCATCCTCTGATGGCGGTCAAAGGCAAGGCGAAGGCCGCCCCACCGACCGATCTTCAGGCCATCAATCACGAGCTCAGCCCGCACCAGTCCGCGCCCGAGCCGGTGCCCGAAGGCCCGCTGGTCGAGGAACTGGCGGAGGATCCGCTCGTCTTTCAGCCCGACTTCGACGAAAGCGACGATCACCGGCCGCTCTACGGAAAGCACATCCTGGTGACCGCGGGGCCAACCTGGGAAAAGATCGACCCGGTGCGCTACATCGCCAACCGGTCGAGCGGGAAGCAGGGCTTCGCCATTGCCGCCGCCGCCGCCGCCGCGGGCGCCCGGGTGACGCTGGTGACCGGCCCGGTCCATCTTGCCACGCCGCGCGGGGTCGACAGGATCGACGTAGAAAGCGCCGATGAAATGGCCAAGGTGGTGAAGAAGGCGTTGCCCGCCGATGCCGCGGTAATGGTCGCCGCGGTCGCCGATTGGCGAACGCGCGATTATGAGCCGCACAAGATCAAGAAGCGCGGGTCGGCCCCACCGGCCCTCTTGCTGACCGAGAACCCGGATATCCTGGTCAACGTCGCCGCGGACAGGAAACGACCCAAGCTCCTTATCGGTTTCGCCGCCGAAACCGACGATGTGCTCGCCAACGCGCGCAAGAAGCGCAAGAACAAGGGCGCCGACTGGATCGTCGCCAACGATGTCTCCGGCGATGTCATGGGGGGCAAGGACAACAAGGTTACGTTGGTGAGCGAAACGAACGAGGAAAACTGGGACCGCATGAGCAAGGAAGACGTGGCGCTGAAGCTGGTGGGCCGGATCGCCGATGAACTCGTCAACCGATAGGGCGCCCGTTGCCGTTGCGCTAAAACGCCTGCCTCACGGGCAGGACCTTGCGCTCCCGGCTTATGCAACTGCCGGCGCTGCCGGGATGGACGTGCTGTCCGCCGAGGACGTTACGGTTCTTCCCGGCGCTCGCCACGCCGTCGCAACCGGCCTCGCGCTGGCCATTCCGGCAGGATACGAGATCCAGGTGCGGCCGCGCTCGGGCCTGGCGCTCAAGCACGGGATCACTGTCCCAAACACTCCCGGCACGATCGATTCGGACTATCGCGGCGAACTGAAGGTGATCCTCATCAATCACGGCGATGGACCGTTCGAGATCCGTCGCGGCGACCGGGTCGCCCAGCTGGTCCTGGCGCCCGTCACGCGGGCCACCTGGGACGAGGTGGACGAACTCGACGATACCGATCGCGGGGCAGGCGGCTTCGGTTCGACCGGCGGGCACAAGGCCCTGGTCTAGAGTACGCCGTTCCGCTTCATCCACGCTACCAGCGGTCCGCTGAGCGACTTGTCCTCGGTCCCCAGGGCCATTCCCTCGGTGAAGTGGTTGTGGTCTCCCAGCCTGACGTATTCAGGGCAGGCCTCGGGTTGCTCGCACAGCCAGTCGCGTGCCTGTTCGGCAAAGTGCTGCATCATGTAGGGGTCGAACTCGGCATTGCCGAGGAAAAGCGGCACATTGGCGCCACGCAGCCGCTCGACCTGGGGATGCGCGGTCTGGAGGTTCGCATCGGTGCCGTAATAGGGGTGGGGTGCGGCGCCGGGCTCTACTTCGTCGGCATAAAAGGGGGAGAGGAGGACCGCTCCCTTGATCCCGGCAATTTCCGTTCCCTGCACTTCGGGATGAGCGACATAGTCGGCCACGTGGTTGGCCCCCGCCGAATGACCGAACACAACGATTCTGTCCGGATCTCCTCCGTATTCCCCAATATGTCCGCGGACCCATAGCAGCGCGGAGGCGAGATCGTTGGCCGCCGCCGGCCACTTGTTGGCGGGGGCGAGGCGATAGTCGACGCTGACCCCGACCATTCCTTCGTGCACCGCCCAGGTCGGGATATTGTCGGGATAGGGCTGGCCGCCGCGCCGCCCGCCGACGAACCCACCGCCATGGACGAAGACCATGACCGGCCGCTTCGCGCGCTCGGTCCCGTCGGCCATGTAGATATCGAGTTCCTGCGACGGTTCGCTGCCGTAGGCGATTCCGCGCGTGATCGTCACGCCATCGAACATGGCCGGGTCGATGCGCCCCTGCCATGGAGAGTACCCCTCGACCGGGTTCATCGTCTGGCCCAGCGCGCGCGTCTTTTCGGCGATGTCGGGCGGCACCTGCGCCATGGCGCCAGATGAGGTTGCCAGCAGCACGGCGATTGTGATCCGAAGGTGTTTCATGTCTCTCCCGTTTCGTCTCAGGCCGGCCTTGCGAGCTGGCACACGCGCAGAAAGCCTAACCGTACCGGTCCGGCGCGCCAACGAAAAAGGGCGGGCCAGGATGGGCCCGCCCTCTCTGGTGATTGCGTCGTGGCGGCTTTATCGCCTCGTGTTGCGCTGCACCGGCATGTTTTCGGGCGCGACCGAGATGCGCATGGTCTCGCCGGAATTGCCGGGGAAATCGGTGAACATCGCCTCGACAAGGTTGGGCACGAGGTACTGCAGCCGGTTCGAGGTGGAGAGCGCCTGCGCCTTGCCTTCGAAAAGGCGCTGGCCGGTGGCCTGGTTGTCGATCTTCATCTCGATGCCGCTGGTGTAGACGGTGTAGCTGTCGATATCCGGCCCCCCGAAAAACGGGTCGTAGAAGCCGTAACCCCAGGGGCGCGTCGGGACGTAGGTCACGCGCGTGTTCCCGTGGCGATCGCGATAGGCGACCGGCTGGCTGTAGCCATACCAAGGGCTATAGAATGGGTCGTAACCCCAACCGCCGCGGCTCAAGCCGGTCGTGCGAACGCGTTCGCGACCATTGTCGACGCCATAGTCGAAGCGTACCAGCATCGTCGCCGCCTCGGGGCTGGAGGCCTGGACGTAGCCGAGCTCAGCCAGGTTCTGGGCGACATATCCCGCGTACTGCGAGAACTCGAGCCCGCCCGCCAGCGCCGGATCCTCGGCGACGACGTAGAAGCTCTGCCCCTGCGGGGCGGGAAGCTGGGTCTGGAAACGCGACACGTCGGCATTGAAGCCGGTCGTGCACGCCGAAACGCCGACCAGTGCCAGCGAGGCGGCGGCGATCTTTACCGCGCGCGAGGAAAAGGAAAAGAACGTCATGGTCCTGTTGCTCCGAAAACGTGTTGCCGCAGCCTGGCCCCCCTCAACTGGGCACGCGCTGTCGTTCGATAGGGCGTGTTATAGGTATGACGGGCTGAACCGCGATTGAATATCACGATTCACAAATGTGCATGATTTCAGCGGTTTCAATGCCGTCCGTGGACCAGCCCAAGCGCCTCATAGGCGGCGCCCAGCGTGGGTCCGCCCATCTCGCGAGCGCGCGCGGCACCGCGAGCGAGAATGGCGTCGAGCGATTCGCGGTCGGCCTTGAGCTCGTTGAAGCGCCCGGTAATCGGACCAAGCTGCTCGACCATCAGTTCACCGAGCGCCGGCTTGAACACACCGAAGCCCTGGCCGCCGAACTGCGCCAGCACTTCGTCGAGCGAAGTCCCCGCCATTGCTGCGTAAATCGTCACCAGGTTGAGCGCCTCGGGCCGGCCTTCGAGGCCTTCCGCCTCACTTGGCAACGGCTCGGGATCGGTCTTGGCCTTCTTTACCTTGCGCATGATCGTGTCGGCATCGTCGCGCAACTCGATCCGGCTCATCTCGCTCGGGTCCGACTTGCTCATCTTTGCGCTGCCGTCGCGCAAGGACATGATCCGCGCCGCTTCGGGCGGGATGATCGGCTCGGGCAGGGTAAAGACCGGCGCATCTCCGGTCGCAAAGTCGTTGTTGAACTTCTGCGCGATGTCGCGCGCCAGCTCGAGGTGCTGCTTCTGGTCCTCGCCCACGGGCACATGCGTCGCCTGGTAGAGCAGCACGTCCGCTGCCTGCAGGACCGGGTAGGTGAACAGCGCGATGCTGGCCCCCTCGCGGTTCTTGCCCGACTTGTCTTTGAACTGGGTCATCCGGTTCAGCCACCCCATCCGCGCGGTGCCGTTGAGTAGCCATTGCAGTTCGGCGTGGGCCGGGACCTGGGCCTGGTTGAACAGGATCGTGCGCTCGGTATCGAGCCCGGCGGCCACCAGCATGGCGACCAGCTCGAGCGTGGAGGCGCGTAGCTCTGCCGGGCTGTGCGGCATCGAGATGGCGTGGAGGTCGGCAATGAAGATCAGGCACTGGCCGCCCGCGGCGAGCGCGTCATCCTGCAACTTCACGTAGTTGCGGATGGCGCCGAGATAGTTGCCGAGGTGGGGGTTGCCGGTGGGCTGGATGCCGGAGACGACGCGCATGGCGGTGTCCTTTTCGAAAAGGTGTCAGTCAAAAAGCGAAGGGCGCCCGGCGAGCGGGCGAAAGTCGTTCAGGCGGAACGCGGCCATCGCCAGGCCGCCCGACCGCGCACCGCGAGGCGGCGCGGTGGTGACACTGCAGGGGCGGCTTCACGAACCATCGCCGGTGCGATTAGCACACGCGCGCTATTCGGCAAGGTCGACGGGCTTGTCCGCCCGCTTGCGCTTCAGCTGGGCGAGCAGGTCCTTGTCGAGCGCGCCGACGAGATAGGCGACCGCAAAGAACACGATCATTCCGCCGAGCACCAGCACGGCGAGCGACCAGACCCGTTCGAACACGTTGCCGGCATAGCGGCCCGCAAACTGCGGCAGCAGCCACCACAGGAACGCGCCCATGGCCGCGCTCGCGATCGCCTGCCGGGCAATGCGCCCGGCCAGTTTGCCGGTCATGTGGAACCAGCCGCGCACCTGCAGCAGGGTGTAGAGCGTCAGCACGTTGAGGGTCGAGGTGATCGCGGTCGCGGCAGCGAGTCCGACGATGCCGTAACGCGGCACGACGTAGAAGTTGAGCGCGATGTTCACCGCCAGCGCGCCTGCGGCGATGAACACCGGGGTGCGCGTGTCCTCGCGGCTGAAGAACGCTGGCTGGAACACCTTCACCAGGACATAGGATGGGAGCCCGCAGACGAGAGCAACGACGATGTCGGCCATGATGGCCCCGTCCGCGAGGGTCATCTTGCCGCCGACGAAAAAGGCGGTCACGAACGCCGGTGCGCAGATCGCGAGCGCCACGGCTGCGGGGAGGGTGAGGAGGGTGCCGACCTCCACCGCGTTGGCCTGCAACCGCTGCGCCTCGCGCTTGTCGCCGCCCTGGATGTGACGCGCGAGCATCGGCAGTATCGCCGTGCCGAGCGCAATACCGAAGATGCCGAGGGGCATCTGGTTGAGTCGGTCTGCCATCTTCAGCAGAGTGAGCGAGCCCTGCGGCAGGCTGGTGGCAAAGAACGTGTCGACCAGCTGGCTGACCTGGTAGATGCCCGCGCCGAAAGTGGCTGGCAGGATCAGCATCCCGAGCCGCCTTACCTCCGGCGTGAATTTGGGCGCGCTGACCTTGAGGTGCACTCCGGCGCGGCGCGCTTCCCACCACATGTAGGCGAGCTGCACTACGCCCGAGAGCGACAGCGAGATCGCCAGCGCCCACGCGACGATCCGGTCGTCTCCTCCATCTCCGCGCAGGTACCAGCCGGCCACGATGCCGCTGATCATCACCAGGTTGAGGAACACCGGGGCGAATGCCCCCGGCCCGAACCGGCTGCGGGCATTGAGAAGCCCCGAGAGCATCGCCACCAGGCTGACCAGTGCCAGGTATGGAAAGGTCACGCGGCTCAGCAGGACCGCCAGTTCGAACTTGCCTGGCACCTCCTGGTATTCGCGCGCCAGCAGCCACACGATACCTGGCATTGCGATCATGCACAGGGCGGAAAAGCCCAGCAGGACCCACACGAAGACCGACAGCACGTCGCCGGCGAATTCGTCCGCCGCCGCCTCGCCGCCGCCTTCCTCGTCCGGCCGGTGCAACCGGCGCGCGTACATAGGCACGAAGGCGACGCTAAACGCGCCCTCGGCGAACAGGCGGCGGAAGGTGTTGGGCAGGGTGAAGGCGAGCTGCCAGGCGTCGGCTGCCAGCCCTGCGCCGAGCACGCGGGCAAGCAGCATGTCGCGCACGAAGCCGAACACGCGGCTGACCGCGGTCAGGCCACCGATCGTTCCGACGTTGCGGACGAGGCTACTCATGGGCTGCTCACCGGCGCGCCCTACCGGCAGTGCCTAGTTGCTTTCGTTGGTGCCGAAATCCTCGGGCGCGAAGCTGAAGTTGTCGCCCTGCTCGCTCTGGCGCTGCTGGAGCTGCTGGAAATAGAGCCCGTTGAAGTCGATCGGATCGAGCATCAGCGGTGCAAAGCCGGCGTTGCGCACCGCATCGGCGACGATCTGGCGGGCGAACGGAAACAGGAAGCGCGGCGCCTCGGCATAAGTGAAGGCGTGCTTCTGCTCGTCGGGCATGTTGCGCATGCCGACGAGGCCGCAATAGGCCAGCTCGACGATGTAGGCGGTGCCCTGCGGGCTCTTCGCGCTGACGGAAATCTTCAGCTCGACCTCGGTGATCTCGTCGTTGACCAGCTTGGCGCCGATGTTGAACTGCACGTCCAGCTCGGGCTGTTCGGTCCAGCCGAAGCTTTCCGGCGCCTTGGGATTTTCGACCGAGAGGTCCTTCACGTATTGCGAAACGATCCCCGCCACCGGCGCGGTGTCGGCGCCATTGCCCTGGGGCTGCTGCGGGTTGAGATCGGTGAGGACGTCGCCTTCGTCGGCCATGGGTGATTCTCTCTTGTGGAAATGCCTGCGTTCGGCCGCGCGCCTAGCAGCAGCGCCGGCGGGCCGCAACAGATCGGACCTCATGCACCTTCGGGCATTCCATGGTTGTTCATTTGTGTTTCGTATCTATTTCGGGCACGATTGAACCGGACCGGCGCTCGTGCGTTGATCCGTAAGCAACGGGACAAAAGTCACAGTGATTTACGAGATCGTCATCCTCGCCATGATCGCAGCCTTCCTGGGCCTGCGGCTCTATTCGGTGCTCGGTCGCCGGGCGGAGCACGAGGAGGAACCGATCCCGAGCCGCTTCGATGCGCCCGATGACAAGGCCGCCGCGCCCGCCCCGGCCGCGCCGGGACTGCAGCCTTCGACCGCGCGAGAGCTCGCCGGGTTCCCCCCCGCGATCGAACGCGGTCTGCGCGATATCGTCGGTGCCGACCGCCGTTTCGACCTGCTGCCGTTCCTCGAAGGCGCCAAGGGTGCTTACGCCATGATCCTCGAAGCGTTCTGGCGTGGTGACAAGGAAGAACTGCGCCAGTTGTGTGACAGCGACGTCTATGAAGGGTTCGCCACCGCCATCGATGAGCGGGAGGCCGCAGGCGAAACGCTCGACAACCGGCTCATCCGTATCGAGGACACGACGGTTCACTCGGCCCGGCTCGACGGCAACATCGCCCGCGTGGCCGTGCGCTTCGTGGCGGACATCGCCTCGATCGTGCGCGACAAGGACGGCAATCCCATCGCCGGTTCGCTGGACGACGCGATTGAAAGCCGCGACATCTGGACCTTCTCGCGCGACCTCCGCTCGGCCGCGCCCGACTGGCTGCTCGACGAGACCGACGAAGGCTAGTTTGCGCCGAAAGGGTTAGCAATGGGACGAGCCAGCGGGGTGATCGGCCGGTACGCGGTTGCACTCGCGGTGATGGCCATCCTCGGCAGTTGCGGCCCGGTCATTCCGCGAGGGGTCGAAAGCACACCCGTCCGTCCTGCCACCCCGGGCACGGCCGTGTTGCTCGGCGTATCGCGCGGACCATCGATAAACTCGCTCAACCTCGCGCCCGGCGATGCCGGCGCCGCACTCGCCGGCTTTCGCGAATCGTGTGCCCAACTCCTCCGGCGCGAGGACGTGAGCGGGCTGACCCGGCCGCGTGACTGGGAGGCGCCGTGCAATGTCGCCGCCACCTGGCCAGAGGCCCAGGCGCCGCGCTTTTTCGCCGACTGGTTCGAAACCGCCCGCGTGGGTGAGGGCAAGGCTTTCGCCACCGGCTACTACGAACCCGAGATCGCGGGACAGCGCACGCGCGGGCCGGGGTTCGAGGTGCCGGTCTATGGCGTGCCGGCCGATCTCGTGCGCGCGTGGCCGGCCGACATGCCCGAGAGCGAGCGGACCGGCCGACCGCCGCTCGGCCGCTATGACGAGAGCGGCAAGTTCGTGCCCTACTTCGACCGCGCTGCGATCGAGGACGGTGCACTCGCCGGACGTGCCCCGGTCATTGCCTGGGCGGCCGACCCTGTAGAGTTCTTCTTCCTCCAGGTGCAGGGTTCGGGAATGCTGCGCGCGCCCGACGGTACTGTGATGCGCATCGGCTATGCCGGGCAGAACGGGCGCGGCTATACCGGCATCGGTGCGCTAATGCGCGAACGCGGCCTGATCGGCGACGGCACGCCCTATCCCACCTCGATGCAGGGCATCATGGCCTATCTGCGCGCCAATCCGGCGGAAGGCCGCGCGATCATGCGCGAGAACCAGAGCTGGGTCTTCTTTCGCGAGCTGACCGGCGATGGTCCGCTGGGCGCACTCGGCGTTCCGGTGCGGCGTGAGAGCTCGGTAGCGACCGATCCCAACTACGTTCCGCTCGGCGCCCCGGTCTGGCTCGATCTGGACCGGCGCGAGGCGGACGGCCTGTGGATCGCACAGGACACCGGCGGGGCGATCAAGGGTGCCAACCGGTTCGACACCTTCTGGGGCAACGGCGACGACGCGCGCACCATCGCAGGCGGCATGACCGGGCGCGGCGAGGCGCTGGTGTTCGTCCCCAAGGGCACGCTCGACCGCCTCGGGGCGAAGTAAATGCGTCCGCCGCGCGGCCTGAGCGCGGAAGAGGCCGCCGCCTGGGCGCGGCTGGCGGCAACGGTTAAGCCTCTGCGGGCGGTGCCAAGGACCCGGCCGGCTACGTCATCACCGGTTTCGCTGGCCAAGCCTGTCGCAGTTCCGGTGAAACAGGCGAAAGGTCGCGTCCCGCCGCCCCGGCCGGCGCCCGCACCGCCGATCGCGCCGCGCGAGGCGACGCAGCCACTCGACACCACGTGGGAGCGCAAGTTCGCCCGCGGCGCGCTGGCGCCCGATTTCACGCTCGACCTCCACGGCCATACGCTCGACGCGGCACATCGGCGGCTCGAAGACGGGTTGCTGCAGGCAAAGGCGATGGGTGCTCGGGTCATCCTGCTGATCACCGGCAAGCCGCGCCCCGTCGACCCCGCTGACCGCGCCGAGCGGCGCGGCGCGATCCGTGCCAAGGTGCTCGACTGGCTCGCCGCGGGTCCTCACTCCAACGACATCGCCGCCGTGCGAAACGCCCACCGCAGACATGGCGGGGAGGGGGCTCTGTACCTGGTGTTGCGGCGAAGGCGTTGATCTGGCGAAGTTATCCTTGCCCTCGGTCGTCTTGGCAGTCACAAGCAAGGCCCGGGTTCGCACGACCCGGCTACGGCGCAATTGGCCTGGATTAGGCCGGCAGGGGACGCAATGCCTGATATCACTGGAACCGATGGAGCGGATTTTCTCGAGGGAACCGACGGGAACGACGTCATCAATGCGCTTGGCGGCGACGATACCATCGAAGGCACCCCCGGGACGGACGTGGTCGATGGCGGTGCCGGGCGCGACTTCCTTTATGTCTCGGGCGGCCTGCCACAGTATTTCACCATGTATGAAGGCGCAGCCAGCTATGTGCTGACCGACGGCCACTTCACCGACAACATCGGCCTCGTCGATCTCACTTTCAGCTCGATCGAATATTTTCTCTTTGTTCCCTACAACAGTGGTCCGGTGAATTTCGACGCTTCAGGCTGGGGCCAGGCGGCCAATCCCGGCGCGCAACTCGTGATGTCGATCGGAGCAGACAGCCACGTTGTCGGTTCCTCGTTCGCCGATCGGATCGATGCCAGTGGGCTCAACACGTTCATCGATGCGGGCGCGGGAGAAGATGTGGTCCTCGTCAGGACAGCCAATGGTGAAGAAGGCACAATTTACATCAGGACCATCGATGGCGTGACGAATGTTTCGCAGTTTCCCGAAAGGGCGGGAGCAGCGACGACCTCGGTCGACATCGTCAACGCCGAATACGTCGGCTTGACCGTGCAAAGGAATCCTTACACGATTAACCCGCTCGATGCGTCGGACTCCAGCGTCAGTTTGTATTTTCTCGATAATGTGTCGCGGGACACGGTCATCGGCAGCACCAACGACGACATTTTCAATGGCCGAATGTCGCAATATTCGTTCACTTGGGACGATACGGACATTTTCACCGGTGGGCTTGGTTCGGACCAATACCTTTTCGTCGATGGTATCCGCAGTCTGGACAAGACATTCATTACCGACTTTTCGTCCGAAGATCTCATCGATCTCGGCGGCAACTCAAGAGCAGACTACCTGGTCACGACCTTTATCGGCACGGCCGCGTTTAGCGGAACAGCGGGCGAATACCGGTACGAAAATGCGGGTGGACAGACCGTGGTACAGTACGACGGGAACGGAGACGGTGTTTCCGATGGCACGCTGACCATACAGAATGGCGAGTTCAGGCTCGTCAGCAAAACCACGGCAGACGGAAGCCACGGTCTCGTCATCGATCCGGCCTCGTTCGCGTTGGCAGCAACCGATGGTAACGACACGCTATCGGGTACGACGGGCCCTGAAACTCTGAATGGCCTGGGTGGAAACGATACCTTGATCGGTGGGCTCGGAGGGGACCGGTTGATCGGAGGCAACGGCAGCGACACCGCGGGCTATGCCGACGACTATGGCGGCGTATTCGTCAACCTGACACTCGGCCTGGGGTACAGCAATGCCGCGCAGGGCGACACCTATGACAGCATCGAGAACGTCTTGGCGCTCTTACGACGATTTCATCATCGGCGATGGAGTCAACCGGCTCGACGGCGCGGCAGGCAACGATACCATCATCGGCGCGGTCGGGGCCGACGTGCTGATCGGCGGAGACGGCGTGGACCTGCTCAGTTTCGAGGACAATTCGGGCACGGTGTTCGTCAACCTGCTGACAGGACAGGGGTTCAACAACGCGGCCCAGGGCGACACCTTCGAGGGCTTCGAAGACGTCATCGGGGGCCTGTTCGATGACACCCTGATCGGAGACAACGGCGCCAATCGGCTCGACGGCGCGATGGGCGCCGATACGCTGGTCGGCAACGGCGGGGCCGACACGTTCGTGTTCGCCCACGCGCCGGGTGCCGCGAGCGGATTCGCTCACCTCAATGCCGGGGCCAACGTCGACACGATCTACGACTTCGCGAGTGGCGAGGACACGCTGGAGATCAACGCGGGCGCGTTCGGCGGGGGGCTGTCGGCCGGCGGACTGGCCGCCGGCGCCTTCGTCATGGGCAGCGCGGCGGGCGATGCCGACGATCGCTTCGTCTACAGCCAGGCGACCGGCGAGCTGTTCTTCGATGCCGACGGCAACGGCGCCGGCGCGCAGGTGCTGATGGCGATCCTGCCCAACCACGACGTGATCGCGGCGAGCGATTTCGTCATCGTCTGATCTGCCGGAGGGTCAGGCGACGGCGGCGCCGAACGCCTGGCCCACTGCAGCCGTCACGCCCATCGCCAGCGCTCCCCAGAATGTGACGCGGACGATCGAGCGGAGGGGCGGCGCTCCACCTGCCCGCGCCCCGAGCGCGCCGAGGATCGCGAGGCATGCCAGCGAAACAGCGGCCACCGCGGGAATGAGCACGCCGGGCGCTACGAGCGGGACGACGATCAACGGGGCGGCGGCCCCGACCGTGAAGGTCAGCGCCGAAGCGAGTGCCGCCTGTAGGGGCCGCGCCGTGGTGGCGTCCGAAATGCCGAGTTCGTCGCGCGCGTGGGCCGCTAGCGCATCGTGCGCCATCATCTGTTCGGCCACCGCCTTCGCCGTTCCCGGATCGACGCCGCGGTTCCGATAGATTTCCGCCAGTTCCTCGTGTTCGAATGCCGGTTCGTTGGCGAGCTCACCCGCCTCGCGCGCGAGATCCGCCTTCTCGGTATCCGCCTGCGAACTGACCGAGACATACTCGCCCGCGGCCATCGACATCGCGCCGGCGAACAGCGCGGCCATGCCGGCGACCAGCACTTCGCTCCGCGCCGCCTCGGCCGAAGCAACGCCGACGATGAGGCTGGCGGTCGAAACGATACCGTCGTTTGCGCCCATTACGGCCGCGCGCAGCCAGCCGATCCGCGAGGTCGCGTGGCGTTCTGCGTGAACGTGCAGTCTGCTCATGGTCGCAAGGCTCCCGTTGTGGTGTTGCTCGCCTTCTGGACCGTAAGGCGTCGGGCGACATTGCGCACGGACAAATCAAGCCACGGGATCGCTTTCGGGGGGATCGGTACCGCGGTGGGTGGCAGCTGCCCGGGGCCGCTCAGCGCGGCGCCGCCTCAGCCGTAGAGCCAATACCCCATCAGGCGGTCGGGCGAGAAGGCGAACAGGCCGGGAATGGCGAGCGCTCCAAGATAGAGGCTGATGATCTGTCGACGATGCTCGGCGATCCGGCCAGCACGGGCATGGCGCACGGTCTGAACCGATGCATAGAGGGTGATCGGCACGAACACGTGTATCCAGCTAAAGCTGCCGCTCGTGCGGATGAAGATCGCCGAGAGCGCGGTCACCAGCATCATCGCGATCCAGACGCGACCGAGCAGCTTGTGCCGTGGCGTACCTTTGCGCGCCAGCAGCAGCCAAGCGCCCAACGGCACGGCAGGCAGGACCGCAGACAGATGAATGACCACGGCCAGGTTGCGAATATTCGAATGATACGGGGCCACGCCGGAAGCCCAGCGCGACAGCGCAGCAAGGCTTGCAGCGCCAAGGGCGATGCTGACGACAAGCACCAGGGCCCGAAGCGCCGGCGTGAGCGTGAAGTTCGGCCGAGCCGGGGCTATGCGGTTGACGGCGAGTGCGATCATCAGGTGACTCCGGTGGAGATGTTGATGCACCGGTGATGCCTGCAAATTCGATCCGCGCCAGCGCACCTGCGTGAACGGTGCGCGCACTTCGCGGACGGTCCGTGGCTGCCACTTTACGAAGCGCGAACGGGCGCTAGGGTCCGGCAAGACATGCCAGCGGCCACGCTCTCCCCCCGACGCAGGTTCTATCGCAAGCTCGCGCTCGATCTCGCGATCATGGCCGCGATTGGTGTGCTGATGGCGCTGATCGGCCCCTTCGGGACCTTCGCCCAGCCGCTCGCGCCGCGGCTTCTCACCTGGCTTGCCTACGCCTTTGCCGGGTACGCGCTCTATCGTCCGATCGGTTGGGCGGTCGGACGATTGCACGAGCACCTCGCTCTGCCAAACGGGGCGCTGTGGGTCGTTGCGGTGCTGGTGGCCACGGTCCCGATGACGGCGGTCGTGTGGGGACTTCCGCGCGCCCATCGCTGGCCTCGCCTCGACGAGGCGCTCACGCTCTATGGGCAGGTGCTGGTGCTCGGCGGCGCGGTCAGTGCCTTGCTGCTGGCCTTGTCGCACGGTCGGGCCAATTCCACCGGCATAGCGGAGGCTGCGCCCGCCGCCGCCCCGCATCCGCGATTCCTCGACCGCCTGCCGCCGCGGCTGGGCACTCGCCTGATCGCGCTCGAAATGGAGGACCACTACGTCCGCGCGCATACTGCGCTGGGTTCGGACCTCGTGCTGCTGCGGTTGCGCGACGCTGTGATCGAGTTGGAGGGAATGGAGGGGATGCAGGTCCACCGCTCGTGGTGGGTTGCGCGCGACGCCATCGAGGACGCGCGTCGCGACGGGCGCAACCTGCGCCTGGTCCTCACAGGCGGGCTCGAGGCCCCGGTCAGCCGTGCGAATGTCGCCGCGCTGAAGGAGGCGGGCTGGGTCTGAGCGAGGAAAAAAGCCCCCGGCATCGCTGCCGGGGGCTCGAAACGTCCTGAAGGGGTCATCCCCTTCGCGAACGCGGAACTACCTGTGATACCTGGCGTAGCTCAGGTCGAAGCGGTCGGCGTTCATGACCTTGTTCCAGGCCTTGACGAAGTCCTTCTTGAGCCGCTCCTCGCCGCCCTTCTGGGCATAGACCTCGCCCACCGCGCGCAGTTCGGAATTGGAGCCGAAGATCAGGTCGGCGCGGGTGGCGTGCCACTTCGTCTCGCCGCTCTTGCGGTCGGTCGCGACGTATTCCTCGTCGCTGTCGTCGGTCGCTTTCCAGACGTTGGTCATGTCGTAGAGGTTGACGAAGAAGTCGTTGGTCAGCTGGCCGGACCGCTTCGTGAAGTGACCATGGCCGCGCTCGCCGTGGTTGGCGCCGAGCACGCGCAGTCCGCCGATTAGCGCGGTCATCTCCGGCACGGAGAGGCCGAGCAGGCTGGCGCGGTCGAGCATCATCTCCTCGACCTTCACCGCCAGCTTCTTCTTGCCCACGTAGTTGCGGAAGGCGTCGGCTTCGGGCTCCATCACCTCGAAGCTGTCGACGTCGGTCTGGTCCTGCGTCGCGTCACCGCGACCGCCGGTGAACGGCACGTCGCCGGCGCCGGCCTTCTCGAGCGCGACCACGCCGCCGAGCACGATCGCATCGGCCAGGCTCATGTCGCCGCGCAGGCCGTTCAGGGTGTCGACCACCTTGCCGAGCACCTCGGGCTCGTTGACCTCCCAGCCCTTCTGCGGCTCGAGCGCCACGCGAGCACCGTTTGCGCCGCCGCGATGGTCGGACTTGCGATAGGTGCTGGCAGAGGCCCAGGCGGCCTTGATCAGCTGACTGACTGTCAGACCGCTGTCGCGGATCTTGCCCTTCACCTCGGACACGAGGCTGTCCGACGGCATGGTGCCGGCGGGCACCGGATCCTGCCAGATCAGGTCCTCTTGCGGCACTTCCGGGCCGAGGTAGCGGACCTTGGGCCCCATGTCGCGGTGGGTCAGCTTGAACCAGGCGCGGGCGAAGGCCTCCTTGAATGCCTCGGGATCCTTGCGGAAGCGCTCGGAAATCTTGCGGTATTCCGGATCGCGCTTCAGCTGCATGTCGGCGGTCGTCATCATGGTCGGGACCTTGATGCTCGGGTCCCAGGCCGCCGGGGCCATGTCCTCTTCCTTCTGGTTGATCGGCTGCCACTGGTTTGCGCCGGCGGGCGACTGTACCAGCTCGTAGTCGTAGTCGAGCAGCAGGCGGAAGTAGTTCTCGCTCCACTTGATGGGGGTGTTGGTCCACGCGCCTTCGATCCCGCTGGTCACGGTGTGTTCGCCGATCCCGCCGTGCTCCTCGCTGCTGACCCAGCCGAAGCCCTGCGCCACGAGGTCGCCGCCGGCTGGGGCCGCGCCCAACGTCGCAGCGTCGCCGTTGCCGTGGGCCTTGCCGAAGGTGTGGCCGCCGGCGGTCAGCGCCACGGTCTCCTCGTCGTTCATGGCCATGCGGGCAAAGGTTTCCTTCAGGTCGCGCGCCATGCCTTCGTCGTCGTGGGGGTTGCCCTGCGGTCCTTCCGGGTTGACGTAGATGAGGCCCATCTGGATCGCGGCGAGCGGCCCTTCGAGCTCGTGCATGTTGTGGTCGGGCGCGATGCGGGTCTGCACGCCTTCGTTGACCCACTTGTCTTCCGAGCCCCAGTAGATGTCGCGTTCCGGCTCGAACACGTCGGGCCGGCCGCCGCCAAAGCCGAAGATCGGCCCACCCATCGATTCGATGGCGACATTGCCGGCGAGGATGAACAGGTCGGCCCAGGAGATGTTCTGGCCGTACTTCTGCTTGATCGGCCAGAGCAGGCGGCGCGCCTTGTCGAGATTGCCGTTGTCGGGCCAGGAATCGAGCGGGGCGAAGCGCTGCTGGCCGCTGTTGGCGCCGCCGCGGCCGTCAGCCGTGCGATATGTGCCGGCGGCGTGCCAGGCCATGCGGATGAAGAACGGGCCGTAGTGGCCATAGTCTGCCGGCCACCAGGGCTGGCTGTCGGTCATCAGGTCGTGCAGGTCCTGTTTCAGAGCCTTGTAGTCGAGAGCATTGAACGCCTCGGCGTAGTCGAAGTCCTCGCCCAGGGGATTCGTCGGGCCGTTGGGATTCAGGATCTCGGTCGCCAGCATTTCGGGCCACCAGTCCTTGTTCGTGCGTCCCAGCAGCGCGCGAACGCCCCCACCGTGGGGCACGGGGCAACCGCCCTCGATCGATCCAGTCTTGGCGTCCATCTCTCTCTCCTGTCGTTTTCAACATGTTATGGCCGCAACTCATGGCCGCAGAATGACACGAGGAAAAACTAACAGGAGTGAGAGCGCGAGCTAAACGCGATAGTCCGATAAGGTTGAGCGAATTAATCAATCACCGCTCATCGAACGATTCAATCGATTAATCCCGGCCGGTTCAGGCGGCCTCGGCCAAGTCGTTCACCGGCTCGGTGCGGATGAGGTAATCGAAGGCTGAAAGCGCAGCCTTGGACCCTTCGCCCATCGCGATGACGATCTGCTTGTAGGGAACGGTAGTGGCGTCGCCCGCGGCGAAGACACCGGGCAGGTTGGTCGCCGCGCGGCCGTCGATCTCGATCTCGCCGAAACGGTTGCGTTCGATGGCGGCGCCTTCGAGCCACTCGGTGTTCGGGACCAGGCCGATCTGCACGAACACGCCCTCCAGCTCCACGCGGTGCTCGTTGCCCGAATGACGCCCGCGCCAGACGAGGCCGTTCACGCGGTTGCCGTCGCCGGTGATCTCGGTCGTCTCCGCGCTCAGCAGCACGTCGACGTTGGGCATCGAATAAAGCTTGTCCTGCAGCACCTGGTCGGCGCGCAAGCTGTCGGCGTATTCGACCAGCGTGACGTGGCCGACTATCATCGCGAGGTCGATCGCCGCCTCGACGCCTGAATTGCCGCCGCCGATCACCGCCACGCGCTTGCCCTTGAACAGCGGCCCGTCGCAGTGCGGACAATAGGCGACGCCCTTGTTGCGGTACTCGTCCTCGCCCGGCACGCCAAGCTGGCGCCAGCGGGCGCCGGTCGCGAGAATGACCGAGCGGGCCTTGAGGCTGCCGCCGTTGTCGAACCGCACCTCGTGCATGCCGCCGGGCACCTTGGCCGGGACCAGTTCGCGCGCCCGCTGCAGCGTCATCAGGTCGACGTCGTATTCCTTGACGTGTGCCTCGAGCTGAGCGGCGAGCTTGGGCCCTTCGGTGTAGGGGACGGAAACGAAGTTCTCGATGCCGAGCGTGTCGAGCACCTGTCCGCCGAAGCGTTCGGCGGCGATGCCCGTATTGAAGCCCTTGCGCGCCGCGTAGATCGCCGCCGCCGCGCCCGCCGGGCCGCCGCCGACGATCAGCACGTCGAACGGCTTCTTCTCGGCCAGCATGGCCGCCGCCTTGGCGCCCGAACCGCTATCCAGCTTGGCGAGAATTTCCTCCACGCCCATCTTGCCGCTGGCGAACATCGCGCCGTCGAGGAAGGTCGCCGGCACGGCGAGAACGCCGCGCTCTTCGACCTCGTCCTTGAACGTGCCCCCCTCGATCAGCGTCGCGCTGACGCCGGGGTTGTTGAGCGCCAGCAGGGTCAGTGCCTGCACCACGTCGGGGCAGTTGTGGCACGAGAGCGAGAAATACATCTCGAAGGCGTGTTCGCCCTCGAGCGCGCGGACCTGCGCCATGACTTCGTCCGACACCTTCGGCGGGTGCCCGCCGGCCCACAGCAGCGCGAGGACGAGGCTGGTGAATTCGTGGCCCATCGGCAGCCCGGCGAACTCGACCGAGGCGGCCGGATCCGACTTGCGCGTGATGGTGAAACTGGGCTTGCGATCGGCAGTCCCGTCGAAGCGCGCAGTCACCATGTCGTGCAGCGCGGCGATTTCGGTCAGGAGTTCGCGGGTCTCGTCGGACTTCTTCCCCTCCCCGAGCGTGGCGACGAGCTCGATCGGCTCGCGCAGGTTGGCGAGGTAGGTCTTGAGCTGCTGGGTCAGGTTCGCATCGAGCATGGGGTGGATCCTGTAAAACTGGGAAAATTCGGAAACCCGGGGCGGCGTTCTGGGGGGAGGGTACCGCCCCGGGCTTCACGCGATCGCGCCACGCGCGACCGAAGGGACCTAGAGCTTGCCGACGAGGTCGAGGCTCGGGGCGAGCGTCTCGCTGCCCTCTTCCCACGCGGCCGGGCATACCTCGCCCGGATGGGCGCGGACGTACTGGGCCGCCTTGATCTTGCGGGTCAGCTCGTTGGCATTGCGGCCCACGCCCTCGCAGGTGATCTCCATGATCTGGATCACGCCGTCGGGATCGACCACGAAGGTCGCGCGGTCGGCCAGGCCGACACCTTCACGCAACACGCCGAAGTTGTTGGCCAGAACGTGGTTCTGGTCGCCCAGGAAGGCGTACTTGATCTTGCCGATCTTGTCGGAGGTGTCGTGCCACGCCTTGTGGCTGAAATGCGTGTCGGTGCTGACGGCGTAGACGTCCACGCCCATCTTCTGGAGCATGTCGTAGTGCTCGCCGAGATCTTCCAGCTCGGTCGGGCAGACGAAGGTGAAGTCCGCCGGGTAGAAGAAGAACACCGCCCACTTGCCCTCGATGTCCTTCTCCGTGACGTCGAAGAACTTCTCGCCCGCCTTGAACGCGGTTGCCGTGAACGGTTTGATCGTGCTGCCGATGATACCCAAAATGAATCTCCTGTCTCGGGTTGTGCCTTGCGGCCGTTTGAATTCCGAACCCGCAGATAGGCATTGATGCAGCGCAACAAAGGCGATTGTTGCGATTGCTAACATCGGAATTTTCGATTGCCCGCGCGACATTTTTGCAAAGTGCAACAAGTGTTGCGGTTATCGCATCGAGCGCGCAAGAATGTGTCATGAGCGAGCACGTCAGGATAAGCGGCGATGGCCCGGTGCGCGAAATCACCTTCGCCCGTCCGGAAAAGAAGAACGCCCTTTCGAACGCGATGTACCGCGCGGCGCGGGCGGCGCTGGAGGAAGCGGCAACCGACCCCGCGGTGCGTGTGGTTCTGTTCACCGGCGAGGGCGAGGCGTTCACCGCGGGCAACGACCTCGCCGATTTCGCCGCGGTGGCGAGCGGCCAGTCGGGCACGCTCGAGGCGCTGCCGTTCATCGAGGCGCTGGCCGCGTTCGACAAGCCGATCGTCGCCGCCGTTCCGGGCCTTGCCGTCGGCATCGGCACCACGATGCTGCTCCACTGCGACCTGGTGTTCCTGGCCGAGGGCGCACGGCTGACCACACCTTTCGTCGACCTCGCTCTGGTGCCCGAGGCGGCCTCCAGCCTTCTGCTGCCGGCGCGCATCGGCCACGCCCGGGCCTTCGCCATGTTCGCGCTGGGAGAGCCGCTGGGCGCGCAGGAGGCGTTCGCGCTGGGCCTCGCCAACCGCGTGCTCCCCGCAGCCGAAGTGCTCCCCGCCGCGCGCCAGGCCGCGGCGATGCTGGCGGCCAAGCCCCCCGGGGCGGTCCGGGCCACCCGCCGCCTGATGCGCGACGCCGAGGCGCTGCTCGCCCAGACCCGCGCCGAAAGCGAGGTCTTCCGCGAGCGCCTGCAGAGCGCCGAGGCGCGCGAGGCGTTCACCGCCTTCATGGAGAGACGCCCGCCGGACTTCTCGCAGTTCTGACGCGGCGCAGGGGAGGGGTAATGGCAACCACGGCAGAGGCGATGCCAGCGGCCCGCGCGACCACGCGCCGGTTCAGGCCGACGTTCGCGTTCGGGATGATCCTGGCGATGTGCTTCTTCGTCTTCGGCGGGTTCGGACTGCATTCCTTCCTGCCGGCGATACAGGGCAATTTCCCGCCCGCGCCGCCGATCGTCCACCTGCATGCGGTGGTGTTCGTCAGCTGGATGCTGCTGCTCCTGCTCCAGTCGGCGCTGGTTGGCGCGGGTAACGTGAAGCTGCACCGCACGCTCGGCACCTGCGGCATCGCGCAGGGCACCGCGACTATCCTCATGGGCCTGATGATGCAGCTGGTGGCGTCCGGGAAGGGCTATTTCGCGGGCCGCCCCGCCGGCACCGACGGGATCTACCTCGGCCTGCTCGCCTTCCTCGGGTTCGGGATCATGTTTGCGCTGGCGATCCGCAACACCCGCCGGCCCGAGGTGCACCGGCGGATGATCCTGTTCGCCATGCTGCCGGTGATCCCGCCCGGCGTGAACCGCTTTTGGGCCGAGGCGCTGCGGCTCGACGACCCGGTGCCGACGTTCTGGCTCTATCTCACGCTATGGATCATGGCCGCGGCGATCCTCGTCCACCAATGGCGGAAGGAAGGCCGGATCGGCGGCTATTCGCTGTTCGGGGCGGGGTGGATATTCGTCGAGGGCGTCGTGCACGAAGCGGTGGTCGGTTCGGCGTGGTTCGAAAGCCTGTCCGGCGCGATCCTGAGCATGGTGCATTACCGCTAGCCCACGCCCAAAACGGTCCGGGCTGACTCCTTACTGCCTGCTACCCACACTGTGCCCGGTGCAGCAACTTGTGGTCGGTCAGGACCAGCGCCATCATCGCCTCGACCACGGGTGTCCCGCGAATGCCGACGCAGGGATCGTGGCGGCCCTTGGTGGCGAGCTCTGTCGCTTCGCCTTCCCGGGTCACCGTCTCCTGCGGGATAAGGATCGAGCTGGTCGGCTTGAAGGCCACGCGGCAGATCACCGGCTGGCCGGTGCTGATGCCGCCGGCGATGCCGCCCGCGTGGTTGGCGCTGAACTCGACGCCGTCTTCGCCCGGCCGCATGGGGTCGGCGTTCTCCTCGCCCCGCAGGCGGGCCGCCGCCATGCCTTCGCCGATCTCGACGCCCTTGACCGCGTTGATGCCCATCATCGCCGCGGCGAGGTCCGCATCGAGCTTGGCGTAGATCGGCGCGCCCCAGCCTGCCGGGACGCCGGTTGCCACGCACTCGACCACCGCGCCGAGCGAGGAGCCGGCCTTGCGCGCGCCATCCACCAGCCCGGCCCAGCGCTCGGCGGCGGACGCGTCGGGGCAGAAGAACGGGTTGTTGCCGATTTCGCCCGCATCAAAGTTGGCCGGGTCGATCGCATCGCCGCCGATCTCTGAGACGTAGGCCACGATTGAAACCTCGGGGATCGCCAGCCGCGCCACCGCGCCCGCCGCGACCCGCGCCGCCGTCTCGCGCGCCGACGAACGCCCGCCGCCGCGATAGTCGCGCAGGCCGTACTTCGCGTCATAGGCATAGTCGGCGTGACCGGGGCGATAGGCCTTGGCGACCTCCGAGTAGTCCTTGCTGCGCTGGTCGGTGTTCTCGATCATCAGCGAAATGGGCGTGCCGGTCGTCCTGCCCTCGAACGTGCCCGACAGGATGCGGACCTGGTCGGCTTCCTGTCGCTGGGTGGTGAACTTGCTCGTCCCCGGTCGGCGCTTGTCGAGGAACGGCTGGATGTCGGCTTCGCTCAGGGAAAGGCCCGGCGGGCACCCGTCGACCACCGCGCCCAGCGCCGGCCCATGGCTCTCGCCCCAGGTCGTGAAGCGCAGCACGCGTCCGAAGGTGTTCCAGCTCATGGCCGTTCCATAGCCCGTTTGGCGGCGCTGTCGAGCGAAGCGGATTTTGCTGTCCTACAAGCGCAATTTCGTGCCAGCACCCGGGCGTGGTTTATCCTGGTTCCATTCATCGCGACCGTCTCGATCCGCCGGGGCGCGAGCATCGCTCCGGCCGGAGAGCGGGGGTGACCGTTTTCGGTGTATATTTAGTGTCACCTTTCGCTTGCGGAGAAGACTCGGCAGTGTCTGGCCAATTCCTGTTGGCTCGGGCAGGAACAAAGCATGATTGCTAAACTCAAGGGCGTGCTGGACGAAACAGGGGCCGACTGGGCGGTGATCGACGTCCAGGGCGTGGGCTATCTCGTCCATTGCAGCGCCAAGACGCTGGCGGCGCTGGGCGAGGCGGGCGAGGCGTGCACAGTCTTCACCGACCTGCAGGTGAGCGAGAACGACATGCGCCTGCTCGGTTTCGCCGAGGCAGGGGAGCGCGACTGGTTCCGTCTGCTGACCGGGGTTCAGGGCGTGGGAAGCAAGGTGGCACTGGCGATCCTCTCGGCGCTTAGCCCCGGCGAACTGCGCGACGCCTGCGCCGCGACTGACGCCGCCACCGTTGCGCGGGCCAACGGGGTGGGGCCCAAGCTCGCGGGCCGCATCGTCAACGAGCTGAAGGACAAGGCCGGCGCACTGCCGGGCGGCGGGCTGGCCGGGGCGAGCGTTGTCGCGCCGAAAGGCGGAACCGTCGCGGCGGACGCGGTCTCGGCGCTGCAGAACCTCGGCTTCAAGCCGGCGATCGCGGCCAGCGCCGTCGCCCACGCGCAGAGCGATTTGGGCGAGGGTGCGGGGCTGAACGAACTGGTCCGCGTGGCACTGAAGAGGGCGGCGGGGTGATGGCGCTCCCGCCAAAACAAAGCGTTCCGTGCGCTTATTTCGCGCCCGATCGCCGGTCGACCTTCTCAATATCGCGGCAAGCCCAATCCCATGGTCGTCCACATATTGCCGGGTGCTCGTATTGATCAGCTTGATCTTCCATTCCCGGCGAGGCCTCGTCCTTCTGGTGGAATCGCCGGTCTCTTTGGCAGCCGATTTTCATCTCGAATGGATGTGCTGTGGACGTTGTATCGCGCGTGAACGCAATATGCTTCTCGCAGGCAGAACATCCGTGCCAAGTTCGGGTTACGACGCGTGTTGCGACCGAGCGCACCGCTCCGAGGATGTAGACGCCAGGGCATGGCGAACTTCTCGATGCGGTCGCGTGAGATGATCCTGACAGTTCGGCGAGTTAGAGTGTTGGCATTCGTCATGCGCGGCTCCGATCGTCCCGACGCGAGACTCAGCCCATGACCGATAACCCCGCCCTCACCCCCCAGCGCCAGCCGGACGACCCGGACGCCGCTCTGCGCCCCAAGTCGCTCGGCGAGTTCGTCGGGCAGCAGGCGGCGCGGGAGAACCTGCGGGTGTTCATCGAGGCGGCGCGCCACCGGGGCGAGGCGATGGACCATGTGCTGTTCTTCGGCCCGCCGGGCCTCGGCAAGACCACGCTGGCGCAGATCGTGGCCAAGGAGATGGGCGTCGGCTTTCGCGCCACCAGCGGGCCGGTGATCGGCAAGACCGGCGACCTCGCCGCGCTGCTGACCAACCTCGAACCCAACGATGTCCTGTTCATCGACGAGATCCACCGGCTCAATCCGGTGGTCGAGGAGGTTCTCTACCCGGCGATGGAGGACCGCGCGCTCGACCTGATCATCGGCGAGGGGCCCTCCGCGCGCAGCGTGCGGATCGATCTGGCGCCGTTCACGCTGATCGGCGCGACCACCCGGCAGGGGCTGCTGACCACGCCGCTGCGCGACCGGTTCGGCATCCCGGTGCGGCTCAACTTCTACACCGTCGAGGAGCTGGAGCAGGTCGTCACGCGCGGCGCGCGGCTGCTGGGGCTGGCGCTCGATTCGGCGGGCGCGCGCGAGATCGCACGGCGCGCCCGCGGCACACCGCGCGTGGCCGGTCGCTTGCTGCGCCGGGTGCGCGACTTCGCCCATGTGGCTGGCGACGGGACCGTGACGGCCGAGGTGGCGGACCGGGCGCTGACCCGGCTGGAGGTGGATTCCCTCGGCCTTGACGCGATGGACCGGCGCTATCTCACCATGATCGCCGACATCTACAAGGGCGGCCCGGTCGGGGTGGAAACGCTCGCCGCTGGCCTTGCGGAGCCGCGCGACACGATCGAGGAAGTGGTCGAACCCTACCTCATCCAGCTCGGCCTGGTGGCCCGCACGGCGCGCGGCCGGTGCCTTAACGACCGGGGCTGGAAGCACCTGGGAATCACCCCTCCCGCTGGTCCGCAGGGCGGCCTTTTCGACGGTACGGAAGGCGCGGAATAGGGCGCCAAAGCCGCAGCTTTGCTTAAGTTTTGCTTATCAAAGCGCCGTGGTTCGGTTCCACATTGGGACAACCCGGGTTCCCGACCCGTTCCGCGACCGAAAATATTGCCTTCGGGACCACTTTTCTTGGTTAATGCAATTGCCGTTAAAGGAATTTGGCGTGTTCTAGGCACAGATGAAACAAGCCGTGCCCTTCATTTCGGTGGGGTCAGGCAACTTTCTTCGAAGCTGAGAGATAGACCATGTCCGTACGTATGGCCCTTGCGAAACTGTCCGCCGTCGCGGCTGGCGGCGCTCTTGCTGTCGGTGGCGCGGTGCACGTCGCTGAAGCCCCCGCCTCGGCCTCGCCCGAGTATCACTCGAATGGCAAGTACGTGAAGGGTGGCAAGATCCAGTACGTGAAGGAAACCCCCGCCAAGCGCGTCATCCCGCGCAAGGTGAAGCGCATCCGCCGCGTGGTGGAACTGAGCTGCGCCCCCGGCGGCACCCTGGTGCGCCCGGGCGAGGCCGGACCGGCCGGCTATCCCGGCGCGGGCGGCAGCTCGGTTGCGATGGGCGGTGGCGCCTACTGCTATTACGGCGCCGCGGCGCAAACGGCGATGGTCCCCGTTTCGGTTCCGCTTCCTGCGGGCGGCGGCATGATCGGCGGTGGTGGCGGCAGCGCCCCGGTGGTCATCGGCGGCGGTGCCGGCTTCGGTGGTTTCGGCGGGGGCTTTTTCGGCGGCTTCTTCGGCGGGTCGAGCGGCGGCGGCAGCGTCAACGTCTCGACCACCTCGACCACCAGCGGTGGGCAGGGGCAGGACCAGGGCCAGGGCACCACCGTGAACGTCAACGTGGACAACTCGAATTTCGGCGGCTCGACTTCGACCTCGACGTCCAGCTCGGGCAATGTTTCAAGTTCGTCCTCGACCGGCGGACTTACCAGCACGACCACGTCGAGCTCGTCCGGCAACGTATCGAGTTCGAGCTCTGGCAACGTCAACGTCGATAACTCGAACACAAACACGAACAACAACTCCAACGAGAACAACAACTCGAACGAAAAGAACACGAACACGAACACGAACACCAATTCGAACGAGCAAAGCCAGAACCAAGAGCAGAACCAAGAGCAGAACCAAGAGCAGAACCAGGACCAGAACCAGTCGAGCTCGGGCAACATGACCACCAGCACCAGCAGCTCGAGCTACGGCGGCTGCGGCAGCAGCAGCCGCGGCGGTGGCCATCACGGCGGCGGTCACGGCTGCGGCAGTTCGTCCTACGGCGGCAGTTCGGGCCACCACGGCTCTTCGTCGGGCACGCAGGTGCCGGCACCGCCGATGCTGCTGCTGTTCGGTGCGGGTGCTGCAGCAGTCTTTTCGCGGCGCAAGAAGAAGGCGGCGAAGGCCGCCTGAGCGCCGCGCAACTGGGGTCCTATCGGACAGGCTCGGGGGAAAGGGCGGTCTGCAAGGGCCGTCCTTTTTCCTTTCCTACTCCGGCTTAAGCGAGAACAAGGCTTCGACCGGCTCGCCCAGTTCGCGAGCCAGCTTGAGCGCGATGACGGTCGAGGGGACGAAGATCCCGTTCTCGACCGTGTTCACCGTCTTGCGGCTGACTCCGATGCGCGCGGCGAGGTCGGCCTGGGTCAGCCCCGACGCCTCGCGCGCCTCGCGAATCCGGTTGGCCAGTTCAGACATCGCGATAGGCGCGCCGCTCGAGTGCAGCAAAGCGCAGCAGCGCGCCGGCGAGGCCAGTGCTGACCATGACGTGGATGGCGACCCGCGGCTCTGGCGTTTCGAAGAACGAGGCGATGAAGGCGACGACGCCGGTGAGGATCGCCACCATGAACCCGGCCGAAAGCGCCTTGGCGCGATTGTGCCGCGCGCTCTCGTCGTTCATCAGCGCACGGACCTCGGCGCTCTGCAGGTAGCTTCCCCGGTGAGTAACGCGAACAGGGCAGCAAGGACCATGACCGTCCAGCCGGCGAGCCAGACCCAGTCGACGGCCCGCAACGGCCCGTCGCCATGCTGGAGCAAGTTGCTGAACGAGGCCTGCTGCGTGATCAGCAGGATCGCGACGATGAAGAACAGCCGCGCACGGCGGCGGCCGAGGCGATCGGCCCTGTCGACAGTGGATTCCATGATATGTCTCCGTGTAACCTGTGAGTTACATGTAACCTCAGGGTTACGTCGGAGTCAAGCGTGTTCGGAACTCGGGGATAGCCACTGCCAAGGGTGCAGCCGGTACCATTGCGTTGCGACATACTTGCAGCCGGCCTCCACCGGCATACCGGCATGGACCAGCAACGGATTGGGCTGGCCGCGCCGGTCCATGTTGTTCCACGCGACGAGCATTCCGGTCTCCGGCGTTATCGCCAGCCCGAGCCGCGAGAAGCGGGTGGCGCCACCCGCCTGCGGTTCATTCAGGTAAAGCATGGCCGTCCAGGATCGTTGCCCGCCGCGCAGCCGTTCCCGCTGCCAATGCGCACGATCCTCGAGGAAGCTGTCGCGGTGCTGGCGGTATTCTTCTCCCGGCCGATAGCGCTGGCCTTGCAGCGGTTCGGCATGGGCTCGCTCGAGCCCAAGCAACGCGTCGATCCGCCGGCCTATGTCGAGTGCCAGCGGATGGTCGCGAAAGAAGTGCGTCGCGCTGGAGCGGACGCCCTTGCGGCCCGTGGGGCTGTCGTTGAACAGCGGCGAGGGCGTCGCCAGTTGCTCAACCGCTTCGGCCAGGACCGCGCAGGTTTCCTCGTCGAGGAAGCCAGGCACGGTGAACAGGTCGACCCTGCGACCGGCGAGGGGAATCGCCCGGGGATTGCCCCGCAATCGCTCCCGTACCGTCCTGCCGACCGCGGCGAGCCCCACCGGGTCGGCCCTGTCGTCCGCCGCGCCGCGAATACGAAGGCGGCGCAGCAGGCTCAGGCCGCCAGCTTCCGCAGGACGTACTGCAGGATGCCGCCGTTCCGGTAATATTCCAGCTCGTTGGCAGTATCGATGCGGCACCTGGCAGCGAAGGTGAAGGTGCTGCCGTCGGCCTTGGTTACCTCGACCTCGATGTCCTGTTGCGGCTGGATGTCGGCCAAGCCGCGGATCGTGAAGCTGTCGTCGCCGGTCAGGCCGAGCGAGGAGCGGCTGTCGCCTTCCTGGAATTGCAGTGGCAGCACGCCCATGCCGACGAGGTTCGAGCGGTGGATGCGCTCGTAGCTCTCGACGATGACCGCACGCACGCCGAGCAGGTTTGTCCCCTTGGCCGCCCAGTCCCGGCTCGATCCGGTGCCGTATTCCTTGCCCGCGATGACGACCAGCGGAGTGCCTTCCGCCGCGTGCTTCATCGCCGCGTCGTAGATCGGCATGACCTCGTCCCCGAAACGGGTCATCCCGCCTTCTATACCGGGCACCATCTCGTTGCGGATGCGGATGTTGGCGAAAGTGCCGCGCATCATCACCTCGTGGTTGCCCCGCCGGCTGCCATAAGAGTTGAAGTCCTGCCGCGCGACCTGGTGGCCGAGCAGGTACTCGCCCGCCGGGCTGTCTGCCTTGATCGAGCCGGCCGGGCTTATGTGGTCGGTCGTCACGCTATCGCCAAGGATCGCGAGCGGCTTGGCCTCGACGATGTCGGCGATCGTCGCCGGCTCCATGCCCATGCCTTCGAAGTAGGGCGGATTGGCGATGTAGGTGCTGCCCGCACGCCACTTGTAGGTATCGGACCCGGTGACATCGATTGCCTGCCAGTGGGCGTCGCCCTTGTAGACGTCGGCGTAGCGAGCCTGGAACATTCCGCGGTCGATCGCGCCGCTCATCACCTCGGTGACCTCGGCGTTGGTCGGCCAGATGTCCTTGAGGTAGACGTCGGTGCCGTCGCTGCCCTGCCCGATTGGAGTCGTGGTGAAGTCCTCTGTCACCGTGCCCTTGAGGGCATAGGCGACCACCAGCGGCGGGCTGGCGAGGAAGTTGGCGCGCACGTCGGGGCTGACGCGGCCCTCGAAGTTGCGGTTGCCCGACAGGACCGAGGCCGCGACGAGGTTGTTGGCGTTGATCGCCTTGCTGATCGGTTCGTCCAGCGGGCCAGAGTTGCCGATGCAGGTGGTGCAGCCGTAGCCGACGAGATCGAAGCCGATCGCGTTGAGGTGGCTCTGCAGCCCGGCCTTGATCAGGTAATCGGTCACCACCTGAGAGCCTGGCGCAAGGCTGGTCTTGACCCACGGCTTGGGCTTGAGTCCCCGCTCGTTGGCCTTCTTGGCGACGAGGCCGGCAGCGACGAGAACGCTGGGGTTGGAGGTGTTGGTGCAGCTGGTGATAGCGGCGATGACGACATCACCGTCGCCGATATCGTGATCGCGGCCTTCGACCTCCACGCGGGTGGCCGACTTGGAGTAGATCTCGCCCAGTTGCCTGTTGAACAGGTCGTCGACCTCGGTCAGCGCCACCTTGTCCTGCGGCCGCTTGGGGCCGGCAAGGCTGGGGACGACCGTGCCCATGTCGAGCTCGAGCGTGTCGGTGAACACGGGGTCGGGCGCGGAAGGGTCGGCCCACAGACCCTGCTCCCTGGCGTAAGCCTCGATCAGGGCGATCTGCTCCTCGTCGCGACCCGTGAGCTTCAGGTATTCAAGAGTCTTGTCGTCGATCCCGAAGAAGCCGCAGGTCGCGCCGTATTCGGGTGCCATGTTGGCCAGGGTCGCGCGGTCGGCAAGGCTCAGCGAGGAGAGGCCGGGACCGAAATACTCGACGAAGCGGCCGACCACGCCCTTGGCGCGCAGCATCTGCGTGGCGGTCAGCACGAGGTCGGTCGCGGTCACGCCCTCGGCCAGCTTGCCCGTCAGCTTGAAGCCGACGACCTCGGGAATGAGCATCGAGACGGGCTGGCCGAGCATCGCCGCTTCCGCCTCGATCCCGCCGACGCCCCAGCCCAGCACGCCGAGCCCGTTGACCATCGTGGTGTGGCTGTCGGTACCGACGCAGGTGTCGGGGTAGGCGACGTTCACGCCCGCCTCGTCCTTGCTGGTCCACACGCACTGCGCGATGTGCTCCAGGTTGACCTGGTGGCAGATCCCGGTGCCCGGCGGCACGGCCTTGAAGTTGTCGAGGCTCTTCGAACCCCACTTGAGGAAGTCGTAGCGCTCGGCATTGCGCTGGTATTCGAGCTCGACGTTCTTCTCGAACGCCTTGGGCGTGCCGAACTCGTCGACCATGACCGAGTGGTCGATCACCAGGTGGACCGGGACCAGCGGATTGATCTTGGCGGTGTCTCCGCCGAGCTTGTCGATCGCGTCGCGCATTGCGGCAAGGTCGACCACGCAAGGCACGCCGGTGAAGTCCTGCATCAGTACGCGTGCCGGGCGGTACTGGATTTCCTTGCCCGTTTTCGGGTTCTTCTGCCAATCGGCAATTGCCTGGATGTCACCCACGGAGACGGTGAAACCGGCGTCCTCGAAGCGCAGCAGGTTCTCCAGCAGGACCTTCATGCTGAACGGCAGGCGGCTGACGTCGCCGACCTTCTCCGCTGCTTTCTTCAGCGAGTAATAGGCATACGACTTCCCCCCCACATCGAGCGTTGCACGGGTATCGAGCGAGTTCTTGCCGACCTGGGTCATGTAGGGGCGGGTCCTTCCTGTCTGCCGGGTCCGGCCGGGAGAATCGCGCGGTAAGCGCGGGAAGGGCCGGATTTGCGCGGGCCCTGCGCGTTCCGCGGCGCAAAATCAAGGGCCCGGGATTGGAACTCGATGGCGGACGCGCTAGTTCCGCGCGCGATGCCTTTCGGACCATCTCCCCGCCCCAAGGAGCCCCTGCGGGTCGGCGTCATGTTGCTCGGCCTCGCGCTGGCGGCTGCGCTCGGCGGCGCTTCGGGCGTCATCTGGCACTGGCTCGCCGGCGATGACACGCCGGCAGCGGAAGACGCCGCCAGCGCCGAGCCGGAGGGCGAAGAGAGCGAAACACCCACGCCGACGCCCACTCCGTCTGCGACGATCGCCCTGCCACAGCCTTCTCCGGGGGCGGGCTAGGCTGCGGTCAGCTCTGGCGGCTTGCGCGGGGCGGCGATCCAGCAGGCGAATACGATGAGGACTGCGCCGAACATCGTCGGAACGGCCACGCCTTCGCGGAAGAACAGCCATCCGAACAGCACCGCCCAGAGGAAACCGGAGTATTCGAGCGGCACGAGCGCCTGCGCCTCGGCGCGAGCATAGGCCCAGGCGAGCATCATCGCGCCGCCCACGCCCATCGCAGCCGCCGCGAAGATCCACGGCAGCACGGCGCTGTCGGGCCATTCGAAGTACCAGGGAGCGGCAAGAGCATAGACCAGGCCCGCGACGCCCGTCTGGAAGGTCGCCACCTCGGCCGGCTTCGCCACCAGCGCCTGCTGCCGCTGCAACACCAGGTTCCAGGCGTAGAAGGAAGCGCTCGTCAGCACCGAAGCAATGCCCCAGATCGTGTCGCTTCCAGCGGCCGGCGCGTCTATCCGGCCCCAGGCGATGGCGACCACCCCAGCAAGGCCCATGATCGATGCGGCGACCGCGGTCCTCGCAACCTGCTCGCCCAATACGATCGCGGCGAGGTAGAGCGCCATAAGGGGCGAAATGAAGGACAGTGCAATGGCTTCGGCAAGCGGCAGGATCGTCAGCGCCCAGAAGAAGGTGAGCCCCATCGCCGCGACGACCACGCCACGCAGGAGATGCAGCCGCAGCGCGGTTCGGCGGGGCCATCCGCGCCGGGTCGCCAGCCACAGCGGCGCCGCCAGGGCGACCGCAAACAGACTGCGCACCATCAACGTGACATAGGTCCCGACTGCCAGAGCCGAGTGCTTCATCACCGCATCCATCAGCGACAGCAGGCCGACGGCGGCCAGTGTCATGATGAACGGTGCGAAATGGCTGCGGGCGGTCATGTCGGGGCTTTACGCCAGCCGAACCGACGGGCAAGGCGCGGATCGACGAACTGCACTTCGCGACCCGCGATTCAGCCGTGCTTCACCTGATATGGTTGATGCAACGTTTTCAAAGGAGCACAATTGCGCTCCGACCAACAGGGCAAGGACGAATGACCGCTTTCCTGCGTACCTCCACGCTGACGCTTTGCGCCGCGCTTCTTTCCGCCACTCCTGCCGCGGCGCAGCAGCGCACGGTCACGGCCGAAGCGCAGTTCGACAAGGTGTTGCCGCAAAAGGTGCTCGAGGAAGATGCGGTCGAGGTCGTCTCGAACCCGGTGGTCCAGTCTGCCGTGCAGACCCCCCGCTACCCGCTGCTCCAGCACTGGCTGGTGTCCGACGCTCAGGGTCTGCTGAAGGCGATCGAAGGTATCGGGGCAGAAGGGCTCGACCCGCGGGATTATCGTGCGGAGGCCCTTCGCCAGGCGATTGCGTTGGGGCCCAGCAACGAGCTCGACCAGCTCGCCAGCGAGACATTCGGCTGGCTGGTGGAGGACCTGCGCGACGGACGCACGCCAATGGAGGCGCGCAAGCAGTGGTTCGTGGTCGATCCAGACGCTGACCTGATCCCAACAGGCAAGGTGCTGGCCGAGGCACTGGCGAGTCACGACATCGCCGGAACGCTCGCCGGGCTCGACCCGACGCATCCCGACTACATTGCGCTCAAAGCCGAACTGGCGTCCGCCAAGGACCCGGCGCGGCGCAAGATGATCCGTGCCAACATGGATCGCTGGCGCTGGCTCGCACGCGACCTCGGCGGGCAGTATCTCATTACCAACGTACCCGAGTACCAGCTACGGCTGACGGTCAACGACCAGATCATCCGCACGTACAAGACCATCGTTGGCAAGCCGGGACGTACTGCGACGCCGCAGCTGGCGGAGACGGTCGAGGGCGTGATCTTCAACCCCACCTGGACCGTGCCGCAGTCGATCGTGAAGGGCGAGGGGCTGGGCGCCAAGGTGCTGGGCAATCCGACATGGGCGAAGAATGCGGGCTACAAGGCAACGAAGGATGCGAACGGCACGGTCTACGTGGTGCAGCAGCCGGGGCCGGCGAATTCGCTGGGGCTGATGAAGCTCGACATGCCCAATCCGCACGCGATCTTCCTGCACGACACGCCCAGCAAGAGCCTGTTCAACCGTGAGACGCGCGCGCTCAGCCACGGCTGCATCCGCACCGAGCGGGCGCTGGAGCTGGCGATGACCATCGCCATTCTGGGGCAGGGCACGAGCAAGGACGAAGCGATAAATATATCGCGTTCGGGCAAATATACCCGCGTGCCGGTGGTCAAGACCATGCCGGTCTACATCACGTACTTCACGATGGGCCGCGACATTGACGGCAACTTGCGCACCTTCAGCGACATCTACGATCGCGACGCCCCCGTCCTTGCCAGCCTGGATGCCCCGCGGGTGGGCAACCGGGCCCGCAAGACCAGCGAGGACGTGGTTCAGATCATCGACGACCTGCAGGACAGTTGATCGGCGGCGGGCGCTCAGTTGGAATGAGCGATCCGTGCGAAGTAATCGAGGACTTCGCCACGCAGCCAGTCGGGCTCTACAGGCGGGAAGTAGCTCAGCTTCACGATCACGGTCCGGCTGCCAGGGTGGATGTAGATGAACTGGCCGGCCAGTCCGACCGCCGCAAACGCGCCGCGTTCGTCGTCAACCTGCCACGTCTGCAGGCCATAACCGGGCATAGGGCCTCCGGTCGGCTTCATTGTCGTCATTGCTGCGATCCAGCCTTCCGGCAGAATCCGTCGTCCGTTCGCTTCCCCCTTGCCGAGCATTAGCTGACCGAGCCGGCCGAAGTCGCGCAGTGTCGCGTTGAATCCCATGCCGTTTAGCGCGCGGCCCACACCCGGCGGCCCGTCGACCAGCCAGAAAGCGTCCGCCTCTGCACCCAGCGGTTGCCACAGCCGCTCCTCGGTTTGCCGCTCGATCGTCTGCCCAGTTGCGCGTTCCAGCACCCAGCCCAGCACCATGGTGTCGAGCGTCAGGTAGTTGAAGCGCGTCCCCGGCGTCTCGCGTCGGCCGACCTCGCGCCCGAAATCGGCAAAGCGCCGCTCGTTTCGGACGATCGCGGTCTCGTGCATCGTGGCGGCGAAGCTGGGATTCTCGCCGAAATCGTACCGTTCGTCCGCGTCTACGCCCGACCGCATTTCCATCAGGTTGCGCAGCGTGGCGGCCCCATAGCCGCTGTCGGCCAGTTCAGGGACGTAGCGGGTCACCGGGTCGTCGAGCGAGGAAATCTCGCCCTTTTCCAATGCCATGCCGATGAGCATCGCAGTGATCGTCTTCGACATCGAGAAGGCGATGTGGCGCGTCGCCGGGGTCATGCGATTGCGATAGTTCTCGAATACGATCTTGCCATCGCGCATGACGAGGAGGGCGTTCGTGAACGTGCGATCCGCCCAGGCATCGTAGTCGGTCTCGGTCCCGGCCACCTGCGCGCGTGGCATTGCGAAGCTAGTCGCACGCGGGAGCGCCCAGGTCATTCGCGGCGCTTCGACCGGGCGCCAGGCAAAGAGATTGTTCGTCTCGCGGAAAGTGAACGAGTTGATCGCCGGATTAAGCCACTGGTCGCGCATGGCGATCGTGGTCGCTGACGGCGGGAACTGCTGCGCCCACTTCGCCTCTGCCACGGGAGCGGCGCCCGTTTGCGCGACCCCCGGCCCGGCAGTGTTGGCGCAACCGGCGAGAGGGACCGCGCAGCAGGCCACGACCGCGGCGAGAGCGCCTGCGAAAGGCGACCGGAAGGATGCGCGCATCAGGCCGCCGCCGCGTCGCGGGCGTCGGCCAGGACCATCTCGGCACCCTTTTCGGCGATCATGATCGTCGGCGCGTTGGTATTGCCGCTGGTGATCTTGGGGAACACGGAGGCGTCGATCACGCGCAAGTTCTCGACCCCGCGGACCTTGAGCTCGGGCGAAAGCGGGAAGCGATCGTCGCCCATCGCAACCGTGCCGACCGGGTGATATACGGTGGCCGAGGCGACCTTGGCATATTCGAACATCGCCTGGTCGGTGTCGCCGAAGGGATCGCCGGCATCGGCCATGTACTGCCGGATCGCCGGCTGGTTCCAGATCGCGCGGATAACCTTGAGCTGCTCGATTGCCATCTGCTGGTCAATGGGATCCGACAGATAGTTCGGCACAATCCTGGGGTTCACCAAGCCATCGGGCGACTTCGCATGGATGGAGCCGCGCGATTCCGGGCGGAGCTGGCAGGGATTGCTCGCCATGCCGGGTTCCTTTTCGAGCTGCAGCCCCTGGGTGGTCGCCAGCACCTCAAGGTCCATGCTTGCCGCCATCATGTGGATCTGCATGTCGGGGTGTTCGAGCTCGGGCCGGGTCTTTGCGAAGGCACAACCGTGCGCCACCGCCATGCTGAGGATGCCCGTCTTCGCCACCTGGTACTTGGCGATTTCCTTGACCAGGTTGAGCCCGGTCGAGCGGTAATTGATCGAGTGCCAGTCTTCCTTGAGGCGTGCCTGGCAGCCGATCATAACGTGATCCTGCAGGTTCTCGCCAACCCCCTTGCTCTCATGCACGACCTGGACGCCCAGCTCTTGCAGCAACGCGCCTTGCCCGACCCCGCTGATTTCCAGCAGCTTGGGCGATTCGACCGAGCCGGCGGCGAGGATCACTTCACGCGCCGCCATCACCTTGCGTTTCTCGCCGTGCTGCATGAACTCGACGCCAACCGCCTTCTTTCCTTCGAACAGAATGCGGGTGGTCATCGCGCGTGTCTCGACCAGCAGGTTTTCGCGCCCCATCGCGGGATGGAGATAGGCATTCGCAGCCGAATGGCGCTTGCCGTTCTTCGCGGTCAACTGGAACCAGGTGACGCCCTCTTGGTCGCCATCGTTGAGGTCCTCGCGATAGGGCAGTCCGTATTCCTCGCAAGCCTCGATCAATGCGCCGGAAATCGGGTGCTTTTCGGGAAAGTCGGACACGTTGAGCGGCCCGCCGACACCGTGGGTCTCGCTCTCGCCGCGCTCCTGGTTCTGGGCCTTCTTGAAGTAGGGCACGACTTCGTCCCAGCTCCATCCCCGCGCGCCCATCTGCGCCCAGCCGTCATAGTCGGCAGCCTGACCACGCACGTAGAGCAAGCCGTTGATCGAGGAAGATCCCCCCAACACCTTGCCCTTGGGCCACTTGTGCGGCCGGTCGCCGGTGCCGTGATCGCTTTCGGTGTCGTAGAGCCAGTTGACCTTCGGATCGTTCAGCGTCTTGCCGAAGCCGATGGGGGTCTGGATCATCATGTTGGACCAGAACTGGCCCGGTTCCTTGAGCGGGCGATCGTCGCCGCCCGCCTCGAGCAGCACGACCTTGTACTTGCCGCCCTCGCTCAGCCGCGCCGCCAGGACGCAGCCCGCGCTGCCCGCCCCAACGATCACGTAATCTGCATAAAGGTCCGCTGCCATGTCGTGCTCCTCTCAATTCGTATTTCCAGGCAGGCTAGAGCACCGGACACAATCAACAAAGGCCGTCGTGACGGGAGCGGATGGATGATCAAGCCGGAACTGGAATTCGTTTACGAGGCGGGGGGCGAACTCGAGGCCCCGCGCGAGATCGGCCGGGTGGTCGACGGCCAGCGGCGGATCATCCCGATCAAGTCAGGCGGATACGTCAAGGGACCTCGCATCAGCGGCAAGCTCATGGGCAACAGCGCCGACTGGCAGCTTACGCGGCCCGACGGAGTCACGGTGGCAGACGCGATCTACGCTATCGAAACCGACGATGGCACGCTGATCCAGATCCGGAACAGGGGCCTGCGCCACGGACCCGACGACGTGATGGCCCGGCTCCGTCGCGGCGAGGATGTCGATCCTGCTGAATATTACTTCCGGACGGTGCCGGAATTCATCGCTCCCGAAGGCCCGTACGACTGGCTGAACAAGTCGATCTTCATCTGTTCGGGCGCGCGCTACGCCAGCAGCATCAAGCTGTGGGTCTGGCGGGTGCTTTAGCTCAGAACAGCGAGCCGGCGCTCGAGCCGAGCAGAATAGCAGGCAGGAAGCCCAGCGCCGTGGCGGCGACGAACGAACGGGATCGGACCGGCGAGAGCGCGCTGCCGGCGGTCACGAGGAAGTGCGGCACGCCCATGACGCGCAGACCGGCGACATAAAGAAAGCCGCGCTTTGCAAAATGCTGTTCGAGCGGGGCAAGTCGCGCTCCCCAGCGCGCATGGACGCGCTCACGCAGCAGGTGACGTGAAGCCAGGAACAGCAGGTGGCTGCCAATCACCGCACCGACAAAAACCGCCGCCCCTCCGAGAAGGCCAAGCAGCGCGCCCGACGACAGCGACAAAGGCAGGATCGTGCCTGGCACGCAGAACGCGATGAGCGCGGCGGTCAGCCCGCAGAGCACGATGGCGAGCAAGGCTTCGCTGGCGAACAGCGCCTGAAGTCCGGCAACAAGGTCAGCAATCATCGGGGGGAGAACCTCATGTCCGGGTAACCGAGCGCAGGAGTGCTCGGTTCCCGGTGCATGAGATGACCGGCACGACGCGCGCGCCGATCCGTTACATCTTTACGCGAGCGCCGATACGGAAGTACCGCCCGAGCGTGTCGAAGTAGACGGGGTTGGTGTAGAACTGCGTTTCCGGTGCGGCCGGGGGGGCCTTGTCGAACAGGTTGCTGACCGATCCGAAGACCTCGTAACGCTTGTCCGAATCCAGCCAGACAGAGGCGAACAGGTTGGTGTAGAACCGGCCGCTCACCTTGTTGTCGCTGATCGAGTTGGGCAGCGTCGTAGCGTAGTTCGGATCGTCCGGGCCGATGCGCTGGGCATCATAGAGACCCGGCGCGATGTAGCGGCCCTGCAGGGTGACCTGGAAGCGCTGCGCGGTGAAAGTAGCCGAACCGGTGCGCCGTCCAGTCGGGGGCGGCGAGACCCGCCGATGAGCCGGTCTGGCCTGCGCGGTCGATCACGTCGCCAAGGCTCGCCGTCTCGAGCTTGTCGACATAGGTCGCCAGCGCCCGCAGCTGGAGCGAATTCTCGCCCATCGGCAGGCGATAGCTCGCTTCGAAATCGATGCCCCTTGCAAGAATGTAATCGAGATTGAGCGAGGTGTTGCGCACTTCCGTGATGGCACCTGCGGCATTGCGGGTCACGTAGTTGCAGGCCTGGGCGAACCCGGCAACGCACTTGTCGACCAGGAACTGGGCGCCGCCCGGGGCCGTGCCGATGAAGTCCTTGATCTTGATGCGGTAGCCGTCGACCGAGAACTGAAGCCCGTCCAACGCGCCGCGCGGCTGCAGAATCAAGCCGATCGTCGTGGTGTCCGCCTTCTCCGGATTAAGGTCGATGGAACCGCCCGAAACGATCGAGGGAAAGTTCGTGCTCGGCGCCGCGCCAAAGCGATTGGTCACCGGGGTGAACGCACTTGCAGAGGCCAGGAACAGCTCGGCGAAGTTGGGCGCCCGGATGTCGCGCGACTGCGTCGCGCGTACACGCAACCAGTCGGTCGGCTCGAAGTTCGCGCTGATTTTCCAGGTCGTCGCGTCGAACGAGTTGCTGCGCGAGGCTCGCAAGTAGCTGCCGAAACCACTCGTCTTGTAGAACGCCTGCCGCAACGCACCGTTGAGGGTGAAGATGTCGGCCACGGGCAGTTCGAGTTCGGCGAAGGCCTCGAACACCTCTGTCTTGCCGTCGTAATCCGAACCAAAGTTCTGGAAATAGGCATAGAGGTTCGACAGCGGATCGTGCTTTACGTCGATCTTGTCGACGCGATATTCCGCCCCGGTCGCGAAGCTCAGCGGTGCGCCCAGGATGTCGCCCGCCTCACCGCGGAAGGTGCCGGCGATCACGTGCTGCTCGAGGTTGATGTCCTCCCGCAGCTGATCGTAGATATAGGACTTGCCTGCCTCGCCGACGTTGCCGGCGCCGAACAGGTTGATCGGCACGCAGCCCGCCGCCGCTGCCCGCAGGTCGGGGTCGGGGCTGAGGAGGGCGCGGCAAGTGACCTGCCCGTTGGCCGGGTTCACGACCGCGTCGGCCGCGAAGAAGAATCGCGCGTTTGACTGCGCGATCGTGGCCGGATTGTTGACCGAGAAGGCTGCCGCGCCGACGACCAGGTTGTTGTCGACCGTCTGAAGGCGATCGGTGCGGCCGTACTGGTAGTAGACGTCCCACGAATACCCGCCGTCGAGATCGCCCGAGAGGCCGGTCGTGAAACGATAGGTGTCGGCCTTCGATCGGCTGTAGCCACGCGCCAAGTCGTCGAAAATGCGGCCAAGGTTGAAGGTCGCCGCAGCCGGGCGTGACAGGCTCGCCGGAGCGGTCGGCTGGGCCGGGGCGGGGAAGCCCGCCACCGTGCGGACAGAAGCGGGGATATAGGGGTTGTCGGCGTAGATCGGGATCGTCGAGGAGAAGTAGGCCGCCTGGTAGGTAGCGCCGTCGACATGACCGTAGCTGCCCTCGGCAAACAGTCGCAGGTTGTCGCCCAGGTCCCAGTCGAGGTGAGCGAAGCCGGTATAACGCTCCACAGGAGCGATCAGGTCGACGTCGGTATAGGTCGGGTAGAGATCGCCGCCGACCTGGCTCAAGCCAGCAGCGGGGGTACCCGCACGATAGGCCGAGACCGTGCCGTTCGAACCGAATGTGATCGCGCCGGTGCCCAGGCTGTTGGCGATGACATTGCCGAGGCCCGAACCATTGTTCAGCCGGGACACGACGCCGCTCGGATTGAAGAACCAGCCCGCGTTGTCGTCGCTGCGGACGTAGTTCGGCAGCCCGTTGTTGGCCGCATAGCCGACGTTGGTGACCACGGCGCCGACCTTGCACCAGTCGCGCGTGAAGCAGTTGCCCACGCCCTTCTGGTCGGAATACTCGCCGCCGATGACCAGGTGGCCGGCATCGCCGAGGTTTCCGCCCCAGGCGATGCCGCCGTGCAGGTTCTTGCCGTCGCCTTCACCGGAGAAGCCGTAGTCGGCCTGCGCCTTGAAGCCATTCAGCTTGGTGTCGAGGATCACGTTCACCACACCCGCGATCGCGTCGGACCCGTAGGCCGCCGAGGCGCCACCGGTGACGACTTCGATCCGGCTGACCAGCGTGGAAGGGACGAAGTTGAGATCCACTGAGCCTTCGCGCGTCGTCGGCGCGAAACGCCGGCCGTCGACCAGCACGAGGTTGCGGGTCACGCCCAGGCCGCGCAGGTTCACGATCTGCGCGCCGACGTTGAAGCTCCCGAATCCGTTGGTGGATGGGTTGTTCGACGGGCGGAAGGCGGGAATGTCGGACACCGCTTCGCCCACGTTGGTTACCTGGGTCTGTTCGAGCTGTTCGGCACCGAGCACCGTCACGGGCGACGGGGTATCGAAGGTCGAGCGCGCGATGCGCGAACCCGTAACGATGATAGTGCTGTTGTCTTCGGCTGCGGATTCGGCCGATGCGTCGGACGCATCGGGAACCGCCTGCGCGGCTGCGGCGGAACCCCAAAAAAGCCCAAGAGCAATGGAAGCGGCGGCGGCACCCCGGCCGGCGCGCGCGCGAAAATCGCACGTACGTTGCATTTCAAGATTCCTCCCTGGCCGCCCGGCTTCGGCCGTGGCGGTCGCGGCTTGTCGTGGGCCGCGATTGGTGCCTAATTGATATCCGCAAATTGGCTTGGCAAGCGAAATCGACAGGAAACTAGGAAATACTGATATCCAGCAGAGACGGGCCGCTCTGGGTGAACGACCAGCGCAGCGCAGCATCCAGATTTTCCACGCTTTCGACGCGTTTTGCCGCTACGCCATGCCCTTCGGCGATTTTCACGAAATCGAGACCGGTGAGGTCGCAGCCGGGCACGTGATTCATGCCGAACTCGCCGGAAAAACCCGTCAGGGCCGCGTAGGCCCGATTGTTCATGATCAGAAAGCTGACGTTCGCAGCCTCTGCCTTGGCCGCGAACAGGCCCTGAATGGTGTACATTGCCGCCCCGTCGCCGAGAATGGCGATCACCTTGTCGGGCTGTCCCAGGGCCACGCCGATGCTGCCGGGCAGCGAATAGCCCAGGCCGCCGCTGGCGCAGGAGTAGAAGCCACCCTCGCGCCGGATGGGCAACACGTCGTGTTCCGGCCCCCGGGCGGTGGGTGCTTCCTCGACGATGACGGCCTCCTTGGGCCGCAGATGGTGGACGCGGCTGAGGACGTATGGTGCATTCATCGCCGGCTCGGGCGTCTTGTGCTCGAACGACGCGCCGGCGAACTTGCGTGCGTTAACCCGCTCGGCAAGCTGGCCGAGGCCATCGGCGACGTCGCCCAGCACTCCGCCGCCTCCCGGCAGGGCGGCGATGTGCTGCGGATCGTCCGAGAGGCACATGAGCTTTGCATGTTCTGGCCAATGCGGGCCCGTCCCCTCGACGTGATAGGTAAAGACCGGCGCGCCCGCGACCAGGATCGCGTCGTGCGGGGAGAGAAGGTCGCGCAGCTGGTCGCGCCATGCCGGCAGGAAGCCGGCGAATTGCGGATGGTCCTCGGGAAAGCATTCGCGCGCATTATAGGGTGCCGTCCATACGCTTGCGCCGCAGCGCTCGGCGAGGCGGATCGCGCATTCCCAGCCGCCCGCGTTTGCCACCCCCGTGCCGAGCACAAGCGCAGGATTGCTCGCCCCGTCGATCATCGCGGCAATCCGCTCGATGCCGCGTGGGCGAAGGTACAGCGTTGAGCGTCACCTCGGGCAGTGCGGGCATTTCGCATTCACGTTCCCAGTCATCGACCGGGATGGAGATGAAAACCGGGCCCATCGGGGGCGTTAGGGCGGTCACGAAGGCGCGAACCAGCGCCAGCGGCACATCCTGGGCGCGCGCGGGTTCGACCGAGAACTTCACATAAGGCCGAGGAAACTCGGTCGGCCGCTCTGCGAACAGGAACGGATCGTGTGGCAGGATGGAACGCGCCTGTTGTCCAGCGGTGACGACCACCGGGGCGTTGTTCTTCCAGGCGGTGAATAGATTTCCCAGGCTATGCCCGGTTCCCGCCGCGCTGTGCAGATTGACCAGCGCCGGCTTGCCACTGGAGCGGGCAAAACCGTCCGCCATCCCGACCACGACCGCCTCGTTCAGGCCCATGACATAGGGGAACGGCATGCCCTTGAGCATCGGCAGCTCGGTGCTGCCTGGATTGCCGAACAACCGGTCGACTCCGAAATGCTGAAAGACGGCGAAGGCAGCGTCGCGAACGGTAGGCACTAGACGGGTTCTCCTGCGGCGCGGGCGCGGGGGAGGACGGAATCCTCGTCGCGCTGCACGCGGGTTAGGACATAGACGAGGATGACGGCGATCACCGGCGCAACCACGTTGATCGAGATGATTGCCTGGCCCAGATCACCGCCGTTGCGATCGGACACGATGCCGACGAAATAAGGCCCCATGCCGAGGCCGAGAAGCGTCGAGATGATGATGTAGGTGCTGCTGGCCATGCCGCGCATCCGCGGGAGTACGAGATCGTAGTAGAGCGAATAGATCGGTGGCAGCCAGAGCGTCAGGATAATGCTGTAGACGCTGAAGCGAAGGTAGAAATTCATCGGATCGGGTGCATTGTAGGTCCAGATGCCGAAGATGGGCGAGATGCCGAGTGAGGCGAGAGTGAGCCAGACGCGGCCCCTGGCCCCCATCTTCACGGTCATGTAATCGGCCAGCGGTCCCGCGATGACCGGGCCGAGCACTCCGAGGAATGCGGAAAGCAGGCCGAACTGCAGCCCGGTGGTCGCCTGATCCATGCCATAAGAGCGGATCATGAAGCTGGGCGTGAAGCCCATCACGCCGTAGTTGATCGAGGTCTGCAAACCGCCGACGATGAACAACAGCAGCAGGCTGGGCGAGGCCATGACGGCATAGGTCGGCCGGTCGGTTAGCTTGAGCGCCTGAAACAGGTTGACCACCACGAAGGCGCCGAAACCGACGACGAACCACTGGAGGATGTGCGGATCGATCGTCATCCCAAGCGCCTGCAGCGGCGGGCGCGGGCTGAATTCCTGCGTCACGCCGGTCATGATCCAGCAGAACGCGAGGATCGCCGCGAGGCTGCCGAGGTTGATCGTCCACTGCCGCGCCCCGGCATCACGCCGCCAGAGGTAGTACCAGTTGGCCAGCGGCGTCACCGAACCCAGCACCTCGGCACTGGCCTTGAAAGGGTGCGGGTCGGGTGGGGCTGCGATGCCGTCTACCCCGCCGCGGACCGGTTCTTTCATGCGGTACAGCATGAAGGCGAGGATGAGGCCTGGCGCCGCAGCCACGAGGAAGGCGAATTGCCAGCCGGAAAAGCCGAACGAGGCACCGCCCGCGGCGACGCGGGTGTCCCACCACTGCGCGGCGAATCCGCCGATCGCCATCGACAGACCGAGTCCCAGCGCGGTGGCTATGCCCATCGCGGCCATCGCGGTGCCGCGGCGGCTGCGCGGCCAGGTATCGAATATGATCGAGTTGGCGCCCGGCTGGCTCGCGCCTTCGCCGATCCCGACGCCCAGGCGCGAGATGGCGAGCAGGGTAAAGCCCTTTGCAAAGGCCGAGAGCCCGGCGAACAGTGACCAGGCGAACAGACAGATGCCGAGCAGTCTCGTGCGCACCCAACCGTCGACCAACCGGCCCAGCGGCAGCGAGAACAGCGCATAGAACAGGGCGAACACTGTCCCATAGAGCAGGCCGAGCTCTGCATCGCCGATCCCCAGGTCGGCACGAATGGACGGTGCGAGGATCGAGAGAATCTGCCGGTCGAGCAGGCTCATCATCTGCGCGGAGGCGACCAGGGCCAGCGCGTACCATGCGCCCCTGGGTACCTTTGCCGCGGGTACTGCCGGGGCTTCTGCTGCGCTGGCCATTATCTCTCCCTCTCCCTCTTCCCACTCTCTCTCAGAGCTTGAACCAACGTTCTGCGTTGGTCTGGAAGAACTTCTTCTTTTGATCGGCCGGAATGTCCATGTCGTCCATCCAGACGACCTCTTCGGGAAGATACTGGTAGGGATAGTCCATTGCGTACATCACGCGGTCCTCGCCCATGACCTCGATCATCAGCTTGATCGCGGGCTCGAACGCCATGCCGCTGTTGGTCGCCAGCACATTGTTGCGCAGATAGTGGAACAGGTCGTGCTGTAATGGCCTGAGCCGCGGATAGCGGTTCGAACGGACCCCCGCGCGATGCATGTAATCGTGACGGTATATCCAGTAGGGAATCGCCTCGCACCCGTGGCCGAGCATCAGTTGCAGGCCCGGATAGCGGTCGAAAACCCCGGTCGTCAGCATCCTCAGGCCATGGAACGCTGTTTCCACCCCGAAGCCGAAGACAGCGCCATCGAGCCCGGCCTCGACCATCGTGCCGATCATCCCGTCCGGCGGCCCCTGCGGGTGGATGTAGAGCGGCAGGTCGAGATCCGCGCAGGCGCGCAGAATCGGGTCGAACTGCTCCTCGTCAAGGTAGTGGCCGTGGGTGTGGCTGTTGATCTGCACCCCGTGGAAGCCGAGCTCCTCCTTGCCGCGCCGCAGCTCCTCGGCCGACCACTCGGGATCGAGCGGGGCGACCGCGATTATGCCGTAGAACCGATCGGGGTGCTTCTCGCACGCATCCTTCAACCGATCGTTGGCGTTGCGCGCGATGCGCTTCGCCTCTTCCGGATCGTGCATCGACTGGGTACCGGGGCTGGTCAGCGCCAGCACCGCCTTGTCGATCCCGGCGTCGTCCATCGCCTGCAGACGCAGTTCGCCCAGGTCGAGCAGGCGCTCGCGGATGAAGGTCGTGCGCTCGCTGGCGCTGGTGCCGTAGAAACCCCACAGGCTGACCGTGCCTTCGTCGGCGCGACCTTCCTTGACCAGTCGCATGATCGCGTCGAGCTGTTCCTGGGTGGCGAAGGCTTCCTCAGTTGCGATGCGCAGGTAACCGCGATCACCGCCGGTCTTGAGTTCGTGTGTCATGCCATCAACCCTCGTGTACTGCCTTGAGAACCATGCAGGCGGTCACGCCTTCCGGACCATCCTCGCTGCCATGACCCGACCACTTGACGCCGCCGAACGGGGCGTCCGCGCCGCCGATCATGTGGGTGTTGATGCCCAGCATTCCTGTTTCGACAGCATCGGCCAGGCGGCGCTGCCGCTTGACGTCGTTGGTCCAGGCGTAGCCGGCGAGGCCGTAGTCGACGCGGTTTGCCTCCGCGATCATGTCTTCCTCGCTGGAATAGGGATTGATGAGCGCGACCGGGCCGAACGGTTCCTCGCTCATGATGGCGGCGTCGAGCGGAATGTCGCTGAGCACCGTCGGCTGGAAGAAGAAGCCCTGGTTGCCGATGCGGCCGCCGCCGGTGTTCACGGTGGCGCCCTTGTCGCGCGCGTTGCCGATCAGGCGGTCCATCGCCTCGGGCCGGCGCGCATTCGCCATCGGTCCCATCTGGATGCCGTCTTCCAGCCCGTTACCGACTTTCACGCCCCTGGCCCGTTCGGCGAAACCGGCGCGAAACTTCTCGTACACGCCTTCCTGCACGATGAAGCGCGTCGGGCTGACGCAGACCTGTCCGCAGTTGCGGTACTTGCCCATGACCGCGGTATCGAGGACCGTGTCGACGTCCACGTCGTCGAACACCAGCACCGGGCCGTGGCCGCCGAGCTCCATGGTGGTGCGCAGCATGTTGTCGGCGGCGAGCTTCATCAGGTGCTTGCCGACCACCGTGCTGCCGGTGAAGCTGAGCTTGCGGATGATCTTGCTGCCCAGCAGGTGGCGGCTGACCTCGTCGGGCACGCCGAACACGGCCTGCGCGACTTGCGGAGGCAGACCGGCGTCGAGCAGGCACTGCAGCACGCCGAGCGCGCTCGCGGGAGTTTCTTCCGCCGCCTTCATGATGACCGAGCAGCCCGCCGCGATGGGCGCGCCAAGCTTGCGGCCCGGGTTGCCGAGCGGGAAGTTCCACGGCGCGAAGGCCGCGACCGGGCCGACCGGCTCCCACCGCACGGTCGAACGCTGGCCGACCGGGCGGACCAGTTCGCGGCCGTAAAGGCGGCTGCATTCGCCAGCGTAGAAGTTGAACAGACCGACGTTCATCATCAGCTCGATCTTGGCCTCGGCGAAAGGCTTTCCTTCTTCCATCGTGGCGATGCGGGCCATGTCGTCGGCCCGCTCGACCATCAACCGGGCCGCGCCGGTGAGGACCGCGGCCCGCTCTTGCGGGGTCGAGCGGCGCCAGATGCGGAAGCCTTCGGCCGCGGTGTCGAGCGCGCGGTCGAGATCCTCGGCGGTGGCCAGTGGCAAGGCGCCGATCGTCTCGCCCGTGACGGGATTGATCACGTCGAAGGTATTGCGGCCGCCGCCCGAAACCCTTTCGCCGGCGATGATCATGTGGAGGGAGGGGTAGTCGGTCATTCCTGTACTCCGTCATCCCAGCGCAAGCTGGGATCGTTTCGAATTAACCCGGCAATATGTCGAGAGCGGTCCTGGCTTTTGCCGGGACGACGTCATTCCGCTCAGCCGGTCGCCTTGATCGCCGCGCGTTCGGCATCGCGCTTCGCATCGCCCTCCCAGCGCTCTGCCACCATTTCCTCGCCCGTAATCGGATGCTTCATATGGAACGGCAGTAGCTTGTGGATCGGCCAGAGCCAGTGTTCGTCGATAAGCTCGTCGGGCCCGGCCGGATCGCTGGGGTAGGTCTCGCGAATGAAGGGGGTGAATTCGGGGTCGGTGTTGGCCCAGCCGTCCTCGAAGCTGGCGTGCCAGTGCGGGAAGTAGTTGAGCACGTGAATGCGCCACTTGCCGTCCTCGCCCTTCTTGTAGGTGTTCTCGTAGAGGCCACCTTCCCACCACTGCCGCTTCTTGAGATGCGGCTCGTCTCCCTGGAAATCCTTGTGCCGCCCGGCCTGCATGGTGCTACGGCCCCGCAGGCGTGCGGTCTTCCCGTCGGGTTCGATGGTGACGATCGTCTGCAGCTGCGGGTGATCGAGCAGGAAGCCGTCGATCGGGCCGTTGTTGTTGTGCGTGAAGCGCTTGCGGAAGCGGTCGACGTAAAGACGGCGGACGCCCTCCTTGCCTTTCCACACGCCGCCGAAGAAGCGCACCTCGGCATCGTCGGTGAACAGCTCGACCACCTGGTCGTACATGCACTTGTCGATCAGGTAGCCGTAGAGATACTGCAGGTTGCGCACGTCGATTTCGTCTTCGCGCCGCTGCAGGCGACCTTCGAGTTCATCCACCTTGGCGGCAAGCGATTCGAGCGTGGCATCGGCCATCGCGACTCTCCCATTTTTGTATGTGTTACATACTTTTTCGGAGCATCGCCTGACCAAGTCAACGGGGGATCGGCGGCCGGCTTACAGCCCCTGCGCCTCCAGCCGTTCGACCTCCTCGCGGTAAGGCCGGATGCCTCGCCACATGAAGAAGGTCGCGGTCGGCAGGAAGACGACGGCTGTGATCAGGATAGCCTTCCAGACCTGGCTCTCGTCGCCCACGACATAGGTGCTGACCGCGCCGATCACGAAACTTCCGAGGGCGCCGAAGAAGGTGAACATGAAGAGATAGAAGGCGCTGACCTGGCCGCGCATCTCGTTGGGCGCGATGCGCTGGATCGCCGCATTTTGTGCCGGCGCGCCAGCCAGGCCAAAGAAGACGCCGAGCGCCATCAGGCTCAGCGCGATCTCGCCGGTGGGCGCGAGCGGCGTGAGGATCGTGGTGACGGTGGTGCAGGCGAAGATGATTGCCGTCGCGCGGATGTTGGCGTCCTTGTACCGTTTGCCCATCCAGGTGACGAAAGTGCCGCCTGCCGCGATACCGGCGAGCATGGACACGAGCAGCAGTGTGCCGAGCAGGGCGCCGGTCTCTGCCTCGCTCCAGCCATAGGTGCGGGCCATGAACGGAATGCGCCACGCTGGCAGGCCCTGGCTCTCGACCGCCGACAAGGCGAGCGCGGCGAACAATGGCAGGAACACCCGTTTGCGCGCCCAGATGGCCTTCAGCGCGTCCCACCCCATGAAGGCGGCGAACTTGCGGCCGATCGGGGCGTCGGGCGCGGTCAATTGCGCCACCGGGCTGCGCCGCGGCGGTTCCTTGATCATGAGGAAGAACAGTCCCGCGAGCAGGCCGGGCGCGCCGACGATCAGCAGCACGAGTTGCCAGTTGAAGATCTCCAGGCCGAGGAACGGGATCGTGTCCGGCATGGTGCTCGTCCAGGCGATCATCTGTCCGCCGAAGATGTTGCCGAACGACGAACCGCCGATGTACCCCAGTTGCAGCAGCGCGAAGACGAGCGGTACGCGCAGGGGGCGGAAGGCATCCACCAGCAGGGCATAGGACCCCGGCCCGTTTGCAGAACTCGCCGCGCCGACGAACAGGCGGGTGCCGAGCAGTTGCCGGAAACTCTGTGCCAGTCCCCCGAGCGCCATGATCGTCCCCAGCACGGCGATGCTGGCGCCGAGAACGTATTTGCGCGGGAAGATGTCGACCAGCCGGGCGAGCGGAATGCCGACGATGACGTAGGCGATGACGGTGACCGGGCCGAGCAGGAAGCCGAGCGTCGAGTCCGAAATCTGGAAGCTGCCCTTCATCTTTTCGGCCAGCATGGCGAACACCGTCTGGTCGAAGAAGGTCACGAAGGTGGCGAAGATCACCGCGAACAGCGCGAACCAGCCGTACTTCTCCGGCGGGTAGGGGCGGGTGTCGGCAGGCGGAGCGCCCGGGCCGGCGTTGGCCACTTCTGCGGCTGTCGGGGCGATGGCCATCGGTTTCTCCCTGGTCCGCTCGTCTTCAGTGCGAGCCCAAAATCTGCTTGCGGCAATTTGTAAGTGGCAACTAGACAAAGGCGAAGCGCTAATTTGTCGCCAAGTGTGGCGGCCAGGCGCCGACGGGAGATATATACGATGCCGAGACCCGCCGCCCGCCGGGCGATTTCCGCCTTTGCCGCCCTGACCCTGACCGGAGCCCTGCCGATGACCCAAGCCGCCGCCCAGCAGACCTACGACGTGCAGTACGCCGTCGACCGCGCCGAGATCGAAGACCTGATGGCGCGCTATCTCTTCGCGATCGATTACTTCGACTGGGATGCCTATGTCGGCACCTTCGCCGAGGATGGCGAGCTGGAATTTGCCAGCGGCACCTCGCACGGGCGCGATGGGATCCGCGATGCGGTGACCAGCTTCTCGGAGCGGATCGGCCAGTTCTACCACACGGAGGACGGCAAGCCCGCCTTGCTGCGTCACGTGATCCTGCAGAGCTCGATCCGAGTGGAGGGCGACAAGGCCTGGGGCCGGACGCTGTGGGTGGAAATGGCCAACAACGGGCCCAAGGACGCCATGAAAATGGGCACCTACGGCATCTACGAGGACGAATTCACCAAGGCTTCGGGTCATTGGCTGATCAAGAAGCGCCGGGTGCTCAACGAATTCCTCAAGGGCCGCCAGTCCGGCCCCGGCAACCCGGTGGCGGATATGGACCGCCTGGCTGCCGCGGCAAAGTGAGCGGTTACGGCCCAGCCTATGCCGCCGACCGGGCCGAGATTTGCGATCTCATGGCGCGCTATCTCCTCGCCATGGATTACCATGACGCCGATGCCTACGCCGAATGCTTCACCGAAGACGGCGAGCTCGACTGGGCGATGGGTGTCGCCCGCGGGCGCGAGGAAATCCGGGCGGAGGCGCGCACTTTCGCGGCGAAGATCGGGGAAATTTTCAAGGATCACCAGGGCAACCCGGCCAAGCTGCGCCATAACGTGAACCAGAAAGTCATCCGCGTGGAAGGCGACCGCGCATGGCACACCGGCTTCTGGTGGGAGATGACCAACGGCGGGCCGGACGGTTCGATCGCGCTGCCGAGCTATGGCATCTACGAGGACGAACTGGTCCGCGTCGACGGACGCTGGCTTTTCAAGCGTCGCAAGATCTACAACGAGTTCCTCCCCGGGCGGGAGAGCGGCGGCATACCCGTGCGCGAACTCGACCGGCTCGCAGATGGAGAAAGCGCATGATCGAGTTGGCCGGTCGCACCGCCTTCGTAACCGGCGGCGCCAACGGCGTCGGCATCGGCATCGTGCGCAACCTGCTCGAGGCTGGCGCCAGGGTCGCCATTGCCGACATCCGCCAGGACGCGATCGACACGGCCATCGCCAGTTTCGACAACCGCGAGGTGATGGGGGTCCAGCTCGACGTCATGGACCGCGCTCGCTTCGCTGCCGCGGCGGACGAGGTGGAGGCGCAGTTCGGCCCGGTAAGTCTGCTGTTCAACAACGCCGGCATCAATCTATTCCAGACGATCGAGGACAGTTCCTACGACGACTGGGACTGGGTCCTGGGTGTCAACCTGGGCGGCGTCGTCAACGGCGTTATGACCTTCGCGCCGCGCATGAAGGAGCGCGTCCAGGCGGGCGAACAGCATGGCGGACACATCACCAACACTGCCAGTATGGCCAGCTTCATCGGCAGCGGCGCACCCGGCATTTACAACACCGCCAAGTTTGCCGTGCGCGGCCTGAGTTATTCGCTGCGCCACTCCATGTACAAGTACGGCATCGGCGTTTCGGTGGTGCATCCCGGGCTGGTCAAAAGCTACATCTACGCCAGCGACGACGTGCGGCCCGAGGGGCTGAAGTCGCACGCAAAACCGGTCGATGCGGCGGCGGTCGAGCGCCTGGCGGGGGTTCACGAGTTTGGCATGGAGCCCGACGAAATCGGTGCGCGCATCCTCGACGGCGTGCGGGAAAATCGCGCGAATATCTTCACCCATCCCGAACACAAGGATGAGCTGGACGAGCTGCATCGCGAGATCATGGCTGACTACCGCGACTACCCGCACGATGCCGGATGGGAACAGCGCGTCGCGTTCGAGAAGATGCGCCATGACAATTTCGTCGAGACCCGGCGCAAGGCGCGCGAAATTTGATGCCTGCGGTTCATAGACCCCGTGCTAGCGGACCTGCCATGAAACGTTTTCTCTCCGCCGCCGCCATCGCACTTGCTGCCGTAACCCCTGTCGCCGCGCAGGAAGTGCCCGAATTGACCCTGGAGCAGAAAACGCTCGTGCGGTGCTCGGCCGCCTTCGCCCTTGCCGCGAACATGCAGGAAAACGGCGACCGCTCGTTGGGGGAGATCCCGGAATTGCGGGCACGCGGCCAGGAATACTTCGTGCGCGCAATGGCGCAACTGATGGATGCCAAGGCGTTCGACCGCGCTGCGGTCACCTCGCTGCTCAAGGCCCAGGTGCAAGAACTCGCCACCGGCGATGCGCTCGCGAAGGCGATGCCCGCCTGCATGTTGTCGCTCGAGGCCTCCGGACTCTAGCCCAACCGGGCTTTTTAACCGCTTGGACCACCGGCAGGAATTTCCCGCAGATTATCTTCGCGTACCTGTTTTGGTCTGCTGGACGCAAGGCCCGGCATCCGGCATGGCGGCGTGACCGTCATGTGGCAGGTCCATTGTTTCCCCCTCTGTCCGTTCAGCCGCAAGGTGCGCCTCGCCCTGGCGGAGAAGGGCGTTCCCTACGACATCGTGCCGACCAGGCCGTGGGATGCAAGCGACGCGTTCTTTGCGCTTAACCCGGCGGGCCGCACACCGGTTGCGCGCAACGAGGAAAAGCGCGTCGTCCTGGCCGACAGCCAGGCGATCTGCGAATACTTCGAGGAGACCGAAGATCGTGCGCCGCTGATCCTCGGCACGGCAGCGGGGCGGGCGGAAATTCGCCGGCTCGTCGCCCTGTTCGACGAGCAGCTGTTCGGCGAGGTCACGCTGCCGCTGCTCAACGAACGGATGAAGAAGCGGATCGTCCTGCGCCAGCCACCGGACTCACGCACCTTGCGCGAGGCGATGCGACTGGCGCACGAACATCTGGACTACATCGACTGGCTGATCGACACCCGGCGCTGGGTGGCCGGGGCGCAGATCAGCCTTGCGGACTTTGCCGCCGCGGCGCAGATTTCGGTCGCCGACTACCTCGGCGGGATCGACTGGACGGGGCACGACGAGGCACATGGCTGGTACCGCGTTATGAAGAGCCGGCCGAGTTTCCGCGCCTTGCTCAACGACAAGATGGAAGGCCTACCGCCGCCACCCGGATACAACGATCCGAACTCATGACAGTGCGTTCCCCGCCTGCAGGGAGCACACCTGCGGGCGAGCGGCCGACCTTGCGGTTCGCTGGTCGCGAACCGATATGGCGGGGGAAGGAGAACCCCATGTCAGACGACGACACCACCCACATCACCGACGCCGAGTGGCGCGAGCGACTGACGCCGGAGCAGTATGCCGTATTACGTCAGGGCGGGACCGAACGGGCCTTCACCGGCAAGTACGAGAAGAACAAGGCGACCGGCGAATATGTCTGCGCCGGGTGCGGGCAGCCGCTGTTCGACAGCGGTGACAAGTACGATTCCGGATCCGGTTGGCCCAGCTTCGTGAAGCCGGCGGAGCAGGGCGCGGTAGACGAGAACGTCGATTCCTCTCTCGGCATGGTTCGCACCGAAGTCGTCTGCGCCAAATGTCATGGCCATCTCGGTCACGTCTTCCCCGACGGCCCCGGCGACCGGGGCGGGATGCGCTATTGCATCAACTCGGCCGCGCTCGACTTCAAGCCGGAGGATAACTGACCCGGGCGGGCATGCCTGGCGTTAACCGCGCGTTCGGATTGCCCTATGCAGGGGGACGGTGACTAACCGGGCGCGGTTGCGCTCCAGGCGGGCTGACGGGAGCCGATGGCGATCAAGCGGGGCGAACGCTCCAGAAAAAGAAAGCAGGGAGAGCGCGCGCGGCGTTCGCGAAAGAAGGCGGAAGCCCCCTCGGGCTTGCGCCTGTGGTTTCGCCGCGCGCTGCTGTGGGGCGGGGGACTCGCTCTCCTTGGCGTGATCGCACTGGTCAGCGCGGTGTTCTTCGCCGCCCGCACGATGCCCAGCTACACAGCGCTGATGAGCAGCCAGAACGGACAGACCATTCTGGTTCGTGCGCGTGACGGAACGGAGATCGTTGCGCTCGGGCCGAGTTATGGCAAGTGGCTGACCTGGAACGAAATTCCCCGGTCCATGAAAGACGCGATGATCGCGGTCGAGGACCGTCGCTTCTATTCGCACATCGGCGTCGACCCACTCGGCCTGGCGCGGGCCGTCTATACCTGGACGATGGGCAGCAAGCGTCTCGGCGCGACCTCCACGATCACCCAGCAGCTTGCCCGCAACGTGTTCCTCAACAGCAACCGCACGGTCGACCGCAAGCTGCGCGAGATGGTTCTTGCGATGGCTCTGGAGGCGAAGTTCTCCAAGCAGCAGATCCTCGAGCTCTATCTCAACAAGGTCTATTTCGGCGGCGGCGCCTATGGCGTCGATTCGGCCAGCCGCAAGTTCTTCAGCCACCCCGGCAACGACCTCTCGGTCGCAGAAGCGGCGATCATCGCCGGTCTGGTGAAGGCGCCGAGCCGCTATTCCCCGACTGCCGACGTCGATGCGGCGGTCGATCGCGCCAACGTCGTGCTGTCGCTGATGCGTCAGCAAGGCATGATTTCGGCGAGCGAAGCATCGGTCGATCCCGATACCGTGCACGTGCGCGAGGAGGAGGGGCAGAACTCGGTCCGCTACTTCACCGACTGGGCGCTGCCGCAGCTCGACATCCTGCTGCAGCACGACAGCTTCGAGCCGATCGAGGTCTGGACGACGATCGATCTGGGGATGCAGCGCGCGGCCACCGCGGCGATCAAGGCCAACACCCCCAAAGGCGCACAAGGCGCGCTCGTGTCGATGGACCGCGATGGGGCGATTCTGGCGATGGTCGGCGGGACCGATTACGTCGAGACGAATTACAACCGCGCGACCGAGGCGCTGCGGCAGCCCGGGTCGGCTTGGAAGCTGTTCGTCTATCTGTCCGCCCTGGAGGCCGGCTACACGCCCGATTCGATGGTGCAGGACGTGCCGACCACCATCGATGGCTGGACGCCGCATTCCGGCACTTACGCCGGAGACATCGACGTGCGCACCGCCTTCGCCTATTCGAAGAACTCGGTAGCGGCGCAGCTGGGCAACGAGGTCGGCTTCGGATCGGTCGCCTCCATGGCGCGGCGCTTCGGAGTGTCCACGCCGATTTCCACCTACCCTTCGATGGTGCTCGGCAGCTCGGAAGTGCGGGTGCTGGAAATGACGCGCGCCTTTGCCGAGGTTTCGGCCAAGGGCACCTCGCTCGAGCCATACGGCATCATCAAGGTCGCGACGTCCGATGGCCGCGTACTTTATCAGCGCGAGAGGCCGCGTTCGACCCAGCTCGTGCCGAGCTATGTTGCGGCCGGCATCACCGACATGCTGCAGACTGCGGTCAATACCGGAACGGGGCGCGCAGCGCAGATCGGCCGTCCCGTGGCGGGCAAGACCGGCACGACAAATTCGAACAAGGACGGCTGGTTTCTCGGCTTTTCGAGCGGCATCACGACCGGCGTGTGGATGGGGCGTGACGACGCCAAGCCCGTGCCCGGGCTGCAGGGCGGGACCGCGCCCGCGCGCGCCTTTTCCGCCTACATGCGCTATGCCGTGAAGGATCGCCCCGTGGAGGAATTCGACACCGACCTGCAACTGCCCGAGTGGCAGCTGGAGCCCGACGACGAGTTCCTCTTCGGCAATCCCAACGAGGAATATTATTTCATCGACGAGAACGGCAACCTGGTCGAGCCGCCCGGCCCGGATGAGGGCGGGCCTCCAGCGCCGACGCCGGCGCCGGCGCCGGTGCAGGATCTCGATCGCCAGCAGCCGGCAGTCGGCGGGCCGCGCCCGCTGCGAACTGCCGCGCCGGTCCCCGCCTCGCCGCCGCCGGCTGCGAGCGACGACTTCCTGGAACGGGCGACCGGCGGTGAGCTTCCCGCCGCGCGCGCAACGCGGCGCCCGCCCGGCGCGCCGGCTCCCGGCCAGCGACCCCAGCCGTAAGGCAGGCAGAAAAAAGGGGGCGACCCGCACTTGGCGGACCGCCCCTTTTTTACGATTCAACCGGTCAGTTGTTGCGCAGGCGGATCGGGATCGAGACCTGCGGACCGCCACGGGCCTGGACCCGCAGCAAGATCGCCTCGCGGTTCTCGCTCTGGGCTGACCGGATGGCGGCCTCCAGATCGGCCGGCGAGGCCACGTCGCGATAGTTCGCTTGGTAGATCACCGTGCCGCGCTGCAAGCCCTTCTGGGCCGCGTCGGCATTCGGGTCGACCGCGGTGACCACCACCCCGGTCGCGTTCTCGCCAAGGCCAAGCTGCCGAGCGATCTGCGGAGTGAGGGCAATCGCCTGGACGCCAAGAGCCTTTTCGATCAACCCGCTTCCGGCCGGAGTCGCAGGCGTATCGCCCTGCGGCCCCTGCGGGTTCTCGTTCGGGTCGAACCGCTGCTGGGCCAGCTCTTCTGCGCTCGGTCTGCGGCCCACGGTGACACGCACGGTCTGGCGCTTGCCGTCGCGGATGAATTCCAGCGGCACGGTGCGGCCCGGCGGGATGTTGGCGACGAGGCGGGACAAGGTCTGGTCGGGAGTAATCTCCTTGCCATCAACCGTGACGACCACGTCGCCCGCCTTCAGGCCGGCCTGGTCAGCCGCTTCGCCGCGCTCCACGCGCTGGATGAATTCGCCGCGATTGGGCTCCAGGCCCAGCGCGTCGGCAAAGTCTTCCGACACCGGGTTGATCTGCACGCCGAGATAGCCGCGCAGGATTTCCTCTCCTGCAATCAGCTTCCTGACGATCGGGTCGGCGGTTTCCGCCGGGATCGCAAAGCCGATGCCCACGCTGCCGCCGGTGGGGCTGAAGATGGCATTGTTGATGCCGATGACGTTGCCCTCCATGTCGAATAGCGGGCCGCCCGAGTTGCCCCGGTTGATGCTGGCGTCGGTCTGGATGTAGCGATCGTAGGCGCCGCCGCCGCCGGTGCTGCGGAACACGGCGGACACGATGCCGCTCGTGACCGTGCCGCCGAGGCCGAAGGGGTTGCCGATGGCGATCACCCAGTCACCGACGCGGGCTTGCCGGCTGTCGCCGAAATGGACGAAGGGGAAGGGCTTGCTGCCCTTGATCTTGAGCACGGCAAGGTCGGAATCGGCATCGTTGCCGACCAGTTCGGCCGGGTATTCGGTACCGTCCTGGGTGGTGACCGTGATTTCCTCGACCTTGCCCTGGCCATCGGCGGTGATGACGTGATTATTGGTGACCACGTAACCATCGGACGAAACGATGAAGCCTGACCCAAGCGACTGCGCCTCGCGCGTCGTCGGCTGGCCGCCGCCGCCCTGGCCGAAAAGGTCGGCGAAGGGCGTGCCCTGAAACGGGTTCGCCTGGACCTGGACGCGCTGCTTGGTGGCGATGTTGACCACGGCGGGCTGGAGCTGCTCGGTCAGGTCGGCGAAGCTGGCCGGCGCCCCGGCGCGCGGGACGGTACGGGCCATCTCGCGATCGTCGTTCTGCGCCACCTGGGCGCCTGCCGGATAACCGGTAACGAGGGTGGCCGTCGCTCCTCCGAGCAGCAGGGCGGTAGTGATTCCGTATGAATAGCGCACGGGCTTCACGTCCTCTTGTTCCTCTCTATGGGGGGGCGGGCGGGCCCCGAAATTACAGTTGTCGCCGCGCCCGCGATTCACGCCCCGCAGGCTGAACCTGCGTTTAATATCCGCGGCTCAGCGGCCGCGGAATTGCTTCATGTACTCGTTGTCAGGTCCCAGTATGATTGAACTGGCTCCATTGTTGCCGTCGTCCTTGGCGAAAGTCGTGTCGTAGGACTGCATGGCGCGGTAGAAATCGTAGAACTGCGGGTCCTTGCCAAAGGCGTCGGCATAGATCTTGGCTGCCTGGGCATCGGCCTCGGCGCGGATGATCTGCGCGTCACGGCCGCCCTGCGCACGGATCGTGGCCGCTTCCTGCTCGCGCGCGGTGCGCATGCGGGCGAAAGGCGGACTGCAGCGGGGTGCCGTCGGGCAGGTCGGCGCGCTTGATGCGCACGTCGATGACTTGCGCACCGTATTCGCGAGCCTGCACGTCGAGCGTCCGCCGGATGTTGGACATCGTCGTGCCCCGCTCCGCCGTCAGCAGCGAAGCGAAGCTGCGGCGGCCAAGTTCCTGTCGTACGACGGACGAGAGGATCGGCGCGAGCTGCGATTCGAAGTTCTCCGTCGAGCCGACGGTCTGCACCAGCTTGACCGGATCGATCACGCGGTAGCGGGCATAGGCATCGACGTTCAGCCGCAATTGGTCGGTCGAGAGCACCTGCTGGGTGTCCATGTCGACCGTCAGCACGCGTTTGTCGATGTTCGTCACCATGTCGACCAGCGGAATGCGGTACCAGATGCCCGCCCCGGTCTGGCCGTAAGGCTGGTCCGGCTTGAACTTGTTCACCACCGCGATCGGTTCGCCGGTGCGGACGATCACCGCCTGCTCCGTCTCGGGCACGACGATGATGGTCGAGAGTGCCGCGACCGCCAACACCACAACCGCGATGATGCTCGCCTTATGGTTCTGGAAGAAGGCTTCCATCACTGGTCTCCCGTCGCCGCCGGTGCAGGGGTCTGCGCGCGCCGGCGCAACTCCGGCAGCGGCAGGTATGGAGTCACGCCCGGGGCTTCGATCACGGTCTTGTCGGTATCGCGCAACACGCGCTCCATCGTCTCGTAGTACATGCGCCGCTTGGTCACCTCGGGAGCGAGCCGGTACTGCTCGTAGACCTTGTCGAACGCGGCGGCGTCACCCTGCGCGCGGGCGAGCACCTGCTGGGCCACGGCTTCGGCCTGGTTGACGTAGGTCTCGGCCTGCTGCTGGGCGGCGGAAACGTCCTTGAACGCGTCCTCGACGTCGGCCGGCGGATCGGTCTTCTTGATCTGTACGCCCTGCACCGCGATGCCCGAGCGATAGGCGTCGAGGATCGACTGCATGCGCTGGCGCACCTGGTTCTCGATGTCGCCGCGACCGGCGCCGGAGATTACCCGGTTGAGCGATTCCTCACCCACCGACGCGCGCATGGCGGCCTCGGCCACTTCGCGCACCGTCTGATTGGGGTCGATCAGCTGGAAGCGGTACTGCTTCAGGTCCTTGATGTTCCAGCGCACGACGTAACTCAGGTCGACCAGGTTCTGGTCGCCTGTCAGCATCAGCCGCTGGCCGGTGCCCTCGGGAATCTGTTCGATGCGGAATTCCGACACCTTTTCGATGTCGACGTGCTGGATCGGCCACGGCAGCGTGACGTTGAGGCCCGGCTGCAGCGTGCGCGAATATTTGCCGAAGGTGGTGACGATGCCCTGTTCCTTGGGTTCCACCTGGTGGATCATCGACAACGCCAGCCACAGTGCGGCGATCGCCGCGATGGCAAGCGGGAACCACGAGCCGCCGCCGGGGCGCTGAGGCAGGCGGAAGTTGGGCGGGCCGCCTCCTCCGCCGCGAATACGCCGCGGGCCTTCGGGGCCCTTGCCACGAAAGATGTCTTCGATGTTCGGAGCACGGCGCGGCTTGTCTTCGCCACCGCCGCCGCCCGGCAGCCAGGGATTGCGCGGACCGTCGCCGCGCGACGGCGTTTCGCCGCCCTCCTCGTTACCCGGCGCAGCACCGCCGCTGCCCGGGTTTCCCCACGGGCTCTTCTTGCCGGCCATTGCGAGCGCAATCCTTTCGCGCCACCCACCCAGTCTATCCATGGGTACCGTTATAGGAACCGCGGCGGGGAAAAACAGGGGCCCGGCGGACATTTTCGCTGCACGTGGCGGAGCGTTGCGCTAGCAGGCGGCCGCATGAGTAACGAGAATGCGATCCGCGAGGCGCTGCCGCCAGCCGCCGTGGGCAGGGTACAGGCGGTAACCACACGAGACGGCGCAGCCACGCTGGTGGTCGATGCAGGCGGTCTTTCCCGGGCCGAGGCCGAACGCCTCGAAGCCGAGATCCGCGAGCGTGTCGGCCGCGTCCAGGGCGTGTCCGAAGTGCGCGTGGCGCTGACCGCCGACAAGGCAGAAGGACCGCCCCCGCGGCGAATCATCGCCGTCGGCTCGGGCAAGGGCGGCGTCGGCAAGTCCACGCTCACGGCCAATCTCGCCGTCGCGCTCGCCGTGATGGGCCGCAAGGTCGGGGTGGTGGATGCCGACGTCTATGGGCCGAGCCAGGTCATGCTGCTCGACGCCGAAGGGAAGAAGCCGCGGGCCGAAGGCCAGACGCTGATTCCGGTGGAGAGCGCTTTCGGCGTCAGGTTCCTCTCGATGGGGCAGTTGATCCAGCCGGGCAAAGCGATCGCCTGGCGCGGGCCGATGGTCGGCCAGGCGCTCGGTCAGTTGATGGACGCGGACTGGGGCGACACCGAAGTGCTGCTGGTAGATCTGCCGCCGGGTACCGGTGACGTGCAGATCACCATGCTGCAACGCTTTCGCCCGGCCGGCGCGGTGATCGTCACCACGCCGCAGGACCTTGCGCTGATCGATGCGATGCGCGCGATCGACCTCTTCACCCAGGTCGGCGTGCCGATCGCCGGGATCGTCGAGAACATGGCCGGTTACACCTGCCCGCACTGCGGCGAATCGTCCGATCCCTTCGGCCACGGCGGGGCCGAAGCCGCCGCGCGCTCGATGGGCCTGCCCTTCCTTGGCCGCATCCCGCTTGCCATGGCCGTGCGTGTGGCGAGCGACACGGGCACGCCGCCCGCCGCCAACGCGGGAGAGGCGGGCGAACCCTTCCGCGCGGTTGCCGCGGCGCTGGCCGACTGGCTCGACCTGCCCGCCGGCGGTGCGGAGCGCTGATTCGGTGCAGGTTTCCCGTCGCGGCCTGATCGCCGGAGCGGCGGCGGGCGGCGGCCTGCTGGTCGCGTGGGCGCTCTGGCCCCGGCAGTATGGCGCCCCGCTGCCGACCGGGCCGGGTGAAACGGCGTTCGGCGCCTGGCTCACGATCGGCAACGACGGCGTCGTTACGGTGGCCGTGCCGCAGCTGGAGATGGGGCAGGGGGTGACCACGCTCCTCCCGCAGGTCGTGGCGAGCGAACTGGGTGCCGACTGGCGACAGGTCGCGGCCGGGCCGGCCCCCGTAAGCGGGGCTTATGCCAACTTTCCGCTTGCTGCGCAGTGGTCGCCGCTGTGGCAGTCGGCGGGCATGCACATGCTGGCGAGCGAGCCCGACGACCTGCTTCTGAGGCGCTGGGCGCAGGACGAAAGTTTCACCGCGACGGCCGACGGCACGACGCTGGCCGCCTACGAGATCCCCGCCCGCGAGGCTGCGGCCACGGCGCGCGCGATGCTGTGCATGGCGGCTGCCGACCGCTGGGACGTCGATTGGGAGGAATGCGCCACCGACGCGGGTTTCGTCGTTCACGGCGACAGGAAGCTGACGTTCGGCGAGCTGGCGGGGGAGGCCGCCGGCTTCGACCCTCCTGCGACTCCGCCGCTCCGCGCCGAGCCTGCGGCGGAAACGGGCGCGGATTTTCCCGAGGGGAGCGAGCTGCAGACCGCCTACCCGCGGCTCGATCTGCCGAGCAAGGTCGACGGGAGCTGGCAATTCGCCGGCGACGTACGGCTGCCCAACATGGCCTTTGCCGCGATCCGCCACGGTCCCGCGCCCCGCGCCGAGCTGTCGAGCTTCGACCGCAAGGCCGCCGCCGGGTCGCCCGGCCTACTCACCGTCGTCAAGGGCAAGCGGTGGATGGCGGCGGTGGCCGATACGTGGTGGGCGGCCGAGCAGGCGCTGGCGGCGCTCGATCCGCGCTTCCGTGTTGCCAACCCGCTCGAGTGGACTCGTGTCGATGAAGCGCTCGATCAAGGTGTTCGGCGCGGTGAAACGCAGCGCGTCGCAGAACGCGGCGACGGTGACGAGCTGATGCCGAGTCCGCCGTCGTTGGCGTTGCGCTATGACGTAATGCCCGCCGTCCACGCTACGATCGAGACCGCCAGCTGCACCGCGCGGCTCGAGGACGGGCGGCTCGAGCTGTGGATTGCCAGCCAGGCGCCCGAGGCGGCGCGGCGCGCGGCCGCGCAGGCGCTGGGGATGAGCCAGGACGACGTGGTGCTCTACCCCATGCCGGCCGGCGGCAGCTTCGACGCGCGGCTGGAGCATGACCATGCGATCGAGGCCGCGCTCATAGCGCGCGAGGCCGGCAGGCCGATCCAGCTCGTCTGGTCGCGCTGGCAGGAATCGCTGATGGCCCGCCCGCGCGCTCCCGTTGCCGCCGTGCTGAGCGCGCGAACCGGCGAAGGCGGCTATATCGACAGCTTCCGCGCCCGTCTGGCCATGCCCGCGACGAATGTCGAATTCGGCCGCCGGCTGTTCGACAACCGCACCCCCTGGGCCGCGATCGAGGAAGCCGAGGACGAGGCCGATCCCATGGCGCTCGAGGGCCTGATGCCGCCCTATTCCATTCCCAACGTGGCGATCGACCACACGCCGGTGCGCATCGCGCTGCCGACCGGGCGGCTGCGTGGCAACGCGCATGGCTACACCGCCTTTATGCTGGAAAGCTTCATCGACGAGATAGCGCACCGCAACGGGCAGGAGCCGCTCGCGTTCCGGATGTCGATGCTGGGCGATAACCCGCGCCTCGCCACGTGCCTGCAACGCGCCGCGGCGCTGGCGGAGTGGGACGGCGGACAGGGCGGGAGCGGGCAGGGTATCGCCTGCCACCGGATGGGCGATCAGGCGACCGGTGGCCATATCGCGGTGGTCGCCACCGCCGGTGCGGGAGAGGGTGGGGTGAAGGTGTCCCGTCTTGCCGCCGCAGTGGACATCGGGCGCGTGGTCAATCGCGACCTGGCCCTGCAGCAGATCGAGGGCGGCATTCTGTTCGGCCTCGGTCTCGCGCTCGGCTCGGCGCTGGAGCACGAGCGCGGGTTGCCCGCCGGCGGCCGGCTGGCCTCTTTCCAGCTGCCCGCGCTGAAAGACAGTCCCGCACTCGCCATCGAGCTGATCGACAGCGAGGCGGAGCCGTTCGATCCGGGCGAAATCGGCGTGCCCGCCGTGGCCCCGGCCGTGGCCAATGCGCTTTTCTCCGCAACCGGGCTTCGCCTGCGCCGCCTGCCGCTGCTATCGGGCGGGCTATGACATTCCAGCGCCAGCAGCTTCCGATCGACCATTCGCCGGTGAAGAGCGGCCGCGTGGGGCTGCTCGTGGTGAACCTTGGTACCCCCGACGCACCCGATCCGGGCAGCGTGAAGCGCTATCTCGCCGAGTTCCTTTCCGACCGCCGAGTGGTCGAGATCCCGCCGCTTGTCTGGCAGCCGATCCTGCGCGGCATCATCCTCAACACGCGGCCGAAAAAGTCGGCCCACGCCTACCGCCAGGTCTGGACCGAGGAGGGCTCTCCGCTCGCCGCGATTACCGCGCAGCAGGCCCGCGGGCTGCAGCAAAGACTGGGCGAGGGCGTGCTGGTGCGCCACGCCATGCGCTATGGCAACCCGGCGATTGGCGAAGAACTGCAGGCACTGATGGACGAGGGCTGCGAGCGTGTGCTGCTCGCACCGCTCTATCCGCAATACTCCGGCGCGACGACTGCCACGGTTGTGGACAAGGCTGCGGACAAGCTGCGGGCAATGCGTTGGCAACCGGCGCTGCGTACCTTGCCGGCCTATCATGACGACCCGGTCTATATCGACGCGCTCGCAGCGGATCTCGGCCGCCAGCTCGACGCGCTGGAATTCACACCCGAGGTGCTGCTGCTGAGCTTTCACGGCATGCCCGAGCGAACGCTGCACCTGGGCGATCCCTACCACTGCCAGTGCCGCAAGACCGCGCGGCTGCTCGAAGACGCGCTCGCCCGCCCGCACCTGCGGACGGTGACCACGTTCCAGAGCCGCTTCGGGCGGGCCAAGTGGCTCGAACCGGCGACCGACACGGTGCTGGAAGAAGAGGCGAGGGGCGGCACCAGGCGCCTCGCGGTCGCTGCGCCGGGGTTTTCCGCCGACTGTCTCGAGACGCTCGAGGAACTGGCGATCCGCGGTCGCGAGCAGTTCATGGAGGCAGGGGGCGAGCACTACCACGCGCTCGACTGCCTCAATGCCGGAGAGGCGGGCATGAACATGCTGGAAACGCTGGTGCGGCGCGAGCTCGCAGGCTGGATCTAGCCCCCGGTGGTCGTCGATTTGGCAGTTCTCTTCGCGGTCGTCTTCGCGATCAACCTGCTGCCCGCCTTCGGGCCGCCGACGTGGTCGGTGATCGTGCTCTACGGGCTCAATTCGAACCTGCCGCTGGTCGGGATCGTGGCGACCGGGGCGCTGGCGGCGGCGTGCGGCCGGTTCGCGCTGGCACATGGCTTCCGGGCCTTTGCGGGCGTGCTGTCGCAGAAGACCCGGCGCAACCTTGCCGCCGTGCGCGCCGCGTTCGAGCGGAACCAGCGCGGGGGTATCATCGCGCTCGCGCTGTTCGCGGTTTCGCCGCTCTCCTCGGCCCAGCTGTTTGCCGCCGCCGGGCTCGCCCGGGTGCCGCTGCTGGCCTTTACCGCGGCGTTCTTCGCCGGGCGGATCGTCTCCTATTCGATTTATGCCGGGTCGGCCCAAGCGCTTCAGCACAGCTCGCTCGGCCAGGCTTTCCGCGACAACCTGTCGAGCCCGATCGGGATTGTCATCCAGGTCGTCATGCTGCTGGCGCTGGTGGTCTTCGCGAGGATCGACTGGGAGCGTATCCTGGGCCCCGCGCCGGAGAACGCAGGCCCGAAGGGCGAAGGCTAGAAGTCGATCGCCACGCCGTTGCGTTCCCAGTCGCCGTAGCGGGTCGGGCTGAGTTCCTCGTCGACCTTGCCGGGCCTGGGCTCCGGAACCGGTTCGTTGGTCCAGTGCGCGGGTTTCGAGAAGGGCTTGCGGGTCTTGTAGGGCATGGCGGGAAGATGGGCGCGCTGGCGCTGCGATGCAACTTCCCATAGGGGCGCAGCCATGAAGGACCCTGCCGGAACCCCCGCCCGCCGCGCGGCGCTGCGCATGCTCGACGCCGTCCTGCGCCGGGGCGAGACGCTCGACGTGGCCGAAGGCGCTGCGGCCAAGGGCCTGCTGCCCGCCGATCGCGCCCTCTCGCGGGCCATCGCCAGCGAGGTGCTGCGCTGGCTGGCCGACCTCGACGCGGCGATCGACAGCGCGACTCGCCAGCGGCTGCCCGACGATGCCAAGCCGCGCATGGTGCTGCGCATGATGCTGGCCCAATGGCTGCGGCTCGACACCCCGCCACACGCCGTGGTGGCGACCGGGCTGCAATTGCTCGCCGGGGGGCCGCGGCGGCTGGCGCACGGGGTGTTCTCGACGCTCCACAAGCGCGGCGTGGAGCTGCCTGCCGCCCCGACGCTGCCGCCCGAGGTGGCCGCACGCTGGAGCGAGCGGGCGGATGCCATTGCCGGCGGGCTGGCCGAACCGCCGCCGCTCGACCTGACGCTGCGCGATCCGGCGGGCACGCAGGACCTGGCAGAGGCGCTCGACGGCGTGACCCTTGCACCCGGCCATGTCCGCCTCCAACGCGGGCTGACGGTCGAGCGGGTGCGCGGGTTCGAGCAGGGCGAGTGGTGGGTGCAGGACCTCGCCGCTTCGCTCCCGGTGCGGCTGCTCGGGCCTGGCGATGGCAGGCGCGTGCTCGACCTGTGCGCCGCGCCGGGCGGCAAGACGCTGCAACTGGCCGCCGCCGGGTGGCAGGTCACCGCGCTCGACGTGAGCGACAAGCGGCTCGACCGGCTGCGGCAGAACCTCGCGCGCACCGGGTTGCCCGCCGACATCGTGGTGGCCGATGCGCTCGCCTGGGAGCCGGTCCAACGGTTCGACGCGATCCTGCTCGACGCGCCGTGCACCGCGACCGGGACCGCGCGTCGCCATCCCGACGTAATCCACCGCATTTCCGAGCGCCAGATCGAGGAAATGGCCGAGCTGCAGTCGGTCCTGCTCGGGCGTGCATCGGGCTGGCTCAAGCCCGGCGGGACGCTGGTCTACGCCGTTTGCTCGCTCGAACGCGAAGAGGGCGAGGCACAGGCGGACGCTGTTGCGCTCCACCCGCTGCCGATGGCCGCCGCCGAACTGCCCGCGGGGCTCCAGCCCACCGCAGAAGGCTGGCTGCGGACCGATCCCGGGATGCTTCCCGAGGCGGGCGGGCTCGACGGCTTCTTCATCGCCCGCTGGCGGGCTTGAGGTGAATACCGCCAGCTACGACGTCATCGTCCTGGGCGCGGGGGCGGCGGGGCTGATGTGCGCGATCGAGGCCGGCAAGCGCGGGCGCCGCGTGCTGGTGATCGACCGGGCGGACAGGCCGGGCAGGAAGATCCTCATCTCCGGCGGCGGACGCTGCAACTTCACGAATATCCACTGCGCACCCGACCGCTTCATTTCGGCCAACCCACACTTCGCCAAGTCGGCGCTGAGCCGCTACACGTCGCGCGACTTCCTCGCGCTGGTCGAACGCTACGGCATCGCCTGGCACGAGAAGACGCTCGGGCAATTGTTCTGCGACGGCTCTGCCAGCCAGGTGGTCGACATGCTGCTGGCGGAATGCGCGGCGGGCGGGGTGGAGATCGCGCTGGGCGAGGACATCGCGCGGGTCGAACGCGCCGATGGTCGCTTCACCGTCGCGAGCGACAAACAGGCCGTTAGCGCCGCGTCGCTCGTGGTCGCCACCGGCGGACCCTCGATCCCCAAGATGGGCGCGACCGGCTATGCCTACGACCTTGCCCGCCAGTTCGGCCTCAAGGTGGTCGAGCCGCGCCCGGCGCTTGTCCCGCTGACGCTCGGCGGCGATGACGTGCTGTTCCGCGAGCTCTCCGGCGTCGCGGCCCCGGTCGTGGCGCGGTGCGGGAAAGCCGCATTCGCCGAGGCCGCGCTGTTCACCCACCGCGGCCTGTCGGGCCCGGCGATCCTCCAGGTCTCGTCGTACTGGCGCCACGGAGAGGCGGTGGAGATCGACTTCCTGCCCGGCGCGCGGAAAGACTGGCTGCTCGGCGCCAAGCGCGAAACGCCCCGTGCCACGCTCCGCAACCTCGTTCGCGCCGCGCTCCCCCAGCGCCTCGCCGATGCGCTGGCCGACCGCCTCGCGCTCGAACGCCCGCTGGCCGACAGCAAGGATGCCGACCTGCGCCGCGCCGAGCAGGCGCTCGCCCGATGGCGCTTCCATCCCAACGGCACCGAAGGCTTCGCCAAGGCGGAAGTGACGGTCGGCGGTGTCAGCACCGCCGAGCTCTCGTCGAAAACGATGGAAGCGAAACGCGCCCCCGGTCTCTACGTGATCGGCGAGGCGGTCGACGTCACCGGCTGGCTCGGCGGCTACAACTTCCAGTGGGCCTGGGCGAGCGGCTGGGCGGCCGGGCAGGTGGTTTAGGCGCACGTGGGCTCGCGCAAACGCGCTACGTCTGCAATGGTGGCCGGACGCGGTGTTTTCGGAACGCCTATCGTCCGGAGCCGGAAACTTTCCCTGCACCGGATCGTAGATCAGCGGGCAATTGTGCAGGCGGGGCAGATCGAATGCAGGAGACAGGTGTGGAAGGCGGCAACGCCGACCTGCGAGTCCCCCCGGATGGTACGGTAGGTCCCACTCTCGAATCGGTGGATTGGTCGGGCACTCCGATCGGCCCGCCGGAGGATTGGCCATCTTCGCTGCGCACCGTCGTTCGCCTGATGTTCAATTCGAAGTTTCCCATGTTCACCGCTTGGGGCGAGCAACTCACCTTCATCTACAACGATGCCTATGCGCCGATCCTCGGCGCCAAGCACCCGCGCGCGATGGGGCAGCCTTTCAAGGCAATATGGGGCGAAATCTGGCACGACATTCGCCCGCTTATCGATCGCGCCCTGGCAGGAGAGGCAAGCTGGCTCGAGGACATGCCGCTCACGATGAATCGTCATGGCTATGACGAGCTGACCTATTTCACCTTTTCCTATTCGCCCGTCCACGGCGAGGACGGCGAAGTCGCCGGCATGTTCTGCTCTTGCACGGAGACGACCAAGAAGGTCTTTGCAGAGCAAGAAATTGCCGCGCAGCGGAACCGGCTGATGAACATGTTCGAACAGGCGCCCGGCTTCATGGCCATGTTGCGCGGCCCCGATCACGTGTTCGAACTCGCCAACGCGGCATACATGGACCTGATCGGTCCGCGCGACCTCGTCGGGAAACCGGCTCGCGAGGTGCTGCCGGAAGTCGTCGAGCAGGGATTCGTCGACACACTGGACCAGGTCTATCGGGACGGCCGGCCGTTCAACGCTCGCGGCATGCCTGTCACCCTGCACCGCGGGACGAACGAATCACCCGAGCAACGCTTCCTCGACTTCGTCTACCAGCCGGTCTCCGCCGCGAACGGGGACATCACCGGCATCTTCGTGGAAGGGTACGACGTAACCGAACGCAAGCAGGCCGAAGATCATCAGCGCCTCTTGATCGACGAACTGAATCACCGGGTGAAGAACATGCTCGCCATCGTCCAGGGGATCGCGATGCAGACCCTCAGGGGCGATGCGGCGACACCGGAAGCCCGATCGGCGCTGGAGCAACGCCTGGGAGCCCTGGCTGCGACGCACAAGCTGTTGACGCGGGAAAGCTGGGCAGATGTTTCCATCCACGACGTGGTTTGCGACGCGGTCGAACCATTTCAGGATGGTGGGGATCGGATCGCTGTCGAAGGATTGCCACTGAAGATCGCCCCCAAAACTGCGATTACCCTGGCCCTGGCCCTGCATGAACTCGCGACCAACGCCGGGAAATACGGGGCGCTGTCGAATGCCAGGGGCACAGTCGCCATCCGGTGGTCGACGTCCCAGGACCAGGGGGAGCCGCGCCTGGAGTTTACCTGGACCGAGAGCGGGGGACCCGCCGTCGAGCCACCTTCGCGGCGAGGATTTGGGACACGCATGATCGAGCGCGGGCTGGCTGCCGAGCTGGGTGGCCAGGTGAACATCGATTACAAGCCCACGGGGCTCGTATGTACGGTCCGCGCACCGCTGCGACGCGTGGAAGCATGACGGAACTTGCCGGCAAGCGGATCCTGGTGGTCGAGGACGAGCCCATCGTCGCCATGGCCATCGAAGACATCCTTGGCGACCTTGGCTGTGAAGTCGCAGGTTCGGCCCATTCGCTCGACCAGGCCATGACGTTCGTCGAGGAATGCTCCTTCGACGCTGCGATACTGGACATAAATCTGAACGGGGAGCGAAGCTATCCCGCGGCCAGACTGCTCGCGTCGAAGGGCATCCCTTTCGTGTTCGCCACCGGCTACGTCCCGGAAACCGTGGAGCCGGACCTGGCCATGGCCCCGATGGTGGAAAAGCCGTACAAGCCCGCCCAGATCGCGGAGATCTTGCGCCAAATTCTCAAGTCTTGAGGATTTTTGGGTCCGCTCCGCCACCCAAGACGGCGTTTTCCTACTCCACGCCGAAGGCATACCGGTTCCGATTCCCCTCTGGCCAGTCGGAGTCCGGATCCTGCCTCAAGCACGCTGCCTGCCAACTCGTTCGCACCGGATTTTCGCCGCGCGTCCGACCCCCACGACAGAGTGCTCCTGGTGTCGCCCTGGCCTGAACTTCCGCGCCGCGCGGGGTCGGGGAAATTCCCCTCAGGACCCCGTTCCATGTGTTCCATCCTCCTCGGTGGAGGGCGGGAAATCAGCCGGCCTTGACCTTGCCCGCAAAGCTCTTGCGCAGCTTCATCAGCTTGGGCGGGATGACCGCCATGCAGTAGGGGTTCCGCTGGCCTTCGCCCTCCCAGTATTCCTGGTGGTAGTCCTCGGCCGGGTACCATTCGCCCATCGGCTCGATCGTGGTGACGGCCTGCTGGCCGGCGTGGTCGGCTTCCCAGCGGGCGATGGCGCGCTCGGCCTCGGCCTTCTGGTCCTCGTCGGCGGGGAAGATCGCGCTGCGGTACTGGGTGCCCACGTCGTTGCCCTGGCGGTTGAGCTGGGTCGGGTCGTGGGTGCCGAGGAAGACGTCGTAGATCTCGCGCGAGGCTGATCTGGTCGGGGTCGAAGGTCACGCGGATCGCCTCGGCATGGCCGGTGCTGCCGCTGCAGACCTGCTTGTAGGTCGGGTTGGCGACCGTGCCGCCGATGTAGCCGCTCTCGACCTCGCTCACGCCCACCACGTCGCGGAACACCGCTTCGGTGCACCAGAAGCACCCGCCGGCAACGATGACTGTCTCGCTCATGAAAATCTCCTTCGCCGGCTAGATAGGAACCTTCGGGAAGGTTGTCATCGCGAGCGGGTCGCAATAGCCTTGGGACGAGGTCGCTCTCGGGGAGACACCATGCGCACATTTCTCGTCATCGCTGCTGCCGGACTGGTCCTGGCCGCTCCCGCCGCGGCCCAGCAGCAGGCCCAGACGGCCCGGCCCACGGTAAGCGACGTGCTGCGCGGCGTGCTGCAGAACGTTCTCACGCCGCAGCAGCAGCAGCAGCAGCAGCAGCAGCAGCAGCAGCAGCAAAACCCCGAACTGACCAATTCCGCCCGGCTCGCCCAGGTGATCGCCGATGCCCGGCGCAAGGAGGATACCGCGCGCGACGCCTGGCGCCACCCGCAGCAGACGCTGGAATTCTTCCGCGTCGAGCCGGGGATGACCGTGGTCGACTACATGCCGGCAGGCGGCTGGTACTCGAAGATCCTCATCCCCTATCTCGGCCAGAGCGGGCTCTACATCGGCCTCAATCCGGAAATCGCGCCCAAGATGACCGGGTACTGGGACACCTATCGCGACGCCGACCGCACGATCCCGGCCGAAGCGCGCAAGTGGGTCGGGTTCGAGGGCGCGCGGGTGATCGGCGCCAACACCGATGCCGTGCCCAGCGAGCTGGAGGGCCGGGCCGATCGCTTCCTGATCTTTCGCGAGGTTCACAACATGCGCCAGTACGGCTGGGCGCACGACACGCTGGTCGCCGCGCGCAAGCTCCTGAAGCCCGACGGGTTGCTCGGCGTCGTGCAACACCGCGCGCGGCCCGGGACGGCGGCGGACTACACGCTCGGCAGCAACGGATATTTGCGCGAGCAAGATGTGATCGCGCTTATGGACAGCTATGGCTTCGACCTCGTCGACAGGAGCGAGATCAACGCCAATGCCAAGGACCCGGCCAACTGGCAGGGCGGAGTCTGGTCGCTGCCGCCCAGCCTGCGCGGGGCGACCACGAACGCCGAGAAGGCGCGCCGCAACGCCATCGGCGAGAGCGACCGGATGACCCTGCTGTTCCGCAAGCGCGCCTGACCGATCCTCGCTTGTGCGGGGCGGCGGGGGCACTAGATAGCGCGCCATGACCAAGCTCACCGTCGCCGCCCTCCAGCTCGCGCTCGGCTCGCTCGACGAAGCCGAGAACATCGCCGCCGTCTCCGCGCTGGTCGAGGAGGCCGCGGGCAAGGGGGCACAGGTGATCCTGCCGCCCGAGCTGTTCTCCGGCCCCTATTTCTGCGCGGTCGAGGACGATGCCCTGTTCGCGCTGGCCCGGCCGACCGCCGAGCATCCCTCGGTCGTGGCGATGCAGGCGCTGGCGAAGAAACTCGGCGTGACGATCCCGACCAGCTTCTTCGAGCGCGACGGGCACCACTACTACAACACGATGGCCATGATCGGCCCCGACGGCGAAATCCTGGGCACCTATCGCAAGAGCCACATCCCCGACGGGCCGGGCTACGAGGAAAAGTTCTATTTCCGCCCGGGGAACGACGGGTTCAAGGTGTGGGACGTCCCAACGACTTCTGGCGTGGCGCGCATCGGCGTCGGCATCTGTTGGGACCAGTGGTATCCGGAAACCGCGCGTTGCATGGCGCTGATGGGGGCGCAGGTGCTGTTCTATCCCACCGCCATCGGCAGCGAGCCCAAGGACGCGGAGATGGACACCAGCCGCATGTGGCGCCGGGCGATGATCGGCCACGCGGTATCGAACTGCATGCCGGTGGTCGCCGCGAACCGCATCGGCTTCGAGCGGCCCGAGGGCGCGCAGGGACAGGCGTTCTATGGCCACAGCTTCATCTGCGACGAATGGGGCGACTACCTCGAGGAATTCGGCTGCGACGAGACCGGTGTGCTGGTCCAGACGCTCGATCTCGAGGCCGGGCGCCGCCACCGCGCAAGCTGGGGCTTCTTCCGCGACCGCCGCCCGCAACTCTACGGGCGGATCTGCGAGGACATCTGACGCCCGGATCGGGAGCGGAGGGCGAGCGCCTGCCGGACAACTTCGCCGAACATCGCGGCTGTCAGCCGCCCGGTGTTCACGTTGTAGCGGCTGCAATGGTAGCTATCCACCAGCCGCGTCCCGCCCGGCAGCGCGTGCACCGCACCGTGGGCGAAGGGGCGGCTGGCAAGCGTCAGGCGATGGTGTCGCAGCACGGCGTCGTGCGCGCCCTTGCCGATCGCCAGCACGACCTCGAGCGCGGGCAGCGCGGCAAGCTGCGCGGAAAGGTAGCGGGCGCAGTTGGCGAACTCCGCGCGAGTCGGCTTGTTGCCCGGCGGCAGGCACTTCACCGCATTGAGGATGATCGCGCCATCCAGCACGAGCCCGTCGTCGGAATGGCCGGCATAGATCCCCTGCATCAGCCCGGCTTCGGCCAGCGCGTTGAACAGCAGGTCGCCCGCGCCGTCGCCGGTGAAGGGCCGCCCGGTGCGATTGGCGCCTTTCTTGCCGGGGGCGAGACCGACGATCGCGAGCCACGCGCCCGGGTCGCCCCACGCCGGTACCGGGGCGTTCCACCAGTCGGGCTCCTCGGTCCGCAGCGCGTCGCGCAATCGCACGAGCCGGCGGCAGCGCCGGCAGTCGCGCGGGGGTTCGCTCGCGGCAAGAGGCATTTCCACGCTCACCGCGCGCGGGTAGGGCAGGGGCCATGCCCGGGGCAAGCCACCGCTACCTGATCGCGCTCGGTTCGAACCAGCGCCACCCGCGCCATGGTGGTCCGCGCAAGGTACTGGCCGCGGCTCTGGAAGCGCTCCGGGCGAAGGGGGTCACGGTCGTGCGGGTCGGGCCGGTCATCGTCACCGAACCGATCGGCCCATCGCTGCGCCGCTATGCCAATTCGGCCGCCGTCGTCGCCACCGCGCTCGATCCGCCGGCGCTGCTTGCCCTGCTCAAGTGCATGGAGCGCGACTTCGGCCGCCGCGCCGGCGGTCAGCGCTGGCGCTCGCGCGTGCTCGACCTCGACATCGTGCTGTGGAACGGCGGCGCTTGGGCCACGCCGGGGCTGACGATCCCGCACCCGCTGTTCAGGAACCGCGCTTTCGTCCTTACGCCCGCCGCCGCCGTGGCACCCGGCTGGCGCGACCCGCTGACCGGCCTGAGTGTACGGCAATTGCGGGCCCGCTTGACCGGCCCCCGCCCGCTGCCTAGGTGGCCGACTTGGTCGGGCCCGTAGCTCAGTAGGTAGAGCAGCTGACTTTTAATCAGCGGGTCACAGGTTCGAATCCTGTCGGGCTCACCATTCCTTCCCTCCCGATACGAAGAAGGTGGCGCCGAAGCTGCGGGGGGACGGGTGGCTTCGGCGCCGGTGCCGAGGGGATCGTGGGGCCGGGGATACGGGCCGGCCGGGACGGGATACGAGCCCCTCGGCAATCGCTGTGATCAGAACCCCATGCGCACGGTGCCCCTCAGCATGAGCGCGGTGTTGCCGTTGCGGTCTTCCGCCCCGACCTCGCCGCCCAGTTCGAAGGCCGAGGTGCCGCCGCGCGCGCGCAGCTTCGCGTACCAGCCGCTGTCGTGCTGCTCGGGATCGAGCGTGAACGCTGTGCCGGCGGTGAACTTCGCGGTCGTCGCGCCGAGCGAACCGCCGACGATCTCGCGCCAGCCGCCCTCGGTCTCGACGCGGAACCAGTTGGCGTCGCGCCGCGCGGTGCCGGTGAAGTCCATGCCCAGCGTCAGCCCGCCGTTGACGGCCAGCTCGTCGCTGGTGCGCTTGTCGACCGCCAGGTTGAGGCCCCCGCCGTCGCGGTCGGTGTAGGCGTCTTCCTTCAGCTTGACGTAGTCGGCGGTGACCGCGGGACGGAAGAAGAAGTGGCTGCCGCCACCCTCGAACGACAGGCCGCCGCTCGCGGTCACAAGATTGCCACCCCACTCGCTGATCACGTCGCGCTGGATCGTCTTGCCGGGGGTCGTGCCCATGAACGTGCGCCGGCCGCTGAAGTCGACCTTGGCCCAGGAACCGCGGGCGAAGGCGGAGAAGCCGCCCCACTGGCCGCGCCAGTAGCCGGCAAGCTCGTACGTATCGGACAGGACGCGGTTCTGGCGGCCGCCGTTGTCGTATTCGTTCCAGAACCAGTTGAGCGACGCGCCGAAGCTGCCGACCCCGCTGTCGATTTCGGCCGAGGCACCGAAGCCGAAGCCGTCGAGGTTGTACGCCGCGGTCGAGCCCTGGTCCTTGTCGCTCGCCCAGCCGACGGCGTTGAACAGGATGTCCACCCCGCCGAGCGAATAGAGCGGGCCGACCGGCTCGCCGGCCGAGGCCATGAAGGCCCGCGCGCCAAGGCTCACCCCTTCGAAAGCACCGCCTGCGTGGTCGGGCAGCATCTGCGCGACGGAGTAGCGGAACAGGTCGCCGTCACGGATGCCCAGGAATACCTTCTCCAGATCGTCGTCCTTGCCGATGGCGGCGAAGACCGCATCGTAAGCCATGCTCGCCGAGCCGTTGAGGCCGAGATCCTGCGTGGTCTTGCGGGCGACGTCGACCGCGATGGTGTTGGCCGGCGCATTGGTCGCGACGGTGGCCTTGAACATGAACGGAACGGTGTCGGTCTTCGTCTTGATGCCGCCCGCGCCCTGCAGCGTGCCGGCCTGGAGGATCGTGTAGCGTCCGACCGCATCGGTCACGTCGGCAAGATGCAGCGCGATGGTCGAACTCGGCAGCGAAGGTGGCGGTGCCGGCGACGTTGTAGAACGTGCCCTGTCCGGCCGCCTTGTCGAGCGTCACGTCGAGCACGCCAGCCGCGCCGACGTTGAGCGAGGCGATCGAGCTCGGACCGGTGAGCGCGAGCGTCCCGCCGTTGACGGCGACGGCGAGGCCGCCTGCATTGACCAGGTTTCCGCCGAGGCGCGAAGTGCCCGCCAGCGTCAGCGAGTCGCTGCCGCCGCCGAAGTCGATCGTGCCGGTGTAGGCGGAGGTTCCCGCCAGCGCCACGACGTCGGCGCCGCCGCCGAAGGCCGTCTTGCCGGCCTGGACGGCGTCGCCGCTCAGAGCGAGGCGATTGTTGCCCGCGCCGAAGGTGACGTTGCCGGTGACCTTGCCGTCCGCCACCTCGAGCACGTCGTTGCCCGTGCCGAAGCGGATGTCGCCGGTGATAGCCGGGGCGGCATAGCCAGCGCCGACTTCGGTCTGGCGGACGGTCGCGCCGGTGGTGTTGGCCGACAGATCGATGGCGACAAGACGTCCGGAGTCCGCGGCCGGACCCGCAGCGGCGATTGCGCCGGCGTTTTCGATCAGGGCCAGCGTGCCGCTCTTGTCGAGGATCGCGGTCGCGCTGCCGGTGGTTCCACCCGCGGTGGCCTTGATCGAACCGCTGTTGCGCAGGATCGGCAGGTTCGCGCCCTGGTCGACCTGCACCGCGACCGCGGTGTTGGCGGCGAGGTTGCCGCCTACGGCCTCGACCTTGCCGGAGACCTGCAGCACAGGGGTCGTCGCTCCCGCGCCGAGGCGCAGTGCGGTCGCGTTGGCGGCGTTGGCGTTGGCGGCCACCGTGCCCGAAATGCCGATGCCGTTGGCGATCGTCACCGCGCCGCCGCGCCCGCCGACGACGAGGCCGTTCGCCTCGATGCCCGAGTACACACCGATCCCGGCAATGCCGCCTTCGACCTGCAGGCCGAACTGCGAGGCCGTCCCGGCGACCGGGCTGATGACGATGTCGCGGCTCGTCGCACCGATGACCATGGCGGGTGCGCGGCCATAGGTCGTGACCTGGGCCGAACCTTCCTTGCTATCTTCGATGCCGTCGCCGTCGTCGTCGGTGCTGTTGGTGTTCGTGTCCTTGGGCGGGACGGCGAGAATGATCCCGCCTGCCACGCTGCCTTCGACCATGACGGCAGAGCCGCCTTGCAGGAGGTCGTCGGCGTCGAGCTTGCTGGGGTCGGCCGGCGCAGTGGTATAGCGATAGCCGCTCGACACGATGCCGCCCTGGATGACCAGCCCGCCGCTGATGTCGCCGCCGAAGCGGGCGCCGACGGCGTCCTTGCCGGCGACCTGGACCTGGCCCGCGAGGCGCACGTTGCCATTGATCGCGCCGGTCCGCACGCCGTAGCTGCGATCGCCGATGACGGTCGTCTTGCCGTCGTGCCGGAATTCGCCCGTCAGCGTCCCGCCAAGGGCGATACCGGCCGAATCGTTGCCCTCGACGAGGATGGTGCCGGCGTTGACGACCTTCCCGGTGTGGTTGCCCTCGACGAGGATGCCGTAGCGGCCGGTCCCCAGCGCGAAGGGCCCGTCGGCGTCGCCGTCGTTGTCCGCGTCGGTCGCGGTGTAGGCCTCGTCGACGGTGATCGTGCCGGAGTTGACGATGTCGCCCGTCGTCCCGGCCAGTGCCGTGATGCCCGTTGCGCCGTTGGCGCCGGTGACGGTTAGCGCGCCCTGGTTGGTGACGCTGTGGTCGTCGTCCATCGTGATCGCGGTGCCGGTCGTCAGCACGACCGAGCCCTGCGCGTTCACGGTGATCGCGTCGGGCTGTCCGGCCTTGACCGTGGAGGTCTTGAGCGGGGCGGTGACCTTGGTGGAAATCGTCTCGGCAGAGGCCGGGGTCGCAATGGCGAGCACGGCGGTCGAGGCAAGCAGGTAACGCAGCATGGGGGTCCTTCCGTCGGGTTTACGACGAGGAGGACGGAGCCCTTGCGCGGCAGCCTTGGCCGCGGGGCGAAAAAATTGTCAGAACGCGGCGTCGAAGCCCAGGCGCACGGTGCGCGGGCGCAGCGGCGTGACCTGGTCGCGCCCGATGGCGAACGGCGTGCCGAGCGCAAAGCGATTGCCGCGCACGTCGGCGAGGTTGGTCACGCCGAGAGAGAGGCCGAAGTCCGGCCGTCCGGCCCGCAGGGTCAGTCCGCTGTCGAGGTAGTTGCCTTGCAGCTCGCCCAGCTCGGGCCCGATGCCGAGCCGTGACTTGCCGACGTAGTTGAGCCAGCCCTGCGCGGTCAGGTCGATCCGGTCGGTCAGCGGGCGCTGGTAATCGATTCCCACCCGCCCGGTGAAGGCGGCGATGTTGGGCACCTGGGTGACGCGCGTAAGGAAAGCGATCTGGGGTTCGTCGACCTTGCTGCGGTTCCAGCTCATTCCCGCGTCGAGGCGCAGGTCGGGCGAGACGCGCACGCCGCCGCGCAGCGTGGCGGTCCACACGCGCCCGTCGCCGATGTTGGCGGTGCTGGGGAAGCCCGACAGGTCGATGAAGTCCGCCTGGATGTCGCTCCAGCGCGTGAACGAGACACTGGCGGCAAGGTCGAACGGACCCTGCCCGCGATTGCCGTGGCGCGCGCCGATCTCGAAGGTGGCGCTGTCGTCGTTTTGGAAGCGCCGGACCATCGGGCCTTCGACGGCAAGGCCGCCGGGGCGGAAGCTCTCCTGGTAGCGGAGATAAAGCACGGTATCGGGCAGGACTTCGGCCAGCAGCGAGGCGGAGGGGAGGAAGGCGGTCTCGCTGCGGCTTGCAGTGATTCCGCGAAGGGCGGCGAGCAGCATCGGGGCGACGTCCTCCCCGGTGCCGCCCAGCTTTGACCGGGTGTAGCGCGCGCCCGCGGTCAGGATCAGCCGATCGACCAGCCGCACGCTGCCTTCACCATAGACCGTCGTCTCGTCGATGACGTTGCGCACCCCGGTGACCGGCGTTGCAATGCGCGTCGCGTCGTCCTCGAGCGTGCGCATCAGCAGCATCCGGTTGTGCGTATAGCTGGCGCCCAGCACCCAGCCGAAACGATCGCCGAGCGGTTGCCACAGGCGCGTCTCGTTGGCGATCATCCGGGTATCGTTGGCCTGGACGAAAAGCCGCGGCGCGCCGCCGGGCTGGGTGGCGTCGTAGCGTTCGAGCAGGTCCTGCCAGGTGTATCCGGTAGATGAGCGCAGCCGCAGGCCTCCGATCGTGCCGGAGAGGACGAACTGCGCCTGCGCGTAGTCGCTGGTCGATCCTTCCGCGACCTGCGCCTGGCGGGTGAGCGCGGGGCCGTTGCGATCGGCGTACTGGCTGTCCGCGCTGTCGGTCCACTGGCCAAGGCCGATCAGGTCGACCTGCCAGCCGGGCGCCAGTTCCACGCGGGCGATTGCCCTGCCGCCATAGACCTGCGTCCGGTTCACGTCGCTGCGGCCGAGCAGCGGCTTGTCGATGTAGCCGCCCTGGCTCGCCGCATCGACCGTCAGGCGCAGGGCCGCGCGATCGGTCACGATGGGCAGGTTGAGCGTTGCGCTGCCGTCCACGCTGCCCGCGCCGTGCTGCGTCCACGCCCCGCCGATCTGGCCCGAGAGCGAGGCGTAGGCGGTGTCCGGCGCGTTGGGCACCAGCCGGATGATCCCGCCGAGCGAGCCCGCGCCATAGAGCGTGCCCTGCGGCCCCTCGAGCACCTCCACCTTCTGCATGTCGGACAGGCGCAGGTCCGGGTCGGGCGCGTTGTAGCTGAGGCGCAGGTCACCGAGATATTGGCCGACGGTCGCCTGGGTCGGGCCGGTGAAGCTGGAATCCGCGATCCCGCGGATGAACAACTTGTTGCGCCCGCTGCCGAGGTGGGTCGAGGAGACAGTGGCGATCCGCTGGGTGATCTTCTCGGTCCCGCCGACCCCGCCGAGCTCGAGCGCCTTGCCGTCGAGCAGGGAGACCTGCCCGGCAAACTCCTCCAGCGTCAGGTCGCGCTTGGAGCCGAGCACGACGATCGGCTGGCCCCGCGTCTCGATGACCGGTGCAGGCCGGAGAGGGGCCGGTGGAGGCGCAGGCCGGGGGCGCGGCGCAGACTGGCGTGGCAGCGGAAGGGGCACGAGGCGCCAGCCGTTGCGGCCTGCCGGAATGGCCCTGGCCCTGGTCAGGCGGGCGAGCTTCCTGACGGCGTCCTCGCCATCCATGCGGCCGCGGATGGCCCGGATCCGGCGCTCGGCAAGGTCGGGATCGGTAATGACCACACTCGTTCCTGCCTGCCGGGCGATGGCGATCGCCGCGTCGGCGGCGCGGCCGGCGGGCGCATCGATGCGGACCGCCTCCGCCCAGGCCGGAGCGGCGACCAGCGCGGCGGCAACCGCGACCAAGGCAGGCAGGAAACGCACGTCAGCTTGCGCCGAGCACCCAGTCGTCGCCGCGCTTCGTGACGGGGATGCCCAGCAGGGCGCCGACAGCACGCGGATCCTCGCGCACCGGGGCGAGCAGAATGCTGCCGGAAATGCGCGTGTCATCGCCCGCGGCGCCGCGGAAGGGCACGCCGGTCAGCTGCCTGAGCTGACCGGCCGCCTCGGCCAGGCTCGCCCCGTCGAGCGTCAGACGTCCTTCGCGCCATTCGCCGATCTGGCCGGGTGGGACCCGGCTCCTGGCGATGTCGTCCGATCCGCGCGCGCTGCGCAGCCTGTCGCCGGGCGAGAGGCGGACGGCCTGCTGCTGCGGGTTGAACACCACCGCGCCCTCGGCCACGGCGACCGAAATCGCCGCGTGGTCGAGCGCGACGTCGAACACCGTGCCGACGTCGAGCAGCGTGTCCTCGCCCACGGCGACGCGGAACGGATGCGCCTCGTCATGCGTGATCGAGAACAGCGCGCGGCCGGTTTCCAGCCGGGCGAAGCGCGGGTCGTCGCGGTCGAGCTCCATGCGCGTGCCGCCGGCCAGATCGATCCGGCCGCCGCCCTCCAGCGCAATCGTGCGGATCTCGCCGGGCGCGGTCTCCTCGTAATAAGTGCCGCCGCCGGGCCATGCGAACAGAGCCAGCAGGGCCACCAGCGAGGCCGCGACGGCGCCACCCAACCAGCGGCGCGTGACCGGCCCCGGTTGCGGGACATCGTCGTTCGCCGCCACCGGGCGGGCCATGCGCAGCCCTGCGGCCGCCTCGTCCACCGCCGCTACGACCGTGTCGTAGGCGCGCGCATTCCCGGGCGAGCGGGCGAGCCACGCCTCGAAACCATCCCAGTCCGCGAATGCCGGGTCACCCGTGCGCGCCGCCCAGGCTGCCGCCTCGTCACGAATGACATCGTCATGCTGCATCGAGCAGTCCTCCTGCCCTGTTGACGGAGACGTCGCGCTCAAGCCTCATCGTGCCGCTCCTTCAGGTCGGCCAGCGCACGATAGGCGGTCCTCAGGTCACTCTCGACCGTGCTCAGGCTCACGCCGAATTCAGCGGCAACCTGCTTCTGCGGCACGCCGTCGACCCGGTGGCGGCGGAAGATCGCTGCGATCCGCGGAGGCTCGAGCCGGGCGAGCAGTTCCTCCACCAGGCGCAGATAGTCGCGCGCCGCCAGGCTGCGCTCGACCGAGGGGCTGTCGGAAATTCCCGTCACGCCGCCGGCGTTGAGATCGGTCCATTCGTGGTCGCGTTTCGTCGCCTGCTGTTCCGACCGGAAGCGGTCGATCATCACCGTGTTCGCCACCCGGTAGAGATAGGCCAGCGGCGCGGCGACCGGTCCGGTGGCGGCGCCGGCGATCTTCAGCCAGATGTCCTGCACCACGTCCTCCGCCGCGTCGCCGGCGCCGCGCAACGCCACGAAGCGCACGAGTCGCTCGCGATGTTCGAAGAACGCGCCTTCGAGGCCGGGGAGTGGATCGGGTTGCATACTGAAGGGGATTCCGTGGCCCGCGCACCTAAAAGTTGTCTGCCCGAATGAAAAGTGGATGCGGAACGGCTATTCGCCGACCGGCGTTGCCCCATCGACAGACAACGCTTGTTCGCCCGCTCGCTCGCAGCCCTTGCACTGGGCGCCGTGCGGGCATAGGCGGAGCCGAATATCGTTTCAATGGTAACGGAATTTCCCATGCGCCAGATTGACCACTTCATCGCCAAAGGTCCTGCGGGCGGACCCGGCTCGCCCAACCGCACGCACAAGGTGTGGAATCCTTCGACCGGAGAGGTCCAGGCCGAAGTCGCGCTGGGCGATGCCGCGTTGCTCGACAAGGTGGTGGCCACGGCAAAGGCGGTCCAGCCCGGCTGGGCGGCGACGAACCCGCAGAAGCGCGCGCGGGTGATGTTCAAGTTCAAGCAACTGATCGAAGAGAACATGCAGGAATTGGCCGAACTGCTTTCCAGCGAACACGGCAAGGTGATCGACGACGCCAAGGGCGACGTGCAGCGCGGGCTGGAGGTGATCGAATTCGCCTGCGGCATCCCACAGGCGCTCAAGGGCGAATACACCAACGGCGCTGGTCCGGGCATCGACGTCTACTCGATGCGCCAGCCGCTCGGCATCGGGGCGGGGATCACCCCGTTCAACTTCCCGGCGATGATCCCGATGTGGATGTTCGGCATGGCGATCGCGGCGGGCAACGCCTTCATCCTCAAGCCGAGCGAGCGCGATCCCAGCGTGCCGGTGCGGCTGGCCGAACTGTTCCTCGAGGCCGGAGCGCCCGAGGGGCTGCTGCAGGTGGTCCACGGTGACAAGGAGATGGTCGACGCGATCCTCGATCATCCGGACATCGCCGCGGTCAGCTTCGTCGGCTCGTCCGATATCGCGCACTACGTCTACAAGCGCGGCGTCGCCGCCGGCAAACGCGTGCAGGCGATGGGCGGGGCCAAGAACCACGGTGTGGTCATGCCCGACGCCGACCTCGACCAGACGGTAAACGACCTCATGGGCGCGGCCTATGGCTCGGCCGGTGAGCGCTGCATGGCGCTACCGGTGGTCGTGCCGGTGGGCGAGGATACGGCCGAGCGGCTGCGCGAAAAGCTCATCCCGGCCATTGCCGCCCTGCGCGTCGGCGTCTCGACCGATCCCGATGCACATTATGGCCCGGTCGTCACGCCCGAGCACAGGGCGCGGGTGGAGCAATGGATCGACACCGCCGAGAAAGAAGGCGCCGAGATCGTCGTCGATGGCCGCGGGTTCAGCCTGCAGGGCCACGAAAACGGCTTCTTCGTCGGCCCGACCCTGATCGATCGCGTCACGCCGGACATGGAAAGCTACCAGGAGGAAATCTTCGGCCCGGTGCTGCAGATCGTCCGGGCGAAGGACTTCGAGGAGGCCCTGCGCCTGCCGAGCGCGCACCAGTACGGCAACGGCGTGGCCATCTTCACCCGCAACGGCCATGCGGCCCGCGAATTCGCCCACCGGGTGAACGTCGGCATGGTCGGGATCAACGTGCCGATCCCGGTGCCGGTCAGCTATCACAGCTTCGGCGGGTGGAAGCGTTCCGGCTTCGGCGATGCCGATCAGTACGGGATGGAGGGGCTGCGCTTCTGGACCAAGGCCAAGAAGGTCACCCAGCGCTGGCCCGATGGCGGCGGCGACGGGTCGAACGCCTTCGTCATCCCGACGATGGGTTAGCCCACTTCCACCAGGTCAGCCCGGACTTGTCCGGGCCAGCGCTTCCTTCTGCCACGTCGCAAAAAAGCCCCGCCCCGCAACAAGTCCGGGGTGACAGTCAGTTTTGGATCGCTGCCACCTCCGCCAACACTCGCTTGGCCCATTCGGGACGGCAGATGAGCAGGTCGGGCATGTAGGTGTCGCGCTGGTTGTAGACCAGCGGGCTGCCGTCGATGCGCGAGCAGTGAAGGCCGTGGGCCAGCGCCACGGCGACAGGCGCGCAGCTGTCCCATTCGTATTGCCCGCCCGAGTGAAGGTAGATTTCCGCCTCGCCGCGGACGATGGCCATCGCCTTGGCCCCGGCACTGCCCATCGGCAGGAGTTCGCCGCCGATCCGGCTGGCGACCTCGACCGCCTCGGCGGCCGGGCGTGTGCGGCTCACGACGAGGCGCGGCGTGGGCGCCGGAGCGGGCAGGACTTGCGGATCGTCCGTGCGCAGGACCGCGTCGAGGCCGGGCAGGGCCACCGCACCGATGGCCGGCCTGCCGCCGATCGCCAGCGCCACGTGGACGGCCCAGTCGGTCCGCTCTTCGCCGTATTCGCGGGTTCCGTCGACCGGGTCGACGATCCACACGCGTTCCGCGTCGAGCCGGTCGAGGTTGTCCTTCTCCTCCTCCGAGAGGATCGCGTCGCCGGGCCGCAGGTGGCGCAGGGCGTGGACGAGGAACTCGTTGGCCGTCGCGTCGCCCGCCTTGCCGAGCGCCTTGCCGGTGAAGGCCCCACTGGCGCGCACCTCGAGCAGGATGCGCCCCGCATGGAAAGCAAGGTGGGCTGCCAGTTCGGCGTCCGACAGGTTCTGGGTCATCGGCCGCGAATGACCCGGCGGACGATGTGCTCGGCCGCCTCGGCCGGGGTCATCTCGACGGTGTTGACCACGATGTCGGGCTTCTCGGGCGCCTCGTAGGGGCTGTCGATGCCGGTGAAGTTCTTCAGCTTGCCCTCGCGCGCCTTCTTGTAGAGCCCCTTGACGTCGCGCGCCTCGGCCACCTCGAGCGGGGTGTCGACGAAGATTTCCACGAACTCGCCTTCGGGCAGCATCTCGCGCACCATCTGCCGTTCGGCGCGGAACGGGCTGATGAAGGCGGTCAGCACGATGAGGCCGGCGTCCGCCATCAGCCTGGCCACCTCGCCGATGCGGCGGATGTTCTCGATCCGGTCGGCCTCGGTGAAGCCCAGGTCCTTGTTCAGCCCGTGGCGCACGTTGTCGCCGTCGAGCAGGAAGGTGTGGCGGTTCATCAGGTTGAGCTGCTGTTCCACCTCGTTGGCGATGGTCGACTTGCCCGAGCCGCAGAGGCCGGTGAACCACAGCACCAGCGGCTTCTGGTTCTTGAGGTTTGCGTGCACCTCGCGACCGATCGTAGTTGCCTGCCAGTGCACGTTCTGCGCCCGGCGCAGGCTGAAGTGCAGCATTCCGGCGGCCACCGTGTGGTTGGTCACCTTGTCGATCAGGATGAAGCCGCCCAGCGCGCGATTTTCGCCATAGGCTTCGAACACGATCGGGCGGTCGGTGGTGATCTCGGCCACGCCGATCGAGTTGAGGTCCAGCGTCTTTGCCGCCAGGTGCTCGCCCGAACTGCCGACGGCGTTGACGTTGATCTCGTACTTCGGTTCGGCAACCGTGGCCGAGACGGTCTGGCTGGCGAGCTTGAGCTGGTAGCCGCGCCCCGGCAGCAGCGGCTCGTCGTCCATCCACACGATCGTCGCCTCGAACTGGTCGGAGGCTTCGGGCGGCGCGTCGGCGGCGGCGATGACGTTGCCGCGGGAGCAATCGATCTCGTCCTCGAAGGTGAGGGTGACCGACTGCCCGGCCTGCGCCTGATCGAGGTCGCCGTCGAAGCTGACGACCCGCGCGATCTTGCTGGTCTTGCCCGATGGCAGCACCCGCACGGCGTCGCCGGGCTTGACGACGCCGGTCGCGACGAGGCCCGAGAACCCGCGGAAGTCGAGGTTGGGCCGGTTGACCCACTGGACCGGAATGCGGAAAGGCTTTTCCGCGTCGACGGCCGAGCGCACCTCGACCCGCTCCAGGTGATCGACCAGCGTCGGCCCCTCGTACCACGCGGTATTGCTGGACGAGGCGGTGATGTTGTCGCCCTTGAAGCCGGAAATCGGCATGGGGACGAAGTGCTCGATGCCGATCTCGGCGGCGAAGGCGCGGTAGTCGGCGACGATGTCCTCGAAGACCTGCCGGTCGTAGCCGACCAGGTCCATCTTGTTCACCGCCAGCACGATGTTGCGGATGCCCAGCAGGTGGCACAGGTAGCTGTGCCGGCGGGTCTGCACGAGCACGCCCTTGCGCGCATCGACCAGGATCACCGCGAGGTCGGCGGTGCTGGCGCCCGTCACCATGTTGCGGGTGTACTGCTCGTGGCCGGGACAATCGGCGACGATGAACTTGCGTTTTTCGGTGTTGAAGAAGCGATAGGCGACGTCGATCGTGATGCCCTGTTCGCGTTCGGCGGCAAGGCCGTCGACCAGCAGGGCGAAGTCGATCTCCTGCCCCTGCGTGCCGACCTTCTTGCTGTCGTCCTCCAGCGCGGCGAGCTGGTCCTCGAAGATCATCTTCGAATCATACAGCAGCCGGCCGATCAGGGTCGACTTGCCGTCGTCCACGCTGCCGCAGGTGATGAACCGCAGCATCGTCTTGTTCTGGTGCGTCTCGAGATAGGCGTCGATGTCCTCGGCGATGAGGGCGTCGGTCTGGTAGACGGGCTCGGGCGCTTGCTGGTCGGCCATCAGAAGTATCCCTCCTGCTTCTTCTTCTCCATGCCAGCGCCGCCTGCGTCCTTGTCGATCACGCGGCCCTGCCGTTCGGAGGTGGTTGTCAGCAGGGTCTCCTGGATCACCTCGTCGAGGGTTGCCGCCTCGCTCTCGACCGCTCCCGACAACGGGAAGCAGCCAAGCGTGCGGAAGCGCACCGAGCGTTCGGTGATCTCGGGCCGGCGGCCCATGACCTTTTCCAGCCGCTCGATATCGTCGGCCATGAACAGCTGGCCCTCATGCACGTAGGTCGGACGCTTCTGCGCGAAATAGAGCGGCACGATCTCGATCGCGTTCGCGCGGATGTACTGCCAGATGTCGAGCTCGGTCCAGTTGCTGATCGGGAAGACGCGGATGCTCTCGCCCTTGTTCTTGCGCGCGTTGTAGAGGTTCCACAGCTCGGGGCGCTGGTTCTTCGGGTCCCACCCGTGGCTCGCGGTGCGGAACGAGAAGATCCGCTCCTTGGCGCGGCTCTTCTCCTCGTCGCGCCGCGCGCCGCCGAACGCCGCGTCGAAGCCGTACTTGTCGAGCGCCTGCTTGAGCCCCTCGGTCTTCCACATGTCGGTATGCAGCGGGCCATGGTCGAAGGGGTTGATCCCGCGCTCGCTGGCCTCGGGGTTCTGGTAGACGAGCAGCTCCATGCCCGCTTGCTCCGCCGCGCGGGCGCGCAGTTCGTACATCGCCTTGAACTTCCACGTCGTGTCGACGTGGAGCAGCGGGAAGGGCGGCGGCGAAGGGTAGAACGCCTTCCTGGCAAGGTGCAGCATGACCGCGCTGTCCTTGCCGATGGAATAGAGCATGACGGGCTTGCCCACCTCGGCCACCACCTCGCGCATGATATGGATCGCTTCGGCCTCGAGGCGCTGCAGGTGGGTCAGGGCGTTCATTCTGTCCGGGCTCTCTTCCTGGTGCAGCGGGCCGCGAGACACCCATGCTGCATTGCGGCAAGTGCGGTAGCCGGGCCCGCTCGCGCCGTCCACATCGAGAAAGTTGCCCCCTCTCAACCTCGGGTGTCGCGCCCGTCCCGAGGCGCCGCGGCTCAGATCGGCGCGACGAGCATCGCCCGGCAGCCGTCGTGGCCCGTGTCGTATTCGACCTTGCTCTTGAGGCTGCCCGCCATCGCGGCGACGAGTTTGGAACCCAGGCCCGTGCCCTTGGGCGGGCCATCGCCGATGCCGCACCCGTCGTCCTCGACCTCGAGCCGGAAGGTGTTCTCGCCTTCGCGACGAAGGCGAACGCGCACTTCGCCTTCCTCGCCTTCGCCATAGGCGTACTTGCAGGCATTCGAGACGAGTTCGTTGACGATCACGCCGAGCGAGACCGCCTTGTCGGTCTTCAGGCGGAGCGATTCGGCTTCGAGCAGGATCGATCGCGGGCTGACCGGGCTCGACCAGGTCTGCTGCAGTTCCTGCACGATCGCCTCGAGGTATTCGTCCATCGCCACGCTCTCGACGTCGTTCGAAGTGTAGAGCTTGCGGTGGACTGCGGCGATGGCCTGTATCCGGCGCTCGGTGTCGGCCAGCGCGGTGCGCGCGGCTTCGTCCGGCAACAGGCGCGCCTGCATCGAAACCATCGCCGTGATGAGCTGCAGCGAATTGGCGACGCGGTGGTTCACTTCGCTCAGCAGGGCGCCCAGCCGGTCATTGGCGGCCTTCGCCTCCGCCAGCGCCTGGTCCTTCTCGCGTTCCAGCCGCGCCCGCGAAAGGGCGTTCTTGAACCCCTGTTCGAGTATCGCGACGAAGTCCTCGCCGGTCGACTTGACCACGTATTCGGATGCGCCGGCCTTCATCGCGTCGACCGCGATGCGCGTTTCATCGGACGCCGTGACGTAGACAAGCGGCGGGCAATCCGACAGTCTTCCCAGCTCCGCGATCGTCTCCAGCCCGTCCATGCCCGGCATGTAATGGTCGACCGCAATGATATCGAACGCGCCGTCCCGCGCCAGCTTGACCCCGTCATCGCCGGATTCGGCCCCGACCACGATGTGCCCGCGGCGCCCGAGCTGCTTTTCCACCAACCTGCGAAGGCCGGCGTCGTCGTCGATGTAGAGGATACGGCGCGGCTGGTGCATCACTGCTGTGGCGGCTTCCGGCAACTGGATGACCGACAGGAACAAGCCAAGCTGACGGATCGCGTCGGCGAAGCTTTCGTAGTTCACCGGCTTGGTGATGTAGACGTTGCAGCCAAGGTCGTAGCACCGCTCGATCTCGGTCTTGTCGTCGGTCGTCGTGAGCACCACGACCGGCACCTTGTGCAGCCGGGGGTCGCCCTTGATCCTGGCCAGGATGTCGGTTCCGCTCATGTCCGGCAGGTTGAGGTCGAGCAGGACCAGCGCGGGGCCGTTCCTGGCCGGGCCATCCTCTGCCTCGAACAGGTACTCGAGCCCCGACGTTCCATCGAGAAAGTGCTTGAGTTCGTTTGAGATTCCGGCGCGGCGAATGTTCTTTTCGATCAGCCGCGCATGGCCCTCGTCATCCTCGATCATGACGATCTTCACGCTCCGCGAATCAGGCATTCGAAGTCCCCTCGTCAACAAATTCGGTCGGTAATGTCACTGTGAAGACGGATCCTTCGCCGAAGCGCGACCTTACTTCGACGGTTCCGCCCAAACGGTATGCCAGCGCCCGGACATTCGCAAGACCGATGCCCTCGCCGCGCTGGTCCTGTTCGCCCGAGCGGCGGAACAGTTCGAAGATGCGCTCGTGGTCGGTGTCCCTGATGCCGCGGCCGTTGTCCTCTATCTCGTAGACGGCCATCATTCCCTCCTGCCGGCCACGCACCACGATGCGGCCCGGCACGCCGGGGCGCAGGTACTTCAGGCCGTTTTCCATCAGGTTGGTAAAGATCTGTTCCACCGCGATGCGGTCCTGCACGATGTCCGGCAGCGGCTCGAGCAGGATCTCCGCGTCGTGATCCTCGGCCAGGGTCGCCAGCGACGCGGCGATCTCGTCGAGCAGGGCATCCATGTCGAGCGGGGCGGGGACGAGGACGCGGCGGCCCTGGCGCGAAAGGTCGAGAATGGCGTTGATCAGGCGATCCATCTTCTGGGTGGACGAACGGATGAAGCCGATCGCCTCGGGCAGGTCTTCGCGCACGGCGTAGCTCGCTTCCTTCGTGACCAGGTCGGGCCGTTCGGCCTCGATCGCGTCGAGAAAGGTCGTGAGCTCCTGGTCGGCGCTTTCGAGCTCCGCGGTGAAGCCCATGACGTTGACGAGCGGTGAACGCAGGTCGTGGCTGACGATGTAGGCGAAGCGCTGGATCTCCTCGTTGGCGCGGCGCAGGTCCGCCGTCCTGTCGGCTACGGCCGTTTCGAGGTTGGCGTTGAGCGTGCTGAGCTTGGCGCGGCTGATGAACACCGCACGCAGCTGGCGGCGCAGGATCCAGATGGTGCCGAGCGCGGTGATCAGCAGCGCGATTCCGACCACGATCAGCAGCGCGCGAACGTAGGATTGCGAGCGGATGTCGGAGTTCTGCCGCTCCACCAGCAGCTCGTCCTCGGCCGCTCCGATTTCGCCGGCCAGAGTCCTGATCGCGTTGAGCCGCTGGATGTCCTGGTGATTGACGAACTGGTCGATCGCGAACTCGGGGTCGCCCTGGCCGGCCGCCGAGACGTAGCCTTGAAGATCCCTTACTTCCGCCCGCAGCAGCGGCGTCAGGCGATCGATTCTCGCCTGCTGCTCGCTGTTATCGAGCGTCAGCTGCTGGAGGCGCTGGAAATTGAGCTGCAGGTCCCTGACAGCGTCTTCGAAATTCTCGAGCCGGCGCGGAAGCTGCGCCAGAAGATAGCCGCGGGAGGTCGCCTCGGCCCGTTCGAGATCGATCACCGCTTGGGAGATGACGTCCTTCACCTCGTAGGTGTGCGCCACCATCGAGCCGGCCCGGCTGGAAGCATTCAACCCGTTGAAGACGAACACGAAGGCCGTCAGCAGCAGGACGAAGCTGAGCGACAGGCCCGCGAGGCCGATCTGGTTGATCCGGTGTTCGGTGAAGAGCTCGCCGCGCTTGGCGCGCTCGTAGGCATTCGGCATCGCGCTTCGCTAACCGATTGCGCGCGCGATGCAAGTGCGGCCCCGCCGCGCCACCCCCGGAAGGGCGGGCGGGCGGGACCGGAAGGAATCAGAAAATGCGCGCCGCGGTTTCCGCCGGGGCTTCGAGCAGGGCTTCGATCTCGTCGTCGAGACGCAGGATGGTGAGCGAGGCGCCGGCCATCTCGAGGCTGGTGCAGTACTCGCCGACATAGTTGCGCACGACCTTGAAGCCGGCCTTCTCGGCCAGCGCGTGGGCCTTGGCGTAGATTACGTACAGCTCGGTGATCGGCGTGCCGCCGAGGCCGTTGACCATGATCGCCACGCGGTCGCCCGAGTTGAACGGAACGTCCTTGGCGACCGCCTCGAACAATTCCTCGGTGATCTCGTCGGCGCTCTTGATCTTCTCGCGGCGGCGGCCCGGTTCGCCGTGGATGCCCACGCCGACTTCCATCTCGTCGTCGCCGATGTCGAAGATCGGCGTGCCCTTGGCCGGCGGGATGCAGCTGGTCAGGGCGACGCCCATCGTGCGCACGTTGTCGTTGACCTTCTTGGCGATGGCCTCGACCTCGTCGAGCGACTTGCCCTGCTCGGACGCCGCGCCGCAGCACTTGATGACGAAGAAGTTGCCGGCCACGCCGCGGCGGCCGACGGTGTAGAGGCTGTCTTCAACGGCGACGTCGTCGTTGATCCAGAACTGGCGGACGTTGATGCCTTCGGCTTGCGCCATCTCGGTCGCCATGTCCCAGGCCATGCGGTCGCCCTGGTAGTTGTTGACCAGCACCAGCACGCCGGCGTCGGAATTGCAGGCCTTGATCGTCTCGTAGCAGGAATCGACCGCCGGGGCGGCGAACACCGCGCCCTGGCAGGCGCCGGTCAGCATGCCGGGGCCGACCGCCATGACGTGGGCCGGCTCGTGGCCCGAGCCCGAGCCCTGCACGACCGAGACCTTGGAACCGTCCGGCCCGCTCTTGCGGACGATCATCTGGAATTCCGGGGTGAAGCTCAGCAGGTCGGGGTTGGCATCGGCGATGCCCTGCATGAACTCGGGCACGAACTGGGCGGGGTCGTTGACGAACTTCTTCATGGGTTGGGTCCTCTCCCTGGGGGTCTGTTTTATGCGGTGGCCTTGGCGACTTCGGGCGCGGCAGGCGAGACGGCGATGCCGTTGGCCTTGCACCAGTCGGTCAGGATCGTGGCGATGGCGACGATGCCCGGGTCGGGCGTGTTGGCGCTGCGTTCGCCGACCTGGCTCGCGCGGCCGCGGTGGGCGACGAGGCTGCGCGTCTCGTCGACCGCGGCATCGGCCACCCTTGCGGAATCCGCCAGCGCCGCGGCGGTATCACCGCTGCCGGAGTGCTCCTGCAGCTTTTCGTGCACCGGGATCAGCGCGTCGAGCAGCGTCTTGTCGCCGCGCTTGGCGCCGCCGCGGGCCTGGATCCCCTCGATCGCCGAGCCGAGCATGGCGGCAAGGTCCTCGACCGTGATCGATTCCTTGCCCCGGGTCAGCATGGCGGCCTTCATGAAGCCGGTGCCCCAGATCGGGCCTGAACTGCCGCCGACGTGCTTGCTGACGAGCATCGAGATCTTGAGCAGCATGGCCCCAATGTCGCTCTTGGGAATGTCGTCCCACTCCTTCTCGATCTGGCGGAAGCCGGTTGCGAGCGAGGTGCCGAAATCGCCGTCGCCGGCGAGGCCGTCGAGGTCGGCGAAGTAGTGTTCGTTGCGCAGCACGGTGGCGCAGGTCGTCCTGATGGCATCCTCGACCTGGGCCTGCGAAATCTCGGCCATTCCTGTTCTCTCCCTCAGGCCGGCGCGTGCGCGGCGGCCAGCTCGCCAAGGTCGGCGAGCGTCACGTTGACATGCGGCGGGTCACCGAGTTCGGGCACGACCCGGTCGGCCTCGGCGAAATCCTCGTCCACGGTGTAAGTGCTGGTGGTCACCAGGCAGGGCAGCCCGGCGCCCTTGGCGGCGAGCAGGCCGTTGCGGCTGTCCTCGATCACCACGCATTTCTCCACCGGAAGGCCGAGCGACTGCTTGGCCAGCTCGTAGATTTCCGGATCGGGCTTCTTCTTCGAAACGACATCGCCGGCATGGACGAACTCGAACTTCGCCTTTCGCTCCGGCCCGAACAGGTCGAGCACGGCGTCGATGAACTTGGGGTTGGACGTGGTGCAAACACCGAGCCGAACACCTGCATCGAGCGCTTCATCGACAAGCCGGCTGACGCCGGGGCGCAGTTGCAAGGCGCCTTCGCCGACCAGTCCGGCGGTAATCCCGGTCTTGGTCTTGTGCAGTTCCATGATCAGCGAATCCTTCGCCTGGTCGCTGTCGGCGCCCTCCGGCCATCCGTATTCGTCGAAATAGGCGCGCATTCGCTCCTTGCCGCCGGCGACCTGGAGGAGCTTTCCGTAGAGCGCCACGTCCCACTCGGCATCGATGCCGTGCTCCTTGAACGCGCGGTTGAATCCGACCCGATGCCCGTCCCGCTCGGTATCGACGAGCACCCCGTCGCAGTCGAAAATGAGCGCTTCGATCACGAGTGCGCCGCTCCGTGCTGAGCCATGTAGGCCGGAGCCTGGTCCTCGCCGCCGAACTTCGCAATGAAGCTGGCGAACAGCAGCTTGCATGCCTGGTACTGCGCGTCGATCACCCGCAGCGGCTCAAAATCCTTCGGGTTTTCCGTATGATACTTGACGAAGCTGTCGACGAAGACGTGCTTCAGGTTGGTCGAGATGTTCACCTTTGCGCTACCGCGGGCGATCGCCTTTGCGAATGTCTCGTCCGACAGGCCGGTTCCGCCGTGGAGCGCCATTGGAGTTCGGGTGAGGGTATTGATCGCTTCGATCCGGTCGAAGTCGACCTTCGGCTCACCCTTGTAGAACCCGTGCGCGGTGCCCACGGCGCAAGCGAAGGCGCTGAGATCGAGCGCGTCGCAGAAGCGCCTGGCGTCTTCCGGATCGGTCAGCACCGAATCCTCTTCGGCCACGTGCATGTCGTCCTCGACGCCCATGATCTGGCCGAGTTCGGCCTCCATGCCCACACCGTACTTCTCGGCGATGTCGCGCACCCGCTTGGACATCTCGAGGTTCTCCTCGAACGGCAGGCTCGACGCGTCGATCATGATCGAGGTCCAGCCTTCGCGCGCGCAGGCCTCGATCATCGCGAGGTCCTTGCAGTGATCGAGGTGAAGGACGACCGGGACGGCCGAGTCGTCGGCCACGGTGCGCACCCACGAAACGATCTCGCGATGGCTCCAATACTGGATGGTTTTTGCGCTGGTCTGGCAGATGACCGGTGCGTTCAGCTCCTCGGCCGCGGCGACCATCGCCTTCGTGGTCCCGTAGTCGACCAAGTTGAAGGCCGCGACGGCATAGTGATTGTCCATCGCATGACGCAGCAGCGGCTTCATGTTCACGAGGGGCATTTGCCGATTTCTCCCTGTCGCGCCCAGCCCCGTGGCCGGGCGATTCGCTTGCTGCCAGCCTAAACCAGCGAGCCCGCGGAGTCTTGTCCGTCCCGGCCTGTCGGGTCGAGCAGGACGGGCGGGATTGTCAAAAAAATGCCGTGGCCGCGAGGGGCCACGGCATCTTGCCCGACCGCGGCCGGGGCGGCGGGCCCCGGCCGCGGATCGCGATTACTGAGCGCGCTTCGCAGCCGCCGCCACCGCTTCGGTGGTCGGGTTGCCGAGCGAAAGCTCGCGGCCGTCGGGGAAGCTGATCTCGGCAGCGCTGGCGCGGGTATCGCCGTCACGGGCCTGGAAAGCCTGGACGATGATCTTCGTGCCGGCCGGCAGCGAGTTCCTGTTCCAGCCACGACGCAGCAGGGCCGACGGGGCGCCGCCTTCCACGCGCCAGGTCTGGCCATTCGCCGTCTTGATGTGGATCCACGAGTGGGGGTTGACCCACTCGAACTTCACGACCGAGCCTTCCAGCTTGATCGGCTTGTTACGGTCGAACTCGGCGGCGAACGAGTGGTGGGCAATGGCAGTGCCCGCCGCGCCTACCGCCAGCAGGGCGCCGATGACGGCGTTCCGCATGGTCTTGATACGCATTTTCAAACTCCTTGTTTTCTCAAATCAGTCGGTCGTTGCCGATCCCTCAAACCTTACTTTTCGATCCCCAGGCGCTTCTTCGCCGCGTCGTCCAGCGTGTCGTAGAGATCGCCATAGAGGTACATCTCCGCAAAGGGCACGCACTTGAACTCGAGCAGCTGCGCATTCTTTTCCATCCGCCGGTACAGCGGCATGTCGATCGTCCACGGCTTCGTGTAGAGCTCCGGATCCTCGAAAGTAACCGAATAGTCCATGTGGTTCGGGCCCATCGGGGTGAACTTCTCGATGACCGTCGTGGTCGGCGCAACGAAGTTACCAGCACGGTCGAGCCAGGTTTCGCCGTTCTGCGAAAGAGTAGTCACGACCAGCGTATTTCCTTCCCAGCGACCGTAGGACGTTCCCATCCACGTATCGATTGGCGGAATACCGATGTCTCCCATCTGAATGACCCGGTTTGCCGAGGCATATTCATAGGCCATCAGGATATCGCCGCCGCCCTGGATGATCTGGAAAGGGTAGCCCATGTAGGTCGCCCGCGGGATGCCGGGGAGGTAGCAGGCCTTCTCCGGATCCTTGCCGCCGGCGCGCTTGTCGTCGCGCATCTTGAGCGCCTCGGGCTTGTACGGAATCGTGTTACCTTCGACCACGCCGAGGCTGGCCGGAATGGCGGCCTGGGCGCCGATCGCCCGTTCGGCCGGGTAGCTGGGCTGGGTCTGGGCCGAATGCGGTTCCAGGTTCCAGTTGGCCTCGTTGGCGGTCGTCCAGATCCCGTTGATATTCGGGTGTCCGCCGATCGTGGCCGGATTGGGCGCTTGCTGTGCAAGCGCGGGCGCGGCGATGAAACAAGCGGCCGCGGCCGCAACCTTAAGAAACTTTCCCATCCCTGTCATTCCTCTCTCAAACCTCGGTTACCCTATCAGCGAAGCGCGAAAGCGACAATCGTGCCGCCCGCGTTGATCGCCACGTATTGCTTGCCGCTCTTGCCCCGATAACTCATCGGGTTGGCGTTGGCGTTGCCGCCGAGCGTGGCTTCCCACAGTTGCTTGCCGGTGTCCTCGTCGAAGGCACGGAATCGCTTGTCGTTGGTGGCGCCGACGAACACCAGTCCGCCTGCCGTTACCGAAGGGCCGGCGCTGCCGGAGTTGCCGACCAGTTGCTTGCCTTCCGGCAGGCCCTCGTTGAGGCCGAGCGGCACCGACCACTTTATCTTGCCTGTGTTGGCATCGACCGCGGTCAATGTCGACCACGGCGGCTTGTAGCACGGCGCAGTTGCCCCCTTCGGCCGGCCCTTGTCGTCGTACTCGCCGGAGATCGGCGCGACGAAGCTGTGAAAGGGGCCCTTTCCGTCGATGTAGGCCCGGTCGTACTCGGGCGCGACAGTGGCGTCGAAGCTGTAGGGTTTGTCGCCGACCACCTTTTCGACCCAGCCGATCAGCGAACCGTTCTGCGCGTTGGCGAACACCAGGCCGGTCCGGGGATCGACAGCGGTGCCGCCCCAGTTGACCCCGCCCGTTCCGCCGGGAAACTGGATCGTGGAGCGCGGCGGTGCGTCGGCGGCCTTGAACATGAACGGTGTGAACGGTCCCGCGTTGAAGAAACCGCCCGACCGCTGCCACATGTCGCGGCAGGCCTTGGCGTGTTCTGGCGTGGTGTCTTCCGCGGTCACCATGTCCTGATAGGTCATCTCGACACGGCTCAGGGGCGGGGTGACCACCGGGAAGGGCTGCGTCGGGCTGTAATACTCGCCCGGGACGTCGCCGGGGGGGACGGGGCGCTCCTCTACCGCGTGCACTGGCTCGCCGGTCTCGGCGTCGAGCACAAAGAACATGCTCGACTTGCCGACGTTGGCGATGACCTTTTCCTTGCCGCCGCCAGGCGGACTCACCGTGAAGAGCGGGCCCGCGTAGCTCATGTCGATGTCCCACAAGTCGTGGTGCACCGTCTGGAAGTGCCACTTGTACTTGCCGGTCTTCAGGTCGACCGCAACGACCGAGTTGCCGAACACGTTCGAGCCTGGGCGATCGCCGCCGTAATAATTGTGCGCCGGGCCAGCGATCGGAAGGTAGGCCGTGCCGGTGCTTTCATCGACCGTCGCCTGGAAGCCCCACATGTTGGTCCCCCCGCGGTCCTTCCAGCCTTCGCCCCAGGTCTCGTTGTAGGGCTGACCGGGATCGGGTGTGGTGTCGAATTCCCACAGCTTCTTGCCCGTGACCACGTCATAGGCTCGCGGATTGCCGGGGTTGCCCTGCGGGCTTTCGAGCGAGGCCGCGCCGACGATCGCGACATTGCCGCTAACGGTCGGCACGCCGCCGTAGGCCTGGGCCATTTCGACTTCGCCGTTCTTGCCGAAGCTGGCCACCTTCTTGCCGGTCCTGGCATCGAGTCCAATCAGGCGGGAGCCCGACGTCACGAGAATGCGCGGGCCCTTGCCCTTCTCGCCCGCCCAGTACGCCACGCCGCGGCCGGACATCTGTCCACCGCCACCGCCGTTCGGGCCGGCGTCGGCCTTGCGCGGCTCCTCGAATACCCAGACCTCGTTCCCGGTGTCGGCATCGAGCGCGATAACCCTGGTGCCGGCCGACACGTACATGGTCCCGTCGACCACAAGCGGCACCGCGGAATTGAAGCCCTTGAGCGCATAGGTCCACGCTTGCCCGAGTGAACCGACATTCGACTTGTTGATATCGTCCAGCGGGGAAAAGCGGGTCGAGGCAGGATCGCGGTCGATGGAACGCCAGTCGCCCGCGGGAAATCCCGAATCGCCCTGCGCCGCCAGCGGCGCCGCAAGGGCGACGCATGCAGCCAGTCCTGCTCGTGCTGCCAAACGCATCCTCAGCCCCCTCGTCCGAATCGGTTGCCGGCGCACCTCGGGATGCGCCGAATTGACTTTGTCCCATTTAGAGCGTCGTTTGGACTTTGACAACGCTTTGTCGCCTGCGCTACCGCGAAATTGCCTCTGGGCGAGGCGGGGCGTATCTAATCGTATGCGACGGGGCAACTCGGGGCATCATTACTTCGCAAGCCATCTTGCCAGACAAGTTTGATTCTTGCAAAAACTGGCGTCGCTAGCCAAAGCAGGGGCCCGCAAGGGTCGAGAGAGAAAATAATTTGGGGGAGCGGCCTTGGCCGTTCCGGCAACAAGGGAACGGGCAGTCCAATGGGCGACATGCTTTACAATTTCACCGAGTGGTTGCGCTCGACGCCGCTGACGGAGTTCTCGCTCTGGATTGCGGATTCGGGCCTGAGCAGCCTCATCGTGACACACTTCTGGGCGATTCCGACGATCCAGGTATTCCACATTCTCGCGATTGCAGCGGCATTCGGTTCGGTAATGATGATCACGCTGCGTGTCTTCGAGTTCGCAGGTATGAGCCGCACGCTGGCCGAGACCGAGCGGCGCTACGTTCGCTGGATCTGGTGGAGCGGGCTCGTGCTGCTGCTGTCGGGTGTGGGCCTGATCGTCGGCGAGCCGATCCGCGAGCTGATCAATCCGATCTTCTGGATCAAAATGGGTCTCGTCGTCGTGGCGATAATCGCCAGCCTGACGTTTCACGGCCGGGTCATGAAGCGCCTTGCCGGGGGCGGGGTCGTGACCGGCGGCATCAAGGCCGCCTCTCTCGCCATCATCGTATTGTGGTGCGTCATCATGCTGTGCGGTCGCTGGATCGCCTATGCGCCGGTTTAAGGAGCCTTTCGATGTCGATGTATCCTGAACCGACCAATATCTGGGAATTGATCGAGTACTCGGGCCTCGGCACGACCATTGCCGAATCCACCTGGATGTTCCCCACCCTCGAGACGCTGCACGTCATATCGTTCGTCGTCGTGCTCGGTACCATCTTCGTGATGGACCTGCGCATGCTCGGCTGGACCTCTAACAAGTTTGCGGTCACCGCGACGGCGAAGGACACCCTGCCGTGGACCTGGGGCGCCTTCGTCTGTGCCGCAATCACCGGCCTCCTGCTCTTCAGCAGCAAGGCGACGAGCTACGTCATCAACCCGTTCTTCCTGTGGAAGCTGGCGCTCATCGCTCTCGCCGGGCTCAACATGATGTACTTTCATTTCATGACCTGGCGCACCGTCGAGCACTGGGACAAGGACGCGACGATGCCTGGGGCCGCGAAGGTCAATGCCGCGCTGTCGCTGATCTTCTGGATCCTGGTGGTGTTCTTCGGCCGTGCGATCGGCTTCACGCTCAGCATGTTCTACTGAGCACGAGGAAAATTCGAAGAGAGGGAAGGGCCGGCGCGCTGCGCCGGCCCTTTTCTATTGCGCTTGCGGCAGCGTGAAGACGTAGATCGACGAGCTGTTGACCGACGGCAGCTGCGTCTCCGGGATCAGGTCGGGAATGCCGAACGAGAGCGGATTGCCCGCGCCGGTCACCATCGCGACATATTGCTTGCCGTCGATCGCGTAGGTGATCGCCGATGCGTTGGGCACGCCGGTCACGCCGGTGCGCCACAGCTCCTTGCCGCTCGACTGGTCGTAAGCGACGAATTGGCGATCCATCCACCCGGTGAACAACAGGCCACCGGCGGTTGTCAGAACGCCCATGTCGGGGGTCTGCCGGTTGCGCGTCTCCCACAGGATCTTGCCCGTCTGGAAGTCAATCGCCTGCAGCATGCCGAAATTGCCGTCGCTGTCCGGCGGTGCGGCATAGACGGCGTTGACCCCGGTACTCAGGAACCCGGCGCCAACAGCCGGCGTCAGGTCGGTGCATGTGTCGCGCGCGGCCACGAACAGCACCCGCGTGTTGGGGTTCCACGAGGTCGGATTCCAGTTGCGGCCGCCGCCACCATGGGGACACGTGAAGACCGGGCCCTTGTCGCGTCCGGGAATCTTGTCGGGCCGGACGTGCTTGTCGCCGGTTTCCGGGTCAATCCGGTCGATGTAGTCCTGGTATCCCTGGTCGATCGTCTTGATGTACTTGCCGGTCTGGGCGTCGAGGGCGTCGAACAGTCCGTTCTTGCCGCCGGTGATGACCACTCGCCGGTCCTTGCCATCGACCTTGATCGTGGCGACCGTCCGGTCGAATACCCAGTCCAGGTCGAACTGGTCGTTGCGCGTGTGTTGGTAATGCCAAACGAGCTTGCCTGTGCGTGGTTCGAAAGCCAGCGTGCTCTCGGTAAACAGCGCATCGTTGTTCTCGCCCGGCTTGAGATCGCGCAGCGGGCCGGTGTCGTAAGTGTTGCCCACGCCCCAAAGCGCAAGACCGGTGACCGGATCGTAGGACCCGGAAGTCCAGACCGAACCGCCCTTGCGGGTATCGCCCGGCTGGCCGTTCCAGGTTTCCCCGCCGACCTGACCCGGCTTGGCTACCGTCTCGAAAGTCCACAGATGCTTGCCACTGGCAATGTCGAACGCGGCGATGATTCCGCCGCCGGCGGCCTGCGTCGCGAGACCCTGCATGACGACGCCGTCAGCCGCCAACGGGCCGCCCGGTATCCGCATCCCCTCGCTGCCGGGTATCGGGCTGTCCCACTCGACTTCGCCCGTCTGTGCATTGAGCGCGACCATGTGGTTATCGGACGTGGCGGTCAGGACCTTGTCGCCCCACAGGGCGATCGTCTTGCGTGAATTGAGCGCGGTCTTCGGCGGCAGTTCACGCTCGTAACGCCACAATTGCCGCCCGGTTGCCGCATCGAAGGCGAAGACGTTGTCGCCGTAACCGAAAACGTAGAGCACGCCGTTGTGCACCAGCGGTTCGTTCATGTTCACGCCAGCGGGGAGTGCCTGCGCCCAGGCGATCGTCAGGTTCTCGACGTTGCTTCTGTCGATCTGCTTCAGTGGCGAATAGCCGAGACCAAGATGACTTCGCCGCCAGGCCGGCCATTCGTCCGCCGGGGGGTCGGCCAGAAGCGCATCGGTCACCGGCTGGTAGGTCGCCAGCGGATTGGCGATCGGCGGGCCGGGCGGAAGCGGGGAAACGCGGGTCGACAAGCCGCCGACGCCGACCTCGCCAGCAGGCAGGCTCAGCGCGGCGAGCTTCCCGTTGCCGGCGTCGATAGCATCGGTCGTTCGAACCCGGTTCTCGCGCATGATGAACGCCAGGATTGCCGCGTACTCTGCGTCCGACAGGGAACCAGCCTGGCCAGGCGGCATGTTGGCGTGGATGTACTTGTATAGATCGGCCGCGCTGGCGCTGCCCGCGCCCCACTTGCTGAGAAACGAAGGGCCGGTCAGTGCTTGCGCGAACGTACCTTGCAGCTCGTCACCGTGGCACGACGCGCAGTTCGCCAGATAGAGCGGCTTGCCCTGTTCCGCCTGCTGCGCGAATGGCGTCAGTCCTTGAGCCAGCGCTCCACCGCCAAGCGCGCTGAGGCCCGCTACGGAAAGGAAGAGCGGCAAGCGCCGCCCCTTGTTCGACAGCGCCATACCTCTCCTCCCTCGATCTTCTTTTTCGTTATCCGACCGGCTCGATGCCGAGCGGCTTGGCGACGTCGCGATTGAACAGCGCCTCGTAGAGCTCGTGCTGGGCCATCGTCATGGTGTCCCCCACATGGGCGTTGACGTCGAGGATGAATGCCTCGTTCTCGGCGATTTCGCTTGCCTTGGGCCAGTGCGGCAGGCCCGGCCCGTTCGGGTTGCCGGTCCTCGCGAAGTTGGTCCAGTAGCTCGCCATCTGGTCGGCGAGCTTCATGTCCGGCGCGCTCTTGCTGGCGACTTCTGGCGAGCTCGGATCCGGGACTTCGCGCGGCTTGTCGAGGTTGTCGAACATGTAAGCCAGTTCCGAGGCATGGGTCGGTCCGCCGCTCGGCTTGCCTTCCGCCGCCGGTGGATTGTGGGCGAACATATAAAGATAAGCCGACTTGCCCGCCTGCGCCTGCTCGTCGGCATAGTGCCGCATGAACCAGGCGATCCCGTCGGTGAAGGGCCGGGTCGCATAGACCGCCGCCTCGGCGTCGCTGGTTGCGTCGTATGCTGCCGAGCCCTGCCGGGCGAGGTCCTTCCAGCGTTGCGCCGCACCTGCCTTCCAACTTTCCACCGTCACAGCCGGGCCGCGTCCGCCGCCGAAGCTGGCGCCTTCGCCTGCATTCGATCCGACCAGCACGTCGACCTTGTTCTGCCGGCCTTGGGCGAAGGTGATCGACTGGTCTTCGGGCACGATCCATCCGTCGACGATGATGCCCTGGGCGCGGATGCCGGCGAATTTCTCCACCGGAGCCGATTGCAGTTCGGCGAGGGTCGTGATGCCGACCTTTTCCAGCGCTTCGGCGCTGCGCTTCTCGGCCTCGTCGCGAGTGGTCATCTTGGTCGCGGTCAGGCCAGCCCAGGCTCCACTTTGCGAGATTGCCTTCCTGAAGAGGCCAGCAGCTTCGGGCGAGCCGACAAGGGCAGCCGATACGCAGGCACCGGCAGACTGGCCGAAGATCGTCACATTGGAGGGGTCGCCGCCGAACGCCGCAATGTTGGCCTGCACCCATTTCAGCGACATGATCGCGTCGGACAGCGCCTGATTGCCAGAGGCATTGTGGCCTGAGGCGGCGGTCAGCGCGGGATGTGATAGGAAACCGTAAGGCCCGACGCGGTAATTCATCGAGACGACGATCACGCCCTTGCTGGCGAGCTTCGCCCCGTTGGCGAACGGCATCGAGCCGCCGCCTTCAGCATAGGCGCCGCCGTAGAACCATACCATCACCGGCAGTTTCTCACCCGCCCTGTGCGCCGGAGTCCAGACGTTGAGGTTCAGGCAGTCTTCCGAGATCGAAGGTGAATCCGGCATGTCGGTTGCCTGGTTGACCCCGATCGGCCGGTTCGGCGCGGGCGGCTGGATGCAGGTGTCGCCCCACTTCGTCGCATCGCGAACGCCGCTCCACGTGGCGGTAGGCGCCTGGGCCGGCATGAACCGCAGCGATCCGACCGGCGGCGCTGCGAAGGGAAGGCCCTTGAAGACCGTGACCCCGGCTACCTCTGCAGGGGCGCCCTGCACAAGACCCTGCTGCGTGCGCACCGGAGCCAGCATCGAAGTGCTGCCAGCAGCGGCAGCCACCGCCCTGGCCTCATCGACCTGGGCAGTGGTGCAACCTGCAATCGCCAGAGCGAGCGGCGCGGCGAGGGCGAACGCCCTCACGCGGCTGGAGCTCACTTCGAGCCCCCGGCCGCCTCGCCGTCAACCGCTCCGTCGAGTTCCTCGCCGCCGCGTTCGTCCGAGTCGTGCGCGCCGACCAGGCTGGTCGTCAGTCCGCGCTGCGAACGCGAGGAGTTGATGTAGTTGCGCACCTGCACGTCGCCTTCATGGCAGGCATATTCGTAGAAGCCGTAATCCTCGTTGCGGGTCCACGGCAGACGTGCGGTCCACGGCTTCACGAAAACCTTGGGATCGGAATAGGTCACTTCGTAGATGATCGAATCCGGGCCGGTCATCGTGATCCGCTCGACCACCTTGGCTTGGTCGCTGGTCGGGATGGTGTTGTTCGGCGGAACGCCCATCGTCGCCATGTTGAGCGGACTGGGACCGCGGCTGTAGCCATCACCCGACACGCTGTTGCCGGTCTTGATGTTGGTCGTTTCCACAACCAGGGTGTTCTTGTCTTCCCAGTAACCGATGGACTGGCCCATCCAGGTACGCACGTTGTCCGGCCAGCGCGTCTTCTGCAGTTGCGCGAATTCGGCCTTGTTCTTGGCAACGGGGACGATGCGCGAGTCGTGGATCATTTCGAGGTCGATGACCACGAAGCCGGGCGACTGCTTCACGCGGATGCCGTTGTTGTAGCGGAAGGGGAACATCGAGGCCGGGAAACCGCGCGTGATGCAGCGGTCCCAGGTGTCGAAATCCGCCACCCAGTCATAGTTGGTGTTGGCCGTCCAGCTCGAGCGGCCCGCCTTGTACTGCGCCTCGGCTTCGGGCGTGAAGGCCGGCAGCTTTCCGTTCGGCGGATCGATCAGCAGCGCGGTCTGGCTGCCGTTGGCATCGGATTCGACCCAGTGGCCCATGCCGATCTTGCCCTGCTTGTCTTCCTCGGCATAGCGCTCGGCTGAGGCATTGGCCTGCTTGGCCCGCTCCTCGAGTTCTTCCTGCGTGAGGTAGAAACGGTCGCCGAAGCGGTCCTGCCGGGTGAAGAAGATGCTGGCGATGTTGTCGATCGGCCAGGTACCCGTGAGGTCCGGGTCGCCCCACTGCGTCTTCTTGGGCACGAAGTCGTCTGGCACCGGCTGCAACTTGGTCGGATCGGCGACCGCCTGTTGCGCCGGGGCGGCGCCGGCCATGCCGAGCCCGGCGACAAGCGCCGTGGCTGCAGCGAGACGGAACATGGACTTGCGGGTCATTCGGAGCTCTCCACTTGCTGCGCGCGTTCGACGCGCGACGTTACGATGTAGTTGCGTATCTGTTCGTCGCCTTCCCAACAGGCATACTCGTAAATGCCGAAGTTGTCGTCCCGCTGCCAGTCGAGCCGGGCGGACCAGGGGGCGGTAAAAATCACGGGATCTTCCCAGGTGAAGTCATAGACGATGGTGTCGGGCCCGGTCATCGTGAACCGCTCGACCATCTTGGCCCGGTTGCTCAACGGAGTGTCGTTCTCGGGCGGCGAGCCGGTGGTGCCGATGTTGGTGATACTCGGGCCCGGCTTGAAGTTGGTAGTCTCGACGACGAGCGTGTTGCCATCTTCCCAGTAGCCGCGGCTCTCGCCCAGCCAGTTCTCGATCTGGCGCGGTAGGGGTGGGCTGCCGTCGGTGGGAATCAGGCGCGTCTCGTGCACCATCTCCATCTGGATCGCCACTAGACCGGGCGATTGGAAGATGCGCATCCCGTTGTTGTACATGAACGGGAACATCGAGGCTGGCAGGCCGCGCGTGATGCAACGGTCCCAGCTATCGAAGTCCGTGGTCCAGTCGAACGGCTGGTTGCGCCGCCAGGTGGAGCGCATCAGGTCCGAACGGCGCTTGCCTTCCGCGGTGAAGGCTGGCAGCCGGCCGTCCGCCGGGCTGACGATCCAGCTTGTGCGCTTGTTCGCCGGGGCGACTTCGGCCCAGTGGCCGATGCCCATCTTGCCTTGCGCATCCTCGGTCTCGTAGCGCTTCGCAAGCACGGCCACGTCCTCGGACCGCTCGGCATACTCTTCCGGCGTCAGGAACACGCGGTTGCCGTGCTTCGGGTCGCGCTGCAGCGGAGTGCGGCCGTTGAGATGATCGATCGGCCATCCGCCGCGAAAGTCGGGTTCGCCCCACTCGGTCGTCTTGGGCGTGTAGCCGTTCTGCGCCGGCGGCAGCTCGGTCAGGTCTTCCTGCGCCAGCGCGGGGGCGGCGATCGCCGTTACCAGCGCGAGTGCGATCGCTGTCCGCAGCAGGGTCATTGCGGCCCCCGTCCGGCAGGCAGGCCGCGTTCGGCGCGCGAGGAGCTGATATAGCCGCGGATCTGCACGTTGCCCTCGTGGCAGGCGTACTCGAAGAACTGGTACGAACTGTCGCGCTTCCAGTCGAGGCGCGCGGTCCATGGAGCGGTGAAGACGACGGGATCGTTCCAGGTCACCTCGTAAATGATCGTGTCCGGGCCCGTCATCGTGAAGCGCTCGGTCATTTTTGCGTCCGTGCTGACCGGGGTGTCGTTAGCCGGCGGCGAGCCCCATGTGCCCACGTTGGTCGCGCTCGGACCGGGGGCAAAGTTGGTGGTTTCCACCACCAGCGTGTTGCCATTTTCCCAGTGCCCGCGACTTTCGCCCAACCACTGGCCGATCTGGTGCGGAATACCTGGCCGCCCATCGGTCGGGATGATCCTCGTCTCGTGGACCATCTCGAGCTGGATCGCGACCAGCCCTGGCGCCTGCCAAAGGCGGATTCCATTGTTGTAATTGATTGTGAACATCGAGGCCGGGAGGCCGCGGCTGATGCAGCGATCCCAGCTGTCGAAATCCGTCGTCCAGTCGAAGGTCTGTCCCTGGCGGTAGCTGGAGCGCATCAGCGCGCTGCGCCGTTCGCCTTCGGCGGTCTTGGACGGCAGGCGCCCGTTGGCGGGCGCGATAAGGAACGAGGTGCGACGGTTCGCGTCACCGGCCTCGACCCAGTGGCCCATGCCCATCTTCCCGTCCTCATCCTCCTTCGCATACTGCTCCTGCCGCTGGGCGATCACCGCTTTGCGGGCGGCGAATTCCTCGTCGGTCAGCAGGTAGCGGTTGGCCTGTTCGGGCGTGCGTTGGAACGGCGTGAAGTTAAGGTGATCGATCGGCCACAGGCCAGACAGGTCGGGTTCGCCCCAGGCGGTCTTCTTCGGCCTGTAGTCGGTCGGAACAGGTGGAACGGTGACCAGGTCCTGCTCCTGCGCGAGCGCCTGCGGGCCCGGCAGGACCATACACAGGGCGAGCGCGAGGGAGGCGGACCGACGGATCATTGCGGCAGAGCGAACGCGACGTAGCGGTTGGCGCCGGGCTTGGCCTGGCCAAGCCGCGGCGGGAACAGCCCGTCGCCGCCAACCGCGAAGACCACGTACTGACGGCCGTCCTCTTCATAGACGATCGGCACGCCCTCGCTCGCCGCGTCGAGCTGGTGCTCCCACAGGACCTTGCCGGTCGCGGCATCGCGCGCCCGGACCATGCGGTCGGAACTGGTGCCGACGAAGACGAGCCCACCGGCCGTCGCCACCGGGCCGCCGCGCGGGGCAGTGCTGCCGGTGTCCTTGATGCCCTTTTCGGCCAGCATGGTCACCTCGCCATTGGGCAGCGACCAGATCTTCTTGCCGCTCTCCATGTCGTAGCCGGTAATCAGCGACCACGGCGGGTTGATCGCCGGCAATCCGTTCGACTGGAGCATGAAGTCCACGCCCGACTTATACGGCTTCACGTCGCCGCCCCCGTTGGGCATGGCGGCCTGCGCTTCGGGCTTCTCGTCCAGAACCAGTTTGTCGAACGTCGGCATCTGCTTCGAGACGACGAAATAGCGCTTCTTCACAGGATCGACGGCCGACGATCCCCAGTTGGCGCCGCCATTGTGGCCCGGCAGCGAGATCGTCCCCTGTAGGCTCGGCGGCGTGTAAAGGCCTTCGTTGCGCGCCGTCTTGAGAAGCTCGCGCAGCTTCGCCTGATCTTCTTCCGAGATGTACGGATTGATCATATCCGCCGTGAACACCCCCTGCCGTGCGAACGGTTCGGGCCAAGTTGGCATCGGCTGGGTTGGCCACGCCTTTTCCCCGAGGACATCGGATGCCGGAACCGGCTTTTCCTCAATCGGCCAGATCGGCTTGCCGGTTCGCCGATCGAGCACGAACAGGTATCCGAACTTGGTCGCCTGGATCAGGATCGGGATATCTTTCCCATCCTTGTGAATGGTCATCAGCTTGGGCGCTTGCGGGATGTCGAAGTCCCACAGGTCGTGATGCAGGACCTGATAGTGCCAGACGCGCTTGCCGGTTTCGGCATCGAGCGCGACGATCGAGTTCGCGAAGAGGTTCTGTCCCTCGCGATTGCCGCCGTAGAAATCGTAGCGCGCGGTCCCGGTCGGGATGAAGGCCAGGCCGAGCTTCTCGTCGACCGTGGATTCCGACCAGTTGTGGACGCCGCCGATCTTGTCGTGGTCCTTCTCGGGCCAGGTGTCGGCCCCGAATTCACCCGCTTCGGGCACGGTGTGGAACACCCACTTCAGCGCGCCGGTGCGCACGTCGTAGGCGTGGATGTCGGCTGGGGCGCTGGCGAAGTCGTAAGCCGCCGCCGGCAGGGACATGATGATCGTGTCCTTGTAGATCCGGCCGGGGTTGTTGGTCTGCAGCGGTCGATTGGGCCATTTGGCTGTTTCGAGGCCGATGCGGATGTCGACCTTGCCGTCGCTGCCGAAGCTGGCAATCGGCTCTCCGTTATCTGCGTTGACTGCGCGCAGCATCCCGTCGTTGAGAAACAGGAAGCGTCGGTCGCTGCCATCCGCGCTCTGCCAGTAGTTCATGCCGCGATCGCCGATGCGGCCTTCGTAGGTCTTGCTCCAGATCTCCTTGCCGCTCGCGGCATCGAGCGCGACGAGCTTGTTGGCGCCCGAAATCAGGTACAGCCGGTCGCCGATCTTGATCGGGTTGAAGTGCGGCGCCGGGCCAGGCCCGGTTTCATAAGTCCAGGCGACCTTGAGCTGACCAACGTTGGAAGTGTCGATCTGCGCAGCCGAGGAATACTGCGACGAATCCGCGCCGCCCAGATAGCTGTCCCAACCGGCGTAATCGAACGCCGTGGCCGTTGGTCCCGATGTCGAAGCCGTGCCGGCGCCAACCGTCGTACAGGCCGAAGCGAGCGCGGCCGCAGCACACGCGGCAAAGAGGCCGGCCGTGCGGCGCGGCGCGATAAGATTGTTCTGCAAGATTGCCCCGAAAGCTGTTGTCACACCCGTTCTCCCGGTGTGCAGCCTAGCCCAGTTTTGCCGATCGCAACAAGGGCGGAATCCACGCCAAGTTGACAATATCCGAAAAAATCGTCGCGTGGCCGGAAAGCTCAGCTTTCCTGCGCCGTCCCCGTCGGGGGGTTCAATGGCCGCTCGAATTCCCCCACCTGGGTGAAGACGGTCGAGTCGGTCATTGGGCCGGCTGCGTCCAGTGTCACCGTGACATTGTCCGACGTGCGATTCTGCCAATACCATCCGTGAATGCCGCTGAACTGCGCAGTGTAGATGCCGCTCTGCTCGGGCGCCTTGGTGATGGCGTAGCTCTCGGTCAGGTCCACGCCGCCGTCGAAAGGGTGGCTGTGCATGTCGAAATCGACCGGCCCGCTGGCCTTCCACGCGAAGCGCATCTTGTCGCCCTGCTGCAGCGTGTATTTGAACTCGCCGCTCTCGAACGGGCCGAGCTCCAGCACGTAGCGGTCGTCGGGCGAGGCAATGGTTCCGTCGAGAGGGGCCAACACGCCTTTACGCTTCTGTCCCCTCACGAGGTACTTGTTGACCGGCTCTTCCGACAGCACGTTGAGGCCAAGGGCCTTGCCGAGGCCCGTTGGGTCCCTGCCGAATTCCGACGGCAGGATGAAGACGACGAAAACGGCCGCGGCGACGACCAGGGCGGTCAGGCCGCCAGCGAGCAGTTTCTTGCGCGAAGACGATTGCGTGTCGGTCATGAGGCTGTCCAGCGTTCCAGTTGATAGGCCGTAAGGGCGATTCCTACCGCGAGCAGTGCCCAGTTCGCCACCCGCGATCCCCGCTCGAAACTTGGCGCCGTGCGCCAGATGTTGAGCAGGAACACGACCAGGGCAAGTACCAGCACCTGTCCAAATTCCACACCGATGTTGAAACCGATGAGATTCGTCAGCAAACCTTCGTCGGAGATCGCCAGGTCCTGCAGCTTGGTGGCCAGGCCCATGCCGTGGAACAGGCCAAAAACGAGCACGGCGATCTTCGTGTCGAAGCGCCACCCGACCCTCGCGAATCCGCCGAGGTTCTCGACCGCCTTGTAAACCACCGAGAGCCCGATGATCGCGTCGATCAGGTAGGGATTGCCACCGGTGTGCGTCAGCACCCCGCCCATCAATGTCAGCGAATGGCCGATGGTGAACATGGATACGTAAACCACCACGTCGCGCAGGCGCCGGAGGTAGAACACAACTCCGATCAGGAAGGCGACGTGATCGTATCCCGTCACCATGTGCTTGGCGCCGAGGTAGAAGAACGGAAAGAAGGCCGGCCCATCGATCGCGGCGACCTTGCTGCGGTCGGCTTCCGACACGTCGTGCGCGAGCGCGGGATCGACCAGCAGCGCCACCGCCGCCAGACCGATCAGCACTGCAGGCCAGAGGGGGCGCGGTTCAGGCAGGGGTCTCTCCGGCATCCGGAGCTTCGGGCGGGGTTTCCGGGGGGTAAGCCTGATGGCAGGCGGAACAGACGCTGTATATCGTTCCGCCGACTTCGAAGACAGCGTCCGGGTCCTTGGTCTTGGCGGCGGCCTCGGCCTTGCCGGCGACCTCTATAAGACCGTCCGAAAAATCGATCCATCCCTGGCCGCGCCCTTCGGCATAGCCCGGTTCCTTCAACTGGCGACCGTGATCGGCCAGCTTGGCAGCAGCGTCCGCGACTTTCTGCCAGTCGGCATCGGTCTCGGGGCGAATGTCGTGATCTCCTGTCTCGTCACTGACGAACTGAACGGCGTTCCAGTACACCTCCGCGGTCGGCTGGACTTCGTTCGCCATGAAGGCCTTGATCGGCACATCGGGTTCGTTGCTGCAGCCGGCCAAGGCGGCGGTCGTGACAAACAAAGTCAATGTCAGGCGTACCATTTGGACGCATCCTCCCCTGTTTCGCCTTGCGTGAAGCCGTCATTCAACTGCGCTTCATCGCACTGGGTCTACACCCTGATTGACTTTGGCGGCCTTTGCAAGCATTGGACCGCGCGAAATGGACAGAATCAACTAACGGAGTTATCGAGTGAGCAAGGCCGACAGCAAGAAAAGCGTAATCCTAGCCGCCCTGGCCCTCGTCGGCGGCGTTGTGGCAGGCAGCGGGCTCATCGCTGCTAGCGCTCATGCCGAGGACGCTCCGAAGGTCGACAAGGCCGCCGCGCGGGAGATGTTCGACAATTACTCGTGCAGCGCCTGCCACTCGCTTTCCGATGCCGGCGCCATGGGCGTGGTTGGTCCTTCGCTCGACGATCCCAGTCTCACCCGCGAATTCATCATCGGCCGGGTGACCAACGGACAGGGCGCAATGCCCAGCTTCAGCGGGCAGATCTCCGACAAGGAAATCGCGCAACTGGCCGACTACATTGTCACCGTGAACCACGAGAACAAGGCCGGCAAGTAAGGCGTTTCAACCGAATTTCCCCGAGGGGCGGCCGCAGGGCCGCCCCTTTTTCGTTCAGTTCTGCCCGCGCGCCGTCCGGCTGTTGGGACCGACCTGCGCGTAGTAGTTCGTCACCCCGTCCGGGTCATTGAGCCAGACGGTGACGAGATCGAAGCCCGACAGCTTGTTGAGCGGCGTTTCCACCGCGATCCCGCGGGCCTTGGCCTTGGCATCGGCCATCGGGCTGTCCTTCACGACGTATTGAATGCCCGCGCTGCCGTTGTCGTGACGCGACGGGTCGGGCGCCTGGTAAAGATACAGCGTCGTCTCACCGTTGCGATAGGGATAGAGCGTCAACCCGGTGAGGCTGTCGGTCACCGGCGGCAGCTCGTCGAGGCCGACGAATTCGCGGTAGAAGGCCCGGCTCGCGGCGAGGTCGGAGGCGGCAATTCCGACCCCGACGCCGTCGTTCGAGCCTTCCTTGGCGCCTGGCTGAACGACCAGTTCGATCGGGAATCCGCCGGGGTCATTTACCAGCGCCGCTTCGGTCCCGTCGGCCCGCTTTTCGAACACCGGCGCGTCGAATCCCGTGTCAATGAAGCGCTTGATCAGCACTGTTCGGTCTGGGAACGTCAGGCGGAAATAACGGATGCCCGTGCCGCCCTTGATGCCGCCCGACATGTCGTAGAGCCGGTCGCCCTGCTGTCCGGCGCTGAGCTTGATCTGCGCCTTGCCAACGCCGGTCAGGATCATCTGCTGCGTGGCGGTGAGCTGAATCGGGCTGAGCGAACGCAAGGCGAGAGCCTCGGTATAGAACCTCACCATCTCGGGCGTCTTGTCGCGCGGATAGCGGCGGAACACGTTCATCGCGTCCATCGCCATGAGATCGCGGGTCGAGCTCATCAGCTGCTCGCGGGTGAGTTCGCCCGGCTTGTAGGCGAGCGCACTGCCGTCGCTCATCTTTGCGCCCTCCGGCGTGGTGATCGTGCGCGGCGCGGCGGCTGCGGCTTGCGCCTTTGCCGGTCCGGGCAGGGCGAAGCTGACGAGGGCCTCCATGTTCTTCGGTTTGCCTTCCTCGGTCCGCGTCGCCGGGGCGAGGCTCGAGCCCGAGGCCATGACCGCGACGTATTGCTTCCCGTCCTTGCCGAGGTACGTCATCGGGATCGTCAGCGCGCCGTAGTCGAGCTGCTCCTGCCACAGGATTTTGCCGGTCCTGGCGTCGAACGCCCGAAAATAACGGTCGCCGGTCGCGCCGATGAACACCAGGCCCCCGGCGGTTGCGGTCGGTCCGCCGGAGCCGTTGTTGGCCCCGGTGTCCTGCTTGCCCTTGGGAAGATCTTCGGAAATGCCGAGCTTGCTCGCCCACAGGATGTCGCCGCTGTTGGCGTCGACCGCCAGCAGGCGGCCCCACGGCGGCTTGAAGCAGGGCAGGGTGACCTTGTGCCCGTCCTTCGCGGTAAAGCTGGCCATGAAGCCGGAATAGGCGCCGGGGCCGGTCAGGCTGCCGCGGTCGTAGGGCTGGGCCGAACCGGTCGTGCCCCGGCCGTAGTCGCCCTCGGGATCGCGCTTCTCGATCCATCCGATCGAGCCGCCCTCGCTGGTGTTGATGTAGACGATGCCCCGGGCGGGGTCTGCCGCGCTGCCGCCCCAGACCGACCCGCCGTTGTGCGGCATGTTGATCGACGCCAGCGGCTTGTCGGTCCCGTTGATGGTCTGCTTCATGAAGAAGGGGGTGAAGCTGCCCGCATTGTAGAAGTTGCCGCCGTAGCTATCGAGAAGCGCGTGGCACGCCGCGACATGCTCGGCATTGGTGTCCTTCTCGGTGACGATGTCGGACTTGTCCCAGAAGCCGCGGTTGAGCTGTTCGGGCTTCACCGGGACGGGCTGGGTCGGGGAATACCATTCTCCCGGCACATCGGCCGAGGCGACCGGGCGCTCGACCACGCCGTGGATCGGTTCGCCGGTGCGGCGATCGAGGATGTACATGAAGCCGGGCTTGCCCGTCTCGGCCAGGGCGGGGATGGTCTTGCCGTCCTTGTGAACGTCGATCAGCACCGGCGGCGCGGGCAGGTCCCAGTCCCACAGGTCGTGGTGAATCGTCTGGAAATGCCACTTGTAGGCGCCGGTCTTCGCATCCACCGCGACGACCGAATTGCCGAACAGGTTGTTCCCCGGCCGGTCGCCGCCGTAATAGTTGGGGGAAGGCCCGCCGATGGTCATGTAGATCGTGTCTGTCGCCGGGTCTGCGGTGGTGTACCAGACCCACATGTTGGCGCCCGAGCGGCCTTCGGTCTTGCCGTCGAGCCAGCTCTCGTGACCGACTTCGCCGGGGTGCGGCACGGTATGGAATTGCCACAGCTTCCTGCCCGTCCGCGCGTCGTATGCGCGGCTGTCGCCCGAGGGGCCGAACAAATCCTCCTGCACCGTCGCGCCGATCACCATCACGTTGCCGTAGATCGAGGGCGGGTAGCCATAGGGCGTCCCGTCGATCGCCGACTGCCCCCCGTCGCCGTAGCTCGTGTCGAGTTCCCCGGTGGCGGGGTTCAGCGCGACCAGCGCAGTCCCCGTCGAGTAGAAGATGCGCGGTCCAATGGCGCCTTCGCCGGGCCAGTAGCTGACCGCGCGCCGGACCAGGCCGCCGGTGACCTTGTGACGCCAGATCTCCTGCCCGGTAACCCCGTCGAGCGCCACGACCGCGTTGCCGAGTGGCAGATAGAGCACCCCGTCGACGGCGATCGGAACGGTGCCGCCCAGAAGGCCGGCGCCGCCTTCGGGCCGAAGCCGGAAGCTCCACGCCTGTTCGAGGTCATCGACGTTGCCGGTGTTCACCTGATCGAGCGGCGAGAACCGGGTCCCCTGCAGGTCGCGCGCATAGCGCGGCCAGTCGCCCGGCGCGGCCACGTTGTAAGGCTCCTGCGCCAGGGCGGGCAGTCCCGCGGCCAGCGGTGCGGCAAGCACCACGGTCAGTGTCAGCAGGTGCGGTCGCCTCGGCATCGTTCTCTCCCTCTCCCCGGTCAGCAAGGGCTAACCGCTGCAGTAGGCGGAAGCAACTGCTTGCAGAGCTAATGATCGGCGCGGATCGCATGTCTCGTCCCCGGCACGGCGGCGGATTGCATGGCTCAGCTTGCGGTCGGGGCTGCGGCTTGAGCGGGGACGCGGAAAAGGCCCTGGCGGCGCGCGAGCCGTTCTCCCACTGGTGCGGTGTGCGGCTTTGGGGCGCGGCCCTGAATGGACCCGAAGCGAGGATCAGGTATTGTTGCCTTGGAGGAGCGAGGTTTGACCCAAGGCCAACCATTCACCCAGCGCCGGAGGCGACCCAGATGGGGCACGCTGGTGCTGATCGGACTGCTGCATGTCCTCGCGCTGTTCGGGCTGGCCCGGGCCTTCGCCCCGGACCTGACCAACGCGATCATCCAGCAGGCAGGCTCGCTTGTCACGGTCACCGTCTTCACGCCCCCGCCACCGGAGGCCACGCCGACCCCCGCGGAGACGCCCGAGCCGGACGAGGGCCGCTCGGGTGAGGAAGGCAAGCAGGCAAAGGCCAAGGAAGTTTCGGCGCCCAGAGTCCCGGCGCCCCAGACCACGCCGGTGCCACGCGCCGCCTCGACCGGGGACGCAAATTCTTCCGGGGCGCGGGACGCTGGCGAGGGCACTGGCGCGGGTGGCCCGGGAGAGGGCACGGGCAGCGGGCGCGGTGGGCAGGGGTCGGGCAACGCGATAGCTACCCGCCCCTCGGTCCGCTCCGGCAGCATCAACGTGACGCGCGATTTTCCGACCCCCACGGGCGGCTTCCAGGCGCTCAGGGGCACTTCCGTGGTCGTGGAATTCACCGTGGGCGTGGATGGTCGCGCATCCGATTGTTCGGTCGCAAGTCCGGGCCCCGATCCAGCGATCAATGCCCGCGTCTGCCCGCTCGTGGTCCAGCGCATCCGCTTCAATCCGGCACGCGACGCCAGTGGCAATCCCGTACCGGCGCGCTATGGCTGGCGGCAGGACTTTTTCGCCGGCAGATGACCACGCAAAGGACGCTTTAAGCCCATGACCCTGATCCATCCGGTCATCCTGTGCGGTGGCAGCGGGACCCGCCTCTGGCCGCGCAGCCGCAAGAGCAAGCCCAAGCCGTTCCTGCCCCTCGTGGGCGAAGAGACGATGTTCGAGGGGACGCTCTCCCGGTGTGGCGACCGGACGCAATTCGCGCCGCCCGTGATCGTTACCGGAACGGCGCACCTCGACCACGTGGAGGAGCAGGCGAAACGTTCGCCCGGCGCGACGGTGATCGTCGAACCCATGGCCAAGAACACCGCGCCGGCCATCGCGCTTGCGGCTGCGCGCCTGCCGGAAGAGGCCATCATGCTCGTGTGTCCGAGCGATCACCACATCGCCGACACTGCTGCGTTCTGCGCTTCGGCCGCAGCGGCGGCGAAGCTCGCGGCGCAGGATTGGCTGGTCGCCTTCGGGATCGTGCCGACCGCGCCCGAAACGGGCTATGGCTACATAAAGCAGGGCGAACCGCTGGAGGGCGGCTTTCGCGTCGAGCGTTTCGTCGAGAAGCCGAGCCTCGATCGCGCGGTGCAGTTCCTGGCGGAGGGTGGCTATAGCTGGAACGGCGGCATCTTCGCCTTTCGCGCCGGACAATTCCTCGCCGAGCTGGAAAGGCATCGCCCGGCAATGGCCGAGGCGGTCGGCAAGGCCGTGCGCAACGGCCGGCAGGACCACGGGCGGTTTCATCCCGACAAGGCGCTGTTCGGCGAAATCGAAGGCGATTCGGTGGACTACGCGGTGATGGAAGAAACCGGCCGGGCGGCGATGGTGCCGGCATCGATGGGCTGGTCGGACATCGGCAGCTGGTCCGCGCTGCGTGATGCGACCGATGGAGATGCGGACGGCAATTCCGTGCGCGGCCCCGCCGAACTGGTCGATTGCCGCGGAGTGTTCGTCGATAGTGACGGCCCCCGCGTGTCGGTCATCGGCTTGAGCGACGTCGCGATCGTGATCGACGGCAATGACGTGCTGGTGACCACGATGGATGGCGCGCAGCAAGTCGGCAAGCTGGGTGGCGCGGCCAACCAGTAAGCGGCCCTACGCCTTCGATTCGGCGACCGCCTTTTCCAGCACCGCCGCGATGTCGTCGCGTGAATAGGGCTTCTTGAGGACGCCGAACGGCGGCTCGACCCCCATGTCGTTGAGCGCATCGCCATAGCCAGTGGCGAAACTGAACGGCACGCCCTCGGCGGCAAGCCTTTCCGCCACCCGCTCGCTCGTTTCCTCGCCGAGGTTGTAGTCGAGCAGAGCGAAGTCGGGCATTTTCCGCGCCATTTCCTTGAGCGCGGCGTCGCAGCTTCCAGCGACCTGGACAGTCTTCACGCCGGCCTGGTGGAGCGCTTCCTCGGTATCGAGGGCGATGATCATGCTGTCTTCGACCAGCAACACTGTTTCGATCACTGATTGCGCCTTTCGTGCGGGTGGGGATGAAGGAGCGTCGGACGCGTCGGGCTGGTCGGCGGGCTCGATGACACGTTCGACGTACCGCGCGGGGAGGCAGAAGTCGGCTTCCACACCGCTCAGGCGGTAGCGAATATCCGCCGAACCACGCAGGTCATGGGGTATCGAGCGCTCGATGATCGTCGTGCCGAACCCCCGGCGCGTCGGCGCGCGTACGGGTGGCCCGCCGATCTCTCGCCATTCGAGCCGGTAGTCGTTCACCTTGTCGACCGAAGTCATGATCTTGAGGCGGCCGCTGCTGTCGCACAGCGAGCCGTACTTGGCCGAATTGGTCATCATCTCGTGCAGGACCAGCGCCATTACGGTGTAGGCTTCGGGCACGATCAGCGCATCCGGCCCCAGGATCTCGACGCGCGTTTCCTTCCCCGACAGGTAGGCATCGGCCTCTGCGCGAATGAGTTCGTGCAGCGAGGAGGCGTTCCAGTTCTCGCGAGTGATGTTGTCGTGCGCCATGGCCAACGCGCGAACCCGGCCGCCAATGACTTCGGCGAAGCTTTCGACGTCTTTCGCATCGGCCTTTGACTGCCCGACGAGACCGCGGATCAGGGTCAGGATGTTGCGCACGCGGTGGTTGAGTTCTGCGATCAGCAGTTCCTGCTTCTGCTGCGCGCGATTGCGCTCATGCATCGCATCGTCGGCGACGCGCAGGATTACTTCCAGAAGCGTGACACGCAGCCCTTCGGCGATCGAAAGCTCCTCTTCGGTCCAGGGTGCGCTCTTGCCCCTTACCGATTCCTGCCACGCGGCAAAGCTCCGGCGCGGCGTGAGGCGGGCACCGTTCGGCCCGTATTCGACCGGCTTTTCCGGATTGCCTGCCCAGGTGACGACCTGCGACAGCTCCTTGCGCCACAGGACCACGTAATCGCGCGGGCGGCGCGACACCGGGATCACCAGTGCGCCCACGACGCGGTCGGCGAACTCCGCGGCGCCGGGGATCAGCCCGGCAATGGAATCGCTGTGGACGATCTTGCTGGTCGAGGCGGTGTTGAGAGGCGGAACGAGGGCGAGGAACTCCTCTTCCGTCGGGGCAGCCCCGCGGCGCTTGTAGGCACCGTCGACGAGCGCGCTCGATCCATCGTGCGGGATGACGCCCGCGACGATCTCGCCGAGGGTAGAGAGGTTTTCGACAAGCGACGTGCCGCCGGCCAGGCGTGCCATGAGCTGGTCGTGCAACGCGCGGCCCCGCTCCGTCAGCGCATTGCCCGCGTTGGCGATGGCTATCTCGAGCTGGAGCGAGAAGAGCTGGCTGAAAAGCTCGGCCGCAGTGCGCAGCGAATAGGGCAGGATGCGCGCGCTGTAATGATGACAGGCGAACAGGCCCCACAGCTTCCCGCGAATGACGATCGAGATCGACAGCGAAGCGCCCACGCCCATGTTGCGCAGGTATTCGATGTGGATCGGGCTGACAGCCCGCAGCACGCTCATGGACAGATCGAGCGGGACTCCCTCGATGTCGCATTCCGGCTTGATCGACACCGGCTCGGCATTCACGTCGCTGATGATGCGGAACAGGTTGCGCAGGTAGAGCGCACGCGCCTGTTGCGGGATGTCCGTCTGCGGGTAGCGCAGGCCGAGAAAGGCCTCGAGCTCCGGTTCGCGCGCCTCGGCCACGACCTCACCCGACAGGTCCTGGTGAAAGCGGTAGACCATGACCCGGTCGAAGCCGAGCAGCTGCTTCATCTGCCGCGCTGCTTCCTCACAGAGCTCTTTCACGTCGCGGCATTCGCTCAGCCGGGACATGATCGGGCGCAGGGTGCCGGTGTGCTGGGGGATCGCCTGGCGGTCATGCCGCTCGATTTCCAGCACCGCCATGGGGCCCGCGAGGTGGATCGCGAGGTCGAACAGGCGGTGATCGCCCAGCAGGTCGAGTCCGAATACGCGTTCGACTTCCCCCGTCGCGCTTGCAGCCTCGAGACGCTCACGGATGATCTCGAACGCCTCGTCGGCGATGCGCGGCGCCAAGGGACTGCCGAGGCCGATCTCATCCTTGATGCCGAGGATCTCCTCGACGTTGGTCGAGCGGTGGGCCACCATCCAGTCCGGCGTCGCCGCGATCAGCGCGCCAAAGGGTTGGATCAGTCCGAGCCGGTGGATCGGCTCGCGGTCGCAATTGGTGAGGTCGACGTCCCCGTCGGGGATCGCTGTCATGCCGCGAGCCTTCCGCGCTCGGCGGTTTCGGCAGCAATGAAATGAGCGAAGACGCGCTTCGCGGCCGTAACGGCAGGAGCGGCGTGAACTTCGCTAACCTGTTCGCCCAAACGCGGCAGGAGGCTGCGCCAGTACAGCGCCATCGCCGGATCGGAGAGGAAGGCCGTCGGCAGCCGGCGTGCTGAGTCGCCAATCTTCGAAAGGATAACGCGGTTGCCCAGATGCGACCCGGCGAGCACCCACGCCGCGCCGAAAACGTCGGCCTCCTTCGCCAGCGAAAAGGGAGCCGAAGCGAGCGACCACGGCTGCCCCAGCGCGACGAGATCATCGACCAGCAGCGCGGCCATCGGCGGAGGCGCAAGGCCTGCCGGCGCATTTGCCGCCAGCCATGCCTCGATCGGCGCGCGAGCGGCGAGCTGCACCCGCAGGAAGCGCCCGTAAGCGGGCAGCGAAGTCACTTCGGCAGACATCGATGCGTCGAGCCGGTCGTGCAGCGGCGCCGTGGCGCTGCGCAGCCTGCTCCTCAAGGTATCGGACTTCATCGACCCAACCAAACTGCCCCCGTGCATCCATCCAACCGAGCACGCCGCGGGCGAGGGGTCAGTCGACGTTCAACCCGCAAGGCGCTAGGCTGTTCCGTCAAAACCCAAGTTTGCCAACATTTCTCGCGGACCTTCCATGATCGCTCAGACCATCCAGCTCGCGCTCGCCCCGGTTTTCGTGCTCGTGGCGATCGGCAACATCATGAATATCCTGTCGACCCGGCTGGGCCGGATCGTCGACCGCAGCCGCGTGCTGCAGGAACGCCATCCCGACACGAGCGGCACGGAGCACGATGCGCTGGTGCGCGAAATCCGCCTGGTCGACCGGCGCATTCAACTGATCAGTCGGGCTATCCTGCTGCTCGTCCTTGCAGGTCTCTCCGTGGGAGCGGTCGTGGTCCTGCTGTTCATCGAGGATTTCGCCGGCATCAACCTCAAGATTGCGCTCGCCTGCAGCTTCATCCTGTCGCTCGCACTTTTGATGTGGGCGCTGCTGCTGTTTCTGAAGGAAACGCGCGAAGCGACGGCTGCGCTGCGGATCCCGGAAACTTTCCTGGAGCTGGAGCGCAAGCTCTAGCCTGCGTGCGCCGGCCGCTCAGGCCGGTGGCGGGGCAAGCATCTTCTGGCCCGACTGCTTGATCGCCCCTTCGACGATCGGCTCGAGGAACCCCAGCGCCGGCGGCAAGGCCATGGTGAAAACCACCTGGCTGTCTTCGATCACGATGTCGCCACGCATCTCCTGGCCCATGACGCCTATGGTCAGGTCGAGCGTATCCTCGTCGCGCCATGTGGTGTGGACGTCGGCCATCCCGCCGGGCACCTGGTCGCCGATCTTGTGGCTGTTGTCGCGCAGGCGCTGACGAACGGTTTCCTTGTCGAGCTGGTGGGGAATGGCAACGCGCATTTACTTGGTCTCCGAAGCTGGTTCATCGCCGCCCGGACCTTCCGCGCCGTAGCGGTAGTCGAGGTAGCGGGTGCGGATGGCGAGATCGTCCAGCGCGCCATCGGCAAGCTGCCGCGTCACGTGATCGATCTCGCCGCTGATCTTGCTCAGACTGTCGACGAGCTGTTCGTCGGGCGACGAACCGGCGCGCTTTTCGTTCCGCAGGTTTGCGGGGATGCGGCGGTAGGCATCGACCATTTCGGGCAGGTGTTCCCCAACCAGTTTGCGGGTTTCCTGCGCGGCAGGGTGGCCCTGGTCGATCGTCTCGAGCTGCAGGCCGAGCGCGTCGAGCTGCGTGCCGATCCTGTCAACCAGCGTGATAGCCGGCGGCGGCAATGCGGGGCGTTGGTTTTCCAGCCAAAGCTCGGTTCGGGCGACCATCTGTCGCACGTCGCCCGTGTTGAGATCGGACCGCTGCGGGACCTTCATGCGCGGGAACTTGCCGAGGATGAAGCCCGCCGCGAGCAGAGCCACGAAGGTCAGGACAATACCCGTGAAACCGATCCCGTCGATGATGATCCCGGCTGCCACGGCAAAGGCGAAGATCCCGGCCGCCGCATAGGCGATGTTGCGCAGCTTGCGCTTCGTGAAGTCGCGCCGGATCCGGCGGCTGCCCTCGCCGATCGGCGCGAGCCGCCGACCGCCCGCCCGTTGGTGCGACAGGCTGCGTTTGGCCGAGGCCATGATTTCCTGCGATTGGCGGGTGCTGTCGACCATCAACCCTCGAGGCTCAGAAGCTGCGACTGGTTGGTCAACTGCGCAGCCTGCGCCTGGCCCTCGGCCCGGGCGATGTAGCCCTTCGACTTTTCGACCTCCTGCCCCAGCGTCTCGACGGTCTGCTTCATGCTTTCGAGTGCACGGACCTTGAAGCTGTCGACCTCGTCCATCGTATCGTAGATGTTCTGGAACGCGCGCTGCAGCGTTTCGATCGGGATCGTGCTGCTGGCGGCCTGCTCGTGGATCTTGCCCGTCTGGTCGCGCAGCATGGCACTCGTGCTGTCGATGATTCCGGCAGTGGTCTGGTTGAGCTGGGTGATCTGTCCCAGCACGAGCCGCTGGTTGGTCATTGCCTCGGCCACCGTCACAGCGGTGCGCAGCGCGCCGACCGTGGTGGTGCTGGCCCGGTCGACGCCCTTGACCAGTTCGACGTTGTTCTTCTTCACCAGGTCGAGCGCGAGGTAGCCCTGCACGCTGACCGCCATCTGGGTGTAGAGATCCTGCGTACGCTGGCGAACGTAGAACAGCGCGCTTTCGCGGATCGCCTTCGCCTTGGCCGGGTCCGTCGCGTCAAGGTCGGCGGCCTTTTCCTCCAGCTTCTGGTCCAGCGTCTTGGCGATGTGGATCATCTGTTCCAGGTTGCCCATCGCCTCCCACAGCTTCTGCCGCTCCACGTCGATCGCGGCATTGTCCATCAGCAGCTCGTCCTTGCCGCTCGACAGGTGGCCGAGGATCGACTGGATGTGCGTTTGCGCGCTCTGGTACTTGCGGAAATAGCCGGTCAGCCTGTTGCCCATCGGAATGATGCCGAGAAACTTCTTCGTCCCGCTCTTGGCCCCGTTGCGGCCGGGATCGAGGTCTTCGACTACCTTGCGCAGTTCGGACAGGTTGGCGCCGACGCCCGAATCCTTGTCCATCGCCCGGATCGGCCGGTCGAGGAAACGGTTGGACATGCCGGCCGCGGCCGAGATTTCCTTGCGGCCCATGTTCGTGATCTGGTCGACCTTCTTGCCGAAGTCTGGCGAGTTGGCGTCGAGCGAGACGAGTTCACTGACGAAGGCATCGGCCTTTTCTTCCAGCTTGCTCTTCTTCTCGCTGTCGACCGGTACCAGCCCGGCGGCCTTTTCCGGAGCGACATGGGGCACCGGATCGGGCGGGGTCAGGTTCAGTTCGGTCGCTGTAGCGGTCTGCGTGCTCTCGGCCATATCTACTCCCGTCGCTCTCCCACTGTATTAGGTGGGCAAGACACACGTTTCAAGTCGCGCCAGTATGAGGCCCGGCGGCAAGCCGTCAAAGCCCTTTTGCCAACTGTCGCGCAGGCGGTTATTCAACCCGGCATGGGGACCCTGCCGAGCGAGCAAACAAAACCGCCCGAGGGGCATTCCTTCTCCGAGGTAATCGACACGTGGCGCAACTGGTGGCACCGCTCGGTCGTCGGCACGGTCGACCAGGCCGGCGTCATCGCCAAGCGGCGCGAAGAATGCGACCTATCGGCCCGTTACCTGTTCATGCTGGCCATGAGCGCCGGAATCGCCATCCTGGGCCTGCTGCTGTCCTCGCCGGCGGTGGTGATAGGCGCCATGCTGCTTTCGCCCCTGATGGGGCCGATTATCGGCCTTGGCTTCGCGCTGGCGACGGGCGACTTCCACTGGATCGGCCAGGCGAGCCGCTCGCTGCTGATAGGCACGGTGGTGTCGATCGCCATATGCGCGCTCATCGTGGTGTTTTCACCGATCCAGACGGTGACGGCGGAAATAGCCTCGCGCACCAGTCCCAACCTGTTCGACCTCCTGGTGGCGCTTTTCTCGGCTCTCGCCGGTGCATACGCGATGATTCGCGGCCGGGAAGGAACGGTGGTGGGCGTCGCCATCGCCACGGCCTTGATGCCGCCGCTGGCGGTGGTCGGCTTCGGGCTGGCGACGCTCAACTGGACGGTGTTCTCGGGCGCGCTGCTGCTGTTCTTCACCAACCTGATGACGATCGCGCTCACCGCCGCGATCATGGCGCGCCTCTATGGCTTCAGCACGCGCTTGTCGGAAAAGCAGACGAACCTGCAGACTGCGCTCATCGTCTCGGCTTTCGTGGCGCTGGCCATCCCGCTCGGTCTGTCGCTGCTCAACCTTGCGAAGGACGCCGCGGCGTCCCGGCAGATCAACAGCGCGATCCTGAACGAGTTCGGCAGCAAGGCGCTGATGTCCAAGCTCGACGTGGAGCTGCATGCACGGCCGGCCAGGATTTCCGCTGTGGTGCTTACCCCGCAGATCAAACCTGACGCTCTCGAAGAGACGCAAAAGGTTCTCGAAAGGATCGTCGGCGGCCCGGTCGAACTGTCGATTACCCAGGTGCCGGTGGGCAACAGCCTGCAGGCAGCTCAGCTCGCCCAGCTCGAGCGGGCGAATGAAGCGGAGCGCGCCGACGCCGCACGTGCGCGGACGCTGGCCGAGCGGCTCGCCCTGGTGGCGGGTGTCTCGAACGACGACGTTATCGTGGACCGACAGCGGCGTGTCGCCACCGTGACCGCGCGTCCGCTCGACGGTGCCAGCCTCGGGGCGTACCAGGAGCTGGAGCGGCGCATCTCAGGCGGTGAGGAAGGCTGGCAGATCCGCCTGCGCCCGCCGGCGCGGCCCCTGCCGGACGTAACCTTCGACGAAGACGGCAAACTGACAGAAGAAGGGGCCGTGGCGCTCTCGCTGATCGGCTGGGCCGGGGGGCGTGTCGGTGTGCCGATCGTGCTTTCGGGACCGTCTGAAGAGGTAGCCCTCGCGACAGGGACGCTCGAGAAGCAGGGTCTGACAATTCGCCAGGGCGAAGAGCGACCCACGGGTCCCGTGACCGCCAAGTGGGCCGCCCCCGACCAATAGGAGCTGCGCGATGCCTTCCGAAATCCTCATCCTTGCATTGGCGGCCGTCCTGCTGCTGGTGCACATCCAGGTCGCGATCCGCGCCAAGACGAAGCAATATGGCATCGAGTGGAACACCGGTGCGCGCGACGAGGACATGCCGCCGCCCGACCCGGTCGTCGGCCGGCTGGAGCGGGCGCGCGACAACTTCCTCGAAACCCTGCCGATCGCGGTCATTGCATTGTTCGGAGTGGTGCTGGCCGGCAAGACCGGCACCGTGACGGCCATCGCCGGCTGGGTGTGGCTCGGCGCCCGGGTGATCTACCTCCCGCTCTACTGGACGGGGGTGCCCAGGGTCCGGACGCTCGTCTGGGCCATTGGGACGGCCGCGATCCTCGTCGTCCTGGCGTCGCTGATCTTCGGCTGAGCTTCAGGCCGCGAGCTTGAGCGGAGTGATCTCGCCCGAAAGGTAGAGTTTCTTGGCTTTCGCCCGGCTCAGCTTGCCGCTGCTGGTGCGCGGCAGCGTGCGCGGGGGGACGAGTTCGACCACGCAGTTCATGCCGGTGATCGAGCGTACCTTCTCGCGGATCTCGTCGTGCAGCTTCAGGCGCTCTTCGGGATCGGAGACGCGGCAGTGGACGAGCACGGCGGGCACTTCCTCGCCGTTTTCCGATTCGACGCTGAAGGCCGCGATGTCGCCCTGGTGGAAGCCGGGGAGCTGCTCCACCGCCCACTCGATGTCCTGTGGCCAGTGGTTCTTGCCGTTGATGATGATCATGTCCTTCGCCCGACCGACGATGAACAGATATCCGTTGGCCATGTAACCCATGTCCCCGGTGTCGAGCCAGCCGTCGACCAGGCACGCCTCTGTCGCGACCGGATCGCGATAGTAGGAGTGCATGACGCTCGGGCCCTTGCACCAGACCTTGCCGATCACGTGGTCGCCGCGCGCCGAGCCATCCTCGCCGCGGATCTCGACCTCCATGTCGAGCACCGGCTTGCCGCAGTTCACGATGGCGCGATAGCGGGCCGGCCGCGAGAGATCGCGCGGGGAGCCCGACAAGCGCTCTTCCTCCACCAGCTCCACGCGGATGCCTTCGCCCGGCGGCATCAGGGTGACGGCAAGCGTTGCCTCGGCAAGACCATAGCTGGGGCAGAAGGCGTGCGCCTTGAAACCAGCTTTGTTGAACGCGTTGACGAAGTTCTGCATCACGTCGGGCCGGATCATGTCGGCGCCGTTCCCGGCGAGCCGCCAGCGGGCCAGGTCGAAGCGGTCGGCGACGTGGCTCTGGCTCGAGATGCGGCGGGCGCAGATGTCGTAGCCGAAGGTCGGCGAATAGGAGAGGGTGGTCCCCTCGTTACGGCTGATCAGGTCGAGCCAGGCGAGCGGACGACGGGCGAAGTCCTCGGTCCGCAGGTAATCGGTCGAGACCTGGTTGGCGATCGGCGAGAGCAGACAGCCGACGAGCCCCATGTCGTGGTACCACGGCAGCCACGAGACGCAGCGGTCGTCCATCGTCAGGCCCATGCCGATGCCGTGGCCGCGCAGGTTGTTGAGCAGCGCGCGGTGGGTGACGGCCACGCCATGCGGAAAACGCGTCGAGCCGGAGGAGTACTGCAGATAGCAGATGTCGTCCGGATCCGGCGCCGGCAACTTCGCGTCGCCTACTTCGAGCGCGGCGAAATCCTCGAAGCTCGTGCCCCCGCAACCCTGGCGCACGGCCGCGGCGGCCGCCATCTCGGCGATTTCCGCAGGGTAGAGCAGCACCGAGGGATCGGAACTCTGGAGCTGCACGGCGAGCTGGTCGATGTAGCTTTCCTTCCCCCCGAAGCTGGTCGGCAGGGGCAGCGGCACCGGCCATGCACCGGCGAAGATCGCGCCGCAGAAAAGGGCCGCGAACTCGGGCCCGGTCTGCGCCACCAGGGCGATGCGGTCACCCGGCTTCACCCCTTGCGCGACCATGCGCCGCGCCATCGTCAGCGAATCGTCACGCAGTTCTGCAAAGGAATAGGCGCGCACGAGATTCCCGCGCGGATCGTGGAAGTTGAGACCCCGGGATCCTTGCGCGGCATAGTCCAGCGCATCGCCGAAGGTGGCGAAGTCGGAAAACCGGCGCGGCAACGCGCAGCGGTTCGGCGTCGGCTTCATGGCGGCGGCTTCGTTCATATCTGAGGCGATTACCCGTTCGTTGTTCTCTTGTCGCCGTGCTTCAGGCACGGGTCCGTGGATGGGGCATTAGCGTCGATGTGTGTTCCCTGCTCCCGACACAGCCTTTCCCCTTTGAGCCGGACTATGGCACGAATAAGGCCGATGACCGAGGATAGTACCCAAAGAAACAAACCGCGCAAGGCGCCCAGGCCGCTCGATTTGCAACGATTCGAAGAGCTTGCACTCGGCTACGTGGCGAAGTTTTCCACCACCGCAGTAAAATTCGAACGCTATCTCAAGCGCAAGTTGCGCGAGCGCGGATGGGCCGGCGAAGGCGAACCGCCGCTCGACGCAACGGTCCGGCGGTATGTCGAACTCGGCTATGTCGATGACGAAGGTTACGCACGAATGAAGAGCGCGAGCCTGCTGCGGCGTGGTTACGGTGGACGGCGCGTACGCGAGGCGCTGGGGCAGGCGGGGGTGGCGGAAGACCTGCGCGACGCGGTCGCCCCCGGGGAGCACGCCGCACGCGTGGCGGCGCTGACCTATGCCCGCAAGCGCCGTTTCGGCCCTTTCGGCGCGCAACCTCTCGAACGCACCCTGGCCGAGAAGCAGATCGCTGCAATGGTGCGCGCCGGGCATGGATTTGCCGCGGCGCGCGCGCTAGTGGAAGCGGTGGACGAGGCCGAGGCCGAAGATTGGGTCGCCGAGGTGTCCGACGACATGGAGCCCTGAACGCCGATGCGCCGCGTACCTTTTGCCACGATTGCTCTTGCCGCCTGCGCACTTGCCGCCTGTTCGACCCAGGCTGCGCAGCCCGCCGCCACCGCCGCGGCCGAAGCGCCTTCGGTTCATTCGTTCTCCGGCCTGCAGGTCATCCCCGTCACTCTGACGGAGAGCGGCAGGACGCACACGATCCGCGCCGAACTGGCCGCGACGCCGCAGCAGCAGGCGCAGGGATTGATGTTCCGCCGCGAGATGGGCGCCGACGAAGGAATGCTGTTCCCCAGCGATTTCCCGCAGGCGCGCAGCTTCTGGATGAAGAACACCGTCATTCCGCTCGACATCCTTTTCGTCGGCACCGACCATCGAATCATCAATATCGCGGCCAATGCGACACCCTATTCGCTTGATCCGATCGATTCCGCCGGTCCGGCGATCGCCGTGCTCGAACTGAATGCCGGTCGCGCCGCGGAGCTCGGGCTGAAGCCCGGATCGCGCGTGGACTGGTGACGCGCCGCTTGCCTCGCACGGCGCGAAGGCGCTAACGGCGCGCCATGGGAATCCTCGGCAAGATCTTCACCTGGTGGGACGGCGCCACCATCGGCACCTCGCTCTGGTCGGCACGGCACGGCGAGCACGTCGGCACCGACGCGCAGGGCAACAAGTACTACCGCTCCAAGGATGACGAGGCGCCGGGCCGTCCCTGGGCGCAGCGCGCGCACGGTGGCGAGCGCCGGTGGGTGATCTACGACGGTTCGAACGATGCCAGCCGTGTTCCGCCCGAGTGGCATGGCTGGCTGCACGGTTCCTACGACGAGCTGCCCGAAAGCTATTTGCCGCCGGCCAAGATCTGGGAAGTCGACTACACCCCCAATGCCACCGGAACTGCGGGCGCCTATCGCCCGGCCGGTGCGCTCGAGCGCGGCGGGCGGCGGGCGAAGGCGACGGGCGATTACGAAGCCTGGACCCCGGACGCCTGACAATGCGGTTCGCCGCGCCCGCAGTTCTCGCGCTGGCCTTGGTCGCCTGCACGAAGGAAGCGCCGCCCCCCGAGGCGGTCGAGACCGAAGTGCCCGCGGAACTGCAGCAATCGGCCCCGCCCACTGCCGCCGGCGAGGCGCAGGAAGGCGCGACGCCGATGAGCGAGCGGATCGCCACGCTCGGCCTGCTCAACAAGCGCAACAACCTGTCGCAGGAGCTCGAGATGAAACCCGGCGAATCGCGCCGGGTCGGTAATGTCGTCGTGCGCCTCTCCGCCTGCGAGAAGACCGCCCCCTGGGAAGATCCGGAAGAAGGCGCCTTCGTCCAGGTGCTCGTGCGTGAAAGGGCGAATGCCAACGCCGACCTCGAGTGGCGCAAGGTCTTCTCCGGCTGGTTGTTCAAGAACGCGCCTGCCGTCAACGTGGTCGAGCACCCGATCTACGACGTGTGGGTCAAGAAATGCGCGATGCGCTTCCCGGGTGACGAAGCCGCCGCGCCGTCCGCCAGTAGCAGTGCAAATCCCTCCGGCAGTGCCAGCGGCGCTGCACCGACGCCGACACCATCGCCCTCGGCCGTGCCTTCGCCCACGCCCGAAGCACCGACAGCCTGAGTCCAGGTCACCCGGCGCGATTGCGCGTCGGCGAGCAGCGCGAGATAGCTCGTCTGGCTGATCTCAACGGCGCCAAGTGATGCAAGGTGTTCGGTCATGAACTGGCAGTCGAGCAGGCTCATGCCCGCAGTGCGCATTGCCCCGACCAGCCAGGCGAGGGCGACCTTGCTGGCGTTCGGCACGCGACTGAACATCGATTCGCCGCAGAATACCCCGTCGAACCCGACGCCGTAGAGGCCGCCGATCAGGTCCGGGCCTTGCCAAACCTCTATAGAATGGGCGTGGCCTTCGGCATGCAGCGCGCGATAACTCGCCTCGATCCGGCGGCTGATCCACGTTTCGGGATGATCCGGCCGGGGCTCGGCGCAAGCCGCGATGACCGCACCGAAATCGGCGTTACAAGTGACCCGGAAGCGATCCTGCCGCAGCACCTTGGCGAGCGAGCGCGAGCAGAGAAACCCGTCGAGCGGGAGAATCGCCCTCTGCCGCGGCTCGACATAGAAAACCTCCGGGTCGTCACGTCCGTCGGCCATCGGGAAAATGCCGCTACGGTAAGCCAGCAGCAGCGTCTCGGGCGGGATGATCGGCAAGGCGGGTGAATGCATCGACGACAATTGTATCACACGGCGCGGTAACCGCCTTGCCAATTCGCGCCGCTGGCCCTAGGAGCGCGGCCCGGCTGCAGGGGTGTAGCTCAGCTGGTAGAGCATCGGTCTCCAAAACCGAGGGCCCGCGGTTCGAGTCCGCGCACCCCTGCCATTTCTCTAAGGTCGCCACTGCCGGCGAATTCCGCCCGGCAATTCCCTTCATTTGCTGCGCTCGTTTGGCCGATCCGGTCCCGCGCCGGTGTGGGCGGGCCATCTCAGGTCTTGCGTTTCCCTAGGGGCTGGCGGGGTTGTCACCGCTATTGCTGTTGCCGTTGTCGATCGTGGCGATGACGATGGCGCCGACAAGCGCGGCGATCAGAACCCAGGTGAGGGCACGATCGATGTTGCCGGCGAGCCGCTCGCTTTTCGCCGACGGACTCGGGGCACGGTCCGCAGCGGCAGCGGAGGTGGCGAGACCGAACGCGGCAATGGTCGTGATGATCGGGCGGAGCATGATAGTCCTCATATGCTATTGCTTTGTCGGCGGTAAAGCGGGCGGCGGGGCGGCAAGTCAAGCGCGGCGCTGAACGGGCTATCGGGCGCGGCGAGGTCCACCGACAGCGCCGCGCTTGACGACGCGATAGAGGAAACTTCTGCCGTCTCGGTGCCAGACCTGCCGTAGGCGCGGATCGGGGCGTGGAAGGGGCCCGGTGTTGCTCAGCCAGAGGTAGTCGACCTGATCTATCGGCGCGAGTGCGAGGACTTGCGGCAGGTGGTGCTCTGGCTTCTCGCACGGCGGGCTGCGGACGGCGAAGTTGCGGATGCCGGTCCGGCCGGGGGCGGGGTCAAACTTGAGTTGCAGCATGTGAATGCCGGGAATCGTCCAGCCGTGATTGACCCAGGCCTGGCGCAGCTGCATCGCCATCGTCGGCAGCATGCTGATCCGGTCGTGCCGCCAATGCGGCTGCCAGCACATTTCGGAGAGCACGAGGATTTTCGAGCCCTGCTCTACATGATCGAGCGCGCCGAGCTCTGCACGGTATTCGGCGCGATATTCGGTGAAGGACACGGTCAGCACGATCATGCGCACCGCCAGCAGGATCGCGCCGAACAACAGGATGACCCTCGCCAGTCCGCGGTCGACGCGGCTCCAGTCCTGTAGTGCGAGGGTGGCGATCATCGCAGCCATCAGCGTGCGGGTGTCGACAAATTCGCTGCCGTTGATCTCGTTCGGCAGCAGCAGGTAGAACAGCCACAGCACCGCCACCGGCAGGCCCTGCCGCCACGAGAAGCGAGCGCCGAGGACCAGCCCGGCCAACACCACAAAGTAGGCTGCAAAGGCTGAAAAAAGGTCGAGCATGAAATGCTGGTCGCGCAGGGCGTAGGCGAGGAACGTCAGCTTCTCGCTCCATACCCAGCGCAGGCCGGGCGTCGTCGCTGGCGGAGCATAGTGCTTCCAGAGTGCAACGACCGCCAGGGTGGCCACAAGCGGCCAGGTCTCCTGGAAAAGGGTCCGGGCGCGTCCAGCCGGCGCAGTGTCGCCGCGCTCCAGTGCGCGGCCGGCAGCGCTCGCCGCGACGAGGATCGGCAGGACCAGCCCTCCGATCGCGTGGCACAGCAGGAGCGCCGGCTGGGCTGCCAGGAGGAAGGTCGCGCGCAGTGGGGCCCGGGGCGCGAGCCGCTCGGACAGGCCGAATGCGAGCAAGCCGAAGCCGAGTGCCAGAAGGTAGTTGAGGAAACCCCAGGTCCACGGCAGGCCGAAGACAAACATCAGCGCCAGCGGTGCTCCATAAGCCCCCCGGGGATTGAGCGTGCGGGTCAAAACCAGCGATCCTGCCACCAGGGCGCCGGTCGCCATGACGGTGACCGTCCAACCCGCGGCAACCAGCGGCATGACGGAGGCGAGCAGCCGCATCAGAACTTCGCCGCCCATGTTGAGGGTGAAGGTCCATTCCCACGCGAAATAATGGTGTAATGGGCTATCCGGCGCGGCGAGGTCGACCGACAGCGCCGCAATGTGGCCGGGAATGTCGACGAGCGGCGGTATCCGCGTCAGCAGGAACGGTGCGCAACCGATCAGCGCGGCAGCGGTAATCGCCCACCGGCCGAGCCACCACGACCTTCCGGACTCCGTTTCGCCCACCATCTCTGTCCAGCGTTTATTGCCTTTTCGGGTCCATTCAAGCGTTCGCCGGGGATTGTGCACCGGGCTCTGCCCGCAGGCGATTCCCGTCTGCGTCCCGGGGCGCTATGCCCGGCGCATGGCGGGGACTTCTCTGACGGCGCTGCGGACGGCGGACTGGCTCGTGCCGGGCCGGGTGCAGGGCTATGCCGTCCTCGTCGGGCTCGCCAGCCTGGCGCTTGTCGCCGTTGCATGGGTTCAGGCACAGGGGCCATTGGGGAGCGATTTCCTGGCCTTCTGGGGCGCGGGCCGGGCGGTCCTTGCCGGCCTGCCGGAGAAGGCTTTCGACCTCGCCTGGCAGGAACAGGTGCAGACCGGAGCCGGCTTCACCGGCTGGTACGCCTTCGTCAACCCGCCGCCCTTCCTGTTCCTCGCCGCGCCTTTTGCCGCGCTGCCTTATGCAGCTGGATGGATCGCCTGGGTCGTGGCGACGTTCGCAGGCTGGGCCTGGGCCTCTCTCAAGGCCTTTGGGCGCCTCTGGCCGATCGTCCTGACTTATCCCGGCGCGTTGATCGCGGCGGGGCACGCGCAGAACGGGTTCGTGACCGGGGCCTTGCTCGTCGGCGGCGTGGCCCTGCTCGGGCGGCGCCCGGTGCTCGCAGGCGTCCTGCTCGGCGCATTGGTGGTCAAGCCGCATCTCGCGCTGCTGGTGCCCTTCTGGCTTGCCGCTGGCGGCCAGTGGCGCGCCTTCGTTGCGGCGGCAGCGAGTTCGCTGGGGCTTCTCCTCCTCTCGTGGCTGGCTTTCGGCACCGCGACCATGCTCGCCTATACCGAGAGCTGGGCGGCAAGCGCGGCAATCATGCGTACCGCCGATGGCGACCTGCTGCTTCGCATGGCGACCCCCTACGCGCAGGTGCGTCTCCTGGCCGGGGAAACTGCGGCAATCTTCGTGGCGACCGGCATTGCGCTGACGATGCTGGCTCTCTCCGTTCTGAGCTGGCGCCGGTTCGGACGCGATCTGCTGGCGACGGGCGCCTTCATGCTCGCGGCCACCGCGCTCGCCTCGCCCTACCTGTTCAACTATGATCTCCCGTTCCTCGTCCTGCCGACGCTCTGGCTGGTTCGGGAGGGGTTGCGTGAGGGCTTCCGGCCTTACGAAAAACTCGGTCTCGTCGCGCTGTGGTTTGCGCCCTACGTCACCCGAGCCGCGGCGCTTCCGCTCGAGATCAACCTGATGCCGCTCGCCTCGGCCACGCTCGCCTGGCTGGTGTGGACCCGCGCCGCGCGGGCGTGACCCTGGCGCCACAGATCGCGGGCATCGACGCTGCCTCAGGAACCTGCCGGACAGATCGGCATTATCCCTTCACCAGACGGGACAACAGTTCGAGGATCTAACCATGTCGAGCTACAGCTTCCGCACCAGTCGGCCGGACGGCTGGATCCAACCCCGGCCGCATCAGGATCCGACCCTTCGCCTCATGAAGTACGGGCGAATCCAGCCGATGGAGGAACCGGGCTTTTTCGCACGCCTGTTCGGCCGTTACTGACGGCGCCCCCCAGGACAGGCACATTGACGGCCCCGCGGGTTCCTCTCTTCCGCGGGGCCGTTTGCTGTCTGCAGTCCCTTTTCGGCCCACCCTTGCCTTGGCCCGAAGGCATCGCTATCTGGTCGCTCGACTTCCGACATCGGAGCCAGCAAGCCCCTCCCGGTCCTAGACCGGGGCGGCGATGAGCCCATGGCGGAAGCGAGGCAAGGCAAGTTGAAGAGGTTTGCACCCGATGGCCCAGAACGGTTCCAAGACCAGCCCCGGCGAATTCGTGCGCCAGGTCCAGGGCGAAGCGCGCAAGGTCGTCTGGCCGAACCGCCAGGAAACCGTCCGCACGGCGATCTTCGTCGGCATTCTGATGGTCATCCTGGCCGTGTTCTTTCTCGGCGTCAACTCGCTGTTCGGCTGGGCCGTGCGCGAACTTCTCACGCTTGCCTGAGCTAGCAACGGATTAACCTGAAAAAAGAGACGTCATGGCCCGCTGGTACATCATCCACGCTTATTCCGGCTTCGAGAACAAGGTCCGCGATTCGATCATCGCCGAGGCGGAGCGGATGGGCCTTTCCGAGGCCGTCGAAGCGGTCGAGGTCCCGACCGAGACCGTCACCGAGATCAAGCGCGGCAAGAAGGTCCAAACCGAACGCAAGTTCATGCCTGGCTACGTGCTGGCCAAGCTGCGCCTGACCGACGACGTCTACCACCTCGTCAAGAACACCCCGAAGGTCACCGGTTTCCTCGGCTCCGGCGCGAAGCCGCAGCCGATCAGCGAACGCGACGCAGCGCGCTATTTCGGCGGGGTGGAGGAAGCCAAGAACGCGCCCAAGCGCGAGATCCACATCGATTACGAGATTGGTGACAGCGTCAAGGTGCTCGACGGCCCCTTCGCCAGCTTCAACGGCGTGGTGGAAGAGCTCGACTTCGACAAGAACAAGGTCAAGGTCAGCGTCTCCATCTTCGGCCGCGCGACTCCGGTCGAGCTCGACTTCGAGCAGGTCGAACTGGTCAAGTAAGTCCGTCGAGGTCGATGACCTCGCCGTGCACGCCCGACGCCTTTATCTCGGACGAGCCGACGGCACCGCCGGCTGTCCTGCTCAGTGCGAGGGCACATGACCCGGAGATGGCGATCATCAGGGCCGCCGCACCGAACAGGGCCGGATAGCCTCCCAGCCCTTCGATCGGCGCGAGCAGTGTGCCGCCGACCGTCGTCCCCAGGGCCTGGGTACCGAACATGATGGCAAGCGCCGTGGCGGCCACCCGGCTTTCGGCGACGCGCATCGCGAGGACCAGCGTCGATAGGTAAGACAGCATCGAGGGAAACAGGCCTGCAAGCATCCACGCGATATAGGCAGTGCTGTTGGCGATGAGGTCTTGGTCGACCGCAGCGATTGCGAGGATTCCTGCGAACAGCAGCGAACTTACCAACGTGATCCGCCCCGGCCCGATCCGGTCGATCAGCCAGCCACCGAGCGTAAGGCAGAATACCGCAGCAACGATGTTCGTCACCGAGCTGAACGAACTGGCCTGCGTCTGCGACCAGCCGAGCTGCCGTATCGCGTAGAGATTGGTGCTTTGTTCCTGCAGGACCTGATGCAAGCCGTAGGTCACGATGATTGCTATGACGGTCAGGCTGGTCGGGTTTGCGATGTTTCCCCACACGCCCTTGAACACCGCGCTCCACCGTTCGGCCCTGACATCCTCCGATTCGGGCGATCGGTGTCCCGCCGTCCACGGCAGCAGCTTTTCACCAGGCCTCTCGCGCACGAGGACGACGGTGGCGGCAGGGATCGCGAAGCAGACCAGCATCACCAGCATGGCCGCGCTGAAGCCGTGATATTCGATCATGTAGCCAGTCAGGCCCATGCCCCCGGCGATCCCGACGAGTTTTCCGGCGAACATGAAGCCGTTCAGGCGGCCCTTCTCGTCGTCGGGCGTCAGGTCGGCGGCCAGCGCATCGAGGGAGACGTCCTGCACGGCGGTCAGCGCGGAGACGACGAAGGTGAAGCCGATGATCAGCGAGCTCTGCTCGGGTGCGGGTGGAAAGAGCACGCTCCACAGGAGCACCAGCATGATGGCCGCCTGGGCGCCGACCAGCCACGGGCGACGGCGGCCCATCGGTAGCCAGGTGTAGCGATCCACCATCAGGCCGGCGAGGAACTTCAGGCTCCACGGCAGGCTTGCCGCCGCTGCGGCCGCACCGACGACCGCGGTCGACTGACCGGTCGCCGCGAACCAGGTCGGTATCGCGTAATAGACGATGCCCTGCGGGAAGCCCTGTGCGAGGTACAGCAGGGTGCCAAGGAACAGGCGCATCCGCGTGCTGTCGATGAAGGCGGGCAGCCGGGATGCCGGACTTGCAGTTGAGGCCATGAATGTCCCTCTTCGGCGCGCGGCGACCCCGGGGATGGTGATTGCAGACTTGCACTCGGGCGGCAATTCGCTATGTGCGCGCCTTCCCTGAAAAGGGAGCCACCGCGGGAGGCGGATTCGTCCGCCGTTCGACCGCTTACCATGAGGCCTCTGCTCGAAAGAGCGGGCCAACAGTGAGAAAGGAGGCCAGTCATGGCCAAGAAGATCGAGGGCTACATCAAGCTCCAGGTGCCTGCGGGCGCTGCCAATCCCTCTCCGCCGATCGGCCCCGCGCTGGGTCAGCGCGGCGTCAACATCATGGAATTCTGCAAGGCGTTCAACGCCGCGACGCAGGACATGGAAAAGGCGATGCCGATCCCGACCATCATCACGGTCTACGCGGATCGCAGTTTCACCTTCGTCACGAAGACGCCCCCGGCGAGCTTCCTGATCAAGAAGGCGGCCAACCTGAAGTCGGGTTCCAAGGAGCCGGGCAAGGTTTCCGCGGGCAAGATCGCGCGCAGCAAGCTGGCCGAGATCGCCGAGATGAAGATGAAGGATCTCAACGCCAACGACATCGACGCGGCGACGAAGATCATCGAAGGCTCCGCTCGCGCGATGGGCCTCGAAGTGGTGGAGGGCTGATACGATGGCCAAGCTCACGAAGAAGACGAAGGTCCTTTCGCAGCTCGACCGTGAAGAACTTCACGGCGTCGATGCCGCCATCGCCCTGCTGCGCGAACACGCCAGCAAGAAGTTCGACGAGACCGTCGAAGTGGCGATGAACCTGGGCGTCGACCCGCGTCACGCCGACCAGATGGTCCGCGGCATGGTCTCGCTTCCCGCCGGCACCGGCAAGGACATGAAGGTTGCCGTGTTCGCCAAGGGCGACAAGGCTGACGAGGCTCTCGCCGCCGGGGCCGACAAGGTCGGCGCCGAGGACCTGATGGAAGACATGCAGGCCGGCAACCTCGACTATGATCGCGTTATCGCCACCCCTGACATGATGGGTGTCGTCGGTCGTCTGGGCAAGGTGCTCGGGCCCAAGGGCCTGATGCCCAACCCGAAGCTCGGCACGGTGACCCCGAACGTCGCGCAGGCGGTCAAGGACGCCAAGGGCGGCCAGGTCGAGTTCCGCGTGGAGAAGCAGGGCATCATCCACTCGGGTATCGGCAAGCTGTCGTTCAAGGACGAGGACCTGAAGGCGAACTTCAAGGCTCTGACCGATGCGATCGTCAGGGCCAAGCCGAGCGGCGCGAAGGGCAAGTACCTCCAGAAGGTGACCCTCACCAGCACGATGGGTCCGGGCCTCAAGGTCGATCTGGCCGAGGTCGAAGGCGCATAAGCCTTTCTTTCACAAGAGAAACAACAAGGGCCGGTGGAGCGATCCACCGGCCCTTTGTTATTATATTGCCGCTTTCAGCAGCAAAATTGCCGCTACTAACACTCGTGCACAGGTCTTGTTACGAAAGTTAACAAGTCGTTGACCTAAAGTCAGTTTTTGGCCGAACCTCCCCTCGGCGCGGGGATTCGCGCGCCGTGATCTCCTTTTATGGGATGGGACGCACATGCCGAACAAATCGACTGCGTCCGCGCCGAGCGCGGACGTCCACTTCTACGACACCAAGTACACCGACAAGCTGGACCTGACGGGCCGCGGGGACATAGAGCCGCTCGACCTGGACAATCCGGATCTCGATGGCGACGGCACCGCCTACAACGGCAAGCCGATCTACACGACCGAAGAAGCTGCCGCCCAGCTCAACCGGACGGGCGCGATCTGGGACGTGGGCCCCAACGGGGTCATTACCTATACCTTCGCCGAGCACGCACCGGGCGGACAGTACAACAACCCGCACGAAGGCCTTGCCCCCTACATCGAAGGTTTCATGGCCTTCACGCCGGAACAGCGGGAAGCCGCTCGCGAGGCGATCCAGCTGTGGGACGATCTCATCGCCCCCTCATTCGTCGAGAAGAACGGCTATGGCGCCGACATCGTCTACATGAACACGTCGACCGGTCCGGCGCAGGCATCTGCCTACACGCCGTTCTACGGCGGCGAACACGGCCGCTACGCCAAGATCCAGGGCGATACCTTCGTAAACCAGACCCAGGGCGACAACTTCGACCTGCAGCCGGGCGGGTACGGCTTCACGACGCTGGTGCATGAAACCGGCCACGCCGTCGGGCTGTCGCACCCGGGCGACTATAATTTCGCCGTCGGTGGCACGATTGAGTATGACCACGACGCGTCCTATTTCCAGGATTCGGCGCAGTATACGATCATGTCTTACTTCGATGCCGGAAAAACGGGCGCCGTGGGCTTCGTCAATTGGGCGACGGGCGGCTATTACCAGAGTGCGCAAACGCCGATGGTGCACGACATCGCAGCGGTGCAGGAAATGTACGGTGCGGACACCACCACGCGCATTGACGATACGACCTACGGTTTCAACTCGACGGCGGATCGGCCGGTGTTCGACTTCACGCAGAACATCAATCCGTTCCTCACCATCTACGATGCCGGCGGACACGACACGCTCGACATGAGCGGTTTCACACGCAACTCGGTGCTCGACCTGCGCGAGGGCCACTTCAGCACCGGGTGGGGGCAGGAAGTCAACGCGGCCGATCTCAACGCGATGTATGGCCTCAACCAGAGCCAGGCGTTCTGGGACGCGGTGTTTGAAGGCCGCACCAGCAACCCGGGCTTCCTGACCGACAACATCGGCATCGCCTTCGGCACGGTGATCGAGGACGGCGTGACCGGCAGGGGCAACGACCGGCTGATCGGCAACGACGCCGAAAACCACCTCGACGGCGGTCTCGGCAGCGACACCTACACCGGTGGCGCGGGCGCCGACACCTTCGTCGTCGGCGAGGCCGGCTGGTACGAGTACATCACCGATTTCCACACCGGGGAGGACAAGCTGGACCTGTCGGCTTTCGGCATCGACGAAAGCCACGTTGCCTTTGCCGGCAATCAGATCCTGGTCGACACCGGCGGGACCAGCGCCCCCGACATGATCGTGGTGCTGACCGACAATGCACCGATCCAGTATTCCGATATGATCTTCGGCTGATCGCGGTCGCCGATCGAACGGACAGCAGGGCCGGCGGAGCGATCCGCCGGCCCTTTTCGTTGGCCGGGCTTCCTCCCGCCGGGCCAGAGGAACGCCCACCTGTGAGCGCGGTTTCTTGGCAGGAGGGTACAAGAGCGGAGCAGCCGATGATCGAGACCTTGCAGCAACTCACCGGAGATTCCATCGGGCGCATCGGCGTCTCGGAAATGCTCGTCCGCGCCCTCATCGTTTTTGTTTACGGGCTGGTGCTGGGGCGGCTGGCGTTTACCCGCGCCTTCGGCAAGTGGTCGCCACCCGATATCCTCGTGACGGTTGTCGTCGGATCGAACCTCAGCCGTACGCTCACGGGCCCCGCTCCGCTCGTGCCGACCCTGGCGGCCACGACCGCCTTGGTCGCTGCGTACTGGATCATCAGTAGAATCGCGAGTGCGTGGGAGCCATTCGACCGGCTGCTCAAGGGACGCGCAATCCTGATTGCGCGAGAGGGCAAGCTCGATCCCGCTGCACTGCGGCGGGCGGCGCTAAGTCCCTCCGACATCGAGGAGGCGCTGCGCGAACGGGGCTTTCAGACACTGCAGGACGGCGACGAGTCCTATCTCGAGCGCAATGGCCAGATCAGCGTGCTGCGGGGGGAACCGTCCTGATGACGTCGGCGGGCGTTCCCATCGAGGTCGGTTGCTACATTGCCCGTTCCAAGGAATCCGATCAGGCCGCCCTCGATGCCTTCGCCTACCGCCTGCTCGAAGACGTGCGGCCGGAGCTCGAGCGCGCGACGGGCCGCAGCTGGCGGTTCCACCTGGGCGATCCATCGGAGCTTCCGGCCAGCCCGGCAGAAGGATTGCGGCCGGCGGACTTCGTGCCAACCTCGACTCAGCGGTTGGCCGAAGGCTCTTTCGACGTCGTCGTCGCAATCGCGGACGCACCGCTCGTGTCGCGCAGCGAGCGGCCGACGTCGGGCGTGGCGTCGGAACTGACGCGAACCTGCGTCCTGTCGACCCGCCGCCTGCAGCCGGACCGGCGCGGGCCGACCGGCTCGCTGCAAGAGCCTACTGTTCGCTGGAACGCCGCTGCACTGCTGCTTCACCTCGTCGGCCACACGATGGGCCTGCGCTCTCATCGCGGGTCACGAGGCGTGATGGCTCCGTTCCGTCTCGATGCGGAGCGAAACCGCTGCCCCCGGTTCACCGAAGAGGAGGAGTTGCGCCGGCTCGCCCGCGGATTCCCCGAGAAGGAATGGCAGGCGACCGGCCGCATGCACGAGATCCTGCTGCACGCCTATGCCGTGCTCACTCACCCGGTCCTGGTGCTGCGCACCTTGTGGCGGAACAAGGCGCCGCTGCTGCCGCTCAAGATGCCGACGCTGGCGACGGCGGCGGTAGCGCCTGTGTTCATCCTCGTGTTCACCGCCGAGATGTGGGACGCGGGGCTGGGCATGAGCAACGCCACTGCCTGGTGGTACGCGGGCCTGAGCATAGTTGCCGCGACGCTGTACCTTGCGCTCAGCCTCAACCTGTTCCTCCCGCGCAAGGAAGGTCGCGTCGTGCCGGAACATATCGCGGTTGCCAACGGCGCCATCCTGCTGACGATGCTCCTGGCGATCGTCGGCCTATTCCTGATGGTGACCGCGTTGACCATGGTGATCGTCGTCGCCATCTTTCCCGAGGGGCTCATCTCGACCTGGCCGACGCTGGAGGACCCGGTCGTCACCTGGCTCGACAAACTGCGCCTTGCGGTGTTCGACAGCACGGTGGGGGTGACCACCGGTGCCCTGGCCGGCGGCCTGCAGCGCCCACAGGTCCTGCGCGATCTCGCCCTCTTTCCCAGCGAGGCATGACTGCGCCTCCCGCCACGGCAAATGCCGGCTTCGGCTCAGCGGCGCTGGTGCAATTTGGGCCTCGCTGGTAGGCTGGGCGGCCGCAGCATACGAAAGGACGTCATGCGCCACAGGCTCTATCCGCTTTCGGATCTGGATGACATTCCCGGCACCACGGTGTTCACCGCCAAGCGCAGCCGGCAGTCGTATCATCTGCACAAGTTCTGCATGTCGCTGATGGACGCCGAAAACCGTGCGGCGTTCAAGGCCGACGAACGCGCCTACCTCGACCGGTTCCGCATGAGCGAGGAGCAGAAGCAGGCCGTGCTCGACCGCGACTTTCCCAAGCTGATCGACCTGGGCGGCAACATCTATTTCCTCGTCAAGCTGTCCAACACAGATGGCTGGAGCGCGCAGCGCGCGGTTTCCTCGATGACCGGCATGACGCCCGACGAATACGCAGCGATGATGCGTTCGGGCGGGCGTTCCCCGACGGGGCAAAAGTCCAAGCGTGAACAGGATGGGGGCAAGCGCTGATGGGCCGGATTACCGCAGGCATCGCGACCAGCCACGTCCCGGCGATCGGGGCGGCGATCGATCTCGGGAAAACGGGTGACGAATACTGGGCGCCGGTCTTCGCCGGCTACGAATTCGTCCGCCAGTGGATCAAGGACAACACGCCCGACGTGGTGATCCTGTGCTACAACGATCACGCTTCGGCCATGATGCTCGACATCGTGCCGACCTTCGCGATCGGCTTTGCAGAAGAGTTCGAGCCGGCAGACGAGGGCTGGGGCAAGCGGCAGGTGCCGACCGTCATCGGCCACCCCGAGCTGGCCGGTCACATCGCCGAACAGCTGGTGATCGACGAATTCGACATCACCATCATGAATCACCTCGACGTCGACCACGGCTGTACGGTGCCGCTCAGCCTGGTGTTCGGCCAGCCGGAGGAATGGCCGTGCAAGGTGATCCCGCTGGCCGTCAACGTGACCCAGTTTCCCACCCCTTCGGCAGAGCGTTGCTGGAAGCTGGGCGAGGCAATCCGCGATGCGGTCGAATGCTTCGACGAGGACTTGAACGTCCAGATCTGGGGGACCGGCGGGATGAGCCACCAGTTGCAGGGGCCGCGCGCGGGCCTGATCGCGCCCGAATTCGACAACGCCTTCCTCGAACGCCTGGCCGCCGGGCCGGAGGGAACAGACGAATTGCGCGGCATAACCCGGCTGGATTTCCTGCGCGAAGCAGGCACCGAGGGGATCGAGCTCATCATGTGGCTCATCATGCGCGCGGCGCTGGGCCGCGATGTCGAGGAGCTACACCGCTTCTATCACGTCCCGGCAAGCAACACTGCGGTCGGCCACACGGTCCTGCTGCCGAAGGAACGCTTTCGCTATCGCCTGGCCGGCTGAGGCGCACAGATTGGGGAACGAGGCGCGCTTCATTCGTTGGTAGGATGAAGGAGCGCAAAAATGTCCAAATTCTGGTGGTCGGTTCTTGTCGTGTTGGTCGCCCTCGTGGTGCTGTCGGCAGTGTTCGGCAATATCGGACTGGGAGTTGGGATCGGCGGCTTCGCCCTCGTCGGCGCCCTGATCTACGCCACCGTGCAACAGAAGCGGGAAGGCGATGCGAGCCTCACCCGCGCCGAGCGCGGCGCGCGTGAATTGCGCGAGGAACTCGAGGCGCGGGATAACTCCTAGGTCGGCCAGCCCGGCTTCATGCCGTAGGGTACCTCGGTCATCAGCGCCTCGATCCGGGTCAGCAGGCCCTGTTCCACGCGGAAGCCCTCGGCGATCATCCAGCTGAACGGACGGTCTATGCCCTTGCGCGGGGTTCCATCGGCCAGCCGGTATTGGCGTACCGTGCCCGAATGGTCGAAGAACGCGAAAGCGAACACCAGCCCCCGCTCGCGGTCGACCACCGGGAAGCGTCGATCGCGGATGCGGTCCACGAAGCGAAAATAGCCGGTCTCGAACTGCTCGCGAGCCGAGAGGGCGCGGAACGTCTCGAAATAGGGCGTGTCGCCTGCATCGGACGCCGGCGCCACGGCCGTCGTTCGAAAGCCGTTCTCGATGCGGATGCAGTCGTCCGCGAAGGGATATTCGCCCAGGCCGTCGTTGCGCTCCAGCCCGGCGAAATAGGCATCGGCCACGCGGACCAGTTCGGGCCGGCTCTCGCGTTCGGGCTCGTCGATCGGGGCAAGCCAGCGCGGGTCCAGCTCGCTCGCGTCGAGCGCGGCCGGCCCGTCGCCGAACGCGCCGCCGCCGCCGAACAGGGCAGGGCGGGCGATCAGGGCTTCGATCTCACCGTCAGCCACGCGCAGTGCCATGATGGATCGAGTCTCGCCCTCGGTAAGCGTGGCAAAGCAGGCGGCCTGGCCGCTCTCCGGATCGATGAAGGTGTGGCAATAGGGGCCGACCCGGTCGGCGGTCGCCCACATGCCTTCGCCGACGGGCAGGACCTGGCCGTTCTCGCTGTAGCGCCAACGGCCGAAGCGCGTTTCTGCTTCCGGCTTGCCAAGTAGGTCGAGAACCTCGTCGAGTCGCGCCTGGATCAGCCCGCGTTCGCTGCTCATATTCCCCCGCGCACGTATTCGAGGCCCATTTCCCCCAGCGCCATGCCAAGCTGGGCCGCGCAGGCGTCCAGCGCTGCACGGTCAGTCGAACGGATCACGAAGTTCGCCCCGGTGCGCCCCTCGCGGAAAAACGGATAGCTGCCGATCTGGCACTCCGGGTTGGCCTTCTCGACCTCGCGAAGCAGGTCGGCCACCTGGCTTTCCTGGATCCAGCCGCCGACCGTCTCGCTGATCAGCGGCGCGCCGCCTTCGAGACTGCCGGTCAGCGCATCGAGCATCTGCGCGCAGATCATCGGTACGCCTGCCATCATGATAACGTTGCCGAAGCGTATTCCGGGCGCGCCGGAAATACGGTTCTCGATCAGTTCGGCCCCCTCGGGCACCCGCGCCATCCTGAGGCGTGCATCGTTCAGGCCGCCCTTGTCGGCGTAGTAGTCCGCAAGGATCGCTCGCGCCCGGGGATGGACCACGACCGGCACGTTCAGCGCCGCGGCGACGGCATCCACGGTGATGTCGTCATGCGTCGGGCCGATGCCCCCGGTGGTGAACAGGTAGTCGTAGCTCTCCCGCAAGGCGTTGACCGCTTCGGCGATGCGCGCCTCCACGTCGGGCACCACGCGGACCTCGCTCAGGCGGATGCCCTGGACCTGCAGCCAGCTGGCGACCTGGGCGATGTTCCTGTCGTGCGTACGGCCCGACAGGATCTCGTCGCCCACGACGAGCAGCGCCGCGGTGAATATGCGGCCGGGTGAAGGCATCAGGCGGCTTTCGTCTCGGCCTGCAGGCGTTCGAACTTGAGCAACCCGTCATCGACCGGGCGCTTGCGGAAGTCGCGGCAGTCCTCGAGATAGTCCTGGTTGAGCCGCCAGGGCAGCGTCGGCGAGCTCTTCGGGATGAGGTGCGCGGCGCGCCGCAGATAACCGGACGAGAACGGGAAGGGCTCGGTTTCCTCGAGGTCGTGATCTTCGGGCAGGAAAGGCACGACGACCTCGGCGCGTTTGTCCGCCATGCGGTTGAGCAGGCGGCAGATGTAATCCGAAGTGTTGTCGGCCCTGAGGGTCCAGCTCGCGTTGAGGTAGCCGAACACGATGGCAAGGTTCGGCACGTTGGAGAACATGCAGCCGCGGTAGAACCAGTGCTGCGTCCAATCGAGCTTCTCGCCGTCGAGCGTCACCTCGATCTTGCCGCCCAGGGTCAGGCGCAGACCCGTGGCGGTGATGACCACGTCGGCAGGCAGGACCTCGCCGCTCGCCAGCTTGACGCCGTCTTCGGTGAACCCGGCGATGTGCGCAGTGCGAACGGAGGCCTTGCCGGCCTTCAGGCTCTTGAACAGGTCGCTGTCGGGCACGAGGCACAGCCGCTGGTCCCACGGGGCGTAGGGCGGCTGGAAATCGTCGAGCGGGTAATCCTCGCCCAGTTCCTTCTTGAGCATGCCCGTGAGGAAGGCAGCAACCTTGTCGGGCGCGTTGCGGGCGCGCTTGAACAGATAGTCGCGCAGCCGGATGTTCTTGCGGCGCACGATCTTGTAGGCGAGCCATTCGGGCAAATACTTGCGCAGCGTGTTGGCGATCCGGTCGCGGCTCGGCCCGGCGGCCATCCACGTCGGCGTGCGCTGGAGCATCGTCACGTGTGCAGCCTTGTCGGCCATCGCCGGGACGATGGTGACCGCCGTAGCGCCCGATCCGATCACGACCACATTCTTGCCTTCGTAATCCACCCCCTCGGGCCAGAACTGTGGATGGATCACCTTGCCGCCGAACCTGTCGATGTCGGGCAGTTGGGCGTCATGCGGCTCGTCGTAGTCGTAGTAGCCGGAGGCGAGATAGAGAAAGCGGGCGGTGACGTCGTGCCAGCCTTCCTGATCCTCCACCGTGAGGTGCCACATCCCTTCGTCCGACTTCCAGTCGGCCGACTGCACGCGGGTGTCGAACCGGACGTGTTCGATGATCCCGCGCTCGTGAACGATGCGGTCCAGATAGTCGCGGATCGCCGGGGCATCGGCGATGGCCTTTTCATGGATCCACGGCTCGAACTTGAAACCGAGGGTGTGCATGTCGCTGTCGCTGCGGATGCCGGGATAGCGGAACAGGTCCCAGGTGCCGCCGATGTTGCTCCGCCGTTCGAGGACCGCGAAGGTCCTGTCGGGGCACATCATGCGCATGTGCGCCGCCATCGAGATGCCGGAGATTCCCGCTCCCACGATGGCCACGTCGACTTCGGGTTCGGATGCCAAGGCTCTCCCCTTTTCCGGTGTTGAATCGAAACTAATCCAATTCCCGGCGATTGCCACCCCTGAGAGTTGGCGCATAACGAGCGCCGCGCAGAGCAGGGGAAGAGTTTTTGGCTGGTCACGGTTCGAACAGGGTCATCCTTACCGCGCTTGCCGCCAACGTCGGGGTTGCGATCGCGAAATTCGTCGCCGCGGGGATCACCGGTTCCTCGGCCATGATCACCGAAGGTGTGCACAGCCTGGTCGATTCGACCAACCACGTCCTGCTGCTTTACGGCACCAAGCGCAGCAAGCGCCCGCCCGACACAGTCCACCCGCTGGGCTACGGGCGTGAGCTCTATTTCTGGTCGTTCGTCGTCGCGATCCTGGTTTTCTCGCTCGGCGCGGGCGTGTCGCTTTACGAGGGCATCCTGCATCTCCTGGAGCCGGAGCCGCCGCGCAACGTGCTGATCGCCTTCGTTGTCCTCGGGGTGGCCGTGGTGCTGGAAGGGTGGTCGACTCTGGCGGCGTTGCGGGAATTCAACCGGGCCCGCGGGGGCAAGGGCGTGTTTCGCGCCATCCGCGACACCAAGGACGCGCCGACCCTGATCGTGCTGCTGGAAAACGCCGGCGCCATTACCGGGCTGCTCATTGCGGCCGCCGGCATCGGGCTGACGGTCGTGACCGGAAACCCGATATACGACGGCATTGCCTCGGTCCTGATCGGGCTCGTTCTCGCGTCGACCGCGGTCTTGCTGCTGATCGAAGCCAAGGGCCTGCTGATCGGCGAGGCGGCCGATCCGGCACTGGTCAAGGCGCTGCGCGAATGCGCCGAGGCGCATAGCGGAATCGTCTCGGTGAGCGAGGTGCTGACGGTGCACCAGGCGCCCGACATGGTGGTCAGCGTGATCAGCGCCGATTTCGACGACACGATAAGCGCCCGCGAAGTCGAGCTGACCGTGGCTGACATAGAGGCGAACATTTCCCGCCAGTTCCCGGTCGTCGCCCGGGTCTATATCCGGCCGCTCGGAACATGACGATCGTCGCGGCGCGCCGCTACCGAGAGGGCAAGGTGGTGGTCGAGAGGATCGACCTCGCCCAAGCGGAGGGACCGGGACTCGGAGAATTCGACTGGGTCGGCCTGTTCGCACCCACCGCCGAGGACCTCGAAGAGGTGCGCCGGACCTACGACCTGCACCCCCTGGCGATCGAGGATGCCCTGGCGCCGTCGCAGCCGGCAAAGACCGAAAGTTATGGCCACACGCTGTTCGTCATCGCCCGGACGGCGCAGACCGGCGAGGGTGAGACGATCGACTACGGTCAGACCTCTATCTTCCTCGGCCCGCAGTTCATCGTCACCGTCCGCCAGGGAAGCGCGAGGGCGCACACCGATCTGCGCGAAACGCTGGAACACCACCCGGAACGCCTGGCCGATGGGCCCGACTTCGTGCTCCACGCCGTTCTCGATTTCATCGTCGATGGCTACAATCCGGTGATCGACGAGCTCGACGAGCACGTTATCGAAATGGAGGGCAATGCGGTCACCGAATTCCCCGACCAGGCGCGCATCCGCCGGATCTTCCGGCTGCGGCGCGTCCTGCGCAGGTTCGAGTTGATCGCGATGCAGATGGAGGAAGTGGCGGCCAAGCTCGCCAACCTCGAACTGCCGTCGATCGACGAAAAGGCGCGGCCCTATTTCCGCGACGTCTACGATCATGCGCACCGCGCCGTCGGGCGCGCGCACGGGCTCAGCGAGACGCTCGCCGGGATCGTCGAGATTGCCGGTCTGCTCGAACAGAGCCGCCAGGGCGTGATTACCCGCCAGCTCGCCGCATGGGCGGCAATCCTGGCGGTGCCGACGGCGATCGCAGGGATCTACGGCATGAACTTCGAGTTCATGCCCGAACTGCACTGGCGCTACGGCTACGAGCTTACGCTGGTGGTGATCGCGATCGTTTGCGCGCTGCTGTTCTGGCGTTTCCGCCGGATCGGCTGGCTCTGACCGGTTACTTGCCGCTGACTTCGGCGGTGAACATCGAGCGGTCGGGCACGTCGTCCCAGTCGATCGAATAGCCTTCGCCGGTCCTGCCCTCGAGCTGTTCGCGCGCCGCCTGAACGGTGTTGGCGAGCAGGCACGAGATCGTCATGGGACCCACGCCGCCGGGCACCGGGGTGACCGCGCGGGCGTGCTGCACCTCGTCGAACTTCACGTCGCCGACCAGCTTGGTCTTGCCGTCCTCGGTCTTGCGGCGGGTGATACCGACGTCGATGATGACCGCCCCCGGCTTGACCCAGTAACCACGAACAAGCTCGGGCGCCCCCGCGGCCGCGATGATGACGTCGGCTTTGCGGCAAAGGTCGGCCAGGTTCTTCGTCTCGATGTGCGTGACCGTGACGGTCGCCTCACGCTCGAGCATGAGCATGGCGATCGGCTTGCCGACGATGTTCGACTTGCCGATGATGACCACGTCCAGCCCGGTCAGGTCGTCGATGACCGTGTCGAGCAGCTTGGTCACGCCCAGCGGGGTGCACGGGATGATCCCGCCCGTGCCGGTCGACAGGCGGCCGACGTTGACCGGGTGGAAGCCGTCGACGTCCTTGCTCGGCGAAATGGCGCGCAGCACCACGCCGGTATCGATGTGCTTGGGCAGCGGTACCTGCACCAGGATGCCGTGAACCTCCGGGTCGGCGTTGAGGCGCGTGATCAGCGTCAGCAGGGCATCCTGCGTCGTGTTCTCCGGCAGGCGGTGCTCGAAACTGCGGATGCCGACTTCCGTGCTCTTCTTGAGCTTGCGGCCGACGTAGACCTCGCTCGCTGGGTCGCTGCCGACCAGCACGACCGCGAGGCCGGGGCGCGGCGCCCCCGCAGCGATCAGCGCGTCGATCTGCGCCTTTGTCTGCTCGTCGAGCTTGCGGGCCACGGCCCGCCCGTCAATCAGGTCCGCCATCGGTTCAGTGCTTCGCGTCGTAGTCGTTGATCCATTCGGCCGACGCCTTGAGCGCGCCGAACGGGTAGAAATGCAGGCGCACGCGCCCGTGCTTGTCGGTCAGTTTCTTGTCGAGCGAGTTGACCAGCTTGTCCGGACCCGCGCTGCCGATGAGGTTGGTAATGCTGACGCCGTACTTCTTCATCACCGAAGCCGAGGCGCCGACGCCGCAGCGCTTGGCGAAACCTAGCAGGCGCTTGATGCCCGCCGGGCCGGGGACGCCGAGGCGCACGGGAACGTCGATCCCGCGCTCGCGCATCTCGCCGACCCACTCGACGATCGCGTCATCGTCGAAGGCGAACTGGGTGACGACCAGCGGGGTCATGCCGTGCGCGCGAACTGCGGCGATCTTCTTTTCCATCCAGACCCACAGGTCGTCTTTGGAAACGTTGGGATGGCCTTCCGGGTGGCCGCCGATGCCGACGATCTCGATACCGTGCTTTTCCAGCAGGCCCGTCTCGATGATCTGCAGCGAATCGGAATAGGGACCTTCGGGCTCCGGCGGGTCGCCGGCGATGATGAAGCAACGCTTTACGCCAGCGCGCTTGCTGATCTCGGAAAGGTACCAGTCGAGCTGCGTTTCCAACTCGATCCGGCGCGCGGAGAGGTGGACGATCGGCTCGAAGCCGAGTTCGCGCACCAGCACGGCAGCCTCGACACGCTGTTCCAGCTCCTCGCCGGGAAGAAAGGTCACGGCGATCTGCGTGGCGGGCCGGATCAGCGGCGCGGCCTCGCGCAGTCCCTCGGTTTCCTTGGCGGTCATCTCCAGCGAATAGCCGTCGACCATGTTGCCACGGGGCTTTTCCCAATTGGGGTGGATCGCGGCGTATGACATCGATGAACTCCTCTCTCGGCGGCCGGCTTCTAGGGCCTGGGCGATTGCGCGAAAAGGCCCTAGCGCAAGCTCGTTTCTTCGTATAGACGAATTTTTCAAGCTTGCGAATTTATGGGAGAGGCGACCAGCTCGCCATGCTGCTGTTCCTGCCGGGCCTTGCCTGCGATGCGCGCATTTACGAGCCGCAACTTGCGGCCTTTCCCGATTCGCACGCGATCGACGGCTATGGCCTTGCCGACACGTTGCCGGACATGGCGCGAGTCGTTCTCGACCAGGCGCCCGAGGTGTTCGACCTGTTCGGCCATTCGATGGGCGGCCGGGTTGCGCTCGAAGTCTATCGTCTTGCTCCCGAGCGCGTGCGCCGGCTGGCTCTGGTCAGCACCGGCGTTCACGGCCTGAAGCCAGGCGAACCCGAGAAGCGGCGCCTGCTGCAGCAGGTCGGCTGGGACAATGGCTTCGAGGCGCTGATCGACCAGTGGCTGCCGCCGATGGTGGCCCCGGCCAATCGCTCAGACGCCAGGATCTACGGACCGCTGCGGACCATGAACGTCGACGCCGGGCAGGACGTGTTCGACGCCCAGATCCACGCGCTCGTCAACCGGCCTTCGGTCGACGACCTCCTGCCGCGAATCGATTGCCCGGTGCTGGTCATGACGGGAGAGCTCGATACGTGGGCTTCCCCTGCGCAGCACGAGAAGATCGCCGGAGTCATTCCCGGTGCCGAGCTGGTGGTCGTTCCCGGCGCGGGTCACATGATCCAGATCGAGGCGCCCGAGGCCGTCAATTCCGCCATCGCCGACTGGCTCGACCGGCCGGCGCGCAAATCCAAGTCCAATGAACCCCAACCCCTTCAATCGGAGAGGCAAGCAAGATGAGTGAACAGACCCTGCAGCAGAAGATCGAATTGACACCCGATCTCGTCGACATGCTGCGCAACCAGCAGGTCGGCCCGAACCCCTATCCGGGCGTGCCGGCAGAATATTCCAACTGGCGCAGCGAACAGCGTGCCTGGGCCAAGACCGCGGTGCTCTTCAACCAGAGCTATCACATGGTCGAGCTTTACGTGCGCGGGCCCGACGCCTTCGACCTGCTGCAGTACCTGGCGATCAACAGCTTCAAGAACTTCACGGTCAACAAGGCCAAGCAGTTCGTGCCCGTCACCCCCGACGGCTACGTTATCGGCGACGTGATCCTGTTCTACCTCGACGATCAGGAATTCAGCCTGGTCGGCCGCGTTCCGGCGATCGAATGGGTCGAATTCCACGCTCAGTACTCCAAGCCGGGCGGCGGCAAGTGGGACGTGACCGTGGAGCGTGACGAGCGCACCGCTATGCGTTCGGACGGTGTGCGCAAGAACTATCGCTTCCAGCTCCAGGGCCCGAACGCGATGAAGATCCTGTCGCAGGCGATGGGCAAGGACGCTCCCGACCTCAAGTTCTTCAACATGGCGCACATCGACATCGCCGGTAAGGACGTGATCGCCCTGCGCCACGGCATGGCGGGACAGCCGGGATACGAGCTGTTCGGTCCGTGGAAGGACTACGACGCCGTCCATTCCGCGCTGGTCGAGGCCGGCAAGAACGACGGGCTCACCCTCGTCGGCGGCCGCGCCTACTCGTCGAACACGCTGGAATCGGGCTGGCTGCCTTCGCCGCTGCCCGCGACCTACACCGGCGACAGCCAGATGATGAAGGACTTCCGCCAGTGGGCCGGCGGCAATTCCTATGCCGGCATGTGCTCGATCGGCGGGTCCTACGTGCCCGACAGCGTCGAGGGCTATTACCTGACGCCGTGGGACATCGGTTACGGCCACATCGTCAAGTACGACCACGATTTCGTGGGCCGCGAAGCGCTCGAGAAAATGGCCGACGAAAAGCACAAGCAGAAGGTCACCCTGGCGCTCGACAACCAGGACGTGATGCGCGTGATCAGTTCGGTCCTCGCCGAGGGCGACCGTGCCAAGTACTTCGAGTTCCCCAGCGCGGTCTACGCGATGCACCCGTTCGACGAGGTCCGTAACAAGGATGGCAAGCCGATCGGCGTGTCGACCTGGGTCGGCTACAGCTCGAACGAGGGCAAGATGCTGACGCTGGCCATGCTCGACCCGGACGAGGTCGAAATGGGCAAGGAGGTCACGCTGGTCTGGGGCGAGCCGAACGGCGGCACCAGCAAGCCGACCGTCGAGCCGCACGTGCAGACCGAGATCAAGGCGATCATCTCGCCGGTTCCGTATTCGAAGGTCGCGCGCGATGCCTACGCCGAATTCGTGGCGCCAGACGGGCGTGGGCGTGAACGCCTGAGCGTTTTTCCTGCGTCTGCAACGGGAAGGGCGGTCCGCTTGGGCCGCCCTTTCCTGTTGCGTTCATCCAATTTGCGCTAGGGGGCTGAGCATGGTCGCCCGCATACTTGCCTTTCTCGCCCTGATTATGCCGCTGTCCGCATTCGCGCAGGACGATGCCGAAGGGCGCGGGGGAACGACGCTGGAAGGCTCGTGGGCGCTGCAGATCGGGCCGGCGACCATCTTCCGTTTCGACATGGCCCCGGTGGCGGGCAAGGACGGCGAATGGAAGGGCACCTGGAGCCGCCCCGGCAGCTTCGCGACAGACGGCAATCACTTTTCGCAGATGAAGCTTCCCGCCAGGGTGACGCCGACGATGGCGGGGCTCGAGTTCGATGGCGTTGTCGAACTGAGCTTTGACGATCGCCGGCCGGGCGCCATCCCGGATATTTTCCGCTTTAAGCTGATCGATGCCGATGCGGCGGAGATGACCTACGTCGGGACCGACCTCTTGCCCTATACGGTCTATCGCGTGAAACCCGGCACGCCGCTCGGCCCTTACGAGCCCAATGTCGTCTATGCGCGGCCCCTGCCGGAGCCGGCGGGATCGCAGGGCGAGGTGGATGGCCCGCTGCCCGACCTGCCGGAAATCGACGACCAGGGCTTCCGGCTTCCGCCCGGCGGCACGCCGACCCGTTGACGAAAGCGGGGCGACCCGCTGCCACGGATCGCCCCGCATTGCCGCGACGGCGTATCGGCGCCGCGGTCAGAAGCTTCTGCGTATCCCGAGGCGAACCTGCCGCGGTTCCACGATGCGGCTGTTGCGGTCGAGAACGCCACCCGCGGGTTCGCCGGGGAAGCGCGTTTCGTAGTAATAATCGATGTCGTCGCGCTTCGAGTCCAGCGCGTTGAGCAGTTCGGCGTAGAGCTGCAAGCCGGGCAGGCGCTGCGGCGTCCAGGCCGCGCGCAGGTTAACCAGCGTGGTGCTCGACCCGCGCTGGCTGTTGTCCTCGATCAGCGGGTGCGGGCCGAGATAGCGCACACGAACGGCTGCGTTCCATTCGTCGAACAAGGCCGAGACGCCCAGTTCTCCCGAGCTTTCGAGACTTCCCGGCACGAAATTCTGGCCGCTGGGCAGCCCGACGTAGCGCGAATGGGTGCCGGTCCACACTCCGTCGACCGCCAACCAGCCGTTCGGCTTCCAGAACGCGGTCAGCTCGTAGCCGCGCCGCCGGCCGGGGTCGCTCGGCTCGACCGCGCCCGAATCCCCGACGTAGATCAGTTCGCTGCCGATGTAGCTCCACCAGTAGATGCCGGTCAGGATCAGCCCGCCCCGCTCGAAACGGCCCCCCACTTCCTTGAAATTGCCCTTCACGAGGCCGGGCGCCGGGTCGACCGGGTTGGTCACGCCGCGCGCGTCGTTCGAATGGAAGCCCTGCCCGTAATTGGCATAGAGCGCGATACCTGGCGCAACCTCGTAGTTGCCGCCGATCTTGGGTGCGAAGAGGCTGTCCTTGACGGTTCCGCCCCACGCACTGCCGGCGAGCGGCTTGGTCCGGAAGCGGTAAAAGTCCCCGCGCCCGCCGCCGATGATCATCAGGCCGTCGGCAGGCTTCCAGGTCGCCTCCGCGTAGAGCCCGGCGCTCGTCTCCTGCACGTCGAAGGCGAGGTAGGTGAAGTCGAGCGCGCCATTGATCGTGTGGTCCAGCCCGACCCGGCCGATGTCGTCGGCGCGCAGCTCCGTGCCGGCGCGCAGTGCGAGGCTGTCGCCCAGGTCGAAGTGCCGCTCGATCCTGCCGCCATAGCCCCACAGCGCGTCGTATTGCCGCCGCTGGTCGCCGTTCACCGGATCGTCGAGGAAGAACGTGAAGTTGTTGAGCAGGCTCCAGTCGTAGTGCTGGGCCCAGGCGGTCAGCTTCCAGTCCTTGTCGGCGTAGTTGGCGGTCACGATCTCGCGCCTGGTGTAGCCATGCAGCGTCTTGTCGAGCGAGCCGAAGTGGTCCTCGATAATCGTGCCGACGGCGCGCTCCGGGATCTGCTCGGTCGGATCCCAGATCGCCCAGAAGCCGTTGAAGCTGATCCTGAGGTCGCCCTTGCCAAGCGGCGCCGAGTACTTGGCAAAGGCCGAGTAACCTTCGAAGTCCTCCGGCAATTCCCAGGGCCCGTTGTTGAACTTCGCCTGCCCCGCGAAGCTCAGCGTTCCGACGCCCAGCTTCGCCGAGCCGCCGGCGACCACGCGGTAGTAATCGTACATCCCGACCTCGCCGAGCGCGAAGGGCTGGATCTCGTCCTTGGTCGTGATGAAGCTCGATCCGACGAAGCTGAAGTCGCCCGTGTCGGCGCGATAGGGTCCCTTGCGGTAGTCGACCCGCTGGACGATTTCCGGGATCAGCCCGTTGACGTCGAGATAGCCCTGGCCGTGCCCGTGGGTCCGGAAGTTCATCGGCATGTCGTCGATGTAGACCGCGTAGTCGGTTCCGTGATCGAGGTTGAAGCCGCGCAGGAAGTACTGGTTGGCCTTGCCGCCGCCCGAATGCTGGGTGGCAATCATGCCGGGCGTCGCCTCGAGCAATTCGCCCGGGCGCAGCAGGGGCCGGATCTCGATGTCGGCCCCGGCCACACCGCCTTCGCTCGCGGCAGCCGCGGTGCCGATGCGCTTCTCGCCGCGGCCGTAGACGATGATCTCCGGCATGTCGGTGATGAGCGGCACCTCGTCGTCGTCGGCCGCGTCCTGGCTCGCTGCGGGTACCGCTTGGGTCTCCTGCGCCAGCGCTGGTGCAAAGGCCCCGGCGGCCAGCGTCAGGGCCAGCGTGTTACGGGCTGTTGCGGCAAGAAATTTGCAGGCGTTCAAGCGCGATCCATTCGGTCGGGTGCGATCTCGATCCGGCTTGTCGCGACTGATGCTCGCCAAGATAAGTTAATTACGGTAATCGTGCGTTACATCGCGTTACAGCGAGGAGCGAGTGAGCGGCAGCGAGGCATTTCGCGGGGAGGTCGAACGCGTTCGGTCGAGCGAGGTGCTCGGCCGCGGCGGGCGGCTGGCCGAGCTGTTCGACTTCCTCGCCGCCCGGCCTCCGGGTGCGCCGCCGGCGAGCCAGGCCGAAATCGCCCAGGAGGTCTTCGGGCAGGTCGATGCAGATGCCGACGACGCCACCGCGCGGGTCTATATCCACCGCCTGCGCAAGCGGCTCGACCGCTTCTATGCCGAGGAGGGGGAAGAGGGCACCGGAGCCGGCCGCCTGGTGATCCCGGCGGGCAGCTACGAGCTCGTGTTCAAGCCGCCGGCAGAGGCGGAGCCGGGAGCCGGCAGCCTGATCCGGTGGCGCCGCTGGCTGGTCCCCACGGCGCTCGTGGCGGCGCTGGTGCTGGCTTTCTTCGCCGGGCGCGAGGCACGCGGGCCCGGTCCGCGCGAAGAGGCCAACGCCATCTGGCAGCCCTTCCTCGACAGCGACCGGCCGATCCTCGTGGCGGTGGGCGATTACTACATCTTCGGCGAAATCGACCCGTTCGAACCGGACAAGAGCCGCCTGATCCGCGACTACGCGATCGATTCCCCGACCGACCTGGCCCGCGCGCAGGAAAGCGATCCTGGCCGCTACGAAAAGGCCGAGGACGTCGGGTTGAATTACCTGCCGTTCTCCAGCGCCTATGCACTGGAAGACCTGATGCCCGTGCTCGCGCGGCACCGGAAGCGGGTCGAGGTCATGCCCGCCTCCGAAGTCACCAGCCAGACGCTGCGCGACTACAACGTCGTGTATGTCGGCCTCGTCAGCGGGATGCACCTGCTGGAAGACGTCACCTTCATGGGGTCCGGAATGCGCGTCGGCGAAACCTACGACGACCTGGTCGACAGCGCTTCGGGCCGCAAGTTCTCGAGCGGCGAGGCCTTTTCGCTCGCCTCGACCCGCTACTACCAGGACTGGGGCTATCTCGCGCGCTTCCACGAACCGGGCGGTGCTCTGGTGGCGGTGGTCGCCGGGGCACGCGAGACAGGGTTGCGGGGGATATCGCCGATCGCCGCCGGCGCGCCCTTGCCCAAGGCGCTGGGCGAGATCGCCAAGGGGGACGGCGATTTCGAGGCGGTTTACGAGGTCACCGGCCAGCAAGGCGCGGACCTGGGGACGAAACTGGAACTGGCGCGGGCGCGCCGCTGAGCGCGCTACTCGGCCTCGAGCAGGCTGGAGGTCTTTTCCAGAAGGTTCTGCACCCGCTGGCGCAGGGCGTCGTCACAGCGCACCTTGGGGATCGCCACCGACAGCGCTCCGACCGGCTCCCCGCCGATCGTCACCAGGCGGCCGATACCCACGATGCCCAGGCTGAACTCGTCCTCGGTCTGGGCGAAGCCCGTCCTGCGGGCCTCGGCGATTTCCTTGCGCAGCGCCTTTTCCGCCGTGACGGTCGAAGGCGTGAACTTCTCGCGCTGGGTTTCGGCGAAATAGCGGTCGAGGTCGGCATCCGTCAGCGCGGCGAGCAGCGCCTTGCCGCTGGCCAACGCGTGCATCGGCAGGCGGTTGCCGGTGGGAACGGCATAGCGCAGCGCCTGCTCGCTCGATTCGGTGACCAGCGCCTCGATTTGCCAGCCCTCGCGCACGAAGAAGCTGGTGGTCTCGTTCAGCTGCTGGCGCAACGTGCGCACCAGGGGTGTCGCCCGGTCCGCCAGCGAATATGTTGCGCCGTGCAGCTGCAGCTTTTCCAGGCCTGGCCCAGGTGAATAGCGCCGCCCTTCGCGGATCAGGTAGTTCCGTTCCACCAAGGTCGAGAGCAGGTAGCTGAGGCTCGATACCGGGATGCCCAGCGCGGTGGCGATTTCCTGTGCGACCAGCGGGCGCGGATGGGCGACGACGTACTCGATGATGTCGAGCGTCCGCGTGGCCGACTTGACCGAGCTCGACTGGCCGGGGGGCGAATTGATCATCAGGCGATCCTCCGATCCGCGATATCCGCGCCCTCGCGCAGGACGGCCAGTTTCTTCCACGCCACCGCGGGATCGATCTTGCCGTATCCGGCGAATGTCCCGAAGCCGCAGTCGGTGCTGGCGATCACTCGCTCCTTGCCCACGATCGCCGCGAAGCGTTCGATCCGCTGGGCGACGAGCTCGCCGGTCTCGACATAGTTGGAACAGGTGTCGACCAGCCCGGGCGCGAGAACCTTGCCGGCAAGATCGGCGGCCTTCCATACGATCCATTCGTGCTCGTGACGCGGGTTCGCCGCTTCGAACAGGATGGTCGCCGGCCGTGCGCCGAGCACCACGTCGATGATCCGCTCGAGCGGGATGTCGAAATCGTGCGGGCCTTCGTAGTTGCCCCAGCAAACATGCATCCGCAGGGCATCGGGCGGGATGTTGGCGGTGGCGGCGTTGAGCGCTTCCACGTTCGCCTCGGCCACCTTGACGAACTCCGCGTCGGTCAGGTCCTGGTAGCCGGTGTGGCGGCTCATCGCGAGATCGGGGCAATCCAGCTGTAGCTGGAAGCCCGCCGCATGAATCGCCTCGTATTCCGGGCGCATCGCTTCGACCAGGTCGGCCAGGTAGGCCTCGTGGCTGGGGTAGAAGGCGTTGGGCTGGAAGGCGGTGATGAGCCCGGGGCTGGCGGAGTTCATGAAGCCCTCGAGACCGTCGCCATGCCGGTCCATCGCGGTGCGGAAGCGGCGGATGTCATCTCGCATCGGCTGCTCGTTCACCAGCGTCACCTTGTCGATCGCGCTCGCCCGGGTGAATTCCTGGCTGCCCATGATGTGGCTGAGCTTCCGGGCCAGCTCCGGCACCTGCGCGAGGTCCTGCGCCGGCTTGCGCGGCGTATGCCCGCCGAAGCCCGAAAGCCGTTCGATGATGTAGGTCGAATAGCCGACCTTGCCGAGCTCCCCGTCGCTCACGATCGAGACCCCGGCCTGCGCCTGTCGCGCCACCGCGTCGTCTATCGCCGCCTGGACGACCCGGTCGAACTCGTCCGCGTCGTACGCCTCGCCGTGGTCGCGCGCGAGGAGCAACGGGACAAGTTCGGGTCCGCGCGGAAGGCTGCCGACATGGGTGGTGCGGATCATGCCATCGATATTTCAGATATGCGAAATTTCCGCAAGAGCGAAAAGAGAAGGGCGCTAAACGAGCGCGCAGCCCACGCTTTCGATCCTGCCATCCTTCAGATGATAATGGATATACTGCCGCATCTCCTGGACCTCGCCTTTCGCGATGGGGAAGAACTGCTCCATTCCGTTGGCGTCGAGCACCTCGCGGGTGAGGTCGTCCGTCGCCTCGATGCGCACGATGGCCTCGGCCGCGGCGAAATCGTCCGACCCGGCGAAGCGTTCCACGGTGACCGTTTCCTCCACGTAGCGGTGCAGGAAGCCGTAGAATCGCTTGAGGTCGTCACGGCTGGTGATCTCTATGCCGAAGAAGGCCATGCGGGGTTTGTCCGCGTAGAAATCGAACACCGCGTCGTACTCGCGCGCGTTGAAAGCCGCGACGTAACGGTCGTAGTCCTGCCTCGTCATCACCCTCTCCTTGCGCCTGATAGTAACGGTCGTTAGCAAGGTGGCAAGGGAGCCGTTGACGGTCCCAGGGAGAGCGGGGAAGTGAGCGACAGCTTCGATTACATCGTCGTGGGGGCGGGCAGCTCCGGGTGCGTGGTTGCCGCGCGGCTGAGCGAGGATCCGGGCACGCAGGTCTTGCTGCTCGAGGCTGGTGGGCGCGACGACCATCCGCTTATCCGGATGCCGCTGGGCTTTCTGCGGGCGATGACCCGGCCCGATTTCAACTGGACCTACATGACCGAGCCCGAGCCCAACCTCGGCGGGCGGCAGATGCCGCTGCCGCGCGGGCGGGTGATGGGCGGATCGGGCTCGATCAACGGCATGTTCGCCATGCGCGGCCATCCCGGCGATTACGACCAGTGGGCCCAGATGGGTGCGCGGGGCTGGTCGTTTGCCGACGTGCTGCCCTATTTCCGGCGGCTGGAGGATTCCTGGCGCGGCGAGGGGACCTATCATGGCGAGGGCGGCCCCGTGCGGGTCAAGTCGATCGACCTGCCGGTCCTGCACCACGAACGGATGATGGAGACCGGCCGCAACCTTGGCTTTCCGATCAGCGACGACCTTGGCGGAGCGCAGCCCGAGGGGTTTGCGCGCGGCGAGATGACCGCCGACAGGCGTGGCCGCCGGGTCAGCGCGGCAAGCGCCTATATCAAGCCGGCGATGGCGCGGCAGAATCTCGACGTGCGGTCGGGCGTGCTGGTCAGGCGCGTGGTGTTCGAGGGCAAGCGCGCCGTGGGCGTCGAGATCGACACGCCGGACGGCCCGCAGATCGTGCGCGCACGGCGCGAAGTGATCCTTTCGGGCGGGACCTACAACTCGCCGCACCTGCTGATGCTGAGCGGCATCGGCCCGGCAGCACATCTCAAGGACCATGGCATCGCGGTGGTCCACGACAGCCCGGGGGTGGGCCGCAACCTGCAGGAGCATCCGACCGCCAGTCTCGAATGGAACGCTACGCAGCCGGTCACCTTCCTGAGCGAACTGCGCTGGGACAAACTGGCCTTCAGCGCCCTGCAATGGGCGCTCTTGGGCAAGGGAACGGCGACCTACCAGGTCAACTCGTGCAACGTCGTCATCAAGACCCGGCCTGAACTCGACCGGCCGGACATGCAGATCATGGTCAACCCGATCCGCTTCGACGCGCAGACCTGGTTTCCCGGCATCAAGCCGCGCCAGCAGGACGTGTGGTGGGCCGGCGTCGTGCAGCTCCATCCCGAAAGCCGCGGCTGGGTCGAGCTGAAGAGCGCCGACCCGCGCGAGGTCGCGGCGGTCACCTTGAACATCCTCGACACCGAAAACGACCGGCGGCAGCTGCGCGATGCGATCCGCCTGACCCGCAAGATCTACGGCACCCAACCGATGGCCGAGTTGGTCGGCGAAGAGAAGACGCCGGGAATCGACGTCGATTCCGATGAAGAACTCGACGCTTACCTCACGGCCGCCTGCTACGTCGGACAGCACCCGACCAGCACCTGCGCGATGGGCATGGGCGACATGTCGGTCGTCGACAGCGACCTGCGCGTAATCGGGGTCGAGGGGCTGCGGGTGGCCGATGCCTCGGTCATGCCCACGGTGCCGGGTGGGAACACGATGATCCCCTCGATCATGGTGGGCGAGAAGGCGGCGGACCTCATCCGCGGCCAGTCGCTGCCGCGCGCGGAACTGCCGGGATGAGCCGGACCGCGCAGGAGCAGGCCAACCTCGATTTCGTGCTCGAGATGTTCGCCAGGGTTCTCAATCCGATGGATTCGGGCGCGGTCGATCGCTTCATTGCGCCCGATTACATCCAGCACAACCAGATGGCCGAGCCGGGGCGCGATGGGCTCAAGCGGTTCCTCGACACGATCCGGGCGCAGACTCCGCAAGCGGTGCACGACGTGAAGCGCGCCTTCGTCGACGGCGACCATGTGACCGTGCATTATCACGTGCGCCGCTGGCCGGGAGATGCCGGCTGGGCGGTGATCGACCTGTTCCGGCTGGAGAACGGGCTCATCGCCGAACACTGGGACGTGATGCAGGATGTGGTCGAGGGCGGGCCGAACCCGCTCGGGCCGTTCTAGGGACCGAACACCCATGATCAAGCGCTTCATCGACAAGACCGTGCTCGTTTTCGGGGGTAATTCGGGCATGGGCCTGGCCGCTGCGCAGGCCTTTGCGGCCGAAGGGGCGAAGGTCCATTTCACCGGCCGCGACCCGGCCACCATCGCCGAGGCGGAAGCCGCGATCCCGGGCGCGAAGGGCTACCGCTCGGACATCGCCGACAGCGCCGCGACCGAGGACGTCGTGGCGCAGGTAGAGGCGGCGGACGGGCGGATCGACGTGCTCTACATCAACGCCGGCGTCGGCGGCTTCGCCCCGCTCGAAGCCATCACCGAGGCCGACTGGGACCACGTCCACTCGATCAACCTCAAGGGCTGCGTGTTCGCCCTGCAGAAGGCGGTGCGGATCATGGGAGAGGGTGGGGCGGTCGTCGTCACCGGCTCGATCGGCGCGCACGGCCCGCTCGAGGGTAACGGCACCTACGCCGCGGCCAAGGCAGGCCTCGCCATGGCGATGAAGGTCTTCGCCAAGGAGCTGCTGCCCCGCAAGATCCGCCTGAACATGGTCAGCCCGGGGCCGATCGACACCCCGCTGCTCCATCGCAATCCGGGCATGGGGCCGGATGACGTCGAGCGGCTCAAGGAGATGATGGTCGCCAACATCCCGATGCACCGCATGGGCACATCCGACGAGGTGGCCAGGGCGGTCCTGTTTCTCGCCAGCGACGAGGCGAGCTTCATTACCGGCGCCGACCTGCTGGTCGACGGCGGCCTGATCGAGCTGGGATAACTCCCACCCGGAGGCGTTTGCATGGAATTCAACGACACCACCCCTTTCCAGCCGCCCTTCTCGGAACTGGAAAACCCGCGCCTCGAATTCGCGATGGAGGTCCGCCTGACCTTCCCCGAAGTCTACACCATGGCCCCGCACCCGTCCGGCGGGATGCGCAGCGCCGTGCTGGTCAAGGGCGGCACCTTCGAAGGACCGAACCTGAAGGGCCGCGCCGTCCCCGGATCGGGCGGCGACTACGCCTATTTTCGGCCCGACGACGTGGCGGTGTTCGATGCCCGTTATCTGCTCGAGGAGGACGACGGCACGATCATCCTGTTGCACAACAAGGGCTTTCTCTGGGGGCGCAAGCCCGACACCATGGCCCGCCTGCGCGACTGGGCATTCAACAACGGCACCCCGGTCCCGCACGATGAGTACTACCTGCGCGGAAACCCCACGTTCGAATGTGCCATCGGCAAGCACGACTGGCTGACCAAGCACGTCTTCATCGGCGTCGGCGAGCGCAAGGCCGATGGCAACCTGCTGAGGTACTACGCGCTGGTGTAAAGCGAGCTTACTCCGCCCCGAAACTGAAGTCCTTGCGCGGCGTGTAGGTCGCTTTCATGCTCGGTGGCAGGCCGCTGTCGGCCACGACCACGCGATGCTTGATCAGCCACTTGCCGCCCTGCTTCACAAGCTGGTCGTACTCGCGCCCCTGTTCGACGAAGGCCGGCGGCGCGGAGATGTCCTTGTTCTGGATGCCGGTCCACAGGACCTTGGCGGTCGCGGTGTCGCCGTCGACATCGATGACGGGGTTGGAGACCACCATGTGGAACGTGCCGACGTTCGTCGGCGCCTCGGTATCCTCGTCGAGCCCGGCATAGATCCCCTCGATCTCCGCCTTGCCGTTGGCGACGATGCCATTGACGTCGAACACGGCGTCGTCGGTATAGAAGTCGTTGAAAGCCGCAGCGTCGTCGGTGCCGAACCCTTCGTAGTAGCGATTCAGCAGGTCAGCGATTGCCACCTTGTCGAGCAGCACCTGCTCCTCCGCCGTGATCCCGCCTGGCGCATTGGCCGCGCCGCATCCTGCAAGCAGCGCAAGCGCCGCCAATCCTGCCGATGTCCTCATAAAACCTCTCCCTTCGCGTGCGGTTCTGACATCTTGGCGGACAAAGTCAAAGCCCTGCTGGACGATCGGGCGAGAGCGGCGTAGCGTGCGCCTGCGGGGGAAGGAGAGCCCTCGCGCGAACCGAAACACGGTCGCACTCTCGGGGGAGAAAACATATGCCCGCTTTGCTTGCACTCGCTCTGTCGGTCGGCATCCTTGCCGTCGTCGACACGTGGCTTTTCGTCGTTCCGCTGACCACGATGTTGCCTGGCCTCGTGTGGATCAGCTTCATTGCCTGGGGCTGCCATTTCCATTCCGGCGGAGGTGTGAAGGGCATGACCACGGCCATCGTGGGCATGAGCTTCGGTGCGCTCGTCGGCATGGTGGCGGTGATCCTCGCCTCGGGCGCGCTTGCCGGCCTTGGCGGCCTTGCCGCCCCGATCGCAGTTGGGCTCGGCGCCTTCGTCATCTGCCTGGCCAGCGCGATCCCGCTGCTGGCGACGATCCCGGCTAGCGTCTACGGCTTCGCCGCGGTCGCCGGGCCCATCTTGCTGGCGGAAATGAGCCCGACCGAAGCCATCGTGCCGACCATCATCTCGGTCGTCATCGGCGCGGTTTTCGGCATTGCCTCCGAATACCTGGCCAACGCGATGACCGCCAAGGGGGGAGCCACCGCCGAAGCGGCGGCCGACCCGGCCGAATAGCGATGCCCCCTGGGGGAGGGGGAGCCCCGCCGGACCGCGTCCGGCGGGGCTTTTCCGTGCCCGGCGGTCTGCAGGAAAGCGGATTGGCTATTTTTGCCCGCTGAGGTCGGTCCAGTTGGGCGACTTGTAGGGTGCGGTCCAGCCGACAGCCTCGATTTCGTGGATCTGCCCGCCCCAGACCTTGTAGATGTGCACCGCGGGCATGTCGAACGGCTGATAGTCCATGTGCCGTACGGTCGTGCCGGGCACGCCGATCAGGTCGAAATCCTTCTTGGTGAAATCGTGCTGGAAGTGGCTTTGCCCCCAGACGAGGCCGGTCACTGGATCCGCGATGTCGACCCGGCGGTGGTGAATGGTGCTGATGTACTCCCACATGTTGGTGTCCATCTGCGCCGCGCAGCCCAGTCCGCCGAGATAGGCGAAGACCGGATCGAACTGGCCGTTGCCACCAGGTGAACTGCGATACATCGGGTTGCGCGCGGTCTGAAAGCCGTTCTCGCGCCGCTCGCAATCGTCAGCCATGGCGGACTGTTGCGAATTCCCGTTGTCGAGCGCGTTGTAGTAGCTCTTGCCGAGCCAGATCATCCGCCCGCGCGAATCCGCATATTCGTACGGCACTTTCTTCAGCAGATTGGCCCGCGGCGCCTGCAGGTTGGCGATCTGTCCTTCGCTCAGCGCATTCCCGACGATGTGCTCGGCCTCGGCGATCTTGCCGTTGGGACCTCGCCTGAGGCGCACCGAGAACATCGTTGGCTTGCCCTCGAGATTGGGCGCGACGGTCATGATGCCGACCTGCTGGCTCACCGGATCGGCCACGGGGATCTTGTAGCCGCCCGGGCCGCCGCCGAGCGAAGCCCAAAGTCCTTCGCCGGGCTTGATGCGCTTGAGCTGCTCCACCATCACGACATTTGCCGCCAGCGGCGTCTTCGTCGGGTCGTGCGCCACCATCGCGGCGATATAGCCATCGGCCATGTCGATCAGGCACTGCCGGTCACAGGCGGGCCTGTCCTGCGCTGCCGCGGCAGCGGTGGCCAGCGCAAGGGCCGCCGCAGCCGCGTGGAAACGAACCTTCATGCAACCTCCCCTTTATTTCGTCGCGCCCCCGGGGTCGCGCGCGGTACCTTCGGCCTCTCGTGCCTTCCACGCGGCTTCGCGCTGCTTGGCGAAGAAGGGGCTGGTCGCGGTGATATAGCCGCGGAACTGCACGTTGCCTTCATGACAGGCGTATTCGAACTGTTCGTAGTCCGGGTTGCGGTGCCACGGGAAATCGTACTTGAACGGCGCCGTCAGCGTGACCGGGTCCGTCACCCACGCCTCATAACGGATCGTGTCCGGGCCGGTCGGCGTCAGCTTCTCGACGATTGTCATGTTGTCGCTGTTGGGCACCGGCCGCTGGCTGTTGCCGACGTTGGAGATGGGCACGCCGGGGATGAAGTTGGTCGTCTCGATGACCAGAGCGTCGCCCTCCCAATGCCCGCGTGAGAAGCCGAGCCAGTTCTTCACCGCAGCAGGCGGAGCCTTGGCGTCGCCCAACGGGATGATGCGCGTCTCGTGGATCATCTCTAGCCGGATCGCGGCGTAGCCCGGCGACTGCCAGACTTCGATGCCGGAGTTGTAGTTGCCCGGCAGCATCGAGCCTGGCATCCCGCGGGTGATGCAGCGGTCGAACGGGCTGAAGTCGTCGGCCCATTCGAATACGTCTTCGGTCCAGCTCGACTTCTGCAATGCGGCGAGGCGCGCGCCCTCCTCGGTCATGGGGGGGATACGACCATCGGCGGGCTCGGTGACCAGACTGGTCTGGCGCAGCGGCTCGCCCCGCTCGATCCAGTGGCCCATGCCCATCTTGTTGGCCTTGTCCTCTTCCTTGATCCAGTTCTGCTGCTCATGGGCGTTCTTCAGTGCGGCGGCATATTCCTCGTCGGTCAGCTCGGCGCGGGTGCCGAGGCGCGGATCGCGCTGACGTGGGGTCTGGGCGAGGTAATCGATCGGCCAGCGCCCGGTGAGGTCGGGGTCGCCCCATTCGGTACGTTTGGCATGATAGCTGGTGTCGGTCTTCTCGGCGGCATTCCCCTCGGCCGCGGCGGGCACGGCGAACAGGACGACGACGGCGGCCAGAAGGCGCGGACTCTGCATGACATTCTCCCCTCGGCGCGGGATTATGCACCCCGTCGCCCGACATGCAAACAGGCTACTTGAGCACGCTGGCGTCCAGTCTTTCGCGGTTCACCCAGGTGCCGTGCACCTGGCTTCGCAGCGGCAGGCCGGTCTTTACCCTGGCGATGGGGCCGGCCTCGACGTTGTCGGCTTCCATGATCCACAGCTCTGACAGGTATTCGCCCGGCACCTGCTGCGAGGGGTCGGGATTCACCGGCACGTCGACCACGCTCATGATCCAGCCGCCATGGCCCGGCTCGCTCGACGGCACGTGTGCCGGTTCGCTGATCGCCGCGCCCGGGGGCACGCCCATCAGGGTGACGCGGCCGTTGCCCGGCTCGAAGCGAAGCAGCGCGTTGAAGTTCGCGCCGACCGGACCGCCCGGCATCGGCGGGCCGCCCTGCGGGTTCATCGAGAGGATCCAGCATCGGTTGTAGGGCCGCCCCTGGTCGGCATCAGCCACGCGGCACAGGTCGCCTGGCGGGCCGATCTCCCTGGTCTCCAGCGTCGGCTGGTCCTTGCTCATATCGAGCGTCCAGCGGGTGACCGCGCCCTTGATGTCCTGCTGCTCGCGCTGGATGCCGCCGGCCTCGCGCATGAAGGAAAAGGCATTCGTGTCGGTCAGGCACAGGTCGAGATGGACAAGGTCGCCGTCGTCGTAGCCATTGACCTCATGAAAGCATGAAACGCCGACCGGACCTTCGATCCACTTCATCTCGCTGACGTCGCCGTGGCGCGGCATGATGCCTATCCAGCTTGGCTTGTCCTGGTGGTGCGCCCAATGCGCGCCGCCTGACTTGATCCGCTCGAGGTCGGCCAGCGTCGGGAAGATCGGGAAGATCGCGTACTTCTCGGTGATCACGAAATCGTGGATCGTCGAGAGATAGGGCTGCTCGAACCACTGTTCCTTGGCCAGGTTGCCGTCCCTGTCGGCGATGCAGTAGGCGACGTTCGGGTCGCATAACCCGCCGGCCTCGTAGCCGAAGAAGAACATTTCGCCGGTTTCGGGATCGATCCGCGGATGGGCCGTGAAGGTCTGGCTCTTGAGTTTGCCTTCGTAGTCCCACTTGCCCGCGGTCACGAGCGTGTGCGGATTGACCTCGTAGCCGCGCCCGTCCTCCTTGGTCATGAACAGGCGACCGGCGTGCCAGACCGGGGTGGTGTTGGCGACGGTGCGATCGACGCCCTCGACGCTCGGATCGTCGGTGAAGGGGTTGCGATAGCGGCCGAACAGCGCGCGCCGGGCCTGCTTTTCGGCAAGATACCGCTCGGTCTCGACATAACGGATGTCGAAGTCGACCGCGCCCTTATCAAAGCTGAAGCGCGCGATCATGCCGTCGTGGTTGAGCGCGATGTCGTCATCGAACATCGGCGCGTGCGCGTTGTCGGGCACCGCACGGAAGAAGGCACCCTCGACCTCGGGCGGAATCTCGCCCTCTACATCAAGGTTGCGCTTCGATAGTTCGAGCTGCCGCGGCGTGTTGCTGCCGATGAAATGGATCGTCTGCGGAAAGGCGCCCATCGTAATTCTCTCCCAATCGAATCTTGGCTTGGAACCGTAACGCCTGTTACAGTCGCTGCAAGGCCCGGCATTGACGCGGAACAAACGGCCGGGCGCAAACGGGGGATGCGATGGGGGGAGAGAAAGACCTGGCGGAACGGGGGCCGACCTTGAGCGAACCGGGTGGCCGCGTGGGCACGCTGCACCGGATCCTGAAGCTCCACAACAGGTTGTTGCAGCCTTTCTCGACTCACCTCTCGCACCGGCACAACATCAGCCTGAACGAATTTCGGCTGCTCATGGTAATCGGCCGACTGGGCGCCGCGGCAAGCCACGAGCTGTCCGAGCACACCGGGGTCAACGCGATGAGCGTGAGTCGCGCGGTCGGGACCCTGCAACGGCATGGCCGCATCACGGTGGAGACCGATCCGAACAACCGCCGCCGCAAGGTCCTGCGCCTGACCGCAGAGGGCGAGCGCCTCTACAAGATCATGGTGCCCCAGACGCAGGGCGTGGCCGACTACTTGCTCAAGGGCATGTCCGACAGCGAAACCGCGAAGCTGGACGAGATCGTCGGCCGCATGATCGCCCGGCTCGAAGCGACGGACGACGAGGGGCGCAGCCGCTTCATCGAGGAAACCAAGCCGGAGAAGTAAGTGTCCCTGACCAACGATGATCGCCGGGCGATCGAGGCCGACTGCGCGCGCCTGATCAACCACTACGCCAACTGCAACGACGCGCACGAATGGCAGGCCTGCGCGGACTGCTACACCGAAGACGCGGTGTTTCGCCGGCCGAGCGGGGGCGATCCGGTGGTTGGACGTGGGGCGATTCTCGAGAGCTTCCTCGCCCGCGCCCCGCGCGCCCAGCGGCATGTCATGGCAAACACCGTTGTCGAGGTGCGGGACGCGGAGAACGCGACCGCATTCAGCTCGATCATCCTCTACATGGGCCAGGCGGCTGAGGATGGGGGCCTGCCGATGCAGGACGCGAAAAGCCCACTGATCGGCTGGTATCGCGACCGGCTGGTCCGCACCGCGGAAGGCTGGAGATTTGCCGAGCGCGAGGGCGGGCTCGATTTCCGGCCCTGACATGTTAGGCTGGCCGATACAGTCGACGGGGAGAGAAAGTGGATGAAGTCGATACCGGTTCTTGCTGGCGCAGCGGCCCTGGCGCTGTTGGCTGCTGGCATGGCGATACGTTGAAAGCGGAAACCACGCTGGTCCACTACACGCCCGAATTCAACACGCTCGCCGCCACGCTGTCCGACGATGCGGTGTTCGCGCAAATCTATCGCCTGACCGCGCCCGACCGGCTGGAGCTCGACATGACGATAACCGATCCCGAGACGCTGTCGAAACCGTGGGTGGTCCACGTCAACTACTTCAAGCACAAGGTGCTCGACCGGATCGTGATCGAGGGCGCACCGGAACAGAACAACCGCGTGGTTAAGGTCGACGGCCAGTATTCGATCACCGGAGCCGAGGGCGGCCTGGCCGAAGATGCACCCTCTACGTCAGGCAAATAGACCGGCCGGAGGAGGCTGAGCGACGTCAGGTTTGGGGGGCGAGGACGGCGGTCAGGCTTCGACCCTTGCCTTCACCCGCAACGCGGCCGGCAGCGCCAGGCACGCTATCGCGCAAATCAAGGCAGGGGCCCCGGCGATCATGAAGAACATGCGCGCACCTCCGTTCGAGCCGATCACGAACTGTCCGAGCATCGGCCCGATGAACGCCGAGACGCGCGAGATCAGCACCCCCATGCCAATCGCCGAGGACAGCTGACGAGGGGAGAACAGATAGGCGCAGAGCGCCGGCAGGACCATGGCCCCGGCCGAGGATCCGCCCACGCCGAGCATCAGCAACAGCGTCCAGTGCGACGTGTCCGATCCGCTCAGCACGATCGCGGCAAAGGCGGCGGCCATCATCCCGAACATCGCCATCAGCGTGGGCGTGGGACGCCAACGGTCGATCCCGAGGCTGACGACGATGCCGATTGCGATGCCGGCCAGCTGGACCACGCCCGACACCTGCGCGGCATCGTCGAGCGTGAACCCCGCCAGCGGGAGCACCGTCGGCAGCCAGGAGTTGAGATAATAGAGGTTGAGCGCGTTGACCGAGAGCACCAGCGCGAAGACCATGAACGGGAACAGCCAGGGGGAGCGGAACAGCTCCAGCTGCGGGACTTTCGACTTGGGGACGGCAGCCTCCGGCTCGCCCTGATCGGGTGGGCCCGCGGCCAGCAGGTATCCAAGGCCTAGCGCCAGAACCGCGGCCAGCAAGCCGGGCACGATGAACAGCCCGTGCCAGCCGCCCAGCGCGATGACCTGCGGCGCGAAGATTCCGGCGATGGCGAGGCCCAGCGGAATGCCGGCCGAAACCACCGCCATGATTGTCGCGCGCAGATGCGGCGGGGCGAGTTCGGCCGACAGCGCGCTCACGTTCGGCAGCGCCGCGCCCATCGCCAGCCCGGTCGCGAAGCGCAGCGCGACGAAGGCAGGGATCGTCGTGGCGATGGTCGTCGCCAGCGTCGTGAAGGCGGTCAGCACGCAGCCGAACACGATCAATGGCCGGCGCCCGATGCGGTCGCCGAGCGGCGCAATGGTCGCCCCGCTCACGCCGATCCCGACCAGCAGCGCGGTGAACACCAGGCCGAACGAGCTCGGCTGCAGACCCAGCGCGGCGTCGAGCCGGGGAACGGCCAAGGCCATCGCGTTGATGTCGTAGCCTTCCATCACGAAGACGCCGCCGAGCATGATTAGCGCGAGGACCCGCCGTGCGCCGGTCATGCGCGGGCGTCCCACGGGGAGGGCATGTGATAGGGCACGGTGATGAAGTTCGCCTCGATCTGCTCGATAGCACCCTGCCTGATCTTGAACGCTTCGGACAGGTAGAACGTGTGCGGCCGGCGGATCGGGCTGGCCACTTTCGTGCCGTCGGTCAGCTCGTATTCGCCCAGCCTGCCGCAGTGATCGATGAAGCCGTGGGCGAGCACGATGCCGCGTTCCTCGTCCACCAGGGGGAAACGCCTTCCGCGCAGGCGATCATCGTATCGATAGTTGCCCTGCGCGAACTGCTCCTCGCAGGAAAGGTGTGCCACGGGAACGAAGAAATCAGGATTGTTGGTCGTCTGTACGCCGTTTTCGATCCGGTTGCAGCCGGGGTGGAATTTCGTCCGGATCGTCCCGTCGTTGAGCTGCAGCGTGGCGAAATAGCCGTCGGCCAGCGCGATCATATCGGCACGGCTGACGCGCTCGGCCTCAGGCACGGGTGTTTCCATGACCCGCTTGGGATCGAACCTCGGGTCCGGGAAGACCAGCGCTTCGTCCTTCTGGCGCACGACGAGGGTCTCGACTTCGGCTACCGCGCCGCCCCGCAGCCCGAGGCGGATGCAGCAGCCCGAGGTGTCGGCTGTCTCGGTCACGGTGGTGAACAGCGCGACCTGCCCATCCTGCTCGTCGGCAAAGCGTAAGTCGTACGGCCCCAGCCCGGTGATCGTCTGCCACAGTCCGTCGCCCGGTTCGAGCGCGACGTTGTTCTCGCTCGTCAGCGCATCGCTCGTCCAGGCCAGGCGCGCCGGGTCGTGCGCCAGCAAGGCTTCCAGGTAGCGATCGAGCGCCGCGTAGAGTTCGTCACGTGTCGCCAAGACCCTCTCCCTCCTTGACTCGACACTGCGCTAGCTGAAAAGTAACGACCGTTAAAGTCGCGAGAGGCGACATGGAGAGGAAATGAACCCCAGGGGCAAAGTCGCCGTCGTCAGCGGTGGCAATTCCGGGCTCGGCCGGGGCGGCGTCGAGCGGCTGCTTTCCGATGGCGCGACGGTCGTGTCGCTGGACGTCGCCGGCGAGGCCGCGCCGGGCGCGGGGTTCGTGACTTGCGATGTGTCCGACGAGGGTGCCGTCGCAGCCGCCGTGACCGAGGTGATCGAACGTCACGGCCGCATCGACATCCTGCTCAACAACGCGGGCATCGGCGGGATCGGCCCGATCGCGAGCGAGGCGGGGCCGGGCGACATGGCATTCTTCCGCAAGGTCGTGGGCGTGAACCTGATCGGTGCGGCGCAGCTCGTCGCGCATGTCGCGCCGCACATGATACGTAACGCGGGCGAGGGCCCGGACGGCGAACGCGGCGTCATCGTAAACACCTGCTCGATCGCCAGCTTCGAGGGGCAGGAGGGAATGGGCGCCTACACCGCGGCCAAGTCGGCGCTGAACGCGCTCACGCTTGTCTGGGCACGCGATCTCGGCAAGCACGCCATCCGCGTCAACGGCGTGGCGCCCGGCTTCATGGCCACCCCGATGGTGGCGATGCTCCCGTCCGACATGGTCGAACGAGCTCCTGTCGGACAACGAATTCCCGAAGCGGGCCGGACGGGCCGACGAATATGCCGCGGTGGTCGATTTCCTCATCCGAACCCCCCTCGTGAATGGGGAAGTTATCCGTCTCGACGCAGGTGCGCGTCCTCCGGCGCGGACCAAGTGGGCCGCCAGTCAGCAAGCATAAAGGCCGCAAGGTCAAAAGGATAGCAGATGGCAGACATTCCCCTCCCGCCCGGCTTCACGGCCATGAAGATGAACGAGGCGCGCAAGGCCTTCGAGGCCGCTTTGGGCGCTGACAAGGTCTTCTTCGACGATGTCGACCGCGTCGGATACCAGGACAAGTTCGCGATCGACGAGTCCGCCCACCATCCGGCGGGCGCAATCGGGCCGACTTCCGTCGAGGAAGTGCAGGCGGCGATCAGGGTCGCCAACCAGTACCGCGTGCCCCTCTGGCCGATTAGCCGGGGCAAGAACTTCGGCTACGGCACGGCGGCGCCGGTGCTGGCCGGCTCGGTCGTCATGGACCTGTCGGGCATGAAGAAGATCGAATTCGACCCGCAGAACGGCGTCGCCACGATAGAGCCCGGCGTCGGGTTCTATGACCTTTACGACTACCTGCAGGCGAACGACCTGCCGTTCTGGCTGTCGGTGCCCGGAAACTCGTGGGGTTCGGTCATCGGCAACGCGCTCGACCGCGGGGTCGGCTACACGCCATATGGCGAGAACACGAAGTTCATCTGCGGGATGGAAGTCGTGCTTCCGACCGGCGAGATGGTGCGCACCGGCATGGGCGCGTTCGACGGCGCGCCGACCTGGGGGCTCTACCCCTTCGGCTTCGGCCCGGCGTGGGACCAGATGTTCGTTCAGTCGAACTTCGGCGTGGTGACCAAGGCCAACATCTGGCTGATGCCGGAGCCCGAGAGCCTGATGGGCATGGACGTCGAGTTCGACAAGCCGGAGGACCTCAAGGCGATGGTCGACACGATCGGCCCGCTGCGGCGCGAGGGCCTGCTGCGCCAGAGCCCGAGCATCGGCAACTGGCTGCGCGCCGCGGCAGTCCTGACCACGCGCGACGAATGGACTGACAAGCCCGGCGCACTGGGCGACGATGTGATCGACGCGATCCGCAAGCGCTTCAACATCGGCTGGTGGGGTGTCTCGCTGCGATTGTTCGGGCGCGAGGACATGAACAAGGCGGCCTACAAGGTGCTCGAGCGCGAGATCGGCAAGATCAACCCGCTGCTGGTCAAGCCGTCGAGCTGGGTGAAGGGACAGCCGATCGAGCGCACTGCCGTCACCGGCACGCCGATGACTTTCCCCATGCAGAACATCAACTGGTACGGCGGGCGCGGCGGACACATCGGCTTCAGCCCGATCCTGCCGCAGGACGGTGACCTCGCGCTGGCGCAGTTCAAGCGGACGTACGCCCGCTACAAGGAATACGGCATGGACTACCAGGGCAGCTTCGCTTTCGGCGAGCGGCACCTGATCAACGTCAACGCGATGATCATCGACAAGGACGATCCTGCGAAGATGGCCAACGTCGACAGGTTCTTCCGCACTCTGGTGTCCGACGCCAAGGCCCACGGCTACGGCGAGTACCGCACTCACCTCGATTACATGGACCTCGTCGCGGGCAGCTACGACTGGAATGGCGGGGCGCTGAGAAACCTCAACGAGAAGGTCAAGAACGCGCTCGATCCCAATGGAATCATTGCCCCTGGCAAGAGCGGCATCTGGCCCAAGGGTCTGGCAGGGGAGCGCACGAAATGAACCTCAAGCTTGCTTCAGTCATGCTCGCCGGCGCCGTGACGCTGACCTGCGCGACGCAGGCGTGGCCGCAGGCCGGTGCCGATGCGATCAGCAGGCCGATCCAGAACGGCGGGCCACCGCCGCCGATGCCCAAGCCGGTGACGCTGTCCTCGCGCCCGAACGCGACCGGGGGCGAGAAGCTCTACGTTGCCAAGTGTGCCATGTGCCATGCAGTCAACGGCATGGGCTACGGCCTCCTCGCCCGGCGGGTCGAGGAACCGGATCTCGAGAAGCGCGAGAACCTCGCCGCTGCCTATGTCATCGTTGCCGCGCGCCGCGGGATCGGCAACATGCCGGCCATACCGCGCGGCGAGGTGAGCGACGCCGAACTGCAGCAGATCGCCGACTATCTCGCGGCCGGGCCGCATGAGAAAGTGTCGGGGGACGGCAAGTGATCGCCACCAGTCGCCGCGGAATGCTCGCCGGTGCGCTCGCCGTGCCGACCGTCGCCGGGATGCCGCAATGGCGCTGGCAGCACGGGGAGCGCGCGATCCTGCTCCACGACGAGGGACTGGCCGCCGGCCGCCGCTTTGCCGCCGCCGGACTGGCACAGGGTGGGACGGTGCGCGCCATCGAGGGCGACCGCATCCGGTTGGCTCGCGAGGTACTTGCCAGCCGCCCAGCGTTGATTGCCGGGGTCAGCCGTCACGCCGACTTCATCTTGATCGAGGACGCCGCCCGGGAGGCCGGATATCGGCCCGCCGCGACGATCTACGGCCGCGCCCGCCAGTGCGCCGGTCACGAGTGCCAGCCCGGCTGGCAGGGGCTGGGTCGCATGGCGCGCATGGCCGGCGGTCACTGGGTCGAGGCGCTCGCGGACTACGCGATAAGGCGGGGCGGGACCACACAGCCTGTCCCCGCGCCGGTCGGCGGTCGTCCGGATGCTGGGCTGGTACTGGGCTGGGTGCTGGCGCCGCGCTGACCTATCGCCGGATGACGAGCGAATCCGGCCGTTTCCGGGCGACCCACTGCCCGCGGCCGGGGAAGTTTTTTAGCACCTCGCCGTCCCACAGCCGCACGGTGCGGCGCTTGAAGCGCCATTCGCCGTCCTCCTCCTTCACGGCGTGATCGTCGTACCAGCCGGTGAAGCGCAGCAGGTAAGGGGGCTCGCCCTCACACTCGGTAACGAAGGCGAAGCCGCGCATCGTCACGCTCCCGTCGGCCTGCGGCATGTACTGCACCTGCGTTACGTGATGCTGGCGGCCGGGGAAGCCTGGAGCGTTGGCGTAGTGCTTCATCAGGCCGCGGATGCCCTCGTGGCCTTCCCACACGTCGGGATCCTCGAACACTTCCTCGCTCATCACGCAGTCTTCGGTGAAGCAGGCGACCAGCGCATCGGCATCGCCGGTGTCGAGCGCCCAGGAATAGGCGGCGATCAGGTCCTGCAGGGCGAGGCGATCCTCGATCGAAAGCTTGCTCACAATGTCTCTCCCTAGTTGTTGCCTCGACCGTAACACTCGTTAGTATCGCCGCCAAGAAGGAGAGGATTCTTGGGCAAGGTGATCGTGTCCGGCGCGTCCGGGCAATTCGGCATGGCTGCGGCCGGGATGCTGTTGGAAAAAATCCCGGCGGAAGACCTCGTGGTGTTCAGCCGCTCCCCACAGAAGCTGGCGGAATTCGCCGAGGCGGGCGCACATGTCCGACAGGGAGACTTCGACGATCCCGCGAGCCTTGCCGGGGCAATGGAAGGCGGGGAGAAGCTGCTGCTGATTTCAACCGTGCGGGTCGGCAGCCGGGTAGAACAACACACCGCGGCAGTCGAGGCGGCCAAGGCGGCGGGGGTGCGCCATGTCGTCTACACCTCGCTGCTTGGCGTGCGCAAACCGGGCAATCCATCGGTCGAAGGCTTCGACCACATCGCGACCGAAAGGATGATCGAGGCATCCGGTCTCGCCTACACGCACCTGCGCAACAGCCTCTATGCAGAGGCAGTTGCAACCGCGATGGCGATCCCGGCTCTCCAGTCCGGACACAAGCCGGAGAACGCCGGCGACGGCCGCGTACCGATCGTCAGCCGCGACGATTGCGTGGCGACCGCGGTGGGCGTGCTGACGCAGGACGGGCACGAGAACACGGCGGTCGACGTGACCGGGCCTGAGCTGTGGACCCTGCCAGACGCGATGGCACTGGTCGGCGCAATGGCCGGAAAGCCGATCCACATCGAGCGCGTCGACGACGAGGGAATGTTCGAATATTTCGATTCGCTGGGCGTGCCGCGCAAGGCTTCCGACGTGATGCCCGACGGGCCCATCCCCTGGGCGAGCGAGGGCATGGTGACCTTCGGCCAATCGATCCGCGAGGGGTACATGGACATCGAATCGGACGACGTCGAGCGCATCACAGGCCGCAAGCCGCGCACGCTCAAAAGCGTGATCGAGCAGTACCAGCACCTCTGGCCGCAATGAAAAGCACGTCGATGAAGCGCTTGATTGCACTGTCCGGCGCGCTGTTTCTCGCGGCGTGTTCGGCAACGGCCGACGAAGCCCCGCAGATCGACACCTCGACCTATGGCGCGGGCGACGACTGGGACAATCCGGGGGGCGACTGGGCCTCGAGCCACTTCTCGCGCCTGACCGATATTTCGGCCGACAACGTGGGCCAGCTCGGCCTGGCGTGGGAATACGACCTCGGTACCGACCGGGTGCAGGAATCGACCCCGGTGGTGATCGACGGCGTTATGTACGCCAGCGGCAACCTCGGCCGGGTCTATGCGCTCGATGCTGCCACGGGGAAGGAGCTGTGGACCTTCACGCCCGAGGTCGACATGCAGGCCAACCGCGCCGCGTGCTGCGACCAGGCGAACCGCGGCGTGCAGGTGGCGGGCGGACCAGAGAACCGGAAGGTCTTCGTCGCCGCGCTCGACGGCTGGCTCTACGCGCTCAACGCGAAGACCGGCGACGTCACGTGGAAAGTCGACACCTTCACCGATCGCACGCGCGGCTACACCATCACCGGCGCACCGGAGATTGCCGGCAACCTCGTCGTCATCGGCAACGGAGGCGCCGAGTACGACACGCGCGGCTACGTCACCGCCTACGACATTGCGAGCGGCGAGCAGGCATGGCGCTTCTACACCGTGCCGCGCGATCCCGGGCTGGGCCCGCAGGAAAACCCCGAGCTTGAAGAGGCGATCAAGACCTGGAGCAAGGACAGCCGCTGGGACATCGGCGGCGGCGGCACGGTGTGGGACGCGATCAACTACGACCCCGAGTTCGACCAGGTGATCATCGGTGTCGGCAACGGCGGGCCCTACCCGATGAAGATCCGCAGCCCGGGCGGCGGCGACAATCTCTTCCTCGATAGCCTCGTCGCGCTCGATCGCACGACCGGCATGGTGAAGTGGCACTTCCAGGAAACACCGCAGGACCAGTGGGACCTCACGGCGACCCAGCCGATGATCCTCGCCCGGCTCAACGACCGGCCGGTCGTGCTGCACACCCCCAAGAACGGCTTCTTCTTCGTGGTCGACCGCGAAACCGGCAAGCCCATTGCGGCCAACGCCATCGCGCGGACCAATTGGGCGAGCGGATGGGACCTCGAAAACGGCAAGCCCATCCTGACGCCGGAGACCTCGGATTACACCAACGGCCCGCAGATCGTCTTCCCGGGCAGCCCCGGCGCGCGCAACTGGTACCCGGCGGCCTACGACCCCGGTCGCAATCTTTACTTCGCGCAGGTAACCGACATGGGGAACCTGATGTGGCTGCCGCCTGGGCCGGAGCGCCCCGAGCGGATCGAGGGCGGAATGAACGCGGGCGCCGCGCTGATGTTCACGGCCGATCTGCCGGCACTGGTCGAGACCCTGCCCGAACCACTCAAGGCCCAGGTCAAGGCGCTCCCGGCTTTCAAGTCAGCCGTCGACATGCCGCAATCGAATGACGTGCGCGCCATCGACCCGATGACCGGCAAGACGAAATGGACAATCGCCGGCGATGGCTACCAGGATCGCCACGGCGTACTCGCCACGGCCAGTGGCCTCGTGTTCTACGGCGACCTCGCGGGCAAGCTCCACGCGGTTGATTCTGACAACGGCGAGCAGCTGTGGAGCGTCGACACCGGCAGCTCGATCATGGCCGCGCCGATGACCTTCCGTGCGGGCGGGGTGCAGTACGTCGCCGTGCAGACCGGCTTCGGCGGCGGCGGCTGGGGCTTCGTTCCACCCTATTCGGCGGCCTACGAGCGCGGCAACGCCAACCGGTTGCTGGTGTTCAGGGTCGGCGGCGGCAAGGTGCCGTTGCCACCCGCGCTGCCGCCGCTCGAACCCGCGCCCGCGCCGCCGCCGCAGCTGTCTGGCGCGACCCCGGCGATGATTGCCCAGGGTCAGGCCTTGCTCACCGCGAACTGCGCAATGTGTCATTCAAACCAGCCGCGCGCCGGCCTGCCGGACCTGCGCCGGATGCCGGGCAACATTCACGATGCCTTCGACCAGATCGTGCTCGAAGGGGCGCTGGTGGCAAACGGAATGCCCGCGTGGAAGGATCGTCTGACGCCGCAGCAGGTGAAGGCGATCCACGCCTATCTGATCGACGTGCAGGGTAAAGTCCGCGCGGCCGAACTGCAGTTGCAGAAGCAGGGCAAACCGCTCGATTCGCCGAGCGCCGCAATCCTGAGTAACTTCTGACGGAAAGGCCCGAGTCCCCCGCGGGCGATAGGAGAAACGAAATGACCCCCGAAGGCGTCAACATCAAGCATCCCGACAAGCTGTTCATCGGCGGAGAATGGGTCGCGCCCACGAGTGGCGAGAGCATCGAAATCGAAAACCCCGCGAGCGAGGAAATCGTCGCCCGCGTCGCCGCCGCCGGCAACGAGGACATGGATCGCGCCGTGGCCGCCGCCCGCAAGGCGTTCGACGAAGGCCCCTGGCCGACCACCCCGCCGGCCGAGCGCGGTGCCATGCTGATGAAGCTGGCAGACGCGCTGGAAAAGCGCGTGCCCGAGATTGCCGCCGCCTGGTGTGCGCAGATCGGCGGGCTGAAGGAACGCTCGGTCATGATGCAGATGGGCTCGGTCATGGGCCTGCGCGGGATTGCCGCGATGGGCGAAAGCTTCGCCTGGACCGAGACGAAGAAGGGCCAGATGGTCGATACCGCGATCATCGCTCGCGAGCCGGTCGGCGTGGTCGTCGGCATAGCGCCGTGGAACGCGCCGTTCGGCATCATGCTCAACAAGGTGGGCTATGCGCTGATTTCGGGCTGCACGATCATCATGAAGCCTTCGCCAGAGACCCCTCTGGAAGCCTTCATCATTGCCGAAGCGGCCGAGGAGATCGGCCTGCCGCCGGGCGTGCTCAATCTGGTCCCGGCGGACCGCGAGGCGTCGGACCATCTGATCCACTCGCACGACATCGACAAGGTAACGTTCACCGGCTCGTCGGCGGCGGGGATGCACATTGCCAGCGTCTGCGGCGCGAAGATGACACGCGCGACGTTCGAACTCGGCGGCAAGAGCGCGGCCATCGTGCGCGATGACTTCCCCATCGAGGACGCGGCCAACATCCTGGGCAACACGATTACCATGATGAGCGGCCAGATCTGCGCCATGCTCAGCCGGGCTATCGTGACCAAGGACCGGCACGACGAACTGGCCGAGGCGATTGCCAAGGTGATGAAGGGCGTGAAGATCGGCGACCCGTCCGATCCCGAGACCCAGCTCGGCCCGCTCGCCATGAAGCGCCAGCTCGACCGGGTGGAAATGTACATCGAGGAAGGGCGCAAGTCGGGCGCCGATCTCGTTACCGGCGGCCAGCGCCCCGCGCACATGAACAAGGGCTACTACATCGAGCCCACCCTGTTCGCCAATGTCGACAACCAGAGCCGCATCGCGCAGGAGGAAATCTTCGGCCCGGTCCTGTGCCTGATCCCGGCGGAGGACGAGGAAGACGCGATCCGCATCGCCAACGCGAGCAACTTCGGCCTCAACGGCTCGGTCATGACGACCGACGCCCAGGCGGCCTATGACATCGCTCGCAAGGTGCGGACAGGCGTCGTCGGACAGAACGGCATGCGGATGGAATTCGGCCAGCCGTTCGGCGGGTTCAAGCAGTCGGGCATCGGCCGCGAAGGCGGCGAGGAGGGCATCTGGCCCTATCTCGAGACCAAGACGATCCTGCTCGACGCGAAGCCCGAGCTGGTCTGACCGGTCACATTCGCGCCGCGATCCAGGCGATGAGCGTGGCGGCGGGGACGAAGGCGGCCTGTGCCAGCACCGTCCCCGCCAACCGGCTGAGCGAGATCCACACCACCACCCGGCGGTAGGCTGCCTCGCCCAGCGTGCCGTCGATCACGTCGTCGGTCAGGACCGAGAGCTGCGGGTCGATGAAGACGAACAGCAGGATCGTGGCAAAGCCGTTGACCACTGCCGAAAGCTGCGAGGCCGTTACGCGGAAGTCCGGCCCCAGATAGCCCGCGTAGAGCGAGGCAAAGACGCCGACCGCCAGCAGGCCCTGCGCCAGGGCATTGGCGACCAGGATGCCCCAGCCGGCTTCTTTCGGCCGTGTCATCTGCGGCAGGCGCGACACGGCGGGCGGGGCGATCGAGTGGCGGATCATCGACAGGCCGGCGGGCGAAATGCTGCGCAATGCCAGTCGCGCGACCGACGGTTTCTTCTGCATCGCGCCGATGGCACTGGAAAACAGCCGCTGGAAGGTCGGCACCAGCAGGATGCCCAGGAACACGCCCAAGGTTGCCGAAGCCATGATCCAGCGGAAATCGCCGAGCAGGTGCTCGCCCGCGCCCGCCGCGATGCCGTTCTCGACCCGCTTCGCTGCGAGCGGGGCGAGGAAGCTGTTCGACAGGCGCGAGACGAGCACCAGCACGTTGAACAGCGCGAAGCTCATCGCGATGCGCCGGGTCCGCACCCCGGCAATACGCGCGGCATAGGCCAGCGCCCCGATCAGGTTGATCGCGCCGGTCAGCAGGCAGAGGATGACGAGGGGCCAGTCGATCACGGCCGAAACGCTTTCGAATAGTTGGGCTGGCCGTCAGAGGATCGGCCAGGCCTTGTAGATGGAAAAGGCGCTCGTCGCCATCAGGACGATGGACACCCCAACGAGCAGCGCGCGGGGCGGGATTCGGCTCGCCATGATCGCCCCCAGGGGCGCCGCTAGGACCCCGCCGATGATCATGCCGACCGTCGTGACCGTGAAAGTCTCGAAACCGAAGTTGGCGATGAACGCGATCGAGACCGATAGCGCCAGGAGGAACTCGGCCGTGTTGACCGTGCCGACCGTCTTGGCGGGGTCGCCGCCCTGCACGAGCAAGTTGGAGGTCACGACCGGGCCCCAGCCGCCGCCACCCGCCGCATCGAGGAACCCGCCGATCAGCGCCAGCGGGCGAGTGGTCTTGGGATCCTCGAACCGCGGCTCCGACTTCCGCACGCCCTTCACGAACAGATAGATGCCGACGAAGATGAGGTAGAGCATGACGAACGGCCTGGCCGCGCTCGCATCGATGTTCGACAGGGCATAGGCGCCGATGACGCCGCCGATCACGCCGAACGGCACGAGCCGCTTGAACAGGCCCCAGTCGACGTTGCGCTGCCAGATGTGGCTCGCGCCCGAGGTGCCGGTCGTGAAGATTTCCACCAGGTGCGTGCTGGCCGATGCGGTGGCCGGCGCCACGCCGAGCACGCTGACGAGCATGGTTTGCGAAATCACGCCGAAAGCCATGCCCAATGCCCCGTCGACGATCTGCGCGGCGAAGCCGACGAGGATGAAGGGCAGCAGGTCGGAGAAGGTGAAGTCGAGCATGAACGGTCGCTCCTGCGCGAGGCGCGAAAATGCGACCCGACGTCGGAGTGGTTTAACTCAACCATATCGGTAGACAATATGCCTTTGGTTAGGGGAGCGCGCTTTTCGGCCGAGCTGACGTCCGCGCACGCCGGTCCGTCATCTCTCCTGCTCCTCTTCCTCGAAGCGCGGGATCGGCGCGATCGGATCGGAGAGCCGAATGCCGTCGAGCAGTTCGGCCGTGCGGTCGCGTACCTCGATCATCAGGGCACGGGTGCGGCACTTGTCTTCCGCCACGCAGTTCTTGCATGTCTCGTGCGCGAAGCGGCTGGCGCAGGGGACCAGCGCGAGCGAGCCGTTCATGTGCCGCACCAGGTCGCCATAGGTGATGTCGATCGGCGGGATGACCAACTGATAGCCGCCGTCACGCCCGCGGATCGATTCGATGATGCCGGACCGCGCCAGCTCCGCCAGGATCACGGTGAGGAACTTGGCCGGAATGTTCTGCTCGGCAGCGATGTCGGCGAGCTGGACGGGCCCGCTGCCGTACCGGTCCGCGAGGTGCTGCATTGCCCGGATGGCATAGCGGGTCTTCTGCGACAGCATGGCTGCCGTCCTGCACCCGGTCGCGTCGCACGGCAACAAGGGCATGGTTTGCGCGCGAGAAATCGGTAAACGGGGGGCCGGGGGAGAGCCTATGCACAAGACGTTTCTTGCGGTCCTCGCCGCGCTCGGCCTGGGGGCTTGCGCCGCTCAGGCGCCAACGACGCCGACCGCTTCCGAGAAGCCGCACCCGAACATCCTGCTGATCATCGCCGACGACATCGGGATGGACGGGATGACCGCGATGTATCCCGGCCTGATCGACGATCTCACCCGGCGTTACGGTCCGCAGGGGTTCGACAATCCGGGCTACGGGCGGATCGCCGGCAGCCCGGCCTCCACCCCCGTGATGGACGGCTTCGCGCGCCAGTCGATGACCTTCGACCAGGCCTGGGCCAACCCCTTCTGCTCGCCGACCCGCGCCTCCATTCTCACCGGCCTGACTTCGGCAAATCACCACGTGGAAACCTATGCCGATGCACTCGACCAGCGGCACGACAGCTTCGTACGTCTGCTGCACGATGCGGGCTATCGCACCGGGGTGTTCGGCAAGTGGCACATGGCCGGGCTGCCCGCTGCGCCGAACAGCGGCGGGCGCGACTACCCGGGCATGAAACCGCTCGAAGCCGGCTTCGACTATTTCGTCGGCAACATGCACGCCGCGCTGCGGACCTACTGGGATTACGAGAGCCACGTACAGGATGCGAGCACCGGCCCCGCCACCTGGCGCAGCGAGGGCGAGCGCACCGCATCGCTCCCCGGCATCGCCCCGACGACCTACGCCGGGGTGGTCAAGGTGGCCGACGCGATCGACTGGATTCACGGGCAGGAGCAGTCCTATCCCGACCGGCCGTGGTTCGCCTGGGTGGCGTTCAACCTCGCCCATGCGACGATCGTCCAGCAGCCCAGTGCGATGATAATTCCCAATCGCGACACGCTCGATGCCGCGACCATCGCCGAGGTAGAGGCCTGCGGGGGGAAGTTCGGGACAATGGAAACGGGCAACTGCAGCGGCGAGGCGCAGTTTCGGGCGATGACGAATTCGATGGACACGCTCATCGGCAAGTTGCTGGACGCGGTCGCGGACGACGACACGTACGTCGTCTTCGTCGGCGACAACGGCACCCCGATGTACGGCCGGCCGATGCTCGACTTCATCGACAACATGTACATCACGCGCAAGGATCGCGGGAAGGGCAGCGCCTACCAGGGCGGGGCGCTTGTCCCGCTGGCGATCCGCGGACCCGGCATCCGCCCCGGCGCAACGAGCGGCCAGATCACCATGAGCGCCGACCTCTTCCCCACCATCCTAGACCTGGCAGGGGTTCCGGTTCCGCGGCAGGTGGCCGGCGATCCCGCCGGGCCGACGCGGCCGCTTGACGGTCGTTCGCTGTTCCCGATCCTGCGCGGCAAGACCGCCGCGGTGCGCGACCCATGGGATGACGTCGTTTCCACCCAATCGACCAACCTCCTGGCGGATTCCATCAAGGTCGTGGGTGTGCGCAATGCCACCTACAAGCTGACCTGCACCAAGAGCATCGATGCGTGCGAGTTCTACGACATCGCCAGGGATCCGCTCGAACAGTACCCGCTGGCCAGGCCGGCCAGCTGCGCCGCGGCGGGGGCCCTGCCCAAGAGCGATCTGGTCTGGAACTACTGCCGGCTGCTGCGCGAAGTGCGGACGCGCACGATCATGCGCAGCTAGGCGTCGCCTGCTAGCCGCTCGCGTGCGAAGGCGGCGCGCAAGCTGCCCTTAACGCGCCGCCCGCGCAGCCACATCATCACGCCGGTGACGGCCAGCCCGGCAGGCACCAGTCCGCCGAGGAAGATGATCGTCTGCCACAGCCAGCCCGTGTTCGTGCCGTCATGGATGCGGCGCATCAGGCGCCCGGTGGTTTCCGGGCGAGGTGGCTCGGGCGGAGTGGCCACGCCGGTCGTGTCGGCAACCATCACCTCTGCTCGCTGGCTGTCCTGCAGGAAGGTAACGCTCCATTCGCCGTCCGGCGCGGTCGGCCAAGAGATCGACTGCACGGGGCCACGCGCCAGCGGCCGTGCCGCGGCCAGGGCTGCGTCGGGCGACATGACCACCTGCTCGACAGGCGCGCCGCCGAAGCGGCGCGGGCCGCCCTCACGCGCGCCGCCGCCTTCGCCGGAGAACGCGCCGAAGAACACCGGGAAGCTGATCCACGCGCCGGTGAAGCTCAGCACCGCCAGCGGCAAGGCGATCCAGAATCCGCCCTGGTGGTGCAGGTTGCCGCTCGTCGTCGGCATTCGCTTCCACCTCAGCCCGCGGCGGAAGCCGCCCTTGAACGGCCACCAGAGCCACAGCCCGGTAAGCGATGACACGAGCATGAACACGCCGACCCAGCCCACGACCTGGCGCCCCAGCCCGGGGATCATGAAGCTGCCGTGGAGGATGTGCAGGACGCGGGCGAAACCCTGGCTGGTATCTCCCCGGTCGAGCACGTGGCCGTCGGCCGGGTCGAGCCAGATGAGCGTGCGCACCGGCCGCCCGCGCGGCTGTTCGCCCACCCTGGTTGCAGACGCCACGACCGCGCCCTCGCCATCGGGGAAGGTCAGGCTCGAGAGACGCTCGTTGGCGGCAAGAACTGCCTGGGCCGCATCGGCGTAGAGCGAGGGCGGCTGGCTCGCCGCCACGTCGGCGGAGCGCTGCGGATTGGCGACATCGGTCAGCCACTCGTCCCACACCAGTGCCGACCCGGTCAGGCACAGAACGATGACCGGCAGGGCCAGGATCAGCCCGATCCACTTGTGCACCTGGAACCACAGCTTCCTGAGCCGTACGCTGTTCGATTTCGCCGTTGCCACGCGCATCTCCCTCAGTTTCGCCCACCTCAAGCAGAGTTGCGAACGGATCGCAACAAGAAGCGAAATTGCACCTACCGCTTTTTGCGCGTCATCAAATTAATCATGCGCAGCTTCTAATATAAATCGGCAGGAGGTTGCCACCCGGCGAACCGATTTTGCAGGCGAGAGGAATGTGACATGCCGACACTTAACGACGGTGACGGGTTCATCTGGGATTTCGGCGAGACGTCCTCTTACGGTAGTTCCGGATCGTCGATCGCCAACGGGACCGGCGACGCTTTCGACGACGGGCTGACGATCAACGTAAACGGCACGTATGTCACCGGGACGTTCGGGCCTGACGAACTCGGCGGCCGCCAGATGGTCCTGAACGGCTCCGCAGGCGGGCTCGACATCGTCCGGCGCGTTTATGTCCCCGACACGGCCGGCGAAGGCTGGGCGCGCTTCCTCGAGAGCTTCACCAACAACACCGGCTCGCAGATCGTCGCGACCATCACGGTGGCGTCGAACTCCGGCAACGACGGCGGAATGACGATCATCGATACGTCTTCGGGTGACACGTCTTTCACCACGGCCGACAACTGGATCATCAACGATGAAGCCTTTCCCGGCGGCGACCCAACCGTGTTCCACTTGTTCGGAGACGGCACCCGATCGCCCGAACTCGGTGAGCAACACCGTTTTTAGCGCTGCCGGCGACCAGGGTGTGGCCTTTACATACACCCTGACGATCGATCCGGGCCAAACGGTTTCGATCCTGCACTTTGCATCGCAGCAAAACGACGTGGCGTCCTCGCAGGCAGAACTTGCGACGATCGACGGCCTCGCCGGCGATGCCCTCACTGGCCTGACCGCCGGCCAAATCGCCTCGGTTGTCAACTGGAACGGGACGACGCCGTCCAACACGGCGCCGGTGAACAGCGTTCCCGGGGCCCAGGTTACGGCGGAGGATACCGCGATTGTTTTCAACGCGGCCAATGCCAACGCCATCAGCGTGACGGACAGCGATGCCGGTGGCGGTGCCCTGCGCGTCACCCTGACGGCGTCACACGGCACACTTACCCTCTCCGGCGTCGCGGGCCTGACGTTCGGCACGGGCGACGGCACGGCCGACGCCACCATGACCTTCGACGGCACGCTGGCAAACATCAACGCCGCGCTCAACGGGCTCACTTTCAGGCCCAACCTCGATTACAACGGCGCTGCCAGTGTCACCATCACCACCAACGACCAGGGCAACAGCGGCACCGGTGGGGCGCTGCAGGACAGCGACGCGGTGGCTATAAACGTCACCCCGGTCGACGATCTGGGCATCGCCCGCAACGACCGCTTCTTCGTCAGCGAGAACGGGGTCCTCACCGGCAACGTCCTCGCCAGCAACGGGTTTGGCCCGGACGTCGACGTCGACAATCCGTTGGTCGTCGGCTCGGTCGCCGGGGTCGTCGGGTTCGTGGGCCAGACCATCACGGTCGGTTCGGGTTCTTCGCTGCGGATCAACGCTGACGGGGCCCTGACCTACACCCCGGGTGGAGAAGCGCTTACCCTGGCGGCGGTCGGCTCCGGTGCCAGCAATACGCTGTTGTCGGACAACTTCGACTACTCACTGGTCGGCGGGGGAACCGGAAACGTTACCGTCATCGTGAATGGCACGGACGGGGCGGACATCCTGCGTGGCACGAACGGCAACGACACCATGCGCGCCGGCAACTTCAATGACGTACTGATGGGCGACCCGGGCGCGGATTCGCTCGATGGCGGGCCGGGCACCGACACGGTGAGCTACGCCCAAAGCAGTGCAGCGGTCTTCGTCAACCTGACGTTGGGCGAAGGTCACGGGAACTGGGCCGACGGCGATACTTACCACCTGATCGAGAACATCGTCGGGTCTTCGGGCAACGACTTCCTGATCGGCGATCCCGGCGTCAACCGGATCGACGGCGGCGCCGGCAACGACACCGTCATCGGCGCGGTCGGGCCCGACGTCCTCATCGGCGGCACAGGCACCGACCTGCTCAGCTTCGAGGACAACTCCGGCACGGTGTTCGTCAACCTGCTGACCGGGATGGGCTACAACAACGCGGCCCAGGGCGATACGTTCGACGGGTTCGAAAACGTGATCGGCGGCCTGTTCGACGATACCCTGATCGGCGATCATGGCGCCAACCGGCTCGACGGCGCCATGGGCGCCGATACCCTGGTCGGCAACGGCGGCGCGGACACCTTCGTGTTCAGCTACGCTCCTGGCGCGACCAGCGTTTGGGGCAGCCCGAACGTCGACACGATCTTCGACTTCGTCAGCGGCAGCGACAAGCTGGAGATCAACGCCTCGGCCTTCGGCGGAGGGCTGGCGGCCGGTCCCCTGGCGGCGGACCAGTTCGTCGCCGGCACCGAAGCGCACGATGCCAACGATCGCTTCGTCTACGACCAGGCGAACGGACATCTCTACTTTGACGCCGACGGCAATGGCGGCGCGGCCCAGGTGCTGATGGCCTTCCTGCCGAACCACGACGCGATCGCGGCGACCGACTTCGTCATCGTCTGATCCGCTGCAGATGCGGCATCCGCGGCCGTGGGCGCTCGAGGCGCTCACGGCCGCAACTTCATGCGCGGGGCGAACCGACGCGCCCGCTAGAGCTTCTTGTCGTTGGGATCGACCGGGGTGTCGCTCTTGAGCATCGGGTCCCAGTGCTCGGCGATCTTGCCGTCTTCGATGCGGTAGAGGTCGAACCAGGTCGAGTAATAGGTTTCCCCCTCGGCGTCCTTCTCCGGCCGGACGAAGCTGGTCATCACGTAGTCGCCCTCGGCGATGAGCTGGATGAGCGGGAGTTCGAGCCGCTCTGCGATCGGCCGCTCGGGCCGGGTCTTGCGGATGTAGTCCTGCACGCCCGCCAGGCCCTGCCCGGCGTTGGGATTATGCTGGACGTAACCATCGGCGATGAACTCGCCTGCGCGGTCCGCCAGCCCGGCCTGCAGGACGATGCGGTACATGTCGTATACCAGACGCTTGTTCGCCGCGAGCCCGGGATCGGGGCTGGCGAGCAGGGCGGCGTGATCGCCATCAACCTTCGGCGCAGTCTGGGGGGGCTTGGCGGGCATCGGCGGGTTCTCCTGCTGGGCGGCAAGCGGCGCGGCAACGGCCGAGCAACCGACCAGCAGGACGGCGGCAAGTAGGCTGCGCATCGGTAAATCCTCCCGTTTGCGCAATCTCTGCCAAAGGCGGGGTGACACCGCAAGCGCAGTTCGCTAGAAGACGGACAAAGTCAACGAAAGACGGACAGGATGCCCAGAAAGCTTTATCTTTGCCTCGCGGTTTCGGTCGCGGCTCTCGCCACGCCAGCCATGGGCCAGGACACTTCTTCCGGGGACTCGGTGCCCGTCAACGAGATCATCGTTACCGGCAGGGGCCTCGACGAGACGCCGGCCACGCCAGCCTACGACATCCAGCGGATCGACCGCGAGCAGATCGTTTCGACAGGCTCGGGCCGGCTGGAGGATGTGTTGTCCAATGTCGCGGGCTTTCAGCAGTTCCGCCGGTCCGACAGCCGTTCGTCCAACCCCAGCGCGCAGGGGGTGACCTTGCGCGCACTTGGCGGCAATGCCACCAGTCGGGCGCTGGTCCTGCTCGATGGCGTGCCGCTGGCCGACCCGATGTTCGGCTACATCCCGCTGTCGGCCATCGACCCTTCACGCCTCGAGTCGATCCGCGTTACCCGCGGCGGCGGCTCGGGACCGTTCGGCGCGGGCGCACTGGCAGGTACCATTGAGCTCGACAGCGCCGATGCCTACGACGTGGGCCTGTTCACCGGCTCGGCGCTGATCAACGACCGTGCGGAAACGGAGCTGTCGGCGCAGCCTCGCGCCCGAGATCGGCGACGGCTACGCGGTTGTCAGCGGGCGGTGGGATCGCGGCAAGGGCTTCTGGACCACGCCCGAAGCTGAGCGCGTGCCGGCGAGCGCGCGCGCGAAATTCGATTCCTGGTCGGCCAGCGCCCGGGTGGTCCAGCCGGTCGGCAGCGACATGACGCTCCAGTTGCGCGGCATGGCCTACGACGACGACCGCGTGCTGCGCTTCAAGGGAGCCAACACCGGCAGCCGGGGCGAGGATGTGAGCGCCCGGCTCATCGGCCGCGGCGACTGGCAGTTCGACGTCATCGGCTATCTCCAGTGGCGCAACTTCCACAACACGGTGATCTCCTCGACCCGCTTCGTGCCGGTGCTCGAACAGAAGGACACGCCTGCCAGCGGGCAGGGCGGCAAGGTCGAGATCCGCCCGCCGGTCGGTGGCGGGCACACCTTGCGCTTCGGCGCCGACTATCGCCGCACACAGGGCGACCTGAAGGAAGACGCCTATTCAGCCTTCAGCGGCGCGCGGACCGAGCAGCGCTTCGCCGGCGGGGTCAACACCGACGCCGGCTTCTTCGTCGAAGACGACTGGGAGCTTGGCCGCCTGACGCTGACGGGGGGCCTGCGCGCCGACCACTACACGATCCGCGACGGTTATTATCGCGCGCTCAACGGGGCCGGCACGACGGTCCTGACCGACGATACCTACGGTAATCGCGCTGACTGGGAGGTTTCCTGGCGCGGCGGTGCGGTCTTTGCCGCCACTGAAGCGCTGGACCTGCGCGCGGCCGCCTATCGCGGGTTGCGCCTGCCGACCGTGAACGAGCTTTACCGACCCTTCGTGGTCTTTCCCGTCACGACCGAGGCGAATGCCAACCTCGTTCCCGAGACGCTGGAAGGCTTCGATGTCGGGCTGGACTGGCAGGCCATGCCGGGCATCAAGCTGACTGCGACCTACTTCGACAACGTGGTCAACGACGCGATCACAAACGTTACGATCGGCACCAACCTGCGCCAGCGCCGCAACATCCAGGCAATCGATGCCGAGGGTTTCGAGTTCGGCGCGGAGCTGCGCAGCGGGCCTTTCGGCTTCGACGGGTCGCTGGCCTACACCAATGCGAAGCAGCAAGGGACGGGCTTTGCCTCCGCCCTTGATGGCTACACCCCTTCGCAGACCCCGAAGTGGGCGGCCAGCGCCACGGCCAGCTATCGGCCCGCGGACGGAGCGCTGGTCGCAGCCACCTTGCGCCACGTCGGCAAGCAGTACGAGGACGACCAGGAGACCGACGTCCTGCCTGCCGCGACCACGCTCGACCTGTTTGCGCAGATCCCGCTGTTCGGCGCCCTGAGTTTCGTCGCCCGGGCAGAAAACGTGTTCGACGAGACGATCGTCACCCGCAACCAGGGCGGCTCGATGGACCTCGGTGCACCGCGCACTGTCTGGGCGGGCGTACGCTACGGGTTCTGAGAGCGTGAAAAAGGGGCCGCACGATGCGGCCCCCCGACTTGATGTTCCGTTAAATCAGCGGTCGCCATAGCCTGGCGGCGTGTTTTCGCCCGGCTGGCTGCTGCTTGCGCCATCCTGCTGTTCGGCCTGGCGGCGCTTCTCCAAATCCGATTGCTCCTGCTGGTCGTCGCGTCGGCCGAGGTCCTGCTGGCTACCACGTTCGCCGTGCTGTTCGGGCTGGCGGCCGGACATCGTGATGTCGTTGCCGCTGTCGCTCTCGAACTCGACACCGCGGTCGCCTTCGGGGCGGTAGGTTCCGCCCTGCTGTTCCATCTGGCTGTCGCCCTGCCGGTCCTGCTCCATGCTGCCGCCAGCGGTGGCCTGTTCCTGCTGCCGACTGCCGGCGCCGGTGTTCTGGCCCAGATCCTTGTTCTGGCTCTGGCTCTGGCTCTGATTTTGGCTCTGGTGACTCATCGTTTCCATACTCCTGATTTTCCCCGCGAAATCTCGCGGCGCACAGGATTTCAACGGCCGGGCGGCCCATCCCGTTCCGTCACTCGGCGGCGGATGAGACGGGCTGCGGGTCCGGCGCGCCAGGCCGGGGCTACGGCAGGTTTTGCGCTGCCAAAGAACCTCTCGGGGCAGGTCGGGCCGGACAATGGTTGATTCAGTCAACCGGCCGGTTACGAAGAGGGAAAGGGAGAGACATGAGCGGTACGACAGTTCTCGAGATACGCAATCCCCGCACGGGAGAGCCCGATTATCGCCTGCCGGTATCGGATCGCGCCGAGATCGAAGCCAAGGCAGCGCGGCTGCGCAACAACCAGCCGGAATGGGAAGCGCTCGGCGTCGAGGGGCGCTGCGCCGTCATGGCGCGCTGGCTGGGCGCGGTTCGTGCGCGAGCGGCGGAGATCGGCGAGAAGGACGCGGTCGACACCGGCGGGTGTCATACCAGCTACCTGCAGGGCTTCATCACCATGGGCAATATCGGCGGCTGGCTGGAAGACGCGCCTAGGGCCTTCGAGGACCTCAAGTGGCGAGGCATGAGCACCTCGATGCCGACGGTCGAGGTCGAAAGCCAGGTGGTCGCCTACCCCGTCGTGGGGGTCATCAGCCCGTGGAATGCGCCGCTCATGCTGGCGCTGCTCGATGCCGTCCCTGCGCTGTTCGCCGGCAGCGCGGTGCTGATGAAACCGAGCGAAATCACCCCGCGCGTCATCGACACCCTGTTCGAAACGGTCCGCCAGGTGCCCGAACTCGCCGCGGTGTTCGACTACGTCACCGGCCCCGGAGATGTCGGCCAGGCCGTCATCGCCAAGGCGGACACGATCTGTTTCACCGGCTCGGTCCCCACCGGGCGGAAGGTCGCGGTCGCCTGTGCCGAGCGGCTGATCCCGTGTAACCTCGAACTCGGTGGCAAGGATCCGTGCATCGTGACCGAGAGCGCCGACCTTGATCGCGCGGCCACCGCGGTGCTGCGCGGGGCGGTCTACGCCACGGGCCAGGTCTGCTATTCGGTCGAACGGGTCTACGTGCAAGAAAGCGTCCATGATGCCTTCGTCGAGAAGCTCGTCGCACAGGCCGAGAAGGTCCGCCTCAACGCCGACGATCCGCGCGCCGGGCACATCGGCCCGTTCACCTTCGCCCCGCAGGCCGAAATCGTCACCCGTCACCTGCAGGATGCGACCGACAAGGGGGCGAAAATCCTGACCGGAGGCCACGTGGAGAACATCGGCGGCGGCCTCTATCTGCGCCCGACCGTGCTGACCGGCGTGACCCACGACATGCTGATCATGCAGGACGAGACCTTCGGCCCGACGATACCGGTCATGGCCTATGCCGATAGCGAAGAGGCCATCCGGCTGGCCAACGATACGCACTTCGGCCTCACCGCCAGCGTGATCGCGGGCACGGCGGACGAGGCCAAGGCCATCGGCAGGCGCCTCAACGCCGGGGGCATCTTCCTGCAGGATACCTTCCTGACCTTCGCCAAGATGCGCACCTTCGGATCGGACAGCTTCGGCTGGTCGGGCTACGGCGCGCCGCGTATCGGCCCGGAGAGCCTGCGCCGGTTCCTTCGCCGCAAGAGCCTGCTGACCCAGACCGGCCCGGTGGCGGACATCCAGGACGACCATCACCTGGGCCAGAAAGCGGGAGCGCCCGGCGCATGAAGATCACCGCCGCCGTCAGCCGCGATCCCGCCAGCGCAGCCCCGTCGCTGGAGCGGCTGGAGCTCGAACCGCCGCGGCCCGGCGAAATGCGGATCCGTCTCGTTGCCACGGGCATTTGCCACACCGACCTGCACGAGCACCCTGGCCGCCACGCGCCGCACCCGATCGTGCTGGGACACGAGGGCGCCGGCGTGGTCGAGGAACTGGGCGAAGGCGTGACCGGGTTCGCGGTGGGCGATCACGTCATCCTCTCGGGCAACTCGTGCGGCCAGTGCCCGAGCTGCAAGGCCAACCGCCCGACCTACTGCGACCTCGCCATGCCGCTGTGCTTCGGCGCGCAGCGGCTCGACGGTTCGACGTCGCTGTCCAATGCCGACGAGACGATTCACTCGCACTTCTTCGGCCAGTCGAGCTTCGCCACCCACTGCGTTGTGCCGCAACGCACGGCCGTGAAGATGGACAAGGACCTTCCGCTCGAAAAGCTGGGGCCGCTCGGTTGCGGGGTGGTGACCGGGGCCGGCGGCGTCATAGAGGCGCTCAGGGTCGGCTATGGCGATACCCTTGCCGTGTTCGGTACAGGTGGCGTGGGCCTCAGCGCAGTGATGGCGGCAAAGCTCGTCGGCGCCAAGCGGATCGTCGCGGTCGACATCAACCGCGAGCGGCTGGAACTGGCGCGCGAACTCGGCGCAACCGACTGCATCCCCGCCGACGAGGACGGCGTGGCCGAGAAGGTCCGCGCCGTCACCGGGCGCGGGGTCGACTTCACCTTCAACACCACCACCGTGCCCGAAGTTCATTCGTGGGCGCTGGAGGCGCTGGCGATGAACGGCACGGCCGGGTTCGTGGCCGCCCCGCGCGGCCAGTGGGCGCCGCAGATGTTCGCCATGCTGGCGGGCGGGCGTCAGTTGCGCGGCATCCTTGGCGGAGATGCGCATCCGGGCCTGTTCCTGCCGCAACTGGCGGAATACTGGCGCCAGGGACGCTTCCCGTTCGACCGCCTGCTGACCTTCTATCCCTTCGCCGAAATCGAGCGCGCCTTTGCCGATGCGCATTCGGGCAAAGCGATCAAACCCGTCCTGCTGATCGGAGATGCCAAATGATGACTCCTCAAGTCCGCGCGAAGCTGGAGGGCTTCGGCCGCGAGCTTTCACCCGCCCTGATTGGCGGGACGAGCCAGATGTTCGCCCAGATGTTCGAAGGGCTCGACCCGCAGACGGAAGAGGAGGCGGACGTGGCCTACGGGCCGGACGATCGGCACAAGCTCGACCTCTTCTACGAACAGAACATGGAAGGGGCGCCGGTCTTCGTGTTCGTTCATGGCGGCGGGTTCGTGATGGGCGACAAGCGCAGCGACGCCTCGCCGTTCTACCGCAACGTGGGCGACTATGCCGCGCGGATGGGCTGGGTCGGCGTGACCGTCACCTACCGCCTCGCCCCGGCACACACCTGGCCCAGCGGGCCGGAGGATCTGAAGCTGGTGGTCGAGTGGCTGCGTGAAAACGTGGCCGATTACGGCGGCGACCCCGACCGCATCGTGCTGGCGGGCCAGAGCGCCGGGGCCGTCCACGTGGCAAGTTACGTCGCCTTTCCCGATCACCACGCAGCACCCGGCGGTGGAATTGCCGGGGCGGTGCTGATGAGCGGCATCTACGACACCGAGGCGACCGAGCCGAACGACATGCACCGCGCCTACTATGGCACCGACGCGAGCCGCTACGGCGAAGCCAACTGCGTTCCGGGCCTGCTCTCGACCGAGGTGCCGCTATGCCTGACGGTCAGCGAATTCGACCCCGAGAGTTTCCAGCGCGAGGCGGCGCGTTTCGCCGGCAAGTGGGGCGAGGCGAAGGGCACGTTCCCCGAACTGCACTTCCTTCCCGGCCACAATCACCTCAGCCCGGCGCAGAGCCTCGGCTCGCCGGTCAAGGACGTGGAGCACCTCGTGGCCGACTTCGTGCGGCGCGTGGCCTGACGGCCTAGCCGCCCTCGCTCGCACACTTGATGCACAGCGCCGCCTCCGGCCGGGCTTCGAGACGGCCGTCGGAAATGTCGGCGCCGCACTTGACGCAGGAGCCGTAGGACCCGTCCTCGATCCGGTCGAGCGCGCGGCGGATCGAGGCGATCTCCTGGGCCACGAGCGCGCCTTGCGCCTCGAGGGCCTCGTCGTCCTCCATCTGGACCGCACGTTCGGACGAATCCGCATCGGGCGTTTCCGACAGGTCGCGCTCGATCAACTCCTGCCGCGATTCCAGCTCGGCGAGCTTGGCTTCGAGCCGCTTGCGGGCGTCCGCGCGCTCAGTCATGGGCCGGCACCCAGCTGCCGTGGAAGCTCATGGGCAGGGCGAAGGGCAGCTTGATCGTGGCGATGGCCGGGCGCGAAACGTCGTTGCCGTCGAGGATCAGCAGGTCGGTGCGCTTTTCGATGAAGCGATCCACCACGGTGAGGATGTAGCCGTCGCCCTCCGGCGAATCCGCGCTCTTCGGCACGAACACCGGTTCCTGCGCGGCGGCCGCCTCGAGGTCATGGTAGACGATGTCGCGCGTGTCCCAGTCGATCTGCGCTATTCCCATGCGCGGCGGGTCGCGGAAGGCAAAGTAGCCCACGCGGTTTTTCTCCATCGCGAAGCGGTCGTCGATCTTGGGCATGTCGCCATAGGCACCCTGGATCGGCTCGAGCGTCACCGCGTCGGCATCGGGCTTCGACAGGTCGAACGTGATGCGGGTGAGCTGGGTCACCGTTTCGGGCATTTCCGGAAGGTTACCGTGCTTGTCGCGGAAGAAGCAGAAGCAGTTGCCGGGGCTCGCCGGCGTGTCGACGATGACCTTATCCCCCTCGGTATAGGCGTTCATGATGTGGCCCATGACGAGACCGGGAATGTCGAACCAGCGCATGTCATCGACCGAACCGGCGCGCGGCATGATCCCCCACTTGCTGGGCAGGTCGGGATCGTATTGGTAATACTGGTCGCCCGCGCGCAGCCGCTTCTCGTCGGCCACCAACGGCATGATCGGCACGACGACATGTTCGCGGGTCACCGCGAAATCGTGGCTGAGGCCGGGGTAGGGCGTGTGGAACAGCTCCTCGCGGATCAGCTTGCCGTCCCTGTCGAACACGTGAAGGCTGGCGTCGGTCGTCGGCTCGCCCCTGGCGAAAACGCCGTACGACCACCACTCGCCGGTCCGGGGGTCGATCTTGGGGTGCGCGGTCAGCGCGCTCGACTGCAGCGCGCCGAAGTCCGGGATCGGCAACGTGTCAAGCGTTTCGGGATCGAGCCGGTAGGGCCGCGAATCCTCCCGCAGGGCATAGACCTCGCCGCCGAACGCGAAGGCGTTGGTGTTGCCGGTGTTGTCGCGCTCTGGCAGGTTGGAGACGCTTTCGTCGTCGGTGTACTTGTTGCGGTAGTGTCCATAGAGCCGGCGCCGCGCCGCGCGTTCCGCCTTCAGCCTCTCGGTCTGGACGTATCGGCTGCGGAAGCTGACGTGGCCGTTTTCGAACCTGAACACCGAAAACATCCCGTCGCCGGCCAGGATGATGTCGTCCTCCAGGCTGGGATACTGCCGGTCGGCCCCGGTGCGGTAATAGGCGCCTTCCAGCTCGGGCGGGATCTCGCCCCCCACCTCGCATTCGAAAACGTCGGCTTCGAAGCGCATCGGCGAACGGCTCTGGCCGCCGAAGCTCGCATAGGGGTGAAAAATTTCCGGCATCGTCCTCTCCCGGTGGATTCGATTGCACTGTTTGCTAAGGTCAATTGAACAGCGCGCGAGGCCGCTTGGCAAGCGTGCTCTGGAGGGGAGTTGAAATGGCCGAGAATCCGTGGCCCGATGGTGTGCCCAAGGTCATGCCCGCACAGGACCGGGGCGAGATCGAGGAGCTCTTCGCCCGCTATGCCTGGGGCATCGACCTGGCGGACGAGGAACAGGCCGTCGCCACCTTCGCGCGCGATGCGGAGTTCGACCACCTGTGGCAGGGCAAGGTGAAGGGCCACGACGCGATTCGCGAGAACCTGCGCAGCCTGTGGTACGACCGGCAGCACTGGTGGTACGGCCGGCAGCACCTGATGAGCCACTTCATCATGGACCCGATGGAGCAGGGCGCGCGCGTCCGCTGCTTCTTCCAGATCATCCAGTGGAACGCCGACTACAACACCAACTTCGTGTTCGGCATCGGCACGCGCGACGACCGGCTGATCAAGGAAGACGGCCGCTGGGTATTCTACAGGCTCAAGGTCAACGCCTGGACGGCGGTCGACCAGATCCCGTGGAAGGGCGAGCGCACCCTGCCGATGCGCCCGCCGTACAAGAGCCCGCCCGCCGATACGCGGCCGTTTGACGAGCAGACGAAGGACGGGTGGTGACGACGACAAGTTGAGGGCAGCCGCAAGGCCCGCTTGGCGAATCGGGCCGTGCGCTGCAAAGTAACGTGAATTGGGAGCGAGACACACGAAGTCTCGCCAGAGGGGATTACCGTTATGCGCCTGCAGCCTCGCCTGCTTCTTGTTGCCTGTGCCTTTATGTCGAGCGTGCTCGGCATCGGGGCGGGTGCCAGTGCCCAGGAAGGGCACGATCATGCGGCCGCGAGCGCCGATGCGGCGCCGGCCGGGCCGATGCGCGCGCTGCGCTGGTCGGACCCGGCTGCCTGGCCGGGCGGCAAGGTTCCGGCGGCAGGCGACGCGGTGACCATCGGGCGCGACATGGACGTGGTGCTCGACGTCGCCCCGCCTGCGCTGCGCAGCCTGACGATCGACGGGCGGCTGAGCTTTGCCGACACGCGCGACGTCGCGCTGGAGACCGAGTGGATCTACCTGCGCCGCGGCACGCTGCAGATCGGCAGCGAGGCGCAGCCCTTCACCCACAAGGCGACGATCACCCTGACCGACAATGTCCCGGACGAGGACATCAACACGATGGGCGACCGCGGCATCCTCAACATGGGCGGGACGCTCGAACTGCACGGCGACCGGACCAACACCTGGACCAAGCTGGCAAAGACGGCCGCGGCCGGCAGCAGGGCCATCGAGGTGCTCGACGCGAGCGGCTGGAAGGCCGGCGACGAGATCGTTCTGGCCTCGACCGACTTCGACCCGCGGCAGGCCGAGCGGCGCCACGTCACGGGCGTCAAGGGCAATGCGCTCACCCTCGACCGGCCGCTCGAGTACATGCACTTCGGCCAGGTCACCTACGGGGTGGACGAGCGCGGCGAGGTCGGTTTGCTGACGCGCAACGTCAAGGTCCAGGCCTCCGACGATGCGGCCAAGTCCTACTTCGGCGGGCACATCATGGCGATGGCCGGCGCGACGATGCACGTCTCGGGCGTGGAGCTGAACCGGATGGGCCAGCACCTGCACCTGGCGCGCTATCCGATCCACTGGCACATCATCGGCGAAGGCGCGGGCCAGTACATCAGGAACTCGGCGATCCACGACACCTACAGCCGCTGCGTGACGGTGCACGGGACCAACAACGTGACCGTGCAGAACAACGTGACCTACAACACCGTGGGCCACTGCTTCTTCCTCGAAGACGCGGTCGAACACGGCAACCAGTTCATCCGCAACCTCGCCATCCAGGTGAAGTGCCACCCCACCCTGCCCTGCGAGCCGACCAATCTCGGGCCGGGCCGCGGCTTTGGCGGACCGAACGGGCAGGCTTCCAAGGACATCCTGATCCCGTCGGACAACACCGTCTCGGCCTTCTGGATCACCAATCCCGACAACACCTATCGCGGCAACGTGGCCGCGGGATCGGACCAGACGGGGTTCTGGTTTGCTTTACCCGAACATCCCACCGGCGCCTTTCTCGACCGCGAAGGCAGCGACAAGATCTGGCCGCGCCGGACCCCCATGCGCGAGTTCAGCGGCAACACCGCCCATTCCAACTTCGACGGCTTCATGTTCGACCGCGGGCCCAAGCCGGACGGCACGTTCAGCGTCGGTGGCAGCAACTACCACTTCGCCTTCACCGACCCCGCCGATGTGAACAGCCCGCCCAAGGGATCGCTGTTCGAGAATTTCACCGGCTACAAGAACCGCCACGGCGCCGTGTGGGGCCGGGGCGAACTGCACACGTTCAAGAACCTGCGCGTGGCCGACAATGCGATCGGCTTCACCCACGCGGCCTCCGCGGTCGGCCGGGCACCATTCACCTCGAAGGTCGTGGATTCGATCTTCGTCGGCGAGAGCGACAACGTCGGCAATCCGCGCACCACGGCGGAGATCGCCTACGGCCGCAGCATGCCCAACGACATGGCCGACTTCCCGATCCGCGGATACGAGTACTACGACCTGCGGCATGACGTGGAGAACACGACTTTCGTGAACTTCATGCCCAACGCCACGCGCCAGGCCGGTGCCCTGTCGTACCTCATGTACACCAGCTTCGGCATGAGCACGGAAAACGCCATCGAAGGCGCGAAGTTCGTCAACTCGCAGGCGGTCAGCTTCCCGCCCGTGGTGCGCAAGTGGGCGTCCGACTTCGGGCGGCAAAACGCGTGGCGCGGCGCGACGATTCACGACCGCGACGGGTCAGTTGGCGGGGTGCCCGATTCCTACATCGTGCTCGACAACGGCATTGCGTCCGACGAGGACGCCTGCACGCTCCGGCCCGACTGGGGTGCCGCGATCTGCAAGGGCGACTTCGGCCACTTCAACCTCGGCCCCAACATGGGCTTCGGCAGCGGCCCGATCGAAGAACCGATCATGCTCAGCCGCAACGGCCGGCGGTGGGAATACACCGGCCAGACGACGATCCGCAGTGGCGCTGAAGTGCGCGTCGAGACCGGCCGCAAGGATCTTTCGCTTTCGCTGACGGAGATGGACGACGGCTCTGCGGTCGTGTTCGAACTCCCCGGCTTCTCCACCGCCACCGGCGGTACCGAGCAGTCGAGCCTGGCAGCCTTGCGCGCGGCGAAGCAGACCTCCTGGTTCAAGGACAAGGACACGCTCTGGACCAAGCTGGTGGTCGACAACGCGGCCGGCAACACGGTGCGCGTCGGGACTCCCGGTGCAGGCGTGAGCACCGTCGGCACCGGTCCGGGCGGCGCCTTCTCTGCCGGGGCAAAGCTCGAGGTCGCGCGGTAGGGGCGAACCCCGCTTGCCCTCTGGCCGATCGAGGCATCTGCCTCCCGACGCTCGCTCGGCCAGCAACGTCGCGCACTTTTCCCGTACCCGGGCCGGCTGTGCGGATTCGCCAGCTGATGACGGCAGGCGTTGTCTTTGCACCATCGGGTCCATCAGGCCCAGCGCCAGTGCGTTGAACCCGCTGCGGTTGCAGCGGTTCATGCGGTCTTCTTCGGAACAAGCGCCCCGCGCCGTCCGTTCGACGATCGAGGCATATTCATCAGACCGAAAGGAAAGCACCCATGAAACGCTTAGCGCTCATCGCTCTCATCGCGGCGCTCCCGGCTTGCCAGCAGGAGGCTACGGACACCGACACCGTCGAGGCGACCGACCTTGCAGGCGGCACCAACGCCGATACGACCACCTACGAAGGCAATCCCAGCATCGACACCAAGGTGATGTCGGCGCTGGACACCTGTAAACAGGTCGAGCCGACGTGTGACGCCGGCAATCCCGCAGGTTACCTGGTGTTCCCGGACGTGACGAGCGTCGCGCTGGGCGTCGGTGGCGCGGGCGGTGAAGGCGCGCTCGTCCAGAACGGAAAGGTCACCGGTTACTACAAGATGGGTAAAGGCAGCATCGGATTGCAGGCCGGCGTTACCGCCGCTTCGTACGTTCTGAAGGTGACCGACCCCGCGACCCTGCAGACTTATCAGTCGGACGGCGAATGGAGCATCGATGCCGCTGCTGGCGTTACCGTCGCTCAGGCGGGTGCCACCGCGGAGGGTGAAAGCACGGACAAGGCGATCCTCTACGTCTTCAACTCCGAAGGGCTGATGGGAGACGTGTCGGTAAGCGGCATGAAGATCTGGCCGTGGAGCGATGCGAACGCGACTCAGACCACCAGTTAATCGTACGCGGACCGGTCAGCGCGACGGCTGTCAGCGTTGACCGGTCGGCGATACCCGCCCGCTTGAGGCGCCCACTCGGCGGCGAACGCAGCTTACCTCGCGTGCTACTGTCGACCGGACCGATGCCCACCCGGAAAGGACAGAGCAATTTGCCGGTTGCAAAATGCTTCGCGGACAAGGCATAGTCGGGACTTGTCGTACGGGAGAGGGAAATCTGGTCATGCACAATCAATCGCGGCTGTTCGGCTGGGCGCGGCTTGCTTCTGCCTGCCTGCTTCTCGCCACGGGCGCGGGCGTCGCCGCGCAGGATCACGCGGATCACGCCAAAATGGCGACGGACGCGGCCGCGCCAAGCGGCGATCACGCGGACCGTGAAGTGGTCGGACGCCTCGGCATGGCCCTCGGGCAAGGTGCCCGCCGCGGGCGAGGCGGTGACCATCCCGCGCGGCACCGAGATGGTGCTCGACGTCAGCCCGCCCGAACTGCGCAGCATGACCGTGCAGGGCAAGCTGACCTTCGCCGACGAACGCGACCTGGCGCTGACCACCGACTGGATCTACGTCCCCGGCGGCGAACTGCAGATCGGCACCGAGGCCCGGCCCTTCACCCACAAGGCGACCATCACCCTGACCGACAAGGTGCAGGACGAGGACATCAACACGATGGGCGACCGCGGCATCATGCTGCTGCGCGGCACGCTCGAACATGCATGGCAACCGCGACACAGCTGGACCAAGCTCGACGCCACAGCCGAGAAGGGCGCGCACCAGCATCAAGGTGCTCGACGCGAGCGGCTGGCGGCCGGGCGACGAGATCGTCCTCGCCTCGACCGACTTCAATCCGCGCCAGGCCGAGCGGCGCACCATCACCGCGGTCAACGGCAACACGCTCAGCTTCGCGCAGCCGCTCGACATACATGCACTATCGGCGAGATCACCTTCGGCGTGGACGAGCGCGGCGAGGTCGGCCATGCTGACCCGCAACATCAAGGTCCAGGCGTCGGAGGATGCGGCGCGAGAGCTATTTCGGCGGCCACATCATGGCGATGGCCGGCTCGAAGATGCATGTCTCGGGCGTCGAGCTGAACCGCATGGGCCAGCACCTGCACCTCGCGCGCTACCCGATCCACTGGCACGTCGATCGGCGAAGGCGCACGGCAGTACATCAGGAACGCCTCGATCCACGACACCTACAACCGCTGCGTGACCGTGCACGGCACCAACAACCTGCGCGTCGAGAACAACGTGACCTACAACACCGTGGGCCACTGCTTCTTCATGGAAGACGGCATCGAGCACGGCAACGAGTTCGTCAGGAACCTGGCGATCCAGACCAAGTGCCATCCGACGCTGGACTGCGTGCCCACCAACCTCGCCGCCAACGGAGAGATCAACAATCGCGCTAGCCGAGGACATGCGCGGCCTACAGGGAAGCCAGCTTCCACGGCGGGCAACACGCTGCTGCCGTCGGACAACACGGCGGCGTCGTTCTGGATCACCAACCCGGACAACACCTACATCGACAACGTCGCGGCCGGCTCCGACCAGGTCGGTTTCTGGCTGTCCATACCGCAACACCCGCAACGGCGCCTTCGCCGGCACGGAGGTCGCCGCCAACACCTGGCCGCGCCGCACGCCGCTGCGCGCATTCGAAGGCAACACGGCCCATTCCAACTTCGACGGGTTCCTGATCGACCGGCACATCGACGAAGACAACACTTTCGGCCTGGCCTCCCTTCCGTTGATCCCGCTGACAGATCCCACCGATCTGGAGAGCGACGTGATGGAGACGCACTTCGTGAACCTGACCGCCTACAAGAACCGCAATGGCGGTCTCTGGGGCCGGGGGGACATGTACGTTTACAGCAACATGAAACTTGCCGACAACGCCATCGGCATGACGCAGGCCGCCGGCGATATCGGCAGCCTGCCGTTCAGTTCACGCCTGGTGAATTCGCTGGTCGTGGGCGAGACCGACAATATCGGCAATCCCACCACGCCGGAAGAAATCGCCTATCGGCCGCAGCCTGCCCAAGACGCTGATCCCCGATTTCCCGATCCGCGGCTACGAATACTACGATTATCGCGACGATGTGGTGAACACGACGTTCGTGAATTTCCAGGACAACGAGCTGCGCAAGACGGGCGCGCTGTCCTTCCTGCTGTTCACGAGCGCGGGGCTCAGCACCGGAAGCACCATCAGCGGGGCGAAATTCATCAACGCCAAGCCGGTCTATTTCCCGAAATACGACAAGCGGTTCGACAACGACAACCGCGGCGGGAACCAGTATCGGACCCTGTCGATCCACGACCTGGACGGTTCGGTGACCGGCATTCCCGATTCCCACATCGTGCTCGCCGATGGCGAGAACGACAGCGTCGTCATCGACGACACATGCGAAAGCCATCCCAAGCTGGAACGCCGCCGTGTGCACGGGCGACGTCGGCCGCCTGAATCTGTCGGACAGCAGGGGAGAACTTCCCGCTGCAGTCAATCTTGAATCCCGGACTGCCCGGTTCGCTCTGATCGCATCGCTCAGTCCGAATGCGCCCGACACGCCTCTCGTCAAGTCCCAGCGTGCCGCCCTGTTCTCCCGTCGTCCTCCGCAGGCGCCCATCGCGCTTGTTCGCAACGGCAGGGAATTCAAGATCAACGGCGACCAGAGCACCGTGCGCGCCGGCAGCGAGATCCAGGTCAAAACCGAAAGGCCTGAAGTCACTCTCAGTCTGGCCGAAATGGACCAGGGCTCGTGGGTCATGTTCGAACTGCCGGGTTTCACCAGTGCCGCCTCCGGAACGGAACAGGGCAGCATGGACGCACTGCGCAAGGCGAACGAGACTTCCTACTTCAGGGACGGGGATGCCCTCTGGGTCAAGCTGGTCGCCGATGCCCCGGTCATGCCCATCGTTCGTCCAACGGATCTGCAAGCCAGCATCACGGTCAGCAGGGAAGGTCGCGGCGGCTGACCGAACCGCAGCGGCCGACACATCAGCAACGCCTGCGTAGCCGCAACGGGGCGCGGCCTGCTGGAGCCGGTGCTACGCAGGGTGTTGCATAGGGCGGGCCGGTCCCTGGCCTGGCGAAGCCCTCAGGCGCTGATGACCGCTTCCCGCTCTCGTCCCCGACATTTCGGAGCCGGGACAAAGCTGCGCTAAGTCGCCGTTTTCCTACACCCGCTCCGATGCTTACTGGCGGTGATTCGCTTTCGGAAGGAGGAGCGGATCATGGGCACAATTGCCACACCGCGGCGCGACGGCTGGACTGCCTGCCGCCGCCGCCAGTTCCTTGAAGACCTCATGGCAGGGGTCAATGTGCGGCAGGCGGCGGCGAGGGCCGGCCTATCGCGCGAGGGAGCCTATCGGCTCAGGCGGCGCGACGCGCAGTTCGCAGCGCAGTGGGACGAAGCCCTGCGTAACAGGCGGGAGAAGGCGGAGTTGGCGTTCCTCGAACACCTGCCTGCCGAGCTGCGCGAGAGGCTGGCCGCGGTGTCGCCGCCGGGCGACCCGCTTCGCCCCGGAGTTTCGAGCCAGGACAGCGTTCCATGTGTTCCAGGTGTGTGAACTTCGCCCGCACTGGCCCGCTGGTGTCGCCTTCGCCTTGGTCAGGCCTGGCGCACGTGCGCGATGAACTCGGCCGCCTTGCCGCGCAGGTAGGTCGCCTGCTTTTCCAGCTCGGTCGAGCTGGTCAGCACCTGGCTCGCCGCGCTGCCGGTGGCGAGCGAGGTTTCGCGGACCTGTTCGATATTGCTCGTCACTTCCTCGGCGCTGCGGGCGGCCATGTCGATCGAGCGGGCGAGGTCCTGGCCGGCAACCGATTGCTGGTCGACCGCCGCGGCGATGGACACCGCCGTGGTCTCGAGCTGCTTGATCTGCTGGGCGATGTCGCGCAGCGCGCTGACGCTGGCGCCGGTGGTGTCCTGCATCGCGCGGATCTGCGCCGCGACCTGCTCGGTCGCCTTGCCGGTCTGGGTGGCCAGCTCCTTGACCTCGCTGGCGACGACCGCGAAGCCGCGCCCGGCCTCGCCCCCGCGCGCCGCCTCGATCGAGGCGTTGAGGGCGAGCAGGTTGGTGCGCTGGGCAATGGTCGAGATGAGCTCCACGATCTTGCCCACTTCGCTGGCGCTGATGGTCAGCTCGGAGATGGTCTGGTCGGCATCGACGGCGGCGGTGCTGGCCTTGCGGGCGAGCTCGGCGCTGGTCGAGGCCTGGCGGCTGATCTCGCCGATCGACATGGCGAATTCGTCGCTCGCGGCGGCCGCCGCGGTAACCCCCGCGGTCGCCTCCGCCAGCGCCTGGCTGACGCGGCCCGACTGGCTGGAGGACTGCTCGGCGCTGGCGGCCATAGCGGTGGCGGTTGCCTGCAGCTCGCTCGAGGACGAGGCGACCGAGCTGACGACTTCGCCGACGGTCTGGTCGAAGCGGTCGGTCAGGCGGCGCAGGGCCTCGATGTGGCTTTCGCGATCGGCCTCGTTCTGGATCCGCAGGCGATGGAACTTGGTCGCGGCCTTCTTGATCGTGCCGAGCGCCCGGGCAAGGTCGCCCATCTCGTCATCGCGGTCCTCGTCGTCGATATGCACCTCGTGACGCCCTTCGGCCAGCGCGACGGCGGTTCGCTTGGCGCTGCGCAGAGGGCGGATGATGTCCTCGTTGATCAGCCGCTGGGTCATGTAGGCCGTGATCCCGAGGCCGGCCGTCAGCAGCGTGAGGAAGGCGAAGGCCCAGCCCGGCAGCCCGTCGGTCCCGAGCCAGATCGCGAGCGCCAGCGCGGCATTGCCGATCGCCAGCGCGGACATCGTGGCAAGCACGGTGCGCATGCGCTGGCCGATCGAGCGGGTGCCGAACATCCGGCGGTCGCGCTCGATCCGCGGCGCGGCGAGCCGGGCGGCGCGGTCCTGCTCGAGGTCGTCCATCCGGGGCGCTTCAGGCGTGTGCGACATGTCCATGACGTTTGTCTCCGGTGCTGCGCGAAAGATCGAGCAGTTCAGTCAGTTCGGCGGCCGGTACGGCCTTGTAGTAGAGCCAGCCTTGCATCTGGTCGCAGCCGGCCGCGCGAGCGAGGGTGGCCTGGGCGTCGGTTTCCACCCCCTCGGCGGTCACGCCCATGTTCATGGCCCGGGCAACGGCGATGGAGCACACCATCATCGCCCGGCTGGAATCGTCGTCCGCCGCCTCGACGATCAGGGAGCGGTCGAGCTTGAGCTTCTCGAAGCGAAACTTCCTGAGGAAGCCGATCGAGGCGTATCCGGTGCCGAAATCGTCGAGCGCCACGCCCACGCCGAAGCTGCGGATCATGTCGAGTGCACGGCCGGCCACGTTGGGATCGCCTACCAGGTACGTCTCGGTGATCTCAAGTTCGAGGCGCTCGGGCGGGAATTCTGTTTCCTCGAGGATATGGCCGAGCTGGATGGGGAATTCGGGATTGCGGAGCTGGGCCGGCGAGACGTTGACCGAGAGCATGATGTCGTCCCAGTCGAGCGCATCGAGACAAGCCTGGCGCAGCACCCAGCGGCCGATCGGATTGATCAGTCCGGTTTCCTCGGCGATCGGGATGAAAGCGCTGGGGCCGACCGGTTCGCGTTCTCCGCGATCCCAGCGAAGCAGCGCCTCGACCGCCACGATCGCGCCGCTCGCGGCATCGACCAGCGGCTGATAGGCCATGTGGAACTCGCCCCTGGCGATCGCCTGGCGCAATTCGGCCTCGATGGCGCGGGCATGTTCGCGCGCCCGGTCGAAGCCCTCGTTGAACCAGGTGCAGCGCATCTTGCCGCCGGTCTTGGAGACATACATCGCGACGTCCGCCTGGCGCAGCAGTTCGGAAGAATTGGCGACGGTCTCCGCATCGCTCCGCGCGAGTCCGATGCTGGCGCCGATCGACAACTTGCGGTCGTCGATGGCGATCGGCCGCGCGAGCCGTTCAAGCAGCCGGCGACAGGTGCTCTCGAGAATGTTGGCGGCAAGCGAGCCGATGACGACGATGGCGAATTCATCGCCTCCAAGGCGGTAGAATCTCGCCTCGCGGCCACACAGCTCGGTCAGCAGCGTTGCCATTTCGCGAATGAGCTTGTCGCCCACGAAGTGGCCGTAGTGATCGTTGACCGCCTTGAACCCGTCGAGGTCGAGCAGGGCGAGGGCAACCTCGTCGTCCTCGGCGGCGAAGCGCTGGATGTCGATGTGCAGCGCACGGCGGTTGGACACGCCGCTCAGGCTGTCGGTCAGGCCAAGCTGCTCCAGACGGTCGACCTTGCCCAGTCCGATGCGCACCAGCAGGGCGGCCGCCACGCAATAGGCGACTGCGGACACAGCGAGCGCCCGCGTGGCCGTTGGCGAGGCGAACGCGCCCAGGCTTGCAACGTAGCCGATCAACGCGACCACGATCGCGCTCAGTAGCGCGGTCGAGCCGATGACCAGCCACTTCGGCGAAATCCTGTCGTCGTCTGCTGTCAGCAGCAATGCGGTGTCCCCCCGCCTGCGGGGTACTGCGAAAGCGTTACGGAACGATAAACCCGACATTTACCCTGTTCACGCAGCCGAAGCCTGGGCCCGTCGCCTGTCCTCTGGCGCATGACGGTAGACTGCCTGGCGTTCCTCGTCGGGGATGAAGAAGCCTCCCCGACCGAGCACGGTTTCTCCGCCGCCGAGCACGAGCCGGCCGTCCTCGGCGAGCGCCTCGCTCAGCCGGGCGAACGCCCGTTCGCGCACGGCGGCGTCGAAGTAGAGCAGGACGTTGCGGCACAGGATCAGGTCGAAGCGGCCGGGATAGGGTGGCTGGTGCAGGATGTTGTGCACCTCGTAGCGCACCATCTCGCGCAGGGAATCGCGTGCGCGCCAGCCCGATGGCGTCTCGGTGAAATAGCCCAGCATCTGCGCCACACCCAGCCCGCGCTGGATCTGAAAATTCGAATAGGTCGCGGAGCGGGCACTGTCGACGACGCTGGTCGAAACATCGGTGCCGAGGATCTCGATGGTCCAGCCGGCCCACCTTGCGGCCTGCTCGGCGAAGGTCATGGCAAGACTGAGCGTTTCCTGCCCGCTCGAGCAGCCGACCGACCAGATCGACAGACGCTTCGTCCGCCCCCGCTCCTGCGCAAGCTGGGGCAGCAACTTGTCGGCAAGGTGATCGAAGACCTGGCGGTCGCGGAAGAAATAGGTTTCGTTGTTGAGCAGCGCCTCGACCACGTCCTGCGACAGGCTGCTGTTATCCGGCTGCGTCAGGAGGACGACAAGATCCTGGTTGCTCGAGATTCCGCGTTCGCGAAACAGGCCGGAGAGCGCCGGCGCGATGCGCCACTTGCGATCGTCGGTCAGCCGCTGTCCAGTTCGAGCTTCGAGCAAGCCTGCGATTATGGAGATGGCGAGATCGTTGGTGTCCATCACACGCCCCGCGTCGTGGTTGCCGCCGCCCCCGCGCGTGCAGCGAGATCGAAGGGGTGGAGGATGGCCGAGGCAAGACCCGCCCTGGCGATCGAGCCGGGCATGCCCCAGACCGCCGAACTGGCTTCGTTCTGCACCAGAAGCGTACCGCCCGCCTGGGCCAGGTCTTGGGCGCCCAGGGTGCCGTCGCGCCCCATGCCGGTCAGAACGATGCCGAGCGCGGCCGAGCCGTGCGTCCTGGCGAGCGAGGAAAACATCGGGTCGACCGAGGGCAGGCAACCGCTGGCGACGGGTTTGCGGTCGAGAGCGATCACGCATTCGCCGCTTTCCTTGCGCCTGATCTGGATGTGCGCATCGCCCGGTGCCACGATGATGCGATCGGGCAGCAGCGCAAGGCCTTCTTCCGCCTTGAACGTCGGCAGGCCGGAGACTTCCTGAAGCTGGCGCGAAAAGGCCTCGATGAACGACGCCGGCAAGTGCTGCGTGACCAGGATCGGCACGCCGAGTTGCGAAGGCAAGGCACCGAAAAACTGGCCAAGCGCATGTATGCCCCCGGTCGAAGCGCCGATGGCGATTACTTCGGCGCGGCGGCGCGCAAACGGCCGCAACGCGGGTTCCGCGGCGATGGGCGCGGCGGCCGCGGCGATGCGGCGCGGTGACTTGCGGCGCAGGCCGCGGACCTTGGCAAGCAGCTTGTCGCGGTACGCCCGGTCGAACCCGCCCGATGGCTTCTGCAAGGTGTCGGCTGCGCCCAGCGCCAGCGCATCGACCGTTGCTTCCGCCCCGTCGGCGGTGAAGCTCGAGACGACGAGGATATTCGCCTCGCGGTCCCGCTCGATCATCTGCGGCAAGGCCTCAAGTCCACCCATCCCGGGCATCTCCAGGTCGAGCAGGATCACGTCGACGCGCTCGCTCGACAGCAGGCGCAGCGCGTCCTCGGCACTCGAAACGGGACCGGCCAGCTCGAGGTCGGGTTCCTGCTCGATGAGGCGTGAGAAAGCTGCACGCACGATGAGCGAATCGTCCACCACCAGCACACGGACCGGTTTGCCACGCGCGGGCACCGGCCCGCCCCCGGGCCGGCCGATGGTCGAGGCAAAGCTCATTGGAGCTACCTCAGGCGGCGCCGACGAGCTGCAGCTTGATCTGCAGGGTATCGTGATCGAACGGCTTCATCACGTATTCGTCGGCCCCCGCGTCGATCGCTTCGCGGATGTGGGCAACGTCGTTCTCGGTCGTGCAGAAGACAACCTTGGGCTCCCGGCCGCCCGGCCGCTCGCGCAGTTTGACGAGGAATTCGATACCGCTCATTACCGGCATGTTCCAGTCGAGCAGGATAACGTCGGGCATCTTGCCTTCGCACTTGGCAAGCGCTTCCTGTCCGTCCGCTGCCTCGTCCACGGTGAACCCGAGCGTTTCGACGATATGACGCGAAACCTTGCGGATCACCCGCGAGTCGTCGACGATCAGGCAACTTTTCATGGCGATACGACCTTTGTCCCACTTGAAGCCCCGACTTTAAGGCGGACGGGGTAAAGATTGCCTTACGCGGCGGCCTTGCGAGCCGGGCCTGCGACCAGTTCGGCCGGGTCGAGCAAAAGGGCGGGGCCGGCGCTGGTTTCGACCAGGCCAAGCGTGGCGCGAGTCCAGCCAGGCAGCAGATTGGCCCGGATCACGGCCGGGTCACCTTCGAAGCCGACCACCTCCTCGACCTCGTCGACGACGAGTGCGTAAAGGTATTCGTCGACTTCGACGACGACGGCGAGAGGGGCCGAGCCGGGATCCCGTTCGGCCGGCGGCAATTCGAGCGAGCAGCGGCAGTCGATCACCGTCATCGCCCGGCTGCGCAGCGCGGCAAGACCTGCCACATGCTCCGGCGAGCGGGGCACGTGGGTGATCGTGTCGAGTTCAACGACCGACTGTATGCGCCCGGAATCGAGCGCGGCCCGCTCGCCGGCGATCATCACGAGAAGAAGCGACTGGTCCATCACCTTCAGAATCCTTCCGCGATGGCGAGCATGGAGTGGTCGGCCATCGCCGGTCCGTCGAGGAGCTCTACCGGACGCCCATTGATAAGCGCCAGGCGGCCGGCCTGCGTGGTCGTAACACCCAGAGGATCGAATTCGACCAGGTCCACCATTCGCCGATAAGCGTAGGTCAGTTCACCGGTCCCTTCGCCGATACGGAACAGGCCGACATCGCCGTCCGGCCGTTCACCAGCCAGCCCGGCCAGCGGCACAATCCGTCCGTCGATGACGATCTGCGCCCCATCTGCCGAAATGCGGATAGAGCTCGCGGGAAGCTTCTCGATGCGGCGAACGACCTCCATCTCGACCGCGCGCTCGCCCCCGTCGAAACCGATGAAGAGCAGCGCCGGCTTGAGCGTCTTTTCCTGCCGCCGTTCCTGGTTGTCGGCGCGGCGCGGGCCGCGATCCTTGACCTCGCTGATCATGCCGGCCGCACGGGCGACCCCGGCGATATCGAGCATCGGAATGGGACTGCCGTCGTCGAGCTGGGCAGTCCCGACATAGAGCCCGCAAGCCATGAGTACCGGGGCGATTGGCTTGACCACCAGTTCCTCATGATCGTGGATCGCATCGACCGCGAGGCCGAATACATCCCCGCCGACAAGCTTGATGAGCACGTAAAGCCGCGCGGCGCGGGGGACGGCGGATTCTATCCCCAGCACTTCCTCCAGCCCCACACAAGGGATCCGCTGGCCGCGCACGGTGATGAAGCGGCGTCCCCCCAATACGGCGTCCTCCACCTCTTCGCCGACGGTCCGGACGATTTCCTCGACATAGGAGCGGGGGAGGGCGAAGACCTGACCGGCCAGCCCGACAGTGAGCGACGGAACGATAGACAGCGTGAGCGGGATGTTGAGCATCATCCGAGTGCCCGAACCGGGCGTGGAATCGATGACCAGAGAGCCGCCGATCTTCTCGATGTTGGCGCGCACCACGTCCATTCCCACGCCGCGGCCGGAGACTGCCGTCACCTCCTTTGCCGTGCTCAGTCCGGGCAGGCAGATCAGCATGTTCCTGTCGCGCGGGGAGAGGGTGGCTGCTTCTTCGGCGGTGATAAGGCCGGCGGCAGTCGCCTTGGCGATCAGCTTGTCGCCGTCGATGCCGCGGCCGTCGTCGACGATACCGATGCGGATTTCGCTGCCGGTCTGGCGCGCGGTGATGGTCAGCGTGCCGATTTCCCGCTTGCCCGCCGCGAGCCGTTCCGCCGGCGTCTCGATTCCGTGATCGATCGCGTTGCGGATGATGTGGACCATCGGGTCGCGGACCACCTCGATCATCTCGCGGTCGATCTCGACGTCACCGCTCGAGACTTCGACCATGACCTGCTTGCCCAACTCGTGGCTCAGGTCGCGGACCATGCGCGGGAAGCCGGCGAAGAGCGTATCGATCCGCTGCATGCGGATGCGCGTGATGGCTTCGCTGAGATCGGCAAGGATGGCAGAGAGGCGATTGAAGGGCCCTTCGAGCCCGGTCTCGCCACCTGCCTGAGTCAGGCGACGGGCAAGGTCGTTGCGGGCTACTGCCATGTCGGATACGCCGCTCATCACGCGGTCGAGCAGGTCGAGCGGCAGGCGGATCGTGCGTGGCGCAGCAGCCTGGCGCCGTGCGCGCGATGACTGCGGGTCCCCAGCCGTCTCCGGGTCGCGGTGGCTTTCCTCAGCGGACTCGGACAGCGAGGCGATGAGTGCATCGTCATCGTCGCCCGGCAGGTCCTCGCCTGCGCCGATCGCGTCGACCATCTCGGCAATACGGTCGATCACCGCGAGCACGGCGGAGACGAGTGCGGTGTCGGCCCTGCGACGGCCGGCGCGGCAATCGGCCAGCGCATCTTCGGCAGCGTGACTCAATCGTTCGAGCCGCGGGAAATCGAAGAACCCGCAGTTGCCCTTGACCGTGTGAACGAAGCGAAAGATCGCGTCGAGCCGGTCCTTGTCTGTCGGATCCCCTTCCCACGTGACGATTTCGCCCGACAGGGCCTCCATCATGTCGCGTGCCTCGGCCACGAATTCGGCCAGCAGATCGTCCATCGCATTTCGCCCCTGGGTTCGCCCGGGTTATGGCGCGGGATGGTTAAACGGGCGTTATCGGGCGCTACCTTTCGGCAAGGCGAAGGTGCTACGAGCGTGCTGGTGAGCGCGGTCGTGCAACTCTTCTCCAATCCCAGGTCGGGCAGCCATTCGCCGCGGCGCATCGCCAGGCTGGTGCGCGCATTCGAGGCCATGGGTGCACAGGTCGTCGAGAGCGAAGCCTCCGCAGCTCAGCCGCCGGAGATCGACCCGACCGCCACCCACGTCTGCGTGGCGGGCGGCGACGGCACGGTGCGCCATGTTGCCCGCGCCCTCCGCGCAAGCGGACACGTCGCACCTTTGGCGCAATACCCACTCGGCACGATCAACCTGCTGGCGCGCGAGGCCGACTACCACCCGGATCCCGGGCGCTTCGCGGCGCGGTTCCTCGGTGAGGGCGAACGGCGACGGCACTACACCGGCGCTCTGGAAGACGAGCTGTTCCTCGTCTGCGCCAGTGCCGGGCCGGAATGCGCCGCGATCAGAGGATACTCGCCGCACCTGAAGCGACGCCTGGGCCGCTTCGCCTACGGGGTCTCGATGCTGCGCGCCATGTGGAACTGGCAACGCCATGAGCTGACGGTCACCGCCGACGGGGAGAGTTTTTCCTGCGAGGCGGTCTACATCGCCAAGGGTCGCTTCTTCGCCGGGCCGTTCAGCTTCGCCCCGGCGGCGCGGCTGACGGACGGACGGCTGCACGTCGTCACGCTCGGCACCGCACGGCGGCGCGATTATCTGCGCTTCCTTGCCGACCTCGTGCTGCGGCGGGATCCGGGGCGTCGCAAGGGCAACCGCAGCTTTGCCTGCACCGAGCTCTCGATTGACGGGCCGGCCCACGTCGAGGTCCAGGCCGATGGCGACATCGTCGCCGCGCTTCCCCTGCGCGCCAGCGCCAGTGCGGAGCCGATCGAGTTCGCCTGATCAGTTAGCCCCGTGCGGCTTCATGCCGTAGGGCAGCTCGCTGGTCCACGCGTAGACGCCCGTCATCTTGCCGCCGTCGAAGCTGAAGACCTCGACCACCTGGTCCGTTCGCGGATAGCCGCTGCCGACCGAAGGATAATCCTCGAACGTGCGATAGACGATGAGACCGCGCGCCTCGTCGATGGCGAGGATTTCGCGGTCGCGGATTCGCTCGATCGGCGGGAGGTTGACGAAAGCCTCGCGGCAGCCGGCGAGGATCATTCCGTTGAGCACAAGCTTGCATTGGTCGCCGAACACGCTGGGGGTGCCCTTGCGCGTGTTGATCGCGGTGTACCATTGTTCGGCGCCTTCGATCATCGCCGACCGCGTCATCCGCGACCTGGCGGGCAGTTCGGCGAACTGCGGCGCGGCGCCGCTTTCCGGCTCGGCCCAGGGCGGGCCGTATTCCTTGCGCCGGACCAGCGCGTCGACCCCGCCGACCGCCTGGCCCGCGCTCGTCACGGTGATCGCGGCCCAGGCGGGCTGGCCATGCTCCTCGATCCGCCCGAACCAGACCGACTTGCCGGTCTGCGGGTCGGCAATGACCAGCGGCGCGCTGTCGATCCCGTCGACCGTCGCCCAGATGCCTTCGCCCACGCGGATGCCGACCGAGTTCTCGGCATAGCCGACCTTCGGCGCCCAGTTCACCGCGCGCCAGTTGTTGCCGACGTAGCCTGCCGTGACGGAATTCGCTTGCGCCGTCAGGCAGGCCGCATCGCATACCCTCGGTTGCGGCTTGTAGACCGGCGGCTTCGAGTCCGGACCCCAGAAGAGGTTGTGCATGAAGTACGGAACGTAGGTGAAGACCGCCTCGATCCGCTGGATCGCGCCGTCCTTGATGCGGAATGCCTCGAGCAGGGTGATCGAGTTAGGCCACTTCAGCGCGGTCTTCATCTCGCGCCCGTCGGTCAGCTTGTAGCGGTCGAACTCGTTGGCGTGGTCGAAGAACCCGCGCCCGACGGCGACCCCGCGTTCTTCGTCGATGATGAAGAAATCGCGCCGGACGCGCTTGTTGATCTTGTAGAGCCCGAGCTTGAACTGGGCTTCGCACCCCGCGGCGATGGCCGAAGCGTTGCCGCCGGCGGCGCCCTTGGGCGGCGCGGTGGTGGAGATGCCGTTCTCGAGCCGCCCGCAGTCGTCGGTGAAGTGCGTCAGGACCTGCCCATCATTGAGTTCGACGGTGCTGAAATAGCCGTCGGCAATGGCCAGCATCCGCTCGCGCGGGCGGCGCTGTTCGGGTGGCAGGACCTGGTTGAACTCGGGGTCGTGGACCATCTTGCTGACATCGCCGAACGGTGCGGGCAGGGCGGTCTTGCGATGGACGACGCTCTCGATCTCGTCGATCGTCCGATCGGGCGTGACATGGACCCGCACGGCGAGGATCACCGGCTGGCCGTTTTCCAGCGCCGAGCCGAACCATGCCGCGTTGCCGGTCAGCGGATCGGCCGCCTCGAGGCCCGTGGCGTCGACGCCCGTGACCGTGCGCCACAGCCCCTGGCCGCGCTTCAGCAGAACGTCGTTCTCGGCAATCCTCGCGTTGGTCGCCAGCGGAAGGCGGCTGGCGTCCTTCGCGCGCAGCGCGTCCATGTGCTGGCCGAGAACGCCAAGCAGGCAGGCCCGGTCGCAGGCCGGGGCGACGACCGCGCTGTCTTCGCCCGCAGCCTGAGCCCGTGCAGGCCCGGCCGCAAACCCGAAAGGTGACACCAGGTATACAGCCAAACCCATCAGGGCGATGAGTCGGGCCAATGGCGCAATGCGCTCGGACAAGGGGTGCAGGCTGGTCATCGATCCTCCGGTGGCAGGTTCGGGCATCTGTAGGAAAGCGCTACTTCGCCGCGGCGTCGGCGTAATCCTCGTTACCGCGCGCGATCAGGTAGGCATGGATGGCCTCGGCCTCTTCCGGAGAGAGCACGTCGGCAAAGCCGGCCATGCCCCTCTCGCGGTAGATGCCCTTGAGCACGATGTCGGCGAACAGCTTGTGCGTTTCGAGCGTCATGAAGCGCAGGTCCTTGACCCCGCCGATCGCATCCTCGCCGTGACAGCGCACGCAGGTCTGCTGGTAAAGCTGGCGTCCCTCGTTCACGACCGTCTCGCTCGCCGTGAGGCGCGGAGGTGCTGGCAGGGCGCTCGGCGGCGCCATGGGCGGAAGGGTCACGCCTTTCGCACCGAGCCTGAACACCAGCAGCTTGGCGGTCGCGGTGCGGAAAGGGCCATCCCTCGTCAGGTTGTAGACCGGCGACCCGCCCCAACCGGCATTGAGCGCGATGTACTGCACCCCGTCGATCATGTAGGTGATTGGCCCCGCAACTGCGGCCTGGTCGACGTTCATCTCCCACAGCTTTGTGCCATCGGTTGCGCGGTAGATCGCCACCGTCTTGCGGATCGTCCCCTGCACGACGATGTTGCCCGCGGTGCTGAGAACGCCGCCCGAGCCGGGGATGCCGTAGTCGACGCGCCACCTCTCGGTCTGGGTCCTGGGATCCCAGGCGAGCAGGTAGCCCTTCTCGTTCGCCACGGCCTCGGCCTGCAGCTTCGCGCGCAGTTCGGGCATGTTGCCGTACTGCTGGCCCGAGTTGCTCGCGCCCTTGCGATACCGGTACTTGCCGTCCTCCGCGCGGGCATAGACGGAGCCCTGCTCCTGCGCGCCGAAATAGACGAGCCCAGTCTTCGGGCTGTAGCTCATCGGATGCCAGGTGTGCCCCGCCATCCAGCTCGGGCTCATCAGGTGCGGCGTGGTCGTGTTGTGCGCGCCGGGCACGAGGATCGGCCGGCCATTCGCATCGAGCCCGCTCGCCCAGGTGTTGACGGATACGTATGACTTGCCGCTGATCAGTTCTCCGGTCGCGCGGTCGATGACGTAGAAGAACCCGTTCTTTGGCGCCTGCATGGCAACCTTGCGCAGCTTCCCGTCTATCGTCAGGTCGGCCAGCACGATGGGCTGGGTGCAGGTGAAGTCCCAGTCTTCCTCCGGGACCATCTGGTAGTGCCACTTGTACTCGCCCGTCGTGGCATCGACCGCGACCATCGAGCACAGGAACAGGTTGTCGCCTTTGCCCTGGCTGCGGAAGTGCCACATGTGCGGGCTGCCGTTCCCGGTGCCGATGTAGACGAGGTTCAGGTCGGGATCGTAGGCGAAGCTGTCCCACGCGTTGCCGCCGCCTCCGGCGGCCTGCTCCCAGAAGTTGCCGAACCAGGTCGGCTGCGCAATTTTCATCGCGCTGTCGCTCGCTTCGCCGTCCGGCCCCTTCGCCGGATCTCCCGGGACGATGTAGAACTTCCACAGCCGCTCGCCGGTCTCGGCATCCCACGCGCTGACGAAGCCGCGGCTGCCGTAATCGGCGCCGCCGTTGCCGATCACGACCTTGCCGTCATAGACCCGCGGGGCGCCGGTGATCGAATACTCCTGGCCCGGGGGGAAGGTCTGGCTCGACCAGAGCTGGTGGCCGTCCTTCGCGTCGATGGCGATCAGCCGCCCGTCCAGGGTCGCCAGGATGATCTTGCCCTTCCACGCCGCGATGCCGCGTGCCGAGGGGCCGCAGCACGCGAGCCGCGCCCATTCCGGTCCCACTCCGGGATCGAAGGTCCACAGCTTCTCCCCCGTCGCTCCGTCGAAGGCGGTGACGACGTTGTAGATGCTCTCGTTGTAGAGCACCCCGTCGATCACCAGCGGACTCGCCTGCACGCCGCGATAGGTCTCGAGGTCGGCGAACCATGCAAGGCCGAGGTCCTTGACGGTGCCCTCGTTGATCTGGTCGAGCGGGCTGTAGCGCTGTTCGTCCCACGTGCGACTGTAACTCAGCCAGTCACCGACTGCGCCGGGGTCATCGGCATGGCGCAAGGCCTGTCCGTCGACGATCGTGGGCCCGGACGGCGTGGTTGCGACGTCTCGGGCACAACCGGCCAGCGCCAGCGCACCTGCCGCCAGTGTCGCGATGGCCGTTCGCCAGCTTCCCCGCATTCCAGTTGCTCCCCTCCCCCGGCCGGACCTTGGCCGAGCGGGCCGCGGATGTGAAGGGGAGCGTTTGCCGCCTCCGGCAATTTATTGTCCAGCGACCGATATCCGGCCTTTCGTCTCACGTCCCATCGACCTATCATCCGAACGATCGTTACGATCGGGGAGAGGGGAACGGTGGTTTTTCGCACGCTGGCGGCGGGGATCATGGCGACGGCGCTGTGCGGCTGCGTGGCGTATCACGTGAGCCCCGCGACGCCCGGCGACGTGACCATCGCCGCAAGCCGTGTCTTTCCCGAGAGCCTGACTTCGGACGCAGCCGGCAACCTCTACAATTCCAGCAATGGCGGGACGATCTACCGCACGCTTGCCGGCAGGCATACTGCGGAACCGTGGATCGTGCCGAACGCGCGCAACGGACTACGCTCGCTGTTCGGCGTTCTGGCGGAAAGCGGCCGGGGGCTGCTCTGGGCGTGCAACAACCCCAATCTCTTTGCCGGCGAGACAGGTGGCTCGTCGCTGCTCGCGTTCGACCTGGCGAGCGGTGATTTCAACGGGCGCTACGACTTGCCCGGTAGCGGGCCGGCGGCGTGCAACGACATCGCGGTGGCAGCGGACAAGGCGGTCTGGATCAGCGAGACGACCGGCGGCCGCATTTTCGTGCTGCGGCCCGGCGCGAACGAACTGGAACTTTTCGCGCAAGGAGCCGAGCTGGTCGGGATCGACGGACTCGGCTTTGCCAGCGACGGGACGCTCTACATCAACAACGTGCGCAAGAACCTTTTGCAGCGGGTCCTGCGCAACGCCGACGGCGGCTATGCGGGATTGCAGGACCTCAGGTTGCCGGTTGATCTTGGCGGGCCAGACGGACTGCGGCCGCTCGGCGGCAACCGCTTCATCCAGGGCGAGGGGATGAGCGGGCGCGTCGCGGTGCTGCGGGTGACGGGCGACACGGTGGAAATGGCCGACGTCGCGACAGGGCTCGACGGCCCGGTCGGCGTGACGGTGGTCGGCAACACGGCGTATGTGGTCGAGGGCAAGATCGGCTACCTGCTCGATCCGAAGCTCAAGAACCAGAGCCCTGACCCCTTCGTGATCCGCGCCTTCCCGCTGCCGGGGCGCCCATGAAGCTGCTGGGCATTTTCGTCGCGCTGGCCCTTCTGGTGCCCACCACGGCGCTGGCGGGCGCCACGGAGGACGTCGCCGCGCTAACCCGGCGGGTCGAGCGGCTGGAAGGGGAGCGTGCGGTCAAGAAGCTGCAGCGCGCTTTCGGCTACTATGTCGACCGCGGCTTGTGGGGCGAGGCCGCGGCGCTGTTCGATGCGGACGGAACGATCGAGCTCGGCCTCGACGGCATCTATCGTGGTCCGGCCAGGATCTCGGAATACCTGCGCCGCCTGCACGGTGGGCAGGAGGGCTTGATCTATGGCCAGCTCAACGAATGGGTCACGCTCCAGCCTGCGATCCAGGTGGCGGGCGACGGGCGCAGCGCGACGGCGCGTTGGCGGGACCTGGGGATGCTGGGCCAGTACAAGAAGCACGCCGAGTGGCGCGACGGGATCTACGAGAATACTTATGCCAAGGGCGCGGACGGGGTGTGGCGGATCAGGTCGCTGCACCTTTGGACCAACTTCACCGCGCCCTACGCCAGGGGATGGGCGCGGCTGAAGGAGGGCGAGGGGCTGGCGCGCAGCGAGGCTTCGCTCGCGTTCCCGCCCGATGCTCCGCCGACGGCCACCTACGCGCCGTTCCCGGCGGTGCGGACCGCCCCGTTCCGGCAGGCCGCGGCGAGCGTGGGACAGGTGCCGCCGCCGGTGAGGCTCACGACGAAGGGTGCGCTGGCCGACCGCGTCGGGGGGTACGCGGCGCGGGTCTCCCGGCTCGAGGACCAGTCGGCGATCGAGAACCTGCAGGCGATGTACGGCTATTACTTCGACACCGGCCGTTGGGACCAAGTCGCTGATCTGTTTATGGAAAGTGGCAGTTTCGAGTACGGCCAGCGCGGGGTCTATCTCGGGCGGGATCGCATCCGGCGGGCGTTGCTGCTGTTCGGTCCGCAGGGGCTCGCGCCGGCGCATCTCAACAATCACATGCAGTTGCAGAACGTGATCGTCGTGGCGCCGGACGGCCGGACCGCCACGGGCCGCTGGCAGGGCATGGTCATGCTGTCCGAGCCCGGCCACAACGCCGTGTGGGGCGTTGGCATCTACGAGAACGAATACGCCAAAATCGGCAACAAGTGGCTGATTTCAAAGCTGCATTTCTACCCGACGGCGCTGACAGACTACGACCAGGGATGGATGAAATCGCAGATCCAGATGGAGGGAACGAGCGCGCTGTTTCCGCCTGACCGGCCGCCGACCGAAGTCTATCGCACGCTGCCGGGCAATTACATCCCGCCCTTCAGTTTCGACCACCCGGTGACCGGCAAGCCCTTGAAGGACCTGCCGCAGCCGCCCGACGACGTGGTTGGACGTCAATGAAGCGCTTGATCGCCATTGGAACACTGCTGTTCGCGGCCCCGCTCGCGGCGCAGAGCGCCGAACAGCGGCTCGACGCGCTGGACAAGCGGATCGAGCGGCTCGAGGACCTCAACCAGATCGAGCGGGTCCAGCGAACTTACGGCTATTTCGTCGACAAGGGGCAGTGGACCCAGCTCAGCGAATTGTTCACCGACGATGCCACGCTGGAGATTGGCGGCAAGGGCCTGTTCCTCGGTAAGGATCGTGTACTCGAATACATGCAGACGGCGTTCGGCCCCGATGGCGCCAAGCCGGGGATGCTGGCCAATCACATGCAGTTCCAGCCGATCCCCGACGTTGCACCCGACGGCAAGACCGGCTGGATCCGCAGCCGCGCCTTCGTGATGAGCATCGGCGGCTGGGGCCTTCCGCTCTACGAGAACGAATACCGCAAGGAGAACGGCGTCTGGAAGATCAGCCGCCTGTCCGGACCCTTCACGATGTATTCCAGCTGGCAGGGCTGGGGGCACGATGCGCTCAACAACACCTGGCCCGACAAGTTCGACCCGCCGCCCGACCTGCCGCCGACCACGGTCTACCTGACCTATCCGGCCTACTACATCGTCCCGTTCCACTATCCCAACCCGGTGACCGGGAAGCCCATCGCCAACGGCACGCAGCCCGCCGGCGTCTATCACCGCCCGCCCGGCACGCCCGAGCAGGAGGCGGCGCTTGCCAAGGGTCGCCTCGCCGACGGGACCCAGCCGATCGCCGAGCCCCCGAAGGATTGACCCGTGAAGAATCTCGCCGCGTTCCTTGCCCTGGCGCTCGCCGCCTGCACGACCGCCAGCGTGGCGCCGGTCGCGCCCGGCGGGCCGGCCGATCCGCTCGACGACCCGGCAAGCACCCAGTGGCTGTCGGACGGCCACGACTATTCCGCCCAGCGCTACAGCCCGCTGACCCAGATCACCGCGGCCAACGTTGCCCAGCTCGGTCTCGCCTGGTTCGACCAGTACGACACCTTCCGCGGGGTCGAGGCGACGCCGCTCTATGCCGATGGCGTGCTCTACAACACGCTGCCGTTCAACATCACCATCGCCTATGACGCGAAGACCGGCGCCAAGCTGTGGACCCACGATCCGGAAACGCCGCGCGAATATGCGCGCTACGCTTGCTGTGAGCCGGTCGCCCGCGGCCTGGCGCTGTCCGGCAACAAGGTCATCATCGCCACGCTCGATGGCCGCCTGATCGCGATCGACAAGGCGAACGGCAGGCCGGTCTGGACCACGCGGACGTTCCCCGAGCAGACGCAGTACGCCTATTCGATCACCGGCGCGCCGCGGGTGTTCGGCGACATGGTCGTGGTCGGCCAGTCGGGCGGCGATCTGGGCGTGCGCGGGTTCGTCTCGGCCTACGACGTGAACGACGGCCACGAGCTGTGGAAGTTCTACCTCACGCCCAACCCGAAGGACGAGGCCGACGGCGCGGCGAGCGATCCCGTGAACGCGATGATGCGCAAGACCTGGGCCGACACGGGGATGTGGCGCGAACTGGGCGGCGGGGCCAATCCGTGGGATTCCATCGCCTACGATCCCGATCTCGACCTGGTCTACGTCGGCACCGGCAACTCGGTGCCGCATTCGCGGTTCTATCGCTCCAACGACGAGGGCGACAACCTGTTCACCTGCTCCATCGTGGCGCTCCACGGCAAGGACGGCAGCTACGCCTGGCACTACCAGATGAATCCCGGCGAGGAGTGGGACTGGACCTGCACCCAGTCGATGGTCAGCGCCGACCTCACGATCGACGGACGCCATCGCAAGGTGCTGATGCAGGCGCCCAAGAACGGGTTTTTCTACGTGCTCGACCGCGCGACCGGAGAGTTCATCAGCGCGAAGGCCCACGTGTTCCAGAACTGGAACGAGGGCTTCGACGCGCAAGGGCGGCCGAAGACGAGCGACAAGGTCCGCTACGGCACCGACCCGGTCATGGTGGCGCCGGGGCCGGGCGGGGGCCACAACTGGTTTCCCATGGCCTACAGCCCGCGCACGGGCCTGGCCTATTTTCCCGCGTACCAGTCCGCCTTCGCCTATGCCAACCAGCCGGGCTGGAAGCCGCAACCGATGCGGTCGAACAGCGGCTGGGGCGGCTACACCGGAGAAGCCGGCAAGAAGCGCGGCGCAATCATGGAGCAGGCGGGCACGCTGGAGAAGGCGTGGCTCACCGCGTGGGATCCGGTCAGGCAGGAGGTCCGCTGGCAGGTGCCGCTGCCACGCCACGGCAACGGCGGCGTGATGGTGACCGCCAGCGACCTCGTGTTCGAGGGCACGACCAGGCAGACTTTCGACGCCTTCGATGCGCGGACCGGCAAGGTGCTGTGGGAATACCCGACGCAGAGCGCCCCTGTGGCGGGCGCGATTACCTACCTGCTGGACGGCGTGCAGTACGTCGCCGTCAACGCCGGGTGGGGCGGCGGCGCGGCGCAGATCGAGCGCGGCGCGGGCATCGAACTGCCGCGCGCCCCGGCCCGGTTGCTGGTATTCCGGCTGGGCGGGACCGGGCAGTTGCCGCCGCTCGCCGCGAGCGAGCCGATCCCCAACCCCCCGCCCCTGCGGGCGAGCGAGGCCGAGGTGGCGCAAGGCGCGCAGCTGTTCGCCGACACATGCGCGCTGTGCCATGGGCAGAACGCGATCGGCGGGGTCAAGGACTTGCGCCACATGACGCCCGAAACGCACGCGAAGTTTGCCGACATCGTGCTGGCGGGGATTTATGGCGACAAGGGCATGGCGAGCTTTGCCGACATCCTGACGCCGACGCAGGTGGAACGGATCCACGATTACCTGGTCGCGCGGGCCAACGAGGATTGGGGCGAGAAGTGAACCATTCAGGGGATGGACATTTTGCCTTCCGCAAAAAAGGTCCAATCGACGAATACACGGGATGACTCGCACCGCGTGTGCTGTCACTATGCCAGTGGCCCGGAAAAAGGGCGGGGAGCAGGATGAATGAAGAAGTTACTACCGGCCATCGCCATCTTGTCTGCCGTGGGCGCAGCGACCGCGGCGGACGCGCACCACAGCTTCGGCATGTTCGACATGAGCAAGGAAGTCACGGTGAAGGGCAAGGTCCGCAAGTTCCAGTGGACCAACCCGCACTCCTACATTCAACTCGTGTCCAAGGACGCCTCGGGCAAGGACGTCGAATACTCGATGGAGATGGGGGCGCCGATGTACCTCTATGCGCGCGGCTGGCGCCCGGCGACGCTGAAGGCGGGGATGGACGTCGCGATCACGATCCACCCGCTGCGCAACGGCCAGCCGGGCGGCGTGGTGATGGATGTCACCACGGCTGACGGCAAGCCGATCGGGACCAACAAATGATCCGCAGCCTGGCGGCCGCGGCGGCGGCGGCCGCGCTCTTCCTTGCCGGCACGGCCCAGGCGCAGGATGCCGCCACTCACGACGAGCGCGTGGCGGAATTCGCCAAGCTGCCTTACTGGCCGGGCTACTGGATCAGTGAGCAGTTCGACGGGACGACCATCACCGGCGTGGCCCCGCCGCGCGACCCGTCGCTGCCCAGGCTCGACCGCCTGAACGGGAACGACGCGCCGTGGAACGAGGAAGGCAAGCGGCGCCAGGCTGAAGACGCCAAGACCCGCGGTTTTCGCGGCGCGTCCGGCTGGGGCTACCCCATGATGATGGACGCGGCGACGCCGTTCCAGGTCATGATCACGCCCGAGGAGACGCTGATCGTCAACGCCTATGGCGAGACGCGGCACATCTACACCGACGGTCGCGACTTCCCGGCCGCCGAAGACATGTGGCCGACAGTGTGGGGCACCTCGGTCGGGCACTGGGAGGGCGACACGCTGGTGGTCGACACCATCGGGGTGCAGAGCCCGGTGGTCTACTTTCACAGCGCGCTGACGCTATCCGACGACGCGAAGTATCACGAGACCCTGAAGCTCCTCGGCGACAAGCTGCGCATGACCTTGACGGTCGAGGATCCGACCACGCTGACCGAACCGTGGCACAGGACCATCAACTACGTGCGCGAAACCTCGTTCGACCGCATGATCCAGATGGACTTCTCCAACGACCGGACCGACTACAGCGACGGCGTGGGGAAGATCGAGCCGCCGAAGGACTGAGGCGGAATTGACGGGGAGCGGATGGTTTGGACGTGGGGCACCTGACATGAGACGTTCAAGCTTTCTCGCGGCCTTCGGCATGGCCGCCGTCCTGGGGATGGTCCCTGGCGCTGCGCCGGCCGAAGAGACCGCGCAGGCGCGCGACAGCGCCTTCCATGCCTTGCCGTACTGGCCGGGCTACTGGGTCCCGGTGGACCAGCTCGACATCCCGATCAGCGGCATCCGCACCAACTTCGGACAGGAAAGCAAGACGCCGCCGACCGACTCGCTCGGCGTCTGGGCGCCGAACATCCCGTGGAACGAGGAAGGGCGCCGCCGCGTGGCGGAAAACGCCAGGACGATGAATGCGCGCAAGGGGCAGGGCTGGAGCTTCCCCACGATGATGACCGCGGCCACTCCCTTCCAGGTCCTGATCACGCCCGAGGAGGTGCTGATCATCAATGCCTACAACGAGGCGCGGCACATCTACACCGACGGGCGCGATCACCCGGCTGCCGAGGACCTGTGGCCAACCACGACCGGCAACTCGATCGGCCACTGGGACGGCGACACGCTGGTGGTCGACACCATCATGGTCACCAACCCGAACGATTATTTCCAGGGCGCCCCGCCGTTGAGCGAAGAGGCGCATTACGCCGAGCGCATCTGGCTGGATGGCGAGAACCTTCGCGCGCAGATGACGATCACCGATCCCGTCACCTTGTCGGTGCCGTGGGTCTCGAACATCGTCTGGGCGCGCGACACCGGCTTCGACCGCATGATACAGGTCGACTGGACGAACGACCGAACCGGGACCGACGGCGTGAACAACACCATCGAGCCGCCGCAAGACTGACACCCCAGGGGAGAGAAAACATGCGCAAGCAACTTCTGACCGCAGGCCTTGCCTGCATCGCCTTCGCGCTGGCCGCACCCGCCGCGGCGCAGAGCCAGCCGGGGCCCGAGGCCACCGTGCAGGTCGCCGCCATTCCCGGCGTCGTCGCCCCAGGGGCGAAGTGGAAGAACTTCTGGGAAGGCCCGATGATCGTCGACGGCATGGCCGCGGCAAAGGACGGCTCGATCCTGTTCGCGCAGGAGCAGAGCAATTCGATCATCCGCGTCTGGCCCAACGGCAAGTCGTGGGCGGCCTATCCCTTTGTTGCCGGGGCGGGATCGATCTCGTTCGACAAGCAGGGCAACGCCTTTGCCGCCGACCGCTCTTGCACCGATCCGGGGCTTGGGCTGGGCAAGAACTGCACGATCCTGTCGAAGATCGTCCAGCTCACGCCAGGGCGCAAGACGGTGGCGGACAAGTTCGCCGACGGCAGCACGCTGGGCCGCATCAACGACCTTGCGGCCGACAATCACGGCGGGGCCTACTTCACCCAGCTCGGCCTGTTCCACGCCAAGGCCGACGGCTCGGTCGACACGATCATCGCCGCCAATCCGCAGGAAACCGGCGTCTTTACCAACGGCCTGGTGCTGAGCCCGGACGGCAGGACGCTCTACGTGACCAACCGCACGCAGATCCTCGCCTTCGACGTGGCGGCCGACGGCGGGCTGTCGAACCGTCGCACTTTCGCCACCATCGCCGGCGAGCCGGAGGGCAGCTTCGGGGCCGACGGCATGACCGTCGATGCGGCCGGGCGGCTCTACGCGACGACCGGGCAGGGCATCGTGGTGTTCGACAAGTCCGGCAAGCAGCTGGGTGCGATCCCCGTGCCGCGGCGCGCGATCACGGTCGCCATCGGCGGGCCCTCGGGCAAGACGCTCTATGCCGGGGCGATGGGCGCCAACACCCCGACGGGCGAGAACTGGGCGACGCCCGAAGGCATTCGCAACATCGCCGCCACGATCTATGCCATCGACCTTCTGGCGCCCGGCGTCGGGAAGTGACGGCTCAGTCGGCTGACGGGGCGGCCGGCGCGCCATAACGGCGCGCCAGGCCGACCAGCAGCGCGATCAGCAAGGGCACGAGCACGATCGACAGCACCACCTTGGCCAGCGCCTGGCCGATGATGAGGTTGGCGATCGGCCGTTCGCCATAGAACGACACTGTGATGAAGATCAGCGTGTCGATCACCTGGCTGATCACCGCCGCGATGGCGCCTGCCACCAGCGTCATGCTGCCGGCCCGCGCGGCGAGCTTGGCGAACAGGAACACGTTGAGCGTCATCGACACGCCATAGGCGATGATCCCGGCGATCATCAGCCGAACCCCCTGGCCGAGCACGATGGGGAAGGCTTCCTTGGCCGGCTCGTACATGCCCGGGTCGGTCGGCAGCTGGATCACCAGGAATGTCAGGGCGATCGCGGTAACCAGCGGAATGAAGCCGAAGCGCACCAGCCGGTCCGCCACCGCGCGGCCATAGAGCCTCGCGACCGAACTCGAGATCGCCACCAGCAGCAGGAACGGCAGGATGCCAGCCTCCACCGCCAACGGGCCGAGGGCGACCTGCTTGGAGCCGAGCACCCCGGCGATACAGGTCATGCCGCCATAGAGCAGCGCCAGGGCGAAGAGGGGCTGGGGGATGATCGCGGCCGCCGGCGCGCTTGTCGTCTGGTCTTCCATGGCGCACTGCTATTTCGCTTCGCTTGCGAAGAAAAGTGCGCCATCCACACATTTGGCCCGGTCCGGAGCCGACATTTGCCTTGCCTTTGCCCCGGCTTTGCGAAAGGGGCGCGCTCGAGGGATCGTTCCAGAAGAAACCATGGCACCGAAAATCGTCAATCTCGCCGGGATCGTGGCGATTCTGGCCATCGCCTGGCTGCTGTCGACGAATCGCAAGGGCATTCGCCTGCGGATCGTGGGGCCCGCGTTCCTGTTGCAGGCAATCATCGCCTTCCTCGTGCTCTACACCTCGTGGGGCCGGGCGGCGATCCAGGGCGCCTCGCACGGCGTCTCCGCGCTGCTCGGCTACGCCAACGCCGGCACCGAGTTCCTGTTCGGCGCGAGCGAGGACAACCCGCTCTCGAACAGCTTCGCCCTGGGTGCGCTGCCGGTGATCATCTTCTTCGCGGCGCTCGTCTCGATCCTCTACTACCTCGGCATAATGCAGCTCGTCATCCGCTGGGTCGGCGGGGCGATCGGCTGGGTGACCGGGATCAGCCGGGTCGAATCGCTCGGCTCGGCGGCCAACATCTTCGTCGGCCAGTCGGAAAGCCCGCTGGTCGTGCGGCCCTATCTCGCCGCGCTGGCGCCGTCGCAGATCTTTACCCTCATGGCGGTCGGCATGGCCGGCGTCGCGGGGACGATCCTGGCGGCCTACGCCGGGCTGCTGGGGGACAGCTATCTGCCGTTCCTCCTCGCCGCCGCCGTCATGAGCGCGCCGGGCGGCATTCTCATGGCCAAGATCATCATGCCCGACGATGGCCCGGTGGCGGACGCCGCCCCCGTCGCGCTGCCCGCCAGCCGGGTGAGCGGCGAGGGACCGGCGGTTCTCGTCGAAGGAGGCAAGCCGCATGAAGTCTCCGTCGCCGAGGCGCCAGAGCATGAAAAGGCCGCCAACCTGATCGAGGCCGCCGCGCAAGGCGCGCAGACCGGCGTGAAGCTCGCCGTCGCGGTCGGCGCGATGGTGCTCGCCTTCGTCGCGCTGGTGGCGCTGGCCAACGGCCTGCTCGGCGGCATCGGTGGCTGGTTCGGGTACCCGCAGCTTTCATTCCAGGGCATCCTCGGCACTGTCTTTGCGCCGGTGATGTACCTGCTCGGCATCCCGTGGGGGGAGGCGCAGGTCGCGGGCGGCCTTTTCGGTACCAAGATCGTGCTCAACGAATTCGTCGCCTTCATCGACCTCGGCGGTCTCGGCCCCGATGCCCTGAGCGAGCGCAGCCGGGCGATCATCACCTTCGCGCTGTGCGGCTTCGCCAACTTTTCCTCGATCGCCATCCAGATGGCGGTCACCGGCGGCCTGGCGCCCAACCAGCGCCCCGTCATCGCCCGGCTCGGCCTGCGCGCGCTGGCAGCGGGCTCGCTCGCCAACCTCATGAGCGCCGCGCTCGCCGGGCTCTTCATCGCCAGCTAGAGACACACCCATGGACAAGATTGCCGTCGTCGACATCCAGCGCCCCTTGAGCGAACTGGCCGACGAGCTCGGCCGCAGTTTCGAGGAGTACGGCTTTGCCGTCATCCGCAACCACGGCATTCCGCAGGACCTCGTCGACAAGGTCGAGGAAATGCAGAAGGCGCTCTTCGCGCTGCCGACGGAAACCAAGCAGGGCTACCACGTCCCGGGCGGCGGCGGCGCGCGCGGTTACACCCCGTTCGGCAAGGAAATAGCCAAGGACGCACAGGTCTTCGACCTCAAGGAATTCTGGCACATCGGCCGCAGCCTGCCGGAGGGGCACGAGCTGGCCGGCACGATGGCGCCCAACGTCTGGCCGACCGAACTGCCCGAGTTCAAGCAGACGATGGAGGCCGTTTACAACGCCTTCGAGGCAGCCGGCGACCGCGTGCTGCGGGCCATCGCCATCCACCTCGACCTGCCGGAAGACTACTTCGTCGCCACGGTGAAGGACGGTAACTCGGTGATGCGCCTGCTACATTATCCGCCGCTGCCCGAAAACGCCCCGGAAGGCGCGATCCGCGCCGCCGCGCACGGTGACATCAACACCATCACCCTGCTCATGGGCGCTGAGGAAGCCGGCCTCGAGCTGCTCACCCGAAAGGGCGAGTGGAAGGCCGTCGACGTGCCCGAAGGCGCGCTGGTCATCAACGTGGGCGACATGCTCGAGCGGCTGACCAACGGGCGCTTGCCCTCGACCAAGCACCGCGTGGTCAATCCCAGCGGCGAGGCCGCGCGCCGATCGCGCTATTCGATGCCGTTCTTCCTTCACTTCCGGCCTGATTTCCTGATCGAGCCGCTGGAGAGCTGCATCGCCGGGAACGACTCGCCCCCGCCGCCGATCACGGCGCACGACTTCCTGCAGCAACGCCTGCGCGAGATCGGTCTGGCCTGAACGCCAGGGAATCGCTTTTCGAGGGCATTGTTGCGTTGCAGCAACAGTTTTAAGCGACTGATTTGGCTAAGAATGTCAGCGCAAACAGGCAGAGGGCCGAAAGGTTCCCCTGTTGTCACCAAGTTGTCATCCAATTGCACTTGTAACGACATCAACCGTGGCTAACCGCCCGGTCTGTCCCTCTCTCCAGTCAAACCATCGGGGTCTCGACACATGAAGATGAAGTACCTGCTGGCCGCCAGCCTGGCGTCCCTCACCACCGCCATTGCCCTGCCCGAAGCGGCCCAGGCGCAGCAGATCACGACCGGCATCAGCGGAACCGTGGCCGACGAAAACGGCAACCCGCTGACGGGTGCGACCGTGATGGTGACCGACACGCGCACCGGCGTGACGCGTACGATCACGACCAATTCGAGCGGCAATTTCTCGGCTACCAACCTCGTCACCGGCGGTCCCTACACCATCACCGCCAATGCCGAGGGCTTCGAAGCCCAGACGATCAACGACGTCATCACGACACTGCAGGGCAACACCAGCCTGACCTTCTCGCTGTCGTCGGGTGTCGGCGAGATCGTCGTCACCGGCGCGCGGGTGCAGCTTGCCCAGCTCGCCATCGGCCCGGGCAGCAGCTTCGGCACCGATGTGATCGAGACCGCGCCGACCTTCAACCGCGACGTGCGCGACGTGATCCGCATCGACCCGCGCGTCAGCCTCGACCGCGATGACGGTGGCTCGGGCCAGGACCGCATCTCCTGCCTCGGCGGCAACGACCGCGGCAACGCCTTCACCGTCGACGGCGTCAGCCAGGGTGACATCTTCGGCCTGAACGACACCGGCTTCAGCTCGCGCAGCTCGACCCCGATTCCCTACGACGCCGTGCGCGAGACCCAGGTCCAGTTCGCCCCGTTCGATGTCGACTACGGCCAGTTCACCGGCTGCGCGATCAACGTCGTGACCAAGTCGGGCACCAACGACTACCACTTCGGCGGCTTCTTCGAATACACCGACGACGGGATGCGCGGTAACACCGTCGAAGGCATTACCGTTGCCCCGGTGCAGCCGGACAAGCGCTGGGGCGCCCACCTCGGCGGCCCGGTGATCAAGGACACGCTCTGGCTGTTCGGTGCCTACGAGCACCAGGAAAGCGGCCTGTCGCAGGACGAGGGTCCGGCCGGTTCGAACCCCAGGTTCCCGATCGAGATCGGTGCCGTCACCCAGGCCCAGTTCGACGCCATCTCCTCGGTGCTGAGCTCGGTCTACGGCGTCGAGACCGGCGCGAATGCGCGCAGCCGCGACTACACCAACGACCGCTACTTCGTGCGCGGCGACTGGCAGATCACCGATCGTCACCGGCTCGAGGCGACCTACCAGCGGCTCGAGGAAGCGACCGTCAAGCCTGACGACCAGGCCTCGACCGGTTCGTTCGGCGGCACCGTGGTCGGCGTCAACACCTTCTTCAACAGCGGCACCAAGTCCGATTACTACTCGGGTCGTCTGTACTCGCAGTGGACCGACGCGTTCTCGACCGAGCTGCGTTACTCGCACTCGTTCGTGCAGGACCGCCAGGACCCGATCGGCGGCGGCGAAGCACAGAGCGCCAATCCGATTCCGCGCATCGTCGTCGGCATCGACAACGGCGCTGCTGCCGGCCCGAACCGCTACGGCGCGGTCGAAGCCGGTCCGGGCTATTCGCGGTCGGCCAACGACCTGCGCACCAAGCTCGACCAGTATCGCGCGGTCGCCACCTACGAAGCGGGCGATCACAAGTTCAAGGTCGGCGGCGAGCTGAACAAGGTCTCGATCTTCAACCTGTTCGTGCAGAACGCCACCGGCACGCTGATCTTCCGCAACCTGGCCGATCTCCAGGCCGGCCTGCTCAGCCCCGGCACGGGCAACTTCGACACCTTCAACTCGCCGCGCAACGTGGCGACGGGCTCGGTCGAAGGCGCTTTCGGCAACTTCTCCGCAACGGGCGACGTCAACGATGCCGGAGCCAGCTTCAAGCGCGAGATCTATTCGGTGTTCGGGCAGGACGAGTGGCAGGCGACCGACAAGCTCGGCATCACCGCCGGCCTGCGTGTCGACTGGTACAAGGGCGGCGCTCCGAGCCTGAACCCGGCTTTCCAGACGCGGTACGGCTTCGGCAACGATGTCGGATTCGATGCGCTCGATCCGATCTGGATGCCGCGCCTCGGTTTCACTTACGACATCGACGATGGCGGTATCCTGAGCCGTTCGCAGCTGCGCGGCGGCGTCGGCATCTTCTCGGGCGGCGACCCGGTGGTGTGGATCAGCAACGCCTTCTCCAACGACGGCCGCGGCTATGCGACCGGCACGACCCAGGACGCGGCCTGCGGCCTCGCCCCGGGCCAGCAGCTCAGCGTGCTGAGCGGCGGCAAGTTCACCGGCGTTCCGAGCTGCTTCCAGCAGGCGGCCTCGGCTTCGGCCGCGCGCGGCCTGGGCGACACCCAGTCGATCAGCCCGAACATCAAGATGCCGTCGGTGGTGCGTGCCAACTTCGGCTTCGCGTCGGACGTCGACTTCACCCCGGGCGGCTTCTTCAGCGGCTGGCACGTAAATCTCGATTACATCTACAGCCACTACAAGAACCCGTTCACCGTGGTCGACCTTTCGCAGACCCCGGACATCCGCAAGGGCCTGAACGGCTACACCATCGACGGTCGCCCGATCTACGCGGCGATCGACCCGACGGTGAACGGCTGCGGCGCGACGCTGGCGGGTCTCGACCCTGCTCCGATCTGGAAGAACGTCTCGGCTGCCTGCTTCAACACCGGCCGCGACGACGAGATCCAGCTGACGAACGCAGCAAGTTTCGACAGCCACATCTTCTCGGCGCTGCTGTCGAAGAACTTCAACGGCGGCCTGTTCACGCAGGGTGGCCGGGTCTACATGAGCCTCGGCTATGCCTACACCGACGCGCATGACCGGCGCAGCATGTACAACTCGACCGCGACTTCGAACTACGACTACGTCGCGGCCTACGATCGGCAGAACCCGGCGGAAACGCGCGGTTTCTATTCGAGCAAGCACAACATCACGTTCAGCACGAGCATCGGCGAGCAGTTCTTCGGTGACAACGACACGCGCCTGAACATGACCTTCGTTGCGCGCTCGGGCCGCCCGTACAGCCTGACCTTCGCCAGTGGCGGGCAGTTCAACGACAGCGCCTCGGGTAACGACAACGCCCTGCTGTACATCCCGACCGGGCCGAACGATCCGAACGTCTCGCCCTTGTCGACCGTCTCGACGCAGGACCTGCAGTCGCTCGTCGCCTTCGCCGGCGGTCTCGATTGCGCCAGGAAGTTCGTCGGCAAGACGATCGAGCGCAACACCTGCTCGAACGACTGGTACTACGACATGGACCTCTCGTTCTCGCAGGAGATCCCCGGTCCGGGCAGCCTGTTCGGCATCCGCGAAGACAAGCTCAAGCTCTACGCGACGATGGACAACTTCCTGAACTTCCTCGACGACGGGTGGAACGTCCAGCATCGCCGCAACTTCGCCGGCCTGCAGGACATCGCCGCCGTCAGCGGGGTCGACGCCCAGGGCCGTTACATCTTCACCAACGCCGACGGCGTCATCGCGGACCCGGTCACCGGTCTGCGTCCGTTCGACACCGACAACCAGATCAACTTCTCGAGCTCGGTCTGGCGGCTCAAGGTCGGCATCAGTTACGATTTCTGATCCGACGGGAGGCTTGAAGTAACAGGACGGGGGGATAGCGGTTCCACGAGGGGCTGCTATCCCCCCGTTTCCTTTGTGGAGTGACGACGATGTTCGAGCGCATGGGCCTGAAATTCGCAGCATCGCTGGGCACCGCGCTGGCGCTGGCCGGTTGCGCCACGGTGCCTGCCGCCCCGGCGCCGCAGGAAGTCCAGATCCTCGCGATCAACGACTTTCACGGCAACCTCGAGCCCGCGAGCGGACCGGTCGAGTACACCGACGGCTCGGGCGCGGTGCAGTCGATCCAGCTGGGCGGAGCGGCGCGGCTCGGTGCCGAGTTGTCGCGGCTGCGCCAGGGCGAGGCCAACAGCGTCACGGTGGCGGCGGGCGACTTGCTCGGCGCGAGCCCGCTCGCCTCGGCCTACTACCTCGACGAGCCGACCGTCATGGCGCTCAACCGGGTTGGGCTGGAGGTCGCCTCGGTCGGTAACCACGAATTCGACAAGGGGGTCACCGAGCTGCAGCGGATGCAGGTGGGCGGCTGCAACGGCGGCAAGCTGGTCGGCCTGCGCAAGCCGTGTGGCCTCGACAATCCGTTCGAAGGCGCGCGCTTCACCTACCTCGCCGCGAACGTGGTCGACCAAGCAGGCAAACCGCTGTTCCCGGCCTCGACCCTGCGCAAGTTCGGCAAGATTACGGTGGGCTTCATCGGCATGACGCTGAAGGAGACCAAGACGCTCGTCTCGCCCGGCGGAACCACCGGCTATGATTTCCTCGACGAGGCCGAAACCGCCAATGCGGAAGCCGCACGCCTGCGCGCCGCGGGGGCGGACGCGGTGGTCGTGCTGCTGCACCAGGGCTTCGACGAGGCGCCACCCTATTCGGTCAGCGGCTGTCCCTCCGCCGACGGCGCGCTGGCTCCGGTACTCGCCAGGCTCGATCCCGCGATCCGCCTCGTGATCTCGGGCCACACCCACTACGCGTATGTCTGCCAGGTCCGGGCAAGCGACGGGTCGGAGCGGCTGATCACCAGCGCCGGCAAGTACGGTTACTTCGTGACCGACATCCGGCTCGAGATCGACCCGGCGAACGACAAGGTCACCGGCTTTGCCGCCGCCAACCGCCCCGTCACCGCGACGGCGGGGGAGCAGGCGGACGTCGCCGCGCTGGTCGACCGCTACGTCACGGCCGTGGCTCCCGAGGCGGCCAAGGTCGTGGGGACAATCTCCGGCACGCTGACCGAAACGGGCCTGCCGTTCCCCTCGCTCGGCTACGTCGTTGCCGACGCGCAATATGCCGCGACCCGCGCAGCCGACAAGGGCGGGGCCGATTTCGCGCTGGTCAACAAGGGCGGCGTTCGAACCGAGTTCGCCCCCGCTGCCGACGGGTCGGTCACCTACGGGCAGATCTTCGCCCTGCAGCCGTTCGGCAACACGCTCAGCGTGGTGGAGATGACGGGGGCCGAACTGCTCGCCGCGATCGAGGACGTGTTCGGCCGGGCTGACAATGACGACGCCAGGCGCCGTGCACTGCTGATCCCGTCCGCGAACGTTGGCTACAGCTTCGATTGGTCACGCCCGCCGGGCCAGCGGATCGTCTCCTTCACGCTGAACGGGAAGCCGCTCGACCCGGGACGCACCTATCATGTCGCGCTCAACAACTTTCTCGCCAGCGGGGGCGACAAGTACGACCTGTTCGCCAGGGCGAAACCGGTCGGCGACGGGGGCGGCGACCTCGATGCGCTGGAGGCATGGCTGGCCGCGGGCGTGGAAGCTCCGACCGAGGCGCGCGTCAGGGACGCCACGCCCCGGCCCTGAGCGTCAGGAGTAGTAGACCCCCAGCGTGAAACCCACGATCCGGCCGCACAGCGGGATCACCAGCCACAGTGCCAGCGATACGAGTCCCGAGATCTTCGCGGCCGTCGGCACCCGGCCGCCGGGCTGGCCCCAGGTCTCCATGCCGTCCGCCACCACGCGGTGGAAGATCACCATGTTGACTGCGGCGAGGAGCATCAGCCCCATCTTCCACAGGAAGAACGGGTTCGCCATGTAGGTCGCCGCCTTGCTGACCCACATGAGCATTCCGGTCACGAGCGCCACGGCAAAGGCGGTCCAGGTGACCGGCACCGTGTCGCGTTCCATCGCGGACACCGACTTGCCGGTAGAGGCGATGCCGAGCAACCGCAGGTCCATCGCGGCGATCACGCCGATCACGGTCACAAGCGCTATCACGTGGATCGTCTCGATGATCGGGAAGGCCCATTCAGCCGAGGCGATACCTGCCCCGAGCGAGGAATTCTGGACGTTTTCCCACATGGTCGGATTGGTCATTTGCATTCTCCCCTCAGACCGGTGCGTAGGCGATGAAGCGGCCGCCGGTGATGACAGCGCACCACAGCAGGGTGACGAGTACCGCGCCGGTCGCGATGGCGCCGTGCCCCTCGGCCGTCGCCTCCCAGCCGTCCATTCGGGCGCGCACTGCCCGCTGAAAGCCGAGGCTGACGACGATGGCGACTGCGAGCGCGCCCATCTTCAGCCAGAATACCGAGTTGACCATGTTGCGGACCGGTTCGCTGATCAGCAGGATCGCCCCGGTGGCGACGAGCGCCAGGGCAGCCCACCAGCTCCACGGCACGAACCGGCGATAGGCTGCCGCGAGCGACTGGTCCCTGCCGGTCACGCCCCAGATGCGCAGGTTGAGCATCAGCACCGAACTGAACAGCACGGCGATGGCGATGATGTGCAGCGTCTGGAAGCCCGGAATTGCCAGGAAGTGGCTCTGCAGCCAGATGGCGAGCGGCCAGTCGGTCACCCACAGCGAAAATTCGACCAGCTGCGTCCCGCGCAGCAATTCGGTCAGGTGAAACAACCAATCCCCCACGACGATCCCCTTTTTCCCATCCGGCGGCGAACGGCGTGGGCGCCGCGCCTGCCAATGGCGCAGAGGTGCGCCGATTGCGGTTCGTTGACTTTGACCGAAGTCAATCGGCGGACCGGAGCGGCGATTTGATACAGGACAATGCGGCAGGCACCCGGCCAACTCATTCTTGCAGGGTCAGAAAACCGGAGACGCGAGATGCTGTCATCTTCCCAGACCACCGCCACCGGCAAGCGCTTCATCCCGGGCACCCCGGTGTTCGATGGCGACAGCGCCCAGGCCGGCTACGCGCTCAACGCGATGTGCTATTCGTTCAACAGCCAGGCCAACCGCGATGCGTTCCTTGCCGACGAAGAGGGCACCATGGCCCGCTTCGGGCTGACTGAGCCGCAGAAGGACGCTGTGCGCCGGCGCGACGTGCTTGGAATGGTCAAGGCCGGCGGCAATGTCTACTACCTCGCCAAGCTGGCGGGCATCTTCGGACTCAACGTGCAGGACCTCGGTTCGCTGCAGACCGGCGTGCCGCTCGACGATTTCAAGGCCACGCTGCTGAGCCACGCGGTGACCGAACGGCGGGTCGCCGGGCAGGAGGTCGCGGCATGAGCGCGATCTGCGGCGGCATCTTCACCAGCCATGTGCCCGGCATCGGCGCGGCCATCGCCAGGGGGCTGCAGCAGGACCCCTACTGGAAGCCGTTCTTCGACGGCTTCGCGCCGGTCCACGATTTCCTGCGCCGCGAGAAGCCTGATGTGGCCGTCGTGTTCTACAACGACCACGGGCTGAATTTCTTTCTCGACAAGATGCCGACCTTTGCCGTCGGCGCGGCGCCGGAATACGCGCACGAGGACGAGGGCTGGGGCATCGCCTTCGCCCGGCCCTTCCCGGGCCATCCGGACCTGTCGTGGCACATCATAGAATCGATCGTCGAGGACGAGTTCGATCCGGTCACCTGTCAGTCGATGACGGTCGATCACGCGGTGGCCGTGCCCTTCGAACTGGCCTGGCCGGAGGGTGATTTCCCGGTGAAGCTGGTGCCGATTGCGATCAATACCGTGCAGCACCCGCTGCCCAGCCCCAAGCGCTGCCACGACCTCGGCAAGGCCGTGGGCCGGGCGCTGGAAAGCTGGAGTGGCGACGAAAAGATCGTCGTCTTCGGCACCGGCGGCCTCTCGCACCAACTCGAGGGCGAGCGCGCCGGGCACATCAACGTCGACTACGACAAGTTCTGCCTGCGCAACCTGGCGCCCGACCCCGAGGCGCTGCTGCAGCACGATACCCTCGACATCGTCGAACTCGCCGGCAGCCAGGGGGTGGAGATCCTCAACTGGATCGCCGCGCGCGGCGCGCTACGCGGCTCCGTGCGCGAACTGGCGAGCAATTACCACGTACCGATCTCCAACACCGCGGCTGCCACCGTGTTGCTGGAGAACAGCGAGGCCGTGCACGCCTGATTTCCAGGCGGGAGGGGCCTTAGGCCGGGCAGGGATGCGAACCCCCTGCCTGGCCTTTTCGCGTCAGACCGCGGAGCTGAAGCGCCGAGCCGAATCCTGCCGGTAGGGATCGAACGCTGCGGCGATGCTGCGGGCATAGGGCAGGGCGTTCTGGGCGATCACCAGCGAGCCGTTGTCGAAGGCGGCGAGGCCAGGTTCGAGGAACGGGCGCAGGCGCTCGGATACGCTCTCGGCCGTCGCTGCATCCACGCGGGCGCGCCCGCGGCACAGCAGTTCCTCGATGATCGCCCCGCGCCGCCGGTCCTCCACGCTTCGGCGCTTGCCGAGCGTAGTGGCGAAGCGGTCCTGCGACAGCAGCATGCGGTACCGGCCGGAGTTCTTGTCATTCTGCGCCAACAGCGTCGGGAAGCTGCTGATGGCCGAGGCGCCGACGCCGATGAGGACCGGCGCGGGATCGTCGGTGAATCCCTGGAAGTTGCGCCGCAGGGTCCCCCCTACAGCGGCCTGGGCCAGCCCGTCGCCCGGCAGCGCGAAATGGTCGAAGCCGACTGCCTGGTAGCCGGCCGCGACCAGCCGGGCGTGGCCGCTCTCGGCCATGCGGAAGCGGGCTTCCTGGCCCGGCAGCGCGCTGGCATCGATGCGCCGCTGGCGTGGCAGCAGGTGCGGCACGTGGGCATAGCCGAACAGGGCGATGCGATCGGCCGAATAGCCGTCGGCCAGTGTCAGCGTTTCATCGAGGTCGGCCATCGTCTGCCCGGGCAGGCCATACATCAGGTCGAAGTTGAGAGAGGTGATCCCGGCTCCGCGCAGCAGCCGCACCGAGTGATCGATCGTGCACAGCGGCTGCACCCTGCCGATGGCTTCCTGCAAGTGCGGTGCGAAGGTCTGCACCCCGAGACTGGCATGGGTCGCCCCGATGCCGCGCAAGACCTCGCCCCAAGGGTCGGTCAGGGAGCGCGGGTCGAGCTCGATCGAGACGATCGGGTCGTGCATCGGCATGCTGACGACGAGCGCCTCGAACAGGCGCACCATGTCGACAGGCGAAATCGCGTTGGGGCTGCCGCCACCGAAAGCCACCCGGCGGACGCGGGCGCTCGCCGGCAGCAGGGCGCCGACCAGGGCGATCTCGCGATGCAGCGCATCCAGGTAGCTCGAAAGCCGCTGCGAACGGTTGGCGGCGCCGGTGTTGCAGCCGCAATACCAGCAAATTTTGTCGCAATAGGGGATGTGCACGTAGAGCGAGACATCGCCCGTTGCCGTGGAAACCGCCTTGGCAAAGTCATCGGGGCCGACGTCGCCGGTGAATTCGGCGGCGGTCGGATAGCTCGTGTAGCGGGGGACCGGAGTCGCCAGCAGTTGGGGATGATAAGGCCACATGCGAGCCTGCTCGCATGCTCCCCCGGGCGGTTCATTGCGCCCGGTCAATCCGCTTTCGTTTGCCGGCCGTCTGGCACCCCTTGGCGCAGCACGGACCGGCTCCGGGCGGCGGCGCGGGCTGGCCAGGGAGCTCGATTGTCAGTGTGCCGCCGGCGCACAGGGCCAGCGCGAGGTGGCCTGACTCGGCATCGAGCGGGCCGAGCATGGCCGGGAGCAGCGCTAGCGCCCCGACGACCGGAAGCGCGCTCATTCCTCGTCCTCGTCGTCGAGCAGGATGCGCGCGGCGGAGCCGTCCGGATCGTCGAACTGGCCGCTGCGCAGGGCCCAGAAGAACGCCGCCAGCCCCGTCAGGCCAAGGCCCAGGGCAACGGGAATGAGGACCAGCAGGCCCGTCATCGTGCGCGCCGGGCCAGCCGCAGGGAATTGGCGACCACGACCAGCGAGCTGCCGCTCATCGCCACGGCCGCGACCAGCGGTGTGACCATGCCGGCGATGGCCAGCGGCACGGCAATCGCATTGTAGCCCACGGCCAGCGCGAAGTTCTGCCGCACCACGCGCATCGTTGCCCGCGAAACCGCGATCGCGCGCGGCACCGCAAGGAGCGAGATCCTGCACGAAGACCATGTCGGCCGCCTGCAGCCCGACCTCGCTCGCGCTGCCGGGCGCGATCGAGGCGTCGGCCGCGGCGAGGGCGGGACCGTCGTTGAGCCCGTCGCCGATCATCAGCACCGTGCGCCCCGCGCCGCGCAGGCGGGCGATGGCTTCCTGCTTGTCCGCCGGACTGACGGAGGCCTGGGCGGTCAGCCCGGTCGCGCGCGCCACCTCGGCCACCGCGCCGGGATTGTCGCCCGAGATAATCGAGCTCTCGATTCGCATGGCCTGGAGGCGGGCGAGCGCCTCTGTCGCGTCGGGCCGCAGGCGGTCGGCGAAGGCGATCAGGCGGGACGGCTGGTCACCCACCTCGAGCAGGACACAGGTGCCGCTGCCTGCATCGGGCCGGCGCAGGGCCGCCGCGGTCTCCCCGCTGCTGCCGTAGACGCCCTGGCCCGGCACCTCATGCACAGCGGTGAGGTCGGCGGCCTGCACGCCGCGCGCGAGCAAGGCGCGGGCAAGGGCGCGCGAGAGCGGGTGGCGGCTGTGCGAGGCAAGCGCAAGGGCGACGCTTGCGGCATCGGGTGGCAGGGCGTCGAGCGCGGCGGGATCCGGAGTGGGACTGCCCGTCGTCAGCGTGCCGGTCTTGTCGAACAGCGCCCGGTCGATGGCTGCAAGCCGCTCGATCGCGGTGCCGTCCTTGACCATCACGCCGGCCCGCATCAGCGTTCCGCTGGCGACGACCTGCGCCACCGGCACCGCAAGGCCGAGCGCGCAGGGGCAGGTGATGATCAGCACCGCCACGCCCGTGACCAGCGCCTGGTACAGGCTCGCTCCGGCGATCAGCCAGCCGACCACCGTCAGCGCGGCGAGCGTGTGCACCGCGGGCGCGTAGAGCCGCGCAGCGCGATCGGCGATGCGGACATAGCGGCTGCGAGCCTGCGTGCTCGCGTCCATCAGCCGCGCCACCTCGGCCAGGGTCGTGTCCTGTCCGGCGTGGCTGACGCGCACGTCCACCGGGGACCCGATGTTGAGCGTACCGGCGAGCACCGCATCGCCCGGTCCCGCTGCGACGGGCGCGCTCTCGCCGGTCAGCAGCGACTGGTCGAAGCGGCTGCTGCCGCCGACGATCTCGCCATCGGCCGCGAGCCGCTCGCCGGCCGCGACGCGCATGACCATGCCCGGCAGCAGCGCCTCGGCATCGAGCCACCGCAGGACGCCGCCTTGCCCCACCACCAACGCCCCGCGCGCCGCCTGTGAGAGCAGGGCGTCGACCCCGGAACGCGCCTTGTCGCGCATCATGGCGTCGAGCACCCGGCCGGCGAGCAGGAAGGCGAGTAGCATCAGCGCGCCGTCGAACCAGGCGTGCTCTCCACCGCGCAGGGTCTCGTAGAGGCTGAGGCCGGTCGCCACGACGACGCCGATCGAGATCGGCACATCCATGTTGGTCTTGCCGTGGCGGAGCACTCTCCAGGCAGAGGCGAAGAAGGGCCGGCCGGCATAAACGACGGCCGGCACGCCGATCATCGCGCTCAGCCAGTGGAACATTTCCCGGGTCGCGCCCTCGGCTCCGGCCCACACGCCGACCGAGAGCAGCATGACGTTCATTGCCGCAAACGCAGCAACGGCGAGCGGGGCGAGCAGGGGGCGCACGGCGGACTGGCGATCGTCCTTGCCCGCGCGCCGCGGCTGGGCCTCGAAGCCGATGGTTTCGAGCGCCGCGACGAGTGCGCGGTCGTCGATGGCGGTATCGTGGGCGACCGATACCGTCCGCGCGGTCAGGTTCACGCGCGCTTCGTGCACGCCGGGCAAGGCGGCGAGTCCGCGCTCGACCTTCCCCATGCACCCGGCGCAATGCATTGCGGGCACGGCCAGCAGGCTGTGCTCCAGGCCATCGGGCAGGGCGGCGGGGGCGTTCACCGGAAGGGCGCCTCGCTGCGCCAGACCTTCTCGCCGTCGCGCACCGCAAGGCGCAGCGTCCAGCGGTCCTTCGGCAGCGCCTCGCGAGAGACGTAGCGGCCGCCGCCGGTCGGGGCGAAGGTCAGCATGGTGTCGGGCAGGGTGCCGAGCGGATGACGCGCCTCGGCGGCGACTTCGGCCCCGGCAGGCGCGCCGGCGAGCACGATCTCGACCCGGTCGTCCGCAGTGCGGCGCGCGTCGGCCGACCAGCCCAGCGCCCGTTCCGCCGCGGCCTCGTCGAGCCAGCGGTTGAAGTGCTGGCTGGCAACATAGGAATTTTCCACCACCACACCGCCGAAAGTACCGACGGCGTAGCGTGCCATGATGAAGTTGACGACCATCACGACGCCGAAGAACGCGACGAGAATCATCGTCATGTGGCGGCCGGTGAAGGTACGGTTCATCGTCAGTTCTCCGGAGCGGTGAAGGTGGTCTGGACGCTGTCGCCCTCGCCGTCGGCCGCGAGCGAAACCAGGTCGATCACGAAGTCCTGCGACGCCGTGCCCGCGGGGGCACGGACATAGACCCGCAGCGGCAACGTCTCGTCGGCCGGGACCGTGCGCTCGAGCGAGCGTTCGGCGTCGCCTTCGCCCATGTCGTCGGTCCACATCTCCGCGCCGGCCAGGCCGTCGAGCGCGATGCGCATCCGGCGCGGGCGGGTCTCCATGTTGCGCAGCTTGACGGTGTAGGCATTGCGCACGCTGCCGTCGCTCTGCAGGATGTAAGGCGGGTTGCGGTCGGGCGCGACAGTCAGGTCCGTGTGCGACCGGATGCCGAGCGCGAAGAGCAGGCCCAGCCCGATCGCGGCCCAGACGGTGAAATAGGCAATCGTCCGCGGACGCAGCACAGACTTCAGGAGCGGACGCGGGGGAGCGCCGGCAGCCTCGGCCTTCGCATCTTCCAGCGTGACGTAATCGATCAGCCCACGCGGGCGGCCGACTTCGGCCATCGTCCGGTCGCAGGCATCGATGCACAGGGCACAGGTGATGCAGCCGATCTGCGGGCCTTCGCGGATGTCGATCCCGGTGGGGCAGACCGCGACGCACTGCAGGCAGTCGACGCAGTCGCCGAAATGCTCGGGGTCCTTCTGCGCCTTCTTGAGGCTGCCGCGCGGCTCGCCGCGCCAGTCCTTGTAGGTGACGGTGAGGCTCTTCTCGTCCATCATCGCGCTCTGGATGCGCGGCCAGGGGCACATGTAGATGCACACCTGCTCGCGCATGAAGCCGCCAAGGGTAACGGTGGTGAGCGTGAGCACCGCGACCGTGATATAGGCCACGGGCGCTGCCTCGCCGCGCCAGAAATCGTGAACGAGAGTGGGTGCGTCGGCGAAGTACATGATCCACGCACCGCCGGTCCAGAACCCGATCACCAGGTAGATGGTCCACTTGAAAGCCCGGCGCACGACCTTGTTCCAGGTCCATGGCGCGGCGTCGAGCCGCATGCGCGCGTTGCGATCGCCATCGACGAAGCGGTCGACGTGCTGGAACAGGTCCGTCCACACCGTTTGCGGGCAGGTATAGCCGCACCAGGCGCGGCCCACCGCGCTGGTCACGAGGAACAGGCCGATCCCCGCCATGATCAGCAGCCCGGCGACGAAATAGAACTCCTGCGGCCAGATCTCGATCGAGAACATGTAGAACCGGCGGTGCGCGAGATCGACGAGCACCGCCTGGTCGGGCGCATAGGGCCCGCGGTCCCAGCGGAGCCACGGCGTGGCGTAATAGATGCCCAGCGTGAGCGCCATGACGAGCCACTTGAAGCGGCGGAACGGCCCGTCGATACGCTTGTTGTGTACCGCCCGGCGCGAACTCGTAGAGCTTCTCCGGCAGGTGTTGCCGCGGCGGCTCGTGCGGTTCGTGCCGCTTCGTCCCGGCGTCGGCCTCCGCTACGGTCAGGCTGACCGGCCGATTGGTCTTTGCGATCTCTTCGTCGGGGGCGTCAGGGTTGCTCATTCGTCACTTCCGCCGGGGTAGGGGCGACCTCCACAAAATCTTCACCGCCCCCCAGCGAATGCACGTAAGCAGCCAGCATCTTGATGGTCACTGGATCGAGCCTCTCCTGCCACGCCGGCATGACCCCGTGGCGCGGGCGAGTGATCTGGCTGACGACCGCCTCCCTGCTGCCGCCATAGAGCCAGATCGGATCGCTCAGATTGGGCGCCCCCACCGCGCGCTGGCCCTTGCCGTCCGCCCCGTGGCAGACCGCGCAGTTGTCGGCAAAGAGCTGTGCGCCTGCAGCGTTGTCGCGCGCCTTACCCGACAGGCTGAGGACGTGGTCGGCCACAGCTGAGATCTGCCCCGGCTCCAGGATGTCGCCGAAGGCGGGCATCTGGCTGGTACGGGTCTGGTCGTCGTCCGGCTGGCGAATGCCGTGCAGCAGGGTCGTGTGGATCGCTTCGAGATCGCCGCCCCACAACCAGTCGTCGTCGTTGAGATTGGGGTAGCCCTCGCTCCCGGCCGCCCCGGCCCCGTGACACTGCACGCAGTTGACCTTGAACGCCGCGCGGCCGCCGGCCACGGCCTGGCGCATGAGCTCCGGCTTGCCCGCGAGCTTTACGATGTCGGTCGCCGCGATGGCTTCGGCAGCGGAGCGGTGAGCTTCGTCGGCCAAGCTCATTTCCTCGGCAAGCTGGCCCCGGCTCGTCCATCCAAGCACGCCTTCGGTCCCCTTGTGGATCAGCGGCAGTGCCGGATAGGCGAAGACGTATCCCACGGCGAAAACGATCGTCAGGTAGAACGTCCACAACCACCAGCGCGGCATGGGCGTGTCGAGTTCCTCGATGCCATCCCACTCGTGGCCGACGGTCTCGGTGCCTGTCGGGTGGTCGATGCGCTTATTCGTCATCGTTGTCGTCCTTGAAGATCAGGTTTGCCGCCGTCTGGTTCTGGTCGCGGGCGCCGGGGCGGAACGGCCAGAGTGCAAACCCCAGAAAGACCAGGGTCATCACCAACAGGCCCCAGCTGTCGGCCACCTGGCGCAGGAATTCGTACGTCGAATGGATGGTCACCGGCCCTTCTCCTGCGCCAGTTGCTCCTGCGCGGCGGCGCTGTTCACGTCGACCAGCGTGCCGAGGACCTGCAGATACGCGACCAGCGCATCCATTTCGGTCAGGCGGGCGGGATCGCCGTCGTAGTCGCGTACCTGCGCCTTGGGATAGCGTTGCTCCAGGTCGCCCGCATCGGCATCCGGATCGGCCTGCGCGCGCATGTCCAGCACCGCGTTGGCGATGTCCTTGGGGCTGTAGGGAACGCCCACCCGGCTCAGCGCCTTCAGCTTGGCGCTCGCGTCCTCGGTGACCAGATCAGTTTTGCTCAGGAAGTTGTAGGTCGGCATGACGCTTTCCGGCACCACCGACCGCGGATCCTTGAGGTGCTGGACGTGCCACGAGTCCGAATAGCGGCCGCCGACCCGCGCAAGGTCCGGCCCGGTGCGCTTCGAGCCCCACTGGAACGGGTGGTCGTACATCGATTCCGCGGCGAGCGAGTAGTGGCCATAGCGCTCCACTTCGTCGCGGAACGGGCGGATCATCTGGCTGTGGCAGACATAACAGCCTTCGCGCACATAGATGTCGCGGCCCGCCTGCTCGAGCGGAGTGTAGGGCCGCATCCCGTCGACCTTCTCGATCGTGTTGTCGATCCAGAACAGCGGCGCGATCTCCACTGCGCCGCCGATCGCCACGGCGATGAACGCCAGCACCCCCAGCAGGGTGATATTGCGTTCGAGTTTCTTGTGTTGCTCGGTGATGCTCATGATGGAGTCCTACTCGGCCGGCTGGGCCACGATGGGCCGGTCGGCTTCGGGGTCGTAAGCTGCATCCTGCAGCGGAGCTTCGGCCCGCAGCCGTCCGGCGATCGTCAGCCACACATTGGCGACCATAACCACGACACCAGCGAGATAGAGCGAGCCGCCGAACGCGCGCAGCAGGTACATCGGGCGCAGCGCGGCGACGGTCTCGACGAAGCTGTTCACAAGATAGCCGTCGGCGCCGTACTCACGCCACATGAGGCCCTGGGTGACGCCCGCCACCCACATACTGGCAGCGTAGAAGACGATCCCGATGGTCGCCATCCAGAAGTGCCAGTTGACCCAGCGCAGCGAGTAGAGGCGCTCGCGCTTCCACAAGCGCGGCACGAGGTAATAGACCGCGGCGAAGGAAATCATGCCGTTCCAGCCGAGCGCGCCGGCATGAACGTGACCGATCGTCCAGTCGGTGTAGTGCGACAGGGAATTGACCGCCTTGATCGACAGCATGGGCCCTTCGAACGTCGCCATGCCGTAGAAGGCGAGCGCCATGACCATCATCCGGATGATCGGGTCCGTGCGAACCTTGTCCCACGCACCGTTGAGCGTCATCAGCCCGTTGATCATGCCGCCCCAGCTCGGCATCCACAGCATGACCGAGAACACCATGCCCAGCGTCTGCGCCCAGTCGGGCAGCGCGGTGTAGAGGAGGTGGTGCGGACCGGCCCAGATGTAGAGGAAGATCAGCGACCAGAAGTGCAGGATCGACAGGCGATAGCTGTAGATCGGTCGCTCGGCCTGCTTGGGCACGAAGTAGTACATCATCGCCAGGAACGGCACGGTCAGGAAGAACGCGACCGCGTTGTGCCCGTACCACCACTGCGTGAGTGCGTCCTGCACCCCGGCGAACAGCGAATAGGAATGCGAACCGAAGATATACACCGGCATCGCCAGGTTGTTGACGATATGCAGCATGGCGATCGTCAGGATGAACGACAGATAGAACCAGTTGGCGACGTAGATGTGCGGTTCGGTGCGGCGGGCCAGGGTGCCCACGAAGACCACCAGGTAAGCCACCCAGACCACCGTCAGCCACAGGTCGACGTACCATTCCGGCTCGGCATATTCGCGGCTCTGGGTGATGCCCAGGACATAGCCGCTGGCCGCCAGCACGATGAACATCTGGTAGCCCCAGAAGACGAACCGGGCGAGGCCGGGGAAGGCGAGCCGCGCGCGGCTCGTGCGCTGGACGACGTAGAAGGAAGACGCGATCAGGATGTTCCCGCCGAACGCGAAGATCACCCCCGACGTGTGCAGCGGCCTCAGCCGTCCGAAATTGAACCACGGCTCCATGTTGAGGAGCGGAAAGGCAAGCTGCAGCGCGATCAGTAACCCGACGACCATGCCCACGACCGCCCAGAAGACGGTGGCAATGACGCCCCACCTGACCGGGTCGTCATCGTAGCGCGACGGGTCCGCGGGCATCCGCAGAACGCCGCGCGCGATCGCTTCGTAATCCGCCCGCGAGAGAGTGAACCACAGCCCCACTCCCGCCGCGGCGCAGACGATGAGCATGTGCCCCGCAAAGCCGGCGTCCGCCGCCATCGCAGCGGCGAAAAGCGCCAGCAGCATGATGGCGAACCATATGCCGGCGCGAGTTGCAACTCGTTCCATCCGTTCCTCCTGTGGCGCCAAGCTAAAGAACCGTCACAGGTCCCTCAACCTTGATTTGGGTCAAATCGATATTGCGCGTGCGAGAAATTTTCGTGCGTCGTTTTTGCGCTGCATCAAGGATGGAGCGCGCGACCGGGAGCAACCCGGCCGCGGCACCGCAACCACCCTGGGCTGCATCGGGCAGCCGCTGTGATGCCGGAGACACGAATAATGAACAAGCTGGCGATGCGCGCACTTGCTGCCGCCGGATTCCTCGCCGCGGCGACCGCTGCAACTCCCGCCCTGGCCGCCGATGGCGACGCCAGGTTCCAGGTCAAGGTCCTTGGCACGGGCGTGCTGCCCGACGGCAAGATCGACAAGGTGGATCTCGACCTCGTCGGGCTTCCGGCCGGGACGCAGACCAAGGCGAACGACAATTACGTTCCGACGGTGGCGATCGAATACTTCTTCACGCCGCAGGTCTCGCTCGAGACGATCTGCTGCCTGACCCAGCACGACGTCGACGGCACAGGTCCGGCGGCCGGGGCCGAACTCGTGTCGAACGCCAAGCTGGTGCCTGCCACCTTCACGCTGAAGTATCACCTCAACCAGGGCGGCGTGTCGCCCTATGTCGGGGCAGGCGGGACCTACTTCCTGTGGCTCGACGCGAACCCGGGCGCCTTCGCCCGGGCCGCGGGTGCCGACAAGACTACCCTGTCCAACGAGCTGGGCGTGGTTCTCCAGGCAGGGGTCGACGTGCCGGTCAATGCCAAGGGGATGACCTTCAGCCTTGACGCCAAGCGCTACTTCGTCGGCACGACGGCACGCTGGTACGCCGGCGGGACCAAGGTGATCCAGACCGAGCATGCGCTCGATCCCTGGGTCGTCAGCGCCGGGGTGGGCTTCCGGTTCTAACCGGCGATCGTTTCCAGCGCCGGGCGGTCGAGAATCTCGACGGCCCGGCGATTGGGCAGGCCGATCACGCCATCGCGCTTGAGGCGGGTCATCTGGCGGCTCACGGTCTCGATGGTGAGCCCGAGGATGTCGGCGATCTGCTGGCGGGAGAAGGGCAGGTCGAACCGATCGAGCGGGCCTCCGCCCGGTGCCTCGCAAGCGGCGTCCACCAGGCGCTTCGACATGTCGAGGAGGAAGGTGGCGATCTTCTCCTCGGCGCTCTTGCGGGCGAGCAACAGCATCCATTCGCGCGTCCGGTCGAGTTCGGCCAGCGTGCGCTTGAGCAGCTTGTGTTCGAGCGCCGGGTGCTCGCCGGCGAAGCGGTCGAAATCGGCGCGGGCGAAGAGGCAAACGCGCGCTTCGGTCAGCGCGGTGACCGAGTGGCGGCTGGTCGCGCCGAAGGGGCGGCCGATGAAATCGGAAGGATAGGCCACGCCCACGATCTGCTCGCGCCCGTCTTCGGTGCCGGTGGAAAGCTTGAGCATTCCGTCGATCACGTTGGCGACGAGAACCGAATCCTCGCCTTCCCAGATCAGCGATTCGCCGGGCTCGAGATTGCGCCGCCGGCCGATGCCATTGAGGGCGGCAACCTCCTTGTCATCGAGGACGGCGCAGATCGCCCGGTTGCGGACGATGCAGGTATCGCAGGAAGCCATATGACCGCGCTGTATCAGCGTAGCGCCACCGGCTCAATCACGTAGCGTCGTCGGATACCCAGTCGCGCGGCAGGGTGCGGCCGGCAAGGCCCAGCAGGACCGCCGCCACGGCATAGAGCACCAGCGAGTAGAGCATCGAGTGGCGCAGCGCCTCCTCGCCGTAGATCGGCGTGAGGAAGGTCGAGAGCGCGCCGAGGGCATAGATGCCGCCGCCCAGACCGATCAGGTTGTTGATCAGCAGGAACAATGCCGAGGCCGTCGCTCGTGCCGGCGGGGCGACGAGGTGCTGCACGGCCGAAAGAACCGGGCCCAGCCAGACGTAGGCAAGCGCCTGTGGCAGGAGGAAGCAGCACGAAGGCGAGTGCCGCGTTCGTGCTGCTGATGCCGGCCGCGAACAGCGGCGCGCCGATGAAGAAGGCGACCGCCGGCAGCCAGGCGTTGTAGGCGCGGTCCTTGCCGCCGAGGAAATCGCCGAGCCAGCCGCCGCCGAGCACGCCGGCGCAGCCGCCGAACAGCAGGAGCGCGCCGAAGAACTGCGAGGCTTCCACGAGGTCGAAGCCCGAAACTGCGCTGCAGCAGGCTGGGGAGCCAGAAGGCGATGCCGTAGCCGAGCATCGAACTCATCGCCGCGCCGAAGGCCATGAACCAGAACGATGGCTTGCGCGCAAGGACGCCGAACGTGGCGGCCAGGGTCGGCGTCTGCGGCGCAGCGACGGGGCGCGGGCGATCCCTGACCAGCAGCTTGAACAGCGGGGCGAGCAGCACGCCGCACAGGCCCACGGCGAAGAACGCCAGCCGCCAGTCGACCTTGGCGGCGATGTAGCCGCCCGCCAGTACGCCGGCCGCCGAGCCGAGCGGGATGCCGAGAGAATAGATCGACAGCGCAAAGGCCCGCCGGTTGCTGGGGAAGTAGTCGCCGATCAGCGCGTAGGACGGGGCGACGCCGCCGGCCTCGCCGACACCCACGCCAAGGCGGGCGAGGAAGATGTGCCAGAAGCCCTGCGCCAGTCCGCAGGCGGCGGTGAAGCCGCTCCACAGCACCAGCGACACGGTGATGACCCAGCTTCGGTTGGTCCGGTCGGCGAGAACCGCGAGCGGCACCGCGAGGGTCGAATAGAGCAGGGCGAAGGCAACTCCGCCGAGCAGCCCCATCTGCGCATCGTCGAGTTGCAGATCGCGCTGGATCGGCGCGGCGAGGATCGACAGGATCTGCCGGTCGACGAAGTTGAAGACGTAGACCGCCAGAAGCATCGCCAGCACCACGCCCGGGTCGGGCGGGGCGGGCGGCTCGGGCGGCCAGAACGGTCATGCCGGCCAGTGCTCGGCGAGGAAGCTGTCGATAGCGGCAAGCGCCGCAGGCTCGTCGAGCAGCGGGGCATGGCCGCGGTCGGGCACCTCGACGGATGCGAACGGTCCCGAATGTCGCGCTGCCATCTGCTGCACCGTTGCCGGCGCAAGCAGGTCGGACAAGGCTCCGCGCACGGTCAGCACCGGTATCGCCGAAAGCGCATCCCACAGCGGCCAGAGGTCGGGCGGAGCGACTTCGCCTTCGCCCTCGAAGCCGCGTGCGATCGCCGGGTCGTAGGCGAAGGCGATTTGACCATCTGCCCGTTCGGTGCAGGTCCGGCGGGCCCAGACCTCCCATTCGTCCGGACCGAAGTCGGGGAAGGCCGAGGCGTTGATCGCGGCGCAGGCAGCTGCGGCCTGGTCCCAATCGGCAAATCCGTCGCTGCCGCCACCCACGTAGCCGGAAATCCGCGCAATGCCTGCGGGATCGAGTTCCGGGCCGACGTCGTTGAGCACCATTGCGGCCACGATTGGGGGCTGCATCGCCCCCATGATCATCGCCATGAGCCCACCCATCGAGGTACCGATCAGCCCGCAACGCGTGATGCCGAGGCCGTCGAGCAGGGCGAACATGTCGGCGACGTAGACGTCGGGCCGATAGTTCGCCGCAACCGGGTCGTGCTCGGACAGCCCGCGCCCGCGCTGGTCGGGCACGATGAGGCGGTAACTCGAGGCGAGTTCGGCCGCGAGCGGCTCGAAGTCCGCACTATTGCGCGTCAGGCCGTGCATCAGCAGCAGGGGCGGGCCGTCTCCCCCGTAATCCCGGGCAAAGAGGGTCAGCCCGCCGCTGGCTGCGGCGTAGCGGTGTTCGCGATAATCCATGCCTGCAATCCTGCTCCGCGCAGGATCAGAGCTTGAGCGTGGCGGTCACGAACACCTGGCGCGGGTTGCCGTAGAAAGCGCCCAGTACGCGCTCCTTGCCCAGCGTTGCCGTAGGCAGTCCATTGGCACCGGGGATGACGGCGCCCGTCGTCGCGTCGGCAGCGACATAAACATAGCCCGAGGTCTTGTAGTGCTTGTCCGCCAGGTTCTTGCCGTAGAGCCCGAGGGTCCACCGCCCGCTGGGAGCAGTGTACACCACGCTTGCATCGATCAGGGTGTAGCCCGACTGGTCGATGTAAGGGTTGGCGACCTCGAACTGGTAGGTCTTCGAGCGGTACGAAGCCGTGGTGCCGAGGTACAGGTCGCCGTTACCAACCGGTGTCGTGTAGGACAGTGTTCCGCTGGCGGTCCACTTGGGCGTGTTCTGCACATGGCGGTAAGCGGCCACGTCGGTCGGAGTCGGCTTGCCGGCAACGACGATGTTGGTGATGTATTCGTCGTACTGCGCATCGATATAGCCGAGTGAACCGGCGAAGTTGAACCGGTCGCCGGCGGCAAGCATGTCGCGGCCCAGGCGGGCGTTGGTTTCGAGCTCGAAGCCCTTGAAGGTGGCCTTGCCGGCGTTCGAGACGATGCCGCAGAAGCTCGGGAAGCCGCCCACGGTGCAGGCGATCGAGCCGGGGATCTGCACGTCGGTGTAGTCGGCATAGAATCCGGCCGCCGCGACGTAGAGCGCGCCGCCCATCAGGTTGCCCTTGTAGCCCAGTTCGTAGCTGTCGACCTGCTCCGGATCGAAGCTCAGGAAGTCGGCGACTTCGTCGGCAGACACGGTGCCGTCGTTGTTGAGGTCGGGCGCGTTCGAGCCGGCGCCGCGCGGGTCGAAGCCGCCGCCCTTGAAGCCCTTGGCGTAGCTTGCATAGAAGTTGTGGTCACGGTTCGGCTGGAAGCTGAGCGAGGCGCGCGGTGTGAACTTCTTGAAATCTGCCTTGCCGTTGAAGTCGGTCGCCGCGACGCCGAACTTGTTGCCGGTTCCGCCGAATATGGGAGAGCCGCCCCCGGTGTAGTTTTGCTTCAGGATGCGCGCCTTGCGCGTATCCCAGGTGTAGCGACCGCCGACCGACAGGCTGAGCTGGTCGGTGAAATCGAAGGTCGCATCGCCGAAGATAGCATAGGTTTCGGTGTCGACGTCGGCCTCGGTAAAGCCGGTCAGGCCGGCAAAGGTGGTGAACAGGCGGACATCGAACTGCGTGTCGGCCGTGGCATCGAGATAGTAGGCCCCGACGAGCGCCTTCAGCGCACCGCCGTTGTCGTACTGAACCTGGAATTCCTGGCTGAACTGCTCGTTGTAGTAGGCGCCGGGAACGTCGACGTCGACGGACGGAAGCATGTCGAAGTCGATCGGCGATGCGCTCGAATCCTTGCGCCAGCCGGTGATCCACTTGACCGTGACCGCATGCGACAGGTCGGCCGAGGCATTGAAGCCGATTCCATAGGCTTCCACGTACTGCTTGGGATCGGTCAATCCGCCGCGCGTGTCGTAGACGTCATCCAGCACCGGTGCGCCGGACAGGGCGCCAGGGGTCAGGCGGTGGCCGCCACGGGCGTGGCTGTTATCCTTCGTGTAGTCGCCCGACAGGCGAAGGCTGTAGCCTGCGCCGCGGCCGCCGGCCTCGATCGTGCCGCGCGCCGCCCAGACGTCCTTGTCATAGTTTTCCTGCCCGGTGGTGAGGTTCTTGCCGAAGCCGTCCCGGGTAAGCCGGGCGACCGAGCCGCCCACGCGCCAGTCGCCGCCGATCGGGGCCGAGGCCGAAACGATCGCGTCCATCTGGTTGTAGCTGCCGTATGTGGCCTTGGCCTTGAGCGAGAAGTCGTGCGGCAGTTCGCGGGTGACGTACTTGACCGCGCCGCCGATCGTGTTGCGGCCGTAGAGCGTGCCCTGCGGCCCGCGCAGCACTTCGATCCGTTCGACGTCGTAGATGTCGAGCACGGCGGCCTGCGGGCGGTTGAGGTAGACGTCGTCAAGATAGATGCCGACGCCCTGTTCGAAGCCCGAGACCGGGTCCTGCTGGCCGATGCCGCGGATAAAGGCAGAGAGGGTGGAGTTCGTCGCGCGCGAGGTTTCCAGCGTGGTGTTGGGAGTAATCTGGCCGATGTCGGTCAGGTCGAGCGCGCCGCGCTGCTCGAGCATCTCGCCGCTGAACGCCGATACAGCGATCGGCACGTCGACCAGGCGCTCCTCGCGCCGAGTCGCGGTGACGATGATATCGCCTTCGCTCGCGGTTTCGGCCGTATTTTCGTTCGCCGGATCCTGCGCCAAGGCGGGCGCGGCGAAGGCGAGGGCGGAGACGACGGTGGCGATTGCGGTGGTGTGCCGAAGGGCGGCGAAACGCATGATACTCTCCCGTGAACTTATGTTCTGCCGCGCCAGATATTGAAAACTGAACCGGGTTTCAACTTTTATCTTTTGCCATGCCTCCATTCTCGGTCTAGCCAAGGGCCAATGGAGAGCCCGATCACGGCCACAGCGCCCGTCGAAGGCGACAAGACCCCGCGAACCGAGCGAGGGCGCAAGACGATGCGCAAGCTGCTCGACGCGGCAGCCAAGGAATTCGGAGAGAAGGGTTTTCACGAAGGCTCGATCAGCGGGATCACCCGCCGCGCCGGCGTGGCGCTAGGCAGTTTCTACACGTACTTCGACACCAAGGACGAAGTGTTCCGCGCTCTTGTCAGCGATCTCACCGCCCGGGTCGGGCAGGAGGCTCGGCAGGCGATCGACGCGTCCGAAGGGGCCGTGGAATCGGAGCGGGCGGCACTCGAGGCGTTTCTGCGCTTCGCCCGCGAGCACAAGGAAATCTACCGCATCATCGACGAATCGGAGTTCGTCGACCCGGAGAGCTTCCGCCGTCATTACCAGACCACGGCCGAGCGCATCTTTGCCCGCCTGCAGCAGGGCGCAGCGACCGGCGAGCTGCGCGGCGACCTGACCGAAGCCCACGCCTGGGCGCTCATGGGCATGAACGTTTTTCTCGGCCTGCGCTTCGCGATCCTGTCCGACACCCACTCCGCCGAAGAAGTCGCCGAGGCGGCCGAATCGATCCTGCGCGAGGGGATCGTCGCCCGATAGGTCGGCGGTTTGTCGGGCCGAGGATGCCGTTCGTCGGTAGTTTCACCAGCAACGTTGACACCTGTGCGCTACAAATGTAGCACCACGCTACAAATGTAGCTTACAGGTGATTCGCCATGTTGTCCGCACTGCCCCCGCGTGAACGCCAGATCGTCGACATTCTCTACGAACGGGGGCCGAGCCTCGTGGGCGATATCTGTACCGCGCTGAACGACGATGTCAGCGGTTCGGCCGTGCGGGCCATGTTGAAACGGCTGGAGGACAAGGGCTTCGTCTCGCGTCAGCCGTCGGAAGGCGGCTTCCGCTACGCACCCGCCGTGCCGGAGACCGCCGCCCGCAAGTCGGCGCTGGGGCAGGTGGTGAAGACCTTCTTCAACAACTCGCCGGTCGGCGCAGTCAGCGCGCTGCTCGGTATGCAGGACAAGCTGGGGAACGAGGAACTGGACGAGCTGGAACGGCTGATTGCCGAGGCTCGCAAGGGGAGGGACGCGAAATGATCACCGCCGCCATCGTGATCGAACTGGCGCTGAAGTCGGCCTTCGTAGCCGGGGGCGTGCTGTTCCTCCTGCGCGTCGCCCGCAACCGCTCGGCCGCCCAGCGCTCGTGGCTCGCGCACCTCGGTCTGCTTGGCCTGGTGCTGCTGCCCGCCGCGGTCTTTCTGCTGCCGAGCTGGAACCCGATGCCCGAGACGCTGACCGTCGCAGCCGACAAGCCGGCCAGCCTCGACGGCCCGGTTTCCTTCCCGGCGCTGGCCGATGCGGGCGAGGCCCGGGCCACCGCGCCGCCCGCGCAGATCACCTCCGGGCCCGCCGCGGTTCGCCTGCCGACGGCGGGCGAACTGGCCGTCTGGGCCTACCTCATTCCCGCCGTTTTCCTCCTGCTCGCGATGCTGATCGCCGTCCTGCGTCTCGGCGCGATGCACCGGCGGGCGAATGTGCTGGTCGATTCCACCTGGCTTTCCGCGCTCGCCCAGGCCCAGCGACGGATGGGCTTCAAGCACGGCACGGCGCTGCTCGTCAGCCCGGACCTGCGCTCGCCGGTCAGCTGGGGCCTCATGCGGCCGATCATCCTGTTGTCCGACGACACGGTCGACGCGGCGGGCGAGGCCGAGGCGATCATCGCCCATGAACTGGCGCACGTCGCCCGGCTCGACTGGGCCAAGCTGCTGCTCTCGCGGCTCGCCTGTGCGCTGTTCTGGTTCAACCCGCTGGTCTGGCGGCTCGCGCGCGAGGCGCACCAGCTGCGCGAGGAAACCGCCGACGACGCCGTGCTGTTGAGCGAGGTTGACGATGCCGCCTACGCCACGCTGCTGGTCAATGCCGCGCGGCACGACAACAAGGCGCTGCTGATCGCCGCCCATGGCGTTGCGCCGGCCAAGGACAGCCTCAAGCGCCGCATCACCCGCGTGCTCGACCGCGACACCGCGCGCGGACCGGCAAGCGGAGCGTGGTCGGCGATGTGCGTCGCCTCGCTGCTCGCCGTTGCGGCGCCGCTCGCCGCGTTCGATCCCTCGGCGCAAGGGCCGGAGTCCGCCTCGCTCGTGGCCGAAGACGCCGCCTCCAGCCCTGCGCTGGAAAAGCTGCCCGGCAGCCGGATCGACAGGCAGGTGGACACGGTCGCTTCCACCCGGATTCTCGCAGGCGTGAAGGGCGAGGAGGCGCGCCAGCCCGACATCGCCCGCCGTGGCCGCGGCAACCAGGAGATCGACGATCTCGTCTCCTACAAGGCCGTGGGCATGACCCCCGAGTATATCGATTCGATCCGTCGCGCCGGTTTCGCCGATGCCGACATGGAGCAACTGCTCGAGGCCAGGGCCGTGGGCGTGACGCCCGAGTTCGCGCGCCAGATCCGGCGATGGGATCCGTCCGCCACGCTGGAGGAGGTTTCCGAAGCCCGGGCCATCGGCCTCAACGCCGCGACCTACGGCGAGATGCACGCCATCTTCCCCGATGCCGGCGTCGAGGAATTGTCCCAGCTCCAGGCCGTGGGCGTGAGCCCGGGTTACGCCCGCGAGATGCGCACGCTGTTTCCCGAGGCTGATGCCGACGACTTGACCGAGATGAAGGCGGTCGGCGTGACGCCTGCCTTCGTGCGCGAAATGCGCCGCAAGGGTATTGCGGCACGAGACGCCGACGAGGTGATCGAGGCGCGGGTCATGTCGTACGGTCAGCAGGGCGCCCGGGGTGCGAACAGGATGGCGATCAAGCGCGCGGACGGCGCGGCCGTCTCGATTGGCCCGAACGGCATCGCTGTCGCCGTGCCGCCGGTTCCGCCCGGTGCGGCGGCGGCGCCCACCGCGCCGCCTGCACCTCCGGCACCGCCAGCCCGAACCCGCTGACGCCCTAGGCTTTCCAGCACCGCCCTTTCGTAATCCCGCGCCGCGGGAGACGCCCCCGGCTTGTCCGGAATCCAATCGGAGAAATTCCCATGCACAGCCGGGTCGCCACCGCGGCGCTTGCCGCCGCGCTCTTCGCCGCCACTGCCGCACAGGCGCAGGAACCCTCGGACGCGGTTCCGCTCCCCGCCAGCGCGCCGGCCACGGTCGGCGTCACCGAGGGCGCGCGGGTTTACCAGCCGGCCGATTTCGCCCGCTTCTCCCCGCGCACGGCCTATGACATGCTGGTCCAGGTGCCCGGCTTCACCATTCGCGGCGCCGACCAGGAGCGGGGGCTGGGCCAGGCCTCGGAAAACGTGCTCGTCAACAAGCAGCGCGTCGCCAACAAGTCGGGCGGTGCGATCGACGAACTCAAGAAGGTCCCGGCCGGCAAGGTCATGCGGATCGAGATCGTCGAGGCCGCGACGCTCGGCATCGCCGGGCTTTCCGGCGAGGTCGCCAACGTGGTCGTGACCGAGGAGAACATGGCCAGCGGGCAGTTCGAGTGGCGGCCCGATTTCCGCGCGCACTATGCCAAGCCCAACCTGTTCCGGGGCAACGTCAGCTGGTCGGGCAAGGCCGACTGGCTCGACTACACGTTCTCGATCGAGGACCAGACCAACCGCGGCGCGTTCGGCGGCCCGATCGTGCTGACTGACGCCGCCGGCAAGGTGATCGAGACGCGCGACCAGGTGTTCCATTCGGAAGCGGACACGGTGGTGTTCCAGACCAAGCTCGGTTTCGACGGGCCAGGCGATTCCGAAGGCAACCTCGTGCTGCGTTACTCCCCGTACTGGGGTCCGACCCACGTGCGCGAGGTCCGCCGCCCGGTCGGCGGAGTGGAGAACGAGCGGCTCAACACGCAGACGAACACGGGCTGGGCCTATGACGTCAGCGGTGACTATGCCTTTGGCGTGGGGCCGGGGCGGCTCAAGCTCATCGGTCTGCGGCACTACGATCACGAGCCGGTCGTAAGCACCCAGGTGACCCGATACGCCGACGGCGCACCTGAGCAGGGCGTTCGCTTCGTGCGCGACAGCAAGATCGAGGAGACGGTCGCCCGCGCGGAGTATGGCTGGAAGGGCGGGGCAAACGACTGGCAGCTATCGCTCGAGCGGGCATACAACTCGCTCGATCAGCGCGGCGGCCTGTTCACGCTCGATAACGCGGGTGCCTTCGTCGAGGTGCCCTTCCCCGAAGGAAGCGGCCACGTGGTCGAAACGCGCTACGAGGGGATCGCCACCTGGAGCCGGCCGCTCTCCGCGAAGCTCGACCTGCAGATCGCCGCCGGGGGAGAAATCTCGCAGCTGGAACGGGTCGACGGAGACATCGCCCCGCGCAGGTTCTTCCGCCCCAAGGGCAGCGTCACGCTCGGCTGGCGCCCGGCCAAGGGCTGGGATGCAAGCCTGCGCCTCAACCGCCATGTGGGGCAGATCAGTTTCTACGATTTCCTCGCCCAGCCCAACTTGCAGCAGGACCGCGAGAGCAGCGGCAACCCGGACCTCGTCCCGCCGCAGAGCTGGGAGGTGGAGGCCGAGGTCGGCAAGTCGCTCGGCCCCTGGGGCAAGACGCGCCTCAAGCTCTATCACCACTGGATCGAGGACATCGTCGACATCATCCCGCTCGGCGACGACCAGGAGGCAGTCGGCAACCTGCCGCACGCACGGCGCATGGGGATCGACTGGAACAGCACTTTTCAGCTCGAACCTGTCGGACTGAAGGGTGCGAAGATCGATGCGATCGTCCAGCTCGAACGCAGCCGGGTGCGCGATCCGCTGTCGGGTGCCTTGCGGCCCATCAGCGGCAACTTCGCCCATTATTTCGAGGTGAACTTCCGACATGACGTTCCCGGCAGCGACTTTGCCTACGGGATCAATTCCAGCAACTACCGGCAGTCGCCGCAGGTTTTCCTGACCGAGTTCAACGAAAACTGGGAGGGACCCTGGTTCACCGACATCTACGTCGAGCACAAGGACGTCTTCGGCCTGACAGTGGCGGCGACCGTGGCGAACGTGTTCAACGCGCGCCACCGCGAGGACCGGTACGTCTATGACGGGCGCCGCCTGCGCGATCCGCTGCTGTTCCACCAGTCGCACGACCAGCTCATTGGGCCGATCTTCGTGCTGCAGGTGAAAGGCACGTTCTAGGCACATTGCCACGCGCGCCTTCTGCTGCTCTTGAGGCGGCCGGAGGAGCGGATGACAACGGTCGATCAAAGGGCGCTTGCGGCGCTGGGTGCAGCGCTGCTGGCCGGCTGCGCGACGCCTGGAGGTGAGCCCGGGCCGCAGCAGCCGACGATCGGCGCGCGCAGCAAGCCGGTGCTGGAGATCGACGGGGCGAGGGCGAGGGGGAGGCTGCCGTTCGAACTTCCGCGCTCGATGGCCGCGGTCGCCGCGCAGGACCCGGCCGCGCCCGACGACAGCGAGGACCCGCTCTATCAGCGCGGCGCGGGGATCGTAACGCCCTGATTCCTCGCCCAGCCGATCAGCACTTCGGCGTAGTGCGGTGCCGCCCGCCGCTCGTGCTCGCCGCGGTTGAGCGTGCCGACGCCGGCCGCGATCCGGGCGACGTTGTCCAGGGCCAGCGAGCCGAGCGGCGCGACATAGACGCCGATGGTGAACAGGATCGCGCCGGTCTGCGGCAGGCGGCGCAATGTTTGCCGCTCGCTGCGCACGAACAGGGTCTCGCCAGCGTTTTCGGGCGTTACATGGGCGAAACGCCGTTCGGGCGGGGTGTTCGGCCGATAATCGAGCGCTTGATTTGCAACCACGAACCAGTTCGCTCGCCCGAAGATCGCCCCTTCTGCCAGCGTCGCCATGAAGTGATCGACGCCGGCCGAGAGCTGCTCGGCATAGCCGTGGATCGGCGCATGGACCCCGGCGAGCGGCAGGCCTATCTTGTCGGACAGGCGCCAGTCGGTCGGAAACGCCACTGCGCCCGCCACGAGGCGGTACCCTTCGGCGCCAGGCAGCAGCAGGCACATGTCCTCCCAGCGGGCCTTCGCCGCGCCCGCGATGCCGCCGGATACGTCCATGAATTCAGCGAGTTCGTTGCTCGCGTCCATGCCTTCGGGCAGCACCTGTACCGCATCGGGAGCGGCATCGAAGGCGGCTTTCCGCACTGCCAGGTCCGGAGCCCGCTGCAGCCATTCGTCCTCCCCCAGCCGGACGAGCCCCATCTTCAAAACGCCCCCGCCGCGCGCCTTTGGCAGCAGGCTGTCGACCGAGAAGCCGAGGCGGGGATGGGTTGCCGTCACCCGCAGGGGCTTAGGACAGCCAGCCCCCGTCGAGCAATTCCGCAACGCTGGGGATGACGAAATCGGGCGCGCGCTCGGGCGGCTGTTCGGCCCATTTCTCCGCGCTGGTCGTGCCGCTGGTTACGCCCACGCCGACGGCGCCGCCGCCGCGGGCCATCTCGGTTTCGACCTTGGGATCGTCACCGATCACCGCGACGTCCCCCGGCGCGAGGCCGAGTTGCGCCGCGACGAATTCCATCGCCAACTGACTCGGCTTGCCGGTGACCCGCGGCTCCACCCCCGTCACCCGCGCGACCGCGCCATTGATCGCGCACGAATAACCGAAGGCCGGACCTTCCTTGGTGGCGAAGAACGGCACGTCGCTGGCGGTGTAGAAGGCTGCGCCGTCCATCACCCGCCCGGCAGCGGCGTGGATGTCGTCCATCGAGCAGTCCGGGTGCCAGGCGGTGTAGACGGCATCGGCCGAGCTGGCCGCATCATCGCCCGGGCGGCAGCAGGCAATCCCGTCTGCCGAAAGCGCGTCGACCACCCCGTTGGTGCCGAGTACCAGAACGGACCGGTGGCCGTTGTCGCGGAAGACCTTGGCAGCGACCGAGTTGGGAGTGAACAGCCGCTCGTCGCGGATCGGCAGACCGACGCCGCGCAGCTTCGGGCCCTGCACGCTCGCCGGATAGGCGCTTCCGTTGGTCAGCGCGAGAAAGGGCACGCCGCGCCGCTCGAGTTCCTCCAGCACCTCCACCGCGCCGGGGATCACCGTGTATCCGCCGAGCTTGCGGTCGCTCAGGATAAGCGTTCCGTCGAGGTCGAACATGAACCCCTTCGGCGGGGTCTTCGGGGCGGCGCTCACGCTTCGAGTTCCAGCTTGAAATCGTCCTTTTCGAATTCCAGCCCGTCGACGTCGGTCCGGCGCAGCACGTCGCGTAGCAGGTTCATCACCGGCACGGTCGCGGGGTCGTATTCGCGCGGCGCCGGGCCGGCCTTTTGCATTGCGTCGACGAGGTTGGCCGGCATCGTTGCGCGCAACAGGAATTCCTCGTCCGACAGGTTTGCGCCGACGCGCTTCCTGAGGTCCGAAAGCTCCGCCATGCCGGGCTCGGCCTGAAGTTCCTTCGTGCGCGGGTTGCCCATGATGCGATCCATGACATCGGGCGCGATGGGCAGGTTGGGGCGACCGAACTTGCCGAGCGCGTAGCGGATGATCTCGTCGGGGATTACGGCGTAGCGTTCCGAGCCGGTCACGTTGAGCATAGCCTGGGTCTGCAACATCTGCGCGAAGGGCGTCATCACGATCGGCCAGCCGAGTTCTTCGCGTACCGTGCCCATTTCGTCGATCACCCGGGCCTCGAGTTCCGGCACACCGTGGTCCGCCAGGTGGCGACGCATGGTACCGACCATGCCACCGGGGAGCTGGTGGCGCAGGTAGGCGGCGTCGAAGTGCATCGGGCGGCCGGTCGGCAGGCCCTCGGCCTCGGCCAGCGCGGTGAAGTATTCGGACACCTCGCGCGCCGCGTCCTCGTCGATGTCGACCGTGTGGCCCATGGCCTTCAGGTTCGAAATCATCCGCGTGATCGGCGGGTTGCTGGTGCCGTCCGCCGCGCCGCCGCTGGCGCATTGCACCGCCGCCACGCCCAGGCCGGCCGCCTCGAGGCACGCCGGTTCGGCCAGGCCGGTGGTGCAATGGTTGTGCAGTTCGAGCGGCTTTTCGCCGATTTGCGCCATGATCGCCGGGATCAGCGTGCTGGCCCGCTTGGCCGAGAGCAGTCCGCCGGGGTCCTTGATGTAAAGCGCCTCGATGTCCGGGCTCGCGGCCATCGTGCGCGCGGCAGCTGCGTAGTGGGCATCGTCGTGGATCGGGCTCAGGGTAAAAACGAGTGCCCCGATGACCTGTTCACCTCCGGCTCTCTTAACCAATTTGGCTACTTCGACGTTGCTATCGGCGTCGTTGTTGGGGTCGGCAAGGGCGAAACGGCGGATGCCGTTGTTGGCCAGCGTGCGGAATGCCAGTTCCATGAACTCGGGGCTGGCGGTTTCCCAGGCGATGAAGCGGAAGCCCGTGGAGAGGAACTGCAGCGGCGTGTTGCGGCAGATGCGCGCCATCTCGCGAATGCGCTCCCACGGATCCTGCTGCTTGTAGCGCACGGCCACGCCCATGTGCGTGCTTGTGGTGAAATCGATCGCGCGATAGCCGGCCCGCTCCATGACGGGCGCGATGGTAAGGGTCCTGGCCGTATCGATGCCGAGCGCCCCCCAGAGGCACTGGTTGCCGTCGCGCAGCGAAGTTTCGACGATCTGCAGGGTCGCCATCAGCCGACCTTCACGCGCAGCAGCGGCTGGCCCTGTTCCACCGCGCTGCCGTTTTCGGCCAGCAGGGCAACCACGGTCCCGGTGACACCGGCGCGAATCGGATTCATCAGCTTCATCACCTCGATGATCGCAATGGTCGTATCGTCCTCTACCCGGTCGCCGACGGCGACGAAGGGCGGATCGCCCGGGCGCGGCGACGAGTAGAAGTTGCCGAGCAGCGGGGCCGGCACGTCGACTTCGCCCGCGTTGGCCGCCCCGGCTTCCTGGGTCAGCGCCGGGGGCGGGGCGTCCTCGACCGGTTCGGTCGGAGCCTCGAGCTCGGCGGCAGCCGCAGGCTCATCCGCCGCCGGCGCCCACCCGCCGCCGTCGCGCCGGATGCGCAGCTTCATTCCGCCCAGCTCAAGGTTGAGGCTGGAGAACTTCGATTCGTCGAGCAACCGGGCGATCTCGGCGATGTCGGCTGCGGTTAGGCTCATCGCTTGCCCCCGCCGAAGATGCCCATGACGTGCGCCAGCGGATTGTCCTGCGGCTTGGCGACCGGCCTGGTTGCGTCCTTCATCGCCCAGACGGTCTCCGGGCGGCTCTGCAGCAGCATCAGCGTGCCGGCCTTGTCGAACGCCCACTCGATGTCCTGCGGCTTGCCGTAGTGCTTCTCCACCCGCCGGCCGATCTCGCGCAGTTGCTGCAGTTCGTCGTCGGAGAGGCAGGGGCCGGTGCGCATCGCGCCTTCGTTCTCGATCTCGACGATCCCGCCGCCGTCTGCCTGGACCTGGCGCGCGTGCTTGTCGGAAATGTCGCGCACGGAGATTTCGCCGGTGATCTTGCCGAGCACCCAGCGGTCCGGCGTGACCTCGCCCGAGACAACCGCGCTGCCGAGTCCCGGAGCGCCTTCGATCGTGATGACCGACTTGTCGCCGGTGGTCGGGCTGCGGGTGAACATCACCCCGGCGCAGCGCGCATCGACCATCGTCTGGACGACGACCGCCATCGCCACGCCCTCTTCCGGCAGGCCCTGCTTGCGGCGGTAGGTCATGCTCTCGACCGAATAGAGACTGCCCCAGCATTCGCGCACGCGGGCGATCATGTCCTCGCCGGTCAGCACCCAGAGGAAGGTGTCTTGCAGGCCGGCGAAACTCGCATCCTCGGCGTCTTCCGTCGTGGCGCTGGAGCGGACTGCAACTGCGTCGGCGCCGAGTTCGTCATAGGCCGCGAGGAGCGCCTGTTCGACGTCCTTCGGCATCGGCTCGTCCACGACCCGGCGGCGCAGATCCTCGCTCAGCTTCGTCACCGCACCCATGTCGTCCGGATCGAGGGCTTCGACCTGCGAACGGATCGGCTCGCGCGCCTCGAGCGCCGTTAGGAACTGCTCGAACGCGCTCGTCGTCGCGACGAAGCCCGGCGGAACCGGAATGCCGGCCTGGGTCAGTTCGCCAAGCGAACCGCCCTTGCCGCCGACCGTCGGGCGGTCGGCGATACCGACCTCGCGGAACCACGCAACTGCTGCAGTCATCGGATCAGGCGTCCTCCAGCACCGGCTCTTCGTCGAGAATGGTGACGACCCCGCGGCCGCCGTCGACGCGAATGCGCTGGCCGTCCTTGATCATGGTGGTCGCCTTGCCCGTGCCGACTACTGCGGGCAGGCCATATTCGCGCGCCACGATCGCCATGTGGCTCATCGATCCGCCGATGTCGGACACGGCGGCGCCGATCTTCTGGAAGATGGGCGACCAGGTCGGGTTGGTGACCTGGCAGACGAGGATGTCGCCCTGCTGGATGCGGCCGATCTCGGCGACCGATTTCACCACGCGCGCAGTCCCCTCGACCACGCCCGAGCAGGCGGCGAAGCCCTTGAGTTCCTTGTCGTTTTCGTCGTCATCCTCGAGCCACGTGTCGAGGTTCTCGCGGGTGATGCCCCAGAGCATGACGATCGCCGGATCGTCGATCGCGTCGGGCACGTTGCCGAGCGCCGGCGGGCAGCCGTGCTTGCCCCACTCCTCGATCGCGGCCTTGCGCTGGGCGACGATCGCCGGCCAATGCTTCGGCCCGCGCGGCTCGCTGCCGATGCCCCAGGCCAGCATGAGGTCGATGATCGCGCTCTCCAGCTCGTACTGGTTGAGGTGAAAGACGTCGTCTTCCTTGCCCTCGGACCCGAAGAAATCGTGTTCCGCCAGCAATGCGCCGAACTCGCGGATCTTGTTGAAGAACAGGTTCGTGTACCAGTGTTCGCAGTAGAACTTGTGCCCCTCGACATAGGGGAACACGCGGTGGGCGAGGCCGATGAGCTGGTCATAGGTCGCCTTGTCCTCGTCGGTTTCGAGCAGGTCGCGGTAGTCGGCGACGAGCTGCTCGCGCTCGTCGATCAGCTGCGCGGTCGGACGCTCGATGTTCGTACCGGCCTTGATCTTCTCGATATAGCCGGGAAGCGCGGCGAACGGCAGGCTCAGGTCGTCGTTCCACGAACGGTGGTAGTGGTAGAACCCGTCACCGCTGGAGACGTTGAACCATGGGTTGCGGCTGGTTTCCAGTTCGGCGAGCCATTCCTTGCCCGCGTTGCCCACCTTGTCGAGATCGGCCAGCACGTCGTCGATATTCATGTTGTCGACCAGGTGATGGTCGACGCCCAGCTCCACCGCGCGGCGGGCAAGGCGCTTGACCTCCTCGTCGGGCCGGAAGATCTCCGCTTCCATCCCGGCCACCATGCGGCTGATCGCCTGGTCGGAAATCTCCGGGAAGGCCTTCTTGCAGAAATCGAAGAAGGTCATGTAGGCGCCGTAGCCGAGCAGCAGGAACTCGAAGTGGTGGTGCCACATCCGGTGGTAGCCTTCGACCTGCTGCTGGTAGATCTTCAGCAGGTCGTGGTTCGCGGCGACGCCCTTGCCCGTGTGGGTAGTCTCGAGCGGTTCGTACTTGGGCAGCGAAGGTGTCGGCAGCGCCTGAGCGTCCGCGATGAGCGCCTTCATCTTGTCTTTCCACTGGTCGTACAGGCGTTCCCAGTGTTCGTAGTAGTAGAACGCGCGCTGCTGGAATTCGCCGATCCGCTCCTCGATCTCGGCCGGGTCGGTCACCGCGATGCCGCCGATGTAGACGCGGCCGTTGATGACCCGGTGATCGATCCCCTTGGCGGTCGGCAGGACATGAACCCGCGTGTTGAAGGCGCCCAGCGCGACATAGGCCGCCTCGGCCGTGATCATGTCGAAGTGATGCATCGGCTCGGGGAAGTGCATCGAGTTGTAGAACCAGAACTTCTCGTCATCTTCGGGCACGAAGCGCGTATAATAGGGATAGGCCGCCTGCGCGTCCTCGGTGCCGGGCACCACCTCGATCGAGCTGGGCAGGGGAAACGATTTCTTGGCGCTCTGTGCTTCGGTCATGTCATGCAACCTCTCCGCTGGGAGCCGCGCGCGCCTTTGCGGCGTCTGCGCGATCGCTCCTCGTCAAGGTGCAAGACTATGCCTGCGGGCGCCCCCGCGCAAAGGATTCGAACGCAAGCCGCATAGGACAAAAGCGCAGGCGCTTTTGTCTTGTTGGCGGCGACCTAGCTTTCGAGCGGCGAACTGTCCTTGCAGGTCTTGTAGACCCGCTCGATCGCCTCCTTCGCCCCGGCGGTCTGGAAGGTCAGCACCGTGGGCGATTGTTCCAGCGGCTGGAGCGTGATCTGCACCGCATCGGCGCCGGCAAGATCCTGCACTAGGCGGGTCATCGAGCGTTCGTTGCCACGGTCGACCGCCATCGCGAACTTGTCGTTATAGCGCCAGGCGTCGTCGCGCGGCGGGTTCTCGTCCGCCCGCAGGGTCACGGGGCGGGTCTGCCAGCGGTTGTCGGGCAGCGGCGGCGCGATGCTGATGTTGGCTGCGATGACGGCGAAGACCTGCTTCTTGCCCGGCTTGTCGCACTTGATGATGAGCTGTTCACCGCTCGGCGCGACCACGCCGGCCTGCATCGTGCCGTCACCCGGATCGTAATACCCCCACTTGCTGTCCTGCGCAGCAGCCGTGGTGGCAATCGCGGCCATCGCCAAACCGGCAATCGTGTATCGCATGGCTTCCCTCTCCTTTTTCCCGGGCGGGAGCGTAACCCGCACCACGGCCTTAGACAACCCGGGCGGATCAGCTCTGCGGAGCGTGCCCGGCGCGCCATTCGCGCGGGGTGATGCCGAAACGCTTGCGGAACAGGCGGGCGAAGTATCCCGCGTCGAGGAACCCGCAACGAAAGGCGATTTCGGCGATCGGCAAGCCGGCCGCGCGCGGGTCGGCCAGCAGATCGCTGGCGCGGTCGAGACGAGTGGCGTTGAGCTCCTGCACGAAGCTGGTCCCGCTGCCGGCCAGCAGTGTCTGGAGGTAGCGCTTCGAGATGCCCAGCGCGGCGGCCACGCTTTCCGGCGACACTTCGGGATCGGCATAATCGCTCTCGATCCGCCGCAGGATCTGCCGGGCGAGTTGCCCGCGGTGCCGCGATCCTCCGGGCGCGTCGGGGAACCCTGTTGCCAGACCAAGCAGGTGACCGACCTGTTCGGCGATCAGCGGACGCGGCAATGGGGCCGCATCGAGCGAGGACAGCATGGTGTCGAGCAGCGCGCCGAGCGGCGCGCCCCAGCCCTTGTGCGCCTCGAACGGCCGGGCGAGCAGCACGCCGGGATCGGGCAGGTACTTCTCCAGCCAGCCCTGCGGCATCATCAGGTCGGCCACCTCGTGTTCGGTGTCCATCTCCATCTGGTAGAACCGCGTGTTGTCGAGCAGCACGAACTGCCCGGGCTCGAGCGTGAAGCGCTTCCCCTCCATCAGCGTCTTGGAGGCGCCGCGGATATTGTAGACGAGCTGGATCGAGGGCGCCGCCCGTCCGCTCGACCCTTCTGCACCCGTGTGCGTGACCCGTTGGGCCGGTGCGTGGAGGTGGAGCAGGCGGAGCTGGCCGACACCGTGGCTGACCCACCGCGCCGCGAAGCTGTCCTGGTCGAACACCGTGACCTCGATCGGCGCGATCGTGCTCGCCGCCCAGTCACGCCATTCCTTCAGCGCCTCGCGCTTGCCCAGTCCGGCGCTGGTCCAGCTGGCGTCTTCCGGGGAGGGGGCAGGGTGAGGCATCTACCGTGATGCTAGGCGCGCATTGGACGGAGTCAAACAGGTGTTGCCGCCATGCCGCCAGGCTCTAGGTTGCGCGGCGGAGAGGAGAATCGATGCTGCGTCATCTGCTTGCCGCACTGGTGCTGGCCCTGGCCGCGCCCGCCGCCGCCGGGGACCTGGCGCACGATACCGCTGCGGTCGAGGACCTGCGTTCGATCCGCGAGATCAAGCGCCTGCAGGCCGAGTGGGGCTATCTCGCCATGGCCGGCGACTGGAAGGCGATGGCCGCCCTGGGGACGCAGGACGTCTCCATCCTGCTGCCCGGTGGCACGCCGACCGGCCGCGCCGCATTCGAACAGGCGCTGCGCGACGTGATGGGCCACGGGGTCGACGGCGTTCCCGCAGGGCGGCTCAACGTCCGGCTGTTGTTCAGCCCGGTCATCACCCTTTCGCCGAGCGGCGATGCGGCAACCGGGCGCTGGCGCCACCTGGCGATGACCGGCGAGGCGGGCATGTCCGCCCAATGGCGCCAGACGACCGATGTCATCCGGTACCGCAAGACCGCCGAGGGCTGGCGCATCGCCTCGATCCGGCCCTACCTCCAGTTCGCGGGAGACTACGCGACCGGCTTCACCCATTCCGCCGAGACGCTGGAACGCGCCCCGTTCCACTACACGCCCGAGCAGGCTGGAAAGCTGCTGACCGGCCGCGCCGCAGCCGTGCCGCTCGAGCCGGGCGAGATCGCCGCGCAAGCGACGCTGCTCTACATGCAGGGCCGGGCGCAGAACCTCGCCAACGCCTTCGGCTACTACCTCGACCGGGGCATGTATGATGACGTGGTCGATCTGTTCGCGCCCGATGCCACGATCGATGTCGCCGGGCAGGGAACCTGGTCGGGACCCGACGGGGTGCGCAAGTTCCTTGGCCGGTTCGGTGCGGCCGGGCTCGACCAGGGCGAGCTGAATGACCATGCTCAGCTCATGCCGCTGGTGTCGATCGCGGCGGACGGGTCGATGGCGCTGGTCCGCGTGGTCGAGCTCGGCCAGACCGGCGAGCATGGCGGGCAGGGCATCTGGTCGCTGGCGATCAACACCTTTCTCATGCGCCTGAACGAGGCGAACCGCTGGCAGATCGCCATGCTTCACCGCCGGCCGCTGATGCGCGCCGATTACAAGGACGGCTGGGCCAGCCCGCTCCCCGCGGCCGAGCCGATCGGCGAAAGCCTGTGGCCCGAAGGACCCCCGCAGCCGGTCGATACCAGTTACCCGGGCCATGCCTTCGCCATGCAGCAGCTCGGTTCCGGCACTATCTTCCCGCCGCGCGGGGAAGCGCACACCCTGCGCCCGTTGACCGATGCCCTGACCCGGGCCGAGGCGTTCGACGGAGCGGAGAACGTGGTCGATGCCTACGGCAGCTTTATCGACGAACTGCGCTATGCCGAGATGGCAGACCTGTTTGCCGAGGACGGCTGGCGCGAGCAGCCGTTCGTCGGTGCGGTCGCCGGGCGCAAGGCGATCTTCACGGCCTCGACGCTGGCCCGCGGCGGCAAGGTGCGTCCCGCCCTCGGCCGCCTTCCTGCCGCTGCACGCGATCACCCAACCATACGTCACGCCGATCGGCGACGGTGCCCGCGCTCAGGCGCGCACGCGCTTGATGCAGTGGAACTCGTCCGCGTCGGGCGGCGCAGCCGGCGGGTGGATTGCCGGCCTTTACGAATGGCAGGTCAAGAAGATCGGCGGCGTTTGGCAGATCGACGGGATGGACCTCGATTACACCTGGCTGGCCAATTACAGGGACGGGTGGACCGGGGCCGATCCGGCGGGCGGGGCCGGTATCCTGCCTTCTCCGGAGCTGCTCGCACGGTACGCAATCGATGCGCCGTTGCGCGGAGCCCGGGCTTTTCCCTATCCCCGGATCGAGGAGCTGCCGTTTCATTACGCCAACCCCGTGAGTGACCGCGCGCCGCCCCGGCTGGTGGAATGGACCACGGTCGAGCCGAAGAAATAAAACGGAGAGATGTCTGATGGGTAAGAAGTGCCGCCTGATCGCCACCGAGGAAGCCTGGACCATCCCCGAGGTCGCGGCGGAGCTGAAGAAGGTTTCCAACGGACCCTCGCAAAGCCTCGACAAGCTGCTGGTCAAAGGCATCTACGACCAGGAAGGCGGCGGCGCGCAATATGCCGGGGTCAACTTCCTCGACGGCTTGCTCGATGCCGAGGAGGAGCGCCTGCGGCAGATGGACGAGCTCGGGGTCGACATGCACCTGATGGCGCTCACCGCGCCGGGTGTGCAGATGTTCGATGCCGATACCGCGATGGAACTCGCCATTGTCGCCAACGACAGGCTCGCCGCGCTGTGCCGCAAGTATCCCACCCGCTTTGCGGGCCTCGCCAGTTTCGCCCCGCACAGCCCGAAACGCGCGGTCAAGGAGATGGAACGCGCGGTGGGCGAGCTCGGCCTCAACGGCTTCATGATCAACAGCCACACGTACGACGAGTATCTCGACGATCCGAAGTTCTGGCCGATCCTCGAGGCGGCCGAGGCGCTCGATCGGTGCATCTACATCCATCCGCGCGCGGCGTCCTACGGTTTCAAGGGCCCATTGCAGGATTACGGGATGGATTCGGCGATGTGGGGCTACGGCATGGAAGTCGGCACCCACGCAGTGCGGATGATGGCCGGCGGCGTGTTCGACGAGTTCCCCAACCTGAAGATCTGCATCGGCCACATGGGCGAGGCGGTGCCGTTCTGGCTCTGGCGCCTCAACTTCATGAACAGCCGCGCGCAGAAGGCCGGCCGCTCGAAGAAGACGAAGCGGAGCATGGCCGAATACTTCCAGGACAATTTCGTCATCACCACCAGCGGCGTCGAAGACCCGCTGGCGCTGCGCTATTCGATCGACAAGCTCGGCATCGACAACGTGCTGTGGGCGATCGACTATCCCTATCAGCCGATGGAACCGGCGGTGAAATTCATCGAGGATTTCGCCTGCTCCGATGCCGAGATGCACGCGCTGTGCCACGGCAACGCCGAGCGCGTGTTCCACATCGCGCCCCAAGAAGCGCCAGAGTGAGGGCATGAGTCGCTCCCGCCACCTGGTCGATCCCGAGATCGCGGCCATGCTCGATATGCCTGCTGTCGAGCTCAACGCCGACACGCTGGCCGAAGTTCGCGCCAACCCGATGTTCTCGGCCGACGACCTGCCGCGGCCGCCGTTCCCGGTGACCGAGGCGTTCGCCCCGAGCGAGCACGGTCCCGATGTGCGCCTCGTAATCCAGAACCCCCCGAGCGAGGACCGGGCGCGGGGCGCGATCCTGCACATTCATGGCGGCGGCATGGTCGTGGGGACCGCCGATACCTCGATCTCCAAGTTCCCGCTCGCGCTGGCGCACGATGTTCCGATCGTCTCGGTGGACTACCGCCTGGCACCGGAAAACCCTTTCCCCGCCCCGCAGGAAGACGACTACGCAGCCCTGCTCTGGCTCGCCGACCATGCGCAAGAACTTGGGGTGGACCCGGACCGCATCGTCGTGCTGGGGGAGAGCGCCGGCGGCGGCCTCGCGGCGAGCCTGGCGCTGATGGCGCGCGATCGGGGCGGGCCCCGGCTTGCCGGCCAGGTGCTCGTCTACCCGATGCTCGACTGGCGCACCGGCGGGCCCGACTGCCGCTGGACAAACGCCCACACCGGCGAGTGGCTCTGGACGCACGAGAAGAACCGCTTCGGCTGGGAAGCGCTGCGCGGCGACTACGACCCGGCCGACGAGCGCAAGGGCTGGTTCTCGCCGGCCCTGGCCGAAGACCTGTCCGGCTTGCCGCCGGCCTACATCGTCACAGGTTCGCTCGACCTGTTTCTCGACGAGGACCTCGATTACGCCCGCCGCCTGATCGACGCGGGCGTACCGTGCGAACTGCACGTCTACCCCGGCGCGATCCATGCCTTCGAGATGGTGCCCGACACCACGCTGGCCGCACAGGCGGCGACCGATATGGCGCGCGGTCTGAAGCGGCTGCTGGCGAGGAAATAGATGAGCGCTGACGGCAATATCCTCGGCGGCGATACCCGGCCGCGCTTCTTTGCAGTCGAAACGCCGTCGTTCGCCGCGCCGCCCGCGCGGCTCGGCACAGCGGTGCGCTTTGCCGGGCGCTCGCTCTCGGTCATGCAGAAGGAGGCCGTGGTCGTCTCCTCGAGCACGGGCCGGGCGTGGCGCCTGGTGTCGGACGAGGGCGCCTATCTCGACGGGGCCGACGAGGCGCCGTGCCCGCTGTCGTTCATGACGGTCGGGATGGTGTGCCAGTTCATGGACGAGATGCGCGCGCTCGCCGGGCAACGCGGCATCGCGCTTCGCGGCATCGAGCTGGTGCAGGACAACTACTACACGATGAAAGGCTCGGCCCTGCGCGGCACGATGACGGGCGGGGCAAAGGACGTTCTGCTCGAGGCGCGGATCGACAGCGACGCCGATGTCCAGAGCCTGCGCGCGCTGGTCTGCGATGCCGTGGCCGCCGCGCCCATCAATGGCCTGCTGCGCGGCGCGAAGGACAGCCTCTTCACGCTGACGCACAACACCGCGCCGGTCGCGCCGGACAAGGCGAGGACGGTGCAGGGCGACGCGCCGGCCGATCTCGCGGCCGGTTTTGACGGACCGCAGCCGATGGCCGGCGACTGGAGCGAACTGATCCGGCGCGGCGGGATGAGCCCCAGGACCGCCGAGGCAACCTCCTCGCAAGGCTCGAGCCTGGCCGAGGAACAGGACCGGACGCTGCACATTCGCGGCATCTGCACGCTGCGGCCCGACGGGGTGAAACAGGTCAAGCAGCAGCTGTTCAACCCGCACGGCTCGATCTTCACCTACCTGTGCGACGAGGAAGGCCGCGCGCCCGATGCGGCCTGCTACATCGCGGCCGGAATCGGCTTCTGCTTCATGACCCAGCTCGGGCGATACGCGAAGATCGCACGCAAGGACCTGTCGGCATACCGCGTGGTGCAGGACCTCCACTTTGCCCCCGGTGGCGCGACAGGCGGCACCGGCAGCGCGGGACAGGCCGATCCGCTCGAGACGCACGTCTTCCTCGACAGCGGCGAGGACGACGCTTTCGCCCGCGCCGCGCTCGACATGGGCGAGCAGACCTGTTTCCTCCACGCGCTGTGCCGCACGGACGTGAAGGTCAGGGTGCGGATGGCCTAGGTCAACCCCGAAGCGGGACGACGTTTTCGGCCGATTCCTCGGTGCAGAGCTTGGCGACCTGCTCCTCGCTCAGCGGTGTCTCGAAGCGCACGCCGAGCGAGCCGCCCTTGATCCACTTGAGCGTGGCCGGGAGCGGTTCGCAGCCGGGCAGCGTCAGGACCAGTGGCTCGGCGCGGGTCACGCCCACCGCGCCGGTGTGCATCCTGCACCCGCCCGAGTTGAGATCGGTCACCAGGACCTTTTCCCCCGCGCGCTCGCCGATGGCGCACGTTGCCGCGATAGCCACCGCCTCGCGGCCCGTGCTGCGGTCGCGCGAACTGGTCTGGCGCAGTGTTGCTCGTTTCCCCCGGGTCATGCCCCCCTTGTGAGGGCGCGAGGTTAAGTCCGCCGCTAGGGGCAGGGTTAACGTTGCAACAACTACGACGCGTTGGGATCGACCGCCCCGCGCACGATCGCCCCCTCGTTGGTCGCCTGCGGGCCGGGGAGAACCGAGATCGTATGTACCGCGCGGATCTTGCCGTCGACGAAGCGGAAGCTGTGCACGTCGGGCCCGCCGGTCGACCCGCCGAACCGGCAGTAGACGTTGATCACGCCCTTTTCCGGATCGATCAGGTAGTCGCGGTTTACGATGTAGAGCACGCCCGGCGGAATGCCGACCTCGCAGCTCGCGTCGGCCTTGCCCTCGCGGTTGGTGTATGCGCCGCCCTCCAGCCGGGCGCAGGGCTGGCCCCACGGAATGTCGGTGAACTTGTCGGCGAAGGCGTCGAGATAGGCGTTGGCGCCGCGGATCATCTCGGCCGGCGGTGTGTGCTGGTACTTCATCAGCGGGCCCCAGTCCTCGGCCTGCGAGTATTTCGCGTAGGCGTTGGCGTTGAACAGCCAATGCCCGGTGGTCGTCACCAGGCTGTCGACCCGGATGACCTTGCCCTTGTCCATGTAGAGCCGCGTGCCGATGACGTAGGGCTTGGGCCCGGTGACGATGACCTCGCTGTAAGGTCTTGCAGCGCAGCGGATCGTGGAAGCTCATCGCGTGCTCGACCTCGAGCGGGGTGTTCCACAGGCCGTCCGCGGCTGGAACCGTCTTCATGTCCTGCAGGTACTCGGCCTTCTCGTGCAGCGGCAGCGCGGCGAGCGAGCCCTTCTCCTGTCCGGCGACATAGGCGTCGGTGGCGGCCTTGAGCTGCTCCATCGTGCAGGTCGGCTTGTCGACGCGCGGGGTGTAGGGGCTCGGCGGCGGCCCGTTTTGCGCCAGTGCGGGGGTGGCGAGGGCGGCCGCAACGAGAGCGGCGGCGAAGGCGGTCTTGATCATCGAACTCTCCTCAATTTCGTCACCCTGAACTTGTTTCAGGGTCCATCTCTCCTCCCGCCCCACCTGCGCCGGACGGCACGATGGATGCTGAAACGAGTTCAGCATGACGGGGCAGGGTAATGGCTATCTCACGTCCTGCACTTCCTCGCTGCGGCACTGTTCGTAGGTGCTCCAGCCCGAGCACATGCCGTAGGGTCCGCGGATGAAGATCGCCTCGATCCGGCGGATCTGGTTGTTCTCGATCTTGAACAGCTCGCCCAGTTGCCAGGTCCAGTTGATCGGCCGGTGGTCGAAGAAGGCGAAGGCGAACACGATGCCCCGCTCGCGGTCGACGGCGACCACGCGGCGGTCGCGGATGCCGGTGACCACGCCCTTCAGCGCCGTCTCGAACTGGCCCTTGCAGGTCATCACCGGCTGACCGCGCATGCCGAGCTCGCCGTTCGGCGCGGCGGCCAGCATGCCGTTCTCGCGCCGCAGGCAGTCGTCGGTGAAGGGGTAGTAGCCCTTGCCGTCGTTGCTCTGCATGCCTTCGAAATACTGGTTGGCGACGGCGACCAGGTCGGCCCGGCTCCATCCGCTCGGCGGGCGGGACCGCGGCGAGGAACATCGGGTGCGGACTGCCCATCTTCTCGACCGCGGCACCAGTCGCGCCGAAGGGCGTTCCGTCGCCGCCCGCCGCGGCGGCGCCCAGCGGGCGATCGGGCCGCGCGACGATCTGCTCGACCTCGCTGATCTTGCCCTGGTCGTCGATCCTCAGGCGGACGTCGATGCCGACGGGTTCCGCCGGACGCGCCGCGCCCGCTGCGCTGGACGACGCGGTCTCCATCATGGTGCCGAGGAAGGCGATCTGCTGCGTCTCCACGTCGGGCACGTAGAACGTGTATCCGCCCATGCCGCTCGCCGTGGCCCACAGCCCCTCGGTGCCGAAGGGCAGCTCGACCCCGTTCTCGGTGAAGCGCACGCTGCGCGCGAACAGGCTGTCGTCCACCTTGTGGGCGACCATCGCCTGCAGGTAGCGGTTCATGGTAGTTTTCGAGGCAGGCGCGCTGGCACGCGTGCACCGGCAGCGGCACCTGGCCCGGCGGGTCCTCGGCGGCGGCGGGCGCGGCAAGCGCGAGTCCCAGGCAGGCCAGTGCGGCGTGGATCGCAAGCTTCATGACGTCCTCTCCCTTGCGGCACCGTCTGCGCGGAGCCATCCCTCGGGGCGGACCATACCCCAAATCACGCGCCCCGCTACCCGGGCAATTGTGGCAATTGGTAACGCCTATTTCGCGGCCGCCCGCTGGTAGGCCGGTCGCGCCTTGAGCCGCTCCCAGTAGCCGGCGACGTGGGCGGGCATGTCGAGGTCCAGCTTGCCCAGTTGGGCGAGCGAAAAGGCGTAGCCGATCGAGATGTCGGCGATGGTGAAAGCCTCGCCCGTGACCCATGTCCGGCCGTCGGCGAGATGCCCGTCGAGAAAGGCGAGCCGGCGCGCAAGATAGGCCGTGTTCTCCGCCAGGGTCGGGTTGTCCTCCACGCCGAAGCGCCGGGCGCGAAACAGGCTGCCGACCGGGCCGGTGAGGTCGGCCTCGCCGAAGTGCAGGAACTGCAGGTGTTCGGCATAGGCGGCCGGATCGGGGCGCGGACCGACGGTGAGCGCCGCTGCTTTCGCATCGCCCGCAACCAGCCGGCGCCCGGTGATGTACTGCATGATCGCCAGGCTCTCGAACATGCGGATCGGCCCGTCCGCACCATCGCTGTCCTCGATCGTCGGCACGCAGCCGAGCGGGTTGACCTCGCGAAACTCGGCCGGGATCGGCATCGGCATCGTCTCGACCGCATAGTCCTCCCCCAGCTCCTCCATCAGCCAGGTGATGCGAAGTGAGCGGGAGCGGGGAACGTGGTAGATCGTGATCAACTTGCTTCTCCTGAAGATTGGCGCGCGGCCTGGCCGAACAGGCGGAACAGCAGGATGACGCTCGCGGGGAATGTGACAGCCCAGGCGGCGGCTGGCCAGTGCCTCGGCCTCGCCCGGCCAGCCGCGCGCGTCAGCCTGCGCTGTCCAGAAGGTCCATCAGGTTGCGCGCCGCTTCGCGGTCTTCATCGGACTTGAAGGCGACGTCGAGGTCCGGCGCCTGCCCCAGCATGTGAAGCAGTGCCCATAGCGCGAAGCGGCGGGCGCGGTCCTTTTCGAGGCCGAAATCGACCCGCAGCCGGTCGATCCCCGCCTCCTGGACGGCGGGCGAGATCTCGGCGAGGTCGGTGCTGCCGAAGTAGCGCTGCAGAAGGTCGTCGAAGTTCATCTGCTAGTCCTTCGGCCTGTTCGCCAGCAGGTCGTCCACCACCCCCGGATCGGCCAGCGTGCTCGTATCGCCCAGGTTGCCGGTGTCGTTCTCGGCGATCTTGCGCAAGATGCGGCGCATGATCTTGCCGCTGCGGGTCTTGGGCAGGGCGGGGGCGAACTGGATGACGTCGGGGGTGGCGATGGGGCCGATTTCCTTGCGCACCCACTGGACCAGCTCCTTGCGCAGGTCTTCGCTGTCCTCGGTCCCGGCGGTGGTGGTGACGTAGGCGTAGATGCCCTGGCCCTTGATGTCGTGCGGCATGCCGACGACGGCGGCCTCGGCCACCTTGTCGTGTTCGACCAGCGCGCTTTCGACCTCGGCGGTGCCCATGCGGTGGCCGCTGACGTTGATGACATCGTCGATCCGGCCGGTGATCCAGTAGTAGCCGTCGGCATCGCGGCGGCAGCCGTCGCCGGTGAAATACTTGCCGGGGTACTGGCTGAAGTAGGTCTGGATGAAGCGCTCGTGGTCGCCGTAGACCGTGCGCATCTGCCCGGGCCAGCTGTCGGTGATGACCAGCGCGCCTTCCGCTGCGCCTTCGAGGATGTGCCCGTCGGCCGGGTCGACCAGCGCGGGCTGCACGCCGAACATCGGAAAGCTGGCCGATCCCGGCTTGAGCGCATGGGCGCCGGGCAGGGGGGTAATCATGTGCCCGCCGGTTTCGGTCTGCCACCAGGTGTCGACGATCGGACAACGCCCGTCGCCCACCACGTTGTGATACCACTCCCACGCCTCGGGATTGATCGGCTCGCCGACCGAGCCGAGCAGGCGGAGCGATGTGCGGCTGGTCGCCTTCACCCACGCGTCGCCCTCGCGCATCAAGGCCCGCAGGGCGGTGGGGGCGGCATAGAAGGTAGCGACGTGGTACTTGTCGACGACCTGCCAGAAGCGGCTGAAGTCGGGGTAGTTGGGCACGCCTTCGAACATCAGCGTGATCGCCCCGTTCATCAGCGGCCCGTAAACGACGTAGCTGTGCCCGGTGACCCAGCCGATGTCGGCGGCGCACCAGTAAACCTCGCGCTCGCCGTTCGGGCCGGGCTTGTAGTCGAAAGTGTATTCGTGGGTCATGCTGACCCAGACCGCGTAGCCCCCGGTGGTGTGCAGCACGCCCTTGGGTTTGCCGGTGCTGCCGCTCGTATAGAGGATGAACAGCGGGTCCTCGGCGTTCATCTCCTCCGGTTCGCACTCGGCGGGCTGGCCTTCGGCATAGGCGGTCCAGTCGACGTCGCGCCCCTCGACCAGCGGCACGTCCTTGCCGGTGTGGCGCAGCATGACCACGCGGCGCACGGCCACCTTCTCCAGCGCGGCATCGACGTTGGCCTTGAGCGGCACCGTCCTGCCACCGCGCAGCCCCTCGTCGGCGGTGAGGACGATGTCGCTCGCGCAGTCCTCGATCCTCCCGGCCAACGCATCGGGGCTGAACCCGGCGAAGACGATCGAGTGGACCGCGCCGATCCTGGCGCAAGCGAGCATGGCGACCGCCGCCTCGGGCACCATCGGCAGGTAGATCGTCACTCGGTCGCCCTTCTTCACGCCGTCGGCCCGCAGCGCGTTGGCGAAGCGGCAGACCTGTTCGTGGAGCTCACCGTACGTGATTGTGCGGCCGGGCTTGGCCGGATCGTCCGGCTCCCACAGGATCGCTGTGTCGTCGGCCTTGTCCGGCAGGTGCCGGTCGAGGCAGTTGGCCGAGAGGTTGAGCGTTCCGTCCTCGAACCAGCGGATGCGGAAGTGTTCGGCATCGAAACAGGTGTTCTTGACCGAATTGAAGCGCTTCATCCACGTGACGCGCATCGCCTCGCCGCGCCAGAAATTGTCCGGATCCTCGATCGAGGCGCGGTATTTCACCGCGTATTCCTCAGGGCCGATCAGGGCGTCCTTGAAGTTGTCCGGAACGGGGTAGGCGTGGTGCTCGTGCATCGTGGCTCCTCTTTTCGCAGGAGCCTAACGGGAGCCGGCGCTCAGCGCCAGATGGCGTTGAGCGCGGGGAGCAGGTGGGGGCGGTGCTGCATGGGAACCCGCTCGATCAGCTCGTTCTCAAACGCGTCGATCACCTTGCGTCCCTCGGCCAGCTTGACCCGGCCGGCGGAGCTGAGGGTGAGGCCCATCGACTTGCCGTCGATCGCCTCGCGCTCGATCAGGCCGGCATCCTCCAGCCGCTTGAGCAGCGGAACCATGTTGGCCCGCTGGATGTCGAGCTGGCGGCCGAGCGCGCTGGCCGTGGCGCCGGGGTTGGCCTCGACCAGGATCAGAAGCGAGATGTCGGCTTGCCGCAGCCCCGTCTCGGCAAGCCTGGTGGACAGTTCCGCCGCCGTGGCATTCGCGGCGCGCCGCAGGGCATAGCCGGGCAGGGAGGTCAGTGGATCGTCCATTTCGATTGCTATTGCCGATAACAAAGCAGATCGTTATGGGCAATAGCAATCGAACCGCACGCCGCGATTCGCCCCGAGAGTTCTACAGAGAGGACAATTCCAATGGCCATGCCGTCGCAACCCGATCCGCGTCCCCAGGAAGAAACCGTCAGCTACGACGTCGTCGACGGCGTCGCCTGGGTCAAGTTCAACCGCCCCGACAAGCGCAACTGCATGAGCCCCAAGCTCAACCGGCAGATGCTCAAGGTGCTGACCGATCTCGAGTTCCGCGACGACGTGCTGGTGCTGGTCCTGACCGGCGAGGGCACTGCCTGGTCGGCCGGCATGGACCTGCTGGAATACTTCCGCCTGACCGAGGCCGAGGGCCTGCACGCCATCCGCCGTTCGCAGCGCGAGGCCTATTCGTGGTGGGAACGCCTGCGCTGGTACGAGAAGCCGACGGTCGCGATGATCAACGGCTGGTGCTTCGGCGGTGCCTACGGCCCGCTGTTCGCCTGCGACCTCGCCTTCTGCTCCGACGATGCCCAGTTCGGCCTCTCGGAAATCAACTGGGGCATCCTGCCCGGCGGCGGCGCCAGCAAGGTCGCGGCCGAACTGCTCGGTTTCCGTGACGCGATGTACCACGCGATGATGGGCGAGAACCTGACCGGCAAGGAAGCCGCAGCCAAGGGAATGGTCAATGAGTCGCTCCCGGCCGACAAGCTTAAGGATCGCGTCCAGGAAGTCGTCGACGTGCTCAAGAAGAAGGACAGCCACGCGCTGCGCGCCACCAAGTGGGCCGTGCGCCGCGTGCGCGAGATGACCTACGACAACTCCGAGGACTACCTGATCCGCGCCCAGGAAGCGTTGCACAGCTTCGGCGGTGTCGAGGCGCGCAAGGAAGCGACCAAGCAGTTCCTCGACGAAAAGAGTTTCAAGCCGGGGCTGGAGACCTTCGACAAGAGCAAGGTCAAGCCCGGCGGTCAGCACTAGGCCAATCGCTCCTCCCGCTTGCGGGAGGGCTCCGGGGTGGGCCAAAGAACTTTGGGGGCCGCAAGGCCCGCCCCGCCGCGCCTGACGTCCCATGCGGCTCGATAAGTCTCGCTCCTTTCCCGCACGTGGACGGGGGCGATGCGATGGAGAGAACCTGAAATGACCGACACCCGCCGTTTCACCAATGCCCAGATCGACCGGCTGCTGCGGCCGAAGTCGGTGGCGGTCATCGGCGCGTCCGATCGGCACGGCGCGCTCGGCGCGACGCTGCTCAACAATCTCGTGCAGTATGAATTCGCGGGCGACATTTACCCGGTGAATCCCAAGCGCGACGAACTGCTCGGGCTTAAGGTCTATCACTCCGTCGGCGAACTTCCCGAAGGTATCGATTGCGCGGTCCTCGCCATCCCCCGGCCGTTCGTGCTCGACACGGTCCGGCAACTGGCAGAGCGCGGCTGCGGCGCAGTGGTGATCTATTCGGCGGGCTTCTCCGAGGCCGGCGAAGAGGGCATGAAGGACCAGCTCGAACTCGGTCGCATCGCCGAAGAGCACGGCATGGTCATCGAGGGGCCGAACTGCCTCGGCTGCACGAACTACGTCGCGCGGGTGCCGCTGACCTTCGTCGAAACGAACATGCAGTCGCCGGGGTCGGGTGATCGCGCAGTCGGCATCGCGAGCCAGTCGGGCGCGCTCGCGGCCGTGATTGCCACCGCACTCCACCCTCGCGGGCTCTACGTCTCGACCTCGGTCTCGACCGGCAACGAAGCGGCATCGGGCGTCGAGGACTACGTCGAGTGGCTGATCGACGATCCGGCGACAAACGTGATCGCGATGTACGTCGAGAGCCTGCGTCGTCCCGCCGCCTTCATTGCCGCTGCGAAAAGGGCGCGCGAGGCGGGCAAGCCGATCGTCATGCTGCACCCGGGCAAGTCTTCGAAGGCGCAGGAATCGGCTGCCACGCACACTGGCGCCATGGCGGGCGACTACGCCTTGATGAAGACCCGCCTCGCGCGCGAAGGCGTGATTTTCGCCGACACGCTGGAAGAGCTGGCCGACATCACCGAGATCGCGCTGCGCTGCAAGGCGCTCCCGGGCGCAAACATGGTCGTGCTGGGCGAAAGTGGCGCGCTACGCGGCCTGGCGTTCGACATCGCGGAGGATATCGGCCTCGACCTGTTGCATATGGACGATGAGAATTCGCCGGAACTGCGCGCGATCCTTCCCGACTTCGTCCCCGTCTCCAATCCGACCGACATCACGGCCCTCGGCCTGTCGGAGCCGGAGATTTACACCAAAGTCCTGACAGCGCTGCTGGAGGATGAGCGCGTGGGCTCCGTCGTCGCCTCGATCATCCAGTCGGACCCGATCACCAGCAAGATCAAGTTTCCCGCCATCATCAAGGTGCTCGAGAGCGGTACCTTCTCCAAGCCTCTTGTCTTCGCCGGCGTCGACGAGGGCGCGCGAGTGCCGCAGGATTATATCGACGGCCTGCGCGCCGTCGGCATTCCCTGGTTCCCTTCGACCGAACGCGCCTACCGCGCAATCGCTCGCCTTGCAGACCTCGCGAAGCGCGATCTCAGCGATCGTTCGGGCGAGCCGCTGGTGATCGAGGGTATGGAGACGGTCTCCGGCGTTGTGCCCGAATACAAGGCCAAGGCCTTGCTCAAGCCGCTCGGCATCGCCTTTCCGGAAAGCGAATTCGCTGCGGATGCGGAAGCTGCCGTCAGCGCCGCGCAGGCGATCGGCTATCCGGTGGTGATGAAAGCCCAGGCGGCCGCGCTGGGCCACAAGTCCGACGCGGGCGGGGTCATCCTCAACCTCAAGTCGGCCGAAGAGGTGCGCGCTGCCTTCGACCGGATGTACGCTAACGTCGCGGCCTACGACGCGAGCATCAGGCTGGACGGCGTACTGGTCGAGAAAATGGGCAAGATGGGCACCGAGATGATCGTCGGCGCCAAGCACGATCCCGAATGGGGCCCCGTCGTTCTCGCCGGGTTCGGCGGCGTGACTGCCGAGATCCTCAAGGACGTGAAGCTGTTCACGCCGGACCTGGGGGTCGAGCAGGTGAAAGAGGGCCTCCTCGCGCTCAAGCAGGCACCGATTCTCACTGGCTGGCGCGGCGCCCCGGCGCTCGATGTCGGGGCCCTGGCCGAACTGATCGTTCAGATCGGCCGCGTGATGACCGGCAATCCGCGCATCCGGGAGATCGACCTCAATCCGGTGATCTTGCACCCCGCCGGCGAAGGCGTGGCTGCGCTCGATGCCTTGATGCTCGTCGACTAGAGGATCTTGCCAGGACCTTCGGGGCCGCTAGTTTCCCTGGCTTGCGACAGGAGAGCGTCCTCCGCCGTCTGTTTTTCGAGGGCAGCGAGATACTGTTGCTGATCCCGCTTGCGCTGGCGGCCGTATTTCTTGTCGAAGGTATTGTGCGACTTCCACCACAGGAAGGCGGCGAGGGTGATGGCGATGAGCAACATCAGCCCGTAGCCTATCATCTGCCGTTCGGTCATTGTTGTGCTGCCTTGTCGTTCTGCCGGCCAGGGCTTTGCGCGTCAGACCGAGGCGTTGTCTCGGCCGATCCGCTGAATTTCCGCTTCGACTTCGAGGCAGCCCGCGTCGCTGGCGATGGCCAGATCGAGCGGGCGTCCGCCGAGGTGATCGTTCGGTGAGTTGAGAAAGGCGATCGCGTTTTCACGACCCAGGGCCGTGAGGGCCAGGTTCGTGATATGGCCTTGTCGCTTCGCATCGGCCGGCATCAATCGTTCTGCGTTGGAGCGGCGGAATTTCATCGTTCTGCCCTACCGCGGTCAAGCTGGTGGAGAATACCTGTCGCCGCCCCCGGCGGCGCATGACGCGTGGTCGCGCCCACTGGAGTGATTGCCAGCGCTGTCCATGCGGCTGATGCCGCTGCTCCAAGTTCGTGCTGCCGGCGGGCTATGCGGCCGGCGAGGACCGACGCGCCCCGCTGATTTTGCACCCGCTCGAGCGGTCGGCTCGTCGAATCGGCCCGCATCTGCAGGATCTGGTGGTCGAAATAAAGCTGGTTCAAGTCCATGGTCGCGCCTCCGTCACAAGCGAAAGCGCACTAGGTCTCTCAGTCGCGGGCAGCCTCGGTGGAACGTCCCCGTGATGAGCCGGATGTAGGGTTGCGGGGCGCGATATACAAGCGCACCGCCCCGATCCCGGCGGGCTTCCGGCAGACAGGATGCTCGGCCTCCCGTTGCAGGGGCCGCAGATCCCGCGGTTCGCCGTGGTCAGTACTCGAATCTGTCGCGATTGAGGACGTATTCGATACGAATGCGGACCCATTCGCCCACCTGGTACTTGCCGCCGATCATTGGCGGGCGCACGCGAAATTGCCACGCTGCTGCGAGAACGGCGCGGGCCATGTCGGACCCTTGCGGGTATTCCCCTTCCGATACGCAGTCGTCCACCCGCCAGTCGGCAACCGTGCGGCAGTTGATGATCGCCCAACCGGGCTGCGCGGTGGAGAGGTAACCGCGCAGCTCGCCGTCGGTCGGGCGGCGATACCAGGCCGCGGCGTAGAGCGGCTGGCCGTTGGGCGCTGTTCCGACGCGGCGCGAATCCGGCTGGCGATTGGGCATCTGGGGTCCGTAATCGCTAGCACCGGGCGGCGGGGCCTGGATAGGCCGTGGCCCGGTGGCGGGCGCCGGAACTTGCGGCTGCGGCGGCGGAGCAGGGGTCGGGTTGACGGGAATGACCACCGCCGGGCTGGGCGTGGGGACCGGCTGCGGCGGAGGCGGCGTCAGGGGCGAAGGGCGCGGCGCGGTTTCGGGCTTGGGCTGCGGCTGGTCGGGCTCGGGCGGGGTCGGCTCGGAATAATCCTTCGCATCGAAGGTCGTTACCTCGGCCATCGGCACGGCCGGGCCCTTGATCCCCTGGCCAAGTGTCAGCAGCGCGAGCAGGATCAACAGCTCGACCAGCAGCGTGACGACGATCGCCGCCACGCGGCGGCCGCGTTCGGTCTGGAAGGGAGCGGTCAGGCGATCGGGGAGCACGACGAGTGCCCCTTACCCCTTCGCGATGAATGCGGCGAGAACTAGAAAGCGGAAATCCCCGTGATCGCACGGCCCAGGATCAGGGCGTGGACGTCGTGCGTGCCTTCGTAGGTGTTGACCGTCTCCAGGTTCAGCATGTGCCGGATCACCTGGTATTCGCTGCTGATCCCGTTGCCACCGTGCATGTCGCGTGCGGCCCGGGCGATCTCCAGCGCCTTGCCGACGTTGTTGCGCTTGATCACGCTGATCATCTCGGGTGCGAAGCTGCCCTCGTCCATCAGCCGCCCGACGCGCAAGGACGCCTGCAGGCCAAGCGCGATCTCGGTCGCCATGTCGGCGAGCTTCTTCTGGTAGAGTTGGTTGGAGGCGAGCGGACGTCCGAACTGCTTGCGGTCGAGGCCGTACTGCCGTGCGGCCGCATAGCAAAATTCGGCCGCGCCCATGCTGCCCCAGGAAATGCCGTAGCGCGCCCGGTTGAGGCATCCGAACGGCCCGCGCATGCCCTGGACGTTTGGCAGCAGCGCGTCGGCCGGCAGCCTGACGTCGTCCATCATTATCATCCCTGTGGTGCTCGCGCGCAGGGAGAGCTTGCCTTCGATCTTCGGAGCGGAAAGACCTGCCATGCCTTTTTCGAGCACGAAGCCGCGTACCTTTCCGTCGTGTGCCTCGCTTCTGGCCCAGACGACGAAGACGTCGGCAAAGGGGGAATTGCTGATCCAGGTCTTCGACCCCGAGAGACGGAAGCCGTCGCCATCCTTCCTGGCGACCGTGCGCATGCCCCCGGGGTCGGAACCGGCATCGGGCTCGGTCAGGCCGAAGCAGCCGATCAGCCTGCCGCTGGCGAGGCCCGGCAGGTACCTTGCCCGCTGCTCGTCTGAACCATAGGCGTGGATCGGGTACATCACCAGGCTCGACTGGACCGAGGCCATCGAGCGATAACCGGAGTCCACCCGTTCGATCTCGCGGGCGACCAGCCCATAGGCGACATAACCGGCGCCCGCGCCGCCGAATTCTTCGGGAATGGTTACGCCGAGCAGCCCGGCCTCACCCATGAGCGAGAAGAGTTCGGGCGCGTCGATCTCGTCGTTGAACGCCTCGATAACGCGCGGTTGAAGCACTGCCTGGGCAAACCCGTGCGCCGCATTGCGCACCATACGCTCCTCGTCGGTCAGCTGATCGTCGATGCGAAAGGGGTCGGCCCAGTCGAAGGGCGCCATCTCGGCCATGCAGATAGTCTCCTTTGAAACCGCCCCTAGCGGTTCAGCGGAGACAAGCCAATCCGCAGCCTAGTCCTGTGTCGCCGCCTCCCGCGCAGCGACTGCCAGCTTGCCGATCAGCTCGCTCGGCGGGCAGGGCTTGGTGCAGGCCTGGGCCTCTGGATAGCGAGCTTCGATCTCGGGCGGCGAAACATGGCCGGAATGGAAAACGATCGGCACGCCCGCCTGGCTCAGCACATCGGCCAACGGATAGACATCCCCATCGGCAGTCTTGACGTCGAGGACGGCGAAATCGGGCATCATTCGATCGACCGCGCGCAGCGCGTTGCGCAGATCTGAATAGGGACCATCGACAACGTAGCCGAGGTCACGGACGGTTTCGGACAGGTCGAGTGCGACGATGAACTCGTCCTCGACCACCAGAACGGTGGGTCTTTCCATCTGGGCCATCTTTCTTCTCCGTCCCCTGTTCAAGACGTGTCGCTGCGCCGAGCGATGTTAACCAATGGCATCCCGGAGGGTTGGTTCCCGCACCCGTGATAAATACGGATGGCCGACGCGGGTCAGAGATTGCCGAACTCCGCCCGGTAGGCAGCCATATCGCCTTCAGCCAGCAGCCGTGCCTGCGCGCGCCAGTCGTCGCGTCTGATCCGTCCGGCAAAGGTGCCGAGCTGGGAATCCATGCGGTCGACATCCGCCTCGCTCCACGCGGCGATCTGGCCGTAGGTGGTCACGCCCAGCGAGCGCAGGAGCGTCTCGAGCTTGGGGCCGATGCCCTTGATCCGCTTGAGGTCGTCGCCCTGCCTTGCCGCATCGGCGCCTGCCGCGACCGCGGTTCCGACCCCGGCGAGCCCCCCAGGCGTTGCCGGCGGCGCGACCGCGGCGGGCGCTGAAGCTGCGGGTGCCGCGTCGATCAGCGCCTGGTTGCGGCGAGCGGTCGTGTCGGCCGTGTCGCTTTCGCGGGTTTCGCGCGTGATTGCCGTCTTGCGGTTGGCGGCAATCAACCACCACGCGACCAGTATGGCGACGATGAGGGCGATCACCGCGAAGATCCAGTTTTCGGTCAACATCTGCATGGCGGTCTCCTAATCCTTGTAAACCTCGGCCGTCGAGGCCCCGTCCTTGTGGCGCTTGAACAGCATGCGGTCCTCCGGCCCGAAGCCGCGCCGCCAGATGACCCAGCCATATGCGCCGAGTATCGCCGGGATGCCGAAGACGAGTTCGGCCCACTCCGGCAGCCTGATGGCGACCTGCCCCACCAGCACCGCTGCGGCAGCCGCCCAGACGAGCGCCCAGCGCCAGTTGTTGATCGGTTCCTGAAGGATGCGGGAGAGCATCACGGCCTTGACCACGGACGACGCCCCCAGCGCCACCATCAGTGCCCCTGCCGCGCCCGCGGCCATCCAGCCGCCGGGAAGACCGTAATGCTGAATGACGAGCATCGCGATCACGGTCAGCCCGGCCTGGAGCGCGATTGCCCCCACGCTCACCGCCAGGTTTCTCATTCGCGCGACGTAGATCAACGCCGCTTCGGAGACGACTGCCGTTGCCGCGACCACTTCGGCCGCCAGCAGGAAGCCGAGCGCACCCGTCCCGCCGACGAAGTTGGGTCCGACAAGGCCCATGATCGCCTTGCCCGGAATGCCGAGCGCCAGTGCCACGGCAGCCTGCGCCGCGGTGATCCAGAAACCCACCTGGCAGACCTGCTTTGCGATCGCCGCGTAATCCTTGTCCTTGAGTGCGCGGGTGATGACCGGTCCCAGGATCGGCTCGAAGCTGGTCTTGAGCTTCTGCGGCAGGCTCGCGACCTGCTGGGCGACGTAGTAGATGCCGACGGCGGCCGGCGCGGCGAACAGGCCAAGAATGAAGATGTCGAGCCGCCGGGTACCCCATTCGATTGCATCGGCAGCGGCGAGCGGCGCGCCGCGAACCGTCAGGGCGACCATCCGAGTGGGGTTCGGCGACCACCCGCGCGGCAGGCCGAAGTGCTTGAAATAGGGCCAGAGCGCCGTCAGCAGCGCTGCGTAGATCGACGCGAGATAGGCAAGCGAGAGGCCGCTTGCCGGATCGACGAACCAGAACGCACCTGCGCCGATCGAGATCGTCCACGGCTCGACCACCGCCCGCGCACGGACCGTTGCGCCGATATCGTAGCGATAGGCACAGGCGGCGAGGAGGATCTCGGTGAGAGCAAGGGCGGGGATGGCGAGGACGAGCAGCCGATCGAGCAAGGTCCACTCGCCGCTCGGAAACATTGGCCGGGGAAAGAACCACAGGATCGCCGCCGCGGCGGCCGCGACCAGCAGCGCCGTCAACAGCCCATCGGCCACCAGCTGCGTCTGGCCCGCTTCGTTCTCGTCGTCGGACAGGCGCTGCGCGAGGCCGCGCTTTTCGCCGAGCGTGCAGACCATCGCCACGAGTTCGACCACGACGAGTGCCGAAGCAAAGCGGCCCAGCGCTTCCGCGCCGTAGAGGCGGCCGGCAATGAACAGGAACGGCAGGCGCGCGGCGAGGCGCATGAGAAAGCCGACGAAGTTCTGCCGCCCGCCCTTGGCGAGAGCAGCGATGTCGCCGCCCGGCGGGGCGCCGGCACGTTGCGCGGGCGGCGGGCCGCCGGAAGGAAGTTCGCTCAAGCCGCCGGACCTTCCGAGGTCAGCGGGCGGGCGAGAAGCTCGGACACGACCTCCCGAGCCGGCTCGCCGCCGAGGAGCTGGTAGACAGCGCCGGTAATCGGCATGGCGACGCCGTGGCGCGCGGCGAGCTCGACAAGGACGGGCGCGGTGTGCGCGCCTTCGGCCACGGTGCGGCGGTCGGCCAGCAGTTCGTCGGGCGAAGCGCCTTCGCCAAGGGCCTTGCCGAGCGAGAAGTTGCGGCTCGAGGTGGACGAGCAGGTCAGGACCAGGTCGCCGAGGCCGCAGAGGCCCGCCAGCGTGTCGCGCTCCGCCCCCAGCGCCTCTCCGAACCGCAACATCTCCGCATAGCCGCGGGCGATCAGGGCTGCCCGGGCGTTCTGACCGAGGCCAAGGCCGTCGACGACACCGCAGGCGATGGCGAGCACGTTCTTGACCGCCCCGCCGATCTCGGCGCCGGTCACGTCCTCGGTATAGTAGGGGCGGAAATTCTGCCGGGCGATGACCGGGCTCAGCCGATCCCACTGCTCGCGCCCGCCGCCGCAGGCGAGGGTCACGGCAGTCGGCAGGCCCGCGGCCACTTCATGGGCGAAAGTCGGACCGGAAAGGATCGCGACGTCGCTTCCGGGTGCGGCATCGCGCGCCACCTCGTTCATCAGCCGCCCGCTGCCTGCTTCGATCCCCTTCGAGCAGAGAACGAGGTCGCGCGGATGGTCCGCCATCGTGCCGAGCACTGCGCCGAGATGCTGTGCCGGCGTAACGACGAGCAGGACGTCGCATTGTGACATCGCACCCGTATCGCCGGTGGCCCGCACCCTCTCGGACAGCGTGGCTGCGGGAAGGAACAGCGAGTTGGTGTGTGCGCCGTTGATCTCCGCGACCAGCTCGGGCTCGCGCGCCCAGAGGAGAACGTCGCGCCCGTCGCTCGCCAGCATTTGTGCCAGGGCGGTGCCCCAGGCGCCCGCGCCGAGAACTCCGACGCCGCTCACGCCTTCACCCCCGCGCCACGAACCGGCTCGGCATCGGGGTCGAGCGGCCAGCGCGGCCGGGCGATGAAATCGAGCGGGCTGGGCGCGAAACCGGCCGCCGCGATGCGTTCCACCCCGGCCCAGGCGATCATCGCGGCGTTGTCCGTGCAGAGCACCGGCGGCGGCGCGACGAAGCGCAGGGAACGACTTGCGGCGATCTCCTCAAGCGCCGTGCGAACTGCGCCATTGGAAGCAACACCGCCTGCGACGACGAGGGCTGAGACTTCATCCATCTTATCAAGTGCGCCGTGCAAGCGGTCGACGATACACTCGATCGCGGCCTGCTGAAAGCTCGCCGCGATGTCTGCGTCCGGATACCGACCGGCATCGTGCGCGCGCAAAACGGCGCTCTTGAGCCCGGCGAACGAGAAGTTGGGATCGCGGCTGCCCTTGAGCGGACGGGGCAGGGGGACAGCGGCCGGATCGCCTGCGCGCGCCAGAGTCTCGACCGCAGGGCCCCCGGGATAGCCGAGGCCGAGGATCTTGGCCGTCTTGTCGAACGCTTCACCCAGCGCATCGTCGATCGTCGTCGCGAGGCGCTGGTAATGGCCAACGCCCGCGACCCGAAGGATCTGACAATGGCCCCCCGAAACCAGCAGCAGGGCATAAGGAAAGGCAAGGTCGGGATCGGCCAGTCGCGGGCTCAGCGCGTGCCCCTCGAGATGGTTCACCGCGATCAGCGGCAGGTCGCTTGCCATCGCCAGCGCCTTGGCCGTCACGAGACCCACGATGACGCCGCCGATCAGGCCCGGCCCGGCGGTGGCCGCAATCGCGTCGCAATCCGACAACGTCAGCCCTGCATCGCCGAGCGTCGCCTCGATCAGCGGCGCCAGGCGTTCGGCATGGGCGCGCGCGGCGATCTCCGGAACGACGCCGCCGTAGGGGGCGTGCTCCTTCTCCTGGCTGGCAATGCGCTGCGCAAGGATGCGCCGCTCCCCATCCACGAGGGCGGCTGCAGTTTCGTCGCAACTGCTTTCGATGCCGAGGACCAGAGTCATGGCGGGTTCCCCTGCATCCAATTGCCGATTAGGGCAAGCGTACCCGATGACCGGACCTTCCCATCCCGAGCCCAGGATCCGACTGGGCACACGTCGCTCACCGCTCGCAATGGCCCAGGCCGAGGAGACGCGAGCGCGTCTTTGCTCGGCTCACGGCTGGAAGGAAGACGAGGTCGAATTGGTCCCGGTGATCGCGAGCGGCGATCGGATCCAGGATCGTCCCCTGGCCGAGATCGGCGGGAAGGCGCTGTGGACCCGCGAACTCGATCGCTGGCTGTTCGAGGGGCGGATAGATGCGGCGGTGCATTCGCTGAAGGATGTGGAAACCATCCGCCCGCCCGAACTGACCATCGCCGCTGTCCTGCCGCGTGCCGACAAGCGCGACGTCTTGCTGGGTGCGGACAGCATTCGGACGCTGCCCCGCGGCGCCCTGGTCGGCACGAGCGCTCCGCGCCGGGCGGCGCAGCTGCTTCACGCGCGGCCGGACTGCCGCGTCGTCTCGCTGCGCGGCAATGTCGCCACGCGGATGAGCAAGTTGGCGGCGGGCGACGTCCAGGCGACCTTTCTCGCCGCGGCCGGCCTCGATCGGCTGGGCGAAAGCGGCGTGGGCCATCCACTCGGCGCGGAAGAATGGCTTCCGGCCCCCGCGCAGGCGGCGATCGGTCTCGAATGCCGCACCGCCGACGAACGCACGCGCCGCCTCCTTGCTGCGATCGACCACGCGCCGAGCCGGGCGGAGATCGAGGCCGAAAGGGCGCTTCTCGCGGCCCTCGGGGGATCGTGCCACAGTCCCGTTGCCGTGCTCTGCCAGCCTGACGGCGAACGGCTGGCCATGCAGGCTGCGCTGTTCAGCCCCGATGGCGCGGAAATTGTCACGGGGAAGGCGCACTTTGTTGTCGGCGACGTGGATGGACCGCAACGGCTGGCGGCCGATCTTCTCGCACGTGCCACAGTCGGCATCGCGGCACATTTCGCGGGCCCGGAGTGAGTCGGCCGGTCGTCGTCGTCCGTCCCGAGCCGGGTTGCGCTGCCACGGCCGATGCCGGCCATGGCCTCGGTCTCGACATTGCCTGTCATCCCCTCTTCGTCATGCAACCAGTGGCGTGGGATCGCCCGGCGGGGCGCTTCGACGGCCTGCTGATCGGCAGCGCGAACGCATTGCGTCTTGCGGGCCCGGGATTGGACCAGCTTGCCGATTTGCCCGTCTATGCCGTGGGCGAGGCGACCGCTGCGGTCGCACGAGAACGCGGAATGCGGATTGTAACGGCGGGTTCCGGAGGTCTCCAGGCGCTGCTCGATTCGCTCGGCGACCAGTCGCTGCGGCTCTTGCGTCTGGCGGGCGAGGAGCGGGTGCCGCTCGCTCCACCGGCGGGCATCGAGATCGTCGAGCGGGTTGCATACCGCTCGGTTGCCTGCCCGGCACCGCCTGCGCTGGCCGAGACAGTGCAGAGCGGGGCCATCGTCCTGCTCCACGCCGCCGCGGCGGCGCGTCATTTTTCCGCCGAGTGCGATCGGCTTGGAATCGACCGTCAGCGGGTATCGCTCGCGGCGCTCGGCCCGCGAATCGCCGCGGCGGCGGGGCAGGGCTGGGGCGCGCTTTCCTCGGCATCGGAACCGACCGACCGGGCATTATTGGCTTTGGCCCACGAGATGTGCCATGAGCCGTTCGTGGGGTGAGACGGACGTCAGGAGGCGCCGTCAGGGTCGTTAAGGAAAGCTATGGACGCGAACTATGGCAGCATAGGGCGGGCGCAAGCTCGCGAGCGAAACGGCGCCAGGACGGCGGTGCTGATCGGTGCAGGCGGGTTCCTGCTCGGCGCGTCGGCGGTGGCGCTGGTCTGGTCGAACGGAATCGGTTCGGACGATATCGTACGCGTCGTGCGCGAGGAGCCGGCGACCCTCGCTGCTGCGAAGCCCACGCCGACGCCGACCGCCAGTTCGTCGGAAACCGCCGCGGCCGAGGCCCGCCAGGCGGTTGCCCAGGTAGAACGCGTGGTCGAGCAGCAGGGCGGCCTGGACAGCCGCGTGGCCGCCATGGAGCAGCGGCTTTCCAAGCTCGACCTGCAGGCCCAGGCGGCAGCGGGTAACGCAGCGCGGGCGGAGGGGCTTCTCATTACGTTCGCCGCACGTCGCGCGATCGAGCGCGGCCAGCCGCTCGGCTACCTCGCCGATCAGCTGCGATTGCGGTTCGGCGATGCCCGGCCCAATGCCGTGCGAACGGTGATCGAAGCATCACAGGACCCCGTCACGCTCGACCAGCTCGTTGCCCGGCTCGACGGGCTTGCATCGCAACTCACCAATCGCGACGCCGGGGGCGACTTCTTCGGTTGGCTCGGCGGTGAGCTTTCGGGCCTGTTCGTGGTGCGAAGCGAGAACAGCCCTTCGCCGCAGCCCGAGCGGCGGCTCGAGCGGGCCCGGATGTTCCTGCGCACATCGCGCCCGGAAGCGGCCGTCGCCGAAGTGCGTAACCTGCCAAACGCGGGTGAGGCTGCCGGGTGGATCGCCGATGCCGAACGCTATGCGCGAGCGCAGCGGGCGCTCGAATTGCTCGAGACCACGGCCGTGCTCGAATCGAGAGGACTGAAGGACGGCGCGGGCAACGCGGTCGAAACGCCGAGCGCGGCGACCTAGCCCTTCAGCAGCTCCGGCAGCTCGCCGCTCATGCCGCGGGCCTCGTCCATGAACCAACGCTTCAACGCCGGGGTGCGCTGAACTGCGCCCATACCCAAGCGACGGATCGCGCTCGGCAGTTTGCCGGGAACGCCGAACAGCCAGGTCAGCCCGTCGGTCGCCAGCGAGACGGTGAAGCTGTCGAGCGAACGCCATTTCTCGTAGCGGGCAAGCAGTTGGGCGTCGCCCGGCTCAAGGCCCAGGCGCATGCCTTCCGCAAGCACCTCGACCAGAGCCCCGACGTCGCGCAGGCCCAGGTTCAGGCCCTGCCCGGCGATCGGATGAATGCCATGCGCCGCATCGCCGACCAGCGCCAGGCGGTGCTCGACGATTCGCGCGGTATGCTGGAAAGACAGCGGATAGGACGAACGCGGACCCTCGGCCGCGACTGCGCCGAACACCCCATGCATCCGTTTCTCGGCCTCCGCCACGAAGGCGCGGTCCGAAAGGGCAAGCACGCCGGCAGCATCTTTCTCGGCGACGGTCCAGACGAGGGCGCTGCGATGCTTGCCCTCGGGCGAATCGAGCAGCGGGAGAAGCGCAAAGGGACCCGCGGGGTAGAAGATTTCCCATGCTACGCCGCCGTGCGGCTTGTCATGCGACAGCCCGGCGATGATCGCGCGGTGCCTGTAATCCCACTTCGCCAGCTTGAGACCTGCCTCCTCGCGCGTCGGCGAGAAGCGGCCTTCGGCCGCGACCATCAGGCTCGCCGAAAGCGTCTCGCCATTCGCGAGGGCCGCGGAAACTCCATGTTCGCCGCGGGTGCGGTCGACGACCTCGGCGCGCGGGTGCCAGGCGATCAGCGGCTCACGCTCGGCCGCCTCGAACAGCGCGAGGCGCAGGTCGCGGTTGGCGAACATGCGGCCGAGCGAACCTTCGTGCGGCTCCGGCGTAAAGTCGATCCGGCCGGGTTTCATCCCGTCGGTCACGGCAATCGATTCGATCGGGCAGCCGAGCGGCTCGAGCCGTTCTGCGATGCCGATGTTGGTGAACAGGTTCCAGCTCGCGGTCGAGATCGCGCTCGCGCGGCCGTCAAAGCCTTCGGCGGTCAAGTCGGCCGGGTCGGCCCGGTCGACGACATGGCTGGCGAGGCCTTTCTTCGCCGCCGCCAGGGCCAGCGTCATGCCGACGAGGCCGCCGCCGAGGATCAGGAGTTCGCGCTTGTGGCTCATGACTGCCAGCCGTAGAGCGTGGGCCACCATGCACGCAAGACGATTGCTCGCCATACTCGCCCTGCTGTGGGCTGCGCTGTGGTCGACCGAGGCACTGGCGCAGACCCACCACATGAAGGCGGAGCTTGTCGCCGAAAGTCCGGTCGAACCGGGGCAGACGGAAACGCTGGCGCTACACTTCACGCCCGAGCCGGGCTGGCACGGCTATTGGTTGAACCCGGGCGACGCGGGCTACGGCATGGACCTCAAGTGGACCCTGCCCGAGGGGTGGAGCGTGGGCGAGCCGGAATATCCGGTGCCACACCGCCTCGTCGTCGGCGGGCTGATGAACCATGTATACGAAGCGGATTACGCGGTCCTGCTGCCGCTCAAGATCCCCGCCGGGGCGGCGGTGCAGAACGCCGCGCCGATCGAGGTGAAGGGGAGCTGGCTCGTCTGCACCGACGAGATCTGCGTTCCCGAACAGGCCGACCTCAAGCTCGATCTGTCGAAGGTCGCCGCGGGCGATGCGCGCTTCGATCGCTGGCGTGCGGCAATTCCGGCCGAACTCGACCGCACGGCCGCGTTCGAGGCGAAGTCCGACCTGCTGCGGCTGGCGATCCCCGTTCCAGCTTCGCTTCAGCTCGGCGATCCTCACGTCTTCATCGACCAGGTCCAGCTGGTGGACTACGCGGCGCCACAGAAGTTCTACCGCGACGGCGACACGCTGGTGATCGAGATTCCCCGCAAGGGGATCGGCGAAGAGCCCTCCGCCATCACCGGCATCCTCGACTTCGGAGAAGCGGGCCAGGGCGTGCGCTTTGCCGCCGCGCCGGGCGCGGTTCCGGCAGGCGGGACGCCGATTGGCGGCGGCTCGGCGGGCGCCTTCGGCTCGATCTGGCTTCTGCTCGGGGCGGCACTGCTCGGCGGGCTGATCCTCAACGTCATGCCCTGCGTGTTCCCGATCCTGAGCCTCAAGGCCATGAGCCTTGCCCGCGCGGGCGAGAGCGGGGCGGACGCGCGGCGCGAGGGGCTGGCCTATACCGCCGGTGTGGTGCTGGCGGTGCTGGCGCTGGGCGTGCTGCTGCTGGCGCTGCGCGCGGCGGGCAACGAGGTTGGCTGGGCGTTCCAGTTGCAGGAGCCCGGCGTGGTCGTAGCGCTGCTCGTGCTGGCGACGGCAATCACGGCAAACCTGGCCGGGCTGTTCGAGCTGCCGTCCCTCTCGATTACGCGAGGCGGCGGCAAGTCGAGCGCATTCGCCACCGGCCTTCTCGCCGCCTTTGTCGCCACGCCGTGCACCGGGCCGTTCATGGCGGCCGCGATGGGCGCGGCGCTGCTGCTGCCGTGGTGGCAGGGACTGCTGCTGTTCGCCGCGCTCGGGCTGGGCCTGGCTCTGCCGTTCCTGCTGCTCGGCTTCGTGCCGCCATTGCGCAAGATGCTGCCGAAGCCGGGCAAGTGGATGGACACGTTCAAGCGCGTCATGGCCGTGCCGATGGGGCTGACGGCGCTCGCGCTGCTGTGGCTGACCTGGCGTTCGGGGGGCACGCGCTTCGCGTTCTACGCGTTCGCCGTGACGATTGCCGTCGTCGCTTTGCTGGTCATGGTCGGGCGGATGCAGCGGAAGGGCCAAAGCGGCGGCTGGCGCAACGCCGGGATCGGCCTCGCGTCGCTCACCCTGTTTGCGGTGTTCGCGCTGCCGCAAGCGTATGAACAGACGAAATCGAGCGCTTCATCTGCAGGTCTCATCGCCGCCACCCCGTTCAGCGAGGCCGCGCTGGCCGAGGCGCGCGCCGACGGTAAGCCGGTGTTCGTCTGGTTCACCGCCGACTGGTGCCTGACCTGCAAGGTCAACGAGGGCCTCGCCATCGAGCGCGAGGCGACAAAGGCCGCCTTCGAGAAGGCCGGGGTGGTCCCGCTCGTCGGCGACTGGACCCGGCGCGACCCGGAGATCACGAAGTTCCTGACGGCGCAGGGCGCCGCCGGCGTGCCGCTCTACCTGTGGTATCCGGCAGGCGGCGGCGATGCGCAGCAATTGCCGCAGGTCCTGACCCCTGACACGCTCGTCGACCTCGCCGGAGCCCTGGCCGAGGCGCCTTCGGCAAAGGTTACACCTGGTTGACACCTTGACACTGTCCTGAGCGAAAAATCCGGAACTGCGCGTGACGGGTCGCGAGGCGCGGGTTGGCAGGGGCAATCGGCAGGTCATGCCGGTAACGAGGCACACCGGCATGCCTGTAGGAAAGCGAAATTTGCTCCGACCGCTATTCTGCCTCGGGCGCCGCGCTCGGGTCCGGCCTGGGCTTGGGAGCGGCGCCGCCCTTGCGGCACCAGTCGATGAATTCGCCGGGGATGCGGCTGCCGGGAATGATCAGCGATCCTGCGCCGGGAAGCGTCGCCTCGATCTCGCGGCGGCCGGTGAAGACCTCGAGCAGGGCGTCGTCGGCGGGCACTTCGCCCTCCCAGCGCCATTCGCCGTCTTCCAGCTTCGCGTCGACCTTGAAGCGCGAGATCGTGCCGTTGCCGATCACCGGGAACAATGCCTTTTCGCCCGGCCGGACCTTGACGTGGCGGATGATCTTCACCGTCGGCGGATCGGCCCTCACGCGGCAGGCAAGCGAGAGCCACGGCTTCTCGTCGGCATTGCCGAAATCGATCGACTGGCCGTTTTTCGCCACCGTCCAGGCGGCGTTCTCCGTATCGGGCGAGGGCAGCGGCTGTTCGATATCTGGCCGCGCGTCATCGAGATCTATGCGTTGCACGCCGGTGGGCGGCTCCGCTCGATCGCACGCGGCGAGCAACAGCAATGGAAGCAGGGTGGCGACTCTCACTTGCCCCACTTGCGCTGGGTCTTGCCGTAGCGCAACTTGCGCGTGCCCGGTTTTCCCTCGTTGCTTCGACCGACCATGGGCGCCTTCTTTTCGCCATCGGGCAGGCCGAGTTCGTCGGCTTCCAGCCGCCTGATCTCGTCACGCAGCCTCCCGGCTTCCTCGAATTCGAGATCGGCTGCGGCGGCGCGCATGCGCTTTTCGAGATCTTCGATGTAGGAGCGCAGGTTGTGCCCGACGAGGTTGTTGCGCTCCTCGTCGCCCGTGTCGACGAGCACTCCGTCGCGGCTCGCGGTGTGGGCGACGATATCGGCGATGCCGCGGATGATCGTCGTGGGCGTGATGCCGTGTTCGGCGTTGTATTCTTCCTGTTTGGCGCGGCGCCGCTCGGTTTCGGCCATGGCGCGCTCCATGCTGCCGGTAATCCGGTCGGCGTAGAGGATGACCTTGGAATCGACGTTGCGCGCGGCCCGACCAATGGTCTGGATCAGGCTCGTCTCGGAGCGCAGGAAACCTTCCTTGTCGGCATCGAGGATGCAGACCAGCCCACACTCGGGAATGTCGAGGCCCTCGCGCAGCAGGTTGATGCCGATCAGCACGTCATAGACGCCAAGGCGCAGGTCGCGGATCAGCTCGATGCGTTCGAGCGTCTCGACATCGGAATGCATGTAGCGCACCCGTACGCCCTGCTCGTGCATGAACTCGGTGAGGTCCTCCGCCATGCGCTTGGTCAGGGTGGTGACGAGCGTGCGGTAGCCCTTCTGTGCGGTCGCCTTGCATTCGGCGATGCAGTCCTGGACCTGGTCCTCGACAGGGCGGATTTCGACCGGTGGATCGATCAGCCCGGTCGGGCGGATGACCTGTTCGGCAAAGACGCCGCCGGTCTGCTCCATTTCCCAGTTGCCCGGCGTCGCGCTGACGGCAAAGGTCTGCGGGCGCATGGCGTCCCATTCGTTGAACCGTAACGGGCGGTTGTCGATGCAACTCGGCAGACGGAAGCCATATTCGGCGAGCGTGATCTTGCGGCGGTGATCGCCTTTGGCCATCGCGCCGATCTGCGGCACGGTCTGGTGGCTTTCGTCGACGAAGAGCAGGGCGTTGTCGGGCAGGTATTCGAACAGGGTGGGCGGCGGCTCGCCCGGCAGCCGGCCGGTGAGGAAGCGGGAATAATTCTCGATTCCCGCGCAGCTTCCGGTCGCCGCTATCATCTCGAGGTCGAAATTGGTGCGCTGTTCAAGCCGCTGGGCCTCGAGCAGCCTGCCCTCGGCGTGCAGCTCCTTAAGCCGCTCCTCCAGCTCGAACTTGATGGCTTGCGCGGCCTGTTTCATCGTCGGGCCGGGCGTGACGTAGTGGCTGTTGGCATAGACACGCACGCTTTCGAGAACTCGCGCCCTTGCTGCCGGTCAGCGGGTCGAACTCCGCGATGTCCTCGATCTCGTCGCCGAAGAAGCTGATCCGCCAGGCCGTGTCTTCGTAGTGGCTCGGGAAGATTTCCAGGTTATCGCCCCGTACGCGGAAGGTGCCGCGCTGGAAGGCGGCATCGTTGCGCTTGTACTGCAGGGCAACCAGCTTGCGGATGATCTCTCGCTGGTCCTCGCTCGCGCCCTTCTTGAGGTCGAAGATCATCGCCGAATAGGTTTCGACCGAGCCGATGCCGTAGAGACATGAGACCGAGGCGACGATGATCACGTCGTCGCGTTCGAGCAGCGCGCGGGTGGCCGAATGGCGCATCCGGTCGATCGCCTCGTTCACCGAGCTTTCCTTCTCGATGTAGGTGTCGGACCGCGGGACGTAAGCCTCGGGCTGATAGTAGTCGTAGTAGGACACGAAGTACTCGACCGCGTTATTCGGGAAGAAGCTTTTGAACTCCCCGTAAAGCTGGGCGGCGAGGATCTTGTTGGGCGCCAGGATCAGGGCCGGGCGCTGCAATTCCTCGATCACCTTGGCCATCGTGAAGGTCTTGCCGGAGCCGGTCACTCCGAGCAGCACTTGCGTCTGTTCGCCGTCGCGCGCCGCCGCGGTAAGTTCCGCGATGGCCGTCGGCTGGTCGCCGCTCGGCTGGTACTCGGACACGAGCTCGAACTTGCGCCCGCCCATCGATTTGTCGGGCCGCGCCGGTTTGTGGGGGACGAATTCTTCTGAAGTGTCGGGCTCTTCCAGCCCCCTGCGGATCACTAGCTCGGCCATGTGCGGGGATATGGGGCGGTGGACGGCGCGGCGCAATGCGTTGGCAGTACGTTGCTGGCTTGATACGTTCGTGCGACGAACCGCAGAAACAGGAGCCTGCCATGCGCTGCCGCCTCGCCGCCTTTGTCATTCCTTTCGCGCTAGCGGCCTGCTCCGGTGGCGGAGGCGCCGACGCCGACAACGACGGCGAAATCACGACCGACGAAGCGACGGCGGAGATGCAGCAGGGCCCCGATATCGCGATGAACCCCGGCAAGTGGGAGCAGTCGGTCCGCTTCACCGACATCGACATTCCCGGAGCGCCGCAGGCGATGAAGGACATGATGCGCCAGAACATGAGCGCCACGGTCAGCTCCGACACTTGCCTCTCGCAGGAAGAAGTCGCCGAGCCGACTGCTGACTTCTTCGCCGGCAAGGGCAATGGCGATTGCAAGTACGACGAGTTCGATCGCACCGGCGGTCACATGAAGATGCGAATGACCTGCACCGATCCACAGGCCGGCAAGAGCGAAGTTTCGATGGAAGGAGATTTCGGAGCGGAAAGCTATTCCTTCGACATTGCCTCCACCATGCACAATTCGGACGTCGGCACGATGTCGATGAAGGGCACGGTGTCGGGCAAGCGCGTGGGCGAATGTACCGGCTGACCTTCGGCTTGCCCGCCCTGGCGCGGCCGCTCGTCGCGGAGTTCGCCCGTACGGGACATGAAGGTCGTGAGCGCCCGCATCGGCGATTGTCCGCCCGGTCTGCGCGTGGAACCGCCGGCGACTGACGGAGGTTCTCGCAGCACGATGTCCGAAGTGCTAGATCGTTCTCGCATGCTCGAGGAAGCCAACGCCCTGCGGGACAAGCTCGTCCGCCGTTACGAGCTGATCCGGGCGCCGGTACCGCCCGGCGCCCGTCAGCCTGCGCTGCGCCGGCTGATCGGCGAACTCAGCGAGGTCGCCGAGCCCCTCCGCCGCTTGGGAAAACCGCCGATCCAGGTGGAGCGGGCAACGGCCCCGAAGATTGTGATTCTGCTGCCCGGCTTCGGCACGCACCCGGTCCGCATGCGCTACATGGCCAAGCAGCTCGAGCGCGCCGGTCACAAGGTCAAGCGGTGGGGCCTCGGGTTCAACCTTGGCGCAAGCGAGGAACTCTTTGCGCAGCTTTCCGAACGGGTCACATCCGTTCACGAGCGCTATGGAAGGCCGGTCGTGCTGGTCGGCTGGAGCCTCGGCGGCGTCTACGCGCGCGAACTGGCCAAGCTGCATCCGGAGATGGTCGCCAAAGTCATCACGATGGGCTCCCCGTTCTCCGGCTCGCCTTACGATAACAACGCCTGGCGTGTGTACCACCTCGTCGCCGGCCACTCCGTCGAGGATCCGCCAGTGGTGTCCGACGTCGCCGCCAAGCCGCCGGTCGAGACGGTGGCTATCTGGAGCCCGCTCGACGGGATCGTCGCTCCGCGGGCTTCGCGCGGGCTGCCCAGCGAACGCGATCGCGAGGTGTCGGTAAGGTGCAATCATGTCGGTTTTCCCAATTCGCCGGATTGTATCCGGGCGGTGCTCGGGGAACTGGACCAAGGCTGAGTTCATTAACCCATGTAAGCTGCTCTTGGCGATGCGCCTCGAACGTGGCATGTTGCATTGCAGCAAGGGGCGAGATGAGCGGCTTGGACGACGGCAACTTCGATGAAATGAGAGCTCCGGACGGCTCGGTCAGGCCGGCCTACCAATCCTATTGCGAATGGCTCGACGAGCAGGACGATCGCGTCCTGCGCCGCAAGAGCTTCGAGGCCGAGAGCTCTTTCCGCCGTACTGGCATCACCTTCAATGTCTATGGAGAGAGCGACGCGGAAGAGCGGCTGATCCCGTTCGACATGGTTCCGCGCATCGTTACCGCCACCGAATGGCGCAAGCTTTCCCGCGGGATCGAGCAGCGGGTGCGCGCCCTGAATGCCTTCATGCACGATCTCTACCACAGGCAGGAGATCATCCGGTCGGGCCGCTTGCCTGAACGCCTGTTCCGCGACAACTCTGCCTGGCTGCCGCAAATGGTCGGCCTTACGCCTCCCGGCGGCGTCTATACCCACATCGTCGGCATCGACCTCGTCCGCACGGGCCAGGACGACTTTCTCGTGCTGGAGGACAACGCCCGCACGCCGAGCGGCGTGTCCTACATGCTCGAAAACCGGGAAACGATGATGGCGATGTTTCCGGAGCTGTTCACGCGCATCCCGGTCGCCCCGGTGAGCGAATATCCGCGCCGGCTCGCCAAGAGCCTCGCCGCCTGTGCGCCCGACTGCGCCGGTCCCAACCCGACCGTCGCGGTGCTGACGCCGGGCATCTACAATTCGGCCTATTACGAACATGCGTTCCTCGCCGACCAGATGGGTGCCGAACTTGTCGAGGGCAGCGATCTGCGCGTGGTCGACGGCCGTGTCCAGATGCGCACGACTGCGGGTTACAAGCCGATCGACGTGATCTATCGCCGGGTGGACGACGACTACCTCGATCCGCTCACTTTCAACCCCGATAGCCTCCTCGGCGTGCCGGGAATCTTCGACGTCTATCGCGCCGGCCGGATAACGATCGCCAACGCACCGGGGACGGGCGTTGCGGACGACAAGGCGATCTACTCGTTCATGCCCGACATCGTGCAGTTCTACACCGGCGAGACGCCGCTGCTGAGCAACGTCGAGACCTGGCGCTGCGCGGACCCGGACAGCCTCAAATACGTGCTCGAAAACCTGCACGAACTGGTCGTCAAGGAGGTGCACGGTTCTGGCGGATACGGCATGCTGATCGGCCCCACTTCGTCCAGGAAAGAGATCGCCCGCTTCCGCGAGAAGCTGGTCGCCAACCCCGACAATTACATCGCCCAGCCAACCCTCTCGCTCTCGACCTGTCCGGTCTTCACCCGCAAGGGCCTGGCGCCGCGCCATGTGGACCTCAGGCCTTTCGTGCTGGTCTCGCCCGACGGGATCGACATCACGCCGGGAGGCCTCACCCGCGTGGCGCTCAAAAAGGGTTCGCTGGTGGTCAATTCGAGCCAGGGCGGCGGGACCAAGGACAGTTGGGTGCTGCAGGACTGACGATGGCGAGATTCCTCCAATGCTAGGGCGCACCGCCAACGACATCTTCTGGATGTTCCGCTACCTGGAGCGGGCCGAGAACACGGCCCGCCTGCTTAGCGCGGGGCATCGGATGGCCCTCACGCGAGGCGACGACGCGGCGACTGCGGAGTGGAAGTCGGTCGTCGCGACCCTTGGCCTGCGCCCCGCCTTCGAGGCCACCGGCAGCGAATACAAGGGCGAGCACGTATGCGACTTCGTGCTCCGCTCCAGGTCCAATCCGGAAAGTATCCTCGCCATGATCGAGCGGGCGCGTACCAGCGCCCGCAAGTGCCGCACGTCGATCACCGCGGAAGTGTGGGAAGCGGTCAACGAAGGGTGGATGGCGTTGCGCGACCTGCTCTCGCGACAGATCCGCGAAAGCAACCTTGGCATTGCACTCAACGCGATACGCCGCGAATCCACTCTCGCGCGGGGGGCCACTCACGGCTCCATGCTGCGCAACGAGATTTACAGCTTCGCCCGCGCCGGCACATTCATAGAACGGGCGGACAATACGGCGCGCATCGTCGACATGAAGTACTACGTCCTGCTGCCCTCGATTTCGTACGTCGGCACCACGCTCGACACGGGGCAATGGGAGAACGTGCTGCGATCGCTCTCCGGCGACCGTGCCTATCGCTGGCTCAATGCCGGGCGGATGGATGCCCGTTCCATTGCCGAATTCCTGCTGCTGGACGAACGCTTCCCGCGCAGCCTTACGTTCTGTTATGGCGCAATGCGCGAAAACCTGGCTGCGCTGGCCCGCCTGCACGGTAACGAAGGCGAAGCGCACCTTTTGCTGCGCGATGCCGACCAGGATCTGTCGAACAGGACCGTCGAGCAGATCTTCGATCACGGCCTGCACGAATTCCTGCTCGGCTTCATCAACACCAACCGCGAGATTGCCGATGCCATTGCCCGCGAATACAGGTTCGTGAGCTGAGCCATGCGCCTCGCGATCCGCCACACCACCCGGTACAATTTTGGAGGCCCGATCTCGTACGGGCTGCAGCGCCTGCGGTTGATGCCGAAGGAAACGCAAGGGCAGAAGATCCTCGACTGGTCGATGGATTACGAAGGGGCGCGCGAAGAGCTGTCGTACGAAGACCAGAACCACAATCACGTGACGCTGGTTTCCGTCATCGAGGGGGCCGAACAAGTTGTCATCACCTGTCGCGGCACGGTGGAGACCCAGGATCACGCGGGCGTCATCGGGCACCACGCCGGACATCTTCCGATCTGGTCCTTCCTCGCCGAGACGCCGCTGACCAAGGCCGGGCCCAGGCTGCGGCAGCTGATCGCTTCGGTCGAAAGAAGCGATGAGGGGATGGTCGGTACGCTGCATAACCTGTCGAACGCGATCCGCGAGGCGGTGACCTACGAAACCGGCAGGACCGGGGTCGACACCACCGCAGAGCAGGCAGTCGCCGCCGGGCATGGCGTTTGCCAGGATCACGCGCACATCTTCATCGCTGCCGCCAGGTCGCTGGAAATCCCCGCGCGATATGTCAGCGGCTACCTGATGATGAACGATCGGATCGACCAGGAAGCGACGCACGCCTGGGTCGAGGCCTGGGTGCAGAATCTCGGCTGGGTCGGCTTCGATGTCTCCAACGGCATCAGCCCGGACCCTCGCTATGTCCGGGTCGCGACCGGGCGCGATTACGTCGATGCGGCGCCGATTACCGGCATCAGCTTCGGCGCGGCGACGGAAAACCTCACGGTGGACCTTGAAGTCGAGCAGCAGACGCAGGAACAGTGAGCGGCGGAATTGACCGGGATTTGAGGATTCGATGACGTATTGCGTGGGAATGGTGCTCGACCGCGGGCTCGTGCTGATGAGCGATACGCGGACCAATTCCGGCGTCGACAACATCTCGGTGTTCCGCAAGATGTTTCACTGGACCGTCCCGGGAGAGCGGATCATCTCGCTGATGACGGCGGGCAATCTCGCCACCACCCAGGCGGTCATCAGCAAGCTGGAGGAACGCACCAAGGCGCCCGAGGAGCGGACCAACTCGCTGCTCGAAATCCCGACCATGTTCCAGGTTGCGATCGAGATCGGGAAGGTCCTGCGCGAGACCGTGCGCGAGACGCAAAGCGACAACGGCGAGCAGGGCAAGGGCCGCTTCACCGCCTCGATGATCCTTGCCGGGCAGATCGACGGGATGGAGCCCCGGTTGTTCATGATCTACCCGGAAGGCAACTTCATCGAGGCGAGCTTCGACACTCCCTTTTTCCAGGTCGGCGAGACAAAATACGGCCGCCCGATCCTGATCCGCGGCTATGACCGGCAGATGAGCTTCGAGGATGCCGTCAAGCTGCTGATGGTCAGCTTCGATTCGACGCTCAAGGCCAACCTGTCGGTGGGCCTGCCGCTGGATCTGATGGTCATCGAGCGCGACACGTTCGAGCCGACACACGAGAAACGCATCGAGAGCACCGACACTTATTTCCAGGCCGTGTCCCACGGCTGGAGCGACGCGCTGCGCAGCGCGTTCCATTCGCTGCCCGATTACAGCTTCTACGACTCGGACGAAGGCTGAACGCCCTTTACGGGCTAACCCGTAAGGGCGCTCCCGATAGGGTAATCGGCGGATCGGGCATTTACCGATGTTACCTCCGGAATGGGGGTAATTTTGGGTCGTTTTTCCAACCGTAACGGGCACTTGCTGCCCGCTTTGAATGTCCGAAACGGGCGCGCATGTCCGTGCCACCACGCGCCGCCGGCAGCATGATCCGCGGCATGGAACAGCGCCTCACATTGCACATCGTCGACGGGGAAATGCGCTCGCGCGCAGAGCAGGCCCGCACTGCCTTCGCCCTCGGCTACCACGCCGAAGTCTATGACGATCTCGAAGAACTGCTTGGCCGGCCTCCGGCAAGCGGCGTCATCGTCCTGCGCCAGCGTGCGCTCGACATCGCCCTCGCCGACGTTTTCGACCGGCTCGGCAAGCTGGGGCTGTGGCTCCCCGTCATCGTCTGCGCGCTCGAGCCCGAGCTCGACCGGGTCGTCGCCGCGATCAAACAGGGAGCGCTCGATTACCTGCGGCTACCGCTCGACCCGACACGTCTCGCGCGCTCGCTGGCGACCACCGTGCGCGAGGCGCGAGCCGAGAGCGCGGCGCGGCGCCGGATGAACTTCGCCCGCGACAAGATCGCGAAGCTCAGCAAGCGTGAACGCGAGGTCCTCGAATGGCTGGCCGACGGCAGTTCGAACAAGGTCATCGCCCGGGAACTGGAGATCAGCCCGCGTACGGTGGAAATTCACCGGGCGAACATGATGACCAAGCTGGATGCCAGGCACGCTGCCGAAGCGGTGCGCCTGTGGATCGAGTCCGGCCTCGAACCCACCGTCGCTCCGGCAACGGGGCCGCAGTCGGCTGAAGGGACCGTGAGGACAATGGAACCTGCTGCCGATCGCGGCGAAGAGCAACAGGACGAGCGCGAAGCGAGCCTGCGGGCACGCCGGGCCTAGCGGCAGTACGACTTGCCGACGATGACCTTCTCGACGTGAAGGTGATTTGCGTGCGCGGCGTTGTAATCGGGGCCGAGCACGGTGCCGAAGCGCTTACAGGCGCTCTGGTGCGCGAGGCGCAGGAATTCCCGCTCCGCCGCTGTGCCCCGGCTCCAGTCGTCGAGCACGCTGATGCGACGGCCGTCTTCGAGGATGAAGGCGGATACATCTATCGCCTCGCCGGTGGCATGGGCCGACATCCGATCGGTGCCGGCGACCTTGCGACACGAGTAGCTGCCCATGGTCTCGACCTGACGCACACCGCTGCCGAGCAACTGGTGCGCTGCGCGATCGACGCCAAAGCGAATCCAGCCGGCAAAGGTTTCGGCGACATCACAGGTAACCGGGCCCATGTTGGCCAGGGCCACGGTGGCGGCGTCCGAGCGCAGGGCGGCAAGCTTGACTGCCCCCACGGTGCTGCAACCGCCGCCGTAATACCTGTCGGGCAGGGCATCGAAACGCGCCTCGGTCACACCGAGCTGGCGCAGGCACTGTCCTGCTGCGGGAGAGTGCGAGATCGAACCCTGCGCGCTCGACACCCGCTCGCCCCTGGGTGCCGAAGAGCGATCCGGCAGGACCGAACATCCCGACAGGGCCAGCAGCACGGCGATCGAGGCTGCGAAACGCGACATGGGGCACAAGATGCAGACGACGTGGTTAACAAACCCCTAATTCGAGCGGTTTTTCGAAACGGTCCGTCGCCCGGTTTCCCGCGCAACTTTATCTCCGCTTGACTCGGCCACGCGCATCTTTAGGGCCCGCTCCGGGCCACGCGGTCCCAACGCCGCGCGAGCTCTCTGCGAGGAGAGAATACATGACTGAACAGCCGAAGCTCCGTCCGGAGCGCCCCTTCTTTTCATCCGGTCCCACCGCCAAGCCGCCAGTCTGGTCGCTCGACAAGATCGACACCAGGTCTCTCGGCAGATCGCACCGTGCCGCCTATCCCAAGAGCCGGCTGAAGTACGCGATCGACCTCAGCAAGGAATTGCTCGGGGTGCCGGAAGATTACCTCGTCGGCATCATGCCCGGATCGGACACGGGCGCGCTCGAATGCGCGATGTGGACGATGCTCGGCGCTGGTCCGGCGACCGTCGCCGCATGGGAAAGCTTCGGCAACGTCTGGATTCAGGACGCAGCCAAGCAGCTCAAGCTGAAGGACCTCACCACGCTCGACGCCGATTACGGCGAAATCCCCGACCTGGCGAGCATTCCGCAGGACAACGACGTCGTCTTCACCTGGAACGGCACGACCAGCGGTGCCAAGATCCCCGATACCGACTGGCTCGCTCCCGGCCGCGCGGGCATCACGATCAACGACGCGACCAGCGCCATCTTCGCGCAGGAAATGGACTGGCCCAAGCTCGATGCCACGACATACTCGTGGCAAAAAGTCATGGGGTCCGAGGCGCAGCACGGCATGCTGATCCTCAGCCCCAAGGCGGTAGAGCGGATCGAGAGCTACGATCCCGATTGGCCGCTGCCCAAGCTCTTCCGCATCAAGAAGAAGGGCAAGGTAGACCGCGCCATCTTCGAAGGTGCGACGATCAACACTCCCTCGATGCTTGCCACCGAGGATTACATCATGGCGCTGGAATGGGCCAAGTCGATCGGCGGCCGCAAGGCGATGTTCGAGCGGGCCGATCGCAATGCGCAGACCGTGTTCGACTGGATCGAGGCGACGCCCTGGATCCGCAACATGGTGGCGGATCCGGCCAAGCGGACCAACACCGGCGTGTGCATGGTCTTCCAGGGCGACTGGTACGAAAGCCTCTCCCCAGAGGAACAGGCCAACGTGCCCAAGAAAATCGCCGGGACGCTCGAGAAGATGGACATCGGCTACGATTTCAACGGCTACCGCGACGCGCCGCCTTCGCTGCGCATCTGGTGTGGCGGTTCGGTCGAGCAGGAAGACATCGCGCGCCTGCTGCCGTGGATCGAGTGGGCTTACAACGAGCTCAAGGACGGCCGGCTCTGAGGCCCGCCTGACGGCCGGTCCTGCGATTGCAGGGCCGCATCCGCTCTATTTTTTCGACGGATCGAACCGCCCAACGCGCGGAATCCGTCCCGATTTTCAGGATATTCGAAATGACCAATGCTCCCGAGAAGCCCCGCGTCCTGATTTCCGACAAGATGGACCCGAATGCCGAGCGCATCCTGCGCGAGAACGGCTGCGACGTGGACGTCATCACCGGAAAGACGCCGGACGAACTGAAAGAAATTATCGGCCAGTACGATGGCCTCGCTATTCGTTCCTCGACGAAGGTGACGCAGGAAATCCTCGACGCGGCGACCAACCTCAAGGTCGTCGGCCGTGCGGGGATCGGCGTCGACAATGTCGACATTCCCTATGCGTCGTCGAAGGGCGTGGTGGTGATGAACACCCCGTTCGGCAATTCGATCACCACCGCCGAACACGCGATCGCGCTCATGTTCGCGCTCGCCCGGCAGATTCCCGAAGCGAACGAGCAGACCCAGGAAGGCAAATGGCCGAAGAACGCCTTTATGGGCGTTGAAGTCACTGGCAAGACGCTCGGCCTGATCGGCGCGGGTAACATCGGCTCGATCGTCGCCAGCCGCGCGCTTGGCCTGAAGATGAAGGTCATTGCCTACGATCCCTTCCTGACCGAAGACCGTGCGGTCGAGCTCGGCATCGAGAAGGTCGACCTTGAAGCTCTTGTCACCCGGGCCGACTTCATCACGCTGCACACTCCGCTGACCGATGAAACCCGCAACATCCTCAATCGCGACCGGTTGGAGAAGACCAAGAAGGGCGTGCGCATCGTCAACTGCGCGCGCGGCGGGCTGATCGACGAGGCGGCCCTCAAGGACCTGCTCGACAGCGGCCACATCGCTGGCGCAGCGCTCGACGTGTTCGCCACCGAGCCGCCGCCTGCCGATCACCCGCTGTTCGGCACGAAGAACTTCATCTGCACCCCGCACCTCGGCGCCTCAACCAGCGAGGCGCAGGTCAACGTCGCGCTGCAGGTGGCCGAGCAGATCGCCGATTACCTGGTGACCGGCGGCGTGACCAACGCGCTCAACGTGCCTTCGCTCAGCGCCGAGGAAGCGCCGAAGCTCAAGCCGTACATGGGGTTGGCGGAAAAGCTCGGCAGCCTGGTCGGCCAGCTCGCCCACGGCAACCTGACACAGATCAGCATCGAGCGTTCAGGCGCCGCGGCCGAGCTCAACGGCAAACCGATCGAGGCGGCCGTGCTCTCGGGCCTGATGAAGAACTATTCGCAGTCGGTGAACATGGTCAATGCGCCCTACCTCGCCAAGGAGCGCGGGCTCGACGTGCGCTCGGTGCGGCACGACCGGGAGGGCGTGTACCACACTCTGCTGCGCGTGACCGTAGCGACCAGCCAGGGCGACCGCTCGGTGGCCGGCACGTTGTTCGGCAACGAGGCGCCGCGCCTGGTGTCCATCTTCGGAATCGGTGTGGAAGCCGATCTCGATGGTCATATGCTCTATATCGTCAACGAGGACGCGCCAGGCTTCATCGGCCGCATCGGCAGCTTGCTGGGCGAGGCGGGGATCAACATCGGCACCTTCCACCTCGGCCGCCGCGATGCCGGGGGCGAGGCGGTCCTGCTGCTCAGCGTCGACCAGGCGATCCCGCAACCGGTCATCGACGCGGCTTGCAAGCTGCAGGGTGTGAAGGTGGTCAAGGCGCTGGCATTCTGATCACTCTCCCGCCTTCGTCATCCCTGCTTTCGCAGGGGTGGCGAAGGGGGTAGGGGGCACCCATGACCGACCCGACCCGCGATCTTTTGCCCGAGGGGCTTGAGGACCGGCTGCCGCAGAGCGCGGCGGTCGCCTCGCGTATCGAGCGTGCAGCGCTCGAGACGATGGATGCCTGGGGCTACGACCGTGTGCGCCCGCCCTTGATCGAGTTCGAGACCTCGATGGCAACCCGGATGGACGGGGTCGCCACACGCAACATGTTCCGCTTCGTGGATCCCAGAAGCCTGCGCACGCTGGCCCTCAGGAGCGACATGACCGTGCAGGTCGGCCGCATCGCTGTGACCGGCCTTGCCGCCAGGCCGCGCCCGTTGCGCCTCAGCTATGCCGGCATGGTGGCGCGAATTACCGGCGACCAGCTCGACCCTCGGCGCGAGGCGCTGCAGGTCGGCGCGGAGCTGATCGGCAGCGACAGTGCCGCTGCAGCGGGCGAGATCGTCGAGCTGGCGGTGGCCACGCTCGAAGCGATGGGGGCGACAGGCATATCGGTCGATTTCACGCTGCCCGACCTCGTCGACACGCTGGCGGCAGAGGAATTTCCGCTCTCGGCTGACCAGATAGAGGCGGTTCGCCGCGAACTCGATGCCAAGGACGCAGGCGCGCTGGTCGATGCAGGCGGCGTGGCCTACCTCCCGCTGCTCTACGCTGCCGGTCCGTTCGAGGAAGCGTTGGCCAAGCTTGCCGGAATCGACGCCAGCGGTGCGCTCGCAACCCGCATCGCGGGTCTGAAACATGTTGCCACGCGCGTGGCGGGTCGCGCCCGCGTCACGCTCGACCCGAGCGAGCGGCATGGCTTCGGCTACCAGTCTTGGATCGGCTTCACCATCTATGCCGAGGGCGTACGCGGCACACTGGGGCGCGGCGGCACCTATCGGATCGGCGGCAGCCCAAACGACAAACGGGGGGAGCCGGCAACCGGCTTCTCGCTCTATCCCGAGGACCTGATCGAGGCGGTCAAGGCCTCTGAGCCGAAGCGCGAAGCCGTGTTCCTTCCCCTCGGCCACGATGCGGCGGCAGCGGCTGCCCTGCGTGCCGGAGGCCGGCGCACGGTGGCGGCGCTGGGCGAGGATGACGATGCCGCAACCTTGGGCTGCACGCACGTGCTGAAGGATGGTAAGCCTGCTCCGCTATAGGGGGAGGGAATCATGGGGCTTTCGAAATTCCGGCTCGCCGCGGGCCTGCTGACGCTCGCTACCGCATCGGCAGTTTCGGCGCAGGAAGCCGATGCGCGCAAGCTGCTCGAACAGGCTGCCGACGCGATGGGCGGGTTCGACAAGCTGAAATCGCTCGACAACGTGGTGCTGACTGGTTTCGGCCAGCGCATCTATTACGATGGCGGCGGTAACTCCACAGCCGATCCCAATGCGCCGCCAAAATGGATCGCGGTGGCCGACGCACAGCGGACCTTCGATCTCAAGCACGAGCGTGCGCTCAACCAGGAGCGCCGCAGCATGGAGTTCCCCTTCGCCGGGTTCTTCGGGCTCGACTTCAAGCGCAATGCCACGGTCCAGACCGGCGACGCGCTGCTCGACCACCCGCTGCCCGCATTGCTCGAGGCGCTTGACGATGAAACGAAGCTCGGCGCGGTCTCGATCGAGAACGGCGATGTCGTGGTCCAGTTCACGCCCGAGGGTGCGAAGAGCCCGGCGTGGATCGGTCTTGATGCGCGCACTCACCTGCCCAAGTTCTCGCGCTGGATCGCGCCGCAAGTGAACCTCGGTGACGTGACGACCACGGCCTGGTTTACCGGCTACCTGCCGTTCGAGGGCGTGCAACTGCCGATGGGCCTGCTGAACCGCATGGACTGGCGCGACCAGGTTTCGCTGATGTTCCAAGTCGGTTCCTATCGGGTCAATGCGCCCGGTGCGCAGCTTCCCGCCTTCCCCGCACCGGCCAGCCCGCCCGCACCTGCCGCGCCGGTGGCTACGGCGAAGAAGCTGGCCGACGGGGTGTGGGACGTGCGCACCGGCAACACTGGCGGCCCTGTGATGGAGTTCGCCGATCGGCTGGTCATGTTTGAGGCCTATGGCGGCGAGGCGCAGACGCTCGCCCGGATCGACGCGGCCAACAGGTTGGTGCCGGGCAAGCAGGTGGAGGCGGTGATCGTTACCCACCACCACTTCGACCACACCGGCGGCCTGCGCGCCGCACTCTCGCGCGGGCTGGAGGTCATCAGCCATCGCGGCAACGAGCAGATCGTGCGTGAGATGGCCGCCCGCCCGGCGGTCTATTACCCCGACGCGTTGGCGAGGAATCCCCACGAGGTGAAATTCACGCCGGTCGACGAAATGCTCGTGCTGGAGGACAGGACCCGCCGCCTTGAAATCTACCACACCGTTGGCCACAGCCATATGGCCAACGGCGTCTTCGCCTACCTGCCCAAGGAACGCATCCTGATGGAAGGCGACTTCGGCGACGAGTCCTGGCAGCTCCACTTCTGGGGCGGGGCGCTCAAGGCCAACCTGAATCACTACGACCTCGCCCCGACCATCGACGTCTCGGTCCATGGCTCCGGCCCGCTGACGATCGAGCAGACGCTGGCCAATGACGCGAAACAGATCGCCGCAGCGCAGGAGTGGTGCCGTACGACCGAGGCGGGTGGGCGCTACGTGCTGGGCTGCCCGGTGCAGTATACGGCGGATGGGCCGGTGCCGCTGGAGCCGAGGTAGGAGAGGGCGTGCTGACGTCAGCTTTTCGGAGCGAAGCCGTGGAAAGCGGAGTTGGGCCTGGTCAATAAAGGAGCGCAGCGTCAGCGCCGGCCTTCCCGTCCGCGAAAGTCCAGCTGTAGCCTCCGATTTCTTTGGTCGATGCGAAGCACGCCACCCTTGAAGGCCAGGCTACCGATATTCGCCTCGGGAGCGATCGAGGGATAGCGGATCTTCTCGATCGGGAGTCGGACACCCTGGGCCAGGATGGGCGCAGTTACTTCGACCTCGTACATCGGATACGCATTCGACACCGTGCGCGCCTTGCCGACTTCCACCGGCAGACCGGCGGCAACTTTTTTGCCGAACGCCTCTGGCACGATTATCCCCGACATCGTCTGGCCCGTGTCGAGGATTGCGGGCAGAGTGTCGCTGCCGATTGCAACCTGCAAGCGGATGAAACCCTCCTCGGTCAAATCATAGCTGAAGACGTCGGCACCATTCGGTTCGGGGAGGGCGCCTTCGTCTATCGCCAGCGCTCCGCGGGCGTAGTCGATCGTTAGGATGTGATCGGCGAATGCGGCCATTCCGAACACGCCATCGAACGCAAACCCGCGCCCTTTGAGATCCATCACGTTGGCTTCGAGGCCTGTCTTCGAAAAGTCTCCGATCCCGATGGCAGCGATTGCCACCACCGGAACCCTGAAGTTGTTCTCCTCAGAGCCGTCGCCTTCGTCCTCGTAGCGGATCGGCGTCAGCCCGAGGGCATCTGCAACCGTCGTGTCAATGCGCAGCGGGCCAGGAGCGCCGGTGTCGACCACGAACTTGTACGGGCCCTTTCCGTTGATCGTCACCTCGACGATCGGAACTCCCCCGCGTCCCGGCTCGGTTTGCACTTCATGGTGTGTGGATATCGGCTGCAAGGGTGCCGCCATTAGCGCGGCAGATGCGGCGCCCAGCAGGCAGGCGCTTGCGATGCAGGAAAATAGAGCGGATCTGATGATACATGCCATGTCGGGTCTCCTTGTTGCGCCGTTTCGCTGCACGAGGTGCCCCGCCGCGTCGCTGCCGCTGCGACGCAGAGATCAAGCTGCGACGAACATTCGCCGGCGCGACGAAAAATCGACGAGGCCAGAAGCAATCGAGCCGGCGATGTCGTAGAAGCGGATGAGCATGGACGCGTCCGCCACCTCTCGCCGAGCAACCCCCTCCGGAGCGGCCTGGCTGATTGCCGGCATCTGGCTGCTGGCGTTCGCCGGCATGTGCTTCTCGGTACTTCTCGCTACGTCCGAGGTGCCGGTGCAAGGCTTTACCCGCGCACTTCTCATGGCGATCACCGGTGCTCTTCTGTCAGCGATAATCTGGAAGGTTGGCTCGCGCCGCCGCCACGGCACGATGGGCCGGTTCGTATTCTTCGGCGTGGCAATCCTCATTGCAACCGCTGTCCAGGTGGCGCTCGACCTCTGGGCTGCTGAGCTGATCCGAGTGGTGGGAGGTTTTCCCGAGCCCGTCCGCAGGATCATTTCGGATAATCCAGTCCGGACGATGCTGATGAATTTGCTCGTCAGCTCCAATATCTTCGTGTTCGCGACTGCTCATGCCTTCTTCGGAATGGCTGCGGTGGCGCTGAGCGCCGCTGTCGATTCCCGCGAACGAGACCGAATGCTCGCCGAAGCGAGGGCGGCCACCTCGATGGCGCAGCTCGACGCCCTTCGCTATCAGCTGAACCCGCACTTCCTGTTCAACACCCTCAACGCCTTGCAATCGCTGGTTGAAAGCGGACGGGCAGCGGACGCCGGTGCCATGATCGACCGTTTGTCGGATTTCCTGCGGTCGACGCTTGCAGGAGGGACGGCAGGGATGAGCACACTCGAGGATGAATTGGCAACGGTCCAGGATTACCTCGCCATCGAGGCCGTGCGCTTCGGTGAGCGCCTGACCGTGCGGTTCGATTGCCCTGCCGAGGTGCGAGACGCGCTGGTCCCGACTTTCATGCTGCAGCCGCTGGTCGAGAACGCGCTGAAACACGGCGTCGCGCCGGCACTCGTGCCGGTGGAGGTGGAGATCGGCGCGCGCCTGGAGCGAGGCGACCTCCTTTTATGGGTCAAGAACGATCTCCACCCATCCACTGATCTTATCCGGACTCGGGGTGCGGGAGTTGGTCTGCGCAACACCAGAGAACGGCTGAGCCTGGCTTATGGAGGGGCCGCCGAGCTGACGACGGAAACGGGCGAGGGGACGTTCTGCGCAGCGATCAGGATGCCGCTCCGCATGCCGGCCGCGGCATGAGCCCGAGGCTCCGCATCCTCGTCGCGGATGACGAGCCGCTCGCACTCGAACGGCTGTTGTTCGCCTTCCGCGACGTACCGGACACGGAGATCGTCGGAACGGCGATGAACGGGATCGAGGCTGCCGCTCTGATTACAGACCTCAAGCCCGACGTGGCGGTGCTCGACATCGAGATGCCCGGCCGCACCGGACTGGGTGTGGCCGCGGACCTCCCGCCCGAAGAGCGGCCAGAGATCATCTTCCTTACCGCATTTGATCAGCACGCCATCGACGCCTTCGCGGTAGAGGCGAGCGACTATATCCTGAAACCTCTCCGGATCGATCGACTACGGCAGGCGATCGAGCGGGCGCGGCGGAGACGGGCTGGCAGGACCCCCGCGACGCCAGAAGCGGGGGCGCGCGATGAAAGCGACTGTTTCTGGGTTCCTGGACATCAAGGCGTGGTGCGGGTCGACTTTGCCCACGTTGACTGGATCGAAGCCGCCAAGGACTACGTCCTGCTGCATACGAAGATGCGCAGCTATCTGCTACGTGCCACCATGAACGCGATCGAGGCACGAAGCGGTGCGGAGTTCGTCCGCGTCCACCGCTCCGCTTTCGTCCGACCGGGCGCCGTGAAGGCGCTTGCCACCGGTCCGTCGGGGACCACGGTCCTGATCCTTCGCGATGACGTGGGGGTGCCGGTTGGTCCCACCTACTCGCGCGAGGTGGAGCAGCGCTTCGGCCTTCTTGCCGGCTAGGACGCCGGGTCGGGAATTCTCCGGTAACCAGATTTCCGGAACGCGGGAATCCGCCCACGGCTCTGCGACCGGCTTGGTCGCCCATGAGTATCTCCAATCTTCCCGGAGTCGCTCTTATGGTCCTATGTCGCTGATGTGCGTCTGGACCTTGGTCGGCTGGCGCGGTTCGTAGCCGAGCGCTTCAGCAACCCGGTCGTCCCAGCCGTACGCATCCGTGCGGAACCGGACCTTGCCCGCTGGATCGACAAAAGCAGTTTCATAAAGCAGACGAACCGGGATGTTCTGCGGGAGGTTCACGAACGTCTCGTCGTCGCCTGCGCGGGCCTTGCTGAATTCCGAATATATCCCGACGTCTTTGGCCAGCATACGCGCAAATTCCGGCGCGTGGTTTACCCTGACGCAGCCGTGGCTCAAGTGACGCTGATTGCGATCAAACAGCTGCTTTGCCGCTGTGTCGTGAAGGTAAATGGCGTAGTCGTCCTTGAGATCGAACTTGACCACTCCGAGCGCGTTGTCGGGGCCAGGCAGCTGAACCACCCAGCCGTCCCGCCGGACCATGTTGTGCCGTTGCAGATAACCCGCGCCCTTGGGCTGAATTTCCTCTCGCTCGATTGATCGCGGCACGGTCCACGTGGGATTGGCGACCAGGCGATACATCGGCGCCGCGAGCTGGGGGGTCTCCCAACCCTGTTGTCCGACAATAACCTTGCGGCGATCGCGCCGTTTGCCGTCGCGATAGTATTCGAGCATGGCAGCAGCTGTGTTCACGTCGATGCGGGTAGCCGGGCGGTCCCGCTCGAGCCATCGCCGCCGCTCAAGGTTGACCGCGAGAACGCGCGCCCGCTCCGCTGCTCCGGTGTTTAGCACCTGCAGTGTATCGGGACCGACGACCCCATCGTCGGCGATTCCGAAGTCCTGCTGCAAATGTTTGACCGCTTGCGCCATTCGGGTGGTGTAGGTCGGCGCTCCGTCATCACCAGTCCTGACCCCGCGTGAGCCTCCCTCGAGATAGCCGTTGGCGCGGAGAACTTGCGCGATCTGCGGCACGCGTGGATCACGCTCGCCTTCATGGATGAGATCGCCCTCCGCGATGCTCTTGCTCTTCCCCTCCGCGGCGCGCTTCGCGTTCTGGAGATAAGCTTTAGAAAGAGCCTGATATTCCGGATCCGAGGGAGCCAATCCTTCGATCCATTCATCGGCTCTGGATTGCGACAGGGCATTGCTCAACCCTTCGACCGGATCGACCGATGGCCGCGGCAAAGTGTAGATCGAAAAAAGCTTGTCGGGATCGGTTTTGCCATCCGCGAGGTCGTCGGCCAAGCGGAGGACAGCCAGCGTCAGCGCAGCCTCTCGTTCAGCCGGATCACCCGCTTGGGTTATCGGGCGAACATAATCGTCGGGGTTCAATCCGTGCCGGCCCGCCCCGCGCAGCACCTGGACCACGCCCGGCGCGGTATCCGAGGTCCACGCCGGCTTCCAGTTGCGGTGCTCGTAGAATTGCCTCACTCGATCATCGGAGACTGCGTTCTTGAGGCTTGCCTCGGTCACAGCGCCCGGGTTCACCAGCGTCCGGGACGCGCCCTGCTCAATACCTTGAGCGCCATTTCCCCCGTCAACAGCGGCAGCCTCCGCGCTATCTCCCCCCGCCGCGCCGCAAGCCGCCAGTGTGGCGAGCACAACGGCAGAGCCGAATGTCGATATCGTCTTCAAATCTATTCTCTCATGTCTGCGAAAAACAAAAGGTCTCTGCAACTCAACGGGTTGAAGCCGCGAAGTGTCCGAAGATGTTGTTAACCCGTGCGGGCCGGTAGGGTGGGTGAGCCGGAGCTACTGCACGCCGCTAGTGGACTCTGATGCGCCCTCTGCCGTTCACCCGTGCAACAGGATGACCTTCAGAAACCCCACTTTGTGGGACGCTTCTCCCCTCGCTGTCTTGCGAATGCCGGAACATTCAGACCGGGACGGGGGTAGAGAATATGGAACGCGGACGCTTCCACTCATCCTAGTGCACGAAACAAACCGACGCCTTTTCTTGAAGTTACCTCGCCCCTTCGACCGACAGACCTCCGCCGTCCGTTATAGCGGCGGTTCGGCAAGGCCGTGGGCTCCGGCCGCGGCCATCCTGATCCTGCTCGGCGGATGTTCCCAGGCCAATCGCTCGAGCGAGCAAATGCTGCGACAAGTGATCGACGGTCGCGGCAATCCGGCCACCGCTGACTCTGCTTCGAAGAATGCTCTCGAGAGACAGCAGGCTCCGGCAAAAGCTCCCCCGGTTGCCAGTCCTCGAGCAGCAAAGAGCAATGCCGAAAAAGAGCTCGACCAATCGCTCCAACGTCTTGGCGAGAGACTGCCCGGCGATCTCGGCATCGCCGTTCGTGATCTCGACAGCGGATGGACGGCCGAGTTCAACGGCGAGACCTATTTTCCCCAACAGAGCGTGAGCAAGCTCTGGGTGGCGCTTGCCGTGCTCGACCAGGTGGACCGCGGAAAGCTGGACCTCTCCAAAAAGGTCACCCTGCACCGCGACGACCTGGCGGTGTTCTTCCAGCCGATACGATCGCGCATCCTGCGCAACGACGGCTACACGACGACGCTGGAAGACCTGCTGGAGCGCGCGATCATGCACAGCGACAACACGGCCAACGACTTTCTCCTGCAGCGCGTCGGGGGCCCGGATGTGATTCGTGCGGTCCTGGCCCGGAAGGGGCTCGGCGGCATCCGGTTCGGGCCGGGAGAAAAGGTACTCCAGAGCAGAACCGCCGGACTGAAATGGAAGCCCGAATACTCGATTGGCCCGGCTTTCGTGAACGCGCGTGCCGAACTGCCTCTTGAGCGGCGCCGGACTGCCTTCCAAAACTACCTGGCCGACCCGATCGACGGGGCCACGCCGACCGGGATCACCCATGCACTGGCAATGCTCAAGAAGGGGAAACTGCTGTCTCCTTCATCGACCGAGCACTTGCTTCACCTGATGGCGAAGGCGTCCAGCGGGCCGCGACGGCTGAGCGGAGGCGTTCCACCAAGCTGGTCGATCGGGCACAAGACGGGCACAGGGCAAATTCTCGAGGGTACCGAGGCAGGGTACAACGATGTGGGTATCGTCACCGCACCCGATGGGCGAAGCTACTCCGTTGCGGTTCTGATCGGCCGGACCAAGCGTCCCCTGCCCGAGCGAATGCGACTGATGCAGGACACGGTGCGCGCCGTCGTGAGCTACCACGACAACCAGCCGGATTGACCAGAGGAGCCGGTCGCCATCAACTCCTCTCCCGAAGCTATACGCATGGTGGCAACAGCGTTGGGTTGGACAAGTGGCGGGACGGGGGGCTTGAAGCCTGCGCTGCACCAGCAGGAGCGGCCGCTATTCTGGGGAAGAAGTGTCGCCGCTGGCGGTCCCAATCCATCGGAATCGTAACGGGAGCAATTGCATCCCTCAGTCGTAGGGCTCCTCAAGGAAGCGTTTGATCGGCCATGCACCTCGCTGACATCTACCACCGTCTGATCGTCTGGATCGGTGATGGCACCGGAGCCTCGGATTCGTTGCTGCACGTCCATGCGGGGATGTTCGTGCTCCTGGTGGCGCGGGTCGTGACGCGCCGCTCGCTGGCGACTCCGATTCCTTTCGCTGTCGTCTGTGTCGCAGAGTTTGCCAATGAGATCTTCGATCGAGTGCACAATGGCACATGGCTTTGGCAAGACACCGCTCTCGATGTCCTGAACACTCTCTTCTGGCCCTTCGTTCTAATGGTCGGCCTGAGGATCAGGCGCGCACGGGACAGCAAAAGGGCGCGCGTATAGCAAGCGCGTTTCTTGCTGGCGGGTTGAGGGCAAGCTTACAAGATCTGCTCTAGTCGCACAGGCGTGAAATCCCGGGCATCGACGCCCACGTCCACCTGTCGTGGGAAGGCCTTGAACCGGCCGTGGCTGTGTCCATGAAGGTTCAGTGACTTTCGGTGCTAGCCGTTCCAGTCGCCCGCCGTCTGAAAAACCGATGGACTGTCAATCACTCGTGTGAATCTTCGCGGCATGCTGTCGTCCGAATTTTCCGGGCTCCTTTGCGCGCCGCTGTCGTTGGTAATCCGAACGGCACGCAGAAAGGAGCGGCAAAATGGCAAGCGATCTGGACAAAAGGATCCAGGAACGGGCGTACGAAATCTGGGAAAGCGAGGGTCGTCCCGAGGGTCGGCAGGAAGAACATTGGCAACAGGCCCGCACGGAGTTCGCCGAGGCCAAGGCTGAGTCCAACGCGGGCAAGCGGGGGCGGACCGGCGCGAAGGCGCCAGTGAAGGGCGCCCGCGCTTCAGCGAAGGCGGAGAAGCCGGGGACTGATCCGGCAAAAGCGAAAGTGGCCACAGGGACTCGAAAGCGAGGCAAAGGTCAGGAGCTGGGATAAAGCCTGGCTGCGGCGTCACCGAAGTTCGCCGCCAAGCTCCCTGTCGCTCGCAAGCTCTGAACGGTCGCCCACGGGCGGGTGGAACGTCCGCTCCGCTCTCGCTTTGGTAGAACAACGGTTTGTCTCATCAGGAGGAAAGCGCCTATTCTCACGCCATTGCCAATGTGTATGATCTCGGCAGGGATCATTCCGATCGCTCGTGAAGCAGGCGATAGCGAGCCGGACGCGATACTGGCTGCAGCGAAGAAGGCCGGCTTCGACGCCGTCATTTGGCGGCTCGGCGGATCGCTGTTCGAAGAGTCCGGCGCGGTTTTCGATGAGACGCTCGCGATTGCAAGGCGGGCGGGACTCAAGGTGATCATCGAGACTGATCCGCGGCTGTTCCCAGCCGATCATCCGCTGGTGACCTCGCACCCATCGGCCTTTCGCCTGCACCGCTCGGGATCGGAGCGCACGCCAATCGATCCACGCAAGCCCGCGCCTCCAAGTGGATTGGCCAGTGCGCGGATGCGCGACGCCGTGGCAGTACGAGTTTTTGAAAAGCCCCTCCGCGTAGCTCTGGAGGGGCTTGTGCGACGCGGCATAGACGGGCTGCGGATCGACGGTGTCGACGGAATCCATCCGCGGCTGCTTGGAAATCTCACCACAGCGTTGCGCGCGCGCGCGCCTGAGCTGACGATGATCGGCAGTGGCAGCGAGGACATCCAGCGCTTGTGCGAGTCGGCGCCCGCGTTCGACGCGCTCGTGAGTTCCTATTCCCGCTGGGATGGCCTCGGCGAGTGGTGGTTCGAGGAGGTCGAGGCGTTGCGCGCCGTCGCCCCTGTGATCAACGAAGTTCGCCTGGACAGCTGGCGTGACGCTGTCTTGTCGCTGCGGGAGGCCGCAGCGTTTGGCGACGGTTTCATTGCTCCCATCGAGATGCTTTCGCGTGGCGAGGCCGTGATGAAGGCCGCCGCAGATGCGGTTGCGCTGGCGAACCGCGTAAGCGGCTTTGGCGGGGCGATCCGCAGAATCAGCGGCTCGACAAGGCCGATTTCCGCAGTGCTCCGCGCCGAAGCCGCCGACCTGCGCGCGGCGCAAAATGCGCTGCTCATCCTGGTGAATGCCTCCACGCATGAGGCGCCGCAACCGAAGCTCGCAAGCTTGTCGTCCGCTGGTGCAGCATTCGGCCCCTATAGCGGGGGGGACGATGCCACGCCGCTGGCGGCGGGTGAGGTCCGGGTGCTGAGCGGATCGCGTGGCCAGCCGATCGAGCTGTCGTACGCCCGTTCGCTCAGCGCTGCCACGGAATCAGGCGCGCGGCTGGTGCTCGAAAGCGTATCGCCCACGGTCGCGGGGGGTGACTTCCCGATCAAGCGCGTGGTCGGCGACAGCGTGTGCGTCGAAGCGACGATCTTCGCCGACGGGCACGAGAAGCTCGACGCGGAGTTGCGCTGGCGAGCCGCCGACGAAGACGAGTGGCGCGCGGTTCCCATGCAGCAGCTGGTGAACGACCGCTGGCGCGCCGAGCTGAGGCTCGAACGATTAGGGCGACACGAGTTCGTCGTCGAAGGATGGCTCGATCGCTTCGGGGGATTCCAGCGCGACTTCGGCAAGAAGGTCGATGCCGGAGTGGCGGAACCGGTCGAACGCGCCGAGGGGCGGTTGCTGGTGGCTCAGGCGGCAAGCCGCGCCAGTCGGTGAACTGGCGAAGGCGCTGAAGAAACACCTGGCCGCCTACGACAAGGCGGGGGAGGGGGATGGTGCGCGGTTGCTGCTGTCCGACGATCTCGGCGAGCTCATGCACGCAGCCGACGATCGTCCGCACCGTGCAGTCTCACATACGTACTCGATCGATGCCGAGCGGATCGAGGCGCGCTTCTCGAGCTGGTACGAACTGTTTCCCCGCTCGATGAGCGGCGATGCCGAGCGGCACGGCACCTTTGCGGACGTGATCGAGCACCTGCCGCGGGTCCGTGCGATGGGCTTCGACACCCTGTACTTTCCGCCGATCCACCCGATCGGCAGGACCAATCGCAAAGGCCCCAACAACACCCTGACCCCGGGCGCGGACGACCCGGGGAGCCCCTATGCGATCGGTGCAGCGGAAGGTGGGCACGATGCGATTCACCCCGAACTGGGCAGCTTCGAAGACTTCGACCGGCTGGTGAAGGCCGCGGCCGAGCACGGGCTGGAGATTGCGCTCGATTTCGCGATCCAGGCCGCGCCCGACCACCCTTGGCTGAAAGAGCATCCCGGCTGGTTCGCATGGCGCCCTGACGGGACCATGAAGTACGCCGAGAATCCGCCCAAGAAATATCAGGACATCGTCAACGTCGACTTCTACGGCCCGGACGCGGTGCCGGGACTCTGGGAAGCGCTGCGCGACGTCGTGCTGCTGTGGGTCGGGCATGGGGTGAAGACCTTCCGGGTGGACAACCCGCACACCAAGCCGCTGCCGTTTTGGGAATGGATGATCGGCGAGGTGCGCGGGCGTCATCCCGAGGTCATCTTTCTGTCCGAAGCCTTCACCCGGCCGACGATGATGTACCGTCTGGCGAAAATCGGCTTCAGCCAGAGCTACACCTATTTCACCTGGCGCGATCGCAAGCACGAGCTGACCGAATACATCACCGAGCTGACCACCGAGGCGCCCAGGGAGTTCTATCGCCCCCACTTCTTCGTCAACACGCCCGACATCAACCCGCACTTCCTCCAGACCGGAGGCCGACCGGCGCACCGCATCCGCGCCGTACTGGCGGCAACGCTGTCGGGCTTATGGGGCATCTACTCGGGTTTCGAGCTGTGCGATGCGACCCCGTTGGGTCCGGGCAAGGAAGAATATCTCGATTCCGAAAAGTTCCAGCTCCGCCCCCGCGACTGGGATGCGCCGCGGCAATATCATCTCCGACGTGACCCTGTTGAACCGGCTCAGGCGTGCGAATGAAGCGCTTCAAACTCACTTGAACACGCGTTTCTACGCCGCAAACCACGAGAACATCATCTGGTACGGCAAGCCTCCGCCATCTGCCGACGGGCCGCTGCGCGAGATGATCATGGTGATGGTCAACATGGACCCGCATCATGCCCATGGCTGCAGTTTCGAGGTCCCCCTGTGGGAATTCGGATTGCCCGACGACGCGAGCATCGGTGTCGAGGACCTCGCCGCCGGGCATCGTTTCGACTGGAGCGGCAAATTCCAGAGCATCCATCTCGCGCCCGACGAGCCGTATCGCATCTGGCGGCTTACCCGGAAGGAGGACCCGGCATGAACCAGATGAATCACCCGCCCTCCCAATCGGCAACCGCTTCCGCCACGATATCGTCCGCAGACGACCCGCTGTGGTACAAGGACGCGGTCATCTACCAGCTCCACGTGAAGAGCTTCTTCGACGCCAACAACGACGGCGTCGGCGACTTCGCGGGGCTGATGGAAAAGCTCGATTACGTTGCCGACCTCGGCGTCACTGCGGTCTGGCTTCTGCCGTTCTACCCCAGTCCGCGGCGCGACGACGGGTACGACATCGCCATGTACCGCGACGTCAGCTCCGACTACGGCACGATGGAGGAGGCCCGCGCGTTCATCGAGGCGGCTCATTCGCGCGGCCTGCGCGTGATCACAGAACTGGTGATCAACCACACCAGCGACCAGCATCCCTGGTTCCAAGCAGCGCGAAAGGCGCCGCCGGGCAGCCCCGAGCGGGCGATGTATGTCTGGTCGGACGACGACCAGCTCTATTCGGGCACCCGGATCATCTTTTGCGACACCGAGAAGTCCAACTGGACCTGGGACGAGGAGGCCGGCGCATACTTCTGGCACCGGTTCTATTCGCATCAGCCCGATCTGAATTTCGACAATCCCAAGGTGCTCGAAGAAGTGCTCTCCGTCATGCACTTCTGGCTGGATGCCGGGATCGATGGCCTGCGCCTCGATGCCATCCCCTACCTGATCGAACGCGACGGCACATCGAACGAGAACCTGCCCGAGACCCACCAGGTCCTGAAAGATATCCGCGCCGATCTCGATGCGCACTATCCCGGCCGCATGCTCCTGGCCGAGGCCAACATGTGGCCCGAGGATACGCAGCAGTACTTCGGCGAGCAGGACGGCAGGACCGACGAATGCCACATGGCGTTCCACTTCCCGCTGATGCCGCGGATGTACATGGCTGTGGCGCAGGAGGACCGCTTCCCCATCACCGATATCATGCGCCAGACGCCCGATATTCCGGAAGACGCGCAATGGGCGATCTTTCTGCGGAACCACGACGAGCTTACCCTCGAGATGGTCACCGATTCAGAGCGCGATTACCTGTGGAACACTTATGCCGCCGACCGGCGGGCGCGCATCAACCTTGGGATTCGCCGCCGCCTCGCCCCGCTGATGGAGCGCGACCGCCGGCGGATCGAGCTCCTGAACGCGCTGCTGCTGACAATGCCGGGTACGCCAGTGCTCTATTACGGCGATGAAATCGGAATGGGCGACAACATCTTTCTCGGCGATCGCGACGGGGTGCGCACTCCGATGCAGTGGTCGCCCGACCGGAACGGCGGCTTCTCGCGCGCGGACCCCGCCTTGCTCTCGCTGCCGCTGATCCAGAACCCGCTCTACGGCTACGAGGCGGTCAACGTCGAGGCGCAAGAGCGGGATCAGCACTCGCTGCTCAACTGGATCAAGCGAATGCTTGCGGTACGGCGCGAACACACAGCGTTCGGACGCGGGACCCAGACCTTCCTGCGGCCGGCGAACAGGCGAATACTCGCCTACCTGCGCCGGCACGAGGGCGAGACGATCCTGTGCGTCGCCAATCTCAGCCGCACGGCGCAGGCCGTCGAGCTGGACCTGCATGAGTTCGAGGGCGCCACTCCAGTCGAGCTCACGGGCAGCTCTGCGTTCCCCCGGATCGGTCAGCTGCCCTACCTGTTGTCACTGCCGCCCTATGGCTTTTACTGGTTCGAACTGCGCGAGAACGCCGAAGCGCCCGACTGGGCCTCGGGGGCGCCGGCCGCGGAGGTCGAACGCCACACTTTCGTCCTGCGCCCGTCGCTCGCCGACCTCGGGCTCCCCGGCAATCGCGCGATCCTCGAGCGCGAGGTGCTGCCCGGCTACGTTGCGCAACGCCGCTGGTTCGGCGCCAAGGACGAGCGCATCGAGCGCGTCGAGGTGCTGCGGCTGACCGAAATGCCCGAAGTCGACGACCTGCTGCTGGGCGAGCTCGAGGTCGTCACCTCGCGGGGCAAGGCCGTCTACACGCTTCCTCTCGGGATCGCCTGGGAAGGCGAAGCGAACGGTCCTTACGCCTCCAACCTCGCGATCGCCCGCGTTCGCCGCGAACGCTACGTCGGGTTGCTGACTGACGGCTTTGCGCTTGCCGGCTTCGCTCGTTCGGTACTCTCGGCAATGCACGACGGGCGGAGCGTGCCCTCGGGCGATGGTGAGTTGCGCTTCGAGGCGACCGGGCACTTCGACGTCGAGACCGCGGCCGAGCCGGAGTGGGTCGCCGCCGAACAGTCGAACAGCACGATGATCGTCGGGCGAAAAGCCGTCCTCAAGCTGCTGCGCAAGATCGCCCCGGGGGTCCACCCCGACGCAGAGATGGTCGGCTATCTTACCGAACACGGGTTTGCCAACGTTCCGCCGATCCTCGGCACCGTCCACCGCAGCCAAGCGGGTGAAGACACGCTGCTGATGATAGCCCAGGCCTTCGCCTACAACCAGGGCGACGGTTGGCAGTGGACGCTCGGCATGCTCGAGCGGATGGCAACGGAAAGCGAGTGGAGTTCGGCCAGTTACGCCAATTTCGCGCGCAATTTGGGACAGCGGCTCGGCGAATTGCACGCGGTACTCGCCCGCCCCACCGACGATCCTGACTTTGCACCCGCCTCGCTCGGCACGCCAGATGCCGAGGCGTTGGCCGCGCGCATCATCGGGGAGCTTGACCGTGCGCTCGACCAGCTCGCGCAGGCCGGCCTCGGCGACGCGACGGAAAAGGACATTGCGCTCCTGCACGGCCGCCGCGACGAGCTGGCGGCGCGGATCGGCGAAGTCGCAGCGGCCGCAAAAGGGCAGTCGAGAACGCGCATCCACGGGGACCTTCACCTGGGACAGGTGCTGGTGACCGGCGACGACGTTATGTTCATCGACTTCGAAGGCGAGCCGGCGCGACCGCTGCACGAACGCAGGGCCAAGGACCTGCCGTTGCGCGACGTGGCCGGCGTGCTGCGCAGCTTCGACTACGCCGCGGCGTTCGCGCAACGCGATCGCCCGGCCGGGGCCGACAGCTGGGAAGAACGCGCCAGACGCCTGGCCGACGAGTTCCGCGAGAGCGCGGCCGATGCCTTCCTGGAAGGCTACGCGGCAGTGGGCGGGCAAATGCCTGGTCCGCTGCTCGACCTGTTCCTCCTCGAAAAGGCAGCTTACGAAGTCGGGTACGAAGCTGCCAACCGCCCGGACTGGATCGAAGTCCCGGCCGCGGGCCTCGCGCAGGCCGCCAGAAGACTTCTCGGAGAAACCGAATGACCGCCCAGGAAGACGTACTCGCAAGGTCCGCCTTCGCGCTGCTGGAGGGCCGCCTCGATGACCCGTTCGCCCTGCTCGGTCCCCATCAGGGCGAGGGGGGACGCGTGGTGCGCACGTTCCAGCCGGGCGCCGAAGCGGTCGACTGCGTGGCTGCCGACGGCGGCCGGCCTGTGCGGCTGGAGGAGACGGAGGCGGGCTTTTTCGCGGGGGTGGTGGAGTTTGCCGGGCCTTATCTGCTGCGCATCCAGTGGCCCGGGGGGACAGTGCAGGAGACGGAAGATCCTTACGCCTTCGGGACGATGTTGCCGGACTTCGATCTCCACCTGTTCGCCGAGGGCCGGCATTTCGAAATGGGCCGCGTTTTCGGCGCTCAGCCGCGTGAGGCGGACGGCACGTCGGGCGTACTGTTCTCGGTCTGGGCGCCGAACGCCCGGCGCGTGTCAGTCGTCGGCGACTTCAACGGCTGGGACGGGCGGCGGCACCCGATGCGGCTTCGCCATTCGGCAGGCGTGTGGGAGCTGTTCGTCCCTCGGCTCGGCCCTGGCGCGCACTACAAGTTCGAGATCGCCGGCGCCGACGGCGGGATCGTGCAGAGGGCCGACCCGCTCGCCCGGCAGACCGAACGACCGCCTGCCACCGGTTCGGTGGTCGCGCCGGTCGCCGACTATACCTGGTCCGACAGCGACTGGATGTCCGAACGTGCGTCCCGCCACGCCCCCGAGGCGCCGATCTCCATCTACGAAGTCCACGCCGCGTCGTGGATGAAGCCCGACGGCGAGGGGGATCGCGCGTTCGATTGGGCCGGCCTGACCGAGCGGCTGATTCCCTATGCGGCCGACATGGGTTTCACCCACGTCGAGCTGCTGCCGATCATGGAGCATCCGTTCGGCGGGTCGTGGGGCTACCAGCCGCTGTCGCAGTTCGCACCGTCTGCGCGGTTCGGCCGACCGGAGGACTTCGCCGCGTTCGTTGACGCCTGCCACCGCACGGGGTTGGGCGTGATCCTCGACTGGGTGCCGGCGCACTTCCCGACGGATCCGCACGGTCTTGCCCAGTTCGATGGCACCCATCTCTACGAGCATTCGGACCCCCGCGAAGGGTTCCACCAGGACTGGAACACGCTCATCTACAATCTCGGGCGGAACGAGGTCTCCGGCTTCCTGCTCGCCTCGGCGGTCTGGTGGCTCGAGACGTTCCACGTCGATGGACTGCGCGTCGATGCGGTCGCCTCGATGCTCTACCGCGACTACAGCCGCAATGCCGGGGAGTGGGTGCCCAACGTTCACGGTGGGCGCGAGAATCTCGAGTCGGTCGCCTTCCTCAAGCACCTGAACACAATCGTCTCGGAGCGCTGCCCCGGAGCGATCACGGTCGCCGAGGAATCGACCGCATGGCCCGGGGTGACTTCGCCCGTTCCGCAGGGCGGGCTGGGTTTCAACTACAAGTGGAACATGGGCTGGATGCACGACACGCTCGAATACATCGAGCGCGATCCCGTCCACCGCATGTGGCACCACAATGATCTCAGCTTCCCGATGGTCTATGCCTTTTCCGAGAAATACGTGTTGCCGATCAGCCACGACGAGGTCGTCCACGGCAAGGGCTCGCTGTGGGACAAGATGCCGGGCGACCGCTGGCGCAAGTTCGCCAACCTGCGCGCCTACCTCGCGTTCATGTGGACGCACCCGGGCAAGAAGCTGCTGTTCATGGGCTGCGAACTGGGAATGGAGCGCGAGTGGAACCACGACGAATCGATCCCGTGGGACCTGCTCGACAACCAGGAGAACGCGGGCGTTCAGCTGCTCGTGCGCGATCTCAACAATCTCTACCGCCAGGAACCGGCGCTTCATGCGCTCGACACCGATCCCGATGGGTTCCGCTGGCTTGCCGCGGACGATGCGGAGAACAGCGTCTACGCCTTCCACCGCAGGGGCGGGGGCGGGGCGGACATCGCGGTGATCGCCAACATGACGCCGGAGCCACAGCGAAATTATCGCGTCGGCCTGCCGCAGTCCGGAACCTGGCGCGAGTTGCTGAATTCGGATGCCGAGATGTACGGTGGCAGCAACTTCGGGAACGACGGCGGCGTGAGCGCCGATGGGCCGCAGCTCCACGGCCAGCCGTGTTCGGCCGCGCTGTCGCTTCCGCCGCTCGGCGTGATAATCCTCAAGCACGGCGAAAGCTGACCCGATGAGCTTTCCGGAGCGGCTCGACGCCGGTTCGCCCTATCCACTCGGCAGCACGTTCGATGGAATGGGGGTGAACTTCGCCGTCTTTTCCGCCAACGCCGAGAGAATCGAGCTGTGCCTGTTCGATCCCAACGGCAGGAAGGAGATTGCGCGCTTCGACCTGCCGGAGTGGACCGACGAGGTGTGGCACGGCTACTTGCCGGATGCGCTGCCCGGGCTGGTCTATGGCTACCGGGCGTACGGCCCCTACGAGCCGGAAAACGGCCACCGATTCAATCATCACAAGCTGCTGCTCGATCCCTACGCCAAGCAACTGGTCGGAGAACTCAAGTGGACCGACAGCCTGTTTGGCTACCGCGTTCGCTCGCGCAAGGCGGACCTCTCGTTCGACCGCCGCGACAGCGCCCCGGCGATGCCCAAAGGCGTCGTCACCCACCCGTCTTTCGACTGGTCGCACGACCGGCGTCCGAACACGCCGTGGGCGGACACGGTGATCTACGAAGCACACGTGCGCGGGATGACCAAGCTGTTCGACGAAGTCGCGCCGCAGGAACGCGGCACTTTTGCAGCGCTCGCCAGCGGCGCGGTGATCGATCACCTCAAGCGGCTGGGGGTTACCGCGATCGAACTGCTGCCGATCCACGCCTATGTGCAGGACCGCTTCCTGCTCGAAAAGGGTCTGACCAACTACTGGGGCTACAACTCGCTGTCGTTCTTCGCGCCAGAGCGGCGCTATCTCGCGCGGTCCGACCTGGACGAGCTGCGCCTCGCGGTGCGCCGGCTCCATGCCGCGGGGATCGAAGTCATCCTCGACGTCGTCTACAACCACACCGCAGAGGGCTCCGAGCGGGGACCGACGCTGTCATGGCGCGGGCTCGATAACGCGAGCTACTATCGCCTGTCCCCGGAGGACCGGCGCTATGCGGTCAACTTCACCGGCACCGGCAATACGCTCAACATGTCGAAGGCGCGGGTTATCCAGATGGTCGCGGATTCTCTGCGCTACTGGGTGACCTCGTTCGGCATCGACGGCTTCCGCTTCGATCTGGGGACCGTGCTCGGCCGCACTTATCCCGACTTCAACCCGGGCGCTGCGTTCTTCGACGTGTTGCGCCAGGACCCGGTGCTGCAGCGGGTGAAGCTGATTTCGGAGCCGTGGGACATCGGTCCCGGCGGATACCAGCTCGGCCATCATCCGCCCGGCTTTGGCGAATGGAACGATCGCTATCGCGACGCGGTGCGCCGCTACTGGCGCGGCGACGAGGACATGCGGGGCGAGCTCGCCGCGCGGCTGGCAGGATCGGGCGACATCTTCGATCGCCGCGCCCGCCGCCCCTGGGCGAGCGTCAATTTCGTCACCAGCCACGATGGCTACACTCTCGCCGACACGGTCAGTTACGAGCATCGCCACAACGAGGCGAACCTCGAGGACAACCACGACGGCCACGGCGAAAACTTCTCGCGCAACTGGGGCGAGGAGGGGCCGACGGACAACCCTGAAATCCGCGAAATGCGCATGCGCATACAGCGATCGATGCTGGTGACGCTGCTCGCCTCCCACGGCACGCCGATGCTGCTGGGGGGCGACGAGTTTTTCCGTACACAGGGCGGCAACAACAACGCCTATTGCCAGGATAACCCGATCAGCTGGTTCGACTGGAAGCAGGCGCGCTCGCCCGAGGGCGAGGCCATGATCGGTTTCGTGCGTCGGCTCATCGGCCTGCGCAAGCGGTACCGCCTGCTGCACTCGCGCCGATACCTCTACGGGCAGGAGATCGCCCCGAACCTGCCCGACATCGACTGGTGGGACGAGCGCGGCGTCGCGCTGGCGCAGGAGGACTGGGAAAATGTCCACGGCCGTGCGCTGATCATGCGGCTGGCCCGCAAGATGGAGGACGGGCGGCTGCGGATCATCGCCCTGCTGATGAACGGATCGCCCGACAACCTCGTGTTCAATCTCCCGCCCCCCTCGGCCCGGCGGCGCCTGCTGGTCGACAGCGCGCACCCACACCTCGAGGAGCATGACATTGGCGACAGCTACTGGCTGTTATCCGGCGCCGCAGCGCTGATCTGGTGGGAAGTGCCGGTTTGATGAAATGGGGGCCGCAGCGTGTGGAGGAGGGTCGCTGGCGCTTCAACTTGTGGGCGCCCGAGCGCGAGGCGATCACGCTCGAGCTGGAGGACGGCCGGTCGCTGCCCATGGAGCCGGCGGGAGACGGTTGGATGTCGGCATGGGCTGAGGCCGCCGCAGGAGAGGGCTACCGCTTCCGCCTCGATGCGGCGCTGGCGGTGCCCGATCCCGCGTCCCGGGCCCAGCGCGACGGGCCACATGGCTGGAGCGTGCTCGCCGATCCGGACAGCTACGAGTGGCAGTCCCCCGGTTGGCGCGGCCGCCCGTGGCACGAGGCGGTGATCCAGGAAGTTCATGCCGGCGTGCTCGGCGGTTTCGCAGGCGTCGCCGAGCGCCTGCCGGCGATGGCCGACCTGGGGATCACCGCAGTCGAGTTGATGCCGGTGGCGGCTTTCGAGGGCGAGCGCGGATGGGGCTATGACGGCGTGCTGCCCTACGCGGTACACGAGGCGTACGGCACACCCGATGATCTGAAGGCGCTGGTGGACCGCGCACACGAGCTGGGGCTGATGATCTTCCTGGACGTGGTCTACAACCATTTCGGGCCCGCAGGTAATTACCTCCACGCCTACGCCGAGCCGTTCTTCGACGAGGCGCGGCACACACCTTGGGGCGCCGGGATCGCGTTCGAGCGCGAGCCGGTGCGGCGCTTCTTCATCGACAACGCGCGGATGTGGCTCGAGGAATTCCGCTTCGACGGGCTGCGCTTCGACGCCGTCCATGCGATCGGCGACGACGGCTTCCTCGACGGCATGGCCCGGGAGCTGCGCGCGGCGGTCACCGACCGGCCATTCCACCTGATCCTCGAGAACGAGAGCAACGCTGCCGACCGGCTGGCGGCGGGATTGTTCGACGCACAGTGGAACGACGACTTCCACAACACGCTGCACGTGCTCCTGACCGGCGAAGTCGAGGGTTACTACGCGGGTTTCGCCCAGGAGCCGACGACGAAGCTCGTCCGCTGCCTTTCGGAAGGATTTGTCTACCAGGGAGAGTCCCCGCCGGGGCCGAACGCCCGGCCGCGCGGAAGCCCGAGCGGACACCTGCCGCCCGTGCGGTTCGTCTCGTTCCTGCAGAACCACGATCAGATCGGCAACCGTGCTCTGGGTGAGCGGCTGAACCTGCTGGCCGGGCGCGACAATTTGCGAGCCGCGACCGCCCTGTTGCTGCTCTCCCCGCAGATCCCGCTGATCTTCGTTGGCGACGAGGCGGGTAGCCGTTCGCCATTCCTCTTCTTCACCGACTTTCACGACGAGCTGGCCGACGCGGTGCGCGAGGGGCGGCGGCGCGAGTTCGCCCATTTCCGCGCGTTCGGCAAAGCCGAGGAGCGCGCACGAATTCCTGATCCGAACGATGCAACGACCTTCGAGGCTTCGATCCCGGTCCCGGGGCCCGATGCCGAAGAGTGGCGGGCGCTTTACGCCGAATTGCTCCAGTTGCGGCACCGGCACATCGTGCCGCGCCTTCCCGGCACGAAGAGCCGCGGCGCCGAGGCGCTTGCCGAGGGGGCGGTGTGCGCGCGCTGGAAGATGGGCGACGGAGCGCTACTCACGCTGGCGATCAACCTCGGCTCGGAGCGGGTGCCGTTTCCCAAGGTGCCCGATCCGCTGTTCACTCTCGGAGCGGGTGGTGAACCGGGCAGCTTCGTGTGCGGGATAGATCGATGAGCGAATTGCACGAGCTTGCCGAGCGGGCCGGATTGCAGATCGAGTGGCGCGACGCGGCCGGCCGGCATCAGCGCACCGGGGACGACGCGTTGCGCAACGTCCTGAGCGCGCTCGGCTACCCTGCCGAGCAAGAGCGAGATATCGTCGAAAGCCTGGATCGATGCCGCAGTGAAAGCCATGGCGCCGATTTCGTCACGGGCGACAGCCGCCAGCCGGTGGACCTCCCCGGCGGAGCGGGCGAGCCTGGTGAAGCAGAGCTCGAGCTCGAGAACGGCTCCGCGCGAGCGGTGCAGATCGAGCGCGCGGGCGAAGGCCTGAGGCTGCAGCCGATCGACGAGATCGGCTATCACCGTCTTCATATCGGCGGACGCACCATCGGCCTCGCGATCGCGCCGCACACCTGCTTCGGCATCGCCGAGGCGATCGGGGACCGCCGCGCCTGGGGCGCTGCAGTCCAGGTGCCGTCGCTGTGCGACGGCGGCGGCCGCGCATTCGGTGACTTCGGCAGTGTGGCAAGGGCGGCGAGCGCATTTGCCGCGCGCGGGGCCGACGCGCTCGCGATCAGCCCGGCGCACGCGTTGTTTCCCGCCGATCCGGCGCGCTTCAGCCCCTATGGCCCGTCGAGCAGGGCTTTCCTAAATATCCTGTTCGGCGATCCCGCGCTGGTTGGGCAGCCACTCGCCGAATCGCGTTCCGGCGACCTGATCGACTGGCAGAATGCGATCCCGCATCGCCTTGCGGCCCTGCGCGCCGCGTTCAAGGCGACCCGGTCAGCGCTCGCCGATCGCATCGCTGCCTTCCGCGCCGAGGGCGGCGAGACGCTGGAGCTCCACGCGAGGTTCGATGCGCTGCACGCGCACTTCTTCGACAGCGGCGCAGGCGGATGGCAGGGCTGGCCCGAGGACTTCCAGGATGCCAGAGGCGTATCGGTCCAGCGCTTTGCCGCCGAGCATCGCGACGAGATCGAATTCTATGTCTTTGCCCAGTGGCTCGCCAGCGAAAGCCTCGGCGCCGCGCAACACGCGGCGACCGACGCCGGCATGAAGATCGGGCTCATTTCCGACCTCGCGGTCGGACTGGATCCGGGCGGTAGCCACGGGTGGAGCAGAGGCGACGAGCTACTCCAGGGGCTCTCGGTCGGCGCTCCGCCCGATCCCCTCGGCCCGCACGGTCAGGACTGGGGGCTGACGACCTTTTCCCCCGCGGCGCTACGCGCCAACGCGTTCGAGCCATTGATCGCCACGTTGCGCGCCAACATCGACTTGTGCGGCGGCATCCGGATCGATCACGCGCTCGGCCTCAATCGGCTCTGGGTGATCCCACACGGCGGCAGCGCGGCCGACGGTGCTTACTTGCGCTACCCGCTCGAGGACATTCTGCGCGTGCTCGCGCTCGAGTCCCGCCGCGCGCGCGCGGTGGTTATCGGCGAGGACCTCGGAACGGTGCCCCCGGGACTTCGCGACAAGCTGGAGGAACGCGAAGTGCTCGGCATGCGCGTACTGTGGTTCGAGCGCGAGGAGGGTGGGCGCTACATCCCTCCGGCGCGCTGGCAGCGTCACGCAGTCGCGATGACCGGGACGCACGACCTGTTCACCGTCGCCGGTTGGTGGTCGGGACGAGACATTGACTGGGCGCGGCAGCTCGGGCGGGGTGATCCCGGCAAGAGCGAAGAACAGGATCGCGCCCAGCGTACCGATGAGCGCCGCGAGCTGTGGTCGGCGCTGCGCCAGTCCGGCTCGGCCGAAGGCGATCCGCCGCCCCCCGAAGAGCCTGCGCGCGCGGTGGATGCCGCGACCGAGCACGTCGCCTCCACGCCGTCTTTGCTCGCGCTCTATCCATTTGAGGACGTACTTGGATTGCGGGAGCAGCCCAATCTGCCCGGCACGACCGACGAACACCCCAACTGGCGCCGCCGCATGCCTGCCGAAACCGCTGAACTCCTGGAGGACGAGCAGGTCGCCCGGCGGATCGACGGCATCAACGCGAGGCGCAGATCGTGACGCCGCGCGCAACCTACCGGCTCCAGTTGCACCGCGACTTTTCGCTCGGGCGCGCCGAAGAACTGGTGCCTTACCTCGCCGAACTCGGCATCAGCCATATCTACGCCTCGCCCATCACCACATCACGCCAGGGCTCGCTTCACGGCTACGACGTCGTCGATCCGACAGAGGTCGATCCCGAGCTGGGTGGCGAAGCCGCGCTGCGTTCGCTCGTCGCCAGGCTGCGGCAGCACGGAATGGGGCTGATCATCGACATCGTTCCCAACCATATGGGGATCGCGGGCGGCGACAACGCCTGGTGGAACGATGTTCTTGCGCGCGGGCGGGAGAGTGAGTTTGCCAGCTTTTTCGACATCGACTGGGGTGACAAGCTGCTGCTGCCTTTTCTCGGCGAGCCGCTCCTCGACGCGCTCGGGCATGGGGCGCTCGAACTGCGTAACGGGAAGGAAGGAACCGAGCTGTGGGCGTATGGCGAGCACCGCTTCCCGCTCCGGCCCGAGGACCGCAACGCTCCGCTCGACAGCAACCTGGCCGAACTGCTCGAGCGGCAGCACTACCGCCTTTGCTGGTGGCGGCGCGGCAACGATGAGTTGCACTGGCGGCGCTTCTTCACGATCAGCGAACTCGCCTCGCTGCGCGTCGACGATCCGCACGTCTTCGAAGCCACCCATCGGCTGGTCTTCCGCCTGCACGACGAGGGCCTGATCGACGGCGTTCGGATCGATCACATCGACGGGCTTGCCGACCCGGCACAGTACTGCTGCCGTGTGCGCGAGCGGCTCGGGCCCGAGTCCTACATCGTCGTCGAGAAAATTCTCGCGCCAGGTGAAAGCCTGCCTAACGGCTGGAAGATCGACGGAACCACCGGGTACGACTTCATGGCGCAAGTCACGGCGTTGCTGCACAACCCCGCCGCCGAGGAACCACTGAGCCAATTGTGGTCCGACATCAGCGGCAGCTCCCGCGACTTCGCCGCCGAGGAACTGCAGGCGCGGCAGGAGATGCTGTCGTGGGAATTCGAGGCGCAGCTCTCCGCCTGCGTGCGGGCGTTCAGCGATCTCGCCGCTTCGGACGACGCGACGCGGCCGCTGACCGAGGGCATGCTGCGCCGCGCCTTGCGCGTGTTGCTGTGGTCGTTCCCCGCCTATCGCACCTACGGAACCGGAGCCTCCGCGCCAGAGAGCGACCGAAAGCTGCGCGAGAGCGCACGCGAGCGCGCCGAACCGCTTGCCCCGCCGGGCGAGATGGCCGTCGTCGATCAGATCCTCGCCTGGCTGGCGGGTGCGGGGCCGGGCGACAGACAGCTCGCGGCGGACGCCGTCAGGCGGTTCCAGCAGCTCTCCGCGCCGATCGCGGCGAAGGCGGTCGAGGACACTGCTTTCTACCGCTACGGCCGGCTGCTCTCACGCAACGACGTCGGCTCCGATCCCGCCCGCATGGCGCTGCGAACCAGCGGAGTTCGCCACAATCTGCGCGCAACGCGCCCAGCATTTCCCGAGTTCGATGCTGGCGACCGCGACGCACGATCACAAGCGTGGGGAGGACGTGCGCGCGCGGCTGGCCGTGCTGAGCGACATTCCCGAGCGCTGGCGCGAGCATGTCGAGCGATGGGAGCGCTCCGTCGGGGAGGGTAGCGAGGTCGATCCGGCGGACCGCTACATGCTCTACCAGACACTGTTCGGCGCCTGGCCCGACGAGCTGGAGCCCGGCAATCGTGACGGGTTGCGCCAATTTGCCCAGCGCGTTGTCCGTTGGCAGGAAAAGGCGCTGCGCGAGGCAAAGCTGCGGTCTTCCTGGGCAGAGCCCGACGAAGCTTACGAGGCGGCCTGCCGTGACTTCATCGAGCGGCTGCTCGATCCGGGGCGCTCCAACTCGTTCGCGGGCGATTTGTCGAATTTCGTACGCCAGAACCGAGCCGCGGCGCTCTCCAACACCCTCGTTCAAACGGCGTTGAAGTACACGCTCCCGGGAGTGCCCGATCTCTACCAGGGATGCGAACTCACCGACCTCAGCCTGGTCGACCCGGACAACCGCATACCCGTCGACTACGACCTGCGTCAGCGCCTGTTGGCGAAAGACCGCGCCTCATCACCCAAGTTGCGGCTCATCCGCACCGCTCTGAAGATGCGTCGTGAAAACTCCGCCCTCTTCACCCACGGCTCCTTCGCGGTCGCGCGTGTGGCGGGAGAGCGCGAGGGACACGTCTTCGCCTTCAGCCGCCGCAAGGGCGACAAGCTGCTCAGGGTCGCTGTTGCCCTGCGGTGCGGAGCGGAGCTCTTCGGCCGTCGCGAACCGAGATTGCCGCCGCGATGGTGGGGCGACACGCGCATAACCTTCGCGGACGGAGAGGAAACCATCGTGGAGGCAGGAACGGTGCTCGCCCTCGGTCCGGTTTCGCTGAGTTGAAGCGCAAAGGGTTTCGCGGGAATTCGGAACGCAACATTTGCAATTCTTGAGCCAGAATTTTGCACGATTAAGATATGTTAGCGCCCCGACGCCACCATGCCGCTAAGATCGACGAGATCGGAGGCGCGGCGCGTGGTCAGAGGATTTTATCATACCTACACTCTTGTCGCAGAACCCGATGCGGTGGGTGACGCGAAAATCATCGAGTTAGAGGGTTTGGAGCCCTTTGCGGCGATGAATTTGGCGCAGCGAGAACTGCCGGAGAGAGAGCTCGAGTTGCTCGAGGACGGGCATTCGCTCGGCAGGATGAAATGCACGCGCGAAGGTTATTGGGTTGTCCTTCCTTGCCGGCTGGCAAGCCAGCACGCCTGAACACCTGCTAGCGGGCCCCAAGGCGGGAGCGTACCGCACCCGGCGCCAGCGCGACGGACCCCAGCGGCTGAAGTGCGCTGCAAAGAAAGGTAGTCACCACGGTCGGCAACCATCGGGTGCCATAACCATTCCAGTCCGGCGGCGCGTGAGAAGAGAGCGGCCAGTCAACCCGCTCTGCGCTGCAGGTATAAATAATCAGGATCGAAATCGCCGAACGCCTCGAGCGCTTTGAGGTCATTGATGTGCACGGTTCTGGAGCGGAACGCAGCCAGATCGCGATTGCGGAGTTCACGCAGCATTCGGTTTGTGTGAACCTGCGTAAACCCGACTGCTTGTGCCAGTTCGGTTTGCGGGACGGGGAAGGGGAAGCTCGTCCCCTGGGTCATGCCGACCACCCTGCAACGGTGGAACATCTCGCAGAACAGGTGGGCTATGCGAACGGCTCCCCGCCGCGCGCCGAGGTTCACCAGCCACTCGCGGTGAATGGAGGCATCCACCATCGTTGCGAACCACAAGATGCGGGCAAGCCGCGGACATCCGTCAACCAGATCGGTAATGTCTTCATGAGCAAGCTTGACGATGCGGCACGGCGTGATCGCCGTTATGCTGTGGTCGAGGCGTTCGAGCGGATAAGAGTGCAAGTCCACGAAGTCCCCCGGGATCTGGAACTCCATAATCTGCCGCACCCCCTCCTGAGTGTGCTTCGACCGGCAGGCGAAGCCGTCGACCAGCAGGGATGAGTAGGTAATCTTCTGGCCTTCGGGAACGATGATCTCGCCCGCCGCGAAATCGGCAGTTTCCTTCATCTTGGAGGCTAGCAGCTCTTTCTCTTGTGCCGAAAGCTCGTACCGCTCCTGAATTTTGCCGATCAGTTTTTCGATCACATCATGCCTCCCCCGAGGTTTGGGAGGGGTGCTCAATCACCAACGCTTCGCTGAACGGAACCTCGAAAAGCACTTCTCCTGTTTCGGAGCGTACGATAATTCTACCCGACAAGTCGAGGCGGCCCTCCAGCACTTCGTTTGCCATGATGGGCCGAGCTTCGCTTATGGCTCGCTGTCTGGCAGCATGAAGGTTCGGCAACTCGGCGCCTTCTTCGTCGGGGACAAGGCCAAGGCCGTTCAGAAGATCGAAGAAGTAGTGCGGCATCGTCAACAAAAAGGTGCGAGGGAACAGGGAGTTCCCGGAAGGCGTCACATAGCGCTGCCAGAGCGAATGCAGGCACTTTCAGAGCGCGGGCGGCGCGGCATTCAGCGGCACGCTGAAGGGGTTGCCAAACATATGCTGCGGATTGATAGACACTTTCCTGATGAGCCTGACTGCCTCTCCGCTGGTGCGGAACCTCTCGAGGTTCGGGGGACTTGCCGCCCAGGACCTTGAGCGGCTGGACGCAGCGGTGGGGAAGTGCGTTGCCACTGCTGCCGCCCATGTGGATCTGGTCAGGGAAGGCGACTGTCCCACGGCGATACTGGTCGTGCTCGACGGTTGGGTATCGCGATATAAGCAATTGCGTGACGGGCATCGTCAGATAGTCTCCCTGTCGATCGCAGGAGACATTTGCGATACCAGTGCCTTCGTGCGGCAACGCTCGGACTATTCGCTTGGCACTCTCACGGCTGTGAAATTCGCCGAAATATCCCCCGAGGACTTCGGAACCATCCTGACGAGTTCGCCGGCCATGGCCAAGGCTCTATGGTGGAACGAGATGGTCTCGTCCTCCATTCAGCGGGCGTGGACCACGAACATCGGTCAGCGGCCGGCCATTGCGCGTATCTCGCACCTGTTTTGCGAAATGCAGGTCCGTCTGCAGAAAATGGATCTGGTTCAGGGCAACGGTTTCGCGTTCCCGCTCACGCAGCTGGATATCGCCGATGCTACCGGCCTGACAGCGGTCCACGTCAACCGCACGTTGCGAGCCTTGCGCCGGGACAATCTGATCCAACTGCGCGGCAAGCACCTCACGATCCTCGATCCTGACGCCTTGCGGAATATCGCGACTTTCGACCCTTCGTATCTTCACCTCTAGGCTGCGGGGCGTCGTCCCTGAGCCGCGCGCGTGCTCCCGCGCAATCGGCAGACGGACTAGCGCGACCGGAACGTCACGAACGCGGCTCGCATCGTTTGCAGGCGTTGTTGCGGCGACCGCACCTGATCGACGGATGAGGCGGCGATGGGAGGGCGCGCACTGCCCCGTCCGAATGAGCTGCCAGCGCGTTGCGCTACCTGAACGCGACTTTGTTCAGGCCGCCTTCTCCATGCCCGTCTTGAGGACGACCTTGGTCCACGTGTCCTGTTCTTCCTTGAAGTTCTTGTAACCCCGGGGTGCTTCCTCGAGCGGCAGCCGGTGGCTGATGAGGAACGTCGTATCGAGCGTGCCGTCCTCGATCCTGGCCAACAGGTCCTTGGTATACTTCTGGACGTGGGTCTGACCGCTGCGGATCTGCAGGCCCTTTTCCATCATTGCGCCCAGCGGCCACTTGTCCGTCATCCCGCCGTAGACGCCGGGCATCGAGACCTTTCCGCCGAACCGCACCGCCAGGATCGCCTGCTTCAATGCGCTTGCGCGGTCGGCACCGATGCCGATCTTCTGTTTCACCACGTCGATCATGTTGTCGACCGCGAAGCCATGCGATTCCATGCCCACGGCGTCGATCACGGCATCGACCCCGATCCCTCCCGACATCTCCATCAGCGCTTCGCGCACGTCGGTTTCGCGGAAGTTGATGATATCCGCGCCCAGCTTGCGCGCCAGTTCGAGCCGGTGCGGATAGTGATCGATCGCGATGACCCTGGCCGCCCCCATCACGATCGCGGACTGGATCGCGAACAGCCCCACCGGGCCGCAACCCCAGACCGCGACCGTATCGTCGGGCTGGATGTCGGCGTTCTCCGCAGCCATCCAGCCGGTCGGCAGGATGTCGGAGAGGAACAGGACCTTGTCGTCTTCCAGATGGTCTGGAACGACGATCGGGCCGACGTCGGAAAAGGGCACCCTGACGTATTCGGCCTGCCCGCCCGAATAACCGCCGGTCAGGTGAGAATATCCGAACAGACCGCTCATCGGCTGACCGTAGAGCGTGGCGGACATGTCCTGCTTTTCGACAGGATTGGAGTTGTCGCACGCGGAATATTGCTGGCTCTTGCAGTGGAAGCAGCCGCCACAGGCGATGGTGAACGGCACCACCACCCGTTGGCCCTTCTGCAAGGTCGAGTCGGTACCGATCTCGACGACCTCGCCCATGAATTCGTGGCCAAGTACGTCTCCCGGCTTCACGCCCGGGATCACCCCATCGTAGAGGTGCAGGTCCGATCCGCAGATTGCGGTGCTCGTGACCCTGATGATCGCATCGCGCGGATTGATGATCTCGGGATCGTCGACCGTCTCGACGCGCACGTCCTTGGTGCCGTGCCAGGTCAGGGCCTTCATGCCTTGTTCTCCTGCTTGGCGGCGCGGGTTTGGTCGGCGGTCCGCGCCGAGGTGGCAATCTCACCGGTTTCCATCAGCATCTTGAACCGCTTGAGATCGTGCCGCGCCTGTATCTCGGGCTCGCGCAAGAACATCTTGGCCAGCGCTCGGCCCAGCTCCCCCGCCGGCGGCTTGTATGCCACGATAAGGCCAACCCGGGTGCCGCGTTCGCCCGGAGCGTCCTCGAAAGTGACGCGCCCCTCGGTGTCGATATCCGACCCTTCGACCGAGCGCCACGCGATGAGCTCGCCATCCTGCTCGCGCGCGATTTCGGTCTTGACCGCCACGGTGCGGCCCCCGGGCGCCTTGATGTGCCAGGTCGCCAAGCCTGCCGTCGCATTGTGGACCTCGATCTTTTCCAGATTCTCCATCCAGTCGGAAAGATTCGTGAAGTCGCGCCAGACACTGAACAGTTCCGGCCGCGGCTTGCGGATCGTCACCGTCCGGCCGACGACCGAGTACTCCCCGAAACCGCGCCGGGCGGTGAAGCCCGGAGCATCATCGGCAGACCTCCCCTTCTTCGTCTTTGCCGCCAGGATCGAACCGAGAGCAACGCCTCCCAACGCGAGTCCCACACCGAGTGCGCCTGCCGCGGCGCCCTTCCTTTGATCCATCGTGATCTCCATTGTCTGTTCGATGGAAACCACGGTTTTCGGGAAGGTTCCGGACGTTTCGGGATGAATTCGGCGCCGTGCGGCCATGCGTTTGAACGCAGCGGCGAAGGGCTCTGGCAGTGCGAACGCAATGATCGACGAGACTCTCGGGGTACATCTGGAAGAGCAGTGACGGCCGCAGCGCCGCTGTCGGAGCGCGGGATCGAGCGCCTTCAGCGGTCGGCCCGGAATCGAACCGTATCCACGCGGGTCCGGAACTTCAACTCACGAACGTTTGGGATAGTGCGCGTCCCCTGTTAGGGGGCCGGCGAAATGATCTCGATCGACAACCTTACCGTGCGCCTGGGCGGCCGGGCCATCCTGCAGGGCGCCTCGGCCGCCATCCCGCCCAATGCCCGGATCGGGCTGATTGGCCGCAATGGGGCCGGCAAGTCCACGCTGATGAAGGTCATGATCGGCGAGCTCGAGCCCGACCAGGGCTCGATCGAGAAGCCGCGCCGCGCACGGATGGGCTATATCGCGCAGGAAGCGCCGAGCGGATCGATCACGCCGTTCGAGGCGGTGCTCGCGGGCGATGCCGAGCGCGCACGCCTGATGGACGAAGCGGAAGGCTGCAGCGACATGGAGCGCCTGGGCGACATCCATGACCGCCTGCTGGCGATCGACGCCTACGCGGCGCCCTCGCGTGCCGCGATCATCCTGAGCGGCCTGGGATTCGATGAAGCCATGCAGGCGCAGCCGCTCGACAGCTTTTCCGGTGGATGGAAGATGCGGGTCGCGCTGGGCGCACTGCTGCTGTCCGCTCCCGACGTGCTGTTGCTTGACGAGCCGTCGAATCACCTCGACCTGGAAGCGACCCTGTGGCTGGAGAGCTTCCTGAAGTCCTACCAGGGCACGATGATCGTGATCAGCCACGAACGCGACCTGCTCAACAACGTGGTTACCGATATCCTGCATCTCCAGGACGGTAAGCTGACGCTCTATCCCGGCGGATACGACGCCTTCGAGGTGCAGCGCGCGGAGCGGGCCGCGCAACTCGCAGCCGCCAAGGCTGCGCAGGACGCACAGCGGGCGCGATTGCAGGACTATGTCGCACGCAACAGCGCCCGGGCTTCCACCGCCCGACAGGCGCAGTCGCGCGCGAAAATGCTCGCCAAGATGCAGCCGATCGCTGCGCTGATGGAAGATCCGAGCCTGAGCTTCGACTTTCCCAGTCCCGAGGAAATGCGCCCGCCGCTCATCACGCTGGACCTCGCGGCGGTTGGCTACGGCCCGACGCCCATCCTCCAGCGGCTGAACCTGCGGATCGATCCGGACGACCGGATCGCGCTGCTGGGCCGCAACGGCAACGGCAAGACGACGCTTGCCCGCTTGCTCGCCGCGCAGCTCGCGCCAATGGATGGGGCCATGCAGGCGTCGGGCCGGATGCGAGTGGGCTATTTCACCCAGTACCAGGTGGAGGAGCTGTCGTCCGACGGGACGCCTCTCGAACACATGACGCGAGCCATGGAGGGGGCTTCTCCGGGCGCGGTGCGCGCGCAGCTCGGGCGGTTCGGTTTCTCGGGGCACAAGGCCACCACCAAGGTCGGCAAGCTTTCCGGCGGCGAGCGGGCGCGGCTCGCACTGGCGCTCATCACCCGGGACGCGCCGCACCTCCTGATCCTCGACGAGCCGACCAACCACCTCGACGTCGATGCGCGCGAGGCGCTGGTGCAGGCGCTCAATGCGTTCGCAGGCGCGGTCATCCTGATCAGCCACGATCGCCACATGGTCGAACTGACTGCCGACCGCCTGGTGCTGGTCGATGACGGCACGGCAAGGGAGTACGCGGGCAGTATCGAGGATTACATCGACCTCGTGCTCGGACGAAACCAGCCGAGGCCACCGGGCAGCCAGAAACCGAAGAAGAATCGCCAGGGATCGACCAAGGAACGGGAGGCCGCGCGGCTTGCGCGCAGCACTGTCACGGCCACGGAAAAGCTGATCGCCCGGCTACAGGAGAAGCTGGCCTCGATCGACGAGGCACTGGCCGACCCGTCCGGTTCTGCCGACAGATCGGCCGGCGATCTCGTGCGCGCCCGGGCGACCCTCGCGGCGGAGCTGGAGGAGGCGGAACTGCAGTGGATCGATGCGCAGGAAAGCCTGGAGAAGGCAGGAGCCTGACCGGCAATGCGCACACGTCTCAGCGTCTGCCTGCGCAAGCAGCGCTTCGGCACCGAAGGCGAGGCTCTCGCCGCCGCGAGATCTGCGCAGCTCGACCTGAGGCATTACCGTTGCGACCGTTGCGGGCGATTTCACCTGACCAGCCGCCGCAAGGGCAAACGCGTGGCGCGTCCCGCCGCTGCCGAGGGGCTTGGGCGGTGACCGGGATCATCCTGTTCAACAAACCCTACGGCGTACTTTCGCAGTTCACCGACGAGCGGGACGGCGAGCCGCGGACGACTTTGGCCCGGTTTATCGACGCGCCCGGTTTCTATCCCGCGGGCCGGCTGGATTTCGACAGCGAGGGTCTGCTGGTCCTGTGCAGCGACGGCCGGATGCAGGCGCGGATCGCCGATCCCCGTTTCAAGCTGCCCAAGTCCTATCTCGCGCAGGTCGAGGGCATTCCCGAAGATTCCGCGCTGGTTGCGCTGCGGCGCGGCGTGCGCCTCAAGGACGGGATGACGCGCCCCGCACACGCCGAGCGGATCCCGGACCCCGCTTTATGGCCGCGCAATCCGCCCATCAGGGTGCGCAAGTCCATTCCCGACTCCTGGCTTCGAATGACTCTCTCCGAGGGTCGCAACCGGCAGGTGCGGCGCATGACCGCGGCGGTCGGCCACCCCACGCTGAGGCTGGTGCGCTGGTCGGTCGGCGAGTGGACGCTCGAGGGGCTGGCGCCTGGACAATGGCGCGAGGCCTGATCCCCCGGTCATTCTCCGTCGGTGAAGGCAACGCAGCCGCGATTGACCAGGTCGACGACCAGGGCTGCGACGAGCGGGGTTTCGGCCAGATCTGGTCCGGCCTCCACTCGGGAGCCGGCGCAGAGCTGCTCGGCAAACACTGCCACGTCGCCGCTGCATCGCCACGACGCGCCGTCCACGAACAGCGTGACGGTGTCGGCGTCGCGCCGAACGAAGGCGAAGCGGCTGGCGGGGTTGCGTTCGAGGAATCGGCTGCCGGCGACGAGCTCGCCCAGGTCCGCCGGCGAAACCTGATGCTCCGGCGTCCAGTCCAGTTGTTCGTTCTTCGGCGCAGTGGCGTATTCGCCAAACCAGGAGGCGAACCCGCTGCGGTCCAACAGTGCGCCGATCGCCATGTCCTGCAACCGGCCCAGCGCCTCCGCGGAAATCTCTCCCGGATTGGCCTGTCCGGCGAGCTCGGTGTCGGCGTACCGATCATCCTCGCGCAGCGTGTCGAGCACCCGATCGGTCCAGGCCGAGAGGAGATCGCCGCGCGACGGCGCGCGAAACCCGATCGAATAGGTCATGCAATCGCCACCGACGGCCACTCCCTCGTGCGCGAAGCCCGGGGGCACGTAGAGGATGTCGCCCGGTTCGAGCACCCACTCCTCCACCGGTTCGAAATCGGCCAACAGGCGCAGGCCGTCGTGCGGCAACAGCGGCGCTGTATCGTCGCACCTGCGGCCGATCCTCCAGCGTCGCCTTCCCAGGCCCTGGACCAGGAACACATCGTATTGGTCGAAATGCGCGCCCACTCCGCCGCCGTCGACGGCATAGCTCACCATTACGTCATCGATGCGCCAGTTGGGGATGAAGCGGAACGGCTCCAGCAACTCGGCCACCGCCGGAACGTGGTGGTCGACCGCCTGGACGAGCAAGGTCCAGGGACAATCCCCCAGCTCGCCGAACCGTCTCGGCAGAATTGGACCGTGCTCGAGCTTCCAGCTATCGGGGCCGTCGTTGCGAACCAGCCTGGCTTCGATTTCGGGCTCGCATGCCAGGCCAGCGAGTTCGTCGGGATCGAGCGGATTGGCCCACTGCTGCCACGGATTGCGTATCAGGCGCGGCTGCTTCTGCCAGCTGTCGCGGAGGAATTGCTCTGCATCGAAATCCCGGAAGCGTGGCACTATCGGTAGCTGAACAGCGGGTCGTTCGGGTCCATCGCGCGAGTGCTAGCGGGGGTTCTGCAAAAGGCAACCTGAACAGGGCGAGCCACTGCCACGGGCAATGGCGCTGGAGCATTCGCCAGAATGCACGCCTCGTTGACGGGTGGGTCAACGGGAAAACCGACCAGGCCTTTCCCCTACTCGAAGTTCTTCAGTTCGACCGTTGCTTCCGGATTGACGCAGAGGCGGCAATTCGCGCCGAGGAAACTGCGCGCGGCGCTCTCGCTGTCACGCAGCTGCCATTCGAGCCAGTCGACGACGATCCCGGCCGCGGTTCCGCCCATCGGCCTGCTGTAGGTGCCGCCGTGGCCGAACGGCAGGTTGACCAGCGCGACCGGCACGTGATCGATGCGGCTCACGTCATCCGTGCCGTTGGCGTAAGCGATGTCGGTCGGACCGCCGAGCAGATACATGACGGGGGTATGGAACTTGCCGAGCGACGACTTGGGCAGGCTCATCCCGCCGATCGATTCCCGGTTGTCGTTGAAGATGCCGGAATTCTGCACCACGACTGTCGTGACGCGGGGATCGGATGCGAGGCCGATGGCCTGCAATCCGCCGCAGCTGAACCCCCCGACCGCGACGGCCTGCTTGTCGATCAGACCCGCGTACTTGCTGCCGTTGCGGGCGTTCTCGGCCAGGGCGAAGTCGAGACCTTCTCGCACGTCGTCGGCGCTGGTCGCCGGCGGTGGAAGGCGTTGACCGGCTTCCGGCGTGCGCGGCGGTTCGGGCCGAACCTTGGCATTGGGCCCGCTGCGCCACTTGCCCGGCGCGATGACGAGATATCCGTAGGAGGCGATCTCGGCCAGGTGCTGGCGCTGGCTCGACCCGTCGTCGGCGCATCCGCCGTTGCCCCAGGCGAACACCCCCAGTTTGCCGCCCTTGAACGGCGTGAGGTCTGCCGGCCGATAGACCACGTGATCGGGAAGACCGGCGTCGAGTTCCATCACCGCGGGATAGGGCCCGTCGCCCGCAGTGTCGGGGACCTTGTTGGCCTCGGCCATCGCGCGGGCGAAATCGCCTTCGGGCGCGGCCTGTTGCTGCGCGCCGGCGACGGTCGGCAGAAAGGCCAGCGCGGCCGCGACGGCGGCGATTTGCGACTTGGTACCCATGTATCGCTCTCCTAGATTGCTCCCTCGGCCCTCAACCAGGCCAGGATTTCCTCGCGGTGCTCGTCCAGCCAGGGCGGTGGTTCGTCCGTACCTGGCGTGCCCGGCTCCATCGCGAAGCCCGCGTTCGGAATTGCCAGAGTGCCGATCTGCGGTATCCCCGGAATGGGCACGTGCAGCAAGCTGGCATCGCTCGCCAGGTCGACCGCCTCATTGACCGTGCGGATCATCCCGCATGGTATGCCCTTGGCGCTCAGCTCCGCCTCCCAATCGGCTGCATCGCGTTGCGCGAAGGTTCTGGCGAGTTCTGCATGGACCAGCTCGAAATTTGCCCTGCGGGCGGCAGGGGTGGCGATGCGATCGTCGCTCAGCCAGTCCTCGCGCTCGACGATCCTGGCGAAGGCCGCGAACTGGTTTTCCTGCACTATTCCCAGCGAGACCTGGCGTCCGTCGCGGCAGGTGAACAGGGACGCCGTCGGCAGCCCGCTGTAGCCGGTGTTGCCCATGCGCTTCATCGCCTGACCGGTGACGAGATAGGGGGTGATGGCAGATGTCATGAAGGCCAGGGTGGCGTCGAACATCGACACGTCGATGTAGGCGCCTTCGCCGGTGTTATGCCGCTGGATTATGGCGCCCAGGATGGCGAGTGCGGCAGTCTGCCCGGCCAGCGTATCGACGATGGGGAACCCGACGCGAACCGGCGGCTCGCCTTCGCCACCGCTCAACATCATCATGCCGGTGGTCGCCTGCACGATGTTGTCGATCGCGGGCCAGTCCCGCTGCGGGCCGTTCTGGCCGTATCCGGAAACCGAGCAATAGACGATGCGCGGGTTGGCCTCGCGCACCGCGTCGTAGGAAAGCCCCAGCCTGGCCATGACGCCGGGACGGAAGTTCTCGATCAGGACATCGGACCGGGCGACGATCGCCCTCGCTATGGCGAGTTCCTCCGGGTCCTTCAGGTCGAGCGCGATGGACTTCTTGCCGACATTGGCGGCGATGAACGGCGGGCTCATGTCGGCAAAGCGCGGATCGGGGCTGTAATTGCGGAACTGATCGCCATGCTTCGGCTCGACCTTGATCACTTCGGCCCCCATCAGCCGCAGCAGGTGGGAAGCGAAGGGGCCTGCCATGACATGGCTGAAATCCGCGACGCGAATGCCGCTGAGGGGTTGGCTCACGACGTCACTCCGCACTTGATACCTGTCTCTGTAATGCTGGCCCGGGCCTTCCTGAAGGCGTCGAGCCCGTCGATATCGAACCTTGCGAGATTGCGGGCATTTTTTTGCGCATCTTCCAGATAGAGGGCGTCGAACCGTGCCTGGTCCGCCGGCGTGACTTCGTGCACCTCGACACCAGCGGCCATGGCCGCCCGCGCACCTTCCGCGGCGCCCTTCTCGATCTCGTCGGCGAGCGCGGCTTCCCACTCGCCGGCCGATTTCTCCAGCAGGTCCTGTTGCGCCGGGGTCAGGCGCTGCCAGGCTTTTTCGCCGATTGCGCGCGAAGGATAGGCTCCGCGTGGGACCTTGAGGGTGGTGAAATACTGGCCGACCTCGTCGAAATGAAGGACCTTGAAGGTATCGACCGGGGCAATCACGCCGTCGATCACCCCGCGTGCCATTGCCGAGTAAACGTCGCCCATCGGCATGTTGACCGGGTCTGCGCCAAGGCCGCGCAGGACCGCGAGCAATTCGGTGGGCGCGCGAATGCGCATGCCGTTCAGGTCCGCCAGGGATCGGACCGGCGTCTTGCTGGTGACGACGCCCGGCAGGAGCCCGCCCTGGACCGCCAGCACGTGGAGGCCCGACATCTCGCGCCCGATCTCCGGCACGGACGCCTCGAGGCAGCGATACACCGCAACCTGGTCGGCGATCGTATCCGCTCCGCTGTAGAAGCCCGACTGGATGCGGACGAGGTGGGTTCCGCCGCGCGTGTAGATCGGGGTCACGAGACCGATGTCGGCAACGCCGTGGCGCAGCTCCTCGAGCGACATGTCGGACGAGAGCAGGGCGCCCGACCAGACCGGGTGGATCTGCAGCGAACCGCCCGAAGCGGTCTTCACGTAATCCATCCACCGCTGGTCGGCACGGCTGAAGGGGTGGCTGGGAGGATAGGGCGTGGCATAGGTGAGCTCGGTCACTCCGGCCGGGATCGGCCGGCCGCAGGCGGCCAGCGCAAGCAGGATCAGGAGCGCGACCCCCCTCAAGCCAGCCCCCGCTCGGCCAGGAATTCTGCGACCAGCCTGACCATCGCGCCGTGGTCCCAGTTCTTCGCGTCGACCATATCGGCGTCGATCATGAGGACGGGGACGCCGGCTTCCTCCAGCGCCAGGGCGGTGAGCTTGTTGCCGGACTGGGAAAGGCGGTTGTCGGGCGGCAGCAGCATCACCGCCGCATCGATCCCGCAGCGCTCGGCTTCGCTGACCATCCAGCCGTTCATCCACGGCGGCAGGTGCAGCACCTCGTTGATCGAACAGATCCGGCTGGCAAGCGCCTCCATCGGCCGGCCCTTAACCTCGCGGATGTACTGGGGGCCGGCGAACGGCAGGTACATCGACCAGACGAAGACCGCGCCCATCGTTTCTTCCAGCGACTGGTAGAAGCCGGGATCGTGCCATACGCCGGCACCGATCCACATCAGGCGAAGCTTCTCGTTGGAGGAAGCACCGAGGCCCTTCGTCACGCGGTCGCGCACCTCGTCGCGGAATTTCCGGGCGTGTTCCACCGCCCAGTCCGACCCGCGATGCCATTGCGGAATCATGGTGTTGGGCATCTGTTCGGCGATCGAGACGGGGCAGGGGCGGGCCTCGCCGATCGCCTGGGCCGCTTCCCACAAGTACTGCTCCTGCTCGTTGATGCGATCCATCAGCCGGCTGAGTTTGGCGGGATCGAAGGTGCGCCCGGTCTTCCGTTCGAGCAGGGCGATCAGGTCTTCGGTCTCGCGCATCATCAGGGCAATGCGATCTTCCTGGAAGACGTCTTCCCACTCGCTGTTCGAGCGGGTGTACCAGTCCACCTCCTTGTGCTCCCAGGCGGGGGCCTCCATCGGGAAGAAGTCGGTGCCCATCGCTTGCGCCCACTGCGCGAAGACGTGCTGGATGCAATCGCAGGTCAGGCGCGCGACGAGGACCGTCGGGGAGGGCAACCCGCCCCACGGAGCGCTCGCCGGATCGTTGGCCAGCGTGCAGGCCAGGCCGAGCGAGCAGTACTTGCAAGAGTTCGCGGGATAGCCGGCCTCGGCCATCGCATCGAAGTAGCGCGCCGAAAGCTGCTTGGCCGATATGTAGGCCGACCACCACTGGTTGGCGATGACCGGGATGTCCATGGCATGGAAGATCTCGTGCGGGGTATCGGCCTGGGCGATCACGAAGGGCTCGCCTTCGTCCACCACCTTGCGCTTCAGTTCCTGACCAAAAGCCTTCTGAAACGCGGTCGCCTCAGCCGTACAGGCGAGGGTCTTGCGGCTTCTGACTCCGTGCGCGGCGCTCACTTGAAAACTCCTTCTTCGACCAGCCTGGCGATCGTTTCCTCGTCGAGCTGGCAGATGGATCGGGCAACTTCGTGCACATGCTCGCCCATGCGCGGGGCGCGATAGGGCTGCGGCACGTCGCGCGAGAAACGGATCGGCGTGGCGATGTGGCCGAACGGCCCGAGCAACGGATGATCCAGCGTGACCAGCGCCCCGCGTCCGGCAAGCTGGGGGTCGTTTTCGATCATGTCCTCGCAGTCCTGCACGACGCCGGCGGCGATGCCGAGGGCCTGGAGCTCCGCTACGGCAGCATGATCTGTTCGGGTGGCTGTCCACGCCGCGATGTCGTGTTCAGTGTGCTCGATCAAGCGCTTCATCTGCACCTCGTCGGACACGCTGATGGCGATCCAGCGGTCCTCGCCGGCGGCGGGGAAGACGTCCTGGAAGTATACTCCAGGATCGGCGTTGCCGCTGCGCCGGGGCCGTTCTCCGGCCTTCGCACGCTCGAGATAAGGGCGCATCTGCTGCACGCAGATCTCGTACATCGAGGCGTCGACGTGCGCTCCGCGCCCGGTCTGTCGTCTGGCCTCGAGCGCCGCCGCCGCACAGCCGGCCATCACGAAGGGCACGATCACGTCGCCGTATGGCACGGCCCCGGGGATGACCGGGTCACCGCCTTCATACCCGGTGAGGAAGGTCCGCCCCGACAGCGCCCCGCCGGTCCCATCGACCCCCCATTCCTGCGCCAGTGGGCCGGTCTGGCCGAAGACACTGCCCGACACCATCACGATCCCCGGGTTGATTGCCTTGAGATCATCATAACCAAGGCCGAGCTTGGCCATCGTCCCCGGCGAGAAGTTCTCGACGACCACATCGGCCCACTCGATCAGCGGACGCAAGATCCTCCACGCTTCCGGGTTCTTCAGATCGAGGGTCACGCTGCGTTTTGAGGAATTGAGATGCGCGAACCACGGCTTGTCGTCGAATTCGCCATGCCTGGAGGCTGACACCTGCACGTCCATCCGCGCCAGGTCGGGCCGTGTCCGACTTTCAATCTTGACCACGTCGGCCCCCAGGTCACCGAGGGTTTTCGTGGTGATCGAACCGACCAGCGCCCATGCGAAATCGAGCACCTTCACACCCGACAGCGGGCCCGCCCGCTCCGCTGGGGAAGATACGCGTCGTTCAGCCGGCGCACCCTCGCGGATCGCGGCAAAGCGACGCGGCAGGCCGTCGGGCGTATCGAAGAAACCGCGCGCGGCGAGGTGGGGATCGGCGAGGACGTCGGCGGGCTCGTTGACCACGCAGGCGTTGATGCCACGACGCAACCCCTCGGTCGCGATTTCGTGCTTGGTCTTGCTGGCGAAGAAGGCGGCGATGGCCTCTTCCCACGCCGCGCGAGTCTCCGCGGGAAGGGTCGAGCGGTTGTATGCCAGCCAGTCCACTCCGCGAAGCGGATTTTCTGCCAGGGTCTCGTCCATCCAGTCGGACAAGGCCTGGTTGGCGGGGGCGCCCAGACGCCCGGTCATCAGCGAATGGAAACACCAGCCGTCAGCCAGCCTCCAGATCGCGCGGACGGTGACTTTTCCGTAAGCGAGCTTCCCGCCCACGCGGCTGAGCTTGCGGCGGTCGAACTGCCAGACGAGGGTCCCGCTGGCCCCACGGCTGAAAGCGACTTGCTGGATCGAGACGTCGACATGCTGTCCCTTGCCATCCGTCCCGCGGGCGTAGTGCGCAGCCATCGCCCCTGCCGCAGCGGCCATGTCGGCGTGGAAAGTGCAGGCATCCCCCGCTTCCTTGACCGGTGGACGGCCCGGTTCGCCGGTGACCCTGAGGGCGCCGCCCATGGCGGAGGCGACGAGCTCACCGCCGAGCCAGTCGCTGCGTGGCCCGCCCGAGCCAAACGTCGTCACCGAAACGTGGACAGCGGTTTCGGGAATGTCGAGACTGCGCGTAGCCTCGAGGCCGAGATCGTCGATCACGAACGAGGCCCCTTCGACACCACCCCCGACTTCCGCACCAAGCGAAGCGAGAAAGCGTGCCAGCGGCCGGTCGGCCATTCCGCCCAAAGCGGCGACGCGGTGTCCCGAAAGCAGGCTCACGAGGCTATATCCGCAAGAAAGTCGGAGATCTCGGAGCCCGCTCCATCGCGCGCCAGCCAGTCGCGGCGCGTCAGCACCAGCGAGGGGATCCCAGCCTCTGCGAGCGCCGCCCGCTGCGCCGGTAGATGCCAAGCCTGCGCCTCGTCCTCCTCGATCTGCCACAGGACCGCTGCCGCTGCATCGACCGCATCGATTGCAGCGCGCAGGTTCGCTCCGCTGTCGGCGAAGGCTCGCGGGCCCTGAGACGAGGCATGGACCTGGCGTGCAATTGTGTCGAACGGGTCGCCCAAGCCTGGATCAATCGGTTCGTCGAGCATGCGCCAGCTTTCTTCGAGTGTAGAACCGGCCGCCCCGAAGCCGGCGGCTTCGATCGCTTCGTGAAGGCGCCGGTCGGGCGGTGGAGTGCCGGTGAGGAGGCATACCGGAGCTTCACGCGGCCTTTTCGCAGCAGCAGGCCTCGGGCCGACGGATATCAGCGCATCGGGGGTGACCGCGAACTTCGCTGCGAACGTGCGAAGCGACCGCGCAGTATGTGCCCGGCTGCTGTCGCGCGGGATCTTGGCGATGTCCAGTATCACCGGCTCGGGGCCGCCGAGCACGCGCCTGCGCTGCAGTTCGCAGACGTAGTAATAGAGGCGCTGGGCGCTGTCGTCTGCTCGGCTGAAGACGACGTGCGAATGCGAGCCGTACTCGTCCCGCGCCCATCCTTCGAGGATTGCCTTTGCCCAGGGGGCGAAATTGCTTTCCATCCAGCGGTCGGCCGTCGGCGTAGGCCGCTCGGCGGCAAAAGCGATCGCTCCGGCGTGACGGCCTGTTGCCCGCAGAAGGCGCTGGGGCAGCTCCGGCCCGACATGGGCGATTGTCCCGTTCACGACAGTACTCCCGGCAGCCAAAGCGCCAATCCCGGGACAAGGATCAGCAGTAGCAGATGGACGAAATCGCTCGCCAGGAATGGTGCAACGCCGCGAAAAATGCGGCCGATCGAAACGTCCTTGGCGACGTTCTGGATGACGTAAAGATTCATACCTAGCGGCGGGTGGACCAGCCCCATTTCCATTGCCCTTGTAATGAAGATTCCGAACCACACCGGCGTCATCCCTGTATCGCGCACGATAGGGAGCAGGATCGGCGTAGTCAGGAGCATGAGCGCAAGGCCATCGAGCACCGATCCAAGCGCCAGCAGCAGCAGCGCGACGGCCACGAGCGTGCCGACGGGGCCGAGATGCATGGCCGTCACCCCCTCGCTCGCCGCTGCCGTCAACCCGGTTACGGCCACGAAAACCGAAAAGACGAGAGCGCCGATCAGGATGAGAAAAATCATGCCGCTGGTCTTCAGCGCGGCCGCAAACGCCTCGTAGAGCTGCTGGCGCGAAAGGCCGCCCCGCCGCAGAGCGAGAACGAACGAGCCCGCTGCACCGATCGCGGCAGCCTCCGGCGGGCTGATCCAGCCGAAGGCGATGCCGCCGATGACCAGCAGGATCAGTGCTACGATGTCCCAGATCCGCGCGAGGTGGCGCCAGCGCTCAGACCACGGCGCGCGCTCCGACTCAGGGGCCAGCTCGGGTTTCCAGCGCATGAGCAGCCAGATCACGACGAAGTAGAAGAGCGCCTGCGTGATGCCCGGAATGATCGCTGCGGTGAACAGTTCGCCGATCGATGTCTCGGCGATGATGCCGAATACGATCAGCGCTCCCGAAGGCGGGATCATCTGCCCCAGTGTGCCGCCTGCTGCGACGGTCCCGGTGGCGAGGCTGTCGGAATAACCACGGCGGCGCATCTCGGGCAGGGCCACGGAGCCGACCGTGGCGGCGGTGGCGAGGCTCGACCCGTTGATCGCGCCGAACCCGGCACACCCGGCCACTGCCGCGTAGGCGAGCCCGCCCGGTCGATGCCCGACGAAGCGGGCGGCAGCGGCAAACATGTCTCCGCTGGCGTTCACCGCGAGCAGGATCTGCGCCATCAGCAGGAACAGCGGCAGCGTGCCCAGTTCGTAGCGGGTGAGGGTGTCGATAGCGACGACGCCGGCCTTGATGACTGCCGCCTCCGGCCCCAACACCACAGCCAGCCCGCAGATGCCGACAAGGCCAAGCGCGACGCCGATCCGAACGCCGCCCAGGATGAGCGCGAAGAGCACTGCGAGGCCGACGAGACCGGTAGCGGGCGTGTCGTACATCACCGCTCGGTCCGCCCGAACACCTTGCTGAGCGCGATCAGCGTACAGGCGGCAAAGCCGGCGTTCGCGATCAGCCGCAGGACGCGCCATGGCACGCCGACTACCTCGCTTCGCTCGTGCCCATTCCACAAGTCGGCGGCCAGCCAGATCGATCCGCAGGCGAGCGCAGCGAAAAGGCAGACCGACGCCAGGCGAGCGGCCGTTGCGAGCAACTGGCGCGGTGCGCCCTGCAGCCGGTCGGTAACGAGGCGTACCTTCGCGTGGCCTCCGTGAAGCGTTGCCAGCACCAGTGCGACCGTGCCCGATACCAGGACGGCCGCCTGAACGAATTCGATCGAGCCGATGATGGGCATGCCCACATTGCGCCCGACAACCGCAAGCGTATCGACCAACATGGCTGCGAGAAGCGCCGCGCCGCCGGCCCAGACGAGGAAGTTCCGCATCTCAGGCCGCTTCCTCGACCGCACCATCGGAAGCGACGTTTATCGGCGGAAGGCCGGCCGCGAGTGTGATCTGCTCCAGATAATCGCGCACGTTCGCGGCCTTCTGGCCCTCGGCCAGAATGGGGCGGCCCGGCGGCTCCACGAAAACAGGGGTGATCGCCGCCTTCGGAAGTTTGCCCTGGCGGAAAGTCAGACGGCCAAGGAAGGCCAGTTTGGCTTCGGGATGGAATGGAGCGAGGTCGTATCCCTCGTCCGGTTCGAAGCCGAACATCTCCTTGCGCCTGCGGGCCCATTCCGCGCGGGCGGGGTGGGCCTGTGCCGGCGAAAGTGCGCGCGTCACCACGCAGCCGTTCCCCAGGCCGTGAAAGACCGGACGCCCGCGATGAAATTCGATGCCACGGACGATATGGGCATGGTGCGAGACCACCGCGTCGGCTCCTTGGTCTATCGCCAGGTGGGCGAGGGGCCGTTCATAGGGTTCCAGCATCGCAGGGGTGTGCACCCGTCCCTTGTGGAGGGCGACCAGCACGACGTCGGCCGTCTCGCGCGCCGCACCGATGTCCTCGGCCAGGATGTCACGCGAGGCCGGCGCTATACCGCGGATTTGCGAGCGAGGGGTAACGGGTCCGCCGTCCACGGTGCTGAGAGGCAGATACGCGGCACCAGCGCGTCCCGTGCCGGCCCAGCCGAATTCGGGACCGACGCAATTGTAGCTGAGTAGGGCGATCCGCAGGCCGCCCGCCTCAGCGATAGCGGGCCGTCTGGCCCCGGCAAGGTCGATGCCGGCGCCGGCATGTGCGATCCCCGCTTCCTCGAGCGCGGATAGGGTATCGATAATGCCCTGTTCGCCGCAGTCGGCGATGTGGTTTCCGGCCAGGCTGACCATCGAAATGCCGGCGCGGGCCATGGCCGCGACGTTGCCGGGCGGGGCGCCTGGCGCAGGCACATCGCCCGCCACCTCCCCGAGGCAGGAAGTATGCGGAACTTCGAGATGACCGATGGAAAGGTCGACCGCGCCCAGCGCCGGGGCGATACCGGCAAGCCAGTAGTCGGCGTCCGGTTCGTCGAGAACCAGATCGCCGATCACTGCAATATTCACCGGGCGCGAAAGCAAGATGCGACCTTTCCCTGCCGTCCCTGTGCCTAAAACGCCGTGCGCAGGCTGAAGGCGAGCAGCCGCCCGATCGGGTCCGCGGCAGTCGCGTCGTAGCCGCCGCTGCCATTCCCGCTGGGAGTGATGGCGACGAAAGGCGGCCGTTCGTTGAACATGTTGCGGACCTCCATCGACAGCGCGAGCCGCTTGAGGAACGAGGTTCTCATCGTGTCGGGCACGTCCCAGGTCAGTGCCAGGTCTATCGGATTGTAACCGCGCACCGGCTCACTCGGCTTGATTGCGGTGTTCTCATATGAGCCGACGTGCGTCCACGTCAGCCGGGCGTTGAATGTCTCGTGGTCGTAGGACAGCGACGAGCGCATCTTGAACTTCAACGGGTTGAAGATCGTGTTCAGCTGGTCGACCGTGGGAGCGGACGGCGCAACCGCGACTTCGTAGCTGGTGAGATAGGTGCCCGCCGAGGTCAGCGAAACCGTATCAACGTCCGACAGGTCCATTCGGTAGTTGACGCTGAAGTCGATGCCGCGCGTGGTCGACTTGCCGAGGTTCTTGCTGCGACCGTCAACGAACAGGGTGATTGGATTCGGCGGCGATCCGACGAAGCCGATGCCAGAGGCATTGAGCGCAGCAGCGCGTGCAGCTGCCTCCGCTCCGCGCAGGATCACACCCGTCCCCGCGTAAAAGGATTCGTTGCCCAGGATCGCCAGGTTGGAGAGGTTGGCGATGACCTGGTTGTCGTAATTGACGTTCCAGTAGGTCAGCCCGATCTTGAGGTTGTTCACCGGCTCGACGTCGGCACCGAAAGACCAGGTTTTGGCGGTCTCCGGCTTCAGGTCCAGGTTCTGGCCCGAGACCGCAACGCCGACGATGGTTCCGCCCAGCGGATTGGAATAGTTCTGGACGAACATGTTGTTCGAGTTGCCGTAGATTTCGGGGATGGTCGGCGCGCGGAACGACGTTCCGTAGCTGCCCCGCAGCATGATCCCGCGAACAGGTGTCCAGTTGATGCCGAACTTGGGATTGGTCGTGCTACCGACATCGCTATACTTGTCATACCGGACCGCTGCGTTGAGCTCCAGGCTCTCGAACCCGGGCCGGGCGTTAGCGGACCCGAAGATCGGAACGTAGAGCTCGGCATAACCTAAGTCGACGGTCCGTCCGAACGAGCGGAAGGTCAGCGGAGTGGTGGGGCCCCCGCGCGCCGAACCCAGGTGGACATTGAAGTCTTGCCGTTCGTAGCCGACCGCGGTCTTCACCTCGCCGCCCGGAAGGCTGAAAAGCGGTCCGTTCAGACGGGCGGCGTAGGTCCACAGATCGCCGTTGGTCGGCGCAATGAAGATGCTGTTGGCAAGACCCGGCAGGATCGCCGGGTTGGTCCTGCCAAGTCCGTAAACATCCAGCGCCTTGGTCGGATCGCTGCTCGCAAGCGCGGCGCGGACCGCGGCGGTGTTCACGCCGGTATAGGCTTCGGAAAGATCCTTGGTCTTGCCACGCCCCACCAGCGCCTCGAACCTGAAGTCATGTGGCAGATTGATGCGCACGCCGGGGGTGACCTGCCAACTTTCGGCAAAGCCGGAACTGTCGCCGGTCGGCAGTTCGGTCGCCATGTAGTCGATGCCGTAGCTTGTACCCGTAAAGCCCGCCGGCCGCACGAAGAAGGCGTTCGTCTGAGGCACGGTCTCGTTGTTGAGGGTGATGAAGCTGCCCCGGCGATAGAATTCGCGCTTCGAGTAGAACCCGTCGTAGAAAACGCTCAGCCAATCGGTCAGATCGAGCGTGCCGGTGCTGTTGACCGAATTATAGTGCTGCTCGGGCATCAGGTCCTGGCCCCGCAGCAACTCGCAAAGGTTGCGGGTGCCGGCGACCAAGGCGCCTGCCGTGGCTTGGGTGACACCGACCGCAGGAATAGCATACGTAGTGCCGCCCGCTCTGATGGTGCCGGGGCTGCACCGGGTCGTGCGACCGTCTCTTCCGCCGAACGGCGTCTGGTCGCTGACGAAGAAGTCGCGGTCGTCACCGGAGAGGTTCGATCGTTCGACGTGCTCGGCCGCCAACATGATCTGCCCGCGCGAGAAGACCTTGCCGATTGCGACACCGGCCGATTTTTCGGTCAGTCCCTTGTCGGCGGCGCCGAAGCGGGCGAAGGCCTCGACCCCGTCGAGATTGCGGCGCGGGATCAGGTTGACCACGCCGGCCACGGCATCGGAACCGTAAATGGCTGAAGCGCCATCGGCGACCACCTCGACCCGTTCGACGCCGAGAGAAGGAAGAACCGAAGGATCGACCGAGCGGCTGTTGCTCGTCACCCGGTGACCATCGACGATCACCAGGGTCGCGTAAGGGCCGATGCCACGCAGGTTGACCGAGTTGCCGTAGACGATGTTGCCGCTGCCGCCCGATTGTCCGCGTGAGTTCTCGGACACGCCGAGATCGAAGTTCTGCGGGATTTCCTTGATGATGCGATCGATCGTGACGGCGGTCGACGCCTCGATGGCATCGCGACCGAGGGCGATAACACTCGAGCCGACCGGTGCGACGCCGCCGATGCGGCTGCCGGTTACGACGATCTCGTCGCCGGGCAGAACGGCAGCTTCGTCTTCATCCGGACTCGCGCTGTCCTGCGCCAGAGCTGGCGAGGCAATCGCCATGACGCCGAACGAGGCGCCGCACAGCAACTTGGCGACCTTTGTGGTCATGCTCCAGGTCTTCATCGTCCAACTCCCTTGAAAGCGAGCCGTTTTCTCCGGCCTTTCGCTGGTTCACTCCGATACCGGCAGGTCGATCCTTGAGCCGCCGTTACTTCCGTAATGAATGGTGATCCGGGGTGCCGGATCGAGTTTGATGTCCTTGAGGTTGCGCTGACGTGGATCGGCGCCCGCCACGACCAGGCGGAGCCTGTCACCGGCGGGGACCACCAGCGAAACCGGGGTGAGGGCGAGCGCCAGTTCGACCGGATCCCCCGCGGCGGGGAGAGCAACGTCGCGCTCGAGCCCCGAATGCCATGGCAGGCCGAGCGTCTCGTAAGGTGCCTGGGCAAGCTTGTTGTGCGACAGCTTGATTCGCCCGAAGGAAATCACCTCTGCCTTGCCGTCCGCGTGAATTCTGTCGAGATAGACGAAGACATCCGCCCGAGGATCGCTTGCCGACACAGTCAGCTTCGCGACCGGATAGCCAATCAGCTTGAGCGGCTCGGCCAGCGGCTGGCCGCCAAAGCTTGCGCCGTGCTCCTGCATCGGCTGTGGCCAGAAGGCGAAATAATCCGCCGGAGGCAGGTCGTAGTCGGTGGTGAATGAGGAACTGCCCTCCTCCGCGGTCGTCCGCAGAAGACCGTCCTTGCCGAGAAACCACGGGCGGCGCACGGACTCGACGCCGGGCAACTGGTTCGAGCGGACGTACCCGCCCGTGCCGTCGAGTCCCTCGACCCAGTAGGTTGCGCGTGGTTTCGAAGCATAGTCCGCTTCGGCGCCCTTCAAGTAATGGTCGAAGAACTCCACGATCTCGCCGGCAAGGTCGAAACCCTTCGGCGGCACGCAATGGCCACCGGGTCCAGCCAGCAGGCGGCTGCCCAGGTTTGCGGCCGAGAGGATGACCTGGCTGGTGGGTTCGTCGGTCCAGTTACCCCAGAAGTACGTTGCGATGCCGGCGCGACGCACGGCGTCTAGATAAGTGTAGGGGCCAACCTCTTCCCAGAACCGATTGCCGGTGTAACTCGAGACGCTGTCCCGGTAGGGCATTCCGTACCACAGCGGACCCATCGGCGTGTTGGCGGCGTGCTCGGCGACTGCCGCACGCAGCATCGAGGCATCCTTGTCCTCGTCCATCGGAATGGTCGCCAGGTCGACTTCCGGCTCTTCATCGGGCCGGGTGTTGAACTGGGCAGTAATGCCGCCATTCCGGACGAAGGCATACTTGTCGAGGTCGCTGGCACCGATGAAGGCCGCCTTGAGCGATGGCGGTGCGGTCGTTGCGACCTGGAATGCCGACCCCCCGAGGTAGGAACAGCCGACCATGCCCACGGAACCGTTTGAGTATGGCTGCCTTGCGAGCCATTCAACCAGATCGCGGCCGTCGAGCGCCTCGGTGCGATCCTGAAAGCCCCGGCGATGGCCGAACGATGCCCCCTTTCCGCGAATGTCTGCTACGGCGACCACGTAACCAGCACGCAGGAGCGAGCGCAGTCCGAGATTGTCGTTCATGGCGGTTTCGTTGATCTTGCCGTCCGCATCCTTTGAGCGGGCACGGTATGGCGTGAACACGAAGATAACCGGAAGGGGCTTGTCGACGGCCCGGCCATTAATGGCCGGCCGATAGACGCTCATTGCGAGCCTCGTGCCGTCGCGAACCGGGACGTAGCGGGATGAAGAAACGACGTCGGGATAAGTCTCCGCGGATAGCGGAGCTGCCACCAGCGACATCGCAAGCGCGGCCGGAATTGCTGATCGAAGCATTCAACTCTCCTCCCGGCCGCCAGAGAAAGCGCCTTCCGTTGACGACTTCAACAGAAATCAGGATAACGAAATTGTTGACAATCTGTTCGTCGAGCGGCAATCGCGACCCATGAACGGGGAACTGGACGCAGATCTTCCCAAAAAGGGACCTTCGGGCATCGAAATCGCGGACTGGATCCGCACTCAGATCCGCCGTCAGCGCCTTGTCCCAGGGCAGCGGCTCGTCGAAGTCGACATCATCAGGCAGACTGGCGGGAGCAGGTTCAAGGTCCGCGAAGCGCTTCAGCGCCTATCTGCCGAGGGGCTGGTGGATATCGAAGAGTACCGCGGGGCTTCCGTGCGCAATGCGAGCATGGATGAAGTGCGCCAGCTATACGAGGCCCGGGGCGCGCTCGAAGGGATTTGCGCGGCCGATTTCACACGCCGGGCGACGGACACGCAGAAGGCTGAACTTGCTCGAATCGCCTCGGAGATGGAGGATTGCGTAGCGGGCGCGACGCCGGAACACTTCGCCCGGCTCAACGCGCAATGGCACAACCTCATCATGGAGGCGGCCGGAAACCTTGTTATCAAGGGAATTGTCCACCGGCTCAATACTCCGATCCATCACCTCGTGTTCGAGTCCTTCTATCGCGGCGAGCGGCTGCAGGCAGCGGTGCAGGACCATCGCTCAATCGTCGAAGCGGTGTTGGCGGGAGATTGCGCTGCCGCCGAAACGGCGATGCGCGACCATGTTATAAACGGGCTGAAATATCTCTCGGAACTAGATCGAAACGTCCACTACGGTGAGGGTCCAGCCGGGGCAATTTCGCCCGATTGACGAATGGGCGGGAAGGGCGCGTCGTCAATCCGGACGCCTCATCTTGAACAGCCGATCCTCGGTGATCTCGAAATAGTCCGCGGGTCCGCCGCCGCGGGTGATCGGGTGGGGCCGTGCGGTCTGATAGATTCCGTTCTCGAGCATGTCCCTATCGATGTGAATCGCGACCGCCTCGCCGATCACCATCCATTGATCCAGTTCCCGGCCCTCCTTGGTCCTGAGCTGGACGAGCTGGGTCAGGCGGCACTCGAAATGCACCGGGCTGCCGGCCACACGCGGCGATTGGACCGAGGTCGAGGGGAGTGCGTCGAGGCCCGCCAGATCGAATTCGTCGATGTCCGCCGACACTTCGGCCGAAGTAGCATTCATGGCTTCGGCCTGGCTCATGGTGGCGAGGTTCCAGACGAATTCGCCAGTTGCCTCGACGTTGGCGACCGAATCCTTCCAGCCCGACGACGAAAAGGCGATGAGCGGCGGCCGATAGTTGATGAGGTTGAAGAAACTGTATGGTGCGAGATTACGCACCCCAGCTTCGCTCATGGTCGACACCCAGCCGATCGGTCGCGGCGCAATGATAGCGTTGAGCGGGTCGTGCGGCAGTCGATGGCCTTCAGATGGCTTGTAGGAATGATAGTCGGTCATTGCGCTATGATCCTGAGCAGATTCGATTCCCCAGGCGGTGATAACCGGGGTCGCCTTGCGATGCAGGCCGACATCATTGCCGTGGCATCGGTTGGGGCGAAAGCGTGCTGAACCGGTCTTGCGGAACTCTCCAGTTGCCGCTTTTGCGCCTCCGCTCGAGAATCGCGAGCGATGCGAGAAACTGGTCTTCGGAAAAGGTGCAGTGCCCTGCCTGAGGTAGGTACAGTGAGCGAAACATCTGCGCTGGCGCCATTTTTGCGTATGCCTCCTGCAGCGAGGGCGAGGTAACGCCGTCACCCAAGGCCTGAACGGCAAGCATCGGAACCTTGGGCCGGCCCGTCGGAACGTAGTTTCTCGTCATGTAGTCAACCGCGCTCGCTACAGGCTGAATGCGCGGCGCCTGCTTCAGTCGCGCCAAATCGGCATCGAGGTCCAAATCCGCGCTTCGATAGATGGATCTCACGAATTCTGCCCTTCCGCTGCGCGCCAGAAGGACGGCGTAATCGACGCCCCCGTTCCATGAATATCCTACGCCGGCGCGCTCTTCCTGCTCGGCTCGGGGCAGGAATGCCCCCATCGGGAACGCCTGGAGGAGGGCGTCCACTTCGCGCGCCTGCCTCTGCTCGGCACTTTCGCCGGTGCGGTCCGGCACCCAGGCCGGGAGGCCGGCAAGCGTGGCGGCGAGAACAAGCCTTGCCCTGCCGGCGGGGGACTCCATTGCCTCGCCGACGGCCGTTTGTACCAGTGCGCCGTTCGCCCGATCATCCCCGATGTCGACGAGGCGGACGGGGCTTCCGGGCGCGACCAGGGTCTTGAACACGAAAGCCCCATCGAGCCCCATGTTCATCATGTCGATTGATCCGCCGATGGAGCCGCAAAACGATATCGCCCCGTCGATCCCGGACGAAGCATCCTCAGCCAGCGCGGCCGTGACGAGGCCGCCCATGGAAAAGCCATAGGCGATGACTGATTTGGGCTGTCCATATCGGTCTGCAAAAGCCTCGATGGCCGCCTTCTGCGCCGGCACCGCCTCGGCCAGCGCCCACCCGCCTGAGCCAAAGTTCGACGCGGCAAGCGCATATCCTCGGGCGAGCAGGGCGTCGCTGTATTGTGGCGGTGCCGGTTCGGGCCGACCGGCGGTTGATGCATAGCCGCGCGAGTGCAGCAGCAGCGTGCCGTTCCAGTTCGCAGGCACGACAGCCGACCATGCGGCTCCGCTGGGGAGAACTCCTTCGACGTTCGGCGTCCGGCCGAGTGGCGGGGCGCCGGCGCAGGCCCCGGTCACCAGCAGCGCAAGCGCGAGGCAGGCAGATCTCACCGCAGCGTTTCCTGCAGCTTGCGCAGCAGGCGCGCCAACTCGGTTCGCTCAGCGGCCGAGAGGCCTTGGGCGATCCGCTGTTCCTGCAACGCGCTGAACGTCCGTGAAGACTCTAGGCGCTCCTTCCCCGCTTGAGTGATGCGTAGCTCGGCCTTGCGCGCGTCCTCAGCCGAAGCTTTCCGACTGACCAGCCCCGCCTCCTTGAGGCGCCGGATAAGCAGCGTCACCTTGGGTGGGTCGAGGAAGAGGATTCGCGCCAGATCGTGAAGCCCGATCCCGGGGTTTTTCGCGACGAGTTCCAGGAGCGAAATTGCCCCGCTGGGCAAAGCGGAGGGCTGCGGCCTCGCGGACGAGCGAACGGCCCGGCGGATCGCTCGTCGGGCGATATGGATTCGAAAGCCGATGTGCGCGGCGAGCATGCCTTCGTCGAACTGGTCCAGTATACCCGGCTGTCCTGCTGTCTTAGCAACGGCCATTGCTGCTACCCTCTTGCCACGAGATTGGCGTTGCCGCGTTCGCGACTTCACGATAGAAAATACTTATCAAAGATAACCAGTTTGGCAATGAGGGCAGGATGCAGAGAGGCAAGGCAGACTGGGCGCGCGCGGATCGTTTGCTCCTCTTGGCGGGCATCGCCTGCTTCGCGTTCAATGCCGCCTCTTCCTGGGGCCAATCGGCCGGCCGGCATGTCGTTGCGGCGCATGTGCCGGACCAGCTTGAACAGGCGGAAAAGGCGCCGGTCACAACGCGCACCAGCCAGGACGGTCCAGCGCGGTGGTGGGCCCCTGGAGAGGGGCGGCGCTTTCCGGAATACCTCGCCTACGGCAACGAAAACGGCGAACTCGGCCTTCTCAACGAAGGGGGAGCCTTCGAAACTGCGGGGCATCCGTTCTTCGAGGCGCTCGGTCGCAATGGCCGCGCCTGTGTGAGCTGCCATCAGCCGGCAGACGGCATGGCCCTGTCGCTAAATTCGATAAGGGATCGGTGGCAGGCGACTGGCGGCAAGGATCCGATCTTCGCGGCGGTCGACGGAGCGAATTGCCCCAACCTTCCGCAGGCCGACCCTGCCTCGCACTCCCTCCTGCTCAAGCGCGGTCTGTTTCGCATCTTCCTTCCCTGGCCGCCAAAGGCGCGCGACGGGAGCCTGATCGAGCCGGAATTCGATATCGAAGTTATCCGCGACCCCGGTCGTTGCAACCTCGATCCGACCTACGGACTGAACAGCGCCAACCCTACTATCTCGGTCTATCGCCGTCCGCGTGTGGTGGCGAACATGCAGTATGTCCTCCATCGCAACTTCGGGATCGGCGCGTTCGTAGGCAAGACCGGCGAACCGGCCGCGCGAGACCCGGAGAATGGCCAGCCTGTTAACATGAACATGATGGCAGACGCGCGCGAGCCCACGGTGAAGACGCAGGCAGTGGAAGCGGCGATCACCCATCTGCAGTTCAATGGTGTCCTGAGCCCCGAACAACTCCAGCGGATCGAGGACTTCGAGTACCAGATATACTCCGCTCAGGTGAAACTGAACGGCGCGGGCAGCCTGACAGAGCCTGATGGCCCCCCCGGCATGGGGCCCTACAACCTGTCGAAGGGCGAGAAGGGGGTGCTGGGCAACAACATCACCAAGTGGGTCATCCCGGTGGGCGATGCGTGGCAGGCGAAGAAGCCGGGCGAGAGCGAGGCGGAATTCGACAAGCGTCAGTCGATCCTGCGCGGGCAGAAGATCTTCCACTTCCGCACCTTCTGGATCAAGGATTCGATGTATCTCAACAACGTCGGCCTGGGAAATCCGGTCAAGCGGACCTGCGCGACGTGTCATGGCATGCACATGACGGGCATGGACACGGCGAACGGCTGGATGGATCTGGGGACCACAAACCTGCCCTGGGCCAAGGAAGCTCCGCGCAACCCGTGGCAGACGGAGGACGAATTGATGCCGCTGTTCAAGATCACCTGCCACAAGGATGTGCAACCGCACCCCTATCTTGGCCGGGTCATCTATACGCAGGACCCGGGGCGTGCGCTCATCTCGGGCAAGTGCAACGATGTCGGGGCCATCGTCATGCAGCAGTTTCGTGGACTGGCGGCACGCGCTCCCTACTTTTCGAATGGCTCGGCGGCCAATATTCGCGAACTGGTCGACTTCTACGACCGGCGCTACAACATTCAGTACAGCGAGCAGGAAAAGGCCGATCTCGGCAACTTCCTGATGAGCCTGTGATAAAGGGAACGGTGCGCTTGCTTCGCCCCGCCGCCGCCCTCCTGGCGAGCTCCAGCTTCGTCGCCCACGCTGCCGAGCCGGACCCTCTTCCGTTCGTCGCCTGCCCGATCGTGCAGGACACGCCGACCGTGCCCTGCTGGATCGTGGAACGCGACGAAGAGACTTACTATCTCGGCATTCAGTCCGACGTTTCGGCGCCCTTCAATCCCCCGTCGCTGGGCCATAAGGTCCTTGTCGAGGGCAGGGTCGACCGAACTGCACCGCGCATCTGCGGCGGCCTCGTCATCGACCGGGTGAGCGTTTCGATCATGCCCGAGGCTTCTCCAGAATGCGACGATCTGCGCATGGTCAATCCGCGCATATCCCTCCCGTTCGAGCCGCCACGCCCCCCGGGTCCGAGCCTAGGGCGGCTGGCTTTCACCTACCCCGATCCGCCCGCAGCGCCGCCACCGCCGTTCGAGGCGAAGTCGTTCACCGTGCCATACGAGTTCGAAGGTATGGTCGGTTTCAAGACGCCGCGGTTTCTTAATCCGGTCCTGCTTTATGCGCAGCAGACGGGGGCTCGACGCATCGAGATTGCTGGCTATCGCGGGGCCACCAGGCTGTCCGACGGGTCGGTCCTGTCGGAACATCCCGGAATTGCCCATGCCCGGGCCGAAGAAATCGCGGCGATGCTCAAGGGGGCGGGCATTGACCGGGCGGATTACACCGTGTCAGCCGACGAGGCCCCGGCCGTGGGCGGGCCGGAAAACCGTCGGGTCGAGATCCGGGTCGTCCCCTAGACGTCTCGCGCCCCACCTCGGGGCTTCGCGGCCGCCAGTTTTGCAAGTTCCTCGGCAACCGACCGCACTTGTTCCTCGAGAGCTGAGCAACCGTCGATCCGAATGACCGGCTCTTCGGGGGCTGGCCGTTCGAACGTCGCGATCTGATCCTCGAGAAGCGCGGGTGGCATGAAATGGTGCCTGCGCTGATGCACGCGTCGCGCCAGGTCACCGGGGGGAACGTCGGGCCAGACGAAGGCTGCATCGGGTCGCGCCATTCGTAGACGCTCGCGATGGCATCGCCGCAGAGCCGAGCACGCCACGACGACGCCTTCACCAGGGACGCAGAGGTCTTGCGCTATCGAGTCCAGGAAAGGCCCACGATCCGCTTCGCTCAGCGGCTCGCCGCGAGCGAGTTTTGCGATGTTGCCAGGCGGATGATGCTCGTCGCCTTCGATGAATCGCCAATCCAGATATCGAGCAAGCGCTCGTGCCAGCGTCGACTTGCCGTTCCCGCTCGGCCCAATGACGATTATCGCACGTGGGGTCACCGTTACCTGATAGCAAAGCAGGCCACGACTGGCGAGCAAGCGGGGTCCGCGGACCTCTTTGCTCAAGCTGGTGGCAAAGAGGATGCGGACGGTATCGTCTAATCATGTCCACGGAACTTGCAGCACCTGTTCGGCGCTGGACCAGGAATTCCGGATTTTTGCGGCAGGTTTACATCCGTGGGGCCAGTTGTTCCAAACTGAAGCGCTTAATTTGTTAACCAAGACAGGGCGTTATCTGGCGGACATCACGAGGCTAGGCAAACAAGCCTGGATTGGTGATGGAGAATTCGGATGCGCGATCTTAACCTCGAAGAACTCGAAATGGTCTACGGCGCGGGCGGCAAGGGCAAGTCCTGCTCGCCCTGTCCGCCCTGCGGCGGCTCCAAGTCGAAGAAGAGCAAGTCGAAGAAGAGCAAGTCGAAGAAGAGCAAGTCCAAGAAGAGCAAGTCGCATAAGCATGGCTCGAAGGGCTACTGCTGAGACGCTCCTGCGCTAAGCGCAAAGAGCGGACGTCGGCAAAGGGCGGGAAGCAATTCCCGCCCTTACCTTTTTGTAAGGGGGAGCCGGTATAGCGAGCAAATGTATATCGCCCCGGTGACCCGAACCGCGACTGACAACCTCGAGCATGCGTGCTCCGGAACTGCGCCAGTCGTCCAGCGAACAGGTGATATCGTGCCGATGGCCTGGCTCCTGGGTCAGCCGCAATTGCGCGATTACCTTCGCTTTTGCGAAACGAAGGTTATCGACGGAGACAAGCTCGACCAGCGGCAGCTCGCGGCCCACTGGCGCACGGCGAACGACCTTTACTACGATCTCGAACAGGTGGAGGCCGGCATAGCCGATACGATCGAGTGCCGTCCGCTGGACAAGCGATTGTGCGGATTGGCGAAGGAACTCGAAGGCAACGCGTGGTTTCGCAATTCATTCGACAACCTGCCTTACACCATCGAACTCGTCGAACTCGACAAGCTGGTCGTTTCGCAACTCCATGTCGAGAACGGCTACTCGCATAGAATTGCGGAACGCCTCGGATCATCTCCGACGCCGTCGCAGTTGTTCCGCTTCTGCCTGCCCACCGATCGTGCGCTTCCCCCGGTAAGCGTCAAGCGGCTGGCATCCAACCGCTACCAATTCACATCGCCGTCGAGCGACTTCCGCGAACACGATCCGATCCTGCTGCAAGCCGACCAGTTGCCGAAACTCGATTTCCCCGGTCCGGCCGCGGCTTTCCTGGGCATTTCGGTGGGCTTCGGTTCTAATTTCCTCAGCGCGGTCCGCAGCGGCAAGCGGGTCCTGCTGCAGAACGGCTATCACCGCAGTTATGCCCTTCGCAGTGCAGGATTCACCCATGCGTGGTGCGTGGTGGAAGAAGTGACCCGCAAGGACGAATTGCGCCTGACGGCACACGAAGATGTGCAGGAAGATCCGGAATTCTATTTCGCTGCAAAGCGGCCGCCGATCCTCCGGGATTTCTTCGATCCTCGCCTCGTGCGCCACTACGACACTCGACCGGTCGAATGCCTCGTCGAGGTCGAGATCAAGGTCCGGAGCGGCAGTTCGACGCAGCTTTGAGTTGGCGCCCTAGGGCGTCGCAAGCCAGCCGGTAACCGAATAGCGCCGCCTGGGCGCCGCGGGGGTTATCTGGGTGACGCTGTGAAAGCGCGGCACTGCGAACAGGTCGAGCGTGTTGAACTGCGGCACCATGCCGCTGATCTCCACATCGCCGTCCTCATGAAAGAGCAGCAAGCCACCCCATTCGGGGCGCCACTGCGGTGTGAGGCCGTAGACGAACGCTGCCTTGCGGCGCGAGCCAACGACATCGTCGTCGTGTCCGGTCAGGAAGTCTCCCACCCCGTATGAGGTGACCTGACCGTCAACGAATTGCGGGTCTGCGACATTCGTCACCGCTTCCAGCAGAGCGATCATGTCCGGGCTGCGCATCAATTCCGCCACAGCGTCGAGCACGGGGTCCTGACCGCTCTCGCCGACCTGCGGAACGCGCAAGGCGGCGTAACTGTACTGGAAGCCGTCGCGGGCCCGTTCATACAGCTCGCGCTCCAGCTTCCTGCGGATCGCGGAGCCGCGGACGTTCCAGCGGTCCAGCGCCAGCTCGTGCGCGCCGGTTTCGTGGTTGACGAGCTGGATCCAGTCCTCGCTCTCGAGGAGATATGAATAAAGCTGGGGCGCCCCGGCGACCAGGAGGCGGGAAAGGCGGACCCTCCCTAGCTCGAGAAAGGTCTTCCGTGCCGCTTCGGCATCGATCTCGGGGTTCACGCGAAGGGGGGGCAATTCGCTCACGCGGCACTCCTCGTCGGTTGCGTGGGTCGGGCGAATTCGCGAACCGAAGAGCCGGGACGCGCCTCAACCTTGCCGTTTTCGACGTGAAGAACGATGTCGGCGTAGGAGACGAGCGCCGGCCGGTGAGAAATCGCGATCCGGGTCATCTTCAGGTCAGCGATGCGGCGAGCTATGATCTCTTCGGTCTTCTCGTCGAGGTTCGCAGTCCCCTCGTCGAGAAATAGCACGTCGGGGTCACGGTGAAGCGCGCGCGCCAGGAGAATCCTCTGCCGTTGCCCGGAGGAAAGCGCTGAACCCATGTCGCTGACCAGGCTGTGATATGCCATCGGCATCTTTGCGATGTCCTGGTGAATCATCGCAAAGCGGGCCGATGCCTCGATCCGCTTCTGGTCAGGCTGCGGATGAAAGAAACAGATGTTGTCCGCAAGCGTGCCCGACAGCAGGTAATCGTCCTGCATGACGGCACCGATGCGATCCCGCCACTGTCCGATGCTGCCTGGACCGAGCGGCAGCCCATCGATCTCGATGGAGCCCGTTGTTGGGGTGAGAAATCCGAGGAGGAGCCGCATGAGCGTCGTCTTGCCGGCACCCGAGGGGCCTACGATGGCGACCATCTTTCCGGCGGGGATCTCGAAGCTGACACGATCGAGCACGGCGCCATCGGACGGGTCGTAGGCGAAGGTCAGCAAATCGACCCGAACCGACGGCGGTCGGCCGAGCGGTCCTGTCCGGCCCGAGGACGTCACAAGCTCCCTTTTCTCAGTCACGATGTCCGACAATCGTTCCAGATGGAGGCTCAGGAGGCGCCACTTCTGGAACTGACGCACGAGCGATGTCGCGCTGGAGGTGAAACTGCTGCGATAGGACAGGAAGGCGAGCAGCAGGCCGATGGTCAGCTTGTCGTCCACGACAGCCAGGGCTCCGAAATAGACCGTCAACAGGAACGAAGCGGCAAAAATGGCGTCCTCGGCAAAGCTCAGCTTCAGGCTGATCATACCCGAGCGATAGCTTGCGGAAATCACGTCGGCGTAGCGGTTGCGCCAGCCACTCTCGCGCAGGGTTTCATGGCCATGCAGCTTGATGGCGCGCATCGCCCGCAGGGACTCCATGAGATAGGATTCCTGCCGCGCGCGAGCGACGATCTCTTCCTCGGTCCGTGCGCGGGTGGCGGGGTACATCAGTTGCGACAGCAGGAGGTAAGCCACGGTGCAGACGAACACGATCGCCGTTAGCGGCGCGCTGATCATCAGCATCACCAGCAGGGTGGCAACCAAGAGCGTCGAGTCGATCGCGGAGTCCACGATACCGCGCGTAAGCAATGACTGGATCGGCTCGGTCGAACCGATCCTGGAAAGAATGTCTCCCAGGTGTCGGCGTTCAAAATATCCGATCGGCAATCGCAGCAGGTGCCGCACAACATTGCCCGAAAGCTGAAACGAAAGTGATTCGCCCAGGCACAGCGTTACCCAGCTGCGCAGACCGCGGCAGACGGCCTGCAGCAGGTAGACCAGCCCGAAACCGACTAGCAGCAGGGTGAGAAAGCTCGCCTGGCCCTGGTTAATGCCGTCGTCGATCACCAGCTGGATGAAAAAGGGAACGACCAGGGAGGTCACCTGGACGATGAGCGAGAGGACCAGCACCTGCGTAAAGGCGCTCCGGAAATTGGTCAGTCGGCTCCAGAGATCGGACAGCTTCGTGCGGACCTGCGTCTTGATCGGACGGAACTCGGCCGTGGGTGTAAGTTCGAGCGCTACGCCCGTGAAGTGCCGTCCGAGCTTGGCCAGGCTCAGCTTCCGCCGTCCCTCGGCGGGGTCGAGGATCCAGGCGAAGTCCTTTTCCACCCGCTCGAGAACCAGGAAGTGATTGAGATCCCAATGCAGAATGGCAGGCACCTGCAGTTTGTCCAACTCCTCAACGTCAAGTCGCACCGGCCGGGCTGAAAGATCGAGGTCCGAGGCGACCGAGATGATCTGCCGCAGCGTCATTCCCTTGATCGAAGTTGGGAACCGCTGTCGCATGCTTATCAGATCGCACTGGTGGCCGTAGTGACGAGCGACCATCGTCAGGGACGCAAGGCCGCATTCCGCTGCTTCGGTCTGCAAGACAGGACGGATGCCCTGCGTCCAGGGCCAGGTCATCCGGCTCATTGGCCCAAAGCCTGCATTACGGGCCCGAAGAGGACTTGCCAGAGACTGCGGCTCTCCAGTTCGAGCTTGGCATTGAGGGTCATCCCTGGACGCAACGAATCAAGGGCGACCGTGGCACGGGGGGAGACCTTCTCGATCTGCGCGCGAAGTCGAAAGACAGGCTCCGTGACGTTGAGCCCGGGATCGAGATTCCCCGGTTCGGTGGGCACGCGCGCAACTTCGGTGACGACGCCCGATCCCGTTCCGTATTTCTCGTAAGGGAAGGCATCGAACTGAATTCTCACCTTTTGTCCGACGCGCGCCCGGCCCACTGCCCGGGTGGGCGCGTAGAGCCAGATTTCCAGCTTGCTGTTCTCGGGTATGACCGAAACTACGGAACGCTCGGGGTTGGCGCGTTGCCCCACTTCGACGCTGATGTCCCCGATCGTGCCCGACATGGGTGCCGTGAGCACGAGCCGGTTGTCTCTCGCCAGCTGCGCTTGCTGCTCGGCCAGTTGTGCACGCTGGGCCTGTAGACGGGACTGTGCGACCTGCGCTTCAAGGAGTCTCCGGTTGCGTTCTGCCTGGTTCGCTCCCAGCGCACTTTGCTGCGCGGCTATTTGCTCCCCCAGGGCCTCGAACTCCGCCCGCCGGGCAAGCAGGGCGGATCGGCTGTCCTCGACTTGTCGCTCCGTACCCGCCCCCTGCTGGGCGAGTCGTTGTGCGCGCCGCAAGGCGGCTTCGGCCAAACCGATCTGGTCTCCGGCGATTGCGCGCTGGCGCTTCAGCGAGGCAAGCGAGGCGGCGTAGCCTTCGCCCTGCCGTTCGATAGCCGTGAGTTCAGAGCTTGATTGCTCCGTCGAGAGCGATATCTGTCGCGCCAGCTCTCCATCCTGTGCCGCCAGCTGATTGAGTTGGGGAGCGAGCCCCCATTGGCCTTGGGCAACGGCGAGTGTGACCAACGGCTGGCCGGCCGAGACTTTGTCTCCCTGCTGGACTTGAATTTCAGCAACTTCCGCTGCGCTGCGAGGATAGACCCGCGTCACGCCTGCATCGTATGCGACAATGCCGCGCACGTCGGTCGTCATCGTGTAACTGCCGAAAATCAGCAGGAGCACGAGCGCTGCCGCGACCGCGAGAACCATCCGTGTGTAGAGACGAGCAGACGGGGGCACTGCCGCGATGACAGTTCCCGTAAGCCGATCTCGGCTGGCCTCGATCACCTCGTTGCGGAAAAGGGCCTCCGCCATCGCTCCTTCGCTTCGTTGCGACTTGAGAAGCGGCCCTAGCGGGGAAGCCTGAAAACAACGTAAATCTCCCGTGAACCAAACTTCGTCCCGCTGGCTGTCGGCGACACCGCCCCTCAAGTTATATTAACCACTTTCGCCTAGTCCGCAGGCCATGAAAGGCCCCCGTCACGCCCTCTTGCTGACGACGTCCGTGGCCCTCGCGGGATGCGTCCCTGCTTCTCCTGTGGCAACGCCTGCGCCGATCGTATCGGCCGACTGGAGCCGCGATTTCGGCAAGATCGGCGACAGCGACGTGGCTTCCACCTCGCAAGCGGGTCTCGCGTTCCTGCTGGGCTCACCGGAACTTGGAGCGTTGAGCAAGCGAGCTTTCGCGCAGAATGCAGACCTTGCGATCGCGCAGTCACGCATAGCCCAGTCGCAGGCATTGTTGCGGAGCGCCCGCGCCTCGACATTGCCGGAGGTCACGCTCGGCGGGGACGTGCGCGGGGACCGACGGGTCGGTGGCACGTTGCCGGATTTCCGCGACGCCTCTGCCGAATTGAACGTCGCTCTCGACCTCGACGTCTTCGGCAAGGCGAAGGCCCAGAAGCTGGCTGCGAGCGAACGGGCAAGGGCGGCTCGGTTCTCGGAGAAAGCTGTGGCCCTGGCGGTTGAAGCAGAGTTGGCTTCGGCTTTCATCCAGCGGGCGGCCCTTCAGCGACGGATCGAGATAATCGACCAGAACATCGACCGGGCAATCGAGCTCGAGCGCGTCATCAAGGTACGTCTCGCCGAAGGTGCAGCGACACGGGTGGAACTAGGACTGCAGACGATCCACATCCTGAACCTGCGCAACGAGCAGTCCCGACTCGTCGAAGCACTCGACCAGACGCGGACAGCACTTGCGCTGCTGGCTGGCGAAGAAGCTCCGATTTTCCAGTTCGCTCCAGGCAGGATCGACGATCTGACGCTGCCGGCGCTGGTGCCGCCGGCGCCCGCGGCTCTGCTGGCTGAGCGCCCTGACATTCGCGCGGCGGAAGCGCTGATTGCCGCGGCCAATGGCGATGTTTCACAAGCTCGGGCGAATTTCTTTCCGCAGGTCAGTCTCAGCCTGTCCGGCCTCATCGGCGATTCGAGTACGGGCCCGCTGGGCAAGGTCATCAGCGCCGGATCCTCAATCCTCGCACCCATCTTCGCTCGCGGCCGGCTTCGAGGCGATCTCGAGTATGCCTCGGCTTACCAAGTGGAAACCGTCGAAACATATCGCCGCACCGTCCTGCAGGCGCTCAGCGACGTGGAGGATGCACAAAGCGCGGTCCTGCATTCACGAGAACGGGCGGACCTGCTCGAGCAAATAGTGGATGAGGCGCGCAACACCGCGCGGCTGGCCAACCTCCAGTACCTCGAAGGTGAGGCGGATCTGCAAAATCTGCTCGATGCGCAACAATTCTTGTCCGACGCCGAGGAGGCGCAGGTCCTGGCCAGCCAGGACCGGTTCGACGCGCTCATCGCGTTGTACAGGGCAATGGGTGGCCATGATGCCACCGTCGCCAGCGACGCTCCCCGCCTCGCCTACTGATCCATCTCGGAAGCTTGCCGAGCGGACGCGCGGTTTCGGCCGCAATCCCATGAGATACGCGCATCCCGCGGCCGGATGTGACGCTCTCGCGCGAAAATTCTTGTTCCGAGGAATAAAAATTCCTACGCTTAGGAATATAAGCATGGGAGAGAGATCATGGCAGTGAAATTTCTCGTCGGCGCGTCGATGGGCGCGCTGTGTCTGTTCGGGCTGGCAACGCCCGCGCTGGCGCAGGACACGCAACCGACGGCGAACGATCCGATCGAGGATACCGGACCGGGAGGTATCAACGACATCGTCGTCACCGCACAGCGTGTCGAAGAAAGCAGCCAGCGTGTTCCGATCGCGATCGACGTAATCGAGCCGGCCGAATTGGTGCAGCAGAACGTCATCCGAGCGGAGGATCTTTCACGCATTTCCCCATCGCTATCCGCCGCGAGCGGCGGTGGTCCAACGACCGTGTTCTTCGTGCGCGGCGTGGGCAATGCGACCGTCAACGGCTATTCCGACCCAGCCATTTCCTTCAACTACGACGGCGTCTACATCGGCCGTCCCACCTCGACGTCGGGCGTGTTCTACGACCTGAAACGGGTTGAGGTTCTGAAGGGGCCGCAGGGCACGCTCTACGGGCGAAATGCAACCGCGGGTGCGATCAACGTCATCCCCAATCGGCCCGAGCTCGGCGAGACATCGGGCAACTTCATGCTTGGCTATGGCAATTACGATTGGCTGACCGGACAGGCAGCTGTCAACGTGCCTGTCGGGCAGGACGTGGCGATCAGGGCCGCAGGGTCGATCTCCCGCCATGACGCGTTTATGTCCGATGGCACCGGAAATCAGCGCGAGCACGCCGGCCGGCTGCAGATCTACGGCGAACCCACGGCCCAGCTCGACCTGCGCCTGGCGTTCGACTTCTCTCACCAGGGCGGTGCAGGGAGCAGCGGCTTTTACCTCGGCGCAGTCAATCCGACCTTCGGACCGACGGGATTTACCGGCTACCAATTCGTTCCGACCGGTTTTTCCGACCGGCAAGGGCTGCTCGATCCGGCGTCCAACGCATTGCTGGCCACGCGCTTCGTTGCGCAAGTCGGGCACGCCGGTGCGGTGGTCGACGGACAGCCTTACAACGACAATAACTATTGGGGCGTCACCGCGGAGCTCAATTACGAGACCGATGCGGGAACCTTGACGGTCCAGCCGGCCTATCGCGAGTCCGATATCGAATATGCCTTCAATGGCGTATTCCGGCAGGGCTTCACCAAGGAGAAGGACAAGCAGACGAGCCTGGAGGCGCGCTGGGCAGGCGATATCGGCACCTCGATCGATTATCTGGTCGGTGCGATGTATTTCGACGAGAGCATTGCAGCGACTGCGCGCTACAATCAGCAGACCCTTTCGCCTTACCAGAATTTCAAGACAGGGACCGAGAGCTGGGCCGGGTTCGGCAAAGTGACCTGGCGGCCGATCGAGCCGCTCAGCCTGACCGCTGCCGGTCGCTATACCTCGGACAAGAAGACGTTCGACGGTGTGTCCGATGTGTACATCCTGTTCTGTGGCAATCCCGCACCGCCACAGGACATCTGTCCTACGCTGCCCTTCATTCCCCTGGTTTCGACCGAGACGGCGCTACGGGATTTCTACACGTCGCGCGGGTTTCCGATTACGCCGGTCCCGCTGTTTGTGCTGCCTCCACAGGCGGGCGGATCGCAAACGGCGCCGTTCGTGCTATTCTCGCCCATTGGGATCAACGACGGGCTCAAGAACGACAAGTTCACCTACCGGCTGGCTGCGCAGTACGATTTGTCGCCGCGGAACATGATCTACGCCAGCTTTGAGACCGGGTACCACGCGGGAGGATTCTCGTTCGCTCGCGGCGTCTCCACTTACGAGCCGGAGACGATCAAGGCGTACACGCTCGGCACAAAAAACCGCTTCTTTAACAACCGTGTGCAGCTCAATCTCGAGGCCTTCCTCTGGAAGTACAAGAACCAGCAATACAGCCAGTTCGGCTATGACCTCGGCAACCCGCCGTCGACGGTGTTCCTGACGCGCAATATCGGCGACAGCACGATCAAGGGCGCGGATCTCGATCTCGAGTTCCTGGCGACCGAGAACACGCTTCTGTCTGCCAACGTGCAGTATCTCGACACGAACTACGACAGCTTCACCTACTTCGCGCCCAACCAGGGTCTGCCGCCAAACACCACCTGTCCGTTCACGCCCACCATGCAGGCGACACCCGGGGGTTCGATCAGCGTGTTCGCAATCGATTGCTCCGGAAAGACTGCGTTCAATTCACCCAAGTGGTCGTTCAACCTCAACGGCCAACAGACCATCCCGTTCGGCAACGATTACAAGGCGGTGCTGGTCGCCGGCACGCGCTATCGCTCTTCGAGCTATTCGTCCGCAGATTACCTGCCTTACCTGAAGGCGAAGTCGACGTATGTCAGCTATGCTTCGCTGACACTCGGGCGCGAGGATGACAGCTTGTACGTCAGCTTCTACGTCAACAACATCGAGGACAACCGCCGCCTCGTCACCGGGACCACCAATTCCGCGGGCCTGATATCGGCCTCGGCCGAACAGCCGCGGACCTACGGTGTCAGGATCGGCGGAAAGTTCTGATGGGGGAAATCGCAGCGGAGAGTAGCAAATGACCGTAAGCGTGACTGATCTGCACTACGTCGCCCTGGCTGTTCCCGACCTTGCCGCGGAGCGTGAGTTCTTCGGCGAGAAATGGGGCCTGATCGAGGTCGCCGAAGAGGGCGGCCGGGTCTATTTCGCGGCCGAAGGAATGCCGCACCCTTACGTGATAGTGCTGCGAGAGGATGCGGAGCGGAAGACCGACCTCGTCGGTTTTTCTGCAGAGTCCCGCGAGGATGTCCTGGCGATCTTCGAGCAGGTGAAGGCCGCCGGCGCGAAGATCATTTCCGAGCCGGGCCCCGCCGACGGCCCGGCAGGCGGCTTCGCCTTCCGGTTCTTCGACCCAGACGGCCGGGCGATGGAAGTCATCTGCGACACGACCCCGCGAGCGTTCCGCAAGCTGGACAAGGGAGAGGCTATCCCAGTTGGTATCAGCCACGTCGTTTTCCATTCGCCCGATCACAAGGGCCTGGCGGAGTTCTTCGAGAATGCGCTTGGTTTCCGGCTGTCCGATTGGATCGGCAACTTCATGGTGTTCCTGCGCTGCAACTCGGCGCATCACAGGGTCGCAATCCTCCCCGGCCCGCCTGCGCTTAACCACATCGCCTTCGATGTCAGTTCGGTGGATGAACTTATGCGCGGGCTCGCGCGGATGCACGAGAACGGCATCAAGCTGAGCTGGGGGCCGGGGCGCCATACGGCGGGCAACAATACCTTCAGCTACTTCATCACGCCCAACGGTAACGCGGTTGAGTACACCTCCGACCTGGAGGAGGTGGACGAGGAAACCTGGGAGCCGCAGACCTACGAACCCGGACCGACAACCATCGACCAGTGGGGCACTGGGCGGATCATCACTGGCAACGTGCCGCACGCTGAAATGCAGCCCGACAAGGGGCTGTGGCAGGTTCCGGCCTGACCTCGATGACTGGAGGGGCATCAGAATGATCGATCGCGCACTGGTAGTCGGCGGCGGCGTCGGCGGCATGAGCGCGGCGCTGGCGCTGGCGCATCGGGGTGTATCCGTGGAACTCGTCGACGCGGATCCGCAATGGCGCGCATACGGCGCGGGCATCAGCGTGACCGGTCTGTCGTTACGGGCGTTCGACCATCTGGGGATTCTCGAAGAGGTGCGGGAAAGGGGGTTCGTCGGCGGCGGGATCCGGCTGCGCTCGGTCGACGGCAGCGTCGTCATGGAAACGCGCCCCATTCCCAGCGACGCGCCCCCGGTCGCCCGCAGTGGCGGGATCATGCGGCCGGACCTTCACGAGATCATGTCGCGCAAGGTTCGCGACAGCGGAGTTCGCGTTACCCTGGGAGCCGAGATCGAGCATTTCGAGCAGGACGACGAGGGCGTTTCGGTCACTTTCCCCGACGGTCGGCAGGAACGATACGATCTCCTCGTTGCAGCCGACGGCATCTTCTCGAAGATGCGCCAGATCATGTTCCCCCAGGCTCCGCAGCCGCAGTTCACCGGTCAGGGCTGCTGGCGGATAGTCGCCGACCGTCCGCCCGAGGTCGACCGCGCCGAGATGTTCCTCGGCGGTCCGGTGAAGCTCGGCTTCAACCCGATCTCGCCGCAAAAGATGTATGCCTTCATTCTCGAGCACGTGCCGGACAACCCCTGGTTCGCGCCCGAGGAGCAACTCGATCACGTAGCTGAGCTCCTCAAGCCTTTCGGGGGATACGTTCAGCAGGTTCGCGCCGGATTGGGCGAGGGGTCGCTGGTCAATTACCGCCCGCTGGAATGGCTCCTTCTGCCGGCGCCATGGCACCACGGACGAGCGGTGCTGATCGGCGATGCGGTACACGCGACGACTCCGCACATGGCGTCCGGCGCGGGTATGGCGGTGGAGGACGGACTGGCGCTTGCGGAGGAACTCGCGCGTCATGACCATGTCAATGAAGCGCTTGATTCCTTCACCGAACGGCGGTTCGAACGGGCAAGAATGGTCGTCGAAAACTCTGTCCGCATCGGCGAGATTGAAATGTCGGGCGGCGACCAGATGGACGCCAACAAGATGCTCGGCAGCACCATGCAGAAACTTCACGAACCCTACTGAGAGGCGGCATGACCTACGGACTGGCCACGGTTTTCCATGACCACGCGGAGCGGGCGGTACTCGTTTCGGGCGAACGCTTCGTGCCGCTTTCGCACTGGGGCGAGGATCGCTCGCTCCCCCAGTTACTTGCCGATTGGGCGGCCTTCGAGCCCCGCCTTGCTGATTGGTCGAGAGATGGCAGCGCTTTGGAAAACGGCGCGGATTTTGCCGTCGAGCGACGCGCGCTTGCCCTATCGGCCCGGGCAGGTGTTCTGCACCGGAGCGAACTACAAGAAGCACGTCGTCGGCCTGATCATGGGCGATCCGTCGATGCGCACGAAGGAGCACGAGGACGTCGATCCGGCGGAACTGAAGGCCCGGGTCGAGAAAATGATGGACGAGCGGGCCAAGGCCCTGCCGTTCGCCTTCCTCAAGCTGCCCGCCTGCGCGATCGGGCCGCGCGACGACGTCGTCCTGCCGTTTGACGTCGAAAAGCCCGACTGGGAACTGGAGCTCGGCGTCGTCATCGGCAGGCGCGCGCACCGGGTGAGCGAGGCCGAGGCGATGAACTTCGTCGCCGGCTACGCCGTGGTCAACGACGTTACCGCGCGTGAGCTCATTTTCCGGCGCGACGGATCTGCGATTGGCGCGGATTGGTTGTCGGGCAAGAGCTTCCCGACCTTCCTGCCCTTCGGACCGATGGTCGTGCCGCGCGGCTGCATTGCCGATCCTTACGACCTCAACATCAAGCTGTCGGTCAACGGGAAGGTCTACCAGGACGAATCCACCTCCGATATGATGGCCTCGATCGAGCGGCAGATCGCCTATCTCTCGAGCCGTGTGGTGCTCGAACCGGGCGACCTCATCTGCACCGGCTCGCCTTACGGCAACGGGTCGGCCTTCGGGGTTTTCCTCAAGCCGGGAGACGTGATGGAGGGGACGATCAGCGGGCTGGGCACGCAGCGCAACCCGTGCGTCGCGGAGCGCGCCTAGCGCTTGCGAACCCCGTCGGTGACCAGCCGGACAACGAAGTCTTCGTAGCGCTTGGCCAGTTCGCCCTTGTCGGTTCCCGGCGGCACGAGCAGCTCCACCAGCGGCGCGCCGGCCTCGAAGAAATCGCAGATGCCGACGACCGCCAGGTACATGAAGATGGGATCGAACTCGCGCAGGGCGTCGCCCTCGTCGATTTCCAGTATGCGGGCGTAGTTGTTCACCGGGTGCCGGTTCCACTCGCGCATCTTCTCGCGCATTTCGGGCGAGGAAGCGGAATCGAGCTCCTCTATCATCAGCCGCTGCATGTGCTTGGCCGACCGGGTGAAGCGGAAGGTTCCCCGGATCATGTCCTCGAGCAGGTCGACCGGTTCGCCATCGGGCAACGGGCGGTTCGAATCCTCGCCGATCTGGGTCGCGACCTCGAACAGCAGGTTCTCCCTGTTCCCGAAGTAGTAGCGCACCAGCGCCGGATCGGCCCCGGCCTTGCGGGCGATCGCCGTGCTGGTGACCTGTGCCGGCGGCAGTTCCTGCAACAGCGCGCGCGCCGCATCGACCAGCGCTTCCTTGCCCACGCCGGGGGCCGAGGCCATGGGCCGGCCCTTGCGGCGGGGGTTGCCGCCTTTCCTCGATCCTGCGCTCGCCGATTGTCCTGTGCCCATCCTCGCGGTGCTAGTCTGCGCGCGGGCAAACGACAACAAGCGCCTCTGCCATAATATTCTTGTAGCAAGGAATTATCTGAGTAAGGTCGGCCGCCGAGGAGAGGAATCGACATGGCAAACTGGCCATTCCGGCAAGGCGTGCACGATATCGGCAACGGCGTTTACGGGTACGTCCAGCCCGACGGGACATGGGGTTGGTCCAACGCCGGGCTGGTCACTTCCCAAGGTGAAACGTTGCTGATCGACACGCTGATGAGCGTGCCCCTGACGCGCATGATGCTGGATGATTTTGCCGGGATTCCAGGCGGCGCCTCCATCGACATGGTCATGAACACCCACGCCAATCCCGATCACTTCTTCGGCAACGGGGTGGTCGAGGGTGCGGAAATCATCGCCACGGCCACCACGCGCCACGAGATGGAAGGCTTCAACCCGCGCGCTTTGGCGAACTTGTCGGCCAACTGGCAGGACATGGGCGAGGCAGGCGAATTCCTGTTCGAGACGATGGGCCGCTATTTCGACTTTTCGGGGGTCGATGAACTTGCGCTCCCGACGCGCACGTTCGACAAGGCGCTGACCCTGACCGTCGGCGACAAGACGGTCGAATTGACCGATCTGGGCCCGGCGCACACCGATTCCGATACCATCGCGCACGTCGTGCAGGACCGCACCGTCTTTACCGGCGATCTCATGTTCAACGAAGGCCACCCAATCGTCTGGGCCGGTCCGTTCGACAACTGGATCGCCGCCTGCGAGCACATCATCGCGCTCGACCCCGCGGTCGTCGTGCCGGGCCACGGGCCGATCTGCGACGTCGAGAACGTCCGCACGCTCAAGGGCTACTTCGAACACCTGCGAAAGGAAGCGCGGGGGCGGTTCGAGGCGGGAATGGACTGGCGCGCCGCTGCGCGCGACATCCCGATCAAGGAATACGCCCACTGGACCGACCCCGAGCGCGTCGTCGCCAACGTCTATTCGCTGTTCAAGGGCTGGGATCCGTCGCTCGAACCCGCACCGCCGCCGGTGCTGTTCGCCGAAATGAATCGCTATCGCAAGGAGCACCATGCCACTCACGGATGCGGCCATGCCCATTGAACTGAACGCCACGCACGATCCGCTGCGCAGGAGCTGGGTCGAAAGCGCCAACGCGCCGGGCACGGATTTCCCGATCCAGAACCTGCCGTTCGGCGTGTTCGATGATGGGAAGGGTGCGCGTGGAGGAGTTGCGCTGGGCGACCAGATCATCGACCTGGCTGCACTGCGCGCCTCCGGGGCGATATCCGGCCCCGCGGCGGAGGCGGCCAGCGGCGACAGTCTCCTGCCCCTGTTCGCCTGCGAGAAGGCTGCCGTTTCCGCGCTGCGCGCAGCGCTTTCGGATCTCTATCGCGCCGAAGAGACGGCCGGCCGGGCTGCGGTCGAGGCGGCGCTCGTGCCGATGGATGCCGCGCGCCTGCTGATGCCGGCCAAGCCGACAGCTTTCACCGATTTCTGCACTTCGGCCGACCACATCCTGCGCATGGCGGCGAGAGGCGGGCGTACACCGATGCCGGCCTGGGCGACCTTGCCGGTTGCCTACAACGGTCGGGCAAGCTCGGTCGCCGCGTCCGGCACTCCGGTCGTGCGGCCGGTTGGACAGGTCGTGCCGCCGGGAAGCGACGCCATGGTTGTAGTGGCCGAGCCGATGCTCGATTTCGAGCTCGAGTTCGGAGCCTGGCTTGGCGGACCGGTGAACGCTCTGGGCGAAACGGTCGACATGAAGCGGGCTGACGAAATCCTGTTCGGCTGCTGTCTGGTCAATGACTGGTCCGCCCGCGGCATCCAGTTCTACGAGATGCTGCTGGGTCCACACCTGGGCAAGAGCTTCCTTACGACTATCTCGCCGTGGGTCGTGACGATGGAGGCACTGGCCCCGTTCCGCGTCCCGGGCCGGGGACGGACAGAAGGCGATCCCGAGATTCCGGGCTATCTCGACGAAGCATTCGACCGCGAAGCCGGCGGGCTCAACGTCGAGGCCATCGCCGAACTCGACACCGGCAACGGGCCGCAGACGATCGTGCGCACCAACGTGGCAGAACTGTTCTGGACGCTGGCGCAGATGGTTGCGCACCAGGCGTCCGGTGGCGCGCCGCTCGAGGTCGGCGACCTTATCGCGACGGGCACCGTTTCGGGCGCGGCGGACGAGGCGCGCGCCTGCCTCGTGGAGATCACCGATCTGGGCAAGGAGCCGCTCGTGCTGCCCGACGGGACACAGCGGGTCATGCTGGAGGATGGCGACACCCTCACTCTTCGCGCCACGGCCAAGGCCGAGGGCCATGTCCCGATCGGATTCGGCGCCTGTGCCGGCAGGATCGAACCGGCGAGGACTTCGGCATGAGCGGCGAGGTCTTCACCTGCGGCGACCGCAAGCCGATCCCTGTCACCGCACGCGGCCAGCACCTGGTGGTCGACATCCACTGCCACCTCGGCATTCCCGCGGCCGACGCCATCGTGCAGGCCAAGTATCCCGGCCCTCCGCCGGGCATCAACGACTTTACAAGCGCCAAGACGTCGGAGGTCAACCGGGCCCAGTTCGCCCAGATGGGCCGCACGCTGAACACGCTCGACACACGCCTTGCGGACATGGATCGGCTCGGCATCGACGTGCAGGCAATGTCGCCCAGTCCGGGGCAGTATTTCTACTTCACCGACCCCGAAACGGGGCGGGACGCCGCGCGTGCGGTCAATGACGGCATGGCGGCAGCGGTCGCGCAGCACCCGGACCGGCTGGTGGGCATGGGGACGGTCCCGTTGCAGAACACCGAGTTGGCAATCGCGGAGATGCGCCGCTGTGTCTCGGAGCTCGACCTGAGGGGGATCGAGATCAGCTCCAACGTCAATGGTGCCGACTTCCACGCACCGGAACTGCGCCCGTTCTGGGCGGCGGCGGAAGAGCTCGGCGTGCTCGTCTTCATCCACCCGCTGGGGTTCACCCACGCCGCGCGGATGAGCGAGTATTACTTCAACAACCTGATCGGCAATCCGCTCGAATCCACGCTCGCCATCGGGCACCTGATCTTCGGCGGCGTGCTCGACGACCATCCGGGCCTAAAGATCTGCGTCGCCCATGGCGGGGGCTACATGCCGGGCTACTGGGGCCGCATGGACCACGGCTGGCGCGCCCGCGCGGACTGTTCCGAGCACTGCCGGCACGAGCCGTCGAGCTACCTGCGCAAGATGTGGCTCGACACGCTGGTGTTCGATCCTGACCAGCTCGACAGCCTCGTGCGGACGCATGGCGCCGACAAGCTGTGCCTCGGCACAGACTATCCGTTCGACATGTCCGAGCCTGATCCGGTCGGCTTCAATGAGCGGTTGTTGGACGAAGACAAGGCGAAGATCCTCGGCCTCAATGCGGCGCAGCTGCTGGGGCTGGAGCGCGCGGATTGAACGACGGCCTCGCCGGGATGTATCGCATGCCGGTGGGGTTCGGTCCTGCTCCGGGGCCGCGCAATCTGCCGGAAGCGGAGCGGCACCGGCGGTTTGACAAGAAGGCCGTCACCCTCACGCTTTCGGCGGCTACAGACGGAGAGATGTTGGGGGCGCTGCTGCCGGGCGGCTGCGCCCTCTCGGGCGATCCGCGCCTTGAGATCGTCGTCACCATCCTCAGCGAGATCGGCTGGCTGGCCGGGCGCGGATACAACATCGTGATGGTCCGCATTCCCGCCGTGTGGCGCGGCAAAGAGGAGGTCGAGGGCCACTTCGTGCCGGTCGTGTGGGAAAACATGGCGGATCCCATTCTAACCGGCCGCGAGGAGCTCGGCTGGCCCAAGATCTTCGCCGACATTCCCGCACCGGAGGACGAAGGCTCCACCTGGCGCGGGCGGGCCTGCTGGGACGGCTTCGAGTTCCTGTCGATCGACGCGAGCGGGGTCGCGCCAGCCCCGCTGCCCGAAGCGTCGCCGCAGCCGATGATGTTCCGCAAGTACATGCCGCGTACCGGCGAGTGGGGCACGGCGGACATCGACCAGATGACCATCGTCGAGCCGGGGCCGCCTGCGCCCGAGGTCCGTTCCTGCCGCGTCGGCACCGGGCGTTTCGCCTTCCATCCGGCGCGCTGGGAGCAGATGCCGACGCAGTACCTCATCGTGAACGCGCTGGCGGACCTGCCGCTGCACGACTTCGGCCCGGCGATCCGGCTGGATATTTCCGGGGGCACCGACGTCAGCGGACAGAGGATCCTGCGATGAGCATCACGCGCCGTGTCGTGACCGGGCACACCCCCGATGGTCGTTCGGTCATTCTCGAGGACGGGGCGGTGCCGCACGTCCGCGAGCTCCCCGGCTCAACATTCGACGAGATCTGGGCCACCGAGGCCGCGCCCGCGCCGCTCGGGCCGGTGCCTTCGGGCGAGCCGACAAGCGCTTCTCCGGCTATCGGACCGGAAAGCGCTGGCGGCACCGTCATACGCATGATCGACTTTCAGCCCCTCGCGTCCGGCGGCGTCCGCAGCCCGATGCACCGGACGCGGACGATCGACTACGGCATCGTCGTCGAAGGCGAGGTCACCTTGATCCTCAGCGACAGCGAGACGACCCTGCGCAAGGGTGACGTCGTCGTGCAGCGCGGCACCGATCACGCGTGGGAGAACCGCTCGGACAGCGTTGCGACGATGGTGTTCGTGCTGATCGACGCCCGTTTCGACCCTGCCCTTGCCCATCTCGTCGACCTCAAAGGCGTGATGCCATGAGTGATGCCGGCCGCGCCCTTTCCCGGCGGACGGCGGGCTGGACGCTCTTTCTCCTCTTCCTTTCGAACGTGCTCAACACGGCCGACCGCACCCTTCTCGGCGTGGTTACCGAGCAGGTCCGCACCGAACTGGCGCTGTCCGACACGCAGATGTCGCTCGCAAACGGGCTGTTCTTCACGCTGTTCAACCTCGTCGGCGGACTGTTCCTTTCGCGAATGATCGACCGAGGCAACCGCAAGCGGATCCTCGCTTTCGGGATCGCCGGCTGGTCGGTCGCCACGGCCGCGACCGGCCTGGCCCACGATTTCGCCTCGCTTGCGCTGGCCCGGGTGGCGGTGGGGATCGGCGAGGCGACGGCCTTTCCGGCGGCCATGTCGCTCATCCCCGACCTGTTCCGCCCACAGGCCCGGGGGAGGGCCGTCGCAGTCTACCAATCGAGCGCCTTCGTCGGCATCGTGGGAGGGACGATCGCTGCGGGAATCCTGGCGGCCGCCCTCGGTTGGCGGGTGATGTTCTTCTGGGCCGGCGGGGTCGGGGTCGTGGTTGCGGCCCTCGTCCTCCTGTCAGCTCACGAGCCGGCCCGGGGCGACGCAGCGCCGCCGACACCGGGACTGGGCACCTTCGCCGATCTCTCGCAAGGGCTCCTGCGCGCGTGGCAAACACCGGGCCTTGCCAGTCTCGTGACCGGATACGGGATCGCCGGCATGCTGACCTCGGTGCTGGCCGCGTGGGGGCCGGCCTTCCTGCAGCGGTCGCACGGCATCCCGCTCGCACAGGTCGGCCTGGCGATCGGGCCGGCTGTCGGCATCGGCGGGATCGCCGGGACGCTGTTCGCCGGCTTTCTTGCCGACGTGGTTCGCCGCCGCACGGAGTCGATCCGGGCGATGCTCTGGATTCCCATGATTGCACTGCCGCTGTCCGTCCCCTGCGTGCTCGGCTTCGCCTTCCTGCCGACGATGGCGGCCGCCATGGCGAGCGCGGCCTGCATGAACTTCCTGCTCGCCTGTGCGATCATTCCCAGCATCAATTTCGCCGTCGACAACGCGCAGCCCTACGACCGGGGACTGACCGCGACCGTCATGCTGGCCGCTTCGGGCCTGATCGGGGGCGGCCTGGGCCCATTCATCGTCGGCGCCATGAGCGACTGGCTTACGCCCACGCTGGGGCCCGAAGGGCTTCGCTACGGCATCGGGACGATGGCTGCCGCACCGCTTGTCGCTGCCGCACTTATCGCCGCGACGTACCTCACCCGGCGCCGCGCGGACGCTCACGCTTGAACAAGCGCAGGATCCTCGTCGTCGGCGCCGGCATCGGGGGGCTCACCGCTGCCGTGGCGCTGGCCCAGAAGGGGTGTGACGTGACCGTGGTCGAACGCGGCGACGGCAGCGAGCCCGACGGTGTCGGTATCAGCCAGCAAGCCAACGTCGTGCGCGCTGTCGCCGGTCTCGGGCTGGCGGAGGATTACCTGGCGGCGGGCTTTGCCTACGAGGCGACCGAGATTCACGCGCCTGACGGAACCGTTGTCGCGCGGGCGCCGGTACGTTCGCTGATCCCCGGCTACCCCGGGGCCATGGGCATTCCACGCAAGGCGCTGCGCCGGCTTCTGACGAACGCGGCCCTCGCGGCAGGTGCCACCCTCCGCTACTCGACGACCGTTGCCGGCATCGAAGACGGAAGGGAGAGGGTCGACGTGACCCTGTCCGACGGCTCTGGCGATGCGTTTTGCGCGGTCGTCGGAGCCGACGGCATCTATTCTCAGATCCGCCAGACGATATTCCCCGCCGCGCCGGCGCCGCAGTACGTCGGCCAGGCGGTCTGGCGGTACAGCTTGCCGCGACCGGCGGGTTTCGAGGCACTGCACGTCTACAACGGACCCACCGGCATCGGCCTGGTGCCGATGAGCGAGGACGAGATCTACCTCTATGTGACCACTCCGGAGCCGGGCGATCCGGTCCTGCCCAAACGGGGCCTGGCCGCAGCCTTGCGCGGTCGTCTGGCCGGCTGTCCTGCTCCGGCGATCGCCGAAATTCGCGAGAAGCTCGTCGATGACGCGGCGGTGGTGTACCGGCCCCTCGAGACGATCTTCCTCGAAGGACCGTGGCATCGCGGCCGCATCGTTTTGCTGGGCGATGCCGTTCACGCGACAACGCCTCACCTGGGGCAGGGCGGGGGCATGGCGATGGAGGATGCCGTGGTGCTGGCCGAGGAATTCGCTCGGAGCGAACATGTGGCGAGCGCCTTTGCCGCCTATCGGGCACGCCGGTTCGACCGCTGCCGCTACGTAGTCGAAAAATCGCTCGAAATCTGCCGCGGGCAGCTCGGGCAGGGCCCGCTCATCGACAACGCGAAAGCGGGTGCGGAAATGGCCGCTGTTCTGGCCGAGCCGCTCTAGCCGACTGCGGGCGGGATGAACGCCGCGCCCTCCTGCTCGAGCTGTCGCTGCATCGCGTCTTCCCGCGCGAGCGCCCGTTGCACCGCGGAACGCCCCTCCATCTCGCGTGCATGGGCGGTAAAACGGGGGAAGCGCGAAACGTCGTATCCCGCGCCCTGGACACGCCAGAACACCCAGTAGAGATACCCGTCCATCGCGGACCAGTTCTCACCGAACCACCAGGGGATATTCGCCAGCCGCCGCTCGATGACGGCGAAATAGGAGTCCATCGCGGCCTCGGCCGCCTGCTTCACGGCGAGGGCGTTTTCCTGCCCGGCAAAGAACATCGGCATCCGGATACGAGTGACGATGGGGTGGAGGGTGGAGGAACAGAAACAAAGGTCGGCCAGCACACGTGCGCGTTCGCCCGGGTCGCTCATCCCCGGCAGGAGTGCCGCTTCCGGGACACGCTCTGCGAGATAGGACAGGATGGCGACGTTTTCCGTCAGGATCAGACCGTCGATGGCCAGGACCGGCACCTTGCCCAGAGGATTGAGGCCGAGGAATTCCTCCGAGCGGTGCTCCCCCCTCGTGAAGCGAACCGCGCGGGTGTCGTACGGAATGTCCGCCTCCTCGAGCGCGATGGCGGTCACCCGCGCACAGGTGAATGGCGCCATGTAGAGTGTCGTCATCAGCCCCCCTCCTCCACGAAAGCCTTGCAGGTACTCCAAGATATTCCTAGCATAAAGAATAAAGAAGAGGCGGGGAGTGCCTGACGTAGTGAGCTTTCGTAAAATCCTGGCGCTTTGGTCGATCGTACTGGCCTTCGCCCTGTCGAGTCCCGCGCTCGCGTCGACCTGGATCACGCTCGGCACCCAGGGCGGACCAATGCCTGACGCTTCGCGCTCGCAGCCGGCAAATGCCCTCGTCACGGAAGACGGCGTCTACGTGATCGATGCCGGCGACGGCACTGCGGAGCAGCTGGCAAAGGCGGACATCGCCCTCGCAAGAGTCAAGGCCGTCGTGCTCAGCCACCTGCACTTCGATCATACCGCAGGTCTGTTCGGCCTTCTCAGCCTTCGCTGGCAGACCAATATCAAATCGCCGCTGACGATCTACGGACCGCCGGGGACGCGCAAGCTCGTCGACGGAATCCTCGCGGCGATGGGTCCGGCGGTGGAGGCGGGATATGCTTACCCCGGCGAGTTCCCCGGACCGTTCGCGCACGGCGTGGAGGTGGTCGAGATCCGCGACGGCGCCACGTTCAGCCTGGCATCGACAAACGTCGTGGCGGCGAAGAACAGCCACTATTCCTTTCCCGCCGGCAGCGCCGACGACCGGAATTTCGAATCCCTGTCCTTTCGCTTCGAAGCGCGCGACCGGGTCATTGCCTACACCGGGGACACCGGCCCGAGCGGGGCGGTCGAGCGTCTGGCGAAGGGTGCCGACCTGCTCGTAAGCGAGATGATCGATTTCGATCGCACGGTGGCGGAAATTCGCCGGGTCAGCCCGAACATGCCCGAAGGGGCGATGACGGGCTTGATGACTCACCTGCGCGAGCATCACATGACGCCGCAGCAGGTCGGGGCACTGGCGCGAGCGGCGGGGGCCGGGTCCGTCGTCGTCACGCATATTTCGGCGCCCGGACTCAGCGGCAAGGTCGCCGTAGAATATCTCGACGGGATAGCGCAGGCCTTCAGCGGTCCCGTGGTCCTGGCGCGCGATCTCGATGGATTCTGAAAGGGAGAGTTAGACATGCGTACATTGCTCACAGGACTGTCGTTGGCAGCTGCCGCCATCGCGCTCACCCCGGCGCTCGCGGCACAGGATGCACCCGCAGCGCAGGCGGCGGCCGGGGCGCATTATTCGGTCAGCGAAACGAAAGTCGGCAAGCTGCTCGACGATCCCGCGGCCGCCGCGGTCCTCAAGCGAATGATCCCGGCGATCTACGCGAACGACATGTTCCAGAGCATGGGCCGGGACCTGACGCTCAAGGCGATCCAGCAGTACGAACCTGTTGACCTGAGCGACGAGAACCTCGCCAGGATCCAGGCGGAGTTCGACAAGATCCCCGCCAAGTAGAGGTGCGGTGCCGCGCTCGCCATGAACGGACGGGCGCACAACCGATGGATAAGTGGCCGCGGCGGCTTTGCGCCTCGCCGGCAGGAACCTATTCGCCGATGGCATGAGGGCGCAGATCGAAATCGGCACGGATCCGGGCGGGCAAGCCGTGGCCGTCGACGTCGAGGAACTGCTTGCCACGCGCCTGCTGGTCCAGGGCAACTCCGGATCCGGCAAGTCGCACCTGCTGCGCCGGCTGCTGGAGCAGAGCGCCGATCTCGTCCAGCAGGTGGTGATCGATCCAGAAGGTGACTTTGCCAGCCTCGCCGACCGGTTCGGCCACGTCGTGGTGGACGGCGCCGCACACTCGGCGCGCGAGATCGAGGTGCTGGCAGGGCGCGTGCGGAAGCACCGCGTCTCGGTGGTTCTGGCGCTCGACGAACTGGAGGTGGAGCAGCAGATCCGCTGCGCTGCGCTGTTCCTGACGGCGTTGTTCGACGCCCCGCGCGAGCATTGGTATCCCGCCCTGGTGGTGGTCGACGAGGCGCAGATGTTCGCCCCGTCCGCCGCGGGAGAGATGGCAGAGGACACCCGCCGGCTGACGCTTTCCGCCATGACGAACCTGATGTGCCGCGGCAGGAAACGCGGCCTCGCCGGCATCGTCGCCACGCAGCGACTCGCGAAGCTGGCGAAGAACGTTGCTGCGGAAGCCTCCAACTTCCTGATGGGTCGCACCTTCCTCGACATCGACATGCAGCGCGCGGCCGACCTGCTCGGCATGGATCGCCGCCAGGCGGAGCGAATCCGCGACCTGCAGCGGGGCAGTTTCATGGGCTTGGGTCCGGCCATCAGCCGCCGGCCGATCACGGTTCAGATCGGCCCGGTGCAAACCCGTGGCAAGAATGCTGCCGAAGGCCTTGTGCCGCTGCCGCAGGCGAACGGGGAGGAACTCGAGGCGCTGCTGCACGAAGAGCTCGCCCGGGAATCGGCCGAGCCGGCTCCGCGGGCCGCGGCGCCGGTCACTCCGAAGGTCGATCTGGAAAAAGTCATTGCAAGCCGCGCCGCTGCGGAGCCCGGAACTGCGGAACCCTCTTCACCTGCGGACGGGAATGGACGGGCCGACGTAGTCGAAAGCACTCCTCGCCGAGACGGGGAGGACGATGGCAGGCTCGAGACGATCGTTCGCGAACTGGCCGCCAAAGAAGGCGCGACGTTCCAGTCGCCTGCGACGCTGTTCCGCGATTTTGCGCAGCGTTGCCGCAAGGACGGGGTTCCCAGCGCACATATCGACATGACGAGCTTTCGCCGCCTGTTCGCCTTCGCCAGCGCAGGGCTCCACGAACTTGCGCCGCCGGCCCGCGAAACGATCGAGCAATTGGCCGAAACGGTGCCCGATGACGTCCTCGCTCCCTACCTGACGATCGCCGCCGCCGCCGCGAAGGGCCGCGCCGCGCCGGACGAGGAGGAGATTGCCCGCGTTTATGGCAGCACCTCGCCGAGCCGGATCCGCCGGCTGCTCGATCACCTGGAGCGGCAGGGCCTGATCGTCGTGCGGGAGGAATTCGGAGGAGAACGAACGATCACCGTGCCAGGTCTCGCAGAGTAGGTCCCGGGAACCTCGCTCACCGAGCGGCGGGACAACTTGCGCCCGGCGTTCCTCAGCTCAGCAGGTCCTGGCTCCGGCCGATTGCCGCGATACCGCGCTTGCCTTCGCTGCGGTCGAGCTGGACGATCACGTCTATCACCGACGCGGCATATTCGATCGTGTCGCTGCGGGTGAGGCCGATGCCGGTCTGCATGACCATGAGCGAAAGCTGCTCCAGCGCCCCGCGCAGGCTGTTGGCATGGATGGTCGAGAAGCTGCCGGGGTGGCCGGTGTTGATCGCGCGCAGGAAGCTGACGCTTTCGGCACCGCGCAACTCGCCCAGCACGATCCGGTCGGGGCGCAGACGCAACGCGGCCTGCAGCAGTTCGTTGGCAGTGACCTTGGCTTCTCCCAGCTCGCCCTTGACCGCGACGAGGCCCACTCCGTTCGCGCCGGGCAGGCGCAGTTCCGGAGTGTCCTCGACCAGCACGACGCGTTCCTCGCTCGGGATCTCGCCCAGCATGGCGTTGAGGAATGTGGTCTTGCCGGTGCTGGTCCCGCCCGAGATGAGGATCGTCTTGCGCGCCGCGATGGCTGCCCGCAGGAAAGCGACGGGTCCAGCCGCGGGATCGGGCATGTCCGGCTCGGCGCGGCTGCCAAGGGGGCCGGCGTCGTAGGCATCGAGCGGGAGGTCGAGGCGCCGGTGTCGGCGGATCGCCATGGCCCAGTGTTTTCGCGTCGCGGGTGGGCCGCAGAACTGCACGCGGGCCCCGTCGGGGAGAGTTGCGCCCAGCAGCGGGTGTTCGCGGTTGATGCCCTGGTGGCTGACGCGGGCGACCTGCTCCGCGAGACGCTGGACGAGGCGGTCGTCCACGTCCGGAGCCTCGATTCGCTGCATCCCGGCCTGCGCGCTATCCTCGATCCAAACTTCTCCCGGCCGGTTGACGAGGATCTCTGTCACCGTGTCGCGGCCCAGCCAGCTGCGGAACGGCGCGAGGTAGGCGTCGAGATAGGCGCTACCGGCCGTCTCCGGCGCGCCCGGGTCGCTGCCCGCGATCTGGTGGATTTCGGCCGCCACGGTTGGCCTAGAGGCGCGGAGCGCGGCTGAAGTCGAGATCGCGTGCGGTCACGACGCGGATCGGCTCGCCTGGCCGCACGCGAATGGTCGGGCTGATGTTCTGATTGCCCTGCACCGCCGCTGCCGCTGCGCTCTGTCCGCCGCCCAGCACGACACCCGCGCCGCTTGAACCAATCGCGCTGAGTCCGCCGACGACCGAAAGCAGCATCGCCGACCCGAACTTCTGGAAGAAGTGCGAATCCACCTTGCCGGGAATGCCGCCGCTCCCATCGAACGCCGTGCCCGGCGAGGCGAGCGAGACCGACACGCCGTCGGGCCGAATGGCCCGTGTCCAGATCACGTAGGCGCGTTTCTGGCCGGCCTGGAGGCCCGACTGGTACTGACCGATGAGCCGGCTCGACCGAGGGAGGAGCACCCGCGTGCCGTCGAAGCTGCGCACGTCCTGGCTGACCACCGCGCGCACGAAGCCGGGCACGTCGGTATTGATCGCCGTCTCCAGCACTGCCGGGATAAGGGTGCCCTGCGCGACCGTGGTCTGAGGGTCGATGTCGGCCTTGGCCTGGGTCGGGCCGCCACCGACTCCGCCGATGCGGCTGGCGAAATCGGCGGCCGAGTTGCCGCTGGCCGCCGCGCCTGCCGCCTGGTCCACCGCCGTGCCCGGCGCGACCGGAGCGGGCATGGCGCTGGAATCGTAGACCACTGTGGGCGAGCTATAGGGATTCATCGCCAGCCCGGGGGCAGGTTGCGGCTGCCCCGAATAGACCGGAGCCGGTGCGGGATCGGCTTGCGGCACGGGGGCCGGCGCGGCCATTGGCAATGCGGGCGCCTGCTCCGGCAAGGGGACCGCGGCTTGCGGCGCTGGTTGGACGGCCGGAGCCTGCTGAGCGGGCTGCTTGGCATCGTAGCGGGCTGAATCCATGCCCCATAGCGTCGCAAGGCCAAGCACGGCGACGATCGCGACGCCGGAGACCATGCCCATCGCATCGGATCTGCCCTTGCGCTGGGTTACCTGCGGATAGGCCGTGCGGCTGGCGAGATCGATGATCTCGGCGCTTTCGCCCTCGCGCGGATCGCGATCGTTTTCGGCCTTGAGAGCGGACTTGTCCGCCATGCGCATCGCCAGTTTCATCGTGCCACCTCTTCGAGCTTGGCCAGTGATTGTGAAGATGCCTGCGGGTTCACTTCCCGCGGAGGCCCGTTGTTTTCCAGTGTAGCCATGTCCTTGCCGGAGCGCAGGACGAGTTCCTTCGGCACCCCGTCGACCACGATCACGTCGCCCCGGACCGAGAAGTTGACCGGGCCTTCGGTGCCCTTCTCATCCTTCATCAGGATGGCCGGGACGGGCGCGCCCGCTGGCCAGGTGATGAAGGTCGCAGAGCCGTCGTCGTAGATGCGGGCTGGATAGAGCTTGCGGTCACCGCTCTTGCTCCAGGAAAAATTGAGATCGGCGGGATCGACAATGCTTTGCGGGCTCGTCGCCGCCTCGCACTTCGGCCTCGTTGAGGGCAAGAGCCGGACCCGCTTCCGCGGGCTTGGGCTTGCTATCCGCCGGATAATCGAACGACAGGATGTACAGCGGCGTCGCCACCTTGGGACTGGCGACGAGGTCGAACAGATAGGTGCGCAGGTTCGTGACCACGGTCATGTTGGTCGAGGCGCGTTCGGCCATCGGCTTTACGAACAGCAGGTTCGCGCGCTTGTTGGGCGTCACCTGCCAGGCCTGCGAATCCCCGATCGCGACATTCTCGATCAGTTCGTCCTCGCCGAAGCGGATGGTGGACTGCACGTTGGTGCGCCCCTCGATGCGGACGACCTCGGCCGGGTCGTACATCCGGGTGACGAGGCGGGGGTCCTGGGCGCGGGCGGGGAGGGCCAGCGCGGCGAGGCTGCACATGGCGGCAAGGGCGAGGCGATTCATTTCAGCGACTCCGTGCGGCGTGCGGGGGCAGAGCGGAATTTGCTGCCGACCCCCTTGGCTCGCGATTGAAACTGGATTGCCGGGCGCGGCGCGTCGGCGGCACTATCGACCACGCGAGCCGAGCGGGAGCGGCTGGCGGGGGCGGTGTCGTTGGCGGCGGCCGGGGCGCTTTCGGACAGGCGGATGGTGCGCGCCGGGGCGGTCGAGGGCTGCCGCGCCTGGTCGACCGCGACGCCCGCTGCGCTGCCGGCAATCACCGTGGCCGCTTGGGGCTGCTGGGCAGCGGGAGCGCTGTCCCTGGCGCGCTTTTCGGCCAGGCCGAACACGGTCCAGCCCGATACCATCGTGGTGGCGATCTTCAGCGTCAGCGCCATCAGCGCGCAATGCACCGCGCCGATCATGAAGAAAGCCATCGCCGCGCGCGGGTCGATTTGGCCCGGACCGGTGGTCAGGGCGGAAAGCACCGGGACCGAAAGGTCGAGCATCAGCGATCCGCCGACGACTGCGAACAGAGGGGTGAGAGCCAGCAACACGACCGCCTTGAGCCAGCCGACGAAAAGCCCGCGCGTGCCCTGGAACAGCGCCAGCACGACGAACACCGGGCCGAGTGCAAGCAGCACGGCGAGCGCGATGCGGGTTGTCGCCAGCACGCCAACGGTGCCGAGCAAGAGCAGGGTCGCGCCGAACCACAGTAGGCCCGGCGGGGTGAAGGCGGAGGCGTTCTGCATCGCCTGGTCGCCGGTCGACTGCATCAGGTTTACAAAGACCACGTCAATCTTCTGGGCGAAGACCTGCGTGGCGTTGCCGCCGGTGCCGGTCAGCAATCCGGCGAGCTGGTTCGGTGCGCCGGTCACGAGATTCCACACTACGCTCTGGTAGGCGATCCAGCTCGTCGCGAAGGTCAGGACGAGGCCAAGCGTGGCGATGCGGGGTGTCAGGTTGGAAATGCCGAGCCGGCTGCGGCCGGTGATCAGGGCGAAGGCGAACAGTGCGACGTAAAGCGTCAGCAGTATCGTGAGCGCGGGGATCAGCGCGCCCTCGCTGCCGAACAGGCGCGCAAAGGCCATCTGCGCCATCTGGCTCGCGGCGCAATCGACGCCCTGGAGCGAAGCGGCGACGCCGCTGCCGACCCCTTCAACCGCGTACTGGCACGCCGCGGGAGTCATTCGGCCGCCGCCCATACGTCGTGCTCGTCTTCGTCGTTGCCGCCCGCGCCCGGCCACGACCGGCCCGTGAGAGCGGGGTACCAGGCGGCTGGATCGTCACCCACCGCCTCGCGCAGCAGGTCGAGCCGGCGCACTGCGCTCTCGCGGCCGGACAGAACGGTGAGAACCTCGGGCGCGCTCGATAGATCGAGCCGCACGACGACCGAGGCATCGGGTTGGCGGACGAGAAAGGCGCGGCTGTGCGAGGGCAGGGAGCGAACCAGCGCCAGCTCGTGTTCGGTCAGGCCGAAGCCGTCGCAGTAGTCCTCGGCCCGAGCCTTGGCATTCGGCATGAAGATCATCGTCGCGGTCTGTTCGACCAATGCCGTCGCGATCCTGGAATCGAGAGCATCGCGGGCCGACTGCGTGGCAAAGCCGACGAGAGCGTTGCGTTTGCGCAATGTCTTGAGCCAGTCGCGGATGCGCGCGGCGAACACCTCGTCGTCGAGCGCCTTCCAGCCCTCGTCGATCAGGATCATCGCCGGGCTGCCATCTAGCCGCTCGTCGATCCGGTGGAACAGGTACATCATCGTGGGCGTGCGCAGCCGCGGGTTTTCGAGCAGCGCCGTCATGTCGAAGCCCAGCACGCGGTTCGACAGGTCGAGCCGGTCGTCACGGTTATCGAACAACCAGGCGTGTTCGCCCTCCTCGATCCACGGAGCCAACCGGTCGGCCAGGTCGCCCGCTTGCGGGCGACGGCTGCCGGAGAGGAGCTCGCGGAAATGGCGCAGGCGGCGGAGCGAAGAGTCGTTGGCATAGGCCGCGTCGACCGCGCCGGCGATCGTCGCCAGCTCCTCCGGTCCGTCGGCCTTGAGCAGCACACCGAACCAGTCGCGCAGGAAGGCGCGATTGGCCGGGCTGTCGGGCAGTGACATCGGATTGAAACCGCTCGGCTCGCCGGCATGGATGCGGTCGTAGCGCCCGCCGATGCCGCGAATGAACAGCTCGGCGCCGCGGTCCTTGTCGAACAGCACGGTGCGGGGGCCGAATTTCTGCGCCTGCGCGGCGAGGAAATTCATCACCACCGTCTTGCCCGAGCCCGAAGGCCCGATGACCGAGAAATTGCCGAGGTCGCCGTGGTGAAAGTTGAAGAAGAACGGCGTCGCGCTGGTCGTCTCCAGCAGGGTGACCGCATCACCCCAGTGGTTGCCCTCCGCCTTGCCGAGGGCGAATCCGTGGAGCGAGCCGAAGCTTGCCATGTTGGCGGTCGAGATCATCGCCCGGCGCACCACGTACTGCTCGTTGCCGGGGAACTGGCCCCAGAAGGCGGGTTCGAGATTGGTGTCCTCGCGCACGGCGATCGCGCCGGTGTCGGCGATCGCCGCGGCGCAGGCTGCGGCGGCATCGTCGAGCCGTTCGAGGCTGCGCTCGCGCACCAGCACGGTCAGGTGATGGTCGCCGAAGCTAACCGCGCCGGTGCCCAACGCATCGCGCGCGGAAAGCATTTCGGCCCGCTCGGCCATTGCCTCCTCGTCGGCCGAGCGCAGGCGGCGCAGCGACAGGTCGATCCGTTCGCGTGCGGTCTGTCGCTCGTGCGGGGCGAAGCTTTCGCTCAGGATCATCTCGCACGGCAGCCGCAGCAGCGCATCGAGCAGGCCCGGGCTCGTCGCATCGGGATAGTCCTTGAGACTGAGAATGGCGGAGAAATCGGCCCCGCCCGAACCGCGCAGTTCCATCGCGTCGAGCCCGAAACTGGCGCGGCGATAGGGCAAGAGGCGGCCGATGTCGGTGTCTTCAGACGGGCGCCGCACCGGGCGCATCTCGCCGTTGTACAGGGCGCTCAAGAGTTCGAGCAGTTCGTTGTTGGTCGCCCCGCTCGGTCCCTCGTAATCGCCGAGCGCCTGGGCGCCGTAATCGCCGAGCGATGCGGCAAAGGCGGTGGCGGCGGAGCGCAGCGAGCGCAGCTCGCGCGCATCGACCTCGACCTCGTGGCGCCGGCGGCGCTTGAGCATCCGCCCTGCCTTGTCCGCCAGGCCTGCCTTGCCGCGGGCGGGGCGGCGTACAAGCGTGACGAACTGGTCGTTGACGAACAGCGAGCCGGACCCGAGCTTGTCGCGCCAGCGCTTGTCGATGTGGGCCGAAAGCGGATCGTCGAAGCTGGCCTCCAGCGAGACGCTCACGCGCCGGCGGACCACGTGGTGATAGAGCACGAAGCGGGCATCGAGGTTCGAACGCAGCAGAACCTCGCGCGTGGCCGCGTGGGCGTTCAGCGCCATGGTGTCCTCGGTCTCGAACAGCAGGCCGGGGACCTGCAGCGCGGTCATCAGCGATCCGTCGCGCAGCAGGATCGTGTTCGCATCGACCAGGCGCAGATAGGGCAGGCGGTCGCCCGCATGGGCTTCCTTCCTGCTCCAGGCAGCGGGGCCGCGCCATTTCTCGCTCATCGCAAGATCCTTCCCGGCACCGTCACGCCGAATAACTGTTGCAGCCCCAGCGCTGCCAGTTCCTGACGCGCGGGCACTTGCTGACCCTGGTGATCCACAGATCGAAGACCCGCGGCTCGCGCAGGCAGGCGAAGTAGCCCACGCCGTGCATCGCCACCGCGCCGAGCAGAGCCAGGAAGCTGCCCGTTATGAGGAACAGCTCGGTGGTGACCGCGGCGTTGATTACGAAGTAGTTGTACGTCACCCCCGCGAACATCTGCGGGCGGGTCAGCGCGCGATGGACGGGGTGGCGGACGAGGTCCATGTCAGCTTGCCACCGACTGGATGCCGGCCACGATCGAAGCCGCACCGAACAGGATGAACACGCCGATGATGACCGTGGCGCCGAAGCGCCAGTTCATCCGGCCGGTCAACATGCCGAAGCCCACGGCGGCGACCGCCATGACTGCGACCGCGGTGGCGACGTTGCCGAGCAAGGTGCCCTGAAGCCAGCTAAGCGCGTTGACGATCGGGCCCGAGCCTTGCGGATCGGCCTGCTGCGCATTGGCGGCGGCGGGAAGAAGCAGCATCGCCAGCGCGGCGAGGCGGAAACGGTTACGCATGATCAATCGTCACTCCGGGAATGGTCGGACAGGCGACCCATGACGGCCGCCACGTATTGCTGTGTTTCGCGGATGCGCGGCACTCCGCCAGCCTGCTCCACGCGGCCGGGGCCGGCGTTGTAGGCCGCGAGGGCTTTTTCGATGTCACCGCCAAACCGATCAAGCTGCTGGCGCAGGTAGCGCGCGCCGCCTTCGAGGTTGGCCAGGGGATCGTCGGGATTGACGCCCATTTCGCGGGCCGTCCCGGGCATGAGCTGAGCGAGGCCGCGCGCGCCTACGGGCGAGATCGCCCCTTCGTGCCAGCGGCTTTCCTGCCACACCACCGCCTCGAGCAGTGCGGGGCTGACGTCAAAGCGTTCGGCGAGGGAGAGGACGGCGGCCTGGTAGCGGGCGGGGAGGACGGCTTGCGTGCGGGCCGGTGCCGACAGTTGCCGGGCCGGCACATCGCCGGCGAGCTGGGGCAGATCGGCTTGCGCAGCGCCCGCCGAATCATCCGGCGCGCCGCCGGCAATCCACCGGGCACCAGCGGTGCCGACTTCCAGCACGTCGGCCTGCGCCGGCGTTGCCGCGGCGGCCAGAACCAGCGTCAGGAAACAAAAGCGACTCATCACGGACCCCTTCACGAGAATCGCGATGGAACCTGCAAATGACAGCACCGTGACATCGGGCAGCCCATCCTGCGGCGCGCGCGGTCAAGGGGGTGTCGCGCGGGTATGCGCATCTCGTCCCTGCCGAAGATGCTACTCCCCCACCCGAGTCGAGGCAAATGATGAAGTTGTGATGGTACTTTGGGGGCGCCGAGCCATCGCCCGGGCCCCCCCGTATATAAAGCCGTTCAGCGCGAGGCGAACTGCGGCTGGCCGAATGCCCCGCTGTCCAGCATCGCGATGGCCTGGCGGGCGAGGTCACGCGAATCCACCCACTGGCCGGAAGCTGTCTCCAGCCGGAAGCGTTCGGCCGAGGCGGCCTGTTCGAACAGCGCACGCGCATCGCGCAGCTCGCCCATGCGGGCGTGTGCGATGCCGAGATTGATGAGTCGAGCGGGATGGCTGGCGTCACGGGCGTCGGCGCGCTCGATCCGCTCGATCGCCGCTTCCGAACGGCCGGCGGTCATGTCGACGTAGGCGACTTCGATGCCTTGCGCCGGAACCGGCGCCTGCACCACCAGCGCGGAGGCGATGAGGGCTGCGATGGACATGGTCAATTCTCCCCAGACTTCTGTCGTGTGGATACTGGATCAACCAACCCGACTGCTGCCGCAACAAAAATGAAATAATGTCATCGAACTGTAACATTGGCCCGGGCGGCACCGTTTGGACCGTCACAACTGTCACATCGCGAACATAATTACAGCTCTGTAGTCAAACGGAAATTCTGCAAAATTTCTGTCACCTCGGGGGCCTAGCGGAGTCGCGAGACGGCCATTTGGCGCCGCTCCCGATTCTCGGTCCATGAGGGGTACTTCTGCTGTGACACATCTTCATCGCTCGCTCGTGCTCGGCTGCAGCCTGCTGGCCATTACCGCCTGCGGGCCAGACGACATCGCTTCGCCCGGAAACGGCGGCAACGTGAACATCGACATTTCCACCCCGGCCCCGTCGCCGACGCCGACTCCGACGGGTCCAGCCACCGTGACCCCGGCTGGCGCCTGCCCGACCATCACCGATCCCCAGGGGCTGAAGGATGGTGGCACGATATCGGGTCCGACCGGCACCTATCGCGTTTGCGAACTGCCGCGCACGATCAAGGTCTCCAGCACGCTGCCGAAGATTTCCGGGCTGCTCTACGCGATGAACGGCCGCGTCGACGTCGGCTGCGACGGCGGCTTCAGCGCCCCGACCGCTGCTGGCTTCGCTTCCACCACCGTGGGCTGCGGCAACCTGACCGCCGACACCAAGGTATCGCTTACGATCGAGCCCGGCGTCATTGTCTTTGCCAAGACCGGCCAGTCGTGGCTCGCGGTCAACCGCGGCAACAAGCTGATCGCCAACGGCACCGCCACCCAGCCGATCATCTTCACCTCGAGCGACAACGTCGCAGGGTTCGCGTCCGATTCGTCGATCGGGCAGTGGGGCGGCGTCGTGCTGCTCGGCCGGGGGCGCATCACCGATTGCGAATTCGGCTCAGTCGCCAGCAGCACTTGCGAACGCAACACCGAAGGCGCGGTCGATCCGGCCGTGTTCGGCGGCAACGACGACACCTACAACGCCGGAAGCCTGAAGTACGTCCAGATCCGCTACTCGGGCTTCGTCCTCAGCGCGAACAAGGAGCTCCAGGCGCTGACCACCGAAGGCATCGGTTCGGGCACCACCATCGACTATTTCCAGTCGCACAACAGCTCCGACGACGGCGCCGAGTTCTTCGGCGGCGTGGTCCAGCTCAAGCACTATGTCGCAACCGGCGCCGACGACGACAGCATGGACGTCGATACCGGTGCGCGGATGGACGTGCAGTATGCCCTGCTCCTGCAGCGTCCAGGCGAAGGCGACGCGCTGTTCGAAATCGATTCGAACGGCAACGAAGGCGACACGCCGCGGACCCGTCTGCGGGTCGCCAATTTCGTGGCCCGCCAACCGAACACGAGCGCCAACAACGAAGGCAACGACCAGGCCGCCGCGCTCTTCCGTGGCAATGCCGACGTCACGCTCGTCAACGGCATATTCTACACACCGAACAACGAGTGCATCCGCATGAACGGCTCGGGCACCACGCCGGCGTCCCTGACCGTCCACTCGGTCGTGCTGAGCTGCAACGGCACGAAGTTCATCGGCACCGGCAGCTACTCCGCGGCGCAGGTGGCCACGGCTTTTGGCTCCGGCTCGAACAACAACAACGACGCGTTCACCTCGACGCTGAGCAACCTGTTCGTGAACGGCTCCGGCGAAGACGGCGTGGCGACCTTCGATGTGACCACGCTGTCGCCGTTCTTCACCAATGCGCCTTCGCCCTACCACATCGGCGCGGCCTGGACCGGCTACACCTGGTACAACGGCTGGACCTGCAACAGCGGATACGCCCCGCTTGGCGGTGGCAGCAGCTGCACCTCGCTGCCGACCACCTGACCGGCTTCCGACCATCGAGTGGGGGCGGCCGGCAACGAGCCGCCCCCCTTCTCGCATCCGAAATTTGAGGGAAATCCGATGTCACATCCGTCGCGGCTAGCCGGCGTACTCCTGTTCACCACGGCCATGACCTGGCCCGCCGCCGCCTTTGCGCAGGACGCGGCGCCCGATACCGGCGCGGACACCCCCGCACCAACCGAAGACGAGACGGTGTCCGACGAGGAGGATGTCGATATCTCGGTCCCGGGCGGCGGGGAAATCATCGTGACCGGGCGTATCCAGCGCAATCCTGAGCAGGCGTCGACGCAAGTCGTCTCGGTCCTCTCCTCGGCCGAGATCGCCAAGACGGGTGAAGGAAACATCGCCGGCGCCCTCGGCCGGGTGACCGGCCTCAGCGTGGTCGGCAACGGTTTCGTCTACGTCCGCGGTCTCGGCGATCGATACTCACTGGCGCTGCTCAACGGCTCGCCCTTGCCGAGCCCCGAGCCGCTCAAGCGCGTGGTGCCGCTCGACATCTTCCCGACCGGGGTCATCGCCTCGTCGCTGGTGCAGAAGAGCTATTCGGTCAACTACCCCGGCGAGTTCGGCGGCGGCGTGATCAACCTGACGACCAAGGCGGTGCCGCGCGACGCCTTCCTGACGATTGGCGCAGGCATCTCCGGCGACTCGATTACTTCGGGGTACCGCGGGCTGACCTATTACGGCTCGAGCACCGACTGGTCGGGCTACGACAACGGCAACCGCGATATCCCGGCGACCCTGCAGGCGTTCTTCGACAGCGGCGAGCGGATCAGCTCGGGCACGGTCAACACAACCGCCATCGCGCGCGACCTGGTCACCGGGCGCAACGCCGTGGTGCAGAGCTGGAACGATATCCCCTTCAACTGGTCAGCCAACGTCTCGGGGGGCAAGTCGTGGACCGTCGGCGACGGCGACCTAGGCGTGATTGCCGGCGGGGGTTTCTCCAACAAGTGGAAGACCACCCAGCCGCACCAGCAGACCTCGCTGAGCGCGGACCTGTCGACGGTGGAGAGCGACTTCACCACCACCAAGACGGACCAGCGCGTGGTCGTGAACGGGCTACTCGGCCTCGGATACGAGTTCGGCGACGGCAACGCTTTGCGCTGGACCAACCTCTACATCCACGACACGATCAAGCAGGCGCGCATCGGGCTTGGACAGCGTCCGTCGCAGAACGGCCTGGCCGACTTCCTGCGCCAGCGCACGGGCTTCTACGAGCGGCAGCTGTTCGACACCCAGTTCGTCGGCGAGTTCAAGTTCAACGACGTCCTCTCGCTCGACCTGCGCGGCGGTTATGCCAACTCGCAGCGCAACGCGCCCTACGAGTTGTCGTTCGAGTATATCCGCACCAATTCGCCGGCGGACCCGTTCGGCTCGATCTTCATCGACAAGCTGAACAACGGCAACGGGGGCGATGGCGGAATAACCTTCTCCGATCTCGAGGAGGACCTTTACTCGGCCGGGGCAGACCTGACCTACCGCTTCACGCCCGGCGTCGCCGTCACGCTCGGTGGCGCATGGTCGAACACGCAGCGCACGGTTTCACGACGCGATTTCCTGTTTCTCGCCCCGAACCAGATTCTCGGCAATTCGGCCATCGTCAGCGGCATTGGCGCGCTGCGCCCGGACCTCCTGGTGAATGCCCTGACCGCACCGGGTCTGCTGCAGTACAGCCAGGGCCTGACGATGATCGAGACCGACGAGGGCAACCCCGCCTTCGCCGCCGAACTCGATAACTGGGCCGGCTATGGCAAGGTCAACTGGCAGATCAGCGACCTGCTGAGTCTCGACATCGGCGTTCGCTACGAACATGCCGACCAGTCGGTCTCGCCCATCCGGGTGTTCACCACGCCCGGCGCGGCCAACTCCGCGACCAGCCTCACCCGAAACTACTGGCTGCCCGCCGGCACGCTGACCTATGAGGTTCAGCCCGGGATGCAGGTCCGCCTCAGTGCATCGAAGACGATAGCCCGGCCGCAGTTCCGCGAGCTGATCAACCAACCGTACTTCGACCCCGACACGAGCCGCCCCTACCGCGGCAACCCTCTGCTGATCGACAGCCAGCTCTATAACGCCGAGGCACGGTTCGAGTACTACTTCGCTCGCAACGAACGAGTGTCGGTCTCCGGTTTCTACAAGAAGATCGACAAACCGATCGAGGCTTTCCTCGCCGGCGTCGACCTGACGACCTCGTACGCCAACGCGCCCGAAGCCCAACTCTATGGCGCGGAGTTCGACTTGCAGAAGTCGTTCGGCCTCGGCGACTGGCTGGACGAGGGCTATCGCCGGTTCGTTATCAGCGGGAATTATACCTTCACCAAATCCAAGTTGAAGGTCGGTCCCAACGATACCGTGTCATACTTTGGCGCCGCCTCGACGATCGCCAGCGACTACTTCCGCGACGGCGTGCCACTGACCGGCCAATCGGACCACATCGTCAACCTTCAGCTAGGCCTCGAAAACGACGACCGCCTGTCGCAGCAGACGCTGCTGGTCAGCTATGCCAGCGAACGCGTGGTCAGTCGCGGCCTGAACGGCACGCCGCCGCAACCCGACGTGATCGAGAAGCCCGGCGTGCAACTCGACTTCGTGATGCGCGAGGGCCTCAAGCTGCTCGGGACCGACCTCGAACTGAAGGTCGAAGTGCGCAACATTTTTGGCACCGGTCACGAGGAATACCAGCAGAGCGGTTCGAACCGGCTGGACATCAACAGCTATCGCGAGGGCCGCACGTTCGGCGCCTCGCTCTCCGCCACGTTCTGAAGCGAGGTTAAAGGGACAGGGCGGCCTGCTTCGGCGGGCCGCCCGTCTTGCTGACCGCCGTCAAGCGTCGAGAACGTCGAAGACGTAGCCCTTGTTGGTCACCGTGCGCAGCACCGGTCCCGCGCCCGCCTTGCGCAGCGCGGCGCGCAGCCGCTTGATCCACACGTCGACTGTGCGCAGGTAATCGGGATCGCCCGACTTGCCGAGCGACTGGATGAGCTCACGGCGCGAGAGGATGCGGTTGGGGTTCTCGGCGATGAAGCGCAGCAGGCGGAACTCGTTGGGGCTTAGCTCGATCACGGTGTCGCCCCAGCAGGCCCGCTCCGCCGCCGGGTGAACAGTCAGCCGGCCGGCCTTGATTGCCTGCGCGGCTGCGCGCCAGCCGAAGGTGGGGTCCTGCGCAAGGATGCGATCGAGCACGGCCTGGCGCGAGATCGGCCCAATCATGTAATCATCTGCCCCGGCGCGCAGGGCACGGCGGCGATCTTCCGCATCGTCTTCCTCGAGCACGATCGTGACATGCCCCTCGGCCGTTCGCGGGTCGGCGCGCAGCCGGCGGCACAGCTCGAGCCCGGACATTTCCGGCAACATCCAGTCCACGAACAACCAGCACGGCCCCTCCACCAGTGTGGCCGGCCCGGTCGCTTCCAGCCGGGAGAACGAAAAACGGGCATCGTTCAGAACGAATTCTTCGAAGTTTTCGACGGTAGCGTCGGTCGCAAAGATCTGCACGTTCGTCATGCTTCGAACCCCATGTCGCCCCGACCATGCTTCGCTCATGTGACTCGATTGTGACGATTGCGCAGGGTTTCTGTACGGCTGTCGAAAAGGACCGGACAGCGGCCTGCAAGCCTTTGCCTCGGCGCGAAAAATTGGCATAGCGGAGGCAATGACCCAATTCACCGACCTTGCCGAACCGGTCGACGAACGTGCCGTCGCAGCCCTGCGCGACAGCGCTCATCGTGCTTCCGTGCTGCTGAAGCAGATGGCCAACGAACAGCGGCTGCTCATCCTGTGCAAACTGCTGGAGGGCGAGTGCTCGGTAACGGTCCTCGCCGTTCACGTCGGCCTGGCTCAATCAGCAACTTCGCAGCATCTTGCCCGAATGCGCGAAACAGGCCTGCTCGCCACCCGGCGCGATGCGCAGACGATCTATTACCGCATCGAGGATGCCGACACGCTGCGCCTGCTCACCACGCTGTGCGACATCTTCGCCCCGGGAACGCACCCGTAGGCCGGGAGCGCGCCGATCCGGCCATTGCCAGCGGTCGGGCCGCACCCTAGGCCGAGGGCCGTGACAACCGAATCGAGCGATCTCGCCGCCCGCCTGCGCCTGCCCGTCATCGGCGCGCCGCTGTTCATCATCTCGGTGCCGGCGCTTGTCATCGCCCAGTGCAAGGCAGGCGTTGTCGGTTCCTTTCCAGCGCTGAATGCACGTCCGGCAAGCCAGCTCGACGAGTGGCTGGCAGAGATAACCGAGACGCTGGCCGCATGGGATCGCGCCAATCCCGATCGGCCGGCCGCGCCTTTTGCCGTCAACCAGATTGTCCATCGTTCCAATGACCGGCTCGAGGCCGATCTCTCCGTCTGCGCGAAATACAAGGTGCCGCTGGTCATCACCTCACTCGGTGCCCGGGAGGACCTCAACCAGGCGGTACATTCGTGGGGTGGCAAGACGTTCCACGACGTGATCAACGACCGCTTCGCCCACAAGGCGGTGGAGAAGGGAGCGGACGGGCTCATCCTCGTTGCCGCCGGTGCCGGCGGGCACGCGGGCGCGTTGTCGCCTTTCGCCCTGGTGCAGGAGGTACGCTCCTGGTTTGACGGACCGGTCGCGCTGTCGGGGGCCATCGCGCATGGCCGTTCCATCCTTGCCGCACAGGCGATGGGGGCGGACTTTGCCTATATCGGTTCGCCCTTCATCGCCACCGAAGAGGCGCGTGCAGCCGATGCCTACAAGCAGTGCGTAGTGGACTCGAGCGCCGGCGACATCATCTATTCGAACCTCTTCACCGGCGTTCACGGCAATTACCTCAAGCCGTCCATCGCCTCTTCGGGATTGGACCCCGACAACCTGCCCGAAGGCGATCCGGCGACGATGGACTTCGCCAATGCCTCGGCAAAGGCGTGGAAGGATATCTGGGGCTGCGGCCAGGGCATCGCGCCGGTCGACGAGGTGCGCCCGGCAGCCGATTTCATCGCTCGGCTGGAGAGCGAATACGCCGAAGCGATAAGCGCGCTTGCGGCAAAGATTCCCGTGGGATTCAAGTGAGCGCGATCGGTGACATCATGCGCACTGCGCCGGTCATCCCGGTGCTGGTGATGGACGACGCTGCAGATGCCGAGCCGATTGCAGAGGCGCTGGTGGCCGGCGGCCTGCGCGTGCTTGAAGTGACCTTGCGTACGCCCGCAGCGCTCGATGCAATCAAGGCGATGAAGCGGGTGCAGGGCGCCATCGTCGGTGCTGGCACCGTGCTCAATCCGCAGATGCTCGACGACGCGATCGGCGCCGGCAGCGAATTCATCGTCTCGCCCGGCCTGACCGAACCGCTCGGCAAGGCGGCGAGCCACAGCGGCGTGCCGTTCCTGCCGGGCACCGCCAACGCGGGCGACATCATGCGCGGCCTGGACATGGGCCTGTCGCACTTCAAGTTCTTCCCCGCGACCGCGGCGGGCGGATTGCCCGCGCTCAAGTCGCTGACGGCTGTATTCGGCGATGTGCGCATCTGTCCGACGGGCGGCATTACCGAAGCGACCGCGCCAGAGTGGCTGGCGCTTGAGCAGGTGCTCTGTGTCGGCGGATCGTGGCTTGCCCCGCGAGGCAAGCCGGACCTGGCAGAGGTCGAAGCGGCTGCGCGCCGGGCGGCCGCGCTGGGCTAGCCGGCGTCCGGCTGCTTGCCGGGATGGGCCGCCGCAACTGGCGGTTCGGCCCGGGCGTTCTCGACCGCCCTCATCAGTTTGGGCCAGCGCGAACAGTCGACGTTGAAGCGCTCGGCCGAAAAGACCTGCGGGACGATGTGGCAATCGGCTGCGCCGAGCGTGTCGCCAAAGGCGAAGCGACCGCCGTGGGCGGCGATCATCGCCTCCAACGCGTCGAACCCTTCTGCAATCCACTTGCCGTACCAGGCATCGATCCCGGCATCGTCTTGACCGTATTCGCGCTGAAGATACTTGCGCACTCTCAGGTTGCCGAGCGGATGTATGTCGCAGGCGACGATCATTGCCATGGCGCGCACCACAGCGCGCCCTGCGCGATCTCCTGGAAACAACGGCGGCTCGGGATAACGCTCCTCGACCCACTCGATGATCGCCGGAGACTGCGTCAGTACGCCGTCCTCGCACTCAAGCGCCGGGACCAGGCCTTGCGGGTTGAGCGCCATGAAGGCTGCCGATTTCTGCCAGCCCTTGCGCAGATCGACCGGTTCCTGCCGATAATCGACCCCCTTGATGTTGAGCGCGATGCGTGTGCGATAGCTGGTGCCAGAGCCGAAGTACCCGTGCAGGACCAGTCCGCTCATCCCTTCACGCGCCCGCGGCACTCTCCGAAGCCGATCGTTCGGCAGCCTTCGCGAACCGCGTGCGCGCGCATCACGATCTCGTCGCCATGCTCGAGGAACGTACGCTTCTCGCCGCCCGGCAGATCGATCGGCTTCTGGCCGCCCTGCGACAGCTCGAGCAGGCTTCCCAGAGTGTCCTCGCCTTCGCTGGAGAGGGTGCCGGTGCCGAGCAGGTCGCCCGGCTGCAAGTTGCAGCCGTTGACGGTGTGATGGGCGATCAACTGCGCCGCGGTCCAGTACATTGCGCTCATCGGACCCTTCGACAGGCGATGCGGGGCCGTCCCGGCTGCGCGCATCTTTGAAGTGCTGAGCAGCACTTCCATCTCGATGGAATAGGCGCCATGTGCCTGGTCGCGCTCGTCGTCGAGGTAGGGGAGGGGTGCGGGATCCCCTTCGGGCCGGTCGGCCTGCGCAATGCGGAAGGGCTCGAGCGCCGCACTCGTCACCACCCAGGGCGATACGGTCGAGTTGAAGTTCTTGGCGAGGAATGGCCCGAGCGGCTGATATTCCCATGCCTGCAGATCGCGCGCCGACCAGTCGTTGAGGATGCCCAGGCCCGCGATGTGGGTTCCCGCTTCGCCAATCGGGATCGGCTGGCCCATGGCATTCGAGCCGCTCGTCCAGATGGCCATTTCCATCTCGTAGTCCAGCCGCTTCGAAGGGCCGAACAGCGGTTCGTCGCCGTCGGGGTTCTTCTGTTGCCCCTGCGGCCTGATGACTTCGGCGCCGCTCGCCACGATCGAGCTCGAGCGCCCGTGATAGCCGATCGGCACCCACTTGTAGTTCGGCAGCAGCGGGTTGTCGGGACGGAACTGCTTGCCGACGTTCTGGGCATGATGAATGCCGGTGTAGAAATCGGTGTAATCGCCCACTGCGAAAGGGACGTGCAGCGCGACCTTGTCGGCGGAAAGCAGTGCGGGGAGAACCATTTCCTTCCGGTTCTCGTCGGTCAGCAACTCGAACACGCCGATCCGCAGCGCATCGGCCGCCGCGTTGCCATCGGCGAACAGGGCGTTGAGCGTCTCGCTCTTGGCCAGCGCTGCGGCCTCGGCCGCCTCGCCGTTGAGCAGAAGCGCGATGCCCGAAAGGTCCAGCACGTAGTCGCCTATGGCCATGCCGACGCGCCGTGCGCGGCCACCTTGCGAGAACACTCCCAGCGGCAGGTTCTGCACCGGGAATTCCGCGTGGTCTTCGGTGCCGTCCACCCATGAGGTAGCGGCGGGATCGTGGGTCTCTTGCAAAGTGGTCACTATGGTAATTTCGCTTTCTCGAATCCGCTCCAGCACTCATCGTAATCCGCCTGGAGGGTGGGTAGTTCCATCGCGGCCTTCGTCGGCCGGATGACCCAGCGGCTTTCGAACATGAATGCGAGCGTGTCGGACAGCTTCACCGGCTCGAGGTCTGCTGCCATCGCCTTGCGGGTACTGTCGGCATCGGGCCCATGGCCGTTCATCTGGTTGTGAAGCGAGGCTCCGCCTGGTTCGAAACCGCCCCCTTCCTTGGCGTCGTAGACACCGTGGACCAGGCCCATGAACTCGCTCATCACGTTGCGATGGAACCACGGCGGGCGGAACGTGTCCTCGCCCACCATCCAGCGCGGCGGGAAGATCACGAAGTCGCAGTTGGCGGTGCCGTGGACTTCGCTCGGACTCGTCAGCACCGTGAAGATCGAGGGGTCGGGATGGTCGAAACTGACGGTTCCGATGGTGTTGAATCTCGACAGGTCGAAGCGATAGGGGACCGAGTTGCCATGCCATGCGATCACGTCGAACGGCGAATGGTCAATGGTGGTGGTCCAGAGCTTTCCTTGGAATTTCTGCACGATCTCGTGAGCTTCTTCCACGTCTTCGAACCACGCGACAGGCGTTTCGAAGTCGCGCGGATTGGCGAGACCGTTAGAACCGATTGGGCCGAGGTCGGGAAGCTCGAAGGGCGCGCCGTAGTTCTCGCAGACGTATCCCCGGCTTGGCCCGTCGAGCGCGACGGCGAAGCGCAGCCCGCGCGGGATAACGGCGACATGGCCCGGCGGTACCTCCATCCGGCCCAGTTCGGTGGTGACCCGGAGCGTGCCTTGCTGGGGCACGATCAGCAGTTCCCCGTCGCTGTTCTGCAGCACGCGCCGCTCCATCGAGCGCCGCGCCGCGTAGAGATGGATGCCGATGCCGGCGCTGGTTCCGACGTCGCCGTTTCCGGCGTAGGTGACGAGCCCTTCGAGCCAGTCGGCGTTCTGGTCGAGCGGCAGCGGGTCCCAGCGCAAACGGTCGGGCGTGACGGGACCGGTGAACGGCGCAGTGGCGAGGTGCATGTCGCCGGCGAGGGGGCGGAACCGGGCGTGCTCCGCCATCGGTCGCATGCGGTAGAGCCACGTGCGCCGGTTCTGGGCACGCGGGGCTGTGAATGCGGTGGTCGAGAATTGCTCGGCATAGAGGCCGAATGCGGGCCGCTGCGGGCTGTTGCGGCCGATGGGCAGGGCGCCGTCCACAGCCTCGCTGGCGAAGTGGCTGCCGAACCCGGTCATATAGTTTTTCATGAAACTATCTCCTGGTGCGGCGAATAGGCCCGCCCTCGTGCCAAATCAACCGTTGCGGGAGGGCGAGGGTCCCGGCAAAGCCTCGTCGATGACTGCGCCCCCGTCCGCCGCCGATCACGCCGCGCTCGCGCGCGCTGCGCAAGGTGGCGCGGCGCTGTGCACCATCGTCGGGATCGACGGCAGTTTCTCGCGCAGGGTAGGAACGCAGTTGGCGGTCGCAGCGGACGGTTCGCGGATGGGCGACATGGCCGACAAGTGTCTCGACGCCGAACTGGCACAGCAGGCGCTGACGGCCATGGAAGAGGGGACACCGCGACTGCTGCGCTATGGACAGGGCTCGCCCTTCGTCGACTTCCGCCTCCCGTGCGGAGCTGGGCTCGACATCTGGATCGATCCGGCGCCCGCCACGGATGCCCTTGCAGCTTGCCTCGCGTCTCTCGAGGAACGCAAGGAGGCCGCGCTGCACCTGGAATTGCCTGCGAATGAAGCGCTTCATCTGCTGCGCATCAAGCGCTTCATTCCCGCGCCCCGGCTCATTCTTCTGGGTGCCGGCGCGGAATGTGCTGCGTTGGTCGACCTGTGCCGCGCGCAGGGCGTCGCCGTCGAGTGGCGCGAGGCGGGTGAGGGGCTGGAACTCGGGCGCGCGCCGGAGGGGCTGACGGTCGACCCTTGGACGGCAGTGCTCCTGCTGTTCCACGACCACGAATGGGAGCACGCGCTGCTCCAGTGGGCGCTCGACAGGCCTGCTTTCCTGATCGGCGCGCAGGGCGGCGCACCGGCACGCGCGGCCCGGCTCGACCGGCTGCGCGAGGCGGGTCGCAGCGAGAGGGAGCTGGCCCGAATCCACAGCCCGGTGGGTCTCATTCCCCAGGCGCGAGAGGCGCAGGTGCTGGCGCTGTCGGTGCTGGCCGAGGTCGTCGCGGCTTACGAAAAGCTGCACCCTCACCGGTGAGCGGCGGGCTTGCCATCGCAATCCTCGCCGCGGGCAGTTCCCGGCGCTTCGGCGGCGGCAAGCTGGACATGGACTGCGCGGGCAAGCCGCTTGGCCGCTGGGCGCTCGACACCGCACGGACGATCGCGGGGGCCGATGTGGTCGTGGTCGCAGGCAAGGCGCCGCCCGCCTTTTCACGCGAGGCCGAGATCGCCTGGAACGCGACCGCCGAGGACGGCCTCGGCACGTCGGTAGCCACCGCTGCCCGCTGGGCTTCGGCGAACGCGGCGCGGGCGTTGCTGGTGATCTTGGCCGACATGCCGCTTGTCACCGCCGATACCCTGGAGAGGCTGTCCAGCGGGGCGCTGCCCGCCGCCGTCGCTTACCCGAACGGACGCCCCGGAGTGCCTTCGTGTTTTCCGGCAACTATGTTCGACGAACTCGCCAGGCTTGGCGGGGATGACGGCGCCGGACGTCTGCTCGCCCGACAAGCGGGCTTGCGGCTTGATCGAAACCGGTCCGCACGAACTGCGCGACGTCGACCGGCCGCAAGACCTGGTCGACGTTGCGGCAATTCTTTCGGCGCGCTAGGCGCTTGCCAGCAGCTTCCGGTCGATCGGCAGGCTGCGCACGCGCTTGCCGGTCACGGCGAAGATCGCATTGGTCAGCGCCGGGATGACCGGGGGCAGGGCGGGTTCGCCCAGGCCCGTCGGCGGGTTGTCGCTCATGACCCACTCGACGTGGATCTCGGGCGTTACCGGCATGCGCGGCAGCGGATAATTGTGGAAGTTCGACTGCTTGACCGCGCCGTCCTCGATCTCCACGGCCAGCGCAAGGGCCTGGCCCAGGCCGTCGATCACGGCGCCGTGGACCTGATTGAGGGCGCCGAACGGGTTGATGATCTGACTGCCGACGTCGCCCGCCACCCAGACGTTATGGGCGGACGGCGTGCCCGACTTGCTGACGCTCGCCTCCACGACCTCGGCAAAGTAGCCGAGATGGCTGTAGTAGAAGCCGAAGCCCAGCGCGTGCCCGTCGGGCAGGCTGGCCTTGCCCCACTTCGAGGTGTCCACCACCTTCTGGATGACAGCGCGCATCCGGCCGGGATCGAAGCCCGGCTGGCGGCCGAAGAATCCGCTCTGCGCCGGTTCGGCTTCCTCGCCGTCGATAAGTTCCAGCAGCATGGTCGGCAGGTCCTTGCCCGCAGCGTGGGCCACCTCGTCGAGGAAGGACTGGAAGGTATAGCTGAGCGCGTTCGAAGTCGGCGCGCGCAGGGCCCCCATCGGCACCGCGGTCTTGAGGTCCGTCTGGCCATATTCCACGTTCGGCACGAAAGCGGCCGGGAAGTGGTCCTTTGGCATCTCGGCCGGGTTGAAGGCGTTCGAAGGATACTCGAAGGTCACGAAGTGATCGGCGATGCCGGTCAGCTTGCCCGCCCCGTCGATCGCGGCGCTGAGCTTGTGAAAGCCAGCGGGCCGGTAGTAGTCGGTCCGAACGTCGTCCTCACGGCTCCAGATGAGCTGCACCGGGGTGCCGGGCATCTTCTTCGCGATGGCCGCGACCTGGTGCATGTAGTCGTTGGTCAGGCGCCGGCCGAAACCGCCGCCCATGCGGGTAATGTGGACCACGACCTTGTCCTGGTCGATGCCGAGCATCTTGGCGACGGTCTGCTGGCCGCCCTGCGGGGTCTGCGAAGGAGCCCACATCTCCATCACGCCCTTGTCACCATGCCACAAGGCCGTGCAGTTCATGGGTTCCATCGGCACGTGGGCGAGGAACGGGTAGGAATATTCTGCCTCTACCGTCTTCGCCGCCCCGGCCATCGCCTGGGCGAAATCGCCCTTGCTGTTGAGCACGGTCCCCGGCTTGCCCGAGGCCCAGGCCGCCTGGGCCTTCTCGGCATAGCCCTTGGTCGAATGGCTGGCCCATTCGCCGGTGTCCCACTTGGTGTCGAGCTTCTGGCGCGCCTGATTGGCGAACCACCAGTTCTTGCCGATGACCGCCACGCCATCCACCAACTGGTCGAACTGGCCGTTGCCGGCGACGGGGAAGACGTCGATTACGCCCGGCTGCGCCTTGGCTGCCGCGAGGTCTGCCGAGACGAACTTCGAGCCAAATACCGGTGCCCGCTCGTATGCGGCGTAGACCATGCCGGGAAGCTGGGTATCGAGGCCGAAGATCGGCTCGCCGTGAACGATCCTGGGGCTGTCGATCCCGCCGATCTTGCGGCCGATTATGGTGAAGTCCTTGGCATCCTTCAGCGCCACCTTGGCGAGATCGGGCACGGTCGAACCGGCCGCTTCACTGGCGAGCTCGCCATAGGTCAGCGTCTTCCCGGTGGCCGGGTTGGAGACGACGCCCTTGCTCACCTTGAGCGTGGCGGGATCGACCTTCCAGCGCTTGCCCGCCGCTTCCAGCAGCATGGCGCGCCCTGCCGCGCCGACCTGGCGCATGGGCATCCAGTTCATCGGCGTGGCGAAACTGCCGCCGGCCAGCTGGGGGCCGTACTTCTTGGCGTCGGTATCGCCCTGGACGATCTTGACGCTGTCCCAGTCGGCGTCGAGCTCCTCGGCGATCAGCATGGGCAGCATCGTCTTGATGCCCTGGCCGATCTCGGGGTTCTTGCCGATAATGGTGATCGTGCCGTTGGGCTCGATCGACACGAAGGCATTGACGGCCGCCGGCTCGGACTTGCCGGCCGCCGCGCGGGCCACACCGGGAAGCGTTGCGGTGAGCATCAGCCCGCCGCCGGCCAGGGCTCCGGCCCTTAGCAGCGAGCGGCGCGAGAGGGTCATGGTCTCAGCGAGCTCAGACATTGGCCGTCTCCACGTTCTTCGCAGCAAGCTGGATCGCGGTCTTGATCCGGCCGTAACAGGCGCAGCGGCAGATGTTGCCCTGCATGGCCCGCTCGATCTCGTCCTCGCTCGGGTTGCCGTTGGTGGCGAGCAGCGCGCTGGCGCTCATCAGCTGGCCGGCCTGGCAATAGCCGCACTGCATGACGTCCTGTTCCAGCCAGGCTTCCTGCAGCGCCTTGCCGACAGGCGTCTGTCCGAGCGTTTCGATAGTGGTGACCTTCTTGCCCGCCAGCGAACCGACGGGCGTTGTGCAGGACCGGGTGGCCTTGCCGTCGACATGGACGGTGCAGGCGCCGCAGGCGCCGATGCCGCAGCCGAACTTGGTGCCGACCATGCCCATTTCCTGGCGCAGGGCCCAGAGCAGCGGCATTTCGTCGGGAACGTCGAGATTGCGCGTCTCGCCGTTGATGGTCACCTTGGCCATGAAGAACTCCCCAATACGTCCGAACGGAATTTGACTTAGTCTATTACACCGATTCCCCCGGCGCGCAAAGGGCGGGGCCGGCAAATCCCGTGCCCGAGACCGGGTTTTGATCGGAGCCGATCTGGATGACGATATCCGCCCGCCCGGGCATTTCGGCGAACTGCCAGCGCGTAAGCCTTTCGTAATGCATCAGGAAGCGGTCGAGCGCCGCCTCGTCCATCACGGCAGGGCCGCTGCCGAGCCTGCGTTCCTGGCGGGCGCGATTGGCCTTCACGGCGGAGAAATCGGCCACTTTGAGCATCACCAGCAAATCGATCCGACCGAACAGCTCCGCATAGTCGGTGGCGAGGCGGCGGTTGACCTCGCGTCGCCAGCTGCCGTCGGGGTCTTCTGCGCGTTCGAGTTCGTTGACCGGCCGGCGCAAGTCGGCGGCGGGCTGCGGTGCCGCGCCGACGCACCAGCCTTCGAACAGGACCACGTCGACCGGGCCTTCTACATGGATGGTCGCCGGCGAACGATCATCGCTCGCCTTGTCGAACCGTGGGATTTCTGCGGGCCGGCCCGCCAGCAGGTCGTCGAGCAGCGCCATGCCCAGGTCGATGTCGTGCGTCCCGGGCACGCCGCGCGTGCGGAACAGCGGGTGTTCGTCGCGCGCCATGGACTCGCGTTGCTGGCGGGTCAGGTAAAGGTCGTCGAGCGAGAGGGTGACGGCGTTGAGGCCGAGTTCGGCGAGCAGCGGCTCGAGGAAGGCGCAGGCAGTCGTCTTGCCGGAACCCTGGGCTCCATTGATGCCGGCGACGAGCGGCCTTTTCGCCTTTGCCCTCTCCGCGATCTCCACAGCGAGAGGTGCCCAGTGCTTTTCGACCACATGGCGGTAGTCTTCGGGCAAATCGGACTTCGGAATGAGCCAGAACACGGCTTCCGCCACTGCTCCAATGGCGCGGTCGGAGGCCACCGCGATCAGACCAGCCGGTCCGGCAGCTCGCGCCCCTCGGCCCACGCAGCCACGTTGGCCATCGCCTTTTCGCCCATCGCGGTGCGTGTCTCGTCGGTCGCGCTGCCGAGGTGGGGGAGGAGGACGACGTTCTCCAGACTGAGCAATTCCTCGGGAACGCGAGGCTCGGCGGGATAAACGTCGAGCCCCGCGCCGCGAACATGGCCGGTGCGCAGGGCCGCGGCCAGCGCCGCGTGGTCGACGATTCCGCCGCGCGCGGTGTTGATCAGGTAGCTGCCCGGCCGCATCGCCGCGATCGCCCCGGCGTCTATCAGGTTTGCCGTCTCGGCCCCGCCCGGCACGTGGAGCGAGATGAACTGGCTCGTCGCCAGCAGGTCGTGCAGGTCGGTGAAATGCGCCGCGTCCAGTTCTTCGGCAATCGCCTGTTCCGCCGGACGGCGGGCGTAGTAGGCGATCTTCATCCCGAACCCATGGTGCGCCCGCCGCGCGGTGGCGACGCCGATGCGGCCGAAGCCGACCAGTCCGAGCCGCTTGCCGTGGAGTGAGGAACCGGTGAGATGGGTCGGCCGCCAGCCCTCCCACTCGCCGGCGCGCAGCTCGCGCTCGCCCTCGCCGGCACGGCGCGCGGCCATCAGCAGCAAGGTCATGGCGATGTCGGCTGTCGCGTCGGTCAGGACGCCGGGAGTGTTGGTGACCGCAACGCCCGCTGCCGTTGCTGCCGCAAGATCGATATGGTCGAAACCGACCCCGTAGTTGGCAAGCAGCTTCACCCGATTGCCGCCGGTGATGACGCCGGAGTCGATCCTGTCCGAAACCGTCGGGCAGACGACGTCGAAATCCATCATCGCCTGCGCCAGCTCTGCCTGCGAAAGCGGCTTGTCGCTTTCGTTGAGGACAGTGTCGAAGCGCTCCTGCATCGCCCGTTCCACAGGTGCCGGCCAGCGCCGGGTGACGAGGATCCGCGGGGAGCCCATGTCAGTCTTTCCTGGTGATCTTCTGCGTTTCGCCCTGGGTACTGGCCGGGCCGGTGTTGCGCTTGAAGATTCCGCCGCCTGTCGGGTCGGGCTTGAGGAACAGTGGCGGATCGCCTTCGCGCTGCTCAAGGCCGTAAAGCTCCTGCAGACCGGGATGGTTGCCGAGCCCGCCGTAAAGAGCGCGGCAACGCTCGATCCAACCTTTCAGGGGGTCGTCGTTGGACAGAGCCGGGATGCGGCAGACGGAGGCAGTGAAGAGGATGCCGCCGAGGATCCGGTAGTCGGCGTAATTGGGCGAGCTGCCGCCGAGCCACTCGTGCTCTCGCAGCGCCATGCGCAGCGGCTCGAGTGCGGCGGAGATGGCCGGGAGGCGATCCTCGCGCCCCGACTGCATGTCCTCCAGTTTCTTGCCGAGCATGATTTCGCGACTGGTGGTCACGTACTCGTGATCCTGCGGCAGCGAGAGGTCGCGATAGTCGGCGCAGTAGCACCGCATCCAGGGACCGACCGCCACGCCCCAGAACCACGCGTCCAGCGCCTTGGTCAACGCGGCGACGCTCTCGTGCGGGATCAGCATGGGGCGATCGGGATAGGTCTCGTCGAGATATTCGACGATGCCCCAGCTATCGAGCACCCACTTGCCGTCATCGACGATGGCCGGAACGCGCTCGGTCTTGCCGCCGGTTCGTTCCAGGATGCCGGTGAAGCCGCCAGGAACGATGTCGAGGTCGAATCCCTTGTGGGCGACTGCAAACTTGGTTGCCCAGACGAAGGGGCTGATCGTGCAGCCGCTGGCGAGCTGCAGGTCGTAGAGGGTGATCGTGTTGTCCTTGGCCATTGCGTCCTGTCCCGATATTGACTTTGTCCGGACGGTATGGCGGCAGGCCCAAAAAGGGAAGGGCTATTGCCTTTATTTGCCTTGGGCGAGCTTGGCTTCCTCCAGCTTGACCAACCGCCACAGCGTTTCCAGCAGCGGCACTCCGACCCCCTTCGCCTGCGCGGCCTGGACGATCGCGCCGTTGATCCCGTCGACCTCGGTGCGGCGACCCGCCTTCACGTCCTGGAGCATCGAGGCTTCGTGGGTTGCGTGATCGGTGATGGAGACGTGGGTGAGATCGTGAATCGCCTGCCTGTCGACCATTACGCCATTTGCGTGTGCCGCGGCGACACCCTCGTCGACCGCCTGGCCGATCATCGCCCGGCTTTCCTCGTGTGCGCCGAGGAACCCGGGGGTGCGCAGGGTCAGGGCGCACAGCGGGTTCATCGTGGCGTTGAAAATCGCCTTGGACCAGACTGCTTCGTGGATCGCCGGGTCGGCTGTGGCCGGCAGCTCGCCTCGAGTGAGCAGGGCGGCAACCTTTTCGGCAAATGCCCGGTCGCCGTCCGTAAAAGCCGGGTAAAGCTTCGTGCCGCCCTCTCCATGGCTGCGGACCCTGCCGGGGCCGACGAGATCGGACGGCAGCGAACTGACGCCCACAAGCACGCGATCCTCGGGCACGTGGGCGGCCAGGCGCTCGTCGTTACCGAGGCCGTTCTGCAGGCTCAGGAGCCGCGTCTCCGGGCCGATCGCGTGGGCTATGCCTGCCAGGGCGGCATCGGTCACGAAAGTCTTGGTGAAAACCAGAACGAGGTCCAGCGGGCCTCGCAGCTCCTCGGGCCGGCAGGCGGGGATCGGCAGGATCTCGGTGCCCTGGCGGCGCTCCAGCTCGAGTCCGCGGTCCTGCAGCGCCGCGAGATGTTGGGGGTTGGTGTCGACCAGTGTAACCTGCGCCCCGCCGCGATGCAGCGCAGCGCCGTAGAGGCAGCCCATCGCACCGGCGCCCAGCACCGCGATCTTCATGCCTCGTTCTCCTGCAGCATCCCCGCGCCAAGCAACAGAAGCAGCCGCACGTCGATCGCCAGGCCGTCTTCGCGAAAGTCGGCGATCGCCTCGTCGATCCGGCTCAGTGGGAGGCGATGGACGGTAATGTCTTCGCTCTCGGTACCGCCGCCGTTACCCACCCGGGTAAGACCGCTGGCGCGCAGGAGATGGAAGCACTCGCTGGCCATCCCGGGCGAGCTGTAGAATGTCCCAAGATCATCCCAGCGCGCAGCCGCATAGCCGGTTTCTTCTTCCAGCTCGCGTTCGGCGGCGCTGAAGACGTCCTCTCCCTCGTCGCCCTCCTCGTCTCCGATCAGCCCGGCCGGGAGTTCGAGACAACGGCGACCGAGGGCCACTCGGAACTGGTCGACGAGGATGACCTCGCCGGCGTCGATGGCGAGGATCACCGCCGCCTGCATTCCGCCGGCGCGGGAGACGTATTCCCAAGTCCCCCGGCGCTTGGCGCAAATGTACTTGCCTGCCCACTCGACGTGTTCAGGCTCTTTCATGACTTGGCTGCGGTCGCTCATGCGACTGCGCTTAGAGTTCGATCAGCCGGTCTGGCAACTCGTTCACGTCATCTTCGAGGCGCGGGAGGTGCCCGGCGAGCACCGCGCCGACCTTTTCGACCGCCGCAGCCATGCCTTCGGCCAGCCGCCCGTCCTTGATGTGCACCAGCATCGCCGCCATCGCCTCGCCCCACACCGCCGGATCGACCTCGGAGGAAATCGCCTCGTCGGCGACGATCTCGGCGCGGTGTTCCTCCATCGAGAGATAGATCAGGATTCCGGTCCGTCCATGCGTGCGGCGCTCGGCCGCGGCCTTGAAGATCGCCACTGCGTGGTGGCGAACGCGGGCCGACTTGACGGGGCCGGGAACGAGGAAATACTTCAACGGCCGCCAAAGCTGGATCAGCCACATGCCGGCGAACTTGAGGATGCCGACTGCCAGCGCCAGTCCGAAGACGCCGCGAGGGGTCCACTCGGCATTCCAATTGCCGGTCACCTCGTCGACCAGTCCGAGGTAGAAGGCGGGAAACAGCGTGAGAAACGCGATCGCCGTGAAGGCTGCGATCGCCGCCCAAACGAGCGCGACGTCGGTATAGCCGTCGCTGCGGTCGGTGATGACGGTCACGATCTCGCCCGCGGTTTCCGCCTCGGCGGCCGCGACGGCGCCGCTGACGACCTTGTGATCCGCTTCGGACAGGTAACCCGCCATCACCAGCCCCCGCTCGCGCCGCCGCCGCTGAAGCCGCCGCCGCCGCCGCCGAAGCCGCCGAAACCACCTCCACCGCCGCCGCCGCCGCCGCCAATCCTCCGAAGCCGCCGCCGTGGTGGCGCGATCCGCCGCTGTTCATTGCGGCGTTTATCGCGCTCCACAGGACCACGTTGCCGATCGCACCGGCCGCTCCGCCACCGCGGTATCGGCGGCCGCCGCCGCGCCGACCCATGATGAAGATGAAGAAGACGATCAGGACGACCCAGAAGATCATTCCGGCCACCGCCGGCTCCTCGGCCTTGCTGGTCTGCGCCGCACGGACCTTCTCCGCTTCCTCGACTGCCAGCGCCTGCGCCGGGTCCATGTCGAGCTGCTCGATGATCGCATCGACGCCAGCGACGATGCCGCCCGACATGTCGCCCGTCTTGAAGCGCGGGGTGATCACGTCGCGGATGATGCGACCCGACATGATGTCGGTCATCCGCACGTCGAGCCCGCGCGCGGTGGCGATGCGCATGCGCCGCTCGTTTGGTGCGACGAGGAACAGCAGACCGTTCTGGCTCTCGGCGCCGCCGATGTCCCAAGTCTCGGCCAGGTCCTGTGCGTATTCTTCGATCTCGCGCCCATCGAGCGAGGGCACCGTCGCGACGATGACCGCCCGCCCGGTGCTCTCGTTGTAAGTCCGCAGCCGCGCGTCGAGTGCGCTTTCGTCGGCCGGTCCGATGATGTTTGCGCCGTCGTACACCGGCCCGTCGGGGCGCGGGGGCAAGGCTGCCGAGGCGACAGTCGACATCGTGGCAACGAGCGCCACGATGCCCAACCAGATGAAACGCAGCACAGGCTGCTTGACCTGCGCCATCCTCAGTTGGCGGCGGTTGCCGGCTGGTCCTCGGCGCCGGCGTTGTCGTTCGCCGCCGGGGCGGGGGCGGGCGCGGCGCCGATGTTGTCGAGGTTGACCTCCGGCGCGGTCTGCGCCGCCTGGCTCGCCTCGAACGGCACCATCGGCTTGGCGCCGTGGACGATCTTGGCGCCGATGATGTCGGGGAAGGTGCGGATCGTGGTGTTATACTGCTGCACGGCCTCGTTGTAGCGAGTGCGCGCCGTATCGATCCGGTTTTCCGAACCTTCAAGCGCGGTCATCAGGTCGGCGAACCGGGCCTGGCTCTGCAGTTGCGGATAGTTCTCGACCACCGTGCGCAGCTGCCCCAGCGCCTGGGTGAGCTGGTTCTGCGCCTCCTGAAACTTGCGGAATTCCTCCGGGTTCGAAAGGTCGTCTGTGGTGATGTTGATCGAGGTCGCGCGGGCGCGCGCTTCGGTCACGTTGGTCAGAATGGTCGTCTCCGAGGCGGCGGCGCCGCGCACGGCCGCGACGAGGTTGGGAATCAGGTCCGCCCGCCGCTGGTAGGCGCTCTGCACGTCGGCCCACTTGGCCTTGGCATTTTCCTCGGCCGTTGGGACCGAGTTGATGCCGCAAGCCGACAGGGCAAGGGCGCCCAGCGCGACCAGCGCCATGCGGGTGAAGGTGGAAACGCTCATTCGCCGAACTCCTCCTCGAGCTAGTGTATTGCGTAGATAGCACACGCCGGGCCGGGTTCAAGGACATCCGGCTTGAGGAAAGCGCGATCGGCTGTCAGGAAACGCGAACGGGCCGCGCACAGGGAGGACACGACATGGGCTTTTTCGCTGAGTTCAAGAAGTTCATCGCACGCGGCAACGTGCTCGACCTGGCGGTCGGCGTTGTCATCGGCGCCGCGTTCGGCAAGATCACCACTTCGCTTACCGAAAGCATCCTGATGCCGCTGATCGGCTGGATCTTCGGCGATGTCGATTTCTCTCGCTATTTCGTGCGGCTGGGCGAAGTGCCGGCGGACTTCCAGGGCGACCCGACCAGCTATGCGGACCTTAAGGAAGCGGGCGTGGCGATGATCGGTTACGGCGATTTTCTCACGCAAATTCTCAACTTCGTCATCATCGCCTTCGCCCTGTTTCTGATCGTGCGCAGCGCCAACAAGGTGATCGAGGAGGTCGAGCAGGAGAAGGCCGCGGTGGAAGAAAGCGCCGCGACGCCGGAAGTGCCGACCGATCCGCAGCTCGACGTGCTCAAGCAGATCCTTTCGCAGCTGAAGGGCGAAAAGACAGGCGACTAGCCCGTGCTCACTTCACATTAATCGTACAGCGCCTATATGGGTCGGTGCCGGTTTCGGCCGGCTATGGCGATAAATTGCGGTGTGCAATAGGCACAGCGGACCCGGGGGCAGTACCCGGCGGCTCCACCATAAAGCTCCGCGAAGGCGGGGTTTCCTGACGGGGCCGAACCAGGATCGACGTGTGTTGAAAGGCATCGTTTTCGTCCGGGCTGAGTAACCCGTTAAAGGCTCAAAACTCACAAGTGCCAACGATAACGAAGCACTTGCTCTCGCTGCGTAATTCTAGGGCCTAGCGGCCTGACCTTACAAAGCTAAGAGCACGGTTCGGACCGAACCGGGTAACAGAATCGGAGACCGGGGGCCCGGGGGAGCCTAGCAACAGAATCCCCCACCTCTCGCATGATCGGTAGTCAGGCTGCGCGACGCTCGTCCGGGCAGTCGTTGGCGGCATTTGTCGCCGGTATCACATCCTGATTCGCCGCCTTTTCGTAGCGCAGACAGTCGAGGATCTTTGCCCCGGCCATGAACACCGCACCGGTGCAGGCGAGGAACAGCAGCTTGCCGCCGGTGCCTGGATAAAGATCCATGTAGTGTGCTCCGCGACTCGTAGCGCCGAGCGCCAGCGCGTAGATGATCAGGAACGCTTCCCACCGGGTCTTGATGACGAAGAGGCGAGTGATCCGGCGCAGCATGGGGTCCCTTTTGATTTCTTAACGCAGTCCCGAGCAAGCGGCATGCCAGCCCCGGATTTGCGCTATCTACAAGGGTTAAGCGCACCACGTCTGTAAAGGCTCCCGACAGTCCCGATTCAGGCCAGTTCCCGCAGGTTGAGCGAAGCGAGAAACTCGGCCCGCGCCGCGCGCACGGCGGCCGCGAGTGAGTCGCTGCCAAGATCCTCCGGATCGATCTGTTCAGGCCATGTTTCGGCTATGACTGCCTCGAGCAGTTCAGCCTTCGGCGGGTCCAGGAGGAAACGCGGATCGACCGTGGCAGGGTCGGCCACCACGCGCAGCCGGAGGCACGCCGGGCCGCCGCCGTTGGCCATCGACTGACGCACATCCACGGGCAGGACCTGGCGGATCGGACCGTTCCCTTCGAGCATCCGTTTGCACCAGCCCCAGACCGCGTCGCTTTCGCGGCATTCATCGGGAACCACCAGTGCCATGCCCCCATCCGATGGAAGGGTGAGAAGCTGCGCGTTGAAAAGGTAGGTTCGGATTGCTTCGGCCAGGCTCACCTCGGCCGACGGAACCTCGACGATCTCCAGTTCGGGCAGCTTCTGCCTGATTGCATAATAGACCGCGGCCGGCTCGGCAAAGGCGTGTTCGTGGCAGAACAGGACACGCTCGTTGGCCACGGCGACAACGTCGTTGTGAAACGCGCCCGCCTCGATCGCCGCGGGGCTCTGCTCTATGAACAGCACCCGCTCGGGGTCGAGCCCGTGGCGGCGAGCCACGATGCGGCTCGCCTGTTCGTGCTGGCGTGCGGGAAAGCGCCCGCCACTGCGGCCGTAGACGAATACCTCCAGCCCCGGCTCACCGTGGGCCCGGGTCAGCCGCATGTGATTGGCCGCGCCTTCGTCGCCGAAGGTCGGCGGGACGGGCCCGTGGACCGCGAAGTGAATCGGATCGGCGAACATCAGGCGCAACTGGGCCAGGGTGTCGGGCCACTCGTGGCTGCGATGCGGCATCGTGACCAGGTTGGCGACGGTAAGGTGGCAGCGGCCGTCGCTGGTGTCAGGCGCCGGACTGACGGTCGCGGCGTTGGCGGTCCACATCGAACTGGCAGACCAGGCGCCTGCGAGCAGGCCGGCGTCTACGTTTGCGTTCGCGGCAATATCGTCGAGCCAGCGCACGTCGGGGCGGGCAAGCGGAACGAAAAACCCCTGCGCCAGCCCGCGCTCCATATTCGCCCGCATCTTCGCCAGGCCCTGTAACGCCGCCGCGCGGGGGTAGGAGACCTCGCCCGCGTGGGCCGCGGCGGCGAGGTTGCCGAGGCTGAGACCGGCGTAATTGTGGCTCGGGCCAACGATGCCGTCGAAGTTGATTTCAGTGAGCACTCAATTCCCCGTCCCTAGCGCGGCACACTCCACACTTCGCCGCCTTCACCCACACAGAGGGCCATCGCGGCGGCTTCGTCGATGAAGACGTTGCCGTCACCGTCGAATTCGCGCTGACCGTAGCAGCAGCGGAAGGTTTCGAGCTTTCCGGTTGCCAGGATCGCGCGCTCGCCGATGTCGAGCTGCGCGCTGGCGACCTGCGAGGGGCGAGCTTCGCGGATCGTGCGGACCTGCCCGGTGCGTGCGGTCATTGTCGGGCCCCCGTCGAATATGTCGACGTAGCCTTCGTGGCTGAAGCCCTCGTTTTCGAGCATTTTCATCGCCGCGCGGCCCGTCGGGTGGGGGAGGCCGATGACCCTCTTCGCCTCGTCGTTCAGCATGGCGACGTAGACTGGATGCTTGGGCATCAGGTCGGCGATGAACTGATTGCCCTTGATGGCGTTGAAATAATCGGCGTCCTGGAACGTCATGCCGAAGAAACGACCCGCCACGCCGTCCCAGAAAGGGCTGCCGCCACGCTCGTCGATGATGCCGCGCAGCTCCGCCAGGATCCGCTCGGCAAAGCGCAGGCGGTGCATTGCGATAAACAGGTAGCGGCTGCGTGCCAGCAGCATGCCCTTGCCGCCGGACCGCTCTGCCGGGTGAAGGAACAGGCCGCCGACCTCACTCGACCCCTCGAGATCGGTCACCAGGCTGAGGAGTTCGGCTCGCACCGTGCGATCGAGTTCCTGCGAGTGCTGCGAAAGGGTGTTGAGGCGATAGGAGTAGAACGGCCAGCGTTGGCCGACCTTGGTCATCACCTGGCAGCTCCCCCGGACCTCGCCGGTCGCGGTGTTCTCGAGCATGAAGACGAACAGGTCGTCGCCCAGTTCGTCCTCGGTCCGGGCAAAGGACTGGCTGGAGCGATGGAGCTTGGCCGCCAGCGCGCTGCGGTCGGGCGGCAGGTTGGTGAAACCGCCGCCGGTACTCTTGGCCATTTCGTAAAGCGGTTCGAGGTCATCTTCGCGCGCGGCGCGGATCACGAAAGTCACAAGGCCTCCCCGGTTGCGAGGCGGTGCAGGACCACCGCGGACAGCGCTGCCCGTTCCGAGAGCGAGCTGGCGATCATGAACTCTTGCGGCGAATGAATCGACCCACCGCGTACCCCCAGCGTGTCGACCACCGGCACCCCGCAGGCCGCGATATTGTTGCCGTCGCAAACCCCTCCGGTTGGCTGCCAGCCAAGCTGGCGCCCAAGAGCCGCCGAGGTATCGGTCACGAGGTCAAACAGCCTCTGCGCCTTCGGGTCGACCGGCTTCGGGGGGCGGGTAATGCCGCCGTGCTGGTGAATGGCAACTTCATGCATTTCGGCAATGTTTTCCACCAGGGTCTTGAGATCTCGTTCGAATGCTTCTGCTGCCGCGATTGTCTTGGGGCGGATGTTGAAGCGTAACACGGCGTGATCGGGCACGACGTTATTGGCCGATCCGCCGTCGATGCGGGCAGGGTTCACGGAGAGGTTCGCATGGCCGAGCGCCTTGAGTGCCACCGCCAGCGCAGCGGCCGCGACGATGGCGTTGCGCCCTTCCTGCGGATTGCGCCCGGCATGGGCGGAGCGCCCGGTAACCACCAGCGAGTAGTTGCCGCTGCCGCCCCGTGCGTGGGCCAGCGTCCCGTCGGGCAGGGCGCTGGGCTCGTAGGTCAACGCGGCGAACTTTCCCTGCGCGAGATCGGCAATCAGCGGAGCGGAGGCGAGCGAGCCGGTTTCCTCGTCCGAATTGATCATCACGTCGTACCCGACGCTCTCTGCCCCGGGCGTGGTTTCGAAGGCCGTCAGCGCGTGGAGGATCACCGCGATGCCACCCTTCATGTCCGCCGCGCCGGGCGCATTGAGCGTATCGTCGTCAATCCAGGTTCCGCCCTGGAAGGGGTGATCCAGAGGATAGACCGTGTCCATGTGGCCGGTCAGCAGGATGCGCCGTTCCGCACCGGGCCGGACGCGCAGGACCATGTGCTTGCCATGGTCCAGACAAACCTCGTCGCCCGCCTGATCGATGGCTGAAACCGGAGCGGGTGCGACCATCTCGATCTCCCCGGGCAGCGCGCCGAACCCGTCGGCCAGCTCCCCCGCCTGCCGCGCCAGTCCTGCCAGGTTGCGCGTGCCCGAGTTGATCGCGCTCCACTGCTCGACCTGCGCGAGCATCGCGGCCTGGTCGATGCCGTCGGCCAGCGCGCGTTCGAGGTTCGAAAGCTGTTTCATCTGCAACTGCCGTAGCGGGGCGGCTCGCGGCGGCCAAGCCCCGCGGTCAGGAAAGCAGCCTTGCTATCGCCACGAATTCGGCAACCGAGAGCGTCTCGGCCCGCCGGGTGGGATCGATTGCCAGCGAATGAAGCGCTTCATTGGCGCTGTGAACACCCTTCAGACTCTGCCGTAACATCTTGCGACGCTGTCCGAACGCCGCCTCGGTCACCCGCTCCAGAACGGCCGCGGTCACGCCCGTGGGCATGTCGCCGGGGGTAACGTGAACCACGGCGCTCATCACCTTGGGAGGCGGCGTGAAAGCGCTGCGGTGCACCTTCATCGCCAGCTTGGCCGTGCTGCGCCATTGGGCAAGCACAGCCAGCCGGCCATAGGTCCCGCTCCCCGGCGCGGCGACGATCCGCTGGGCGACCTCGAGCTGGAACATCAGCGTCAGCGAGGTCCAGGCAGGCGGCCATGTCTGCCCCCCGAGCCAGCGGGTGAAAAGCGCCGTGCCGACATTGTACGGCAGGTTCGAAAGCACGGCGAAGGGCTCGCCCATCAGTTCGGTATGGTTCATCGCCAGCGCATCGCCCTGGATGACCCGCAAGCGACCGGGGAAGGCTTCCGCCAGTTCGGCCAGAGCGGGCAGACAGCGGCGGTCCATCTCGATCGCGGTGACGCGCGCACCTGCGCGCAGCAGCGCACGGGTCAGACCGCCCGGCCCCGGACCGACCTCGAGCACGGCGCGATCCTCCAGCGAGCCGGGGATTGCCGCAATGCGGTCGAGCAACTGCTCGTCGAACAGGAAATTCTGCCCCAGGGCCCTGGATGCCGAGAGGCCGTGCTGCGCGATCACCTCGCGCAGGGGAGGGAGGGGAGTGCTTGTCACCGGCGTCCAGCTACGGCCACTAGGTCTGCGACGCTCGGCGCACCGCGATCTCTCCGGCCATGCGGATGGCTGCAATCATCGCGCCGGGATCGGCGATCCCCTTGCCGGCGATGTCGAACGCGGTGCCGTGATCGGGGCTGGTTCGTACGATGGGCAAGCCCAGCGTGACGTTCACGCCCTGATCGAAGTCGAGCGCCTTGAGCGGGACGAGCGCCTGATCGTGGTACATGGCGATGGCTGCGTCGTACGTTTGCCGCGCCCGAGGGGCGAACATGGTATCGGCTGGGTGCGGGCCCGTGGCGTTAATCCCGCACGCTCTCAGGTTCTTCACTGCGGGAGCAACGATCTCGTCGTCCTCGGTACCCATTCGCCCGCTCTCTCCTGCGTGCGGGTTGAGCGCCGCGACCGCCAGCCTCGGTGTCGCGATCCCGAAGTCGGACTTCAAGGCATCCGCGACCGTCGTGGCGGTCTTGCAGATCAGTTCGGCGTTCAGCCGTCCTGGCACTTCGGACAGGGCGCAATGCACGGTCACCGGAACCGCACGCAGCTGCGGACCGGCGAGCATCATGACCGCGTCATCCGGAAAGCCGCAAGCGACGGCGAGAAATTCGGTCTGGCCGGGAAAATCGAAGCCGACCCCGGCCAGCGCCGCCTTGGAGATCGGCGCCGTCACCACCCCGCCAGCCCGCTGCTCGATCGCCAACGCGGTTGCCCGCCGAAGGGAGGACAGTGCCAACGCGGCCCCGCGCGGATCCGGCGCGCCGGCTGCGTAAGCGGCGTCCTCGTCGCCGAGCACCGGCAGGGCGCGATCGAAACAGGCGAGCGCTTCGGCCGGCTCCGATATGGGCGCGACCCGCAGGTCCAGTCCGCGGGCGGACGCAGCGGCCTTCAGCACACCGGCCCCGCCGCACACGAAGAAAGGCGGCAAGCCCTCGGCCTCGCGCCGCAGCCCACGCTTCGCAGATCAGTTCCGGGCCGACGCCCGCCGGATCGCCCAGCGATACGGCCAGCGGAAGGATCCTAGTTATATTCGACCACCGCGTCGCGGCGCAGGTCGCGCAGGTAACGCTGGGCGCGCTTGCCGACACGGTCATCCTCGAGCTGACTCATCAGCTCGTCGTAGCTCGGGCCGCCGCTCGCCGCCGGATCGTCACGCCCGCAGAGCATGAGCACGCGCACGCCCTCGGTCAGGTCGCCGAACGGCGGAGTGGCTTGGCCGACATTGAGCTTGAGAACGAGTTCCTGCAGCGCCGCGGGCAGGGTGCGCGCCTGGATCTCGTCGTTGGCAACGACCGACGCGCCGATCGCGGCGGCAGCCGCATCCACTTCGCCGCAGCCACGAACGTTCTGCATCGCCTGGGCGAAGATCGACGCCTTCTGCCGGGCATCTTCTTCGCTGGTGCCCTTGGGATAATCGAGCGAGATCTGCTTGAGACTGAGAACGGCGTCGCGCGGATCGGCCATGCCGACCTGGCGCTTGTCCTGCAGGTAGAGGATGGAGAAACCGCCGGGGATTTCCACCGGGCCGACGAGCTGGCCGGGCTGGAGATTGCGCGCAGCGTTCTCCAGCGTCGGGTTTTGCAGCTGCTCCAGCCTGATCCATCCCAGGTCGCCGCCCACGGCCGCAGTCGAGGCTTCGGAGAACTGCCGGGCATAGCCGACGAAGCTGCCGCCCTGGCGAAGCTGGTCGACGATGCGGGTTGCGTTCTGCGCCACCTGGTCGTGGGTCGCGGGGGTGGTCGAAAGATAAATCTCGGCCAGCTTGTATTCGGGCTGGCCCTTGTTGGCCTGGATCCGCTGGTAGAGCTCGTTCACCTCGTCGGCGGAGACGTTGACGAAGGGCTGGACATTGCGCTGGAGCAGGCGGTTCCATGCGAGCTCGCCCTCGATCTGCCGCTTGAGAGACGCAGAGGAGGACCCCAGCGACTTCAGGTGCTTGTCGAGATCTTCCGGACTGCGCCCGAAACGCTGCTGGGCGAAGCGCTGGTAGTATTGTTCCACCTCGTCCTTCGTCACCGCCATGTCCTGGGCGGCGGCTTCCTGGATCTGCAGGGTCTCGTCGATCAGGTTGCGCAGGACCTGCAAGCGCAGGCGCTGCAGTTCCGCCGGCGGGATTTCCGCCCCCTCGTTCGCCGCCACGATCAGGGCCACGCGCTGATCGACGTCGGTTCCGGTGATGATCTGGCCATTGACCTTGGCGGTCGCCTGGCGGGAATTCGGGTCCATCGGGGTGAGAACCTGGACATCGTCCGGGATATCGAACGCGTTGCCTTCGGCGGCGGGAGCGTTCGCAGTGGAGCCTTCCTCCTGCGCGGGTGCCGGTTGCACCGCCAGCATCGCAAGGGCCGCGACGCCGCTGGCCGAAACAAAAAGTCGACTTACCGTTCGATTCACCTGGTTATTCCTCGCAACGGCGCGAATACGTGCGCCGGTCCATTCAATCGGTGGTCGGTTGCGTAAAACCGGCTGAACCGAAGCTGAGCAGCCGGTGCCTTAGAGGCTGCGCCCTCCGCGCGCAATCTCACCTGAACCCGAGGTTCTTCAGCGAGAAGAACAGCTGGAACGAGTTGCCCTGCCGGGCGTCGGCGATCGAGACGTAGTCGCGCCGCCAGGTCAGCCCGAACTCAAGACAGTCATCCGAGTAGGCGACGCCGAGCCGGGTGCGCAATGGATCGAAGCCGTCGGCATTGAGGCGCGGGTCCTCGTTCTTGTCGGTCAGGTTGACGACCGCAGAGCCGAAAACGGACCAGAAACGGGTGAACTCCCAACGGCCAGCGGCACGCAGTTCCTCTCGGTCCTGCAGGTCCTCGAAGGCCAGGTCGATGTCGCGGTTGAGGCGAAGATAGCCGACCTCGATGTAGTTGCGATCCGAACCCACGGTCGCATCGATCTCGTTGCGACGGACGGCGAAGGAGTCCTTGTCGAGGCGGAACCGGTGGGTCAGCTTGACCGTGTCGTGGAAGCGCACCTCCGTGCGACCGACGAAGTCGGAGAACTGCTCGTTGAGGCCCGTGCCGTTGGGAAACAGGGTCGGCTTGTCGCTCAGGCGATAGGACTGGCCGATCGTGCTCCGGACGCGCCAACCCGGCCGGTCGAGCTGCCAGTCTACGCCATAAGTGACGCGGGCACCGTCTTCGAAGCGGTCGTAGCCGGGAAAGCGGTTCAGCGCGAACAGGTTGCTGTCTTCCAGGTCGATTGCCCGGGCGTCTTCGTTCGGGATGGCGAGGTTGCGCACCGGCGGGCTGGCAACGAACTGCACCCGCGGCGTCAGGACCTGCGTCCCGCCGAGAAGTTCGCCGACGAGCGGCCACTTGAGATCGACCGCGGCAAGGGCGAGTCCGCGCCCCTGCCAGCCGGGCAAGCCGCGGTAGAGCGGAGTGATCGTCGAGGCGTTCTCGTCCGAATGGTACACATCCCCGCGGACCATCGCGGTGAAGGTCACCTCCTGTCCCCAGGGGGTCACGCGGCGCAGGTCCCACTGGGCGCGGGCGAAGGCGCGCTGCGTATCCTGGCCCTGGGTGCGGGTGATCGCCAGAGTGTTGAGCTGCAGGTCCAGCTTGCCGCCCAGCACCGGATCTTCGACCCGCCTGCGGTAGTCGACCACGGGCAAGGCGATGGGTACCTGTCCCTGGTCCTGCGTGGTGAGCAGCGCCTGGGTGTACCAGCCGTTGGCCGAGAAGTAGCTGTCGTCGTCGATCCGCTCGACCGCGACGTTGGAGCGCAGGCGGTCGTCCCGGCTGATGTCGTAGCGGCGCAGGAAAGTCCGGTCGCTGGCAACGCGTACCGATCCGGTAACGCTCCAGTGGGGATCGATCTGCACCCGGCCATTGGTGAACAGGTAACCGCGCAGATCCTTCTTGGTCGTCCGTGCGGTCGAGCCGAGCGGGATGCGCGTGCCGTAGGTCAGGTAGCCGGTGACCTGGAACGCACCCTTGTCCTGAAGCTGGCGAAATTGCGCCGAGACCATCGGGGCGACCTGCGAATAGGCGTAAGCCGACAGCAGCAGGTCCTTGTTGTCGGCAAGGCGCAGGTAATAGCTTTCGCTCAGCTCCACGCCGTTCGAAGCGCTGTACCCGATGTCGGGAACCATGAAGCCGGACTTGGCCGAACCGTCGGTCCGCAAGTTGAGCGCCACCAGCGGCAGAACCCGCCGGCCGAAAATCTCGAGCCAGGCGCCCCGAAAGGCGATCGAGTTGTTCTGCTGGTCATAGACGACGCGCCGGGCCGTGATCCGCCAACTGGGCGACTTCGGACAACCTTCGGACGTCTCGACCGTGCAGCCGGAGTAAGCGGCGCGGGTCAGCACGACCCGCCCGTTTTCGTCGCGCGTGCCCTCCTGCGCGGCAAGGCGGCCGCCGGTGCGCAGGGCGATCAGCAGGTTGCTCATCGCCCCGGCCTTGAGCTCGTCGGTCAGTTCGATACGGTCGGTGAACAGCTGGTTTCCGTCCTCGTCGACGAGCCGAACGTCCCCGGTGGCGAGGATCTGGCCCGTCCCCCGGTCCCAGCTGACTTCGTCGGCGCGGACCGACTGGTCGCCCGAGCGCAGGATGACGTTGCCGCTGGCCGAGACCGTGTCGCTCTGGTCGTCGTAGCTCAGGCTGTCGGCTTCAAAGGCGATCTGGCGATCGCCCGCGGCGTTGAATTCGGGCGCGGCTGGCGGCGCGGGCGTGTCCTCGATCGGGCGCCTGGCGAGCACTTCCTCGATCTGCGGGTCGACCGTTTCCACGCCCGGGGCCGCCCCGTCCTGCGCCCTCGCGCCCGCGGGCATCGCGGCGGCCAGCGCGAGCGTGAGCACCGCACCCGTACGGGCGGCGCGCAAGCGAATGGGCGTGGCTTGCAGCGTTGGCTGCCGGGCGGGGGGCATGGGTTGCCTATCGCATCGGTCGCAACTAAGCGCAACGCCATCCAAATTCGGGCCTGCGCGTCCCGGCGCGCAAGGCCAACAGCTCACCGGAGAGACCATGCAGATCACCTTTCGCGCAACCACCGACGCCAGCACACCGCGCCTCGCTGCCCGCATCGTCGACCAGGATGCGCTCCCCGCCGACCTGAGCCGCGCCGACAGCGAAGGCGCGGCCGCGGCGCGCTTCACCGGCAAGACGGGCCAGGTCTTCGAAAGCTTCGCCGAACGCGACGGACGCATCGTGCGCCAGGCGCTCGTGGGCGCGGGCAAGGCCGATGGCGAGGGGCGCCACGCAGCGCTCGAGAAGGCTGGCGCGGCGCTTGCCGCGCGCTACCTGTGCTCGGGGGAAAAGGCGCTCGCGCTCGACGTCTCGGACGGGAAGCTCGATGCGGAAGCGGTCGCCGCCGTGCTGACCGGCTTGCGCCTGCGTGCCTGGCGGCACGACACCTATCGCACCAAGCTGAAGGACGAGCAGAAGCGCTCGCTGGAAGAGGTGGTGGTGATCGGTGCGCCCCGCGGCACCGAGGCGGCCTGGGAGATCGAACAGGCAGTGGCCGCCGGCGTGGAGCTGACCCGCGAACTGGTCGCCGAACCGGCCAACGTGATTTACCCCGAGAGCTTCGTCGAGCGCGTGACCAAGCGACTCGACGGCACCGGGGCGGAAGTTTCCTTCCTGACGGAAGACGAGATGCGCGACCTGGGCATGGGTGCGCTGCTCGGCGTCAGCCAGGGCTCGGATCGAGAGGCCCGCCTGCTGTGCATCAAGTGGCTGGGCGGGGACAAGGGCGCCGCTCCGACGGTCTTCGTCGGCAAGGGCGTGACCTTCGACACCGGGGGCATCTCGCTCAAGCCGCCGGCCGGGATGGAAGACATGAAGTGGGACATGGGCGGCGCCGGCGCCGTGGCCGGCGCGATGATGGCGCTGGCCGGCCGCAAGGCCAGGGCCAACGTGATCGGCGTCTGCGGCCTGGTCGAGAACATGCCCGACGGCAAGGCGCAGCGCCCGGGCGACATCGTCACCAGCATGAGCGGGCAGACGATCGAGGTGATCAATACCGACGCCGAAGGCCGGCTGGTGCTGTGCGACGCGCTGACCTGGGTGCAGCGCGAGTTCAAGCCAGCCGCAATCGTCGATCTCGCCACGCTGACCGGCGCGATGGTCATCGCGCTGGGCCATGAAAACGCCGGGCTGTTCTCGAACAACGACACGCTGGCCGACAACCTGCTGAAGGCGGGCAAGGAAAGCGGCGACGGGCTGTGGCGTTTCCCGATTTCGGCCGGTTACGACAAGCTCATCGACTCGCCCATCGCCGACATGAAGAACGTCGGCCCGCGGCACAGCGGCTCGATCACCGCGGCCCAGTTCCTCCAGCGCTTCGTCGAGAACGATACGCCCTGGGCGCACCTCGACATCGCCGGCATGGCCTGGGCGGACAAGGCGGGCGCGGTGTGGGACAAGGGTGCGACCGGTTACGGCGTGCGCCTGCTCGACCGCTACGTGCGCGACGTACTGGAGAGCTAGGCTCTCCGCCGTGCAGCTCGACTTCTGGCAGTTCACGCTCGGTCCGGTCGAACGGATCGTCGCGCTGATCGCCGAGCGGGCCATCGCACAAGGTGACCGGCTGCTCGTCGTCGATGCCGATGCAGAGCGGCGGCGAGCCACTTCGCGCGCACTGTGGGAGGCAAAGCCGGAGGCCTTCCTGGCCAACGGCGAAGCGAGTGAGCCCTCGCCGGAGCGCCAGCCCATCCTGCTGTCGGACACCTGCGCGGCGCTCAACGGGGCCCGGTTCGCCGTTCTGGCCGACGGGCAATGGCGCGAGGAGGGCGCCGGCTTCGATCGCACGATCCTGCTGTTCGACGAGGCCGGAACGCCCGCCGCGCGGCAGGTCTGGCGCCAGTTCGACGGGCACGAGGACGTGACCCGGGGGTACTTCGCGCAGGAAGACGGCAAGTGGGTCAAGAAGGCGTGAGGCTTGCGCCTGCTGCAGCGCAGCGCTAGGGGCGCGCGCGAATTCTCCCATCATCCGAACCCAAGGAAAATCCCATGGCGGTCACCCGCACCTTCTCGATCATCAAGCCCGACGCCACCCGCCGCAACCTGACCGGCGCGGTCACCAAGATGCTGGAGGACGCCGGCCTGCGCGTCGTCGCCTCCAGGCGCATCCAGATGACCCGCGAACAGGCCGAGGGCTTCTACGCCGTGCACAAGGAGCGCCCTTTCTTCGGCGAGCTCGTCGAGTTCATGACCAGCGGCCCGGTCGTCGTCCAGGTGCTCGAGGGCGAAGACGCCGTGAAGCGCAATCGCGACGTGATGGGCGCGACCAACCCCGAGAACGCCGACGAGGGCACGATCCGCAAGACCTACGCGGAATCGATCGAAGCCAACTCGGTTCACGGATCGGACAGCGAAGAGAACGCGAAGATCGAGATCGACTACTTCTTCAAGCCTGAAGAAATCGTCGGCTGATCCGCGCAACCCGCGCAATCGAAGGGGCCGCCGGAGCAGATCCGGCGGCCCTTTTCGTTGGTCAGACCACCGCGAAGTCGCTCGGCGCGATGGCGGCCGGGTGGCTGCTCTCGCCCAGCGTGGCGAACAGCATGGCCGCCTGTCCGCCGCTGCCGTCCGGATCGAACCACAGCTGGCCGGATGCGCTGTCATAGATGATCCGGTCGTCGGCATCGTGCGCCGCGGTCCCGGCGTGGAACGCCGCCGTGGGCAGTGCTCCGATCGCCAGGCCGGGGAAGACGCTGGCGGCCAGCTCGATCGTGTCCACCCCGGTCGTGAAATCGAGGATCAGGTCGACGTTGGCCTTGCCCCAGGTGCTCTGCGCCCCGGGCGCGTAGGTAAACATGAAGACATCCGCTCCCCCTGCGCCGAGCAGCGTGTCCGCGCCCATCGCGCCGTTCAGACGGTTGGCGCTCTCGTCCCCGATGAAGAAATCATCCATCAGACCGCCGACGAGGTTCTCGATGCCGGAGTATGTGTCGCCTTCGGCGGCGTTGTTGTAGCCACGCGCCAGCGTGAGGTTGATGAAGACGACGCCCGAGTTGTCCTCGTAGCTCGCCCAGTCAAGCCCATCGCCGCCGATGATCTCGTCGGCCCCGACCGCGCCGATGATGATGTCGTTGCCACCCGCGCCGTGGAGACGGTTTACGCCCGGGTCGCCGATGATGAAGTCGGCGTAGTCGGTGCCGATGACGTTCTCGATGCTATCGTACGTATCGCCGAAGCTGGCGTTGCCGTAGCCGCGACCCAGCGTGAGGTTGACGAATACTCCGCCCTCGTCGCCGGCATAGCTTGCGGTATCGATGCCCGCACCGCCGATGAGGGCATCTGCGCCGCGCCCACCCGTGAAGGTGTTGTCGTCGGCATTGCCGATCAGGGTGTCGTCGAAAGCCGTGGCAATGATGTTTTCGATTGACTGGAATGTATCGCCGTCGCTCGCGCTGGCCCCGGTGCCTGCAGCAAGATCTATCACCACGGCTCCGGATTCGTCGGTGAAGACGACCGTATCGCTTCCTTCTCCGCCGATGAAACTGTCTCGTCCACCCATCCCGACCAGGACGTCGTTTCCTTCCAGTCCATTCAGGATGTTGTTGCCGCTATTGCCCTGGATGCGGTTGGCGGCATCGCTTCCCGTCGCATTGATATCCGCGGTCCCGGTGAGGACGAGTTCCTCAACGGCGTACACCTGGCGCATGGGCAAACTTGCGCCGCCATAAGGGTCGCCGGTCAAGGGCCCATCCGAGTTCAGAAGGGCGTAGCTGACCGAGGCGTAGACGATATCGTAGCCCTGGTTCTGGAAGTCGATCACGACGTCTGCAGGGTCGTCGACGTAGAAGATGTCATCTCCTTCGCGGCCAAACATCGTGTCGGCGCCGGCAAGCCCATCAAGGACGTCGTTGCCAAGCGATCCGTTGAGGACGTTGTCGCCCGAATTTCCGGTTGCGCGGGCTCCGGCATATCCCGCGCCCTGAATGTCCACATTCTCGATGTTGTCAGGGGCGGTGTAATCCCGGTTCGTGGCAACGGTATCGTTGCCTTCTCCCGGAAGCTCGAGGAATGCATCACCCTCGTCGAGCAGGCCGTAGATATCGTCGCCCCGGCCGCCGATCATTAGGTCGGCGCCCGCTCCTCCATCCAGAACATCGTTGCCGTCGCCGCCGCGCAAGGTGTCGTTGCCTGCGCCGCCATGTATCTCGTCGTTGCCATCGCCGCCTTCGAGCAGCAAATCCCCGGTCCCCTCCCAGCCGTAGAGATAGTCGTCCCCTCCGCCGCCGATGAGGGTGTTGGTCCCGCTGCCCCCGTTCAGAATATCCGGGCCATCTCCCCCGTCCAGGTAGTCGTTGCCTTCGTCTCCGATAAGGACATCGCTGCCGTCACCGCCCAGTAGCCTGTCGTTTCCGACGCCACCCTGAAGCGAGTCGTCCCCGGCTCCGCCCGAGAGGTAATCGTCGCCTTCGAAGCTTTCGACGAAATCATTTCCGGCTCCGGCCTCGACGCGGTTGTCCAGTTGATTGCCGTAAATGTGGTCATTGCCGCCCGACCCGACAACATTTTCGATCAGCGATCGCGTGTCGCCCTGGAACAGCATGCTTGTGGCGATCTGGCCGCTGTTTTCGTAGTACGTTCCGAGATCGGGCCTCTGTGAAGGCGGCAGGATGACCCAGCCCCCCGGCCTGATGTCTACCGACAGCCCTTCGCCATACGCGGCAAAGTCGTAGGTGTCGGTCCCGCCAGCGTCCCAGATCGTCTGGAATACCTTGTTTTCGGCAGGCGCGCCGTTGCCGACACCGTTGACGGATAATTCGCCCGTCGCGGGGTCCCAGCGGTAGGTCGTGTCCGTGCTGTTGAAGCCGAAGTTGGCACCATAGAGGAACTGCAGGCCAGCAATGTCCTCCATCATGTAGGATTGAGAAAAGCTTGCGGCCTCGTTCGGATAGTAGACCGGGACATTCCCCGAGACAGCCTTGTAGCTCATGACAGTGAAGCCCATCGAGTCGCGCTCGATGGACAAGGGGGGAGTGGCACTCGTGGGGGTGACCGAAGCCGAGCGCGTGGCCGGTCTCGTGGAGAATTGTAAACCAGGCATAGTTGCCCAGCACCGGATTGTCGTACTCTCCGCCGGAATTGTTGAACCACGCGTCTCCGCCGTGCGGGTTGCCATTGGGCAGATAGGCATAGGCTGTTTCCGGCTCGTCGCTCATCGCGAAGCGCAAGGTGGCGTCGCCCGCTTGCGCACCCGTGACTTCGACGAAGGTCAACCCGGTGAAGGTGGAAATCTGCGCCAGGATCGTCCGCACCGCGGCCTGCTGCCCGGCATTGAACGGCTCGAAGTTGTTGGCGACCTCGCCAGTCCCGCCGTAGTCGGCGTAGCCAGCCAGTGTCGGAAACGAGAACGTGAGCGTCGTCCCGTTCCACTTGGGGCCTTTGACGATCGCATCGGTTTCTGCCCGGCCGCTGCTGCCCGGATCAATCACGTCCATGAGGAAACTCCGCTACCCGCCGGGGAGCGCGCGCAGAGGGGCCATCCCGAACCCCCTTCACGCCCGGCATCTTGCGGAGTGGCCGCAATAGGTTGGCAAGTAAAGCGAATTGCCGCGATCAGAACTCGTCCGCCGCCTCGATCAGTCCGGTCAGCCGCTTGGGCGCCACGCTGCGCCAGCTGCGCTCCAGCCACTCGGCGACGTGGTCCCAATCCACGCCCGGGCGGTTGAGGATCAGGCCGATCCAGCCGCTCGCGCCGTAGTATGCCGGCTTGAAGTAGATGTCGGGCGCCTGTTCGGTCAGGCTCAGCAGCTCGTCCTGGCTGCTCGTCTTGACGAGCAGGGCGACGTTCTCGCTGCCGTGGTGCTGGTCGTTGAAATAGGCGAAGTACTTGCCGCTCTTGCCGCCGGTGCGCCAGCCGGGCGATCCGTGGCTTTCGCGCTCCTCGACCTCGGGCAGGGCCATCGCCAGATCGCTGACGCGCGCGAGCAGCCAATCGGCGCGGAATGGCCGGCTGACGTAGTCGGCGAGGCAGCGCGGGTAGAGCTGGTATTCGGCCATCTGCACCCGAGACTGGAGCAACTCGGGCGTGTCGTCGGGCAGGATGCGCACCGGGACCTGGCCAAGCAGCGGCCCGGCGTCGAGCTCGGGCACGACGACGTGGACCGAGCAGCCGCCGTGGCTTTCGCCCGCCTCGATCGCCCGCTCGTGGGTGTGCAGGCCCTTGAACTTCGGCAGCAGGGAGGGGTGGGTGTTGATCATCCGGCCTTCCCAGCGGTCGACGAACCCGGCGGTCAGGACGCGCATATATCCGGCGAGTGCGATGTATTCGGCGCCGGCCTTGCGCAGGGCCGCGTCCATCAGCGCCTCGTGCGCCTCGCGCGACAGCCCCTTGTGCGGGTGGGCGAAGGTGGGGATGCCCTCGGCCGCGGCGATGGCGAGGCCGCGCGCCCCGGGCACGTTGCTGGCGACCAGGACGAGCTCGTAGGGGCAGTCCGGCAGGCGCGACTGGAACAGCAGCGACGACATCGTCGTGCCGCTGCCCGACAGCATCACCGCCACCTTCGCCTTGGCAGCCATATACCCCCACTCCCTCTGCGCGCGGGAACGGGCGCGCTTGCGAATCGTCTCGTTCCTGCCCGCATGAAGCCCATTTTCCAACCCTCGGCCGAAGATTGGCCCTATCTCCGGCGCCTTGGGTGGACGATCCTGGCGGCGGCGGCGATCGTCGTCATCTGGCGGGCCTCCGACCTCCTGATGCTGGCTTTCGGATCGGTGCTGGGCGCCGTGATGTTCCGCAGTGCGGCGCGAATGTTCGAATCCATCGGGGTTCGCAACCGCAAGGTCGCGCTGGGGTTCGGCACGCTGCTGGTGCTGGCGCTGTTCGCGACCATCGCCTGGCTGCTCGCCGTGCAATTCGGCAGCGAGCTCGGCGGTATGCTGGGCAACCTGCCGGCCACCCTGGCGCAGATCGAGCGCAACCTGAGCACCACCCAGGTGGGCGAAGCGGTGGTCAACGCGGTGGATGCGGCGACCGGCGGCGGCATGATCGCGCAGCGGCTGGGCGACCTGCTGCTGGGCGGCGGGCAGGTGCTCGTCAACTTCGTGATCGTGCTGGTCGGCGCGATGTTCATCGCCGCGGATCCGCGGCCCTATCTCAAGGCCGTCGTCCTGCTGACGCCCCCGCCGGGCCGCCCGGCCATGGAACATGCCCTGACGCAGGTGAGCCTGGCCTTGCGGCTCTGGCTCAAGGCCAAGCTCATCACGATGTTCATCATGACGGTGCTCATCTCGGCATCGTTGTGGTGGGCGGGGCTGGAGAGCTGGGCCGCGCTGGGCCTGCTGGGCGGACTGTCGGAGTTCGTGCCCTACGTCGGCCCGGCGGTTGCCATGCTGCCCTCCATCGGCCTTGCCGCGGCGGCGGGCGGGGCGGTGTTCTGGCGCGTGGTTGCCGCCTACGTGGTGGCCCGGCTGATCGAAGCTTACCTGATGACGCCGCTGGTCAACCGGAGCGTGGTCGACATCCCCCCGGCTCTCACGCTGTTCGTGATTCTCGGCGTGGGCGCGGTGTTCGGCATCTACGGCGTGTTCTTTGCCGGCGCGCTGCTGGTCGTGACCTATGTCGGTGTGCGCGAGCTTTATCTGCGCGATACGCTGGGCGAGGATATCGACGGGGTACCGGCGAAGACCGGGGAATAGGTCAGGGGGTGTGAGTCGCTTGCCAGGCGGCCTCGCTGTCCCAGCTTCGCGCCGGTCCGCGCACGGTACAACCGCGCGGCCCCGCCGCCACCTCGCCCACGTGGACCACGTCTTCGCCCGCTTCCTCCAGCTCGGCGACGACTTCGCTCGCCAGCTCGGGCTGGACGGCCAGCACCATGCCGATGCCGCAATTGAAGGTGCGCGCCATCTCGCCGGGCTCGATATTCCCCTCGCGCTGGAGAAAGGCCATCAGCGCCGGCTGTTGCCAGGCGCCCGCGTCGACCACGGCGTGGGTGCCTTCTGGCAGCACGCGCGGAATGTTTTCCAGCAGGCCGCCCCCGGTGATGTGGGCCAGGGCGTCGATCTTGCCGCCGCGCACGACGGGCAGCAGGCTTTTCACGTAAATCCGAGTCGGTTCCGCCAGCGCGTCGAGCAGCGTTGCCTGCTCGTCCTGCGGACCGAACGCGCCGGCCATGGCCCAGCCCTTGTCGGCCGCGAGCCGCCTGACGAGGGAAAAACCGTTCGAATGGACGCCGGAGCTGGCGAGGCCGAGCAGGACGTGGCCGGGCGCCACGCGCTCGCCGGTCAATTGCTCGCCGCGTTCGACCGCGCCGACGCAGAAGCCGGCCAGATCGTAATCGCCCGCAGCGTACATGCCCGGCATCTCGGCGGTTTCCCCCCCGATCAGCGCGCAGCCGGCCATCTTGCAGCCAACCGCGATTCCCGCGATGACCCGCTCTGCCACGCCGGTTTCCAGCTTGCCGGTAGCGAAGTAATCGAGGAAGAACAGCGGCTCGGCGCCCTGGACGATGAGGTCGTTGACGCACATCGCGACCAGATCGATGCCCACGGTGTCGTGGCGGTCGTGGTCGATCGCCAGCTTGAGCTTCGTGCCGACCCCGTCGTTCCCGGCGACCAGCAGCGGGTCGGAATAGCCGGCCGCCCTTGGATCGAAGAACCCGCCGAAGCCGCCGATTTCCCCGTCCGCGCCGGGGCGGAGGGTCGCCTTGACGAGCGGGCCGATCGCCTTGACGAGCGCGTTGCCCGCGTCGATCGAGACGCCGGCCTTTTCGTATGTGTAGCGGTTATCCGATGCCATTGCGGGATCGCTTTACCTATTCGGCCTTGGAATCCAACTCGCCATTGGGCAATAGGCCCAGAGTTTCCCCGATGACGGCCCTTTCCCTTCCGCCCCGCGACCGCAACCTGCGTCCTCTCCTGCTCGTGGCGGGATCGATCGCGCTCGCCTTCGGCGCTGTCGCGCTGGTGGCGCAGGTCAGCGGCGATCGCGGGATCGCGCCGGTCGCCAGCAGCACCGACATCTCGGTCAACGGGATCGAGGTCAACGTCGTCGGCAAGAACCCGGAAGACGCGCGCCAACTCGGCTGGAAGGAAGCGCAGCGCAAGGCGTGGGAAAAGCTCGGCGGGCCGAAAATCCCGGACAGCCAGCTGGACACCTACGTCTCGGCGATCGTGATCGAGAACGAACAGCTCGGGCCGCGGCGCTATGTCGCCAGGCTCGGCGTAGTCTTCGACCGCGCGCGGGCCGGCGCGTTGCTCGGCGCGGGGAATGGCGCCGTCACCCATTCGGCGCCGATGCTGACGCTTCCGGTGCTGATCTCCGGCGGCGTTCAGACGATGTACGAAGTGCGCAATCCCTGGCAGCGCGCCTGGGCCGAATACCAGGCCGGGGCCAGCGCGATCGACTACGTGCGGCCGAGCGGGGCGGGCGGCGAATCGCTGCTGCTCACGTATGGCCAGGTGGAGCGCCGCAGCCGCGCCTGGTGGAACAACATCCTCGACCAGTTCGGTGCGGCCGACATCATCGTGCCGATCGCCCGGCTCGAGCGGCAATATCCCGGCGGCCCGGTGCACGGCATCTTCACCGCCCGGTACGGACCCGACGACACGTGGCTCGCGGAGTTCGAACTGACCGCGCCGAACGAGCAGGCGCTGCCGCAGATGCTCGAGCAGGCCGTGCGCCGGTTCGACAAGCTCTACACCGATGCGCTGAACCAGGGTCTCCTCAAGCCGGACCCGACGCTCGGTCGGCAGGCGATCCAGCTCAGCCCGGAAATCCAGGCGCTGATCGAGGCTGCCAAGCGGGCCGAGGAAGTGGAAGCCGCGCCCCCGCCGGTGCCGACTGTTTCGCAGCCGACGCCGCTCCCGACCTCGACGGCGGCTCCAGCCCAGCCGCAAGTGCTCGAATCCATCAGCGTGCAGTTCGCCACGCCCGATGCGGCGGCGGTGGACGCCTCGCTCGCGGCGGTCCGCAGCGCACCCGGTGTGCGGGGCGCGGCGACGACCAGCATCGCCATCGGCGGAGTCTCGGTCATGCGGGTGACTTTCGCAGGCGACATCTCCGACCTTGCCGCTGCGCTGCGCCAACGCGGATTCCAGGTGACGTCGCTCGGTAGCTCGCTGTCGATCCGGCGCTAGGCCGCGATCGATGTCGCAGATGGCGCTTCCTCTGCCGCGTGGAGAGGCCGCGGGCCCCGCGCGGATCCTGCTCGGCGGGGGTAATGTCCATGTCGCCGAGGCGCTGCGTTCGCCTGAAAGCTGGCCCTTTCGAACCGCGGTGCTGACCGGGCCTGCCCGCTCCGGCAAGTCTCTCTTCGCCCGGTGGTTCGTGGAAAACGGTGCGAATGAAGCGCTCGATAATGCCGCCGAACAGCCCGAGGACGAGGTGTTCCACCGCTGGAACCGCGCGCAGGAGGATGGCCGCCCCTTGCTGATCGTCGCCGGCGAGCCGCCGTGGCGTATCGGGCTGCCTGATCTCAGGAGCAGGATGGGCGCCGCGCTCCAGCTCGAAATCGGCCCGCCCGACGATGGCCTGATGGCCGATCTGATCCTCTCGCTCGCCGCCGAGCGGGGGCTGGCGCTGGGTCCCGATGCTGCCGCCTATCTTGTGCCGCGTGTGACGCGTTCCTACCTGCAACTCGAAAGGCTGGTCGAGGCGATCGACCGTCTCAGTCTCGAGCGAAAGGCGCCGCCGAGCCTGGCTATCTGGCGCGCCGCGCTGGAGGCGGTGGAAGGCCCTGAGGAACCCCGCTTGCTTTGAGGCAGGCTTTGAGGGAGGATTGTTGCCGAAATGTTCGACCGGCTCGCCGAATACCTCGAACTCGATCCGCGCCCGCGACCCCGCGCCGCGCAGTCGTGCCGAAATCCTGCTCTATCCCGGCGTATGGGCGCTCGGCTTCCATCGGCTGGCGCACTGGCTGTTCGAAGCGCAGCTGTTTTTCCTCGCCCGGCTGGTCAACCACCTGAGCCGCTTCCTGACCGCGATCGACATCCATCCCGGGGCGACGATCGGAAAGAACCTGTTCATCGATCACGGCTTCACCGTTATCGGCGAAACCGCCGACATCGGCGACAACGTGACGATCTACCAGTGCGTCACCCTGGGCGGAACGAACCCGACGAACGGGGTGGGTGGCAAGCGCCATCCGACGCTGTGCGACAACGTGATCATCGGCTCCGGCGCGCAGATCATCGGCCCCATCACCGTGGGTGAGCGCGCCCGTGTCGGGGCCAACGCCGTGGTGACCGACGACGTGCCCGAAGGCGCGACGATGATCGGGCTCAAGGCGCGCTCCACGCTCGTCCCGGCCGAGACCTGGCTGCGCGAGTTCATCCCCTATGGCACGCCGTGCGACGAGCCGTGCGAGCCCTCGAGCCAGCGCATAGACGAACTCGAATCGCGGCTCGCGCAGCTGCATGACGAGATCGAGAAGCTGCGCGCGCCGAACGCCGATCACCCTGTGGCCGATCGCAAGAAGACGACAGGCTGATGGAAGGAATGCCCGGCCTCGGCCAGGTCCTCGCCTTTCCCGGGCGTCCGCCCAACCAGGTCGGCTTCGAGCGGGCCGAGCTTGCCCGCATCCTCGACCTCTACGGCCGCATGGTCGCCGCCGGCGAATGGCGCGATTACGCGATGGATTTCCGCAAGGATTGCGCCACCTTCGCGGCCTTCCGCCGCACCGCCGACGTGCCGCAGATGCGGCTGGAAAAGCGCCCCGAGATGCGCGGCAAGCAGGGCATGTGGGTCCTGTTCGGCGAGCACGGCCAGGTGTTGAAACGCGGGCACGAACTGGCCAATGTCCTCGCCCCGATCGAGCGGCGGCTGGTCAAGGCTGTCTGACGGCCGATCTTCCCGCAGCGAGGCGGGGAAAAGCCCCCTCGCGCCCGGTTACATCAGTGATTGCCCTTAGTAACAATCCCTAACGAAACGTTACGGGATGGGACGCTACCGCCGTGTCATTGGGCACGGATGGACAGTCCCGATATCCCCGGGCGAATGTGCAACCGGGAACACTCCGCCGTGCCGAAGGCCGCTGCAGACCTGGCGATGACCCTGCGCGGCGTGGCAGGGGCGATCGCGCTTTTCGCCGCAGTGCCAGTATCGGCCCAGGGTGCCGCCCGAATTACCGCAGGTCCCCCGCCGCGCGCGACGATCGCAGTGTCGCTCACGGTCCTCGACGAGGCCGTTCCCACCGCGATCGAAGGGGATCGCTTCGTGTCGGGGCGGGGCGCACGCTCCGCCCCGTGCGAAGGCGCGGAAGGGTGCTCCGCGACACCGCCGCCGAAACTCGTCGCCAGGGGGGCCGCCAATTCCGGCTTCCGCCCCGCGGCCGAGAAGCCGGAGCGGGCCGAGGCGCGCTAGCGCCCGGCTCCCAGCGATGCGAGGGTCCCTGTCAGCTCCGTGTAATCTTCGATCACTGCATCCGCGCCCAGTTCATGGACCGGCTTGTCGTGATAGCCGGGTGCATAGAGCACGCTCGGCACTTCGGCGGCGCGGGCGGCAAGGATGTCGAAGCTGGCGTCGCCGACCATCGCGAAACGCTTGCCGCCGCAGCGCTGCAGCGCCTCGTCCAGCATGTCGCGCTTGGGCTTGCTGCGCCCGGGGCCGAGCGTGTCGCCACCGATGATCGCGCCGAAACGGGCGCTCATGTCCAGTTCGTCGAGCAGCTTGACTGCGTAGCGTTCGACCTTGTTCGTCACCACGGCCAGCGCGCAGCCGCGGTCAGCGAGATCGTCGAGCGCATCGAGCAGGCCGGGATAGGGCCGGGAATGTTCGGAGGTGTTGTCCTCGTAGAAAGCCATCAGCGCATCGTAGAGCCGGGCGAACTCTTCATCCCCGATCATGCCGCCTGTGCGCTCGAGCGCGCGGGTCAACATCGCGCGGGTACCGCCGCCGATCAGCTCGCGGGTAACCTCCGCGCTGACCCCCGGCCGCCCGGCCACGTCGAGTGCGGCATTGACGGCGCGGCACAGGTCGGGAGCGGTGTCGACCAGGGTGCCGTCCAGGTCGAAGCCGATGGTGTCGAAGGGAAACATGCTCATGGCTGCGGAGCCCTGCCGCACGGTTATGGAAACCGCAACCGAATGCTGGCATTGACCCGGCATGAGCGAAGCCAGCCGTCCCGTCGCCGCCATCGTCCTTGCCGCGGGCAAGGGCACCCGGATGAAGAGCAGCCTGCACAAGGTGCTTCATCCCATCGCCGGGCGGCCGATGCTGGAACACCTGCTGGCGAGTGTGGAGGCGCTCGATCCGGTCAAGACCGTGGTCGTGGCAGGGCACGGGCGCGAGCAGATTGCCGAGGCGCTGGGCGACCGGGCCGAGATCGTGGTGCAGGAGCCGCAGCTGGGCACCGGACACGCCGTGCAACAGGCCGAAGGTGCGCTGGAAGGTTTCGCGGGCGACGTGATCATCCTCTACGGCGACGTGCCGTTCGTCGCCCATTCGACGATGCGCCGAATGCTCGACCGGCTGGGCGATGCCGACGCACCGGCGGCGGTCGTGCTGGCGTTCAAGGCAGCCGATCCGGGTGCCTACGGCCGGGTCATCAGCGTCGACGGCAAGACCATCCTCAAGATGGTCGAATACAAGGATGCGAGCGAGGACGAACGCAAGGTCGACCTGTGCAACTCGGGCATGATGGCCTGTCGCGCGGTCGACCTGTTCGATCTGCTGGCCCGCGTCGGCAACGATAACGCGGCGGGCGAGTACTACCTGCCCGACGTGGTCAAGGTCGCCGCCCACGAAGGCCGCAAGTCGAAGTTCATCGAGACGCACGAAAGCGAAGTGCGCGGCATCAACAGCCGGGCCGAACTGGCCGCGGCGGAGCGCCAGTGGCAGGAGTTCCGGCGCGAGGAAGCGATGGCCGAGGGGGCCTCGCTCGTCGCGCCCGAAACCGTGTTCTTCTCCTACGATACCGTGCTGGGCAGCGACGTGACGGTCGAGCCCAACGTGGTGTTCGGGCCGGGGGTAAGCGTTGCCGAAGGGGCGACGATCCACGCGTTCTGCCACCTGGAGAAATGCGAGATCGGTGCAGGCGCCTCGGTCGGGCCTTTCGCCCGCCTGCGCCCGGGCGCGAAACTGGGCAGGGACGCCAAGGTCGGCAACTTCGTCGAGATCAAGAACGCCGTGCTGGGGGAAGGGGCCAAGGCGAGCCACCTGAGCTACATCGGCGACGCCGAAGTGGGGGCGGGGGCCAATATCGGCGCGGGCACGATCACCTGCAACTACGACGGTTACTTCAAGCACAAGACGGTCATCGGAGAGCGCGCGTTCATCGGCTCGAACAGCGCCCTCATCGCGCCGGTGACCATCGGCCCGGACGCCATCGTGGCGGCGGGAAGCGCGGTCAGCCGCGACGTGGCGCCGGGCGAACTGCGAATGGTGCGGGCCGAGCAACTGGTGAAGCCGGGCTGGGCCGACCGCTTCCACGACGCGATGAAGCGGAAGAAGGCCGAGGCAAAGAGCAAGAAATAGCTTGCGACGATATCATGATATGATATCGGGATATCACCATGACCCGCATTCTTGCCGACCTTCCCGATGATGACATCAAGTGGCTTGATGCTCGTGCTGCCGAGCAGGGCAAATCTCGCGCAGCCGTACTTCGCGAGGCAGTGGCGGTTTTCAAGGGACAGGCGCCCGGTTCCGGGAAGAAAGACTGGATCGCGCGCGGGGCGGGCTTGTGGAAGGACCGCACCGACATAGGCGACAGTGTCGAATACCAACGTGCGATCCGCGAAGATCGCAGGCCCTACGAAGATATCTGATCGTTGTCGGATCCCTTCTTCGATTCGAACATCCTGATCGATTGGCTGCGTGACATCCCGCAGGCGAGTGCCGAACTTGCGCGCTACAACCGTCATCGCATCAGTCGCATCGTCTGGACCGAAGTTCTTGCGAGCGAGCCGTTGGAGCGCCGTGATATCGTGCGCGACACGATCACGCCGTTCGAGGTCGTCGAAGTCGACGCCAGGATCGCAACCGCTGCAGCCGATATCAGGCACCGTTCGCGCATGAAGCTGATGGATGCCTATGTCCTCGCTTCAGCGCAGGTGAACGGCGCAATCCTCGTCACCCGCAATACAGGGGATTTCCCGGCCAACATGCCGGGCATCCGGATACCTTACACCCTCTAGCGAAAGACCTTTTCTCATGTGCGGCATCATCGGAATCGTCGGCAATCAACCCGTGGCCGACCGGCTCGTGGACGGCCTGCGGCGGATGGAATACCGCGGCTACGACAGCGCCGGCCTCTGCACGCTGCATGATGACCAGCTGATCCGCCGGCGCGCCGAGGGCAAGCTGCGCAACCTCGCCGCCGAGCTGGAGCGCCACCCGGCCTCGGGCGAGGTCGGCATCGCCCACACCCGCTGGGCTACCCACGGAGCGCCGACGACGAACAACGCCCATCCGCACGCAACCGACGAGATTGCCCTGGTTCACAACGGCATCATCGAGAACTTCCGCCCACTGCGCGACGAACTGGAGGCGCGCGGGCGTGTTTTCGAGAGTGAGACCGATACCGAGGTGGTGGCCCATCTCGTCTCCGAGCAGGTGGAAGCGGGCAAGTCGCCGGAGGAGGCCGTCAAGGAAGTATTGCCCCGCCTGCGCGGCGCCTTCGCGCTGGCCATTGCCTTTCGCCGGCACCCCGACATGCTGATCGGCGCCCGGCTGGGCTCCCCGCTGGTCGTCGGCCATGGCGAGGGGGAGACCTATCTCGGGTCCGACGCACTGGCGCTCGCCACCCTGACGCAGCAGATTTCCTACCTCGACGAGGGCGACTGGGTCGTCATCACCCGCGAAGGGGCACAGGTGTTCGACAAGGACAACCAGGCGGTCGAGCGCGAGATCACCACTTCCGGCGCCTCGGCCACGGCGATCGAGAAGGGCAACTACCGCCACTTCATGCAGAAAGAGATCTTCGAGCAGCCGACCGTCGTCGCGCAGACCCTGAGCAGCTACTTGCGGCCGATGGAACAGCAGGTGGCGCTGCCGCAGATCGATTTCGACATCTCGGGCATCGAACGGGTGACGATCGTCGCCTGCGGCACCAGCTATTACGCCGGCATGGTCGCCAAGTACTGGTTCGAGCAATTCGCACGCGTTCCGGTCGACATCGATTTCGCGAGCGAATTCCGCTATCGCGAGCCGGTCCTGGCGCCCGGCGGGCTGGCGCTGTTCATCTCGCAGAGCGGCGAGACGGCCGACACCCTGGCTGCGCTGCGCCACTGCAAGGCGGAAGGCCAGACCATTGCGGTCGTCGTGAATGTGCCGACCAGCTCGATGGCGCGCGAGGCGGACCTGCTGCTGCCGACCCATGCCGGTCCGGAAATCGGCGTCGCTTCGACCAAGGCCTTCACCTGCCAGCTGGCCGTACTCGCCGCGCTTGCGGCCCACTTTGCGGTCAAGAAGGGCCGCCTCTCGGCCGAGGACGAGGCGCAGATCGTCGGTCACCTGCTGGAGGCTCCCGCGTGCCTCAACGCCGCGCTGAGCCACGACGAGGAGATCGCCGCCATGGCGCACCTCATCGCCCCGGCGCGCGACGTGCTGTACCTGGGCCGCGGACCGGACTTTCCGCTGGCCCTGGAGGGCGCGCTGAAGCTCAAGGAAATCAGCTACATCCATGCCGAGGGCTATGCCGCCGGCGAAATGAAACACGGACCCATCGCCCTGATCGACGAGGCGGTGCCGGTAATCGTGCTCGCCCCGTCCGGACCGCTGTTCGAAAAGACCGTCTCAAACATGCAGGAGGTCCGCGCGCGGGGCGGCAAGATCGTGCTGATTTCCGACCGCGCGGGGCTGGACGAGGCGGGGGAGGGTTGCCTCGCGACCATCGAGATGCCGCAGGTCCACCCGCTGATCGCGCCGCTGGTCTATGCCGTCCCGGTGCAGTTGCTGGCCTACCACGTGGCGGTCGCCAAGGGCACCGACGTCGATCAGCCGCGCAACCTGGCGAAGTCGGTCACCGTCGAATAACGCGCTCGAACCACTCGGTTTCGACAGACCGGTTTACCGGGTTTCAACACTTACCGGGCAAGTCGTGTCGGGTGACCGACGGCCATACCCCATCGTCCAAGCCGACGAGCGACCTTTCGCTCGCCGAACTTGTGGGGCTCAAGGAGCCGGCCCAGGCAAACTGGGCGCACTTGCGCGCGCTGCAATATGCCAGCCTGCACAGGCTGTCGCGCGCGCGGGTCATCGCGCATGCCACCGCGCTGATTCTGACGGTCGGGCTCTATTTCGGCAAGGCGCCGCTCTACATCGTCCTGGCGCTGGTGCCGATCGTCGCACTCGCCCAGTGGAACGCCTCGCGCATCGATGGCAGCCTGGCCGATATCGATCGCCGGTCGATGAGCCATTTCGAATTCAAGCGGCAGGCATGGGGCGTCGCCGGGTCGGCCGGGGCATGGGCGCTCGCGCTCCTGGTGCTGCCGCGATTCGGAACGCCGGCCGATCACGTGGCGCTGTGGTGCGTCGTTTCGCTGCTCATGGCCGGGTCCGCGCTGGCGATGTCGCCCGCCCCGATGACCACGCTGGTCTTCTGCTCCGTTGTCGGCGCGGCAGGCGTGGTGTCCTTCGCGCTCCATTTCGAGTTCATCTATGTCGCCCTGGTCATCGCCTTCTCGGCGATCTCCGTGGCCGGCTCGCTGGGCGTCTCGCGGATCTTCCTTTCCGCCCAGATCGCCAAGGCAGGCGTTGCCGAGAAGAGCGAGGTCGTCTCGCTGCTGCTGCGCGAGTTCGAGGAGAACGAGGCCGACTGGCTGTGGCAGGTCGACACCAATCGCCTGATCCGTTCGGCCAGCCCGCGCTTCGCCTTCGCACTGGGCAAGGACGTCAACGAGGTCGAGGGCACCTCGTTCATCAAGCTCATTGCCGGCTCGGCGTGGGAGAGCGGCCAGTTCCCGGCCAGCCTCCACGACCTTGCCGAGCGGCTCAAGCGGCGCGAGAGCTTCTCCAACCTGCTGGTGCAGGTCGAAGTCGGCGCGGGCCGTCGCTGGTGGGAAATCTCCGGCACGCCGATGCGCGACGAGAAGGGCAACTTCATCGGTTTCCGCGGCGTCGGCTCCGACGTGACCGAGCAGCGCGAATCGTCGGAAAAGATTGCCTACCTCGCGCGATACGACACGCTGACCGGGCTGCCGAACCGCCTGATGGTGACCGAATCGCTCAAGGATGCGCTCAAGTATTCCGACCAGTGGCGCACGCGCTGCGCCTTCCTGATGATCGACCTCGATCGCTTCAAGGCGGTCAACGATTCGCTCGGCCACCAGATCGGCGATCAGCTCCTCGCCCAGGTCTCGCAGCGGCTCGAACTGCTGGCGACCGACAACGAGATGTGCGGCCGCCTGGGCGGCGACGAGTTCGCCGTGGTTATCCGCGACGCCTCCGACCGCGGCGCGGTCGAGCGCTTCGCCGGTTCGATCATCGATTCGCTCTCGCAGCCTTACGACGTCGAGAACAATCGGCTGTACATCGGCGCCAGCGTCGGATCGGCGATGGGGCCGCGCGACGGCAACTCGGTCGAGATGCTCATGCGCAATGCCGACCTCGCGCTCTATCGCGCAAAGGACGACGGCGGCGGCGCGCACTGCCGGTTCGAGCCGACGCTCCATGCCCTGGCAGAAGAACGCCGCGTGCTCGAGAATTCGCTGCGCTTCGCAACCGAGAAGGGCGAGCTGCTGCTCAACTTCCAGCCGGTCGTCGATGCGTGCAGCGAACAGGTGGTCAGCTTCGAAGCGCTCGTGCGCTGGCAGAGCGCGGAACATGGCTTCATCCGTCCCGACAAGTTCATCCCGCTGGCCGAGGACACCCGCCTGATCGTCCCGATCGGCGAGTGGGTCATGCGCGAGGCCTGCCGCCAGGCAATGGACTGGCCGGCGCCGCTCAAGGTGGCGGTCAACGTCTCGGGCGAGCAGTTGCTCGAGCCTGGCTTCGCCAACACCGTCGTGCGGGCGCTGTCCGACAGCGGCCTGCCGGCCAACCGGCTGGAGGTCGAGGTGACCGAAAGCATCTTCGTGCGCGACGCGCAGATCGCGCGCCAGTCGCTCGAGGAGATCATGGCGCTCGGCTGCACGATCGCGCTCGACGACTTCGGCACCGGATATTCCTCGCTCGGCTATCTGCGCGCGCTGCGCTTCTCGACCATCAAGGTCGACCGCAGCTTCGTGCAGGGCGCGGCACAGAACAGTCCCGAATCCCTCGCCATCATCCGCGCCGTCGTGGCCATGGCCCAGAGCCTCGACATGACGACCACCGCCGAAGGCGTGGAGGACGCGGCGCAGGCGACCATGATCCGCGAGATGGGCTGCAACAAGATCCAGGGCTATTACTTCGGCCGGCCCATGCCCGCCGAAGAGGCCCGTGCGCTGGTGATGCGGTCCGCGAAGGCGGCCTAGGCGTCAGGCCGAAACCAGCCCCGCGATCGCCGCTTCGAACAGCGCACGGCCATCGGTGTTGCCGTGCGCGTCCTCGATGGCCCGTTCGGGATGCGGCATCATGCCGAGCACGTTGCCCGCCTGGTTGAGCACGCCGGCGATCCGGCGCTGCGATCCGTTGACCTCGTCGAGGTAGCGGAAGGCGACCCGGCCTTCGCCTTCGATCCGGTCGAGCGTTGCGGCATCGGCGAAGTAGTTGCCGTCGTGATGGGCCACCGGCAGGGCGATGTCCTGCCCCGCTTCATAGCCCGAGGTGAAGAGCGACTGGTTGTTCTCGACGCGCAGCGGCACGGTCCGGCAGGTAAAGGTGAGCTGGGCATTGCGCAGCAGGGCGCCGGGCAGCAGCCCGCTTTCGGTCAGGACCTGGAACCCGTTGCAGACGCCAAGCACCGGCACGCCCCGTTCGGCCGCTGCGACGACCGAGCGCATGATCGGGCTCTTTGCCGCCATCGATCCGCAGCGCAGGTAATCGCCGTAGGAAAAGCCGCCGGGCAGGGCGATGAAGTCGAGCCCGTCGGGCAGGTCGGCGTCGCCGTGCCACACGCGGATCGCCGGTTTTCCGGCGACGGCTTCTATCGCCATCGCCATGTCCCGGTCGCAATTGGAACCGGGGAAGGTAACGACCGCGGCGCGCATCAGGCGGCGCCAACGTTTTCTGGCAGCTTCTCGATCCGGTAGTTCTCGATCACCATGTTGGCGAGCAGCTTGCGGCACATATCGTCGAGCGTCTCGTCGCTGGTATCGTCGGCCACCGTCAGTTCGATCATCCGCCCGACGCGGACGTCCTCGACCCCCGAGAACCCTAGTCCTTCGAGCGCGTGGTGCACGGCGCGGCCCTGCGGGTCGAGTACGCCGGGCTTGAGACTGACGAAGACACGGACTTTCATGCGAGGGGCCTTTCGGGAGGGGGCGGGACTCGCGCGCAGCCTATGGCCGAGCGCCGCCGCGCGGGCAAGGGCGGGTCACGCCTTTGCCGGTCATTGCCCGGCTTTCGGCAGCGCGTCGACTTCCACCCGCTCGTCCGGATCGAGATAGCGCCGGGCCATTTCCTGCACGTCCCTGGCCGTGAGCGCCTCCAGCGTGGCCTTGCCCCTGGCGAAGCGCGCGAGCCGCTCCGGGTCCTTCTGCGCGTCGTCGGCCAGGTTCATCCAGCCCGAGTTGGTCTTGAGCGCGTTGTCGTAGGTTTCGAGCATCGGCTGGCGGGCGCGCAGCAGGGTGTCTTGGTCGACCGGAGCTTCGATCAGCCCGCGAACGGCCGACAGCATGGCCTCGCGCGCCGCCCCGACCTGGCCGGCATCGACCGGCGCGACGATCGTGAACGTGCCGTAGTCCTTGTAGACCCGCGACTGGCTGGCATTGGTCCCCGGTGTGTAGGTCTGGCCCAGTTCCTCGCGCAGCTTCTCGATCAGTTCGACCTGCATCACCTTTTCCAGCAGTTCGAGCTTGAGCGCACGATCGAAGTCGCTGTCGTCGGCGGTCGGCCACGTCATCCGGATGAGCGCCTGGTCCGCCGCGCCCTCGTGACGCACGACATGGATCCCGCGATCGGCGGTGAAATCCGCGCTCGCGGTTGTCGGTATGGGGCAGGAAGGCCGGTTCGCGGGCGGGGATGGCGCCGAGGGTGCTCGCCACCAGGTCAATCGCGTGCTGCGGATCAAAATCGCCGACCAGCGCCAGTTCGACCGCTCCGTTCGCCAGCCGGCCGCCGATGTCCTGCCGCAGCTTGGCAAAGTCGAGCGCCAGGTAGCGCTCCTCCGGTTGCAAGGTGAAGCGCGGATCGCCGTCGGACAGGATGCCGCCGAGCGCGTTCGACAACGCGCTCGACGGCGTGGCGTCGAGCTGACCGAAGAAGGATTCGATGCTGCGGCGATACTGCGCCTCGCCTTGCGGCCGCCAGCCGGGATCGGTCAGCGCCGCGGCATAGAGCTGCAGCTGCAATTCCAGGTCGCGCGGCGTGGTGGTGGCCGCCATGCGGAAGGTATCGTCGTCGGCCGCGACGCTGAACCCGACGCTGCGACCGGCAAGGATCGACTGCAGGTCGTCGATCGGATGCTTGCCGAGGCCGCCGAGCGGCAGGACCGAAACCATCGCCGTCGCCAGCGGATTGTCTTTCGTGTTCAGCAACTGGCCACCGTCGACGTTCATTTCCACCGCGATCCGGTCCTTCTCGAGCGTCGTCGGCTTGAGATCGAGGTGCAGACCGTTCGCGAAGCGGATCGTGCGGATGCCCATGACCGGCTCGACCGTGTCGGACACGATCGTGCCAGCGGGGCCGAAATCGGTATAGCCGAACTCGCTCAGCGCCGCGCGGTCGTCTGCCGCGATCTGCGCCGCCATGCCGGCGTTCCACGCCGCCCGCAGCGCCTCGGTGCCGCCGGCAGGCGCGGTGCGCCCCTGGAAGCGGATGAGCGGATCGTCGAGCGGGACGAGCTCCTGCGTCAGCGCCGCCATGACCGCCTCGGGCGTGAAGCTGCCCTCAATGGCGCGGAATCGCTCGAGTGAGCTTTGCGGCGTCGTCGGCACGACCTCGTCATAGAGCAGCGAGAGCGCGGCGTTCACCAGTGCCTGGTTGCTGCGCGTGTCGGCTCCGGCCGCGGCATTTTCCAGACCGGTGCGGATATTGGCGACTTGCTCGGCGATCTCGCCTTCGCTGAAGCCATAGGCCAGCGCCTTGCGGTACTCGGCCTGTGCCGCGGCCAGGCCGCGCTGCCATTCGCCGTCCCCGGTGTCGACGATGAGATTGGTCGTGCGGCCCGCCTCGAACACGTCGGAACTGCCGAGCCCGGCGCCGCGGAACGGCGGGTCGCCGGCTCGCGTCAGTCGCTGCAGCCGGCGGTTGATGATGCCGTAGCCGATCTGCCGCAGCAGGTTGGTGCGGCGGTTGGCGATCGTATCGGGCTCGTCGAGATAGGGCGCGTTGGCTGCGACGGTGACCCGCTCGGACAGCGCCGGATCGACATAGATGTCGGTCTTGCCGGTGCGGTCGAAGTCGATCGGCCCGGCGTCGGGCTGCGGCAGCTTGGGCGGGCCGCTCCACCCGGCGAAATGCGCCTTGATCGCAGCCTCGACAGCAGCGGGATCGAAGTCGCCGACGACGATGACGGTCGTGTTGCCGGGGCGGTAGACGCGCTCGTAGAGTTCGCGCAGCCGCTCGGGCGTGGCGGCGCCGATGGTCTCCAGCGTGCCGATCGGCAGGCGCTGGGAAAAGCGCGAGCCGGGATATTCGAAATCCAGGTTGTCGACGGTGTTGCGGTAGGAGAACGTGTCCCCGACCCGTCGTTCCGACAGGACCACGCCCTTTTCGCGCTCGACCGCGTCGGGGGCGAAGGTGACTTCGCTGGCCACTTCGCGCATCAGCATCAGTGCGGTGTCGAGCAGCTTGGGGTCGTTGCGCGGCAGGTTGAGCTTGTAGATGGTCTGGTCGAACCCGGTCGAGGCGTTGGTGTCGGCGCCGAAGGCCAGCCCTTCGCGCTCGAGCAGCTTGACCATCTCGCCTTCGGGGATGTTGGTCGTGCCGTTGAAGGCCATGTGCTCGATGAAGTGGGCGAGGCCCTGCTGCTCGTCGGTTTCGAACAGCGAGCCGCCGTGGACCCACATCCACACCATGCCCTGTCCGGCCGGCGTGCCGTTGGGCCGCACGACGTAGCGCATGCCGTTGTCGAGCTTGCCGAAGGTAAACGCCGGCTCGACCAGCAGGTCGCTCGCTTCGAAGGCCCAGTCCGGCTCGGACGCCGTGGCGGCAGCGGCGACAGGAGCGGCGGCTGCGGCCGGCGCGACCGGCTCCGGCGGGGGAGTCTGGCTACATGCGGCGAGGGGAAGGAGGAGAGCGGAAAGCAGCAGGCGCAAGTTCATGGCCGCCGTCCTTGGCGGACGGCGGCTGAACCTGCAATGTCGAACGGTTGGATTACTTTCGGCCGGCCTACTTCTTCTTGGCAGGGCCGCCGCGCAGCTTGGTGCGGTGGGCGGACAGGTCGAACACCTCGCCCGGGCCGCCGTCTTCCTGCAACAGGCCAAGCCGGCGGGCGACTTCCTGGTAGGCCTCTTCCTCGCCGCCGAGGTCGCGGCGGAAGCGGTCCTTGTCGAGCTTTTCGTTGGTGGTCATGTCCCACAGGCGGCAGCCGTCGGGGCTGATCTCGTCGGCCAGGATCACCCGCGCGTAGTCGCCGTCCCAGATGCGGCCGAATTCGAGCTTGAAGTCCACCAGGCGAATGCCGATCGCGGCGAACATCCCGCACATGAAGTCGTTCACGCGGATCGCCATGCTGGAGATGTCCTGCATCTCCTCGTTCGAAGCCCAGCCGAAGCAGGCGATGTGCTCTTCGGAGACGATCGGGTCGTTCAGCGCATCGTCCTTGTAGTAGTATTCGATCAGCGTGTGCGGCAGCGGCTCGCCCTCCTCGATGCCGAGGCGCTGGCTGATCGAGCCGGCGGCGACGTTGCGCACGACCACTTCCAAGGGAATGATCTCGACCTGGCGGACCAGCTGTTCGCGCATGTTCAGCCGGCGGATGAAGTGCGTCGGGATGCCGATGTGCGCCAGCCGGGTGAAGACGTGTTCGCTGATGCGGTTGTTGATTACGCCCTTGCCGTTGATCGTGCCCTTCTTCTGGGCGTTGAACGCGGTCGCATCGTCCTTGAAGTACTGGATCAGCGTGCCGGGTTCGGGTCCTTCGTAGAGGATCTTGGCCTTGCCTTCGTAGATCTGGCGGCGGCGGGACATGGGCGTGACTTTCACTGGGGGCAAAAAAGCGAGCGCCCCGGCGGTCGAAGCGATGCTTCGCGCGAGCCCGGGGCGTGCGGCGACCATATACGCGAGAACCGCCGAAAAGCAATTGCGGGCCTGCGCAGGGCGGGTAAAACCTGTCGCCGGGACAAGGGAGAGACCAGCAATGCATACCGACCGCAGGACGATGATTTCCACCGGCGTGGCGCTGAGCGCACTGTTCGCCACCGGCGCCTGTGCGCAGGAAGCGAGCGATCAGCCCGCCACCTCGCCGACGACCGATCCGGCCACCGGCCCATCAGGCCTGGCGGAGATCATCCGCATCTGGGCCGACGAGGACGGGGTGAGCCACGCGGAGCGGGTGAAGATCGAGAACTCGCCCAAGAAGCTTCCGGCAGTCGGCGTGGCGATGACCTCCATCGCGCAGGGAACCGAAGACTGGCACATCGCACCGTCCAAGACCTTCACCATCAACGTGGTCGGCGACATCGAGGCCGAAGTGAGCGACGGGACCAAGGTCAAGATCAGCAAGGGCGACCTGGTCTATCTCGAGGACCGCATCGGCAAGGGGCACATCACCCGGCTGCTGACACCGGTCGCGAACATCTTCATCCGCATGCCCGACGATTTCGATCTCGTCGAATGGGCCGCGGCGCCGGCGACCGACAACCTGTGGGGTTGAGCAAAGCAGGACTTCCCGAAAGGGTAGGACGCGTTGCGTTGACCGCAACCGAAGGACGGGGCTAACGGCGGCGCCATAACGAGAACGAGGGTCGCCGTCGCCGTGCTTCGCCCAGCCGTTTCCATGTTCGCGCTCGTCGCATCGCTGTCGCCAGCCTTCGCCGCCGCGCAGGACGACGACGGCGAGATCGTCGTAACCGGGACGCTGATCCGCGGCTCGGCCGAGGATGCACCCGCGCCGGTCGAGGTGATCGGGATGGACGAGCTGGAGGCGCAGGGCTCGCCCACCGTCATGGGCCTGAGCAAGGCGCTCGCGGTTTCGAGCGGGGTGCTCGGCGACGCGAGCCAGTTCGACACCCGCAGCCAGTTCAACCAGGGGGCCGCGTCGGTCAACTTGCGCGGCCTGGGTCCCCAGCGCACGCTCGTGCTGCTGAACGGCAAGCGGGTCGTCGCTTCCGGAGCGGGCAACCTGCCGCTGGTCGATCTCAACCTGCTGCCTTCGGCCGCGCTTGACCGGGTCGAGATACTCAAGGACGGCGCGGCGGCGACTTATGGTTCCGATGCCATCGCCGGCGTGGTCAATTTCATCACTCGAACGCGACAGGACGGATTTCTCGCCAGCGCCGACTATCGCTGGATCGAAGGCTCGCACGGTGACTGGACCGCCGGGCTGAGCTGGGGCGGGGACCTGGGCCCGGCGCGCGTATTCCTCTCGGGTGGTTGGCAGAAACGCAGCGAATTGCGCACGACCGACCGCAACTGGGGCGTCCTGCCCTACGACGCCAACCCGCAGGGCGGCTATTCGGGCGGGGGCAACCCCGGCAACTTCGATTTCAACGCTACGCTGGGCGGGATCGCCTTCACCGCAGACCAGGGCTGCGCGGGCGTGGGCGGCTTCCGATCGCTGCCGGGCAGCGCCGGCGACCTGTGTCTGACGAGCTATCTCGGCTTCACCAACCTGGTCGAGCCGGAGGAGCGCTGGCAGGGCTTCGCCGACGTCGAGGTTCCGCTCGGCCAAGGCGGCCTGCGGCTGACGGGGCTCTACGGCCACTCGGAAACGGTGCTGACCACCTCGCCGAGCTACCTGCCGACCATCGCGCCGAGTTCCAGCGCGGCCTTTGGCGGAGGTGGACTGTTCGTCATCCCGCAATACGCCCCCGCGCTGGTCGACTATTGTGCACGTTACGGCGCCTCGTCGGGTTGCGCGGTCGACGCGAGCGGCGCGCCGCAAGCCCCGGCGCTGGCCTATCCGGTGCGCTTCCGCCCGGTCCTGCTGGGCGGCAATCCGCTGTTCGCCAACGACCGCGGCGCGGCGACGCCGCAGTACCGGGCCGAGCAGTACCAGGCGACCGCGACCTTCACCCATCCGGTCAGCGACGCCATAGATTTCGAGGCAGGCCTGACCTGGTCGGCCAGCGACCGCCACTTCGAAGGCATCGACAGCTATGTCGACCTCTTGCAGAATGCCCTCGCCGGGTTCGGCGGTGAGAGCTGCGCCTATGCTACTCCGCAATCGCGCGCGGGATTGAGTGCGGCGCAACTGGCGGCGGTGGCGGGGACGGGTGGCTGCCATTTCTTCAACCCGTTCTCCTCCGCCATTGCGGCCAACGCCTTCACCGGCCAGCCCAATCCGCAATATGCCGGCACCAGCAACCCGCTCGGCCTCTCGCTCGCGCCGGGTGCGGGGCTTGTGAACGACGCCTCGACCATCGACGATTTCTTCACGACCATCCAGCGCGGAGCCTTCACCCGGCAGTGGGTGGGCGACTTACTGCTTTCGGGCGGGTCAGGGCTGCAGCTTCCCGGTGGCGAGGCGCGTTTTGCCCTCGGCGCGCAGTACCGCAAGGATCGCTATCGCCGGACCTACAGCGATAATCACAACCTCGACCTGCTGCCGTGCCCCGGCTCGGTTCTCGACCCGGCGGCGACCTGCGCGGTGCAGACCGGCGCGATCGGCTTCCTTGGTTCCGGCGTCGACACGACTGTGCGCGAGGACGTCTGGGCCGCGTTCGGCGAATTGCAGCTACCGGTGACCGACAGCCTGCAGGCGCAACTCTCGGCCCGCTACGAGGACTATGGCGGCCGCATTGGCAGCACCTTCGATCCGCAAGTGCGGGTCAAGTGGCAGGCGACCGATTGGCTCGGCCTGCGCGGTGGGGCGGGCACCACGTTTCGCGGCCCGCCGCCGCAGAACACGGCGGCCGACCTCGTCATCCTGACCTTCATCGGCGGCGCCTTCCGCGCGGTGGACATCTTCGCCAATCGCGATCTTCAGCCGGAAACCGCGACGACCTGGAACGCGGGCGTCCTTGTCGATCATCGCGGCTTCAAGGCGAGTGCCGATTACTGGCGCTATGACTTCAATGGGGCGATCGAGAGCGAGCCGATCAACGGCATGGTTGCCGCGCTGTTCGGCGCCAGCGGCAGCGCGAACTGCGGCAATCCCGCTTATGCGGGTCTGCAATCGCGCTTCACTTTCTCCGGCGGGACCTGCGGGGCGAGCAACGTCCAGCGCCTCGCCACCTATGCCTTCAACTCGGCCGACGTCCGCACCAGCGGGATCGACTTCAAGGCGAGCTACGACTTCGAGGCGGGCAGCGCCGCGCTGCAGCTGGGCGTCAACGGCACACATGTTCTCGATTACACCGTCGGCGACGTGTCGGTTGAGGGTATCCTCGTCCAGCCGAGGTTCGATGCGGCGGGCAAGCTCAACTATCAGACCACCGCCTACCCCATCCCGCGCTGGAAGGGGCAGGCTTGGGCCCAGGCGCGCTATGCCGACCAGGTGCTGCGGCTGCAGGTGAACCATGTCGCCGGTTACACCGACCAGCGCGGCGCCGACGTCTTCGGCCCGAATTGCAGCGCACTTGCCTGCGGCAGCGTGAGCGCCGGCAAGCGCATCGCCAGCTTCACCACGGTGGACGCCGTCTGGCGCTGGAGCGTGACCGAGGACGCGAGCGTCTCGCTGGCGTTCGAGAACCTGTTCGACCGCGATCCGCCGTTCGCCCGGCTGGACCAGAACTACGATCCGTTCACGGCCAGCCCGCTGGGCTTCACGGCCAAGCTGGGGGCGAGCATCGGCTTCTGAGCAAGCGCGCGACGGTTCGGGCCGGCCCGGCGCCCGACCGTTGAATTGGGTGGGACCCGGGGCGGGTGCCGGGACGTTGTCTCCCTGCAAACGCAGGAGAAATACACGTAATGCTCAAGCTCATCGCCCTCGGCACGCTCGGCTACCTTGGATATCGCTATTACACCTCGCGCGACGATGATGCCGTTCGGCAGGACCGGTCGGACGACGAGGTTCGCCTCGCGGGCGGCCCGCTCAGCGACAACGCCCGGGTCGTGCACCCGTCTTCATCCGCCTGATCAGTGCAGCGTGTCGGGCGCTGTTGAGGGGTCGGGCTCACCACGAAAGCGGTCGATCAGCTTCCCCAGCGTGGCGCGCTGAATCAGCACGCTGAACAGGACCGCGGCGAACGTCGCGGCCAGCAGCAGGTCGCGCGTCGGGCCCAGCGGTAGCACCAGCGCGAGGGCGATGGAGATGCCGCCGCGCAGGCCGCCCCACACCAGCACGCCCCAGCTGCCAGGCGCCTTCGGCTTGGCGGCGGGCACGGCGCGGGTCGAGAGCGAGACCGACACCGCCCGCGCCAGCAGGACGATCGGGATCGCCAGCAGGCCCAGCTCGATGTGCGGCAACCCGCCGACCAGCACGATCATTTCCAGCCCGATCAGCAGGAACAGGGCCGAGTTGAGCATCTCGTCGACCAGCTCCCAGAACTTGATCACGTAGTCGCGCGTCTTGTCGCTCATGGCGTAGGCGACGCCGTGGTTGCCGATCAGCAGCCCGGCCACCGCCATCGCCAGCGGGCCGGAGACATGAATCGCGCTGCACAGGGCATACCCGCCCATCACCACCGCGAGGCTGATCGTTACCTCGAGCGCGTATTCGTCCATCGAGCGCATGGCGCGGTAACCGAGCCAGCCGACGACGAGACCCACCAGAACGCCGCCGCCCGCTTCCAGCAGGAACAGGTGCGCGCCTTCGAGCAGGGAGAACTCGTTGCCGGTCAGCGCGGCGCCGAGCAGAATCGTGAACACGACGATGCCCACGCCGTCATTGAACAGGCTCTCGCCCGCCACGATCGCTTGCAGGCGTCCCGGCACGTTCTGTTCCTTGAGCACGCCGAGCACGGACACGGGATCGGTCGGGCTGATCAGTGCCCCGAACACGAAGTACCAGATCGGGCCGATCGGCAGCGCGAGCAGAGTGCCCGCGGCCCACATCATCAGGCCGATCAGCACGGTCGAGATGATCACCCCGACGGTCGAGAGCATGAGGACCGGAAACCAGTCCTTCTTCAGGTTCTCGAGATCGACGTGCAGCGCGCCGGCGAACAGCAGAAAGCTGAGCATTCCCTGCAGCAGCGTCTCGGTGAAGTTCATCTGCGCGAGCAGCCGGGTCACGCTGTCGTCGAGCGTGATCTGGGGAATGAGAAGGTTTGCGACGAGCAGGATGAATGCCGTGAGCGCGCCCATGATCGTCAGGCCGATGACGTGTGGCAGGCGCAGGAAATGATGGTTGAACCAGCCCAGGGCCGCCGAGGCGACGACGACGATGGCGGCAAGGTCGAACGCCTGGAGCGATTCCGGGGTGGGAACGTGCATCGGCTCGGGATAGCGGGCGGGGCGGGGAGGGCAACCCCGTCCGGCGCGCTCAGGCGTTGCCCACCACGAAGCAGGCGGCGGCCACCAGCGCCCCGGCCCAGCGATTTGAGCGGAAGCGGGCAAGGGCGTTGTCGCCGTCGTCCGGCTCGAGGGTGAAACCCTGCCACAGCAGTTGCCCCGCCGCCGGCAGCAGCGCGACCAGCGCCAGCCAGTCCAGCCGCAGCAGCAGGAAGGCGAGGCCCCACAGCGTCAACGCCAGGCAGTAGAAGGCGATCACGCCGGCGCGGACGTTGCCCCCCAGCCTGAGCGCGCTGGACTTGATGCCGACCAGCACGTCGTCCTCGCGGTCCTGGCACGCGTAAATGGTGTCGTAGCCCATGCACCAGAACAGCGCCCCGCCATAAAGCGCGAGCATGGCGTCCAGGTGGTCGCCGCGCAGCGCGGTCCAGCCGACCGGCGCGCCCCAGGTAAAGACCAGTCCGAGCCAGGCCTGCGGCCACCAGGTGATGCGCTTCATGAAGGGATAGGCGGCGACGAGCGCGAGGCTGCCCAGCGCGACCAGCTGCGCCTGCCAGCGCAGTTGCAGCAGGACCAAGAGTCCGACGGCGCAAAGCACCAGCAGCCAGGCCCAGGCGGCTTTCACGCTCACACGCCCGCTCGCGACCGGACGCACGGCGGTGCGCGCCACGCTTCGGTCGAGGTCGGCATCGACGATGTCATTGTAGACGCAGCCGGCGCCGCGCATCGCGACCGAACCGAGCAGCAGCCACGCGAGCAGCGCCAACTGCCATCCCGCGCCGGCCAGCCATACGCCCCATGCGCAGGGCCAGAACAGCAGCCACCAGCCGATCGGCCGGTCGAACCGCGCCAGCAGCGCGTAGTCGCGCAGAGGCTGTGGCAGCGCGCCGACCAGGCCGCGATGTTCGCTGTCGGGAGTAATGGTTTCGGTCAAGTTCACACTCTTGGAACACCTGGAACGCAGTCCAGGGTCGAGAAAGACACCTCTCCTCGCGGGTGCCGGTCATCGCGGACCGGAGGGCAGATTTCGCGGGGAGAGCCATGAATCATGCCCTTCCCTTGGCACAGCGGCGCGCTGTAGGACAGGCCACGATCATGCCCGCAACACCCGCCTGGCCTCCGCGCTCCGCCCCGCGCCTGTTCGTTGCCGGACCGCTGGCGGCGGGCGCATCCGTGCGCGTGGAAGGCAACCATGCGCACTATCTCGCCAAGGTCATGCGCGTTGGAGAGGGCGACGCCGTGGTGTTGTGCGACGACCAGACCGGCGAATGGGCCGCGCGGGTCCTGTCCGCGGGCAAGCGCGAGGTCGTGCTCGAACCGACCGAGCGGCTGCGCCCGCGCGAAGACGTGCCCGATTTCCGGCTCTGCCCGGCGTTGCTCAAGAAGGATCGTTTCGACACCGTGCTCGAAAAGGCGACCGAGCTCGGCGTGCGGGCGATCTGCCCAGTCGTCACCCGGCGCTGCGTGGCCGACAAGCTCAACATGGACCGCGCGCGCCACGTGGTCACAGAGGCTGCCGAGCAATGCGCGCGGACGGCGCTGCCCGGGGTTACCGATCCGGTCTCCCTCGATATCCTCCTGCGCGACTGGTCGGCGGACCGTGCGCTGTTCTTCGCCGACGAACAGGGCGGGGCGCCGGCCGCCGCGGCCTTTGCCGCGCACCCCGGTCCGGCAGGACTGCTGGTCGGCCCGGAGGGCGGCTTCGACGATGCCGAGCGCGCGGCCATTCGCGCTCATTCCGCCGCCCTTCCCATCTCGCTCGGCCCGCGCATCCTGCGGGGCGAAACGGCGGCCATTGCCGCGACGGCGCTGTGGATGGGGGCGGCCGGCGACTGGGCCTGACGCGATTGCGTAACGATTCGAAACGAAAAGCGCTGGCGCCATCCCAATTCCTCTACTAACCGCGCGGCGATGAGCACGCGCAAGGCGTCAGAGGGGGAGGAGCGGCGGATCGAACGCCGCGAGCAACTGGCCGAGCCGATGCAGGCCGGCGAGAAGCCCGTTGCGCGCTGGCGCATCGGTACCGAGCACGAAAAGCTGGTCTACAAGCTTTCCGACCACGCTGCTCCGAGCTACGACGAGCCCGGAGGTATCCGTGATATCCTCATGGAATTGCGGCGATTTGGCTGGGAAACGATCGAGGAGAAGGGCCCGGACGGGATCGAGCGGGTCATCGCCATGGGCGGCGAGGACGGCACTGTCAGCCTCGAACCCGCCGGCCAGCTCGAACTCTCGGGCGCGGCGGTGGAAACGCTGCACCAGACCTGCGCCGAGACTGGCCGTCACCTGACCCAGGTAAAGGCCATCGGCGCGGAATGCGGAGTCGGATTCCTCGGCCTGGGCATGTGGCCCGACAAGTCGCGCGACGAATTGCCGGTCATGCCCAAGGGCCGCTACGCGATCATGATGCGGCACATGCCGCGCGTCGGCACGCTCGGGCTCGACATGATGCTGCGCACCTGCACCATTCAGACCAACCTCGATTATTCGAGCGAGGCGGATATGGTTGCCAAGTTCCGCACCAGCCTGGCGCTGCAGCCGCTGGCCACCGCGCTGTTCGCCAATTCGCCATTCACCGAAGGCAAGCCAAACGGCTTCCTCAGCTACCGCAGCCACATCTGGTCCGACACCGACCCGCACCGCACCGGCATGCTGCCTTTCGTGTTCGAGGATGGCTTCGGTTACGAGCGCTACGTCGACTACATGCTCGACGTACCGATGTACTTCGTCTTCCGTGACGGGAAGTACATCGACGCTGCCGGCCAGAGCTTCCGCGCGTTTCTGCGGGGCGAGCTGCCTGCGCTGCCTGGCGAACTGCCGACCGAGAGCGACTGGATCGACCACCTGTCGACCGCTTTCCCCGAAGTGCGCCTGAAGTCCTTCCTCGAGATGCGCGGGGCCGACGGCGGCCCGTGGAACCGGATCTGCGCGCTGCCGGCGCTGTGGGTCGGCCTGCTCTACGACCAGGGCGCACTGGATGCGGCGTGGAACCTGGTAAAGGACTGGTCGATGGAAGAGCGCGAAGCGCTGCGGGGCGCGGTGCCGAAAATGGGCCTCGATGCACCCGTGCCGGGCGGCCGCACCCTGCACGATCTTGCGCGCGAGGTTCTGCCGATCGCCCGCGCCGGTCTGTCGGCGCGCGCGATGCTCAATTCCAGCGGCGACAACGAAACCGGTTTCCTCGCTCCGCTCGAGGAGATCGTCGAAAGCGGCAGGGTCCCGGCTCAGGTGCTGCTCGACAAGTTCAACGGCGAATGGGCCGGGGATATCTCGCGGGTCTACGAAGAGAGCTTCTGAGCCGCTCGTCGGTTTGATCTTGATCGTGCTCGCCGGCTCGGCATTGTCGCGGCCGGGATGACTGGAGGCCGGCTCAGGAAAACGCGGGGTACGCGCGCCATGTGCGCCGGGCTGGTGCTGGTGCTTGCCGGATGCGGCGGCGGTTCAGGCTCGGGCGGATCGCCCGCGCCGACGCCATCCCCGACCGTCACGCCCACGCCTACGCCGACGCCAACCGCGGCGAGCGACCAGGAAATCGTCCGGCGCACGCTCACGATCGACCTCGCCAATCCCGACAACTACGCCAATCCCGCGCTGCCTGCCTATTACGATGGAACGGTAGCCGCGCTGGACAACACGCCGGCGGCGAACCGGGTGGACGACCAGGTCGCGCTCCTCGGGCGAGTGCTGTTCTATGACAAGGCGCTCAGTTTCGACCGGACGGTGTCGTGCGGCACCTGTCATCAGCAGGCGTTCGGTTTCGGTGACGACAAGCGCTTCAGCACCGGGCAGGGTGGGGTCGCCTTCACCGCGGCGCACTCCATGCGGCTCGGCAACGTGCGTTACTGGCAGCCCGGCACGATGTTCTGGAACCGGCGCGCCGCCAGCGTCGAGGTGCAGGCCTCGGTCCCGATACTCAATCCGCTCGAGATGGGCTGGCGGGACAACGGCGGATTCGCGGCGCTGGCGACGCGGCTGGCGGGCCTTGAATACTATCCCGTGCTGTTCCGCCGCGCGTTCGGCGATGCGACGGTCAGCGAGGTGCGGATCCAGCGCGCGGTGGCCGCCTTCCAGCGGGCGATGATTTCGTCCGATAGCCGCTGGGATCGCGCCTATGCGCAGGTCTTCAGTGCCGGGCAGCCCAACCGCAACCTCGGCGCGACCCTTCCGGGGTTCAGTGCCTCCGAGCAGCGCGGCCGCGAACTGTTCATGGCCCCACCGAATGCCGGTGGCGCGGGGTGTTCCGGCTGCCATGTGCCGCCCACCTTCGCGCTTGCGCCGGACAGCCGGTCCAACGGGCTCGATCCAGGCGCTACCACGGTGTTCAAGGCGCCCTCGCTGAAAAGCACCGGCAAGTCGCAGTTCTGGATGCACGACGGGCGCTTTGCCAGCCTGATCCAGGTGGTGAACTTCTACGACAGCGGGGTGCAGGCCGGGCCGGCGCTGGATGACCGGTTGCGCGGCCCGGGCGGCAACCCGCAGCGGCTCAACCTGTCGGAGGACGACAAGCGGGCGCTGGTCGACTTCCTGCTGACGCTGAACGACGACACGCTGGTCGCCGCGTCGCGCTTCGCCGATCCCTTCATCCGCTGAGGCGGATTACTCTGCCGGATGGGCCGCGAACTCCGGCCTGCGCCGGGCGCGCGCAAACACCCGCGCGAGGCGCGCAGTGACCAGGCCGTGCTCTGCCATCCATGCGTGATATTCGCGGTACTTCGCGTCTTCCGCCAGCAGGTGCGCTTCCTCGGTTCGCGCGCGCCAGTAGTAGATCGCACTCACCGCGCCGAGAAATACCGTGTTGCGCACCACGTCCGTCCAGGAATCGCTGGTGACGAGGAACGGCAGGGTCGAAGCCCACCAGAACAGGTTCTTGCTCAGGTAGGCCGGGTGCCGGGTGTAGCGGTAGGGGCCATTCGTCAGCACTCCGCGATAGGTCAGATTGGAGAAGCGGATGCCGAAAGCCACGGTCGCCCAGGCGTATAGCGCGGTAAGGGCCACGAGCAGGGCGGCCCAGGCCCACAGGAACGCGGCATGGCCGGCGAACCATACGTCCCAGCTGGCCGTGTTGACTTCGTATTGCAGCACGCCGCCGTCGCCCATGAAGCCCCACACGAACGGGGGGTAGCAGAGCAGCGCCGCGACCCAGCCGCCGAGGAACGGATTGCCGCTGCGGATGTGCGCGTCGAGCGGGCGCATCGTCAGCAGGTATCCCACGGTGCCGATCTGCACGTCGAACACGAACATCAGGTTGAGCAGGGCATTGCCGGCATAGACGGGGTTCTGGCCGATCTGCGACCAGTCGGTTTCCACTGCGCTGGCGAAACCGGGCGGGAGGATCGAGACCATGAAGGCGGTGAAGAAGCCCTTGATCGCCCAGGCGCGGCCGTGCCTGCGGACCATGTCGCCGTCCCACGCCTCGCGCCCTATCAGCATCGCCCCGAAGTGCCACGCGCCGTCGCGCGGGTTCAGCAGCACTCGGTCGAGCCACAGGACATAGGGGATGGAAAGGACGAACAGCGGCAGCGCGGCGGCGCCGATCACCTCCATCGCGAAAAGATACTGCCCGTCCCAGTACCATCGGCCGAGGCAGTAGAAGAGGCCGATCAGGCCCCACGTTGCCCAGAGGCCGGCGAGCTTGGTCGTGGCCGTTTCCATCGCCGCGTGAAGCGGGCGTGGGCGCGTCCAGTCGATGCCGGTCGTGGGACTGCGGTGGACCTTGTCGACGAACACCGACCACGCGGCCATCGCCGAGCCTGCGAGAATCATGGCGACGAGCGAACTGTAGGGGCCGGAGAGCACCTGGCGCGGCCCTGGCAGGTCGAGCGCCCCGGCGATCGCGGGCCACTCGCGCGAGACGATCAGCCAGAAGGCGAGCGCCGCCAGCCCGACCACGCCGACCCAGGGCGAGACGTCGCTCGGAGGAGGGCTCGCAGGAGGGCGCGCGGGCGGTCCGCCCGTTCGGGAAGGCTGCACACTCATCGCCCTTCGCCCTAAGGGCAAAGGGTTAAAGGCGCGCTTACCGGTAGGCGGTGATCTTGCCGCTGTCCTCGAGCACGTAGAGCGTCTGATTGGCGACGACCGGAGGCAGCGAGATCGAGCTGGAGAACTCGGCGAAATCGGTTACCTCGCCGGTCATCGTGTCGACCGACTTGAGCTCGCCCTCGGTGTTGGCGATCCAGAGGCGGTTGTTGGCCAGCACCGGTCCGGTCCAGAACACCGGCTTTTCGCGCTTCTTCGGGCTCTTGTAGCGCAGCAGCTGGGTGATCCAGCGGACCTTGCCGCTCGACCGGGCGATGGCGATCAGCCGCGCGTCGTCGGTGAGCGTGAACAGCCATTCGCCCACGACGACGGGGGTCGAGATGCCTGCCAGCGGCAGCTCCCAGATGCGCTGGCCGGTGACCAGCTCGTAAGCCGCCATGCGCCCGCCCTGGCCCAGGGCATAGACGCGGCCGTTGTCGATGATCGGGTCCGCGTCGACGTCGGTCAGCGTGCTGACAGAGGTCGAGATCGAGGTGCGCGACAACGCGTCCGACCACAGCGTACGGCCGTTCTCGTAGCGGTAGGCGACGACTTCCCCGGTGCTGTAGCCGGCGATCACGGTCCCCTGACCGGCCGCCGGCGCCGCGACGCCGAACACGCCACTCTCGCCAGATGCGGCGGCATCCTGCCAGATAATGTGCCCGTCCTCGATATCGAGCGCGATGATCTGGTTGTCCTGCGTCATCGCGTAGACCGCGTTGAAAGCGACGGTGGGCGATCCCCGCAGCGGCCCGGCGGGCTTCACGCGCCATTCCTCATTGCCGGTCGCGGCGTCGAGCTTGACCACGTCCCCGCCACCGCTCGTGGCAAAGACCTTGCCCTGGTAGTAGGTCGCGCCGCCGCCGAAGGTGGAGGGACGCCGGTCCTTTTCCACGTCGATCGGGTGGTCCCACTTCTTCGCGCCGGTATCGGCGTCGAATGCCTGGACGGACCCGTCGACGTCGACCGCGAAGAGCGTCCCGCCGCCCACGACGGGCGCAGCAGCAAGGCGTTCGCGCTTGCTCGTGCCGGGGATCGAGGCAGTCCACAGGCGCTGCGGCGAATCGCCCAGCGCGAGATTGCCGATCGACTTGTTGGCGTTGCCGGCGGCCTGCGGCCAGTCCGCGTTGACTTGCGGCGGCGGCACGACGACCGCCACCTGCTCGAGAGCAGGATCGGCCGAGACGACCTGCGAGATCTGCGACAGGATTGGCTTGCGGTTGCCGATCGTGGGCGTCTTGGGCTTGTCCTTGCCGCCGCCAATGGCGCTGCAGCCGCCCAGCATGGACAGGGCCGCGGCAGCGAGGGCGACGCTGCGAATCAGGGTAAAGCGCTTCGTGGCGGTCATGTCATTGTCCATCATTGGGCCGCGGGGGCCGCGGTGCCGTCGCCTTCGCCATCGCGAAGCTCGGCAAGTGTCTTGTCCACGTCCTCGACCGCGTCGAAGCCGAGCATCCCGGCCATCTGGCGGGCGCGCGAGCGGATCGAGGGCGGGGCGTCGTCTTCCTTGGCAATGGCCGCGAACAGCGGGCCGGCAAGATCCTTCTTGCCCTGCTTGAGATAGGCCATGGCCACCAGTTCCGCCGCGCTCGGGAACCACGGATTGCCGGGCTTCGCGAGCGGCTTGAGGCGGTCGATCACCTGCTGCGGCGGGAGTTTGTCGTAATTGGTCGCCACCGCGCGGATCGTGGCAAGCTCGCGATATTCCTGCGGCGCGCCGTCATCCTTGGCGACCGCTTCGAACATCTGCACCGCCTTGTCGGTCTGGCCCTTTTCCGAGGCGATCCCGGCGCGCAGCATGGCGGCACCGGCCGCAGCCGCAGGGGCACCGTCGTCGGCGAGCGTGGCGAGGTCCTTGTCGGCCGTGTCGGCGTTACCGGCGTCGAGCTGGTCGAGCGCGGTGACGAAGGTCTCGGACCCTTCCTCGAGCTTGCTCTCGCTGCGTTCGTCCCACAGCAGCCACGCGCCGAACGCGAGCAGCGCAATGACGACCACCGCGGCGATGATCTTGCCGTAGCGCCTGGCGAACTGCGCCGCCTCGTCCTGGCGCACGGCTTCGTCGACCTCGCGCAGGAGCATGTCCTGCTGCGCCGCTTCGCGGTTGGCCGGGTTCTGGGGTGTAGTGGGTGTAAGGGCCACGCTGGGCTTTCGCTGTCTGTGCCTGTCTGCGCGCCCCGTTAAGGAAACGGAGACGGAAACTCAATCTGTGAGTTGGATGTGTCCACCAGCAGGTGAACCGAGGGTGAAGGTCATGCCGCCGCCATCGCGCCCCAGTAGAGCTTGCGGTAGCGTTCGATCATCGTCGCCTCGTCGAACTCCTTGCGCGCCTTGGCCTGGTTGGCCTGCCCGATCTCGCGCATTTCCGGGACCTTGCCGGTGATCCGCCAGAGGGCATCGGCGAGAGCCTTCTCGTCGCGTGCGGGGACGATCCACTCGCGGTTCTCCGGGGCGACCATCGACGCCACGTCGCCGACGTCCGGGGCGAGGACGGGCAAGCCGGCAGCCATCGCCTCGACCACCGAGATCGGGAACTGCTCGCTATCGGAAGAAAGGGCGAAGAGGTCGAACAGCGCGGTGATCTTCGCCGGCTCGACAAATCCCGGCAGGTGAACGCGGTCCTCCACCCCCTGTTTGCGCGCTTCGGCCAGAATCGCCTCGCGTTCGGGCCCCTCGCCGGCGATGACGAGCTGCCACTCGTCGGGCAGGGGGACAATCGCGCGCACGAGGGCGGGCAGGTTCTTCACCCTCCGCAGCCCGGCCAGTGTGCCGATCCAGTATTCGCTCTCGTGCTTGACCAGCCCGGGCAGGAGCTGCGGATCGCCCTTGCCACCATACTGCTCGGTGCCAATGCCGTTGGGGATCCGGCGCAGTTTGCCGGGGGGCAGGCGCCAGACCTCGAGCGCTATGCGTTCCAGCGTGCGCGAGGGCACGACGAGCGCGCGGGTCCGGCCGAGCGCAACGCGGCGATAGAAATTCCGGGTGCGCTTGAGGCCGCTGGCCTCGTCCTCGTTGAATCCGTCCTCGTGGTGAATCAGCGGCGGCAGCCGGAACACCTCGGCGAACAAGGTGTGCGCCATGACCGCGTCCATCGCGCCCCAGTTGTACGTCAGCACGAGATCGTACCCGCGCATTGCCTCGGCCAGGCGGCGCAGGCGATTGGGGAACGGCTTGCCGCGCAAGGCAGGGAATTTCGGCCAGCTCACCTTGATCGACGGGTCGAGCAGCCGCGCCGCCCCGCGCCGCTCGGGATCGCCCGAGACAATCGCGTGCTCGGCATCCTGGCCAAAGGCGTTCATCAGCCGACACCGAGCGGAGTTCCTTGCCGCCCGGATCGAAGGCCGAGTGCAGGTGCAGGATGCGCGGACGCATCATGCGATCTGCGCCAGCCACTCGTCGATCGCGGCGACGGCGGCCGGCTCGTCCAGCAAGGGGGGGTGGCCGACACGCGGGATGGTCACGGCCCTGGCCCCCGGAACTTCGGCCAGCATTCGCTCGACTGTCGCAGCGGACAGCAGGTCAGACAGTTCGCCGCGCAGCACCAGCAGCGGCTTCCCGCCGAGCGCGCGATAGGCCGGCCACAGATCCTGTTCGAGTGTCGTGTCGCTGGTGAGCGGCTCGGCGATCTTCATGTCATAATCGAACGCGATGCGTCCGCTGCCCGATACGCACATCGTGCGCTTGGCCATCGCCAGCCAGTCGGCCAGCGAGAAGTCGGGATGGGCCCCCGCGCTCATGTCGCGCAACGCGCGGGCGGCGTGCATCCAGGTCTCGAAACTGCGCGCCTGCCCGACGTATTCGCGGATCCGCCCGAGACCTTCGGGTTCGAGGTCGGGGCCGATGTCGTTGAGGGCAGTGCCGACGAAGGGCCATCCTTCCGTCGCGGCGAGCACCATCGCCATCAGCCCGCCCATCGAGGTGCCGACAAGGGCGACCGGGCCGAGTTCCAGCTTCTCGAGCAGTCGCACCACGTCGCCGACATAGGTCGGCAGGGCGTAACTCGTCGCCGCCTTGGCATATTCGCTCTGCCCGCGGCCGCGCATTTCAGGCACGATCAGGCGCCATTCTCCGGCCAGGCGCGTGGCCAGGTCCTCGAAATCGCGCGCGTTGCGGGTCAGGCCGTGGAGGCAGAGCAGCGGCGGCCTGCCGGCGCCGCCGGGATAGTCGCGATAGGCCAGCGTGAGGCCGTCGTCGGTCTCCCACTTCCCGTCGATCCAGGCAGGTGTCGCCCCCCGTGATGCCATGTTGCCCGCCGGTCCCGAATTGCGGCCCACCTTGCAAGGGGCCCTTGGCGTGGCCACTAATGGCAGATGCGCGCCGAACCGCAACCCGCCGAATATCGCCCCGACCCGCACATTTCCGCACTCGCAAGCTGGCTGGCCGATCCGGTCGATGCGGCGGAGTTCCCGCTGCACGAACTGCGCTTCCGCAACCGGCGCTGGGATCGCGCCGTAGGCTTGGCAGATCTGCCGGACGAGCGGTGGATCGATCACTTCGGCCGTTTCGAACCGCTGCCGGACAACCTCCCGCGGCCGCTCGCGCAACGTTACCACGGGCACCAGTTCCGGGTGTACAATCCCGAGATCGGCGATGGTCGCGGTTTCACCTTCGCGCAGTTGCGCGATGGGGAGGGGCGGCTGCTCGACCTCGGTACCAAGGGCTCCGGCCTCACGCCTTACAGCCGTACGGCCGACGGTCGGCTGACGCTGAAGGGCGCGGTGCGCGAGATTCTCGCCACCGAAATGCTCGAGGCGCTCGGCGTCTATACCTCGAAGACCTTCTCGGTGATCGAGACCGGCGAACAGCTCGAGCGCGGCGACGAGCCAAGTCCCACGCGCTCGGCCGTGCTCGTGCGCCTCAGCCACTCGCATATCCGCGTCGGCACCTTCCAGCGCCTCGCCGTGCTGGAGGAGTGGGACCACATGCGCGAACTGGTCGACTACTGCCTGCGGCTCTATCCTGGCCCGCCGCTGCCCGCGCACGCGCCCGGAGGCGACGAGCCGGCCGCGATCCTGCTGCACCAGGTGACCGAGAGGCTGGCCGACCTCGCGGCCAGCTACATGGTCGCAGGCTTCGTCCACGGGGTGCTCAATTCGGACAACATGAACGTGACCGGGGAGAGCTTCGATTACGGTCCCTGGCGCTGGTTGCCGCAATGGGACGGGGCCTTCACCGCGGCCTATTTCGACCACGCGGGCCTCTATGCGTTCGGCCGTCAGCCCGAGGCGATCCGCTGGAACCTGGGGCAGCTGGCGATGAGCCTGCGCGGCATCTGCGAGGCAGAGCCGCTGATCGCCGCCTTCAATCGCTTCGGCGAGCTGTACCAAGCGGCAATGACCCGGCGGTTCTGCTGGCGTCTGGGGGTGCGAAGTCGTGGTACGGAGCCGGACGGAGCTCTGATCGCCGCGGCCGAGGGGGCCATGCGAACGGGGGCGGTCGGCCCGGACGCGTTCTTCTTCGCCCATCGCGGCGGCCGCGCCGCGGCAGGCGATCTGGCCGAAGCGCTCGCCGGCTATGAACCTGTCGCGAGCGATCATCCCTACTGGCAGGGCCCCGGTCCGCAGTCGCTGCTGATCGAGGAGGTCGAGGCAATCTGGGCGGCGATCGCCGATCACGACGACTGGGAACCGCTCGAGGCCAAGGTCGCCGCGTTGCGCGAAGTGGGTCGCGCTCACGGCGAACCGCCCAGGCCCGCCGGGCACCTTAGGACCATTTAAACCGTTAACGCACTGGCTTGGTTAATGCGGCCCGGCTATCAGCCCAAGCGTACTCGGAAATCCCTGAACCTGTCACACACTTGAGCCAGAACGAGATCATATCCACCGAGCCGGCAACCGGCGCGGAACTGTGGCGCGGCAAGGTCGGCGATGTCGACGCCACCGTCGACTGCGCGCGCCGCGCATGGCCGGCCTGGGCGGCGCAACCGCTCGCCAACCGCATCGAGCTCGTGCGGCGCTTTTCCAACGAGGTTCTCAAGGAGCAGGACGCCTTTGCCGAGCTGATCGCGCGGGAGACCGGCAAGCCGCTGTGGGAAGCGCGGACCGAGGTGGAATCGGTCATCAACAAGGTGGAAATCTCGATCCGCGCCTATGCCGAGCGGACCGGGCAGCGCAAGCTCGACAGTGCGCTGAAGGGCGCGGCGGCGGTACGCCACAAGCCGCATGGCGTGCTGGCGGTGCTCGGCCCCTACAACTTCCCGGCGCACCTGCCGAACGGGCACATCGTCCCGGCGCTGATTGCCGGCAACGCGGTGATCTTCAAGCCGAGCGAGAAGACGCCAGCGGTCGGCGAGTTCCTGATGAAGCTGTTCAACCGCGCAGGGATCGGCGCGGCGCTGATCCAGGTGCTGCAGGGCGGCCCGGAAGAAGGCAAGGCGCTGGTTGCCCATCCCGGTATCGATGGCGTGCTGTTCACCGGCAGTGCGCAGGCCGGCATCGCGATCAACCGCAAGCTCGCCGCCAATCCCGGCAAGATCGTGGCGCTCGAAATGGGCGGCAACAATCCCATCGTCCTGTGGGACACGCCCAAGATGCACGACGCGGCGACGCTGATCGTCCAGTCGGCCTTTACCAGCGCCGGCCAGCGCTGCACCGCCGCGCGCCGGTTGATCGTCAAGGCGAGCATGTACGACGAGGCTGTTGACGAGGTGAAGCGGCTCGCCAACCGCATCATCATTGGCGGTCCGTTCGACGATCCCGCGCCGTTCATGGGGCCGGTGATCGACGGTGCCGCGGCCGACCAGTTGACCGAGGCGTTCCTCTATTTCCTGTCCAACGGCGGCCGGGCGATCGCTCACCTGCGCCGTCCAAAGGGCGACCTGCCGTTCGTGACCCCGGGGATCATCGACACCACGGCGATGAAGGAACGTCCCGACGTCGAGCTGTTCGGTCCGCTGCTGCAGGTCATCAAGGTCGACGATTTCGATCAGGCTATCGCCGAAGCGAACAACACGCGTTTCGGACTTTCCGCTTCGCTCATCGGCGGGACCCCGCAGGACTACAACCGCTTCTGGGCGAACATCCGCGCCGGAATCGTCAACTGGAACCGGCCGACCAACGGCGCCAGCTCGAACGCGCCGTTCGGCGGTATCGGCCTGTCGGGCAACCATCGTCCGGCTGCGTTCTACGCCGCGGACTATTGCGCCTATCCGGTTGCGAGCACCGAGATGGAACAGCCGAGGGCGAGCCTCGGCGTCGGCTTCAAGGACGCCTAGCTTCCCCTGGCTCCGAGGGACTCCGGAGCATCACGAAAAATCAACCGCCGTTGGTGACGAGATCAACCGAGCTGCCGCCGGTCGGGGTCTTGCGCACATAGGCGACGTAGCTTTCACCGCCGCGCGTGCCCCCCAGCGTCAGCTCGTCGCCGATCCGCACGTGCTGGGCGGAAAAGCCGGCGGTGCTGGCGCGGGTGAAATAGAAATCGATGACCTCGCCCGGCGGAACCGGCGTAGTGAAGTTGACCACGCGCAGGTGGCAGGACCCCGCGTCGGTTCCGGCCAATTCCTGCACCGCGCCGCGCGGATAGACCGGGAAGGCCTTGGGCATCTTCGCCGCCCACGCCGCGGTATAGGTTGCCGCGTCGGCGCAGTTGCCGCTGCCGCCGGGCGATGCGGCCGCGCGGGCAGCGGCGGTTAGGGTGGCGTCGGCAGGAAGTTCGCCGGTCACCTTTTTCGGTTCGGGCGCCTTGCGCATCTTGCCCGGACCGCCGACGAGCTCGAGCGCGTCCGAACGGGCTGCGGCAATGGCTTCCGGCGAGCTGTCTTCCACCGGGATCGAACCGTCTCCGCTCGCGACGGCGGCGGCATTGGCCGCGCGGTTCTGTCCGACCAGATCGGGATCGACCATGATCTGGTCTCCCAGCGCGCCGGTCATCGCGGGATCGTCTTCCGGCTTTTGCGGAACGTCAGGGTCCTTGCTGCAGGCGGCAAGGATCAGCAGCGGGCCAAGCAGGGCGAGCGAGCGGCGAGTCATGGCCTGCTCAATAACCCGGGAGCCTTGCCACTGCGTTACCCGCGGCGCGGCAGTCCCGATTCCGGACATCTCACCGGCTGCAAATGATCAAGGCGCCCGCGCGGTTTCCCACGCGGACGCCTTGGCGCGACCCTGCAATGAAAACGACCCGAGGGCCGCGCTGGCGGCTGCGCCCAACAGGGAGAGCGCAGCCGTTTCCGTTTTTCCTAGCGGCAGCCAGAGCCGCCCGAGGTGACTTCCTTGCCGAGGAGGGCGCCGGCGGCAGCACCGAGGACGGTGCCGAGCGTGCGGTCGCCGCGGGAGTCGACCGAGCGGCCGACGAGGGCACCGGCAGCCGCGCCCACGATCAGGCCCGTGGTGCCGTCTCGCTTGCGGCAGTAATAGCGGTTGTCGTTCCCGCGCCATACGCGGGTGTCGCGGTAGACCGGCTCGTCGTAATAGACCTGGCGCGGCTCGTAATAACGCTGCTGCGGATAGGCAGGGGCGTACCGGCGCTGGTCGTAATAGGCGCCACGGCGCTCGTCGCGGTGCTTGTACCAGCCCTTGTGCTTGCCGCGGTCGCGGCCGTGATCGTACGATTCCTCGTACTGCGAGACGCCGTGATAGCCGTAATCGGCGGCGGCGGCGGGGACGGCGAGACCGGTAGCGGCCAGAGCAAGGGCGGTGTTGCGGAAGATGGTATTCATTGAAGCAACTCCTACGGGCCCCGTTGCTGAGGTGTTCAGTTTTAAGGCCTGTTTGCTGAACGCTCGGCAACACTGCTGCAAGAAACGACAAGCGATTGTTTTCGAGGCGGTTTTTGTTTCCGATCGGCGGTTGTGAGCTCCGCGCCCGCCGCGTAATCAGTCTGTTGATGAGCGGGGCGACAGTCAGGTGGGATAAGGCGGGCCTGACCGCGGCACTGACGGCGCACGCCTTCTGGGGCTCGATGCCGATCTACCTGCTAACGGTGAAAAGAGTGCCCGCTCTCGAGTTTCTCGCCTGGCGCATCCTGTTCACGATTCCGCTGTGCGTGGCGATCCTCGCCTGGCGCGGGTCTTTCGGCGAGGTGGCGGCCGTGCTGCGCGACAAGCGGGCGCTGATGACGCTGCTCGGCACGTCGGCCCTGATCGGGTTCAACTGGTTCCTCTACGTCTGGTCGATCCAGAGCGGACACATCTACGCCGCGAGCCTCGGCTACTACATCCTGCCGCTCACGATGATGTTGCTGGGAATGGCATTCCTGGGCGAGCGGCTGACCCGCCGGCAATGGATCGCGGTGGCGCTAGCGGGGGCGGGCGTCTCGGTCCTCGCACTCGGGGCCCTGACCACGCTCTGGCTGAGCCTCAGCATGGCCGTTTCGTTCGGCACCTACGGCCTGCTGCGCAAGAAGGTGAACGCGGGGCCGCTGACCGGCCTGACGGTCGAAACCACGATCCTCGCTCCGGTCGCCCTGGGAATCATCTGGTGGTACGCGCAGACCCCGGCCGGGTCGGCGGTGGACAAAGGTGCGGTGCAGATGCTCTGGGTCGCACTTGGCGGCCCGCTGACTGCCATCCCCCTCACGCTCTTCGCCTTTGCCGCACGGCGCCTGCCCTATACCGTCGTCGGCTTCCTGCAGTTCTCGAGCCCGACCATCGTCTTCCTCGCCGGGCTGTTCGTCTTCGGGGAGGAGCTGCACCCCGCGCAGCTCGCCTGCTTCGTGGCAATCTGGATCGCGGCGCTGATCTTCGTCTGGGATGCCGTGCGGGGCGCGAGCGGCGGCAAGGTCGTACCCAAGCCGATGTAACCTAGCCGGCGAAGCGCCAGCCGATTGTCTGGCCGGCATGGAACGGCACCAGTATCTCGCCCTCGGCGGCAATCTCCCCCGGCACCTCGCACGTCTTGCGTTCAAGGGTCACCGTGCCCTCGTTGAGCGGCAGGCGGTAGAAGCGCGGGCCGTTCTCGCTGGCGAAAGCCTCGAACCTGTCGAGTGCCCCCTCCGCCTCGAACACGGCGGCGTAGCTTTCCAGCGCGTGCGGCGCGTTGAAGATACCGGCGCAGCCGCAGTCGCTTTCCTTGGCGTGGCGCGCGTGGGGCGCACTGTCGGTACCGAGGAAGAACTTGGCCGAACCCGAAGTGGCCGCCTTGCGCAAGGCCAGCCGATGGGACTCGCGTTTGGCTACCGGCAGGCAGTAGGCGTGCGGACGAATGCCGCCGACGAGCATGGCGTTGCGATTGATGTGCAGGTGCTGCGGGGTGATCGTGGCAGCGACGGTGTCGGCAGCGCTCTCCACGAACTGCACGCCTTCGGACGACGTCAGATGTTCGAACACCACTCGCAGGCTCGGCAGTTCGCGCAGGAGCGGGGCAAGGACGCGTTCGATGAACACCGCCTCGCGGTCGAACACGTCGACATCGCCATCGGTCACTTCGCCGTGGACGCACAGGACCATGCCAAGGGCGGCCATTCGCTCGAGCACCGGCATGATGTTCGAAATCGACGTCACTCCGTGCGACGAGTTCGTCGTCGCGTTCGCCGGATACAACTTGGCCGCGGTAAAAACGCCCTGTTCGAACCCGCGGGCGACCTCGTCCGGATCGGTCGAATCGGTCAGGTAGCAGGTCATCAGCGGCGTGAAGTCCGCGCCCCGGGGCAGGGCGGCGAGGATCCGCTGCCTGTAGGCTTCGGCCGCCGCGACGCTCGTCACCGGGGGCGAAAGATTGGGCATCACGATCGCCCGGGCAAACTGGCGCGCGGTATAAGGGGCGACGGCGGCGAGCATCGCACCATCGCGCAGGTGCACGTGCCAATCGTCGGGGCGGCGGATGGTGAGGGTTTCCATGGCCGGCGCGATAGTGCGGCTGCCGCCCGGCGACAAGCGGGTGGAGGCCCCATGGCGGAGAGCCGGGTGCCGCGGAACTCGACGCGGAAATGAGCGTTATCCTGCAAAATCAATCACCGGAGTCCGCTCCTCTTGGACGAGATCGATAGCAAATCGCGCCCATCTCAGGCGATCAGCAACCCGCGCGATTTCGATGACAGCCCCGATCGCTTTCGCGGCGAGCACCCTGACGACCAGTTCGTCGGGGCCAGCCGAATATTGTTCGAACAGGCGATGGCGCAGACTCGCATGGCGGTCTGCCTGTCCGATCCGCATCATCCGGAAACGCCCGTGGTGTTCGCCAATCGGGCCTTTCGACACCTGACGGGGTACGACGAGAACGAGATTATCGGTCGCAATTGCCGTTTCCTGCAGGGCCCCGAAACCGACCAGGACGAAGTCGCCAAGATCCGCACCGCGCTCGAGAACGAAGACGTCGTTGTCGTCGAGCTGCTCAATTACCGCAAGGATGGCACCCCTTTCTGGAACGCGCTGCACATTGGCCCGATCTACGATTCGCTGGGCAGACTGACCTACTATTTCGGCAGCCAGTGGGACGTGTCCGACGTGCGCGCCGCGCGGGCGGAGGAACATTACGCGCGCGAACTCTCGCGCGAGCTTTCGCACCGCATGAAGAACATGTTCTCGGTCATTTCCGGCATCGTCAACGTCACGGGACGGATGCGCGGGATCGAAAAGGAAGCGGCCGAGATCAACGAGCGCGTGCAGGCGCTCGGCCGGGCCTACGAGACGACGCTCGACGACGCCTCGGCCGGGCGGATCGAGATCGGACAGGCGATCAGGGCAATCCTCGAACCCTACGTCGCGGGCGAAGCAGGCTCAAGTATCCTCGGCAACGGCTTGCGCGTTTCCTTCGCCACGGTTTCCACCATCGGCCTTGTGCTGCACGAACTGGCCGCCAACTGCATGAAGTACGGCGCCTGGGCCCATGCCGACGGCCGGGTGACGGTCGACTGGCAGGAGGAGGAACGCAACGGCGAGCGCTTCATGATCGTGACCTGGCGCGAACATGACGGCCCCCCGGTCATCCCGCCCGACGGCACGCACGGCAGCGGGTCGGCGATCATCGACCGGCTGCTGCGCTTCGGCGGCGGGTCGATCGAGCGCGAATGGGAGCCCGACGGACTGAAGGCGACGATCGCCATCCCCGCCGGGAAAGTCGAGTGATGTCCGGCGCTGCAGAACCTTGCCACCTCCTCCTGCTGGAGGACGAGCCGATGATCCTCCTGGACCTGGAGTTTGCCGCGGAGGACTGCGGCTGCACGGCTTCGTCGGCAACCAGCGTCGCCCAGGCGCTGGCCGTGCTGCAGGGCGGGCCCCGGATCGGGGCCGGCATTCTCGACGTCAATCTCGGCGGCGGGGAAACGTGCCTTCCGATTGCACGCGAACTGCAGAAGCGGGGAATCCCCTATATCCTCCACTCGGGCGACCTCGACCGCCAGGACGAAACCGTGCGCGAGCTGGGCGCAATACTGATTCCCAAGCCCGGCAATGCCAACCACGTAATCCGCACTGCCATCGGCCACGCCGGTGGTGTATGCGACTAACGCCTTGCCTGCCGAACGCCTCTTTTCCCGCGCGCTGATTCGCCTCTCTCCCGAGGGAGAGGGGGAGGATGTCGCGCAGTTCCTGCAGGGCCTGGTGACCAACGATGTCGCCGGCGAGCTTCCCGCATGGGCGGGGCTGTTGACGCCGCAGGGCAAGACCCTGTTCGATTTCATCGTCTGGCCGGCCGGCCACGGCGAGCTACTGCTCGACTGCGAGGCCGACGCGGCCGATGACCTCGTGAAGCGTCTGTCGCTCTACCGGCTGCGCCGCAAGATCGGCATCGCCCGCGACGACACTCTGGGAGTCTACTGGCAAGCCCAACTGGGCGACGGGGGGGCGCCCGATCCCCGGCTCCACGAACTGGGCCAGCGGTGGATCGCCAAGGTCGGCGATCACGACGAGAGCGCCGACGCCGCGTGGACCAGGCATCGGCTCTCGCTCGGCGTGCCGGAAGGGCGCGAGGAGATGGGCGATATCCTGTGGCTCGAAACCAACGCGGTCGAGCTGAACGGCGTCAGCTTCACCAAGGGCTGCTATGTCGGGCAGGAGAACACGGCGCGGATGAACTGGCGGCAGAAGGTCAACCGGCGGCTCGTGGTCGTGCCGCTCGATCAGTCCGACGAGAAGCGCCGCAAGGCGGCCCATTCCGAACACGGGCTGGCGGTCGATCATCTGCGGGTGGAAAGCATCGATCCGGAACTGCTGCCGGACTGGCTCTCGATCTCCGACTAGACCTGGCCCTTCACGAGCAGCGACTGGCTCAGCAAACGTTCGGCCGTGTCGCGGGCCGATCCGCGGGGCAGCCCGAGCGAGTTGGCCAGTTGCGCCCCCAGCAGCGCGTCACCCATTGCCATCAGCACCAGCGAGAGCGTGACCCGGTGGATCGCATCCTGTCCTTCGTGGCTCGCTTCGTCCGGTTGCAATTCGTCTACCAGCCGATGGATCGTTTCCACGATGGGGTCGAGCGCGTCCTCGTTGCCCGAGAGGAGCATCCAGCTCGCCAGCGCGCCGGCGCCTTCGCGGTCGAAGGCGTCGAACGTGAGGTCGACCACTTCGCGCGGCGAGCCGATGCCGGCCCGGCTGGCGCGCACCGCGTCGGCGATCGACGCGCAGACCGTCTCGGCGAGATGCTGCGCCAGCGCCTTCTGCAGGCCCGAGGCGGAGCCGAAATGATGCAGCAGGTTAGCGTGAGTCTTGCCGATGCGCCCGGCGACGGCTTTCAACGTTACCGCTTGCGGCCCGGCCTCGATCAACAGCGAGCGTGCTGCGGAAAGCGCAGCGGTGCGGGATTCTTCTGGAGAAAGGCGCTTTCGTGTTGCCACTGTTGCTCAGTTAGGGGCAATTCCCCATGCGATGGAAGCCTCCAGCAAAATTAATGGGCTGACTGCCACGCCAGAAGGATTCCGGCTCAATGTGCGCGAGGGCAGGTTCTGCCGCGAGCGGGAGCCGGCCCGCTGGTGGCACTCCGACGATCCCGTCGCGACCGCGTGGTACAACTCGCTGTCCGCCAGCCTGCCGCGCGGCGAACAGCTGTTCGTCGAGATCGTGCAGGGCTATCGCGGCAGCCTGCCGCCCCGGCTCGAAGTCGAGGCGCAGGCCTTCGTACGGCAGGAGGCCAATCACGCGCGCGAGCATGACATGTTCAACCGCCAGGCCGCCGCCCACGGCTACGACGTGCGGTCGATCGGCAAGAACATCGACCAGATGCTCGACCTCGCGCGCGACAAGCCGATCGTAATCAGCCTCGCGGTGTCGGTCGCCATGGAGCATTTCGCCGCCTGCATCAGCCGCAAGTTGCTGGCCGATCCGCGTTATCTTGCCGGGGCCGACGCGGACGCGGCCGAGCTGTGGCGCTGGCACGCGGTCGAGGAGATCGAGCACAAGGGGCTCGTGTACGACATCTGGTTGTGGGAGACCCGCGGCTGGAGCGCTTGGAAGCGCTATTCAACGAGGGCACTCGTCGCCGCAAAGACCACGCGGAAGTACTATCGCAACCGCGTGCGCGACGCGCTGGGGCTGCTGGGGCAGGATGGAATCACGGGATGGCGGGCGAAGGCCCGGTTGCTCGCCTATCTCTGGCTCACGCCCGGCATGATGAGCCGCATGGTCCTGGCCTGGTCGGCGATCCTCCTTCCCCGGTTCCACCCCTGGAATCGCGACGACCGCGCGCTCATCCAGCGTTACGACAGCCCTTATGCCGCCGCAGGATTCGGTGTGAGGCGCTTATTGACATTGATGTAAGTTCGACATACCTCCGGGCTCATCACGGAGCCAAGTCATGAATGCCCCCGCCCGCTTCGACGACGAACCAGCGTTCGACACGCCCACGCCGGGTGATCTTGCGATCACCGTGCGGGACAGTCGCTTCGGCCGCGGCGAGGGTATGGAGCGATGGTGGTGCGGCGGCGATCCGATCGCCACGGCGTGGAACAATTCGCTTTCCGCCAGCTTTCCGCGCGGCGAGGGCCTGTTCATCGATTCGGTGAAGGCGTTCCGCGACGGCGCCCCACCGCGACTGGCGCGCGAGATCCGCGCCTTCGTGCAGCAGGAGGTGAACCACACCCGCGAACACCTGGCGTTCAACCGCGCAGCCGAGACGAGCGGTTACGACATGAGCGCCATCGATGCCGGCATTGCCGAGAACGTCGCCCGCGCGCGCACCCGGCCGCCCGTCGTGCAACTGGCGGTGACCATCGCGCTCGAACACTACACGGCCATGTTCGCCCGCGTGTTCCTGCTTGATCCGGAGGCGTTCTTCGCCTCCGACAGCCCGCAGACCGCCATCTGGCGCTGGCACGCGATCGAGGAGATCGAGCACAAGGGTGTCGCCTACGACACCTACCTGTGGGCCACGCGCGACTGGCCGCGCTTCCGGCGCTGGTTCCTCAAGTCCTACGCCATGCTCGACGTGACGGCCCGCTTCATCAAGCACCGCAGCGCCGATGCGCTGACAATGCTGGAACAGGACGGCATCACCGGCTGGCGGGCGAAAGCGCGGCTGTACTGGTACATGTTCGGCAACCCGGGCATCTTCCGCCGCATCTTCCCGGCCTGGCTGAGCTATTTCCTGCCCGGCTTCCACCCGTGGAAGCATGACGACCGAGCGCTGATCCGCAAGTTCGAGAGCGAATTCGCCGACGCTGTCATGCCGGCCTGATCAGGCCGCCGCGGCGCCGAACAGCGCCTCGTGCCGCGCCAGGATCCCCGGCCAGAGCGAGCCTGCCTCGGGAAGCTCGATCCCGAAGGTTTCGCGCAGCACTTCCTCGAATTCGCCCGCGTCGGCCAGCGTCCGCTGCGTTGCGCCTGCCGCTCCCCGGCGCGTGAGGACCCGCCCGCGCAGGCTGAGGTGATCGCCTCCCTCGCGTATCATGGCGACGAAGTTCTGCACGAAGTTCGATTCGGCCGCAGTCGCCTGCCAGGCGCACTTCGCGGCAAGAAGAGTTTCGTCGGCCGGCTCAGGGTGGAAATCGTATGAAAACGGCTCACTCCCGGAGAACTCGGAATAGCGCCAGTATCCCTCGTCCTGCGACAACGAGACCTTGAAGGGCGAGTGGTCGTGTTGGGCACCAGCGAGCGGGATGGGCTCGCCGAGCGAGCTGCCGAAGCCGACGTCCGCCAGCCATGGCTGCCCGTTCATGCGCACGAGAAGGGCAAGGTGCGTGCCCATGCGCTCTTCCCCGCCAACATGGCGCATGACACCGCAGGAAACCCGCGTGACATCGAAGCCGACCTCGCGCAGCGCCCAGCCGAACAGGCCGTTCATTTCGTAACACCAGCCGCCGCGTTTCCGCTCGACCAGCTTGTCGAAGATCGCACCGGTGTTCATCGACGGAACGCGGCCAAACTGGGCATCGATCCCCTCGAACGGGATGGCTTCGACGTGTCTGCGGTGCAGCGTCTGCAGGGTGGCCAGGTCCGGGCGCGGCTGGCCCGAATATCCGATCCGGGCCAGGTAGCGCGCAAGTTCAGCCATAGGACACCACCTCGAATTCGATTCCGTCCCAGTCGATGAAATAGAACCGCCGTCCCGGTTCGTAGTCGGCGTGGCTGAAGGTTTCCAGCCCCGCCGCGAGCACCACCTGCTCGGCGGCATCGAGGTCGTCGACCACCAGCCCCACATGGTTGAGCGGCGCACCCTTCTCGAACCGTTCGTGAGGCTGCCGGTCGGTATAGAGCGCCAGGTAGGCCGCATCGTCACCCACGTGGATCGTCTCTCCGCCGTTCGTCGCGGCGCCGCGCCAGCGCTGGTGCCAGCCGAGCAGGTCCTGGAAGAGGTGCGACGAGCGTTCGATGTCGCTTACCGTCAGATTTGCATGTTCCATCGTGCCTTGGGGCATTTGGGGACCTTTCGTTCATCCGCCATCTAGGTTCGCGTCACATTTTCGCCTGCAGGTGAGGGCCGGCGAATCATCGCGCTTTACGTTTATGCAACCTCAAGCTAGCTTGAGGTCAAGGAGGAATTCAGGTGGCAACGACCGTATCGATCACCAAGGACGACGTGATCTCGATCGGCCAGCTCGCCGGGCGGACTGGCGTCGCCGTCTCGGCCATCCGGTTCTACGAAGACAAGGGCCTGATCCAGTCGGTCCGCACAGGGGGCAACCAGCGGCGGTTCCTGCGATCCGACATCCGCCGCATCAGCTTCATCCTCGTCGCGCAACGGCTGGGCCTTTCGCTGTGGGAGATCGAGGAGCAGCTTTCGCTCCTGCCGCAGGGCCGCACGCCCACGCCGCGCGACTGGCGCCAGATCAGCCAGCAGATGCGCGTGGCGATCGACCGCAAGATCGAACTGCTCACCCGCACCCGCGCCAAGCTCGACGAGTGTATCGGGTGCGGTTGCCTCAGCCTGCAGAAGTGCCAGCTCTACAACCGGGAGGACAAGATGGGCGCGGCCGGGGCGACCGGGCCGCGCCTCGTGCTCGACAGCTAGCCAGGCGCCGCCGCTGGGCCTAGGGCGGCGCCATGATTCCCCTGGAACATCTCGACACCGCGCAGGTCCCCGGCGGCGACGAACTGCGGCTGATGCGACGCGGCGAGGATTTCATGATCGTGCTCGACCGCAACGAGCTGATGAACAGCCGGATGAGCGGATCGGAAGAGGCACTGGCAACGATGACCGCCGAACGGCTCGGCGGGCGACAAGGGCAGCGCTGGCTGATCGGCGGTTACGGCATGGGCTTTACCCTGCGCGCCGCGCTGGCGGTGCTCGGGCCCGACGCCAGGCTGACGGTGGCAGAGATCGTGCCCGAGATCGTCGAATGGGCCCGCGGGCCGATGGCCGCGCTCACCGCCGGTTGTCTCGACGAACCGCGCGTCTCGCTGGTTCACACAGACGTCGCATTGCAGATCGCCGGCAAGCACAACGCGTGGGACGCCATCCTGCTCGACGTCGACAATGGGCCAGACGGGCTGGTCCGGGCCGACAACGGCCGGCTCTACACCCGCCAGGGCCTGGGCGCGGCCAAGCATGCCCTGCGGCCCGGCGGTGTGCTGGCCATCTGGTCGGCGGCGAAGGACCCGGTTTTCGCGAACCGCCTGCGGAGGGCCGGCTTCGCGGTCGAGGAGGTGCAGGTCCGGGCACGCAGCAACGGCAAGGGTGCCAAGCACACCATCTGGTTCGCGCGTTCCGCTTGACGGTTTGATTTCATCAAATAACCTGCACGGCGGACAGGGAGAGGGTCTGCCGATATGAAACGTTCGACTGCCATCGCCATCGCCGCGACCTTGTTCGGGATCGCCGCGCCTGTCGCCGCCCATCACAGCTTCGCCATGTTCGACCGCGAGCACCCGATCAAGATCAGCGGCACGATCAAGGAATTCCAGTGGGTCAATCCGCATACCTGGATCCAGATCGTGGTCCCGGGAAAGGCTGGTAAGTCGGTCGAATGGGGGATCGAGGGCCGCAGCCCCAACATCCTCGCCCGGCGCGACTGGACCCGCAACACACTCAAGCCCGGCGACAAGGTGACGCTCACCATCATGCCGCTCAAGAGCGGCGACCCCGGCGGGGCGATCCAGATGATCGAGTTCGCCGACGGGCACACGCTCTATGCCGACACGCCTGCCGCGGTCGACACGAACGAGGAACGCCGCAAGTGATTCGCGCGCTCGCCGCCCTCGTGTTGGCCCTGTCGAGCGTTGCCGCGTCCGCCGCACATCCCGATTTCTCCGGACTGTGGGTCATTTCCGAACGCTCGGCCGGCAAGGACAACGACGAAAACTTCCGGGAGATGAAGCCGAAGGAGTATCTCAACGCCAGGGGGCTCGAGGCCATTGCCGAAGTGCGCATCGCCTATGACCCCGGTGCGCTGTGCCTGCCCTCGCTGCCGCGTCACCTCGGCTATCCCTACCCGATGGAGATCGTCCAGACCGGCAATCGCATGGTCAATCTGTTCGAGGCGGATACCGTGTTCCGGATCGCGTATCTGGATGGCCGCGGCCACCCCGATCCGGAGGCGGACACGCGCTTCATGGGCCATGCGGTGGGCCATTGGGAAGGCGACGAGCTGGTCGTCGAATCCGCCAATTTCAACGGCAAGGCCTGGCTCAGCGCCGATGGATTGCCGCAGTCGGAACGGGCCAGCCTGGTCGAGCGCTATTCGCTGCAGGACGGCGGCAAGGTGCTGCAGGTCATCGCCCGCTACGACGATCCGGAATACCTGACCCGATCGATCTGGCGGCGCTATCTCTACAATCTGCGCAACGACTGGGAGATCAGCGAATACATCTGCGCCGAAGGCAACCGCGACAACGCGCTTCAGCCGCGCGAGGGCGAACCGGGGGCAATCAAGCTGGACGACGTGGTCAAGCGCGATCCCTAGGGATCGGAAGGGGGAGGATACCATGCAAGTTACCAAACGGACCCGTGGGGCGAGGGCTGGCGCAATGAGCGCGCTGGCCGCCATGCTGGCGCTTTCCGCCCCGGCCGCGCAGGCGCAGCGCGCAGTGCCGATGGCCAATGGAATTCCCGTCGCGCCGACCGGCCTGGCCGACAATCCGCTGCCCAAGGGGCCGTTCACCTACCGCACGGCCGAGGGCATGGACATCCGCGTGGAGGTCGTCGCGCGCGGGATCGAATACCCGATGGCGCTGACTTTCCTGCCCGACCGCTCGATGCTGGTGGTGACGCGCAAGGGCGAGTTGCTCCAGCTTGCGCCGGGGTCTTCCACGGCGCGCAAGGTGGCGGGCGGACCGGCGAGCGTGTTTCGTGGCGAATCCGGCGACGCCGGCACGTCGCATGGCTACATGAGCATCGCGCTGCATCCGCAGTTCGCCAGCAACGGACTCGTGTACCTTTCGTACAACAAGCCGGACGGCCAGGGGCGCCGACTAGCCGTGGGGCGCGGACGCTGGACAGGGTCCGCGCTGGAGGGATTCGCCGACGTCTGGCAGGCGCCGCCGGGCGCGGGCGGCCTCGGGGTCATCACCTTCGATAAACAAGGCAAGTTGTACCTGAGCGGCGCGGGCGGCGATGCGCAGAACCTCTCTATACCGGGCGGCAAGATCCTCCGGCTGAACGACGATGGCTCGATCCCTGCCGATAATCCGTTCGACCGCAACGGCTCCGCCTTGAAGGAAATCTACACCTATGGGCATCGCGGCGCGCTCGCTCTGGCGGTTCACCCTGCTACAGGCGCGGTATGGGAGGTCGAGAACGGACCTAACGGCGGCGACGAACTGAACTTGCTCAAGCCGGGCGTGAATTACGGTTGGCCGTTCGTCAGCCTTGGCCGAACGTACCCCGGGCCGTGGCAATCGGGCGGGCGGCCCGGCCACGAAGTATTCGAGCCGCCCGTGGTCTACTGGACGCCGGCGATCGGCGTCTCGGGCCTCATGTTCTACACCGGGGACGCTTTGCCCAAGTGGAAAGGCGATGTCTTCGTCGGCGCGCTGCGCACCGGCGAGATCCCCGGCACCGGCCATCTCGAACGCATCGTGTTCAACGAGAACATGGAGGAGCTGCGCCGCGAGATCCTGCTGTGGGACCTCCACCAGCGCATCCGTGACGTAAAGCAGGGGCCCGACGGGTTTATCTACCTGGCAACCGAGCAGAAGGACGGCAGCGTGCTCAGGATCGTGCCGGCGGGGTGAGTTCGGTCGCGCCGACGATCCCGCCGATGAGGCCGCGCTCGAGTGCCTCCTGCGCGGTCACGTACCAGTTGTAGAGCGCCTTATCGAGCAGCTCGTCCATCGTGACATCGCTGCCTTCGATCAGCCGTTCGAAGTTGCCGGTCTCGAGCTGAACCCCGCTGTCGATCTGGTGGAGCAGCGCCTGCACCTTCGCACGGCTTCCGCGCATCGGCCCGGAAATCTCGAGCGTCTTGTCTAGCTGGCGGCAGTGGATCAGCAGCATTGCGTCGGCCGTCAGGAAACGGTCCTCGCGCGGGAAAGCCGCCATCAGGGTCGTTCCGGCGGAATAGACGGTGGTCTTGCCCAGAAACAGCAGCCGGCGCGGCGCGAATGCGCGGCGGAACAGGTCCACCTCGAGCATCATTCGCCGGCCGATTTCCGCATCGCCGCCGAGCGTGGAGATTTCCACCGTCACGGCCCCGTCTCCGGGCGCTTCCTCGGCCGCCTTGAGCCCGTCTCGCAGCGTGGTCAGCATGTCTTCGCCGACTTCGCCGAGCAATGAAACCTGCGGGCGGAAAAGTTCCACCGGCTGGCGCGGGGTGTCCTTGTCGTCTCTGGCCATTCTCTTGTCCGGGTCAGCGAGACTGCCGCCCCGCATGGGGGGCGGCAGTCGTTCGAGGAGTGGCTGCGGCTATTCGCGCTCGCGCTGGCGCTGACTGCTGCCGCCCTGCTTTTCCTGCTGGCTGCTGCCGCCCTGCTGCTTCTGCCGTTCCTGCTGTTCCTCCTGGCGCTGCTGGTCCTGGCGCTCGCGTTCGTTCTGATTGGCCATTTTCAGTTCCTTTCGTTGGTGTGCTCCGCATTGCCGGATGCAGTACTTGAACCGCGCAAGTGAAACGCGGTTTCGTCGCCTGCGCCATTTCGCCGTTTTCGTGCGACGAAAGACAAGTGGCTTACATTTGTTTATCTTTTAGGAGCTTGCCGCTGTCGCGCCTACTACAAGCGCTCCACCGGCGATCAGGTTTGAGCGGCGACAATCGCACAGGATTCGCACCTTCCGCGGACCTACTCCGCCGCCAGCAGCTCCGCTTCGCCCAGATCGACGCTGACGAGGCGGCTCACGCCCTTCTCCACCATCGTCACGCCGAACAGGCGGTGCATCCGGCTCATGGTTACCGCGTTGTGGGTGACGATGAGATAACGGGTCTTCGTTTCGCCGACCATCGAATCGAGCAGGTCGCAGAACCGGTCGATGTTGGCATCGTCGAGCGGGGCATCCACCTCGTCGAGCACGCAGATGGGTGCCGGATTGGTTAGAAACAGCGCGAAGATGAGTGCTGTTGCGGTTAGCGCCTGCTCACCGCCCGAGAGTAGCGTCAGCGACTGCAGGCGCTTGCCCGGCGGCTGGGCGTAGATTTCGAGCCCGGCTTCGAGCGGATCGTCGGAATCGACCAGCGCAAGATGCGCCTGGCCGCCTTCGAACAGCCGGGTGAACAGTCGCTGGAAATGCGCGTCGACCGCTTCGAAGGCGGTGCGCAGGCGTTCGCGGCCCTCGCGGTTGAGGCTGCCGATCGAGCCGCGCAGGCGGTTGACCGCCTCGGCCAGTTCGGCCTGTTCCTCGGCACTGGCACCGTGCTCGCCCTCCAGCTTGGCGAGTTCGTCGGCGGCGACGAGGTTGACCGGGCCGATCCGCTCGCGGCTGGCGACGAGGCGGTCCATCTCCTCGCTTTCCAGGCCGGCGTTCTTCACATCCGCGTCATCGAAGCCGAAGCGATCGCCCAGGAGCGGAGGCGGGGCCTGGAATCGCTCGCCCGAAATCCGCGCCATCTCCTCGCGGCGCTGTTCCTCGTTCTCGGCCCGCGCGGCGGCGCCGGCGCGGTTCTCGCGGGCGGAGGCGAGGGTTTCGGCGGCATCGGCGAGGGCGGCCTCGGCGCCCTTCATCTTCTCCGCGAGGGCGGACACGGCGGTTTCGGCGGCGGCGAGTTCCTGGCCCAGTCGGGCGCGGACGGCATCGCCCTGTTCGATCTCGCGCATCAGCCCGGCGGGCTTCGCGGCGACGACCGAGCGCTCCTCGGCGATTTCCTCGAACCGGCGCTCCATTTCGGCCAGGCGGCGCGCGGCGTCCCCCGCGCGGGCTTCCCAGCCCTTGATGTCGCCGCGCTGGGCAGCGGTGCGCTCGCGGGCGACGGCGAGCGACTGGTCGTGGCTGGCGAGGGCGGCGAGCGCAGCCTGCAGCCCGGTGCGCGCCGCCTCGTGCCGGGCCTGCGCTGCATTGAGGGTGGCGCGCCCGCTCTCCGGGTCGGGCAGGGCGCCGCGCTTGTCCTTCGCCGCCGCGATGTCGGCTTCGGCGGCTTTGCGTTGTTCGGCAAGGTCGGCTGCGGCGGCATCGAGCTGCTCGACCCGCGCCGCCAGCCGTTCGCGTGCGGACTCGGCCTGGTCGAGCGCGCGCAGCGCCTGGCGCTCCTCCTCGGAGGCTTGCGCGACCGAACGTTCGGCGGACACCAGGTGCTTTTGCAGCGAATGAAGCGCTTCATTGACGTGCGAATGTGCGGTTTCGGCTTCAGCCGAGGCGCGGCGAAGGTCCGGCAACTGCTTTTCGAGATCGGCGAAGCGGTTCTCCGCCTCGAGCCGGGCGGCTTCCGCCGCACCTTCGCCGCGGGCGACGAATCCGTCCCACCGCCGTAGTGCGCCGGCTTTCGTCACCAGCCACTCGCCGGGCTTCAGCGAACGTCCGTCGTCGGTCTCTACGACATGGACCAGGGCCAGTCGGGCGCGCAGCTGGGGCGGGCAATGCGGGACATGGTCGGCGAGGCTGTCGGCGACCTTGGCGGGCGCGTCGGAGCCGGTCCAGAACCGCCCCTCGCTGCCGCTTTCCGGCATACCGAGCGGCGCCTTGGCATCGCGGCCCAGCACCGCGGCGAGCGCGCGTTCGTAGCCCTTTTGGGCGGAGACCTTGTCCAGCGCGGCGGGCAGCCCGTGCTTGTTCGCCGCCTGCCGTGCGCGCGCCTCGCGGTCGCGTTGCAGGGCATTGTATTCGCGCTCCACCCCCGCCAGCTCGGCCCGCGCGGCGGCGAGCGCGCTGGAGGCGGTGTCGCGCTTCTGGACCAGCGTTTCCTTGCGCGACTGTGCTTCCTCGAGATCGGCGCGGAGCCGGTTGAGCGCCTGTTCGGCGGCTTCGGCCGTACGCTTCGCCCGTGCCACGGTTTCCTCGGGATCGCCCTCGTTCGAGAGCGCGGCACGTGCCTCCTCCTGCCGGTGGACCTCGGCGGCAATGCGGTCCAGCCGGTTCTGTGCCTGCGCGACCTCGGCCTCTGCCACGCGCCATTCCGCCTCGACCCCGGCGTGGTCTGCCGTTGCCTTGGCCAGCGCAAGTTCGGCGGCGCGTCCGGCGCGTTCCGCTTCCTCGCTCTGGGCGGCGATAGCCGGCCGGCGCGCCTCCTCGGCGGCGAGAGCTTTCTCGCCCGCCTCGACTTCGGCCTGCAGGCGCTTGAGCGCATCGGCCGCGTCGCCGGTCATGCGGTCGGCTTCGAAGCGGTCTTCCTCCAGGCGCGCCTTCTGGCGGTCGAGGTCGGCCAGCCGCTGCTCGGCGGCTTCGAGCTGGCTGGTCAGCGCAGCCATGCGATGGCCATGCGCACTGGCATCGTCGCGCCGGTCGGCCAGTTCGTCGCGCGCTTCGGCGAGCTTTTCGGCCAGCGCGGCTTGCGCCTTCTGCGCCGCTTCGGTGGCCTGCTGCGCGGCGGCCACCTTCGCGTCCGCGCCCTTTGCCTGCTCGCGCGCCGCCTCGGCCGCGTGGGCCGCATCGCGCCAGCGCGCGAAGAGCAACCGCGCCTCGGCCACGCGGATCTGGTCGGACAGGGCCTTGTAGCGCTCGGCCTGCTTGGCCTGGCGGCGAAGCGAGGCGATCTGGCTGTCGAGCCCGGCCATGAGGTCCTCGAGCCGGGCAAGGTTTGCTTCGGTCTGGCGCAGCTTCCCCTCGGCGTCGCGGCGGCGGACGTGCAAGCCGGCAATGCCGGCGGCCTCCTCCAACATCATGCGTCGTTCGGTCGGCTTGGCAGCGATGACCGCGGCGATCTTGCCTTGCGAGACGAGGGCGGGGCTGTGCGCGCCGGTCGCAGCGTCGGCAAAGACCAGGGCAACGTCCTTGGCCCGAACGTCTCGCCCGTTGACGCGATAGGCGCTGCCCGCCCCGCGTTCGATCCGGCGCGTGACCTGCAGTTCCTCGCCCTCGTCGTCCTGCGCGTCAAGCACGACTTCGGCAAAGTCGCGCTGCGGGCGCTGCGCGGTGCCGGCGAAGATCACGTCGTCCATCCCGCCCGAGCGCAGGGACTTGGGCGAGTTTTCGCCCATCACCCAGCGGATCGCTTCGAGCAGGTTGGACTTGCCGCAGCCGTTGGGGCCCACGACCCCGGTCAGGCCCGGTTCGATGCGCAGCTCGGCGGGTTCGACGAAGCTCTTGAAGCCGCTTAGCTTGAGCTTCCTGAACTGCATCGCCGCGCCGAGCCCCCGCTTGCCCCGCGCCTACCTGGCGCCGGCGTTCTGGAGGTTGGCTTCCAACTCGGCCCAGCTCAGCGTGCCCAGGTTGCGGCCGTTGATGAAGAAGGTAGGCGTCCCGGTGACGTCCAGTTCCTTCGACTGCTTTTCCGAGGCGTCGGCAATCGCCTGCATGGACGAGAAATCGCCCAGGCACTGCATTTGCTGGTCGCGCGGAATGCCGCGAGCGGCGAAGAAGTCGACCAGGCCGAGCGCCTGCGCCAGGTCCTGGAAGCGCTCGTTCTCGTCCGGGTTGGACATCGCCTTCTGCATGAGGTCAGGGTTCTGCTGCACCGGGCCGACGATCTCGGCCAGGTTCTGCCAGACCTGCTCCGACAGCGGGACGACCGCCGAGGGTTCGGTGCCGCAACGCACCAGGCGGGCCATGGTCAGGTCGATGCCGTCGTGGATCTGGTTGCGCAGTTCGTAGCTGACGACGCCGCTGGCAACGTACTTGTCGCGGATCTCGTCGCCCGCCTCGGCGCTGAAGTCGGCGCAGTGCGGGCAGGTCAGGCTGGCGTATTCCATCAGCTTGACCGGCGCATCCGGGTTGCCGACGAGGAAGCCGCCCTCGGGCGTTTCCGTCGCCACGTCGGTCCAGCTCTGGCCCGCGGGCGCCGCGACCGGCGCGATGGCCGCCTGCTGGGCGGTGCCGTCGTCGGCCTTGTCGCCGCAGGCGGCGAGCCCGGCGGCAAGGAGGGCGGAAAGGGCGAGGCGGCGCAGCATGGTCATGTCTCTACCTGTCGAACGAGGAAATACGGATAGGTGAGGCTAGCGAAGCAGGCCCCGGCGGCAAAGCGCGCTAACCAAAGGGCCGGGCCTTTTGCACAGCCTTGTCGCCGGTTATCGCACCGAGAGGGTCAGTTGAGGGCCTTTTGCAGGTCGCTCCAGGTGTGAACGTGGTCCAGCAGCTTCCCGTTCAGCACGAAGCTGGGCGTGCTGTTCACGCCGTACTTGTCGGCGCCGGCGTTGGACGCGTCGGCGATGGCCTGCAGCTTCTTGGTGTCGGAAAGGCACTGGTCGACCTGCGGGCGGGTGTAGCCGCGCGTCTCCATCATCTCGTAGAAGCCGAGATCGCCGGCGATGGCGCGCATCCGGCTCAGCATCGTGCCGCTCTGCCAGCGCTGGCGCTGCGAGGGCAGGGTGAGCTGCCAGGTGGTGGTCCATTTGTCCTGCCGGGCGAAGAACATGTCGTGGTTGCCCCAGAACTTCTTCGGGTCGCCGCAATTGACCAGCGCAACCGCGGTCATGTCCACCGGATCTCGGATGATGTGACGGATCTCGACCGAGGTATTGCCGGGCTGGACCGCACCGAGCTTCAGCGGCCCGTCGGCCTCCTTGAAGAACTCGCCGCAATGAGGGCAGGTGTAGCTGACGAATTCGATCAGCTTGTTCTGCGCCGCCGGGTTGCCGACGCGATGCCCACCTTCCGGAGTGACGACCTGTGTGGTCAGCCAGTTCTGCCCTGCGGCAAGGGCCGGCGCGGCCAAGCCCGCCAGCCCGGCCACGAGGGCGGCAAAAACGATCGATTTCTTCATCCCTGTTCGTCCTCATTGCTCCCCAGGCTGCGGGCGAGCGATTCCAGCACCGTCCGCAGTTCCGGGTCGCCGATGTCGCGCAGGCTTTCGCCCAGTTCCATCGGGATCGGTTTGAGCGACGGCGGCTCCTTGGGCCTGTCAGCAGTCTGCGGCTTAACCTCGCCTTGCCGCATCTTCACTTTCGCGACGGCCTTGTAGCCGAAGAAGCGGTTCACGCGCTCCATTATCTCGGGGATCACGTGCTGGATCAGCGGCGCGTGGGCCGGCAACACCACGAGCTGCAGGATGCCGTCGCTCTTCTCGCCGGGCGGAAAACGGATCGCCTCGGGCTGACAGACGCGGGCATGGCGCTCGCCGACGATCTCCGGCCAGCGGGTCACGACCGAGCTCTGCACGAAACCGAAGCGGCGGAACGCGGCGCGGCCGACCTGTGGCATGAGTTCCGAGATGGGGCGTGCGGGTCCACCCCTCGGCCGTTCGTAAGTCTTGGATTTCTTCGGCCTACTGCTTCGCTGCTTGAGGCGTTCGGCTTCTTCAGGCCTACCGCTTCGCTGCTTGAGGCCGCGGGCTTCTTCAGGCCTACCGCTTCGCTGCTTGACGCCGCGGGCTTCTTCCGCTTCGCTGCTTGAGGCCTTGGGCTTGCCGCCTTTTGCCGCCGGCCGCTTCTTCGCCTGTGGGGGTTTGTCGCCGTCGCGTTCCATGTGCGGCGCCGCCATGCCATAGCCACCGCGTGAGCGCCACCGGGTCCATCGCCGAAGACTTGCTGGAATGGTACGACCTCAGCGCGCGGCGCCTGCCGTGGCGCGTGCTTCCGGGCGAGGGGCGGGCGGACCCCTATCGCGTGTGGCTGTCCGAAGTGATGCTTCAGCAGACCACGACGGCTGCCGTCGCGCCGTATTTCCGCGCCTTCACGCAGCGCTGGCCCACGGTCGAGGCGTTGGCCGCCGCGCCGGAGGAAGACGTGATGGCCGCCTGGGCGGGTCTTGGATACTACACTCGGGCGCGGAATCTCGTGAAGTGTGCCCGGCAAGTGGCGGAGACGCGTGGGTTTCCCACGACAGAGGCCGAGTTGCGGAAGTTGCCGGGGCTGGGCGACTATACCGCGGCAGCTGTGGCGGCGATTGCTTTCGATCGGCGCGCGGTGGTGGTCGATGCCAACGTGGAGCGAGTTGTCGCCCGACTGTTCGCCATTGCCGATCCCCTGCCGGGCGCGCGCAAGGCGATCCGCGCCGCTGCTGACGAGATAACGCCGGAAAGCCGGGCGGGTGATTTCGCGCAGGCGATGATGGACCTCGGCGCGACGATCTGCACGCCGCGCGACCCGAAATGCCTGCTTTGCCCGCTGAACGCCGAGTGCAGGGCCCGCGCCGAGGGCGACCCTGCGCGCCTGCCGGTCAAGGCTGCGAAGAAGGCCAAGCCGCAGCGCATCGGGACGGCGTTCTGGATCCAGCGCGAGGAACATGTTTGGCTCGTCCGCCGTCCGGGCAAGGGAATGCTGGGCGGAATGCGCGCGCTGCCAGATGACGGCTGGTCGGCCCGCGCCGACGGCTCCGGCGATGCACCGATCCCCGGCGGATGGAAGGCTGGCGGGGTGGTGCGGCACGGATTCACGCACTTCGACCTGGAGCTTGGGCTGGCAATCTACATGGGCAGCGCGTTCGAGGCGCTCGACGAGGGCGAGTGGTGGCCTGTTGCGGAGATCGAGGCGGCTGGCTTTCCGACCCTCTTCGCGAAAGCGGCGCGCTTGGCCTCTGCTGCTTCGTCAGAAATTAGTCTTGCCAGCAACACGACCGCGGGCTTGCCAGCTTAGCCGGTCAGATCCTTATCCGTGCGGACAAGGGCGGGAGCAATCGGCCGAACCTGTCGCGCAAAGAAGTGCCACTCTCCCGATCATCGGGCCGAACCATCAGGCTGGACAGTTCATCCGTGCTGATCTCGCGATGGAATTGTACTCCGAACCGGCTGCCGTCCTGCCAAACAACCTGGCCGGCGATTTCCACGCTGTCCGACAGGCTGAGCAGGATTGTCCGACCCTGCTTGATTAGCGGGGCCGTCGCCTCGACCAGGCATCCCGAAGTGGAGAGGTCGAGAACCGTCACGTTCACCGGTGTGGCGGGAATCCGGCCCACCACCTCCTTTTCAAGTGCCATGCGAGGTTTTCGCCGTCGTTCCAATGCGTTCCTCCTGCTCGGAGGTCGACTTGCAGGGGCTGGCTCAATAGGTAAGATGCCCAAAAGGGAAGGTTGACACGTGCAGAACGGCCGCAGCCGCTGAAAGCCGCCGGTATCGGCGGTGGCGGGTTAAATTATCCCGCCGCCCAGCATCAGCCTGAGGCAGGCCAGCACGAACACAACGAGGCAGAAATTGCGCCCTCCGTTGCTGCTCGACAGAGCGCCGATGCCCGCGCCGACCAGCGCGATGGGCAGGACGAACCAGTTGCCCCAGCCGAGCAGAGGAATGGTCGAGGGAATCGCCAGAACAAGCGCGACGATGCCCGTTAGGATCGAGATCACGTTCAGCATGTGTCTTACTTAGGTAATGCACCTCGGCGCCGCAAGATGGGTGTGCGAAAATCCGCGCACCCCGCTAGAGAGGCGGAAAAGCTGAAAGGATGCGAATGAAGCCGATGGAGTTTTCCCGCAGGCAGTGGCTCGGCGGCGCGGCCGCGCTGGGGGCGGGGGCGGTATTCGGCGTGCCGGCGATGGCGCAGGACGCGAGCAAGTGGCCCAACGTCAATCGGCTCATCTCCAGCTACGTCGACGAGCGAAAGGTCGCCAACATGGTCGCCTGCCTGGGCTTCGGGCAGGCTGCGCCAATGCTGATCGCGGCGGGCGCAGACACCTTTGGCCAGCCCCGGCGGTCGGACGGAAACTCGCTCTACCGCATCTATTCGATGACCAAGCCGATCACCGGCATGGCGACGATGCAGTTGATCGACGAGGGCAAGCTCGGGCTCGACCAGCCGCTCCATGAAATCCTGCCCCAGTTCCGGAACATGCAGGTCCAGACAACCTACGACGGGCCGATCACCGCGGACAATCTCGAACCGGCGAAGCGGCCGATCACCATCCGCATGATGCTGACCCACACCGCAGGCCTGGGCTATCCCATCGTCCAGAGCGGTCCCATCGCCGAGGCCATGCGGGCGCGGGGCGTCGTGCCCGGGCTGGCCACGCGGCTGCAGAATTCCCCCGCCTTTCGCGGCACACCCGTACAGGGCCTGGCAAATTTCGCCGACCGGCTGGCCGAGTTCCCGCTGGTCTATCAGCCGGGCGAGCACTGGTCCTACTCGATGGCCGCCGACCTGCTTGGCCGGGTGATCGAGGTTGTTGCGAACACGCCGTTCGACCGCGTGCTGCAGGAACGCTTCTTCGACCCGCTCGGCATGACAGATACCGGCTTCCGCGTGCCGCAGGACAAGGCGCAGCGCCTGACCACCAGCTACCTGCTGCTGGGCGGCCTGCCGGTGCCGATCGATCTTGGCGCAAACTCGATCTACCTCGAAGAGCCGCCGTTCCCCTTCGGCGGCGCGGGTCTCGCCAGTTCGCCGCTGGACTACGACCGGTTCCTGCGGATGCTGCTGGCGCTCGGCGAGCCGGACGGCAAGCGCGTGATGGGCGAGCTGGCGGTGCGCGTCGGCACCAGCGACCTGCTGCCGGACACGCTGCTCAACCAGGAAACCTACGGCAGGGACTGGGGATTCGGCGCGCTCGGCCGCGTCGGGCGCGGCATGTGGGACGGGGTCTACGGCTGGGCCGGGGCGGCCGGCACCATCGGCTTCATCCATTCCGGCATCGGGCTGCGGGCCGGGCTGTTCACCCAGTACATGCCGAGCAACGCCTATCCATTGAACGAGGAATTCCCTGCCGCAGTCCTGGCCGACCTCAAGGGACAGGGAATTCTATGAGACTCGCCTTCACCGGACACCAGCTCGACCGCGCCGATCACGTCCGGGCCGACCCGGCGCGGCTGGCCGAGTTTGCCACCCCGGAGGCGAAACTGCTGCGGCTCGAAGGTCTTGTCCCCGATATTGGGGAGGACGGTACGCTGCAGTTCGGGAAACTGGGAGATTCGAACGGCGCGGACCTCGTTTTCCTCGGTCTTCTGGATGGCGAGGCGCTGTTCGGCGCGGTGCCCGAGGCGGGTGACGCGGACCCGGCCTACGCCCGCCAGCAAACCTTTGCGGCCATCGCCCGGCTGGGGCTCGACGACCTCGCGCTCTACGGCGGAGCACGCAGCCTGCTCGACTGGCACGCGCGGCATCGCTTCTGCGCCCAGTGCGGTCATTCGACCGAAGTCGCCAAGGGCGGCTGGCAGCGTGATTGCCCATCCTGCAAGGCGAGCCACTTCCCACGCACCGACCCCGTCACGATCATGCTCGTCGAGCATTCGGGGCGCCTGCTGCTGGGCCGTAACAGCCGCTTCCCCGAACGCCGATATTCCGCGCTCGCCGGGTTCATCGAGCCTGGCGAGACGATCGAGGAGGCGGTCGCGCGCGAGACGCTGGAAGAGGCGGGCATACACGTGCGCGACGTGCGCTATGTCATGAACCAGCCCTGGCCCTTCCCCAGCCAGCTCATGATCGGCTGTCACTGCATGGCGGAGGGCGATGCGCTGACGATCGATTATACCGAACTCGCCGATGCGCGCTGGTTCACCCGCGCCGAGGTGGCCGAAGCGATGGAAAAGCGCGAAGATAGCCCTACATTCATTCCGCCCCCGCCGATCGCAGTGGCGTGGCACCTGCTCGACTGGTGGTTGAAGGAGACAGCATGAGCGACAACGGGTCCCCTCGGCCGAAGGTAATGGTCGACATCTGGTCGGACGTGATGTGCCCGTGGTGCGCCATCGGCTACAGCCAGTTCGCCAGCGCGGTGAAGGAGGTCGAGGGCGAAATCGAGGTCGAAGCGCGCTGGATGCCGTTCGAGCTCAACCCCGACATGCCGCCGGAGGGCAAGACGCAGGCCGAGCATATCGGCAAGGTCTATCAGCGCACGCCCGAACAGATTGCCGAGATGCAGCAGGGCATGGAAGCCCGCGCATCGGCGGCAGGCTTCCCGATGTCCTTCACCACCGATGACGGCGAGCCGGCGATGATGTGGAACACGTTCGAGGCGCACAAGCTGTTGCGCTGGGCGCTCGCGACTCAGGGACCGGAAGCGCAGACGCGGCTCAAGGTTGCGTTGCTCGAAGCGCACTTCCAGCAGCACCGCCCGGTGGGCGAACGGGAAACCCTGCTCGACATCGCCGCCGAACAGGGCTTCGACCGCGCCGCCGCTGCCGCGGCACTCGACGAGGAGGCCCTCGCCGTCGCCACGCGCATGGAGGAGAAGCGCGGGCTGGAGGCGGGCATCAACTCGGTCCCCAGCTTCGTCTTCGCCGGCCGTTACCTCGTTCCCGGCGCGCAGGAGCCGGAGGTCTTCGCCGCGACCATCCGCAAGGTGGCGGAAATGGCCGAGGGCACCGAAGCCTAGCTGGCCCCGCCGAGGCTGCCGCCGAACAGGTTTTCCGGGTCGTACCGGCGCTTGATTTCCTGGAGGCGGTCGTAGTTCGGACCGAAGCCTTCGCGCACGCGCTCGGCTTCGTCACGGTCGAGATAGTTGAGGTAGACGGTTCCGTCGGAGAACGGCTTGAGCTTCTCGTAGCATGCGCGGGCCGCGGCCATCGCCACGGTGTCGAGCGCGGGGTCGGCCCAGCCGGCCGAGACGCCGACGTTGTAGCGGGCGCTGCGGTTGGCGAAGGCCGTCTCGGTCGGCCCGACCCGTGCAACGGCGCCGCCGAGCGTTTCCATGAAGACCATCGAGTATTCGCCCGGCACCGTGCGGATGCCGTCGACCATCGCGTCGACCAGTTCGTCGGACAGGTCGTCGGCGAAGATCGACTTCCAGTAGAATCGCTCCCCATGAGGCGAGGCGCCGGCGAAGGACTTCTGGAATTCGACGTAGGGCTGGGTGGCCACGAAACCGGTAATCAGGCCGTCCAGCTCGAGCAGCGGCTGCAGCTCCTTCCTGGCGGTTGCCTCGTCGCCAACATGCAGCGCGACGACGGCGCAGCTCGGCTTGCCATGCCATTCGGGGGGAAAGCCCTCTGCCGCGGGGATCTTCATGAATGCGGGGACCAGGCTCACGTCGTCGGACGCATCGTGCATGAAGTCTTTCACGTAGCGCAGCGCGGCGTGGGCGTGGTCGAGCGGGTAGAACGCCCAGGCGGTGACGATCTGCGGACCGACGGGATGCAGGCGAAAGTCGAACCGCGTGACGATGCCGAACTGGCCGCCGCCGCCGCGCAGGGCCCAGAACAGGTCGGGGTGCTCGTTTGCGCTCGCCTCGACCACGCTGCCGTCGGCCAGCACGACCTGCGCGCCGAGCAGGTTGTCGATCGTCAGGCCCAGCTTGCGGGCGAGGAAGCCTATCCCGCCGCCCAGCGTCAGCCCGCCGACGCCGGTTTCCGGCTCGACCCCGGCGGTGACAGCCAGGCCGTGCGCCTGCGTCGCAGCGTCCAGTTCGCCCAGCAGGCAGCCGCCCGCGACATGGGCTATCCGCGCGCCGGCGTCGACCTCGATCTCGCGCAGGCCGGACAGGTCGACAATCATTCCGTCGGCCGGCAGCGAGGCGCCCGAGACCGAGTGCCCGCCGCAGCGCGCCACGGCCGTCAGTCCGCTCTCGCGTGCATGGTTCACCGCGGCCACGACGTCTTCGACCGAATTGCAGCGCGCGATCAGCGCGGGCGTGCGGTCGATCATGCCGTTCCAGCCGCGTCGCGCCTCGTCGAACTCGGGGTGCGCCGGTTCGATCAGTGTTCCGCCGAAGTTTTCCATCGTGTCAGCCCCTCTTGCCGAAGGACAACCTAGCGGCCGGGGGACAAAGGGCAAACCCGCCCGGCGCAGCGGCTAGAACTTCACCCGCAGCGTGATCTGCGCGCCGACTCCGGATCCGCCCATCGCGCCTTCGCCTGCGGCAGCTTCGGGCGCGAGCGTAGCATTTTTTCCCAGGCGGAGCGCCAGCGGATTGCCTGGTCCCTCTGCGGTCGGCTCGGACGGCGAGCGTGTGGCGGTCGGCTTGACGGCACAAACGGTAATTTCGGCCGCGACATCGGGCGAGCAGGGTTCAGCGACCGGCAATTCGATGCGCAAGGTGCCATCTTCCGCCAGCGTGGTGGCAATCCCGCGTCCATCGAGCGACGGAACACCCACCGCGGCAGGCGGGTCGTCGAGCGGAATGGGAATGCGCTCGCTGTCGTCCATCTAGGGCTCTTCCCCGACTTCGTTCTTGCGCGTCGCGTCGAGTGCGATCGGGCCGACGAGTGAGGCGACGATGGGCGCCCCGCCCGGTATGTCGCCGCGGCGGGCGTCCATCCGCATTTCGTTCATCGCGATCCGCGCCTTGACGTGGCGGTCGAACGGCAGGACGGCGCCTTCGCCCCAGTCCTGGTGGACGATGTCGAATTCCAGCGTGTCGCCGTTGATGGCGAAGTTTTCCAGCGCGCCCATCGTGTAAGGGTTGTCGCACGGCCCGCAGGCCATCCCGTAAAGTTCCCCGTGATCGTCGGGCCGGATCACGAAGAACTGCTTGTCGCGCCCGGTGCCGAAGCCGATCCAGACGCCGATAACGTCCTGCGGCGTCAGGTCACGCCACTTGCCCGGCGCGACGTAGGGGGCGGGGGCGGGGGCGGAACCGGGGCCGGCGCGACGCTCGAGGATCGGCGGGGGCTTGGCGCCGGGCGGCAGGATGGCGATCGGCATGGTCGCCGCCGCGGCGCCGCGCGGGTCCTTGATCGCCACCTGCTGCAGCTCACCGCCGTCGGTCGCATCGCCTGCCCAGGTCACGCGCAGCTTGCCGGCGTCGAGCTTGGCGACGCCCTTGCTTTCATGGTCGAGGCTTCCGTCGAGGCCGAGATGGCGGATGGTGAAGGCGATGCCCTTTTCCGGATCGAACGTGCCTTCGAGCGGGGACAGCGTGGTCGCGTCGGCGCACCGGGTGCAATGGAAGCCACTGACGGTGCTGCCGCGGATCACGAATTCGTAGGTGTGCGGCCGCGCGGAATCGGTCCGCCAACCACCACGATAGTGGTCGGCGCTTTCGGCGAACGCCGGTCCGGCGAGCACACTGGCCGCCAGAAACGTCAGCGCAAACCTCGGAAACAATCGCGGCATCGGCAAGTTCTCCCCGCCGACGGGTGTAACGGGGCCGATGCGCTGCGCCTAGCTTTCGTTGCGATCGCGCTGCAACTTGGCGAGCGTCTTGTCGCCCTTCTTGGCATCCTGTTCCGGGTTGTCGCTGCCGACCGCTGTTTCGACCTTGTCGCCGCCGAGCGTCCCCTCGGCGCGATGCAGGTCGGCACGGGTGCCGACGCGGCGGTTCACTTCGCCCCCCGAGCGGCTCTGCTGGGCGTTATCGCCGAGCGAGTCTTCCTGCATCCGGTCGATCAGGTCGTTATCGGGGTGGGCGGATTGGCGTTCGGGCATGGTGTCTCTCCTTTCCCGACCAACGGGGCGGGCAAGGGGTCCGTTCCCCGATCAGGCCAATCCCAGCTTGCTCAACTCACGGACCATCCTGATCGGCAGCGCATCGCCCTGTTCCTCGCCTGCGGCCAGGTCGGGCGGGGCATTCTTTTCCTCGAGGTAGCGCCAGCCCTGGTGCGCTCGCTTGGCCTTGGGATGGACCAGCCGCAGCTTGCCCTCCAGCCGGATCGTCCAGCGCCCGTCGGGCCGCTGCTCGAAGCCGAGGATTTCGCAGCGGGCCACGATCGCGTGGTTCATGATCCAGTAGAGCGAGCCGCCGATCATCTCCTCGTGCCGCTTGGGCAGATAGCGCGTGGTCATCAACGCCTCGGGCTCCGCTTCGACCCAGCGCCGCAGGACCTCGATGGTCTTCGAGGTATAGGCGATCTTGGTCATCGAGAGCGGCATGGGTGAGAGATAAGGCTTCCGCCGGGCGGCTCAACCCCGCGAACAAGCGAACCCCCCGGCGGCGTTACGGACGCGGCCGGGGGGTTCGACGCGAACGGGACGGGGGGTGGGGTCGTTCGCGTATTCTGCAGGCGTCAGACGAACGCCGGGCAGGTCAGTTCCTCGAGAATTTCGACGATCGGCGATTCCGCGGCCTCGCGCGCCACCTCCCGCCCCAGGGCCTGGGCCCGCACGGCGAAATCGGAGTCGCCCAGCAGGCGGTCGACCGCCGCGGCGATCTGGTTGCTGGTGGCCGAGGGCGGCAGCATCAGCCCGGCGCCGCGGGCGGCGATGCGCGCCGCGTTGCCGTCCTGGTCGCGGCCGTGCGGGATCACCAGCATCGGCAGTTCGTGCAGCATGGCGCGTGCGACGGTACCGTGGCCGCCATGGGTGACGACCAGCGCGGCCTCCCGCATCACCGCGTTGTGCGGGGCGCTGCGTACCAGGCGGGTGTTGGGAGCAGGGCGCAGCTCCTCCGGTGCGATCGTGGGGCCGAGGGTGACGAGCACCCGCACCGGGAAGGCGGCCAGGGCATCGATGACGCGCTGGAGAACGCCGACGTGGTTCTGGAAGGTCGTGCTGAAGCCGACCAGCACGAGCGGCCGGTCGTCCTCCTCCGGCCACGGTGACTGCCATCCGTCGGTCCAGTGCACCTCGTCGAGCTGCGGGCCGACGTAGGCGAAGTGATCGCCGGTCTCGTCGGGCCCGATGTCGAACGTCCGGCTGACGCCGATCAGGGTCTTCCTGGCGATAAGAGTTCTGGTCCCACATATTGTCGAGCGGCGGCAGCCCGTACTGCGCGCGGACCCGGTTGAAGACCTCGGTCGCGCCCGCGAAAGCGGCCATCATCTGCTCCATCATGGGAGCCATTGCCGCCTGCTGCTCTGGCGTCATGGGCGGACCCGCCTGCGGGGCGCCGGTGATCGGAAACATGATCGAATTGCAACAAAGCACCACGCAGGGCTGGCCCACGATCTCGCAACCGAGTTCGACGCCGAGGAGCAATTCGCTGCCGATGACGAGATCGGCCGGCTCGCGGCGCAGTTCTTCCATCAGGTCCTCGGCGTAATCGCCGGCGCGGCCGGCAGTGACATCGCGCATCACCTGGCCGAGCCCCTCGGCCGGGGTAGCACCGGCCCAGTCGCGGATGATCTCGCTCTCGCGGTTGCGGTCGGTCCGGTTGGGCGCCCGGGTCCAGGGCACGAAGCGGGCGCCGGTCTTCTCGCTCTCGGGGCGGTTGCACGCATCGCTCATCACGCGCACGTCGTGGCCCGCGTCGAGGAGCTTGCGCGCGACGGTGAGAGCGGGGCCCACCGAGCCTCCGCCTTCCCAGGTCGTGATGAGGAACTTGCGGCGTGGTTTCGGGTCAAGCATCGGAGCTCTCCGTCGTGCGGGCCTGTAGCAGATCGGCGGTTGTGGTGTGGAGCGCCGCGGCGGCCATTTCGAGCATGGCGCGGCGCAGTTCGGCGGTCGTGCGCTTCATGTCGAGGCGCACGAGTTTCCAGATGTAGAGATCGAGGGCGACCACCAGACGGTCGTGCGCGTGGCGCCGTTCGGCCGGGTCGAGAGAGTTCGAGCCAGGGGTCGAAGACCTTGCCGACCCACGCGCGGTGCGTTGCACGGCCTTCGTCGGTCATGCTCTTGATCTGCGGGTAACGGTCTTCCTGCGCCAGGGCGCGCATCATGAGTTCGCCCTTCTCCTCGTATTCCGAGATGATCGAGGCGAGGGCGCTGTCCACGTCGCCCGGCGGCAGCTCCCGCCCCGACATGATTTCCTCCCGCATCCGGTTGCGCGAAGCGTCGAGCAGGCCCTCCTTGCCGCCGAAGCGGCGAATGACGGTCTGCACGCTCACGCCGGCATCGGCCGCGACGTCCTCGAGGCGGATTTCCTCGAACCAGTCGCTTTGCATGCGGGCGAGGAAGGCGCCCAGGATACGCTGGGCGGTTTCCTCCGCCGCCTTGGCGCGAGCCGACTGGCGATAGGGCCGGGTGGTGCTTTCGATGTTCATATGAGTCGGACTAACATGAAAAATGCCGCGCACAAGTTTCATGTTAGTGGTGATAACATCAAATATCGCAAACCATTGGATTCCGGGCAAAGAATCTTGCCAAAGCCAGTGCGTGAGCGGGGACGGGGCTGTCCTACAGCGCGTGAATTGTGCCAGCCCGGGCCGATGAAAACCTCGAATCAGGCTTGCGCGGCGATCTCTCGGAGCTTCACCTCGAGGCCACGGAACGGGCCCCATGGACACCGTTCCACGTGTTCCAAAGATGTGAACTTAGCCGACGAGCCCGGTCCAGACCGCCAGCCCGAGGAACACGAGGAAGCCCATCGAATCGGTCGTCATGGTGACGAAGATCGAGCTGGAGATGGCCGGATCGACATTGGCTTTTTCCAGCGTCAGCGGCACGAGCACGCCGGCCACCCCGGCGATCACGATGTTGGCCAGCATGGCGAGGCCGATGACCATCCCCAGGTGCCAGTCGCCGAACAGCCAGCTGACCACGAAGCCGATCACCAGCGCCACGCTGACGCCGTTCAGCAGGTTGATGGACATCTCGCGCCGGACCGCGCGCCACATGTTGGAAGCGGTCAGCTGGTTGGTGGCCAGCGCCCGCACCGTCACCGCCAGGGTTTGCGTGCCGGCATTGCCGCCGATGCCCGCCACGATCGGCATGAGCACCGCGAGGGTTACAAGCTGGGCGATGACGTCTTCGAACCGGCTGATCACGAACGAGGCGACCGAGGCGGTGACGAGATTGGCGATCAGCCAGCGCACGCGCGCGGCATAGGCGTCGCGGATCGGTTCGTTGATGTCGCCTTCGCCCGCGCCGGACAGCAGCAGCGCGTCCTCGCCCGCTTCCTCGGAGATGATGTGGACGATGTCGTCGACCGTCAGCTGGCCGACCAGCCGACCGCTCTCGTCCACCACAGCGGCGGAGATCAGGGCGTATTTCTGGAAGCGCAGCGCGACTTCCTCCTGGTCCATGTCCGACCGGGATCAGCGTCTGGTCGCGCTTCATCACGTCGGTCAGCGGCGATGTGCCGCGGGGTGCGCAGGATCCAACTGAGCGCGCAGGTGCCGAGCGGGTGGTGCTTGTGATCGACCACGAAGACCTCCCAGAACTCGGTCGGCAGGTCGTCGGTGTCGCGCATGTAGTCGATCAGGTCGCCGACGGTCATGTGCTCGGGCACGGCGACCAGCTCGCGCTGCATCAGGCGGCCGGCGGTTTCCTCCGGGTAGGCCAGCGCGCTTTCGATGGCGGCGCGGTCCTCGGGCTCCATGTGCGGCGAGGATGGCGCGCTGGTCCTCGGGCTCGAGATCCTCGATCAGCTGGACGGCGTCGTCGGTATCGAGCTGTTCGGCGATCTCGGCCACGGCGGAGGCGGGCAGCGCCTCGACCATGTCTTCGCGGACGTAGTCGTTGAGCTCGGCAATGACCTCGCCGGTCATCAGGTCGGTGATGGCCCGGGCGAGCGGGCCGCGATCCTCGCGGTCGATCAGCTCGAACAGGTCGGCGATGTCGGCCGGGTGGAGCGGTTCGACCAGTTCGTAGGCCCGCGCCTCGTCGCCATCCTCGATCGCGTCGGCGACCGAGCGGACGAATTCGGACTTGAGCCGGTTGTCCTCGTCGAACTGCCCCTCTTCCTCGACAACTGCGTCGTCGACCGCCTCGACGGCGTCTTCCTGCAGGTCGTCGAGAGGGGTATCGCTCATGCGCGCTTCCCTATGCCGCTGCGGGCGCAAAAGCAAGCCCGCCCGGAATCGCCCGGGCGTGACATTGGCAGCGAGGCTGCCTATATCGGCGCCCCAATCAAAGGAGACGACGACAATGGCCGATACCCTGACCTTCACCCTCGACACCGGCGACGGACAGGGCGGAGACGTCGTGATCAAGCTCCGCCCCGACCTCGCGCCGGGCCATGTCGAGCGGATCACAGAGCTGGTCAACGACGGGTTCTACGACGGCGTGGTGTTCCACCGCGTGATTCCGGGCTTCATGGCCCAGGGCGGCGACCCGACCGGCACCGGCATGGGCGGCAGCGACAAGCCCGACCTGAAGGCCGAATTCAACGCCGAGCCACACGTGCGCGGCACCTGCTCGATGGCGCGCACCGCGGTGCCCGACAGCGCCAACAGCCAGTTCTTCATCTGCCTGGACGACGCCCGCTTCCTCGACAAGCAGTACACCGTCTGGGGCCAGGTCGAGAGCGGCATGGAACACGTCGACGCGCTGCCCAAAGGCGAACCCCCGCGCGAACCCGGCAAGATCGTCAAGGCTGCGGTGAGCTAAGTCGCGGAATTTACGTGCCAATCCCTAAGGCGAGCGGGAGCTTGCCTTAGGGGCGGCCGTGGCATCGGGTCGGCATGGGCCGGCTCAAACATCGCGATGAACGCCGCACTGTAACCGTCCGCGCCCGCTTGCGCACCGATGCCGGCTGGTCGGACGTGACCATCGCGAACGTATCCTCGCGCGGTATGATGCTGCGCTCCACGGTTCCGCTCGAACCCCGGACTTTCATCGAGGTTCGCAAGCAGAACGTTGTTGTCGTCGGCCGGATCGTCTGGTCGCACGGCCTTCAGTGCGGAATCTCGACCCAGGACCGGGTCGACGTCGCTGGTCTTCTGAGCGCCCGCCCGTGCGTGGCCGCCCCCGTGGCGAACGACCGGCGCAGCACGCCGCGCGAAAGAGACCTTCCGAAGCGCCGCCCCGGCTTGCATGAGCAACTCGAGCGAAGCCGCCGATGGGCGCGCGCGATCGATTTCGCGAGCGTCGCGGCGCTCGCCGCAATGGCCGGCGCGGGACTCGTGGCGACCGTATCCGGAGCCTTCGCGCAGCCGCTCGAGGCCGCCTCCTCCGCCCTGGGGGGCCGCTAGAGACCTGCCGTTACCAGCCAGTCGTGGAATATCTTCACCGGGCGGTTGGTCAGGTCGACCGGGCGGCAGACGAACCAGTAGTTGTACGGGCTCTGGATTTCGACGTCGAACAGGTGGCCCAGCCGCGGGTCGGCTGCGCGCTTGAGGTGATCGGCGTGCATGATCGCCACGCCCAGGCCTTGCGCCGCCGCCTCGAGAATGAGCTGGCCGGAGTCGTAGTGATCGATGGCTTGGGGGTGCAGCTCGGGCATCCCGATCGCCGCCTTCCAGGCATCGAAGCTCTGCGGCATGTCGGAATGTATGAGGAAGGTCTGCTTCTCCAGCTCTTCCAGAGAGGGCTCCGGTCCGAGTTCCTGCGCCAGGGTCTTGCTGGTGATTGCGTGGACCGTGTTGTGGTCGAGCTGAACGCTGTAGAAGCTCGGGTCGGGCCGGGTCGTCAGGACGATGGCCGCGTCCAGCGTGTCGCCAACCCGGTCGATCAGGTGGGGACTGGTATCGAGATCGATGTGCAGCCGCGGGTGCAGCTTGCGCAGTTCCGGGAGGCGCGGGAACAGGCGCTGCGTGCCGAACAGCGGCAACACGCCCATCCTGAGGCGCAGGAGCTGGAAGTTCTCGCTCTGATTTTCGACCGCGGTCGCCAGCGAGTCGAAAGCCGGCGCGATCGCGTCGTAGAACGTGCGCCCCTCGTCGGTCAGCTTCATGGTCTGACCGCTGCGAGAGAACAGCTTGCGGCCCGTGAACTCTTCCAGGTTGCCGATCCGGCGCGAGAGAGCCGACGGACTAAGCCCGATTTCGGCCGCGGCGGCGCGTGCCGAGCCGAGGCGGACGGTGCGCATGAACGCTTCGAGCGCGCGGAGGGGGGGAAGGCGACGGGTCGGCATCAGTACGATTGTTGTGCTTCATAGCAACGATGTCGAGCGCGCATTTGCCGCACCGCACAATTTGTTGCCAAGTCCTTATTCCCCCTCGGGACTTTCCTTGGCGTTGGGACGGTGAAGGCGCAATCTGGTCACGTGGGTTTCATCCCCTTCGGTGACCTCGATGCGCCAGCCACTGGGATGTTCAAGGATCGCGCCGGGCTGCGGCACCTGCTCGGCGAGCACGAAAGCGAGACCACCCAGCGTATCGACCGCTTCCTCGACCTCGGCGATGCGGGGATCGCCCACGATCTCGGCCACGTCGTCAAGCTCGGCCCGCGCGTCGGCGTCCCACATCCCTTCGCCCAGCGGCGTGATCATCTCGACCGGCGCTTCGTCGTGCTCGTCCTCGATGTCGCCGACGATTTCCTCCACCAGGTCTTCGATCGTGATGATCCCGTCGGTCCCGGAGAACTCGTCGAGCACGATGGCAAGGTGCGTGCGGCTGGCGCGCATGTCGGCCAGCACGTCGAGCGCGCCGCGCGCCTGCGGCACGTAGAGCGGCTGGCGCATCAGGCTGGTCCAGTCGTCCGGCGGCGGCGCGCTGGTCGCCAGGAACGGGAACACGTCCTTGATGTGCATCATGCCGATCACTTCGTCGAGCGTCCCGCGATACACGGGCATCCTGGAATGGCCGTGTTCGGCGAACGCGGCGACGACGTCCTCCCAGCTCGCATCGGCGGACAGCGCCGTGATCTCGCCCCGCGGGATCGCCACGTCGTCGGCATCGTGTTCGGAGAAGTGCAGCAGATTGCGCAGCATCTGCACCTCGAATGGCGTCAGGTCGCCGGCCTCTGCTTCCTCGCCGCCGGAAGCCTGCAATTCCTCGGCGTGATCGTCGATCACCTCCTCGAGCTGCGCGCGCAGCGAGGTGTCGGCGTCACCGTTTTCGAATAGCTTGCGGATGGCCTTGAGAAGGCCGCCGCTACTTTCCCCGTCTCCGCTGGAGGATTCGGGTCTGGAACTGTCGGCCATCGGCCTTACGCTTCCCCTGTGTGCGTTTCGCGATCCCCATATGGGTCGGCAATACCAACGAGCGCAAGCGCCTTCGTTTCCAACGCCTCCATCGCGACTGCCTCTTTTTCGCCCAGCTCGTGGTCGTGGCCGGCGAGGTGGAGCAGTCCGTGGACGATCAGGTGGGCCGCGTGATGCTCCAGCGCAATGCCCTTGTCCGCGGCTTCACGGGCGCAAGTCCCGTGGGCCAGCGCGATGTCGCCGAGCAGGTCGGGCGGCCCCTCGCTGCCGAGTTCGAGAAGTTCGTTGCGCTCGAGCATGGGAAAGGACAGCACGTTCGTCGGCTGGTCCCGCTCGCGCCATTCACGGTTGAGCCGGTGTACCTCCTCGTCGGAGGTGAACAGCAGGCTGGCCGACAGGCGCGGATTGGCGAGCTCCGGGGCGACCTGCGCCGAAGCTTCCGCCACGCGCTCGGCCAGCGCCTGCCAGTCGCCTTGCGGCCACGGGTCCTCGATGTCGATCTCCAGTTCCACGGGGTCAGGGCTGGGCGTTTTCGCCCTCATAGGCCTCGACGATGCGCCCGACGATCGGATGGCGCACGACGTCCGCGGTGGTGAAGCGGGTCACGGCGATTCCGTCCACGCCCTCCAGCCGGGAGACCGCATCGGCCAGGCCGCTCATCTTGTCACCGCCCGGAATATCGACCTGGCGCGGGTCGCCGCACACGACCATGCGGCTGCCCTGGCCGAAGCGGGTGAGGAACATCTTCATCTGCTCGCGCGTGGTGTTCTGCGCCTCGTCGAGGATGACGAAGGCGTCGGACAGCGTGCGGCCGCGCATGAAGGCGATCGGCGCGATCTCGATCTCGCCGCTGGCGAGGCGCCGGTCGACCTGTTCGGGCGGCATGCAGTCGTAGAGCGCATCGTAGAGCGGGCGCAGATAGGGATCGACCTTTTCCTTCATGTCGCCTGGCAGGAAACCGAGTTTCTCGCCCGCCTCGACCGCAGGCCGCGAGAGGATCAGGCGCTGCACGCTGCCGGTGATGAGCTGGCTGACCGCCTGCGCCACCGCGAGATAGGTCTTGCCAGTGCCCGCCGGGCCGAGCGCAAAGATCACATCCTTGCCGGCGAGCTGGCGCATGTAGCTCGCCTGCATCGAGGTGCGCGGGACGATGGTCTTCTTGCGCGTACGGATCATGATCGGCGGAGTCTGGCTCTCGCCCGTAATGATGCCTTCCAGCGTGGGTTCGCCCGACATGGCGATCAGAGCCTCGATCGTGCCGGCGTCGAGCTCCTGCCCGGTGAGCAGCTTCTCGTGCATCGCCTTGAGCACCTCGCGAGCGCGCGCCACGGCGTCCTCGCTGCCTTCGACGACGACCTTGTTGCCGCGCGCGCCGATATAGACCCCCAGCCGGTTCTCGATCAGAACCAGGTTGGCATCGAACTCTCCGAACAATGCGCCGAGCACCGCCTGTTCATCGAATTCCACTTCCGTCCGGGCGCGGCGGGCAGCGTCGCGGCGGTCTTCCGGATGGGCCAGCGCCGCTTGGGTTTCGGCACGTTCTGGTTTGCGAGCCATAAGGTTTTCGGCGGCACTCCTTTCGCTTGTGCGAGTCGGAATGTAGGCCACGACAAGGGTCGCGCAAGCGCAGCGGGGCAACACCGGCGGGGAAAACAAACCGGCCCGGCGCGTTTTGCCGCCGATTGGAGAAGCCCAAAATGCGTTTGACGACCTGTGCCATTGCATCCCTGGCGATAACCCTGGCCGCCTGCGGCAGCAGCCCCGACGACGATCCCATGACGCCGGCTTCGCAAAGCACCTCGCCCTCCGCCACTCCGCCACCCGCCGCTCCGGTGGCTCTCGACCGGATGACACTCGAGAAGTCGATTCTCGACAACTACGGCGGGGAGGGGAAGGTCGGCTACCTGTCGAGCGAGTTCGATCTCGACGGCGACGGTACGCCCGAGGTTCTCGCCTACATCGGCGGGCCCTATTGGTGCGGTACAGGCGGCTGCCCGCTGGTGGTGGCCAAGCGCGATGGCGACAACCTGACGCAAGTCCTCAAGACCAGCGTCACCCAGTTGCCGATTGGCGTGCTCGACAGTTCAACCAATGGCTGGCGGGACCTGTGGGTGACGACCGCCGGCGGCGGCCAGCTGACCGGGCGACGCAAGCTGATGTACGATGGCGAGAGCTATCCCACCAATCCGACGGCCCCGCCGGCCGAGGAGCTCAAAATTCTCGACGCGCAGGTCCTTATCGAGCAGGGCGACCTGAACTGGCTGAACTAGACGAGGGCGGGCGTCAGAAGTCGTCCGGCGAGCGAGTTCGGGCCAGCCTCGGCCAGTTCGACTTCGACCAGGTCCCCGATTGCCGCCTCGCCCTCGAAGTAAACCGACTGCAGCCAAGGTGACTTGCCGAGCCACTGGCCAGGCTTCTTGCCCTTGCGCTCGACGAGGACCTGGCAATGCTTGCCGACGCTCGCCCGGTTGAAGGCGAACTGATCACGGTTGAGCGCAGCCTGAAGGCGCTGGAGCCGCTCGTCCATCACGTCGCGCGCGACCTGGCCGTCCATGCTCGCAGCAGGTGTGCCGGGACGGGGCGAGTACTTGAAGCTGAAGGCCTGGGCATAGCCGACGGCGTCGACCAGTCGCAGCGTGTCCTCGAACTCGGCATCGGTTTCGCCGGGAAAGCCAACGATGAAGTCGCCCGAAAGCGCGATGTCCGCCCGGGCATCGACGAAGCGCTCCAGCAGCCGCAGGTAGCTGTCGGCCGTGTGGCTGCGGTTCATTGCCCTGAGAACCCGGTCGTTGCCGCTCTGCACCGGGAGATGGAGGAAGGGCATCAACTTGTCGACCTCGCCATGCGCGGCGATCAGGCCTTCGGTAACGTCGGTTGGATGGCTGGTGGTGTAGCGGATACGGTGCAGGTCGGGCATCTTGGCGAGGTCGCGGATCAGCCTGTCCAGCCCGGCCGGACGACCCTTGCCGTCCTCTCCCGTCCACGCGTTGACGTTCTGCCCAAGCAAGGTGATCTCGCGCGCTCCGGCTTCGACCAACTTCTCCGCTTCGGTCAACAGATCGCTGTAGGGGCGTGAAATTTCTGCGCCCCGGGTGTAGGGTACGACGCAATAAGTACAGAACTTGTCGCATCCTTCCTGGACCGTCAGGAAAGCGCTCGGCGCGGTCTTGCGGCGGGCGGGCAGGGCGGCAAACTTGGCGTCTGCCGGCATGTCGGTGTCGGTCGCCCGTTCGCCGCGGGTGGCCCGTTCGATCATCTCGGGCAAGCGGTGGTAAGCTTGGGGGCCGACGACCATGCCGACCGCCGGCGCACGCGCCATGATCTCCTCGCCTTCCGCCTGCGCGACGCAGCCGGCGACCGCGATCATCGGCTTGCGACCTGCTTGCTCACCGGCCTTCACCAGTCGCCCGATGTCGGAATAGACCTTTTCGGCTGCCTTCTCGCGGATGTGACAGGTGTTGAGGACGACCAGCTCGGCATCCTCGCCATCGGCGGCTGGTGCAATGCCCTGCGCAGCAAGCAGCTCGGCCATGCGCTCGCCGTCGTAGACGTTCATCTGGCAGCCGAAGCTCTTGACCCTGTAGGTCCGGGGTTTGTCGCGGGTTTGCATGCGGCGCGCCCATAGGCGAAATGCCGGCAGCTTTCAAACGCGCTGCAACGTCCGGGCAATCGCGCCGCGCGCGGCTGTCGTCATCGCCTTGCGGTCCTCGAGCGCGGGGCCGGCGAGCGGTTCGAGGAAATGCAGCGTCAGGTCGATCCTGCCGGGGCGGGCGAGGATCTTGCGAATGTTGCGCGCACCGGGCTCGTCGCCGAACCAGCAGATGTTCGGAGCATCGGCATATTCGAGCGCCACCGGCTGGACCGGCACCGCGTGTGCAAGCGGTTCGACTGCCGAGAGCAGCGAGCTGCGAAATGGCAGGAGCACGATGCCGTCGTTCGTCGTCGCCTCGGGAAAGATGACCAAGGGGCGCTCTCCCAGTGCCTCGCGCACCTGGGCGACCTGCGCCGCAACCGTCACGCGCCTGTCGCGGGTGATGAATACGGTGCCGTTCTGCTCGCAGAGCCAGCGCAGGGCCGGGTGACCGGCAAGGCCGCTGTGCGCCACGAACTTCGCTCGTGTCCGGCCCGCCAGCGCGAGTATGTCGAGCCAACTTTCATGGTTGGCCAGGAACAGGGCGCCTTGCCGCGGCCGGCCGTGCGCACGTATGCGCAGCCCTGCAACCCGGCCTACGTAGCCGAGGAAAACCGGTGGGACCGCATTTGGCAGGCCCACGACGCTTGCGCCGACGTGGGCGGGGACCAGCACCAGGAAGCCGAGCAGGATCGCCACGGCCCTCGCTACGAGGCGCAGCGCCGCCAAGCGATCAGTCCTCGCGGTCGATGCGGACGCCGTAGAGTTCCATCCGGTGATCCACCAGCCGGTAGCCGAGCCGCTCGGCGATCTGCCGCTGGAGCAGCTCGAGCTCGGCATCGACGAATTCCACCACCTTGCCGGTTTCCACGTCGATCAGGTGATCGTGGTGCGCTTCCGGGGCTGGTTCGTAGCGCGCGCGGCCGTCGCCGAAATCGTGCCGGTCGAGGATTCCGGCGTCCTCGAACAGACGCACCGTGCGATAGACCGTGGCGATCGAGATCTTCGGATCGATCGCACTCGCGCGGCGGTGGAGCTGTTCGACGTCGGGATGATCCTCGCTTTCGGATAGCACCCTTGCGATCACGCGGCGCTGTTCGGTGATGCGCAGGCCGCGTTCGGCGCAAAGGGCTTCGAGATCGATGGTCTGATGCAAGGATTGGCTCGCCAAATGAGAAACGCCCCGACCCTAGGGGGTCGAGGCGCTTATCTCAAGCCGGTGTGGGCTTACTCCGCGGTGGTCTTTTTCCGCCGCCCGCGCTTCTGGCCTGGCTTGCGGCCCAGTCCGATCTTCTTGGCGAGATCGCGGCGCTTCTCGGCATATTCGGGCGCGACCATCGGGTAGTCCGAAGGCAGGCCCCAGCGCGCGCGGTATTCGTCCGGCGTCAAGCCGTGGTCCGTCATCAGGTGACGCTTGAGCATCTTCATCTTCTTGCCGTCTTCGAGGCAGACGATGTGGTCCCTCTTCACCGAGGAGCGAACCGAAACTGCCGGCTCCGGCTTCTCTTCCGCCTGGGCGGACGCACCGCCAAGACCGGCAAGAGTGCCGTAAACATTCTGAATCAGCGACGAAATCTCGTCAGCCGCCACCGAATTGTTCGACACGTAGGATACTACGATATCGATGGTATGGGTGATCAGCATCTCTGCCGTATCGTTCTGTACTTCGTCCATTTCCGCGAGCCTTTTTCTGTTTTGTTGGGCGACCGCTCAACCGATGTATAGCGAGCCCAAATCGCGCATGTAGCAAAGTATTGAACGATTCAAGCCCTTGTGGCGGCATGCAGCGCAGAAATTGCAGAGGAAGGATCTCAGTCCAAGTCGAGGCGGAGGTCTCGGGCGTAAGTAACCGCGTCGATAGGTCCCTGTTTCGCCGCGCGATAGTAGTTCTTCCGGCGGCCGACCGGGAGGAATCCGCACTGCTCATAGAGCCGCGCGGCAGGATTTCCGTCGCGCATTTCGAGGAACATCCGCTCTACCCCGCGCGATCGGGCTTCTGCGAACAATCGCTCGACGAGCCGGCGTCCAACTCCTCTTCCGCGATAACCTGGCATGACTGCGATGAGCAGGAGTTCTTCTTCACCTGCAGCCCCACGCGACATGACGAAGCCGGTGACCTGTTCGTCCTCGCCCGGCGCATTCCCGTCGGGATCAGCCAACAAGTAGAAAGTATTCGGCAGGACCAGCGTGTCGCTTACTTGCCGACGGTTCCATGCCTCGCCGTAAGCCGGATCGAAAGCGCTCGTCATCACCGCCATGATCCGGTCGAGGTCGTCGGTCATGCCGCGCCCTTCACCTTTGCGTCCGGTGGACGGCCATAGAGCGGGGAGAGGTCGCCGGTGATGATTGCGTTCGGTAGTGCGGCGACGCTTCGAGCGTCGGGCAGCAGCGCGATGGCGTCGCCGCTCTTGCGCAGCGCGACGAGGGCCTGCGCCTGGCTTCCCGCCACTATTGCATGCCGGGCGGCGCCGGCAGCGGCGTCTGGCCGAAGCGAGACCACCTTGTCCTGGGGCATGCCGTCTGCGGCGAAGTCCTGCACGAACCATTCCCCGTGGCCGCCGGTCATGCACACGCTGACCGGCCGGCCCGTCTTTTTGCGCGCAATCGCCGCGACGAGGGCGAGGGTGGGATAGCCGCGAACCTCGGCGCTCCACGCCAGGCCCAGCGCACGCGCCGCGGCAAGCCCGATGCGTATGCCGGTGAAGCTACCGGGCCCCAGTCCGACCACGATCCTGTCCGCGCGGCCCCTGTCCGGCAATTCGGCGATCATCGGCACGAGCCGCTCGGCATGGCCGCGACCGAGGACTTCATAGCGCCCTTCCACCAGCGAGCCGCCGTCGAACAAAGCCACCGAGCACGCCTCGGTCGCACATTCGATGGCCAGGAGCCGCCCCGCCATGGCGTATCAGTCGATGCGGTTGAAGGCGTCGAACTCAGGGCGCGGACTGCGCCCGAAGATGCTTTCCGGGTCGCCGTGGCCGATGGCGCAGATGAAATTGCTGCGGTGACGCGGCTCGTCGGGGAAGAACGCCTTGTCGACCGCCGCGTTGTCGAAGCCCGACATCGGCCCGCAGTCGAGACCCAGCGCCCGGGCCGCCAACATCAGGTAGGCGCCCTGCAACGAGGAGTTGCGGAAGGCCCCTTCCTCGCGGCCCTTTTCATCGCCCTCGAACCAGGACTTCGCGTCGGTGTGCGGGAACAGCCATGGCAATTCCTCGTGAAAATCGATGTCGAAAGCGATGATTGCGACGACCGGGGCGGTGGTGATTTTCGGCTGGTTCTTTTCCGATGCGAAGCTGGCCAGCTTGGCCTTGGCTTCGGCCGACTTGCACCACACGATCCGCGCCGGCTGCATGTTGGCCGAAGTCGGGCCCATCTTCATCAACTCGTAGATCGCGTAGATGTCCTCGTCGCTGACGGGCTCGTCGGTCCAGCCGTTGAAACTGCGCGCCTCGCGAAAAAGCTGGTCGAGCGCCTTGTCGTCGAGCCGAGCCATCAGGCGGCCCTCACTTCGCTGACCTCGGGTACATAGTGCTTCAGCAGGCCCTCGATGCCGTGCTTGAGCGTGGCGGTCGAACTGGGGCAGCCCGAGCAGGCGCCCTGCATCTGCAGGTAAACCACGCCTTCGCGGAAGCCGCGATACTGGATGTCGCCGCCATCGCCGGCCACGGCCGGCCGCACGCGGGTTTCGATCAGGTCCTTGATCTGCGCGACGACTTCCGCGTCGGCAGGATCATCGCCGATGTCATCTTCCGCAGGGACCGCGATCGTCGAGGCGCTGCCAGGCATGAAAAGCGGCGCTTCGGACACGAAGTGATCGAGCAGGATCGCCACGACCTGCGGCTTCAGCGCGCCCCATTGGGCACCCGGAGCCGCGGTAACCGAAACGAAGTCCGAACCGAAGAAAACGCCGGTCACCTCTCCTGTATCGAAGATGGCTTCCGCCAGCGGCGAGGCTTCGGCCTCCTCCGGCGTGGTGAACTCGCGGGTTCCCGACGGCATGACCTGCCGGCCGGGCAGGAACTTGAGCGTTGCGGGGTTCGGCGTCGTTTCGGTCTCGATGAACATGGCCGCGATGTAGGAGCGGCGATGGGCCGGGGCAAGCATCCGGGCCATATCGGGGTGATATTCACTGTCCCTTCATCGCTGGCGCCGATATGACTGCGGCGATGACAGTTTTCTCGCGCGCTCTCCGCGCACTCGCTCCCCTGCTTCTCGTCGCCCCTCTGCCGCTCCAGGCGCAGGAGGCGGCAACCGCCGCCGCCGCAACTCCGCTCGCCGCGCCGCAATACGCCAGGCCGGGCGATCCCTGGATCTTCCGCGGCACCGACATCCCGCCCGATCCGGAGTGGCTCATGGGCGAGATGCCAAACGGCGTGCGCTACGCCGTGCGCCACAACGGGGTGCCGCCGGGCCAGGTCTCGCTGCGAATCCGCGTGGACGCCGGCTCGCTCTACGAGCGCAAGGGCGAGGAAGGCTTCGCCCACCTGCTCGAGCACCTGACGTATCGCGAATCCAAGTACCTGGGTTTCGGTGAGGCGATACCCAAGTTCCAGCGCTGGGGCGCGGCCTTCGGCAGCGACACCAACGCCGAGACGACACCGACTCACACCGTCTACAAGCTGGCGCTGCCCAATGCGCAGCCAGACACGCTTGAAGAGGCGGTCAAGCTGATGGCGTTCATGGTGCGCGAGCCGACGCTGTCGAAACAGGACGTCGCGGCCGACGTGCCCATCGTGCTCGCCGAGCGGCGCGACCGGGCGGGGCCTGACGAGCGCCTCGGCGACGCTACGCGCGAGACGTTGTTCAAGGGCACCCTTCTGGCCGACCACGGCGTGATCGGAAGTGTCGAAGCGCTCGAAAGCGCGACGCCCGAGGCCGTGCGAGCATTTCACGATCGCTGGTATCGGCCGGAAAATACCGTCGTGGTGGCCGCAGGCGACGTCGATCCGCAGGTGCTCGCTTCGCTGATCGAGAAATACTTTGCCGACTGGAAGGTCGCCGGCCAGCACACGCCGGCGCCCGCTTTCGGTAAGCCCGCGCCGCCTCCGGGCGCCGATCCGGCGAACCCGGTGGGCGAGACCCGGGTGCTGGTCGAGCCCGGACAGCCGCGCGTTTTTACTTACGCCTACGTCAAGCCCTACGTGCAGGTGACCGACAACCTGGAACTCAACCGCGGACGTTTGCTCGACACGGTCGGCCAACTCGTCGTCAATCGCCGACTGGAAAAGCGCGCGCGCGAGGGCGGACACTTTCTCTTCGCACAGACCGACAGTCAGGACATCAGCCGTTCGGTCACCGGCACCTTCGTGACCTTCGCCCCGCTCGATTCCGACTGGCAGGCGGCTCTGACCGATGTGCGCGGCGTCATCGCCGACGCGATGAAGGAGCCGCCGACGCAGGAGGAAATCGATCGCGAGCGCGCCCAGCTCGAAGTCGCCTTCGTCAACCAGGTCGAACAGCGCGCAGTCCAGGCCGGGGCGCAACTGGCGGACGACGTGGTCAATGCAGTCGACATCGGCGAGGCCGTCGGCACGCCCGACCTGTTTCTCAAGCTGTTCCGGGAGATGAAGGACCGCTTCACGCCGCAGGCGGTGCTCGAGCACACACGCGCGCTCTACAAGGGCGACGCGATCCGCGCGCTCTACGTCACTCCGAGCACCGGCGAAGCCGACGCGGCGAGCATCGCTGCCGCGCTGCACAAGCCTGCCGAGGCCGATGCCTCGGGCCGTTTCTCGGCCGAGGCGATCTCGTTCAAGGATCTGCCGCCGATCGGCGCGCCGGGCGCCCCCGAAGCGGGCAAGCAGATCGGCGTCTACGACATCGCGCAATTCGACTATCCCAACGGCGTGAAGGCGCTGGTCTGGAACAGTGGCAACGAGCCGGGCCGGGTAACGGTCCGCGTTCGCTTCGGTAGCGGCTGGCGCGCGTTCGAAGGCAAGGATGCCGTCTATGCGCGCCTCGGCGAAATGGCGCTGGTCAGCGCGGGCGAGGGCGAACTGGGCCAGGAAGAGATCGAGAGCGTCACCAGCGGGCGGAAGCTCGGCTTCACCTTCAAGATCGACAACGGCGTTTTCGAATTCGAGGGCCTGACCCGCCAGGCCGACCTGGAGGATCAGCTCTACCTCTTCGCGCTCAAGCTGGCGCAGCCGCGCTGGGACGCCGGGCCGATCCAGCGCGCGTTGGCATCGGCCAAGTTGGCCTACGACAGCTACGACATCAACGCTGCCGGCGTGCTCAACCGCGACTTGTCGTACCTGCTGTCGGACAAGGACCCGCGATTTGCCACGCCCGATCCGGCTGCGCTCGACGAGGCGACGGTCGCAGGCTTCCGCAAGGTGTGGGAGCCGTTGCTGAAGCAGGGTCCGATCGAGGTCGACGTGTTCGGTGATATCGACACCCAGGCGGCGGTGGACGCGATCTCGAGGACGTTCGGCGCCTTGCCTCCGCGCGAGCCGATCCCGGCCGCGGCGCTCGCTCGCAAGGTCGAATTCCCGACGGGCGAGAAGCCCGCCGTACTCTACCACACCGGCGATGCGAACCAGGCCGCCGCGGTCATCGCATGGCAGGGCGGAGCGGGATCGGCGGGCCTGTCCGAAAGCCGCAAGGTCGACCTTCTGACGCAGGTTTTCTCCAACCGTCTGCTCGATGCCCTGCGCGAACAGGCAGGCGACGCCTATTCGCCGCAGGTCTTTTCCGACTGGCCGACCGACATCGACAGCGGCGGGCATATCGTGGCGCTGGCGAACATCCCGGCAACCAAGGTCCCGGCCTTCTTCTCGATGGCCGAAAAGATCGCCGCCGACCTGGTCGCCGCTCCGCCGAGTGCCGAAGAACTGTCGCGCGCGACCGAGCCGATGGCCCAGCTCATCACCCGGTTGCAGACGGGGCACACGTTCTGGCTGAACCAGCTCGAAGGATCGACGACCGACCCCAACCACATCGCCAACCTGCGATCGCTGATGGTCGATTACACGCGAACAACTCCGACCGAGTTGCAGGCCCTCGCTGCGAAGTACCTCTTGCCGGGCAAGAGCTACAAGATCGAGGTGCTGCCGAAGGCCGCTTCGCCGCAGGTCGCGGGCCGCTGATTCAATACCAGATGTAACCTTTGCAATGGGGGCGGGCGGGGCGTAAGTGCGCCCCTCCCAAGCAATCGTTGGAATGCGTGAAGTGGCACAGGACTGGACCCCGGAGAGCTGGAAGGCGTGCGAAGCCAAGCACCTGCCCAGCTATGAGGACGGCGAGGCGCTCGCCCGGACCGAGGGCGTCATGGCCAACTTTCCCCCGCTGGTCTTTGCCGGAGAAGCGCGCGCGCTGAAGGACCAGCTCGCCGACGTGGCGAAGGGCCACGGTTTCCTGCTGCAGGGCGGCGACTGCGCCGAGAGCTTCGCCGAATTCCACCCGAACAACATTCGCGACACCTTCCGCGTGCTCCTGCAGATGGCGGTCGTCCTGACCTTCGCCAGCAAGCGTCCGGTGGTGAAGGTCGGCCGCATGGCCGGGCAGTTCACCAAGCCGCGCAGCTCGCCGACGGAAACGCAGGGCGACGTCACTTTGCCGAGCTACCTCGGGGACAGCGTCAACGGCATCGACTTCGACGAGACCGCCCGGGTCAACGATCCGGAACGGATGATCCGCGCCTATTCGCAGAGCGCGGCGACGCTCAATCTGCTGCGCGCCTTCGCCACCGGCGGCTATGCCAACCTGCGCCAGGTGCACCAGTGGACGCTCGATTTCATGGGCCGCAGCCCCTGGGCCAAGAAGTTTGCCGAGACCGCGGACCGCATCGGCGAGGCGCTCGACTTCATGGAAGCCTGCGGGATCGATCCCTCGACCGTGCCGCAGCTCAAGAGCACCGACTTCTATACCAGCCACGAGGCCCTGCTGCTGCCCTACGAGCAGGCGCTGACGCGGCAGGATTCGCTCACCGGCAAGTGGTACGACACCAGCGCACACATGCTCTGGATCGGCGATCGCACGCGGTTCGAGGGCAGCGCCCACGTCGAATACCTGCGCGGGGTCGGCAACCCGATCGGCATGAAGTGCGGCCCGAGCCTGGAGCCGGACGCGCTGCTCAGGCTGCTCGATACGCTCAATCCGGCACGCGAAGCCGGGCGGATGACGCTGATCAGCCGTTTCGGGCACGAGAAGGTCGAGGCGGGCTTGCCCCGGCTCGTCCGAGCGGTGAAGGCCGAAGGCCATCCGGTCCTGTGGAGCTGCGACCCGATGCACGGCAACGTCGTGAAGGCGGACAGCGGCTACAAGACCCGCCCGTTCGATCGCATCCTGTCGGAGGTGAAGGGCTTCTTCGCCGTTCACCGGGCCGAGGGCACTCACGCCGGCGGCATCCACATCGAGATGACCGGACAGGACGTGACCGAATGCACCGGCGGTGCCGTGGCGATTACCGACGCCGGGCTGGCCGACCGCTATCACACGCATTGCGATCCGCGCCTTAACGCCGCGCAGTCGCTCGAACTGGCTTTCCTGCTGGCCGAGATGCTCAACCTCGAGGCGGGCGAGCGCCAGAAGCGCGCGGCCTAGGCCCAGCGGGCGGCGCGGGCCGCAGCCAGAACATCGAGGAAACTTTTTTCGGCTTCGTGCCTTTCAATTGTCGCGCGCGCCCGCCAGTATTGGACCGGACAGCGGCGACAGGAGGGTATCTTGCCGGAAGCCAGTGTCCGACCAGCGATTTCTGCGGATGGCGCGTTGGCATCCCGGTTTCGCGCCACCCGCGCCCTGTCCGAAGCACTCGCCGCGCCGCTTTCCGAAGCCGACGCCACGATCCAGTCGATGGAGGACGCGAGCCCCGCAAAGTGGCACCTGGCGCACACAACCTGGTTCTGGGAAACCTTCCTTCTGCGCGACCGGTTGCCGAAATATCGCCTGTTCGACGAACGCTGGCCGTTCCTGTTCAATTCCTACTACGAGGCCGAGGGCGAGCGCATCCTGCGCAGCAACCGCGGCCTACTGTCGCGTCCGACCGTGGCGCAGGTGCTCGAATGGCGCCATCACGTGGACGCCGCGATGGAGCCGATGCTGAATGATCCCGCTCACGCGGACCTGATCGAACTGGGCATCGCCCACGAACAGCAGCACCAGGAACTGCTGCTGACCGACATCAAGCATGGCCTGTCCAAGAACCCGCTGGGCCCGGCGATGTGGGCGGGCGCACCCGCGCCGGCCCGGACCTCGCCCAACGGCTGGCATGAACATCCCGGCGGCATCTGCATGATCGGCCACGAAGGCGACGGCTTCGCCTTCGACAACGAGGGCCCGCGCCATCGCGTCCTGCTGGAACCGTTCGCCCTTTCGCGGCGGCTCGTCACCAATCGCGAGTGGGACGCATTCATGGCCGATGGGGGTTACCGCACGGCGGCTCTCTGGCTGTCCGACGGCTGGGCCTGGGTCCAGCGCTGCGGCATAACGGCGCCCCTCTACTGGAGGGACGGGGATCAATTCACGCACCAGGGCTGGCAGCCCCGCGATCCTGCGGCGCCGGTCACCCACATCTCCTATTACGAGGCCGACGCCTTCGCCTCCTGGGCCGGGCACCGCCTGCCAACGGAATTCGAATGGGAAGCGATCGCGCTGCAGGGGCATGACCCAGCCGCCGGCAACCAGCTCGACGAATCCGCCCCGCCGCTGCCGCGGGGCGGCAGCGAGCTGTTCGGCGATTGCTGGCAGTTCACCCGGTCCGGCTACCTGCCTTACCCGCGCTTCAAGCCCGTCGAGGGCGCAGTCGGCGAATACAACGGCAAGTTCATGGCCGGGCAGTGGGTGCTCAAGGGCGCAAGCTGCGCCACTGTGCGCGGCCATTCGCGTGCCAGCTACCGCAATTTCTTCTATCCGCAACAGCGCTGGCAGTTCACCGGCCTGCGCCTGGCGAAAGACATCTGATGGCTGCAAAAGAAGGTCTCGCACTGGTCGAGCTGGACGAGGAGGGCGTCGACAAGGCGTTCCGCTCCGACGTTCTGGCCGGTCTCGCCCAGGCGCAGAAGGCGGTGCCTGCCCGCTGGTTTTACGATGAAACCGGTTCGCGCCTGTTCGAGGACATCACCCAGCTCCCCGAATATTATCCCACGCGCGCCGAGACCGAGATCCTGATGGACCGCTGCGAGGAATTCCGCGCGTTGATAGGTCCTGGGCGTGCAGTCGTGGAGTTCGGCTCGGGCAGCTCGGTCAAGACGCCGCTGCTGCTCGGCTGCATCGACCCCGCCGCCTACGTGCCGCTCGATATCTCGGGTGATTTCCTGCGCGAGTCCGCTCGTGATCTTGCCACCAAGTTTCCCGGCCTTCCGGTCCATCCGGTGGAGGCCGACTTCATGCGCAAGGTCGAGCTGCCCCCGGCCGTCCGCAGCTTGCCGAAGCTCGGCTTTTTTCCGGGCTCCACCATCGGCAACATGGTTGCGCGCACCGCGGTCGACCTGCTGCGCTCAATGCGCGAGACACTCGGCGAGGGCTCCAAGCTGCTGATCGGGATGGACCTCATCAAGGATCCCGCGATCCTCGAGGCGGCTTACGATGACGGGCAGGGCGTGACGGCAGCCTTCAACCTCAACCTGGCGACACGCATCAACCGCGAGCTCGGCGGAACGATCCCGGTCGACAAGCTGCGCCACGTCGCGCGCTGGAACGACACGTTCTCGCGGGTCGAGATGCATCTCGAGGCGCTGGAGAATATTTCGTTCGAAGTCTCGGGCAACCGCTTCGAGATGGCGCAAGGCGAGACGATCCACACGGAGAACAGTCACAAGTTCAGCTTGCGCAGCCAGAACACCCTGCTCCTGGCCGGGGGCTGGACACCGACACACCGCTGGACCGATGCCGAGGAGCGATTTTCGCTCATCCTCGCCGACTGGACCATCCCGCGCGGCGCGCCGTGAGCGACCTGTCCGGTTTCAACCCCGGACCAATCACGGTCGGCCGCAAGGTCTCGTGATCGGCGCATCACCCGCCACCGGCCGCCCCTCGGGTCGCGTAACCGGATTATCGCAACCCGAGCGCAGATCCCCTATATAGCGCTCATGGATCTCTCACTCGTCTTCGACCAGCTCGCCGCGACGATCAAGGCGCTGCCAAGATCGGGCCTGCTGCTCGCGGCGCTGGCGGCGATGGTCATGGGCGTGCTTGGCTCGATCTTCATGCGGCGGATCCCCGTGCTGGGGCAAAGCCTGCGCGTCGCGAGCACGGTTGGCCTCATGGGCGTGCTCGTCATGGTCGTGCTGCAAGTCTCGCGGATGGACCCCCGGTTCGAAATGGCGGTGCCGCAGCTCGGCCTGCCGGAGCAGGTCGTCGAGGGGAACGAAACCCGCGTACCCCTGGCCAACGACGGGCATTTCTGGCTGCGCGGGGAGATAGACGGAGTGCCGGCCCGGTTCCTGGTCGATACCGGTGCCACGCTGACCGCGGTGTCGCAGGAAACCGCCGACCGCATCGGTCTCGAGCCGAAGGATGCGGGAATTCCGGTCGTGATGCAGACGGCCAACGGCTCGGTGACCGCGCAGCTTGCGACCATCGGTGAGCTGCGCTTCGGCAACGTCGCGGCGCGGGGGCTCGACGTGGTGATCGCGCCGGGATTGGGACCGACGAACGTGATCGGGATGAACCTGCTCAGCCGCCTCGCCTCGTGGCGGGTGGAGAACAACGAGCTGATCCTCGTGCCGCACAATCCACAGGCCCCGCTCGAACCCGCCGATTGACGACAGGGCCGCACACCGCCACTCTCGCTTTTTGACAGAGTCCAAGGGAGAGGGGCGCATGGCGACGGCAGCGGCCGAGCGACGGTTCGACGTCGCGGCATGGATGGATGCACGCCCGATAACCTGGCGCGAAATCGCGATGCTGGCGGTCTGCTCGCTGGTGCTCTTCATCGACGGCTTCGACATGTATTTCTTCGGCAAGATCCTGCCGGCGATCGCGACGGGCCTGAATGCGCGCCCTGACCAGATGGACGTCGTCATTTTCTGGACCTACGTCGGCATGACGATCGGCGCATTCCTCATGCCGCCGGTGGCCGACCGGATCGGCCGTCGGCCGGTGCTGGCGTTCTGCTCGGCAGGGTTCGGGGTGCTGTCGATCTTCGGCGCCTATGCCGACACCGTCACCCACATGGCGATCATCCGCGGCATCTCGGGCATCTTCTTTTCCGCGATGCTGCCCATCGGCCTGGCGCTGTTGTCGGAAATGACGCCCAAGCGCTGGCGGGCTGCCTTCATGGCCATCGCGCTGGTCTGGTTCTCCGGCGGCAATGCGGCGAGCGGCGTGATCGCGGCCTGGCTGCTCGATCTCTATGGCTGGCAGATCGGCTTCTGGGTCGGCGGTGTGCTCGGCTTTGCCGCCCTGCCGTTGCTGGCGATGATCCCGGAATCGCTCGCATTCCGCATGGTGCGAAATCGCGAAGACCCGAAGATCCCGGCCACTATCAAGGCCGTCGGGGCCGCTCAGCCGATCCAGGGCGGCGAAGTCTTCCACATGGGCGACGAGCCGCCGCCGAACGTGGACCTTGGCCCGCTGGCGCTGCTGCAGAAGAAGTACCTGGCGCAGACCCTGATCCTGTGGGTCACCTGTTTCATCTCGCTCGGCAACATCGCCCTGCTGCAGAACTGGCTGGCGACCTTCATGCAGGAGATCGGGGGGATCCCGATCCAGGAGTTCGCCATTTCGGCGATGATCTCGTTTGCCGGCGGCGCTACCGGCACGCTCCTGATGGGCTTTCTGATGGACCGCACCAATCCCTACTGGCTGATCGCGGCCTTCTACTTCGTCGAGGCGGTTTCGCTCTACACGCTGGGCAGCGTTCCGTTCAGTTCGGGCATCTTTCTCGGCGCGCTGATCATGTGGAATTTCACCCAGGTCGGCGGGCAGACGGGCCTGAACAACCTGGCTACGCTCAGCTATCCGCCCGAAATGCGTTCGAGCGGGATTGGCTGGGCCGGGGGCTGGGGCCGCATCTCGGGGATGGTCATGGCGCCGTTCGCCGGCGCGATGGCGCTGAGGATGGCATTGCCGCTCGACACGATCATGGCGATGGTCGCGGCGCTGGCCGTGGCCGTCGGCCTCGGCGTGATCGTGCTGGGCTTCGTCGCCCCCGTGCTGCACCCGCGCAAGGGCACCGCCGTTCGGCATTGAGCGCCAGGCGGCAGCGACCGGGAACCGCTGTCCGCCGCCCCCTGGCTCTCGCTCAACTCAGTCGTTCACCCCGTAGTGATCGGCGAGCTGGGCGGGGCCCCAGCCGAAGCTCGAAACGTCCTTGTCATAAGGGATCATCCCCTTGTTCCACGCGTCGAAGGCGCCTTTCAGCTCGGCGAACTTGTCCGGCAGGCGCTTCTTCAGGTTGGCCCGCTCGCGCGGGTCGGCAATGATGTCGAAGAGGTATTCGTCGCCGTTGATCGACAGGTACTTGTACTGCCCGCGCCGGACCGCTTTCTGGTCCTTGTTCCAGAAGCGCCAGTAGAGCGTTCGCTCGGCCAGGCGGTAGCCGGTCAGGGCGGGGCGGATGTCGACGCCGTCGGTCGGGTACCTGGGGTCGGGCGCACCGCCTGCCGCCGCGAGGAAAGTCGGCAGCCAGTCCATCGACATGACCGGGGAATCGTTCTCGCTGCCCGGCGCGACGAGGCCCGGCCAGCGCACGATCAGCGGGATGCGCATCCCGCCCTCGAGCAGCTCGGTCTTCATGCCGGTGAACGGCCAGTTGTGGCTGTAGCGCTCGCCCCCGTTGTCGCTGGTGAAGACGACCACGGTGTCGCGGTCCATGCCCAGTTCGTGCAGGCGGGTCAGGATGCGGCCTACGTTCAGGTCCATGCTGGTGACCATGTCGGCATAGGTCTGCATGTCGCCGCCATCGTAATCGGCGATCGACAGCGCGTCGTTGGTGGTGTTGGCCGCCAGCCGCGCGCTTTCCGCGCGGCCCCTGGCGTTGTTGCCTTCCCACGGCCAGTGCGCCGCCGTGAAGTGCAGGCTCAGCAGCCAGGGCTTGTCCTTCTCCTTCGCCCGCTCCTCGATGTACTCGATCGAGTGGTTGGCGAGCAGTTCGGTGTAATAGCCCATCTCGCTGACCTTGACGTCGCCGTCCCACAGATCGTCGATATTGCCGATCCTGTGCGTGAAATAATCCACGCCGCCGCCGCGATTGCCCCAGAATTCGTCATAACCGCTCTGCAGCGGGCCGTACTTGGGCAGGCTGCCCAGGTGCCACTTGCCGATCAGCGCCGTGTGATAGCCCTGCTTCTTGAGCAACGAGGGGAGGGTGGGAATGTCCGGCGGCAGGCCCCACGTCGTCCCGCCGAGGGGTTCCTCCAGCCCGGCCCGCAGGCGGTACTGGTAACGCCCGGTGATGAGCCCCATGCGCGTGGCGCTGCAGACCGCCGAATTGGCGTAACCGTGCGTGAACTTCATCCCCTGCGCGGCGAGACTGTCGATCGCCGGAGTCTCGTATTCCTGCCGCCCGTAGCAGGACAGGTCGGCCCAGCCGAAATCGTCGGCCATGATGTAGAGAAAGTTGGGCTTGCGACCGGGCGACTGGCCGAGCACCGGCCCTGCCGCCGCAAGGGCTGCGGTGCCGAGCATCCCACCCACGGCGGTCCGGCGATTGATGCCCTTGCGGGCAGTTGTCTCGGTCATTTGTGCGTCCCTCCGGGAAATCTGGTCACGAAGTTTGGGTCGGCCTCCTTCGCGGCTGCCGACCCTAACCCTTCAATTGATTTGGTCAAACAGGCTCACAGCTTGAACTTGATGCCGACCGTGTAGCGCCGGCCGAGCACGTCAAAGAGGCCGGCGTTGTATTGTGTGGAGGCCCCCGTGAAGGTCGAATACGTCCCGGTGACGGGCGGGTCCTTGTCGAACAGATTGGTGATCGAGCCCCAGAATTCGGCTTCCGAACCGCCAACATCGAACTCGTAGCCGAGCCGCATGTCGACGTAGATCACCGACGGCACCGAGTTGTCGGTGATTTGTGCCGGGGTGAGCAGGTACGTGCGCTTGCCCTTGCCGATATACCGGCCCTGAATGAAGCCCGAAAACGGCCCGTTGCGGTAGGTCAGATTGGCGTTGGCCTTGAACTTGGGGAAAATGCCCTGAGCCCCGGTGTCCGGCGCCAGGCCCGTCAGTCCGTCAAACCGCGTCACGCCACCGGTGGCGCCGACATCGGAGCGGTCGAGCAGCCAGGTCATGAAGGCGCGGGTGCTCAGGCTTTCGTCGCCGCCAAAGATCCGTGCGCTGGTCCGATAGCCTATTTCGGCATCGATGCCTTCGACCTTCGACCTCGCGACGTTAACGTACTGGTTGCCGACAAGGATGATTTTACCACCCTGCGTGGAATCGGTAGTTACCAGGGCACAGAATTGCGGATCGGCTTCGACGAAACAGCGGCGCGCCACCTCGTTGGTGCCCACGGTAGCGATCGCGTCCTTGATGCCGACCTTATACCAGTCCACCGATGCGGAAAACCCTGGCAGGAAGCCGGGTCGGAACACCATGCCGGCGGTGTAAGTGTCCGCCGATTCCGGTCTGATCGCCGGGTTTCCGCCCGAGAAGATCGTCGTCACGTATGTGGTGCCGCCATAGGTCGCGTTCTGGGCAGCGGTCCGCGGGTCGAGGACATTGCCCGTGCCGCCTGTCTTGTCGAACCGTTCGGACAAATTGCCCGCGCGCACATCGCGTGAATATGTGCCGCGCAAGCGCAGCCATTCGAAAGGCGAGAAGTCGACGCCGCCCTTGTAGGCCCAGATGGTGCCCGATCCGGAATAGTTGGCCCAACGTCCCGCGAGGTTGACGCTCGCCTCTACGCCGCCGTCCGTCTTGATCAGGGGGATCAGGGTTTCGGCGAAGGCTTCCTTCACCGTCGCCTTGCCCTGGATGTTGGAGACCTTGGAAAACTGAAACGCCACGGTGTTGTTGCAGTCCGCCGGATTCAGTCCCCGCAGGCCGAGTGTCGCCGCCACGGCCGCGCTGGGGCATGGGTGATAGGCCCCGTCGAAGTTGGACTGCTGGTTCGCGGTGTCCTGCACCACCTGGTAAATCGATTCCTTGCGATAGGACGCGCCGAGCGCCAGCGAAATGGGCCCGGCCCAACCCTGGAACAGGTCGCCGGCAGCGGACAGTTCGGCAAAATTCTGCGTGAATGTCGTGACGTTCCGCTTCGGGCCGACCGACGTGTAATCGTATGTCTCGCCGGTATTACCGAGGTTCGCGAAGTAGAGCGGGGTCGAGACGTTGATGCCGGGATCGTTGCCGATCACATAGTCGACGGCCTGCGGCGACGCGTTACCGCGGCCGAACAGGTTGAGCGGCTGACAGCCCGGATAAGCGGCGGCGCCAGCCGCAACCGTCGACACGCGGCAGACGATGTTGCCATTGGCGTCCTTCACGGCGTCCACGGCGGCAAAGATGCGGTCGATGCGCAGGGTGTTCTGGTCCCAGACGCGCTTCGACTTGCCGTATTGGTAGTAACCGTTGAGCTTCCAGGTGCCAAAAATATCGGCTTCGAAGCCCGCCGTGCCCACGTCCTGGGTCACGCGATCTTCGTACCAGACGTCGCCGATATCCTCGATGCTGCCATCGCGACGCAGGTTGAACGAGGCGATGTTGTTGGCGATCATCGTCTGGCGCAGCGAAGCCGGCAGAAAGGCGTTGTCCTGAAAGATCGTGATCGCGGTCGGCGACCCATGGATGGAACTGCGCGGGATGTTGTACTGGAACTGCTTGTTCCAGCCGCGCATGTACTGGGCGAAAACCTTGATGTTGTCGGTCAGGTCGTAGTCGGCATAGGCGAATGCCGAATAGCGCTCGGTATCCGGATACAGCGTGAAGACTTCGCTGGCGATATCGGTTCCTGCGCCAGAGGACCGGCCGCCGTTCGCGACTGCGCCTTGTGTCACGGCTCCGGGTACCAGCAGTGACAGGTTGCCGTTGCGATCGAACTGGAGGCCGTTGATCGCGGGGTTGGAGGAAAAGATCACGCCGTCGAATGACGAGGTGATCGACCGAACGTCGGGGTAGTCGGCCCATACTCCGCCCACTTGGACCGCGCCGGTGTTGTCGTACCAGTCACGGCTGGTGATGTCGTGAATGCCCTTCTGCTTCGCCCAGGAACCCGAGACAAGCAGGTGCCCGCGATCGCCCAGCGCCATGCCATAGGCCGCCTTGGCCTCGTGACTGGCCCCGTCGTTGCGGTCGGTGATCCCCGTCTGCAGGTCGACCTGCAGCCCTTCGAAATCGGTATCGAGCAGGAAATTGACCACGCCGGCCACGGCGTCGGTGCCATAGGCCGCCGAGGCGCCGCCGGTGACTGTCTCGATCCCCTTGATCATGGCTTCCGGAAACAGGTTGATGTCGACCCCGCCGAAGGCGCTCGTCGCCGGCACGCGGCGACCGTTGAGGAGCGTCAGCGTGCGATTGGCACCGAGGCCGCGCAGGTTGAGGTTGCCAGTGCCGCCACGGACGAAGAAATTGGAGTTGTTGGGCGTCTGGTTGCCGTAGAACTGCGGCAGCTGGCTGACTGCGTTGATCAGCGCACCGGGGTCCATCGCCTCGAGTTCTTCGGCCTGAACGGCAGTGACGGGGACGGGCGAATCCATGCCGCTGGTGACAAGGCGCGATCCGGTGACGATGATCGTCTCCTGTTCGTCCGCTCTGTTCGGCTGGTCCGCGGTGTCCTGGGCCTGCGCCTGACCGGCGAAGGCAAGGACCGCCAGGCTTGCCCCGCCGGCGAGCCAGCGGCGGAATGCAGGCGCGTAGCTACCCTTGGTAATGAACCCCATGATTTCCCCTCCCATGTTTATGGGGGGGAAATCTGTCCATACGCCCGGACAAAGCAATGCACCGCAAAGTGATGACATGGCATCACTTCAGGGTTATGACTTGGCTGGGGAGTCATTATGGCCAACCTACCTTTCACCTTGCGGCAGCTCGAAGTGTTCGACATCCTCTGCGCAACGCGCAGCTTTCGCCGCACGGCCGAATCTCTCGGCATCTCGCAAGCTTCGGTCAGCAACCAGGTAAAAGCGCTGGAGGAGCAGCTCGGCGTGTCGCTCGTCGCGCGCAAGCCTGGCATGAGGCCTTCGCTGACGGCCGAAGGGCTCTCCTTCGTCGATGACCTGCACACGTTCCAGCAGGCGGCTGAACGGCTGGCATCGCACCGGCGAGACACCGCCGAGATCGAGCGCGCTATCACGTATCGCATCCGCGTGGGGCAGGGTCTCGTCGACAACTTCATCCGGCCCAAGCTCGATCGCTTTCTGGCGCAGAACCCGCATATCGAGCTCGAGTTCGACGCACGTCCGCCGAGCTATCGCTATGCCCGCGACGTTCAGGACGGGCGGTTCGATTTCGCGCTCTATCACCTGCGGGCTGATCGCCAGGTCGACCCGGGCGTGCGCCAGCTCGCGATGGTTCGCGGCGGAATATTCGGCCACCGCAAGCTGCTGAAAGGGCGCGCGGTGCCTCTCGAGGCCGACGAGATCAACCACCTGCCGTTCATCCTGCCGCAGGTCGGCAGCCAGCAGGAGCAGGACGTGCTCCAGGCATTCGACCGGCACGGCATCGCGCCGCGCAACGTCATCGGGCACACGCAGTATTTCGACGTCATGGGGACGATGCTGGAGCGCGGCCTGGGCGTCGCGTCGTTCTCCGAGGTGATGCTGAGCCCTGAAGCCCGCAAGACCGTGGTGCTGCTCTATCCGCTGGAGAACTGGCGTCTGTTATGGTTCCGCAAGGACCGTGGCGCGGATCCGCGTTGCGACCTGGTGCAAAGCTTCATGCTGTCGTCCGTCCTGCAGGACCCGAACTATCCCACGATCGACGTCTTTGCCGAAGAGTTTGCCGAGAGCTAGCTGTCGACGCCGAAGTATTCGGCCAGCTTGTCGGCGGTGAATCCGTGTCTGCCCGCCGCGGGGTCCGGCGGCAGCATCGTTTCGTTCCACTGCTCCCATTGGGCGACGAAGGCGGCGAAGGCTTCCGGCTGACGGTCCTTCAGGTTGCCGCGCTCCATGGGATCGGCAATCACGTCGAACAGGAAGCTGTGGCCCAGGATTTCCAGGTACTTCAGGGATCCGCGCCGAGCCGCCTTCTGCTCGCGGTAGGAGAAGCGGAAGAACAGGGTTCGGTCCTCCACCTCGCCCCCGGCGATGGCCGGCCGCAGGTCGACGCCGTCGCTTGGGTATTCCGGATCCGCTGGCGCGCCCGCGGCGCCCAGCAACGTGGGAAGCCAGTCCATCGTCATCACCGGCACGTCGCTCTCGCTGCCCGGCGATGCCGTCCCGGGCCAGCGCACGATCGCCGGCACCCGCAAGCCGCCTTCGAGCAGCTCGGTCTTGCGGCCGTTGAAGGGCCAGTTGTCGGAAAAGCGTTCGCCGCCGTTGTCGCTGGTGAACACCACGATCGTTTCATCGGCCAAACACAGCCGATCAAGCGCTTCATTGACACGTCCGCAGGCATCGTCGAGCGATTTCATCATGGCGGCATAGGTCGCCATGTCGCCGCCATCCCAGTGCTGGATGGGCATCAGGCCGCCCTTTGCCGCAAGCCTTTCGGACTTTGCCTTGCCCGCCGCGTCGGGCCCCTCCCAGGGCCAGTGCGGCGCGGTGAAATTGAGGTTGAGGAAGAACGGCTTGCCCTCTGCAGCGCGCTCTTCCAGCACGTCGAGCGCCTTGTCGGCCAGCAGCTCCGTCAGGTAGCCGGTGCGCTCGATACTCTCGGTCCCGTCCCACAGATCGCCCACTCCGTCGAGTTCGTGCGTCCAGTAATCCACGCCCCCGCCCCGGATGCCCCAGAACTGGTCGAACCCGCTGAGAAGAGGGCAGAATTTCGGCAGCGAACCTAAGTGCCACTTGCCGATCAGGTTGGTGTGATAACCGCGCTCGCGCAGCAGCGAGGGCAGGGTGGGGTGCTCTGGCGGAAGGCCGACGTCGCGACCCTGCAGCGGCTCCTCCAGACCGATCGGCAGGCGGTACTGGTACCGCCCGGTCATCAGCGCCACCCGCGTCGCGGTGCACACGGCGGAGTTGGCATAGGCGTTGGTGAAGCGCATGCCCTCCTGCGCCAGCCGGTCGATCGCCGGCGTCTCGTAGTCCTGGCGCCCGTAACAGCTGAGGTCGGCATGACCGAGATCGTCGGCCATGATGAAAACGATGTTGGGCGGCCTGCTCATGCCCGGGGGAGTTGCACCAGTTCGATCTCGTGACCCTGCGGGCTCTTGAGCATCGAGACCATCGCACCACCAGCTTCGAAGGGCGCCAGCAATCCAGTGCCGCCGCAACCGAGCGCATGGGCATAGGCTGCGTCGACGTCATCGCAGAAAAGCCCCACCGGACCGTGACCCGGCCCCACCGGAACATCGTGCCCGGCCTTGTTTTCGACCAGCATCAGGTTCGGTCCCGCTTCCTGTCCCGGAAGGGCGAGGACATGCTCGACGAAGCCCGGCTCGTCGAAGGTCATGGTCACCTCGAACCCGAAGGCATCGCGCCAGAAGGCCAGGGCCGGCTCCATCTGCGGCACGTTCAGCTTGAAGAAGGCGAGACGGATCCCGGTCACGTCATTTCCTCTCTGCCGGATTGGCCAGCCACTGCGCGAGCGCCTGCAGTTCGGGGTCGGTCAGTTCGGTCGGGGTGAACTGCGGCATCGATCCCACCCCGTTGCGCACCACGTACTGGACATAGGCGGCGGGCAGCACCTTGCGCTTCAGCAGCTCCGCCTCGCCCGGCGGAACCCGTTGCGCCAGCTTGCGGGTGCCCCAACCGTTGGCGCCATGACAATACGCACAGCGGGCGGCGTAGAAGCTCGCCGGATCGTGGTTCTCGCGCGGAGCGGCGGGAACCGAACCCACTCCAAGCGCCAGGCCGGCCAGTAGCAGCGCCAGTCTCATGCTCGCCAGCTCCCGATGCCCTGCTTGCCCGGCGCCAAGATGCCATTCGGGTCGAGCGCCGCCTTCAGTCTGTCGTTCAGCCGGGGCATCGCATGATCGCCCCAGCCGTGCATCGCCACAGCGTCGTCCATGAACTCGATGTGCGAGCGGTAGAGGCCGATTCCCATCGCTTGAGCATCCTTGCAGAGCTGCCGGAACAGTGCCTTGCAGCGATCGGTCATTGCCTTGTCGTCCTGGACGTAGAGCATGTCGGCAACGAAGATCAGCGCTCTGCCGCCGATGCCGAACATGCCGATCCAGGGGTCCTGCCCGTACTCGATGAAGCGCCGCTCGACCGTCTCGTAGAGCTGGTTCACGCGCTCGCCCACGGCGGCAACGACGGGGCCGAAGTCGCTGTGGCCGCCGGGCGACCCGCGCCAGTCAACGATAGCGAAAGGGGCGAGGCTGACGTCCTGCCGCATCCAGGGCTGCTGCGGCTCGCCTTTGCGCCAGCGCACCGCCGACAGTGTCGCCTGCGGCATCCGGGCAGCGAAATGCCGGCGGATCTTCTCCATGCGCAGGTCCATGCCGCCCGACGTGTGCTCGAACAGGTTGAAGATGACGTTCCACCAGCCCTTGCCACGCTGTGCCAGCACTTCGCCGATCCGTTCGAGTGGAACCGCGCCCTCGCCCTGCCAGATGTCCTCTCGGCGAGCGCCACCGGTGATCTGCCGCATGCCGTTGGCGATCGTGTAGGTGGTGTTGATCGTGTCATCGAGCTTGAGCGGGCGGAGCGTGTCGACCAGTTGCGCGAGGTCGTCTTTGCCGGGCACCTCGATCGTGACGCCCGCCATTTCCTCCGGTTCGGGCATGAGCCACAGGCCCATCTTGGTCACGACCGCGAAGTTCGACTGGGTGAAAAGGCCGTCCCACACCGGCCCGAAGGGAAGCTTGAACGCCTGCCATTCCCGGCTGCCCTCGATCGCGCCGAATCCCGTCCGCACCAGCGAACCGTCGGCCAGCATGACTTCCATCCCGCAGATCGTTTCCGCGTGGATGCCATAGGGGGTGTAGCCCACACCATGCTCCAGCGCGTTGCCGATGACACTGCCCCACGAGTGCGCCGGCCCGCTCATCCAGAACTTCGACCCGCGCCTGTCCAGTTCTTCCTTGAAGTCGAAGAAACTGACGCCGGGTTCGACGACCGCGTAGCCGAGCGTCTCGTCCACTTCGAGCACGCGGTTCATCCGTTTCAGGTCGAGGACGACCGCGCCCTTGAGGACCGGTGCGGCGGTGCCGTAGGCGAAGTTCTTCCCCATCGAGACCGGCCAGAGGGGAACCTTGTAGCGGTTGGCCACGGCCAGGACGGAGCGAAGTTCGTCGGTGTCGGCGGGCGCCACGGCGGCGGATGCGGCGTGGTCCTCGCGCGCGCCTACGGCGAAAGGATCGAGATAGCTCGCGCGGTCATCGTCTCCGGTGAATACCCAGTCGCGGCCGACCGCCGCGCTAAAGCCCGCCAGGGCATCGGCAAACGCGCTCGCGTCCACTCCGGGCGGCAATGGGGCTGACATCGACGACGGACTCCCTCTCTTCGCCGAGCGCTATCGTGAATGGCCGGAGAGGCCAACCCCTCGCGGGCCATCACGATCCGGGATTTTTCCGAGAGAGCTTCGCAGCGGGCTTGAGGCTCCACCGGCGGGGTCCCGTCCTTCAGCTCGCGTGCGGGACGGAGCCGGAGACAGGCGAACTGGCTGGGGCGGCAGGATTCGAACCTGCGAATGCCGGTACCAAAAACCGGTGCCTTACCACTTGGCGACGCCCCAGCATGCGCTGCGTGCGCCGCCTATAGCGCGCCGCGTCGGGAAGTGAAGGGCCGAAGGTAAGTCAGTTCGTCGCAAGCGAGCTTGACCTGTGCCGGCCGGTTTGCAATCGGCGCCGCCAATGAAGAAGACAAGGGTCGCGGCTCAGGCCGCATCGCTGGCGGTCGCATCGCTCGCCTTTTCAGTAACTTCCGCCCGGGCCGATGGCGGTCCTCGGGCATCGTCCGCACTCGCGCGGGATGCGATGGCCGACGAGCGGGTGGATCACTACGGCTGGGTGCGCCCCCAGGCCGACTACGTCCGCCGCACGGTCATGGTGCCGATGCGCGACGGCACGAAGCTCTACACCGTGATCGTGATGCGCAAGGGCACCACCGACGCACCCATCCTGCTCAGCCGCACGCCCTATGATGCCGACGGCGCGACGACGCGCAACCGCAGCCAGAAGATCGAGGAAATCCTGCCCGTCATGGACAAGGAGTTCGTCAACGATGGCTACATCCGCGTGTACCAGGACATTCGCGGAATTCACCGCTCCGAAGGCGAGTACGTGATGAACCGGCCGCTCGCCGGGACGCCGCTTAACGATACCGGGATCGACAACTCGACCGACGCTTACGACACGATCGACTGGCTGGTGAAGAACGTGCCGGAGACGAACGGCAAGGTCGGCATCACCGGTTCTTCCTATCTCGGCTTTACCAGCCTCGCCGCTCTGATCGACCCCCACCCCGCGCTCAAGGCCTCTGTCCCCCAGTCGCCGATGGTGGACGGCTGGATGGGCGACGACTGGTTCCACAACGGGGCCTGGCGCAACAACAACTTCGGATATCCGCTCTATCAGACAATCAAGAAGGAAAACGGTGGGGGCACCGTGCCGGACGGCGAGGGCGACGATTACGAGATTTTCCTCAATGCGGGCTCCGCGGGCGATTACGCGCGAGCCTACGGTGCCGATGTCGTTCCCGCGAATGCCAAGAAGCTCGCGCACCCGGCCTATGACTCGTACTGGTCGCTCCAGGCGGTCGACCAATGGCTTGCCGCCCGCAAGCTGACTGTGCCGACGATGCTCGTGGTCGGCCAGTGGGACCAGGAAGACAGCTACGGTGCCCCGGCGGTATTCCAGGCGCTGAAGGCGCAGACCGAGAAAAACCGCCTGCTGAGCCTGGTCATTGGACCGTGGCGGCACTCGGGCGTGAATTACGAGGCGAAGGAGCTAGGCCCGCTCAAGTTCCCGGAGGACACCGGCCTGCGCTTCCGCGTCGACACGATGAAGCGCTTCCTCGACTGTCACCTCAAATCGGATCCGCCGGCTTGCGACACGCCGCGAGTGCTGACCTATGCCACCGGCGTAAACCAGTGGCAGCGGACCGACGACTGGCCTGCGGGCAAGTACACGCCGCTCTACCTCGCCGCCGGCGGGAACGCGACGTTCGTGAAGCCGGGCAAGGGGATGGTCAGCTACGTTTCGGACCCGGCTGACCCGGTGCCGATGCTGCCACGCCCGATCAGCATGAGCGACCGCGACCAGTGGCGCACCTGGCTGCTGCACGACAACAAGTGGGTGGCGGACCGGGAGGACGTCATCAACTTCGTCTCCGTCCCGCTGAACCAGCCCGTGCACATCATGGGTGCGCCAAAGGTCGAACTGCATGCCGCCACCAGCGGCAGCGACAGTGACTGGGTGGTCAAGCTGATCGACGTCTATCCGGCCGAAAATCCGGCTGATCCGTCGATGGCCGGTTATCAGCTGCCCATCGGCATCGAGATCTTCCGCGGCCGTTACCAGGGCGGGTTCGACAAGCCCGAGGCACTTACGCCGGGCAAGACCTACACCTACCAGTGGACGCTGCCCAACGTGAACCACGTGTTCCTGCCCGGGCATCGGCTGATGGTCGAGGTGCAGTCGAGCCTGTTCCCGCTCTACGACCGCAACCCGCAGACCTTCGTGCCGAACATCTTCGACGCACAGCCCGGCGACTATGCCAAGGCGACCCAGACCGTCTCGACCGGCGGCGCGGAGGCGAGCGCGGTCTGGCTGCCGATCGCGGACTAGCGCCTAGACGTCTGCGCGCTTGCGGACGGGCTCGAACAGGCTGCGGTCCTCGACCTTGTTGAAGTCCGCCGCCGAGTGTCGCTCGGCCATTGCCTGGGTGTTTACCAGGCGCCCGCGGATCGCGCCCGGACGCGCATCGATCGCTTTTACCCAGCGGCCGACGTTCTCGTACTCGTGCAGGCCGAGGAACTTGTCGGAGCCCTTGTAGGCGCCATGGTAGAGATTGCCGAGCCATGTATAGGCGGCGATGTCGGCTATCGAGTAGTCGCCCGCGAGATATTCGGTCCTGGCGAGCTGCCGGTCGGCCACGTCGAACAGGCGCTTGGTCTCCATCGCATAGCGGTCGATCGGGTAGCGATATCGCTCGGGCGCGTAGACGTAGAAATGGCCGAAGCCGCCGCCGATGAACGGTGCGCTTCCCATCTGCCACATCAGCCAGCTGAACGTCTCCGCGCGGGCCGGATTGGCCTTTGGCAGGAGGTAATCGAACTTCTCGGCCAGGTGGACGAGGATCGCCCCGCTCTCGAACACGCGGAACGGCTCGGAACCGCTGCGGTCGAGCAGGGCGGGAATCTTGGAGTTGGGGTTGAGGTCGACAAAGCCCGACCAGAACTGCTCGGCCTCGAAGATCCTGATCATCCAGGCATCGTATTCCGCGTCGGAGAACCCTGCCTCGAGCAGTTCCTCGAACATGATCGTCACCTTCACCCCGTTGGGTGTACCGAGCGAATAGAGCTGGAAGGGATGATCCCCGACGGGCAGCTCGTGCTCCTCGCGCGGGCCTGCGGTCGGACGGTTGATACCGGCGAACTGGCCGCCGTTTTCGGGATCGAATTCCCAGACTTCGGGCGGGGTATAGACGTCGGACATCGGGCTCTCCTGTTGCTTGGGCCCCGACATGGCGAGCCGATGCCGCCGGGGCAAGGGAGACTGTCGGCGAGGTTCGCTAGATTTGCTTTGGCCGGTCGGAACCCTTTGAACTTGCGACGCGTTCAGCGCTGACCATGGCAACCCGCCCGCCCAAGCTGACCTATGTAAGCGACGACGTGGCGGGCATTACGAGAAAAAAGGCCGGGCGCGGCTGGGCCTATTTCGATCCCGCGGGCAACCGTATCAAGGACCGCGACGAGATCGACCGGCTTAATGCCATCGCGCTTCCGCCGGCCTACACCGATGCTTGGTTCTGCCCGGCCAAAGACGGCCATCTCCTCGCCACCGGCGTCGACGCCAAGGGCCGCAAGCAGTACCGCTATCACCCCGACTTCCGGGCCATGAAGGAAGGCGAGAAGTTCGACGCCTGCATCGTTTTCGGCGAGCGGTTGGCGCGCGTGCGCAAGCGGGTCGAGGAGGACCTTGCCGGCTCCAGGCTGTCGCGCGCCCATGCCATCGCCAGCGTGGTGCGGCTGCTCGACCTCGGCGTGATCCGGATCGGCAACGAGGCCTACGCAAAGTCCAACAAGAGCTTCGGCGCGACCACGCTGCGCCGGCGCCATGCCGAGGTCGAGGGACATCGGCTCAAGCTCAAGTTCAAGGCAAAGAGCGGCAAGAAGCGCGAGGTGACCGTCACCGACCGCCGTCTGGCGCACTTCGTTCGCAAGATGCAGGACCTGCCGGGCCAGCACTTGTTCCAGTACGAAACCGAGGACGGCGCGCTGCACCACGTCGGCTCGGCCGAGGTGAACGCCTATCTGTGCCAGACGATGGGCGAACATTTCACCGCCAAGAACTTCCGCACCTGGCATGCGAGCGTGCTGGCCTTCAAGACGCTGGCGGAGGCAGAGGGCGCGCTGACTCTCAAGGCCTTGATGGAGGAAGTCAGCGATAAGCTGGGCAATACACCGGCGATCGCGCGCAAGAGCTACGTCCACCCGGCGGTGATTGCCCTGCTCGACCGGCAGATCGAGTGGCGCGAGGATCTGCGCCTGCCGCGCAAGACCCGCTGGCTCAGCCGCGAGGAGCGTGGCCTGCTCGAGCTGCTCGAGGAAAGTCCCGCGGCGGGGGAATTGCTGGCGGCGTAATGCGGCGCTAGGGCGTTTGCCGGAAGGAGAGCGCACTTGTCCCAACTCTACGACGGCGTCTGGCGCGACAGCCCGCCCGCGGCGGAGGAAATCGGCGAGGACGGTCAGTTCCGCCGCATCGAGAGTCCGTTGCGCAACTGGATCTCGCCCGACCCCGACGCTGAGTTTCCTGCAGAGGCGGGGCGCTATCACCTCTTCGTCGCTTGGGTCTGCCCGTGGGCAAGCCGCGTCACCGCCTACCGGGTGCTCAAGGGGCTGGAGGACGTCATCTCGATGTCGGCCAGTCACGGCGTGATCGGCAACCAGGGCTGGATCTTTCAGGACGACACCATCCCGCCATTCGAAGTGCCGCACCCGCTCTACAAGGTCTACCAGGCGCACGATCCGCGCTACACAGGGAAGGCGACGGTCCCGACGCTGTGGGACAGGAAAACCGGGCGCATCGTCAACAACGAGAGCGCCGACATCATCCGCATGTTCAATTCCGTGTTCGACAGGGTCACCGGCAACCCGCTCGACCTTTACCCCGAGGACCTGCGTCCGGAGATCGACCGGTGGAACGACCTGATCTACCCCAAGCTCAACAACGGGGTCTATCGCGCCGGGTTCGCCAGTTCGCAGGAAGCTTACGAACACGCCGCGAACGGTGTTTTTGAAGCGCTCGATTCGATGGAAGAACACCTCGCCGAACACCGCTATCTTGCCGGACAGTGGTTGACCGAGGCGGACTGGCGGGCCTTTACGACGCTTGTCCGGTTCGACGTCGGCTATCACGGCGCCTTCAAGTGCAACCTGCGGCGCGTGGAAGACTATCCGGCGCTGGCGGGCTACCTGCGCGAGCTTTACCAGTGGCCCGGCATCGCCAGCACCGTGAAGCTCGATGAAATCAAGCAGAACTACTACGCACTGACCGACAAGAACGGGCTCTATCCGATCGGGCCCGCGATCGACCTGACCACCCCGCACGAGCGCGAGCGGCTGGTGGGCAGGGGAATCCGGAAGCACGCGTCGTGACACACGACCTTCTCGTCATAGGCGGCGGCTCGGCCGGGGCGGCCTGCGCCGCGCGGCTCGCCGAAGGCGGAAAGAAGGTGTTGCTGGTCGAGGCGGGCAAGAGCGACAAGGACATCCGCTCGAAGGTCCCCGCACTGATGAGCGGCATCGTCCATACCCCCGAGTTCGACTGGATGTACGCCGCTGAACCCGACGAGAGCGTCGGCGGCCGGCCCGATGTGTGGCCAGCCGCCAAGCGCCTTGGCGGCGGCAGCGCCATCAACGGGATGATGTTCATCCGCGGGCACCAGTACGATTACGACCGCTGGGCCGAGCTCGGCGCGACCGGGTGGGATTATGCCAGCGTGCTGCCCTACTTCCGCCGCATGGAGCATAACGAGCGCGGCTCCGACGACTGGCGCGGACAAGGCGGTCCGGTCTCGGTCAGCGAAGTGCGCAGCCGCTATGCCGTGACCGACGAGTGGATCGAGGCGGTGCAGCAGGCCGGCTTTCCCCGCTCGGTCGATCTCAATGGCGAGCACGCCGAGGGGGTGGACTACATCCAGCTCTCGCAGCGGCGCGGGCTCAGGCACTCGACGGCATCGGCCTATCTCGACCCGGCCCCCGCAGGGCTCGAAGTCGTGCTGGAGGCGCAGGTCCTGCGCCTTGTGCTCGACGGGACGCGGGCGACCGGAGCGGTCGTGCGGCGTGATGGACGCGAGGAGACGCTGACCGCCAGCGAGGGCGTGGTGCTGTGCGCCGGCGCTCTCAACAGCCCGCGCCTGCTGATGCTGAGCGGCATCGGGCCGCAGAAGCACTTGCGGCACCATGGGATCGAAGTCGTGCTCGACCTTCCGGGCGTGGGGCGCAACCTGCAGGAGCATTCCGCCTGCCACCTCGTCAACACGGTCAGTGCGCGCACGCTGAACGACGACAGCCGCGGGATGTCGGGCGTGCGGCAAGTGTTGCAGATGGCGATCCGCCGCAGCGGCGCGCTGACCACCGGAATCGGCCACGCCCAGGCTTTCGTGAAGAGCCGCGAGGGCCTGCCCGCACCCAACCTGCAGCTGGCCTTTTCCGCCTTCGCCTTCGACATTACGCCGCAGGGCAACCTCGAACTGCGCAAGGAAGCCTCTGTCACCACGCTCGTCGGCCTCATGCGGCCGCAATCTCGCGGCCAGGTGGAACTGCGCAGCGCCGATCCCGATGCTCCGCCGATGATCCGCCATCGCCTGTTGGGAGAAGGCGACGACCTCGAACAGCTCGTCGATGGCCTGGAGATCGCCCGCAGGGTGATGGAACAGCCGGCCATCGCGAAGGATGTGACCGGAGAGGTTCGCCCGGGCAAGGAACTCGCCACGCGCGAGGCGCTCGGCCACTACGCCCGCGCCGCGACGATCCCGATGTACCATCCGGTCGGCACCGTGCGGATGGGCGCAGCGGACGATCCCGAGGCCGTCGTCGGCCCCGATTGCCGTGTGCGAGGCACGGAGGGGCTGTGGGTCGCCGATGCCTCGATCATGCCGACAATCCCGCAAGGCAACACCAACGCCACCGCAATCATGATCGGTGAGCGCGCCAGCGACCTGATCCTCGCGTCCGCCAAGGCGAAGCTGGCAGCCTGATGTTCCGCATCCTCGCGGTCCTCGCGGCGCTACTGGCGTCGATCCCGGCCCACGCGCATCCTGCCCCGTTCTCCTATCTCGACGTTCATTACGACGGCGAGAAGCTGACAGGCACGCTGACGATCCACCAGATCGACGCCGCGCACGAACTGGGGGTCGCCGATCCCTCGGTCCTGAAGGACCCGCATTATCTCATTCACCAGCTCGGCTGGCTGGACCAGTTGCTCGACAGCCGGATGAGCCTCGCCAACGATGCCGGCCCAATCGAGCTGGAGTGGACCTACATCGAGCCTTTGCCGAATCGCGATGCCGTGCGTCTGTGGTTCGAGGCGACCGGTCCCCCGGGCGGCAAGCTGACCTACCAGGGCGATCTCTTTCCGTACGATCCGCAGCACCAGACCTTCGTAAACGTGTACGAAGGCAAGAACCTCGCCCAGCAGTGGATCGTCTCCGGCCGAAGCGCCCGGCAGACGTTCTATCGCGGCACTGCGGAGGGGCACGTGTCGGTCCTGCGCAGCTTCATCCCTGCGGGCGCCCATCATATCTGGATCGGGCCCGATCATCTGCTGTTCCTGTTCGGCCTGCTGCTGTTCGGCGGGAGCTGGCGCAAACTGGTCGGCATCGTCACTGCCTTTACCGTCGGGCATTCGATTACGCTTTCACTCGCCGCGACCGGGCTCGTCGTGCCGCCGCCGCGCCTGATCGAGCCGGCGATCGCACTGACGATCATCGTGGTCGGGGCGGACAACCTGCTGCGCGGCGAGGGACGCGACCTGCGCGCGTGGATGGCGGGCGCCTTCGGGCTGATCCACGGCTTCGGCTTTGCCGCTGTCTTGCGGGAATTCGGCTTGCCGCCAGGCGCCCTGGGCTGGTCGCTGTTCGGTTTCAACGTGGGGGTCGAGCTGGGGCAGCTCGCCGTGGTCGTGCCGCTGGCGCTGGCGCTGGGGTGGCTGTGGCACCGCAAGCCGCGGTTTGCGCGACAAATTGCTACCCTCGGCTCCGTTGCGGTCATCGCCGGGGGCGTATACTGGTTCGTGCAAAGAACATTCCTGTGGGGAGGAACCTGATGAAGCGCGTCGCCATCCTTTCGGCCATTCTTGTGACCGGCATCGCCGCCGCCTGTGCCACGCAGCCGGGCAGCGACGTCGCCGCCGGTCCTGTGCCTTCGAGCGGGCCCGTGGGCGCCATTGCCACGACCGCAATGGACTCACCCCCGCCGGGTTACGTGCCGGGCGGCGGTCCGGGCCTGCCCGGCGTCAGCCCGATCGAGCACGTGAAGGGCAACGTCTACAAGATCTTCGGTGCCGGCGGGAACACCACGGTATTCGTGATGAGTGACGGCGTCGCCATCGTCGACACCAAGCTGCCGAACAACGGCGAGGCGATCCTGAACGAGATCCGCAAAGTCACCGACAAGCCGGTGACCATGGTGATCAACACGCACAGCCACCCGGACCATGTCGGCTCCAACCAGTTCTTCAAGGATCGGCGCCCGACGATCGAGGTCGTCGCGCAGGCGAACACCGCGCTGCGCATGAGCAAGCCGAGCGGCCCGCTCCCCGCGAGCCCGGCAACGAAGCAGTTCGGCGATGCGATCACTCTCAACGCGGGCAAGGATCGGATCGACCTCTACTACACCGGCGCCGCCCATACCGATGGTGACGCCTTTGTCGTCTTCGCCAACGACAAGGTCATGGCGATGGGCGATGCGATGGCCTGGTCAATGGCGCCGCTGATCGACCCCGGCTCCGGGGGCAGCGCGATCAAGGTGGCCGACACGATGGAGCGGCTGGTCCAGACCGTGAAGGGCGTGGACACGATCGTCGAAGGCCACGGCTATATCCAGCCGTGGAGGCGCGTGGTCGACTTCGCCGCGTTCAATCGTGCGCTGGTCGATGCGACAAAGGCCGCGCAGGGCAGGAACATGACCTCCTCGCAAGTCGTCGACACGCTGGTGGCGACGGGCAAGTACGCCCCGTTCCTCAAGAAGACGACGATGACCGGGCTGGAATACGGCGGGACCGGATACGACCGGGCGCGGATCAACGTGATCGTCGGCAGTGCCGAACTGCGCGGCGAGAAGCCTCCGCTGATCATGGGTGCGCCGCCAGCCGACCAGTAAGCCGGGGATGTCCTGCCCGAGGGCTGGAAAGGGCGCGGGGAACGTCTAAGGGCCGGTTCAGGTTACACCTGCAACCTGCATGGACATGACAACGCGCCTTTTTTCGCTTCCGCTTCTCGCCCTGGGCCTGTCGGCCTGCGCCCAGACCGTTTCCGAAACGCCGCCGGCCGCAGCGGCCGCTCCCGCGGCGGTGCAGCCCGAGGTGGCCAGCGACCGCTATGACCTCAAGGGCTCGTACGATTCCGTCGCGATCATCAAGATGGATCCCGACACCGCGTTTCTGAATGCCGAGGAACGCAAGGTGGTCGACCTGCTGAACCAGGCGTCGGATTACATGACGCGGATCTACATGCGTCAGCGCTACGCGGCGAACCCCGAGGTCCGCCAGGCGATCGAGCGTAGCCGCCGGGCCGACCAGCCGCTGCTGCTGAAGATGTTCGACCGCAATCTCGGCCCGTGGGACGAATTTGCCGAATTGCACCCGTTCTGGGGCAGCGAGCCGATGCCCGACGGCGCCGGATTTTACCCGACCGACCTGACGCGCGAGGAACTCAACGCCTACGTCGCCGCCCATCCCGAGCAGAAGGATGCGTTGCTGAGCGGCTACACGGTCGTGAAGCGCGAAGGCGACCGGCTGGTGGCGGTGCCCTACTCGGTCGAGTACCGGCAGTGGCTCGAGCCCGCCTCTCGCCTGCTCGAGCAGGCGGCGGCGACGACCAGCAATCCCAGCCTGAAGAAATTTCTCTCGCTGCGGGCCAAGGCCTTCCTGACCGACGACTATTACGAGAGCGAACTCGCCTGGATGGACGTAAAGGACACGCCCATCGAAGTCGCGATAGGCCCCTACGAGGTCTATACCGACAAGCTGATGGGCCAGAAGACCGCGTTCGAAAGCTTCGTGACGCTGAAGGACCCGGAAGCCTCCGCCGCGCTGGCCAAGTACAAGGCCTATCTGCGGGACATGGAGGGCAACCTGCCGATCGAAGACCGCTACAAGAACTTCCAGCGCGGGTTCGAAAGCCCGATCGCAGTGGCCGAACAGGTCCACGAAGGCGGCGACAACATGGTGCGGGCCAAGACCATTGCCTTCAACCTGCCCAACGACGAGCGCGTGCGCGAGGCCAAGGGCGCGAAGAAGGTCATCCTGTCCAACGTGCTGGGCGCCAAGTTCGACGGCATCCTGACGCCGATGGCCGATGTCGCGCTGGTCAAGGCGCAGCAGCCGCTCGTGACCAAGAAGTACATGGAGCTGGAGACGCTGTTCCACGAGCTGTCGCACAGCCTCGGGCCGGGTACGATCGTGGTCGACGGCCGGCAAACGACCGTCGATGACGAACTGAAGGAACGCGGCTCGGCGCTGGAAGAGGCCAAGGCCGACGTCGCCGGTGTGTGGAACGTGCTGTTCATGATGAACAAGGGCGAGCTTCCCGCGGCCGAGAAGGACCAGCTGTTCGCGACCTATTTCATGGATATCCTGCGCCACGTCCGCTTCGGCACCGCCGACGCGCACGGCGAAGGGGCGGCGCTGCAGTACGGCTACCTCGAGGAAAAGGGTGCGTTCCGCTGGGATGAGGCCGAACAGCGCTTCGCCATCGATCCGGTCCGGATGGAAGCCGGGCTGCGCGACCTGTTGCACGACCAGCTCATGCTGCAGGCCAATGGCGATTACGCCGGCACGGGCGCATTTTTCGACCGCTACGCGCACCTCGATACGCATGCCCAGACGGTGCTTGCCGGGATGGACCACGTCCCGGTCGACATTCAGCCGATCTATCCGGACGAGGTGTAGGGAAGGGCGGCCGCGGGGCCGCCCCTTTCTCTACTTCGCCTGCATCATGGGAATGAACTGGGTCTTCACGGCCTCTTCCAGCCCGCTCAGCGGCAGCAGGCCCTGGGCCACGATGAAGTCGTTGAATGCCATCCGGTCGAACTTGTCGCCCAGCGCCAGCTCTGCCTGCATGCGAATGTCCAGCAGCCTTCCATAGCCATAGTAGTAGCTGCCCGCCTGGCCCGGCGCGCGGAAGGTGTAGCGGTCGGCTTCCTGTTTCACCATCGCGGGCGAGAAGCCGGCCTCGTCGCGCAGGATGCGTTCCGCCTCCGCGCGGTCCGCCAGGCCGAGGTTGAGCATCGGGTCGAGCATCGCGCGGCTGGCGCGCAACAGACGGTGTTGCAACGTGATGAGCTGCCCTTCGAGCGGTTCGTAGGGCCGCATCTCGGCCTCGGCATAAAGCGCCCAGCCTTCCACGTTGGTGCTGTTGAAAGCGTAGAGTGCGCGCGCCTGGCTGACCCCGGTCTCGACCATGCGGGCGAACTGCAGTTCGTGGCCCGGGCGTCCCTCGTGCACGCTCAGCGTCCAGGCGGCGGCGTCGAAGTCGAAGTCATGCGCCTCGAGCGGGTTATCCTTGGTCGACCCGGTGGTAAGCACGAACACGCCCTGCTCGCCAGTGTTTCCGATCAGCCGCGGCGGCAGCATGTGCGGAGCGGGGCTGGCGGCATTCTCGGCTTCGCTGCCGAGCCGCATCTTGACCGGATAGTCGGGCAGGGTGACGATCCTCTCACGCGCGGCGATGTCCTGGATCTGGTTCAGGACGTCGGCGTAGCGCGCCTCCATCTGGTCCTGCGGGATCTGCTGCTGGCGCAGATGATTGAGCACGGAGGGATAGTCGGTCTCGGTCCAGCCATGCTTGGCGGCAATCTGCGGGGCGAGAGCGCGCATCTGCTGACGGATTTCGTAGAATCCCCGGCGCGCGCGGCTGACCAGTTCCATCGGCGGGATGTCGATACCGAACGCCTTGAGGCGATAGGCGTAGAGCTCGGGCGGCAGGCGGAAATCGTCGCGCGCCGCGGGCAGCACGTTGGCGCGCTCCCACTCGGCGTAGTCGCGCAGCTGCTTTTCCATCGCGTCGAGCGCCTTGTCCGCGCCCTTGATCTTGTAGCGGTCGAACAACTCGCGCACGCCAGCGATGTAGACGTCGGTCTTGCCCAGCGTGTCCTCGACCCGGCCCTTGAAGGGCCCGATCTTGCCTTCGCCACGGCTTTCGGCCCAACGCGCCTTGGCCAGCTCGGTCAGCGGTGTGGTGCCCTTGTAGAGCCCGGTGTAGCGCTGCAGCAGTTCGAGCGCCTTCTGCCGGCGGGCGGGGGAGACCTGGTCGTCCAGCACGCCGTTCATCATGCCGAAGACGGTCGCCGGCACGTCGATCCAGGTCAGCAGGTATTTGTCGTTGAGTTGCTCGCCTTCGATCGACTGGTTCACCGAATCGATCAGGATCTGCAGGTCCTGCATCACGCGCGGGTCGCTTTCCGCGGCCTTGGCTGCGGTGAGCCGCGCGAGTTGCCCCCGGTACATCGCGATCGTTCGCTCGGTCAGGTTGGGGCCGAGGTCCATCGCCAGGCCGTCGTACTGCTCGAGCCCGGTCTGCGACGCCCCCTCGGGGCCGAAAGCCGCCTCGGCAGCGAGCAGGCCCATCGTGTACCCGTTACTCTTTTCGATCCACGCCCTGTCGTCCTGCGCGGCAGCGGTTGCGGAAGACGAATCCTGCCCGGCAGCGGGAACGGAAAGGGCGAGCGAGGCAGCGCCCAGCAGGGCGGCAAAGCGAATATTCATGCGGTATCCCCTGAAACTTGTCCGCCGGCTTGTCACACAGCGAGCAGGGCCCGTCAAAGCCGTTCGTCGGCCCGCAAGGGAAGTCAGTCGAGCCGGTGGACCCAGCCGTGCTTGTCCTCCAGCGTACCGCGCTGGATGCCGACCAGCTTCTCGCGAATGCGTCCGGTCAGCTGGCCCGGCCCGCCGCTGCCGATGGTGAACTCGCCATCGCGACCGGCGACCCTGCCGACCGGCGTCACGACCGCGGCCGTACCGCAGGCGAAGGTCTCGAGGAGCTTGCCGCTCCCGGCATCCGTGCGCCACTGGTCGAGGCTGTAGCGGCCCTCCCTGACCTCCAGCCCTTCCTCGCGGGCGAGCTGGAGGATGGAATCGCGCGTGATCCCGGGCAGGATCGTGCCGGTCAGTTCGGGCGTCAGCAGCGTGCCGTCCTCGAATGCGAAGAACAGGTTCATGCCGCCCAGTTCCTCGATCCATTTCCTCTCGACCGCGTCGAGAAACACGACCTGGTCGTGACCGTGTGCGATCGCCTCTGCCTGAGGAACGAGGCTGGCGGCATAATTGCCGCCGCATTTGGCCGCCCCGGTTCCGCCGGGCGCAGCGCGGGTAAAGTCCTCGCTCACCCAGATCGAGACCGCCGGTACGCCGCTCTTGAAGTAATTGCCCGCCGGACTGGCGATGACGAGAAACTTGTATTCCTTCGCCGGACGCACGCCAAGGAAGGCTTCCGAAGCGAACATGAAAGGGCGAATGTAGAGCGAGCCGCCCTCGACTGCGGGAAACCACTCGCGGTCGACCCTAACGAGCTGGCTGATTGCCTCGACGAAGGTGTCCTCCGGCAGGTGCGGCATGGCGAGCCGGTCGGCCGAGTTGTTGAACCGCTTGGCGTTCTGTTCCGGCCGGAACAGCGCCATCGCGCCGTCCTCCAGCTTGTATGCCTTGAGTCCTTCGAAAATCTCCTGCGCGTAGTGGAGTACCGACGCGGCGGGGTCGAGGGTGAGCGGCCCACGAGGGCCGAGCGTGGCCGAATGCCAGCCGCGCCCTTCCGTGTAGTCGATCGACACCATGTGGTCGGTGAAGACCTTACCGAAACCCGGATCGGCAATCGCCTGGTCACGGCTGGCGCCGGGAACGGGGGCGGGATGAGGAAGACGGGTGAAGTCGATCGGCTGCTTGGTGGTATCGTGCATGGGTATCCTGCTTTCCAGCGCAGCGCATTGTCCGATTGTTTCAAAACGTGCAACCGTAATGGAATAATCGATCAGCGATGCAACCAGCTTGCCTCGCCCTAGCGGTATAGTAGCCGGTTTTGAAGGGCCGTGAGCGGCGGCGAAAGGTGACACCAGGTATACACCAACGCGTCATGCGGAACCGGTCGCCGTTGCGAGGCGCTCGGTCGGCCGTTCCCAACGTGACCGAGTGTCGCTTCGCCGGGCTCATAAGCAGCGGTCATGCATGTAGGAAAGTCGAAAAATGAGAAGGGCGGCTCCCCGTGTGGAGAACCGCCCTTCGCATGGTCAGCGGTCGTTAAACCGCTCACGAAGCCTTACTCGGCGAAAATGAAGATTACCGAATATGCTCCGCGCGGGTCGTTACCGACCTCCCTGCTGAACCATGAGACATCGGATCACCTCCTTTCGCGCTATGTAGCCAGGCCCGCCGTTTCACCGGGGTCCGGGAGCTGCGTGTACCGCCGTTCCCAAGTGCAATGTGATTCGTTGTCCGTCGGAACGCAAGACTTGCAATAATGTTTTTCGCTGTCAGAATCCGACGCTTACGGCCCGCGAACCAGCGGGCCTTTTTTGTGCCGGTTTTGCCGGGTGGCGAATCGTCAGCGGCAGTCGTCGATCACGCGGCCGATTTCCGGCCAGGCCGGCAGATAAAGCGTCGGGACTCCGGAGATTTCCACAGCAAAGCGGCCCTTGGAAAAGGCGATCGCGTCGAGAAACGAGTTCGCGCGCGGGCAGGGTTGCGGCGAGGGAGGGAAGCTGCCCGCCCTGCGGATCGGCACTGAGTACGCGATCGGCCGTCTCGGTTCGCACGCGCATCGGCACCGACACGGGCGAACTGCCGGAACGAACGAGCGAGACCGAGCCCTTGCTGCGGTTGCAGATCACCGAGAAGCGTGCCTCGCTCTGGGACGGGCCGAAGCGTGCTGCGCTGCCCTGCGGCGTCTGTGAATAGAACCAGTCTCCCGGCGTCTGCGGCGCGTCCATCCAGTTGTCGAAGCTCGGGGTCACCACAGAGGGTGGCGCCTGGCTCGGCTCCGGTCTCGGCGGGGGCGGGGAAGGGCTCGGCGCCGGGGTCGGTTCAGGCGCGGAGGGGACGCAGGCGCTCGCCCCGGCGAGCAGCGTTAGCGGAAGGAACAGGCGGATGGCAGACATCGCGCCTCTGTGGCCGATGCCGCGGGTTGGCTCAAGGCGAGTGAAACGGTTAAGCGCAGACATATGGCGAAACAACGCATCGACCAGCTTCTCGTGTCCCGCGGGCTTGCGGAAAGCCGGGCCCGCGCGCAGGCCCTGGTCATGGCCGGACTGGTTTTCGTCGGCACGAGAAAGGTCGACAAGTCCGGTCAGCAAGTATCCGAGGACGCGGATATCGAGGTCAAGGGGCGCGACCACCCCTGGGTCAGCCGCGGCGGCATCAAGCTGGCGCACGGCATCGAGCAGTTCGGGCTTGATCCTGCGGGCGCGGTGGCGATGGACATCGGCAGCTCGACCGGCGGCTTCACCGACGTCCTGCTGCAAGGCGGCGCATCGCACGTTTTCGCCGTCGACAGCGGGACCAACCAGCTCGCCTGGAAGCTGCGGCAGGATCCGCGCGTAACGGTGCTGGAACAGACCAGCGCCCGCATTCTCACGCCCGAGATGATCGATCGGCCGTGCAACTGGGTGGTATGCGACGCCAGCTTCATCGGTCTTGCCAAGGTGCTCGAACGCCCGCTCCAGCTCGCGGCGCCCGAGTGCAGGCTGGTGGCGCTGATCAAGCCGCAGTTCGAGGTCGGGCGCGAGGAAGTGGGGAAGGGCGGCGTGGTGCGCGATTCCGCACTTCACGCCCGGGTCTGCGACGAAGTGGGTAACTGGCTCGAAAGCGTCGGCTGGACCGTCGACGGCATCGTCGAAAGTCCGATTACCGGGCCGGAAGGCAACGTCGAGTTTCTCGTCTCGGCCCATCGCGGGACAGTCTGATGCGGCCCAAGTTGCGCGGTCCCCACCCGCTCGCCATAAGGCCGGTCGAATTCGAAGGAGCCTGCATGAACCGCCTCGCTTCGCCTGCCCAGCTTCGCGCCAGCTTCATCCGCTGGGCCTTGTTCCTCGTGCCCACGGTGATGCTGCTCGGCTTCCTGTCGGGCATGGTCGGGGGCAGCAGCGCCGACAGCCCCTGGTTCATGAGCCTGGACAAGCCGGCTACCTTCCCACCGCCGGCGACCTTCGGGATCGTCTGGACGATCCTCTATTTCCTCATCGGGCTGGCGCTGGCGCTGGTCTGCGCCGCCTGGGGCGCTCGAGGGCGCGGAACGGCGATTGCCGCTTTCGTCATTCAGTTCGCGCTGAACCTTGCATGGACCCCGATCTTCTTCGGCGCGCACCAGATCACCCTCGGCCTGGCGATCATCGTCGCGCTCGACGTCGCCCTGATAGTCACCACGTGGCTGTTCTTTCGCGTTCGCCGGCTGGCCGGATGGCTGCTGGTGCCCTACCTCGCCTGGGTGCTGTTCGCGACCTTCTCAACTGGCAGTTCCTGCAGCTCAATCCCGGCGCGGACGGGCGCGAGGTGAGCGGATCTGTCCAGCGGATTGAATTGTAGCGCAGACGAGGCCACATACCCCAGATGCAGAGCGAAAATCCCTTGATCGCCGACTTCGTGAAGATGGCGAACGCCGCCGCGGGCACTTTTGCCGGCATGACCCGTGAAGCGCGCGAAGCCGGGCGCGAGCGAATGAAAGAGGCGCTCGGCGGCCTCGACTTCGTGAGCCGCGAGGAATTCGACGCGGTCAAGGACATGGCCGCGATGGCGCGCGAAAAGGTCGAGATCCTCGAAGCCAAGATCGCCGCGCTCGAGGCCAAGCTGCCTGCCCAGGGCTGATCCTTCGGAAGCATGAAAAAAAGGGCCCCGTCAGGCGGAGCCCTTTTCCGGACTGGCCGACCACGAAGGGTACGCCGGCCAATCCTTGTTTCGTACCGTCAGTTCATCTCGTCGGCGCGCTCGTTGATCGCGTCGGCCTTCGCGTCGCCGACGTCGTCGAGCTGCTCGGCCCGCGCGTTCAGCGCGTCTTCCTGCGCCTGGGTCGGGGCTTCGTCAGCCATCTCTTCGAGATTCTGGGCGCGCTGCTCGTAAGCCTGGTCGACGTTGTCGGCCTGTTCTTCAAGCGCATCGCCGCGTTCTTCGACCGCATCGTCCTGCCCGCAGGCCACGGTTGCCAGGGCGAGCGCGGGAACGGCTAAAAGTGAAATCCTCTTCATGGAAGTACTCCTCCTGTTGAATCGATCCGCCAGGCGTAACGCCGGTAAGGCGAAACGGCGCCGGCGGTCGGGATCGGGGTCGATATCCCCGGGGTCGATGGGTCAACGGGGCGCCATGAGAGGCGTTCCAAAAAAGTTCCCGTCGGCGCATTCTCCGATTCGCCCGCCGAGAGAAAAATCCGCTCGTCGCCCACGCCAAGGGGAGGCAGCGCGAAGGACCGTGTGCCGAGTGCAGCGAGCCGACCGCCATTTGACGAGTCTGTGCCTGAGCGGTTTGCCCTAGCGGCGCGGGCCGTATCGGAGCAAAGGAGCGGCCACCTCATTTCGGGAGAAAGCCGTGGCGCTCAGCATGTACAATTCGTCCGTTCCCGCCTTTACCGCCATGCTCGGCAACATGGGCGCCTGGCTCGACAAGGCATCTGCCGAGAAGGACCCCGCCGCCCTCGTCGAAGCACGTCTTGCCGAGGACATGAAGCCGCTCACCGCGCAGTACCAGTTCGCCTCCGACTCGGCGAAGAACGCGATCGCGCGGCTTGCCGGCATCAGCCCGCCGGTGATGGAAGACAGCGAAACGACATTCGCCGAGCTGGCCGAGCGCTGCAAGAAGACCATAACCTTCATCGAGAGCATCGATCCGGCCCAGCTTGACGGGGCCGAAGCGCGCGACATCGTGATGAAGTTTCCCAACGGCATGGGCTATCGCTGGAAGGGTGCAGACTATCTGCGCGATTTTGCCCTGCCGAATTTCTATTTCCACGCCACCACCGCCTATGCGATCCTGCGCTCGCAGGGGGTCTCGCTCGGCAAGCCCGATTATCTGCAGCACCTGGGCCAGCCGGAGCAGATGTAGCCTTTCGGCCGGATGCATCTGCGCGCGCCAGCCATCGTTCTGTCGGCACGCCAGCACGGCGAAACCGCCGTCGTTGTGCGGCTGCTGACCGAGGAGACGGGCGTTGTCGCCGGCTACGTCGCCGGCGGGCGCGGGCGGCAATTGCGGCCCGTGGTCATCCCCGGCAACCTCGTCGAGGCCGAACTGCGCGCCCGGTCGGACAACCAGCTCCCCTTTGCCAAGCTCGAACTCGTCGAAAGCCGCGGGCCCTGGCTTGCCGAGCCGCTGCCGGCGGCCGCAATCGGCTGGGCCTGCGCGCTCACCGCAACGGCCTTGCCCGAACGCCATGCCTATCCGGCGCTGTGGCAGGCGCTCACCGCGTTGCTGTCCGCGATCTGCCACGCACCCTCGGCCAGGGGCTGGGCTCGCGCGCTGGTCGGCTATGAAATCTTGTTGCTGCGCGAGCTCGGCTATGGCGGCAGCGCAGCCAGCGCGCGCCCGCCCGAGGGGGAGCTGTCGGAAACACTGGCGGCGATGGATCGGCTGGCCGGACCTCTCGACCACTACCTTCTTGCCGACCGGAGGGGAGACGTTATGGCCGCGCGGACCCGGCTCAGGGAGCAGCTAGGACGCATGGCATGAAGATAGCGATTTTGCCCGGTGACGGGATCGGCCCGGAGATCATGGCGGAGGCGCGCAAGGTACTCGACGCGCTCGAGCTACCGGGCCTGACGGTGTGGGAGGCCGATGTCGGCGGCGTGGGCTACAGGCGCCACGGCCACCCTCTGCCGCCCGAGACGCTGGACATGGCGAAGGCTGCCGATGCCGTGCTGTTCGGCGCGGTGGGCGATCCGGAATGCGACGGGCTCGAACGCCACCTGCGACCCGAGCAGGCGATCCTCGGCCTGCGCCAGGCGCTGGGCCTGTTCGCCAACCTGCGACCCGCCACCATGTTTCCCGGGCTGGAGGACCTGTCCGCGCTGCGCCCGGAGATCGCTCGCCAGATCGACCTGCTGATCGTGCGCGAACTGAACGGCGACGTCTATTTCGGTGAAAAGGCCATCCGTACGCTCGACGATGGGAGACGTCAGGGCTTCGATCTCATGTCCTATGCCGAGGACGAGGTGCGCCGCATTGCCGAGGTCGCCTTCAAGGCGGCGCAGGGCCGCAAGCGGCGCCTGTGCTCGGTCGACAAGGCTAACGTCCTCGAGACCAGCCAGCTCTGGCGCGACGTGGTCATAGAGGTTTCGGCCGACTATCCGGACGTCGAGCTGAGCCACATGTATGTCGACAACGCCGCGATGCAGCTCGTGCGCAATCCCGGCCAGTTCGACGTGATCGTGACCGGCAACCTGTTCGGCGACATCCTGTCGGACCAGGCGAGCATGTGCGTGGGCTCGATCGGCCTGCTCGCCAGCGCCAGCCTCGGCTCGATCCAGACCGAATTCGGCACCAAGGGCCTGTACGAGCCGATCCACGGCAGCGCGCCCGACATTGCCGGGCAGGGCAAGGCCAACCCGCTGGCGACCATCCTGAGCCTGGCCATGCTGCTGCGCCACTCGCTCGGCCGCGAGGACGATGCAATACGCGTCGAGTCGGCTGTGGCACGGACCCTCGCCGACGGGATCAAGGGCGCGGACCTCGGCGGCAATGCCGGGACGGGCGAAGTCGGCGACGCGGTGCTGGCCCGGCTCTAGGCGGGGGCCGTCCTGCGGTTGGAGAAGACCCGCCAGTAGGTCAGGCAGCGCCAGAGCCATTCGAGCGGGCCATAGCGGAAGCGTGCCAGCCACCACGGGCTGAACAGCAGCATGAGCGCCCAGCCGAACAGCGTGAACACCCACAGCCCCGGGCGCATGTACTGTCCGTAGAGCCCCAGGCCCCAGCCCTGGAAGATCACCGCCATGACGGCCGAGGCGCCGAGATAGTTCGTGAATGCCATCCGCCCTGCTGCCGAGAGTCGCTTGCCGAGCCCCGTGGCGCCCCAGGCAGGCGTCATCGCCACCATGATCGCCGCATAACCCAGGATCATCGGCAGGCGTTGCACGTGGACTGGTCCGTAGAACACGAACAGGTTGAGCAGGGGCGGGAAGTCCGCCGCCCAGATCATCGCAACGAGCGGCACTGCCAGGATCAGCGAGGTCAAGATTCCCGCGGTGCCCCACAGGAGCAGCCTGCGCCGGTCCCAGCCCCCGGAGAAAAAGCCCATCCGGAACAGCCCGGCGCCGAATAAAATGCAGGCAAGCGAATCCGTCACCATGAGCGGCAGCTCGAGGAAGGGCTCCAGCCCCATGTCTCGGACCCGCATGGTCACGATTTGTGGCAGGCTGCCGGTAGCGAGGACCGCCCCGGTTTGCGTGGCGTCCGCGGCCTGCTCTGCCGTGCGCAGATCGTAGCGATTTCGCGCCGGGCTGCCTTCCGGCTGCGCAAGCGCAGCCTGCTCGCGCTCGACACCGGCCCACAGGTCCACGCTCGCGAACCAGCTGTCCGCCGCATAGAGCAATAGGCCGGCCGTCAGCAGGACCTTCGGCGGCAAGAGGCGAACGAGGAACATCGCCACAAGCCCCAGCGCAGCGTAGTGAAACAGGATGTCGCCGTGGAACAGAACGTAGAAATGGAACAGGCCGAACAGCGCCAGCCAGAACAGCCGGCGGCCCTGCAACCACCAGGGGTTGGCACCTTTTTTCCTCGCGCGCTCCATGAACAGCACCAGACCGGCGCCGAACAGCATGGCGAACAGCCCGCGCAGCTTGCCGTCGATAAACAGGTAGTTGAAGGCCCACAGGACCTTGTCGGCAAACGACGGTTCGCCGATCAGCTTGAGCCAGCGGTGCGCGCCGGGAAGCTGGCCGTAGTTGAGGATGTTGGTGGCAAGGATGCCGAGCACCGCCACTCCCCGAATGAAATCGAGTGTCGAGATGCGCATTTCAGGCTGGTCGGGCGTGCCCGCACGCGTGGCATCGAGCGGTTGAATGGCGACGGTTGCCATGCTTGATCTCCCCCCGGAGGATCGCGACGCGCCGAAAGTATAGCAAACGCGCGCCAGCGCCAGCTCGGAGAAACGTTTTCTTGATATTTACCATGTATCCGGCAGGGCGATGGACATGACCCAAGTCTCGCTCGATCGCGCCGTCGCGGCTGCCGAAAAGCCCCTTGAGCTGGCGATCGTGCTGCCGACGCTGAACGAGCGGGCGAACATCGCGCCGATGGTCGCGCGGCTTGAAGAAGCGCTCGGCCCGAGCGGCTGGGAGGCGGTTTTCGTCGACGACAATTCGCGGGACGGCACGGCCGACGCGGCGCGCGAGATCGGCAAGACGGATCCGCGCATCAGGGTGATCCAGCGCATCGGCCGCCGCGGCCTCGCCAGCGCGGCGATTGAAGGGATGTGCGCCACGGCGGCACCTTTCGTCGCGGTCATGGACGCCGACCACCAGCATGATCCGGCGCTGCTGCTCGACATGCTTGCCGCAGTGAAATCGGGCGAATACGATCTTGCCTATGCGAGCCGCTTTGCCGACGGAGGCAGCGCGGAAGGACTTTCGAGCAAGGGCCGGGAGAAGGGCAGCCGCCTTGCCAATGCGCTTGCCCGCAAGCTCACCGGGACCGAGCTCAGCGACGCCATGAGCGGCTTCTTCCTGCTGAGTGCCGAACAGCTGCGCAGCCAGGCAGGCCGGCTTTCCGGCATCGGCTTCAAGATCATGCTCGACATTCTCGCCACTGCCGAGCCACGCCTCAGAGTAAAGGAATTTCCGTTGAAGTTCGCCCAACGCCTCGCCGGGGAATCCAAGCTCGATCACGGGGTCGTGCTCGACTTCATTGCCGGCCTGTACGACCGCTGGTTCGGTCAATTCATCCCCACCCGCTTTGCGCTGTTCGGAACCGTCGGCGGGCTCGGCGTGCTCGTTCACATGGCCGTGGTCGGGTTGTTCTATCGCCTGATGGACCTCAGTTTCACCTGGTCTGTGGCGATCGCAACGGTCGTGGCAATGACCTTCAATTTCTGGCTCAACAACCTGCTGACCTACCGCGACCAGAAGCTGAGCGGGGCCGAACGAATGTTCTATGGCTGGCTCAAGTTCTGTGCCGCCTGTTCCGTGGGCGCGCTGGCCAACGTCGCCGTCTCCAGCATGCTCGATGCGATCGGGTTCCACTGGTATGCCGCGGCGCTCATCGGCGTCGTCATTGCATCGGTGTGGAATTATGCGTTGTCGAGCAAGTTCGTATGGGGCCGATTCCGGTAACGGATCGGATTTCTCACCCACCTGGGGAATTGACCCGGCAGAGTTACGGCCTTACCTATCGTTTGTTAGGAGAGAGGCGTGCGGAATGCCTAACCAAACCCTGGGATATATTCTCCTGGCAGGCCTGATCGTTACCATCGCGACCGCCGTCTGGCTTCACTGGCGCTATGCGCGCTACCTGCGGGCCAAGCGCAGCGGTACCGGCAGGAGGGATATCCCCGCCGTCTGGAAGCCCTTCTGGTTCAACTGAGCTAGCGCCAGCTTGCCAGCCAGGCGTAGTCGAGGAAGCTCATCGGGCCGGCGAGGGGCGCGGCACTCAGGATCGGGAAGAAATAGGCAAAGAACGCCGCCGAAAGGCCGAGCGTCCCCAGCGGCACCCAGCGCTTCCCTCGCTGCCAGAATTCGTCGAGAGCGAGCGCCAGGGCCCCGAGCATGAAGGTGGCCGGCAGAAGGTAGTGGTAATAGAACTGCACCGGCTTGGCCGCGACTATCCATAGCAGCAGCGCCGCGCCGTAAAGCAGGAAAAGGGCCAGCGCATCGCGCCGCCCACGGGCCACGCCCATCCATGCAGCCCATACCAGCGCGGGCAGCCCCAGCAGCATGGTCAGCGGGTTACCGATCAGAAGCACGCCCCGCTGCGCCCCGCCGACCTGCTCGTAGAGGTACCAGATGGCCCGCCAGTTGCCGACCCACTGTGGCCAGGCGGACTGGTAGGTGTGCGGCGGAAGTTGCTCTTCCTGCAGCGCCAGCATCGTGCGGTGGACGCCGACGATACCGTTGTCGGCAAAGGGGCTGAGCGACCAGGCCTGCTGTGCGAAAGCGAGGCCCGGCAGGTAACACGCGGCATAGGCGAGGAGCGGGACGATGCCGAGCCAAAGCGCGGCCTCCAGCGTCGTCATTCCCGCGATCGGCGCGCCCCTGTGGGCTGTGACGACGCGCCAGCCGGCCTCGCGCGCGCGGACGGCGACGAAGGCAAGGCCCGGCAGGACAGCGACGGGAATGGCATTCCACTTGGAGGCCATCGCCAGGCCCAGGCACACGCCGGCGATCGCGAAGCGGCGCCGGGCAGTCTCGTGCTCGCGCGCGGCGCCGGCCAGCGCCCAGAGTGCGAGCAGCACGAAGCTGGCCATGAAGATATCGAGCATCGCGATGCGCGACTGGACGAACCAGGCGAATCCGGTGGCAACGAGGAAGCCCCCCGCAAGCGAGGCGAAGCGGCTGCACGACGCGAACCAGAGCGCGCGCATTCCCGCAAACAGGCCCAGCGCGCCGAAGAGCACCGGCATGATCCGCCAGCCGAGCGGCCGGTCCCCGAAGAGCGCGAGGCCGAGCGCGAGGATCTCCTTGCCGAGCGGCGGGTGCTCGACGTTCGTCGGCAGGGTCAGGTCGAGCCAGGCGCGCGCGGCGGGCAGGTAGTGCACTTCGTCGAAGTAGGGCTTGCCGGGAATGGTGATGCGCACAAGGCACAGCGCAAGGAAGCCCAGCGCCAGGGCCGCGTGCCAGCCGATCGGGTCGCGCGGATGGTCGGGCGCTTCGCTCATTGAAAGAGAGGACTAGGTGGCGCCGGCGCGCGAGGCAATGGCCTGCTGCGTCACTCGTGCGAACTGTCCGCCTTCTTGTAGAGGCCCTTGATCACGTCGCCGAGCGTCCCGATCAGCATGAGCGAGGAGCCGGCGATAAACAGCTTCACGGCGAAGGTCTTCCATTCCTCGTTCGAAGGCAGGAACAGCACGCTGCCGCAAACGAACAGGATATTGCCGATCAGTCCGAGTCCGGTGTGAAACCAGCCGTTGTCACGAACGAGAATCTTGAGCGGGCTGGGCATCGGCTGGCGGTCCTTCGGTTGCTGGCGGCTTCGGGGTCAGGTTCGGCACATGGCCGCTCGTCGCCGCGATTCAACCGCAAGAGGGCGCTTGCCCGGTGTGCCGCGGCTGCCTAAACCGCCGGCGCAATGAAGAAGACGACCGGAACCGACCGCTCCGCTGTGGATAAATGGCGCCCCGCGACCCGCGCGGTGCGCGCCGGAACCTGGCGCTCCGAACATGGCGAGACGAGCGAGGCGCTGTTCCTCACCTCGGGTTATACCTACGACGATGCGGAGACCGTCGCTGCGCGCTTCGCCGGCGAGCAGGCGGGCATGCAATACTCGCGCTTCAAGAACCCCACCGTGGAGATGCTGCAGGACCGGATCGCCGCGATGGAAGGGGCCGAAGCCTGCCTCGTCCAGGCGAGCGGGATGGCGGCGATGACCGCCTCGCTGCTGTGCATGCTCTCGGCCGGCGATCACGTGGTGGCTGGCCGCGCCGCGTTCGGCTCGTGCCGCTGGATCCTGTCGAACGTGCTCAGCCGCTTCGGCATCGATCACACCGCGATCGACGGGACCGACAACGCTGCCTGGGAAGCGGCCATTCGGCCCAACACGAAGGCGTTCTTCTTCGAGACTCCCGCCAACCCGACGATGGACCTGGTCGATCTCGCGTTCGTCTGCGGTCTCGCGCGTTCGAAGGGCATCGTTTCGATCGTCGACAACGCTTTCGCGACAAGCGCGCTGCAGCGCCCGCTGGAGCACGGGGCGGACGTGGTCGCCTATTCGGCCACCAAGCTCATGGACGGGCAGGGACGGGTCATGGCGGGGGCCGTGTGCGGCAGCCGCGCATGGATCGAAGAGAAGCTGAGCCCGTTCCAGCGCAACACCGGTCCGATCTGCGCGCCGTTCAACGCCTGGGTGGTGCTCAAGGGCCTGGAAACGCTCGACCTGCGCGCCCGGCACCAAAGCGAGAGCGCGCTCAGCGTGGCCCGGTTCGTGGAGGAGCGCGGCCTGCGCGTGCTTCATCCGTGGCTCGAGAGCCACCCCCAGCATGAATTGGCCCACCGTCAGATGGATGCGGCGGGGCCGATCTTCAGCTTCTTCGTCCCGGGCGGACGCCAGCAGGCCATGGCGGTCTGCAACGCCTGCGAGCTGATCGACATCTCCAACAACATCGGTGATTCGAAGAGCCTGATCTGCCATCCCGCCACCACCACGCATCACAACATGGGGGCCGAGGGGCGGGCCGAGGCGGGTATCGAGGAGGGTATGCTGCGGATCAACATCGGCCTCGAAGACCCGCTCGACCTGATGGACGACCTGTCCCGCGCCTTCGACCGCGCGGGCGTATGACGGGCCGGCGAAGCGGCCGTAAGCCACGCCCCGGCTCGAGACTCGCCATCGTGTTCACTTGTGAGTAAGTTCAATCGCTGAAGTTCGGCCCGAACGAGGGCTGGGGCGGGTGCGCGCATATGCTTGAAGTCAGGGATTTCTATGAATCTCTGGTCGATTCCTCCGACGATGCGATCGTCGCCAAGGACATCGACGGGATCGTCATTGCCTGGAATCCGGCCGCCGAACTGCTGTTCGGCTGGCGTGCCGAGGAGATGATCGGCAGCTCGATCCGCCGCCTCCTGCCCGACGACCGCCAGCACGAGGAGGACCAGATCCTCGCCCGTATTCGCTCTGGCGAGCGAGTCGACCAGTTCCTGACGAAGCGGCTTCACAAGGACGGGACGCTGATCGACATCTCCGTGACGGTCTCACCGGTGCGTAACGCGGCGGGCGAGATTGTCGGTGCCAGCAAGATCGCGCGCGATGCGGCTCCATACCTGCGCGACCAGGAACGCTTGCGCGAGAGTGAGGAGCGCTTCCGTACCCTTGCCGAAAGCATCAGCCAGTTCGTCTGGGTCGCCCGGCCCGACGGGCACATCTTCTGGTACAACCAGCGCTGGTACGATTACACAGGCACGTCTCTTGAAGAGATGGAAGGCTGGGGATGGAAAATCGTCCAGCATCCCGAGCATATCGACCGCGTGAGCGAGATATGGACCAAAGCTCTCTCTAATGGCGAGCCGTGGGAGGATACCTTTCCGCTGCGCGGCAAGAACGGTGAATGGCGCTGGTTCCTCAGCCGAGCCATGCCGATCCGCAACGGTGCGGGCGAGATCCTCTACTGGTTCGGCACCAACACCGACATCACCGAACAGCGCGAACAGGCCGAACAGATCCGGCTCCTGCTGATGGAAGTGAACCACCGTTCGAAGAACATGCTGTCGACCATCCAGGCGCTCGCCCGGCGCAGCGCACCCGACGAAGACGGCTTTCTCGCCCGGTTCGAGAACCGCGTGCAGAGCCTGTCGGTCAACCAGGACATTCTCGTCCGCCGCCAGTGGCGCGAAGTCCCGGCTGACGAACTCGTTCACCACCAACTCGCCTTTGTCGACGAGGTGCCGGGCGAATTCAGTTTCGCCGGTCCCGACATGAGCCTCGCCCCGCGAACCGCCGAGGTCATCGGCATGGCGTTGCACGAGCTGGCGACGAATTCGATCAAGTATGGCGCGCTCTCCGTGCCGGGCGGCAGGGTGTCGATCGAATGGGGCCCACGCGATGACGGAACGGGCCTGCGCTTCAGCTGGACCGAGAGCGGCGGACCGCCGGTTCGCGTTCCGGAGCAGACTGGCTTCGGCACGACGCTGATCCGCGAGGTACCGCGGCACAACCTGGGCGCAGAAGTTGCGCTGGACTATCGGCCCACGGGACTGTGTTGGGAACTGCGCGTCGGGCCCGAGTTCCTTGCCCGATCGATCAGCTCGGCGGCCTGACAGCGGTTGCGCCGCGCGGCAAAGGCGTTACCTTTAGAAGCCATGACGAACGTTCTCGGCAGCCTATTCCAGCACGCGGCAATGACCCACGGCGTCACGGTGCGCGTTTCCGTGACCTTCATGCCCGAACAATCGCGGGTCGAGGCGGGCAAATGGTTCTGGGTCTATCATATCCGTATCGAGAATAACCGCGAGGACACGATCCAGCTCCTCACCCGTCACTGGCGCATCTCGGACGCGCGCGGGATGATCAGCTTGGTGGACGGCGAGGGCGTGGTGGGGGAAACCCCCGTGCTCGCGCCGGGCCAGACACACGATTACGTTTCCGGCTGCCCGCTGGCGACGCCGCACGGATCGATGGAAGGCTTCTACACCTTCCAGGACGGCGCCGGGGACATGTTCGAAGCCCGGATACCCTTCTTCCCGCTCGCTGCCCCGGCAGAGGCGAACTGAGCGGACGGAGGCGGGGCGCTCCCCCGGGGAAGCGCCCCGGCAACCGCTAGAAGTTGTACCCGATCGTGGCGCCGAAGGTCCGCGGCGGCATGTAGGTCGCGCCGATCAGGCGGCCAGTTGCCAGCGCGAAGGTGCTGCTCTTGCGGTCGATGTCGAACAGGTTCTTCACCCACAGCTGGAAGCTGAGACGATCGTCTTCGGTGCGATAGATCGCCCCAAGATCGACGAAGGTGTAGCCCTTCGCGCTCTCGATATCCCGCTGGAACTCGGTGAAGTACGTCCGGCTCTTGTAGGTCACGTCACCAGTAAGGGTAACTTCCCCTCCGCCTGCGAAGGGGATGTCGTACTCGCCGTGCACGTTCCACGCCCACTCCGGCGTATTGCGCACTGCGTTGCCGGCCAGCTGGATCTCGCAGGTAACGGTAGCGGGGTCCAGGTCACCCGCGCAGGGCGCGCCGAACGCGGTCGGGCTGGGATTGGTGACCGAGTTGTAGGCCCCGCCCGGGGTGGCCACGTTGCGCGGGTCGAGCGGGTCGAGGGTCACGAAGTTGCGGTATTCGGCATCGGTGTACGACAGCGAGCCGCTCAGGCGCAGCTCGGGCGTCACCCGGCCGAACACATCGAGCTCGATGCCCTTGGCCCGGGTCTCCGCGGCATTCTCGAAGATGGTCAGGTAACCCGTCGGGCCGCCGGCGATCGTCTTGTTGAGCTGCGCGCCCTTGAGCTTGTAGGTGTAGGCCGCCAGGTTGACGGAAATGCCGCCTGCGATCGTCGCCTTGATGCCCGCCTCGTGGTTCTTGACCTTCTCCGGGTCGACGATGGTGGTGCTGCCCGCCGCGTTCTCGCCCGAGCCCGCCTTGAAGCCTTCGGCATAGGTATAATAAAGCAGCAGATCCCGGTTGGGCTGCCACTCTATGCCGGCCTCGGGGGTGAAGTCCTTGAAGCTGCGCGTGCGATAGGTTCCCGCTTCGGTATAGCGGATTACCGGCCCGCGGCCGCCGGCTGCGATGATGACCGAGGGGTTGCGGGAATCGATATCCTCCTCGCTGTAGCGGCCACCCAGCTTGAGCGTGAACGCATCGAGCGCGGGCGACAACATCCCCAGGCCGATCCGTCCCTGGCCGAAGATCGCCCAGGCGTCGGTGCCGAGATTCGAGCGGGTGCAGACCCGCTTGGGGGCAATGATCGTGCTGCCTCCGGTCACGCCGTCGGGCGAGTAGCCGCACAGTCCATACGCCTCGGCAAGGCTGACGCCGGCCGCCTGCAGCACCGCGATGTTCGAGACCATGCCATTGCGCCGCGCCAAACCCACGTTGTCGATCGGTCGCTGCCGCTCGTGGAAGTAGAAGCCGCCCAGGACCAGGTCGAAGTTGTCGACCGAGTAGTTGAGCTGCAACTCGTTCGACCATTGGTTGCTGTCGATCCGGCGTTCCTGAACGGTGGTCGACTGCCCGTTGGTCTGCAGGCTGTCGACGACGGCCGAAAGGTCGAGATCCTGAAACAGTGAGCTTTCGAAGCTGCGATAGTTGGCAATGTTGGTCAGGGTGAGCAAATCGGTGACCTCGGTGCGGAAGGTGCCGGTCAGCGAGTAGGTTTCGGTATCGGTGCCCACGTCGACCTCTGATGCGAGATCGCGCGGGTCGGTCGCGTAACCGCCGACGCCGAGCGGAGCGAGCCGCGCAACGCCGGGGAACGAGGCGCGCAGGTAGTGGATCGCGCCGGAATGATCGTCCTGCCGGAAGTACTCGCCCATCAGGCGCAGATCGGTCGTGTCGGACAGGTTGAACTGCAGCTGTCCGCGCACCATCCTGCGCTTGAGATCGTCGACTTGCGAACCGGTCACCGGGTTCTTGCCGTAGCCGTCGCGGTCCTCGATCTTGCCGGCCACGCGGAACAGAACGTTTTGGGTGATCGGCCCGCCGATCGCGCCTTCGGCGATGATCGCGTTGTAGTTGCCGTAGGTCAGGCGGCCGTAGCCGGTGAGATACGAGGTCGGTTTCGCGGTGATCAGGTTGATCGAGCCGCCGGTGGCATTGCGGCCATAAAGCGTGCCCTGCGGCCCGCGCAGAACCTCCACCCGCTCGAGGTCGAACAGGCTCGTCAGCTGCGCTTCGGCGCGCGACACGACCACGCCGTCGACGTGCAGTGCAACGCCAGTGGCATTGCCCGTGGTCGAGGTGTTGGCGCCGACGCCGCGGATGAAGATCTTGGCCTGGTTGAAGTCGTTGCCGAAGTTGACGCTCGGCACGATCGTCTGCAGGTCGGACAGGCTGTTGACCTGGCTGTTCTCCAGCCGCTCTGCGCCAATGGCCACGACCGAGGCGCTCACGTCCTGCAGAGTCTGCTCGCGGCGCTGGGCCGTCACGACGATCGCGTTGCCGTCGTCGGCCTGGGCAGAGCTATCCTGCGGGTTTTCCTGCGGGAGTGCGGTGGCGCTATCCTGGGCAAACGCGGGTACTGCGACCCCCGCCAGGAGGACGGCGAGCAAAGATGCTGTTTTCACGAGATTTCCCTCATCCATAGTGGAATTTTGTACGCAAGAGCAGCGCCCGCTATGCTCGTTCGCCCGGCCGCTCAACATGTACCTGCGTGCACCTTGGGTGGTATTTTCGCACAGTGTAATCGTCCCAATTGCGTCATGCTTGCCATCTGGGGCGGCTGGCGGCTTGCCGCGCAGGCTGCGGGGCAATAGATGCGTGGTCACAATGAAGCGCACGCACCTCCCCCTCAACGCCCTGCGCGTGTTCGACGCCGCTGCGCGGCACCTCTCGTTTACGCGCGCGGCGGACGAACTTGCCGTAACGCCGGCCGCGGTCGGGCAACAGATCAGGGCGCTGGAGGACGTGCTCGGCGTCGTGCTGTTCCGTCGGACCAGCAAGGGACTGGAACTGACCGACGAGGCCGAGGCGGGGCTCGAGTCCCTGCGCGAAGGTTTCCTCAAGTTCGAGGAATCGGTCCAGGCCATGCAGGCGGGGCAGTCGAGCAGTTTCTACACCATTGCCGCCCCGCGCGAGTTCTACGCCCAGTGGCTGGCCGCTCGCCTGGCCGGGTTCCAGCAGGCGAACCCCGAGGTGCGCTGGCAGATCGTCGGCGGCGAGGCGGTCGACTTTACCGAGGCCAACCTCGACCTTGCCGTGCGGCTGGTCGACGGTCCGGACGAGCTCGAGGGTGTCCAGCTCGCTCCCGCGCAGCGCGTCATCGTGGCGGCCAAGGGCGCGCCGGACAGGTGGATCGCCTGGCCGGGAATGCCGCTGCCCGACGGCGTGGAGCCGGACATCCTGGCTGGCGACGCCGGGCAGGCGCTGGCCAGCGCGATCGCCGGCCTCGGCAAGTCGATGCTTCCGCTGCTGCTGTGCGACGAGGCCCTGGGCCACGGCCAACTCGAGATCCTCGAGGGTCCCGAAGAAGGGCGCCGCTCCTACTGGCTTGTCGCGCCGCGCCCGCAATGGCGTCAGAAGAAGGTCAAGACACTGGTGGAGTACCTCAGCACGGCAGGCTGAGGGCTGCCGCCGCTCAGCCGCCGAGAGCTTCCTTGCTGACCTCGAGCCGTGCCCCGACAGGCGTTGCGCGGTTCGCCAGGCCCGGAGGGGCGTTGCTTCCGCTCGACACCGTCAGGCCCGCGTCATTGTCGACCACCAGCTTGGCCCAGACCGACTTGTCGTCCTTGAACCAGGCGGTCTCCTTCGCTTCGCGCAGCGCGGCGAGGCTCGATTTCTCGACGCCCCCGCTGGCGGCGGTGAAGCCAGGGAACTGGAGAGTCACCGACGAACCGTCGTCCATCTCGGTCAGCGACAGCGACAGCGTGTCGCGCGCGGTCTCGACCCGCACTTCCGCGCCGCTGCCGATGGTTGTCTCACCGACGTACTCGAAGCGCTTGCCGTCGCGTTGCAGGATGATTGGATCGGTAATCGGGCCGGACTGGAACCCGCTGAAGTCGCCGGCGATGGCGAAACGGCCGATGTCGCCTGTGCAGACCGCCGCGTTCCAGCTGGCCTTGATCTCGCAGGCATTCTCGTCCGAGGCGATGCCGTTGTCGATCACGATGGTGGCGCCCGGCTTGCCACTGACCGAACCATCGAGGTCCCGGAACGCCGCACTGCGATAGGCGGCGCTGCGTCCATAATCGGAGGCCCAGCGCTTCTGGATCGGCGGGAAGCTGACCGGCTGCGCGTTCTCGAATGTCAGGCCCTTGACCGAGTTGTCGGTGCTCATGCCGAAGCTGGTGAACAGCAGGTAGGACAGGGCGCCCGCGTCGCGCAGCTGGTTGGGCACGAAGTTCACGAACTTCGTGTTCTCCACCTCGTGGTGGAAGTCGTAGTACTCGTAGCCACGGATCGGGAAGTCCGCCGCAGCGGCCGGCAGGCTTCGGCCGTAGGCCACTTCCTCGGGCGTGCGCGGATTGCCGATATTGTCGCTCTCACCCACGAACAGCGAATCGACTACTTTCGAGGTGAAGGGCGCGATTCCGGGGATGCCGGAAGCGTGGGTGAAGCCGATCGCATTGTCGGCCAGCTTGAGGTTCTTGTAGAGATGGTATTCACCGCGGCCCCAGATGGCGCCGTTGCGGTTCTTGTAGCCGGTGAAATCGTCGAACTCCGACAGGACCAGGCCGCTCTTGGTGTCGGTCGGGTCGTTGTAGCTCGTCAGGTTCGGGCCAGCGATGCCGAAATGGCCATCGGGACCCTGACCGCGGTCGAGCACCATGCCGTCGAAAGTCGAGTGGGCCACGTTGCCGCTGAATTCGCGGACCTTGGTCCGGCCCGGCCAGATCTTGTCGCTGCCCTCGCGGTCCTGGAAAGCACCGGTGGGATGAGTGGGCAGGGCGTACCAGAAACCGATCTGGTCCGATCCCGCGGCCACGTTGCCGCGATAGGTGTTGTCGGGATTGGTGATCCAGAAGGCCGAGACGGTGTTGTCCGACGGAATGAGGATGTTCTTCGACTTCTGCCCTTCGGTCGACTGGTGCGCGAGGACGAGATTGGTCGGCTCGCAGGGCAGCGTGGGGTGGCACTTCACCTGGATGGCGAGGTTGCGGATGAACTGGTTGCCGTGTTCGACCGCGTCTTCGAGGAAGAAGCAGTGGCCCACGGTGTTGTAGGTCACGTTGTTCTGCACGGTCACGTTGTTGGTCCCGTGCACCGTCACGCAGCGGCTGTAGGTGTCGTGGATCGCCGAGTTCCTGATGTACTGGCCCGCGCCTTCGCCGATGATGTGCCAGTGGATCGGATAGCGCGCCAGGTGCAGGTGCTGGCCCATCCGGTTCAGCTCCACGCCCGAGACGTGCATCGTCGCGCCGGCCATCGCCATGATGTGCCCGCCGAAGTAGGACTTGGCCGCATCGTCGGAGGCCTGGACCTTGACGTTGCGCGTCAGCAAACCGACCTCGCCGCGCTCGTCCACCCCGTAGGTGACCTGGCCGAAGTGCATGTACTCGAGCGGCCGGTCGAGGGTGAGCGCATTGCCCTTGACGCCCGTGACGTGGCGCCGCTCGGCCTGCCGCGGGTCGAAGTCGGTCGAGGCCAGAACGATCTCGTCGCCGGCCTTCCAGCCGCTCGCGTCGAGCACCTCGATGGCCCTGCTGCCGGCCGCGGCCGTCTTCGCCAGCTTGGTCCAGGTGTTGGTCCGGTCGCCGTGCAGTTCGAGCGTCCCGCCCATGTTGAGGATGCCGCGGTCGCCCATCGTGTTGATGTCCTCGTCCGGGACATTGTCGGTCAGGGTGATCGTCGCCTTGTGGGTGAAGGGCTGCGCCTCGCTGCCGATCTGCAGCGTGCCGCGGCGCAGGTAGATCCACTCGGTCTCCAGCGCGACGTCGCGCGTGTCGGCAAAGCTCAGCCGCCCGTCGATCGTCAGGCTGCGCAGCGCAGGCGGGGCGACATCGAGCACCACGTCCATGTCGCGCCCGATGGTCACCGCGTCGCCTGCCGCCGGAACCTTGCCGCCCGGCCAGGCAGCCGGGTCCGACCAGCGCAGCGCGCGCATCGGCCCGGCCGGCGCCGCATCGGCGCTCGCGGCCGCATGATCGTGCCCTTCCTGGGCACTGGCACCCGCCCCGATGCCGAGCACACTCGACATAAAGGCACAGGCAACAAGAAGCAGGCGAGGCTGCAGGCGCATAACGGTAATCCCCTCTGGCGAGACTCTGCCGCCTCGCATCCCATAATTCGTCGGGGTATTTTGCATACGTCAAAAGGGTTTGGCAAGGCCCCGTGTCGCTATCTGTCGAGAAGCAGGAGGGGATTGGCAACCCAATTCGGCCTGCCGCGCGCCGGGTCGGCCCGGCAGGGCGCTGTATCCGGCGCCACGCCATGCTACTGAGCTGCAGCCGGCGCGGGAGCCGGAGGCAAAGAGGAGCGAGTTTATGCTGTTGGTAAGCGGGGCAAACGGCAACTTGGCGCGGTCGGTGATCGCCAACCTCCTGCAGATGACCGATCCGGCAAACATCCTGACCACCACCCGCGACCCGGATTCGGCTCCCGCACGCGAACTTGCCGCTCAAGGGGTGACGGTGCGACACGGCGATTTCGACGCGCCGGAGACACTCGGTCCCGCCTTCGCCGGCGCCACCCGGGCCTTGCTGATTTCGACTTACGCCGACAACTCTGAGCGGCTGCGGCAGAACCTGGCCGCGCTGGAGGCGGCAAAGGCGGCCGGGGTGCGCCACGTCCTCTACACCAGCTTCCTCGCGGCGGGGCCGGATGCGCTGGCCGAGCACAGCCAGCTCGTCCACTGGCCCACCGAGCAGGCGATTGCCGCCTCGGGCCTCAGCTACACGATCCTGCGGCACGCGCTCTATGCCGAAATCCTGGTGGCGGATCTCGACCAGACGCTGAAGACGGGGGTGTTGCGGCGCAGCCTCGGTGCCGCGAAGTGCACTTATATCGCGCGCGACGATCTCGGCCTCTCGGCGGCGACTGTCCTTGCGGGCGGCGAAGAAGACAATCGCATCCTCAACGAAACGATGCCGCGAGCCTACACCGGCGACGAGGTGGCCGAGGCGATCGCGCGGTGCTTTGGCAAGCCGGTCCGCTACGAAGCGATCCCGGCCGCGGAGTGGCCTGCCTACATGACCGAGGAGTGGGGCATGCCTGCCTCGCTCGCCGCCAGCACGGTGGGCACGATGCGCGCGATCGAGGCCGGCCAGTTCGATCTCGTGAGCCACGACTATCGCTCGGTCACCGGCCGCGACCCCCAGACCCTCGACGAGTTTCTCGCCGGGGTGAAGGCCGGGCGCGGCTGAATCGCTCCGCCGAGAACCTCAGGTTAAGTTCAGCATTGGTCCGCTATCACGCACGGGACGGGATCGGACATCCCGAAGCGATGACAGGGATCGGATATGACTTTCGAACGCCGCCAGGTGCTGGCGGGAGCATTTGCATTGGGTACCGGGGCGAGTGCGCCGGGATGGCTGCTGCGCAAGGGACCGCCGCGGGCGATACCGGCTGACACCGCCCCGGCCGTTCCAGCCGCTGCCGCTGCGCCGGTGGCGGCGGATATGCCGCCGTTGCTGGCCCAGGCGCTTGCCTCGCTCGATGCGCACGAACGCCGGATCGTCCACCGCGACCGGATCGGGCTGGTCGATTTCTCGAAACCTTCGGGCGAGGCCCGCTTCCAGCTGGTCGACGTGGCCGGCGGGAAGGTCGAGCACGAATGGCTCGTCTCGCACGGGCGCGGCTCGGACCCGGCCAACACCGGCATGGTCCAGCGCTTTTCCAACGTGCCCGATTCCAACGCCTCCAGCCGCGGGGCCTATCTCACCGCCAATAGCTATGTCGGCAAGCACGGCCGCTCGCGCCGCCTGCTCGGGCTCGATCCGGCAAACTCCAACGCGCTGGAACGGGCGATCGTGCTGCATGGCGCCGACTATGTCAGCAAGGACATGGCTCGCGCGCAGAACCGGGTGGGCCGCAGCCTCGGCTGCTTCGCCGTGGCGCAGGAGGTGCGCGACCTGATGCTCGACACATTGGGCGAGGGGCGGCTGCTCTACTGCGGGCAGGTGGCCTGATCGGGCCACCGACCCAGGTGGCCGGGTGAGGTCCTCGCCGCGAACAAGGTCGGCGCAGAGCCCCGTGCCATCGCGCGCGCCCCTTAGCGCGCCGGATCCCTATTCGCGCGGTGCGGCAGGGCGCTGCGGCGGCGGGGCCACCGCCGGGTCGCGGTCGAAGATCGTCGCGAAGCGGGCGCTCGGATCGTTTTCGAGCGTGACGGGCTCCTGCGTCCCCTCGGCCACGGCCTTGCGATGCGCGCGGCTCGCGGAGATGTAGTCGCGGATCTGCTGGTTGCCCTCGTGACAGGCGTATTCGAAGAACTCGTAGCTGTCGTCGCGATTCCACTCGAGGCGGGCGGTCCACGGCTTGGTGAACACCTTGGGGTCCGAATAGGTCACGGTGTAGTCGATCGTGTGGTCGTTCGGCATCGACAGCCGCTCGACGGTCATGGCCTGCTTGCTCATGGGCGTGGTGTTGAACGGCAGCGTGGCCTGGGTGGCGACGTTGAGCGGGCTGGCGGCGCGCGAGTATCCGTCCCCCGCCACGCTGTCGCCGCTCTTGATGTTGGTGGTCTCGATGACGAGTTCCTTGCCTTCCCACCAACCGCGGCTGTCGCCCATCCAGGTCTCGACCGCCGGCTGCCACCCGGCCGCCTCGGCCGCGGCCTTGTTCTTGTAGAGCGGGATCACCCGGGTCCCGAGCATCTCGAGCACGATGGTGACGTAGCCCGGGCTCTGGAACACGCGCAGGCCGTTGTTGTAGCGGAAGGGGAACATGCTCGCCGGGAAGCCGCGGCTCACGCAGCGGTCCCAGCTGTCGAAGTCCGACACCCAGTCGAAGTCCTGCACCGGCACCCAGCTGGAGCGGCCCTTTTCCATCATCTCCTTGCCATAAGGCGTCATCGGCGGGAGCTGTCCGTCGGCCGGCGAGACCAGCATCGAGGTGCGGTGCGCGAAGGTGGAGTGCTTGACCCAGTCGGCCAGCCCCTCGGTGCCCGACGTGCCGATGCCCCGGTCGCTCGCGGCGGCGAAGTTTCCGTCCGACCGCTCGGCCGCGGCGAGGCGGCGGGCAAACTCCTCGGGGTTCACGAAGTAGCGGTCGCCGTATTCCTTCGGCCGCTGGAACAGGATGCGCGCGTTGTTGATGTATTCGACCTGGTAGGTGTGGGAGAAATCGTAGTCCCCCCAGGCCGTCTTGGGCGGGGTGTAGCTCGTGTCCGGCGGCGGCAGCGTGGCAAGGTTGGCCGGAACGTTCTTCGGCATGTCCTGCGCGGCGGCGGGCACGGCGGTGAACGCAATGGCGATCGCGGCGACGGACGAAATGAGCGCAAGACGGCGCATGAGCAGGCTCCCTTTAAACTCCCGACGGGGAGTGTAGGGACAAGTTGACTTTGTCTCAATATATTTTCGCGCCCCGTTACGCTCGCGGCGAGCCTTCGTGCCCCAGTATTTGGCATTAACATAGATCAGTTTTTAAGGTAGGCAGATTGGGGGGCGACTTGGGGAACTTGGATGGAGCGGCGCAAGAGTGAGAGAGTCATCACGAACTGGAAAGGCAGCGCCCGCGTTCCTGCCAGCCCGATCGAAGTACAGTCGTGGATTTTTCGGCGACCGGCTGCCGCTTGCGGACGAGCAGCGGCCTGATCGAGCCGGGCCGGACCATCCTGCTGGCCGTCGACGGGTGGGACGAACTGGCCGGCCAGGTCAAATGGCACAAGCGCGGTTATTGCGGCGTGGAATTCAACGAGCCGGCGGAGCGGCGGACCGGATCCCGCCGGTGCCGGAGCGGCAGCCCGCAAGGACGGCGGAGGCGAACTGCGGCTTACCGACCGGTTCGGGCGGAAATTGCCACCCCTCCCGGCGCAGGGCAGCGTCAAGGTGCTCTGACACGCCCCCGCCGGGCGCAGCGCGGGGCGGAAACGGTGCCTGCGGCACCGTGCCTCATTTCCGCGCCAGCGCCTTGCGTGCCTTCTTCAGCGCATCCCAGTCGACCCACTCCTGCAGCTCCTCCACGCTGGCCTGGGCAAGCAGGAAAAGCAGGTGGCTCTTGGCCCCCTGTTCGGGCGGCAGGTGGCCCTCGGCGACGGCGGCCAGTTCGGCGCGCTCTTCCTCGATCTCGGCCTCGAGCTCGTTGAGCTCCTGCAACTCCTTCTGCCATTTGTCGTCCATCGCCTTTTCCTTGCGCGCATACTCCGCCTTCAGCGCCTTCTCGCGCTCGGCGAACTGCGCGGCGAAGCGCGCCTCGATCTCGCCGTGGATGTGCTCGTAGACGGGGTGGCCGGGCACGATCTTGCGCCAGTCATCGGCATGGCGCGCGCCGCGCCGGTTGCGCAGGAAGAACATGACCAGCGCCTCGTTGTGGCGCACCTCTGTGCCGACCACCTTGCCGGCCGAGACGACCATCCGCTCCTCGCCCTGGATCGCGCGGGCGAGCGCACAGTCCTCCAGCCGCGCCATCGCACGGTCCGCCGCCGTCTCCCACGCGGCGGCGAACTCCTCGCCGCCGGCCTTGTTGCGCAGCTTGTAGAGCGCCTCCATGCTCGCCCCGATATGCCGCGCGGCCTGGGTGACGATGCCGGTGGCGGCGAGCTGCGCAATGAACGCCCGCTGCCGCTCGGGCGTGATCGAGTTGCGGCGCGGCGCGACGTGCGGGACGGGGGTAAAGGCAAGCAGCGGATCGTCGGGCTCGGGCGGGTCGGCGACGAACGCCGCGCTGCTGGTGGCCTGGCGGGCGATTGCCCGGGTTGGAGTCGGCTTGCCGGGCGGGGTGGGGATGTTGGATTCGGTGGCCATACCGTTCGGCTGGCACGGGGTGGCGGCTTGTAGGAAAATATTTTCTTCAACCCTGACCGAGGGACAGACGGCGACCTGCCATTGACAACGGCCTCGTCGCGTAAAAACGCGCCATTTTGGACCAATTCTGCTCGAGGGAGCGTTCTCGCTGCTCGCCCTGATAGGAAAACAAATGTCGCACAACGACGCGGACGGGCCGCTATTGGATTGCCTGACTGAAGGCCAGCGGGCCGCGCTCGATCATCTGATCCAGTTCAAGACCTCCAAACAAATTGCCCGAGACCTGGGAATTTCACCTCACACGGTCGAACAGCGGCTGCGCTATGCCCGGGCCAAACTGGGGGTGCATTCGCGCAGCGATCTGGCGGCAAAATACCGTGATATCAAGGAGGTATGCGAAAAAGTCGCATGTGAAGATTTTGACCTGTCCTACAAGCCTGAGCCTACGTACTCGCCCTCATCGAGCGATGCGGAACCGCAACTTTTCGCTAACCGTCCGGATCGGTCCGATCAGGATTTGGGTGGCGACGATGCTGAGGAATACCGCCTCGTTCCGGAGATGTTTGAAGGGCCTTACGGCACAGGCATTCGCGTTGCGGCTATAGCGGCAGTTGCTGTTTTGCTGGCGGTGCTGATGTTGGCCGGGCTGGCGATATTCGGACAATTGTCCGACATTGTTGCCGGCTGATCCTTTCACGTCTCCGGTGGGTCCACGGCCTTTTAGGCCCGAACGGAGAATTTGTGATGAAGATGACCATTCCTGTCGCACAGGTACGAATCAGCCGCACGCTCAGGGAGGCGGAAGCGGCGCTGGACGAGGCGCTTGTCAAGCAGTCCGAACTGCTGCTCACGATGATCGAAGCCAGGCGGGAAACGGGCAGTGCGCCGTTTCTTGGTCTCGAGGCAATGCTGCGCCTGACAAAGTCGCAGCAGACCTTGCTGGCAGCTGGGGGAGAACTGGCACGGGTTCATGGCGGTCTGCTCGATGTGCAGAGGGAAACCGGTTACGGGGACGATTGTCCTCCCCTCGAACCGACCGGACAGTTGACCGGACAGTTGACTGGATTGGCGGCGTAGTAGGCGAATGGCTGGCGGAGCGAGGAATGGGGGTGCAACATGACACGTCATGACACTCGTAATGTTCGTTCCGCTGGCCTTGCTTGTCGCAGCTGTGCTGTGCGCATTAGGGTTGGGCGGAAAACCCGAACGGCTGGGTGCAGGGCTTCTGTTCGCTTGGTTCGTCGCGGACCTGCTCCTGCGCCATTTTTCCGCCCCTCGCGCTTACGTCGGCTTCAGCCTGCCGGCAGCCATCCTGGATCTGCTGGCCTTCTTCGGCTTTGTGGTGCTCGCCCTGCGCGCGAACCGGCTGTGGCCAATATTTGCGGCGGCTTTCCTTACGTTTCCGGTGCTCGGCCATATAGCAATGTTGGCCGAAGTCCGCGGGATGAACTGGGCGTATTGGGCCATGACGCAAATTCCGCCCAACGCCGTTGCGGTTGCGATCCTGATCGCATCGGTAAAGCATTCGGGGAGATTGCGGCGCGGAAGGGAAGTGCGGGACTGGCGCTTGAACTGAATGGTGCGCGGGCATGAACGCGACCCATCCGGACCTCACGCGTCGTCTCAGGCTCATGGGCAACCAGATGATGTCAATGGCGTCCGAGATCGCCCAAGCCCGCGCCGAGCCTGCTCAGCGTTCGAAGTTCGCAGAGTCTTTCAAAGGACAGCGATGCATGGCTTCTCGTCGCCGAGGACATGCTGATCGAAAGGCGTCAGCGACACAAGCACTTCCCGGACTCTCTTTTTGCGGAGCCAAGCTGGGACATACTTCTGGACCTTTATATTGCAGAAAAGCGCGGGAAGTTGATTTCGGTCTCGTCGGCCTGTCTTGCTTCTATGGCTCCCGGAACGACTGCCTTGCGCCACCTTCAGAAATTGGAGACGGCCGGGCTGGTGGAGCGACATCAGGACGACGCCGACGCGCGCCGCCGCTTCGTTCGGCTCACCGAAAGCGGCTATGTCCAGATGACTGCATATCTCGCATCTTCCCGGAGCGACTGGTCGGAATAGCCCGCGCGGGCGATGGGCCTAAGCAGCCCTGACCGATCTTGACCCCACACCCAAATCCTCGTAACGGCCCGCTCATCCGAAGCAGGCGCCAGCCAGAGTCGGTCAGATAGAGCTGAACATTGCCGGTTGAGTCCCGGGGGCCTTGGCGACATGTCGCTAGGCCCTTCTCTGTTGGAGCGAAAGCTCGCGGGGCGGCCGTCAAAGTAACCCGGCGTTCGTGTGCCGGGTGGAGTGTTTCAGGCTCGCCCATATCAGGAAAGTCGCTTCGCGGCCCTCCTGTCTCGATGGACCCCGGATCAAGTCCGGGGTGACGGGAAGGGCGAACCCCACATTATCCACCCAGCCGCGACCGCCAGCCGGGTTCCGCCTTGGCCGAAGGTGTGTGGCTGCCCGCCGCGCTCCCTTCAGCAAAAGTGGGGACCGGTTTTGCGCCCGGATGGGGCGCGCCGGGGCGGCATTTCGCCGCACCGGAAAAATGGTGAAGAGAGACATCTTTAATGCCGACGATCAACCAGCTGGTCCGCAAGGGCCGCGAGCCGCAGAAGACCAAGTCCAAGGTCCCTGCGATGGAGCAGAACCCGCAGAAGCGCGGCGTCTGCACCCGCGTGTACACGACGACCCCGAAGAAGCCGAACTCGGCGCTGCGCAAGGTGGCCAAGGTTCGCCTGACCAACGGGCGCGAGGTCATCTCGTACATCCCCGGTGAGGGGCACAACCTGCAGGAGCACACCGTGGTCCTGATCCGCGGCGGCCGTGTGCGCGACCTTCCCGGCGTGCGCTATCACGTGCTGCGCGGCGTGCTCGACACCCAGGGTGTCAAGGACCGCCGCCAGAGCCGTTCGAAGTACGGCGCCAAGCGTCCGAAGTAAGGCTTTCCCCTTCCTGTCACCCCGGACCTGTTCCGGGGCGGTGCCTTCTTCGCCCCGCGCGCTGCGCCTCGAAGAGCAGGCACTGACCCGGAACAAGTCCGGGCTGACGAGCAAGATTTTGGAGATACTCAGATGAGTCGTCGTCGTCGTCCCGAGAAGCGGGAAATCCTGCCCGATCCCAAGTTCGGGGATCAGATCCTGTCGAAGTTCATGAACAACCTCATGCTCGACGGTAAGAAGTCCGTTGCCGAAGGCATCGTCTACGGTGCGCTCGAAGTGGTCGAGAGCCGGGCCAAGGCCGATCCGATCGCGCTGTTCCACGATGCGTTGAACAACGTGAAGCCGCAGGTCGAGGTGCGCTCGCGCCGCGTCGGCGGTGCGACCTACCAGGTCCCGGTCGAGGTCCGTCCGGAACGCGCCCAGGCGCTGGCCATCCGCTGGCTCATCTCGGCCGCGCGCGGCCGGGCGGAAACCACGATGGCCGCCCGCCTCTCGGGCGAGCTGATGGATGCGGCCAACAACCGCGGCAACGCGGTCAAGAAGCGCGAAGACGCCCACCGCATGGCCGACGCCAACCGCGCGTTCTCGCACTACCGCTGGTAATACCTATATAGGGGGCGAGCTGCCGCGCGGCGGCCGTCCCCCAAGACCCGAGGAACTGTACAATGGCCCGCGAATATCCGCTGGAGCGCTATCGCAACATCGGCATCATGGCGCACATCGATGCCGGCAAGACCACCACGACCGAACGCATCCTCTACTACACCGGCAAGTCCTACAAGATCGGCGAAGTCCACGACGGCGCCGCCACCATGGACTGGATGGAGCAGGAGCAGGAGCGCGGCATCACCATCACCTCGGCCGCCACGACCACGTTCTGGCAGGCTGACGACGGCAAGGGCGAAAAGCACCGCATCAACATCATCGACACCCCCGGGCACGTCGACTTCACCATCGAGGTGGAACGCTCGCTGCGCGTCCTCGACGGCGCGGTCGCGGTGTTCGACGGCGTCGCGGGCGTGGAGCCGCAGTCCGAGACCGTGTGGCGCCAGGCCGACAAGTACAAAGTCCCGCGGATGTGCTTCATCAACAAGCTCGACCGCACCGGCGCTGACTTCTACTACTGCGTCCAGTCCATCATCGATCGCCTCGGCGCAGTGCCGCTGGTGCTCTACCTCCCGATCGGCGCGGAGAGCGATCTCAAGGGCGTCGTCGACCTCGTCAACAACCGCGGCATCGTCTGGAAGGACGAGAGCCTCGGCGCCGAGTTCGAGTATGTCGACATCCCGGCCGACCTCGCCGACAAGGCGGCGGACTACCGCGAGAAGATGATCGAGCTCATCGTCGAACAGGACGATGACGTGATGGAAGCCTATCTCGAAGGCGAGATCCCCGATGCGGCGACCCTCAAGAAGCTGATCCGCAAGGGCACCCTGGCGCAAGCCTTCGTTCCGGTGACCTGCGGCTCCGCGTTCAAGAACAAGGGCGTCCAGCCGCTGCTCGATGCCGTGGTCGACTACATGCCGAGTCCGCTCGACGTGCCGCCGATCATGGGCATCATTCCCGACACGGACAAGGAAGACAGCCGTCCGTCCAGCGACGAGGCGCCGTTCTCCGCGCTGGCGTTCAAGATCATGAACGATCCGTTCGTCGGCTCGCTCACCTTCACGCGGATCTATTCCGGCAAACTCGAGAAGGGCACCGTGCTCAACTCGGTGAAGGACAAGCGCGAGAAGATCGGCCGCATGCTCCTTATGCATGCCAACAGCCGCGAGGACATCAGCGAGGCTTTTGCCGGCGACATTGTCGCGATCGCAGGCATGAAGGACACGACCACGGGCGACACGCTTTGTGACACGATGAAGCCGATCATCCTCGAACGGATGGAGTTCCCCGATCCGGTCATCGAGCTTTCGGTCGAACCCAAGACCAAGGCCGACCAGGAGAAGATGGGCGTCGCCCTCAGCCGCCTCGCGGCGGAGGATCCCTCGTTCCGCGTCTCGACCGATCATGAATCGGGCCAGACGATCATCAAGGGCATGGGCGAACTGCACCTCGACATCCTCGTCGATCGCATGAAGCGCGAGTTCAAGGTGGAAGCCAACGTGGGCGCGCCCCAGGTGGCGTATCGTGAATCGCTCGCGAAGCCGGTCGAACTGACCTACACCCACAAGAAGCAGTCGGGTGGTTCGGGCCAGTTCGGCGAAGTCAAGGTCTCGCTCGCCCCCGGCGAGCGCGGTTCGGGCATCACGTTCGTCGACGAGATCAAGGGCGGCAACATCCCCCGCGAGTACATTCCCGCGGTGGAGAAGGGCATGCGCGAAACGGCCGAAACCGGTTCGCTCATCGGCTTCCCGATCATCGACTTCGAAATTCACCTGACGGACGGCAAGTACCACGACGTCGACTCGAGCGCGCTGGCGTTCGAGATCGCCGGTCGCGGTGCGATGCGCGAAGCGGCTCAGAAGGCTGGTATCAAGCTGCTCGAACCGATCATGAAGGTCGAAGTAGTGACCCCGGAAGAGTTCATGGGCGACGTGATCGGCGACCTGAACTCCCGCCGCGGCCAGATCCAGGGCACCGATAGCCGGGGCAATGCCCAGGTCGTCGACGCCATGGTGCCGCTCGCGAACATGTTCGGCTACGTCAACGAACTGCGCTCGTTTACCCAGGGCCGTGCCCAGTACACGATGCAGTTCAGCCACTATGACGAGGTCCCGGCGAACGTCGCGGCCGAGGTCAAGGAGAAGCTTGCCTAAGGCAAGTCCAGCGTCTAGGGGCGGCGCCTGATTCAGCGGGTGCCGCCTAACTTCCCGCAGAAATCGAATTTCAGACACTAGAGGTTAGAGAAAATGGCCAAGGAAAAATTCCAGCGGAACAAGCCGCACTGCAACATCGGCACCATCGGTCACGTCGACCACGGCAAGACCACGCTGACCGCCGCGATCACCAAGGTGATGGCCGAGATGCATGGCGGCGCCGCGGTGGACTTCGCCAATATCGACAAGGCGCCGGAAGAGCGCGCCCGCGGCATCACGATCTCGACTGCGCACGTCGAGTACGAGACCGATGCCCGTCACTACGCGCACGTCGACTGCCCGGGTCACGCCGACTACGTGAAGAACATGATCACCGGTGCCGCCCAGATGGACGGCGCGATCCTGGTCGTGAACGCCGCTGACGGTCCGATGCCGCAGACCCGCGAGCACATCCTGCTCGCCCGCCAGGTCGGCGTGCCCGCGCTGGTCGTTTACATGAACAAGGTCGACCAGGTCGACGACGAGGAAATCCTCGAACTCGTCGAGTTGGAAGTTCGCGAGCTTCTCAGCTCGTACGATTTCGACGGCGACAACATTCCGATCGTCAAGGGTTCGGCCCTGGCCGCGCTCGAAGGGCGTGACGACGAAATCGGCAAGAACTCGATCATCGAGCTGATGAAGGCCGTCGACGAGTACATCCCGCAGCCCGACCGCCCGGTCGACAAGCCGTTCCTGATGCCGATCGAGGACGTGTTCTCGATCTCGGGTCGCGGCACCGTCGTGACCGGCCGTGTCGAGACCGGCATCGTGAATGTCGGCGACGAAGTCGAGATCGTGGGCATCAAGGACACGCAGAAGACCACCGTCACGGGTGTCGAAATGTTCCGCAAGCTGCTCGATCGCGGCGAAGCTGGCGACAACATCGGCGCGCTTATCCGTGGTATCGGGCGCGAGGACGTCGAGCGTGGTCAGGTTCTGGCCAAGCCCGGCACCGTGAACCCGCACACCGAGTTCAGCGCCGAAGTCTACGTGCTGTCGAAGGATGAAGGTGGCCGTCACACGCCGTTCTTCGCCAACTACCGCCCGCAGTTCTACTTCCGCACCACCGACGTGACCGGCGAAGTCATCCTCCCCGAGGGTGTCGAGATGGTCATGCCCGGCGACAACGTCACGATCTCGGTCAAGCTCATTGCCCCGATCGCGATGGACGAAGGTCTGCGCTTCGCGATCCGCGAAGGCGGCCGTACCGTCGGCTCGGGCGTGGTGGCGAACATCACCAAGTAATCGCTTTCGCGATTGCCTGAGGACAGGGCCCGGCTCCCGAGATGGAGCCGGGCCGTTTCCTTCCCCGCGAACGGAGTGGGTCCACCGTTCGCCGCATCCAGGAATTGGCCGCTTGCGATTTGTCCCATTTCGGGGTTGCAAGGAATCGGTCGTATTCGTATAGGCGCGCCCACAGACGGAGATTCGTCTCTCGTCACAACGAATTTCGGGGAAGGTCGCCCGTTCCGGGAAACCGGGTCAAGCGGGGCAGGCCTTTTCTTTTTTGGGGTTTCGGCCCCTAGGCTCTTTCGCATCGGTAGTAGGACATGGAAGCCCAGAATATCCGCATTCGCCTCAAGGCGTTTGACCATCGCGTTCTCGACCAGGCCACTGGCGAGATTGCAGATACCGCCCGTCGCACGGGTGCACTGATCCGGGGCCCCATTCCTCTCCCGACGCGCATCGAGAAGTTCACCGTGAACCGCGGCCCGCACATCGACAAGAAGTCGCGTGAGCAGTTCGAGGTGCGCACCTACAAGCGGCTGCTCGACATCGTGCAGCCCAACGCCCAGACCGTGGACGCGCTGATGAAGCTCGACCTGGCCGCCGGCGTTAACGTCGAAATCAAGCTGGCTTGATTTCGGCGCGGACCGCAAGGTCCGCGGACAAGGGATACCTCCGGCAAATGCCGGGCAGCGTCCCCCGTCTCGCCTTTCTCGCAAGGGAAAGGTACTTTCAGCCCGGACGGGGCGACGTGTGACAATCGGGCTGACATGCCTTCCGGGATGGTCCCGGCAGGCCTCTGTAAGGAGATTGGGTCATGCGCACTGGCGTGATCGCGAAGAAAGTCGGGATGACCCGCCTGTTTCAGGAGGACGGCCGCCATGTGCCCGTCACCGTCCTGGCGCTGGAGGATTGTCAGGTCGTATCGCACCGCACCGCCGATCGTGACGGATACGTCGCGCTCCAGGTCGGTTCGGGCGTGGCCAAGCAGAAGAACGTCAACAAGCCGCAGCGTGAGCACTTCGCCAAGGCGGAAGTTCCGCTGAAGATGAAGGTCGCCGAGTTCCGCCTCGACGACGAGGACGGGCTCCTCCCGGTGGGCGCCACCATCAGTGCCGAGCACTTCGTCGCCGGCCAGATGGTCGACGTCACGGGCTGCACGCAGGGCAAGGGCTTTGCAGGCGGCATGAAGCGTTGGGGCTTCGGCGGTCTTCGTGCGACACACGGCGTTTCGGTCAGCCACCGTTCGCTGGGTTCGACCGGGCAGCGCCAGGATCCGGGCAAGGTCTTCAAGAACAAGAAGATGGCCGGTCACATGGGTGACAAGCAGCGCACGCAGCAGAACCTCGAAATCGTCCGCACCGATGCGGTCCGTGGTCTGCTCTTCGTCAAGGGTTCGGTCCCGGGTTCCAAGAACTCTTGGCTGATGGTCCGTGACGCGGTGAAGCTGCCGATGCCCGAGGGTGCCCCGTTCCCGGGTGCGATTCTCGACAAGAAGTCCGCCGCTCCCGAGCACGAGGAAGCGCCGGCCGGCATGGTCGAGCACGCTGCCGAGCACGAGGTTCACACCGAGGTCGACAGCGCGCACCAGGAGCAGCTTCTCAAGGAGCAGCAGGCCGGAGCGGGTGACGACACGACCCCGGCGCTTGGCGAACAGAACACCACCGACGAGGGCACCACGTCCTCGGACGAGAACAAGGAGGGCTGATCCGTGAAGGTGAAGGTCCAGAAACTCGACGGCAAGGCTGCCGGCGATCTCGAGCTCAACGACGCCGTGTTCGGTGTCGAGCCGCGCCAGGACATCCTGCATCGCGTCGTGACGTGGCAGCTGTGGAATCGGCGTGCGACCGCGCGTCCGACCCGCGAGCGCAGCGACGTTGCCCGTACCGGCAAGAAGTGGGGTCGCCAGAAGGGCGGCGGCACGGCTCGCCACGGCGACCGCGCAGCACCGATCTTCGTCGGCGGCGGCAAGGCCCACGGTGCGCGCAAGCGTGACTTCGAGATCTCTCTTAACAAGAAGATTCGTGCGCTCGGCCTCAAGATGGCGCTTTCGACCCGGGCGAAGGACGGTCTCGTGATCGTCGACAGCCTCGAGCTGAATGATGCCAAGACCAAGGCGCTCGTCGGTCAGTTCGAAAAGAACGGCTGGAGCGGCAAGGTACTGGTGATCGATGGCGACGCGATCGAGACCGGGTTCGCCCGGGCTGCCGGCAACATGAAGGGCGTGAACGTCCTGCCGGCGATGGGCGCCAACGTCTACGACATCCTCAACCACGACACGCTGGTCCTCACCAAGGCCGCTGTCGAGAAGCTGGAGGCGCGCTTCAATGGCTAAGAAGCAGGAAATCGACGCGCGTCACTACGACGTTATTCTCGGTCCCCACATCACCGAGAAGGCGACCATGGCATCGGAGCACAACGCGGTTGTGTTCAAGATTGCCGGCGACGCGACCAAGCCGCAGGTCAAGGAAGCGGTCGAAGCTCTCTTCGACGTGACCGTGACCGGCGTGAACACGATCGTCGTGAAGGGCAAGACCAAGCGCTGGAAGGGCCGTCCCTACAAGCGCACCGACACGAAGAAGGCGATCGTCACCCTCAAGGACGGCGATTCCATCGACGTCACCAGCGGTATCTGAGGCTAGAACGAAATGGCACTCAAGAACTACAAACCGACGAGCCCCGCACGGCGTGGCCTCATCCTCGTCGACAAGTCCGGCCTGTATAAGGGCAAGCCGGTCAAGTCGCTGACGGAAGGCAAGCGCAAGACCGGCGGCCGTAACAACAAGGGTCATGTGACTTCGCGCGGTATTGCGGGTGGTCACAAGCAGAAGTACCGCTACGTCGACTTCAAGCGTCGCAAGTGGGACGTCGAAGGCACCGTGGAGCGGATCGAATACGATCCCAACCGCACCGCCTTCATCGCTCTGGTCAAGTACGACGACGGCGAGCTGGCCTACATCCTGGCGCCGCAGCGCGTCGCGGTGGGCGACAAGGTCATCGCCGGCGAGAAGGTCGACGTGAAGCCGGGCAATGCCATGCTTCTGGGCCAGATGCCGGTCGGCACGATTTGCCATAACATCGAGATGAAGCCGGGCAAGGGCGGCCAGATCGCCCGTTCGGCGGGGACTTACGTCCAGCTCGTCGGCCGTGACCGCGGTCTGGTGATCGTTCGCCTGAACTCTGGCGAGCAGCGCTACATTCGTTCGGACTGCATGGGCACGGTTGGCGCGGTTTCGAACCCCGATAACCAGAACCAGAATCTGGGTAAGGCTGGCCGCAAGCGGTGGATGGGCAGGCGTCCGCTCACTCGCGGCGTCGCGAAGAACCCGGTGGATCACCCGCACGGCGGCGGTGAAGGCCGTACTTCGGGCGGCCGTCACCCGGTCACCCCGTGGGGCAAGCCGACCAAGGGCGCCCGCACACGTCACAACAAGCAGACGGACAAGATGATCATCCGTTCGCGCCACGCGAAGAAGAAGAGGTAATCCGACATGGCTCGTTCCGTCTGGAAAGGTCCTTTCGTCGACCTGCACCTGCTGAAGAAGGCGCAAGTGGCGCAGGAATCCGGTGGTCGTGCGCCGATCAAGACCTGGTCGCGGCGCTCTACGATCCTGCCGGATTTCGTCGGCCTGACGTTCAGCGTCTACAACGGTCAGAAGTTCGTTCCCGTCTCGGTCAACGAAGAGATGGTCGGCCACAAGCTCGGCGAGTTCGCGCCCACGCGTAACTTCCCGGGCCACGCGGCCGACAAGAAGGGTAAGCGCTGATGAGCAAGCAGAAAGCCCCCCGTCGTGTCGCCGACAATGAGGCGCTGTCGGTCGGGACCACGATCCGTGGTTCTGCCCAGAAGCTGAACCTCGTCGCGGCGCTGATCCGTGGTAAGCGGGTCGAGGATGCGATGAACATTCTCGCCTTCAGCAAGCGCGGCATGGCCAAGGATGCCCGCAAGGTGCTCGCTTCGGCGATCGCCAACGCGGAGAACAACCACAATCTGGATGTCGACGCGCTCGTCGTGGCGGAAGCCTCGGTCGGCAAGTCGATCACCATGAAGCGTTTCGCTACACGTGGTCGCGGCAAGTCCACACGGATTCTCAAGCCGTTCAGCCGCCTGCGTATCGTCGTCCGCGAAGTCGAGGAGGCCTGATATGGGTCATAAATCTAACCCGATCGGCCTGCGCCTGCAGATCAACCGGACCTGGGACAGCCGCTGGTACGCCGAAGGGCGTGGCTATGCTCAGCTGCTCAAGGAAGACATCGAGCTGCGCAAGTACATCGTCGACAACCTGCCGCAGGCAGCTATCTCGAAGGTGGTCATCGAGCGTCCGGCCAAGCTGTGCCGCATTTCCATCTACGCTGCCCGGCCCGGTGTTATTATCGGCAAGAAGGGTGCGGACATCGAGAAACTGCGCGCGAAGCTCGCGACGATCACCGACAGCGAAGTGAAGCTGAATATCGTCGAGATCCGCAAGCCGGAAATCGACGCCAAGCTCGTCGCCCAGGGTATCGCCGACCAGCTGGTTCGCCGCGTGGCTTTCCGCCGGGCGATGAAGCGCGCGATGCAGTCGGCCATGCGCCTTGGTGCCGAGGGCATCAAGATCATGTGCGGCGGCCGCCTTGGCGGCGCCGAGATTGCCCGCGTCGAGCAGTACCGTGAAGGCCGTGTTCCGCTGCACACGCTGCGCGCGAACGTCGACTATGCCGAGGCCGAGGCGCTGACCGCCTACGGCGTGATCGGCATCAAGGTCTGGGTCTTCAAGGGCGAGATCCTCGGCCATGACCCGATGGCGCAGGACCGGCTGATGATGGAGGCTCAGACCTCCGGCGTCCGTCCGGCCCGCTGAGTTGAGTAGATAAGATGCTGCAACCGAAGAAAACCAAGTTCCGCAAGGCCTTCAAGGGCCGGATCAGCGGCAACGCCAAGGGCGGTACCGCGCTGAACTTTGGCTCCTACGGCCTCAAGGCCATGGAGCCCGAGCGCATCACCGCACGTCAGATCGAGGCTGCGCGCCGTGCGATCACGCGTCACATCAAGCGCCAGGGGCGCTTGTGGATCCGCGTGTTCCCTGACGTGCCGGTGTCTAAGAAGCCCGCCGAAGTCCGTCAGGGCAAGGGCAAGGGCTCTGTCGAATACTGGGCCGCCCGTGTGAAGCCGGGTCGCATCCTGTTCGAGCTGGACGGCGTGTCGGGCCCGCTGGCGGCCGAAGCTTTCGAGCGTGCGGCGATGAAGCTGCCGATCAAGACCAAGGTTGTCGCCCGTCTCGGCGATACCAGCCACCTGGGAGGCGAATGATGGCCAAGGCCGAAGACCTTCGCACCAAGAGCGACGACCAGCTCGACACCCAGCTCGTCGAGCTGAAGCGCGAGCAGTTCAATCTGCGCTTCCAGGCTGCGACCAACCAACTCGAGCGCCCCGCGCGGATCAAGGAAGTCCGCCGCGAGATCGCCCGGATCAAGACGCTGCAGGGCCAACGCGTCCGCAGCGCCGAAGCGAAGTAAGGAACCGATATGCCCAAGCGTATCCTCATCGGGACCGTCGTTTCCGACAAGACCGACAAGACCGTCACGGTGCTTGTCGAGCGAAAGGTGAAGCACCCGCTCTACGGGAAGATCATCCGTCGCTCGAAGAAGTATCACGCCCACGACGAGGCGAACGAGTACAAGCCCGGCGATATCGTCCGCATCGAAGAGACGCGGCCGATCTCGAAGACCAAGACCTGGGCCGTGAAGGACAGGATGGTCGCTGGCGGCGTCCAGGCGGTCGAAGCCGACCTCGACGTGGCCGAAGCCGGCAACTGAGACTTTAGATTCCCGCCTGCGCGCGGGTAGACGTAAAGGAACTGCCGGACTTGTTCCGGCAAGCCATTGAGAAGGAACCGGATCGATGATCCAGATGCAGTCCAATCTCGACGTCGCGGATAACAGCGGCGCGAAGCGCGTCCAGTGCATCAAGGTGCTGGGTGGCTCAAAGCGTCGGACCGCGAGCGTCGGCGACGTGATTGTCGTCTCCGTCAAGGAGGCGCAGCCGCGTGCCCGCGTGAAGAAGGGCGACGTTCACCGCGCGGTGATCGTGCGCACCCGGAAGGACGTTCGCCGTCCCGACGGGAGCGTGATTCGCTTCGACACCAATGCCGCGGTTCTCGTGAACAAGAACGAGGAGCCGATCGGCACCCGTATCTTCGGCCCGGTCGTGCGCGAACTGCGCGGCAAGGGCTTCATGAAGATCATCTCGCTCGCTCCGGAGGTTCTGTGATGGCCGCCGCGAAGATCAAGAAGGGTGACAGCGTCGTCGTCCTGTCCGGCAAGGACAAGGGTCGTACGGGCACCGTTACCAAGGTCATGCCGAAGGAAGGCAAGGTCGTAGTCGACGGGATCAACGTCGCCGCGCGTCACCGCAAGCCTTCGCAGGCCAATCCGCAGGGTGGCATCGACCGCGCGCCCGCCCCGATGGCGATCTGCAAGGTCGCCGTTGCCGACCCTAAGGACGGCAAGCCCACCCGCGTCCGCTTCGAAGAGAAGGACGGCAAGAAGGTGCGCGTTGCCGTGAAGTCCGGGGAGACCATCGATGGCTGATTACACGCCCCGCATGAAGCAGCGCTACGACGATGTGATCGTCAAGGCGATGACCGAAAAGTTCGGTTACACCAACCGTCTTCAGGTCCCGAAGCTCGAGAAGATCACGCTCAACATGGGCGTGGGCGAAGCGAGTCAGGACAAGAAGAAGGTCCAGACCGCTGCCGAGGAAATGGAACTGATTGCCGGCCAGAAGCCGGTCATCACCAAGGCGAAGAAGTCGATCGCGCAGTTCAAGCTGCGTGACGGCATGCCGATCGGCTGCAAGGTGAACCTGCGCCGTGACCGCATGTACGAGTTTCTCGACCGCCTCGTGACCATCGCCATGCCGCGTATCCGCGACTTCCGTGGGCTCAACCCGCGCTCGTTCGACGGCCGTGGCAACTACGCGATGGGTCTCAAGGAACAGATCGTGTTTCCCGAGATCAGCTACGACAAGATCGAGAAGGTGCGTGGGATGGACATCATCGTGACCACCACCGCAAAGACCGATGAAGAGGCCCGCGAGCTGCTGCGCCTTTTCGGATTCCCGTTCCCGGCCGAGCAGGCCGAAGAGAAGGAGGCCGCGTAAGCGGCCCCCAGGAGAGCTTAAGTCCATGGCGAAACTGAGTTCGATCAACAAGAACGAGCGGCGCAAGAAGCTCGTCAAGAAGTACGCTGCCAAGTTCGCGAAGCTGAAGGCTATCGCGGATGACGAGTTGCTCGACGAGACCGAGCGTCTGATGGCGCGTCTCAAGATGGCTGAACTGCCGCGCAACGCGAACCCGACTCGGGTCCGCAACCGTTGCACCACCACCGGTCGTCCGCGCGGTGTCTACCGCAAGTTCGGCCTGAACCGCATTGAGCTGCGCAACTTGGGCAACAAGGGAATGATCCCCGGCCTGACCAAGTCGAGCTGGTGAGGGTTTAGAAGATGGCTATGACCGATCCTTTGGGTGATATGCTCACCCGCATCCGCAACGGCCAGCAGGCGAAGAAGGATTCCGTCCTCTCGCCCGCGTCGAAGCTGCGTTCCAACGTTCTCGAAGTGCTTCAGCGCGAAGGCTACATCCGTGGCTATAGCGACGACGCTTCAGGCAAGCACCCGCAGTTGCGGATCGAACTGAAGTATTTCGAGGGCGAGCCTGCAATCAAGCACGTCGCCCGCGTGTCCAAGCCGGGCCGCCGCGTCTATTCGGGTTCGAAGGAGCTCCCGATTGTGCGCAATGGTCTTGGCATCACCATCGTCTCGACTCCTCGGGGCGTGCTCTCGGACAACGAGGCGCGCGCGCAGAACGTTGGCGGCGAAGTGCTGGCGGAGGTGTTCTGATGAGCCGCATCGGCAAGAGGCCGGTGGCGATCCCCAGCGGCGTCACCGCGCAGATCGAAGGCGACACTCTCTCGGTCAAGGGTCCGAAGGGCACCCTGACCATGGGGTTGAGCGATCTGATCGACTACAAGGTCGACGACGGCGAGATCAGTATCGAGCCGGCGAACAATTCGCGCGCTGCGCGCAATCATTGGGGCATGCAGCGCACCTTGGTGTCGAACCTCGTCGAGGGCGTCACCCAGGGCTTCAGCAAGATCCTCGACATCAAGGGCGTCGGCTACCGCGCATCGTCGCAGGGCAAGACCCTGAAGCTGCAGCTCGGCTACAGCCACGACGTCGATCTCGCCGTGCCGGAAGGCCTCGAGGTGAAGACCCCGGACCAGACCACGGTGGAGGTGTCGGGCATCGACAAGCAGGCCGTTGGCCAGTTCGCCGCCGAAGTCCGCCGCTGGCGCAAGCCGGAGCCTTACAAGGGCAAGGGCATCGCCTATCGGGGCGAGTACATCTTCCGCAAGGAAGGGAAGAAGAAGTAAGATGGCCAAGCTTTCTCTTTTCGAACGTCGCCGCCGCCGTGTGCGGACCGCGCTCAAGAGCCGCGCCGGCGGCAAGCCGCGTCTGTCGGTGCACCGCACCGGCCAGCACATCTACGCGCAGATCATCGATGACAAGGACGGCCGGACCGTCGCCTCGGCGAACACGCTCGGCGGCAAGTCTTCGGGTGCCAACGTCGAAGCTGCAACCCAGGTGGGCAAGGACATCGCCGCGGCGGCCAAGAAGGCCGGCGTCACCACCGTCGTGTTCGATCGCGGCGGGTACCTGTTCCATGGCCGCGTGAAGGCGCTGGCCGATGCCGCCCGCGAAGGCGGGCTGGAGTTCTGATGATGGCTGACGAAACCAAGAACGAAGAGACCCCGGTGGTCGACAACGCGGGTTCGACGCCGACCCCGTCGATGGCGCCGACCGAGGCGTTCGAGACCCAGTCGGCGGAATCCGGCGAACCCACACAGCCACGTGGTCGTAACGACCGTGGCGGTGGTGGCGATCGCGGTGGCCGTGGTGGTCGCGGTGGCGGCGATCGTGGCGGCCGCGGTGGCCGTGGACGCGATGACCGCCGTGGCCGTGGTGGCGACGACGATGGTGGCGAGGAGCTGATTGAAAAGCTCGTCCACATCAACCGCGTGTCGAAGACCGTGAAGGGCGGCAAGCGCTTCGGTTTCGCCGCGCTGGTCGTGGTCGGCGATGGCAAGGGCCGCGTCGGCTTCGGCCATGGCAAGGCCCGCGAAGTGCCGGAAGCCATTAACAAGGCAACCGCTGCTGCCAAGAAGAAGATGATCCGCGTTCCGCTTAAGGAAGGCCGCACGCTTCACCATGACGGCAAGGGTCGCTTCGGCGCGGGCAAGGTCAACGTTCGCACCGCTCCGGCCGGTACCGGCATCATCGCCGGCGGCCCGATGCGCGCCGTGTTCGAGAGCCTGGGTGTCCACGACGTGGTGACCAAGTCGATCGGCACGTCGAACCCCTACAACATGATCCGCGCCACCTTCGATGCGCTGACCGAGCAGACTTCGCCGAAGTCGGTCGCCCAGCGTCGCGGCAAGAAGGTCGCCGACCTGCTTGGTCGTGGTGGTGCTAACGCGGTTGAGGCGGAAGCCGACGCCGCCGCGATCGCGGAGTAAGCGACATGGCCAAGAAGAACACGATCAAGATCAAGCAGATCGGCAGCCCGATCCGCCGTCCGGAAAGCCAGAAGAAGACTCTGGTGGGGCTGGGCCTCGGCAAGATGCACCGCATCGTGGAGGTGGAAGACACCCCCGAAGTGCGCGGCGCCATCGCCAAGCTGCCGCACATGGTCGAAGTGGTCGACTGACCCTTCGCTCCAGTCGGAACAAGAGAAGCCCCGGTTTTACCGCCGGGGCTTTTTTGTTGCCCCCGCCCGGCAATCGCCGAAGACTTCGACCTGCCCGGCATAGTCAGGTCCAAGCCGCACTGAAGCCACCTCGTGGCAGTTTGCCCGCACATAAGTGTGGACCAATGCGGCCGTCTCGAGGTTGCTGACGTCCTTGCTCCGCAGCACCACGGCATCCGGATTCCGGCCCAGCACGCGCCGTACCTCTTCCCGGGTCGACAGATGGCTGACGTCCCGTTCGCTGGCCTCGTTGAGATGGTTGGGGAAGGCCAGCGGCGTAGGAAAGCGCTTGTCGGCGAGGGTGTAGAGCAAGGGAGGGCCATCAAATATCAGCAGCGGGCCCCTGCTGCCATGCTGCTTCACCGCGGATACGAGCTCGCGCATACCCTGCCTTGCAGCCACGGTCGGAGCAAAGTTGAAGAATGGGTAGGCGATCAAAGCCATTGTGGCGAGAAGCGCGAAGACGATCGGACCGGTTCGCCTCTGGCCGAGAAACCCGGTTGCGGCGATACACAGGGGGACCAGCAGCGGCAGCGCGTAATGAAGATAGAACGCGGGAACCGAGAAGAACCCCGCCAACGCCGCGATCCCCCAGCCGCACAGGAAAACCCTCATCGGCTTGGGCCAGTTCGCCAGGGCAACGAGAGCAACGGCGAGCAATGGACTGGCAATCGCCCCAAGGATGCCGAGCCTATGGAAGGCGCCCGACCCATCTGTGGCCTTGCGCAAGTTCGAGGTGACCATCGCGGTCCAGAATTCGTCACCGTAGCCGTTGACGAAATACCAGACGGCAATCGCGAGGGAGGGCAGCGCGCCGAGAAAGGCCCAACCTGCAATCCGCGCCGCCACGGGCCTGCCTATGCCGGCGCGCGAGCTGGCCAGCCACGCAGCGGCCAGGCCGAAATAGGCGGCCTCGAACACGGCCGTCGTCTTGATGGTCACGGCAATCCCGGCCAGGAGCATCGCCAGCTGGATCCGGCGCCGCCCCAACACTTCGCGACCGGCGCGAAATTCCCTCATCACCAGTACCCCTGCGAGAGCAACCGGCAGGTTGTAGAAGACCGCGCTTTGCCCGCCGTGACCGTTGAACAGGCAGATTGCGAGGAGGTAGGCGCACGATCCCAGCAGCGCGCCGAGCCTGCCGACAGTCCCAAACGTGCCTGCGTAAACGACCACCGCCGTCGCGAACGCAAAAAGCGTGGCCGCAAGCTGGTAGGCGAGGGGGGCTGCGGAGATCCTGGCGATCGCTGCAAAGAGCAGGAAGTGGCCTACGGGCTTGCGATCCCAGATGTCGACAAAGGGCACCCCCCCATGCCGCATCTCGACGCCGGCGGCGAAGTAGAATGCTTCGTCGACATAGAGATCAGGATGGCCGAACACGGACATCCGGGTCGCGAACGAGAGGATCAGCAGGACAAATGCGGCGAGCGCGAAATCCCGCCGGTCTTTCGTCCACATGGTCGCCGCCCTTTCCTGGCTTTCGTCAGAACTTAGCGTGCGGCTCTGCTTCGTCCATCATCGCCTGGCGAATCAGCGGAATGGGAGCGCCACCGTAGGACAGAAAGGCGTCGTGGAACGCCTTCCACGCGCTTCGGCCTCCGCGCGTCGCGGTCCAGTCGTCGCGCAGGCGCATGATCTGCAGCTTGCCCAGCGTATAGTTGAGATAGCGCGGGTCGTATGTCCCGCGGGCGGCCTGCTGGCGCGCGGTGCCTTCGTCCTGAAAGCATTCGTCCCGGAACAGGTCGCGGCTCTGCGCTACCGTCCAGCCCTGGGTGTGCAAGCCGATTGCGGAGAGATAGCGACAGTTGCGCAGCAGCGCCTTGGCAAGCTGCCCGATATGAACTTCGGGATCGCCTTCACCCAGGCCCGAATCCCACATCATCTCCTCGGTGTAGTGTCCCCAGCCTTCGGCCAGCCCATATGACACGAACACCCGCGGGAAGAGCCGCTCCGAGCGGTTGGAGTGGAGGAACTGCAGGAAATGCCCGGGCCACACCTCGTGGACCGAGGTGAACAGCAGTTCGTTCTCGCCGGGGACGAAGGCATTCTGGGTCGCCCCGTCCCAAGAGGGGTCTGGCGGGCTGATGTAATAGGTCGCGGGCAGGCCCTTTTCGTACGGACCGGGGATGGAGATGTAGGCTGAATTCTGCCGGTTGTAGGGTGGCGATTCCTCGACGCGGGCCAGCTCTGGCCCGGGGATGGTCACGAGATTCTTTGAAACCAGAAACTCACGCAGTACCGGCAGCTGCTTGCGTGCGCCGGCCACTGGTCCGCCCGCCGCCTTGCGAGCCTCCATCTTCTCCATGCAGGCGCCAATCGCGAGACCCGGCGCGAATTCGTCGCAAGCGGCGCGCAGGGCCTTCTGGTTGCGGGCAAGGTCGGCGCGCCCGATCCGCTCCAGTTCCGCAAGTGGCGTGTCCACGCCCTCACCGGCGTCGATCATGCGGGCGAATTTCTCGGCCCCCAGCGCGAACCCGTCGGCTCGAGAGCCCGCAGCGGCGAGATGATCGGACAGGGTTTTGAGCGACTGGGCGGCGGCATCGGTCACCGCCGCCAGCTGCGCTTGCTGGGCAGCGCTGCCGATGCCCGCGAATGCCGTGCGGGCGTCCGTCAGCATGTACTCGGCCATGCCCCCGAAGCCTGCGGTAGCGACCTTGAGGAAGGTCTCCGGCAATGGTGTCCTCAGGTTGGCCTCGATCTGCGGCACGAGCGCGGGAATTTTTCTCGTGTGTGCGATGAAAGCGTCGAGCCGGGTCGCCGGGGGTGCATAAGGTCGCGTGACATAGACGGAGGGATCGATCAGGCCCACGTAATACGCCGGGTTGAGGTGCGGCCGGTCCTCTTCGGTCAGCTGAAACAGCTCGTCGCGGGCGACAAGGACCATCTGGTCGCGTTCGATGCGCTCGACCGGGTCGAGCTCGCCCAGCGCGTTGGCGCGGGCGATGGCATCGCGCAGAAATGCTACCCGGGCGGCGAAGCCTGCCGGGCTGATGTCGGGCAACTGGCCGTCGAACTCGTGGCGCCCCTGGTACACGGCGTAGGTGGGGAAGTGGCGGAAATAGTCCTCGATGAACGAATCGCGCAGGCCGGACCATCCGCTCGGAACTGGGGCTTCGGCCGCATCTGCGGTGGATGTGCCGGGAACGGTGGTGCAGCCCGCGAGGGCGATTGCCAGGAGGCTGGCGGCAAGGAGGGGGCGCATCTAGGTCTCGCTTCGATCAACAGTCGCCGGCCTAGCCATTCGGGCGGAGCATGGCAAAGGCGTCTGTCGACTTGCCAAGGCACTGGGGGGCGGCTAAGGGCGCGCCTTTCATCGGCCGGACTCCCGGCTATTCCCTCAGCGCGACCAAAGCGAAAGCGAGTGCTCACATGAAACTCAATGACATCCGTGACAACGAAGGCGCCCGTCATCGCCGCATGCGCGTCGGGCGCGGCATCGGCTCGGGCAAGGGCAAGACCGGTGGCCGTGGCCAGAAGGGCCAGAAGAGCCGTTCGGGCGTGGCCGTCAAGGGCTTCGAAGGCGGCCAGATGCCGCTTCACATGCGTCTTCCGAAGCGCGGCTTCAACAATCCGTTCGCCAAGGACTATGCCGAAGTCAACCTGGGCATGATCCAGAAGTTCATCGACGCCAAGAAGCTCGATGCCAAGGGCGTGCTCGACCATGAAGCGCTCAAGGCGGCGGGTCTTGCCCGTGGTGGCAAGGACGGCGTGCGCTTGCTCGGCAAGGGCGATCTCACTTCCAAGGTAAGCTTCAAGGTTGCCGGCGCGAGCAAGGGCGCCATCGAGGCGGTCGAGAAGGCCGGCGGCAAGGTTGAGGTCATCGAGGCCGGCAAGCCGGAGGCCGAGAAGAAGGCCGAGCGTGCTGCGGCGAACAAGGCCGCCAAGGCAGCCAAGTAATCGGGACAAGGGGAGCAGGCGGGGTTCCATGACCCCGCCCGCATCCTATATGGGCCTTTCTGAAGGGCCCGGCCGGGCATGACCGGCGGCCAGATCAAGGCATTTGCACGACAATGGCTTCACGCGCCGACAATATCGCCAGCAATCTCAGCCTCGCCGGTTTCGGCAAGGCGACGGAGCTCAAGCAGCGCATCTGGTTCACCATTGGTGCGCTGGTGGTGTTTCGCTTCCTCAGCTTCGTTCCCCTTCCGGGGGTCAACCCGCTGATCCTCGAGGATCTCTACGCCCAGACGCGTGGCGGCATCCTCGACCTGTTCAACACCTTCTCGGGCGGCTCGCTCGAACGCATGAGCCTCATCGCGCTCGGTGTGATGCCGTACATCACCGCCTCGATTGTGGTGCAGCTTGCAGCGGCGCTCCATCCGGCGCTGATGGCGTTGAAGAAGGAAGGCGAGGCAGGGCGCAAGAAGCTCAACCAGTACACGCGGTACGGCACCGTTCTGCTCTGCGCGGTGCAGGGCTGGTTTCTTGCTTCGGGGCTCGAGGCCTACGCGGCCTCCAGCGGCCTCCAGGCAGTCGTCAATCCGGGCATCCTGTTCAAGGTCACCGCCGTCATAAACCTCATCGGCGGCACCATGTTCCTCCTCTGGCTGGGCGAGCAGATCACCAGTCGCGGGATCGGTAACGGTGTCTCGCTGATCATCATGGCGGGCATCGTCAGCCGCTTTCCGACCTTCGCGGCGAACCTGTTCGAAGGGGGGCGCACCGGATCCATCAGCGCTTTCACGATCATCGCGCTCATCCTGATGATCGTCGGGCTCGTGCTGTTCATCTGCTTCATGGAGCGCGCTCAGCGCCGCCTGCTGATCCAGTACCCCAAGCGTGCCAGCGCCAAGGGCATGATGCAGGCCGACCGCAGCCATCTTCCGCTCAAGCTCAATACCGCTGGCGTCATTCCGCCGATCTTCGCCAGCTCGCTGCTCCTGCTGCCGTTGACGATCACCCAGTTCGCCGGCAGTTCGATGAACACCGACAGCGCCGTCTACGGCGTGATCCAGACGCTGAACCAGTATCTCGCGCACGGCCAGCCGTTGTATCTGGCTCTCTATGCCGCGGGCATCATCTTCTTCTGCTTCTTCTACACCTCGGTTGTGTTCAACCCGGAGGAGACGGCGGAGAACCTGAAGAAGAACGGCGGGTTCATCCCGGGCATTCGTCCGGGCAAGAACACCGAGAAGTATCTCGATTACGTTCTCGACCGCATCACGGTCATCGGTGCGCTGTACCTGACGCTGGTCTGCGTCCTGCCGGAATACATGGTTGCCCAGACGGGGATCCAGCTGTTCCTTGGCGGCACCAGCCTCCTGATCGTGTGCAATGTTACCGTCGACACGATCAGCCAGATTCAGTCGCACCTGCTGGCACACCAGTATGGCGACCTTATCAAGAAGGCGAAACTGAAGGGCCGCCTGCGCTAACGCAGGTCAGGCTGCAGGATCGCCTGCAGTGAAGCGCGATTTCCGGGAGGGGCAGGGCGCGATGAACATCATTCTTCTCGGGCCGCCGGGGGCGGGCAAGGGGACGCAGGCGTCGCGCCTGGTAGAACACCATGGCATGCGCCAGCTGTCGACTGGCGACATGCTCCGCGCCGCCGTCAAGGCGCAGACACCTGTCGGCGTCGAGGCCAAGGCCGTCATGGAACGCGGAGAGCTCGTCAGCGACGAGATCGTCAGCAAGCTAATCGATGCCGAACTGACTGCGATGGGCCCGGAAGTCGGAGCCATTTTCGACGGCTATCCGCGCACGGGCGCCGCAGGCGGAAATGCTCGATGGATTACTGGGCCAGCACGGCCGCAAGCTCGACCACGTTATCGAACTCGAGGTGGACGAGGACGCGCTTGTCGAACGCATCACCGGGCGTTTCACCTGCGCCACCTGCGGCGAGGGCTATCACGACCTCTACAAGCAGCCGGCAGTGCCCGGCGTGTGCGACAGATGCGGCGGCACCGAGTTCAAGCGCCGGCCCGACGACAACGAAGAGACCGTGCGCACGCGGATGGCCGAGTATCGTGCCAAGACGGCGCCGATCCTGCCAATCTACGAGGCGCGCGGAATAGTGAGCCGCGTCGACGGCATGGCCGATATCGACGAGGTGACGACCGCGATCGAAGCGGTGCTGGCTCAGTGACGAGGCTGCTGCGGAGCGCCGCTCTTGCAGCAGCGCTCGTGGCCGCCTCTGCGTCGCCTCTCTCAGCGGAGGTCGTGCGCGTCTCCGATGGCGGTTTCGCAGTCTCCGGATCCGAAACTCTATCGCTCCCTCCCGATCAGGCTTGGCAGCGGCTCGTCCGCCCGGCCGAGTGGTGGAACGCGGATCACAGTTGGTCGGGCGACGCGGGTAATCTTTCGCTCGATCCGCGAGCCGGCGGCTGCTTCTGCGAGGCGCTGGCCGACGGCGGATCGGTCGAGCACATGCGGATCGTCAATGCAGCGCCGGGCAAGATGTTACGCATGTCTGGCGGGCTCGGACCCCTTCAGGGAGAAAGCCTTACCGGTCTCCTCACCGTCACACTCGAGGCTGCGGGCGAGGGCACGAAGCTGACCTGGACTTACAAGGTGGCGGGCGTATCGGACATCCCCTTCGCGGGTCTTGCTCCTGCGGTTGATGGCGTCGTGCAAGAGCAATTCGGCCGGCTTTCCGCTGCGAATTGACGGCAGCTTTTGACCCCAGCCCAAGTTAACGCTATAGGCTGTTTCAATGATCGCGCCGGTTCGCGATCATGGCCGGGGCAAGGCAAACGACCTTGCGCCCGGTTTACCCTGTTGACGGGGCTTGCGAATCCAACTAAGCGCCCCACATTCGAGAAATCGGGATCAGTCCGGCAGGCGGCGGCCTCGCGCTTGCCATCCGGGCCTTTTGCCGTCCGGCTGCCGGTTTCTCGATGAAACGGCGATGAGATAGGGGCGCTTTTAAGGCGGTTCCCTGTGGAGCATGGAGAATTAAGTGGCACGTATTGCCGGGGTGAATATCCCCACCAACAAGCGCGTGATCGTCGCGCTGACCTACATTCACGGTATCGGTCCGACCACGGCCAGGAAGATCGCGGACAAGCTGGGCATCGATCATGCCCGCCGCGTCCAGGACCTGTCCGACGCGGAAGTTCTGCAGATCCGTGAAACGATCGATTCCGACTACTCCGTGGAAGGCGACCTGCGCCGCGACACGGCGATGAACATCAAGCGGCTCATGGACCTCGCGTGCTATCGCGGGCTGCGCCACCGCAAGGGCCTCCCGGTCCGCGGCCAGCGCACCCACACCAACGCGCGCACCCGTAAGGGCAAGGCCAAGCCGATCGCCGGCAAGAAGAAGTAAGCCGCGCCTCACCGGCAGCAGCTTTCTTCGTTTCGAGATTAGGACAGGAAACCAACCATGGCTCGTGAACCCCAGCGCATCCGCAGGCGGGAACGCAAGAACATCAGCAGCGGCGTCGCACACGTGAACGCCAGCTTCAACAATACCATGATCACCATCACCGATGCGCAGGGCAATGCTATCAGCTGGTCCAGCGCGGGCATGATGGGCTTCAAGGGGAGCCGCAAGTCGACTCCGTATGCCGCTCAGGTGGCTGCGGACGATGCCGGCAAGAAGGCCGCCGAACACGGCGTGCGCACCCTCGAGGTCGAGATCAAGGGCCCGGGCTCGGGCCGCGAGAGCGCGCTGCGCGCCCTCCAGGCCGTCGGCTTCACGATCACCTCGATTCGCGACGTGACTCCGATCCCGCACAACGGCGTGAGACCGTCGAAGCGCCGTCGCGTCTGATCCGAACCTGCCGCGGTCACCCGGCCGCAGTTATTTCGCATCGGCCGCGGCGCTCCAGCGCTCCGCGGTCGCTGCCATTGAAGATACACCTTAGGGGAAGTCCATGTCCGTCAACATGAAGAACTGGCAGGAACTCAAGAAGCCCAATAGCCTCGATGTCAAGGACAGCGGCGACAAGAAGCGCAAGGCGACCTTCGTCGCCGAGCCGCTCGAGCGCGGCTATGGCCTGACTCTGGGCAACGCGCTGCGCCGCGTGCTCCTTTCGTCGCTCCAGGGCGCGGCAATCACCTCGATCAAGATAGAGAACGTACTGCACGAATTCAGCTCGCTCGCCGGCGTGCGCGAGGACGTGACCGACATGGTCCTCAATGTGAAGCAGATTGCGCTCAAGATGGAAGGCGAAGGTCCCAAGCGCCTGCAGCTGTCCGCCACTGGCCCGGCCGAAGTGAAGGCCGGCGACATCGCGGTGACGGGTGACATCGAAGTCCTCAACAAGGATCTCGTGATCTGCCACCTCGACGAAGGTGCGACGCTCAACATGGAACTGACCGCCGACACCGGGAAGGGCTACGTCCCGGCCGTGTCGAACCGCCCGGCCGACGCGCCGATCGGCCTGATTCCGGTCAACTCGCTGTATTCGCCGGTGCGTCAGGTCAGCTACAAGGTCGAGAACGCCCGCGTCGGCCAGGAACTCGACTACGACAAGCTCAGTCTGACGATCGAGACCGACGGCACCGTCACGCCGGAAGATGCCGTGGCCTACGCCGCGCGCATTCTGCAGGACCAGCTCACGCTGTTCGTCCACTTCGAGGACGGCATTCCGCAGCCGAGCAGCCCCATGATCGGCATGGCCGCCAAGCCGGAAGAGAGCGACGCCAACCAGCTCAACCGCTACCTTCTCAAGAAGGTGGACGAGCTGGAGCTGTCGGTCCGTTCCGCCAACTGCCTCAAGAACGACAACATCATCTACATCGGTGACCTGGTCCAGAAGACCGAAGCCGAGATGCTGCGCACGCCGAACTTCGGTCGCAAGTCGCTCAACGAGATCAAGGAAGTGCTGTCCAGCATGGGCCTGCGCCTGGGCATGGACATCCCCGGTTGGCCGCCTGAGAACATCGAGGAAATGGCCAAGAAGCTGGAGCAGGAACTGCTCGGCTAACTCGCCGAAAGGGGCATCGGCCGGACCCCTTCTTCCGGCCTGCATCGGGGTACCTGATACGGCCCCCCTTCGAACGGAGTACTGAAAATGAAGCACGGAATTTCGGGCCGCAAGCTGCAGCGCAAGTCTGGCCACCGCGCCGCCCTGCTGCGCAACATGGCCGCCGCCCTGATCAAGCACGAGCAGATCCTCACCACCACGCCCAAGGCGAAGGAACTGCGGCCGTACGTCGAAAAGCTGATCACGCTCGCCAAGCGTGGCGGTCTGTCGAACCGGCGCCTCGCGCACGCCCGGATCATGGACGATGTGCAGGAGAAGAAGCTGTTCGACGTTCTGGCCGAGCGTTACGCTGGCCGTGAAGGTGGCTATACCCGCATCATCAAGGCCGGCATCCGCGCGAGCGATGCGGCCCCCATTGCGGTGATCGAACTGGTTGACCGCGACGAGGATGCCAAGGGCCAGGACAGCGGCCCCGTGATGAACGAGGAAATGGATTTCGCGGAAGCCTGAAGCTTTCGCCAGGAATTTCAGCGATACGGCCGCGGATCCAAGGGTTCGCGGCCGTTTCCTTTTCTCAACCCCGCTTGAGGTTATTCATCTTAGAGGCGGTTTTCCTGAACGGTAGCTAAATGCCGGGTTCAGCGTCGCAACAGCGCCCGTTCGTTATAACGCCAGTCATGAAGGAGCAGTCCCGCTCTGAAGTGAAAGGTGACGAACATGAAGACTCTCTCCAAAGCTCTGGTCGGAACCGTCGCGGCTGGCGCGATGGCGATGACGTCCGCGTCCCCCGCATTCGCGCGCGACCGCCACGACGATGGCATCGATGCCGGCGACGTGATCGCCGGCGCGCTGATCATCGGCGGCATTGCCGCGGTGGCCTCTGCCGCCAGCAAGGATCGCGGTTACGACTATCGCGACGGCAACTATCGCTACGGTGATCGCTACGACCGTCGTGGCTACGATTATAACCGTTACGGCAATTCGCGTCAGGCGGTCGAACAGTGTGTCAACGCTGCGGAGCGCAACGCCAGCCGATACAGTTACGGTGGCCGCGCAAAGGTGACCGACATTCGTAAGGTCGACCGCAAGCGCGACGGCTACAAGGTCGAAGGCCGTATTGCCGTAAACGCCCGCAACGGAAACTGGCGCGGTGGCTGGGGCAATGACTACCGCGGCTACGACAATCGCTACAACGGTTACGACAGCGGCAAGTTCAAGTGCGAAGTGCGCTACGGCCGGGTGACCGACCTCGACTACAAGGGCATTCGCGGTCTCTAGAGATTACTGAAGAACAACGGGCCGGGGTCAGCGCAGGCTGGCCCCGGTTCAGCTTTTTGCAAGCAACTCGGGTTTAGCCCCCTTCAGGAGGGGTGTGGCACCGACGCCGCGCCGCACACTGTCAGGACGCCGCCAATGGCCGTTTTCCATCGTATTGCCGCCGCGAGCGCATTCGCCGCGGCCGTTTCCATGTCCGCTTCTGCCGTTGCGGCCGAACTGCCTGCTGCGGTGACGCCGGCTGCGGTCTACGAAAACGAGAGGGCCCAGAACCACCGCTGGTACCCCTATCGCCATCGCCGCGATCGGGTCGATGCGGGCGATGTGCTCGCGGGCGTGCTGATCCTTGGCACCATTGCCGCCGTGGCCAGCGCTGCGAAGAACAATCGCGAACGCGACTACCGTAACGGCGATTACCGCTATCCCGACAATCGCGCGCCCTATCCGCAGAACCGGCAGCGCTATGGCGAGCGTGACTGGAGCGACACCGACAGCAGCGGCCTCGACCGCGCAGTCGACATGTGCGTCGAAGAGGTCGAGCGCGGCCGCTCGGATGTCGAGACTGTCGACAATGCCAACCGCACCGGCGAGGGCTGGGAAGTGCGCGGCAGGATGGGCGATGGCGCACCGTTCACCTGCCGCATCGGCAACGATGGCCGTATCCGCGATGTCGAGGTCGGCAGCGGTCGGGCGGAGGTAACGCCCGCCGAGGATAACCAGTATGCCGACGACGTCTACGCCCGTGCCCGTGGTGCAGCCGCAGGTCCCGGCACAGCACCTTCGGACGGAGTGGATAATCGTCCTGTCTGGAACGGCGATAATCGCGCGCAGGCCCCGGCTAGCGGTGACGATGGCCGTTACGGAGTTTCGGGAACGCCCGATTTCGAACAGGTCGGCTGATCAGCGTTCGCGCGAATAGGGGGGCAGTTCGATTCTCCAGGCGAGCGCCGCCCCACGTAGGGCAAAGCCCGCCAACGCGGATGCCGCCCACACGGGGCCTTGCGCCAGGCCCAGCAAGGTGCCCCCTGCGCACATGACCGCGGCGAGGGCTGCCGCGGTAACGTAGAGCTCCGGTCGCATGAGGATCGAGGGCTCCCCGGCGATCACGTCGCGGATGATTCCTCCGACACACCCTGTCACCACCCCCAGGATTGCAGCCGGCAACGGGGCAACGTCGAAGGCCAGCGCCTTTGCAGTTCCGAGCACGGAAAACGCTGCCAGGCCTGCAGCGTCGGCCCACTCCAGGAAGCGCCCTTCCCACCACCGCCGGGGCGTGAACCAGGCAATCAGAGCAGTGGTCAGGATGGTCGGCGCGATCCACGGGTCGCGCAACCAGAAAGCCGGTACGCCGACCAGCAGATCGCGCACCGTCCCGCCGCCGACCCCGGTAACCAGGGCGAAGAAGCTCATTGTCACGAACGTCTGCCTCAGGCGCGCGGCCATCAGTGCACCGGTCAGTGCGAACACGGCGGTACCGGCGAGGTCGAGCAGGGGAGGGAGGACGGGTGGCGCCATTGGTCCAGCCTATGCCAAATGACCTGTCGTGACGAGGAGGCGCGACCGGCCCCCGATCGAGCGGCCGCTCGATCGATGGGTCCGATCCGGGGCGAGGTGCAGCAGTGTCATTTCGTGGCGAAAAGCTGCCCGAGATCGGCAAATGCCTTCATCTCGATCGCGTTGCCGCTAGGATCGCGAAAGAACATCGTCGCTTGCTCACCCGGCTGCCCCTTGAATCGGATGTGCGGCTCGATCACGAATTCGGTTCCTGCGGCCGTGAGGCGGTCTGCCAGCGCCTGCCAGTCATCCAGCGTCAGCACGATGCCGAAGTGGGGCACGGGCACGTCGTGGCCATCCACGGGATTTGCAATCGTGGCGGCTGGGGTGGGAGCCAGGTGGGCGACGATCTGGTGGCCGTAAAAGTCGAAGTCGACCCAGTGGGCGCTGCTGCGTCCCTCGGGGCACCCGATCGTTTCGCCCCAGAACGCGCGGGCGGCGGCAAGGTCGTGAACCGGGAAGGCGAGGTGAAACGGGCGCAGGGTCATTTGCCGGGCACACTCCTGACGAGGCCGAGCGCAAGTCCATAGCCGATGATCGGCGCCGCACCATGGCCGATGAAGGGATAGGGGTAGTGATTCATCATGGCCATGATGGTGAAGCCGAACAGCGATCCAGCCAGCGCAAAGCGCTCGGCACGGGTCAGCGGCGCGGCGAACAGCATGAGAAAGAAGCTCGCCGCGAGCGCAAGGGCCAGCCCCAGCGCGGCGAGCGGGTTTGCAACGAGTGCACCGCTCAGCACGTTCTCGACGAAGCGCTGCGCCGGAAGCTCGCCCTTCAGCGACATGAAGATCGCCGAGAAAAACCCGATGATGGCCACGGCGCCGACCTTCCAGTCCTTGCTCACGTGGTGAAGTCCGACCGCCGCGATCGTGATCGCGAAGCCGGTGGCCGCGTCAGGTTGCAGGAAAGCAGCGAAGAGCGCGGCCAGCAGGATCGGTGCAGCGTAGTGGCGATCGCGCGCCGCCAGGACCGCGAGTGACGGCAAGGCAAGCATGCCTGCATGCAGCGTTACCGGCCCAAGCGGAACCCAGCGCGCGATGCCGTTGATGTACGGTCCTGTCGCGAGCGGCAGGAACATGCACCCCAGCAGGACCACAGTGGCAGCTCGTCGCGGCATTGCGGACGCCGGCGCGCGGACGAAGGCCGACAGCAGCAGTCCGAGCAAGAGTGCCCCGAAGTTGGCGGCGAGGTAGGCGTACGGTGCCCCGAATGCCGCCATCCATGCGATTCCCGCGAGCACGGGGACGGCCAGCGCGGCGAGGGCGGGGCGGCGGTCGCGGAAAGGAACCGCCACGGCCGCCGCGTCAGACGTGGATTGGTTTGCCGGCAACGGCCATGGCCGCTTCCTTGATCGCTTCCGAATGCGTCGGATGAGCGTGGCAGGTGTAGGCGATGTCTTCGCTGGTGGCGCCGAATTCCATCGCCAGGGCAGCCTCGGCAATCATCGTTCCGGCAACGCTGGCGATGGCCCACACGCCCAGCACGCGGTCCGTGTCGGCTTCGGCGATGACCTTCACGAAACCGTCGGGTTCATGGTTGGTCTTGGCGCGGCTGTTGGCTAGCATCGGGAACTTGCCGACCTTGATCTCGCCACGCTCCTTCGCCTGTTCTTCGGTCAGGCCGACGCCCGCGATTTCCGGCCATGTGTAGACCACGCCGGGTATGACATCGTGGTTCACGATGCCGGTCTGCCCGGCGATCCACTCGGCCACCGCGATGCCCTCGTCCTCGGCCTTGTGAGCGAGCATGGGCCCTGGCACCACGTCGCCGATGGCGCGCACACCGTCCACGCTGGTGCGGAATTCGTTGTCGATTTCGATTTGCCCGCGCTTGTTGACCTCCAGCCCGATATTTTCGAGTCCGAGGCCCTCGGTATTCGGCTTGCGGCCGATCGAAACCAGCACGCAGTCGGCTTCCAGCGTCGAGGAGTCACCGCCGGCTGCGGGCTCGATGGTCAGCGTGGCCGCTTTGCCCTTGACCGTGCAGCCGGTCACCTTGGTGCCGAGCATCAGGGTCATGCCCTGCTTCTTGAAGATCTTGGCCGCTTCCTTGCGGATGTCCATGTCCATGCCGGGCAGCAACTGGTCGAGGTACTCCACCACCGTCACCTCTGCCCCGAGGCGCCGCCAGACAGAGCCGAGCTCCAGGCCGATGACCCCGCCGCCGATCACGACCATCTTCTTCGGCACCTCGGGCAGCTCGAGCGCGCCGGTGGAATCGACCACGACGAACTTCGAATTGTCGACTTCGACGCCGGGAAGCTGGGTGACCGAGGAACCGGTGGCGATAACCACGGTCTGCGCGGTCTTCGTTTCGCCGTTTACCTCGACAGTGTGTGCGTCCTTGAAGCTGGCGAAACCCTTGATCCAGTCGACCTTGTTCTTCTTGAACAGGAAGGCGATGCCGCCAGTCAGTTGCTTGACCGCGTCGAGCCGCTGGGCGTGCATCGCGGGCAGGTTGAGAACGGGCGTAACTTCCACGCCCATCTTGGCCATCAGGCCGTTCTTCGCGGCGTCGAAATATTCGCTCGCGTGCAGCATGGCCTTGGACGGAATGCAGCCGACGTTGAGGCAGGTACCGCCGAGCGTGTCGCGGCTTTCGACGCAAGCAGTCTTGAGCCCCAGCTGCGCCGCGCGAATTGCCGCGACGTAGCCGCCGGGACCGGAACCGATGATGAGGACGTCGTAGTCGTAATCAGCCATTATTTCGTTCCTCAGAGATCGATCAGCATCCGCATCGGATCCTCGATCGCCTCCTTGATGATCTTGAGGGCGGTCACCGCCTCGCGGCCGTCGATGATGCGGTGATCGTAACTGAGGGCGACGTACATCATCGGGCGGATCACGACCTCGCCGTTGCGGGCGACCGGGCGATCCTCGATGCGGTGCAGACCGAGCACCGCGCTCTGCGGGGGGTTGATGATCGGCGTGCTCATCAGCGATCCGAAGACGCCGCCGTTGGAAATGGTGAAGGTGCCGCCCTGCATGTCCTGCATGGTCAGGGTCCCGTCCTTCGCCTTCTGGCCATAGTCTGCGATCGACTGTTCGATCTCGCCGAAGCTCATCAATTCCGCGTTGCGCACGACCGGAACGACGAGGCCATTGGGCGCGCTGACCGCGATCGAGATGTCGACGAAGTCGTGATAGACGATCTCGTCGCCTTCGATGTAGGCGTTGACCGACGGGACGTCTTTCAGCGCCAGGCAGCTCGCCTTGGCGAAGAAGCTCATGAAGCCGAGCTTGATGCCGTGCTTCTTGGCGAACAGTTCCTTGTAGGCTTCGCGCGCCTCGATCACGGCCGTCATGTCGATGTCGTTGAAGGTCGTCAGCAGCGCCGCTTCTTCCTGCGCGCCTTTCAGACGGCGGGCGATGGTCTGGCGCAGGCGGGTCATCTTGACCCGTTCCTCCCGCCGCTCCCCGGTGGCCTTCGGTGCGGGAGCGGGGGATGGCGAAGGTGCCGGGGCGCTGGCGGCCGGAGCCGGGGCGGCCTTCTTGGCCTGCGCGGCGGCGATGACGTCCTCCTTGGTCAGGCGGCCGTCCTTGCCGGTACCCTTGATCGACGTGGGATCGACGCCGTGTTCGATCACCGCCCGGCGCACCGCCGGCGACATGGTCACGGAATGGTCTTCTGGCTCGTTGCCCCTGGGAAGCTCCGAGATCTCCTTGTCGATCTCGGCAGCCTGCGGCGGTTCGTCCCGCTTCGGTTCGGGCTCTTCGCGCGGTTCGACGGACGTGCTCTCGCCCGCGGCGACGCCGTCTTCGATCATGGCGATGACCTTGCCGACTTCGACATTGTCGCCGACCGCGGCGAGTTGCTCGCCCATTGTTCCGGCGACGGGACTGGGTACCTCGACCGCGACCTTGTCGGTTTCGAGGCTGACGATCGGCTCGTCGACCGCGACCGCGTCACCCGGCTTCTTGAGCCATTCGGCGATGGTGCCTTCGGTAACCAATTCACCGAGCGTGGGGACTTTGACTTCCGTGGCCATGCGTTAGTTTCCCTTGGCCTTCCTGATGTTCGAGCCGTTCTTGAGCTTGCGCCGTGCATCGCCGCCGTCGGCGAGCCCCAGCGCGATGGTAACGAGCGCTTCCTGCTGGACCTGGTGCCGCTTGGCGAGGCCGGTTGCAGGCGAGGCAGCGACCTCGCGCCCGGCGTAGCTTGGCCGCATCCCGTCGTGTCCGGACGCCGTCAGCGCCGCTTCGATCTGGCTTTCGACGAAGAACCACGCGCCGTTGTTCTTCGGTTCTTCCTGGCACCAGACGACTTCCTCAAGGGCGGTCATGCGCTTCAGACGCACGGCCAGCGGCTCGCCGGGGAACGGGTAGAGCTGTTCGATGCGGACGATGGAAACGTCCTCGATTTCCTCGGCATCGCGCTTCTCCATCAGGTCGAACGCAACCTTCCCACTGCACAGGACGAGTCGGCGGACCTTCTCGTCCGGGACCTCCACCTTGTCCGAGAGAATGCGCATGAAGTGCGATTCGCCGGTAAACTTGTCGACGCTGCTGCGCGCCATCGGGTGCCGCAGCAGACTCTTGGGTGTCATGATGATCAGGGGCTTGCGGAACGGCCGCAGCATCTGTCGGCGCAGCACGTGGAAGTAATTCGCAGGGCTGGTGATGTTGCAGACCTGGATGTTGTCGTTCGCGCAGAGCTGCAGGAAACGCTCGAGACGGGCGGACGAGTGTTCCGGCCCCTGGCCTTCGTAGCCATGGGGCAGCAGCAGCACGAGGCCATTGGCACGCAGCCACTTCACCTCGCCCGCGGCGATAAACTGGTCGATGATGATCTGCGCGCCATTGGCGAAGTCGCCGAACTGCGCTTCCCACAGCACCAGCGTCTTGGGATCGGCGCTGGCGAAGCCGTATTCGAAGCCCAGCACGCCGTATTCCGACAGCGGACTGTCATAGACCTCGAACTTGCCATGCGGCAGCGTGGTCAACGGAATGTACTTGTGCTCGTCGTTCTGGTCGACCCAGATGGCATGGCGCTGGCTGAACGTGCCGCGCGCGGAGTCCTGCCCCGACAGGCGCACGCCGAAACCTTCGGTCACGAGGCTGCCGTAAGCGAGCGCTTCCGCCGTGGCCCAGTCGAACCCCTCGCCACTCTTGAACATCTGCCGCTTGGCTTCGAGCACGCGCTCGAGCGTTCGGTGGATCGTCGTTTCGGCGGGAACGGTCGTCAGCGTGCGGCCGAGGCTGTCGAGCAGCTTCTTTTCGATGGCCGTGTGCACGTTGCGCCGCGCGGTTTCCGGATCGGCCGGCTTGTGCAGCCCGCTCCAGCGCCCCGCGAACCAGTCGGCCTCGTTGGGGATGTAGCTCTGCCCGGCAGCGAATTCTTCCTCCAGCAGCTCGTTGAACTCCTCGCGCAGCGCAGGGCCGGTGCCGGGGTCGATCACACCCTCGTCCTTCAGGCGTTCGGAATAGAGGTCCGACACGCGCGGGTGCTGCTTGATGCGGGCATACATCAGCGGCTGGGTGAACATCGGTTCGTCACCCTCGTTGTGGCCGAAGCGGCGATAGCACCACATGTCGATCACGATGTCGCGCTTGAAGCGCTGGCGGTATTCGATCGCCAGCTTGCAGGCGAATGTGACCGCTTCGGGATCGTCGCCGTTGACGTGCAGGATCGGCGCCTGGACGCCCTTTGCCACGTCGCTCGGATAGGGCGAGCTACGCGCGAATTGCGGGCTGGTGGTGAAGCCGATCTGGTTGTTGATGACGAAGTGCAGGCAGCCGCCGGTGTTGTAGCCACGCACGCCCGAAAAGCCGAGACACTCCCACACGATGCCCTGGCCGGCGAAGGCGGCGTCGCCGTGGATCAAAACGGGCAGGACCTCGGCATGTTTGGAGAGGTCGTCGCGGATCGCTTGCTGGGCGCGAACCTTGCCGAGCACGACGGGGTCGACCGCTTCGAGGTGGCTCGGGTTCGGCACCAGGCTCATGTGCACCTTGATGCCGTCGAACTCGCGGTCGGTGCTCGTGCCCAGGTGATATTTCACATCGCCCGAACCGCCCACGTCGTCGGGGTTGGCGCTGCCGCCGGAAAATTCGTGGAAGATGACCTTGTAGGGTTTGGCCATCACGTTCGCGAGTACGTTGAGGCGGCCCCGGTGGGCCATGCCGTAGACGATTTCGCGCACGCCGTAGGCGCCGCCGTACTTGATGACGGCCTCCAGGGCCGGGATCATCGATTCACCGCCGTCGAGCCCGAAGCGCTTGGTGCCGACGTATTTCTTGCCGAGGAATTTCTCGTATTCCTCGCCTCGGATGACCGCCGACAGGATCGCCTTCTTGCCCTCGTGCGTGAAGGTGATGACCTTGTCGGGTCCCTCGATCCGCTCCTGCAGGAAACGCCGCTCCTCCACGTCGGAGATGTGCATGTATTCGAGGCCGACCGGCCCGCAGTAGTTGAGGCGCAGGATCTCGACCAGGCGCCGCGGCGTGACCCAGTCGAGCCCGAGGTTCCCTCCGACATAGACCTCGCGGTCGAGCGCCGCGCCGGTAAAGCCGTTCCAGTCGAGCTTGAGATCTTCGGGCATCGGCCTGTCCGACAGGCCCAGCGGATCGAGATCGGCCGCCATGTGGCCGCGCACGCGATAGCTGCGGATCAGCAGCATCGCGCGGATCGAATCCCCGGCGGCCTGTTCGATGGCCGAAGCGTCAAGCGCCTTGCCAGCCTTGGCCGCGGCTTCCTTGACGACCACTTTCATGGCCGTCGGGTCGAGCGCGTCGGTCAGGTCGCCGGCCCCCTCGAGCAGGGGCCAGCGGGCGTTGGCCCAGCTTGGGCCGGGTTGCGGGCCGTCCTGTCCGGAGAGCTCGGGGAGGAAATTCTGCGCTTCGTTACCCATGGGTGTTCCTAAAGGGTAATGGGGGAGGGTCAGGCCAGTTCCTTGAGAAGCGCGTCGAGCGTCGTCCCGAGTTCGCTGGGCGACGGGCTGACGCGGATGCCGGCCTCTTCCATTGCGGCAATCTTGTCCTCGGCGCCGCCCTGGCCGCCCGAGACGATCGCGCCGGCGTGGCCCATGCGGCGGCCCGGAGGGGCGGTGCGCCCGGCGATGAAGCCGACGACCGGCTTGTGCCAGCCGCGCTTGGCCTCGTCCCTGAGGAACTGCGCGGCCTCTTCCTCGGCGCTGCCGCCGATCTCGCCGATCATGATGATCGACTTGGTCGCGTCGTCCTTCAGGAACAGCTCGAGCACGTCGATGAAGTTGGTCCCGTTGACCGGGTCGCCCCCGATGCCGACCGCGGTGGTCTGGCCGAGGCCGACCATCGTGGTCTGGTGGACCGCCTCGTAAGTCAGCGTGCCCGAGCGGCTGACGACGCCGACGGTACCCTTCTGAAAAATCTTGCCCGGCATGATGCCGATCTTGCACTCGCCCGGTGTCAGGACGCCGGGGCAGTTGGGGCCGACCAGGCGGCTCTTGCTGCCGGTCAGCGCGCGCTTGACCCGCACCATGTCGAGCACCGGAACGCCTTCGGTTATGGCGACGATCAGCTCGATTTCGGCGTCGATCGCCTCGAGGATCGAGTCCGCCGCGAACGGCGGCGGGACGTAGATCACGCTGGCGGTCGCGCCGGTCGCGGCCTTGGCCTCGGCCACGGTGTCGTAGACCGGCAGGCCGATGTGCGTCTGCCCGCCCTTGCCGGGGGTGACGCCGGCGACCATCTGCGTGCCGTAGTCGAGCGCCTGCTGGGTGTGGAACGTGCCGGTGTCACCGGTCATCCCCTGGGTGATGACCTTGGTGTTCTTGTCGACCAGGATGCTCATGCCAGCGAACCGTCGAGGTTCTTGCACGCCACCAGCAGTTCCTCGACAGCGTCGGTCGAGGTCTTGAGGTTGGCCCGTTCTTCGTCCGACAGCTCGATCTCGACGACTTCCTCGATGCCACCGGCACCGATTACGGCCGGGACGCCGACATAGAGGCCGTCGAGGCCGTACTTGCCGTCGACGTAGGCGGCGACCGGCAGGATGCGCTTCTGGTCGCCGAGATAGGCCTCGGCCATCGCGATCGCGCTGGTGGCCGGCGCGTAGTAGGCGCTGCCGGTCTTGAGCAGGCCGACGATTTCCCCGCCGCCGCCGCGGGTGCGCTTGACGATTTCGTCGATGCGATCGGCCGAGATGCCCCTGATCTTCGCGAGGTCGTTGACCGGAATGCCGCTGATCGTGGTATAGCTGGTGACGGGGACCATGGTGTCGCCGTGGCCGCCGAGGACGAAGGCGTTCACGTCCTTCACCGAGACGCCGAATTCCCACGCGAGGAAGGTGGCGAAACGCGCGGAGTCGAGCACGCCGGCCATGCCGACGACCTTGTTGTGCGGCAGCCCGGAGAATTCGCGCAGCGCCCAGACCATCGCGTCGAGCGGGTTGGTGATGCAGATCACGAACGCGTCGGGGCAGTTGTTCTTGATGCCTTCGCCGACCGCCTTCATCACCTTGAGGTTGATGCCGAGCAGGTCGTCGCGGCTCATGCCGGGCTTGCGCGGCACGCCGGCGGTGACGATGACCACGTCCGCCCCTGCAATGTCGGCATAGTCGTTGGTGCCGGTGATCTTCGCGTCGAACCCTTCGACCGGGCCGCACTGGGAAAGGTCGAGCGCCTTGCCCTGGGGAATGCCCTCGGCGATGTCGAACAGGACGACGTCGCCCAGTTCCTTCTTCGCGGCGAGGTGGGCCAGGGTGCCGCCGATCATGCCGGCGCCGACGAGGGCGATCTTCTTGCGGGCCATGGAGTGCTTCAATCCTTCACGCTTGCGCGGGCGCTCGCACGACTGGGCTCAGGCGTGTTCCCGCGCTCCGCGAGAGGAACCGCACCCGGATTCGGCGCTCGCCCTAGGCTTGGCCCGGCGGCGTGACAACCGGCAAAATTGCGCATTGCGGAAATATCTTTGCAATCAGTTCGCAATAGCAAATCGGGTTGGCAAACGCGCATGTCAAGGTGACGCGATTGCGTCCGGAATGTTCCGGATGTGTCGAGGTGTTTGTTGCCGCGAGCGCCGCGGCTCAGCCGGCGAGGCGGGAGGACGTGTCGCTGCTCTCGCGTTCCTGCGCCAGCAGCATCGCGGCGAGGAAGTCGGGTACGGCCCGGCTGAAGTAGTATCCCTGGCCCAGCGTGCAGCCGGCGTTGCGCACCGCCTGGACCTGCTCGATCGTCTCGAGCCCCTCGGCCACGATATCCATCTCCAGCGTCGAGCCCATTTCCGCCACGGCGCGGATGATGGCGTCGCTCTTGCGCCCGATGTTGGGGCCGGAAACGAAGCTGCGGTCGACCTTGATCTTCTTGAACGGGAACTGGTTGATGTAGCCCAGCGAGGAATAGCCGGTCCCGAAGTCGTCGAGCGCAAAGCGAACGCCGTGCGAGGCGAGCTCCTCCATGAAGCGGGCGGTGTGCTCGCTGTCCTCGATGAACAGGCTTTCGGTCACTTCGAGCTCGAGCCTGTCGGGCCGCAATCCCGCCTCCTTGATCGCGTTGAGGATACCCAGCGCCGCGCCCGGCGCGCGAATCTGGATGGGCGAGAGGTTGACCGCGATGGTCACGTCCTCGGGCCACTGCGCCGCGGCCTTTGCAGCCTGCGCGGTAATCCAGTTGCCCAGCGTGATGATGACGCCCGTTTCCTCTGCCACGGGAATGAACTCGTCGGGTCGAAGCTCGCCCTTTTCAGGGTGGAACCAGCGGACGAGCGCCTCGAAGGTGCGGATGCGGCCGGTTTCGAGATCCACGATCGGCTGGAAGAAGATCGACAGCTCGTCCTTCTGGATCGCCGCGCGCAGTTCGCTTTCGATTTCCTTCTTGCGCACGAGGTCGCGGGTCATCGACGCGTCGAAGAAGCGCAACTGGTTCCGGCCGTGGACCTTTGCGTGATAGAGCGCGAGGTCGGCGCCCTGCATCACGGTCTCGATGTCCGTTCCGTCGTCGGGCAGCAGGGCGACGCCCATCGAGGCGCCGCTCGTCACGCGGTTGCCGTCGATGCGGAAGGGGCGCGAGAGATCGCCGATCACTGCGCTGGCGAGTTGTTCGCATTGCGCGCGATCGGGCACGATGCAGGCCGCGATGAACTCGTCGCCGCCGAAACGTGCGACCGTCGCCCCTTCGGGCACGGTGTCCTGCAGGCGGCGGCCCACTTCGACCAGCACGCTGTCCCCGACCGAGTGGCCCAGCGTGTCGTTGATTTCCTTGAAGCGGTCCAGATCGAGCCAGAACAGGGCCAGTTTCTGACCCGGCGGCAGGCGCATCAGCTGTTCGACCAGTTCGTGGTTGAGGCCGGCGCGGTTGAGCAGTCCCGTCACCACGTCGGTGCGCGCCTGTTCGCGCATCTTGACCGCCATCTTCTCGCTCGCATCGGCGGCGAGGATCTGTTCGCGCAGGACCTTGAAGACATTGAAGGTGATGGCCGTGAGGCCAAAGATCAGGAAAATGGTGATGCCGGCAAGCGTGTACATCGCCAGGTCGCCGATCTTGATCGCGAAGACGATGACCGGCAGGCACGTGAGGAGCAGTTGGCCCATCGCCATGACCGGCCGGCCTGCATTGCGCGAGGCAATGCTCGAGCCGTAGACGAGCGCGTAGCTGACGGCGAGCGTCTGCAGGTGTGCCGAGCCGTCGATCCACATGACCGTCGCGGCGATCGCCCCGACGATGAAGGCATAGCTGAGGGCGCCGATCTCGTAGATCACGCCGAGAAGTCGGGCATCGCCGGATTGGAGGACGTCGTTCCGCTTGAACCAGGCGGCGAGCGCCATCCGCACCATCGCCACCGAAACAAGACCAGCGCAGAGCCAGACGAGCGGCGCATAGCGCGTCTCGTAGGCGGCCGCCGCAGCTGCGCCGATACCTCCCAGCGCACCGAACGCGAGGCTCGTCGGCTGCGCATAGAGCGATCCGACCAGCTTGCGATTGACCAACTGGTCCTCGCTGCTGCCCGGAAGGTAGCTCTTAAGTAGGAGGCTAAAGCGCTTTATGGGTCAAACTCCTCGCGTCCGAGGCCCTATCAACAAGAGGTCACCCAATGGTTAAGGGCCCGATTACCTTGCCGCCCACGGCGATCTCAACTGGCGTCCTTTACCTGTGCGGCCAGATCGCGGGCCATCCTGCGGTCGAGGGTGCGGCAGATGCCCAGCCACCAGCGATAGGCGTCACGATCGTCGGCAAACCAGGCCGCCTCGGCCTTGGCGCGGGCGTGGGTCGCAGCGGCCAGGCCATGTTCGGCAAAATGGCGCAGCGAAGCGCGCAGCATTGCCTCGCCACCTTCGCCCAGGCTGTTGTCATTCGCGGGGCGCGAGACGGCAGCGCGCGCCGCCTCGCCGCGAAGGCGGTAAGTTCAGTGCCTGGGGCGGGGCGGCGAAACGGATGGACATCTGTTGGTCGGGTTCTCTTCGGAACGGAGTGCTCCCGCTCTAGCCGAGCGCCTCTAAGCCTTCGTGTGGCTACATGGTTTCCAATGTCTTGCGGCCGACCCTCCACCGCATGGCTCTAGCTGCCGGGCTGGCGGATCCACTGGCCACTGGTTTCGAGGCCCGGCAGAACCTGGCCGCTCTGTGGCAGGTTGTTCGCCCGGAACAGCGCATCGCCGCCGCGGGCCGTCACTGCCGCCGAATAGACCGGCGGGTCACCCGGCGTGACCGTCGAAGCCTGCTCCGCCAGCTTGCGCCCGCTCTCGAAGGCTTTTGCCAGCGCGATGGGATCAGCTTCGCTGTCCGACGTCGGCGCCAGGCTGCGCGGATGCGCCGCGGCGGCCGGCTCTCCGCCGCGATAGGCGACGGTGAAGGCCTTTTTCGTGCCGGCTGCCCCGCGCCAGCGATAGAAGATATGCGCGCCGATCGTCGTGATCCGGCTCAGGCTGTCGGCCCAGTAGGGATGGACGGCGACAGTGTGATAGTGCGTTGCCAGGCCGACCGGCGCATAGACCGCTCCGGCAAGGGCCTGGCGCGCAACGCGGCTCGCGCGGTCCCAGAACGCCGGCAGCGGCTTCCGCGCGAGCGAGCCGTCGCAAGTGAAGGTGAACTGGCACCCGGTGCGCCGCTCGGAACCCTGGAAAACGACGCCGCACACCGTGTCGGGATAACTCGGGTGGGCGACGCGGTTGAGCACGACCTGGGCGACTGCGCGTTGCCCGGGATCCGGCTCGCTCGCCGCTTCGTAATAGATCGCCATCGTCAGGCATTGTTGCGCGCGGGCCATGTCCAGGCCTGAACCCGCGGCTCGCAGGGCTTGCGCTGCCGGACCGCCGTCGACAGCTTCGGCCAGGGCCCTGGGCAAGGGAGCCTCGCCGGGCGAAGCACCGTCCGACTGGATCTCGCCTTCGATCGGAAGTGGTCGGTAGCCCTCGTCGTCGAGGTAGTAGAACGCCGAGCCGGGAAAGCTTTCACCGGCCGTTTCGAAAGCCATCGTGGCGGGGGCAGGGGGCGCAGGGTCGGCGGTCGGCGACGTCCATTCATCCGGCGCCGCCATGGCGGGCACGGCAACGATCGCGACCAGCCCGGCAAATCGTTTGCGGATCGTGCGCTGAGGACCCTCGGTAAAGAACGCCCGCAGCGTGCCGGCCAGGCCGCGCCGTGCGCGCTGCCGGCGGCGTTCGATCAGGTCAGCGGGGGGCCAGGAGGGAGCAGAGGTCATCGGTCCTGCGCGCCTACGCGCAAGCTTCGGGCAGCGCATCCATCCCGCAGCCATCGTCCCGCTTCGGGACGTGCGCAATCAAGGCGTTAACTCCGGTTTACCTTGGTCTTTCCGTCACCTCTGCGGGCCGGGCTTGCGGGGGCGCGACGGCAGGGCTAGGCGGGAAAAGTGTCACGGAACGCCCGGGGAGCCGGGCCGGGATGGCGTCACGCCACCTCGAGGGAAGCGGGTTCCAATCCCGCGCTGCCCCCGCAACTGTGACCGGGGAGGCCGTTCCCACGACGCCACTGCGCAAGCGGGAAGGCGGGAGCGACCGTCGATCCGGCGAGCCAGGAGACCTGACTGTGACACGTCGTTCCGCGCCGGGCGGGGTGTACCGGAAGCAAGCGCTGGATGGCCTCGCAAGGGCCCTCCCGCCACGGGCGACGAGTTCGCAGCGTGTGGGAGATATCGTGCATAAATATCTGTTTTTCTTGTCCTGCTTTGTTGCATTCCCGGTCCGGGCGCAGACCGCGGACGAGCCCGACCTCTATACGTTGCCCGCGGTCGACGAGACGGGAATAACCGTGACCGCCACCGGGGTTCGCTCTGAAATCGAGGATACCGGACAGGCGGTCACCGTCATCGGCCGCGACGCTATCGAGGCGGTGCAGGGAGCCGACCTGACCCGCGTGCTGGAACGGGTGCCCGGCGTCACCTTCAGCCGCAACGGTGCGGCAGGCGCGTTCACCGGCTTGCGCGTCCGCGGGGCCGAGGCCGAGCAGCTCGTCGTCGTCGTCGACGGGATTCGCATGGCCGACCCGGCAGCTCCGGCGGGCGGGTTCGATTTCGCCAACCTCGCGGCCGGAACGCTGGAAAAAATCGAACTGCTGCGGGGCTCCAACTCGACCATCTGGGGAAGCGACGCCATCGGCGGGGTGCTCGTCGCCTCGACCTTGGCCGAGAGCGGCCTGCGGGGCAGCGCTGAATACGGGGCGAACGACACGAGCTATCTGACCGCGAGCGGCGGTATCGGCGGCGAGAACGGCTTTGTCGGCGCCTCGGCGGGCTGGTACCGGAGCGACGGCATATCCTCGGCCGCGTCCGGCACCGAGCGTGACGGCTTCGGCCAGTTCGAGGCGAACGCACAGGCCCGCGCCTATCTGTCCGACAGTTTCGAACTGTTCGTCCGCGGGCGGCACGCGCGCGGACGGCTGGAGATCGACGGCTATCCGGCACCGGGTTACACGCTGACCGACACGGACGAATACCAGGACACGCGCCAGTGGGCGGGTTCGGCAGGGGCGATCTACGACACCGGCGCCCTGTTCCTGGCGGGTGATTTTTCGATCGCCGACACCGAGCGCGACAGTTTCGATCCCGCAGTAGGGAAAACGCCGACCTATACGACCGATGGTCACTCCGACCGGCTTGCCCTGCGCGGCGAGCGGCGGGTAATCGGGCCGCTGTTCGTCGATTTCGGCACCAGCTACGAGTGGACGAGCTTCGCAACGCCATCCGATCCGCGGCGTCGAACGGGCATCTTCGGGGCTTATGCCCAGCTCGGCATCGAATACGGCGCGATCTCGGGCCATGTCGGGCTGCGGCAGGACGAACACCGCGACTTCGGCGGGGCCACCAGCTTGGGGGCGGACTTGTCGTGGAAGGTCGCGCCGGACCTGCGCCTGCGCGCGAGCTTCGGCGAAGGGTTCAAGGCCCCCACGCTGTTCCAGCTGCACTCGGACTATGGCAACGCTGCGCTGCGGCCCGAGCGCGGCACCGGGGCGGACCTCGGTCTGGCGTGGGGACAGCCGGGAAAATGGCCCTATGCCGGGATCACCCTGTTCCGGCGTGACAGCGAAAACCTGATCGGGTTCGTCTCCTGCCTCGGCTCGACCACAGGGGTCTGTACGAACCGCCCCTCTGGCACTTACGACAACATCGGGCGTGCCCGGTCGCAGGGCATCGAGCTCGAGGGCGGGGTGCAGGCCGCGCCAGGGCTGGTGCTGTCGGGCAACTACGCCTTCATCGCGAGCAAGGATCTCTCGACAGGCAACTTGCTCGCCCGCCGCCCGCGTCATGCGGCGACGCTCACCGCCGACTGGAGCGGCCACCGGCTGTCGCTCGGGGCCGACTTGCGGCTCGTCTCCCACAGCTACGACGATGCGGCCAACACGGTGCGGCTCGGCGGCTATGGAGTGGCGACGCTGCGCGCGGCCTGGGACTTCGGCCGGTTCGAACTGTTCGGCCGGGTCGAAAACGTGCTCGACGAGCGATATCAGACGGCCGCGGGCTACGGCACGCAGGGACGCGCTGTTTTCGTCGGTGTTCGGCTGAAATGAAGCGCTTGATTTGCATCCTTTTGCCGCTTCTGGCGGGGTGCGCCCAGGCGCAGGACCCGGATCGCGGGCCGCATCCGACCATCGTCAGCCTCAATCCCTGCTCCGATGCGATCCTGGCCGAAGTGGCCGATCCGGGGCAGCTTCTCGCCATTTCGCACTTCAGTCATATGCCGGGCGCCAGCTCGATGCCCATGGCTGAAGCGCATCGTTTCCGCTCCACCGGCGGGACGGTGGAAGAGGTGCTGGCGCTGGCCCCCGACCTCGTGGTGGGCGACCCCTACATGGCGCCGGCAACCCGCGCGGCGTTCGATCGCCTGGGTCTGCGGGTCGAGACGCTTGGCATCCCCGCAACTCCCGCCGAGAGCGAGGCGCAGGTGCGGCGGCTGGCGGCTCTGGCCGGGCATCCCGCAAGGGGCGCGGCGCTGGTGCGGAAGATCGAACACGCGCTGGCCCGCACCCGGCGCCCGGGAGCCGTGCCCGCTCTGCTCTGGCAGGAAGGCGGCCTCGTGGGCGGCGAGAACTCGCTTGCAGCGGTGATGCTCGATCGCGCCGGCTTTTCCAGCCACGCTGCCGCGAAAGGGCTCGGGCAGGGCGCGTATCTGCCGCTCGAGGAGGTCCTCGCCGATCCGCCGCGCGTGGTTCTGGTCGCCGGGGCCGAACGCATGCTGAGGCATCCGGTTCTGCAAAAGCTCAGGGGCGTGCGATATGAGCGTCTCGAGCCGAACCTGCTCTATTGCGGAGGGCCCACACTGCCTCGCCTCGCCCGGCGACTGGCCGAAGTGCGCGACGCGCTGTGACCCGTTCCACCGCTGTCTTTCTGGTGCTGCTGGGCCTGGCGGTACCGCTGTCGCTGCTTGCCGGGCGGGTCTGGCTCGATCCCTGGACGACACCCAATGCCGCGCTGATCCTGGGCGAGCTACGTCTGCCGCGCGCGCTTCTGGCGGTGACGATCGGCGCCGGGCTGGGCGCGGCCGGAGCGGCAATGCAAGGCTACCTGCGCAATCCGCTGGCCGATCCGGGGCTGTTCGGCGTCGCTCCCGGCGCGGCCCTGGGCGCGGTGGCCAGCCTGTGGTTCGGATACGCTGCCAGTCCGTTCCTCCTGCCTCTGCTCGGAATGGCGGGCGCGGCCGGGGCCATGGCGCTGCTTTCCATCCTTGCGGGCCGCGCCGGCGGCGTTGCCCTGTTCACGCTTGCCGGCATGATGGTGGCGAGCCTCGCCGGCGCGCTGACGAGCCTTGCCATCAGCCTCGCCCCCAATGCCTTCGCGATGAGCGAGATCGTGACCTGGCTCATGGGCGCGCTGACCGATCGGGGATGGACCGACCTCTGGCTGGTAGCGCCGCCGACTGTCCTGGGCGGGGTTATCCTGCGCCTCGCGGGCCCTTCGCTCGATGCGCTCACGCTGGGCGAGCCGGCCGCGCGATCGCTCGGAGTGAGCCCGGGCCGGCTTCAGGCGCTGTTGATCGTAGGGGTGGGCCTGACGGTCGGCAGCGGCGTTGCCGTGGCCGGGGTGATCGGGTTCGTCGGGCTCATCGTGCCGCATCTCGTGCGGCCCCTGACCGACCGGCGCCCTTCGAGCCTTCTGCTGCCGAGCGCGTTGGCGGGAGCCTTGCTGGTGCTCGTGGCGGACGTGATATGCCGCGTCCTGCCGCTCGTCACCGAGCTGCGCCTGGGCATCGCGCTCAGCTTGATCGGAGCGCCGTTCTTCCTCCAGCTCCTGCTGCGGATGCGCAGAGGTCTGGCATGAGCCTGGAGGCGCGCAACCTTCGCCTCGCCGGGCGTCTTGCGGGCGTCTCGGCTATCCTTGCGCCGGGCACAATCACCGCGATCTGCGGGCCCAACGGTGCAGGCAAGTCCAGCCTGATCGAGGCGCTCGCCGGGCTCCTGCCGGCCGCCGGCGCGGTATGCGTTGACGGGCATTCGGTCGCCTCGCTCGCCCCGCGCGACCGCGCGCGGCGCATCGGCTATCTGCCGCAGCAGGCGGAGGTGGCATGGGACCTCTCCGTGCGATCGCTCGTCGCGCTTGGCCGCCTGCCGTTCGGCGGCGGGTCGCAGGAGATCGAAGACACGCTGGAAAAGCTTGACCTTGCCGGGTTTGCCGATCGGCCCATGTCGACGCTGTCCGGCGGCGAACGGTCGCGGGTCCTGCTGGCGCGCGTGCTTGCCGGCCGCCCGAAGTGGATCCTGGCCGACGAGCCGCTCGCCGCACTCGATCTGGCCCACCAGCTTGGGCTCCTCGCCATCCTGCGCCGCGCGGCCGCGAACGGGGCAGGGGTGGTTCTCGTGCTGCACGACCTTGCATTGGCGATGAACCATGCCGACCGGGTCCTGACGCTCGATCGGGGGAGCCTGGTGCACGACGGCCCGCCCGAAACGGCATTGGGAAAAGACACGATCGGTGTCGTCTGGGGCGTGGCCGCCCGCTGGCGGGGTCCACCCGGCGCGCGCGCTCTTTCCCTTTCCGCTTCCGGCACAACCGGCAGATATGACAAAGTTTGATAGTATGATTGCAAGCGCTGTGGGGGCGTAGACAGGCCTCCGATCGGGCCGCAACCATCGCCCCCGCAACAGTGAGGGGCGTGTGCGGATCATCCCGATCCTTTTCGCTCTCGGAACCGCGCTGACACCGCTCCAGGCGGCTTGCGCGCAGGACGGGGGCATCGGCGAACCGCCGGCGGCGGCTGACGACCCGCGTCTTACGGCGCCCCAGGTCTTCGCGCTGGCCGACCAGGCGATTGCGCAAGGCGACTTCGCGTTCGCGGAAAGCGCCTACCAGGCGCTGACGAACGACGCCGATCTCGAAATGCGCACCGAGGCGCGCTTCCGTCTTGCCAAGCTTTATGCCGACCGGCTGGACCGCCCACGCGATGCGGCCACTCTCCTGCGCCGGGTTCTCGACGACAAGCCGGACGAGGCCTCGATCCGCATCGAACTTGCGCGGATCCAGGCCATGATGGGCAACTATGCCGCCGCGGAGCGGGAGCTTCGCTCCGTCTCGGCCGGTGAGCTGCCGCCGCAAGTTCAACAGATGATCAGGTTCTACGCCAGCGCCCTGGCCAGTGGAAAGCCTGGCGGCGGGAGCATCGCCATTGCGCTTGCGCCGAGCTCCAATATCAATCGCGCCACCAGTCGCACCACCCTCGACACGATCATCGGCGACTTCACGCTCAACGAAGATGCACGCGCAAGGTCCGGCGTGGGGCTGTCGCTGCGCGGACAGGCTTATCGCCGGATCCCCTTGAGCGCGAAGACCCGCATCCTTGCCCGCGTTTCCGGCGATGCAGACATCTACCGCCAGAGCGACTTCAGCGATCTCTCGATCGCCGCACAGATCGGCCCGGAATGGCGCTGGGGTCGCGACCAGCTGGCGCTCGCCGCGGCCGTTTCGCACCGCTGGTTCGGCTATTCCCCTTACATCCTGTCTTACGGCATCACCGGAACATGGCGACATCCGCTGACGGCGCGCGCCCAACTGCGGACGGACGGTTCGGTCATACGGGAGGTCAATGGGGTCAACCGCTTGCAGACCGGCGGACGCTATGGCCTGTCGGCTGCTCTCGATCTCGCGGTGACCCGCATTTCGGGCACTGGATTGTCCCTTTTCGGCAGCCGTTTTGCAGCCCGCGACCGGGGCTATTCCACTCTGACCGGCGGTGCGGGCGCGTACTATTATCGCGAACTTGGCCGCACGACCGCAGTCGTGGACGTCGGTTACAGTCACCTCGAAGCCGACGAACGACTGTTCCTTTATCCGCAGAAGCGCCGCGACGACCGGTTGTCTGCAAGTCTCTCCGGCACCTTCCGCAGCCTCTCCATCGGTACGTTTGCGCCGCTGCTGAAGCTGCGCTGGGAGCGCAATTTCTCGACCATCAACATTTACGATTTCAAACGCTTGGCTGCCGAAGTCGGCATCGTTTCCGCCTTCTGAACACGGAGTTTTCCGATCATGATCAAGAACCGCATCCTCACTTCCGCATCGGCCGTCGCGCTCAGCTTCTCGCTCAGCGGCTGCTTCCTGTTCTCGGGCTCGAACTTCACGCCGAACAACAACATTCCCACGCCTGCGCCAAGTCCGGCACCAACGCCCACGCCAACCCCGGCGCCGACACCCACACCTACGCCGGCGCCCACCCCGGCGCCCACGCCGACACCGACACCTACGCCCACGCCGACACCTACGCCTACGCCTACACCGACACCGACACCGACACCGACACCGACGCCGACGCCGACACCTACGCCTACGCCTACGCCTACGCCTACGCCTACGCCGACGCCTACGCCTACGCCTACGCCGACACCGACACCGACGCCTACGCCAACTCCGACACCTACGCCCACGCCCACGCCGACGCCGACCCCGACGCCGACACCTACGCCCACGCCCACTCCGACGCCGACTCCCACTCCCACTCCCACTCCCACTCCCACTCCCACTCCCACTCCCACTCCCACTCCCACACCTACGCCGACACCCACGCCCACTCCGACGCCCACGCCGACGCCGTCACCGACTTTCCCCACGCCGCGCCCGGGTGAGGTCGGCGCGCTCGGCCTCGGTGCCACGGGGCCGACGACCTACAATGCGCAGATGTCGAGTTTCAAAGTCGCGCTGGGCGCCACTGGATTGAATTACGAACTGGATGCACGCCCGCCTGCCACCGGCACGAAGGTCGAGTTCCTGGGCGACCCGGGCTACCGGATCACACGTAACGATGGGCAGGTGGTGTCATTCGACGACACGAACGTCGTCTCTGATGCGGGTGACGCCTATCACACGCACTACCGGGTGGCTTCGGGGGGCATTCAGAACGATGTCGTGCTCACGAAGATCGGCACGGCAGCGCCTGGCGCCTTTTCGCTGACTTATCACGTGATCGGCACCTGGGTGCAGGTGAGCACGACGAACCCGGCCGACTTCAGAACGAACGAGTTCTTCATATTTGGCAACAAGACCCAATCCCTGCCGAGTGGCAGCGCCACGTACAAGCTCGACAAGGGCATCGGTCTGACCGGGCATGACCGGACGTTTACCGGCTACGATTTCCAGCCCAATTCGACCGGAACGCTGAACGTGAATTTCGGGCCAGGTTCGATCGCGACGACCTTGCACCTGATTGGCACCGATCACGTTACCAGCACCGACAAGGCGTTTGGTGACTTCACCGGTTCGGGCTCCATCACCTCGGGCGCCGACTTCCAGGGGACGTTCGCGGCCGGCGGCGAGTTCTACGGCGCGTTCTTCGGACCGGCGGCGGAAGAAGTCGGCTACACGATGTTCCTTGATACCAGCGCGATGGAGGCGGTCGGAACCGTGTCGGGTATCAAGCAGTAGCGGCTGACCCACCGCGCCAGGACCCCGGGGAGCCGCGCTTCCCGGGGCCTTTTCTTACCGGTCCCGCAGGGGAGCGGGCGTCGTGTCCCCCTCCTTTACGGCGCGGTGCGCTGCTTCCAGCGCTTCGTCCAACGCCTGCCGGTTGACAGTCGCGATGCGCGGCCGTCCGCCCTTGTGATCCACCACGAGCCAGACTGCGCCCAGCTCGACGAAAGCGCCCTGGCCCGAAACCACGGTCAGGTCTTCGAGCCGCACCCTGCTGAGCAGGTCGATCGTCACCGGATCGAACACCTCGTCGAACAGGGAATTCGCCAGGTCCTCCCGTCGCACCTCACGCCGCTTACCAGTCCCGTCGATGTAGAGAAGCGGCATGCCCAGTTGGTCAAGGAGCCGGCGCCGGTCGCCGCTTCGGGCGGCGCCACGAATGGCAGCAAGGGCCGCCTCGAACTGGCTCGCGCTGGTCCCGGTGGCGCAGGATATCGCACCGCCGGGAGCGTTGTCGCGGGCCCTGTCGAATGCCTCGTTTGGAGCGTCCTGGTTTTGCCAGACGAGCATCAGGCAGTCGGGCCCCTGTATAGGCGATTGCTGTACGGACTGCGAACGGCTGGGGTCCGGCTGCTCCGGCACCGCGCCGCATCCCGTCAGGACGAGTGCGGCAGCGAGCGCGGACAAGCCGTCAGCTCGTGGTCGTGGTCTGGTCGATCCCCGGGGTGCCGGCGCGAGTGTTGTCATAATTGGCCAGAGTGAAGATGTTTTCCCGACGTTCGCTGCGGTGAACGAGACCGCCGGCGACGGCGTCGCCAGCATGTGTGTAGCCCAGTTCTTCGGCCATTGCATAATAGTCGCCGGACTTGATCGCCGCGTTCAGGCGCGGACTTTTCTCTTGCGAAACGTTGCCCTCGCCGACGTTGTAGACGAGGTCGACCAGCGCATCGAATTCGTTCTGATAGAGCGGCAAGTCGCCCACGATGCGGGCGACGCCATCTTCAGCGGTCCTGAGGTCACGCTCGAGAAAATCGAGCGCCTGGTCCTTCGTAATACGGTCGCCGACGGACAATCCGTCTTCGTCCGTAACAAGGTGTCCGACGCCAACGGTAGGATAGCCTGCAACGTCACGGTATACTGTGTAGCGAACACCTTCCTCCTCTATCATCGCGCGCTTCATGGCACTGCTCGCGGTCAGCAGCGGGGCAGGAAGTCTCTTGTCCACGTTGATCGTGTAAGATGGGCGGTCTTCGGGCAGATAAGCTGCGGTCGACAGTCCCATCACTCCTGCCGAAATGGCGAGGGCGGCCTTACGCTTGCGCATTCGCCTGCCGAGTACATCCCGGCGTTCACGCGACCGCTCCCGCATACGTTTGATGAGGCTGTTGACCCTGTCGCGCGCACGCCGCCTCTGGCGCGGCTGGCGCAGGGGAATTGGCGTTTCGGGGGGTGTAATATCGGGCTCCTGTTGCTGCGTTGGGGCGGGGACGGGCGAGGGCGGCACTTCATGCGCCTTGCGCGTCGGCCCGTTCACCTAATCAACGGATCGAACGCCCGGGAGGTCCACACTTCGTCTTGAGTAGGGCACAGGATGGGCTGCGATCAGGGAATCAGGGCAATTTTCTCAAGCGGCTCGTAGAGCGAGCCTTCTGGTCGCAAGTGGCTGGCAAACAAGAAGAAATCATCGACCGTCCACCGGCCGGCTGCGAGAAGGCCCTGCTCCGCCAGCCAGCCGCCTATGGGGCCGGCACGTCCCGACAGGCGGGCGAGCGTTATGTGCGGTCGGAATGCCTTGCCGTCGGGAAGACATCCCGCGCGGCGGCACGCGGAGGTGACGCGGGACTGCAGGGTCTGGAGCGGCTCGCTGGGCGAGATTCCCGCCCACAATGCGCTGGGACGCCCCTTTCGCTCGAAATGTCCGACCCCACTGATCGCGAGTTCGAACGGGTCGACGCGCACCCCGGCGAGCGCATTCACGAGGTCGTCGGCCGCGACCTCGGCAACTTCGCCGAGGAAGGCCAGCGTCAGATGTAGCTGTTCCTCGTCCTGCCATCTTGCACCCGGAATGCCGCCCATCGCTTCGAGCAGGGACATGCGAACGGGTGCAGGAGGGCGGATGGCCACGAAAAGGCGCATGGGATCACTCGAAGGCCAAGTTGCTGATTAGTCCCGGATAGCATGGTGTAAACAACGGTCGACGATCTTGAATTGTCGGCCCGCAGTATGCAGAGACATGTTTCGACAGGGCAAGCGAGATCGGACGTTGGAAGAGGCGCCGCAAAATTCCGACGCATACCCACGGAGCGAGCCACCCGCCGGTCTGACCGAAAAACAGTGCGAGGTACTCGACCTGCTCGTCGAGCACATGACCTCCAAACAGATCGGCCGCGAGCTCGGCATCTCTCCGCACACCGTCGACCAGCGGATCGTTTTCGCGCGCGAGAAGCTGGGTGCGCGCAACCGCAGGGAACTCGCGATGCTCTATCGCGATCTCGTCAGCGCGCGGGACCGGACCGCATATGGATCTTCGGATATCGACCCTGCCGCGGAGACGGACGAGAATGCCGGCCAGATGCAGGGGCCGTCTGTGCCCGGGCCGCACGAAGGGGCGAAAAGGGCCCCCCGCATCGTCCCGAATTCGTTTGACGGACGGGACGGCACGCTACTGCGGATCGGCTCGATGGTGGGGATCGCGTTGCTGCTGGTACTCGTCATCCTCGGCAGCTTCGCGCTCTACGAATACATCGCGCGTTATACGGGCCGATGAGCAGGGAAGCGGCGGCGAGGCAGCCGCGCAACGGGGGCGGACGAAGCGACGATGGTTGTGCCAGTTTCGGCGGGAAGAGCGCGCATGCTGCGCGACATCGCCAAGGTCGAGCGAGAGCTCGACAAGGCGATGAACGCCTTGGCGCGTACGCAGCGGTCGGTGGTGACCATTGGCGAGGACATCGCCGCGATGCACCGCGCGCTGCTCGCCATGAAAGCCGCGATAGGGGAGGAGTGACCACGCTCGTCTGCCCGCGCATGTTTGCTTCGTGACCCTGCAGTTCGTTCTCGCGCTCGATGTCTCGCTTCTCCTGACGACATGGTGGTTGGGCGGAGCGCCCGAACGCGTCGCTGTGGCCATCCTGGCAGTTTGGGGAGTGGCCGACGTCACCTACGGCCTGGCAGTGCGAGGCCCGGCCCTGCCGGCTCATTTCGATCCTTACATCGCGACGACCGATCTGCTCGAGTTCGTTGCCATCGCCGTGCTCGCGATGCGGGCAAACCGCGTCTGGCCGCTCTTTGCAGCGGGGGCGCAACTGGTCTGCCTCGGTGCGCACCTGGCCATCGCTGTCTTGCCGCTGGAGCGAGGCTTCACCTATTTCGTGATGACCCAGGGCACGGGTTACCTGCAGCTGTTCTGCCCCTTGGCCGGCGCGATCGCCCACCACGTCAGACAAAGGGTCTATGGGTCCTATCCGGATTGGCGCCCACTCGCCGCGTGCTGAGAGCCGGGGGCGCGGCACGGAGCGCACAAGCGCTCCGGGGAAAGGCGACAATCGACGTCGGGAACGACGCGTTCATGGCGCGGGGTTTGCCGTATCGGGGTATCCCGTTCCGGCGACGCTTGCCCGAACCCCTCTTTCGCGCGATTTGATGACCGGGAATCGCGCTGGAGGTCGCTGGCACAATGTCGAGGATTGACGAGTTCTCGCCGTTTTTTCAACGTATGCTCGATCAGCCCGAGGAGACGGTCGAGGCCTTGCGCGAGAACGCCGCGATCTTCGAGCGCGATTTCGTTGCTGTCGAAGCAGAGCGTCCCGTAGACCAGACCATTCTGCCGGATCGCCGTGCGCTCGCCTTTGCTTTGTTCGATCGGCGGGGCGAAGCGCTCGAGTGCCCTGGTTCTCCGCCTCTGATCCGTTCTTCCAGTCTGCAGGATCTGCGGCAGTATGCGGATTCGCGCAGCGGAGACGGACGCCTGCTTTGCATCCCACGCGCCGGTTCACCGCCATTCCTGGGCTTCTGGGCTCCCTACGCGGAAACCCGCGGGTGGAACCTGCCGGCCAGCATCAGGGATGCGGGCGGAACACTCGACGCAGGGTTCATCGCGGTTTTTGCAGGTCTTGCCGACCAGCCGCTGGCGTCCGCTGCCGGAGCGTTCGGACTGACCGCCTCGCAGCAGCGGGTGGTCAGCGCCGTGATCGCCGCCGGCGGCGTCAAGCCGGCCGCCGAACGGTTGGGAATCTCATACGCGGCGGCCCGCGAGCACATGGCCGCGGCAGCGCGCCGGATGCAGGCGCAGAACACGCCTGCTGTGGTGCGAGCAATCGTCGCGGCGGCTTTCGGAGTCCTGCCCGGCGAGGTGGACAGTTCGCTGCTGCTGGCCGACGCCTTGCCGATCACGGAGCGCCAGGCGCGCTTGGCGCTGCTCATCTCGTGCGGTGCCTCGCGCAAGGAAGCGGCGAGCGCCCTCAACACCAGCGAAGCAGTGGTCAAGAAGGAACTGGTGGCGCTCTATGCGGCTCTGGGGGTCCAGACCGCCACCGAACTCTCGCGGCTCATTACCGAGATGCAGGCGTTACGCCTTTTCGCTCGTTCGATCGACAACCCCCCCGGTTTCCTCGACCCCGCGATCGAGCCGTCGCGCTTTGCGATACGGCCCGACGGGCGCGGCGTGATTGCCTGGAGCGATTACGGGCCTTCCTCGGGACGGCCGGTGTTGGTCGTGCACTCGAACTGGTGCTGCCGAGCGGTTCCGCTTCCGCTTTTGCGCGAACTCCAGCGGCGCGGCTGGCGCCCTATCGCGATCGACCGCCCTGGTTTCGGATCGACGAGCATTGGCGCATCGAGGCGCGAGGATCCGTTCACCCAGGCGGGTGAGGACGTGATCCAGATCCTGGACGGGTTGCGCATCGCGCGCATCCCGATCGTGGCCCGCTGCGGTGCGCAGTTCGTCCATGCTTTCGCGTCGCGCTGGCCGGAAAGGGTGGGGGCGACAGTTCTTGTTTCTCCCGTTCCGGCGGCGGTGGAAGACACCAAACGGTCCGGCGCGGTCGCCGGGTTCAAGGAAGCCTTCATGCGTAGCCCGCGCCTGGTAGAGATGCTCTGGCGATTGCTCAGCTCGCAGATGTCATTCGGGCGCGTCGAGGCGATGATGCAGCGACTTACGCGGGGCTCGCCCACCGACGAGGCGCTGGCGTGCGATCCGCAGTTCATCCGCGACCGCTTTCGCGCCCTGCGCCCGTTCACCTGCGGCGGCTACATCGGCGGGGTGCTGGAAGAATTCGTCATCTCGCACGGCGGCTGGAGGTTCGATCCGTTGGTCGTTCCGTCAGCCACGATCCTGCACGGCAGCGAGGACACGCACAGCAGCCTCAGGGACGTTGCCCGCTACTGGGCAAGGTTGCTTCCCGGAGTGCCGGTGGAGAGCGTCGAGGGCGGGGGCCGTTTCATGACCTCGAGCCACCCGAGCCTGATCGTCGACCGGCTCGAAGGCCTCGTCCGGTCGGCGGGAAATGTCGCGGTGAAGGCTGGCGGAGACGGAGGGATTCGAACCCTCGGTACCGGATTTTCCAGTACGGCGGTTTAGCAAACCGCTGGTTTCAGCCACTCACCCACGTCTCCGGATCGCGGCCTGCGAAGCGCGGCCTATAGCGGCGGGTCTGCGGTGCTTCAAGGGCGCACTTCGGGGGAATTTTCCGCCCGCGTCAGACTCGATTCACCGCATTTTCGATTCGCCCTGCCGCGCATTCATTGCCGCTTCACGCGGGGTGGATTCTTCTGTGCTTCGGAAAAGTCCGCCCGGACGGGATGGGGAAGATGACGATGACAATCCTAACCGCAACTCGCCGCATCATGGCGTTCGCCGCGCTGGTACCGCTCGCGCTGGCAGCCGCGCCGTTGGCCGCGCAGGGGATCGAGACGATCGATCCCGATGAAGTGGCAATCGATGGCGACCTGGCCCAGCCCCCGGCCGGCGCGCAATCTTCTGCGCCGACATATGAGGATCGCGCGCTCGGCGTGGCGCCCGAAGCTGGCGCCCCCGCCTATGCGGCGCCGGTCGTCACCAGCGGCGACCCCTCGACCGCTGCCGCACAGGCAGCCGCAGAACCGGGCGTCGCCGCGGCACAGGGTGACACCTACAAGGAAGACGACCTGATCGGCGCGGCCGAGGGCGTTTTTGGCAAGGGGGCCGAAGGCGTGGCGCGGATGATCGAAGACCTGCTGAAAAAGCAGGGCGAGCCGAACGGTTACATCGTCGGTCGCGAAGCCGGAGCGGCGTTCGGCCTGGGCGTGCGGTATGGTTCGGGCACGCTCTATCACAAGGTCGAGGGACAGAAGCCGGTCTACTGGACGGGGCCTTCGATCGGCTTCGATCTGGGCGCAAACGCCGCCAACACCTTCGTGCTGGTCTACAACCTCTATGACACCGAGGAGCTCTACGAGCGCTATCCGGCGGGCGAGGGCGACGCCTATCTCGTCGGTGGCCTGACTGCGAGCTACATGCGCAAGGGGGACGTCGTGCTCATCCCGATTCGCATGGGCGCGGGCGTCCGGCTCGGCGTAAATGCCGGCTACATGAGGTTTTCCAAAAAGCAGCGTTGGCTGCCGCTTTGAGCGCTGCCAAGAAAAACTAGGTCGGCACGGGGCGCGCAAACCGGATTTCCGGTTGATGTGCGCCGTCGGCAGCGGCAAACGCCGTCGCCATGCTAGACAGACTGGAACAACAGCCGCCCGACGCGCTTCTCGCGCTGATCAAGCTTCACGATGCCGACCCCCGCGCCGACAAGATCGACCTGGGTGTTGGCGTCTATCGCACAGGCCAGGGGGAAACCCCGGTGTTCGGCGCGATCAAGGCTGCCGAGCAGAAGCTCGTCGACGAGCAGAATTCGAAGGCATATCTCGGGCCGGAGGGCGACATGGGCTTCGTCCATGCGCTGATGCCCTACATTTTCGGAGCAGAGGACACGGCGCGTGGCGGGCGGATCGAGGGTATGCAGACCCCGGGCGGCACCGGCGCAATCCGTCTGGCGCTCGCGCTGGCGAAGAAGGCCGGCGTCAAGCGCGTCATCATGGGTGTGCCCAGCTGGCCCAACCACGCGCAGATCGCCAAGGATCTCGGGCTCGAGCTGAAGACCTTCGAACACTCGACGGACGACGGCATGGCCGATCTCCCGGCTCTCGAATCGGCGCTTGACGATGCGCGGGAAGGCGACGTCGTCCTGCTCCACGGCGCGTGCCACAACCCGACCGGGATCGACTACACGCCCGCACAGTGGGACCGTATCGGCGAATTGTTGGCCGGGTCGCCGGCGCTGCCGGTGGTCGATCTTGCCTATCAGGGCCTTGGCCATGGCATGGACGAAGATGCCTACGGAGCGCGCAAGGTGGTCGATTCAGCGCCGGAGGCTCTGATCGCCTATAGCTGCGACAAGAATTTCGGCCTCTACCGCGATCGCGTGGGCGCGATCTACGTCGTTGCCAGGGACGCTCCCGACCTCGATCGCATCCTGTCGAACGGCGCTGCCTTTGCGCGCGCGGCCTGGTCCATGCCGCCCGATCACGGCGCGGCTGCGGTGCGCCTGATCCTCGAGGACGAGGGGCGCACACAGCAATGGCGTGATGAACTCGACCAGATGCGCACCCGCATCAACCAGGTGCGCGAGCGACTCGGCCAGGCAGGTCAGGTCGGCAGCGTCGACCTTGGTCCGCTTGCCCGCCAGAACGGCATGTTCGCCATGCTCCCGCTCGACAAGGAGCAGATCGAGACGCTGCGCCGGGACCACGGCATCTACATGGCCGGCTCCGGCCGCATCAACATCGCCGGGCTGACGATGGGCAACATCGACAAGTTCATCGCTGCTGTCCGCGCCGTCGCGAGCTAGCGCAGGTGGACCGGCAGCCGGTCCTCGAAGGGGAGCGGCTGCTGCTGCGGCCGCTGGCTCCCGCCGATTGGGACGGCCTCTTCGCCGTCGCGAGCGATCCACAGGTCTGGGCGGTGCACCCCATGCACGACCGCTGGCGGGCACCGGTCTTCCGCGTATTTTTCGAGGACGCGCTGGAGAAGGGCGGGGCGCTCGCGGCGATCGAGAAGGCCGGTGGGGCAATCGTCGGCTCGAGCCGCTTCCAGAACTTCGACCCGGCGGACGGCGGTAGCGTGGAGATCGGCTGGACCTTCCTCGCCCGGGCGCTCTGGGGCAGGGGCTTCAACGCTGAAATGAAGCGCTTGATGCTCGGTCATGCGCTGGCTTGCGTGGAGCGGGTCGTCTTTCGTGTGGGTGAAGACAACGTCGTCAGCCGCAAGGCGATGGCAAACATCGGCGGGCGCCTGACGGACCGGATCGATCTCACCGACACGCCCGCCGGACCGATGCGGCATGTGATCTACGAGATCGACCGGAAAGCCTTCGCCACGGGCCCGCTGGCGGGGCGGCCAACGGTTCGTCCCTCCTGAGCGGCGTTCCGTCGATTAGCTCCGAACCCGACCAAGTATGTGATTTTTCTGGTATTGACGATCCGGGCGGCAATTGCTGGATGCCGCCGCGATGACCGAAAATTCCATGCACAAGGATGACCTGCGAAAGATCGCAGCACGGCGCAAACGGCGCAACGCGTTGTTGGCCAAGATCGCGATTGCCGCTGCCGGCGCATCCACGCTGGCGGCCTGGGCGCTGCTCGTTACCCGCTGACGCCGGTCAGGCGCTCTCGCGCAGCTTCGTTTCGCCTGCCGCGGCCTGCCGCCGGAGATCGGCCTTCAGCGCGGCGGGGTCGCGCACGAAAACGAAGCCGAAGCTTACGCCTCCCTGGCGGCTGACGGTCGCGTGGTGGAGCTTGTGCGCCTGCACCAATCGCCGCGCATAACCGCGCTTGGGCACCCAACGGAAATAGCGCTGGTGCACGAGACCGTCGTGAACCAGCGTGTAGATGATCCCGTAGCCGAGCACGCCGAGCCCGATCCACGTGGCCGGCCACCATGCGGCGGCGCCCATGACCAGCGGGCTGCCGATGGCGAAGAACGAAATCGAGATCGCCGCGCCGACAAGGGCGTAGAGATCGTTCTTCTCCAGCAGGTTGTCGTGCGGCTCGTGATGGTCGCGATGCCAACGCCAGCCGAAGCCGTGCATCACGTACTTGTGCGAGCTCCACGCGACCAACTCCATCGCGAGAATGGTGGCGAGCACGATCAGGGCTGGGGCGATCCAGGTCATCCGGGCTAAATAAGCGCTTTGGCCGGCCAAAGACAGCCCCCGCTTGCCAGTCCGGCACCCCGCAGCCTAGTCCACCGGGCATGGCCAGCCGCCCCCGCACCTTGTACGAGAAGATCTGGGACGCGCACGTGATCGAGCGCCGACCGGACGGAACCTGCCTTATCTTCATCGACCGCCACCTCGTCCACGAGGTGACGAGCCCGCAGGCCTTCGAAGGCCTGCGCATGGCCGGGCGCAAGGTCCGGCGGCCGGAGCTGACCCTTGCCGTGCCCGACCACAACCTGCCGACCACCGCGCGGATCGACGCCGAGGGCAATCGCGTCCCGATCGCCGACGCCGAAAGCCGCGGCCAGCTCGAGGCGCTCGAGCACAATGCCCCGGCCTTCGGCGTGCGTTACTTCGGCGCCACCGCCAAGGAGCAGGGAATCGTCCATGTCGTGGGACCGGAGCAGGGCTTCAGCCTGCCGGGCACGACCATCGTCTGCGGCGACAGCCACACGGCGGCGCACGGAGGGATGGGCGCGCTCGCCTTCGGCATCGGGACGAGCGAGGTCGAGCACGTTCTCGCCACGCAGACCCTGCTGCTGCGTCCCTCCAGGACGATGCAGGTCGTGGTCGAAGGCGACCTCTCGCCCGGCGTGACCAGCAAGGACCTGATCCTCCACATCATCGGTACCATCGGCACTGCCGGCGGCACCGGCCACGTGATCGAGTACCGCGGCAAGGTATTCGAGGAAATGAGCATCGAAGGCCGCCTGACGGTCTGCAACATGAGCATCGAGGGCGGCGCGCGCGCCGGAATCATCGCGCCCGATGACAAGACCTTCGCCTACCTGAAGGGCCGCCCGCTCGCCCCGCAGGCGGCGGAATGGGACCAGGCTGTCGAATACTGGCGCACGCTGCAAACGGACGAGGGGGCAGAGTTCGACAAGACCGTGCGGATCGACGCCGCCACTGTGGAACCAACAGTGACCTGGGGCACGAGCCCGGAAGACACCGTCGCCATCGGCGGCGTCGTGCCCGACCCCGCAAGCTTCTCCGACCCGAGCAAGCAGAAGGCCGCGCAGGCCAGCCTCGACTACATGGGGCTTGCCCCGGGTCAGAAGATGGACGAGGTCGAGGTGCAGAACGTCTTCATCGGCAGTTGCACCAACAGCCGCATCGAGGACCTGCGCGCCGCTGCCGAAGTGCTCAAGGGCCGCCGCAAGGCGGAGAACGTCAAGTGGGCCATCGTCGTCCCCGGCTCGGGCCTGGTGAAGGCGCAGGCCGAGGCCGAGGGGCTCGACAAGGTTTTCACCGAAGCCGGCCTCGAATGGCGCGAGCCGGGCTGTTCGGCCTGCCTCGGCATGAACCCCGACAAGGTCCCGCCGGGCGAACGCTGCGCCTCTACCTCCAACCGCAACTTCGTCGGCCGCCAGGGCCCGGGCGCGCGGACTCACCTTGTCAGCCCGGCCATGGCCGCGGCGGCGGCGGTGACCGGCAGGCTGACCGACGTGCGGGAGCTTGCGTGAAGGGCATCTGCCCTTGCGGCGGGGTGACGGTTACCGTTCCCGGCCGGCCCGACTACCTCAACTCCTGCAACTGCACCCTGTGCTGGCGGCTCGGCACGCTGTGGGGCTACTACGACCCGTCCGAGGTCACGGTGGAGGGTGAAACGAGGGCCTTCCAGCGCTCCGACATCGAGGTCTGGCTCGACACAAACTTCTGTCCAACTTGCAGCGCCGTGGTCAGCTGGACGGCGGTGCGCGAGCTGAGCGAACCGCGCATGGGCGTCAACATGCGGCTGTTTGACCCCGACGAGCTGGAGGGGTTGCCGGTACGCTTCCCCGATAATCGCGCATGGGACGACGAGGGCGAACGCCCGCCGCCACGGTGCTCGGAGGTGGAGTTCACGCGTGAGGGCCCGTTCTAGTTCTGGGCGCCGCGTGGCCGCTATTGCGCGGGAGGCGTCCTGAAAATGTCCACGATCGCCTTGGCCAGTTGAGCTTCCGAATAGGGTTTGGACAGGCGAGGCACTTCCAGCGTCTGGTTTTCCGGCAGATCGGCATAACCCGACGCGATGATGGCTCGCAGGTCCGGCCTTGTCGCTCTCGCTTTCTCCACCAGCAGGGCCCCGTTCATTCCGGGCATCGCGAAATCCGTGATCATCAGGTCGACGTCGTTGGTCTCGAGCACCGCCATTGCGGCCTCGCCCGATGGCGCCTGGAGCACCTCGTGACCCATGTCTTGCAGGAGAGTGACCGTGTTGAGCAGGATCAGCGCGTCGTCGTCTACGACCAGGATGCGGTGAGCGGTGGCAGTTGCTTCTGGTTCCGCGACTTCCTCTTCCGCCGGATGCATCGCGGAATCCGCCCGTCGCAGGCAGATTTCGGCAGTGGTGCCACGGCCGACCGCGCTCTCGAGCTTGAAGCACCCGCCGCATTGCTCGACCATACCTTGCACCATTGAAAGCCCCAGCCCCGTGCCCTTGCCGACACCCTTCGTGGTGAAGAACGGTTCGACGGCATGAGCGAGCGTTTTCTCGTCCATGCCCTCTCCCTCGTCCTCGACCGTCAGGCAAACCGAGGGATCTTCCGGCGAACTGGCGGCTAGCTTACGCCCCCTGATCTTGACCTTGCCGCCCGCAGGCATCGCATCGCGGGCATTCACCACCAGGTTCAGGATCGCCAGCTCCAGCTGGACCTTGTCCGCTACCACCGGCTCCAGCCGCAGCGGAAAGCTGAGATCGATCGTGATGTCGGGCCCGATCGTCCGCTGGAGGAGGTCGGCCATGCTCTGCACGGAATCCATCATGTCGACCGGTTCGAGCTGCAGGTCCTGCTTGCGGGCGAAGGCCAGCATGCGCTGGGTCAAGGTGGCTCCGCGCTCGGCGGCGCTCACGGCATTCTCGATGAAACCCGCGCTGTCGCCGCCCTCGGCGATGCGCTTCTGGGCGATCCTCAGACTGCCGAGAATGGCGGCGAGAATGTTGTTGAAGTCGTGCGCGACGCCGCCGGTCAACTTGCCGATCGCTTCCATCTTCTGGGATTGGAAGAATTGCTCGCGCGACGCTTCGAGCGCTTCTTGCGCCTTCTTTCGCTCGGTCAGATCGCGGGTGATCTTCGTGAAGCCGATCAGTTCGCCGTCGTCGTCGCGAATAGGGTCGATCACGACGCTGGCCCAGAACCGCGCGCCATCCTTGCGGACCCGCCAGCCCTCGGCTTCGAACCTGCCTTCGCGGGCGGCGGTCGCGAGGGCTTCTTGCGGCACACCCGCTTCGCGATCCACATCGGGATAGAAGCGAGAGAAATGCTGCCCGATTATCTCGTCGGCGGTGTAGCCCTTGAAGCGCTGAGCGCCGGCATTCCAGCTCGACACGAATCCCTCCGGATCGAGCATGTAGATCGCGTAGTCGGTTACCCCCTGGACGAGGAGCCGGAAGCGTTCTTCGCTGCGTCGCAGTGCCTCGTCGGCGTTGCGTCGTTCCGACAGGTCGCGGGTGATCTTGGCAAAGCCGATGTGTTTGCCGGTTCGATCGACGACGCGCTCCAGCACGATGGACGCCCAGAACCGGCTGCCGTCGCGGCGCACGCGCCATCCTTCGGCTTCGAACCGGCCCTTCTCCCGGGTTGTCGAAAGCACCATGTCGGGTATTCCGGCGGCGCGGTCCTCGTCGGTGTAGAAGCGCGAAAAATGCTGGCCGATGATCTGTTCCGGCGAATAGCCTTTCAGCCTCTCCGCGCCGACGTTCCAGGTCGAAACGTGACCCTCGCGGTCCAGCATGTAGATCGCATAGTCGGTTATGCTCTGCAAAAGCAGATCCGCCCGGGATTCGGTCAATGTCTCTTCCATGCGGTCCCGCCCCTTGCGCTGTCCAACCGTCCGAATTCGACTTGGTTCCAAGCCTTTAAGTCCTGGTGGCCGCGCCCGGCACGGCGCAGACGGTTTCCTACACGCGCCAACCCTGCTTCATCCTGCCGGATGACCCGCAGATCCCCGCACACTCCACCGCCGCGCCGCACAGTGCCGGCGTTTGTCCCGGTTCCGCTGCGCGCTCGCAGGGATGGCTGGACCCCGCTCCGGCAGGCCGAGTTTCTCGGTTATCTGGCCGAGACGCGCTCGGTGGCCGAGGCTGCGCGGCGGGTGAACATGGCGCGCGAAACGGCTTATCGCCTGCGCCTGCTGCCTGGCGCGGATAGTTTCAACCGGGCGTGGGATGCGGCACTGGGGCGGGGCGAGGGTGGAACACGCCCTGCGCGAAAGGTCACAGGGTACGAGCTTTACCACCGCGCATTTCACGGGGTATTCAAGCCGGTGATGCGCGGCGGAAAGTACGCCGGAACGCATTTGAAAGAGGATACTTGCGCCTTGCTCCGGCTCGTCGGCCAACCACACCTGGCGCAGCTGGAACAAGGTATAAGGTCACGGAAAAATTCGTTCGGTTCGCGTTCCACACTCGCCGAGTGGGACGAATCGTTTACCTCGTCGGCCGCCTCTGCCACCCTGCCCGGGAGAGAGGAGTAGCGATGCCGATAACCAGCTTTGAAGGGAAGACCGCGTTCGTCACCGGGGGCGCCAGCGGGATCGGGCTGGGCATCAGCCGGGTGCTGGCCGAACACGGCGCGCGGGTGGTCATGGCAGACCTGCGGCAGGATCACATCGACGATGCGCTGGCGACCTTCGCCGGGGGGCGCTGCTCCAACCAAGTCAGCGCGCTGCAGCTCGACGTGACCAATCGTGAGAAGTACCGCGAGGCTGCCCAGCGGATGCAGGACGAGTTCGGCGGGATCGACATCCTCGTCAACAATGCCGGGGTGGGCCTGGAAGGCCCGGTACTCGAAGCCACTTATGCCGATTACGACTTCGGTTTCGGGGTCAACGTGGGCGGGGTGGTCAACGGCTTCGTAGAATTCGTGCCGCAGATCATCGCCCACGGGCGCGGCGGGCACGTGGTCTCCACCGCCAGCCTTGCCGCCGAGGTCGTCATGCCGCCGCATCTCGCCATCTACGCTGCCAGCAAGGCGGCGGTGGTCCATTATTGCGAGGCGGTGAAGGCCGAACTGGCGCACAAGGACATCGGGGTGTCGATCCTGCTTCCCGGCCCGGTGAAGAGCCGCATTCACGAAGCGCACGAGAACCGGCCCGAGCACTTGCGGCAGGGCAGTGGCTACAGGGCCAGCGAGGAAAAGCTTTCGCGCCGCATCGTGGGCGACAACTGGATGGAGCCCGAGGATGCCGGGCACCTCGTCGCCAACGGTATCCTGTCGAACCAGACCTACATCGTGACCCACGGCTTCTACAAGGACGCCATGCGCGCCCGTGCCGAGGCGGTCCTGGCCGCCACGCCCGACACCAAGGAGGAAGCGCCCGACTTCGGCCGCTTCCGCGACGAATAGAGGGGATCCAATGCAGGACCTGACAGGCAAGGTCGCCTTCATCACCGGCGGCGCGAGCGGCATCGGCCTGGGCATGGCACGGGCCTTCCTCGAAGAGGGGATGAAGGTCAGCCTTGCCGACTGGAGCGACAAGCACATCGCCCAGGCCAGGGAGCAGCTTTCCGGCAGCAACGCGGTCCACTTCGTCAAGGCCAACGTCGCCGATCGCGACAACCTGCGCGCCGCGGTGGACGAGACGCTGGAGGCCTTCGGCAAGATCCACGTGCTGTGCAACAACGCCGGCGTGAACGGCGGCGGCACCGCGGCCAGCCCCGATTTCGAGGCGTGGGACGCAGTCATGGCGGTGAACCTTGGCGGCGTGATCAACGGCACGAAGATCGTTGCGCCGATCATCCGCGAGCAGGGCGAGGGCGGGCACATCGTCAACACCAGTTCGATGGCCGGGATCGTCCCGCTGCCGGGCCTGGCCGCCTATTCGACCGCCAAGTACGCGGTGCGCGGGTTCTCCGAATCCCTGCGCATCCAGCTGGCCGAAAAGGGCATCGGCGTGTCCTGCCTGTTCCCCGGCGCCACCCGCACCGCGCTGGTCCCGCTGCCGGAAGACAACCCCGGCACGATCGACGAGGAGAACGCGCCGCAGTTCCTCAAGGACCTGTGGGACGCGATGCGCGCGGCAATCGACCCCTACGACACGGGGCGCATGGTTGTGGAGGCGATCAAGGAGAACCGCTTCTACATCTTCACCAACAACGAGTTCCTCGAGGAAGTGAAGGAGCGTCACCGCGAGATCGAGGCGGCTTTCCCGCAGGAAGCGGCGCCACCAGGGCGAGTGAAGTTCGAACAAATGCGCTACGAAATGACCCGCAACCTGATGGCGCCAGGCAATCGGCCGGTTCCGACCGAAAAAGGGGAAGACATGGCGCTCGACCTGGGCTCGGCATCGCCGGCGGGCGGGCAATGACAATTTGCGGCTGGCGTGGGCGCTCCTGCCCGGCCATGAACGTCTCCGAGGAGAGGGAGAGGGCATGACCACGACATTCAGCGAGGCGATCTCGCGCCAGCCGCTCAAGGTATTTTCCATCGTGACCTTCGCGGTCTGCATGCTGGTCCTGGTGGCCGACGGCATGGACGCGCAGCTCCTCGGCATAGTCGCGCCGATCATCATCGACGAATTCGGCATCGACCGCGCATCGTTCGGCTGGGCGATGAGCTCCGCGCTCGTGGGCTTTGGCATCGGGTCCTGGGGCGGCGGCTGGCTCGGCGACGTGGTCGGGCGGCGCTGGTCGCTGGCCCTCGCCGCGCTCGTCTTTGCGCTGTCCACCGTCGCGTCGAGCACGGCCACCGGCGTGTGGGACATGGCGGCCTGGCGCCTGCTCAGCGGCCTCGGTTTCGGCTCCGCCTATGCCAATGCCATCGCCCTTGCCGGCGAATGGCTGCCCGACCGGTGGCGTTCCGTCGGGGTGACGACCCTTTCGGTCGGCACACCGGCGGGCGGGCTGGTCGTTGCCTCCCTCGCGCCGACCTTGCTCGATGCCTATGGCTGGCGCGGGACCTTCGTGGCCGTCGGCCTCGCGACGCTAGTCGTGGTGGTGCTGATCGTTGTCGCGCTGCGCGACAGCCCGTCGTTCCTGCTCGCCCGCGGCCGGCGCGAACAGGCCAATGCCGCGGCCCGAGTCGTATTGGCCGGGGAAATCGATCTCGCGCCCGAACGGCACATGACCGACACCGCGAGCGGGTCCATCGGCGTGCTCGATCCCAGCAACCGGCGGCTCAATCTCGGCGTCGGGATCGCGTTCGCCGCTGCAACGATGGTCGCTTACGGGATGCTCAACTGGGGCACGACCTTTCTCACGGCCAAGGGCTTTTCGCTCGATGCCGCATCCTACACGGTGGCAGTGGGCGGCATGACGTCGATGGTGGCCTCGATCCTCGTGGGAATCGTCATTCAGCGCCTGGGCTCGAAGCTGGTCATCGCCAGCCTCAGCGGGGGGCTGCTCGTGACCCTGCTGGTCTTCATCTTCGTGCTCGAGGGCATGTCAGGCGCGCCGACCGGTAGCCAGCAGGCGCTCGTCGTGGTGCTTTATGGGCTTTCCGCCGCGCTCTTCAGCGGAGCGATCGCCAGTTTCTATGCCTTGATGACTCACGCCTACCCGGCGTCGTGCCGCTCGGCCGGGATCGGCTTCGGCATTTTCGTCGGGCGCGTGGGGGCCATCGCGGCCACAGGGTTGGGTGGTTGGCTGATCGACCTAGGCGAGGGTAGCCTTGTGCCCTTCTTCGGCGTCCTTTGCGTGGGTTCCGCGTTGATTTCGGCAGCCGCTTTCATCGTCGATCGCCCCATGCCCCGCGTCACGAGACCCTTGGCGGCCGCATAGTCACGCGCATCGCGTTTGCCGCGTGGGCCCGGGCGCGGTGGAAATCGTCGGCTCCATCGGCTATGGTCGGCCGAACGCTCATCGATCGGTTCCTGCTCGGACAAAGGGGACCATGGGGCCAGACTCTGCGGAATTCGGCCGCCTCGGGCAGGTCGTTGTTAACGCGCCCGGCGTGGTGGCCTTGCGCGCGGCCGTCATGGATGTCCTGTCTGCGATGGGCATCGGGCGAGCCTGGTTCCTCGCCCCGCTCACCGGTGACAAGCGAGTTGGCCGCATTTTGACGAACATCGGCTTTTCGCCGGTGTGGGAACGGCATTACCGCTCCTACCTGCACCTGCTCGATCCGCTGCCTGATATCGCGCTGCGCCAGACCGGCGCCTTCATCTGGCCCGACATCCTCACCACCGAGAAGGTCCGCGCCAAGCAGCGGCGCTATCTGAAGATCGTCGCCGGCTATGGCCTTGGTAGCGGCATCGGCACGGCGTGTTACGGCCCACACGGGCGCAGCGGCTTCCTGGGCGCGGAGTTGCCGAGTGACGGAGAAACGGGCGAAGTCATGCGGATGCGGTTCAACGCAATTGGGCAATTGTCCTTTCAGCGGTACTGCGCGATCGTGAAGCGGGACGACGAGATCCCCGCGCTGTCCAACCGCGAGCTCGAGGTCCTGCAGTGGATCGGGCTCGGCAAGAGCAACTCGGTCATCGCCGACTTGCTTGGCATCTCCTCGTCTTCGGTGGACGTATATGTGCGGCGGATCTTCTCGAAGCTGGGGGTGGCCGACCGGACGAGCGCTTCCATCAAGGCTTTCATGCTTGGCCTGATTGTCACGCAAGATAACCAGGACCTGATGCGACTGGCATCTACGGGTCAGCTGACGGCGTTTCGGCGAGATATGTAGGGCAATTACGCGACGCGCGGCAAATCGCTTGGTGGGCTAAAGAGCGCCGCAGGATGAAATCGCAGCCCTTCTGGGTCGCTTCTTGGAAGCCCGCGGTTATTCCTGGCGCCCCGGATCCGAGCCCGGGGCGCCTTACCCCAAGACTTGTCGCGTGCTGTCGGGCTGTGCCCTCCCTCACTTGCCCGGCGGCGCGCGACAAGTTCTTTCCCCAAGGCGGATCAGGACGCGCGCCTCAGCGGACGCGCGGCCCTCCGAATGGCAGGGGTGGCGGGGGACGGCGCGCGCCGCGCGGCAGCTGTGCCTGGTAGGCCCGACCGCAATGTTCGACGCAATATGGGAACCCGGGGTTCACCTTCTCACCGCAGAAATGAAAGTCAGCCTCGCCCGGATGGCCCATCGGCCAGCGGCAGACGCGGTCGTTCAGGTCGAGCAGGCTCGTCTTGTCGGCGATTTCGGGGCTCGGCTTGGCCGGCACGAGTCGGCGCGGGGGCGCAGGCGGGATCGGAGCCTGCTGGTCGCCCGGGCCCTGCCGCAGGAAGCCGCCGGGACCGACGGAGACGATCTTGGGCAGACCGGGCGTGGGGTTTGGCAACGGCTGGCTCGGAACGCTGCCCGAAGGCGCAGGAGCTGCGGCGGGGCGAGGGGCAGCCATTTGCGGCTGGCGAGGAGCCGGCGTCTTGGGCTTGGCCTTCGGCGCTGCCTTGGCTGGGGCTTCGGAAGCCTTGGCGTCTTCCTTGTCGTCATTCGGCTTGACCGGCGAAGGGCGCGACTTGAGACCCAGCCGGTGGGCCTTGCCGATCACCGCGTTGCGCGACACACCGCCCAGTTCGTCGGCGATCTGGCTTGCGGTAGCGCCGCCCTCCCACATCTTGGTCAGCGTTGCGATACGTTCGTCGGTCCAGCTCATCGGGTCCGTAATACCTTCATAATTGCGGGGCGGCCCCGCACCGGGCTTGCCAGCGGGAGGACGGGCCGATAACCGGCCCGAAATGGCCGATCAAGCCCAACCCTTTCCGACAGTCGAGATGCCGCGGCGCGAATTTCCGCCAAAGGGACAGCCGCAAATCCACGGCGTGAACCGGATCGGGCTGTGGTCCCTCTATATGAAGGAGGTGCGGCGGTTTCTCAAGGTCCACACTCAGACGATTTGGGCTCCGGCCGTCACGACCCTGCTGTTTCTGGTCATCTTCACGGTCGCGATGGGCCGTGGTGACCGCCAGGTGCTCGGTGTGCCCTTCGCCACGTTTGTCGCGCCAGGCCTCATCATGATGGGCATGATGCAGAATTCCTTCGCCAATTCCAGTTTCAGCCTGCTGGCCGGAAAGATCCAGGGTACGATCATCGACTTGCTTATGCCGCCGCTGAGCAACGCCGAGCTGATGGCCGGCATCGTCGCCGCGGCGATCACCCGCGCCTTTCTGGTTGGGGGCGCGTTGTGGTTGGCGATGGCGCTGTGGCCGGGGGTGGAAGTCACGCCCGTGCACCCGTGGGCGCTCCTGTGGTTCGGATTCAACGGGGCGTGTTTCCTTGCGCTTCTGGGACTGGTGACGAGTCTTTGGGCCGAGAAGTTCGACCACGCCGCCGCTGTGTCCAACTTCATCGTCGCCCCGCTCTCGCTTCTGTCGGGCACGTTCTATGTGATCAGCAACCTTTCCCCGGCGTTCCAGACGATCAGCCGGTTGAATCCCTTCTTTTACATGATCAGCGGATTCCGCTTCGGCTTCCTTGGCCAGAGCGACATCGGCAATACCAACCATGCGGTTATCGGCGCGGCGCTGGGCGTCGGCCTGCTCAACTTGGTGTTCGGGATCGCAATCTACCGCCTGCTCAAGACGGGATGGAAGCTGAAAAGCTGAGTTCGCGGCCTAGTGGCGGAGGCGGCGGCGCAGCCGGTAACGCCCATCGGCGAAAGCGTCAAACAGCTCCCGGACGCTGGGATGCTCGACAGGTCCGCCGTCACTGTCATCCATCAAGTTCTGCTGGCTGACATAGGCGACGTAGGAGCTTTCCTCGTTTTCGGCGAGGAGATGATAGAAAGGCTGGTCGCGGCGGGGGCGCATGTCCTGCGGGATAGCCTCGTACCATTCTTCGCTGTTGGCAAAGACCGGATCGACGTCGAACACCACGCCGCGAAAGTCGAACATGCGATGTTTGACGACATCGCCGATGCCGAACCGGGCTTGGGCATGACGCGGCATTTCGATGCGGCGACCTGCCTGCGGAGAATAGAACGTCGAGCGGTCCATGAAGGCAAATATAGAATGTTGCGGATGCGAAACAAGCTATGGGTCGCAAACCATGCCCGGTTAATTGCACGCGCCGGCAAGCAGGGGGTTGGCAATCCGAAAGGCTTCCGCTAACCGCCCGCCTTCCGGCCAGCCAGGTGCCTTCGGGCACCGCCAGCGCCCTCGCGGAGAGGTGGCAGAGAGGTCGAATGCGCCGCACTCGAAATGCGGTTTACGGGCAACCGTAACGTGGGTTCGAATCCCACCCTCTCCGCCAAGCGGCTATTTCCAGTCGTTCCAGCCAATCCCAAGACACCGACTAAAGTAGCGGAAATTAGCCGTTTCTACGTTCCCCGATGTTTCTTGCCGTTCCCTACCAGCCGCGCTACGGTGTGGGAGAAAATGTGGGAGCATCGGAAATGGGCACTCTGACGGCAACTGAGGTCAAGGCGAAAACCCAGCCGGGCCGGTATGGCGACGGTGACGGGCTTTTCCTGCTGGTCGGCAAGGGCGGCGCGAAAAGCTGGATGGTCCGAGTCCAAAAGGACGGACGGCGGCGCGACATAGGCTTGGGCAGCGCGAGCAAGGTTCCGTTGAAGCTGGCGCGCGAACGGGCTGGCCAAGTGCGCGAGCAAATCGAGGCGGGAATCGATCCCGTTGCCGAGCGGCGCAAGGCGGCTGGCATTCCGACATTCCGCGAAGCGGCCAAGCTGGTCCATGCCGAGCACAAGGGCGGCTGGAAAAACGACAAGCACAAGGCGCAATGGCTCTCGACGCTCGAAAGCTACGCCTTCCCCGCGTTCGGGGATCGATCGGTTGCCCAAGTCGAGACGGCAGACGTGCGCGATGCACTGGCGGCAATCTGGCTCACAAAACCTGAAACCGCGCGCCGCCTTCGCCAACGTATTCGCACGGTGATCGATTGGGCAGTCGCCAAGGGCTACCGCAATGCCTCGCTGGCAATGCCGGTGATCGACAAGGCCCTACCCAAGCAACGCGCCAAGGTCCACCACCATGAGGCGCTGCCCTATGCCGAGCTTCCCGAATTTATGGGAAAGTTACGGGAAAGCGAGAGCATGGGACGGCTGGCGCTGGAAGCGTCATTCTCACGGCGGCAAGGTCGGGCGAGGTCCGCTTGGCAACATGGGGCGAACTGGACTTGGAAGCCGCCACCTGGACCATTCCTGCCGAACGCATGAAGGCGGGGCGCGAGCACGTTGTCCCGCTCTCCAAGCCAGCCGTGGCGCTATTCGAGCGCATGAAAGAGCATCGGCGCGGGGTACTGGCGACGATGCTTGGTTTTCCCCGGCACGAAGCGCGGCAAGCCGCTCAGCGACATGACGCTGACAAAGGCCATGCGCGACATGGGCCGCGAGGAAACGCCGCACGGCTTCCGCTCCACCTTTCGCGACTGGGTTGCCGAGCAGACGACTTGGCCAGCCGAGTTGGCAGAGGCGGCGCTGGCGCACGTTGTCAGCGACAAGACGGTCGCTGCCTATCAGCGAGGCACGATGCTGGAGAAGCGGCGGGCGATGATGGCGGCATGGTCCGGCTTCGCGGCGGGCTCGGATAGCGGCAACGTCGTGAGCCTCGTTCAGGCCGGTTGAAAGCCTGTCTAAAAATTCGGCTTGCACCCGATGCGGCGGCGAGTCGCGGCCAATCCACGTTATCCACATCCTCAAGACGCGCCTCAGCCTTGCCGTGTATCCCGCGATTTGCCACGGTTATGGCGTTCCCTCGCATTCCCGCGAGCGGCAACGCGGCCCGACGCATTCGGGGAAAGATATTTGGAAACATTAAATGGAAACAAGACGGCTAATGACAGTGGCGGAATTTTGCGACCGCTATTCGATTGGAAGGACCTCGCTTTACCGCGAAGTGAACGCGGGGCGCTTGAAGCTCCGCAAGTTCGGGACGGCAACGCGCATTGCCTTGGCCGATGCTGAGGCGTGGGCGGCGAGCCTGCCGGAATACCGGGGGGAAGCCGCATGAGAGAGGCAGCAAAGAAAAGGCCCCCGGTCGCGGCAACGACCGAAGGCCAGCCGAAAACCTTGGAAGCAAACGGCCCACTGTCTCTCGCGCAATCGCATTCCACTTGCAAGCGCGGAAACCGCGAAGGGAGGTCGGACCTCGCTGGACTCGGACTTCGTATTGTCGGACCGGTCGCTGATAATACAGCGACAGAACAGCCGGGCAGTGAGCCTGAAACTCTCCCCGGTTTTGTGGGGCAGCCAGTTTGGGAGCTGGCCAAGCATGACGGGCGGCTGGTTGCCGGTGAACGCGAGTTCAAGGGCACCCGCTTCTTCGAGTTGCGGCTCTGGGGCGGCGAAGATGGCACCCAGCCGACGAAAAAGGGCGTAACGCTACCTCCCGGCGAGGTTGAGAGCCTCGCACGGGCGCTGACCGCCTACGCGGCGCAAAACGCGCTGAGCGGGGCTGAGAACGGCAACTAGGGCCAAGCGGGGCACACCGATCTGGCCGGTCGGTGTGCCCCAATTCTTTCCAACTTGAAACTGGACCGCGATGGGCAGGAATCGAAAGCCCCGCGCCAAGCGCGCCCGTTTAATAACGGCAGAAAACCGCCAATCAGGCGAAACTGGCACGGGCGTTGCTAACTATAGAGATACTACAAGTTGCGAACGAACCTGCGGCTGGGGCGGTGCTCGAAACCGGGCGGACCGGGTAAGCGACTGCCTCAGCGATAAGGATGTTGCCAAGCTGATTGCAGCGGCGGACTTCGCCTTGGCGACGGATCGCGTGTTTCAGCGCCACTGGACGGTGCACTATGGCAAGGCAGGAATCGGCCCAGCCCAAGGCGCTCGGTTCGTGCGGCACCTGTTAAAACAGGTTGGACAACAGGCGCAGCGCGAAGGCGGGGCGCTGACAGCAATCTGGGTGCGCGAGTGCGCGAGCGACAAAGGCGAGCATGTCCATATCCTGATGCACCTGCCAGCCGCGATGCGCCTGCATGGCCGCACCCGGCGCTGGATCGAGAACGCAGGCGGCACATGGCAACCTGGAGTCAGCAAGGTGACGCTCGTTGCCGGACGGCTCAATAAAATAGGGGCAAATAATAGCCCCGTGTGGGTCGAGAATGCCGCGAACGTGGTGGATTATCTCTTGAAAGCCGCGAGCGAGGAAACCGGCGACAGGCTTGGATTGCAGCGGGCCGGGCGAGGCGGACGGATCACCGGCAAACGGTGCGGAGCGACGCAGAACATCGATAAGGGGGCCAGGGGGTAGCCGAAAGGCAGAGGCCTTCAGTTCGGACGGCGGGGCAACCGTGCGGTGCAAGCGCTATTCCAGTTTTTCGCCCGCGCGCGTGCGAGGGTCTAAACTTTGGGATCGTCAGCTTTCGGGTAATTTGCGGCCCAGCTCGAATGTCCGACTTTGGGGTGGAAAGCGGCTCGTCCGCTTCAAGCCGACGGCTCAAGCGATTTGCTTGCCTCGATTGCAGTATCGCGCGGCGCGAGGAGAAGAGGGCACGAGCAGTGCCATTCCTACAATGATCGCCATAGCCGCTACATCTATGAACTCTGAGACCCGATCCCCGCCACTCGCAAAACCTGCCAAACGACGACGAACGGAAGAAGGTGGGCAAGATATGCCAGCTTGAATCGCCAATAGAAGCTCCAGACGCTGGAAATTCGCGCGGGATCGACGCATCTGTCTAGCCAGCGGAAGTAAACGCCCATGTCCAGCTCACCTTTCAGCGCAGAAGTCTGCGCAGCTTGTTCACACCGATCGCATGACCGCAATGGGGTCGTTAGCAGACAGGCGGCTTTTTTGCAGAGAGCTTCGCCGGTCACAGTCTGTTCCTCCACGTCCATCTGTGGAAATTGCCTGATGATTTAGGAAAATCTCTGGCGCTGTGACTCTCCGCGCGGGCAGGCAAACGGCATGGGCGGTTGGGGATCGGGACGGCACGGCGGACGGCCAACGGCGGACAGTTCGCTGTTCATTGATCTGGCGTGGATGCTCCGCACTGGACGCGCCAGCGAAGGTGCGCATTGCCGGGGAACGCTCAGTTGGTCCTGTCGCGGCGAGGAATCGGGGCGGATCGGATATGTCGCCGCAATGCACGAGCCGGGAGATGAGCGGCTAGAGTTGAACTACGCGAACACGCGGCGCGGCGAGCGCAAGGACGAGCACCAGACAATCCGCCTGACGTTCACCCAGCCGCACTATGGCGGCAAGCGATGGTGGATGCTCTGCCCGGTTAGCGGGCGGCGCGTGGGCAAGCTCTACCTGCCCCCCGGCGGCGACATATTCGCATCGCGGCAGTCTTGGCGGCTGGGATACCAAAGCCAGCGCGATGCCCACCGCGACCGGCCATTCGAACGGCTCTTTCGGCTGCAAAAGAAGCTGGGCGGGCCGCAGGGCTACGAGGAACCTATCTTCAAGCCCAAGGGAATGTGGCAACGCACTTGGCAGCGGCACCTGGACGAATACTGGCGGCTCGATGCCGAGTGTGCCCGCGAATGGATGGGAATGCTGGCTCGTCTCACTCGCTAATTTGCACGGTCACGCGGCTTCAGCGTGGGAGAATGTGTGGGAGTCGCCTTTCTGGGGTGAAAAACAATTAAATGTTTTCAAGTGCGAATGGCATAATGTTATGCAGACACCCTCTCCGCCACGTACGTGCGCCATTTCTCTCCATCGAGAAGGCTACATTGCGCCAGCGGCTGTGAATGTCGCGGTCTCGGCGACATGGGGCGGGCAGCTTGCTAGCGCCGCTGGCGCTCCATTAACTCCACCAGCTCGTTGAACTTCGCGCGTTGCTCGGCCTCGTCGCCGGATGAGATGGCTTCGGCCACGCACGTCGCTGCGTGGTCTTTCAGAACCTCGCTTTCCACCTTAACGAGCGCGGATTTCACCGCCTGCATCTGCGTCAGGATGTCCATGCAGTAGCGGCCGTCCTCGATCATCTGGCCGATGCCGCGAACCTGGCCGGCAATGCGGTTGAGGCGATTTACCTTGGATTTCATGTTGTTGTCGCAGGTCAATTCGGCACCTCTTGAAATACCCTGGGGGGGTATATATTCAAGCTTCAGGAGATCGCAAGATTATGCCAGATCAGGTCACGCTTTCGCGCCGCAGGCTCATAACCGGTTCGGCCGCGTTGGCAGCGGCGGCATCTCTGCCGATGCCGGCCTGGGCAAAGGGAATGAACATGGACAAGGCGAGCCGGGGATTCGGCTCGCTGCAGGGCGACGACATCAGGCTGACGGTTGCGAACACCCGGTTTCGCACAGGCGGGCGGGAAGGCCATACGATCGCGGTCAACGGCAGCATTCCCGGTCCGATGATCCGGTTGCGGGAGGGCCGCACGGTACGGCTTCACGTCACGAACGAGCTCGAAGAAGACACTTCGGTGCACTGGCACGGTATGCTCGTACCGTTTCAGTTCGATGGAGTGCCGGGAGTGAGCTTTCCGGGCATCGGGCCGGGCGAAACCTTCACTTATGAAATTCCGGTGCGGCAGGCCGGTACCTACTGGTGGCACAGCCACTCGGGCCTGCAGGAGCAGTCGGGGCACTATGGGCCGCTGATCGTCGATCCACTGCACGGTCAAGATGCCCGGTACGATCGCGAGTACGTACTGCTGCTGAGCGAGTTCACTCCGCTTCATCCGCACGAGATCATGCGCAAACTCAAGGTGGCGGCGGGGTATTTCAACTACACCAAGCAGACCGCAACCGAAGGCGACATGCCGCTGGCGGAGCGCCTGAAGTGGGGCGAGATGCGAATGAACCCGCGCGATATCTCGGACGTAACGGGCTCGACCTATTCCTATCTGGTGAACGGACACGCGCCGTCCGACGACCTTGAGTTCCTGTTCTCGCCTGGGGAACGCATCCGTCTGCGGCTGATCAACGGAAGCGCGATGACGTTCTTCAACTTCCGCATCCCTGGAGTACCGCTGACAGTAATTCAGGCCGATGGGCAGGATGTTACCGATGTGACGGTCGACGAGCTGCAAATCGGGACGGCCGAAACCTATGACCTCGTTATCGAGCCGGGCGCAGGAGCCCATGCCATAGTGGCGGAGGCGATGGATCGTTCCGGCATGGGCATTGCCATGCTCACCTCCGCGGCGGGGCGACGCGCCCCGGTGCCGCCGCTGCGCGAGCCCGTCACGCTTACGATGGCAGACATGGGCATGGGTAGCATGGACGGTGCCGAGGGTGGGGCGATGCAGCACGATGCCCACTCCGCCGTGTCTGCCACGGACAACGGCACGAGTGCGTCCGGCACAGGCACCGCGATGGATCATTCGATGCGCGACTTGTCGAAATTGCCTCCCGATGCGCAGGGCGCCGGCGTCGACATGGTGGCGCCCATGCCCGTCGACCGGATGGACTTCCCCGGCCTTGGACTCGATAACGTCAGCCATAGAGTGCTGCGTTACACCGATCTGACGGCGAAGGCCCCCGGGCCGGTCCGCCCGCCGGACCGCAGCCTCGAGATCCATCTGACCGGCAACATGGAACGCTACATGTGGTCGTTCGACGGCAAGAAACTGACCGCCGTTTCGGATGATCCAATCCGCTTCGGCTACAACGAGCGGGTTCGCGTTACCTTGGTGAACGACACCATGATGGCGCACCCGATTCACCTGCACGGCCATTTCTTCGAACTGGTCAATGGAGCCGAGCCCGCTCGCCAACCCAGAAAGCACACAATGATCGTCCAGCCCGGGAGCACGGCAACGTTCGACCTGACGGCGAACGAGCCGGGCGACTGGGCTTTCCACTGTCACCTGCTCTATCACATGCATGCCGGCATGATGCAGGTCGTAACCGTGCGCCCTTTTCCCGCAGGAGAGGGCTGATGCGGGCGCTATTTCTTGGAACCGCCGCCGTGCTCGCAAGCCCGGTCGCGGCGCAGGAGCATTCGGCCCACGAAAGCCACCGGCCCGTTGGCGAAGCGCGCGCCACCGTTGGGGCGGAGATCGACGATTCGGCGGTGGATCATCCCACGATGGATCATGATGCCATGGACGAGCGATCGACCGGCGGTTCCGTCGACCACGCGGCCATGAAGCACGAAGCGATGAACCCATCCGCGATGGATCACGAGAGCATGAACCACTCCGCCATGAACCACAGTGCGGTGGCCGCGCCCCCCTCCGGCCCGCCGCCGCGTGCGTTCGAAGGTCCGCCCCATGCAGCCGACGAGATCTACGGTAGCGCGGCGATGGCCCCGGCCCGCGGAGAGCTCTTGCGAGAGAATGGCGGCTTTTCGGGCGGCACGTTCATGTTCGACCGGCTCGAGGCCAAGGTCGGCAAGGGCGAGAACCTCTACTTCTGGGACGCCCAGGGCTGGTACGGTGGCGACATCGACAAGCTCTGGATCAAGAGCGAGGGCGAAGGCGCATTCGGCGGCAAGATCGAAACTGCCGAAGTCCAGGCGCTGTGGAGCCATGCGATTGGGCCATGGTTCGATCTGCAGACGGGAGCGCGTTATGACCTTGAGCCTCAAGGCCGCGCGCACGCAGTGCTTGGTGTGCAGGGCCTCGCCCCTTACATGTTCGAGGTCGACGCGGCAGCCTTCCTGTCGGACCATGGCGATCTCACAGCGCGGTTCGAGGCCGAATACGACCAACGCATCACCCAGCGCCTGATCCTCCAGCCGCGGGCCGAGGTCACGCTGGCCGCGCAGAACGTGCCCTCGGCGCGAATTGGTTCGGGCGTTTCCTCGGTCGAGATGGGGCTGCGGCTCCGCTACGAGATCGTGCGCGAGTTCGCGCCCTATGTCGGCATCGGTTACGAGGCGAAGGTGGGCCGGACCGCCGACCTGGCGCGCGCGGTCGGCGAGGATCCGACCCGTGTTTCTCTCCTGGTCGGCGTCAGGGCCTGGTTCTGATGGCGCACGATCATTCCCGCTGCAGCCAAGCCGCCCCCGCCGAAGTGCCGGTGGCGACCGATCCTGTCTGCGGCATGGATGTCGCCGTACAGGGCGCACAGCACACCGCGACGCACGAGGGCCGGACGCATTACTTCTGCTCGGCAGGATGCCGCGAGAAGTTCGTTGGCGATCCAGAGCACTACCTGTCGGGCGCGCACCGGGTCGGGGACGAAGACGTGCCCGAAGGGACGATCTACACCTGCCCCATGCACCCCGAAGTGCGCCAGGTCGGCCCGGGCAGCTGCCCGATCTGCGGCATGGCGCTCGAACCGGAAGCGTTTTCGGCCGAAGATACCGGGCCCGATCCGGAACTCGTCGACTTCACCCGCCGCTTCTGGCTCGGGACTGTTCTGACGGTTCCACTGCTGGTGCTGGCGATGGGGCCGATGGTCGGCCTCGGCTGGATCCGGGACGGTGTCGGCCACGAGGCCGCGCAATGGGCCGAGCTGGCTCTTGGCACGCCGGTGGTGCTGTGGTGCGGCTGGCCTTTCCTGGTGCGCGGCTGGCGTTCCTTCCGCAGCCGGAATCTGAACATGTTCTCGCTGATCACCATGGGCGTCACCGCGTCCTGGCTCTTCAGCGTCGTCGCCGTCCTCGCGCCGGGCCTTTTTCCCGGCGGATTTCGAGACATGCATGGCGATGTGCCCGTCTATTTCGAGGCGGCGGCGGTGATCGTCGTCCTCGTGCTCCTTGGGCAGGTCATGGAACTGCGCGCTCGTGAGGGCACCGGAAAGGCGATCCGCGCGCTGCTCGACCTCGCGCCCAAAACCGCACGCGTCGTTCGCGAGGACGGCAGCGAGGCCGAGATTTCGCTCGATGAGGTGCAGGTCGGTGACCGGCTGCGGGTGCGCCCGGGCGAGAAAGTGCCGGTCGACGGCGAGGTGATCGACGGTCACTCTTCGGTCGACGAAAGCATGATCACGGGCGAGCCTGTGCCGGTCGAGAAATCAGCCGGTGATGCCGTTACAGGCGCGACGATCAACCGCAACGGCAGCATCGTCATCGCCGCGCGGCGGGTCGGCTCGGATACGGTCCTGAGCCAGATCGTCGAGATGGTCGGAAAGGCGCAGCGGTCGCGCGCACCGATCCAGAAATACGCCGACAAGGTGGCCGGCTGGTTCGTTCCCGCTGTGATCGGCGCGGCCGTTCTAGCCTTTATCGGCTGGGCGGCGTTCGGTCCGGCGCCGGCGCTTTCCTATGCCTTGATAGCGGCGGTTTCCGTTCTGATCATCGCCTGCCCGTGTGCGCTCGGCCTCGCTACTCCGATGTCGGTCATGACCGCGACAGGGCGGGGCGCCCAGGCCGGAGTCCTGATCCGCAATGCCGAGGCGCTTGAACGGTTCGAGAAGGTCGACACCCTGATCGTCGACAAGACCGGGACCCTGACCGAAGGTCGCCCCAAGCTCGTCGCCGTTGAAGCGGAACCGGGATTCGACCCGGACGACGTCCTGCGCCTTGCCGCGATGCTTGAGCGCGGGTCCGAGCATCCGCTTGCCGAGGCGATCGTGGAGGGTGCCGAAAAAAAGGGTCTTGAACTCGGGAGTGCCGAGGCCTTCGAGGCTATCACCGGCAAGGGCGTGAAGGGTCGCGTAGGCGGCCGGCAGGTGGCTCTCGGCAACGCCAGGCTCGTTGCCGATCTCGGAGAAGACCCGAGCGAGATGGAAGAACGGACCAACGTCCGCCGCGACCAGGGCGAGACGGTAATGTTCGTGCTTGTCGACGGGAAGCTCGCCGGGCTCGTCAGTGTGGCCGACCCGGTCAAGGAGACGACGCCGGCTGCGCTCAAGGAACTTCACGCCCTCGGCTTGCGCATCATCATGGCGACCGGGGACAACGAACGCACGGCGAGGGCCGTGGCGGCAAGGCTCGGCATAGACGAGATCCGTGCAGACGTGCTGCCGCAGGACAAGGCGCGGATCATCGAGGAACTGCAGCAGGAGGGCGCGAAGGTCGCCATGGCCGGCGACGGGGTCAACGACGCCCCGGCGCTCGCCCAAGCCGACGTCGGCATTGCGATGGGCAGCGGGGCGGACGTGGCGATCGAGAGCGCGGGCATCACCTTGGTCAAGGGCAACCTCGACGGCATCGTTCGCGCCCGCCGGCTGGCGCTCGCCGCGATGCGCAACATCCGCCAGAATTTGTTCTTCGCGCTTGGCTACAATGCCATCGGCGTGCCGATCGCAGCGGGCGTGCTCTATCCCGTTTTCGGGATTCTCATCAGCCCGATGTTCGCGGCCTTCGCCATGAGTGCTTCGTCGATCTCGGTGGTCAGCAACTCGCTGCGCCTGCGGAGCGTAAAGATCTAGCGCGCGACGAACCGGTTTTCGGAAGGTCGGACTGTGGACGGGCGCCGGGCAGTTCGTCGGAGATTATGTTACGCTGCGTCGCGGAGAGGAGAAGGATATGCCCGAAATTCATGTTTTCGAATTGCCGTCTGCATTCATCCTTGCCCAGTCCTATGGCTGGCGCATGCATGGCGGGCGCTTACATGCACGACAGCTACTGGGGCCTCGGCGGCGCGGCCCATGCCGTGGTCTGGTTGCTCATCACGGCTGCGATCGTGGCGGCGACGCTTCTGGTGTCGCGCTTGCTCGGGAAAGGCAGATCCAAGGACAGTTCGTCTGCGCTCGACCGGCTCGACGAGCGTTATGCGAGCGGCGAGATCGAGCGAGAGGAATATCTGCAGCGCAAGCAGGACATTCTCGAGAGGTAGGCCGCCCCCGCCGGCCCTAAACTCGGCGCCGGGGGAAACCTGCCCGCTATGGGACGTTTAAACCTCAGGTAGCAGGAGAAAGCACCCATGGCACACGGCAGCCACGAGCAGAATCACGCGGGGGATGGCCCCTACGTCAAGTTCATGGCGATGATCGGCACCTCGACGGTGGTGATGTTCCTCCTGATGTATCTCAATACCTACAGCATCGACCACGTGTTCTGGAGCGAGACGCGCTTTTGGATGGCTTTCGTGATGGGTGCGGCGATGATGGTCGTCATGCTCCTTTTCATGTGGGGGATGTACAAGAGCACGACCAAGAACATCATCATCCTCGGCGTCGCCGCCTTCGTTTTCGCGCTGGCACTGTGGCTCGTGCGCAGCCAGTCGACGGTGGACGACACCGAGTACATGCAGGCGATGATCCCGCACCATTCGATTGCCATCATGACCAGCGAGCGGGCGCATATCCGCGATCCGCGCGTTCGCGAGCTTGCCAAGGGCATTATCGTCGCCCAGCGACGCGAGATCGCCGAGATGAAGTACCTGATCAACGATATCCAGCAGAACGGCGTGCGGACGACCGAACACATGCCGAACGAGGTCGCGCGATGAGATACTCTGCGCTCGCAGCCCTGCCGCTCGCTTTGGCGGCCTGCAACCAGAACACGTCGCCCGGCCCCGATCGCGAGGCGCAGGTCGACCCTGCGCCGACCCCGGCCCCGCAAGCCGCCGCGGCGGAAGCCCTCGACGGGATAGCGACCGAGGCGATCGCGGTGGAGACGATGACCGATGCGGACCTCGCCGCGCTGGGCCAGCTGGCAGGGAAATGCCGCATTGTCCTGACCGAGGTGGGCCTGCCGTCGCTCTCCTTCGAGCCGGGCATCCGGGCGACCATCAAGCTCAACGGCAAGCTCATCACCCTGCCGACCAGCGGTGCCTCCAGCTATGCCGACGGTGGTCTGGAGGTGCGCCTTCGGCCGATCGAGGGGGAGGGTGACGCCGGCCTTCCCGAGGAAGAGATGATCGTGATGCTGCCCGGCGCGAAGGACGAACTGGGCTTTCGCGGCTACCGCCGATGCCCGCCAGCAGGAGCAAGCTGATGCGCTGGGGTTCTTTTTTCGCCGGTATTGCGGCAACGATCGCCCTGATCGTCGTGGTGGGCCTCATCGTGGTGTTGACGGGCGGCTACAATGTCGCCGCGACGGATAGCCACAGCGCGCCGGTTGCCTGGGCGCTGCACACCAATTTCGAGAACTCCGTGAAATCGCAGGCCAAGGATATCACGCCGCCGCAGTTTACCGCCGCGATGATCGACGCCGGCGCACCGGAATACAAGGCGATGTGTGCGCGCTGTCATGGCGGAGTTGGCGAAAGCCGCGACAGCTGGGCCGATGGTCTGCTGCCCAAACCGCCGGCCTTGGCCGACGCGGCTGAGGAGTGGAGCCACGCCGAGATATTCTGGCTTGTCAATCATGGCGTCAAGATGACGGCCATGCCGGCCTTCGGCGGGTCTCACGACGACGAGACGATCTGGAACATAGCGGCTTTCGTGAAGGCGCTTCCGGAGATGTCTGCCGAACAGTACGCCAGCTACCCCACGGAACACGGCGAGGAGGCGGACGGCCACGAGCACGAGCACGAGCCCGGCGCCCCCGCGCACGAGGACTGATCGGCCCTGTTGGCCCCCCCCGATTTTCAACGGATGCAGATAGCAGCTTGGCAGCCGCCCCCTGAGGGCCCCATACCGGCTTGCTCCGACAATCCTGCACGTCGCCGGACGAAGACGGGCAGCTGGGAACGAGAGCCATGACAGCGGCAGAAGGCAAGCGGCTCCTTGTGTCGATCCACGATGTCGGACCCGGCTTCGAAGCTCAGATCGACAGCCTGGCCGAGCAGCTGGAAGGGCTCGTCGGAGGTCCTCATTTCGCGATGCTGGTCGTTCCCGACCACTGGGGGCAGCACGCGCTCGCCCGTGGATCGGCCTTCGCCGGCAAACTGCGCGGCTGGGCCGATAGCGGAGTCGAGATGTTCGTCCACGGCTGGCTTCACAAGGACTATTCGCAGCATTCCGGCCTGGCCAAGGTGAAGGCCCGGCACATGACGGCAGCGGAAGGTGAGTTCCTCGGACTCGCGAAGGGCGAGGCGGCGCGCCGGATGGCCGATGGAAGGCACCTTGTCGAAGACATAACCGGCCGGGCTCCTGCCGGCTTCATTGCCCCCGCCTGGCTGTATGGCCCTGGCGCACGCGAGGCTCTGGCCGAAAGCGGCTTTGCACTCGCCGAAGATCACCTGCGGGTGTGGCGACCGGTCGATGGGAAAATCCTGGCGCGCGGGCCGGTGATTACGTGGGCGAGCCGGTCGACGGCGCGCACGGCGTCATCGTTGTTCTTCGCGGCCCTGGCGCGCCGGACACTGCACACGCTGCCGACCGTTCGAGTTGCAGTCCACCCTGGCGATGTCACCAAGACGTCAATCATCCGGAGTATCGATTCCACGATCGGAGCTTTCGCCAAGCGGCGTCCGGTCGGCCGTTATCGAGACCTGCTGGAGATGTGACATGCCCGGAGGTGCGGATTTCCCGAAGGCACGGCGTCTTCGGCATATGCGCATCGCGGTTCCCATTCACAGTTTCGAGCCCGGGGGCGTTGAACGCGTGGCATTGCGGCTGGCGAAACGCTGGCAGGACGATGGTGAACGCGTGGTGGTCGTGCTTGGCCGCGGGCGAGGCGCGTGCATGGCCGAAGCCCCCGCGCTCGATTACCGGACCCTGCGCGAACCGCTGCCGACGGACCGCTGGGAAACGTTGTGGATGATCTGGTCGCTCTTCCAGTTCCTGCTGGTCGAGGAGGTCGACGCGGTGTTCTGCCCGGGCAGCACCTACACCGTCGTCTGCGTCGCGATGAAGCTGTTGCTGGGCCCGCGCTGCCCGCCGGTCCTGGTCAAGATAAGCAACGATCTCGAGCGGCGCGACATGCGGGCGTGGCAGCGCGCCTGCTACGGCCTCTGGCTCAAGCTGCAGGGCTTCATGCTCGACCGCTTCGTTGCGCTTGCGGAACCGATGCGGCCGGAAATCGAGAACGAACTGGCCATTCCGCATCGCAAGGTCGCCTGCGTGCCCGATCCGGCGCTGTCCGAGGCCGACCTTCAGCAGCTTGCCGTCGGATCGGCGAGAGGCCGCCCCGCGAACCTCTGCCGCTTCGTGTCCGTGGGCAGGCTGGTGCCGCAGAAGGATTACGCCCTGATGATCGCCGCCTTCGCCCGCCACGCCTGGCCCGGCGATACGCTCGTCGTCGCCGGAGAAGGCCCGGAGCGGCCCCGCCTCGAAAAGCTCGTCACGGAACTCGGATTGGGTGACCGGGTGAGCCTGCCAGGACATGTGGCTAACGTTGCCGACCTGTTCGCCCAGGCCGATGTCTTCGCCCTGTCCTCTGCTTACGAAGGCGTGCCGGCAGCTCTGCTCGAAGCGCTCGCGGCCGGCCTGCCGATCGTCGCGACCGACTGTTGCGCCAGCATGGGGTGGCTCCTCGGCGAAGGCCGGTTCGGGGTTCTCGCACCCCAAGGCGACGTCGACACTTTCGGTGCGGCCCTGGCCCGGGCCCGCCATCTCACGCCCTGCCGAGACGAGATGCGCGCCATGGCCGCTCGCTTCACGCTCGAGAATTCTTCGCAGCTCTATCTCGCCGAGTTCGCCCGCGTTGAGGGTGAGCGCCGCGGGCAATTGCGCGACGCCGCGGCAACCGGACTGTGGGATTGGCGCACTCGCGGCGTCTGAGACCAGAGAACATAGGCAGGGGATCGAATGACCGATCAGGCAGTATTGGCCGGAGACGCTGTGCGCACGGTGTCCCTCAAGCCCGACGATCGCCGCATCGCTACGTCGCCGGTGCGCGTCTTCAGCATCGCGCTGTCTTTGCTGGTGCTGGGCGCGGCGCTCTTCCAGATGCGCAATGTCAGCGTGACCGACATCGTTGCGCTCGTACCGTCGTCGCCGTTCTTCTGGATGGTCTTCGCGCTGACCTATTTCGCCGGGCCGATCAGCGAATGGCTGATGTTTCGTCGGATCTGGCACGTCGGGCCGGCGGCGTTCGGTGCCCTGGTCCGCAAGCTGATCTACAACGAGATGCTGCTCGGCTACCTCGGCGAAGCCTACTTCTACACCTGGGCACGCCGGAACCTGCGGCTCGCTGCCTCGCCGTTCGGAGCGGTCAAGGACGTGGCGGTGCTTTCTGCAGTGGCCGGTAACGCCTTGACTTTCCTGTTCCTGGCCATCGCGGCACCATACCTCGCGCTCCTCCCACTGCACGACTACGCGCACGCAATCGCCTGGTCGCTGGCCCTGGTCATCGGCACCTCGCTGGTCGCGATGGTCTGGCGCCGGGCGATCTTCTCGCTCGACCGGGCGGACCTTGCATATATTCTCGCATTACACTCCGGGCGGATCCTGGCGACGGCCGGCCTCTCCGCGCTGCTCTGGCACCTCGTCATGCCGGGCGTGGGGTTCGTCTGGTGGCTTGTGCTGGCGACGATGCGCCTGCTGATCTCGCGCCTGCCGTTCGTGCCCAACAAGGATCTCGTCTTCGCAGGCATCGCCATTCTCGCGGTCGGCAACGACCTGCAGCTGGGCGAGCTGATGACGATGATGGCAGCACTGATCCTGCTGACGCACATCCTCGTGGGCATGACCTTCGCCGCGCTCGACCTGTTGCACGGGGGGCGCAATGCGGAAGGCGCTCGCTAGCCTAGTGATAATCCTGGTCCTGACGGGCGCAATCCCGTCCACGCCCGATCTCGGCAAGGCCGAGGGACGATGCCGCGCCCCTGAAAATGGCCCGTCGTTCCTGGTAGAGATTCTCGGCCTCAAGGACCGGCAGGGCAATCTCAAGCTGGAGGTCTATCCCGCCAACGATCGCGATTTCCTGGCCGACGACAACGTGCTCGTCGCGGCGGGCAAGACTTTCCGGCGCGTTGAAGTGCCTGTGCCCCAAAGCGGCGTTCCGCAGCTCTGCGTACGGCTGCCGGGGCCGGGTGTCTATGCCGTGACCGTGCTGCACGACCGGGACGGGAACCGCAAGTTTGGCTGGAGAGTCGACGGGATCGGCTTTGCCGGCAATCCTCGCCTGGGCTGGAGCAAGCCGAAGGCGGCCAGCGCCAGCGTGCGGGCCGGAAACGGCCCGACCCCCCTTTCCATTCGCCTCAACTATCAGCACGGCCTCGGCATGAAGCCATTGGCCGCGGGGAAGTAAGCTCATGCGGATCGTCGATGTCTGCGCCTTCTATTCGCCGCGCGGTGGAGGCGTTCGCACCTACATCGATCAGAAGCTTGCCAAGGCCGACAAGCTGGGTGTGGAGGTTTGCGTCGTCGTTCCGGGCGAAGAAGACCGCGTCGAGGAGCGTGGGCCACGGTCCAGGCTCGTCACGCTTGCCTCCCCCCGCTTCCCGGTCGACCGCCGCTACGGCTACTTCGACGACGAGGCGAAGATCCACGCTGCTCTCGACAGGCTGAGGCCGGACTTCGTCGAAGTGTCGTCCCCGTGGCGCAGCCCGGTCATGGTCTCGCAGTGGAATCCCGCTGTCCCGCGCGCGCTCATCATGCACGCCGACCCTCTGGCCGCCTACGCCTATCGCTGGTTCGGGCCGTTCATGGCGCGCGACGCCATCGACCGCCGGTTCGACGGGTACTGGCGGCACCTGCGCAAGCTCGGTGAGAGCTTCGACGCCGTGATCTGCGCCAACCGCTGGCTGGCGGACCGCATGAAAGCCGGGGGACTGGAAAAGGCGCTGCTGTTGCCGATGGGTGTCGCCGACGGGCTGTTCGCTCCGGCCCGTCGCGACCCTGGGCTGCGCCGTGCGCTGCTGGCGGAATGCCAATTGGGCGAAGATGCTCTCCTGCTGGTGGCGCCGGGCCGGCTGGCCCCGGAAAAGCGCATTCCCATGCTCGCCGAGGCGGTTACGCTTGCAGGCCGCTATCGCCCGGTCGGCCTGGTCATCCTGGGCGAAGGGCGCGAGCGGCAGGCAATCATTCGGGCGGTCCGCGGCAATCCGCATATCCGCCTGCTCCAGCCGGAGCGCGATCGGCAGCGTTTCGCCGACGTCCTGGCGAGTTGCGATGCGCTCTTACACGGGTGCGAGGCGGAGACTTTCTGCATGGCGGCGGCCGAAGCGCGCGCATCGGGCATTCCGGTGATCGTCCCCGACGAAGGCGGCGCCGCCGAGTTCGCCGCGCATGGCGGGGGTATCGTCTATCGATCGGCCAGCCTCGCGGCATTGTCGCGGGCGCTTGCTTCTTTCGATCCTTTGAACTTCGATGGGAGCGTCGCGGCGCCGCGGACCATGGGCGAACATTTCGCCGAACTGTTCGCCCTTTACCGCCGGATCGCCGGGAACCGCCGCCGGGAATTCGCCGACCCGCCGATCATTCTCCCGCAAAGGCAAATGGCTCGCTTGTTCTGAGGAACTGGTCCGACAGGACCTCCCGCCCGATCGGCGGCGCTGCGCGGGCGTGGCAGCGCGGCCTGTGGCACAGGCGGCAGGTGACGCCCACTGGCTCCGGGGGCAGGGCCCGGAGCGTATCGGCATAGACAAGCTGGTCGAGGTTTTCCTCGGCACAGGCGAGGGCGATGGCGCGAACCGGGCGCGGTTGGCCGTAGCGATGGGGGCGGCTCTCGACCGTCCGGGCGATCGAAACGAAGCGTCCCCCCTCGGGCAGCTCGATCCGCTGGAGCATCAGTTCGCCGGGGCGGGCGAAACAGGCATGCACGTTCCACAGGGGGCATGCGCCGCCATAACGGGCGAACGGGAAACCCGCGCCATCGAGCCGCTTTGAGACGTTGCCGGCCGCATCGAGGCGGATGAAGAAGAAGGGCACCCCCGAAGCGTCGGTCTTCTGCAGGGTTGTCAGCCTGTGTGCCGCCTGTTCGAAGCTGACGTCGAATTCTGCGGCGAGGGCCTCCACATCGAAGCGAAGGCGTCGCGCGGCCTGGAGAAAGGCCGCGTAGGGCATGATCAGGGCCGCGGCCCAGTAACTGCGCAAGGCCTGGGCGGCCAGCGTTCGCCCGTTGTCGCTGGCGATGCCAGAGGACTGGAGGATCGCCGCTATCGCCTCACGCTGTTTTAGCGCCGCGATCTGCAGGGCCAGCTGGAAGCGCCGCCCGGCTTCGCCGAGCGAGGCGTTGACCAGTACCCGGCGGCGATGGAAGTCGTGGAAGCGCAGGGCGTCGCGCATCTCTTCCGGCGCGGCGAAGCGAACGGAGAGGCCGTGCTCGCGCTCGATGTGCTCGGCCAGCGCCGTGGAGCCGCGCAGCTTCTCTCCCAAGACGGACGCGCTGTCGTCGAGTGCGGGGAAGCAGTTGCGTTGTTCGGCCAGGAAGGCGCGCGCTTCAGCCACCGGATCAAGCGCTTCATCGGCGCTGTTCTCGCGCTGTTCGGCGAACGTCGCCTGCAACTGTTCGTGTGCGCCGTGGAGCCGGAGCAGGGCCTCGGCAAATCCGGGATAGCTTGCGGCGACGTCATCGATGTCGATGCGCGGCAGGTCGATGTCGGTAAAGAAGGGGGCGCGCAGGATGACCTGCAGCTGCGACGCAGTCTTTTCGACTTCCCCCTCGGCAAGGTCGGCGATGTCTATGCGGTAGGTCGTCGCCAGCTTGATCAGCATTTCGGCGGTAACCGGGCGCTGGTTGCGTTCCATCAGTGCGACATAGGAGGGAGATATTTCCAGATCGGCCGCCATGTCGGCCTGGGTCAGGCGCAGCTCGCGGCGCACGCGCTTGAGGCGGGGACCCATGTAGAGCGCTTTTCCTGCCATCTTGCCTCCTCCCGTCATCGAGTTACAACTTTACAATCATAGCTTGTAAGGTTTGACAAGTGTACACCGGACCGGCTCGCCGCCACGGCGCAGATCTGCGACGACTCTCCCACACGCAAAGATTCCAGCGGGAGCGTACGATGACTTACCAGAACACCATTGCCGGGCTGAGCCGGACGATCGCGGCGCAAGGAGCGGCCTGGGCCGCCATCGACGCGGAAGCGGCTGCGCGGATGCGCCTGCAGAACCGCTTTCGCAGCGGCCTCGACATCGCCCGCTACACCGGTGCGATCGTGCGCGCGGACATGGCCGCTTATGACGCCGACCCCGCCAACTACACCCAGTCGCTCGGCTGCTGGCACGGTTTCATCGGCCAGCAGAAGATGATCAGCATCAAGAAGCATTTCGGCACCACGAAAGGTCGCTACCTCTACCTTTCGGGCTGGATGATCGCCGCGCTGCGCAGCGAGTTCGGCCCGCTGCCCGACCAGTCGATGCACGAGAAGACCAGCGTCCCGGCGCTGATCGAGGAGCTCTACACCTTCCTGCGCCAGGCCGACGCGCGCGAACTGGGCGGTCTGTTCCGCGAACTCGACGCCGCGAAGAAGGCGGGCGACGCGTTCAACACCCATCGACTGCTGCACCGGATCGACGAGCACCAGACGCACGTCGTGCCGATCATTGCCGACATCGATGCTGGTTTCGGCAATGCCGAGGCGACTTACCTGCTGGCGAAGAAGATGATCGAGGCGGGCGCCTGCGCTATCCAGATCGAGAACCAGGTCAGCGACGAGAAGCAGTGCGGCCACCAGGACGGCAAGGTCACCGTCCCGCACGAGGATTTTCTGCAGAAAATTCGCGCGGTTCGCTACGCCTTTCTTGAGCTCGGCGTCGACGATGGCGTCATCGTCGCGCGGACGGACAGCCTGGGTGCAGGACTGACCAAGCAGATCGCGTTCAGCCGGGAGCCGGGCGACCTGGGCGACCGGTACAACCGGTTCCTCGACTGCGAGGAGGCCGATCCCGCGAACATCGGCAACGGGCAGGTCTTCATCAGCCGCGACGGCCAGCTGCTCGCGCCCAAGCGCCTGCCGAGCAATCTCTACCGCTTCCGGGCCGGGACCGGGGAGGACCGCTGCGTGCTCGACTGCATCACCAGCCTGGAGAACGGCGCCGACCTGCTGTGGATCGAGACCGAGAAGCCGCACATCGGCCAGATCGGCGGCATGATCCGCCGCATCCGCGAGGTCGTCCCTGACGCAAAGCTGGTCTACAATAACTCGCCCAGCTTCAACTGGACGCTCAACTTTCGCCAGCAAGTCTATGACAAGTGGGCGGAAGAAGGTCGCGACCTGGGCGATTACGAGCGCGACCGCCTGATGGAACAGCATTACGACGACAGCGAACTGGCGTACGAGGCCGACGAGCGGATCCGCACCTTCCAGGCGGACTCGGCGCGCGAGGCGGGGATATTCCACCACCTCATCACCCTGCCGACCTATCACACTGCGGCGCTCAGCACCGACAACCTGGCAAAGCGCTACTTCGGCGAGGAAGGGATGCTCGGGTACGTCAAGCAGGTCCAGCGCGAGGAAATCCGCCAGGGCATTGCCTGCGTGAAGCACCAGAACATGGCCGGCAGCGACCTGGGCGACGACCATAAGGAGTATTTCGCCGGAGAGGCCGCGCTGAAAGCCGGCGGCGAGCACAACACGATGAACCAGTTTGCCGCGGCCTGAGCCGCAACCACCAACGAAAAGGAATTAGCCATGCCCGAACCCGCCATTTCCCGTCCTGTTTTCTCGAGCCGGGATTTCGGACTCCTCCGGGCCGCGGTGGTCGAGTATATTCGCACGCACGACGGCGAGGAAGGAATCGCGCAATTCGTCAACCTGCACCACCGCCTGGGTCGCCTGGCGCGATGAGTCCGGGCGCGGCGGCCCGGAAGGCAGGCGCAAGGCTTCGCGACCCCTTCGTTGCGCGCGCAGGCCTGAAGGTAGCGCCCGAACTGGCCGCGTTCGTAGAGGACGAGGCGCTCCCGGGGACCGGCATCGCAGCCGATGCCTTCTGGTCGGGGTTCGCCGCCATCGTCGCCCGCTTTACGCCGCGCAACCGCTCGCTCCTGGCTCAGCGGGATGCCCTGCAGGGTCACATCGACGCCTGGCATCGCGCCCACCCTGGGGAGGGGGGCGCCCCGGAGACATACCTTCGGCGCATCGGTTACCTGGTGGAGGAGCCGGCCCCGTTCACCATCGGCACGGTCGGGGTCGATCGGGAAATCGCCGACGTGGCCGGGCCGCAGCTCGTCGTGCCGGCACTGAACGCGCGCTTCCTGCTCAATGCAGCCAACGCGCGCTGGGGCAGCCTGTATGATGCGCTCTACGGCACCGACGCGCTGGACGGGCAAGCGCCTCCTGCCGGGCCATACGACCCCGCGCGCGGCGATCGGGTGGTCGGCTGGGCGAAGGACTTTCTCGACGCCTGCGTTCCGCTCGATAGGCTGTCGTGGCACGACTGGACGGGCGGCGACGTCCAGCTGCACGATGCCACGCAGCTTGCCGGACGGAAGGGCGACAGCCTGCTGCTGCGGCACAACGGGCTGCACATCGAGGTCCATGTCGACCGCTCGACCCCGATCGGGGCAGCCGACCCCGCGGGGATCGCCGACGTGCGGCTCGAAGCGGCGCTGTCGACGATCGTCGACCTCGAGGACTCGGTCGCGGCGGTCGACGGGGCGGACAAGGTCGCCGCCTACCGCAACTGGCTGGGCGTGTTGCGGGGCGAACTCACGGCGACCTTCGAGAAGGACGGACGCCAGGTCGAACGCCGCTGCGCGTCCGACCGCGCCTGGCAAGGCCCTGGCGGAGAGGCGGTCTACCTGCCTGGCCGCAGCCTTCTGCTGGTACGCAACGTCGGTCACCTGATGACCACGCCAGCGGCCCTGTCGAGCGACGGGGCGGAGGTATTCGAAGGCCTGCTCGACGCGGCGATCACCTCGCTGTGCGCGCTGCACGACCTGCGCGGCGCGACCGCGGGGCGCAATTCGCGCGCCGGGTCGATCTACATCGTCAAGCCGAAGATGCACGGCCCGGACGAGTGCGCCTTCGCCGACGCGCTGTTCGCGGCGGTCGAGGACCTCCTCGGCCTCGCGCGCAACACGATCAAGATCGGCGTGATGGACGAGGAACGCCGCACCAGTGCGAACCTTGCCGCCTGCATCCAGGCGGTGAGGGACCGGGTGTTCTTCATCAACACGGGCTTTCTCGACCGGACGGGTGACGAGATCCATACCTCGATGCTGGCCGGGCCGATGGCGCGCAAGGCCGAGATCAAGCAGGCCGGCTGGATCGCCGCGTACGAGGATCGCAACGTGCAGATCGGGCTGGCCTGCGGGTTCGCCGGGCGGGCGCAGATCGGGAAGGGCATGTGGCCCGCGCCCGACAGGATGCACGCGATGCTTGGGGAGAAGCTGGCCCACCCGAGGAGTGCTGCCAACACGGCCTGGGTGCCGTCCCCCACGGCGGCGGTGCTGCACGCAACGCACTATCACCGCTGCGATGTCGCCGCCCGCCAGGCCGCGCGCGGTGCGGAACCGCCGGTGCCTCTCGCCCACCTGCTGGTGGTTCCACTGGCGCAGGACCGGATCTGGACCGACGGGGAAATCCAAGAGGAGCTGGAAAACAACCTGCAGGGTATCCTCGGCTACGTGGTTCGCTGGGTCGAACAGGGGATCGGCTGCTCCAAGGTGCCCGACATTCACGACGTCGGGCTGATGGAAGACCGCGCAACCCTGCGCATTTCCAGCCAGCACGTCGCCAACTGGTTGCGGCACGGCGTCATCTCGCGAAGCGATTTCGAAGCGGCGCTGGAGCGCATGGTCGCGGTCGTGGATCGGCAGAACGGGGCCGATCCCGCCTATGTGCCGATGGCCGGGCGCGGGGGCGAAAGCCTGGCGCTGGAAGCCACCAGGGCGCTCGTGCTGCAGGGCGGGGCGCAGCCCAACGGCTATACCGAGCCGTTGCTGCACGAATTCCGCCGCGCGGCCAAGCGAGCGCACTAGGGCGCGGCGGTCCCTATCGCCGGCTTCGGCTGGTACGCCCGGCGGCCGGCCCAGCCGTCACCGCCAGGTCAGCGTGAGCTCCACCGTGCGTGGTTGCTGCGGCACGTGCTGCGGCATGGCGAGTATACGCAGGGGATTGCCATAGGCGAAGCTATCGTGGTGGCCGCCGAGCAGGTTGCGCACCTCGAGGCTGGCCGAGATGTGGCCGCGGCGCGCCGAGAGGCCCATGCTTCCGTCGAGAACGTCGCCCATCGGCCGGTCGAGCGCCGGATCGAAGCTGAGCCGCGCCCGCGCGGTATAGTCGAGGCCGGCCTCCGCCGTCAGGTCCCATGCGCCCAGCGCCCAGTCCTTCGCCACCGATCCACGCAAGCGCGAGGAGGGGACGACGGGCAGGCGCCGGTCGCCGATGCCGGGCGGGGCGTCCTGCAGGTCGAGCAGGGCGGATTGGGCCATCGCGCCGCCGCGCGCCCGCCAGCCTGCCCCGAGGTCGGCCTCGATCGAAAGCTCTGCCCCGGTGATCGAGCCGTCGCCCACGTTGGCCGTTTCGATCAGGCCGTTGCTGCGCAGCACGTCGGACTGGATGCTGCTCCACCATGAGCGGTAGAGCCCGAGGTCGAAGCGCAGTGCGCCGCGCGTCTCGCGCCAACCGGCGGCCAGGGTCGCCAGTTCGTCGCCGTCGAGCGTGTCGATCTCACCGTCCTCGGTAATGCCGGTCCCGCCCTGGCGGAATGCCGAGCCGTAGTGGAGATAGAGCAGGCGGCCCCGGCGCGGCTGCCATGCAAGGCCCGCCGAAGGCGTCACGCCGTAGCGGACGAGATGGCGATCGGCCGCAAGCGAACCCTCGGCCCGCTCTTCCTCGATCAGGCTGCGGAACACGCGGGCGCCGGCGGTGGCCGAAAGGGTCGAGGTGAGGGGCAGCGTCAGCTCGCCGAACATGCCGGTTTCGACCGCCTTGCGGTGGTCGCTGTCGACCAGGAGCGAGGAGTTGTTCCGACCTGTCAGCTCGCGCGTCGAGCGCTGGGTTGCCTGGAGGTGGGAGACACCGGCGAGCCAGCTCAGCCGGCCCAACCGGCCGGTCGCGCGCAATTCGTTGTCCCACACGGTGTAATGATTGTCGTCGTCGAGCAGTTGCGGATCGGGCAGCCCCAACGCGGCCGCGCCGAACGTGGCGTCGTAGCGGTTGTCGACCTCGTGGACCGTGTAGCCGCTCGACATTACGAAGGTGGTCGAACCGCCCTCGCGCGCGGCGCGCACTGAAGCGTGGACGAGGTCGTTGTCGTGGCGCTCCGGCAACTGCGCGGGACGGCGATAGATCTCGTCGCGGTAGACGTAGCTGCTGTCGTCGACGCCGAGCCACTGGCCGAGACCGGTCAGGTCGATCCGCCACCCGCCGCCGGCCTCGATGCCGAGCCCGCCGCGCACGCCGGTGAGATCGCTGGCATTGCTGTCGCGCCGGTCGCCGGTATCGATCCAGCCCGGTGCCCGCTCGCCGTAGCCGACGAGCCGCACCGCGATCCGATCGGCCACCAGCGGCAGGTTGGCCATGGCCGATCCGCCGACGCCCACTCTGCCATGGGCTACCGCCTGGGTGGAGGCCGAGAGGGCGAAATCGGTCTGCGTGGGATCGGCCCGCCGGCTGACGACGCGGTAGATCCCGCCGAGCGCGCCCGTTCCATAGAGCGAGCCCTGCGGCCCCTTGAGCACCTCGACTCGCTCCACGTCGACCAGCCGCACGTCGGGGTCGGGGGCGGCGTAGGTCAGACGGCTATCGTCGAGCAGCACCGCGATGGTCGACTGGCTGTGCCCGCTGAACGGGCTGTCGGCCACGCCGCGCAGGAAGATGCGATTGCGGCCCGGCCCCTCGCCGGTCAGCGTCAGCCCATCGACCTGGCGCGCGACCGCGGCGGTTCCGTCACCGGCGCGAACGCCGAGCACCTGGCCCGGCAGGACCACGGAGACCGCATCGGGTGTGCTGTCGAGCGAAAGGCGCCGCTTGGTGCCGGTAACGATGATGTCGGTTCCGAAGGTCGCGGGCGGCGGCGCGGCCGTGGCGGCGCGCGGGGCGGGTATGGCGCGCTCGCGCACCGGTTCGATCCGCCAGGCGGTGGGGCCGACCTGCCGGGCCACCATGCCGCTGCCTTGCAGGATCCGCCGCAACGCGCGCTCCGCCGTCATGCGCCCGCGAACCGCCTTGGTCGCGACGTGCGGCAGGGTGCCGTCGGTGCCGATCGAGATATCGGTTTCGCGGGAAAGTTCGTTCAGCGCCTCGGGCAGTGTGCCAGGCTCGATCGCGATCTCACGCCGCTCGTCGCGCGCCTCAGCGGGCAGGCTCCAGGCGATAAGCGGTGCCATCGCGCACCAGCGCCAGTTCCATGAGCTGCGCAAGGTCCCTGACCGCCGTTTTGCCATCGCCGATCGACAAGGTCCCCGAGAAGCGCCGGTCCTTAACGGCCGGCGATACCTGCACATCGACATGGGCATAGCGGGCGAGATCGCCGGCGACCAGAGCGAGGGGCGCAGAAGTGAAGGTCAGCCGGCCCTTGCGCCAGCCGCCGACGTCCTCGACCGACACTTTCGCCACGATCGCCCGGCGCCGTGCCGGATCGTAGGTCAGCGCCTTGCCGGCGGTGAGTTCGATCGGGCTGGCGAGCGCCTCGCTCTCGACGCTGACCGTCCCCTGGGCGACCTTGACGCGCGCGCCTTCCGGGCCGGTCTGGACATCGAACATGGTGCCGATGTCGGTTACGTCGAGGGCGCCTGCGTGGACCACCAGGCTGCGGCCGGGATCGTGACGTATGTCGAAGAATGCCCCGCCTTCCAGCGCGAGGTCGTTCTGCTCGCGGCCCGAGACGACCAGCCTGCTTTGCGGCGCGACGATGACTTGCGAACCGTCTGCCAGCGCGACCGTGCGGCTCTGTCCCTCTGTCGTATAGGTCACGGGCTCCGGCGCGGTGACTTGTGGCACCACCATCAGCGCCACGAGAGAGGCGGCCAGCGCGCCCCCGGCCCACAGCGGCCAGCGGCTTCGCGTGGCAGGCGCGGCAGGTCTCAACTCCGGTTCGGCGAAGTCCCGCGCCATTGCCGGGCCATGGCGCAGCGCCAGGTCGTCGGCCAGGGCCACCTCGTCATAGGCGGTGCGGTGCAGCGGGTTCGCCTCAAGCCAGCGCGTGAAGGCATCCCAGTCCATGTCGTCGCGCTCCGCGGCAAGATGCCACGAAACCGCTTCGTCCAGGGTCTGATCGGGTATGGTCTTCACGTCTCGCTTTCCATGATCTGCCCGGCATCTCCGGGTTCGTCCTGCGATTCAGACGTTACCGCAGCGAAATATCCGCAGTCCTGCAGGTGGCGCCGGAGGTGTTTCATCGCCACGGCCAGGTGTTTTTCCACCCCGCTGCGGCTGATTCCCATGCGGGCGGCGATGTCCGCCTGGCCAAGCCCTTCGAAACGAAAGGCGACAAGCGCCCGCCGCGCGCCGTCCGGCAGCTTCTCCACCGCCTCGCGCACGATCCGCGCTTGCTCATCGGCGAGCAGCGCCTCCTCGGCATCGGGCGAAGGATCGGGCCGATCTTCGATTGTGCGAACCGGCGCTTCGTCGCGGTCGAGCCAGGCGCGGTCGCGGCGCATCGCGTTCGCTCGCCCGCGCGCCCGGTCGAGCACGAGGTTGTTGGCCATGCGGAAAAGGTAGGCCCGGCCGTTGGCGATGGGGCCGGCGGCAACCGATCCAAGCTTCATCCACAAGTCGTGGAGCAGGTCTTCCGCCTCGGCGGCGTTGCCGCTGCGGGCGACGAGGAAGCGGAGCAGTTCGGCACGGTGCAACTCGAACAGGCTGGCAAGCCCGCCGTTCGCACCAAATTCACCCCCGTCGGCCATGCCTGCTCCGCCTCAGTCGCGCCGGGCCAGGGCGATGAGCCCGGTTACGCCCGGCGCAATGGGGAGAGCATGGAGCGAAATCGCTCCGGGCGCAAACCCGCCTTGTTCCAGCAGGCATCCGAGCGCAGGCAGGTCGAACAGCCGGTGCCGCCCCGCCCGGGCGAAACGCCAGCGTGCCATCGTGCCCGCGTCGGTCACATAGGCGACGAGGCGGCCGCCGGGCCGCAGCAGGTCGTGCAGGCGGCGCATCATCGCGCCGTCCTCTGCCGCGAAGTAGAGCACGTTGAGCGCCAGGACGGCATCGAACGGTCCGACGCAGGGATCCAGGTCCTCCACCTTGCAGCAGGCAAGCTCCACGTCGCGGGGCAATCGCCTGCGCGCCGCCTCGACCATCGTGGGGGAGGCATCGACCCCCATGCACCGGCAATCGGCCCGCCCGAGCAGGGCTGCGATCGCGGCCCCTGTACCGCAGCCGGCATCCAGCACCCGTTCCCCGTCACGGGGGTCGAGCAGGTCCAGCGCCAGGCCAGTCGGCACGCGGTTGGCGAGGTCCATCGCGCGGCCCAGCAACCGGCCAGCCGCGCCGCTGGGGTGGGCGAGCTGGCCGGCGAAGCGCCGCGCCAGGCTAGCGCGCAAGGTCAGCCGATCTTCTGCAGCAGTGCCGAAGCTTCGCGCCGGCGCCCGGCGTCCCACGCCGGGCGGCTGGGATCGTGCGGAGCTTTCAGGGCCTTGAGCAGGTAGCTCCTGGCCCCGGCCTTGTCTCCCTGGTCGTAAAGGAAGTCGCCGTAGAAGTAGTTCGCGTCGAGTCCGTCGGGATCGAGCGCAAGCGCTTCCTTCAACAGGCGCCGGGCCTTGTCGTCGTCGCCGAAGCCGATCGGTGAACCGGGCACCTTGTAGTAGAGCACGCCCAGGCTCATCGCCGCGCCGCCGTCGGCCGCCTTCGGGTTGATGGCATAGGCCTTGGCGATGATGTCGCGCGCCTTGGTGGCGAGGCCCAGCTTGTGGAAGATGTTGGCCCGGTTCGCCTGTTCGCTCACGACGATGCCCTGCCACAGCAGGGGTTCGGCCTTGCCGGGGTAGCGGTCGACGAGGGCGGCAGCCTGGTCCGCCAGCCGGTCGAGCGCCTTGGTCTGGGTGCTGGAACCCTTCACCTCGTAGGTGATGTGCGCCCAGCCATCGTTGATCGCCTTGACGTCCTGGCTCATCGAGCCGGCCGCGGCGACGGGCGCGGACAGCGCCAGCAGCGCGGCGGCGGCGAGGGTGAAACGGAATTTGCCGGTCATGGGGTTTCTCCTTGTGACGGCGTTGGGGGGAAGGCGGCGCGGGCGCGCCTGACCTGCGATTTAAGGCCGCTGTCGATCACGGCCGGGACCAGCGCGTTGAGCGCGGCGTAGACCCGCTCCATGGCGCCGATGCTGAGAGAGGATCGCCGGGCTTCCACCGCCTCGACGATGCGTTCGGCGACCCATTGCGGGTCGTCGGCCTTCATGCCGGTCGCATCGAGGAAGCGTTCGACCTCGCCGTGGTTGAACGGGGTGCGGGCTGCGCGCGGGCTGATGTGGGTGACGATGACACCGGTGCCGGCAAGCTCGCGGCGGAGCGCCTGGCTCAGCGCGGCGAGACCGGCCTTGCTCGACGAATAGGCCGCGAACCAGGGGTAGGGAATCGCCCCCAGCATCGAACCGATGTTGACGATCTGGCCCGATCCGCGCTGCCGCATGGGCCGGGCAACGGCCTGGGCGAGCGCGGCGGGCACGACGAGGTTGACCCGGTAGCACAGGGCGAGGGCGTCGAGCGGCTGGCTCTCGTGCAGGCCGAAACGCATGATCCCGGCGAGATTGACCAGCACGTCGGGCGGGTCCTCCGCCAAGCCGGAGGCACAGCGCGCCCAGGGCGACGTCGTCCGACAGGTCGGTCACGATGGACCGGTGGCAGGCCGGGGACTCGATGCGGTCGATCCCGGTGACGATGGCTCCCTTGCGCGCGAACAGCCGCGCGACCGGCGTGCCGAGGCCCCCGGCAGCGCCGGTCACCGCGATCCGCTGGCCCTCAAGCGAGCTCACGTTCGGGCTCCAGGTCGATCGCGGCGAACATGCCGCCGAACAGGGCGAAGATCTCGCGCGCCATCGCCGTGACGCTGGCCATGTCCTCGGCGCCGAAGCCGTTCACGAGGTCGGCGAAGAAGCGCATGTGCGACTGGTCGAGCGCGCCGTGCGACGTGAGGTAGGTGAAGGCCTGCGGTGGCAGGCCGAGGTTCTTCGCCACGGCGGAAGCGCCCTGCGTGGCCAGCGCCACGCTGACGCTTTCGAGCACGAAGACCATGCCGAAGAAGGCCACGGGATCGCCGCCGCGGATACGGGCATAGGCGCGATCGACCATTGCCTGCGTCGCGGGAAGTGGCGTGCTGGCGCGGGCGGAGTCGGCATCGCCCCCGGCCGCGGCAATGTCGGCCAGGATCCATTCCTCGTGCCCGGTTTCCTCCTCGATATACTCGTCGAGCGCGGCCAGCAGGTCGGGCCGGCCCGTCACCCGCGCGCGGGCTTCCTGCATCAGCGGCACCGTGTGGCGCACGTGGTGATAGGCCTGCGTCAGGTAAGCGATGTATACCTCGCGACCGATGCTCCCGGCGAGTCCGGCGCGGACTTGCGGGACGGAGAGGAAGGCGATCCGTTCGCGCACGGTCGCGTCTTCCAGCGCGGTGAAGTTGTCGGGGGCGAGGCAGGTGCGCGCGATCTCCGCGCGGCGCAAACGGCCGTTGCCGGTCAGGCGCGCCGTTGTGCGGCGTGAAGTGGGCAACCTCGCGCCAGTGCTCGACACGGGCATAGGAGGGCAGGCCGGCGTTGGCGGCGGCCACCGCGGCGGCAATATCCGCGTCCGGAGCAGCGGGCACGAGCAGGGCGCGCGGGAAGGGCAGCCCGTCGCCATGAACGAAGGCCTGCGCGATGGCCGGTTGCGCGACGAGTGCCTCCTCGACCCATTCAGGCGAGATGTTGCGCCCATGCGCGGTGACGACGAGGTTCGACTTTCGGCCCAGGATATGCAGCTGCCCGGCTTCGTCGATGCGCCCGAGGTCGCCGGTGGCGAAGGGCCGCGAGGGCGGCGGTTTCGCCGATCGCGCCGAGGCACAGGGGACCCTCCAGCATGATCTCGCCGTCGGATGCGATGCGCACCTGCATGTGCGGGAGAGGCAGTCCGGCCGAGCCTGGCTCTGCCGGATCGGCAGGTTCGAGGCTGACGACCGATCCGCACTCGGTCAACCCGTAGCCCTGCCGAACGGGCAGCCCGACAGCGCGCGCACGAGCGATGAGTTCGGACGGTACGCGCGCGCCGCCGACCGCCACAATGGTCAGCAGCGGCAGACGCAGTCCGCTTGCCTCCATGACCGTGACCAGGCCGGCGAGGTATTCCGGCACGAGGATGAGCGAGGTCGCGCGCCACTCCGCGATGTGGCGCACCATGGCTGGAAAATCGGGCCGGAAGGGGTCGCCCATCCCGACAAGCGCGCCCGGCGGGCAGAGATAGGTGCCGCCGGCCATCAGCGTGGCGAACAGGCCGGCCACCGTTTCGAGCAGGATGCCCGGCGGCAGGATCGCGAGGTGCCGTCCGGCGTGTTCGGCGCCGACAGCGGTGACAACCGCCTGCGCCACCTTGGCGAGAAGGTCGGCAGACAGGCAGATCCCCTTGGGTGCCCCGGTCGAACCGGAGGTGAAGGTGATCCGCGTTGTTCCGGTGGGGAGCGGGACGGCGTCGAAGGGGGTCTGGCGCCGCTCCTCCGCCCCCACACCGGAACAGGTCAGCGCCGCGCCGCTCGCCGCGAGGGCGTGCCGGCGCTGGGCGGACGTGAAGAAGCTCGGCAGCGAGAGGGCGGGGATCTCCGCGGCGAGCAGCGCGAGCTCGAGCAGGACTTCGTCGCTGCCATGGTCGAGTTCGAGCGCGACGACCCGGCCGTTTGCCGCGTCCTTCAGGGTCGCGGCCAGGGCATCAATCCGCGCGGCCAGTTCCCCGTAGGACATCGCCGGCCCCTCTATCGGGTCGAGCGCAGTGCGACCGGGCGTGGTGCGGGCATGGGCGCGGACGGCTTCGAGCACGCGGTTCACGCCGTGGCCCTCCGCGTCCGGCGGGAGAGGAAATCGGCGATCGCCTCCTGCCCCTGTGCGATGGCACCGGCGCAGACGCGCGGGTCCTGTTCGTAGTAGCTGCCCCAGGCGCCGGCTGCCGTGCCCAGGCGCCCCGGCTCGGCAGCGCCGAGGTCATGCAGCGCGATGCCGATGCGGCGGAACATCCGCCGCAGGGGGGCGGTGAGGGTAGCCACCACGACTTCGCCGCCGGCCCCGAGGTCGTTTGCCGCCGCGCCCCACAGGTCGATCATCGCCATGGCGTTGGTCGAAGCGAGATTGCCGATTTCGATGATCGCCTGGCGGGCCACCGGTCGCCCGAAGGCGTCGGACACTGCCTGCTCTACCGGCGCGTCGAGATAGGCCTCGAGGAACAGGGGCTCGGCCCCCGCGCGGCGATAGCCCAGTGCCGCACCCGCCGGACAAACCAGGTACGTGCCGAAACCGGCCGCACCTTCGGTCCCGTAGTGCCGCCGGAAGACCCGGTCCACGAACTCGCGTGCCGGGCCCCTGTCGAAAGATTGTTTGCCACCGTCCATGCTCTCCAAGACGGCACGGGTGACTCGGGTCCGGAGTTGGGCGGGAAAAAATTTTGGCCCGGCGTGCGAAGAGCGCGCCGGGCCAAAGGGGGTGCACTTGGCTGTCTGCTACCAGATGTGCACGCGCTTTTCGGGCGGAATGTACATCGAGTCGCCGGGCTTGACGCCGAAGGCGTCGTACCACGCATCGATGTTGCGCAGCGGACCGATGATGCGGAACCTCGCCGGGCTGTGGGGGTCGGCGGTGATCTGGCTGCGCAGCGCGTCCTCACGCGTCTTGTCGCGCCAGACCTGCGCGAAACCGAGGAAAAAGCGCTGGTCGCCGCTCAGGCCACCGATCACCGGCGCTTCCTTGCCGTTCAGCGAGCGGTGATAGGCGTCGAGCGCAATGTGCAGGCCCGCGAGATCGGCGATGTTCTCGCCCATCGTCAGGTCGGGATTGACGAACGCGCCGGGGACCGCCTCGTACTTGGCGAACTGGGCACCGTACTTCTCGGCCTCGGCGTCGAACCGCTCTGCGTCGGCCTGGGTCCACCAGTCGCGGATGCGTCCTTCGGCGTCGATCTTGCGGCCCTGATCGTCGAAGCTGTGGCTGATCTCGTGGCCGATCACCACGCCGATGCCGCCATAGTTGATCGCGTCATCCGCGGCAGGGTCGAAGAAGGGAGGCTGCAGGATCGCGGCCGGGAAGACGATCTCGTTGAGCTGGCCGCCGTTGTAGGCGTTGACCGTCTGGGGAACCATGTGCCACTCCTTGCGGTCGACCGGCCCAGCGAGCTTGCTCATCGCGTAAGCGGTGTTGAAAGCGGTCGCCTGCGAGACGTTGCCGTACAGATCGTCGGGCTTCAGCGTCAGCGCGTCGTAATTGCGCCACTTGTCGGGATAGCCGACCATCACCAGCGTGTTCTCCAGCTTGGCGAGGGCGGCCTGCTTGGTCTCCGGACTCATCCAGCTGTTGCCGCGGATACGATCAGCCATCGCCAGCTTCAGGTTGGCGACCAGCTCTTCCATTTTGGCCTTGGCGATGGGGGGGAAGAACTTCTCGACATACTCCTGGCCAACCTGTTCACCGATCGAGCCGTTGAGCAGGGTGATGCCGCGCTTCCAGCGCTCGCGCTGCTGCGCTACGCCGCTCAGTTTGCTGGTAAATTCAAAGCGGCTATCAACCATCTTTTTGGTCAGATAGGGCGACGCCTGTTCGGCCACATGAAACGCCTGCCACAGCTTGAGCGTGTCCAGTGGGGTTGCCGCATAGAGCTTCGCCAGCCGCTGGATCGCCGTGTTCTCGTTGACGATCATCTTGTCCTGCGCCGGAAGGCCCAGGCCATCGAAATAGGCCGACCAGTCGAACTCCGGCGCATAGGCGGCAAGCTGCGCGGAAGAGTAGGGATTGTTCGTCAGGTCGATGTTGCGCCGGTCGGCTGCCGGCCAGCTAAGCTGCGCGACATAGGTCTCGAATTCCATGACCTTGGCCGCGGCCTCTTCGGGATTGGGCGTGCCAATCGCGCGGAACGTACGGACCATGTAATCGGAATATGCCTGCCGCTGCGGTGCAAAGCGCGGGTTCAGGTAATAGTCGCGTTCAGGCAGGCCGAGGCCGCTCTGAACCAGGTTCAGCACGGTGCGGGTCGGCGCGTCGGGGTCCACGTCGACATACTGATTGAAGATCGAAGTGCCGAACGCTCCGTTGGTGTGGCCCATGTAACGGGCCATTTCGGCCTTGTCGGAAATGCCCCTGACCTTGGCGATATCCGCCATGAGGGGCGCGAGCCCGGCGCGCTCGACCGCTTTCTCGTCGGTAAAGCTGCGATAGAGCGCCGCGGTCTTTGATCCCGGCGCGGCGGCGGACACGATGTCCTTCATCTGGCCTTCGGTCCGGATCGCCAGCACGTCGAACGAACTCATGCTCGCACGGTCGGACGGAATCTCGGTCCGGTCGAGCCATTTGCCGTTGGCATAGCGTTCGAAATCGCTGCCCGGGTTGGCCGTGGTATCGAGGCCGGTCAGGTCCAGGCCGTACTCGCCGAGCTCGGGGTGCCCGGTGACGACGATTTCGCTGTCGTCCTGCTGGTTCTGCGCGAAGGCGGGGGAGGCGGAAAGGGCGATGGCCAGGGCCGACGCGGTTGCGAGGCCGAGCTTGAAGCGGATCATGAATGTCCCTGTTTTTCGAATTGGTGCGGCCGCAGGCCGACGGAAAGATGGGCGAAAACAGGTTTCTAGGGCAACCTACATGATCGCTCGATGAATTGCCCTCAGGGGCCGACGAACTGCGGCGGCCTGTTTGACTGCCCATACAGATCGGCCGCGGCGGGGTTACCGCCGCGGCCGACCGGGGGGGCTGGGCCCCGCGCGTCAGGCGGTTTCGTACGTCTGGGCGCGCGTGTTCTGGTTACGGCCGCCGCCGTCGGACTTGCCGGCATCGCGCATCTCGCGGTCGGCCTTGTCGACCATCTCGTCCTTCTTGTCGCGGGCGCGGTCGAGCCCTTCGCCGGCCTTTTGGCGCGCGGTGTCGATCGCGTCGGCACCATATTCGCCGAGGTATTCCTCCTCGGTCCGCGTGGCCGGGAAGGCAGCGCCGGCCATGGCTCCGGCGATCGCCGCGGCGAGGCCGCCGATCAGCGGGTTCTCGCGATAGGCACGCTCGGCCTTGCCGACGAGGCGATTGGCGCTGTCACCTGTGCGGCCGCCAAGGTCGCGCGCACGGCCGCCGAATTCGCGGGCCTTTTGCGCAACCCGGTCGCGCTGTTCGCGCAGGCCGTCGGTCGCATCGTCGAGCCGCTTGCGGAACGAATTCTCGTCCTCGTCATGGCGCTGCTCGATCAGCAGGAAGGTCGCGCGGGCGCAGTCGCGGCGCCGGCGATAGGTGTCCTGGTCCTCGCCTTCGCGCGGTTCGACGCCCTTCATGTGCTCGACGTAATTGCGATGGTGGGCGTGATCCCACTCGTCGCCGGGCGCGGGTTCGTCGCCGAACTTGTCGGTGAAGGTCTTTGCCCGCGCATCGCTGTCGCTCACCAGCCACAGGCCGCCAACGGCGATCATGCCCAGGGCGATGGGATTGCGCCGCGCCTGGTCGAGCACATAGCGCGCGTCGATCCCGTTCTCGTCTGCCTTATCGAGCACCGCGTCGAACATGTTGCGCGCCGTGAATTGTTCGCCGATGCGATCGGCGGTGCGGCTCATGTCGTGCTGGGTGCGGCGGATTTCGCTTTCGATTTCTGCCGGGTCACGGGTGTCGTGCCGGCTCTTGGTGTCGGAATGTGTCATAGGGTCTTCCTCGAGGAATTGGTCATGTTGCCGGTTACTGCATCGGGCGTGTCTTCAGCCGTGCGGATGGTGCGATCCGGCTTGAGATTGGCGGTCCGCATCTTGGACTTGCCGCTCGAATACATGATCGCGGCCACGATCAGGGTGATAACGCCGACGATCAGCGTGCCGAGCCAGACGTTCTCGATCCAGTCGCCGACCAGGTAGGCAAGGCCCATCAGCGTCACGCCGAGGCCGGAGATGCCGACCACGGCCGCGCCGGCGAGCGCGCCGACGGCCTGTTTGACGTCGGTCGTCGCCTCGCGCACTTCGGCCTGCATCAGGCTGACCTGCTCTTCGGCGAGGTGGGCGCCCTGGCGGGTCAGCCTGCTGACCAGGTCGACCAGGTTGTCGTCCGCCGGCGTCGCGGTGCGCACGCGGCGGCCCGGCGGCTCGGTAACGGGCGGTTCGGAAATTCGTGTCTGGTCGTTCATCGCACCATCTCCCCGGTGGTCGAGGCGCGCGGATCGGTTGCGGTTGCGGTCGCGTCATAGCGCTGCTGCGCCGTGCGCGTCGCACCATCGAAGCGGCTGCCGTTCGTGCGATCCCAGTCGCTCGAACGCTGGCCCATCTGGCCCTCGTCCGAATGCTCGTGGCTGTAATCGGCCCCGGCACGCAGGAAGCGCGCGGCGGCAAAGCCGGCGGCGGCGGACGCGGCGAGGAAGCTGGTCGGATGTTCGCGGGCGAAGCGGGTCAGGTCGCGGCCCATCTGGTCGGGGCTGCGACCGTCGATCTTGCCGGCCATCCGGTCGATACCCTTGGCGGTCTCGCGGAAGGCGGAGGCGAGCCAGGCAGGCGCGTCATTGTCCTGGTCGAGGTCGCCGGCGGCGGTCTGCAGCGCGTCCGAGGTCGATCGCGCCGCACGCGTCGCCTGCGACTTGCGCTTGTCGGCCTCCTGGCTGGCGCGGTCCTTGGCGGTTTCCTTCAGCCTGTCGGCATCGGCCTTCAGTTCCTGCTTGGTTTCGGAACCGGAAGCACCCGACGCGGACTGGCCGGAACGAGTCATTTCGGCTGTCGTCATGGTGATCTCCTGTTTGGTTTGCAGTCACTTAACCAAGCGGGAGAGCGCGTTAGTGTTCCGAGAAAGTCGCCCCGCGGCGGCGAGGCGAGGCCGGGGCGGGGCGGGGCGGGGCGGGGAGGAGGAGTCGGCGTCCCTCCGATCTTCGGTGTTGCGCTGCTACCTTATGCGCCAGACTTCTTCGCCTTGCGCGCCACGCGCTTGTTCTGTTTCGCGGCGTCGGACAGCGGGTTCACCAGTTTCTCGTAGAGGCCGAACAGGTGCTCGACCCGGTCGCGGTCGCTTTCGAACGGGGCGCGGCGGTAGAGACGGTCGACCGGGGCATCGAGCGCGGTGTGCGCCTTGCGCAAATTCGCGGGCATCGTGCCGGGATCGTATAGATCGGCAAGGCTCGAGGTCGGATGCGCGGCGCGCGCGTCAAGCACGGCCTGAGCCACTTCTTCAATCCGGTTGCGCTGCGCGGGTGTCTCATCGGGCCAGTGACGGCTTCTTGACGCTCGAAGTTCACTCGCTGGCCAAGCATAAAATCGAACGCCTGGACATGTTTGTAGAGGTCGTGGAGTTTGAACTTCAGCTCCTTGCCCGTTTCCAGATCGAGCAATCGCCAGTTCTGGTAGTCCCACGTGAGGACGAAGCGAGGCTGCTCTGTCTGATGCACCCCCTCCAGGTAATCGAGCGCCTGTCCTTGATCTCGGTCGAGATCGAGCCGCCCGCTTTTCAGCTCGATGAGCAGCGTGCCTGGCCAGAACAGGTCGATGAAACCGTGCTTCTGGCGCAGAAGGTCGAGGCGCTTCTCGTAGATTGCGACCTGCCGCCGCTTCATGCCGAAAATATCGAAGAAGGCGTTGTAGAAGGTTTGCGTTTCGGCGCGCTCGCGCGTCTCCTCCTTGAACTCGTCGCTGAACGCCTTGGCGCGTCGTGCGATTTCGTCCCAGCCTAGCCTCAACGAAAGACCCTCCCTTCGCCCCCATCTTCAACAATCCCAACCGCTTGCCAAGTTGCAAATCCAGCATCGTCCCCCACATCTCCCTCGCGCGCGTGGCCTGCCCCTTGTGCCATCTTGACCAACCCGAACATTTACGGAACATCGCCGCTCTATGGCTCTCACCCAAATCTCAGTCCGCGGCGCCCGCGAGCATAATCTCAAGGGTATCGACATCGACCTGCCGCGCGATGCGCTGATCGTCATCACCGGGCTCTCGGGCTCGGGCAAGTCGAGCCTCGCGTTCGACACGATCTATGCCGAGGGGCAGCGGCGCTACGTGGAATCCCTTAGCGCCTATGCGCGCCAGTTCCTCGAGATGATGCAGAAGCCCGATGTCGAGCACATCGACGGCCTCTCGCCCGCCATCTCGATCGAGCAGAAGACCACCAGCCGCAACCCGCGCAGCACCGTGGCGACGGTGACCGAGATCTACGACTACATGCGCCTGCTGTGGGCGCGGGTCGGCGTGCCCTATTCGCCCGCCACCGGCCTGCCGATCGAGGCGCAGACGGTGTCCAACATGGTCGACCGGGTGATGACCCTGCCCGAAGGGACGCGGCTCTACCTGCTCGCGCCGGTCGTGCGCGGGCGCAAGGGGGAATACCGCAAGGAACTGGCCGAGTGGCAGAAGGCCGGCTTCACCCGCGTGCGGATCGACGGCGAGATGGTCGAGATCGAGCAGGCCCCGGCGCTCGACAAGAAGTACAAGCACGACATCGAGGTGGTGGTCGACCGGCTGGCGGTGCGCGAAGGCATCGAAACGCGGCTGGCCGACAGCTTCGAGCAGGCGCTCAAGCTGGCCGAGGGGCTGGCCTATGTCGACCTTGCCGACGGCGTGGTGCCGGGGCGCGAAGGCGAAGCGGAGCAGGGCGGGGCCAACGTGACCGGCGGCCAGCTCAAGGGCGCCGGCATTCCGGCCAACCGGATCGTGTTTTCCGAGAAGTTCGCCTGCCCGGTCTCCGGCTTCACCATCGAGGAGGTCGAGCCGCGGCTGTTCTCGTTCAACGCCCCGCAGGGCGCCTGCGCGGCGTGCGACGGGCTGGGCGAAAAGCTGCTGTTCGACCCGCAGCTGGTGGTGCCGAACGAGAACCTGACGCTGAAGCAGGGCGCGGTCGTGCCGTGGGCCAAGTCCAACCCGCCGAGCCCCTATTACATGCAGGTCCTCGCCAGCCTGGCGAAGGAATACGAATTCGACCTGACCACCCCGTGGAACGACTTCGACGCCGAGATCCGCGACATCATCCTGCACGGCACGAAGGGGCGGGCGGTCCCGCTCACCTTCAAGGACGGGCGCAAGGAATACACCGTGAAGAAGGCGTTCGAGGGGGTCATCGGCAACCTCAACCGCCGGATGCTGCAGACCGACAGCGCGTGGATGCGCGAGGAGCTGGGCAAGTTCCAGACCGCGCAGCCGTGCGAGGTGTGCCACGGCAAGCGCCTCAACGAGAAGGCGCTGGCGGTGAAGGTCCCGAGCGCGGAGGGGCCGACGGACATCGCCACTCCCACGAAGATGGCCGTCAACGCGGCGAAGGACTGGTTCCTCGCGCTGCCCGACCACCTGACCGACACGCAGAACCAGATCGCCCGCGCGATCCTGAAGGAGATCAACGAGCGGTTGGGCTTTCTCGACAACGTGGGGCTCGACTACCTCAACCTCGACCGCACCTCTGGCACGCTGTCGGGCGGGGAGAGCCAGCGCATCCGCCTCGCCAGCCAGATCGGCAGCGGCCTTTCGGGCGTGCTCTACGTGCTCGACGAGCCGAGCATCGGCCTGCACCAGCGCGACAACGACCGGCTGCTGGAAACGCTCAAACGCCTGCGCGACCTCGGCAACACGGTCATCGTGGTCGAGCATGACGAGGACGCGATCCGCGCCGCCGACCACGTGGTCGACCTCGGCCCCGGCGCCGGGGTCCACGGCGGCGAGGTGGTGGCGCAGGGCACGCTCAAGCAGGTGCTCAAGTCCAAGGCCAGCCTCACCGCCGCCTACCTCAACGGCACGCGCGCAATCGAGGTGCCGGCAAAGCGCCGCAAGGGCAACGGCCACAAGCTCACCGTCCACGGCGCGCGGGCCAACAACCTGGCCAACGTGACCGCCGCGATCCCGCTCGGCACCTTCACCTGCGTCACCGGCGTGTCAGGCTCGGGCAAGTCGAGCTTCACGATCGACACGCTCTACGCCGCCGCCGCCCGCACGCTCAACGGCGCGCGCATGATCGCCGGCCCGCACGACAAGGTCACCGGCCTCGAATACTGCGACAAGGTGATCGAGATCGACCAGTCGCCGATCGGCCGCACCCCGCGCTCCAACCCGGCGACCTACACCGGCGCCTTCACCCAGATCCGCGACTGGTTCGCCGGCCTGCCCGAGGCGCAGGCGCGCGGCTACAAGCCCGGGCGCTTCAGCTTCAACGTCAAGGGCGGCCGGTGCGAGGCGTGCCAGGGCGACGGGCTGATCAAGATCGAGATGCACTTCCTGCCCGACGTCTACGTCACCTGCGAGGAATGCCACGGCAAGCGCTACAACCGCGAAACGCTGGAGGTGCGCTTCAAGGGCCACTCCATCGCCGACGTGCTCGACATGACGATCGAGGACGCGGAGGAGTTCTTCAAGGCCGTCCCCCCGATCCGCGACAAGATGCACATGCTGAACGAGGTCGGCCTCGGCTACGTCAAGGTCGGCCAGCAGGCCACCACGCTCTCGGGCGGCGAGGCGCAGCGGGTGAAACTCGCCAAGGAACTCAGCCGCCGCAGCACCGGGCAGACGCTCTACATCCTCGACGAGCCGACCACCGGCCTCCACTTCGAGGACGTCCGCAAGCTCCTCGAAGTCCTCCAGCGGCTGGTCGACCAGGGCAACTCGGTGGTGGTGATCGAACACAACCTCGACGTCATCAAGGTGGCCGACTGGATCGTGGACCTGGGGCCCGAAGGCGGCGTGCGGGGCGGGGAGATCGTCGCCGAGGGCACGCCCGAGCAGGTGGCCGAGAACCCGCGCAGCTTTACCGGGCAGTACCTGGCGCCGATGCTGGGGAAGCCTGCCGTGAGCCGTGACGAAGGGGTGAAGGAGCGGGAGGCGGCGGAGTAAAGAGCGAGAATGGAACCGCCTTGGATATAGTTAGGTCGAATACTGTGGAAACTCGTCAATAGGCTCTGTTCCCATGATGTTCCTTGCGCTATATGACGGCCAAGGAGGTAACTATGCCGAACGAACATGCCAATCCGAATGCCGACACTCTAGAAATCGTCGTTAACGGGCAGCAGCAGCGCGTGCCCAAGGGCGACATCTGCCACGCAGACCTCGTGAGGATTGCGTTCGGGGTCGAGGGCGAGGCTGGCGAAACTTACACGGTCACGTACGAGGACGGTAACAAGTCGGATGTCCTGCCATTCGGTGCATGCATCAAGGTCAAGAAGGACATGATTTTTGATGTCATCGCTACCGGCATGTCCTGACGGAGCTTGCATGCCATTGCGGCTGTCGGGATCAAATTTACGATTGCCGACAATAAGATCATCGTCCCCGTTCCTTTCTTGGGGAGCGACGGTCAAGCGCATCGAGGATATCTTGTAGACCCTATCAACTCGTTAGGAAACGGGGAAATTGGGTTGCCATCTAATCACCAGATGTATTTCGCGGGTGGCACACCGCATCAACTCAGTGGGAAGTTAATGTTGCCAATCCTCGGTGAGGGTGCGGGCAACAACTACCCTATGTTTGACTGCATCGTCGCTGATTACTATTTTTCTCATAAGATCAAGTCAGGCGGTGAGAACCGGGAATATACCTCTCTTGGAGAGAAGGTTATTCAATACTTCAAAGTGATTTCTGGTCCTGCGGAGCATAAATTCCCAGGATCAATAGAGGCGATGACGGACGTGGACGTTGGTCAAGGATTTGGGTCACCCTTCAAATTTCCAGATTTCGCACTCGGCCGCTGCGGGCTTGGATAATCTCAATGTGCCGCTGCGCGGTTTGACCGTTGCGCTGGTCGGAGTGGGCGGAACCGGGTCATACATACTGGATTTTCTTGTGAAGACACCGGTTAAGAGGATCAAGGTGTTTGAACTCGGATGTATATGAGGTCAAGAACTCGTTCAGATCACCTGGGACATCGCGATCTGATGAGTTTAACATTGCAAAGGTGGAAGTATACCAACGTCGATATTCATCATTTCGTGAGGGAATGGATTTTTATAACACGAAGATAGACGCGTCGAATATAGAGCTTCTATCAGATAGCGATTTTATCTTCTTGTCTCTTGATAATGGCGCCTCTCGGAAAGAGCTGCAGGTCTGCTTGACGCGCGAGGGGCCACCTACATTGACGTGGGTCTTGGTCTAGAGCGCGGGGATGACGGGTTGTTCGGGATGATTAGAACGACTTTCGTGTCACCCGAAAACTTACCCGGTCGTTGCGGAACAACACGCTCTGCCGTTTGCCAACGCCGCCCAGTAAGAGTATCTCACAAATATTCAGATCGCGGAATGGAACGCGCTTAATGCGGCTATCGCGGTTATTCGATTTAAGAGCCACTTTGGATTCTACGCTGATGACTTGGGCTTTTTCCGTCACTTGATATCTAGCAGAAGGATGTCTTCGGTGGTGAGTAGCACGCGGAAGTGATCAGTAAACTGGTCCTTGAGAGGTGCGTCTATATTCCCTCGGAAATCTCCGAAGGTGTTCTGTATTATAGCGAAAAATACCGTACTACATCACACTTGTGCGCATGTGGGTGTGGCAACAAGGTTGTGCTATCAGTTAAACCGCAGGACTGGGCTATCGAAGTTCAAGGGGACCGGGTTACGGCCCGTCTGTCTGGGAATTGGCTATTTCCCTGCAGGTCCCACTATTTCATACGAGATGGCGCGATAATCTGGCTCAAGCCCATGTCGACTTATGAAGTTTCGAAAAGCATCGAGAAAGACCGCGAGCATCGCGAGGCGTTCTTTGCAAAGAGGAGGTCTTGGGCGCGATTCTCCAAGTGGATTTCGTCCGTCATGGCGCGCCTTCGCAGGTAAAGGAGTTCTCACCTCGTAAGGGGCTGCGTGAGGAATTCAGGGACAGTACACTTAATTCGGAGAATGAAGCTTTACCCCGGGTCAGGTGTGGCTTGCACAGCTACGCTTCCCGGGGGGAAGTCCCCGCCCGCAGGCGGATGAAACCACTTTCCTACAGCCTCCGACCTACCTTTGGTGAGTTCCGCTTCCGCGCGTGGCGCTGGCATCCCCACTCGCCCCACTAAACTCAATCAACTCAAACGGAATCCCCGAGTTGTCCGCCACGAACACGTAGGTCGTCCGCGGGCCCACGACCGGGCCGAGCACGATTTCGCGCCCTTGGCGGCCAGTTCCCTTGCCGCGGCCTCGGCGTCGTCGACCTGGAAGGCGAGGTGCTTGACGCCGTGGACGTAGAGGTCGGCGGTGGGGTCGAAGCGGTAGTCGGGCATGGGCCGGTCCTCGTCGACCTGGAACAGCTCGAGGTTGAAGTCGCCGCGGCGGATCAGGGCGAAGTTCATCTTCGGGTCGGCGTCCTTGCTCATCGTCTGCACCAGCTCGAAGCCGAGCATCCGGTGGTACCACGCGATCGAGGCGTCGAGGTCGGGCACGCTGATGCCGACGTGGTTGGCGGTGATGGCGAAGGTGGGGCCGTCGGTGGTCGCCGCATCTTCCCGCCGTTCCTGCGCCTGCGCGGCGGTGGCGGTGAGCGAAAGTGCGGCCAGTGCCGCGGTGATGGCGGTTTTCATGGGTGTGGGCCTCTCCCTGCCGCCTTGCGCGGTCTGTCGGGTGGTGTGGCAGGAAGCTGGACCCCGGATCAAGTGTGCCTTGCACAGCTTCGCTTCCCGGGGGTGACGGTTGGGGTGTGGGACTGGCGAGCGCGGTGCCTGGCGGCGCCCACCCCCCGGCCCCCTCCCGCAAGCGGGAGGGGGAGATGGCGGGGCCCACCCCCCGGCCCCCTCCCGCGGGCGGGAGGGGGAGAGGGCGGCTTGCCTTAATTCGCGGGGCATTTCGTGGTATGAGCCTTCGCACAGGGTTGCTTCTCGTCTCGGGGGAGACGCAGCCATGCGCCTTGCAATCACCACCTTCACCACCCGCGCCGTCATGGCGCTCGCCGCGCTGGCGGGGGCTTCGGTCGCCTCGGCGGCGATGTTTGCCAACGTGATGGTGCCGCCCGGCGGGGAGACCGTGCTGGACGCGGGCCGGGCGGAGGGCTTTGCGGTGAGCGGGCAGAACGTCGGCCATGTCGCGCTGCAGGTCGTCGCGCGGGCCGGGGGGCATGACCGGCGGCTCGCCACGGTCGATCCCGGCGGGCGGCTCGACCAGGTCTTCGCGCCGCACGAGGCCGCCGTGCTGCGCAACCCTTCGCCCGCCGAAGAGGCCGTCGCCATGGTGCGAATGGTCGGCACCGACGGGCACGGCGGCGGCGCGGATTCGGCGCGGCAGGTCGGGCACCCCTGACCCTCGCCGCACGCCGCGCGCGGCACTTCGCGCTTTCCTACAGGTTCCGGTCCCGCATAGCGGGGATGATTCACTCTGCTTTCACGAGGTGAATCATGACCGAGCTGCCCCATCCCGACCGCTTCGCGCTGCCGTGCGAGCTTCCTGACCGACGCTGGCGCGGGGGGCGCTGTGTCCGGCGCAGCCCACCCCCCGGCCCCCTCCCGCGAGCGGGAGGGGGAGTCGGCCGGCGCCCACCCCCCGGCCCCCTGCAGCGAGCGGGAGGGGGAGTCGGCCGGCGCGCCGAGCGAGGACTGGCGCGCGCGCGGGCTGGCGCATCCGGCCGGGCGGGGATGGGTGGCTGGCGGCGAGGGCGGGGCCACCGTCAACTCCCCTCCCTTGCGGGGAGGGCTCGGGGGTGGGGGCTCCGATAACGCCGACGCCACGCCCCGCCCCAACCTGTCCCCCTACGCGGAAGAACCGGAGCGCATGGGCACCGCCGACTGGACCGTCTTCACTCCCGAGCGGCAATCGGCCTTCCTCGCGCAGCTGGCCGACAGCGGCAACGTGCGGCTGGCGGCGCGGGCGGCGGGGGTTTCGCCGCAGACGGCCTATCGCGCGCGGCGCCGCGCTGTCGGGCTGGCGGCGGCGTGGGACGCAGCCGTGCTGGCCGCGCGGCCGGTCGCCGAAGCGGCGCTGGAGGACCGGGCGCTGAACGGGTGGCAGGAGCCGGTGTTCTATCGCGGCGAGGAGGTCGGCCACCGGCATCGCTTCGACGGCCGCCTGCTGCTTGCCCACCTCGCGCGGCTCGACCGGCTGGCCGAACAGGTCGCGGGGCGCTTCGCGGGCGGCGAGGCCGAGGCGCTGGCCGCGCTCGACGCGGCGATCGAGGCCGGGGCGCGGGGCGGGGCCCTGCCGGTGCCGCCGCCGCTGGCAAACCCGCAGGACCGCGTTCCAGGTGTTCCATCCTCGGCGGTGGAGGGCTCCCGGGTGGCGGAGACGCGGACGGCGGAAGCGCGGCGGGCGGCCGGTGCCGCGCCGGAGGAACCCTGCGCCAGGTGCGGCGGGTGGTGCGAGACGCCGTTTGTCCGGCTGACCCCGGCGGATTGCCAGTGGCTCGGCCACCGGCTCGGCCGGATGCTCGACGCGCGGCCGGCCGACTGGCGCCGCCCGGACGTCGCCTGGCCGGCCGACATCGACGAGATCCACGCCGACGCGCTGGAGATGGGCGTGCCCGAGTGGTGGCGCCTCACCAGCGAGGCCGAGTTCGAACAGGCGATGGAGCGCCAGTTCGGCGGCCCCGCCGGCCCCGCGCGCGAGCGGCAGGGCGGCGGCGAGACGTCGGCGGGTGAGGCGGCTGCGGGGGGCGAGGAGACGGGGGGCGAGGCGGCGGAGGGCTAGCGGGCGGCGTCCACGCTGCGATCGGTATCGTTCCCGCGATCGGTGTCGTTGCCCCTGTCGGTATCGTTGCCCCTGTCGGTGTCGTTGCCCCGGTCGGTGTCGTTGCCCCGGTCGGTGCCGGAACCTCCCGCCGCGCCCGCCGCGCCCGCGGGCAGTTCGGCGTTCATGTCGGACACGATCTTCCACGCGCCGTCGGCCTGCTTCTGCCAGACCGTCTGGTTGGCGATGCGCAAGGTCACCGGCTGGCCGCCCACCGTGTGGGTCAAGGTCCCGGTGAATGCTCTGCCGGCGAGGTCCCCGCTGGAGGAAACCCACGACTGGTCCGCGCTTCCGTCCGCCGCGACGTTGAATGCCGGATCGCTCAGCATGTCGGCGAACATGTTGCGGATCTCGCCCAGTCCGGTGACCGGCGCCGTGTCGGGCAGGTAGATCGTCGCCCCTTCGGCATAGGCCGCGGTAGCGCCGGCCGGATCCTTGGCATTGAGCGCGGCGAGCTGCGCGTTCTCGACCTCGTCGATGGCGGCAAGGGCGGCGTCGCTGTCGGCGGCGGGCTGGTCGGCCTCGTCGCCCGCGGTGCCTCCGGAGCAGGCGGCGAGCAGCGCCAGCGGCGCGGCGGCGGCAAGGAACGTGATGCGCATGGGTTTGGACCCTCCCCTCGAAGGAGCACGACCCGCCGCGAATGAGCGCCCGTGCCCGCCGGAAGTCAAGTCAGAGCGCGGTCTGGCTCTCGACTAACTGCTTCGATTCCTTGAGTCCGAGGCCCGTCCGTTCACGCACCAGCCTTATTGCCTCGATCTTGCGGCCCGAGGCGATGGCGTCGCGGATGTCGGGCTGGGCGAGCGCGGCGGACTGCTCCGTGCTGGGCGCCAGGGTGGCGCGGCGCTGCCGCTCGATCATGTCGCCTCCGCCACGCAGGGCGCGCACGAGGAATATCAGGAGGAGCAGCGCGGCGGGGATCAGTATCCAGAGCGGCACGAACATACGCGCAGGCTAGCCCGGTCGGCCGTCGGTGTCACGAGGGGCCTGGCACGAAGGGCTGGGCAGAGCGCCCTATTCGTCGAGGACGGCGAGCGTGACCTTGGCGTGCCCCGGGCCGATCAGCCCGAGATCGCGCGCGGCCGCCTGGCTCACGTCGATCACGCGGCTGCGGGCGAATGGGCCACGATCGTTGATCCGCACGACCACCGACTTGCCGCCGCGGCTCACCTTGACGCGGGTGCCGAAGGGCAGGGTGCGATGGGCGGCGGTGTACTCGTCATTGTCGAACTGCTCGCCGCTGGCGGTGCGGCGGCCGTCAAACCGGGCAGCGTAATAGCTCGCAACGCCCGAGCCGTACTGCGTCCAGTCATCGTTCGTCTCGACCACCTCGGGCTCGGCGAGGTCGGTGCCCACCGGTTCCAGCGCCGGCTCGAACCGGGGGAGAGTGTCGTCGAACTGCTCGGCAAGCGCCGCACCGGTCTGCGGCGCCGCGGGTTCCACCGCCCAGCCGGGAGCGACCGCCGCGCCCAGCGCGAGCAGCGCACCGCCGATGGCAAGCAAAGTTCGCCTGGATCCGAAGTTGTTCCCGTCCAACATGACGAAGCCGACTTACGCCCCGGAGATGAGCGAAAACACCCACTCGCCTTCGTTCGGCCCCATTTCGCACTCGGTTCATCGTTTGGTGTGGGAACCTTAACCACGAGCCGCGTGAGATCGCTTTCCTACAGCCAGGATCATGCCGCAGCGCAACCGGAGACGGTCTGGCGGCGATTCGCTGCGATCTTTGACACTGTGCGGACACTGGGCGTGCCGCCGATCCGGCGGGCGGGAACTGCGCGGGTAAACGGAAATGGGGCCGGCATTCCTGCCGACCCCACTCTCACCGGCGGTGGGTCCCGAGGGACGCTTATCGCCTGACGTTTCGCGCGCTAGCTGTTTAGGCAGCGGCGCTATGTCGTCCGGCGCTCGCGCCGGTGCCGGTTCCGTCGGGGACCGGGTTCGATCCGAAGATCCATCCCTTGTCCTCGGCGGTTCCGAGACCGACCGTCGTCACCGTTTTCTCAAGCGGTCTCTTGATCCGAAGATCGCAAGTCCATCGAAATCGGTCCGGTTCGCCCGGCCTTCCAACTGCGCGCCTTCGCGGCTTCAACGCTCCGGGAATTGACAGATCCGAAGATCTTCCGTTTCCCTTTGCTCCACCCCGCGGCATTTCGCGGTCGGCTCGATAGCGGTTCCAAAATCTCTTCTTTTTTCAGGGTGTTACCCCGTCCATCCGAAGAGCCAATCCCCGCTCTCGATGACTTGAAGATGCGCCGGAAGGGTGAGTCGGACAAGCGCTCGAAGTGCGAGTTTTCCACTTTCAACCGATTTGCCGGTGGACAAGGGTGGATAAGTCCACCGCTCGTCGCATTCTCGCAAGAATGTTACCCATCCTGGTGCAGCGCATCCGCTGTTTCAGTTGGGCAAAGGCGCCTTAGCGGTCGCGCTGGGCCAGCAACCGCAGCCGCAATGCGTTGAGCTTGATGAAGCCCTGCGCGTCGGTCTGGTCGTAAGCGCCGGCATCGTCCTCGAACGTGACGTGCCGCTCGGAATAGAGGCTGTTCGGGCTCTTGCGGCCGACAACCTGCGCCTGCCCCTTGTAGAGCTTGAGCCGCACGGTGCCCGAGACCTTCTCCTGGCTGAGGTCTATCGCCGCTTGCAACATCTCGCGCTCGGGGGCGAACCAGAATCCGTTGTAGATCAGTTCGGCATACTTCGGCATCAGCTCGTCCTTGAGGTGCGCCGCGCCGCGATCGAGCGTGATCTGTTCGATCCCGCGATGGGCGCGAGCGTAGATCTCCCCGCCCGGCGTCTCGTACATCCCGCGGCTCTTCATGCCGACGAAGCGGTTCTCCACCAGGTCGAGCCGGCCGATGCCGTGCTTGCGGCCGAGGTCGTTGAGCGCGGCGAGCAGAGTGGCGGGGCTCATCGCAGCGCCATTCAGCGCGATTCCGTCCCCCTTCTCGAAATCAATCGTGACGTACTCGGGCGCGTCGGGTGCGTCCTCGGGGTTGTCCGTGCGGCTGTAGACGTAATCCGGCACCTCTTCCCACGGATCCTCCAGCACCTTGCCCTCGGAACTGGTGTGCAGGAGGTTGGCGTCGGTCGAGAACGGGCTCTCGCCGCGCTTGTCCTTGGGGACGGGGATCTGGTGCTCCTCGGCCCAGGCGATCAGTGCGGTACGGCTGGTCAGGTCCCACTCGCGCCACGGGGCGATGACCCTGATGTCGGGGGCGAGGGCATAGGCCGACAGTTCGAAGCGCACCTGGTCGTTGCCCTTGCCGGTCGCGCCGTGGGCAATGGCATCGGCTCCGGTTTCGCGGGCGATTTCGATCAGGCGCTTGGAAATGAGCGGACGGGCGATGCTGGTGCCCAGGAGATAGTCGCCTTCGTACCGGGCGTTGGCGCGCATCATCGGAAACACGAAGTCGCGGACGAATTCCTCGCGCAGGTCGTCGATGTAGATGTGCTCGTCGGGGATACCCATCAGCTGCGCCTTGGCGCGGGCGGGCTCGAGCTCCTCGCCCTGGCCGAGGTCGGCGGTGAACGTCACCACCTCGCAGTTATACGTTACCTGCAGCCACTTCAGGATCACGCTGGTGTCGAGGCCGCCCGAATAGGCGAGGACAACCTTGTTGATCTTGTCGGTCATGGATGCAGGACTCCGCTGGAAACGGCGGCGCGACTATCAGGCACGCCGGCCTGCCGCAATGGCGAAGCGTTCAGCCCTTGATCGGCTTTGCGCCGAGCTGCGGATTGAGCTTGGAGATGTGATTGAGCCAGGCACGCGGCTTGCGCAGCAATTCCTTGGGATAATCCACCTTCAGTCCGCCCATTTCCGCGATCCGGCCGACGAAGTGGATGCAGTTGTTCTTGTCGAGGTCGTAGAAATCGCCCGGGTGGTCGCGCCAGACCTCCACCTCGTTGCGCATCCTGCGATAGGTCTCGTCATCCACGGTGATGGTGAAGTGGCGGTTGGTCTTCTGGACCCACTTCTCCTTCTCGACATAGATCTCCTGCTTGACCGGGCCGGTCAGCACGGCGGGCGACACGGTTTTGGCGGTGAAGCCGAAATTCTCGTGAATCTTTTCGCCGGTGTCGTCGAGCGTGCCGTCGAACACCACGAATGTGTGCGGATAGCGGCCGAAGAAGACGGAGCCGTTGAAGCTCTGGAAGGAGACCCGGACTTTCGCCTCGGCCGGCTGGGCGAGGGCGAACAGCGCGAAAAACAGCACGACGATGGACAGGAGGCGGCGCGACATCGTGGTCTGGTTAGGCTGTCGCGGCGCGCGGTTCAACCTGCTGCGTTGACCGCAGGAGCGAAGGAATGGCCAGGGCAAGCCCGCCGGCGCGATAGAGATAGGCCGCCCACAGCGCGAGCCATACGCCGAGCGCCCCGAGCGGCCGCAGCGCGAGATCGGTCGCGATGTAGAGCACCGAGGCGGCGACCCCGGCATTGCGCAGGGCTCGGCCCCGTGTCGCCCCTATGAACACGCCATCGAGCATCCAGCTGGGCAGGCCGATCAGGGGCACCAGCGCGGCAAAGGCGAGGAAATGGGCCGCTTGCCGGCGAATAGCCGGGTCCGTGGTTATCAGGGAAATGGCCTGCTCGCCGAAAACCCAGAACACTCCGGCCAACAAGGCACCAGCCGCCAACGAGAACTCGGCGGTGAGGCGGATCGCCCGCAGCAGCCTTTCGCGCGAGCGCGCGCCGATCGCCTGCCCAACACGCGATTCCGCCGTGAAAGCGAAAGCGTCCAGCACGAAGGCGGCGACGTTGACGAACTGCATCAGCACGTGCTGCGCGGCCAGGGCGACAGCGCCGAGCCGCGCGCCCGCGTTGGCAAACCACGCGAACAGTATAAGCAGCGCGAGGGTGCGGATCATCAGGTCGCGATTGACGGCGAACAGGTGCCGAAGCGCGGTCCGGTCCCACAGAGCCGCGCGGCCCGTCCTTCGGGCGAGGGTGAGCGGGTTGGCGCCGGCGATTCCTGTGACCAGGGCCACCGCGGTCACGAGCGCCACCCACTCGGCCATCGCGGTTCCCAGGCCGACGCCTTCCGCTCCCATCCCGACGCCGAACACCAGTCCGACGTCGAACAGCGCATTCGCCGCGTTCATCACCAGTTGCAGCGCCAGCGCAGCGCGGGTGCGGCCCAGGCCGAAAAGCCAGCCGGTTGCGGCATAGACGGCGAGCGCGGCGGGCGCGCCGAGGAAGCGCATCGTCACATATCCCCGCGCCTCGGCGGTGATCGCCGCCCCGCCCGAGAACAGGGCGAAAGCCAGTTCTCGCAACGGCCAGGCCAGCACGAGCAGAACGACGCCGATCGCCACGCCGATCGCCAGGCCGCGGACGAGCAGTGCCGCGACTTCGCCATCGCGGCCGGCCCCGTCGGCCTGTGCGGTCATGCCGGTCATGCCCATGCGCAGGAAGCCGAAGGTCCAGAAGACCAGGCTGATGATCGTCGCGCCGAGCGCAACGCCGGCCAGTGCCGCGGCATCTCCCGCGCGGCCGATCACAACCGTGTCGACCAGTCCCACGAAGGGAATCGCCGCCTGGCCGAGCATGATCGGCCACGCCTGCGCGAAGACCGCGCGGCGCGTCAGGGGTGGAGGTACGGCGACCAGCTTAGCCGCCCAGCAGGTTGCGCTCGGCCTCGTCCATGTAGCCACGGGTCAGCGGCAGCGCGCGCCGGTTGCGGGCGTATTGCAGCTGGAAGTTGCACATGCCGCCGCTCTCGAAGCTGGCAGTCGCGCCGGAGAGATAGAACGTCCACATCCGGAAGAAGCGCTCGTCGTACATCGCCACGATCGCATCGCGGTTGGCAAGACAGCGCTTGTACCATTCGCGCAGGGTGAAGGCGTAATGCAAGCGCAGCGTTTCCACGTCGGTGACGATGAGCCGCACCTTCTCGCTCGCGGCCACGGTCTCGCTGAGCGCGGGAATGTAGCCGCCGGGAAAGATGTACTTGTCGGTGAACGCGTCGGTCGTGCCGGGCCCCCCCATTCGTCCGATCGTGTGGACCAGCATCACGCCTTCCTCGGTAAGCAGGTTGGCGGTGGCGCGGAAGAACGTTTCGAATTGCGGCCGTCCGACATGCTCGAACATTCCGACCGACACGATACGGTCGAACGTGTCGCCCCGCCGCGCGAGGTCGCGGTAGTCGACCAGTTCGAACTTCACACGGTCCGACACCCCGGCGGCCGCTGCCCGTTCCACGGCGAGGTCGAGCTGTTCCTTGCTCAGCGTGATGCCGAGCACGTCCACGTCGGCATGTTTGGCGATGTAGATCGCCATGCCGCCCCAGCCACAGCCGATGTCGAGCACCCGCTGGCCAGGAGCGAGGTCGAGCTTTGCGGCGATGTGCGCCAGCTTGGCGGTCTGCGCCTCCTCCAGCGTCATCTCCTGCCGCGGCCAGTAGCCGCAGGAGTACTGCATGTGTTCGGCGTCAAGCATCAGGCGGTAGAGATCGTTGCCGATGTCGTAGTGGTGCGAGATGTTGCGCCGCGCGCTCGTCGCATCGTTCATTTCCCGGCGCAGGGCGGACCAGCCACGCTTCCACCGGCGCAGGAAGCCCGGCGCCGAAAGCCGGCCGAAGCGCTCCCAGCGATTGTTGCCGCGCACGAGCTCGGCAAGCTGCATCACGTCGCCGCGTTCGATCACGATGCGCCCGTCCATGTAGGCCTCGCCAGCGCCCGACCGTGGGTCGAACATCAGGTCGCGCGGGACCTTCGCATCGGTGAAGCGCAGCGCGACATCGGGCAGGTCCCCGCCGCCATTGCCGAATGATGCCGTCGAGCCATCGGCGTAGGTGACCGTCAGCCGGCCTCCTTCGACCGCCCGTTCGAGAAATCGGTTCAACAGGCTTGCGCTCATCCGTGTACTAATCCTTCGATCCGGTCTGATATTCCGTTGTATCGCGACGGGGCAGAACGCAACCCACCCAGGCTTCCATTCGCCTGTTTCCGAACCTGCCAGCGGGCCCTTCGCGGCCGCCCGGCGGGAGGCAGGCGCCCGGCAGCTAGATGCCGGCGTACCAATGGTAACCGTTGCTATCTTCCCAGTATCCGCCCTTGCCACCGCCGATGTCGTCCAGGCTGGCAACCGCTTCGATCCCGGTCAGGTATTTTGCACTCTTGTAGCCGAGCTGGCGCTCGATCCGCACGCGCAGCGGTGCGCCATTGCGAACCGGAAGAGCCTCGCCGTTGAGCGCATGGGCGACGATGGTCTGCGGGTGCAGCGCATCGACCATGTCGACGCTCTCGTAATAGGGCGTACCGTTGAAGTCGTCGGCGCAGCGGAACACGACGTAGCGCGCTTCCGGCCGCAGTCTGGCCTGCTCGAGCACGGTGGAAAGTTGCGGGCCCGTCCATTGGCCGATCGCGCTCCAGCCCTCGACGCAGTCATGGCGCGTGATCTGCGTGCGCTGGGGCAGCGCCTTGAGCTCGTCGAGCGACCAGCTCCGCGGATTCCCGACGAGACCGGTCACTGCCAGCTGCCAGTCGGCAAACCCGGCGGCGGCGGCGGCCTTGTAATCCGGCCGATCGATCTCGGTGTTGCCGTTGCCGCGGAAGAAGGGCGAGATGTCTTCGGGCGCGAACTCACGGGCGAGGGCATTGCGGCCGGTCAGGGCGCGGTGCGCGCCCTTGTGCATGTCCTCCGCGAACTGGAACATGTCCTGCATCGGCTGGGTCTTGCCCAGTTTGGTGCAGCCCGAGACCAGCCCCGCGCCGAGCGCGAGAAGGAGATTACGCCGCCTCATCGATGCGCCCCCCGGTTATCATGTCGCGCAGTTGCCGGATCGGGCCCGAGAGCAGCACCAGCACGACGTGCAGCACGAAGAAGCCGAACAGGCCCCAGGCGGCGAGGAAATGGATCGAGCGGGCGCTCTGCCGTCCGCCGAACAGGTCGAGCAGGAAGGGGAAAGCGGCATCGGTCCCCGGGCTGATCGCCATGCCGGTCAGGATCATCGCGGGAAGCAGGATGAAGAGAACGACCGAGTAGGCGACCTTCTGCAGGAAGTTGTACTTGCCTTCGCCGTGGTCGAAATCGAACCGCAGGTGCGCCGCGATGTCGGACCGGATCGACGACCAGCGCCAGTCCCTTCGCCCGGTGGCTATGTCTTTCCGGAAATGGCGGTTCACCAGGCTGGCGAGCATATAAAGCAGCAGCCCGAGCGCGAAGACCCAGGCGAACAGAAGGTGCCACTGCCGGGCCATGGCGAGGCTGTAGTAGTCGGGAATTGTCGCCCACCCCGGAAAGCGGGTCACGTCCAGCCACGCGTCGCGCGCAGCAAAACCCTTTTGCCCCCAGTAGAGGTGCCGGTGGGCATTCGAGATATTGAGGCCGGACATGAACAGGATGACCAGGGCAAACAGGTTCACCCAGTGCCACAATCGGGTCGACAGGCTGTGACGCTTCATTCCATCCCCTCGCGCGCAAGGTACATCACGTCGCGCGGCTGGCTTAGCAGGTGCTGTCCGGAATCGACATAGAGCGTCTGCCCGCCTGCGAGTGGCCCGGTGGCGAGAAACCAGGCCGCATCGGCCACCTCGTCGGTTTCCGTACGCCGCCCGAGCAGATTGAGCAGGTGCGAGGAATCGGCCTCGGCCGGAGACTGGTCGTGGCTGGGGAGGATCGCACCGGGGGCAAGACCGTAAATCCGGTCGGTGGGCGCCGCCGCGATGGTCAGCATCGGCACCGTCGCGGCCAAGGCGTGCTTGCTCATCGTGTAGCTGAAGAAATCCGGGTTCGGATTGGACAGTTTCTGATCGGTGACCTGGATCACCCGCCGCCCGCCGCTGGATCGCGCACGTTGCAGATAGAATTGCGAAAGCATTGCGGCCGCGCGGGCGTTGACCTTCATCGCTTCCGCCAGCTTGTCCGGGTCGAGGTGCGTGGCATCGTCGAATTTGAAAACCGAGGCGCAATTGACCAGCGCGCGCCAGTCATCGAACTTGCCGGCGAGGCTGGCGACGAGGTCCCGCAGCGCGGTTACGTCGGTGAGGTCGCAGGCGACCACCTCGGCAGCGGGAAGCTCGTCGGCCAGTGCCTCGGCATCGGCCACCGAGCGGTTGCAGTGGATGACTACGCGCCAGCCTTCACGGGCAAACCGGCGGCAAATCGCCGCGCCTATTCGCCGCGCCCCTCCGGTAACAAGGACGGCTGGCGGGGAAGTCACCCGCGCTTGGCGTCGAACGCGAAGTTAACGCCAACGGCCCGGTCGAGCCCGTCGCCGTGCGAGCCGTTGCCGATGCCGAAGCCCATGCGATCGATCGTTGCCTGGCCTTCGACATGGCGCGTGTCGCCGCTGCCAGTCAGGCGGAATTCGACGTCCTGCGCAATGCTCAGGCTCTTCATGGAAAGGTCGCCGTGCGCCACGAAACGCCCGTCCGGCAGGGCCTCCACGCTCTTGCTGGTGAAGGTCGCCGTGGGGGTCACGGCGGTGCCAAAGAACTCGTCGCCCTGCAACAGGCTGTCCTTGAACCCATCGTTCACGGTCCCGCTGGTCAGATCGATGTCGATCTTGATCGCCGCGTCGGCCGGCGCGTCGGGATCGAAGCGGATTTCGCCGCCCCACTTGTCGAAGCTGCCTTCGATATCCGAGCCGTCCTGCGCCACGGCGAAGCCGAGCGAGCCGCCAGGCTGGATGGCCCATGACGGCGCGGTGCTTTCTGCGGCCCATGCCGCGTCCGTGTCGGCGCCGCCGAACAACGTGACCGAACCAATGGCAATCGCGGCCGCGGTGGCGGCGACGGTGCGCTTGCGAAGTGAAATCATGCTACCCTCTCGTGTGCTTTGGAACCGCTATAGCGAGACCTTGAATGTCTGTCATGCCGGGCTGGCGTTCGTCATTGTCTTGACGCCGCGAAGCTGAACTCGACGTTGACCCGGGGCGCCAGCGAGGCGCCCGCGTCACCTTGGCCGATACCGAACGCGGCCCGGTCAACAGTCGCGGTCCCGCTCGCCTGGCGCCGGTTGCCCTGGCCGCTCAAGGAAAAGCGCAGCGGGACGCTGTGCGATTTGCCCCGCAGTGTCAGAACACCTTGTGCCTCGTAGCCGGAACCCGTCTTGCGAACCGAGGTGCTGCGCCATGTCGCGCGCGGGCTTGAACCGGAATCGAGGAAATCCGCGCTCTGCAGCATGGAATCCTGCGTGGCATCGCCGATGCTGGCGCTCGCGAGGTCGACGTCGATCCGCAGCCGGGCACTTTCCGGATTGTCCGGATCGAAGGCAATTTGCCCGCTCCAGCGGTTGAAGCGACCGGAAATCGTATCGGACCCGTTGCCGACCGAAAAGCCCAGCCGCCCGCCAGGCGCTATGGTCCATTCGGGGGGAGGGCCTGCAGGGAGAGGCTGAGCATCTGCTTCCTGCTCCACCACGGGTGTCGCCGATGGCGTCGGGCTCGGCGTTGCGTCGTTCGCCGCGCCAGGGGCAGTCGGATCGGAGAGCTCGGTTGGTGAGGGGGCGGGACTATCGGCCGCGGCGACCTGTGCGGCTGGCTGGGGCGCGCCGGGGGATGGAAGGGTGAACGGCAGAGCGAACAGGACCAGCGCCGCCAGCGCCAGGACCAGGGCAGCGCCCGCCGAGCCTTTCGGCGCCATTCGCCGCAGAGTGCCGTCGCGCAGCAGGAAATGGTGCCGCAGCGCGCCGGCGACGTGCAGCCCTATCAGCGCGACACCCACGAACCCGAGGATCTCGTGCGCTTCTTCCCACGCTTCGCCCAGCGCGGCCGAGAGCGGCAGGTGGGGCAGGGGGACGAGCCCGAAAAGGACCGTCGGCACTTTAACATCGGCCGTCGAGACGAGCGCCCAGCCGGTCAGCGGTGCAAGCAGCATGAAGGCGTAGAGGCCGACATGGACCGCGCCCGCGAGTCGCGCCTGCCAGCCCTGCTCCAGGGGGCGCGGGGCAGGGTGCGCCAGTCGCCAGCCCACCCGTGCAAGCGTCAGCACGAGGATGGCGATTCCGATCGACTTGTGCAGCTGGTACTGCGCAAAGCCCGCAGCACCCGGCGGCATGGCGAAACCCAGGCCCAGCTGGCCAGCGATGATCAGCGCGAGCAACCAGTGGAGCCAGATCGCTCCCACTCCGTATCTCGCCCTCGAGTTCATCAAAGCCGCCCCTTTTTGCCGAATTCAATTTGGCCACACTGGCCTATCGGGGCGCTTTCGTGAAGCCTTTGTGCAGATCGAAAGGTCGATTTCTATGGCTCAAGGTCGGGCAGGCCATCGCGCAGTTCGTCCAGCCAGACGTCGGCCGCGGCATCGCTGGGCGCGCGCCAGTCGCCCCGCGGCGACAGGGCTCCGCCGGAACTGACTTTCGGACCGTTGGGAATGGCGCTGCGCTTGAACTGGCTGAAGGCGAAGAAGCGCTTGCAGAAGCTCTCCAGCCACTTGGCGATTTCCGCCAGGTCGTATTCCCGCTTGGCACCCTCGGGGAAGGCGTGGGGCCAGAAGCCGCGCTTCACGTCGCGCCATGCGTGCCATGCAAGGAACGCCACCTTGCTCGGCTTCTGGCCAAAGCGGACCATGTGGTGCAGGTAAAAGTCATTGAGCGAATAGGGCCCGATCTTCGCCTCGGTGCTCTGGATTTCGCCGTCTTCGCCCGCGGGGACCAGTTCCGGGCTGATCTCGGTCGACAGCACGGCTTCGAGAACCTCGTCGATCCCCGGGTCGAACTGGTTGGTCCGCGTCGTCCAGCGGATGAGGTACTGGATCAGCGTCTTGGGCACGCCGGCATTGACCGCGTAGTGGCTCATCTGGTCGCCTACGCCATAGGTCGACCAGCCGAGCGCCAGCTCGCTGAGGTCGCCGGTGCCGATCACGAATCCGCGGTTCTGCCCCGCGAGGCGGAAGAGGTAGTCGGTCCTGAGGCCGGCCTGCACGTTTTCGAAGGTGACGTCGTAGACCGGATGGCCATCGGCATACGGATGGCCGATGTCCTGCAACATCCGCTCGGCGGCGGGGCGGATGTCGATCTCCCCGGCCACGATCCCGAAGGCCTCCATCAGCTTCCAGGCGTTTTCCCTGGTTTCGCTCGAGGTGCCGAAGCCCGGCATTGTGTAGCCGCGGATGGTCGTGCGCGGCAGGTCCAGCCGGTCGCAGACCTTGGCCGCTACGATCAGCGCGTGGGTCGAATCGAGCCCGCCGGAAATGCCGATGATCATCGAATCCCCGCGGGTCTGCTCGAACCGCCGCATCAGGCCATCGACCTGGATGTTGAACGCCTCGAAGCAGTCCTCGTCGAGCTTGCCCTGCCGGTTGGGAACGAAGGGGAAGCGGCGGATCGGGCGGGCAAGGCCAATGTCGCCCTGCGCGGGGGCATGGTCGAAGTGAACCGTGCGGAAACGGTCCTCCGGCCGCCCGGCCGCCTCGGCGGCGTCGTTGAAGGTCTGCCAACGCAGGCGATCGGCGAGAATGCGATCGGTATCGACGTCGACGACGCAAAGCTCCGGCCGCAATTCGAACCGCTCGCTCTCGCCGAGCAGATCGCCAAGTTCGAAGATCATGCCCTGACCGTCCCACGCGAGGTCGGTGGTCGATTCGCCGTGGCCGGCGGCGGAATAGATGTAAGCACTGGCGGTCCGGGCCGACTGGGCGCGGCACAGCATGTGCCGTTCGTCGCTCTTGCCGATGGTTATGTTCGACGCGGACAGGTTGGCGAGAATCGTGGCCCCCGCGAGCGCCCCGGCGGTGGAAGGCGGGTCGGGCGCCCAGAAATCTTCGCAAATCTCGATGAAGAACTTGAACCCGGGAAGGCGAACGGAAGCGAATACGATGTCGGTTCCGAACGGCACGTCGCTGCCGCCGACGGCGATCGTCTTTCCGCGCACGGTGCGGCCGTGGGCGAACCAGCGCTTCTCGTAGAATTCGCGGTAGTTGGGCAGGTAGCTCTTGGGCACGACGCCCAGCAACCTGCCGTCGGCAATCGCCAGCCCGCAGTTGTACAGCCGGCCCTCGTGCCGCAGCGGCGCGCCGACGAGCATGACCGGCGAAAGGCCCTTGCTCGCCCGAACCAGCTCGGACACCGCCGTTTCGACCGCTTCGAGCAGCGCCCCCTGCATGACCAGGTCGTCGAGCGCATAGGACGAGAGGCACAGCTCGGGATAGACGAGCAGATCGACGTGCGCGGCGTGGGCGCGCTGGGCCTCGTCGATTATCCCGGCGCAATTGTAGGCGACATCGGCCGTGCGCACGCGCGGGGTGCTGGTGGCGACGCGGACGAAGCCGTGGCGATGCATGTCGTAGAACGGGTGAATGCGCTCGCCCGCCTGCGGATCGGGCGCGTCCTCGGCCGGCTCCAGCCAGTCGTCGGGCTGGCAGATGCCGAGTTCGGCGAGCCTCTTCTGAATACCGGGCCGCGGGATCTTGCCCCGTGTTTCCCAGCCGTAGACGGTGCGGCTTGGCCAGGGCTCGGGCTCGCCGAACTTCTGGCCGAACTCCGCGGCCGTCAGCGGTGGGCGCCGGCTTTCGCGCCAGGCACGGATTTTTTCTCCGGCTTTATGCATGAACCGGGGAGTATCCCATAAGGATACTGGGGGCAAGAGACTTGGAACAGGTCACCGGAGCGCCTCCTCAAACAGCTCCAGGGCCACTTCGAGCGCGGCGATCCTCACCCCGTCGCGTCCGATCGGCCCGAAGTGCTTCTCGCGGTGATCGACCCCGCCGTTGCGCCGCGCGCAGGCGAGGTGGACCAGGCCTTCCTCGTCCGATTCTGCGCCCGGGCCGGCGAAGCCCGTGATCGACACCGCGAGGTCGGCGTCGGACCGGCGCAGCGCTCCGCGGGCCATTTCGACAGCGACGTCCCGGCTGACGCCCTTGCAGCTTTCGACCTGTTCGCGTTCCAGGCCCAGCAAGTCGCATTTGGCCGAGATCGAGTAGGTTACGAAGCCGCGGTCGAACACGTGTCCCCGCCCGCGCACATCCGTCAGCAGCGCTGCCAGAAGGCCGCCGGTACAGCTTTCCGCCGTGGCGAGCAGACATTCCCGCTCATGGGCGAGGTCGAGCACCTCCTCGGCCTTGCGCGAGACCTGGGGCGGCAGGATTGGCGACAGCGTTTCGGCCTGCATGGGACATCTCCTTCGCCGGATCTGCATCGATCCAGCGAAGAAAAAAGCCCCGCGAGGCCAATGCGTTCCGCGTCAGGCTGCTTCGCGTGCGCCTACGTCCAGCCTGGCATTGACGGTCGCCTTGGTCAGATCCAGGCCATAGAGCTTCGCCGCGTTGCCGCCGCAGATCTTGCGCACCATGTCAGGGCTCATGTGCCCCATTGTCTCGCCGATCGTGCGAACCGAATTGGGCCAGATCGAATCCGGGTGCGGGTAATCGCTTGCCCACAGCAGGTTGTCCGGCCCCCAGAAATCGGTCAGCGCCATCGCCGTCGGGCTTTGCTGAAAGGTCCCGTAGACCTGCCGCTTGAACACCTCGCTCGGCTTCATCTTGTGCGGGATCCCGCCCTTGTCGTCCCAGTAATCGGCGCATTCCCACAGGCGGAAGTGGCGATAGTCCAGTTCCTCCACGACCCAGGGAACCCATCCGGCACCACTTTCCGCGATCACGATCTTGAGCTTGGGGTGCCGCTCGAGAATGCCCCAGGCGAACAGGTCGACGAAGGGATCGAGGAACTGTTCGATGAACATCTTGGCGTGGAGGAAGGTCGCGCCCGGGCTGCCCTTGTACTTGTCGAACGCGTCGCCAGCCTTGGGAAAGACCGTAACGTGGAAGCTCAGGACGATGCCACTCTGCTCGAGGAGGTCGAACAGCGGCTCCCAGCGTTTGTCTTCCAGGCGCGGCTCGCAAACCGCGATCTGCAGGTTGGCCTGGCGGCAGACACCCTTCTCGGCGATGCGCTGGAGTTCGGCATGGGCCGCCTCGGGGTGCGGGGGCAGCATGGCGACGCCGATCAGCCGCTCCGGCGCGGCAACGCAGAAATCCTCGTACAGCCAGTCATTGTAGGCAGCGTAGCAGGCAGCGCGAAAATCGGGGTCGTCGGTCTTGATCGAGGTGACCGGGCCGAACACCACGTGGCCCCAGACATGGTCCCGGTCCATGTCCTCCAGCCGCAATGTGGGATTGCCGGCGCGCAGTTCGGTCAGGTCCTCGATCCCGCCGCGATCGTATGCGGTGTGGAGCGGCTTGGGGCCGTTGCCGAAGGGATTCCCCTTCTTGCCCGACCAACCGCCCCAACGTTCGCCGTCGGCGACCCACATGGCCATGCCTTCGTCGGGAACGTGCACCTGCGGGGTGCGGTCGCCCCACTTCGCGCTCATGCGCTTCTGCCAGACGTCGGCCGGCAGCATGTTGAGGTCGAGGTGGTCGTCACACGAGACGAGGGCGGTTTCGAGCATGGTTCTCTCCGTGGGGGCTTTGGCTCCCTTGTGTCACCATGACGCCCGGAGGGCAACGAATTTGCTTAGCGTGCTATCGAAAAGGGCCCGCGCGGGGACTGATCGCGCGGGCCCTTCAGGGGTGAGCGGAAAGCTCAGGTCAGCGGCACTTCACGGGTCCTTCGGCAACCTTCTTGCCAAGCAGGGCGCCCGCTGCGGCACCCAGGATCGTGCCGGTCGCGCGTTCCCCGCGCGTATCGATGGCGCGGCCGACCAGGGCGCCGGCGGCGGCGCCGACGATCAACCCGGTCGTGCCGTTCGAACGCTTGCAGTAATAACGGCCATCGTTGCCGCGCCAGTAACGCACGCCGTTGCTCGAGGTGTGGTAGCGGCGATCCTGCTGCTCATAATGGCGTCCGTCGCGGCGATGGTCGGCAAGAGCCGGCGCGGCGGGCAGCGCCAGCGTGGCGGCGGCGAGCGCGAGAATGGTGGTCTTCATCTGCCTTTTCCCTTCGTTTGTCTTTCGGCATCTGGAGAGTGGAACCGCGCTCATCCCGCCGGGGTCCACAACGTCAGATGAACGATTGCCGGGACGGCGGAAATCGCGGCGAAACGAAATGATTTGCGCGACGAGCCGCCAAATCCGATGCGCGCTGGAGTATCGGCGCTGGGCGACAGCGGGGCGCGTCCAAGGCGCAAAAGCACGAAGGAGTGAAGCATGATTTGCGATCTGGTGGACGTTTTCGGCTCTGGGCCGCTGAGCGGAAATCCGCTTGCCGTCGTTCACGGGGCAGCGGCGCTCAGCGATGCGGAGATGCTGCGGCTGACCCAGTGGCTGGGCTTTTCCGAAACGACCTTCCTGCTGCCGCCGCAAGACCCGGCGGCCGATTACCGGGTGCGCATCTTCTATCCCGCCGGCGAACTGCCCTTCGCGGGACATCCCACGCTCGGGACCTGTCATGCCTGGCTGCGTGCCGGGGGGCAGCCGAAAAGGGCTGGGCACTTCGTGCAGGAATGCGGCATCGGGCTGGTTCAAATTCGCGGCAACGAGGCTGCCCTTGCCTTGGAGGCCCCGGCGTTCACCCGCAGCGGCCCCCTGAATGCGGCCGAACGCGCCGAGTGTGCACGTTACGCCGGAGTGGACGAAGCGCACGTCGTCGAGGCGGTTCACGTCGCCAACGGGCCGCAGTGGCGATTGCTGCGGCTGGAGACGGCCGAGCAGGTCCTTGCCGCAAGGCCCGCGGCCGAGGCGCCGGTCGGCACGGACATCGGCCTGGCCGCCCCTGCCGCGAAAGGCTCTGGCGCCGACTGGGAACTGCGGGCTTTCTTTGCCGACCAGCACGGGCAGTTGCGGGAGGATCCGGTGACCGGCAGTTTCAACGCCGGGGTGGCGTTGCACCTGTTCGGCGCCGGTCTGGCGGAAGGCCGCTACATCGCCGCGCAGGGGCGCAAGACGGGCGCCGACGGGCGGGTGGTCTGCGAACAGGACCCGGACGGCTCGGTGTGGATCGGTGGAGCCTGCCGGACAGTGGCGGCCGGGGCCGAACTCGGCTTTTGACCGAGGTTGAGAAGGATCAGTCCGCCGCCGCCGCTTCGCGATCGCGCTCGGCACGGCTTTTCTTCTCGGCAGAGGTCCTCAACTGGCCACAGGCGGCGTCGATGTCACGCCCGCGCGGGGTGCGCACCGGGGCGCTGATGCCGGCCTCGAACACGATATCGGAAAAGCGCTTCACGCGTTCCGGGGTCGAACACTCGTAGGGTGCGCCGGGCCAGGGGTTGAACGGGATCAGGTTGACCTTGGCCGGCAGCTTGTACTGCTTGAGGAGGCGGACGAGTTCGCGGGCGTCGTCGTCGCTGTCGTTCTTGTCCTTGAGCATCACGTACTCGAAGGTGATCCGGCGGGCATTGGACGCGCCGGGATAGGCCGCGCAGGCCGCCAGCAGTTCCTCGATACCGTACTTCTTGTTGAGCGGCACGATCTCGTCGCGCACGTCCTTGGTCACGGCGTGCAAGGAAACCGCAAGGTTGGTCCCGATCTCCTCGCCGCAGCGCTCCATCATCGGCACCACGCCGCTGGTCGAAAGCGTGATCCGCCGTTTCGACAGCGCAAGGCCTTCGCCGTGCATCACGATCTTGAGCGCGTCGCGCACGTTGTCGAAATTGTAGAGCGGCTCGCCCATTCCCATCATCACGATGTTGGTCAGCAGGCGCCCGTCGGCGGTATAGTCCGCTTCGGATTCCTCCTCGGCGACGTCCATCCGCCCCTTGGGCCATTCACCCAGGGCGTCGCGCGCCAGCATGACCTGGCCGACGATCTCGCCGGGGGTGAGATTGCGCACCAGCTTCATCGTGCCGGTGTGGCAGAAGCGGCAGTTGAGCGTGCAGCCGACTTGGCTGGAGACGCACAGCGTGCCGCGGTCGGCATCGGGGATGAAGACCATCTCGAAGTCGTGGCCGTCGGCGGTCCGCAGCAGCCACTTGCGGGTGCCGTCGGTCGAATGCTGGGCCTCGACCACTTCGGGCCGGCCGATGACGAAGCGTTCGGCCAGCCAGGGCCGCATGGCCTTCGAAATGTCGGTCATCGCGGCGAAATCGGTCACGCCGCGATGGTAGAGCCAGTGGAATACCTGCTTGGCGCGCAGTTTGGCCTGTTTGGCCTCCAGTCCGGCCTCGCCGAACAGCTCGATCAAGCGCTTCATTGACAAGCCGATGACGTCCACGCGGCCATCGGCGCGCGGTGTGACGTCGCGCGCGACGGGGACCGGATCGACCGTTCCGGGGATCGACATGAGGGCGGTGTCTGCCATGGCGTGGCGCATATAGGGTGGGGCGAGGCAAAGGGCCAGAACTGTCGCCGAACCGAATTCGCGGCGCGGACGAGCCGTTGAAATCTCTCGCGCCGGCGCTCGCGAACCCCGTTTCGCGGCAGCCTGTTCCCCCGCTCGTCGCGTGAGAAAAGCGTTTCGTCGAGCAACCTGTTGCAGAAAAGCATCAATATTTTCGTTGTCTTATGTTCATGAAACCGGACCGCCGGGCGAGCCATTCTCCGGGTCCACGCCGCACGTCGCGGCGCAGGATTGAAGAAGAATGGAGTTATATATGAAAAAGGGTCTCGCACTCATTCTCGCCGCCGGCAGCATTGGCATGGCGGCCCCGGCGATGGCTCAGGACAGCGGCTTCAGCGGTCCCTGGGTCGCTGGCGTGGCCGGCTATGACATCAACAAGGCCGGCAGCTCGCAGGACGATGGCATCAATACTCCGCAGGACGAAAATGCTGAAGGCCTCGTCTATGGCGCCGCGGTCGGATACGACATCGACCTGGGCGGCGCGGTGGTCGGCGCCGAGGCGGAACTGACCGATTCCACGGCGGATTCGACCTACGGCAACCCGTACACCACCTTCGGCCTCGGCACGGTCGACGCGGGCCGCGATATCTACGTCGGCGCGCGGGCTGGCTTCAAGGTGATGCCCAGCACCCTGCTGTATGCCAAGGCTGGCTACACCAACGCCCGCTTCAACTACATCGGCACCGACGGGACGACCAACTACGACCAGAACCTCGATACCGATGGCATTCGCGTCGGCGCGGGCGTCGAACAGAAGTTCGGCTCGAACGCGTTCGGCCGTCTCGAATACCGCTATAGCAACTACAAGAAGGGCGAAATCGACTTCGAGGCGAGCGGCGTCGCAGACAGCGACCGTTTCAACATCGACACAGACCGCCACCAGGTGGTCGCCAGCGTCGGTATCCGCTTCTGATTGTCGCATAGCAGTCCGAAGCAGGCGGGCCGGGGAGCGATTCCCGGCCCGCTTCGTATCTGCATCAGCGGATCTGCGCGCACCCCACCGATGCCGCATCCATTGCGGTCGCAACGCCGGCGAGCTCGTAGCGGTCGGTGAAGCGCCTTCCCTTGGCGTCCGTGGCCGAAAGGCTCATGCTGCCGGCCGAGCGCATCGCCGCCACGATTGCCGCGTCCATCCGCTTGTCGACCGCCCAGGCGTCGACCCCGCCGCCGGTCAACTCGAACCGTTGACCGCCCAGTGACAACCTGAAGCGCGGGTTCTCGCTGAGTTCGCGCGAAAGCCGGAAATGCACCTGGCCACGCACGCCTAGTCGCGGCCAGGTGGCGACGTCGGCATACCCTGGGGAGTCGCTGTCGCTCCGGTCCGCCATGGCGATCGCATAGCAGCGCGCCTGCTGCGGATCGCGGAAAGCCGCCCATTGCTCGAACACGCCGAGATCGTCCTTGGCCGCGACAGGTGTGGGTAGGTAAAGCAGGGCAAGGGCGAGAAGGGCGCGACGCATCCGCTAGGGCCTTAGCAGCAGCGCATTTTGGCGCAAATTCATCATCCCTCGAGCAGATCGAGATAAGCGACGACGTCGTTCTCTGTCGCCAGAAAGAGGCCTTCCTTGACATCGCCGGGCTGGCTGGCAGCGATGATCATGGCTTCGGACATGGGGCCGTAGAAAAGCGTTCGGGCGTCGCCACCCTCAGCCTCGCCATCGAGATGATAGAGCCTGACGTTGGCACCAGGATCGGTCGTGCGCATCAGCCGAGCGATGGGTAGTCGATCGCCACGACCTCCCATTCCTTCTCACCTGCGGGGAGGCGCACCGTGCGGCAGTCTCTGACAGCGGCGCCGCGCAGGGCGCGTGCGATGGGGGCGCTCCAGCCGATACGGTCGGCCGAAGCGTCCTGCTCGTCGTCCCCCACGATGGTCAGCGTGCGTTGCACGTCCTCCTCGTCGGCGATGGTGACGGTGGCCCCGAACCAGACGCGCGCCCGGTCGGGCTGGAGTGCGGGATCGACGACCTTGGCCGCCTTCATGCGGCGAGTGAGATGCGCCAGTTCCCGGTCGATTTCGCGCATGCGCTTCCGTCCGTAGAGGTAGTCGCCATTCTCGCTGCGGTCGCCATTGCCAGCGGCCCAGCTGACGATGGCGACGATCTCCGGCCGTTCGGTACCCAGCAGGTGGTCGTAGCGCTGACGCAGCGCCGCGAGCCCCATGGGCGTGATCGGATTCGACCGTGGTTCCATGCCGCCGGATTAGCCTGCGCAACCGCAAACGGCCAAGCGCATCAGGCTTGTTGTGACCGGTTTAACCGCATGGCCGCAAAAGTCAGCGCAACAGGCTCTCGATGGGCCGGGCTTTGCCGTACGGTGCCTTTTCGGGATGCAGCGCCTCGTAGACCACCGCGTTCTCGAGCACCCGCTGCACGTAATTCTTCGTCTCGTAGAACGGGATCTGCTCGATCCAGTCGATCCAGCTGATCGCACCGGTCCGCGGATCGCCGTTCTGCGCAAGCCACTTGTTCACGTTGCCCGGACCCGCGTTGTAGGCCGCAACGGCGAGCGGATAGCTGCCGTTGTACCGTGCGAGCAGGCGCTCGATGTGATTGCTGCCGAGGCGTACGTTATACCCTGCGTCCTCTACCAGCGAAGCCGACATGTAGGTGACACCGGCCTTCTCCGCTTCCTCTCGCGCCGTGCCGGGCATGAGCTGCATCAGTCCGCGCGCGCCGGCGTGACTGACCGCATTCTGGGCGAACTGGCTCTCCTGCCGGCTGATCGCGTGGACCAGCGTCCAGTTGGTGCCCGGCGGGGTAACCAGCGTGGGATAGCCGATGGCGGTGAAGTCGTCGTGCCCATCGGCGCCCGCCGCGTCGGCGAGGATCACGGCGAGGTCGCGTCGGCCGATCTCCCGGGCAAGGTCGGCCACCAGCAGGTGTTCCGACAGCGTCGTGGCGTGGTTGGCAATCTCGCGGTAGAACTTTACGCCGGTCGACCATGGAGCATCGCGTGCGACCTCGGCCACGGCGGCGGTGAGTGGCGCGCTTTCGAACGCGCTGCGTTCCGCCGGCGTCGGTTCGGCCTGGGGCATTGCGTCGAAGGTCGGTAGCGAGCGGCCGAGCCGCTGGAGCGCAAGCTGACCGTAGAAGCGGTCCGGGTAGGCCGCGGCCATTTCGTAATAGCGCTTGGCCTCGTTCTGCATGCCGGCGCGTTGCGCTGCGTGTCCGGCCCAGAAGAAGCCCTTCGAACGGGTCGGAGGGGTGCGCGCGGCGGCTCCGTAGCGATAGAACAGCGGCGCGGCCGCGGCCGGATCGCCCAGTTCCCACAGCGCTTTCGTTCCGCCGAGCCAGACGAGCGAGGTGTAGTCGTCGCGCAGTTTGTAGCCCTTGTCGGCGATCACCTCGTCCGGCGCGAAGGCCTCGTCGATACGCGCGGCGATGCGGGTTGCGGCGCTGGCCCCACCCATGCGGGCGACTTGGAGTTGCTCGGCAACCCAGGCCGTCTGGTCGAGCGGTCGGGTGGCGAGGGGCAGGTGGTTGGACAGCAACTCGACGGCCTCGCGCGCGCGGCCCTCGGTGCGGAGCTCGCGACTGCGATTGTAGATGTAACCCGGATCGCTCAGCGCCGCGGCGTTCGCGGTCGCCCCGTCGCCACCCTGGAGGATCGCCAGGCGCGCCTGGAAAACCTCGCGTTTGTCAGGCGAGACATAGGCGATCTGCCGCGCCGCACCTGCTGCGTCGCGCTGCCAGAGCAGGGCGTTCATTCGCGCATCGTGATCGGCCTGGCTGAACTGGTTGCCATAAGTGGTCAGGATAGTCGCTTCCGCCGCGTCGCTCATCTCGCCACCGCGCCACGCTTCCAGCGCCACCCTGGCGGCGTCGGCGGGGCGCTGCGCCATCAGGGCGAGCGCGTAATGCGCGCGGGCGAAGTTCGACTGCGGCGCATAGCGATCGAAGAAAGCAACCAGGCGGTCGGTCGCGACGAACTGGCTGCGCAGCCGATCCTCGGCGTAGTCCTGCAGCTTGGCAGCATCGGGGAAGCCCGGGTAGGTCAGGAGGAAGCCGGCATACTGTTCGAACGGCAGTGCCTTGCTGGCTGTCAGCTGCTCCCACTGGCGGATCGCGGGGGCCATTCTGCCAGGACCTTGCGCGACCAGCTCCGCGCGCGCCTTGTCCCAATCGGCCGCGGTGTAGCTTGCCTCCTGTGCATAGGCCGTGCTGGCGGTGGACAGGAGGAGGGCGGCAAGGAAAGCAGTACGAAGCATGCTGGACATAGTGGCAGGCGGATCCTTATCAGGCCCTGAATATCCCGGCTCGAGGTGCGGAGGGCGCCTCGGCCTTATGAATCCAATGCAGGAGCGGTGCAAATGTTCTCCGGTTCAATTCCCGCCCTGGTGACTCCTTTCCGCGACGGGGCGTTCGACGAGGAGGCTTTTCGTCGGTTCGTCGACTGGCAGATCGACAATGGGTCGAGCGCACTGGTGCCCTGCGGCACCACCGGCGAAAGCGCTACGCTCGACCGCGAGGAGCACCGCCGGGTGGTCCGCGTCTGTGTCGAACAGGCGGGCGGGCGGGTCCCGGTCATCGCCGGGTGCGGTTCGAACGACACGCAGGTGGCGCTCGAGCATCTGAAGTTCTGTCAGGACCTCGGCGGGGTCGCAGCGGGTCTCGTCGTCGCGCCGTATTACAACCGACCCAGTCAGGCGGGGCTGATCGCGCACTTTTCCTACCTGGCCGAGAATTCCCGGCTGCCAATCATGCTCTACAACGTGCCTGGGCGGACGTCGGTAGACATCCTGCCCGACACTGTCGTCGAACTTGTGCGCCGCCATCCCGAGCAGATCGTCTCGATCAAGGATGCGAGTGGCGACCTGCAGCGGGTGACGCTGCATCGCCGGGCGCTGGGAGAAGATTTCAACCAGCTTTCGGGCGACGATCCGCTGGCGCTGGCCGGATATGCGCTGGGACAGGTTGGGTGCATTTCAGTTACGGCCAACGTGGCCCCCAAACAGTGCGCTGAATTCCATGCCGCCGCCGCCGCCGGCGATTTCGCGGCGGCGCGGGCGATGCACGATCGCTTGATGCCGCTGCACAAGGCGCTGTTCTCCGACGCCAGCCCAAGCCCGACCAAGTACGCGGTGAACAAGCTGCAGCCTTGGTTCAGCCGGGCTGCCCGCCTGCCGATCGTCGAGTGCAGCGAGGCGGCTGAAAACGCCGTCGATCAAGCGCTCGATAGCGCAGGACTAAGCGCTTGATTCGCTAGTACAGCGGCGAGGGGTGTTCCTCGCCCAGCATCATCGCGCCATAGCTAGCCAGCGCCGGGCGGGCGACGATCATGTGCTGGTTGAGGGTCAGCGCGTCGCGGCAAAGGCGCTCCAGAGGGCAGGCTTCGAACACCGCGTTGGCGCCGATCAGGTCCACGAGCCGGCGGGTAACGTCCGCCGCCATTCGGAAGCAGTTGACGTTGGCGAGCGCCAGACGGCCCTTCGTTTCGACCCTGGGAATGCCCCATTCCAGCTCGGTCCAGAACTCCGCCGCGGAGGAATAGAGGAAAGCCCGCGCGGCGCCGTAGAGCGTCTCGCATTCGGCGATAGCCTCGCGCACGTGCTGCAACCTGCCCAACGGCTGCGGCGGTATTCCTCCGCTGCGCGTAGCGATCAGCGCCTGCGCCTCGTCGAGCGCACGGCGGCCGGTGCCCAGTGGCACCGCGGCCATTGTCGTCACCCAGTTGAAGCCGCTCGAATAGAGCGGGTCCTTGCCTTCGAACAGCGCCGGTCCGATCCGCATGGCCTGGTCCTCCGGGATAAAGACCTCTTCGGCACGGTAGTGGGTCGAGCCAGAGCCGCGCAGGCCGAGCGTGCGCCAGGTGTCCTCGATCACCAGCTGGTCGGCGCGGCAGAAGGCGAGTCGCGTGTCGGGCTGACCGTTCTCGTCGGCGACGGGGGCGCCGTCCGCGTGAACCACACTGCCGGTCATCACGACGTCGGCACTGGTGATGCCGCTGCCGAAGGGAAATCGGCCGCTCAGGACGTACCCGCCGTCCACCCGCGCGAGCGTCCCGCGTCCGGCGGTGAACTGGCCGGCGGTGATCATGTCCGGGTGAGGCAGGAGGCGAGCCGAGGCGGCAGGTTCCAGCAGTTCGGCCAACAACCCGCTGTCGGTGCCGATCTTGACGCACCAGCCAACCGAGGGATCGGCTTCGGCCAGTACTTCGATGACCTCCAGGTGTTCCACCAAAGTCATCTGCGGCCCACCCTTCGCCTTGCTGCGACCCATCCGGAAGAACCCCGCATTGCGCAGTTCGGCGACCAGATCCGCAGGCAGGCGGCGCAGGTCCTCGATCTCCCCCGAACGCTCCCGGAAGACCGGCGAAAGGGTGTGCGCGTTGGCAAGAATCTGTCCGGCGGTCAGTCCCTGCTGTGCCCCGGCGGCAGTGGCCATGTCCCTCTCTCCCGTGAGCCGATTCGCCGCCCAGTCTAGGATTTTGCGCGGCCCCCGCCTACATGGCGCGGCCATGGCCCGTCCCAAGTCCTCCACCTTCGACAAAAAGAAGATCGTCGCCGAGAACCGCCGCGCGCGGTTCGACTATTTCATCGAGGAGACGTTCGAGGCAGGCATCGCGCTCACCGGGACCGAGGTAAAATCGCTGCGTTTCGGCGAGGGTTCGATCGCGGAAAGCTACGCTGCGGTGCAGGACGGCGAGGCATGGCTGATCAACGCCAACGTGCCGGAGTTCAGTCACGGCAACCGCTTCAACCACGAGCCGCGCCGCCCGCGCAAGCTGCTGCTGCACACGCGCGAGATCGAGAAGATGATCGGTGCGGTAGAGCGCAAGGGCATGACGCTGGTGCCGCTGTCGGTGTACTTCAATTCGAAGGGCCGGGCGAAGGTCGAGATCGCGCTCGCCAAGGGCAAGCAGACGCACGACAAGCGCCAGACGATGAAGGACCGGGACTGGCAGCGCGACAAGGCCCGTCTGATGCGTGATCGCGGATAGAACGCCGTTAAGCGCACATTCGTATCGCCCAAGCTACGCTCATCTTCCGTTGCAATCCGAAAGGTGTATTGAGCGCGGCATGCCGAAGAGGGTGAAAAGCTGGCTGGGGCGCAGGATGCCCTCGATGCCGACGCGCGAGGACATGGCGGGCAACCGCTGGCTCGCGCCGATCGCGCACCGCTTCCTGTCGCCGGAACTGTGGCGCTTTACCCGCCGCTCCGTGCCGCGCGGGGTGGCGCTGGGGCTGTTCGCCGGTTTCATCGTGCCCGTGGGCCAGATTTTCCTCGCCGCATTTCTCGCCTTGCCGACGCGGGCGAACGTGCCGCTTTCGGCGCTGGTGACCTTCATCACCAATCCGTTCACGCTGCCCTTCTGGCTTGTCGCCGCGAACAAGGTCGGCAGCTTCGTTCTGAAGATCGACGCCGCGACGGGCGGAACCGCGCAGGCGGAGATATCGAGTGGCCATTGGCAGGATTTCGGCTGGTTCCTGCAGACGGCGGGCGTCACCGCGTTCGGCTTCGTGGTCCTCTCGGTCGTCAGTTCGTCGATCGGCTATCTCGTTGCGTCCTGGTTCTGGCGCTGGCGCGTAGGGCGCAAGCGGATGCAGCAGCAGCAAAGCCGCCGCCGGCTTTCACTCGATCCCGCGGAATGAGCCCGCCCACCAGCACGTCCGGAAACTGGCTGTCGCGCCACATCCCGACGCGCGAGCAGATGGAACACAATCGCTGGATGAGGCCTTTTGCAGGCAATGTCCTGCGACCGGAACTGTGGCGCTTTACCCGCCGCTCCGTGCCCCGCGGAGCGGCGCTCGGGCTCTTCATCGGCGTCATCATCCCCATGGCGCACTTCGTCGTCGCCGCAGTCCTGGCGGTCTTTGTCCGGGCCAACGTTCCCGCAGCTCTGCTGGCGACCTTCATCGGCAATCCCTTGACGGTGGCTGGCCTGTGGTGGGCCGGCTACAAGATCGGTGAAGCCATGCTGCACGCAGACGCCATGACCCAGATCGCCCCGGTTGCGACCGCCATGCAGCACACGCAGACCGACCAGCTGCTCCAGCGCCTGACCGGTGCAGGCGAGGATACCGCGCTCGGCCTGTTGCTCATTGCGGCGACTTGCGCCTGTGTCGGCTACATCGTCACCGCGTGGGTCTGGCGCTGGTGGGTGGTGCGCAAGCGCCGTGCCCGGCTGGCCGGGTCGCAGGCGCGCGGAGCCGGCGCATGAGCGCACTGGACGAGGCCGAGCGCAAGACCTCGCGCGATACCCTGGTTATCGCAGCTGCGGCACTCGTCAGTGCGGCGCTGGTGCAGTTTGCCACCTCCAGCCTCGCGGTGACGGTCGCTTATGCCGGTGGGCTCGTGGTGCTGGGCCTCGTTGCGTTTACGGCGGCACGCAACAACCGCGGCAGCCGAGAGGTCGAAGCGCAGGCGATGCCCGACTGGTCGGTCACCGTCACGGCAATCGAGCAGGCCGGCATCGCGGTTGCCATCACCGACCGGGCGAATCGCCTCGTCTGTGCCAATGCGGCATTCGAGTTGTGGTTCGGCTCGAGCCACGCCCCGCCGCGCCTGCCGGTCGACGGCGCCTCGCTCGATGCTCTCGACCGGGCTGCGCGAGCAGCGTGGCGGGACGGCGAAAGTGCGCGTGAGACGATCGCCGACGAAGCAAACGCCTGGACTGCCGAGGTCCTTCGCGCCGGCCGGGCGGAAGACTATCTCGTCTGGCGCTTCGCCCCGATTACCCGGACCGAGCCGCTGCAGGCGATCGGCAAGTACGTGACGGGAATTTTCGGTCGCATCCTCTCCGGCGCGGGAATCGAGGTGGCACTTGTCGGGCCCGACGGGGCGATCCGCGCGTCCAGCCCGGGCTTCGCGCGCCGCTCGATGGGCGACGAGCACGCCAGCATGGCGGGACAGGACTTCACCGCATTGCTGCGCTCCGACGACCGGGAGCGCATCTATTTCGCCCGCGAGGGACGCAAGGGTTCGCCGCAGACGCTGGTGCAGGTACCGTTGGTCGAGCCGGGTACGCAGCAGCGCATCGGGGCCGACCAGGCGCCGTCGCTGATGCTGCTGGTCGATCATGGTGTGGGCCTTGGCGGCTGGGGCGGGGAGGCGCGGGGACAGACGCCGCAGCTCGAAGCGCTGCTGGAACAGCTTCCAGTCGGCCTCGCGATGACCGACCGCGACGGCCATTTCCTTTTTGCGAACCCGGCCTTTCGCCGGGCCGCGGGCCTGCAACGAGCCAAGCACCTGCCGCCCTATCCGTCCGATCTTGTCGTTCCGCCCGACAAGACCGCGATGTCGGATGCGGTGCGTCGCTACGGCCAGGGGCCTGCATCGAGCGGTGACATCGCCGTTCGCTTGCGCGCCGATCCCGATGAGCCGGTGTCGCTGGGGCTCGCCGGCGTGCGCGGGCTGGGGGAGGCGGCCGTGCTGCTCAGCCTCGCCGACACGACCGAGGAGACCCGCCTCAAGAAGCAGGTCGCGCAGGCCACCAAGATGCAGGCCGTGGGCCAGCTTGCCGGCGGCGTGGCGCACGATTTCAACAATGTGCTGACCGCCATCATCGGCTATTGCGACCTCATGCTGATGCGCCACATCCCGGGCGACAGCGATTACGACGACATCCAGCAGATCAGGGCCAACTCCAACCGTGCGGCCAGCCTCACGCGACAGCTCCTCGCCTTCAGCCGTCAGCAGACGCTGCAGCCGGAGGTGATCCAGCTGCCCGACGTCATCAGCGAGGTCAGCCAGCTGCTGAAGCGGCTGCTCGGGGCCAAGATCACGCTCAAGACCCATCACGACCGCGAGCTCGGACCGGTGCGGGCCGATCCGCGCCAGCTCGAGCAAGTCATCGTTAACCTGGCGGTCAACGCGCGCGACGCGATCCAGAGCCGCGGTGGCGAAAACGCCAGCGGCACACTGATGTTCACCACCCGCCGGGTCAATTCCGCCTCGATCAAGCGGATGCGCGACAACGAGATCATCCCGGCCGGCCACTATACCGCCCTCATTGCCGAGGACACCGGCGGCGGCATCCCGCCCGAGAACCTGGCGAAGATCTTCGAGCCGTTCTTCACCACCAAGGAACTGGGGAAGGGCACGGGGCTAGGCCTGTCGACCGTGTATGGCATCGTCAAGCAATCGGGCGGGTTCATCTTCGCCGACAACGTCACCGCTCCCGAAGGCAAGGTGAAGGGCGCCCGTTTCACGATCTATCTTCCCGTGCACCACATCACGCCAGAGGAGCTGGCGAAGGAAAAACAGGCCGAAGAGGCCGCCACCTGGTCCGGCGGCGGACGGGTCCTGCTGGTGGAGGACGAGGACATGGTCCGCGCCGTCGCCGAACGCGCGTTGACCCGGCAGGGCTATACCGTGACGACGGCGAGCGACGGCGACGAAGGGCTGCAGTTGGTCGAGGCGGGCGGCGAGTTCGACCTCGTGGTTTCCGACGTGGTCATGCCGGCGATGGACGGCCCGGCCATGGCGCGCGAGATTCGCAAGCGCACTCCGGATCTGCCCATCCTGTTCATGTCGGGCTATGCCGAAGAGCAGTTGCGCAACGAACTCGACATGGAAGGCATGCACTTCATCGCCAAGCCATTCAGCGTCCAGCAGATCGCCGCCAAGGTTGGCCAGGTATTGAGTTCCGCGCGATAATTGCGGCTGGAGGAGCTGGAGACCTCCAGCACCGTTCAGCCAAGGGAAAGCTGGTGTAACATTATCACATTGGCGAAAGTTTCGAAGGGGAGACTTCCGATGCGTCTGCGTAACCTCGCCCTGGCGGCTGCCGTCGTCGCCAATCCGGTCCTGAGCCCGGTTCTTGCCCCGGCTTCCGCGCAGTCAGGTCCGGAGACAGAGCAGACCTCGCAGGGCGACCTCGCGGTCACGATTTACAACAACGGCCAGTCCCTGGTGCAGGACGTGCGCCAGATTGCAATCCCTGCGGGCCGCACCCGGATCGAATTTCCCGACGTCTCGGCGATGATCCGGCCCGAGACGCTCAGCTTCGCCGCTGCCAATGCCGGCATCATCGAGCAGAACTTCGATTTCGATCTGCTCACGCCGGCCAAGCTGATGGAGAAGGCCATCGGCCAGCAGGTCACCTTGGTGCGTACGAATCCTGCCACCGGGGCGGAAACGCGCGAGCGGGCGACCGTCCTTTCCACCGCGGGCGGCGTCGTGGTGCGGATCGGCGACCGGATCGAGGTTCTGCGGGATGACGACCTGCCGGTGCGTGTGGTGTTCGATCGCGTGCCAGCGAACCTGCGGGCCCGCCCGACCCTGTCGGTCACGCTGCAAAGCGACCGCGCCAGCACGCGTCCCGCCTCGCTGCGCTACCTGACGCCGGGTCTCGGCTGGGGCGCCGACTACGTCGCGCTCTACGACGAGGCCAGGGGCGCGGTCGACATGCAGGGCTGGGTCACCCTGACCAACAACACCGGCACAACGTTTCACGATGCCGATACGTTACTGGTCGCCGGCAATCCGAACATGGGCGTCGGCAGCTACCGCCCTGGCGTGCGCACGTCGCGCGCCGTGCCCAGTCCACCTCCTCCGCCCGGCTCCTTTGTTCCCGGGACGGAGAGCGCCGACCGCGAGAGGCTGGGCGATTTCTACCTCTATCCGCTCGCCGGCCGCACCACGATTGCCAATGCCCAGACCAAGCAGGTCAGCTTTCTGGACGTCCAGGCCGTCCCGGCGCGCAAGATCTACAGGCGCCAGATCGGATGGCTCGGCAACGACGGCGGCCCGGTCGCGGTCGCAAGCGCAATCTCGTTCAGCTCCAGTCGCCAGGGCGGGCTGGGCGATGCGCTACCGGCGGGAACCGTCCGCTTCTATCAACGCGATCGGGCGGGCAACCCGCAGTTCATCGGCGAAAACAGCATCGGCCACACGCCGATGGGCAGCGAGCTTACGCTCAAGACCGGCGACGCCTTCGACATCTACGTCCAGGCCGAGGTCGAGAAGCGCGAGACCATCACCGGCGCCGAATGGGAGCGCACCTCGCGCTTTCGGGTCTTCGAGGACGGCCAGCTGGTCCGCACCGTGGAGGGCGAGCGGCCCCGGACCTTCTACCGCACGACGATGCGCTACACCTTCACCAACGCGCAAAGCCGCCCGGTGGAGGTGGAACTGGTCCAGACCGGACTCGACCGTGGGTGGTGGGGTAACGACTATCGCGTCACCAGCGAGGACTTGCCCGGCCAGCAGCTCAACGTCGATGCGCGTAAGTACGTCGTTCCAGTGCCGGCCAACGGCAAGCGCGAGGTCCGGGTCATTTACGAGACGCGGTACTGAGGGGGAGGGGGACGATGCGGCACGCCGCGCTTCTCCTCGCCGCTTCGGCGTTGCTTTCAGGCGCGCCCGCGCTGGCCCGCGAGGCCGTGGAGGCTTCGGCGCCGCAGAAACTCGCCGTCACGCTTTATCGCGATCCAAACCGCGGCGAGGGGCAAGCCATGCGGACCGACTTGCCGCAGGGCTTCGCGATGATCAGCGAGATTCGAACCGTCACTTTGCCGCTCGGCGAATCTACCATCCGCTTCGAAGGGGTGGCCGAGGGCATGGTGGCAGTGACCGCCATCGTCACCGGCCTGCCAGGCGGAACGATTGAAAAGAACCGCAACGCCGACCTTCTGAGTTCAGCTTCGCTGGTCGACGGCACGCTCGGCAATCGCGTGACGATCACGCGCACCAATCCCGCCACCGCGTCGACGGAGAGCGAGGACGCCGTCGTCCGCACCCGCGCCGACGGCGGTGTCGTGCTACAGACGAGCGCCGGATACGAGGCCGTGCGCTGCTCTGGCCTGCCCGAAAAGCTCACCTTCGATCGTGTGCCCGAAGGGCTGTCGGCCCAACCGGTCTTCTCGATCGACACCCGGGACGACCGCGGCGGTACTTATACCGTCACCCTGACCTACCTTGCGTGGGGCTTCGACTGGCAGGCGCACTATGTCGCCACGCTGAAAGACGGCGGGAAGGGTGACGATGTGCGGATGCGGCTGATGAGCTGGCTCACGCTGCTCAACGACAACGGCCAGTCCTTTCCCGACGCCGAGCTCATGGTCGTGGCAGGGCGGCTCAACGTCGAAAGCAACTACGCCACGCTGTCCGACCCGCCCGACGCTCGGCCGCTGCGGCTGGTCTGCTACCCTATGGGACACACGGCGGACGGCTCGCCGTACGTAAGTGCCTATGCGCCCCCGCCGCCACCAGCTCCGCCGCCAATGGCAGCGATGGCGATGAGGGAAGAATCCATCGTCGTCACTGGAGCGCGCATGAAATCGATGGATGCAGCCGCACCGGCGATGGTCGCAGCCGAGGAAAACCTCGGCGATCTGAAGCTCTACCGCGTGCCCGAGCCTGCCACCGTCTCTGCCAAGGGCCTGAAGCAGGTCGCCTTCCTCGATAGGCGGGGGGTGAAGGGCGAAATGCTCTACAAGGCGGTCTGCACTCCGTGGGACTACCAGCAAGGCGGCGATTACGTGCCGGCAGCGATGCTGCTCGCCACGGTCAACGACGCGAACCACGGCCTCGGCGTGGCCCTGCCGGCCGGCGGCATCACGGTCTTCGAGCCAACCACCCACGGCGAGCTGCTGGCGGGGGAGGAAAGCCTGCGCGACTATGCCTCTGGCCAGGACGTCGAGATCGAAATGGGTCGGAGCAACCAGGTCTTCGCGACCTGTGAAGTCGTCGGCCGCGAGCCGAACTACGAGCGCGGCGAGAGGATTTCGATGCGGCTCAGGCTGACCAATGCGAACCGCTCGCGTGCCCATGTGCGAGTGTCGCTTGGCGGCAGCGGGGAACACCGGGTTGCCGGAATGAAGGGTCTGCGCACGAAGGATGGCGAGCGCGTCACCGATGTCGACGTTCGCGCCAACGGAACGCGGGAAATCCACTTCACCTACGAGTTGGACTGAGCTGTAACGCGCGCAAATCCACCGTTTCCTGCGCCGCATAGGAAATTTACGTTCCCCTCTTGTTCCACAAGAACAAATCAGATACATACTGTTTCCGACAGGGAATTCGGGCCAATCCGGGCCGAGCCCTAGCCAAGAAACGGAAGGGTGTGTCATGGCGGCTGCGAACCTGAAGCTGGTGGAAGGCAAGGAAGTGGATTCGGACCGTCAGAAGGCGCTCGACGCCGCGCTCGCGCAGATCGACCGCGCGTTCGGCAAGGGCTCGGCTATGAAGCTGGGCCAGAAGGAAACGATGCAGGTCGAATCGATTTCGACCGGTTCGCTGGGACTCGACATTGCGCTCGGGGTCGGCGGCCTGCCCAAGGGCCGCGTGATCGAGGTCTATGGGCCGGAAAGCTCGGGCAAGACCACGTTGGCGCTCCATGTGCTGGCGGAATGCCAGAAGAACGGCGGCACGGTTGCCTTCGTCGATGCCGAACACGCGCTCGACCCGGTCTACGCCAAGAAGCTGGGCGTCAACATCGATGAGCTGATCGTATCGCAACCCGACACCGGAGAGCAGGCGCTCGAGATCGTCGATACGCTCGTGCGTTCGAACGCGATCGACGTGCTGGTGGTCGAACTCGGTCGCCGCGCTGGTGCCGCGAGCCGAGATCGAAGGCGAGATGGGCGACAGCCACGTGGGCCTTCAGGCGCGCCTCATGTCCCAATCGCTGCGCAAGCTGACCGGCTCGATCAATCGCTCCAAGTGCATGGTGATCTTCATCAACCAGCTGCGCATGAAGATTGGCGTCATGTACGGCAATCCCGAGACCACGACCGGCGGCAATGCGCTCAAGTTCTACGCCTCGGTACGCCTCGACATCCGCCGTACCGGGCAAATCAAGGACCGCGACGAGATTGTCGGCAACAGTACGCGCGTGAAGGTGGTCAAGAACAAGGTCGCGCCGCCGTTCAAGCAGGTCGAGTTCGACATCATGTATGGCGAAGGCATCTCGAAGATCGGCGAGATTCTCGATCTTGGGGTGAAGGCCGGCCTGGTGGAAAAATCGGGCAGCTGGTTCAGCTACGACTCCATCCGCATCGGCCAGGGTCGCGAGAACGCCAAGCAGTACCTCAAGGACAATCCCGAAGTTTGCGACAGGCTGGAAGCCGCGATCCGCGGCCGCACCGACCGAGTTGCCGAGGAGATGATGACGGGGCCGGACGCGGACTCCGAAGACTGACCCTCACGCGCCGCGCGCCGTTTCGAAGGGCGTGCAGCCAGGAACCGGGGCCGGTGCGGTCGCCTTACGAGGCCCGCGCCGGCCTCTTCCTTTTGCAGCCCTTCCGGCCCGCTGCACTGTCAGCTAAGACTGTGGCTGCAAGCAGGAAGGGATCGGCGATGGAAGTGCGCGATTGGCAGGGCAGGACCGGACAAAGCTGGGCGGCCGAATGGAAGCGCACCGACCGCAGCTTCGGCGGACTGACCGAACGCCTGCTGTCGCGGACTCGTGAATTTCCCGTCCGCGACGCGATCGACATTGGTTGCGGTGCCGGGGAAATCTCCCTGGCTCTCGCCCGGGGCCGGCCGCAAGTCCAGGTCGTTGGGGTCGATATCTCTCCCCAGCTTGTCGCCGTCGCCCGCGAGCGCGGAGCTCACCATGCCAATGTCCGATTCGTCGAGGGCGATGCCGCGACGTGGAAACCGGACGCCGGTTTTCAGCCCAATTTCTTCGTTTCCCGCCACGGCGTGATGTTTTTCGCCAATCCCGAGTTGGCTTTCGCGAACATCGCCGGGTACGCCGCACCCGGCGCGAACCTGCTGTTTTCTTGCTTTCGTGCGATGCGGGAGAACCCCATCTTCCACGAGCTGGCGGCGCTCCTGCCCGCGCCCGAACACGCGCCCGATCCGCGCGCCCCGGGCCCCTTCGCCTTTGCCGACCGCGAGTATGTCACTGGCATCCTCGAATTTGCCGGGTGGGGCGACGTTCGCTTCGAGGCATACGATTTCGCCATGATTGCCGGCGCGGGTAGCGACCCGGTCGACGATGCAGTGTCCTATTTCACGTCCATTGGTGCAGCGGCGCTCGCATTATCGGAGATGGATGACGTGGAGCGCCAGGCCACGATCCTGAGGATTCGCGACCTGGCGCGCGATAATTGCCGCGATGGCGTGGTCGCCCTGCGCGCCGCCACCTGGATCGTCAGCGCCCACAGGCCCTGAGAGCCGCCTTTTCCGTCGATCGAAACGACTGATCGCTCAGTTCGAACGTCTGGGCGGCTTTAACCGTCTTGTCCCCCCGCGCGCGAACGCTTAACTCGCGCCCATGCTTTCGACGAACGAAATCCGCCGGGTCTTCCTCGACTTCTTCGGCAGCGCCGATCACATGGTTGCGCCATCCGCACCGCTGGTCCCGTACAACGATCCGACGCTGATGTTCGTCAACGCGGGAATGGTTCCGTTCAAGAACATCTTCACCGGTCTGGAAGCCGCGCCTGCGCCACGGGCTACCAGCAGCCAGAAGTGCGTTCGGGCGGGCGGCAAGCACAACGATCTCGACAACGTCGGCTATACCGCGCGCCACCTCACGTTCTTCGAGATGCTCGGCAACTTCAGCTTCGGAGATTACTTCAAGGAGCGGGCCATCGAGCTTGCCTGGGGGCTGGTTACCAAGGAGTTCGGCCTCGACAAGGATCGGATCTCGGTCACAGTCTATCACACAGATGACGAGGCGTGGGACCTATGGAAGCGCATCGCAGACCTGCCGGACGAGCGGATCATCCGTATCGCAACGAAGGACAACTTCTGGGCGATGGGCGCCGACGGCCCCTGCGGCCCGTGCTCGGAAATCTTCTGGGACCACGGCCCGGAAGTGCCCGGCGGCCCTCCCGGTTCTCCCGACGAGGACGGCGACCGCTTTGTCGAGATCTGGAATCTCGTGTTCATGCAGTATCTCCAGGCCGCCGACGAGATTGTCGGTGACCTGCCGCGCCCGTCCATCGATACCGGCATGGGGCTCGAGCGCATCGCCAGCGTCCTCCAGGGTCGGCGCAACGTGTTCGATACAGATACCTTCCGCACGCTCATCGCGGCAAGCGAGGACCAACTCGGCGCGAAAGCCGGCGAGAATGAGATCGCCAGCCATCGAGTGATCGCCGATCACCTGCGCTCGACCAGCTTCCTGATCGCAGACGGCGTCCTGCCCTCGAACGAAGGCCGAGGCTATGTGCTGCGCCGCATCATGCGTCGGGCCATGCGCCACGCGCACCTGCTCGGCGCCAAGGACCCGTTGATGCACCGCCTCGTCCCCGCACTGGTGGGCGAAATGGGGCAGGCCTATCCTGAGCTCGGCCGTGCCCAGGCGCTGATCCAGGAAGTGCTCGAGCGCGAGGAAACGAGGTTCCGGCAGACGCTCGACAAGGGCCTGCGCCTGCTCGACGAGGCGACCGGCGACCTCGGCGATGGCGGCGAACTGCCCGGCGAGACCGCGTTCAAGCTCTACGACACTTACGGCTTTCCCTACGACCTGACAGAGGACGCGCTGCGCGCTCGCGGCATCGGTGTCGACAAGGCGGGCTTCGATGCGGCGATGGAACGCCAGAAGGCCGCTGCTCGCGCCGCCTGGAAGGGGTCGGGCGCCGCGGCCGACGACGACGTCTGGTTCGACATCGCCGAGCGCGAAGGCAGCTCCGAGTTCACCGGCTATGCCTCCACCGAGGGCGAAGGACGTGTGGTTGCGCTCGTCGTCGAGGGCAAGGAGACTGACAGGGCCGAGGCTGGACAGGACGTCTTGGTCCTTACCAACCAAACCCCCTTCTACGGCGAAAGCGGCGGCCAGACAGGCGATGCGGGCTGGATTGCCGGGCCGAACGACCTGGCGATGACCGTCGAGGAAACGGCAAAGCCGCTCGGCCGCCTCCACGCCATGCGCGGCAAGATCGATCGCGGGGTCATCGCCGTCGGTGACACCGTACACCTGACGGTCGACGCCGAGCGCCGTGACCGCATCCGCGCCAACCACTCGGCCACCCACCTGCTGCACGCAGCGCTGCGCAACCACCTGGGCGATCACGTGACCCAGAAGGGTTCGCTTGTAGCCCAAGATCGCTTCCGGTTCGACTTCTCGCACCCAAAGGCGCTGACCGCGGCGGAGATTTCGGCGGTCGAAGCCGAGGTGAACGCCGAAATTCGCCACAACGAGAGCGTCGACATTCGTCTCATGAGTCCCGATGACGCCATCGCTTCGGGCGCCATGGCGCTGTTCGGCGAGAAGTATGGCGACGAGGTCCGCGTCCTCTCGATGGGCCGTCCAGGCAAGGACGGGAAGAGCTATTCGGTAGAACTGTGCGGCGGAACGCACGTGCGCGCGACAGGCGATATCGGTCTGTTCCGCATCGTTTCGGAAAGCGCCGTGTCCAGCGGCGTACGCCGGATCGAAGCGCTTACAGGCGAGGCGGCGCGCCAGTGGGTCGTCGGCCGGGAAGACGCGCTCAAGGCGGTCGCCGCTTCGCTCAAGACGTCTCCGGACGAGGTCGAAGCGCGCGTCGCGGCACTGGTCGACGAGCGACGCAAGCTCGAACGCGAGCTGGCGGAGGCGAAGAAGGCGCTGGCGCTCGGCGGTGGTGGGGGCGGTGCGACCGCCTCAACCGATGAGGACATCGGCGGCGTAAAATTCGCCGGCCAGGTGCTGGAAGGCCTCAACCCCAAGGACCTGCGCGGGCTGCTTGACGAGGCGAAAAAGCGTCTTGGAACGGGTGTCTCCGCGATCGTTGCGGTGAACGAGGGGCGCGCGACCTTCGGAGTTGCCGTGACAGGGGATCTGGTTGGCCGCTTCGACGCGGTGACGCTGGTGAGGGCCGGAGTTGCGGCGCTGGGCGGGCAGGGTGGCGGCGGCCGTCCCGACATGGCGCAGGGCGGAGGTCCCGACGGGGGCAAGGCGCAAGACGCGCTTGCCGCCGTGCGGGATATCCTGGCCAGCGAAACGGTCTAGCGCGCGCCGCTGCTCGAGCGGCGGACGTCACCTTGGGCGCCACGCGCCAGGTCGGTCTTCTTTGTATTGTGGTTGGTCCTCTGGGGGCCCTTGATCGCCCCCTTGTCCGCGCCGACCTGGTCCTTCGGGCTGTCGTGTTTGATCGTATCCGGGCGTTGCTTGGCATCGCTCATGCAAATTCTCCTTCCACCCACCCAACGGCCCGCCAGCGGCAAAGGTCCACGAGCGTGCGGCGGTCCGGGCTTCAGACGCCTTCGCCGGCGGTGGTCGTGCGCAATTTCGGTTTGTGCTCCAGCGCCGCCCCTTCGCGGATCCGCTCGCGGAACTCGTCGCGCTTTTCGTGGATCGAGGCGATAACCGGTCCCATCGCAACCCCCAGATCGACCAGGACTGCCTCCGATAGCTGGAGCGATGCCTCGAGAGTCTCGGGCACCGCCGTGCTTGCGCCGCAGCGGTAGAGTTCGGCTGCATGGATCGTGTCGCGGGCGCGGGCGATGATCGGCAGTTCGGGATAGGCCGCGCGGACCTTGCGCACGATGCGCTGCACCAGGACCGGCTCGTCCATCGTCAAGATGATCGCGGGTGCGTTGGCGACCCCGATACGTTCAAGTGCTTCGGGCCGGGCAGCATTGGCAAATATCGCACGATAGCCTTCGCGCTTGGCTGTCTCGATGATGTCCGCATCGGAATCGATTGCAACGTAGGGCTGGTCATGGACCGTGAGCATATCGGCGATCAACTTGCCGACGCGGCCACACCCGACGATGATCACTCGTTCCTCTTCGGGACCGTCACCCAGTTCCGAAATGCCGGGGATGGGCTCGACCCGCCGCGCCAGCGCCTTGCCGAGGCGGGCGAGCAGCGGGGTGACGGTCAGACCGATCGCGGTCACGATCTGCCAGAACTGTGCCGTTTCAGGATCGATCAGCAGGGCCGTCGTTGCCGCGGTGAGGACGATCAGGGTGGTCTCGCTGGGACTGGCCATCAGCACGCCGGTTTCAGCCGCAGTGCCCCGACCGGCCCCCATCAATCGCAGCAAGATCATCGTGACGACCGCCTTGACCGTCAGCACGGTCACTACGGCCAGTGTGATGGGGCCCAGATTGGCCCAGATCGCACGCAAGTCTATGCCCATGCCGACGGTGATGAGAAACACGCCCAGGGCCAGTCCCTTGAAGGGATCGATGATACCCTCGACCTCCGCGTGGTATTCGGTCTCCGCGATCAGCAGTCCGGCCACGAGTGCGCCGACGATCGGCGAGAGGCCGACGAGCGCGGTCGCCAGGCTTGCCCCGATGACCACGAGCAGGCTTGCGGCAAGGAAAAGTTCGGGGCTCTTGGTTCGCGCCGCCTGGGCGAACAGGCGAGGCAGGGCGATGCGGCCCAGTACCATCATGGCGCCGACCACGAGGAGGCCCTGCCAAAGGGTCGTGAACATGCCGCTCCAGCCTTCCTCGCCCGCATAGGGCGCGAGCGCGCCGAGCGTGAAGATGATCGGCACGATCGCGATGTCTTCGAACAGCAGCATCGACAACGCGGCGCGGCCCACGGGCGTGTGATGGCCTGCAATCGGCAGAACGAGCGCCGTAGAGCTCAGCGCGAGCGCCAGGCCCAGACCCATCGCGCCCGTCCAGTCCTGCCCCAGCAGGGTCAGTCCGGTCGCGATGAGAAGCGAAATGATGGTCAGTTCGAGCGCGCCCAGTCCGAACACCAGCTTGCGCATGGTCCAGAGCCGATTGAACGACAGCTCCAGCCCGATCGTGAAGAGGAGAAGGACGATCCCGAATTCGGCAAAGGGATCAAGGCTTTCCTGGTCGGAGATCGTGAACCAGAAGAGCCAGGGATAGTCCGGTACCATGCGGCCAAGGCCGAACGGACCGACCAGCAGGCCGATCAGGATGAAGCCGATGACAGGCGTGATGCGGAACCGGGCGAAGACCGGAATCACGATTCCCGCAGCGCCGAGGATGACCAGCGCATCCGACATCATGGGTGAGATCGCTTCGCCGTGCATCGGCTGTGGTCTATGGCAGGCAAGTCATGGCCGACTCAACGGCAGAATTGTCAGTACCCCCCGCGATCGCGGATGTAATCGTCGTGGGGGGAGGGCCGGCGGGGATGATGGCTGCGTTCCTTCTCGCGCGTGCGGGAGTGCGGGTCTGTGTGCTGGAAAAGCATGAGGACTTCTTTCGCGATTTCCGTGGCGACACCGTTCATCCCTCGACGATGCAGATCCTGGACGAGTTGGGTTTGCTCGTTCGCTTCCTCAAGCGGCCGCACAACCGGATCGACACCGCGGAAATCGACTACAACGGGCGCATACTTCGGATCGGGGACCTGTCGCACCTGCACATGCCCGCGCCGTTCATCGCGATGATGCCCCAGTGGGACTTCCTAGATTTCCTGCGCGACGAGGCGGCGGCGTTTCCTTCGTTTTCGCTCCGCATGGAGGCGCCGGTCGTCGAACTGCTGGAAGAGAGCGGTCGTTATGCAGGCGTACGCCTTAAGGGTGGCGAGGTCCTTCGCGCCGCCAAGCTGGTGCTTATGTGCGACGGGCGCGACTCGCTGGTTCGGAAAATTCTTCCGCTCGAATCGCTCGGTGTGCCAATCGACGTTTTCTGGTTCGCCGTTGCGAAGGTTCAGGCCGGATCGACCTTGCGGGGTGTCATCCGCGGACACCGCCTGTTCGTTGCAATCGACCGAGGGTGCTACTGGCAGTGCGCTGCCGTCATTGCCAAGGGCGGGGCGGAGCAGGTGAAGGCCCGCGGTATCGAGGCGTTCCGCGCCGATGTAAGATCCGCTCTACCGGAACTCGACGATGTCGATTCCGCTCTACCGGATTGGAACTCGGTGAGGCTCCTTTCGGTCTCGCTCGACCGGCTGACGCAGTGGTCCCGGCCGGGCCTCCTGGCGATCGGTGATGCCGCCCATGCGATGAGCCCGGTCGGCGGAATCGGGATCAACCTCGCAATCCAGGATGCCGTGGCGACAGCGAATGCCCTCGCCGGTCCGCTGGCCCGCGGGGAATGCGTCGATGAACTCCTGCCGCAGGTGCAAAAGCGGCGCATGTGGCCGACGAGGGTCATTCAGCGTTTTCAGCGCCTGGCCCACGAGCGCATACTGCGGCCACTCATCGAAGGACGCCCGGAAGTTCCGCAAGAACCGCCAGCATTTCTCAAGCTCCTCGATCGCCATCCGCTCCTGCGTCGCATACCGGGCCATTTCATCGGCCACGGCGTGCGACAGGAGCATGTCCGTTCGCCCGAAGCGTTGCGCTAGCCGCCGCCGGGCCCGCCCTTGTGGAGCGGTGCAGGCCCATCGGGCAGGTCCCCGCCATGGGAACCTTCGTCCCACTCGATGCGATAGAGGTCGAAGCGGCGGTCGGCGAGGTTGCGCACGGTGCCCTCGGCGCGGGCCCAGGACAGGTCGGCGAGATTCACGTCGCTGATGGTCAGCGTCTCGACGTTCTCGGTTGCCTCTGCGGCGATCCCGTCGCGGGCGAAAGGAAAGTCGCACGGGGTGAGGATGCAACTCTGGGCGTACTGGATGTCCATGTTCCCGACATTGGGCAGGTTGCCCACATTACCGCTCATGACCACGAAACACTGGTTCTCGACCGCCCGCGCCGCGCAGCAATACCGCACGCGCATGTAGCCTTGGCGGCTATCGGTACAGAACGGCACGAAGATAATCCGGGCACCCTCGTCCACCAAACGGCGCGACAATTCGGGGAACTCGCTGTCATAGCAAATCTGCACGCCGATCGGACCGCAGTCGGTCTGGATGACATCGATGGAATCGCCGCCGCGAATGTTCCACCAATAGGCCTCGTTCGGCGTCGGATGGATCTTTTCCTGCGAATGGATCGACCCGTCGCGCAGGCAGACGTACGCGACGTTGTGAATGTCGCCGTCGTCCATCCGCGTGGGGTGCGATCCACCCACGATGTTGATGTTGAAGCGCAGCGCCATCGCGGCCAGAGCCTCGCGGATCTTCGGCGTGTAGTTGCTCAGGCACTCGATGGCCTCGATGGGGGAGAGTTCCTTCTCCTCCGCGCTCAGCAGCATGAGCGTGAACATCTCGGGAAAGAGGATGAAGTCAGCCTCGTAATCGGCTGCAACATCTACGAAATATTCCACCTGGCCGATAAACTCGTCGAAGTCCTTCACCGCGCGGGCCTGCAGCTGGCAGGTCGCGATGCGCACGCTTTCCACTCCCCGCGGAACACGAAACTTGGCGCTGTCCTCCTGATCGACAAAGGGGTTGCGCCAGATCATGTGCACGGCATGGCCGCGCGAACGCAGGTCTTCCGGCAGGTATTTGGGCAGGATGCCCAATGGCTCGAATCCATTGGCCAGCTGAAAGCGCAGAACCGGATCGTGGAGCCTGCCGGCCACGACCTGGTCGAGATAGTCCTGCGGACCGGAAACCTTGCGCCACTGGCGCTTCAGGTTGGGCATGCGGCCACCAAAGACGATGCCATTCAGCTCTAGGTCTTCGGCCAGTTTTCGCCGCTCTTCGTAGAGCCTGCGTCCGATCCGCGTGCCACGGACCTTGGGATCGACGCACATCTCGTAACCGTAAAGGAAATCACCGGTTGGATCGTGCCGGCTCCCGTAGCCGTTGCCGGTGATCTCGTCCCAGGTGTGCGGCCGCAGAGCCTTATCGCCCGCGATCCGCATCGACGCGCAGTAGCCGATCAGTTTGCCGTCGAGGACCGCCACGAAGCAGCCCTCGGGATAGTTGTTCAACTGCCCGCGGATCTCCCCGAGCGTGTAGGGCTCGAATTCACCGTAGACACGCTTGGCCAGCGCCGCGATCGAGCGCGCGTCGGCCGGTTTCGCCTGCCGGATCTCGAGCCGTGGCTTCGCCTTGCGGTCCGCCATCGACACCTCAGGCCCAGGCGGCCATTTCCTTTTCGAGGCCCTCCACGATCGCTTCGAAGAACTGCTCGGTCGTCATCCAGGCCTGGTCGGGCCCGATGAGCAGCGCGAGGTCCTTGGTCATCTTGCCGCTCTCGACACAGTCGATGCAGACCTTTTCCAGCGTCTCGGCAAAGCGGACCACGTCAGGCGTGTTGTCGAACCGGCCGCGGTAGATCAGGCCACGTGTCCAGGCAAAGATGCTGGCGATCGGGTTGGTGCTGGTTGCCTTGCCTTGCTCGTGCTGGCGATAGTGGCGCGTGACCGTGCCGTGAGCGGCCTCCGCCTCCACCGTCTTGCCATCGGGCGTCATCAGGACCGAGGTCATCAAGCCGAGCGAACCAAAGCCCTGCGCCACCTGGTCCGACTGTACGTCGCCGTCGTAGTTCTTGCAGGCCCACACGAACTTTCCGTTCCACTTGAGCGCACTGGCCACCATGTCGTCTATCAGACGGTGCTGATACTCGATGCCGGCTTCCTTGAAGCGTTCCTTGAAGCCTTCGGAATCGAACACCTCCTGGAACAGGTCCTTGAAGCGTCCATCGTATTTCTTGAGAATGGTGTTCTTGGTGGAGAGATAGACCGGCCACTTGCGATCCAGCCCGTAATTGAAGCTCGCGCGGGCGAAGTCGCGGATCGATTTATCGAGATTGTACATCGCCATGGCGACGCCCGGCGCCTTGAACTCGTAAACGTCGAGATCAATGTTCTTGCCATCCTCACCTTCGAACACGAGCCGCAGCTTGCCGGCGCCAGGGATCAGGGTGTCGGTGGCGCGGTACTGGTCCCCGAAGGCGTGGCGGCCGACGACGATCGGGTCGGTCCAGCCCGGGATAAGGCGCGGGACGTTCGAAATGACGATCGGTTCACGGAAGATGGTCCCGCCCAGGATGTTGCGGATGGTGCCGTTCGGGCTGCGATACATCGCCTTCAGGCCGAATTCCTCGACCCGCGCCTCGTCCGGAGTAATCGTGGCGCACTTCACGCCGACGCCGTATTCCTTGATCGCCTCGGCAGCATCGACGGTGATCTGGTCGTCGGTTTCGTCGCGCTTCTCGATGCCGAGATCGTAGTACTTCAGCTCGATGTCGAGGAACGGCAGGATCAGGCGTTCGCGGATCCACTGCCAGATGATCCGAGTCATCTCGTCGCCGTCGATCTCCACGATGGGGTTCGCAACCTTGATCTTCGCCATGGGTGTCCTGTCGTCTCGAGTAGTGGAAAGTCGCCGCGTCCTTACGGAGCGATACGGGGTAGTGCAAGGCGGGTTTCGGGCCGGTGGATCAGGGCAGCCTTGTGGCTTTCATCATCCTTGGCAGGACTTGCGGCGCGTAGCGGGCGAGGGCAAGCAGCGGAGCCGCAAGGGCCGGGGTCTCGCCCAGCTTCCACGCTGCGTCTGCCCAGCGCAGGGGCGCCTGCGCCCTGGCGTGAAAGGAGCGCTGATATCCTTGTGCAGCGTCGGCGCCACCGCCAAGCCATGCTTCGGCCGCCGCGAGACCGCTGGCAAGCGCGATGTCGATGCCTTCCCCGGCCAGTGAGGGGATGACGGCCGCCTGGTCGCCCAGGCGGAAAAGTCCTGGCTCGGTCTCCCCTGTGCTCCACCCGTAGGGCACCGCGCCGATGGTATCCACGCGCGCGTCGCGCCAGGTGCTTTCCAGCCGAAGCGCAAAATGGGGGTGTCGCCGTGCCAGCGCCTCCAGCAGCGTTTGCGGATCGCCCCCGTGCTGGCTGAGCAGCGACTTGCGCACCGCCATGCAGATGTTGGCACTTCCGCTTTCCTGCAGGACGATCCCGGCATAGCCGCCATCGAACAGGTGGAGCTCGATCCGCCCAACGAGCCGGCGCGATAGGCCGGGCGACGGGGTGAGGCGGAGGCGAATGCCGAGGGCAGGGTCGCCGCTGTTGCGGGGACGCACGGCGCCGCGCACGTCATGCTTGCCGGTGGCGAGAAACAGGCTCTCGGGCTCCCAGGCCTGGTTCTGCGCGCTGACCGAGAGGCCACTAACCTTGCGCACGGTGTCGATGGCAAGCTCGGCGCCGGCCGAAAGCGCAGTCTCGCGAAGCGCGGTGTCGAGCGTACGGCGCGAAAGGCCCCAGGCGCTGTGCGGCAAGATGCTCTCGATCTGTTTGTCGCCCGCGAAGATGACGAGCCGATCGACCCGGTGCGCACCCAGCCCGTTGGGATCTAAACCCAGGGACTCGAGGCGCGCGGCCGTTTTCCAGCTCAGGAACCCGCCACACAGCGCATCGCCGACAACGGCCTCCCGATCGACCAGCAGCGGCCGTGCGCCCCCCCGTGCCAGGGCAATCGCAGCAGCGCAGCCGGCCGGGCCAGCACCGACGATCAGTGGATCTTTTCGACGCATAACCGGAAAGGAAAGCGGCGGACGACACGCGCAGCGGTCACCCCGGCCTCCGCCAGAAGTGGCACCCATTCGGCTGGCCGATAGCTGCGGGCAATCGACATGGTCCCATCGAGACGGACGATACGGTGCCAGCCCATCAGGCGGGAGAGGAGTGGATAGCCGAGCCAGGCGAAGCCATGCCGATGGAGATCGTTGACGAACCAGCCGATGCGGCTTTCGCGATCCATGAAACGGAGGAAGGCCACGAGTTGGTCATGCGTCATGTGGTGGGCCACGAGGCTGGAAATCACGAAATCGAATCCCTGTCCCGAGAGATCCTCATAGTCACCTGCGAGGTACTGGATCGGCGTGCCGCAGCGACAGGCCTGTGCTGCCGCGACACTGCGGCTGTTGAGGTCGATTCCGGTCAGGCGGGGCTCAAGGCCGCGTTCTGCCGCCCAGCGAGCAATCCGCCGGAGCATGTCGCCATCGCCGAAGCCGACGTCGATCAGACTGAACCTGCGCCGATCGCCCACTGCCCGGTCCAGGAAGTCGAGCGTTGGACGATAAGCCATCGTGACGTTGTTGACGCGGGCAAGGTCGGTAAGAACTGCGCGATAAGTCTCTTCCGGCAGCGCCGGGTCATCCATCAGTTCCTCGGCGAGCAGGCGCTCAGCCAGCATCGCCGTCTGTCCACCCGAAGCGGAAACCTTCCATCGCAAGGCCGGGCCCGAACGCGAGCGCCACTCCCTTTGCAGGGCGGCGGGCGATCATGCGCTCCAGCACGAACAATATGGTCGCCGAGGACATGTTGCCGAAGGCGCGCAACACTTCTCGCGAGTCGACGAGGGCGGCAGATGGCAGGTCAAGCGCCCGCTCGACTGCGTCGAGGATCGAACGGCCGCCGGGATGAATGGCCCAGCCATCGATTTCTGCGGCGGAATTACCGCCGAGGATGCGCCGCTGCAGGTCCGGCGCGGACAGCGCGTCGGCCAGGCGACCCGGCACTTCCCCGGAAAGACCCATGAGAAAGCCGGCGTCGCCGATTGTCCAGGTGATGAGCTCGTCGCTCTGCTCAAGCGCAGCCGAGAGGCTCTCCCCCAGGGCGATTCCCGGTCCCTCGGTTGAAACGATAGCCGCGGCCGCTCCGTCGGAGAACTGCGCCATGGCCAGCGTACCCTCGAGATCCGCGTCCTCGACCAGGTGAAGGCTGCACAATTCCACGGCGATCACCAGCACCCGCGCGCCGGGATTGGCCCTCGCCAGGTGGCCGGCAGTGCGCAGCGCGGTGGCGCCGGCGTAGCAGCCCATGAAGCCGATCAGGAGCCGCTCGACATCGGACGCCAGGCCAAGCTCCCGGGCAACGATCTGGTCGATGCCCGGGGCGACGAAGCCGGTGCAGCTTGCAACGACGAGGTGCGTGATGCCCGAAAGATCATCCAGGCCCCGCGCGGCCTCGAGCGCCAGCCGCGGAGCTTCGCGCACGTAGACCGCCATGCGTTCGGCAGTGCCGGGCTGGGCATCCCGCGTGTAGAACCGGCCAGGATCGAGGCGGGCGTCCTCGCCGAGAACCGACCAGCGGTGGTCGATCCCCGACCGCTCGGCCATGCGTTCGAACAGCTTGGCGTCGCGCGATCCCTTCAGCCGATCATTGGCCCACCGGCGGTAGTCCGCATCGAAGTCGGTTGCCGGAGATGCTGTAGCGATGGCCTCGATGCGGGCGACCGGTGTCTTGTTCGGCATCTCGCCGAGATAGGCGCTGCGGGCACGAATGATAGCGCCGGGCAACAAAAAAGCGCCGCTTTCGCGACGCTTCTTGGCCTGTCCGGCGATGGTGGGCGTACCAAGGTTCGAACTTGGGACCCCTGCGATGTCAACACAGTGCTCTACCGCTGAGCTATACGCCCCACCGTCGGCAGGCGCGCCCCTTAGCTGGCGGCTGCGACCGGTGCAAGTGGTTAGAGCGAAACGCTCTGCGCGTCGTCGAACAGTCGCTCTACCTCCAGGACGAGGTCCTTGAGATGGAACGGCTTCGACAGGACCTTGGCCTGGGGCGCTTCACGGTTGGGGCGCAGCGAAACCGCAGCGAAACCGGTGATGAACATCACTTTGGTGCGTGGGCTGACTTCAGCGCAGCGCTGCGCCAGCTCGATGCCGTCCATTTCGGGCATGACGATGTCCGACAGGAGAAGGTCGAACTCGCCGTCCTCCAGCAGGGGCAGGGCAGTGGTGCCGCGATCCACCGAGTAGACCTCGTAGCCCGCGGTCTCGAGCGCCCTCGACAAGTAGGTGCGCATCGCCTGGTCGTCTTCGGCCAGAAGGATACGGATCATTGCGGTATTTCCCCTTTTTGCTTGCCGAGCCGATAGCCCTGATAGGTTGAAAAATCCTCCCTCCCTTTGGCAGTGCCCTGCTTTGACACAACATCGCCGGACGGGCAGCAAGGCTGCCAATGGCCAGCCCCGATTCGACCGAGAACCAGACCATCGAGAGCGGGGGCTCAATTCCGGGGTCGTCGACCCGGCTTGCTTTCACAATCACGCGCCGATCGCCGTCACCCATTCCGGTCCTGGTCGCCGTTCCGCACGCCGGCCGCCATTATCCCCGCGGCCTGGTCGACCGGATGCGCGACCCGGCAACGGCCGGGCTTCGGCTGGAAGATCGCTACGTCGACCTCGTGGGAGAGCGTGTGGCCGAGCAGACCGGCGCGGCGCTCATCGTGGCTCATGCACCCCGGGCGATGATCGATCTGAACCGCGCGCCGGAGGACATGGATTGGGACATGGTGGCGGAGGGCCGCCCGGCCGGACAGATTCTTCGGGCCGGGCGCCGTGCCCGCGGCGGCCTCGGCCTCGTCCCGCGGCGGCTTCCCGGCATGGGCGAAATCTGGAACGGGCGCCTGAATTGAGCGGAGCTCGAGGCGCGGGTGGCGGGGGTGCACACGCCCTATCATGCTGCTCTGGCCGCAGAACTCACGGCGCTGCGGGACCGTTGGGGATGCGCCCTGCTGATCGATCTCCACTCGATGCCGCCACTGGCGCCGCGCAAGGGAGCCTCCGGCTTCGCCGATTTCGTGGTGGGGGACCGATTTCGGCAGTTCCTGCGACGGTTCGCTTTGCGCAGCTGCCTTTGACCATTTCGCGGCTGCAGGCCGAAGGGCGGCGCACAACAGGCCCTATGCCGGGGGTTACGTGCTCGATCGCCACTGCGCGCCCGGCAAGGACGTTCACGGCTTCCAGCTGGAAGTCTGCCGCAGCGCCTATCTCGATTCCGCGCTGCGCGAGCCCGATGTCGCGCTGGGCGAGATCGCGGACCTGGTGGCAGCACTCGTGCGGCGCATGGCCGACGAACTCGCGTCCCTGGCGCGGCCCTTCCGCCTCGCAGCCGAGTAACGGGCAAGAAAAAACCACCTCGTGCACGAAGCACGAGGTGGCCAAGGTTCAGGGAGGAGGCGCACCGAAGTGCGCCTATCCAGACGGGCCATGAGGGAAGCGCCGCCCGGACATCCGCAATCTAGGAGGGCCGGCCCCCTCGTGCAAGGGGCCGGTCCGTCGCAATTTGTCGCTGTTTGGCCTCAGGCCTGGGCTTCGACCGCCTCGGTCTTCGCGTCGCCGCTGGAGGCCTGCGGCCCCTTGCCCTGGTCCACCTGCTTGCCAAAGATGACGCGCATCAGGTCGAGCGAGAAGAGGTGGGCGTAGACGAGCGGCAGGAGGCCGTTCTTGTTCCAGGTGCGCAGCACGTCGCCCTTCATGTCCTGCAGCTTTTCCTGATTGATCATCTGGAACCCGCGATAGACGTAGGGCTTGTCGGGCTCGTCGTTGCGCTGGATGGCGACTTCGCCGTCCATCAGCAGATCGTGCTTCTTGAGCTCTTCGATGAAGTTCTGGGTGCGCTGGCCGGCTTCTTCGAACGACTGGCAGAACTGCAGGACGCCCTTGGTGTGCTCGCTCGGCTGGTCGCCGTCGAACAGTGCCTCGCCGTCGGCGTTTTCGCTCAGCAGGTCGCTGGTCGGGTCGAAGCAGAGCGACATGTCGGTCGACTTGTCGTCCAGGCGCGCGAGCAGATACGGATAGCGGCGGATGTAGGCCGGTACGTAGAACGGACCGTAAGCGACGCCTTCGTCATCGAAGAAGGTGTTGACGTCTTCGTTCAGGCCCATGAGCGCGAGCGGGATCGGATTTTCGCCCGCCGAGAACACGATCGGGAAGTCACGCGAAGCGAGCACGAACTCGTCGGTGGTGATCGGAACAGCATGCTGCTTTGCCGCCCAGGGGGCGCGATCGGTCGTGCGAGCGTGATACTTCGCATGGTCGCGGCTGTTGAGCGGGGCGAGATCGTTGTAGAACATCGGCAATTGTGCTTGCGGCGCGCTGGCCATCGTACTCTCCGGATTTCAATTGGTTGCGAGGAGCCGAGCGCAAGCACCCGGTACGCGTGAAGGGCGCGCCTTAAAGGCTTGGCGCTTCCGGCGCAAGCGGGACGAGTTTTCCCGGATTGAGGATGCCCTGCGGGTCGAGCGCCTGCTTGATCGCCCGCATCATCGAAAGCTGCACCGGGTCGCCCAGTCGGCCAAGCTCGTCGCGTTTGAGCTGGCCTATCCCGTGCTCGGCACTGATCGATCCGCGCCATTTCGTGACCAGTTCGTGGACCTGTGCGCTGATCGCCTTGCCGTCGCCGGTCATCCACGCAAGCGGCTCCACCCCCTTCGGCGCGATCACGTGAAAGTGCACGTTGCCGTCGCCCAGGTGCCCGAAGGCGAGCGCCTCGGTGCCGGGCCACGCTGTCTCGATCTGGGGAATCGCGGCATCGACGAAATCGGGCATCAGTTCGACCGGAACCGAGATATCATGTTGAACAGCGGGGCCTTTTTCGCGCTCAGCCGGGGCGATGGAATCGCGCAGCAGCCAGAACGCCTCGGCCTGGCTCTCGTTGGCTGCGACCACGGCGTCGTCGAGCAGTTGTCGATCAAGCGCTTGTTCGAGCATGTTCTCGGCAAGAACACCCAGCCGCTCGGCCTGTTCGGGTCCCTCGGACACCAGTTCGATCAGGGCGTGCCATTCATGCGGTCCGGAAAGCGGTGCCCGCGCGCCGGGAAGATGGCCGATCACATCGTGAAGCGTCTGGCGGGGGATGACCTCGAAACCTTCGAGCGCGTTCCCCGCGACCGCTTCGCAATGGAGCAGGAGCGCGCGAGCGGCCTGGAGCGACGGCACGCCGGCCCAGATAACGCGGCGGTCCGAAATCGCCGGGAGCAAGCGCAGCGTCGCAGCGGTGACAATGCCCAGCGTGCCTTCGGACCCGATCAGGAGCTGCTTGAGGTCGAAGCCGCGGTTGTCCTTCTTGAGCGGCGTCAGCGCGTCGAACACCGATCCGTCGGCCAGCACGGCTTCCACGCCGAGAACCTGCGCGCGCATCGAGCCGTGGCGCAGCACCTGCGTGCCGCCGGCGTTGGTCGAGATGAGCCCGCCGACGGTTGCCGAGCCCTTGCCGCCCAGGGTGAGAGGGAAGCGCAGGCCCTTGGCCTCCACCGCCTCGTGCAAAGTCTGCAGGATCACGCCCGCTTCGCACACCGTCTCACGGGAAGACGCGTCGACCTTGCGAATCGCGTTCATCCGCCGGAGCGAAAGGATGACCTCCGTCCCGCTCTCGTCGGGCGTGGCGCCGCCGCACATGCCGCTATTACCGCCCTGGGGAACGATCGGAACGGCGTGCCGCGCGCACAGCCTGACGAGTGCAGCCACTTCATCGGTCGAAGCGGGGGAGGCCAGGGCGATGGCCCTGCCGGTGAAGCGGCCCCGCCAATCCGTCAGCCACGGGTCGAGCAGATCGTCATCCGCCGTCAGTCCGCGCGGGCCGAGGAGGCTTTCGGCATCGGCCAGGAAGCTGTTTCGATCGGTCATCGGCTCGCTTTGCCAGTGCGGCGTCGGTTTGCAAAACGCAATCCGAGGGTTAAGCGAACATTCAAGCGGTCGGATTAAGGAGGCACCGAACGGCGGATTGTCCTGCCGAGCACTTTGAGCCCGATGGATAGCCTGACCGCCTTTATCCTTTCCCTCGCCTTCCTGGGCGCCAATCCCGCCGCCGGCCTCGGCAGCGGCGGCGTGACCGTGTCGGTGGTGGACGAAGGACCGATCATGAGCATGCAGCACATGCCCGGCGCGTTCGAGGCGTTGGAAGACGGTTTTCGTCCGCAGGACCAGTTCCAGGTCCGCATCGAACAGCGGGTAATAATTCGCATCGCGCCCAGTTCCCCCGCCGTGCGGCAGGAGATGCTGTCGCGCCTTCCGCGCCGCGAGATGACGTCGCAGTACCACGAGGTGAAGGAAGATCGCTGCCTGCCGATCAACGCGATCGCCGGGGTCGCGCCGGTGCAGTCGAACCGCCTGCTGCTGTTCATGCGCGACCATCGCGTGCTGAGCGCATCGCTCGACCGGGCGTGCGATGCCGCGGCGTTCTACTCGGGCTTCTACGTCGAGCGCAGCGAGGACGGGATGCTCTGTTCGGGCCGCGATGCGCTCAAGTCTCGCGCGGGAACCACTTGCGAGGTTGCCCAGTTCAACCGACTGGTGGCGTTACGCGACTAGGCTGCGCGCCGCCGTCATTCCTTGACTTACCGACGGTCCCCCGCCTAGGGCGCGCGGTCGGCGGCGGACCTTTCGCCCGGCAAACCCAAGTTCCGGACAACGCATCTATGAATTTTGCCGATCTCGGCCTGTCTGACGAATTGCTGCAAGCGGTGGAAGCCGCGGGCTATACCGAGCCGACGCCGATCCAGGCGCAGGCGATCCCCCAGGTCCAGATGATGAAGGACCTGATCGCCATCGCGCAGACCGGAACCGGCAAGACTGCCAGCTTCGTCCTGCCGATGATCGACATCCTCGCCCACGGCCGGCGCCGCGCGCGTATGCCCCGCAGCCTGATTCTCGAACCCACTCGCGAGCTCGCCGTGCAGGTGGCCGAGAATTTCGAGAAATACGGCGTCAATCACGATCTCTCGATGGCGCTGCTCATCGGCGGCGTGCAGATGGGCGACCAGGTCAAGGCGCTGGACGAGGGCGTCGACGTTCTGATCGCCACGCCGGGCCGCCTGATGGACCTGTTCGGGCGCGGCAAGATCCTGCTCACCGGGTGCGATCTGCTGGTGATCGACGAGGCCGACCGGATGCTCGACATGGGATTCATTCCCGATATCGAGTTCATCTGCGAAAAGCTGCCGGCCAATCGCCAGACGCTGCTGTTCAGCGCGACGATGCCGCCGCCGATCAAGAAGCTCGCCGACCGGTTCCTGACCAATCCCAAGTCGATCGAGGTCGCTCGCCCGGCGACGGCCAACATCAACATCGCCCAGCACAAGGTGATGACGTCCTCGCGTGGCAAGCGCGACGTGCTGCGCCAACTGCTGCGGACCGACGACGTCACGAGCGCGCTGATCTTCGCCAACCGCAAGACGACGGTGCGCGATCTCAACAAGGCGCTGCAGCGCGACGGCTTCAAGAGCGGCGAGATTCATGGCGACATGGACCAGTCGAGTCGCATCGCCGAGCTCGACATGTTCAAGCAGGGCCAGGTCAACATTCTGGTCGCCAGCGACGTCGCTGCGCGCGGGCTCGACGTGAAGGGCGTGAGTCACGTCTTCAATTACGACACGCCCTGGCATCCGGACGACTACATCCACCGCATCGGCCGCACAGGCCGCGCCGGAGCGAAGGGCCGGGCGTTTACGCTCGTGACACCAGAAGATTCCGAAGCGATCGCCAATGTCGAGAAGCTGACCGGAATGTCGATCCCGGTTTACGACATGGGCAGCGGCGAGACCGACGCAAAGCCCGCCGCCAGGGAACGCCCGCCGCGGGACGCCAAGCGCACGGGGCGCAAGGGTGGCGAAAAGCCTGCCGGGAACGACGAAGAGCCCCGTGAGGAGCAGGCCGAAAAGCCTGCCCGCAAGGCTGCTCCGCGCCGCAGCGATAAGGCCGAAAAGCCCGCCCGCAAGGCTGAGGCGGAGCCGCGTGAGCCTGCCGGGCAGGACGCCGATTCCGCTGATTGGAACGGTCCGGTCCCCGGCTTCCTTTCGGTCACCGCGCTCTGAATCCGGCCTTCGGGTTTACTCCCCGTTAGCCATGCCCGGGCTAGGCCCGGAGACATGGACTCGCTTTTCGACGGCGCGCGGGATGTTGCGTGGGCACTTTTGCCGGCGACGATCGTGTTCGGCCTCGTATCTCTCGTGGTGCACCGGCGGCGATTCGTTGCTGTCGTGGGCGGCGTGCGGCGCGAGACGCTGACCAACCTGGCGCTCGTCGCCATAAACAGCGTGCTGCTGGCCGGCGTGTTCGCGCTGGCGATGGATTCGGTGCACCTGCAACTGCGGCTATTTCCGCGGCTCGCCGATTTCTGGACGGGTGTGCCGCAGATCGCCTTGCTCCTGCTGGCGTTGCTGATCGACGAATTCATCGTCTACTGGCGCCACCGCATCGAGCATCACAGGGTGCTCTGGCCCATTCATGCGACGCATCATTCGGACGAGGCGATGACGTGGCTCACGCTGTTTCGGAAGCACCCGCTGAGCCACCTTTTCGGCAACCTGGTCGATGCGATTCCCCTGATCCTGCTCGGCTTCCCGGCATGGGCGGTCGCCGGATCGGCGCTGATCCGCACATGGTGGGGCTACTTCATCCATGCCGACCTGCCGTGGACCCTCGGATCGTTCGGCAGGGTGCTGATGTCGCCCGCCGCACATCGCCTGCACCACATCGACGACGAGGTCCTGATGGGACAGAACTTCGGCGGTTTCTTTTCGATCTACGACCGGATGTTCGGCACGTTCGACGACGCGTCCGATCATCTGCGCTGCAAGACCGGAATCGCGGGGGGAAGCCGCACGGCCGCGGGTGAACTGATGCGGCCGTTGCAGGCAATCGCCGGCGCGTTCGGCCGGCGGCGCCCGTTGCGCCCAGCCTGACGCTTCGCCCTAGAGGTTCTTTTCGTTGTCGCCGCCCTTGCGGCCGGTGCGGTCGCGCGCATCGCTGTGGTTGGGATCGCGCGATTCCTGCTTTTGCAGCTTCATGTTCGGGTTGTCGCTGCCGCGGTGTTCCTTGCGGGCCTGGGTGTTGCCGGTATCGCTGGTCATGTTGCTCTCTCCTTCAGGAAAGAGAACGGGAGAGCGGGGCAAGGTTTCCCTCAGCCGTCAGTTCCTGCCAGCGTCACGAAGCTGTCGATCACCCGCTTGAGCCCGGACTGTTCGAATTCGATTTCCAGCTTGTTGCCTTCCTGGTCGACCACTTCGCCATAACCGAACTTGTCGTGGAACACCCGGCTGCCGACGGCGATGTCGCTGCGCGGCTTGGCGGCGAAGCTGGCGGCGCTGCGGCCCGGTTCGGCGAGGCGCTTGGGCGTCGCATCGTACCCGGTCGCCATCGCGCGCTGCCAGCCCGGACCACGGGTGAGGGTGCGGGCGGGTTGCTGGCGCGCCACGCTGGCGAACGGGTCTTCCTGCTCGCTCCAGTTCGCGCGCCACAGGCTGGCACCACCGCTCATGGTTGTTTCGGTCTCGATGTGCTCGGCGGGCAGTTCGACGACGAAGCGGCTGGGGATCGAGCTGGTCCACTGGCCGTAGATCCGCCGATTTGCCGCGTGCAGGATCGTGCACCGCCGCCGGGCGCGGGTGATGGCGACATAGGCCAGGCGACGTTCCTCCTCGAGGCTGGCGAGGCCACCTTCGTCGAGCGAGCGCTGGCTGGGAAACACGCCTTCCTCCCAGCCGGGCAGGAAGACGTTGTCGAATTCCAGTCCCTTGGCGGCGTGCATGGTCATGATGGTGACCTTTTCCTCGTCGTCGGCGGCGTCGTTGTCCATCACCAGGCTGACGTGTTCGAGGAAGTCGCCGAGCGTGTCGTATTCTTCCATCGCGCGGGCAAGCTCGGCCAGGTTGTCGGCCCGGCCGGCGCTCTCGGCCGAGCGGTCGGCCTTGAGCATGGCGTCGTAGCCGGATTCGGCCAGCACGGTGCGCAGGAGCTCGGAGGGCACGACTTTCTCGCTCAGCTCGCGCCAGTGGAGGAACTGGCCCATCAAGTTGGCGATCGAGCCGCGGGCCCGCGCGGGCAGCTCGTCGCTGTCGGCAAGCTGGAGCGAGGCCGCGGCGAGCGGTAGCCCGGTCGCGCGGGCATGGCGGTGCATCGTTTCCAGCGTCTTCGCGCCGAGCCCGCGCTTGGGCTGGTTGTAGATCCGCTCGAACGCGAGGTCGTCGGCCGGTTGCGCGATTACGCGCAGGTAGGCGAGCGCATCGCGAATCTCGGCCCGCTCGTAGAACCGGAAGCCGCCGACGATCCGGTAGTTGAGCCCGATCTGGATGAAGCGGTCTTCGAACTCGCGCGTCTGGTACTGCGCGCGCACGAGGATGGCGACCTGCTCGAGCGGGGCGCCTTCGCGTTCGAGCCGCTCGATCTCCTCGCCGACGCGACGGGCTTCTTCCGGCCCGTCCCACACGCCTATCACGCGCACCTGGTCGCCGCCGTTCCGTTCGGTCCACAGGGTCTTGCCGAGCCGTTCGGAATTGGCGGAGATCAGGCCCGAGGCCGCGGCCAGGATCGGTGGAGTGGAGCGATAATTCTGCTCCAGCCGGACGACCTTCGCGCCGGGGAAGTCCTTCTCGAAGCGCAGGATGTTCGCGACCTCCGCTCCGCGCCAGGAGTAGATTGACTGGTCGTCGTCACCCACGACACAGATGTTCTTGCGCTCCTGCGCCAGCAGCCGCAGCCACAGGTACTGCACCGCGTTGGTATCCTGGTATTCGTCGACCAGGACATACTTGAAGCGCTGCTGGTACATCTCGAGGATGTCGCGTTCGCGCTTGAGGATGTTGAGCATGTGCAGCAGCAGGTCGCCGAAGTCGCAGGCGTTGAGGCTCTTCATGCGCTGCTGGTAGAGCGCGTACATCTGCTGGCCCTTGCCGTTCGCATAGGCCTCGTTCTCCACCGCATCGAGGTCTTCGGGATTGAGCCCGCGGTTCTTCCAGCGGTCGATCAGCCCGGCGAGCTGGCGCGCCGGCCAGCGCTTCTCGTCGAGCCCGTCGTCGTTGATGAGCTGCTTGAGCAGTCGGATCTGGTCGTCCGTGTCGATGATCGTGTAGTTGCTATGCAGGCCGACCAGTTCGGCGTGTCTGCGGAGCATCCTGGCGCAAATCGAATGGAAGGTGCCGAGCCACGGCATCCCCTCCACCGCGTCGCCGATCAGATCGCCGACCCGGTGGCGCATCTCGCGCGCCGCCCGATTGGTGAATGTGACGCAGAGGATCTCGCTCGGCCAGGCGCGGCGGCTGCGGATCAGGTGGGCGAGACGCGCGGTCAACGCCGCGGTTTTCCCCGTGCCGGCGCCCGCCAGCATGAGAACCGGCCCTTCCGTCGTCAGCACCGCCTCCTTCTGGGGCGCATTGAGGCCATCGAGCCATGCCGGGGCTTCGCTCGAAGGGTCTGTGCGGGCGGGGATCGAGGGTTCGTTCACACGTGAACAGCTAGGGAACAGGGGGGGTGTGCGCAAGCCCGGCGGGCGGTTGGCCGAGGGGAACTCGCGAACCGGCGCACGCGTTTGCCGCCCGATAACAAGCATTCGCGTTGGAGATCGCCATGCGTACCATCCTCTTTGCCGGCGCCGCCGCGCTCGGTCTCGCCGCCGTCCCCGGGCTGGCCCAGGACACTGCCCCCGTTTCCGCCGCCGCGGCGCCCGGAAGCTATACCATGACCAGCTCTCAACAGGCCGCCTACGACGGCTGGCCACCCGAACGGCAGACCGTCTACGGTGCCTGGAGCCCCGAGTACCAGACGTACTTCTGGACGCTCACGCCCGCGCAACAGCGCGGCTACTGGGCGCTGACCGACGAGCAGCGCCACCAGGTCTACGAGATGACGCCGGAACAACGCGCCAAGGCATGGGCCTCGATCGAACAGCAACTCGCCGGCGAGACCCCGGTGACACCGGCCGGGCAGGCGAACCCTCCGGGCCAGGGCGTGCCGACGACCGGCGTGCCCGCTCCCCGGACCGCGTCCCAGTCCGCCCGCCCCGCGATGCCTGCGGATCCAAGCTATCAAGGCGGCCCCTACAAGGGCGCGCTGACCCCGCCGCCAGCTTCGGCGATGAACAAGGACTACCCGGTCTGTTCGTCCAAGGTGCAGGACAGCTGCCAGAATCCCGGAGAGGGCGGTGCCCCCGGCCGGTCGCGTGCTCTGGACTACTGGCCCGGCCATCCGGCCAGCGAGGGCTGACCTGCTCGGCTGATCGTTACGACGGCCGTCCGGGTTCGCGGGCGGCCGTTTCGCTCGGCAATCGCAGCAAGGTCAACCTGCCGGCGCCGACGCGCCGTTCGCTCTCGATCTCGAGGCGCTTGACGCCGGCCGGCTCGTCGGCGGCGGTCTCCAGCGCAACCCAGGTCGCCGGGTCGATCCACCCGAGGCGGACCAGCCGATCGAGCGCAACGCCACCGGCTCCGGTTCCGTACGGCGGATCGAGCAGGATCAGGTCGTAGGGTCGTTTTGCGGGCCCCAGCGAAAGGACGGACCCGGCCTGCACATCGCAGCGGGGCTGTGCGCGCAGGGCCGCAACGTTCGCTCGCAAGGCCCGGATCGCGGCGGCATCCTGTTCCACGAACAGGCAATGTTCGGCCCCGCGCGAAAGCGCCTCGATGCCCAGTGCGCCCGAGCCGGCGAACAGGTCGGCGACCTGCAGGCCGTCGAAGTCCCCCAGCCTGCTCGCCAACATCGAGAACAGCGTTTCACGCGTTCGGTCGGCAGTGGGCCGCGTTGCGTCGCCCGGCGGGGCTTTCAACTGGCGGCGGCGCCAGTCCCCCGCAATGATCCTCACCCGCGGCCCCTCTTCAGGTTCCCGCGGAAGCGATCGAGTTCGCCCTTCTTCACTTCCGCTACCATCCCGCGCGGGAGAGGCCCCAGTTCGAACGGCCCGTAGGCTGTGCGCATCAGGCGGCTCACCTGCAGGCCCAGGTGCTCCAGCACACGGCGCACTTCACGGTTCTTGCCCTCGGTGAGGGTCAGTTCCACCCATTGATTGCGCCCGGTCCGGCGTTCGAGGTTTGCGTCGATCCGCCCGTAGTTGACCCCCTCGATCGTCACGCCTTCGATCAGGTCCTCGAGCTGCGCCTGGCTGATGTCGCCGAAGGTCCGAGCGCGATAGGTCCGGGGAATGCCGCTCGCGGGCAATTCCATCGCTCGCTTGAGCTCGCCGTCGTTGGTCAGCAGCAGCAGCCCCTCTGTGTTGAGGTCAAGCCGGCCGACCGGCATCAGGCGCGGCGTGCCGGGCGGCAAGGAATTGCGCAGCGCGGTGTAGATCGTCGGCCGCCCTTTGGGGTCGCGTTCGGCGGTGATCAGCCCGGTCGGCTTGTGGAAGCGGAACAGGCGCGTGTCCTCGGCCTTGCCCACCGGCTTGCCGTCGACCGTCACGCCCTTGAGATCGAGCAGGATCGTGGCCGGCGTGGTCAGCTTATCGCCGTTGAGCGCAATCCGCCCGTCGCCGATCATCCGCTCCACCTCTCGCCGGCTGGCGACGCCCGCGCGGGCGAGGAGCTTGGCGATGCGTTCGCCCTCGGGTCGGTCTGACTGTGCCATTCGCGCGCCCTAGCTGTTGAACCTGCATTCATCCACCCTTCCCATGACTGTCCGGGTCGCTAAGCATGCAGGTTTTGAGGAGGAATTCGAGAATGTCGGAGATCGAGCAGACGCTTCCTTCGGAGAAGCGCGGCCTGTGGGACTCGATCAGACCCTATCTCGAGAAGGAATCGCTGGCGGCATTCTTCGTCGGCGTGAGTTCCGGTTTCCCCTTTGCGATGATCGCCGCGACGCTGACGACGCGGCTGTCGCAGGACGGGATCGACAAGTCGACGATCACCGCCTTCAGCCTCGCCTTCCTGGTCTACAACCTCAAGCCGCTCTGGGCCTGGATCGTCGATGGCCTGCGTCTGCCGCTGATCGGCGGGTTGGGGCAGCGGGTGTCGTGGATGCTGGTCGCTGGCATTCTGGTCATGGCGGCGACGGTCAACCTGGCGCTGGCAGATCCGCAGGCCGACATCGCCTGGACCGCCACCTCCGCGGTTCTCCTGGGCCTTGCCGGGGCGACCTTCGACATCGTGATCGACGCCTACCGGATCGAGACGCTCAAGCCTTACCAGCTCGGGGTTGGCTCGGGCATGAGCCAGTATGGCTGGCGCATCGGTTCGGCGAGCGCCGCGGCCGTGGCGCTGGTGGTGGCGGCACGGTACGGCTGGTCGCTCGCCTACATGGTCTGCGCGGCCTTTGCTCTGCCCGCCATGCTCACTGCGCTGATTCTCGGCGAGCCGGAGCGGCGCAAGGTCGTTCTCGAAAAAAAGGGCCTGGCGGAGATCTGGGATTCCATCGCCGGACCCTTCGCGGAGTTCTTCAAGCGCAGCGGGGCGTGGCTCGTGCTGCTGTTCATCCTGGTCCACAAGATCGGCGACACGCTGGCCAACCTGACCTTCCGCCTGCTGTTCGACGACCTCGGTTACAGCAACGACGAGATCGCGCTGTACGATGTCGGCGTGGGGTTCTGGGCCCTGCTGATCGGGGTCTTCGTCGGCGGCATCATCTACGCCCGGCTCGGCCTCAAGAAGTCGGTGCTGATCGCGCTGGTGCTCATGGCGATCTCGAACGTCAGCTTCGCGGCGCTGGCCGCGGCAGGCCATTCGAACATCGGCATGGCCGGGGCGATCGGGTTCGAGAATTTTGCCAGCGGGTACGGCGGCGTCGTCGTCGTCGCCTATTTCTCGGCCCTGTGCGACTTGCGCTTCACCGCCGCGCAATACGCTCTCATCTCGGCCGGATCGAGCGTGGTGGGCAGGTTCATCACCGGTACCACCGCCGGCACGCTGATCGAGGGCATGGGGTACGTGAACTTCTATCTCCTCACGACGGTGCTCGCGTTGCCTGGCATCGTGCTGTTCTGGTGGATGGCGCGAAGCGGGCTGGTCGATGCCGCGATGGGCACTGCCGGCGAAGTGGGGGAGGGCGGCGACCGGGCTTAACCGCGCGATAACTCCGTGTGGGCTAGACTTGCGGCCATGGCGCGTCCGAAAGAGTTCATCCCGGTGATCGAGGATTACTCCCCGCGCCGCGCCCATGCGCGGTTGCGGCTGGGCATGCCGGCGGTTTTCGAGACCATCGAGGGCCGGCGGCAGGTCCGCCTGGTGGACCTCTCGCAGGCCGGCGCGCATCTCTATATTCCCGGCGCCGGCACAGTGCGCGAAGGTTTCCTTTCGTGGATGCGGTTCGAGGTGTTCGGCGTGGCCGTGTGGCAGCAGGCCGACGAGGTCGGGATCGAATTCGATACCCTGCTTACTTACGACGAACTGCTGGAAATCCGCGGCGCGGCCCCGGCCATCGTGAAGGAGGAAGCGATGGGCGCGGCGATGGCTGCGCGTGATTTCGTCGCCGGCCAGCGCCACCTGGGGGTCGACAGCTAGTCCGGCACCTCGTCGTTCGCCTGCAGGACCTTGCCGGCGAGATAGAGCGACCCGGCGATCAGCACGGGGGCGCCATCCGCAGGCAGCGTGGCCAGCGCTTGCTCCACGCTTTCCTTCCACAGCGCCTTTTCGCCGAACGCCGCGGCGCCGTGGCTGTCGCTGCCCTCGATCGGAACCGCGGTAACCGAAAGCAGGCTGCCGGCCAGTGGGTCCATGATCGCCGCGGGATGCCGATTGGCCAGCATCCCGATGACGAGGTGCAGCTTGCGGCCTTCGAAATGGCGGCCGATGGCAAGCCCCGCGTCGGCGTTATGGCCGCCGTCGAGCCAGATCTCGCGTCCCGGCGCGAGCGCGGTCAGCGGCCCGTCAGCCAGCAATTGCAGCCGCGCCGGCCAGCGCGCGTTGCGCAGGCCTTCGGCCATCGCCTCGGGCGCAACGGTGACGTAATCCTGGTGCCGCAGCATGGCGACCGCCAGCGCGGCGTTGTCGCCCTGGTGCCGACCGGGGAGGGCGGGCAGGGGCAGGGCCAGTTCGCCGTGCCGGTCGCGGTAGGCGATCGCGCCGTCCGGTCCAGCGCCGATGTCTGCCCACCAGTCGTGCCCGCGCATGTGCAGCAGCGCGCCCGCCAGCCCGGCGCGCCGCTCGATCTCGAGCGCGACCTTTTCCTCGTAGGATTGCGTCACCAGCGGCGAGCCCGGACGGGCGATACCGGCCTTTTCGAAGGCGATGCGCACGATCGGGTCTTCGGGCGTGCCTTCTTCGGGCACCAGCAGGAACGCCTCGTGGTCGATGCCCAGAGTGGCTATGGCGCAGCAGGCGGGGTGCTCCATGACGTTGGTCGCGTCGAACCGGCCGCCAAGGCCCACCTCGATCACGCAGGCGTCCGCCGGCTCCCGCGCAAAGGCGAGGAACGTGGCGGCGGTGGTGATTTCGAAGAAGCTCGGGTCGAGCCCTTCGCTGGCGTCGAGCACTTCTTCCAGCAGGCTGGCAAGCAGGGCATCGGAAACCAGCTCTCCGGCAATGCGGATCCGCTCGTTGTAGCGCACGAGGTGCGGCTTGATGGCCGAGTGGACCGTTAGCCCGCCTGCTTCCATCATCGCCCGCAGATAGGCGCAGGTCGAGCCCTTGCCGTTGGTCCCGGCGACATGGAAAACGGGCGGCAGGTGCTTCTGCGGATCGCCGAGGCGGGCGAGCAGAGCGCGGATCGTTTCCAGCCCGAGCCGCCCCTGCGGCAGCGAGAGTTTGCTCAGCCGGTCGAGCTGGGCCTGGACCCGGGGATCCTCGGACGTGGCGAAATCCTTCAAGCGGCACTCCGGAAATGATTGGAAGGTGACACTATGTATACACCGGATCGAGCTGCGAACGTTCTGTATTCGTTACATATTCGCCGACAGGGCCGGCACTGCGCGCGACTCGTGGCCGGCCCATTGCTGAAGCACGGAAAGAACCTTTTAGGAAAGCGAAATCCTCCCCGGGGCGGGACGGATCAGGCGGCTTCCGCCTCGCGCACCATGTAGCCGAGCAGGTTGGCGAGCGTCGATTTGAGCTCGCCGCGCGGCACGACCATATCGACCATGCCGTGCTCGTGCAGGTACTCGGCGCGCTGGAATCCCTCGGGCAGCTTTTCGCGGATCGTCTCCTGGATCACCCGCTGGCCGGCAAAGCCGATCAGCGCACCCGGCTCGGCGATGTGGACGTCGCCCAGCATGGCGTAGCTGGCGGTGACGCCGCCGGTCGTCGGATCGGCCAGCACGACGATGTAGGGCAGGCCCGCTTCGCGCAGTCGGCGGGTCATCACCGTTGCCTTGGGCATCTGCATCAGGCTGAGAATGCCTTCCTGCATCCGCGCGCCACCCGCCGCGGTGACCACGATGTAGCCGCAACCCTCGTCGAGTGCGCGCTGGGCGCCGGCGCAGAACGCTTCGCCCACGGCCATGCCCATCGATCCGCCCATGAACATGAAGTCCTGCACGCCGACCACGGCCTTGCGGCTGTCGATCGTGCCGAACGCGGCGGTGAAGGCATCGTTGTGCGCGTTGCTCGCGCGCGCGGCCTTCAGGCGGTCGGTGTATTTCTTGGAATCGCGGAACTTGAGCGGGTCCTCGCGGACTTCGGGGGCCGGCAGCAGCTCGTAGCCGGGGTCGAGGATCTGGCCGAGCCGCGTGTCGGCGCCGATGCGGCCGTGGTATTCGCAGCGCGGGCAGACGTAGAGGTTTTCCTCGAACTCGCGGGTGAAGAGCATCTCGTTGCAGCTCGGGCACTTGACCCACAGGTTGTCGGGCGTCTCGCGCTTGGGCGCGAAGGGAAGGGCGTTGCGGACGCGGGTAAGCCAGGACATGGCGAGCGCGTTAATCGCACAGTGCCGCGATTGAAAGCCCCTCCCGCTTGCGGGAGGGGTTGGGGTGGGCATGGCTCGGGAATGCCCACCCCGCTGCGACTAGGCGGCAAGCCGCCAAGTCTCGCTGCCCCTCCCGCGAGCGGGAGGGGAAATCAGCGCGCCGAATGGACGGCGTCGGCCAGCGAAGCGGTCAGTTCCTTCAGATGTTCGGGCGCCTTGGCACCGTGCTTGCCGACCAGTTCGACCAGCGCCGAGCCGACGACCACGCCATCGGCCACCCTGGCGATTTCCGCCGCCTGTTCGGGCGTGCGGACGCCGAAGCCGACGGCCACGGGCAGGTCGGTGGCGGCCTTGAGGCGCGCGACGGCATCGGAAATGCTCGCCTGCGCGGCCTGCTGCTTGCCGGTGATCCCGGCGACCGAGACGTAATAGAGGAAGCCCGACGAGCCATCGAGGACGGCAGGCAGCCGCGCGGCATCGGTGGTGGGGGTGGCGAGGCGGATCAGGCTGACGCCCTGTTCGCGCAAGGCGGGACCGAGGTCCGGGTCTTCCTCCGGCGGAATGTCGACGCAGATCACGCCGTCGACGCCGCAGCCCATGCACTCGCCGGCGAACCATTCCGGCCCGCGGCGGATCATCGGGTTGGCATAGCCCATCAGCACCAGCGGCACGTCCGGGTGACGCTCGCGGAACTCGTTGGCCATCATGAACACGTCGCGCGTGGTCGTGCCCGCGCCAAGGCTGCGCAGGTTCGCCGCCTGGATGGCGGGGCCGTCGGCCATCGGATCGGTGAACGGCATTCCCAGCTCGATCACGTCCGCACCCCCCGCGACGAGCGCGTCGAGATTGGCCGCGGTGTCGCCGTCACCGGCGGTGATGAAGCAGACGAGGGCGGGGCGGCCCTTGGCGAAGGCGCCAGAAAGACGAGAGGGGGAGAGGCGGGTCATTGAGCCCTCTCCCCTTGAGGGACGAGGGAGCTCGTAGCCCTCTCCCCTTCAGGGGAGAGGGTTGGGAGAGGGGGTTGGATCTCGTCGATCACTGTCGCCAGATGTTGCAACACGCCCTCAATGTTCTGCATCACTTCCTGATTGGAATATCGAAGCACCTTGTAACCTTTGCCCTCAAGAAACCGAGTTCGACTGGCGTCATATGCGCCACTTGCCGCGTGACTATCCCCGTCGAGTTCTATCACGAGCTTCGGATCGTTCGCCGCGAAGTCGACGATGTAGCGATGCTGCTCGTCCTGAATAACCTTCTGTCGGCGGAATTTTACCAGGCCGAAGCGCTTGGCGCGCAACTGAAGCCACAGTCGCGTTTCTGGCTCGGTCATCGTTGAGCGCATCTGGCGCGCCCGCTGCGTCAGAACTGCGTCACGCATTCCCCTCTCCCAACCCTCTCCCCTGGAGGGGAGAGGGCTCTGGTGCGCGCATCACATCTCCACTCCCAGCGCCTCGGCCACGGTGAAGATGTCCTTGTCGCCGCGGCCGCACAGGTTGGCGAGGATCATCGCGTCCTGCGGCATCTCGCGCGCGCGTTTGACGATGGCGGCGATGGCGTGGCTCGGTTCGAGCGCGGGGATGATGCCTTCGGTGCGGCAGAGGAGCTGGAAGGCGTCGAGCGCCTCGGTGTCGGTCACGGCGGTGTATTCGACGCGGCCGGTTTCCTTGAGCCAGGCGTGTTCGGGGCCGATGCCGGGGTAGTCGAGACCCGCGCTGATCGAATGCGCCTCGGTGATCTGGCCGTCCTCGTCCTGCAGCAGGTAGGTCTTGTTGCCGTGGAGCACGCCGGGCGAGCCGCCGGCGAGGCTGGCCGCGTGCTGCTTGTCGAGGCCGTGGCCCGCCGCCTCGACGCCGAGCATCTTCACGTCCGGGATCGTCGAGGAACGGGTGGAACAGGCCGATGGCGTTGCTGCCGCCGCCGATCGCCGCGACCAGCAGGTCGGGCAGGCGGCCGGTGCGGCTCAGCATCTGGGCGCGCGCCTCGGTGCCGATCACGGACTGGAAGTCGCGCACGAGCTCGGGATAGGGGTGCGGGCCGGCGGCGGTGCCGATGATGTAGAAGGTGTCGTGGACGTTCGCGACCCAGTCGCGCAGCGCCTCGTTCATCGCGTCCTTCAGCGTGGCCGCGCCGCTGGTGACGGGCACGACCTGCGCGCCCAAAAGCTTCATGCGGAACACGTTGGGCTGCTGGCGGGCGACGTCGGTCGCGCCCATGAAGATCGTGCACGGCAGGCCGAAACGCGCGCAGACGGTGGCGGTGGCGACGCCGTGCTGGCCCGCGCCGGTCTCCGCGATGATCCGCGTCTTGCCCATGCGCATGGCAAGCAGGATCTGCCCGACGCAGTTGTTGATCTTGTGCGCGCCGGTGTGGTTCAGTTCGTCGCGCTTGAACCAGATCTCGGCGCCCATTCCCTCGGGCGCGCTTTCCCGCAGCGCTTCTGTGATGCGCGGGGCGAAGTAGAGCGGGCTGGGCCGCCCGACGTAGTGTTCGAGCAGGTCGTCGAACTCTTCCTGGAAGCTCGGGTCCTTCTTCGCTGCGCGGTAGTGCTTTTCCAGGTCGAGGATCAGCGGCATCAGCGTTTCGGCGACGTAGCGGCCGCCGAACTGGCCGAAATGCCCGCGCTCGTCAGGCTGGTTGCGGAAGGAATTGGGGGTCTGCTGAGTCATCGCGCCTCCCATGCCGCCGGTGCGGACCTGAGTCGAGACACCTTTGCTGTAACAAGGTGCATCTCGACTTGCCGCGATTCGGATGGGGTCAGCCGCCGCGGGCAGCTTCGCAGAAAGCGCGGATCAGCGCGACGTCCTTCACGCCGGGCGCACTTTCGAGGCCGGACGAGGCATCCACCAGCGGCGCACCGGTCTGCGCAATGGCCCCGGCCACGTTGGCGCCGGACAGGCCGCCGGCGAGGCCCCACGGCAATTCGTGCCTGTGGTCTGCCAGCAGCGACCAGTCGATCGCAAGCCCCTGCCCGCCGGGCGCCTTGTTGGCCGGCGCGTCGTAAAGCATCCGGTGAACCGCGCCCCGGTACTTCGCCGCCTTGGCGAGCGAATCCGCGCTGCGCACGCCCCAGGCCTTCCAGACCTCGAGCGCGGTGTTGTTCTTGATCAGCGCGAGCCACTCGGGCGTTTCCATCCCATGGAACTGCACCACGTCGGGCCGCACGGCCTCCAGCGCCTCGGTCGTCGGCCTGGCCTCCATGTTGACCAGCAGCAGCACGACCTTGACCCGTTCGGGCACCCGGCGGCGGAGTGCGGCGGCCTGGTCGAGCGTGACGTGGCGCGGGCTCGGCTCGTAATGGACGAGCCCCACGTGCGTCGCACCGGCAGCGACAGCGGCGTCGAGCGTTTCGGGCGTGGTCAGCCCGCAGACCTTGATAAGCTGTTCGGACATGCGCCTAGAGGGTCGCCTCTATCGACCGGGCGGCTGCCACGGGATCGTCCGCCCGGCTGATCGGGCGGCCGACCACCAGCACGCTCGCGCCGTCGTCGCGCGCCTTGCGCGGGGTGACGACGCGCTTCTGGTCGCCGGCCCCGTTGTCCGCCATTCGCAGGCCGGGGACGACGAAGAAGCCGTTCTTCCATTGCTTGTGGACACCCGCCACCTCGTGGCCCGAGCAGACGATGCCGTCGAGCCCGGCCGCCTCGGCCAGCTCGGCCAGCCGCATGACCTGGTCGTGCGCGGATCCCTCGACCCCGGTGCGCATGAGGTCGCGCTCGTCGAGACTGGTGAGCAGGGTTACGGCGATGACCTTGCAATGCTCGCCCGCCGCGGCCTTGGCGTCCTCCATCATCGCTCGCCCGCCGCTGGCGTGGACGGTGACGATGGCCGGTTCGAGTACGTGGATCGACTGCATGGCCCCGGCAACGGTGTTGGGGATGTCGTGCAGCTTCAGGTCGAGAAAGATGGGCAAGCCGACATGGGCGATCTCGTGCACGCCGTGGTGGCCATGGGCGCAGAAGAATTCCAGGCCCAGCTTGAATCCGCCGACATGGGCCTTGACCTTGTTGGCAAGGGCGGTGGCGGCATCGAGCTGGGGCAGGTCGAGAGCGAGATAGACCGGGTTGCTCACCGTTCCTCCGGAATGAGGTCAGTGGAATCGTCCGTCGGCGGCGGCGGCGGGGGAGGACTGGAAGGCGGGTCCGTGACCACTACGTTTTCCCGCACCGGTTCGGCCGTCACCGGCGTGACCGCGGCGCTGCGGGCCGCCGTTTCGAGCGAGGAGATCCGGCGGGTCATGTAGAACCGCTGCGCGCGGTGCATCAGCCACATGGGAACGAGGCCGATCAGGAACGAGACGATCACCAGCGCGGGGATCTTCGTCTCGAGGACCAGGCCTTCCCAGATCTTCACTTCCACCGGCTCCCAGTTGAAAGCCGAGAAGATCAACAGGGCGACCAGCAGCAGCACCCAGACGATCGTGCGGACGATTTGCATCGTGTTCGTCTCCTAACCCGAGTTGGCCCGAACCCTAGGTCGGTTGGCCCGGCAAGGGAAGCTTCAGCCGAAGACCCGGTTGAAGATCGTGTCGACGTGCTTGAAGTGATACTCGAGGTCGAACTTCTCTTCGAGCTCTGCGTCGCTCAGCGCGGCGCTGACTTCGGGATCGTTCTTGAGCAGGTCGAGCAACGACATCTCGCCGTCGGATTCCCACACCTTCATCGCGTTGCGCTGGACCAGGCGATAGGCATCGTCGCGCGTCAGACCGGCCTGGGTCAGCGCCAGCAGCACCCGCTGCGAATGAACGAGGCCGCCCATCCGGTCGAGGTTCTTCTTCATCCGCTCGGGATAGACCAGCAGCTTGTCGATTACCCCGGTCAGGCGCGCGAGCGCAAAATCGAGCGTGATGCAGGCGTCCGGCCCGATAAAGCGCTCGACCGAAGAATGCGAGATGTCCCGTTCGTGCCACAGCGCGACGTTCTCCATCGCCGGCACGACCGCGCCGCGCACGACGCGGGCGAGACCGGTGAGGTTCTCGGTCAGCACCGGGTTGCGTTTGTGTGGCATGGCGCTGGAACCCTTCTGCCCCGGGCTGAAGTATTCCTCGGCCTCCAGAACCTCGGTGCGCTGCAGGTGGCGGACTTCCGTGGCGAGGCGTTCGATCGAGCTGGCGATGACGCCCAGAGTGGCAAAGAACATCGCATGCCGGTCGCGCGGGATAACCTGGGTGCTCACTGGTTCGACCGAGAGGCCGAGGCGCTCGGCCACGTGTTCCTCCACCGCCGGGTCGATGTTGGCAAACGTGCCGACCGCGCCGCTGACGGCGCAGGTCGCAATGTCGGCCCGTGCGGCGACGAGGCGCGTGCGGTTGCGGCTGAACTCGGCATAGGCTTCGGCCATCTTGAGACCGAACGTCACCGGCTCGGCATGGATGCCGTGGCTGCGGCCGATGCTGGGGGTGTACTTGTGCTCTTCGGCCCTGCGGCGGATCGCGGCGAGCAGCAGGTCGAGGTCGTCGATCAGGATGTCGGCGGAACGGGCGAGCTGCACCGCCAGGGTAGTGTCGAGCACGTCCGAGCTGGTCATGCCCTGGTGCATGAAGCGCGCTTCCGGTCCGACCTGCTGCGCGACCCAGTCGAGGAAAGCGATCACGTCGTGCTTGGTCACCGCCTCGATCGCGTCGATCGCGGCAACGTCGATCCCGGGGTCGGTCTTCCACCAGTCCCACAGCGCCTTGCCGGCGCTCTCCGGCACCACGCCGAGCTCGCCCAGCTTGTCCGTCGCGTGGGCCTCGATCTCGAACCAGATGCGATAACGCGCCTCGGGCTCCCAGATCGCGGTCATGGCGGGGCGGGAATAGCGGGGGACCATCGAAAACTCCGGTTGAACAGGCTGCCGGGCGGCTAGGCCCGTGCAGGGACTAGATCAACCCCTTGCTCCGCAGACTCACGTGCCCTTCGCGGCCGATGATGACGTGGTCGTGCACGACGATGTTGAGCAGGCGTCCGGCTTCGGCGATGCGGCGGGTGATCTCTATGTCGGCGCGGCTCGGCTCGGGATTGCCGCTGGGGTGGTTGTGCACCAGGATCAATGCAGATGCGCCGATGTCGAGGCCCTTGCGGATCACCTCGCGCGGATGGATCGCCGCCTCGTCGATCGACCCGTCGCCGACGTGATCGTCGAAGACCAGCCGGTTGCGCGTGTCGAGATAGAGCACGCGGACGCGCTCGACCGTCAGGTGCGCCATGTCGATCGTCAGGTAGTCGAGCAGCGCCTGCCAGCTGCCGAGGACCGGCTTTGCCTGCACCTCGTTGCGCGCCATTCGCCGGGCAGCCAGGGCAACGGCCTTGAGCGCCGCCGCGCTCGTTTCGCCCATGCCCTTGACCTGCGTCAGCGCGCCGGGCGCGGCATTCAGCACTCCGGAGAGCGAGCCGAAGCGGGCGATCAGCGCCTTTGCGAGCGGTTTGGTGTCGCCCTGTCGGAAAGCCGCGAACAGGAGATATTCCAGCACCTCGTAGTCGGCGAGGGCCTCCGCCCCGCCTTCGAGCAGCTTGCGGCGCAGGCGGGAACGGTGGCCGGCAGCCCCTGTCTGGACGGCTGGATCCCTATCGCCCTGAATTCCCGACACATGCGCCCCTTCGACCCGAGGAACACGCATTGCCTTTAGCGCGCCCCTCGCGCAAGTGTGCGGCCAATGGCTGAGGACGAGGCTAACGATACCGCGCCCGCGGCGGTTGCCCATCCCCGGGCCTTGCGGCGGCGTTCGTTCTGGCTGCGCGGGCTCGTCTTCCCCCTGCTGCTGATACTCGGGCTGGCCTTCCTGGCGTTCTGGTTCCAGCGCAAGGACATCGCCGACAACCTGATCGCCTCGCAGCTGGCGTCGAAGGGAGTGCCGGCGACTTACGAGGTCGAGAGAATCGGGGGCGCGCGACAGGTGCTGCGCAACATCGTCGTCGGCGACCCCGAGCAGCCGGACCTCACGATCGAACGGGCGGAAGTGACGATCCGCTACCGCTTCGGCCTCCCCGGCATCGCGCGCGTGCGGCTCGTGAAGCCGCGGCTCTATGCCACCTATCACGGCGGCAAGCTGAGCTTCGGGAAGCTCGACCCGCTCATCTTCACGGGCAGCAAGGAACCGTTCGAGTTCCCCAACTTCGCGCTCGACATGGTCGACGCACGCGCGCTGCTCGAGACGGATTACGGGCCGGTGGGGATCAAGGCCCAGGGCAGCGGTCACCTGCGCGGCGGATTCCGTGGGCGCCTCGCGGCCAACGCGCCGGACCTTGCGCTTGCCTCGTGCGACGCTGCGGGAGCCACGTTGTTCGGAACGATCGGAATCGATGCCGAGCGTCCGACATTCAAAGGCCCCCTGCGGCTGGCGTCGCTCGACTGCGGTGATGGCTCGCTCAAGGTCGGCAAGACAGACATTTCGGCCGACTTTCGGCTCGACCGCGACCTTGCCGGGATCGAAGGCAAGTTCACCGGCGCCGCGGAGCGGGTCGGGGCGGCGGGGGCCGTGGCGCAGTCGCTCCAGTTCGACGGCCTGGCGACCTTTCGCGATGGCGAGCTGACGGCGAAATACGGCGCCGAAGCGACCGGGATCGACCACCCGCAGGTGCAACTGGCTCAACTCGGCATTGATGGCAGCGTTCGTTCGGGGAAGGACTTTGCCCTGATCCGCGCCGAGAACGAGTTCGACGGCGACGGGCTTCAGCCCGGCCGTGACCTCGACGCCGCGCTCGCTTCGGCCGCCCGGGGAGCAGCGGAGGGGACCTTCGCCGCGCCCCTGATCGCCAGGCTGCGGGCCGCTCTCGGCCGGGAGGCGCGTGCGAGCAGCCTTTCCGGGCAGGCGGCGATGCGGATGCAGGACGGGACGCTGTCGGTCGTCATCCCGACGGCAACGGTGCGTGGGGCAAGCGGGCAGACGTTGCTCGGGATCTCCCGCTTCCAGTACGGGGGCGGGGAAGGGCTGCCGCGCATGTCCGGCAACTTCGCAATGGGAGGGCGCGATCTCCCGCGCATCGAGGGGCGTATCGAGCGCCGCGGGACGACGGATTTCACCGCCAGGCTGGCGATGGCGGAATATACCGCCGGCGATGCAAGTCTCGCGGTGCCGAGCCTGACGCTGGCCTCGAACGGCGGGCGGCTTGGCTTTGCCGGGCGCGCGGTGCTGAGCGGCGAACTGCCCGGAGGGCGGGCAAAAGGTCTCCAGCTGCCGCTCTCGGGCAACTGGAGCGCAGCGCGCGGTCTGGCACTGTGGAACGACTGCACCGACCTGCGCTTCGATTCCCTGCGCCTGGCCAACCTCACGCTCGATCGCCGCGGCCTCACCTTGTGTCCGGCGCGTGGCCAGCCGATCGTGCGATATGGCGACGCGGGTCTGCGCATTGCCGCCGGCGCGGCCTCCGTCGATCTGACGGGTCGACTGGGTGATACGCCGATCGCGATCCGCAGCGGGCCGGTCGGCATCGCCTATCCGGGGGCCATTTCCGCCCAGCGCATGTTGGTCACCCTGGGGCCGCGCGATACGGCCACGACCTTCGCCGTCAGCAACCTCACCGCCGACATCGGGCGGACGATAAGCGGCCGGTTCGAAGGGGCCGACGTGCGGCTCTACGCCGTGCCGCTCGATCTGCGCGACGCCAGCGGCGGCTGGAATTACGGCAATGGCGTGCTGGCCGTTTCCGATGGCGACTTCCGCCTGGTCGACCGCCAGGCCACCCCGCGTTTCGACCCCCTGGCCGCACAGGATGCCGACCTGCGGCTGGAAAACAATCTCATCACCGCAAATGCGGTCTTGCGCGAGCCGCGCACGGGGCGGACCGTGACCGACGTTACCATCCGGCACGATCTCGCACGCGGCAACGGCCATGCCGACCTCGCGGTGCCCGGCATCCTGTTCGACGAAAAGCTCCAACCCGCCGCCGGCGATTGCGCGTCGCGCACCGGCGCGGACCCGCTGCCGACCGGGCGCGGGACGCCGGGGCTGAGCTGCCTGATGCAGGGCGTCGTCGCGCTGGTGAACGGCACGGTGACCGGCCGCGGCGTGATCGACTGGAACGATGCGGGCGTTACCAGCAGCGGGTCGTTCTCGAGCGATTCACTCGACTTCGCGGCGGCTTTCGGGCCTGTGAAGGGCGCCAGCGGTACCGTCGTGTTTACCGACCTGCTGGGCATGACCACCGCGCCGGATCAACGGATCAAGGTTGCGGCGATCAACCCGGGAATCGAAGTTTACGACGGTGAAATCGGCATCGAACTGCGCGAGGGCAAGGTCCTGGCGATGACCGGCGGGACCTGGCCCTTCATGGGTGGCACGCTCACCCTGAAGCCGGTGACGCTCAATCTTGGCGCGAGTGAGCGACGGTCGTACATCCTCGAAATATCCGGACTGGAGGCGCCGCAATTCGTCGAACGGATGGGCCTTAACAACATCAGCGCCACCGGAGTGTTCGACGGCAGCCTTCCGTTGATCTTCGATGCCGAGGGCAACGGACGGATCGTGGGGGGCAAGCTGGTCTCGCGCGGGGGCGGCAACGTATCCTACGTCGGCGCGCTGACCTACGAGGACATGGGCGCAATGGCCAACTTCGCCTTCGATGCCCTCAAGTCGCTCGATTACCGGCAGATGACCCTGACGGTGGACGGGCCGCTGACGGGCGAGATCATCACGCAGGTGAACATCGAGGGCGTCCGCCAGGGCGAGGGGGCGAAGAAGAACATCCTCACCCGCCGTCTGGCCAACCTGCCGATCCGCTTCGTCATCAACGTGCGCGCGGCGTTCTACCAGCTCATCACCAATCTCAAGTCGCTCTACGATCCCGCGGCCGTACGCGATCCGCGCGAACTCGGGTTGATCGACGCGCAGGGCAATGCGCTGCGCCGCACTACCGATGGCCCTCCTTCGGGCCCGCCCGTCACGCCGAAAGACCTCAAGCCAGAGGACGCAACCATTCAGCGCCGCGAAAGCGAGGACATGCCATGAACGCAGTGAAATTGACCAATCGTGCGCGCCCGGCGCATAGCCGCCGGATGAATCGGGGAAGCAGGGCGATCGCGGTTGTCATGGTGATGCTGGGCTCGAGCCTGGCGGGGGGCTGCATCTCGGTCAATGCGCCGGACAAGCCCATCGTCATCGAGCTGAACATCAACATCAAGCAGGAAGTGATCTATCGCCTGGCTGAAGACGCCGGGAACACGATCGACGAAAACGCGGATATCTTCTGATGGAGAACGTGATGAAAACCGGTTTCAACCGCGCCACGCTGGCGCTTTCGGCCGCAGTGCTTGCCGTCACCGGAATAGCCGCACCGGCCTTCGCCCAGCGCGACCCGGCTTATGAAGCGGCCCGCTCGGCAGGCAAGGTTGGCGAGAAGATGGACGGCTACCTCGGCATTGTCGGCGCGGCGGACGCTTCGCTGCGCAAGCTGGTGGACGACATCAACATCAAGCGCCGCGCGGTCTATGCCGACAAGGCCCAGGCCGCGAGTGCCACGCTGGAGGAATACGCCTTCACCGCCGGCTGCCTTGCTATTGCCCGAACCGCGCCGGGGGAAAAGTACCAGGCGCCCGACGGCTCGTGGCGAACCCGCGACGCGGGGGCTCCGCAGCGCGATCCGCGCTGCCCCTGACGCGTTCCATCCCGCTGGCTACAGTGCGCCGTCCGCAGGCATCTCGCTTGTGGGCGGCGCTTTCGTTTTGCACTGCGGCACGTGCGGTTGACTCGGCTCCGCACCCCCCCTAAGGGCGGCGCGTCGACGGCTGGGGTTCCCGGCCGCGCATTCCATTGCAACCCTGCGAGGCACCTGCTTCATCGTGGCCAACGATCCTGAAAACGCACCCATCGGCGAGGACCCGAAGCTCGATTCGCTCGAGGACCGGATCGTTGCCGCCCGCAAGGCGGAAGACGAGCGCATGGCCAAGGAGCACGCGCCGATGAGAAGCCAGGCCATCGGGATGCAGGTCATCTCGACGATGGTCGGCTATCCGGTGGGCGGCATCATCATCGGCCTGGTGCTGGACAACATCCTGGACACGCTGCCGTGGATCACCATCGCGCTGATGTTCCTCGCTTTTGCCGGGGCCTGCATTCACGTCATTCGCATGAACAAGGACCGCGCCTGAGGCGCCTGGACTAACGGGAAGAAGAGCCAGTGGCTGCACCTGCCATCGATCCGATGCATCAGTTCCAGATCTCGCCCGTCGGTGGCGGGGAGCTGGAAGCGTCGCCGTTCATGTTTACCAATTCCGCGCTGTGGATGATCATCGTCCTTGCGGTGATCGTGGTCTTCATGTGGGGCGGGATGAAGCGCCAGCTCGTGCCCGGCCGCTGGCAGGCCGCGGTCGAGATGCTGACGGGCTTCCTCGACAACGTGACCCGGCAGAGCATCGGCGCCGAGGGGCGGAAGTATCTCCCCTGGGTCTTCACCGCCTTCGTGTTCATCCTGGCGGCCAACTGGATCGGCGCGATGCCGTTCGGCATTGTCCCCGGGGCGCATCCCTTCACCGTCACGAGCCAGTTCACCGTGACCGGCACGATGTCGATCATCAGCTTTGCGATCGTGCTGGGCGTGGGCTTCTGGAAGCACGGGCTGCACTTCTTCAGCCTGTTCGTGCCGCACGGCACGCCGCTGCCGCTCAAGTTCATCGTCGCGCCGATCGAGTTCGTCTCTTTCATGGTGCGCCCGTTCAGCCTCGGCCTGCGGCCGTTCATCGCCATGTTCGCCGGTCACATCCTGCTTGAGGTGTTCGGCAATTTCGTGGTGCAGGGCCTCAATGCCGGAATGGCCGGCCAGCCGATGGGCTGGGGAATCTCGATCCTCGCCTTCCTGTTCGTCGCCTTCGTGAGCGCGCTCGAACTGCTGGTCGGCGCGATCCAGGCCTTCGTTTTCGCACTGCTGACAGCGCTCTACATCAACGACGCCGTCAATCTTCACTAGTTACAACGCATTATCCAACGGAGTTAAGACAATGGAACTCGCTTCTGCTCAGGTTATCGGTGCTGGTATCGCGGCGATCGGTGTCGGCGCCGCCGCTGCCGGCGTCGGCTTCGTGTTCGGCTCGTTCCTCCAGGGCGCGCTGCGCAATCCCGCTGCCGCTGCCGGCCAGACGGGTACGCTGTACATCGGCTTCGCCGCCGCCGAACTGCTCGGCCTGATGGCGTTCGCCGTGGCGATGATCATCCTCTACGCGCGTTGATTTCGGATCGGCCCCGGCGGCGCGTGCTGCCGGGCCGTCCGAACCGGATCTTCGTGTAAAGGCCTGACCGATGCCCCAACTTGCGCAACTTGCTCTCGTCTACCAGTCGCAGTGGTTCTGGCTGCTGCTGACGCTGGGCGTGATCTACTTCTTCGTCGGCAACGGCATCGTGCCCAAGGTCGAAGCGACCGTGGATCAGCGCGACGCGCAGATCGCCGCCGACCTCGCCGAAGCCGAGCGCCTGCGGGCCGAGGCCGATGCGGCCGAGGAAGCCTGGCGCGCGAAGCTCAACGAGGCACACGGCGAGGCCCAGGCAGTGACCGGCGCCGCCAAGGAGAAGTCGGCCAAGGACGCTGCCAAGCGCGTCGCCACCGCCGACAAGAAGATCGCGGAAGAAGCCGACAAGGCTGCCGCTGAACTCGACCAGGCGCGCAAGTCCGCGCTGGCCGAGATCGAGGCGATGGCTGCCGAGGCAACCAGCCAGATCGTCGCCAAGCTGACCGGCGCCAAGGTGGACGAAACCACCGCCCGCGCCGCCGTTGCGGAGGCCATGGCTCATGCTTGATTTCCTCGCCGTTGCAACCGAGGCCGCGCACGGCGCAGCCGAGCATGCCGAGCCGGAGGCCTTCGGCCTGGGGCCGGGTGCCTATGTCGCCCTCGCGATGATCCTCGTGATCCTGGTCATGCTCTGGAAGGGCGTGCCGCGGATCATCGCCGGTATCCTCGATCAGCGGATCGCGGGTATTCGCAAGCAGCTCGACGAGGCCAAGGAACTGCGTGCGGAAGCCGAACGGCTGCGCGACGACTATGCCCGCAAGACGGCCGAAGCCGAGAAGGACATCGCCGCCCTGCGCGCCGGTGCCGAGAGGCAGGCGGACGAAATCGTCGCCAAGGCCAAGGACGATGCTGCCGCCCTGATCGAACGGCACAAGACCCTCGCGGCAGAGAAGATCGCCACGGCGGAGCGTAACGCGGTCGAGGAAGTTCGCGCGAAAGTGGCCACTGCCGCGGCGCTCGCCTCGCGCCAGCTGATCGCTGCGAAGCATGGCGAAGCAGACGACCGCGCGCTGGCCGACCGGATCATCGCCGACCTCTGATATTTTCCCGGAACATCGGGATGGGGCTGCGCGCTTTCCTCGGGTAAACCGAGGAGAAACGCGTGGCCCTTTCCGCTATTGCCATCAACTGCTCGCTGGCCAAGACCAGCGACCGCCCGAGTTCCACAGACGCCATGATCGATGTGCTCGCCGATGCATTCGGTGAGCACGACATCGAAATCGCCGAGACGCTCCGCATTGCCGACTACGACGTTCTGCCGGGCGTCACCTCGGACGAAGGGCCAGGCGACGATTGGCCAGGCATCCGCGAAAAGATCCTGGCCCACGACATCCTCGTCTTCGGCGGCCCGATATGGATGGGGCAGATAGGCTCGATCGCCAAGCGCGTGCTCGAGCGAATGGACGCCTTCATGTCCGAGACCGATGAGCAGGGCCGGATGCCCAGCTATTCGAAGGTCGCCGTAGCCGCCATCGTCGGCAACGAGGATGGAGCGCACTGGTCGTCTGCACAGCTCTTCCAGAGCCTCAACGACACTGGATGGACGATCCCTGCCGTTGCCGCGTGCTATTGGGTGGGCGAAGCCATGCACGGTACAGACTTCAAGGACCTGGACCAGACGCCGAAGCCGGTGTCCAGGACCGCCAAGATGGTCGCTGCCAACGCTGCCCACCTTGCCGGCCTGCTGAAAGGCAATCCCTACCCGGGATGAGGGGCGCTTCAGGTAGAGCGACCCCTCCCGGATGAGTGTGGCTCAGGTCACGGGCGGTCGACCGCTTCTTCCTGCGTCTGGTTGAGCAGGCGGATGGAGAGGGTCTGGCCGCGGCTGCTGGTGAGTGTAACCGGTTGTCCGGCGGCGGTAATCACGGGGCGGTAATCCCAGCATTCCTCGCCGCGAGGAGCAAAGTTCACGCACACATCGGTGCCCCTGAGGCCCCAATAGCCGTTGACGACCGGCGCGCCGGGGTTCGGCTCGATGGTCATCGTGCCATCCGGGGCGAAGTTCACGACGTTCGTAGCGCCGTTCTCCATCGTGATTTGCACCGTGCGCCCCCTCAGCTCGGCGGGCCACTGCGTGTAGGGCTCGACCGCGGACTGAGGCACGAGGGCTCCGCTCTCGTTCACTCGGTATCCAGCACACCCCGTAAGGGTCAAACCTGCGGTAAGGGCGATCAAAAAACCAGTTTTCATGTCAATTTCCTTGGTTGCGTAATCAACCAAGGGAGAGGTGAGGGGCTCGGGTCCGCGGGTCCGACGACCCGTCCTTCCAGCGGGACGAGTCGTTCTGTGCGGCAGCGCCAGCACGCTCGCTATGCCGCGGGGTGTCTGGTCAAGCCGCCGCACCGTCGCTAGTCTGGCGCTGAAACAGCGGGGAGGGATCGATGAAGGTTGCAGTACTGGGCGCGGGCGGCAAGGCAGGCTCGGAACTCGTCAAGGAACTGGTCGCGCGGGGACACGACGTCCGGGCCGTCGGCCGTACCGAAGCGACGCTGCCGAGCGGCGAGCGGATCGACACCTGCGTGGGCGACGTATCCACTCCCGATGGCCTGGCGGCAGCGGTCGAGGGCTGCGACGCCGTGATCAGCGCAGTGCACTTCGACATCCCTGCGGCGACTTTCAAGGAAGGGCTGAAGAAGGCCGGGGTCGACCGGGTGATCTTCACCGGCGGCGCGGCGAGCCTCCACAACCCGGACGGCCAGCGGGTCTACGACAGTCCGCATTTCCCCGACTTTCTCAAGCCGATCGTGAAGCCGGCGATCGACTTCCTGGACGACCTGCGCGGCGAGAAGGAACTGAACTGGACCTTCTTCTCACCCGCCATGAACTTCGTGGTCGGCGAACGGAAAGGGACCTTCCGCCTGGGCGACGACGAGATGATCTACGACGCCGAAGGCAAGAGCGAGATCTCCTACGCCGATGCGGCCATCGCGATGGTCGACGAACTCGAACAGGAAAATAACCCGCGCGGCCGCTTTACCGCGGCCTACTGACCGCTAGAAAGCGTCCTTGGCCGCGCGCAGGCGGGCAAAGGTCTCGGGCGGGTTCGTTCCGCCCCACCGGATGCGCATGTCCTCGTCGTCTGCCCGCAGGAATGGATTGGTCGCGAGCTCGCGAGCAAGGCCCATCGGCACCGTTGGTTCGCCACGCTCGCGCTTGTCGGCAATCTCGCTGGCGTAGCGTTGCAACTCCGCGTTGGCGGGATCGGCATGGAGTGCGAACTTCGCATTCGCGGCGGTGTATTCGTGCGCGCAGTAAAGCGTCGTTTCGGCGGGCAGGTCCTTCAACCGCGAGAGGCTGGCCCAGAACTGGTCCGGCGTCCCTTCGAACATTCGCCCGCAGCCCAATGCGAAGAGTGAATCGCCGACGAACGCGATGCCGGCCTCGGGCAGATGATAGGCGCAGTGTCCCAGCGTGTGACCGCCGACGTCGATCACCCTTGCCCGCCACGCGCCGAGCGAGACGAAATCTCCATCTGTCACGGTGAGGTCGACGCCGGCGATCTTCGGTGCATCGACGTCGGGCGCCACGATCCGGCAGTCGGTCGCCGCCTTTATCGCCTCGTTTCCTCCGGCGTGGTCGGGATGCCAGTGGGTGTTCCAGATCTGCGTGATGCTCCACCCGCGGGCCTTGGCCTGGTGGAGGTATTCGGCGGCATCGGGCGTGTCGATGCATACGGTCTCGCGGCTGTCGGGGTCGTGCAGCATGTAGCCGTAGTTGTCCGACAGGCAGGGGAACTGGTGAACTTCGAGGGTCATGCCGGCGAGGCTAGGCGCTTCGGCCCATGTAGGAAAGGCCCGCCCGCTCAGGTGAGCGGACGGGCCTCCAGTCTGTCCTACCGCTTCGCTGATCGAGGACCGATGGTCCTTGCACAACGCCGCGATGGATGGGGCTTACTTCTTGGCGTCTTCCTTGCCCTTCAGCGCTTCGCCGAGGATGTCGCCGAGCGAGGCGCCCGAGTTCGACGAGCCGAACTGCGCGACGGCTTCCTTCTCTTCGGCAATCTGGCGCGCCTTGATCGAGAAGTTCGGCTTCTTCGAGCGGTCGAAGCCGGTGACCATGGCGTCGACCTTGCTGCCGACCTGGAAGCGGTCGGGGCGCTGTTCGTCGCGGTCGCGGCCGAGATCGCTGCGCTTGACGAAGCCGGTCGCGCCGTCGTCGCCGACCTGCACCTCGAGGCCGCCATCGCGGACTTCGAGGACGGTGACGGTGACGACGTCGTTCTTCTTCAGGCCGCCGCCAGAGGCAACGCCGCCGGCTGCCGGGGCGCCCTTCTCGAGCTGCTTCATGCCGAGGCTGATGCGCTCCTTGTCGATGTCGACGTCGAGCACGACGGCCTCGACCTCTTCACCCTTGCGGTGCAGCGCCAGCGCGTCCTCGCCCGAGATGCCCCAGGCGATGTCCGACATGTGGACCATGCCGTCGACGTCGCCGGGCAGGCCGACGAAGAGGCCGAACTCGGTCGCGTTCTTGACTTCGCCGGTGACCTTCGAGCCGACCGGATGGGCGTCGGCGAACTCTTCCCACGGGTTGCGCTGTGCCTGCTTGAGGCCGAGCGAAATGCGGCGCTTCTCGCTGTCGACCTCGAGCACCATGACCTCGACTTCCTGCGAGGTGCTGACGATCTTGCCGGGGTGGACGTTCTTCTTGGTCCAGCTCATCTCCGAAACGTGGACCAGGCCTTCGATGCCCGCCTCCAGCTCCACGAACGCGCCGTATTCGGTGATGTTCGTGACCGTGCCGGTGACCTTGGCGCCCACCGGGTACTTGGCGCCGACGCCGTCCCACGGATCGCTCTCGAGCTGCTTCATGCCGAGGCTGATGCGCTGGGTGTCGGGATTGATGCGGACGATCTGCACGGTGACGGTGTCGCCGATGTTGATCACTTCGCTCGGGTGGTTGACCCGCTTGTAGCTCATGTCGGTCACGTGGAGCAGGCCGTCGATGCCGCCCAGGTCGACGAACGCGCCGTAGTCGGTGATGTTCTTGACGACGCCGTCGATCACCTGGCCTTCGGACAGCTTGTCGATCAGCTCGCTGCGCTGCTCGGCGCGGGTTTCTTCCAGAACGGCGCGACGCGAGACGACAATGTTGCCCCGGCGGCGGTCCATCTTCAGGATCTGGAACGGCTGCGGCATGTCCATCAGCGGGCCGACGTCGCGCACGGGACGGATGTCGACCTGCGAACCGGGCAGGAAGGCCACGGCACCGTCGAGGTCGACCGTGAAGCCGCCCTTGACGCGGCCGAAGATGCGGCCTTCGACGCGCTTGCCTTCGCCGAACTCGCTTTCCAGCTTGTCCCACGCGGCTTCGCGGCGGGCGCGGTCACGGCTGAGCATCGCTTCGCCGTCGGCGTTTTCGACGCGGTCGACGAAGACTTCGACCTCGTCACCGACCGACAGGTCGGAGGCATTCTCGTCCTCGCCGCGGCCGAACTCGCGCAGGGCCACGCGGCCCTCGCTCTTCAGGCCGACGTCGATCAGCGCCATGCCGTTCTCGATGGCGGTGACGGTGCCCTTGACGACGCGGCCTTCGAAGCCTTCATCGCCGGCGCCGCCGAGTTGTTCGTTGAGCAGCGCCTCGAAATCGGCGCGTGTGGGGTTGGCAGTAGCAGTGGCCATAAGGCAGTTTCCTTCACGTAGTTCCGGCCAGGCGGTTGTCTCCGCCGGTCTTTTCTCCGCCATCCGCACCATTGCATCGGCGGGCCAAGAGGCCGAATTGCCCGCGGGACCGCATGTCACCGCGAACGTCGTCCAGACCCGTCCCGGAAATGCCGAACAAGCGCCGCGGGGCGCGAGAGGGTTCGGGCATCGTCGGGATTTGTCCGTCGGACGGGCGCGCGCCTAGGCGAAAGCGGGTGCGAAAGCAAGCGAAAGCGTCCCGGGAGGTGGAACGCCGACGGTCGTTATTTTTCCGTGACCTTTCGCCACCGCCATCCGTAAACCGGCCGATCTGGCGCGGATCGATGTGACCTTTCGCCAGCGCGTGTTCCATCATCCGCGCGGGAAGATTCGAAGGTAGCCGGCGTCGCCATCCGAGCAAGGCTGCCAGGGCGCCGCAGGTGTAGGAAAGCCCTTTCGAAAGCCGTTAGCGGACGATCACCTCGGCCCGCCAGACAAGCTTGTCGTCTTCCTTGAGCGATACGACGGCCGAACCCTGCTTGATCGCCACGATGCGTACCTTGCCGCCCGCCAGGATCTGCGCGGCGACCGCATGGCCCTCGACCTCGGACCACGAAGCGGGCGTGCCGATATCGATCTCCAGCGTGTCGCCGCGATACATCTCGTAGTGATTCTGCTCGACCGGCGCGGGGCCATAGCCCTGTGCGCTCAATGGAACCGCCATCCCGAGCGCCAGCGCCGCGCCCCCTGCCAACCACTTCACTGTGCTCATCCCCGTTCGTGTCCGGCCAACCGCTTCTCGGCCAGCCTGATAGCTTCGGCTATCGCGGATTCGCGATTAAGATGGGATGTATCGAGCACGAGGGCATCGTCCGCTGCCCGCAAGGGGGCGTCCTTGCGCTGGGTGTCGCGCGCGTCGCGGCGGCGCAGGTCGTCTGCGATGGTCTCGAGCGACAAGTCCTCGCCGCGCTCCTGCATCTCGTTCCAGCGGCGCTCGGCGCGGGCCTCGACGCTGGCGGTGACGAACAGTTTCACCTCCGCCTCGGGGGCGATGACGGTGCCGATGTCACGCCCGTCGAGCACGGCGCCGCCGGCGCAGGTGGCGAAGCGCCGCTGGCGTTCGTAGAGCGCCTCGCGCACCGAGGGGTGGATCGAGACGCGGCTGGCCAGGCCGCCGGTTTCTTCCGACCGCAGCGCCGGGTCGTCCAGCAATCCGTCGGGAAACGTCGTGGCGGCCAGCGCGTCACCGGCATCGTCCGGGTCGCCGCCATCGAGAAACACCTGCCGCCCTACCGCGCGGTACAGCAGCCCGGTGTCGAGGTGTGGCAGCCCGAAGTGCGCGGCGAGCGCCTTCGCGATGGTACCCTTGCCCGAAGCGGTGGGTCCGTCGACGGCGATGATCATGGGCGCTTCCGTGCGGCGATGACTGCCGCACCGAGCCCGAACAGCGCGACGCCCGCCCAGACCGCCTCGAGCACCATCGAGGGAAGGTTGCGATTGACGGTGAGCGAGAGGATCAGCAGCCCCGCGCCGACCAGGTTCAGGCCGTGCAGCACGAAGCGGTTCGCATCCTTGCTGACGGTCACGTAGCCATAGGCGACGACGATGAGCGCCATGCCCGCAAAGCCGACCATGTTGGCGCTGGCGGGGTTCACTGCGTCACCTCGTCGAGCAGCGTTTCGAAGGCCGGGAAGCTCGTGGCGATGGGCCGGGTGTCGTCGACCTCCACTCCGTCGCGGCTGGCGATCCCCGCGACCGCCATGGCCATGGCGATGCGGTGGTCCAGATGGGTCTTGATCCGGCCGTTGGCGCTGCCGCGCAGGGGTTCGCCGTCGGTTCCCTCGATGACCAGCCCGTCCTCGCGTTCGATCACTCGCGCGCCGGCCCCCGCCAGGGCCTCGGCCATCGCGGTGAGGCGGTCCGATTCCTTCACCCGCAGCTCGTCGAGGCCGGTTGTGACGGTCTGCCCCCTTGCCAGCGCGGCGGCGACGAAAAAGACGGGGAACTCGTCGATCATGCTCGGAGCCACCGCGGGATCGACCTCGATGCCGGTCAACCGGGAGTGATGCACCGCGAGGTCGGCCACAGGCTCGCCGCCGACTTCGCGCTCGTTGATCACTTCGATCCTGCCGCCCATGGCCTGCAGGACAGATACGAGGCCTGCACGGGTCGGATTCATCCCGACGTTCTCGATCGTCAGCGCGCTGCCCGGCACGATCAGCGCGGCGACCATGAAGAAGGCGGCGGATGAGGGGTCGCCCGGCACTTCGATATCCTGCGGGCGCAACTCGGCCTCGCCGTGGATGCGGATGACGCGCTCGCCGAAGTCGTTGTCCGACTTCCAGCCGGGCGCCGAACCCCCTCAGCATGCGTTCGGTGTGGTCGCGCGTGGGTACGGGCTCGATCACGGTGGTGATGCCGGCGGTGTTGAGACCGGCGAGCAGCACGGCGCTCTTCACCTGTGCGCTGGCCACCGGCAGGCGATATTCGATTGGTACGGCCGGGCTGATGCCGCGTTCGGTCAGGGGCAGGGTGGTGGCGGAAAAATCGGCCCCCATCAGGCCGAGCGGCTCGGTCACCCGGCCCATCGGGCGTTTCGAGAGGCTGGCGTCGCCTGTGAACTGCACGGTAATCGGATGGCTCGCGACAAGGCCCATGAGCAGCCGCGTCGAGGTGCCCGAGTTGCCCATGTCGAGCGGCGCCTGCGGCTGCAGCAGGCTGCCGACGCCGACGCCGTGGATCGACCAGACCGCGCCGGTCTTCTCAATTGTTGCGCCCATCGCGCGCCCACCGCCGCCTTCAGCGGCGGGTATTCTCTCAATTCGCGCGCCCATGGCGCGCCCACCGCCGCCTTCAGCGGCGGGTATTCTCTCAATTCGCGCGCCCATGGCGCGCAGGGCGGCGGCGGTGGCCATCACGTCCTCGCCCTCGAGCAGGCCGGCAATGCGCGTTTCGCCCACCGCCAGCGCGCCGAACATCAGCGAGCGGTGGCTGATGGACTTGTCGCCAGGCACACGGATCGTGCCGCGCAGCGGTCCGGCGGGGAGGAAACGCCGGTGGCGCATTCGCGAAGGATTGTCTGGGTTCACGGCGCGCGTCTTTGACAGCGCCCATGCCCTGTGGCAAGGCGCGCGCGCTCTTGATCCCGGCCCCTTGATTTGCTCTTGGCCGGCCCCCATCAAGTTTCATGAATTCAGTCTCGCTGCAACGCGGGCAGTATCGAGGATATATAATGGTCAAGCCAGAATGGGGCACCAAGCGTACCTGCCCCAAGTGCGGTGAGCGCTTCTACGACCTCACGAAGGACGAGCCGGTCGAGTGCATCGAGTGCGGGAACAAGTGGTATCCCGAGCCGGTTCTGAAATCGAAGCAGCCGATCCCGTTCGAGGAAGAAAAGGACCAGAAGAAGGAGAAGGACTCCGATCTGGCCGACGACGACGACGATCTGGACGATATCGACGATGGCGAGGATTCGCCGGACAACGATGTCGACCTCGGCGGCGACGACGATCTTGGCGTGACCAAGGCCGATGACGAGGACGACAACGACAACTGACGAATTCCGGGCTTGCAAGATTCGGTCTTGCGTTGGGGCGGGCTGCCTCTTAAAGGGCGCCCTCCCGAGCCAATCGGCCCGGGAATGGCCCGCCTCCCAGGGTGGGCCGAGATGAATGGCACGGGGCCTTAGCTCAGCTGGGAGAGCGCTACAATGGCATTGTAGAGGTCAGCGGTTCGATCCCGCTAGGCTCCACCATTCACCGACAAGAGTTTGAAATCGGCCGGTTTTCCCGAACCTGCCGGACACTGAGTTTCCCGCTGGCTGACGAGGTTTCGTCCGCCGGCGTTTTTGGCATTTGGAGTACGACCGGCCCATGTTCGATACGCTGTCCGATCGCCTGACCGGGGTCTTCGACCGCCTGCGCGGGCGTGGCAGCCTGAACGAGGCCGACGTCCGCGAGGCGATGCGCGAGGTGCGCGTCGCCCTGCTCGAGGCCGACGTCGCGCTGCCGGTGGCGCGCAAGTTCATCGACGCGGTGACCGAGAAGGCCATCGGCCAGCAGGTCCTGAAGTCGGTCACGCCCGGCCAGCAGGTCGTCAAGATCGTCAACGACGAGCTGGTCGAAATGCTCGGCGGGGCCGGGGCGGCTCCGCTCGAGCTCGACGTGCGCCCGCCGGCCGTCATCATGATGGTCGGCCTGCAGGGCTCGGGCAAGACGACCACGACCGCCAAGATCGGCAAGCTGCTCAAGGAAAAGCACGGCAAGAAGGCGCTGATGGCGTCGCTCGACGTCAATCGCCCCGCCGCGCAGGAGCAGCTTGCGATTCTCGGCGAGCAGGTCTCGGTCGCCACGCTGCCGATCGTCGAGGGTCAGCAGCCGGTCGACATCGCTCGCCGGGCGCTCGAGTCGGCGAAGCTGCAGGCGGTCGACGTCCTGCTGCTCGACACCGCGGGCCGGCTCCACGTCGACGATGCGCTGATGGCCGAGATGAAGGCTGTCGCCGGCGTCGCCACCCCGGCCGAGGTGCTGCTGGTGGTCGACAGCCTGACCGGCCAGGATGCCGTCAACGTCGCCCGGAGCTTCTCCGACGAGGTGCCGCTGACCGGCGTCGTGTTGACCCGGATGGACGGCGATGCCCGCGGCGGGGCGGCGCTGTCCATGCGTGCGGTCACCGGCAAGCCGATCAAGTTTGCCGGCACAGGCGAGAAGCTGGACGCGATCGAGGTCTTCAATCCGGAGCGGGTGGCAGGCCGAATCCTGGGCATGGGCGATGTCGTCAGCCTGGTCGAAAAGGCCGCGGCGAACATCAAGGAAGAAGAGGCCGAAGAACTCGCCAAGCGCATGATGGCGGGCAAGTTCGACATGAACGACCTGCGCATGCAGCTGCGGCAGATGCAGAACATGGGCGGGCTGGGGATGCTCGCCGGGATGCTGCCCGGCATGAAGAAGGCCAAGGCGGCGATGGCGCAGAGCGGGGTGGACGACAAGGTCCTGCTGCACATGGACGCGATCATCGGCTCGATGACGCCGAAGGAGCGGGCCAAGCCCGAACTGCTCAACGCCAAGCGCAAGAAGCGCGTCGCGGCGGGTTCCGGCGTCGAGGTGCAGGAGGTGAACAAGCTGCTCAAGATGCACCAGGAAATGGGCCGCGCGATGAAGCAGATCCGGAAGATGGGCGGGCTCAAGGGCCTCGGCCAGCTCTTCACGGGGGGCGGAATGGGCGGCGCGCTGGGCGGCAACCCGGGCGCCTTGCCGAGCGGCGGGATGCCCGGCCTGCCCGGTGGTGGAATGGGGGGCGGCAATCAGCTCCCGTCCAACATGTCGGATTTTCTCAAGAAGAAATAAGTTTCAGACGTTTACATTCGAAAGGTAAGATCAAATGGCAATTTCCCTGAGGCTCTCGCGCGGTGGTGCGAAGAAGCGTCCCTACTACCGCATCGTCGCCGCCGACGCGCGCAGCCCGCGCGACGGCAAGTATCTCGAACAGATCGGCACCTACAACCCGCTGCTCGCCAAGGACGACGAGAAGCGCATGGTGCTGAACGAGGACCGCGCCCGCTACTGGCTGTCCGTCGGCGCCCAGGCGACCGATCGCGTCGCCCGCTTCCTCGATGCCGCCGGCATCAAGGAGCGTCCGGCCCGCAACAACCCGAAGAAGGGTGAACCCGGCGCCGCCGCCAAGGAGCGCATCGAGATGAAGGCACAGAAGGAAGCCGAGGCCGCCGAAGCCGCCAAGGCAGCCGAGGAAGAAGCTGCCGCCGCTGCTGCTGCCGCCGCCGAAGCGCCCGCCGAGGAAGCGCCTGCCGAGGAAGCTCCGGCCGAGGAAGCTCCGGCCGAGGAAGCTCCGGCCGAGGAAGTGGCCTCGCAGGACGAGGCTCCGGCCGAGGAAGCTGCCGCGGAAGAGGCTCCGCCGAGGAAGCCGCTGCCGAAGCTCCGGCCGAGGAAGCTGCCGCGGAAGAGGCTCCTGCCAAGGAAGCCGCCGAGGACAAGGCCGAGGGCTAACAGGCCTTGGCACAGGACAAGCCCGTCACGCTGGCCGCCGTCACCGGCGCGCATGGCGTGACGGGCGAAGTTCGCCTGAAGCTCTTCGGCGAGGGCCTGGAAGCCCTCAAGCACCACAAGAGCTTCAACGAAGGTGCACTGACTCTCAAGAAGCTGCGCGACGACGCCAAGGGCGGGGCGATCGCCCGGTTTGCCGAACTGCCCGACCGCACCGCAGCGGAAAAATTGCGCGGCACGGTGTTGACCGTTCCCCGCAGCGCACTGCCTCCGCTGGAGGAGGGCGAGTACTATCACGCCGACCTGATCGGCCTGGCCGCCGTGTCGGACAACGGCGAATCGCTCGGCACGGTCATCGGGGTCGAGAACTTTGGGGCGGGCGATATCCTGGAGATCGAGCGCCCCGCCGCAGGCGACAGGCCGGGCAAGCGCTTCATGGTTCCGATGATCGAGGCAGCCGTGCCCGACTGGAACAGCGAGCGGGTCGTCGTCGCCTCGGACTTTGCCGCCGGATAGCCCGGTCTTCGCCCGGAGCGGTTCTGGCCTTCGGGCAGGGGAACATCCGTAGCGCAGGTGCACTGTTCGGGTATGGCCAGACAGCACGCAACCATGCCGTTCGCAGCCGCAGGCGCGCTCCTTCTTGCAGCCTGCAGCGGGGCGCAGGACCCCGCCAGCGGCGATCCGGCCGCCGGCGACACGTCACCACCGGCCGAGCCTGCCAACGCCGGCCCGGCAGGAACGAGGCCTTCCGGTTCGCCAACCCTCGTCACGAAGGAAGGGCGGATTGAAAGGGGGGTCGAATGCTCGGTCCTGCACACGCCTGGTGGCGAGATCTGGGCGCTTTCGCTGGGCGAGGCGAACTTTCGGCCCGGCGATTATGTCAGTATCACCGGCGAGGTGGCCGACGCCACCATCTGCACGCAAGGCGAAGGGACCATCCTGCCCCGGTCGATCGACGCGGTCGAGCCGCCGGCGCGCGACCGCGACCCAGCGCGGGCGGGCGGGATCGCCGTCACCACCGAATACGTGAAGGGCAGCTGGGTCGCGAAAGGAGTGGATGCCGACTGCGACAAGCCTGACTTCCGCGTGGTGACCAATTCCAACGGCATGGCACTGTTCAAGGGCGAGGCGAACGGGCGGCAACAAACCGCCGCGCTCGGGGTCGGGCGCAATCCTGCGATTCATTTCGACGCACCGCAGGGCGAAGCCCGGGTCGAAACGCGCGGCCCCGATGGTCTTGCCGTCATGCCGCCCGCGTCGGGCAAGCTGACGATCGCCGGCCACCCGGTGGAGGGCGATGGCGTGGTGTTCGTCAAATGCGCTTGAGCTAGCCCGCGATCACCTCGAGCCGGGCGATTGCCTCGTCCGGCAGTTCCAGTTCCGCCGCGGCCACGTTCTCCCGCAGATGCTCGACCGAAGAAGTGCCGGGAATCAGCAGGATGTTGGGCGCGCGCTGCAGCAGCCATGCGAGGGCGACCTGCATGGCGGACGCACCGAGATCGGCGGCGACATGATCCAGCGCCGCGGACTGAAGCGGGTTGAAGCCGCCCAGGGGGAAGAACGGGACGTAGGGAATACCGTCGGCCGCGAGCTCGTCGATAAGCGCGTCGTCGCCCCGGTGGGCCAGGTTGTAGGCGTTCTGCACGCAGGCGATATCGGTCATCCCGCGCGCCTCGCGCACCTGTTCGGGTGTGGCGTTGCTGATGCCGATGTGGCGCAGGACGCCGATTTCCTTCAGCCGGATCATGCCTTCGACGAGCGGCCGGATATCGCCTTCTTGCGGACCGACATGGCCGAACATGAGCCGCAGGTTGGCGAGTTCCATCGCTTCGAGCCCAAGCCGTTGGAGATTGTCGCGCAGGCCCTGTTCGAGCTCGTCCGGCGCGTTCCACTGCAGCCAGTCACCTCGCTCGTCGCGCCGGGCGCCGAGTTTCGTCACGAGGACGAGCTCGTCGGGGTAGGGTGCCAGCGCCTCGTCAATGATCTCGTTGACGATGTGCGGGCCGTAGTAATCGCTGGTGTCGATGTGATCGATGCCCAGCGAAATCGCCTCGCGCAGCACGGCCACGGCGGCTTCGCGATCGCGCGGCGGGCCGAACACGCCGGGGCCGGCGAGCTGCATTGCGCCGTAGCCCATCCGGTGAACCTCGCGATCGCCAAGTCGATAGGTGCCGCCCAGTGTCGTCATGCCTTGTCTCCCGTCGGTTCACGCCGCAGGGGGCGTTCGGCCGCAAGGTGGTTCCTGATCGTCGTGGCGGCAACCCCCGCCTGGCCCATGGCGTGACTGATCTGGTCGAGGCCGATGACCACGTCTCCGGCAGCGAAAAGGCCCGGAATGCTCGTTTCGAGATGATCGTCGACCAGGATGCACCCTTCGTCACTCAGCTTCGCGCCTGCAAGCTCCGCCAGTTCGGAGCGGACGTGCGAACCGAGCGCCGGGTAAACGCTGTCGAACGCCATGCGTCCTTCGCCGGTGTCGAGCGCCAACCGGCCATCCTCGATTTGCCAATCGGTGCAGGGGCCGGCGACGGTGCGGATTCCCGCTTCCGCCAGCCTGGCGCGATGTTCGTCGTCGAGATCGTGTTCGCTGTCCGGCGCGATGAGCGTCAGGTCGGCGGTGTATCCGCGCAGGAAGAAGGCTTCCGCCGCGCCGTGTCCGCCGGTGCCGATCACGGCCACCTTGCGATCGGTAACTTCGTAACCGTCGCAGACGGGGCAATAGCGCAGCAAGCCGGCGGCAAGGGCAGCGTCATGGATCCCGCCCGGCAGACTCGCCGGACGGCGATTGACGACCCCGGTGGCCAGCAGGACGCTGCGCGCGGTGTAGGTCCCGCTGTCACTACCGACGGTGAAGTGATCCCCGGCCCGAGCGAGATGCTCGACTTTCTTCTCTTCGCGAATGGCGCCGTACTTGTGCGCCTGGGTGTACATCCGGTTGAGCAGTTCCTTGCCGTTGATCCCGTCGGGGAAGCCGGCGTGGTTGTGGCTCGTGGGAATCCACGCCGCGCGGCTCGTGCCGCAGTCGAACAGCCGGATCGCAAGGTGATAGCGGGCTAGATATATCGCCGCGGTCAATCCCGCAGGGCCGGCGCCGATGATGATGCAGTCGTCCATTTGAGTTTCCGAACGCTCGGGATGGCGCTCGGCTCCCGGCGGGGCTAGGCGCGGCGAGATGACCTTTGCCGCCACCGTCCTCACGCTCTACCCGGAGATGTTTCCCGGACCGCTCGGGCTCTCGCTCGCCGGGCGCGCGCTGACCGAGGGGGCGTGGAGCCTCGAGGCCGTCCAGATCCGCGATTTTGCGACCGACAAGCACCGGACGGTCGACGATACGCCTGCCGGAGGCGGGGCGGGGATGGTGTTGAAGGTCGACGTGCTGGCCGCTGCCGTTGACCATGCCCGGCAGCGGCAACCCGATTGCCCGGTCATTGCCATGACCCCGCGCGGAACGCCGCTGACGCAGGCGCGGGTGCGCGAACTGGCAGCCGGCCCCGGGGTGTCGATCCTGTGCGGCCGGTTCGAGGGTTTCGACGAAAGAATCTTCGCCGGGCGCGAAGTCGAGGAAGTGTCGCTTGGCGACGTTATCCTCTCGGGTGGAGAGCCCGCCGCGCTGGCCCTTCTCGACGCTTGCATTCGCCTGCTTCCCGGCGTAATGGGCGCGCCTTCAAGCGGAGCCGAGGAGTCCTTCGAAGAAGGGTTGCTCGAATATCCGCACTATACCCGACCTGTCGAATGGGAAGGGCGCACGATCCCTGAAGTGCTGCGATCGGGGGATCATGCGAAGATCGCCGCATGGCGCAAAGCCATGAGCGAGAACGATACACGGTTACGCAGGCCGGACCTTTGGGAGCGCCACGTCGGCGCTCGGGCCCAGCCTGCCTCTGGCGCGCGGCAGGAAAAGAAGGACCAGGGCACGTGAACCTGATTCAGCAGCTCGAGGCGGAAGCCATCGAAAACCTCGGGAAGGACATTCCCGAATTCCGCGCCGGCGACACCCTGCGTGTCGGCGTCCGCGTCGTCGAGGGTGAGCGCACCCGCGTGCAGAACTTCGAAGGCGTCTGCATCGCCCGCTCCAACCGCGGCATCAACAGCAATTTCACCGTCCGCAAGATGAGCTTCGGTGAAGGCGTGGAGCGTGTTTTCCCGCTCTACTCGCCCAACGTCGAGAGCATCACCGTGGTTCGCCGCGGCGTGGTGCGCCGGGCGAAGCTCTATTACCTGCGCGGCCGCACCGGCAAGCGCGCTCGCATCGCCGAGCGTCGCGAGGTGCAGAAGGAAGGCTGAGGCCTTTCCGGCAATCCGTTTCGACGGTAACGGCAAGGGGCGCTCCGCAAGGGGCGCCCTTTTTCGTTGGAGGTCGCACTCTTGCCAATCACCCGGTTTGCCGCTGCAGCGGCGTTTCTGGCGCTCGCCGCCACCCCAGTTGCCGTCTCTGCCGAGGAAACCCAGCCGATGACCAGCGTAGCCGCGCCCAAGCTGTCTTTCGACCGCGTGTTTGCCAGCCCATCCCTCAATGGACCCGCCCCGCGTCTCGCCAGGCTATCGCCCGATGGCCGCTGGCTTGCCGTTTTGCGGAACCGGCCTGACGATCGCGAGCGCTACGATCTGTGGGGCTACGACCGCGAAAGCGGCGAATGGAGGATGCTCGTCGATTCTCTCAAGCTGGGATCGGGAGCGGAGCTGTCGGAAGCCGAGAAGATGCAGCGCGAACGGGCGCGCATCGGCTCGCTCAAGGGTATCGTCAGCTATTCGTGGAACTCCGACGGACAGAGCCTGCTGGTCCCGCTCGACGGAGACCTGTTCCTCGCCCGGCTCGATGGCTCGGTCGAGCGCCTGACGACCGGCGGAGCGGGGCCGCTCAACCCCGAGTTGAGCCCGAAAGGCTCCTTCGTGTCATATGTTCGGGACAATGGCCTGCACGTGGGCAAACCGGGCGAGGCGATGCGCCGCATTACCCCTGCCGAGGGCGAACTGGTCCACTGGGGCGAGGCCGAGTTCGTAGCGCAGGAAGAGATGGATCGTCGCACCGGGGCCTGGTGGTCGCCCAGCGAGCGCAGAATTGCGGTAGAACGCTACGACGAGGCGCCTGTCGGGGTGGTCACCCGTGCGGCGATCGGCGCGCGCGGCACGAAGACCTTCCAGCAACGCTACCCCGCTGCTGGCGAGGCGAACGCCGCAGTCTCGCTCTGGCTGATGGACCCGGACGGCGCCGACCGCGTGGAAGTGGATCTCGGCCCGGATCGCGACGTCTACCTCGCACGCGTGGATTGGGCGCCCGATGGCGAGACGCTCTACGTCCAGCGGATCAACCGGGCGCAGGACCGGCTCGACATGCTGGCGGTCGATCCTGCGACCGGCGCGAGCAGGCTCATGTTCAGCGAGACGTCGGCCAACGGACACTGGATCAATCTCACGGACGGCTATCGCTTCCTGAAGGACGGCAGCCTGATCTGGCGTTCGGAGAGAGACGGGTTCGGCCATCTCTATCGCTTCGTCGACGGCGGATGGTCGCAACTCACCAAAGGCGATTGGGTCGTGACGAAGCTCGTTGGCGTGGACGAAGCTTCCGGACGACTGTTTTTCACCGCGACCCGGGACGACGTCACGGCGCCGCAGGTCTACGCGCTCGATTACCGAGATCCCGGCGACCCCGAACGACTGACCGACCCGGCGTTCACCAACGATGCGACGATGGACAATCGGGGCAAAACGCTTCTCGTCGGCCGTTCGTCCGACACGCAGCCGCCGCAGGTCTATCTCGCGGATGCTGCCGGCAACCGGCTCGAGTGGATCGAGGAAAACGCGCTCGACGCCCACCATGCTTATGCCCCGTTCCTGGCCGGACACCGCGAGGCCGAATTCGGGACTTTGCCGGGCCCGGACGGCACGACGCTGCACTGGAAGATGGTCAAGCCGGAGATGGCGCCGGGCAAGCGTTATCCGGTGTTCTTCTCGCATTACGGCGGGCCGCATCACCAGGACGTGTTCCGCAAGTGGGGCGGGGCGCTGGTCCAGGCGATCGTCGACCGTGGCTACATCTGGTTCGAGATCGACAATCGCGGCTCCGCAAATCGCGGGGTGGCGTTCGAGAAGGCCATCTATCGCGCGATGGGAAGCGCCGAGGTGGCGGACCAGAAGGCGGGCGCCAAGTATCTCCGCACCCTGGAGTTCGTCGATCCGGCGAAGATCGCGATCTTCGGCTGGTCCTACGGTGGCTACATGACGCTCAAGCAGTTACAGGCGGACCCAGGACTTTACGCCGCGGGGATCGCGGTGGCGCCGGTAACGCGCTGGGAGCTTTACGACACGTTCTACACCGAACGCTATATGGGCTCACCCAAAACCGATGCCGCTGCATATGAAAGGTCCAACGCGCTCAAGGACACGGGCGCAATCAGCGACCCGCTGCTGCTGATCCATGGAATGAGCGACGACAACGTGGTGTTCGACAACAGTTCGGAGCTCGTCGCCAAGATGCAGGCGGAAGGCGTGCCATTCGAGATGATGCTCTATCCGGGGCAGACCCACTCGATCGGCGGCCCGAAGATCAGCCCGCACCTCTATGAAACGATCTTCGCATTCCTCGACAGGCATGGTGTAACCCCGCCGGAATGAGCGGCACTGAATTCAGGGGGGACCAGGGCGGGACCATCGGCCTCTGGTCGGTCTGGGCCATCGCCGTTGGCGGCATGGTCGGCGGGGGTATATTTTCGACCCTCGGCGTGGTCATTTCCAGCGCCGGCAAATGGGCCGCACTCAGCTTCGTGCTGGGCGGCCTCGTCGCCTATGCAACGGGGCACAGTCTCGCCGCCCTTACCGTCGATGCCGACGAGGCGGGCGGGATCTACAGTTTCCTGCGCGACCTTGGCTTCAGGCAAATGGCGCGGGCGTCGGCGTGGGTGCTGCTCGCCGGCTATGTCCTGACGTGCGCGGTCTATGCCTATACCTTCGGGGCCTATCTCGGCCACGCGATCGGCGGCCCGGCCTGGGTTCCCAGGGCGATGGCCGCGGCGGCGATAGTCGCGATGGCGGGGGTCAACCTGCGCGGAGCGGGGCAGGCGGCCGGGGTGGAAATCGCCATCGTGGTCGTCAAGCTGATAATCCTGGCAGCCCTGGCGGCGTTCGGGCTCATGCACTTCCACCCTTCGCGCCTGGAGATCGCAGCGCAGCCCGGGCTGCTCGGGATAGTCGTGGGCGCCGCGAGCGTTTTCATGGCCTACGAGGGTTTCGAACTGCTGGCCTATGACTACGAAGAGATGGAGGACCGCGCCAGGACAATGACGCGGGTCATGCCGCTGGCGATCGGCAGTGCGGCGCTGATCTACGTGCTGGTGGCGCTGGCGGTCCCGATGCTGACCGCCACGGGTGCAATCGTGGCCGACGGAGAGGTTGCCCTGGCCAACGCGGGCAAGGCGGCATTGGGCTTGCCCGGCCTCGTCGCCGTCACATTGGGGGCGGCATTGTCGACGGCTTCGGCCATCAACGCGACGCTCTTTTCCTCGGCCCGGCTGGCTCGCGAAGTCGCCCAGGAGGGCGGGTTGCCGGACCGGTTCGGATCAAGAAACGCCAACGGCTCTCCGCATTTTGCCGTTCTGGCACTTTCCGTCCTGGCGCTGGCGCTCGCACTCGTGGGCGGGCTCGGCGGGCTGGTCAGCGGCGCAAGTGTCGTTTTCCTCCTGGTCTTCGGAACTCTCAACGCGCTCGCGTTGCGTCGCGGCGTCGGGTCCCGGTTCGTGACCCTGCCGGGCACCGCATCGGCTTTCGGCGCATTGGCGGTGCTGGTGGCTCACCTCGCGGGAATCCTCTGAGCGTGCTGCTGGTCTGTGCAAATGTCTGGGTGCGCCAGGTCGGTATGGGTCCGATGGAATGGCTCCGGTGCAGTCTCGCATACCGGAAACGTCCGCCCTGGAAGGCCCCTGTGGTATAGCTTCGCTTGCCCCGGGAACCGCAATTGTGCATTGCAGCGCGCCATATCGTCACTAGGTGGGCGGCCAATTCAGGCAATCGGAGTATGTAATGGGTTATCGGGTAGCAGTTGTCGGAGCGACGGGTAACGTCGGACGCGAGATGCTGGCGACGCTGGCAGAGCGCGAGTTCCCGATCGATGAAATTGCCGCCGTGGCGAGCTCGCGCTCGACCGGCAGCGAGGTCGAGTTCGGCGAAACCGGCAAGATGCTCAAGTGCAAGAACATCGAGCACTTCGATTTCACCGGCTACGACATCGCCCTGTTTTCGGCCGGATCCGGCCCGGCTCAGGAGTACGCCCCCAAGGCGGCGAGCCAGGGCTGCGTGGTGATCGACAATTCGTCGTACTACCGCATGGATCCGGACGTGCCGCTGATCGTGCCCGAGGTGAACCCGGACGCGATCGACGGCTATGCCAAGAAGATGATCATTGCCAACCCCAACTGCTCGACCGCGCAGATGGTCGTGGCGCTCAAGCCGCTGCACGATGCCGCCGGCATCAAGCGCGTGGTGGTCAGCACCTATCAGTCGACTTCGGGTGCGGGCAAGGCGGGCATGGACGAGCTGTTCGAGCAGAGCCGCGCGATCTTCGTCGGCGACAGGGTCGAGCCCAAGAAGTTCACCAAGCAAATCGCCTTCAACGTCATCCCGCACATCGACGTTTTCATGGACGACGGTTCCACCAAGGAAGAGTGGAAGATGGTGGTCGAGACCAAGAAGATCCTCGACCCCAAGGTCAAGGTCACCGCGACCTGCGTGCGCGTTCCGGTCTTCGTCGGCCATGCCGAGGCGATCAACCTCGAGTTCGAGCGCGAGATCTCCGCCCAGGAGGCGATGGACATTCTGCGCGAGGCGCCGGGCATCATGCTCATCGACAAGCGCGAAGACGGTGGATACGTGACGCCCATCGAATGCGTGGGTGACGGGGCAACCTTCATCAGCCGTGTGCGCGAGGATTCGACCGTGGAAAACGGCCTCAACATCTGGTGCGTCAGCGACAACCTGCGCAAGGGCGCCGCGCTCAACGCGGTGCAGATCGCCGAATTGCTCGGCCGCCGGCACCTCAAGAAGGGTTGATGCGCGCAGCGGCGGTTCTCGCGGCCCTGCTCCTCGCGGCCTGCGGAGAGCAAGCGCGGGACCGCCCCGCCGAGCCCGACAAGGCTGCTGCTGCCGCGCCCGAAGCCGCCACGGCGGGGCTCGTGGTGGCACTCGACGCGGAGGGCCTTCGCCTCGTCGATCCCCGCAGCGGCAGCGCGACGCCGCTCGCCTTCGAACTCGACCGTGACCTCGTCGTTCGCGCGGTGGGGAGGGCTTCGGGCATTGCCCCGCAGATTTCCAGCATGGCCGAGTGTCTCGCGGGCCCGATGGATTTCGCACGGTTCGGCTCGCTCACTGTGAACTTTGCCACCGGCTCGTTTGCCGGCTGGTCCCTGCAGCCGGGCGAGCCTGCCTTCACGACGATGGACGGGATCGGCGTAGGCACCACGCGGAACGAGGTCGAGGCAAGCCGGACCATCGCACCGGTTGTCGACAGCACGCTCGGCTACGAGTTCACGACCGTGCCGGGTTCGGCCGACCGGTCGATTTCGATGATATTCGACGGACCGGGGCCGGAAGCGAAAGTCGAGACCCTGTGGGCGGGCCTCGCCTGTAATTTCCGCTGATCAGCGTGGCCGCTTGGGCTTGTTCATGAACAGCACGAGCGGGATCGAGAAGATGCAAACCCACATCATCACGTAGAAGTCGTTGAGGTAGCCGATCATCGCCGCCTGGCGATTTATCTCCGCATCGATAACCGCGAAAGCGGCGTCGCCGATCGCCTGGTACTGGTCCATCTTCGAGACGTCGAACGCGGAGCTCGTCCCGGCGGTGATGTGGGTGGCCAGGTCCGCATGACTGGTCTGCAACGTGCGCGTGAGCATGGTGGTCGTCAGCGAGATGCCGATCGACGACCCGATCGAACGCATCAGGTTGAGCAGGCTCGATCCGTCGGTGCGGAAGCGCGGCGGCAGGGTCGCGAAGGCGACTGCTTGCAGCGGGATGAAGATGAACCCGATGCCCAGGCCCTGGACGACGCCCGTCCACCAGATGTGATCGTAATCCACACCGAGCGACCAGTGGGTCATCTCCCACAGCGATAGCGCGACGATGGCGAAGCCGCCGCCGACCAGAATGCGGGCGTCCAGCCCCTTGCGCACCAGCAGGCCGGCCAGTTGCATCGAAATGAGGACACCGACCCCGCGCGGCATGAGCGCCAGCCCCGTGTCGATGACGCCATAACCCAGCAGGCGCTGCATCAGCGGCGGCAGCAGCGCCATGACTGCGAACATCACCAGCCCGACGACCAGCATGAACAGCGTCGCGACGACGAAGTTGCGGTCGCGAAACAGCTCGCGCTCGAACAGCGGTTCCCTGGCGGTGATGAAGTGCACCAACGCCAGCCAGAAGCCCGAGCCACACATTACCAGGTAGAACCAGATCTCCTTCGACTGCAGCCAGTCTTCCTGCTGGCCGCGGTCGAGCATCAGCTGGAGCGAGGCGAGGGCGATGGCGATGTAGGCGAATCCCGCCAGGTCGAACCGACGGTGGCGCAGCGGGCGGTGCGGCAGTGTCGCAATCAGGATGCCGAGGGCGAGCAGGCCGATCGGAAGGTTGACGTAGAACACGAAGCGCCAGTTGAAGTTCTCGGTCAGCCAACCACCGAGCACCGGCCCCAGGATCGGGCCGATCATCACGCCCAGACCCCACAGCGCCATCATCTGCGGGTGTTTGCTCGGCTTCGTCGAGTCGAGCATGAAGCTCTGGCTCAACGGGGCGATGAATGCACCCGCGACACCCTGCAGGGCGCGAAACAGCACCATCTCGGTCAGGTTTTGGGCGAGCCCGCAGGCCATCGAGGCAAGGATGAAACCGGCGGTCGAGAGGATGAACAGGCGCCGCGCGCCGACCCGGTCGGCCAGCCAGCCGGTGATCGGCGTCGCGACCGCGGCGGCGATAATGTAGCTCGTCAGGACCCAGGTAACGGAGTCGACCGTGGCGCCGAGCGCCGATTGCATGTGCGGAATCGCAACGTTGGCGATGGTCGTGTCGAGGACCTGGAGCAGGCTCGCGCCCATGACGCCGACGATGAGCAGACCGGGATTTTGCGCGGGAAGGGAAGCGACGTCCTCCAGCGCTTCGTTGGCCGCCGGACGGGCGCCGCGGGAAGGCGCGGCGGTTGCCACGGGTTAGTCCGCCTTGTCCGTGTACACCGTCACGTGGGTCGAAAGGCCCGCCAGCAGGGGGCGCTCGCTCTTTTCATCGATGGCGATGCGAACCGGGACACGCTGGGTGACCTTGACCCAGTTGCCGCTGGCGTTCTGCGCCGGGAGCACCGAGAATTCGGAGCCCGTGCCAGCGCCGATCGAGGAGACGTGACCCTTGAGCTCAACACCGGGATAAGCGTCGAATTCCAGCTTCGCCCGCTGACCCACGGCCATGTCCGCAAGATCGGTTTCCTTGAAGTTGGCCTCGACGTAGGTGCTGCCCTCCTCGACGATCGTGAGAACCGGCAGGTTCGGCAGCAGCTGGTTGCCGACCTGCAGACGGTCCGCTTCCGCCACGCGGCCCGAGGCGGGCGCGCGGACTTCTGTCCGGCGAAGCGAGAGTTGCGCGCCAGAACGCTGTGCTTCGGCGGCCGCGACCTGCGGGTTCTTGCCCGGCACGGCCGCACCCTCTGCCAGCTTGGCCTTCGCCGCTGCCTGGCGCGCTTGCGCCTGGCGCAGTTCCTCCTGAGCCTGCGAGACGGCGTGCTGCGCAGCGTCGTAGTCGGCCTTGGTGGTGAAACCGCGATCCATCAGCTCCTGCTGGCGGCGGAAGCGCGACTGGGCAAAAGCGATGTCCTCGCGCGCTGCGGAGATGTCGGCGCCCGAAAGATCGGCCGAATTGGCCAGCGCGGTGACGTTGGCCTGCGCATTGGCGATGGCCGCATTCGCCTGGGCGATCTGCAGCTCGTAGGGTTCGGGATCGATCCTGAACAGCAAGTCGCCTGCCTTGACCAGCCGATTTTCCGCCGTGTTCACTTCCACGATCTTGCCCCCGACCTCGGCACTGACCGAGACCATGTCCTGCTTGACGTAGGCGTTGTCGGTCACGACCTTGCCTTGCAGGCCCTGCCAGTAGATGAACCCGACGGCGATGAGGATGAGCGGCACGATTGCCATCACAATCAGGCGCCCGCGGCGGCGGCGCGGCGGCAGTTCGTCGACTTCGACGGTCTCGATCTGGGGGTCGGCTTCAGCCATGGGTTTCCAAATGCAACCTTGTCGTGCGCCCAGATAGGACAGCAATTTGCCAATAACAATGCGCGAGGCGACTTGTTTCCCGCTCCTGCAAAGCCGATGAGGAGCCGATGACCGCTATCACCACGCGCGGAGGCTGCCAGTGCGGCGCTGCCCGCCATAGCGCAAGGCCCGATCCGATTCACGCCTGTCTCTCCCGCTGCCGGATGGGCGCGAACTACGTTGGCCAGGAGACCGCTCGGTGAGCGAGGTGCGTACCACGCGATTCGCCAGTTTCGACGGCACGGAGATTGCCGTTCACAAGACCGGGGCCGGACGGCCCGTCGTCTTGCTTCACGGCCTGTTTTCCGATGCCGAGACAAACTGGATCCGGTTCGGCCACGCGGCGCACCTCGCCCAGGCGGGGTTCGAAGCGATCATGCCGGACCTGAGGGCGCACGGACACAGTGACAAGCCGCACGACCCGGCGGCTTATCCGCCCGATGTGCTGGTGCGCGACGCAAAGGCGCTCGTCGCTCATCTCGGCCTGGAAGATTACGACCTCGCCGGGTTTTCGCTCGGCGCCCGCACGGCCGTTCGCTCCGTGCTGACGGGGCTGACCCCCGCCAGGCTGGTGCTTGCCGGCATGGGGCTGGAGGGTCTGGCCGGGTGGAATCGGCGTGCGGCCTTCTTCATCGACGCGATCGATCGCTTCGGTACCGTGAAGCACGGCGATCCGGCCTTCTTCGCGGTGGCCTTCATGAAGACACAGAAGGTCGATCGGGTTGCCGCCCGCCTGTTGCTGCAGTCGGTCGACGATACCGTGGAGAGCGAGCTGGCCGGGGTGACGATGCCGACGCTGGTGGTCTGCGGGGAAAAGGATCGCGACAACGGCTCGCCTCTCGCGCTGGTCGAGGCTTTGCCCGACGGATATTTGGCAGAGATTCCCGGTACGCACATGAGTTCGGTGACCGAGCCAGAGCTCTCCGCCAGGATCGTGCGCTTCCTCCAGACTTGATTGCAGGCGTAACAGCGTGCAAAGCAGTACCAACCGTAACTAAAAAACTGTCTTCGAGGATCGCACCCCATGACATTCAAGACTTCGGTCGCGCCGCTGGCGCTGGCCATCTCTCTTTCCGCCTGCGCCACCGCCCAGGCTCCTGCGGCGGACGCCGTTGCCGTCGCGCCGGTCGCGCCGGTCACCCCCGAAAGCGAAACCTTTCCGCTCACCGCCCAAGGCGCGGCCGACTTTGTCGCCGCCGCGGAGAAGGATCTGTTCGACTACGGGGTCGAGGCGAGCCAGGTGAACTGGGTCAACTACACCTACATAACCCCCGACACCGATGCGATGGCCGCGCGAATCAACGCTGTCGGGACCGAAAAGCAGGTCAAGTACGCCACCGAGGCGGCACGCTACGCGAACATCCCGGGCCTGAGCTATGACGTGAAGCGCAAGCTCGACATCCTGCGCAACGGCATCGTCGGCCCGGCTTCGTCGGTCCCCGGCGCGGCGGATGAGCTCAACCAGATCCTGACCGGCCTGAGCAGCGACTACGGCAAGGGCCAGGGCACCTTGAACGGCAAGCCGATCAACGGCAGCGACATCGAGGCCGAGATGGGCAATCTCGACCACACGCCCGCCGAATACGCGGAAATGTGGAAGAGCTGGCACGACAACGTCGGCGCGCCGATGAAGGACGATTACACCCGCGCCATAGGGCTGATGAATGCCGGCGCCAAGGAGCTGGGTTACGCCGACACCGGCGCGCTGTGGCGTTCCGGCTATGACATGACGCCCGAGGAATTCGAGGCGACGACCGAGCGCATGTGGCAGGAAGTGAAGCCACTCTACATGGCGCTGCACACCTACGTCCGCTGGAAGCTCAACGAGAAGTATGGCGACGCCGTGCAGCCCAAGACCGGCCCGATCCGCGCCGACCTGCTGGGCAACATGTGGGCCCAGGAATGGGGTAACATCTATCCGCTCGTCGCGCCCAAGGGCGCTGGCGACATCGGCTACGACGTGGGCGAACTGCTGAAGGAGAAAGGCAAGGGCCCGATCGACATGGTCAAGTACGGCGAGGGTTTCTACACCTCGCTCGGCCTGGCGCCTTTGCCCGAGACGTTCTGGGAGCGCTCGATGTTCGTCAAGCCGGCCGACCGCGAGGTGGTCTGCCACGCCAGCGCCTGGGACGTCGACCAGAAGGACGACCTGCGCATCAAGATGTGCATCAAGGTGAATTCCGACGACTTCACGACCATCCACCACGAGCTGGGCCACAACTTCTACCAGCGCGCCTACAACGACAAGTCGTACCTCTACCTCAACGGCGCCAACGATGGCTTCCACGAGGCAATCGGCGACTTCATCGCGCTGTCGATTACCCCGCAGTACCTGGTCGACATCGGGCTGCTCGACAAATCCAAGGTGCCGAGCGCCGACAAGGACATCGGCCTGCTGCTGCGCCAGGCGATGGACAAGGTCGCATTCCTTCCGTTCGGCCTGCTGGTCGACAAGTGGCGCTGGGGCGTCTTCGACGGCTCGATCACTCCGGCGGAATACAATGACGCGTGGGTCGGTCTGAAGCGCGAGTACCAGGGCATCACCCCGCCGGTCGCCCGGCCGGCCGATGCCTTCGATCCGGGCGCGAAGTACCATATCCCGGGCAACACGCCTTATGCGCGCTACTTCCTCGCCCGGCTCCTGCAGTTCCAGTTCTACAAGGCCGCGTGCGACCAGGCGGGCTGGACCGGGCCGCTGCATCGCTGCAGCTTCTACGGCAACAAGCAGGTCGGCGAGAACCTGAACGAGATGCTTGAGATGGGCGCCAGCCGCCCGTGGCCCGAGGCGCTGGAGGCCTTCACCGGCAGCCGCGAGATGAGCGGCAAGGCGATGATGGAATACTTCGCCCCCCTCAAGGCCTGGCTCGACGAGCAGAACAAGGGCAAGCCGCAAGGGTGGTAACGCGCCGGCAGGGTCAAGTCCGACCTGCCTGATCGGCTGGGTCAGGCCTCGGTTTCGCCCGAGGCCGCCAGCCGGAAGCGGTTGCGCCGGGCGCCCATCTGGATCTTGCCCATCGTGGCCGCAGGCTCCGGCGGCTTCCACTGCTCGACGACTTCACCCACGAGCTCACGCGGCAGCGGCTTGTCGAAAGAAAGGCCGCACATGTCTTTTTTCGACCACACCACGCGGCACATGAATTCCCGGCCGTCCCAGTCGATCATCGCCATCACTCCGGGGCGAGGCAGGAGCTCGACGCTGCGGAAACACGCGCCCCCGGTCGAGATGTCGGACAGCTCGCCGGGAATGCGCGCGTAGGGGGTGCAGAGGATGGCCGGGCATTCGAGTTCGAGACGTTCCGAATCGCGCCGTTCAACGGGGTCCGAACTGTGAAGCGACCGCATGACCATGCTGCCAGCTTTCGCCCGGGTCGGTTAGTTTCCGGTAAACGCTGATCGTTTTCCCTGTCGGGTTCACGAACCTGTGTGCGGTGCTCTACCTGAAAGGCGGCTCCTTGAAGGCGCGCAGCTTGCGGCTGTGCAGCCGCGGGCCTTCGTCGCGCAGGCGTTCACATGCCCGGATGCCCATCATCAGGTGTGCGGCGATGGCCTCCTCGTAGAACTTGTTCGCCTGTCCCGGCAGCTTGATTTCACCATGGAGTGGCTTGTCGGAAACGCACAGCAATGTGCCGTAAGGGACGCGGAAGCGATAGCCCTGCGCGGCGACGGTGGCGCTCTCCATCTCGATACCGACGGCGCGGCTCTGGCTCAGGCGCCGGGCTGTCAGGGTATAGCGTAGTTCCCAGTTGCGGTCGTCCGTGGTGACGACCGTGCCGGTGCGCATGCGCTGCTTCAGGTCGGCGCCCTGCGCCCCGCTGACCTCTTCCGCCGCGCCGTAAAGCGCCTGCTGAACCTCCGCGATGGCGGGAAGGGGGATTTCCGGCGGCAGGACATCGTCGAGCACGTGATCGTCGCGCAGATACGCGTGGGCGAGCACGAAATCACCGATCTTCTGACTGGGGCGCAGGCCGCCACAGTGACCGATCATCAGCCATGCCTCGGGCCGCAGCACGGCGAGGTGATCGGTGATCGTCTTGGCGTTGGACGGCCCGACGCCGATGTTGACCAGCGTGATGCCGAGGCCGTTTTCGGACTTGAGGTGATAGGCTGGCATCTGGTGCCGTCGCCAGGTCGTCTCGTTGAGCTGCTTGTGCGCGCCCTTCGTTTTCGTGGTCAGCGAGAGGCCGCCCGCGCCGGTCAGGGAGGTGTAGGTTCCCTCGCCGATCTGCTCGCCCGCCCAGTCGACGAACTCGTCGATGTAGCGGTGGTAGTTGGTCAGCAGCACGAATCGCTGGAAGTCACGCGGCGCGGTGCCCGTGTAGTGGGCGAGACGAGCGAGGCTGAAATCGGTCCGCAGCGCATCGAACAGGCTCAGCGGCAGTGGATCGTCGGGGTGTAGATCGAGAATCGAGTCCGCCAGTTCGTCGCCGATCAGTGCCAGTTCGGTGGTGGGAAAGAACCGCGCCAGTTCGTTGGGGCTGATGCCGACCATGTCCGCCCCGTGCGTACCATCGAGCACGTAGGGGAAGGGGATCTCCTGGTTGGAGCGGCCGGTCTCGATCTCGATTTCAAAGTCTTCGAGCAGGAGGTCGAGCTGCTCCGTCAGGTAGCCTTCGAAGTGCTCCGGCCGCGTGACCGTGGTGACGTAAGTGCCCGGTTCGTGCAGGCGGCCAAAGGCGCGGGTCCGGTCGCTTGTCCTGGCGCCGCCGAAATAGCGCACGCGCAGCTCGGGGTAGCAATACGACCCATCGCTGCGGCGTTCGGGCGGGGGCGGGGTGCCGTTCTTTGCGTAGGCGACGATGTCGGCGCGCAGGCGCTCGACGGCGGCATCGTAGATGGCGGCCAGCTGGGCAATGACTGTCTTGGAATCCATGAGAGCCGTTAGCGCCAGTTTCGTTACAAGGCAAAGGCCGTCCGGCCCGGCGCCAGGAGGATACAAGAAGGGCGCCACCCTCGCGGACGGCGCCCCTGTTGTTTGTCAGTTCGAAGCGATCAGGCTTCGGTTTCGTCCGCGGCAGGCTCTTCTTCCGTCCGTTCGAGCATGTCGGCGGGAATCTCGCCGGGCTCGAGGGTCGGGTCGACCGTCTCGGTGAAGCCGCCGGTGTCGGCGTGCTCTTCCTCGAAGGCCTGGGCCATCACGTCGACGCCCTGGCGCTGCAGTTCGGCTTCGTCGTCCGAGCGGGCGACGTTGGCCTTCACCGTTACGCGCACCTCGGGGTGAAGCTGGACGGTGACGTCATGCATGCCGATCGTCTTGATGGGGTGGCCCATCACAACCTGCTTCTTGTCGATGTCGTAGCCCTGCTCGACGAGGGCAATGGCGATGTCGCGCACATTGACCGAGCCGTAGAGCTGGCCGGAGTTCGACGAGGCGCGGATCAGCACGACCTCGGCTCCGTCGACCTTCTCGCCGGCCGTTTCGGCCTCCGAGCGACGCTCGGCGTTTTCCTTTTCCAGACGGTCACGGTTCGCCTCGAACACCTGCTTGTTCGCATCGTTGGCGCGCAGCGCCTTCTTCTGCGGGAGCAGGTAGTTGCGGGCGTAGCCGTCCTTCACGGAAACGACGTCGCCGATGGTGCCCAGGTTCTCGATGCGTTCGAGAAGAATGATGTCCATGATCTTTCCTCCCTTACTTCACGATGTAGGGCAGCAGGCCCAGGTGACGGGCGCGCTTGATCGCCTTGGCCAGCTCGCGCTGCTTCTTGGCGGAAACGGCGGTGATGCGGCTTGGCACGATCTTGCCACGCTCGGACATGAAGCCCTGCAGCAGGCGCACGTCCTTGTAGTCGATCTGCGGAGCGTCCTTGGCCGAAAACGGGCAGGACTTGCGGCGGCGGAAAAACGGACGGGCCATCAGTCTTCTCCCCGCTCCGAACGGCGACGCTTGTCGCGCTCGTTCTTGCGCATCATGACCGAAGGACCGGTCTCGTGGTCTTCCACGGCGATCGTCAGCCAGCGGATGATGTCTTCGTTGATGCGGTTCTGCCGCTCGAGCTCGGCAACCACGGCGCCCGGACCCTCGATGTTGAGCATCACGAAGTGGGCCTTGCGGTTGCGGTCGATCTTGTAGGCGAGGTTCTTGAGGCCCCAGGTCTCCGTCTTGGTGACCTTGCCTTCGAGACCTTCGACGATTTCGGTAGCTGACGCGGCCAGTGCGTCGACCTGAGCCTGGCTCAGATCCTGGCGCGCGAGGAAGACGTGCTCGTAGAGAGCCATCCCTTCGTTCCTTTCACTTCAATGCCGATCGCTGGCTGATCCGTCCGGATGACGGGGCCCCTCCGGCTTTCTTGGGGTTTCCCCGAGGCCAGGGGCCGAAGGGAAGGCGGGCACATACAGGTTCTGGCCGCCATTGCAAGGCAAGAGGGCGCATTGACGCGGCGGCCGGTCCGCCCCAGCATTTGCAATTCGTACACGAGGGAAGGGGATTCGATGAAGGGAGCAATTGTGGCGGCGATCATGTTGGCCTGCGCGGGGCCCGCGGCTGGGCAGGGCGCCCCACCGGCGGACGAGCCCGGGCTCGAGTTGCTCTACCGGTCGGTCGTGAAGCTCAGTCCGGCGGTGCAGGTCGGCAAGACTTCGCGCGGGGAACGGCGCTTCATTCCGATCGTGGGGGGCACGTTCGAGGGGCCGAAGATCAAGGGCGAGATCCTGCCGATGGGCTGGGACTGGCAACTCGACCGGCCAGATGGCTGCACGGAGCTCAAGGCCGATTACTTCATCAAGACCGAGGACGGGGTGATCATCAACGTGGTCAACACCGGGGTGCTCTGCCGTCCCGAGCCGGGCGGGGCGCCCGTTCCGAACCGTACCAGCCCGGTTTTCGAGGCCCCGATCGGCAAATACGACTGGCTCAACAAGGGCGCCTACATCGGCACGCTCGGGATCGATCCGGGCATCAAGGAACCTGCCGTGGTGATCACCATTTACAAGGCCAACTGACGCCGTCATCGGCTGCGTCTTTTCGACAAGCAGGACAGGACCGATGCCCGGCGGATTGATGGCTCTTCTCGACGACGTCGCCGTCATCGCGCGCGCGGCGGCGGCTTCGGTCGACGACGTCGGCGTGGCGGCGAGCCGGGCCGGGACCAAGGCGGCAGGCGTCGTGATCGACGACGCGGCCGTCACACCCAATTACGTCACCGGCTTCACGCCCGACCGCGAATTGCCGATCATCGCCAAGATCACAAAGGGCAGCCTGAAGAACAAGCTGGTCATCCTCCTGCCCGCAGCCCTGCTGCTGAGCGCCTTCCTGCCCTGGGCGATTACCCCGATCCTGATGGCCGGCGGGCTCTATCTCTCGTACGAAGGGGCGGAGAAGGTCATCGAGAAACTGGGCGGCAAAAAGCACGGCGAAACGCTCGAGGACCCGATCGACGACCCCGCCGCGTTCGAGAAGGACCGCGTGGCCGGGGCTATCCGCACCGACTTGATCCTTTCAGCCGAGATCATGGCCATCACGCTTGCCAGCGTAGCGGAGGAGAGCCTGGTCAACCGCGCGATCGTGCTCGCACTCGTGGGCGCGCTGATCACCTTCGCGGTGTATGGCGCGGTCGCGCTGATCGTGAAGATGGACGACATCGGCCTCCATCTCGCCCAGCGCCGGTCGAGCGGAGTCAGGAAGTTCGGCACCTGGCTGGTGCACGCCATGCCAAAGGTGCTGACGCTGCTCTCCTTCGTCGGCACGATCGCCATGCTGTGGGTCGGCGGGGGTATCGTGCTGCACGGGCTGGAGGAACTCGGTGCCCGCGGGCCGGCGAATGTCGTCCATCATGCCGAGGAAGCGGTCGCGCACGCGGCCGGCGCGCTGGCGGGCGTGGCGGGATGGACGACCTATGCAGCGCTATCCGCCGTGTTCGGCCTGGTGCTGGGTGCGCTGGTCGTGTTCTTGCTGCACAAGGTGCTGCGCATCGGCAGCAAGGACCACTAGGGCAAGCGGTCGAGCAGGTCCTTCGCGAAGACGGTGAGCGTATCGTCTCTCGCCCCCATCACCACCACCCGGTCGCCGGGCCGCGCAAGTTCGACGATCCGGTCGGCCACGTCCGCGCGTTCCGGCACATATTCCGCGCTGCCGCCTGCCGCCTCGACAAGGCTGACGATTCGCTCGCTCCCTTCGCTGCGGTCCACGGTGCCGCCGAAGTACACCGGGTCGCACAGGATGGTGAGATCGTCGGCGTCCAGTTCGGTCGCGAACGTCCGGGCCAGTTCGTGGCCCATCTGCCGCAGCGGTCCGTATCCGTGGGGCTGGAAGAACGCGATCACGCGGCCAGGCCGGGCCTTGAGAGTACGCAAGGTGGCGCGGCACTTTTCGGGGTTGTGGCCGAAGTCGTCGATGACCGTCACGCCGGAAGGGCTCGTGCCGATCCGGTCGAACCTGCGGCCGAGCCCGGCGAAAGTCCTCAGCGCCAGGCACGCATCGTGCGGAGAGACGCCGGCCGCGACCGCGCCGGCGACCGCTGCCAGAGCATTCGACAGGTTGTGCCGGCCCGGCATGGTCAGGCTGAGCGGATGAATCCGATCGTCGTCCTCGCGGTCGACCATGACCGCGCGAATGCCCTCGGCGGTATCTTCGATTGTTTCCTGAAGGATGCCGAAACGCGCATCCGGATGGTCGATGGCGAAAGATACCACGTTGTCCAGGTTGCGGGTCAGGAGGCGGGCTTCCTCGTTGTCGAAGTTGACCGCCCGAGACCGCGCGGCCTTGAGGAAGTCGCCGAACAGGACGCGCAGTTCTGCCATGCTCTTGTGATCGAGGCTCACATTGAGCAGCACCGCCACCTCGGGCCGGTAGAGCGCAATCGACCCGTCGCTTTCGTCCACTTCGGACACGAACACGTCGCCGCGGCCGACCACGGCGCTGGCGAAGGGCGTTTGCTCGGAGACGAAGTTCTTCATCACCGCCCCGTTCATGATTGTCGGCGCGCGGCCGCTGTCATGCATGATCCAGCCGAGCATCCCGGTTACGGTCGACTTGCCGCTCGTGCCCCCCACGGCGATGCCGCACGCCGCCGCGTTGAACAGTTGCGATAGGAGTTCCGCGCGGGTCAGCCGCGTACACCCCAGGTCCCTTGCGCGGGCGACCTCGGGCACGGTATCCTCGATCGCTGCCGAGGCGACGAGCACCTGCTCGCCCGAAGTGATCCCGCTCCCGTCTTGCGGGAAGAGAGTGCAGCCCTGCGCTTCCAGCCAGGCGAACTTTTCCGGTGTGCGACCTTGCTCGCGGCTCCGGTCCGAGCCGGCGACTTCGGCTCCCAGGCCGCGCGCGATCATGGCCAGCGGCAGCATGCCGGAACCGCCGATGCCGCAGAAGAACAGGGGACGCGAAAGGATGCCGGGGGTATCGCTCATGCCCGCGTCGCTAAGCGGTTGTCGCCCGGGCTGCAAGGCAGCTAGAAGTCCGCCATGCCTCGCATTGCCATCTGCGCACCCGCCGGACCGCTCGCCCTCGAGGCGGCCGGCAAGGTCGACGCGATCGCGCAGGAGTTTCCCTCGCTCGAGCTGCGCTTTCACGATCAGTGTTTCATGGAGCAGGGGCATTTCGCCGGCTCGGAAGCTGCCCGCCTCGCCGCCTTTCTCGACTGCGCCAACGACCCGCGCAACGACGCGGTATGGTTCGCCCGCGGCGGTTACGGCTCGGCGCAGATCCTCGCTGCCGCGCGCAGCCAGCTCAGCGCTGCGGCGAACGATAAGACCTATCTGGGCTATTCCGACATGGGATACCTGCTCGGAATGCTCTATCGCGAAGGGATCGGCCGGCCGGTTCACGGCCCCATGGTCACCGATGTGCTGCGCGATGGGGGGGATGACACGGTCCGCCGGGCCCTGGCCTTCCTGGCCGGCGACAGCGCGGGCCTGGAGCCCTCACGCGATGATCGGCCGACGGTGGCCTTCAACCTCATGACGCTGGCAATGCTCATTGGCACCGAATTCCTGCCCGACCTTTCGGGCCACGTCGTCATGGTCGAGGAAATTTCGGAGCATCTCTATTCGGTCGACCGGTTGTTCTTTCATGTCATCAATGCGCTTGGTGGCAAGATCGCCGGACTCAGGCTGGGCGCGGTGACCGACATTCCCGAAAACGATCGCCCGTTCGGCTCGACCGAAGAAGAAATCGCCGAGAGATGGTGCGCCCGGGCGCAGATTCCCTACCTCGGCCGGGCCATGATCGGCCACACGGCGGACAACAGGATCGTGCCCTTCGGCCTTGCCTGACAGTGGTTCCCTTCCTAACCGCCCGGGCATGAGGAGATATCGATGAGAGCATTCCTGTTTCCCGGCCAGGGCAGCCAGAAGGTCGGCATGGGCGCCGAACTGGCCGACACCAGCAGCGCGGCGCGCGAGGTTTTCGAAGAGGTCGACGAGGCGCTGGGGCAGAAACTGTCGGCGATCATGCGCAACGGGCCCGAAGACCAGCTGATGCTGACCGAAAACGCACAGCCGGCAATCATGGCCAACGCCATCGCAACGCTGCGCGTGCTTGAGCGCGACTTCGGCGTGCGCCTGGCCGACAAGGGCGACTGTGTCGCCGGGCACAGCCTGGGCGAATACACCGCACTGGCCGCCGCGGGCGCATTCTCGCTGGCCGACACCGCGCGCCTGCTCAAGTTGCGGGGCCAGGCCATGCAGGCGGCAGTGCCGGTTGGCGTGGGGGCGATGTGCGCCCTGCTTGGCGCGGATATCGAAAAGGCCACTGCGCTCGCCGAAGCGGCTGCAGAGGGCGAGGTGTGCGAAGTCGCCAACGACAACGATCCCGGCCAGGTCGTCCTCTCCGGCCATCGCAGCGCGATCGAACGCGCGATCGCGCTCGCGAAGGAGCACGGCATCAAGCGCGGCGTCCTGCTGCCCGTATCTGCCCCGTTTCACTGCTCGCTGATGCAGCCGGCCGCCGAGGCGATGGACGAGGCGCTGGGCAAGACGCCGCCGGGCGCGTTTCGACTGCCGCTTTACGCCAACGTGACCGCGGCCGAGGTTACCGATCCGGCGACCGAGCGCGACCTGCTGGTCCGGCAGGTCACCGGACGGGTCCGCTGGCGCGAGAGCGTCATCGCCATGAAGGCGGCCGGGGTCGACCAGTTCGTCGAACTCGGCGGGAAGGTCGTCGGCCCGATGGTCGGCCGCACCGTGGATGACGTGACAGTGACCAGCGTGTCGACGATGGCCGACATCGAAGCGCTGGCGAAGGAGATTTGACGATGTTCGACCTTACCGGAATGACCGCTCTCGTAACCGGGGCCAGCGGCGGGATCGGATCCGCCATCGCGCGGGCGCTGGCGGGGCAGGGCGCGCGGCTGGCGCTGTCAGGCTCCAACGGTTCGAAGCTGCGCTCCTTTCGCGAGGAGTTGAACGACGAGTTCAAGCACGACGAGGGCGATCACGTCGAGATCACGTGCGATCTCTCGAACACGCAGCAGGTGGAGGAACTCGTGCCCGCCGCGCTCGACACGCTCGGCAAGGTCGACATCCTCGTTAACAATGCTGGCGTCACCCGCGACAACCTCGCCCTGCGAATGAAGGACGAGGAATGGGACGCGGTGATGAAGATCAACCTCGAAGCCGCCTTTCGCCTGATGCGCGCGGCCGCGCGGCCGATGATGAAGGCGCGTTTCGGCCGGGTCATCACCATCACCAGCGTTGTCGGCACTACCGGCAATCCGGGCCAGATGAATTATGCCGCGGCAAAGGCCGGACTGGTCGGCATGACCAAGAGCTTCGCGCAGGAAGTCGCGAGCCGCGGGATCACCGCCAACTGCGTCGCCCCCGGGTTTATCCGCACGGCGATGACCGACGCGCTGCCGGATGCGCAGAAGCAGGCGCTGAACGCCCGCATTCCGATGGGCCGCATGGGCGAAGGGCCGGATATCGGCGCCGCCGTCGCCTATCTCGCCAGCAACGAAGCCGGCTACGTCACCGGGCAGGTCCTGCACGTCAACGGCGGGATGGCGATGCTCTCGTAAAAGCAAAACGCCCGGGTCTCGAAGGGGCGAGACCCGGGCGTTCCGGAGTGGACGCGACTGGAACTAGTTTGCTGCGTCCTGAGCCGTGTCGTCGGCGGTCGGCGCCGCATCGGCGGGTGCCGCCGCAGTGTCGCCCGATGCTGCGGGTGCCATCGCGTCGGCCGTTGTGGCGTCGACCGCAGCCGGGGCGGCGGCGTCGACTGCCGTGCTTGCATCGGCCGGGGCCATCGCTGCGTCGGTGCTCGCGGCGGTATCATCGGCGCTCCTTGTCGTTGCAGGCGCTGAGCGCGAGAGCGGCAGTGGCGGCCAGCACGATCGTCAATTTCTTCACCAAGAAGGTCCTCCTGTTATGGGCGTGGCGCTTTTGCGCGCTCGGCCCGCGGGCAGGAAGTTACAAATCGGTCATGTTTTCGCAGCGAGCCGTGCCCGCCCTTTATCCCCAAGGAATCGCCCGGCGGGGCGCTCCAGCCTTGCCGCCCAAGTCCCGTTCGCTAAGGGTAAACCGACAATTTCCGGCGCTCGCGGGCAAATCCGGCACAGGTCCGGTCACTCGGGGCGCACATATGGGGTTAAGAGCGGACCGATGAAGGCCACAATCGAACGTGCCAAGCTGTTGCGTTGCCTGTCTCACGTGCAGTCCGTGGTGGAACGGCGCAATACCATCCCGATCCTGTCGAACGTGCTGATCGAAGCATCGGCCGATGGCCTGGTGAAGATCATGGCGACCGACCTCGATCTGCAGGTGGTCGAAAGCCTCGATGCGGCCTCGGTCGATACCGCAGGGGCGATCACGGTATCGGCGCACCTGCTGTTCGACATCGCGCGCAAGTTGCCGGACGGAAGCCAGGTCAGCCTCGACGCGGCCGACAACCGGATGACGGTCAAGGCCGGGCGCAGCCGCTTCTCGCTGCCGACCCTCCCGCGCGACGATTTCCCGACAATCGTCGAAGGCGACCTGCCGACGAGCTTCGAGATTCCCGCCAAGACGCTGGCCGAGCTGATCGACCGCACGCGTTTCGCGATTTCGACCGAAGAGACGCGCTACTACCTCAACGGCATCTTCCTGCACGTGTCGGACGAGGACAAGCCGCTGCTCAAGGCCGCGGCCACCGACGGACACCGCCTCGCCCGTTTCACGCTGGAGCGGCCGGAAGGTGCCGCCGGGATGCCCGACGTGATCGTCCCGCGCAAAGCCGTGGGCGAGCTGCGAAAGCTGCTCGAGGAATCGCTCGACGGCAACGTCCAGGTCGACCTGTCGGCCAGCAAGATTCGCTTCACATTGGGCGGCGAGGGCGGGGTGGTCCTGACCAGCAAGCTGATCGACGGTACGTTCCCGGACTATTCGCGCGTGATCCCGACCGGCAACGACAAGCTTCTGAAGCTCGATCCCAAGGCGTTTTTCGATGGCGTCGACCGCGTCGCCACCATCGCAACCGAGCGAACCCGCGCAGTGAAGATGGGCCTCGAACCGGACAAGGTGACGCTCTCGGTCACCAGCCCGGACAACGGCACTGCGGCCGAGGAGATCGCCGCCGATTACAAGTCGGACGGGTTCGAGATCGGCTTCAATGCCAACTACCTGAAGGACATTCTCGGGCAGATCGACGGCGACAGCGTGGAACTCCACCTTGCCGATCCCGGCGCCCCGACCCTGATCCGCCAGAACGACAAGAGCCCGGCGCTCTACGTCCTGATGCCGATGCGGGTGTGATCCGCAGCGCCGCTCTCTCTCGGGGAGGGCGCGCTCCTGAGGGTTAGCGTCCAGCCCTGATCATCGCTTCGATGTCGACGAACTTCTCGCGCGGGGCTCCCTCGCGGGCGGCGCGTTCCTCCGCTTCTTCGATTTTCTTCCAGTCGCGGAAGGTGACGACGTCGAGGCCGCGGTCTGCCGCCAGGCGATCGAACCCTTCGCGCCCCATCTTGCCGCCACGGCCGAGAATGCCGGCGGCGATGTCCTCCTGGATCTTCTCGACCACCGAGAACCCGTCCGGCTTGTTGGTGCCGATGGTCCCGGAAGGGCCGCGGCGTGCCCAGCCGACGCAGTAGAGGCCCGGCAGGATGCGCCCCTCGTCGTTGGCGAAGCGCCCCGCGCGCTCGTCGAACGGGACGTCGGGGACGGGGTGGGTGCGATACCCGATGCAACTGACCACGAGATCGGCCGGGATGCGGTAGGTCTCGCCGGTGCCCTGGGCCCTGCCGGCCTTTACCGCCGTTCGCTCGACCTCGATGGACTCGACTTTGTCCTGGCCGATCAGAGCGACCGGCTGGACGAAGAAGTCGAATTCGATGGCGATCCTCTTTTCCGCCCGGATATGCTCCGGCACTGCGGCGAATCCGCGCAGCAAGGTAACCGACTTGCGCAAGCCCGGCTCGAGGAGGGCATCTTCCGCCAGATCGGGCAGGTCGCGCGCATCGACGTGCGGTGCTGCGCGTTCGAGTTCGCCCAGCTCGCCCAATTCCTTGGGCGTCATCATGATCTGATGCGGGCCGCGCCGGCCGAGAATGACGATCCTCTCCGTCTTCGAAGCACACAGGGCTTCCAGCGCATGGCCGACGATGTCGCTGCCATCGAATTCGCAGTCGGTCTTGGCCAGCATGCGGGCCACGTCGAGCGCGACATTGCCCATCCCGATCACGACCGCCGTCTTGCCCGAGAGATCGAGGTCGAGATCGGCAAACTGCGGATGCCCGTTGTACCAGCCGACGAAGGCGGCACTGCCGAACACGTTGCCCAGGCCCGCGCCGGGCAGATCGAGCGGGCGATCCTGCGGCGCGCCGGTCGCAAGCACGACGGCGTCGTAGAGATCGGCCAGTTCGGGTACCGTCAGGTCCTCGCCGACCGAGACATTGCCGACGAAGCGCACGTTGTCCGAAAGGGCCGTTTTCTCGTAACGGCGGGACACTCCCTTGATCGACTGATGATCGGGCGCAACCCCGGTGCGGATCAGTCCATAGGGCACCGGCAGTTTGTCGAACACGTCGACGCGAACATCTTCGCCAAACGTCTTCTGCGCCGCTTCGGCGGTATAATACCCGGCAGGCCCGGAGCCGATGATCGCGATGTGCCGCATACCCGTTTCTCCCCGGCGCGAGATTAGAGCAGCGCGACGCCGCCGCAAGCGCTTTGCATGATGCCGCTGCCACTGCCCCGGCGCGTGGCCGCCGTTTAACATTTTTTCAAAGCGGAAGGCTCATATCGCGTGCATGGCCCGGCCCGATCAGGTTCAGCATACTGGCGGTGGTGGGGCGATGCATCGCGCGGGTCACCCCGAGCGCGCACCGCCGCGCGACGAAACGTCCGCGCGTCCTCCCGGGGATGCCGACAGCGAGCGGCGCGAGCGGGCGCGCCGGACCGCGGTCGCCACAAGGCTGCAGAAGGCACGCGCCGCCACGCCGGTCGGCGCCACCTGGCTACCTGCGCGCTGGCCGCTCCTGCCGGTCACGATGATCGTAGCTTCAGGCATATCCGCAGCCGGCAGCAGAAACATGCCGCCGCTCGCCGCCGGCGCGTGCCTCGCGATCGCGGTAGCCTCGACATTCATTCGGGCAAAGGCCCGCGAGGCCGAGCAGCACCTCGAAGGGCCGCGCAGGTTCGCGGTGGCCATCGGGGCGGTGGCTGGACCGATGCTGGTCTTTGCACTCGGCATTCTGCTGTGGCGCACTCTCGGTGCGCTTCCCGACATGGCTGCGATCGAAGCCCTGCTGCTGGTGAGCGGCGTGGCCGCGGTTTACACCCGCCGGCACCCGGTCCTGATCTTCGTGGCGCAGCTGGCCGTCTGGCTGCCGAACGTCATCACGGGCAACTCCTTTTCCGGCTTCAGCGGACTCCTCCTGGGACTTGCCATCGCCGCGATGGTCAGCCGCGAGCAGATCGAGTCGGATCACCATGACGAGCTCGAGCGGCAGGCGCGCGAACGGGTCCAATCCCGCGCGCGCGACATTCTCGCGGAGTACGAGGAGACGGGGCAGGGCTGGTTCTGGGAAACCGACCGCAGGTCGCAGCTCACCTACATTTCGAGCCCGGTTGCCGAAATGCTTGGCCGTGAGGCCGAGGAGCTCCTGGGCAAGCCGCTGCGGTCCCTGTTCGATCTGGACCAGGCGCAGGAGGGGGAGCGGACGCTGACGTTTCACCTCTCGGCCCGCTCGGCCTTCCAGGAGCTCGCCGTGCGCGCGGCGACGGCCGACGAGCGCTGGTGGTCGGTCAGCGGCAGGCCGATCTACGACCACTTCGACAACTTCGTGGGATTTCGGGGCTCGGGTACCGACCTGACCGAAAAGCGGCGGAGCCAGGAACACGCCACGAGGCTCGCAACCTACGATTCGCTCACCGGCCTCGCCAATCGTTTCCAGATGGCCCAGTCGCTCGAAAAGATCATCCGGGCGCCCCAGGAAATGCACCGATGTTGCGCGGTGTTCCTGCTGGACCTCGATCGGTTCAAGCAGATCAACGATACGCTCGGCCATCCCGCGGGCGACGACCTGCTCAAGCAGGTCGCCCGGCGTCTCGAGCGCACCGTGGGCAAGATGGGCATGGTCGGGCGGCTTGGCGGCGACGAGTTCAAGGTCATCATCCCGAACCGGATCGAGCGCCGCCGAATGGGCGAGCTGGCGGAACGGATCATTCAGTCGCTCTCCCAGCCCTACGTACTCGACGGGCATACTGCCGTGATCGGCGCGTCGATCGGCATCGCGCTGTCTCCGGCGGACGGCACCACGAGCGAGGAAATCATCCGCAACGCCGATCTTGCGCTCTATGCCGCGAAGGACGGCGGGCGCGGGCGACATCACTTCTATGCCAAGGAACTGCACGCGGAAGCCGAGGCGCGCGCCGGTCTCGAAAAGGACCTGCGCCACGCGATTCAGCATGGCGAGCTGGAGATGTTCTACCAGCCGGTCGTTGCGACCGCGACGGAGAAGATCGACGGCTTCGAGGCGCTGATGCGCTGGAACCATCCGGAGCGAGGATGGATCTCGCCTGCCAAGTTCATTTCCGTCGCCGAGGATAGCGGCCTGATCTCGCAGATGGGCGAGTGGGCGTTGCGGACGGCCTGCAAGGACCTGGCGCGCTGGCCCGAAGAGGTGCGCTGCGCCGTCAACGTTTCCCCCCTGCAGTTCGCCAATCGCAACCTTCCGGCAGTCGTTACCAGTGCACTGGCCTCGGCCGGGGTCCAGGCGGGCCGGCTGGAACTCGAGATCACGGAGAGCGTGTTCCTCAACGACGACGAAGGCACAGACGCGATGTTCGCGGCGCTCAAGGGCATCGGAGTGCGCCTCGCGCTCGACGATTTCGGGACCGGCTATTCGTCTCTCGGTTATCTGAAGAAGGCCCCGTTCGACAAGATCAAGATCGACCAGAGCTTCGTGCGCGGCGCCACCCAGCCGGACAGCCGCAACGGCGCCATTATCGCTTCGATCACCGGCCTCGCGCACCAGCTCGGGATGGACACCACGGCTGAAGGTGTCGAAACGCTCGACGAACTGGACCTGGTGCGCATGCACGGGTGCAGCCACGTGCAAGGGTTCATCTACGAACAACCGCTCGCCGCGGATGCCGCGACCGAGCGCCTGCAGACCGGGCTTGCCGCGGTGGCCCGGGGTCCGCGCTCCGCGCGCCACCCCCGCCAGCGAACGCTGCGCAAGATCCTGCTCGATCACCAGGGGCACGTTTACAACGGCACGGTGCGAAACATTTCCAGCGGTGGCGCCATGGTCGAGGGCCTGTGGAACGTCCCCGTCGGAACAATCTTCCGCATACAGCTCACCAAGAGCACCAGCGTGACGGCGACCACGCGCTGGAGCCAGGAAGATCGCATCGGCGTGGAGTTTGCCACTCCCCTTAAGGAGGAAGTCCCCATGCGTCGCCGCGCCGTTCGGTCCCCCTCCCCCGAAGCGACGATTCCGCCCATGCGAAAGGCTGGGTGAGCAGGCTGCGAACGGGCGCCAGGTTTAGCGATTAATTAAGCCAGTCTGTTTATCCAGTCATGGGCAACAAAACGGTCGCACATTGCCGCATTAACGGAGGTGGTTGAGACTCATGGCTATGCGCGAAATCCTTCGGGGTCTCGGCGGCAGAAATCCTGCCGGCGGCGGCGCGTCGCCTGACGAATCGAGCCGCCCGCTCAAGGCCATCTCGATGACCGACGGGGCGAGCCGACTCCAGTTGCTCGACGAGTTCGAAGCCGGCGGGATCGGCTGGTTCTGGGCGACGGACGACCAAAACAGGCTCATCTACCTGTCACCCACGGCTGCCGAAACGTTCGGCGTGCGGCACGTGGAACTGATCGGCCGTCCGCTCGCTTCGCTGTTTACGCTCGAACACGAAGATGGGGCCGAGACCCCCGAGCGGCCATTGCCTTTCCTGCTCAGCGCCCGGACCAAGTTCGCCAACATGACCGTCAAGGTCGATGCCGCCGGTCAGACCCGGTGGTGGACGATTTCCGGCAAGCCCTACAACGACGCGTCGGGCTCTTTCCTGGGCTATCGTGGCGGCGCCAAGGACATCACCGTCGACTACGAGCGGCAGCGTGACGACACCCGGGCGGCGCAATACGATTCGCTGACCGGGCTCGCCAACCGCAACCGCATGACCCGGCGGCTGACCGCGCTTCTGACCGCGTACAAGGCGGCCAAGCGCAGCTGCGCGCTGATGATGCTCGACCTCGACCGGTTCAAGGCGGTCAACGACACCCTGGGCCATCCCGCGGGCGACGAACTTCTCAAGCAGGTCGCCCAGCGGCTGCAGCGGATTATCGGAACCAAGGGCGAGATCGGGCGACTTGGCGGCGACGAGTTTCAGGTCATCCTGCCCGATATCGATGACCGAGGTGACCTCGGAGACCTTGCCCAGCGGATCATCCAGATGATCTCGCAGCCTTATTCGCTCGACGGCAGCCGGGCGATCATCGGCACGTCGGTCGGCATGGCGATCGCGCCCTACGACGGCATCGAACCTACCGATCTGGTGAAGAGCGCGGACCTTGCGCTCTACGCGGCGAAGGGTGGCGGACGCGGCCAGTATCGCTTCTATTCGAACGATCTCAAGGACAGCGCCCAGCAGCGTCGCGAGATCGAGGAAGACCTGCGCGACGCGCTGACGCGCGGCGAGTTGCAGATGCATTACCAGCCAGTCGTCTGTGCAAAGACCCACGAGGTCCGCGGTTTCGAGGCGCTGATGCGCTGGGAGCATCCGGAGCGCGGGCAGATCAGCCCCGGCGTGTTCATTCCGATCGCCGAGGAATCCAACCTCATCAGCGCGTTGGGCGACTGGGCCATTCGCAGGGCCTGCGAGGACGCGGCGCAGTGGCCGGGAGAACTCAAGGTCTCGGTCAACGTCTCGGCTCAGCAGTTCGGTTCGGACGGTCTGCCCCTGGTGTTGACCAATGCGCTGGCCTCGTCCGGGCTGGATCCCAAGCGCCTCGAGCTGGAAATCACCGAGAGCGTGTTCATGGGCGATGCCGCCGCGACGGATGCCATGTTCAACAAGCTGAAGAAGATCGGGGTCAAGCTGGCGCTCGATGACTTCGGGACCGGCTATTCCTCGCTCGGCTACCTGCGCAAGGCGCCGTTCGACAAGATCAAGATCGACCAGAGCTTCGTGCGCGGATCGACCGAGGACGATAACTCGAACTCGGCCATCATCGCTGCGATCGTCAGCCTGGCCGACGCGCTGGACATGGAAACGACCGCCGAAGGGGTCGAGGCGATGGACGAGCTGGAGCTCGTGTGCGCCCGTGGCGCCACGCTGATCCAGGGCTTCATCTTCTCGCGCGCGGTGCCGCAGGCCGAAGTGCTGGAGAAGCTGGGCGACGGGAACTTCGTCTACCAGGCCATCGGGCCGGAGCGTGCCCGGTCGCAGCGCCGCACGGTGTTCCGCCGCATCGGCGTGATTCACGAGGACCATCGCTACGACGCCGTCCTGCGCAACCTGTCGCGCACCGGGGCGATGATCGAGGGGCTGCTCGACGTGCCTGTCGGCACGCCGCTCGTGCTCGACCTCGGCGAGGGGCAGCTGGCCGTGTGCATGGTGCGCCGGTCGCAGGATGCTTCGCAGGGCGTTGAGTTCGAGACTCCGCTGGTGTCGGACGGGGCGGACGGGCTGTGCACCCGCCACCGAATTTCGCCTTACATGCTGGCCGCGGCCGGCATGCCGCTCGCCGCGCTTCCGCCGGGTCATTACGGCCTGCCCGAACGCAGGGGGGGCGGGCGCAGCAGCAACGGGCGCCGCTTCATGCAGGTCGACGTCGGCATGGGCGCCAGCCGCGCGGCCTGATCCGCCGCTGACGCCTCACGGCCCGGCGCGGCCCAAAGGTATTGCTGACAGGGCAGGGGAGTGCGGCTAAGGGCGCCGCATGACCGACCTCGCGCTAATTCGCAATTTCAGTATCATCGCCCACATCGACCACGGCAAGTCGACGCTTGCCGACCGGCTGATCCAGGCCACCGGCGGCCTCACCGCGCGCGAGATGAGCGAGCAGGTGCTCGACAACATGGACATCGAGCGCGAGCGGGGCATCACCATCAAGGCCCAGACCGTGCGCCTGTCCTACGCCGCGAGCGACGGGAAGACCTACGAACTCAACCTGATGGACACCCCCGGCCACGTCGACTTCGCCTACGAGGTCAGCCGCAGCCTCGCCGCGTGCGAGGGCGCGCTGCTGGTGGTCGACGCGGCGCAGGGCGTGGAGGCGCAGACGCTGGCCAACGTCTACCAGTCGATCGAGCACGACCACGAGATCGTCCCGGTCATCAACAAGATCGACCTCCCCGCCGCCGAGCCCGACAAGGTCAAGGCCGAGATCGAGGACATCATCGGCATCGACGCCTCGGGCGCCATCCTCACCAGCGCCAAGTCGGGCCTGGGGATCGAGGACGTGCTGGAAGCCGTCGTCGCCCGCATCCCCCCGCCCACGGGCGACCGCGCGGCCCCCCTGCGCGCCCTGCTGGTCGACTCCTGGTACGATCCCTACCTCGGCGTGGTCATCCTCGTCCGGGTCCTCGACGGGGCCATCAGGAAGGGCCTGCCGGTCAAGTTCATGCAGGGCGGGACCGAGCACCTGGTCGACCGCGTCGGCGCCTTCACCCCCAAGCGCGTCGAGCTGCCGGAACTCGGCCCGGGCGAGATCGGCTTCATCACCGCGCAGATCAAGGAAGTCGAGCAGGCCCGCGTCGGCGACACCATCACCACGGTCAAGGGCGGCGCGACCAAGGCGCTGCCGGGCTACAAGGAAGTCCAGCCGGTGGTCTTCTGCGGCCTCTTCCCGGTCGACGCGGCGGACTTCGAGAAGCTGCGCGAATCCATCGCCAAGCTGCGCCTCAACGACGCTTCCTTCTCCTACGAGATGGAAACCAGCGCGGCACTGGGCTTCGGCTTCCGCTGCGGCTTCCTCGGCCTCTTGCACCTGGAAATCATCCAGGAACGGCTGACCCGCGAATACGACCTCGACCTCATCACCACCGCGCCATCGGTCGTCTACCGCATCCAGCTGCGCGCCTCGAAGACCGAGGACGCCGACACCATCCTGCTGCACAACCCGGCCGACTACCCCGATCCCAGCCGCATCGAGACGATCGAGGAACCGTGGATCAAGGCCACGATCTACACGCCCGACGAATACCTCGGCTCGATCCTCAAGCTGTGCCAGGACCGGCGCGGCATCCAGACCAACCTGACCTACGTCGCCGGCCGCGCGCAGGTGACCTACGAGCTGCCGCTGAACGAGGTGGTGTTCGACTTCTACGACCGCCTGAAATCGATCAGCCGCGGCTACGCCAGCTTCGATTACGAACAGATCGGCCTGCGCGAAGGCGACCTCGTCAAGATGTCCATCATGGTCAACGGCGACCCGGTCGACGCGCTGAGCATGATCGTCCACCGCGCCGTGGCCGAAGAACGCGGCCGCGGCATGTGCGAGCGCCTGAAGGACCTCATCCCCCGCCACCTGTTCAAGATCCCGATCCAGGCCGCCATCGGCGGCAAGGTCATCGCCCGCGAGACCATCTCCGCCCTGCGCAAGGACGTGACCGCCAAGTGCTACGGCGGCGACATCAGCCGCAAGAAGAAGCTGCTGGAGAAGCAGAAGAAGGGCAAGGCGCGGATGCGGGAGTATGGCAATGTGTCGATCCCGCAGGAGGCGTTTATTGCGGCGCTGCGGATGGGGGAGGAGTAGTCCAGCCGTGCGCTCATCAAAATCGCCATTCAAGAATGTGTGGAGAGAATTTTGCTGATCCGTCCACGCCTTACGGACTTTCACGGGGTCGCACTAGCTCAGGAAGACGCCGATTTTGCGATCCCGTTCTTCGATGAAGACATACCTCTCTACGTTGATCCGTTTCTCATGTGGCGCTCACCGTCACAACAGGACATTGCCCTTCATGGAGCCCTAGTCACCGCGTTCAACCACTTGGGCCAGCTTGCTTTGAATGGCGGCAAGGATGCAGCCATAGACGCGCTGATTGCCGCCTCCGAGTGCGATGAGGTCGGGCTAGGCTCATCCCGAACTCGTCGGGGCAAGCGCATTGGAAGGGAGAAAGCGCAGGAGGTACTGTCGATATTCCGTCGTATCCCCCGCTACGCGACTTCATGGCCTGTCGCACATTGAGGAGCTGCAATTCTTTGTGGAGGGAATTGCAAAGGACCGCATCAGCGACTTCGCGTGCAGCTTCCTCAAATCATTTCTGATAGATTTCACAATAGACCAGTGCAATCGGTTGGGCATTCCGCTGGAGCCCAAGTCGGTAGAAAACGTTTGGGACCCACGGTCGCGTTCGTTTATCAGCGTGACGACGACACTCCCAATTGATCCGACTGATAACCGTCCGCTGCTTCTGGTGCCTAAGCGGTGGCTCAGGTTCGTGCCGTGGATTAGTTACGAGGACTATTTTGAGAAGCACTGTCCCCAAGACGAGATTTCGCATGAGCCGGAGAACCTGACCCGGATCGAGGTCCTGCACTATAATCGGGACAACTACGGCGTCGTCGCTGCCTACGTTGAGGCGAAGGAACGGGCGTTTCAGGACGCAGTGAACGACCCGCTCTTTTCTCAAATTCCGGTGCGGTCGGCGCGCGGCAAACTCGCCCAGATACAGAAGCTCGTTACAGGTAAATCAGATGGCTCTGATATCAAGTATGAGAACGCCGTCGGTCAGCTTCTCCCGTCACTGTTGTATCCCAATCTGGATTTCGCCCAGTTGCAAGCCCGGACCGACAGCGGCACTAGCATTCGCGACCTGATATTCTACAACACGGTGCGCCAACCATTCTTGCAGCAGATATATACGGACTACGGCTCTCGACAGGTCACGTTCGAGATGAAAAACGTGGTAGCGATTGAGCGCACCCATGTGGATCAACTAAACAGATACATGGCGGAAGAACTTGGGCGTTTCGGTGTTTTCGTCACGCGCCACCCCCTGAAGGCTGCCATGTTCAAACGAACAATCGATCTGTGGTCAGGTCAACGAAAGGCAATCGTAACACTGACGGACGCCGATCTTGAGCAGATGGTTGAAGTCTTCGACAGTAAGCAGCGCGACCCGCTTGACGTGATAGTCAAAAAATATGCAGAGTTCAGGCGAGCGTGCCCATAGGAAGAGCGCATGAAAAGTCGGAGCGATATTGAGAGGTTAGAAAAGCTGATTGGTCAGCTGCAGGGCCTTCATTCCGAAATTAGCCTTCTTGCGAAGAAGTCGCCCAATGATGCAGTCGACGCGTTCAAACTGCGATTGATTAACAAGGTTGTGGCTGCAGCGAATGATGTATTGGGTCCCGAGTACCTTCCGTTTAGCGATTTTGAGGCTTTCGAAGTCGACGATGTGCCATCCACAAGCGATGTCGCATTGGTGCTCGCGCAGTACATGGAAGAGGTTGAGCGATTCCGATCTGCTAATGTGAAGCTCTCGCAGCATTATTGGGTCTTATATTCTCGATGGTGTTGCTAGCGACGTTCAGTCAGCCCCTCCAAGCAAGGTCGGAAAGAAATCGAATCAATTCGATAACATGACTCTACCGCGACTGTCGTTAAGAACTACGAGTTTCTACGGGGGTGTTCTCGGCATTGCTTCCGTGAAGTGCGGGAGCTTTCCAAGAAAAAGCCTGACGCGACACTTAGCGCAAGCGAAGTAGGCGCGTCGATGCGGTTTTGAGTCATCTACGTTAGCTTCCTCGGTAGTGAGCCAGAAGGTAAATACTCTGCACGCGCTGGAGGATGATGATTTGCCGCAGGTAAGCGACGCACTCATGATGATGGTCCAATTCGATGCTGCGCTGGATGCCTTCAAGGAGCGCCTCACTATCAGTACGTTCGTGAACTCGGGCTCTCACGGAGAACACTATTGGATTACGGAGAGAGCTGCTTGCGGAGTGGGCTGAAGAGGACGCTAGTCCGACGATTGCTAGGGTGAGGACTCGGTCGACGCTCGCGTGCCGAAGCGTTCTGAGCGGTGGTGATTCCAGGCTTTCTCAGGTCTGGTCTACATCGGGACAACTGCTTCAAGCATTGAAGCTGGACTCCGGATCACTTCCGGGGCCACGAAGATGGGCTGGGTGTCCCCCTCCCGCCTGCGGGAGGGGTTAGGGGTGGGCGCGGTGTTGCGCTGTGGCTCGGCCCACCCCCGGCCCCTCCCGCAGGCGGGAGGGGAGACGGTGCCACTGAACCCCGGCGCTGGTTTTCCTCGCTCAGACCTCGCCAATCGTCCGGGTTGAACGGCTCCAGCGCGTCTTCCTCCGCGATCAGGCCTTCGAGGTCACCCGCTTCCTTCCGGTGGCGTTGCCCTTCGGGCCTCTCCGCTTTCAGCTCCGAGTCGGCCCTCTCCGCCTGCGGCTCCGGGTCCGCTGCTGCGCAGGTCTACGCAGGTCAGAGCGGGGGCGGGGTCGGTGTCGGGGGCGGGGTTGGCGGTCTCTTCGGCGCACCCCAGCAACCCGGGCCTTCCCCGCGCGCGTTCCATTCCCTACAGCGCCCCCACGCCCTTTTCCCGCCGGCGCGTGCCGGCTCGCCACGAGAGAACGACAGATACCATGCGAGGATTCAAGGAACCCAGCCTTCAGGAACGCGCCGCCGCGGGGCAGAAGGCGCGCGACAAGGCGTTGAAGAAGCTGGCGGACAAGCCTCCGGTGGACCCGGCGGTCCTGGCCGAGCGCAAGGCCGCGGCAGAGGCGCGCGAGGCCGCTGCCGCCGAGAAGCGGGCCGCGCGCAAGGCCGCGCAGGAACAGGCCAAGGCGGACAAGCGCGCGCAGGCGGAAGCCGCCAAAAAGCCCGAGCCGACCGAGGCCGAGCGCAAGGCCGCGCGCGATGCCAAGTACGCCGCGCGCAAGAAGCGCAAGGGCTAGGGCGCGTCGCCCGGCGCCCGGCGGTCATCCTCCGCGCGATCGCGTGACGGCGCGCGAAAACCACTTTCCTACACGCGCCGAACCTGCCTAGCCTCGCATCGGCTCTTTCATGCTGGCGATCCGCCCGCGCCGCCCGGCGCCGGCTCGTTCATGCGCTGCGGGGCCGGTGCGCCGGATGCACTCGATCTGCCAAAGCGGCCGATCCTGGTGTCAACTCGGTGTAACCTTTCGCGCCGCGCTCAGGGCTTGCGCGCGCTGACCAGCGAGTAATACCCTCCGCCGGTCCGCTGGGACTGGACGTCGGTGAAGCCGGCTTCCTCCAGCAGGGCGCGGAACTCGGCCAGCGAGTATTGCTTGCCCAGCGTGCCGGTCAGCATCAGCAAGCTGAACGCGGCGGCGTGGAAGGGGCCGGTGTAGTCGTCGTGCATAAGGATCTCGTTGAGGAAGATCCGGCCGCCGGAGGGGAGGGCGGCAAAGCTGCGGCGGGCGAGGTCGAGGTTGGTTTCGTCGCTCCAGTCGTGGAACACGTTGGAGAAGAAGTGGGCGTCGGGGCCCCCGTTCTCGCTGGACGGCCATTCCTCGGTGAACATGTTGACCCCGGCGGTGTCGACCCGGCCCTCCATCCCCGCGGCCTTGACGTATTTGCCGGCCTCGTGGGCGACTTCCTTGAGGTCCATCAGGGTGACCTTGAGCTCCGGCCAGGCCCGGGCGATCTCGATCCCGTAGACCCCGCTGCCGCAGCCGACGTCCATCAGGTGACGGACGGTGCCCCAGACCGGCAGCCGCGCGACGCCCAGCGCCGGGGCCTGGCTGTGCGCCTGCATGAAGCGGGCGATGTTCTCGGCCACGTCGGGCGGCATGGTGCCCTGCTCCCAGCCGACCGGGCGGTCGTCGGTCCCGCTCTCGGGCCGCTTGCCGGTGCGGATCGATTCGAGAAGGCGGCCGCGCAAGTGCTCGTTACGGTCCATCGCGTCGAAGAAGTGGCTCCAGTTGCCCTGCCCGTCGGGGTGGAACCAGGTGCGCGCCAGGCTGGTCGCCTGCCACTTGCCGAGCCGCTTCTCGACATACCCCATGTCGCACAGCGCGGCGAGGAACATGGCCAGCGCGCGGGCATCCAGATCCAGCCTGGCGGCGAGATCCTCGGTGCTCAGCGCGGTGTCGGAAATGGCCGGGAACAGCTCTACGGCCACCGCCGTGTTGACGATCGGCAGCTTGAACATGCTCAGCCAGGCGTCCCAGATCTCCCGGTCGTCCGAAGTCGGCGGCAATGCGGTCATTTCTCTCTCCCTGTTTCGCACCTTATTGCCTTGCGCAACCGCCGCGGGCAATATCGTAACGAACGATAGAATTACCGGGAGAGAACTTGCCATGGCCACCGCCGCCATACCCCACGACGCCCTCGAGGACGCCCAGCGCCAGGTCGAAACCCGGATTCGCTTCGTCGACGAAGGACAGTTCGTCACCCGCCGCTATGTCAGCGCCGGCAAGGAGATGAACACCGGGACCTATTCCGACCACGTGGTCGCAGTGCGCGACGGCATGCCGATCCGCGACCACTTCGCGCTCGACACGCACGGCTTCACGATCGCCCGCGAGCCGACGAAGGTGAGCGACTTTCACAACAAGGCGATGGTCGAGGAACTCTACGAGGACGAGGTCGCCGCCAGCGTGAAGCGCCTGACCGGGGCCGACAAGGTCGTCACGCGAGGCTGGATGATCCGGACCAGCGCCGATCTCGGCCAGCAGGAGAAGGTCGAGGGCTATCAGCATCGCGGCGGCATCCAGCCCCCGGCAGGCGAGGCCCATGTCGACATCAACACGCCGAGCGCCCACGCGATGGCCGAGAACACCTACCGCGAGATGTTTCCCGACGGGCCCGGCTTCACTCGTTTTCTCATCACCAGCTACTGGCGCACCTTCTCGCCGCCGCCACAGGACGTGCCGCTGGCGCTGTGCGACGGCCGCACCAGCTTCGGCGGCGAGGAGAAATCAAACACCCTGTGGATCGTCGACGAGTTCCCGAGTGACGAGGAGGCGGTGAAGCCGGTCGAGGGAGAGGAGAAGCGCATCGCCGCGACGATCTTCAGCTACAATCCGCAAATGCGGTGGTGGTACTTTTCGAACATGCATTCCGACGATGTCCTGCTGTTCAAGTTCCACGACAGCGATCACAGCCACTCTTGGCGGTGCCCGCACACGGCCTTCGTCGATCCGAGCTTTGCCAATTCGAACATCCGCGAGAGCATCGAGTGTCGCAGCGTGGCCTTCTGGGAATAATTGCGAGATCCACGGGCCAGTCTCGCGGCTACGCCTGTGTCCGCGCCAATCAGCAGGTGCCGTAAATTCTCCGCCTCCGCGGACGGTCGAGGCGGGGTTGCCTTCTCACGGGCGCAGAAGCATCCACAGGGCCATGCCGACCATGAACAAATTCTCCGTCAGCGAGACGAAGCCCAGCGGCACGTTGCTCGATCCACCGACACAGGCGCACTTGAGTTCGCGTTTCTGCACGTAGACGGCATAGAACACGCTGATCGCGCCGACCGAGCCGATGAACAGGGCAACGGGAATCGATAGCCAGTCGAGCGCGTGGGCGGTCATGAGTATGCCTGCAAGCGCCTCCAGGAACGGATAGGCATAGGAATAGGGGACCCATCGCCGGGCGAGCAGGTCGTACCCGACGAACATGGTCGAGAACTTCTCGACGTCCTGCAGCTTCAGCATGGCTAGGATGACCATGGTGAAGCTGACGAACCACTCGCCGGCGGGGATCGTGAAGGGAGTGGCATACTGGAAGAAGCTCACGGCCATCGCCAGCCCCGCCGCAATCGCGAAGACTGCCATCACGGGCCGGTAGCTCGTCTCACTGCGCTCGGGCAGCGGATTGCCGAAGTGCCTGCGCAATTCGCTGTATCCGCCGATCCGCTGGCCATGGATGAATGCCTGCGGCGTGGTCTCGACCTGGTGTTTGCGCTTGAAGGCATCGGTTTCTTCGCGCGTCCTCAGCGGATGATCGTCGACGGTGTAGCCGTGGCGCCGCAGAAGCCACTTTGACTTGATGCCGTAAGGGCAGACGTGCTTGTCCATCACCATGCGATGGAGGCGGGCGTTGGTTGGCTTGCTCATCTCAGCAATAAAAGGCTTCCCCCGGCGGCGGGTTCCGCCCGCAGGTCCTCAGGCTCCGGCCGCAGGACCGAGTTTGTCGTTCATCTCCAGTAGCCTCGGGCGCGATAAGGCATTTCGATTGGTGCAGTTTTCCCGCTTTTGATAAGGAGGGAGGACCGGGGCATATCGAGCCCACGGTCCTTTGTGCGAGGGGTCGCAGATGTTCCGTGAAACCGAAGACTTGAACGTTTCGACACCCGTTACCGGCGGAGTGTTCAGCAGTGGTGCGCTGGCGGCACCCCCTCCGCGACTGGGGGATGACCTGCCCGCCGGAAGCGTTGGCGCGGGCGCCATAACCGTCGGCACGAGCGTGTCGGTCAACATCGAGACCAAGGGCGACCACGACTGGTACGCAGTCACACTGGAGGCGGGGAAGACCTACACGATCCATACCACGTTCGACGCAAGCAACACCGACGCCTATCTCAGTCTGCGCAACGCCAGCGGAGGCGAGGTTGCGGCAAACGATGACGGCGGCGAGCGCAACAACGCGCTGATTTCCTACACCCCGACCGTGAGCGGAACATTCTACATCGATGCCGGCACGTGGGACAACCTGACAACCGGCAGCTTCTATCTCTCGGTGGCACAGGACCCGCCGCCCGGCCCCGACGCCATGGGAGAGACGGCGGCGACGGCTGGTACGCTCGCCGTGAACGGGAGTGTCAACGGCGTGCTGGAAACGGGTACCGATCACGACTGGTATGCGATCTCGCTCCAAGCAGGTCAGACCTATCTTTTTCGCACCGGGGCGACAACTCCGGACGCCGAAATCGACACCCAGCTGACCCTGCGCGATGCCGGCGGGAACCAGATGCTGACCAACGATGACGTGGGCGAGGGCGTGTTTTCGGGCATTCGCTTCACTCCTACGTCATCCGGTACCTATTATCTCGATGTGAGCGGGACGATCGGCGGCGCGTCGCCATTCAACCTCACGGCGTTCAAGGCGCCCACGCCCACGGTCTTCACGAACGACCAGATCGCGCTCCAGCTTACAGAGGGCTATTGGCAGCGCTACGATCACCATTTCGACGTCACCGCTGGCGGGACGCTGACATACAACGTCACCGGATTGACTGCGGCCGGGCAGGCACTGGCGCGGGAGGCCGTCGCCATCTGGGGCGATGTGACAGGCATCCGGTTTGCGGAGGTCACGACCGGTGGCCAGATCGTCTACGACGACGAGGAGGACGGTGCCTTCGCGAGCTCCGAGTACGTAGGCACGACCACGACCTCGGCCAAGGTCAACATCGATAAGACGTGGCTCACGAAATACGGCGACCAGGTCGGCGACTATCCGTTCCAGGCGTACCTGCACGAGACCGGCCACGCACTCGGTCTCGGACACGCGGGCAACTACAACAACGACGCCGACTTCGCTTTCGATTCGATCTATCTCAACGACAGTTGGGCCACGACGGTCATGTCGTACTTCTCGCAAGGCGAGAGCACCTACTTCGACGGCCTGGGCTTTTCGGAACAGTTCATCGTCACGCCGATGGCCGCGGACGGAGTCGCCGTGGCCAACCTTTATGGCGTCGCGACGACGACGCGCACCGGCAATACCGTATACGGCTTCAACAGCACGGCCGACCGTGCGTTTTACAACGCCGGCACCTTCACCGGCGTCAGCTACACCATCTTCGACAACGGCGGGGTCGACACGCTCGACTTCTCCGGGTTCGGCCAGAACCAGGTCATCACTCTCGTTCCCGAGGCTTTCAGCAACGTCGGCGGGCTGATCGGCAACGTGGTCATCGCGCGCGGGAGCGTCATCGAGAACGCGATCGCCGGGCCGGGCAACGACCTGATCATCGGCAACGACGTAGCAAACGTGCTGCGGGGCGGCGCGGGTGACGATCTGCTTGCCGGTCATTCCGGTGCCGACACCCTCGATGGCGGGTCCGGCGTCGATACGATCAGCTATGCCGGCGACGCGGGAGCGATCTTCATCAACCTCACGCTCGGGCAGGGTTACGGCAACGCCGCGCAAGGCGACGTGTTCGTATCCATCGAGAACGTGATCGGCACCGACTATAATGACTTCATAATCGGCGACCCGGGCGTGAACCGGCTTGATGGGGCGCTGGGCAACGACATCATCATCGGCGCCGTCGGCCCGGACGTGATCATCGGCGGCGGTGGCCTCGACTGGGCGAGCTACGAGGATAACTCGGGCGTGGTGTTCATCAACCTGACCCTCGCGCGCGGGTACAACAACGCCGCAGAAGGCGACTCGTATTCGGGGATCGAGAACCTCGTTGGCGGGCTCATGGACGACTTCTTCATCGGCGACGAGGGCGCCAATCGCCTCAATGGCGCGATGGGGGCTGATACGCTGCTCGGTGCAGGTGGGGCGGACATATTCATGTTCACCTATGCCCCCGGCGCGACGAGCGTCTGGGGCGGTCCCAACGTCGACCTGATCCTCGATTTCCATTCGGGCGAGGACATCATCGAACTTTCGTCCGCAGCTTTTCCCGGACTTGCCGCCGGCGGTATCCCGACCGGTGCATTCGCGCTTGGTACCGTGGCAGCCGATGCAGACGACCGGATCGTCTATGACCAGGCGAGCGGACACCTCTGGTTCGATCCCGATGGCGCAGGGGGGCAGGCGGCCCTGCTGTTCGCCACCCTGGGCGAAACATCGCACCCGGCAATTGCGGCGACGGATTTCGCGGTGGTGTGAGAGCCGGGCGCGAGCGGGACCAACTTCACTTGGCGTTCATTCGCGGGCTGGCTATAGGCCCCTCCATGCTTCGCCAGACAGCCCGCGCCACCCGCGCCGTCGCCATTGCCTCCGTCGCCGCGCTTGCCCTTTCGGGCTGCGCCATGCTGGGCGGCAAAAAGGGGGGGACACCGCCTACGTCGCGCGCGATGTCGAATCGCTTTATGGGGAGGCGAAGGATCGCCTGGACGCGGGCGATACCAAGATCGCCGCCGCGCTGTTCGACGAGGTGGAGCGCCAGCATCCCTATTCGCCGTGGGCGCGGCGCGCGCAGTTGATGGGCGCATTTACGAATTACGTTCGCAAGGATTACGACAAGGCGATCGAGGGGGCGCAGCGCTTCCTGTCGATTCACCCGGGCAACAAGGACGCGCCTTACGCCTACTACCTGATCGCGCTCAGCTACTATGAGCAGATCAGCGACGTCGACCGCGACCAGCGGGTTACCCAGCAGGCGCTGACCGCGCTCGAGGAAGTGAACCGGCGCTATCCGAATACCCGCTACGCCGCCGACGCGCGGCTCAAGGTCGATCTGGTGCACGACCACCTCGCGGGCAAGGAAATGGAGATCGGCCGCTATTACGAGCGGGCCGGCCGCTGGCTCGCCGCGCAGATCCGCTTCCAGAACGTGATCGACAAGTACCAGACCACGAGTCACACGCCCGAGGCGCTGTTCCGCCTCACGGAGACGAACCTGGCGCTGGGCATCCCGCAGGAAGCGAAGAAGTACTCGGCCGTCCTCGGCGCCAACTACCCGGGCAGCGAATGGTACGAGAAGGCTTACGCGCTGATGGAAAAGTACGAGCCGGCGATGGTCGCTTCGGCGAGCTAGGTCAGGCTACCGCGCAGGCGGGGAACCCCGGCGCCCGGCTGGTTTCCAACAAGTCCGCCAGTTCTCCCTGGCGCAGCGCCTGGGCGAAACGCACGCCGACGAAGCCGTCGTGCGCCCATCGTACCTTGCCCGGCAAGCGGGTGCCGTCGTCGAGTTCCACCGTCACGTCCTGGTCGGCCGTGTAGGAAAGCGAATCCGCGTTGCTGATCCGGCAGCCTTCGGACGACAGCTCGATCATCAGGCCGCCGCGCTTCTTCACCGGTCCTCCGCGCAGCATGACCGAGCGCCGGACGGCGAAGCGCTTGTGCGCGCGAATGACAAGGACAGACACTTCGGCGAACCCCTTTTCCCCTTGGTTATCCACAAGACACCAAAGCGACGTTAAGATTTCCTTTCGCTGGATGGGTTTGTCGCAATAATTGCGAGCGTTGCGGAGCGCTCGCGCGGCCCTTAATGCTGGCGACGAATGCTCACCCGGCTTTCCATTCGCAACATCGTGCTTATCGAAGCGCTCGACCTGGCTTTCACCGGCGGGCTCGGCGTGCTCACCGGCGAGACGGGGGCCGGCAAGTCGATCCTGCTCGATGCACTCGGACTCGTGCTGGGCAACCGGGCCGACAGCGGTCTGGTCCGCGCCGGCGCGGACAGGGGCAGCGCGACCGCAACCTTCGAGTTCGCCGATCTGCCCGCGCCGGTGCGCGACGTGCTCGACGATGCCGAGGTGGAGCTCGAGCCCGGCGAGCCGCTGATCCTGCGCCGCACTCTGAAAGCCGATGGCGGCAGCAAGGCCTACGTCAACGACCAGCCCGTCGGCGTGGCGCTGCTGCGCGAACTTGGCGCCGGCACTGGTCGAACTGCACGGCCAGCACGACGACCGCGGGCTGGTCAACCCGCGCGGCCATCGCGCATTGCTCGATCGCTATGCCGGTGCCGACGTCGCCGGGGTCGAAGCGGCCTGGCGTGAATGGCGGTCGGCCGAATCCGAGCTGGCCGAAGCACGGGCGGGGATCGAGCAGGCCAAGGCGGAGCAGGACCTGCTGCTCGCGCACCTATCCGAATTGACCGCCATGGAGCCGCAGGAAGGTGAGGAGGACAAGCTCGCCGGCGCACGCGCCGACATGCAGAAGGGCGAGAAACTCGCGGGCGATCTCGAGGAGCTGCGGGCGTTGTGGGACGGCTCCGATTCGGCGCTCGCCACGCTGCGCGGCGCCGCGCGGCGGCTCGACCGCATCGCCGGGGAACATCCGTTGCTGGCCGAGGCGCTCGCTGCACTCGACCGCGCAGTGATCGAAGCGGGCGAGGCGGAAGACAAGCTTTCCGCCGCGGCCGAGGCGCTGACTCACGACCCGGCTGAACTCGACCGCATAGAAACCCGCCTGTTTGAGCTGCGCGCGCTGGCCCGCAAACACCGCGTCGATGTCGACGAACTGCCGGCCGAGATGCGCCGGATGCGCGAACAGCTCGACGCCATCGAAACGGCCGACGCGCATATTGCCGATCTGGAAAAAGCCGAGCGCGCCGCTCACGAGGTTTACCGCGCACGGGCCGAGGCTCTCCACGCGACACGCGTCGCAGCCGCGCTGCGGCTCGACGAGGCGGTCGCCGCCGAGCTCGCCCCGCTCAAGCTCGATTCGGCCCGCTTCCGCACCTCGGTCGCCGACCTGCCGGAAGAACGCTGGGGCGCAAGGGGAATGGATGCGGTGGAATTCCTCATTGCCACCAATCCCGGCGCGGATTTCGCGCCGCTGGGCAAGATCGCCTCGGGCGGCGAGCTCAGCCGCTTCATCCTGGCCCTCAAGGTCGCGCTGGCTGAGCAGGGCGGGGCGGCAACGGTGATCTTCGACGAGATCGACCGCGGCGTCGGCGGTGCGGTGGCGAGTGCCATTGGCGAGCGGCTGGCCCGGCTCGCCAGCGGCGGCCAACTTCTCGCCGTCACGCACAGTCCGCAGGTCGCCGCACGCGGGGGCACGCACTACGTCATCGCCAAGTCGAGCGAGGGCACGGTCACCCGCACTTCGGTCCACCTGCTCGATGCCGCCGGCCGGCAGGAGGAGATCGCCCGCATGCTCTCGGGCGCCGAGATCACCAGCGAGGCGCGGGCGCAGGCGGACAGGTTGCTGGAGGGGGTCTAGCCCCGCCCGAACGGAACCTGCCGCAGCCTGCCCCGTTCGCCAATACATGGGGCACGCCGAATTTCCACGCTGGCTCGACCTGCTTTCGATTGCCAGCCTGGCGATCGGCTTCGCCTGTGCCATCGCCGTCGCCACCGACGTTATCCGGCATCCGCAGAAGATGCGCGTCATGGGCCTGGTCTGGCCGCTGACCTGCCTGTTTGGCGGACCGCTGTGGGTCTGGCTCTACTGGCAGTTCGGGCGACCGAAGGGCGAGGGCATTCCCGGAAAAGAGCCGCCGTTCTGGGCCGCGGTCGCCAAGGGGGCGAGCCATTGCGGCGCGGGCTGCACGCTGGGCGACATCGTCGCCGAGTGGTCGGCGTTCGCCTTTCCCGCCATTGCCATCTGGTTCGGGTGGCACTCGCTGTTCGGTGAGAGGATCTTCGCCGTCTGGATCGTGGACTACATCGTCGCCTTCCTCATCGGTGTCGGCTTCCAGTATTTCACCATCGTGCCCATGCGCGACCTGTCGCCCGGCAAGGGTATCATCGCGGCAGCCAAGGCCGACATCCTCTCCATAACCTCGTGGCAGGTCGGGATGTACGGGCTGATGGCGGTGTTCCAGTTCGCCTGGTTCAAGGCATCTTTCGGGGGTGTGGCGCATGTCGACACGCCGGAATTCTGGTTCGCCATGCAACTCGCCATGCTGGCGGGCTTTCTCACCGCCTATCCGACCAACTGGTGGCTGATCCGGGCCGGGCTCAAGGAGAAGATGTAGAAGGCTGGAAAGCGCTCCCAAATCGGGCGATAGCGGCGCGATGAACGCGAATCCCGCCGACCTTTCCGAAGCCGATGCCGCAAACGAACTGATGCGGCTGGCCAAGCAGATCGCCCACCACAACAGGCTCTATCACGCCGAGGACTCGCCGGAGATTTCCGACGCGGAATACGATGCGCTTGTGCGGCGCAATGCCGAACTCGAGGCAGCCTTCCCGCATCTTGCTCGCACGGACAGCCCAAGCGCTGTCGTGGGTCACGAGATCGCTGCTTCGCCGCTAGGCAAGGTGCGCCACGAGGTCCGCATGATGAGCCTCGACAACGCTTTTTCCGACGAGGAGGTCGAGGAATTCGTCGCCCGCGTCAGGCGCTTCCTGGCCCTGGGCGACGACGTGCCGCTGCCCTTTACCGCCGAGGACAAGATCGACGGCCTGTCCTGTTCGCTTCGCTACGAGAACGGCGCACTGGTGCGGGCATCGACGCGGGGCGATGGTGAGGTCGGTGAAGACGTCACGCCCAACGTCGCGCACATCCCCGACATACCGCAACAGCTGGACGGCGCGGCTCCGGCCGTATTCGAGGTGCGCGGCGAAGTGTACATGGAAAAACAGGCGTTTACCGCACTCAACGAAGGCCTGATGGAAGAGGCCCGCGCGAAGGCGGAGGAAAGGGGTGAAGGCTTCGACGAAACCGCCATCCGCCAGTTCGCCACTCCGCGCAATGCTGCGGCCGGTTCGCTGCGGCAGAAGGACCCGCGTGTCACCGCGGCGCGTCCGCTGCGCTTCCTGGCCCATGGGTGGGGCGCTGCATCGGAAGTCCCGGCGGACACCCAGGAAGGCATGATGCGGCGCATCGCCGATTGGGGACTGCCGATTTCGCCGGATCTCGAGTTGTGTCATTCTACCGCGCAAATGCTGCAGCAATACCGCAGCATCGGAGAGCGCAGGGCGGGCCTGCCCTATGACATCGACGGCGTCGTCTACAAGGTCAACGAGCTTGCCCTGCAGCAGCGTCTCGGCGCGGTCGGCAAGGCTCCGCGCTGGGCGCTGGCGCACAAGTTCCCCGCCGAACAGGCCGAAACGACCCTGGAGACGATCGACATTCAGGTTGGCCGCACGGGCAAGCTGACGCCGGTGGGGAGGCTCTCCGGCGTGCTGGTCGGCGGGGTGACGGTCTACAACGTCACGCTGCACAACCGCGACGAGATCGCCCGGCTCGGCCTGCGCGAGGGCGACCGGGTCGTCATCCAGCGCGCCGGCGACGTTATCCCGCAGGTGGTCGACAACCTGACCCGCGACACGAAGCGCGAACCTTACGTCTTTCCCGATCACTGCCCGGTCTGCGGCAGCGAGGCGGTGGCCGAGGAAGGCGGGGTCGACGTGCGCTGCACCGGCGGGCTCGTGTGCAAGGCGCAGCAATTCGAGCGCTTGCGCCACTTCGTCAGCCGCGCCGCGCTCGATATCGAGGGGCTCGGAGAAAAGACTATCGCCGAGTTCATGGAACTTGGCTGGCTCGACCGCGGACCGGGCGACATCTTCCGGCTGAAGCAGCACCGAAACGAGCTGCTGGGCCGGGAGGGTTGGCAGGAGAAGTCGGTCACCGCGCTGCTCGCCGCGATCGAAGCCAAGCGCGAGCCCGACGCCGCGCGACTCCTTTTCGGCCTCGGCATTCGCCACGTGGGCGCGGTGACGGCGCGCGACCTGATGAAACGTTTCCATGATCTGCGCGCCCTGCGTAATACTGCCGAAAAGGCGCGAGCGGGGGACGATGGGGCGATTTCCGAACTCACCGGCATCGACGGCGTCGGCCCGGTCGTGGTCGAGGCGCTCGGTGACTTCTTCCACGAGGAGCACAATCGCGCCGTGTGGGACGACCTTCTGTCCGAAGTCTCACCCCCGCGCTTCGAGGTGCAGACGACCGCCAGTGCGGTGTCGGGCAAGACGGTCGTCTTCACCGGCAAGCTCGAGACCATGAGCCGCGACGAGGCCAAGGCACAGGCTGAGCGTCTTGGTGCCAAGGCCGCCGGCTCGGTCAGCGCCCAGACCGACTTGGTCGTCGCCGGGCCGGGCGCGGGCAGCAAGCTCAAGAAGGCCGCCGACCTGGGGATCGAGGTGATCGACGAGGCGGCCTGGGCGGAGATCGTCAAGGCCGCCGGCTAGGCCGCCGCCCGCCGCGTTCAAATCGGCGCCATTCGAGCAAAGGCAAAAGCGATGAGCCAAGGCGAGAACAGGAACCTGGGCACCGGGATCGCCATCGGCATCGCCCTTGGCTCGGCGATCGGGGTCGCGCTGGACAACATCGCGCTCGGGATCGGGATCGGGATTGCACTCGGCGTCGCGATCGGTTCGGCCCGGGGCGGGAAAGGCGACGACTCCTAGTCGCGCGCGGGCAGCGCCAGCACCGGGCGGGGCGCATCGCGCAGCACCCGTTCGGTCGTGCTGCCGCGCAGCATGTCGCGCAGGCCCTGTCGCCCGGCCGTCGGCATGGCGATGAGGTCGGCCTTCAGCGCTGCCACGGTGATCGTTCCCACGATGTCGCCCTCGGCACTGCGCACCGGGAGATCGCCCTCGGGCCCGGACACCCGCGGCGGCTCCTTGCCGACATGGAACAGGTCGAGCTGCGGCTCGAGATTACCCAGGATCTCGTGCAGGTAAGCGATAGCCGCTCGAGCCGGCGGGTCGTGGTCCACCGGCATGAGAACGTGGTCGATCCGTAGCGCCCCCTTGTCGTCGATGCAACTGGCCGCATTGGGGCCGAGGTAAAGCACCGGCACACGCACCTCTTGCGCAACCTGCCCGGAGACGGAGCCCTTCAGCAATCGCTCCAGCCCCGCGCGCCCGTGCGTCGCCATGGCCACGAGGTCCGGGCGGTGCGCGGAAAGGAAGCGCGAGAGGCCGTCCACCGCGTCGAGGTCGCGAATCTCCGTCTTGCGCACCTTGACGCCGGTTTGAGCCTCGATGTCCTCGACCGTCGCGTCGGGTCCCAGAATGCCCCATTTTTGCAACGCATCGCGCACGTGGGGGAATCCGCCGAAGCTGTCCTCGGCGCCCGGGGCGTGGACGTGCAGCAGGTGCAGCGTTGCGCGATTGGCAATCGCCAGGGCGAGCGCGTGTTCGAAGGCGGCAAGCCCTTCATGTGAGAAATCGGTCGGATGGGCGATGGTCTGGAGCATGGGTATCCTTTCCCGCCGTCTGGCGGCCACGTGTCCGATCCGGTAACCGGCCCCGGTAGCATCGCCATTGACTAAGGGCAAAATGCCGGCGGGGGGAGAAACAATGGTCCAGGAAACGGCCGTTTATCGCAAGATCGGGCGGCGGATCCTGCCGCTGCTGTTCCTCGGCTATTTCATGGCCATCCTCGACCGCGTAAACGTCGGCTTCGCCAAGTTGCAGATGGCCGACCAGCTCGGCCTGTCCGACGCGGTCTACGGCGCGGGGGCAGGCATCTTCTTCGTCGGATATTTCCTGTTCGAGGTTCCATCGAACCTGATCCTGGCGAAAGTGGGGGCACGCCGCTGGCTGGCGCGCATCATGGTCACCTGGGGGATCGTGACGGCCGGATTCCTGTTCATCGCGGACATGCGCTTCGGCGGGATCGCGCAAGCGGCCGGGCTGACCGACCCGCAGTTCGGCTTCTACCTGCTACGGTTCCTTCTCGGGATCGCCGAGGCAGGGTTCGTGCCCGGCGTCCTGCTTTACCTCACGCAGTGGTTTCCCGCGGCACGGCGCGGGCGGGTAATGGCCGGCTTCTTCGTCGCCATTCCGCTCGCCAGCGTGGTCGGCGCGCCGTTGTCTGGCGCCCTGCTCGAATTCATGGACGGCGCGGCCGGCTGGCGCGGGTGGCAATGGCTGTTCCTGCTGGAGGGCATTCCGTCGGTGGCAATTGGCCTGCTGTTCCTCGCGAGGCTGCCGGATTCGCCGCAGCACGCATCCTGGCTGGGACAGGACGAGCGGGCGCTGGTCGAGGAGCGCCTTGCCCAGGACGCTGCGCGCAAGGCTGCCGCAGGCGAGCGGCACCTCCTGCGCCACGTGTTTACCGACTGGCGCGTTTGGGCGGCCGGCGGGGCTGATTTCTCCCGCGGAGTCTATGCCAACGCGCTCAACTTCTGGATGCCCACGCTGGTGCAGGAAATCGGCATCGGCAAGACCGACTACCTGCGCGTAGGCCTCGTCACGGCTGTTCCGTGGGGTATCGGCGCGGTGGCAATGGTCGCGCTGGCCCGGCGCTCCGACCGAACGGGCGAACGGACCTGGCACGCGGTCGGCGCTTCCTTGCTGGCGGCGGCCGGACTGCTGTTGCTGACGCTGGATCCGGGCCCGGTTGCGACGGTCCTCGCGCTCAGCATGGTGGCGGCCGGCAGCCTCGCGTGGCTGGCGGTGTTCTGGACCATCCCCACAGCTTTTCTCTCCGGCGCCGCGGCGGCCGGCGGGATCGCCTGGATCAATGCAGTCTCGCAGCTGTCGGGATATGTCGGACCGGACCTGCTCGGCCGGGTGCGCGGGGCGAATGCGGGTGACAGCTCCCCGGCCTTCCTGGCGATGGCCGGGGCCGCCCTGGTGGTCGCGCTTTTGACGTGGATTCTGGGGCGCAGCCATGCCCGCCACGCTGCGGCAGGCAGCGGAGTTTCCGGGCGTGCGGCTGGCTAGCCAGCCCGCTCAGCGCCCGGGATGCGGGGCCCTTGCAAGGGCATCCTTGCCGACGACGGCCTCGATCCACGGGTGGAACGCGGCGACCGACGTGTAGACGCCCGGCTTTGCCGGATCGGCGCAACCATCGCCCCAGCTGACGATCCCGACCTGAACATCACTGACAAGGTCCATCAACGGCCCCCCGCTGTCGCCCTGGCAGGTATCGGTGCCAACGTCGTTCGCGCAGATCACCCGGCTGTCGATCCGGCCAGGATAGCTGGAATAGGCCTTTCGGCAGCGGGCCGCAGGCCAGACCTTTACCTGGTCCTGCAGCAATATCGCCGAACTGCGGCCACGCTTGGTCTTGCCGTAGCCGAAGATGCGACCCGGCACTCCGGAATTGACCGCGCCAGGTCGGCTGGCGAGGCGGGCGGCCTGGACATCGGGCCGCCAAACCGGCGTGATACGCAACAGCGCGATGTCGTTCGCCTTGGTCGCCGAGTCGTAGCGGGGGTGAACGGCCTTGCCGATCACGGTGTAGAACGATCCCTCCCTGTCGGCCTGGTCGACCGAGCCAAAGCGCACCATCAGCGGGTGATCGGCCATCTTGCCCGAGACGCAATGCGCGGCGGTCAGGACCCAGTTGCGCGCGATAAGCGTTCCGCCACACTTCAGCCGCCGCTCCCATTCCGGCTTCACGGCGAACTCCTGCGGCGTGTAATCGCGGTACTTGAACGACCAGATCGCGCCCTGCCATGGCGCCACTCGTTGCGAGGCCGGTGTGTCGATCGGCGACATCATCCGGGGACGCACCTCTTTGATAAAAAATAGCGCCGCGATGTTTTCCGCGGGCACCGTCACTCCGCCGATGACAACGGCAGGCCGGAAGATCGCTGCGTCTCGAATGACCATGATCGGTCGGCCTGGTGGGGAGAGGACGAGATCGCGTCCGACGGCATGCAGGTCGTCCAGCTCCGCATATTCCGGCAGGACGACGACTCCATCGTCGTTCGGCTCGAGGGTGATGGCGGCAGAGATAGCGCGGACTGTACCCTCTTCGCTCATGCCGGGCAGCGCGTTCGGCCCATCGGCGCGGTCAGCGTCGACCTCCATCGGCGCCGAATGCAAATCCGTTTCGCCGAGTTCGATCGTGGCGTCGCGGTCGGACCGGTCGGCGACCGGCGGAGCCGGCGGCGGATCGGGCGGGGCGAAGCGCGCTTCGTGCGCGTAGAACGCCTCGTAGGCCGGCCAGGGAATGTGCCCTTCGGCGTGCTGGTACCAGCCGAGCGGATAACCAGCCTGTGCTGTGCTTTCGGGCGGCGGCATCGGCCCCTCGGCGACCGGCTGGCCGAGCAGCGCCCAAGCATCTCTCGCAGCCTGCGTCGCCAGCCACATTCCGCGCGGATCGACCCAGGCGTCCCCCTTGTCGGCCACGCCGCTGGTCACGAACAGCGGCCGCGGTGCGCGCAGGGCGATCAGCGTATGCGCGTCTATCGGCAGTTCGGCCACCGAATGGCCTTCGCGGGCATAGCCCATGATGGCCGGCGTGAACCAGTGGAACGCCCCGCTCGACGCCATGTTCTCCCACCGCTCGCCAAAGTCGCGGCGCATGATCTTGGCACCGCCGGCGCCAGAGCTGGAAACGTGGGCGTCGGCAAATTCGCGGTCGAACGCGGCGGCGACAAGCACGCCCTTGCCGAAGCGGGAATGGCCGGTCAGCGAGATGCGCGCCGGGTTGATCCGCGGGTCGAGCGCGAGTTCCTCGCGCAGCCGGCTCGCGCCCCAGGCCCAGGCCCGCAGCGCGCCCCAGTCGTGTTCCCCGCGCGGCCACTGGGCGAAGCCGATGATCCCTTCCTCCATCGTGGCTGCGCTGTCCGGCTGGAGCATCTGCGGGTGATATTCGACGAAGGCGAAACCGTGGCTGCGGGCCTGCGCCACCGGGTCGGGTGCAGGTGGACCGGGAAAATCGGGCGCTTTCCCGCCAGGCCACATGTAGGTGTAGGCGATGAGAGCAGGCGAAGGTCGGGGCGCGTCGGCGAAGGTAATCGTGGCGTCGATGGCAGGCCCGGTGTCGCCACGGTAGTTGGCGACCCGCCCGCTCCAGTGCTCGACGCCGGGCGAGATGGCCTCCTTGCGCCAGGTGACGGTGAAGCTGGCCACGTCTTCAGGCAACCGGCCGACCCACTCGTCCTCGACGAGCTGGAGCATCTTTTCGCGTCGGTCGTCCCATTCGCCGGGTCGGGGCGGCGGGTCCCTGAGGAAGAGCTTGGGCAGGGGCAGGTCGCCGACCTTCGCCTCGTCGTAGTTCACCGCGTTCGGAGAATTCGGATCGTTGCCGTCGGCACCGGGCCGCAGCTCGCCATAGCCGAAGCGTGCCCGCTCGGCGGCGTGAACTTCGGAGGCCGTTTCGGCCGGCGCCGTGCTGGATGCCAGCAGCGCAAACGACGCCAGCAGCGCGCGCGCTATTTGACGACCGGCATTTCCCCGTTCTGCCATGCAGTAATCCCCCCGGTCATGCTGGCCACATTGTGGAAGCCCATCTTCGACATCGCCTCCTGCGCCTCGCCGCTGCGATGTCCGCTGCGGCAGTAAAGGACGTAGTTGCCGTCCTTCGGCAGCGTCGAGACCTTCGCGGCGAAGTCGTCGGATTTCCAGTCGACGTTGGTCGCATTGGCGATATGTCCGTCGGCAAACTCCTCGGGTGTGCGCACGTCGATCAGTTCGACCCGGTCGGCATCCTGTCCGGCGCTCAGGCGATAATAATCCTGGGGCGAGATGGCGGTGGCGAGCTGCACGTTCGGCATCTCGGCCGGAGCTTCCTTTGCCGTGGCGTCCGGCGTTCCGGAACCGCAAGCTGCCAGCAGGGCCATCGGCCCCAGGGCGAAGAGGGCGAGCGAAAGGCGAGCAGTCATTGCTTGGGTCTCCTGGATTTCCCGACCTTACCCTGCCGCCGCGCCGGTTTCCACCTCCGGAACCCATTTCATCACCCCGCCTGCGAACGGCGTCCACCAGCCCGTCTCGATCCCGGCTGCCGCAAGGGTGTCGCTGGTCCACTGGTTGCAGGTGTTGCGGAAGGTGTAGTGGCCCGGCGCCTCGTAGAAGACGTCGTAGTCGCCGTAGCCGGGGTAGCGGACGATCGCCCCGCGGGGGACCACGCGGTCGATCCGCGCGACGAGGCGGCGATATTGCTCGCGCGTAAGGCGCAGCAGGCGAATGTCGGCGCCCGGGGCGGGGCGCACGTAGTGCGCGACGTGCAGCAGCCCGTCGCCGCCCAGGCCAAGGATGCGCAGCACCGTGAGCGGCGACAGGTCCCACCAGGTCGGGGTGTCGAGAAAGACTCGCTTCTCGCCCCACGAAATCGAAACGTGGGTGTAATCGCGGTTCGGCTCGGCAATGTCGCTGACGGGGAAGTCTGTGCGCCAATCCCGCTCCGCGGTAACGGCGGGGAGCACCAGCGCCGTGTGCACGCCGTTCGTCTCGACCATGATCTCGACACCCTCTCGCGGCTCCCGCCAGTCCCCGTTGCGCGGAATCGAGCTGCCGATCCAGGCGATCAGCAGGAACAGCGCGATGGCGCCCGCCAGCGCGAGCGCGAGCCAGCGCGCCGCGCGCAGGATCACCCGGCGAAGCGGCGCCTGAGCCACAGGATCGACCAGTCGCCTTTGACCAGCCGGGCCACGAGATGGAACCCTTCACGCCGGTAGGCGGTCCGGATGGCGCGCTCCTGCGTCTCGAGCAGGCCGGCAAGCAGCAGGTTGCCGCGCGGCGGGACGGCGGCGGCGAAATCGGGCGCGAGCTCGGTCAGCGGCCCGGCAAGGATGTTGGCGATCAGCAGGTCGTAGGGCCCGCAGGCGCGCAGCAGCGGATCGTCCATGCCCGGTGCGATCGCCACGGCAAGCTGTCCTGCGCGCGCGCCGATGGCGAACCCGTTGGCGGCGGCGTTCTCGGCCACGACGGGACCGCAGACAGGATCGATGTCGCTGGCGACGGCATGGGCGCGCGGCCAGAGGTCGAGTGCGGCGAAAGCGAGCAACCCGGTGCCGGTGCCGATATCGGCCACGCGGCGAGGCGCGAGCCCCCGGTGCTTCATCGCGCTCAACATGGTGAGGCACCCGGCCGTCGTCGCATGCTGACCGGTGCCGAAGGCCTGGCTGGCAGGGATCGCGAAGCTGCGCACGCCGGCTTCGTCGCTGGACGGCCGGTCGGGCGTGTGGACGTAAAATCGCCCCGCCCGGATCGGCTCGAGCCCTTGCTGGCTCTGGGTCACCCAATCGCTGTTCGGCAGGTGTTCGGCAGTCAGATCGAGCGCTTCATCCGCAAGCAATTGCGCCACCGCGCGGCGGTCCGCCGCGGTCGGCCTGCGCGGCAGGTAGGCGTCGAGCCGCCAGTCCTCGGGCCGGTCCTCGGCCATCTCGAACCCGGTCAGAACGATCTCCGGATCCCACTCGAGGGCCTCCTCCTGCGCCACCAGTGCGGCCTGGATAACAGCCTTCGGACCGAATGCGGTGAGCTTCCAGCTGTCAGCCACCCGTGGTTTCCTCCGCCAGGCGGCGCTCGAACTGCGCGGCTGCGCCTCGCGCATAGCTGCGGCAGGCGTCGGGGGAAGGTTTTACGGTGCCCGCCGCGAACCGCGCCTCCATTCCGCTCGCCCCGGGATGCGGAGTGACGAGGATATCGCACGGAATGGCGGCCGCCCTGGCAAACCCGCTGCGAACCTGCGCGACGTAGGCCGGGTGGTCGGCAAACCGGTAGCTGGAGGCAGCCGGAGTTGAGAGCGAATCGACGTAGGCGATCGTGCGGCAGGCACCCGCCTCGCAGCTTTGCCAGGTCCAGCTTGTCGAGCCGGGCGTGTGCGCCGGCGTAGAGTGCGCGGTGAAGACGGTACCGCCAAGGGTGAAGGTCTCCCCGTCCCGGATGACCCAGCTGACTTTGAAGCCTGCGAATGGCGGGATGTCGGCCGCCTGCGGATCCTCCGGCAGCGGCTTGCCGGATTCCATCTGCTTTACCGCCTTGTCGAGCCCCACGACCCGCGCGCCGGTCGCCCGCTGCAGGGCGGCGGTCGCGCCGACGTGATCGAGGTGTTCGTGGCTCGAGAGCAGGGCTTTTATGCTCGCCGGCTGCACGCCCAGACGTTCGAGATTGGCGAGGATGAGGGGCGCAGCCTCCGGCATTCCGCTGTCGAGCAGGACGTCGCCCGCGGGGGTCGGGACGAGAAGCGAAGCAATCCCGCAGGTGCCGACGTACCATGTGTTGCCGTAGACCCGGAACGGAGGGGCGCCGGCCGTCCACGCCTCGCGGCCATCGCCTGCATTCGCGCAGGCCGCCTGCCATTCCGCAAAGGCTGCGCCGCCGGCAGCCAGAGGAACATCGGCGGCAGACGAGACAGGGGCGCATCCCGCCAAAGCAAGAACTGCCCCAAGGCTTCTACCGAACATAGCTTGCCCCGTTCACATCCAGCGTGGCGCCTGTTGCGCTTGCAGGCGCGTCGAGGGCGCAGAACACTGCGCACGTGGCAATCTCTTCCGGCGTCGCCACGCGACCGAGCGGGATGTCCGCCAAGAGACCCTCGCCGCCGCGACTCGCGAGATAATCGCCGGCCATGGCAGTGTCGGTGAAGCCCGGCGTTATGGCGTAGCTCAAGATCCCCCGGCCGGCATAGGCGCGCGCGATGGTCTTGTGCAGCGCCAGCATCCCGCCCTTGCTGGCCGCGTAGTGCCAATGGTCCGGCGAATCGCCCCGGTGCCCGGCGCGGCTCGCGACGTGGACGATGCGGCCGCCGCTGCCGCTTGCCAGCCATTCGCGCACGGCGAAGCGGCTTAGCTGGGCCGAGGCGGTGAGGTTGATCCGGATGGTGTCTTCCCAGCTGTCGAGCCAGGCGATGTCGGAGCCGTCGAGCGGGTTGGCGGCAAACAGGCCGGCGTTGTTGATCAGCACGTCGATGCGCCCGCCCGAGCGATCGAGCGCTTCCTGCCAGAGCATTTGCGGGGCGAGCGGGTCGAGGAAATCGGCGGCGATCGTCGAATCGTCGGCAGGCCGGGTGGCGTGGCCGATGACGGTGCAGCCGCGTTCCCGCAGCGCCTCGGCGATTGCCTTGCCGATCCCGCGCGACGACCCAGTTAGGAGTACGGTGGGCATTGCCGGCCTCTAGCCCCTGTTGCCTCGCTTGGCCATTGCGCTAAGGGGTACCCCGTTCAGCGAACCCGACGGATGTTACATGGCCCACCGCCCACTCTCACCTCACCTTTCGATCTGGAAATGGGGGCCGCATATGGCGGTTTCCATTCTTCACCGCATCAGCGGTCAGGGCATGGCCTTCGTCGGTCTGCCGGTACTGCTGTGGTGGCTCGGCGCGATGGCCAGCGGGCCGGAGGCTTACGAGACCTTCCACGCCGCCGCGTCTTCGTGGTTCGGATACGTCGTGTTGGTCGGGCTGACCTGGACCTTCTTCACACACCTTTGCTCCGGCATCCGCCACTTCGTCCTCGACACGGGCGCGGGCTACGAACTCGAGAGCAATAAGCTCTGGTCGATCGCCACGCTCCTCCTTCCCATTCTGATGACCGCCGCCTTCTGGGCCGCAATTCTCCTGAAGTAGATACTGCGATGGATCCGAAAGCCACTCCCGAAAGCTATGCTACAAAGGGCACACCGATCGGCCGCGTGCGCGGGCTCGGCGCCGGCCACCACGGCACGCATGACTGGCTGCTCATGCGCTACACCTCTGTTGGAAGCCTGCTGCTGGGGGCATTCCTGCTCGTCTCGCTCGCGCTCATGCCGGACACGACCTTTGGCACGGTCAGCGAGTGGTTGGCGCGGCCGGTTCCTGCCGCCGCCATGGCGCTGCTTGTGGTGAGCGTATTCTGGCACACGCGCCTCGGCGTCGCAGAGCTGATCGGCGATTACGTTCACACCGACGGCAACAAGTTCGCCGCGATTCTCGCGCTCAATCTAGCCATCATCGGCGGCGCGGGCTTCGCCCTGTTCTGCATCGCCCGCCTCGCTTTGGGCGGAGGAGCCGCCTGATGGCTAGTCAGAACAGCCAAACGGCCGGAAACCAGCCAGCCTACAAGATCGTCGACCACACCTACGACACCGTTGTCGTCGGTGCAGGCGGATCGGGCTTGCGCGCCACGATGGGAAGCGCCGAGGCGGGCTTGCGCACGGCCTGCATCACCAAGGTCTTTCCGACCCGCAGCCACACCGTTGCCGCGCAGGGCGGAATCGCCGCCTCGCTCGGCAACAACACGCCGGACCACTGGCAGTGGCATATGTACGACACCGTCAAAGGCTCCGACTGGCTCGGCGACCAGGATGCCATCGAGTACATGGTGCGCGAGGCGCCCGCCGCGGTCTACGAACTGGAACACGCCGGCGTGCCGTTCAGCCGTAACGAGAACGGCACGATCTACCAGCGCCCGTTCGGCGGCCACATGCAGAACATGGGGGAAGGTCCGCCGGTCCAGCGCACCGCCGCCGCGGCCGACCGCACGGGACACGCGATGCTCCATGCGCTCTATCAGCAGAGCCTGAAGTACGACGCGGATTTCTTCATCGAATACTTCGCGATCGATCTCATCATGAAGGACGGCGCCTGTGTCGGCGTGATCGCGTTGTGCCTGGACGACGGCTCCATCCACCGGTTCCAGGCCAAGGCGGTCGTCCTGGCGACGGGCGGCTACGGCCGCTGCTATTATACCGCGACCAGTGCTCACACCTGCACCGGCGATGGCGGCGGCATGGTCCTGCGCGCAGGTCTGCCGCTGCAGGATATGGAGTTCGTCCAGTTCCATCCGACCGGCATTTACGGCGCCGGCGTCCTCATCACCGAAGGTGCGCGTGGCGAGGGCGGTTACCTGACAAACTCCGAGGGCGAGCGCTTCATGGAGCGCTATGCCCCGAGCGCGAAGGATCTCGCCAGCCGCGACGTCGTCAGCCGCTCGATGGCGCTGGAAATCCGCGAGGGACGCGGCGTGGGGCCCGAGAAGGACCACATCTACCTCCACCTCGACCACATCGATCCCAAGGTCCTGGCGGAGCGCCTGCCGGGCATCACCGAAAGCGGCAAGATCTTCGCCGGCGTCGACCTCACGCGTCAGCCCCTGCCGGTCGTCCCGACCGTGCACTACAACATGGGCGGCATTCCGACGAACTATCACGGCGAAGTCGTGACCATCGGCAAGGACGGCGATCCCGAGACGGTCGTTCAAGGGCTCTTCGCGGTGGGCGAGGCGGCTTGCGTGTCGGTCCATGGCGCCAACCGTTTGGGTTCGAACTCGCTGATCGATCTGGTGGTGTTCGGCCGCGCGACGGCGCATCGCATCGCTGAGATCATCAAGCCGGGCGAAAAGCAGGATGAGCTGCCCAAGGACAGCGCCGATGTCGCGCTCGGGCGGCTGGATCACTTCCGTAACGCCGCCGGCCGCAAGCCGACCGCGCAGATCCGTGCCGAGATGCAGCGCTCGATGTCGAGGCACGCCGCGGTATTCCGTACCGACGAGTTGATGGGCGAGGGCGTCAGGGATCTCGAGGCCATCTACCACTCGATGCAGGACATCTCGGTCACCGACCGTTCTTTGATCTGGAACAGCGACCTCGTGGAAACGCTGGAGCTCGATAACCTGATCGCCCAGGCGACGGTGACGATGGCCAGTGCCTACAATCGCAAGGAAAGCCGCGGAGCACACGCCCACGAGGACTACCCTGACCGTAACGATGCCGAGTGGATGAAGCACACGGCGGTTTGGTTCGATGGCTGGGGCGGCAAGGGCGGTTCGGTGAAGATCGACTATCGTCCGGTGCACGACTTCACCCTGACCGACGACATCGCCTACATCGAGCCGAAGAAGCGGGTGTACTGACCGGCTTCCCCGGCTCTTGTCCGCAAGGTGCTTGCCTGTAACAAAAATGTTCTTCCGGCACGGAACGGAGAGGGCGGAGCTGGATTGTCCCGATACAGCGCCGCGCCCGTCCGGAGGGTGACTGTCCGGCGGTCTCGGGGGGCGTCAGATTAGCAGTTCCGATCAAGAGCGGGTCGTCCCCGAAACCCAGCGCGAGAACCTGTACCGTCAGCTGTTCAATTCGATGGACGACGGGTTCTGCGTCATCCAGTTCGTCGACGGCCCCCAAGGGCCGTTGAGCGACTACGTCCACATCGTCGCCAATGCCGCCTACGAGCGGAATGCCGGCATCACTGATGTCGTCGGCAAGCGCTTGCGCGAAATCGTCTCCGAAGAGGCGGCCGACGACTGGGTGGAGCACTATCGTAAGGTCCTTGTGACCGGAGATTCGATCCGTTTCGAACGCGAGCTCGAAGAAACCGGACGCTACCTCTCACTGTCGTCGTTCCGCATCGATCCGCCCGAGTTGCGCCAGGTCGCGGTCCTGTTCCAGGACATTACGGCACGGCGCAAGGCAGAGGAGGACCTGCGCAGGCTCAACCGGACGCTCGAGCTGCGGGTCGAGCGCGCGGTGGCCGAGCGTCGGCTGTGGGCGGACCTTATCGAGGGCGCCGACGCATACGTGCAGGTGACCGATCTCGAAGGCCGCTGGCTGGCGATCAACACCGCGGCTGCCGACGAATTCGACCGGATTTTCGGACAACGCCCGGTGATCGGCGAGAAGCTCCTCGATATGCTGCCGACATCGGAAGCGGGTCTTCGCAGGCTCTGGATACGCGCGCTCGAGGGTGAGGAGTTCACGCACGAGGGTTCCTACGGCGCGCCAGGGCATGAAGTGCATTACGAATTGCGGTTCTCGGCGCTGAAGGACGAGGCCGACGAGCGCATCGGGACCTCGCTGTTCATCTACGACGTCAGCGATCGGTTCGAAGAGCAGCAGCGGCTTCACCAGGCCGAGGAAGCACTGCGCCAGGCGCAGAAGATGGATGCTGTCGGCCAGCTCACCGGGGGCCTCGCTCACGATTTCAATAACCTGCTGGCGGGAATTTCCGGGTCGCTGGAAATGATCAATGCCCGCCTGGCGCAGGGCAAGACGGCTGATATCGCGCGCTATGTCACGGCGGCGCAGGGCGCTGCCCGGCGCGCCGCTTCGCTCACGCATCGGTTGCTCGCGTTCGCTCGCCGCCAAACGCTCGACCCCCGGCCGCTGGTCATCAATTCGCTGCTGCCCGACCTTGTCGAACTGGTCCGCCGCACCGTCGGCCCGCAGATAAACGTGGAATCGGTCGCGGCCGCCGGGCTCTGGCCGACGAACGTCGATCAGAACCAGCTCGAGAATGCCCTGCTCAACCTGTGCCTCAACGCAAGAGACGCGATGCCGGGCGGCGGCCTGCTGACGATCGAGACTGCCAACAAGTGGATCGACGCCCAAACAGCCGGACTTCGCAACCTGGAAGAAGGCCAGTACGTCACGATCTGTGTCAGCGACACGGGCAGCGGCATTGACGATGCGATCATCGACAAGGTCTTCGATCCGTTCTTCACGACGAAGCCCATCGGCGAGGGCACCGGGCTCGGCCTGTCGATGGTCTATGGTTTCGCTCTGCAAAGCCAGGGACACGTGCGAATCTATTCCGAGAAGGGGCAGGGCACAATGGTCTGCATGTACCTGCCACGCCATATGGGCGAGTTCGAAGCGCACGAGTCCTCGGCTGCTCCCGCGGAGGAATCGAGCCAGACGAACGATCATCGGGTCCTGGTGATCGACGACGAACCGCTGATCCGCATGCTGATGGTCGAGTACCTGGAAGAACTCGGCCTCACCTGCGCCGAGGCTTCGGACGGCCCGAGCGGGCTGGCGATCCTCGAAAAGTCCGACGATATCGACTTGCTGGTAACCGACGTCGGCCTGCCCAATGGCCTCAACGGCCGTCAGGTTGCCGACCGCGCGCGGGAATTGCGGCCGGGGATCAAGGTCCTCTTCGTGACCGGCTATGCTGAAAACGCCGCGCTCAACCACGGGCACATCGGCCCCGGCACGCGTGTTCTGACCAAGCCATTCACGGTCAGCGATTTCAACGCCCGGATCAAAGGCCTGGTCGACCAGGACTGAGCGGCGCCACGCTTGACAACGCCGAACGTCAGGCGATCATGTCCCACGAGATGGGTTGGGGCGGTTTCATAACGGCGCGCGTCTGCCTTGCGGCGCTTGGCCTGGCGGTTTCCGCCGGACTGGCTGCGCAGGACGCGTCCGAGCCAGTCCAGCCGCCCCCGCACACTTCGGCTTGGCCCACGCTGGGCACGGGGGCAACGCCGGGCATGGTGCAGGCCAGCTATGCGCTGGGCCCCGAACTGCAGCGCGGCCGCTCCGCCAGGGAAATGCTGGCCGACCGGCGCAAGCTCGACAAGGCACTCGCCGCACTCCAGCCCCAGCGCAAGGGAACGGTCGATGCCTATGTCGTCAGTGTCGCGCTCGACAGCGATCTCGTTTTTGCCCGCGAGGCGCGCGAGGCCGGCAACGTTCTCTCGCGTCGCTATGACGCCAAGGGCCGGCTGGTCACGCTGGCGGGGCCCGACGGCCGCAGCGCGGAGCATCCGCGCGGATCGATCGGTTCGCTCACCGTGGTGCTGGCCCGTGTCGCCGAGTTGATGGACCCCGAAGAAGACGTGCTGGTGCTCTACACCACCAGCCACGGTGCGCCTGAAGGGCTCGCTTATCACGAAGGAGACACCGGCTTCGGCGTGCTCTCGCCCTATCGCCTGGGCAGCGTCCTGGCCGAACTCGGCATCAAGCGGCGCATCGTCATGCTCAGCGCCTGCTATTCGGGGGTATTCGTCCCCTATCTCGCCACGCGAGACACCGCGCTGGTTACCGCAGCGGCCGCCGACAGGACGTCGTTCGGGTGTCAGGCAGAAAACGACTGGACCTTCTTCGGCGACGCACTGGTGAACAACGCGCTGCGCAAGCCCGCGGCCTTTTCCGCCGCCTCTGCGGAAGCGACTCGGACGATTGCCGGGTGGGAGGGGACCTACCGGCTTGAGCCGTCCCAACCCCAGGTCGTGATCGGCGACCTTGTTGCAACCTGGCTGCCGGCGCTCGAAGCACGCACCCCCAAGTCTCCGACGCAGCCGGTCGGGCAACCGTCCATCACCTCGTTTCAGCACTGAGCGTGCGCCTGCGCGGGTTCTTGTTCCTGGCGTTGCCGCTTGCCGCATGCGCGAGCGTTCCTGCGGCGCCGCCGGCAGTGCTCGCGCTCGACACTTTCTACGCCAAGTACCTCGACGCCAAGGGGATTCCCGTCGTCTCCTCATCGCGGGTGCCCGACGAGGCGTTGCGCCGGGCACGCGGGCTGGTCCTGGGAATTCTGTCGCACCGGCCTGACTTGCGCGCCGAACTGGTCCGCCAGGGCTATCGCGTGGCCATCCTGGCGGAGAGCGAAGGCGTGCTTGATTTGCCCGAACAGGCCCACTGGACCAAACCTGCCGCCGACGACCCGCGTCTGACCCGCTGCGAGCGCAAGCACTACGACGAACGGATCGGCCGTTTCACGGACCGGCAGTACTGGGATGCGCGGGCGCGGGGCATGGCGGGCGTGCTGACAAGCGGGGCGGAGGAAGACCTGCTCGGCAAGAAATCGTCGCGTTGGTACGGCGAGACGATCTTTGTCCACGAGTTCGCGCACGACGTGCTCTACGCGATCGAGGCTGCCGATCCGGAGCTGTATGGGGCCGTCGAAGCCGCCTTTGCGCACGCCCGCTCGGCAGGTTTGTGGAAAGACGAATACACGATGACAACGGTCCAGGAATACTGGGCCGAGGGTACGCAGTTCTGGTTCAACTCCAATCGGCTGGCCGTGATGCAGGGTCGGCGCGTGCTGTCGGACGAGGACCTCGCCGGGTACGACCCGCAACTCTACGCCGCCCTCGCGCGTGCCTACGGCATCGGACACCACTTGCCCGGCGATCCCTTCTGGCGGCACCCGGCGCGCGTACCACCGGGTCCGATCCCGCAGAACACTGCCGAGGAGTGCTAGGCGCTGGCCTGCTGCCTGGCGGCGCGCGCGAACAGCAGCCCCGCGGCAAACCAGGTGAGCGCGAAAAATGCGTCGATCGCGAGCGCCGGGGCTACTCGATCGGCGACGTGGACGAGGCAGATGAAAGCCTGCACGACCGCGGTAACGATCATGGCGCGGGTCAGCCGCTCTGCGCTTGCTCCCGCGGTGACTGCTCCGGCACAGGCGACGGCGATCACTGCGAAGTAGACGAGATTGAGCGGGTTTTCCGGTTCGCCGACGATCCCTACGGCAAGGTTGCTCCAGACCGTGAGGAGGCCGGTCAGAACCGCCACTGCGGCACCGAGGCGGAAGGCAAGATTGCTGCTGGCGCGCGCCGCGATTTCGAGCAAGCCGCCGACCAGGGCGACTGCGACTGCGGCAAACAGGAAATCGCCGCCCGTCCAGTGCACGCCGGAGCCGTCGAACTGCATTGCAATCGCGGGCAGCGCTATAAGGACGCAGGCCAGCGACCAGCCCGCCGCCCGCAAGTGTTTCGTGGTCGCCGGGCTCATGTCGAGAGTCTTGGTCATCGGGCTTTTCTCCATCGTCGTGATGGACCCGATATTCACGACCGGCGGCTGAGCGTCATGAGATCGAAGTGACGATTCCGTTAGCGAGCGATCAGCTGCGCATCCGGCGCTCGATAATCATGGCGGCGGCCACGGCGGCGCAGAACACGGTAGCCTCGACGACGGTGGCTGCGCCGAGCATCCCGCCGCCGAGAGCCTCGAGCTGCAGGCGGGATTCGGGAAAGCGTTCGGCCAGAGCGGCCAGGCTGCCGACCATCAGCCGCCCCCCGGTGGACGCCAGAACAAGTCCTGCGCACGAGCCGGCCAGAACTGCCGGGGCGAGGCGGAATGGCAGCGGTTTTGCGGGAGACCGTGCGGCGCACCAGACGCCGAAACCGGTGGCGGCGCCCAGCAGCAACCCCTCGGCCGCGCCGCTGAAGGCCCCCGGCGCATGTCCAAAGAACAGGACGAACAGATCGTTGCCGACCATGTGCCCAACTGCTCCCACCAGCAATCCGCCGCCAGCGCCGCCCGCTATGGACCACGCCCCCCGCCTGCTCAGTGCTGCAATCCCCGCGCCGATCGCCCCGGCAGCCAGCAGGCCGAGCAGCAGGTTGACGCTGATCAGCACCAGCAGCGTCGATGCGGCGCCGATGCCGGGACCGACGAAGCCGATCGTGATGTAGCCAAGCGCGCCGACGATCCCCGCCGTCCCCCCGCCGAGCGCAGCCGCAGCGATATCGGGCAGCACGGACAGGGGGCGCTCCTCCGCACGGCCGGGGACACTGCCTGTTTCCACCGGCGCCACGAAACGATAGCCGTGGCGCGGCACTGTCTCGATATAGAGCGGCTTGCCGGCATCGTCGCCCAATGCGCGGCGCAGTGTGCGGACGCATTGGGTCAGCGCCTCGTCGGTCACCGGGATGCCGTTCCAGACCTCGTCGTGGAAGCGCTCCTTGCTCACCAGCCGCCCCTTTTCGCCCACCAGCAGGAGCAGGGCGTCAAAATAGCGCGCGGTCACCTCCACCGGTTTGCCTGCGCGCAGCAGCCTGCGGTCGGCAGGGTCGAGCGTGAAGGGGCCGAAGGTATAGCCGGGCGCGGGCATGGCGCATGCCTAGGACATTACGCCCAAAATGCCACCATTTGCCGTCCCGTGCGTTGTGGGGAAATGGTGCGCAAGACGACACCGGACACGTCCAGGCCCCAGGAAAAGCTGGCCGACAGCGCCGAGACCCTGGCTGACAGCGCAGAGGCGCAGGAGGACAGCGCCGAGCGGCGCACGCGCCTCGCCTCGGATCGGACATTGCTGGCTGCGGAGCGCACCTACGCAGCCTGGATGCGGACCGGCCTGGCCGCGCTGGCCGCCGGGATCGGTGCGAAGGCGCTGCTCGACAAGCTGGTCGAACCGTGGCTCGTCCTGGCAACCTCCCTCGTGTTAATCTTGTTCAGCGAGTTCTGCTTCGTTGCCGGTATCTGGCGTGAACTCACCGGCAAATCCGTGCGTCCCGATCCCGAAGCCCCAAAGCTTCCCGCATGGATCCTGGTGGGGTTCAACGGCTTCCTCGTGTTGCTCGGGGTGGCCGTGCTGGTCGGCATTATGACGGCTTGATGGTGCCGATGCCAAAAGGTTGAAAAACGTGACCAATTTAGGGTATGGCCGGGGCAACATCCAGGACGGGGTCTCATGAAAAGCTTGATTTTGAAGGCCGTTTCGGCCGCTGCGATTCTCTTGTCATCGGCTTCGGCGCAAGCCGCTTGGCAGGAAGCGAAGTCGGAACACTTCACGGTTATCGGCGATATGCCGACCGACGAGTTGCGCAAGCGCACGCTGGAACTCGAACAATACGATTCGATGCTGCGTTACCTGCTCGGCACCGAAAAGACCGAGCCGGTCACCGTGTTCGTCGTTTCCAGCATCGGTGAAGTGCAGAGCGTCATGGGCTCGGGCGCCTCGACCCGCGGCGTGGCCGGGTTCTACAACGCGTCGGCCCAGCGGTCTTTCGCGGTCGTGCCCGAGCGGCTCGACTTCTATCGCGAGGGCTTCAGTCCCAAGGTCATCCTGCTTCACGAATACGCCCACCATATGCTGCTGAGCGGGACCAGCGTGTTCATGCCGGGCTGGGCGCAGGAAGGGCTGGCGGAGATGTTCGCCACGGCCAAGCTCAACGATGACGGCAGCGTGACCATCGGCGACAAGAATGATGCGCGCGGGCCGATGATGCTTCACCCGAGCCGCTGGTCGGTTGAGGAAATGCTCGACAGCGATCTCAACCCGCCCAAGGACCCGGCCGAGGCGATCGAGAAGTATTCGCGCGGCTGGACGCTGGCGCATTACCTGTGGATGAGCGGCGAACGCCCCGGCCAGTACGTCGCCTTCATCAAGGAACTGAACGAAACGGTCGATCCGGTCGCGGCGGGCAAGAAGGTTTTCGGGAACCTCAGCAAGCTCGATCGTGAGCTCGACCGCTACATCCGTTTTCACAAGTTCAACCTCTCGACCTTCTCGGCCGAAAAGCTCAACACGCCGTCTGAAGTGAAGGTGCGCGAGCTGACGCCCGGCGAGGCCGACATCCTCAAATATCGCCTGGCCAGCGTCACTGGTGTCAACGACAAGACGGCCGGACCGCTCGCCGCCAAGGCCCGCCCGGTGGCGGCGCAGTACCCGGACAACGTCGCGGTGCAGGTGGCGATGGCCGAGATGGAATACGACGCCAAGAACAACGACCTGGCCGATGCCGCGGCGGACCGTGCGCTGGCGCTCGATCCCGACAATCTCTACGCCATGGTCTACAAGGGTCGGGTGGCGATCCGCCGTGCCGTCGAAGTGCGCGACGATCCCGAGAAGTCGAAGCCCTGGGCCGAGGAAGGCCGCAAGTGGCTGCTCAAGGCCAACCGGGTCGATCCCGAACACGCGCTTCCCTTCGTCGTTTACTACGACAGCTTCGGCGCGCTTGGGCAGACCGCTCCGGACGATGCGGTCGCCGGGCTGTTCAAGGCCACGACGGTCGTTCCGCAGGACTCTTCGTTGCGCGTGCGCTCGGCGGTCGAACTCATCCGCCACGACGAACACGACCTCGCGCTGTCGATGATCGCCCCGGCCGCATTCGAGGCCGAGGGCAGCGGGGAGAACAAGCCGCTCAAGCTGGTGCGCGAGATGCAGGAGACCAGGGACAAGGAAAAGCTGCTCGAGAAGGCGAAAGAGCTCAAGCTCGACCAGCTCAATGAATTCGTCCCGCCGGCCGAGGACGAGGACGATAAAGAGGCGTAGCCGCTAGCTTCCGGGCGGGGCGCGCCTCGCGCGGAGGATCTTGACCGGGTCGGCCAGCATCTGGCCCTTCATCCAGCCTTCGCCCTTGTCAGGGTCGGCTGGCGCGTTGAAAATCGCGCGGACAACGTCCATCCCGTCGACCACGTGACCGAAGGCCGCGTAGCCGGCCTGCGCGTCGTCGGTGGCACCCTCGGGATCGGCATCGAGGCCATTCATGTCGTCAGACAGCATGATCGAAAAGTCGCCCGTCGCGCTGCCCGGCTCGTAGCGCGCCATCGACAGCGTTCCCATCTCATGATGCACGCCGGTCACGTTGGTCGGCTCGTGCGGGATGGGCGGCAGCGTCCGCGTCGGATCCATCTGTGTGCCTGCCTGGACCAGCCCGTTGGGCTGCTCGCCCCAGTCGAGCCGCATCGCGCGATAAAACGCCACCCCATCGAACCGCTTCTCGTCGACGTAGCGCAGGAAATTGGCGGCCGTTTTTGGCGCCCGCTCGGTTTCTACTGCGACCGTGATGGGGCCGAGCGCAGTTTCCAGCACGACGAGTTCTGTCTTGGGCCCGGGCGCGTCCTGCGCCGCGCCTGGCGCCGCCATTGCGAGAAACAGGAGGAGGGCGAATCGTTTCAGCATCGGGCAATTCTGCCCTGAACAGACCGCCGAACGCCAGTACCCGTGTTTCGCTTCAGGCAGCCGCCGGCCGGTCGAGCTGCGCGAAGAATGCACCGGGATCTGGTACGAGCTGGGCCAGCGTGACCGCATCGAGAACGGACAGGAAAGCCTCGAGCGCCTCTGCGAGCACGGGCTTGAGGCCACACAGTCCGGCGACCGCGCAGCCCGTCCCGCCGGCAAAGCACCCGACGAAGCTGTCCAGCGTCTCGAAGCGGCGAACGACGTCACCCACGGTTATGTCCGCCGCCGACCGCGCCAGCCGCATGCCCCCGCCGCGCCCACGAAAAGTCTCGACATATCCTTCGCCCTGAAGACGCTGGGCCACCTTGGCGAGATGATTGCGCGAAATTTCGTATCGTCGGGCGATCTCGTCGACGGAAAACTGCCGCTCCGCCGAGGCGAGGGTCATCAGCGTGCGCAGGGCGTAGTCGGTTTGAAGGCTGAGTTGCATCGTGAAATAGGTATATTGGATATTGATTAAAATCGCAAAGGGGATTATTCGGCATCCAACATACCTAATAACGAGTTGCCCCGATGACAGCCACCTCTCTCCACGAACCCGACCCCGCGCGAGCAGATGTTCTGCGCAAGCGCTGGGCCAAAAAGCAGTCGGCCGAAGACCTTGGCGTTACCGCGAGCTACATCGATGGGATCGTAGATTCGTTCTACGAGCGGGTTCGCGAAGACGATCTGCTGGGGCCCATCTTTGCCGAGCGCATCGCCGACTGGCCGCCGCATCTTGCGCGGATGAAGGCATTCTGGCGGTCCGTGCTGCACAACAGCGGCGAGTTCTCGGGCAATCCGATGCTCAAGCACCTCGCCATTCCCGGACTCGATCTCACCCACTTCAGCCGTTGGCTCGACCTCTTCTACGCGACCTTGCGCGAGGCGGAGCCGACGACGGAAGCGACCGCGCTCGTCGGTGAGCGGGCGCGGATGATTGCCGACAGCCTCCTCACCGCGATTGCCATGCGCCGCGACGGTCTGACCGCCGGGCGAGCCGGAAAGGAACTTCCCCATGTCTGAGCCCCTGCGTCAAATTCAACCGTCCGCTCCGGTGGCAGCCCCGCTTGCCCGCATCGAGCTCCCGGCTGTGCGCCCGGAGGTGGTCAACGACAATCATGCGGCGCCCCGCGTCGGTGAAAGTATCGGCTTCGAAATTCCCGCCTGGATCTGGGGCACGATGATCGCCTGCTTCGCCGCGTTCCTGGCCCTGCTGCTGGCTGCGACCGGCGGGGGTCGGGCGATCTTCGCGATCGCCATTTCGGCGGTCTATCTCGCCATGTTCTTCGGCACCGCCGGCGCGATCTTGCGCCAGGCGCCCAAACAGCCCGTGAGCCCGCTCGAACGGTCGGGCGGTCGGCTGGCGACGCTGTACGGGCCGCTGACCGGTCGAGAGGTTGCGGCACAGATGCTCGTGGTCCCCGGGGCGGTCGTCTTCTTCGGACTGGCGGTGCTCGTCATCCGCCTTGCGGTGTTCTGATGTCGCAGCGACCCAGTGAATTGCCCGCTGGTGCGAAGCCCTATCGCACCATCGGGCCGTTCGACCGGGAGACTCTGCCCAAGGGCCTTCTTGCCGAACATCGGCTGAAGCCCGGCACGTGGGGACAGCTCGAACTTTTCGAAGGAACGCTGCAGTTCACCTGGGATGATGCCGAGGGCGGGGTGGAGCGAATTGAGGCTCCGGCGCAGTTCGTTGTTCCCCCCGAAGTGCCTCACCACGTTGCCGCCGAAGGGCCGTTCAAGCTGACGATCACCTTCCTGTCGGCCTAACGGAACCGCAGGTTGTCCCGGGTGAGCTGGTCTACGCTTGTCTTGCCCATCAGTTTCATGTCGCGGACGATCTCGTCGCGCATGATCTCCATCGCCCGATCCACTCCATCGCGCCCGGCCGCCGCGAGGGCATAGAGATAGAGCCGGCCGCCCGAGGCCGCTTTCGCCCCGAGGCTGAGGGCCTTCAGCACATGGGTCCCGCGGCGCACCCCGCCGTCAAGGATGACCTCTACCCGGTCCCCGACAGCATCGACGATTTCGGCAAGCTGGTCGACTGGCGCCCGCGCGCCGTCGAGCTGCCGGCCGCCGTGATTGGAAACGAAGATCGCGTCGCACCCGATGTCCGCCGCGCGGCGCGCGTCGCCAACTGACATCACGCCCTTCAATGCGAACTTGCCGCCCCAGTCGGAGCGCAGCTTTTCGGCTGCGGTCCAGTCCATCGTCTGGTCGAGCATCTCGCTGAAATAGGACTGGATCGATTTCGAGGTGCTGGTGCCTTCGGCTACGTGCCGTTCGAGATTGGGCAGGGAGAACTTCTCGCGCATCAGGTAGTCCAGCGCCCAGCGGGGCTTGGCGGCATAGCTGAGCACGTTGGCGGGCGTGAAACGCGGAGGGCTGGCGAACCCGGTGCGAGCACAGCGTTCGCGATTGCCGCCCACGATCGTGTCGACCGTCAAGGCAATGGCGTCGAACTTCGCCTCGCGCGCCATCTCGACCAGCGCCCCATTCAGTCCGCGGTCCTTGTGGTAGTAATACTGCAGCATCTTCGGCCCGGAGTAGTTCGCGCCGATTTCCTCGATACCGACCGTGGAGAGGCTCGATATGCCGAACCACAGGCCGTATTTTTCAGCCATCGCAGCAACCGCGCGCTCGCCGTGCCAGTGGAACAGGCGCTGCAAGGCAGTCGGGCTGAGCATCAGGGGCAGTGCGCTTCTGCGGCCCATGATTTCGACCGAGGTGTCGATCGATTCGACGTTGACCAGCACGTCCGGAACCAGGTCGATGTCATCGAAGGCCGCAGTATTGCGGTCCTTGGTCAGCTCGTCGTCGCCGCCGCCATCGATATAGTGGAACACGGGAAAAGGCAGGCGCCGCCGCGCAAGCTCCCGGAAATCGGAGATATTGCGGACATCCGCGAGCGTCCTGACTTTGCCGATCTGCATCCTGGCACCTGCATAGCGGCCCCGGGCGTTCATTCGCAATTCAGATTACAAACGTAATCGTTAGCGCAGGGAAGCTGCTAGAGGGAGGTTCGACGTGTCGAAAGCCGATGGCGATCCGGGTGAACGGATCAGCGATGCCGAACATGCGGTGATGGAAGCGCTCTGGCGCAAGAACCCGCGCACCGCGACCGAAGTGTGTGACGAGGTCTGCGACGCGCGGGGCTGGAGCCTGGCAACGGTCAAGACGTTGCTCAGCAGGTTGGTTGCCAAGCAGGCGATCGAGGCCAAGCCCGATGGTCGCCGTTTCCTTTATTCCCCGCTGGTCGCCCGCGCCGATTACGTCGGCGGCGAATCCCGCCGCCTGGTGGATCGCCTGTTTGGAGGCCGTGCCGCGCCGCTGCTCGTCCACCTCGCAGAGGCCGAAGGTCTGAGCGACGATGACCTCGACGAGATCGAACGGCTCATCCGGGCGCTGCGCAAATGAGCGCCTGGCTTATCGACACCGCGCTCTACACCGGGCTGCTCATCGCGGCGGTGCTATTGTTGCGCCGCCCGGTCGGCCGCGCTTTCGGGCCGGGCATGGCCTACGCGCTGTGGGCGCTACCCCTGTTGCGCTTCGCGTTGCCCCCGATCGTTCTGCCGGCGAGTTATGCGCCGCAGGCCGCGACGCCCGTGGCACAGGCCGCGCCCCAGCTCTCGCCGCGGGCAGCCGAGCTTGTCGCGCAAGCGCTCGCCGCAGAGCCGGCCTGGACCTGGTCCGAACTGCTCCTGCCGTTGTGGCTCGGCGGGGCCGCCTTGTTGCTCTGCTGGCGCATCGCGAGCTACCGCCGGATGCGGCGCGACGTTCTGCGCGATGCGCGCCCGGTCGGAGATTCGGGCGATGTCCGTCTTGTAGAAACCCCTGCCGTCAGTTCGCCCGTGGCCTTCGGCGTGCGCGACAAGGTCGTTGCCCTGCCGGAGAACTTCATGGTCATGGAAGACCGTGCCGCTCGCGATCTGGCCATTGCGCACGAACTGGCCCACCATCGCGGGCGCGATATCCTGGCCAATTTTGCTGCACAGCCGCTGCTGGCGATGCACTGGTTTAATCCGCTCGCCTGGGCGGGCTGGCGCGCGATGCGGCGCGACCAGGAAGCCGCCTGCGATGCGCGGGTCATGGCCGGGCGCGGGGCGGAGGACCGGGTGGCCTATGCCCGCCTCATCGCCGGCTTCGCTGCCGGACCGCGCCTGTCGCTGGCCGCCCCGATGGCCTGCCCGATGATCGGGCGAAAAATCGATAATCCACCGTTTGAGGAGCCTGTCCATGAACGACGTTTCCGCTCGCCGCCGCCGGCTCGGCCTGGTCCTTTTCGGCGGGGCCGCGATCGCCTTGCCGCTCACCGCGTCGATCAGCTATGCAGCCGATGCACCGGCCGCAGTCGAAGAGACCGCCGTTGCGCCATCTGCCGCCTCAGCCGAAGCGGCGGGGCCGGTGGAAAAGCAGGTTCGCGTCTTCAAGCTCGTGCGCGAAGATGGGGACGAGGCGGCAGCGACGGACGACAACCCCGCCGGGGAAAAGCGCGTCATCCGCATCCAGCGCCGCGACGATAAGGACGGCGAAGCACGCGTCTTCGAGTGGAACAGCGACCAGCCGCTGAGCGAGGAACAGCGCAAGCGTTTCGAGGACATGGCCAGGCGTTTCGACGGCCGCGACTTGGAGGACTTCGCTAGGCGCAACGAGCAGTTCGCCATGCGCAGCGAGGAATTCGCCAAGGAGCACGAGGAAATGGCCAGGCACTTTGCCGAACTGCAGAAGACCATGCCGCTGGTTTCGACCGACTGCGACGCGGCGGGCTCCGAAGGGAAGCGCGAATGGACTGACGAGGCCGGCCGCAAGCACGTGGTCGTCTGCCAGCGCAGCATTCTCGCCAACGCGGCGCTGGGCCTGCGTGCGGCGCGCAACGCTATCGCCAACAACCGGGACATCAGTGCCGAAGTGCGCGACGACGTTCTCGAGGAACTGGACGCCGAGATCATGCGGATCGAAGAACAGCAGGGCTGAACGCGCCTGAACAGGCGAACGGCGCGCGCTTCAGCTCAGCCCTGCACGATCCGGTCGCACTGGTCTTCGTCGGCGCTTTCCATGCCGAGCTTGAGCGCCTGCATCCGTTGTTGGGCGGTGCCATGGGTGAAGTTGTCGGAGCTGACGCGGCCCTGCGTCAGTGTGTCGTCACCCACGGCACTTGCCGCCTGCATTCCTTCCTCGAAGTCGCCCGGCTCGATCAGGTTGCGGTTCTTGCCCGCCCACACGCCGGCATAGCAGTCGGCCTGCAATTCCATCCGCACGGAGAGCGCGTTCGCCTGCCTCGGGTTTGACTGCATCGCGCTCTGCATCTGCTCGGCGAGGCCGGTCAGCTTCTGCACGTGATGGCCGTATTCGTGCGCCATGACGTAGTAGCGCGCGAAGTCGCCACCGGCGCCCATCTGTTGGCTCATCACGTCATAGAAGCTGGTGTCGATGTAGATCCCTTCGTCCTGCGGGCAGTAGAACGGCCCCATCGAGCTTTGCGCCGCGCCGCAGCCGGACCGCGTGCCGCCCTGGTAGAACACCAGCGTCGGCTGGTTGAAGGGAATGTCCGCCTGGCGGAACAGCGGCTCCCAGGTCTGGTTGAGCGACTGGAGCGCGTTGCATGCCTCGGTCGCGTAGCCGTTCTGAGTGCAGAGGGCCTGGACGTCCTGCGAGCTTCCGCCGCCCTGTTCGATCTGCCCCTGGCCCTGGTCCATGCTGCCGACGGTGCCGAGCATCTGGCCGGGATCGACCCCGAACACCAGCGCGGCAATGACGACGATGACGAGCGTGCCGCAGCCTACGCCGCCTCCTGCCCCGCCGGGAAAGCCGCCGCCCCTGCCTCCGCCGCGCACGTTGATGTTGTTCGGATTGAAGGGGTTGAGCCGCATGAACACTCCCTGCGTCTGGTCTTGCGCGAAAATGCTGGACCTCGCCGTCCATCCGCGCTCTTGCCTGAGCCTGCCCTGACAATCGAATGGAGTCGAGAATGTTCCTTTCCGGCAAGCGCGCCCTGGTCACCGGTTCAACCAGCGGCATCGGCCTCGCCATCGCCCGCGCCCTCAAGGCCGAAGGGGCCGAAGTGGTTCTCAACGGGTTCGGCGACGAAGCCGAGATCGCGCAGCTGAAGGAAGAGCTCGGGGCCGATCACGTCGGCGCCGACCTGACGACGACCGAGGGCTGTGAAGCACTGATGGCGGCGGCCGGGCCGGTCGATGTGCTGGTCAACAACGCGGGAATGCAGTTCGTCTCACCGGTCGAGGACTTTCCCCCGGCCAGGTGGGACGCGATCATCGCGCTCAACCTGTCGAGCGCGTTCCACACGGCGCGCCTCGCAGTGCCGCACATGAAGGCGAATGGCTGGGGCAGGATCATCTCCACCGCCAGCGCGCATTCGAAGGCGGCGAGCCCGTTCAAGAGCGCCTATGTGGCTGCCAAGCACGGCCTCGCCGGCCTGACCAAGACGCTGGCGCTCGAACTGGCCGAGCACGGCGTAACCGCCAACTGCATCAGCCCCGGCTACGTCTGGACACCGCTGGTCGAGAACCAGATCCCCGATACGATGAAGGCGCGAGGCATGACCCGCGAACAGGTGATGAACGACGTCCTGTTGGCCGGTCAGCCGACCAAGCAGTTCGTCCAGCCCGCCGAAGTGGCTGCGCTCGCCGTGTTCCTTTGCCGCGACGAGGCACGCAACATTACCGGGGCAAACTACTCGATGGACGGGGGCTGGACGGCGAAGTAGCGCCTGCTACCGTGTTAGCACGATAACACGCGCGGAGACGACAGATGGCCGATTGTCCCAAGTGCCGCGGGCGGATGACGCAGGGCTTCCTTTACCTGCCCGACACCGGCGGCCGGGTGAAGTGGATGGACGGCGAGCCCGGCTTCTGGAAATCGGTGATGGGCGCGTTCAAGTCCGGCACCGCGGACATGATCTCGCGCCGCTGCATCGAATGCGGCTTCACCGAGCTCTACGTCGATCCCCAGGCCAGGCCGGAACGCACCCTCCAATCGGTAGATGAGGAGAACGAGCGCCTGCGCAGCCTCGTTACCAGATTGCAGGAGCGTGTCGGCACGCTGGAAGCCATCGCCACCGACCCGGCCGAACGAACCGCGCGCGAAATCGAGGCTCTGCGCCAACTGCCCGACAAGGAGGGCCAGGGCGACGGATAGGAGCGGAGAGACATGGAGCGCCCGGCGAAATGGATACCGAAACAGGTTCAGCCTGACGGCGAAGGGGCAGGGGCCAGTAGTCAGCTCCGCTTGATCTTCTCCATCGCCTTGCCCCTGGCAAGTTCGTCGACGAGCTTGTCGAGCATGCGGACCTGCCGTTCCACCGGGTCCTCGATCTCTTCCACACGGTGGCCGCAAATCACACCGGTGATTTTTGCGGCGTCAGGATTGAAGGCAGGCGCCTCGGCGAAGAACGTGGTGTAGTTGGTCTCGCGCGCGATCTGGTCGGCGAGCCCGGCGTCGTCGTAGCCGGTCAGCCAGCGGGTCAGTTCGTCGACCTCATCCTTCGTGCGCTTCTTTTTCTCGGCCTTGGCGACCAGGAAGGGGTAGACTTTCGCGAAAACCAGATCGCCGATGTATCTGCGCGCCATGGGCACCTCCGCGCACTATCGTACCCCACCCCCTAGCAGGCGCAACATAGTGCGGTTACATGGGCCGCCACGAATCGCTTTAGCACAAGACCTGGTGGCACCCATGGAAATCGAGACCGGCCTGACTTTCGACGACGTCCTTTTGAGGCCGGCCGAGAGCGACATCCTGCCTTCGCAGGCCAGCACCCGCACCAAGCTGACGCGCGAGATCGCGCTCAACATCCCGGTGCTGTCTGCCGCGATGGACACCGTTACGGAAGCCGACATGGCGATCGTCATGGCGCAGATGGGCGGTATCGGCGTGCTCCACCGCAACCTGACGGTGGAGGAGCAGTGCGACGCTGTTCGCCGGGTCAAGCGGTTCGAAAGCGGCATGGTCGTCAACCCGATCACCATCACGCCGGACGCCACCTTGGGCGAGGCACAGGCGATGATGACCCATCATTCGATCAGCGGCATTCCCGTGGTCGATGGCGGCGGCAAGCTGTGCGGTATTCTAACCAACCGCGACGTGCGTTTCGCCGCAAACCCCAATCAGCCGGTCAAGGAGCTGATGACCCACGAGAACCTCGCCACGGTGAGCGAGGGCGTCAGCCAGGAGGAAGCGCGCCGCATCCTGCATCAGCGGCGGATCGAGAAGCTGCTGGTGGTGGACGCCGCCTTCAAGTGCGTCGGCCTGATAACCGTCAAGGACATCGAGAAGGCAGTTCTCAACCCTGACGCGACCAAGGACGCGGGCGGCCGCCTGCGCGTCGCGGCGGCGACCACGGTGGGGGACAAGGGCTTTGCGCGGACGGAGGCGCTGGTCGACGCCGGGTGCGACGTCGTGATCATCGACACCGCGCATGGCCACAACAAGGAAGTTTCCCGGGCGGTGGAGCGGGCCAAGCTGCTGTCGAACTCGGTCCAGATCGTCGCCGGCAACGTCGCCACGGCGGAAGCGACCCGGGCGCTGGTCGATGCCGGCGCGGACGCGATCAAGGTCGGCATCGGCCCGGGATCGATCTGCACCACCCGCATAGTCGCGGGCGTGGGGGTGCCGCAGCTGACCGCTATCATGGAGAGTGCGGGTGCGGCCGGCGGCGTGCCGATCATCGCCGACGGTGGCCTGCGCACCAGCGGCGACGCGGCCAAGGCACTCGCTGCGGGAGCTTCGACCGTGATGGTCGGCTCGCTCCTCGCCGGGACCGAGGAAGCGCCGGGCGAGACGTTCCTCTACCAGGGCCGGGCCTACAAGTCCTATCGCGGCATGGGCAGCGTCGGCGCCATGGCGCGCGGCAGCGCCGACCGCTATTTCCAGCAGGACATCAAGGACCAGATGAAGTTGGTGCCCGAAGGCATCGAGGGGCAGGTCCCCTACAAGGGCACCGCGCGCGACGTGGTCCACCAGCTGGTCGGCGGCGTGAAGGCGGCGATGGGCTATACCGGCAGCGCCACGATCGAGGAGCTGCAGAAGCGTGGGAGGTTCATTCGCATCACCAACGCGGGCCTTTCGGAGAGCCACGTCCACGATGTCAGCATCACGCGCGAAGCGCCGAACTACCCGACGCGGTAGAAGTCGGGAGCGGACAGTCGGCTAACGACCCCATGGCGGACGCTTCCACTAACCAAAATTCTCACCCTGGACTTGTTTCAGGGTCGGCCATCTTTCGTTCCAGAACTTCGGTTTGTTGGGCGAAATGGATGCTGAAACAAGTTCGGCGTGACGGAACCGGTGGGGAGGCAGGATCCATCCCTTCTCGGACGTTCGCGCATGGCGCGGTGCTCGCCAGAAGCGGCTCGGCGGCTTTCACGCGGTCTGAACTGAAAGAGGCCATTCTGCTAACGAGCCCATAGCGGACTTTCGGGCGCGGAATGTCGCGCATATAGAGGGTGAGATGAAACAGCCAGACGGTCCGATCCCGCAACGGTTCGACATCGCCCGACGTTGGCAATGGGTGGCGGCATTCGCCTCTGCGTTGTTCGTTATCACCTGCTTTGTGGGCTTGCCATTGGGTTACTTGTGGCCGTTTGTGGTCGCTTTCGTCGGCTTCTTACCCGCCGCGTTTCTCTTTGGCATTCGTTGCTATGCGTGCGGATGGCCAGCGTTTACTGAGACCCCGCCGCACAAATGCTGAGCGACGATCATCGATTCTGAGACCCTGTATATCGTGGGGAAAGATTATGGACCGGGATTCATCTCCGCTCAATTCCGTCGTTGCACGAAGTGCGGTAGCGCCTTTTGCATAGAGTAGGTGTCAGAGCGCTCGTCTGCTTCCCAACCACCAAGATCGGACGTCTCGCGCGTCCGGCTCAGGCGTTCGCCAGAAGCGGACAGGCAATTTTCGCTTGCCTCGATCTCGATCCAAAGCGGACTTTCTGAAAACGGACCATTACGGACGAAGGCCGGCACCCTGCCTTTCCGCTGCGAGCAAGTAAGCCGGGCGGCGGATTGCGGCATGGCGCTTATAGCGGCATTGAGACATCCATGACGTTATGGCTTCGTTTTTCGTCCATATGTAGCGGCCTGCGAAGCGGCCTTGCGCCGTGTTCCTCTGAACATGGTGCGATAACTATCTATTTCGTTCGGAGGCCTTTGTGCAGATCCGTTTGCTGGTCCGATCAGAGGCGCTCCATGGTTGCGCTCTCTGGTCGTTTCCGTCGATGGTGGGCGTCCGATCAGGCGATACGCTAACAGGCGGTGCTTCCTGAGCGCGCGTGGCGACCGAAAGATCCGGCTGCGATAGCCAATAGCTCAAGGACGGTTCTTGCCATTTGGCTCTCCAGACGTACCGGATACGCTATCCCGACTGAAAACGAGGCGCGGCAACAGCGACTCGCGGCATAGGCGTCTCTCTGTGCCACAGCACCCCAACGATGTCTGCTTTCCACCCCAATATCGGACATTCGCGCTTTCTTCGGCGAAGCCCAAAAGCGGGCGATCAACTTGGCCGACGACAATCTGGAATCCTGCGCCGCGGGACGATGGCTGCGTGGGCGAGATGGATCCTGAAACAAGTTCAGGATGACGGTGGGGGTGAACTACAGGGTTGGACGTCTCCAATCCCGTCACCCCGGGCTTGACCCGGGGTCCAGCTTTGCTCTTCCACGCACAAACTTGACGGAACTCCGCCTTGGTGGCCCGCTTGACGAAGTTGGACGGCGATCTCAACTCCTCGCGGCACTCAAGGGCGAAATGCTTTCCTACATGGCGCCAATCTGACAGGGCCGCACGCATGTCAGAGTTTACCGTCCAGCCGATTTCGCGCCTCCCGTCCCGAAGGCGCATCGCGACTTCGCTGCCGGCGTCGTTTCGGTGTATACTTTGTGTCACCTTTCAGCGCCGGAGCGGTAGCCTATGACCCCCTCCGCCCGCGTCCAGTCCGCCATCGAACTGCTCGACCAGGTGATCGAATCCGCGCGGCGCAAGGGCGCTCCGGCGGACCGGATCCTGGCCGAATGGTTTCGCGGCCACCGCTTCGCCGGATCGAAGGACCGGCGCGCGATCCGCGACATCGTCTATGCTGCCATCCGCGCCTGCGGCCCCGTGCCGGAAAGCGGGCGCGCCGCGATGCTGCGGCTTGCGGCGCATGACCCGGCCGTGGCGGCGCTGTTCGACGGGTCGGGCTATGGCCCGGCACCGGTCGGCGAGGGCGAGAAGCCGGCGGAAGGCGGAGTTGCACCGGCCTGGCTCATGGCGGCACTGGCGGTGTCCGACATCGCCGGGGAGGAAGCCACGGCCTTGCTCGATCGCGCGCCGCTCGACCTGCGCGTGAACACCCTGAAGGCTTCGCGCGAGACCTTGTCGCTGCCCGAACCCTCGCGGCGGATCGAGGCGGCCCACGGGCTGCGCCTCGCGCCCGGAACGCCGGTCGACCAATGGCCCGCCTATCGCGAAGGCCTCGTCGAGATACAGGACGGCGGCAGCCAGCTTGCCTGCGAAGCGGTCGGCGCGCGGGCCGGGGAGACGGTCATTGACCTGTGCGCAGGGGGCGGGGGCAAGACGCTCGCCCTGGCCGCATCGATGGACAACGAAGGTACTCTGATCGCCGCCGACACCGACCGAAAGCGGCTTTCGCAACTGGCGCCGCGCGCAGCGCGAGCCGGCGCGGCGATCGACGAGACGGTGCTGCTCGATCCGGGCCGCGAGCTGGAAGCGCTCGCGCCCTGGCGGGGCAAGGCCGACGCGGTGCTGGTCGACGCTCCGTGTTCGGGCACGGGAACATGGCGCCGTAATCCCGAGGCGCGCTGGCGGCTGACCCCGGAGGATGTCGAGCGCTATGCCGCGACCCAGGCGCACCTGCTCGCCATCGCAGCCGAGCTCGTTCGGCCGGGCGGGCGGCTGGTCTACGTCACCTGTTCGCTGCTGGATGCCGAGGGGGCAGACGGGGTTGGCGCCTTCCTTGAAAGCAATCCCGGCTGGCGTGCCGTTCCGCCGGTTCTACCGCTCGGGCGTCCACGCGGCTCCGGCGTTCGGCTGACACCGCTTCACGACGGGACGGACGGATTTTTCATCGCACGTCTAGAAAAGCCATGTTAGCTTGCACTCCGATGCCCGGCACAAGAGATCTCTCGATGCCTGCAATCAAGGAGTTCGCGATGCGTTATGCCCCCGCCGCCCTCGCCCTGTCACTGCTGGTTGCAGTCTCGGCCAGTGTCGGAAGCGCGGAACAGCATAGCGTCGATCCGCGCTCGGCCGCGCTCGTCGCGCAGGGCAAGGGCCAACTCGCGGGCGGCCAGGTGCAGGACGCGATCGACACCTTCGAAGCCGCGCTGGCGGTCGATCCGGGCAACACCACCGTCTACCTCGAGCTGGCCGAAGCGGCGCGGGCGCAGGACCTGCAGGGCAAGGCGATCCACTACTACCGCGAGGCCCTGGAGCGCGAGCCGAACAATTTCGCCGCCATCTCGGGCGAGGGCGAGGCTCTGTTCGAGAAGGGCGCAGTGGAAAAGGCGCGGCGCAAACTTGCCCAGCTCGAATCGCTCTGCGGCGATCAGTGCTCGGAAAGCAGGCAGCTCGCCGCCGCAATCGCGGCCGGGCCGCAGAGCGCGACACTGACCGCCGAGGCGGTCATGCCCGAACCGGTGGTGACGCAGAACTGACCCGTCAGGTCAGCGCGCGGAAGCCCTCGACCACCGTGCGGTAGACCTCGCGCTTGAAGGGTACGATCAGTTCCGGCAGCAGGTCGGGCAGGACCCATTTCCATTCGCAAAACTCGGGCGGGTCGTGCGCCTCCAGGTCGATGTCGGAGTCGCTGGCGGTGAAGCGGCAGCAGAACCACGCCTGGCGCTGGCCGACGTACCGGCCGCCCCACAGCTTGCCCTTGAGATCGTCCGGCAGGTCGTAGAACAGATCGTCGGGCAGCTTGCCCAGCACCTCGACATGCTCCGGCCTGGCCCCGGTTTCCTCACGCAGTTCGCGCAGCAAGGCAGTTTCGAGGTCCTCTCCCTCGTCGACCCCGCCCTGCGGCATCTGCCACCAGTCGCCTTCCTTGTTGTCGATCCGCTTGCCGACGAAGGCATGGCCCTCGGCATTGAGAAGCATCACGCCCACGCAGGGGCGGTAGAGTTTCGGGTCGGGACTGCTCACGCCATCATCGCCGCCAGGGCACGGTAGACGCGCTTGAGGTCGTGCTGTCCGCTGGGGATCGCCCTGCGCATGGTGATGAAGCCGTGGTTGATCCCGCGCGCCTCGATGCAGGTCACGTCGACGCCCTGGCCGATCAGGTGCTGTGCGTATTCACGGCCGGAATCGCGCAGCGGGTCGAGTCCCGCCGTCAGGACGACGGTGGGCGGGGTGCGCGAGTGGTCTGCTTCGACCAGCGGGTAGGCACGCGGGCTCGTGTCGTCGCTGGCATAGGCATCAGTGAACCACTTCATCAGTTCGCCGGTCAGGAAAAACCCTTCCGCGAAAGTCTTGAAGCTCTCGTGATGCGCGATTGGTCCGGCGATCGGATAGATCGGAACCTGGGCCACGACGGGGACCGCGGCCGGCTCGGCAATCAGGGCGGCGGTAGTGACGATCGTCAGGTTGCCGCCCGCGCTGTCGCCCATCGGCACCAGGCCGGTCACGGCGAAGCCCAACTGGTCGGGACTGCCGGCAACCCACCGCGTCGCCGCCTCGCAGTCGTCGGGCGCCGCGGGGAAGGGGTGTTCCGGGGCGAGGCGGTAGTCGACCGATATCACCGGCAGGCCCGTCTCGGCGGCAATTTCAGTGCACAGCGAATGGTAGACCTCGATATCGCCGACCACGAAGCCTCCGCCGTGGTAGAACACGATGACCGGTCCCGGCCCACGTTCGCTGCGCGGATCGTAGAGCCGCAGCGGGATGTCGCCGGCCGGACCGGGGCAGGCGAGGTCCTCGATCACCGGCAGCTCGCGCGGATCGGCGTCGATCAGCGGCCCCATCGCCCGTGCGCCCTCGCGCGCCTGGGCGAGCGGAACTTCGTACAGGGCGGGTTGGTTGAGCGAAGCAAGGTAATCGAGAAAGGCGCGCACGTCGTCGCGCACGTAGTGGTCGGCCATTGGTCTCTCCTTCGTGCGCCAGACTAGCGCCGCCGGGGAGCATTTCACTCGGCAATTTCCATATTGGACAGAAAAACTTGATTGCGACCGCCGACAGTGGGACCTACGTGCCCGCCACAATGACTAGACGACGCCTGGGAAGGCGCGAGCAGGACAGAACGATGGCAACCCAGACGGCCGCTCGCCCGGCCGATATCGCCGCTCCCGAAGCGGTCGTGGTCCGCTTCGCGGGCAACTCCGGCGACGGCATGCAGCTTACGGGCGGGCAGTTCACGCTCTCGACCGCGCTGGCCGGCAACGACCTCGCCACTTTCCCCGATTTTCCCGCCGAGATCCGCGCGCCGCAGGGCACGCTGTTCGGCGTCAGCGCCTTCCAGATCAACTTCGGCAGCCGCGAGATCAACACCGCGGGCGACGCGCCCGACGTGCTGGTTGCGATGAACCCGGCGGCGCTGAAGGTGAATCTCGCCGCGCTCAAGCCGGGCGGCCTGATCATCGCCGACACCGGCGAATTCTCGAAGCGGAACCTCGACAAGGCGAAGTACGACGCCAATCCGCTCGAGGACGGCAGCCTCGCCAAGTGGCAGGTGCTCGCCTTCGACATCAGCGCCCTGACGATCGAGGCGGTCAAGGAGTTCGGCCTCGGCAACAAGGATGCGCTGCGCTGCAAGAACATGTGGACGCTCGGCCTCGCGCTGTGGATGTTCGACCGCGACCGGCAGCCGCTGATCGACTGGCTGAGTGCCAAGTTTCGCACCAAGCCCGACATCGCGGCGGCCAACATCGCCGCGCTCAACGCCGGCCACGCCTATGGCGAGACGGCCGAACTGTCGGGCCCACTCAAGCAGACGCACATCCCACCGGTGCCGAGCGCGCCCGGTCTGTACCGCACGATCACCGGGGCAGAGGCCGTTTCGCTCGGCCTTGTCGCCGGGGCGCAGCTGGCCGAACTTCCGATGTTTTTCGGCGGCTATCCGATCACGCCGGCCAGCGCGATCCTGCATCACCTGGCCCGGATGAAGGAATTCGGCGTCACGACCTTCCAGGCGGAAGACGAAATCGCCGCGATCTGCGCCGCCATCGGGGCCAGCTATGCCGGGCAGCTTGGCGTCACCAGCTCGTCGGGCCCGGGCATCGCGCTGAAGGGCGAGGCCATGGGCCTTGCCATCATGACCGAGCTGCCGCTGGTCATCGTCAACAGCCAGCGCGGCGGACCGTCCACCGGCCTGCCGACCAAGACCGAGCAGAGCGACCTTTACCAGGCGGTCTACGGCCGCAACGGTGATGCGCCGATGCCGGTAATCGCCGCTCGCAGCCCGGCCGATGCCTTCGAGGTCGCGATCGAGGCCTGCCGCATCGCGATCCAGTACATGACCCCGGTCATGCTGCTGACCGACGGCTATATCGCCAACGCGGCCGAGCCGTGGAAGATACCCGATTCCAGTAGTTTCGAGCCGTTTCCTGCCAAGTTCCTCGAGGAAAAGAACGCGAAGAACGAAGATGGGGAAGATGAACTCCTCCCCTACAAGCGCGATGCCAGGGGCGCGCGGCCGTGGATCAAGCCCGGCACGCCCGGCCTGATGCACCGCATCGGCGGCATCGAGAAGCACGAGCTGACCGGCAACATCGATTATTCGCCCGCCAATCACCAGGCGATGACTGACGCCCGCAAGGGCAAGGTCGACAGCATCGCAGTGCCCGATCAAGACGTTGCCTTGGGCGAGACGAGCGGCGAGCTCGCGGTCGTTGGGTGGGGCAGTACCTTCGGCCCGATTCACCAGGCCGTGCGGCGCTGGCAGGGCAAAGGCCGCAAGGTCAGCCACGTCCACGTGCGCCACATCTGGCCGCTGCCGAAGAACCTTGGCGAGTTGCTCGCCGGGTTCGACAAGGTCCTCGTGCCGGAAATGAACACCGGCCAGTTCAAGACGGTGCTGCGCGACCAGTTGCTGATCGACGCCGAGAGCCTGACGAAGACCAGCGGCCAGCCGTTCCAGATCGCCGAGCTAGAGGAGGCGATCGGCCGGTTCCTCGCCACCGACCAGGGCGGTGAGGTCGATGCAAATGCCCAGCAATTGCCCGAACCGGAATCCGGCCATGACGACGGGAGTTATCCCGACGCGCCCTTCCACGGAGACGGCGCGGCCCTTCCGGGCGACGGTTCGGACAGCAAGGCGGTGAACCAATGAATGACATGACCCCCATCCAGACCACGCTCAAGGACTGGGAGACTGACCAGGAGGTTCGCTGGTGCCCGGGCTGCGGGGACTATGCGATCCTCAAGGCCGTGCAGCGCACGCTGCCGCAACTCGGCAGCGACCCCGCAAAGACGGTCTTCGTCAGCGGCATCGGCTGCTCCAGCCGGTTTCCCTACTATGTCGAGAGCTACGGCTTCCACACGATCCACGGCCGGGCGCCGGCCTTCGCCACCGGCATCAAGCTGGCTAACCCGGACCTCGACGTGTGGATGGTGACCGGCGACGGTGACGGGCTGTCCATCGGCGGCAACCACCTGATGCACGTGCTGCGCCGGAACGTGAACCTGCAGATCCTGCTGTTCAATAACGAGATCTACGGCCTCACCAAGGGCCAGTACTCGCCGACCAGCCGTATCGGCACGAAGAGCCCTTCGACCCCGCTCGGCTCGGTCGATCGCCCGGCAAATCCCTGCGCATTCGCGTTGGGCGCGGGCGCTCGTTTCGTGGCGCGCGGGTTCGACGTCTCGAAACACCTGCCCGAGGTGCTCAAGGCGGCTCACGCTCACCAGGGCGCCGCCTTCATCGAGATCTTCCAGAACTGCATCGTCTACAACAAGGACGTGTTCGACGCCTTCGCCGCGCCCAAGGGGGCCGAGGCGCAGCAACTCTGGTTGGCAGACGGTGAACCGATGCTCTTCGCCGGCGGTGCCAAGGGCATTTCGCTCGATCGCGAGCTGCTGCAGCTGAAGGTGGTGGATGTCGTCGACGGCGACTGGGAAGCGGCCGGAGTCATCGTTCACAACGTCAGGAACCGCTCGATTGCGCACATGCTGGTCGAGCTGCCGTTTGGCGAGTTTCCCATGGCGCTCGGCGTCCTCTATGACGATCCGCGGCCGACTTTCGAGAGCGGGGTGATCGAGGAACGCGCCAAGGCGACCGAAGGCAAGGAAGCGAATCTCGCCAAGCTTCTCGCCAAGGGCCAGACCTGGACCGTGAGCGGTACGGCGGCGGACCCGGTCTAGACGGGGTTCGATCTTCGAGCACGACATTGGCGGCGACGCTTGCCTGTCGCGCCGCGCGTTCAATTCGGTCCGCCGCGGTGAACCGAAGATCTGCCGCAGTACAAAGCGCTTTCCTATCAGGGCGGGCGCCGTCTACGCAGGCATTGATGACCGCACCCGCGCCCGCTCCCCGTCGCTGTTTCTACGGGACAGGAGGGAGCGCCCGATTCCTTCCTGAACCCCGTTCCATGTGTTCCATCCTCCTCGGTGGAAGGCATGGATAACTTCACCCACTCGCTCACCGGGTGGGCGCTCGGCCAGACCGGCCTGAAGCGCCGGACGCGCAAGGGACTGGCCGCGCTGATCCTTGGCGCCAACGCCCCCGATATCGACGTGTTCTTCGGCTGGGTCCCGTGGGCGCCGCTGGCAATACATCGCGGCATCACTCACAGCATCGTCGTCGGGGTCTGGGTGATGCCCCTGCTGACCGCGGGCTTCCTGCTCCTGCTCGACCGCTGGCAGGTGCGGCGCGGGGACAGTTTCAAGTCTGGCCTCGAGATGCGGCCCGGTTGGCTGCTGGCGCTGGCCTTCCTCGGCTGCCTGACGCACCCGCTGCTCGACTGGCAGACGAACTACGCCGTGCAGCTGCTCTCGCCGTTCAGCAACCTGTGGTTCCACAACGACAGCCTGTTCATCATCGACGTGTGGATCTGGAGCGGCCTCAGCCTGGCGATCTGGCTCTCACGGCGACGTGAGCGTGAAGGGCGGGGTGGCTGGCGCCGGCCGCCGGCCGTGGCGCTGGCTGTGCTGCTGGCCTACATCTCGGTCAACGGCGCGCTCAGCGCGTTGGCGCGCAGAGCACCAGATGTCGGCGCACCCTATGCCGATCCGGACATCACCGTGGTGGCGCCGCCCCCGGTCGTCTTCTGGCGGCGTGAGGTCATCTGGCGGCAGGACGGCGAGATTTCCCGCGGTCCCTACGATCCGTTTGAATCACTCGTTCACCTGCAGTCGTACGGCCCGCCGCATCCCGACGGGATGGAGGATCCCAGCGCCAGAACCGCGCTGCTGCAGATCCCTTCGCTCGCCAGCTTCGCGCGCTGGTCGATCCTGCCCATGGCGTGGGTGCGAAGAGGGCGCTGTGCAATCGAGATCAGGTATCAGGACGCTCGGTTCGGAGAGCGGCCCGGAGTGGGCCGGCTCGGCACTGCGGTCACCTTGCCGACCCGTGGAGCGGGCTGTCGACCGTAGGATCGATCTTGCGGGCGGCCTCGCTGTCCGCAACCGCACGCGCCGGCTTGTAGAGCAGCGCCGCGGCAAGGAACGCCCAGCCGGCGCCGCCGAGCCAACCGGCCGCCACGTCGCTGGGATAGTGAACACCGAGCATCACGCGGCTCCAGGCGATAAGGAGGGAGACGACCATCGCCGATCCTATCAGGGTGTAGCGCACCGAATGGCGCCGGCTCATCGGAGCGAACGCGATGGCCATTCCGATGTAGATCATCGCCGAAGCGAAGCTGTGCCCACTGGGGAAGCTGTTGCCCCCGGCCTCGGTAAGGTGCGACACGATCTCCGGGCGCGGACGACCGACAAGCCATTTCATGAGATCGTTCACCAGCCAGCCGAGCAACACCGTTGCGGCAAACAGCGTCGCCTCACGCCGCAGGCGGAGGAACAGCAGTGCGACGCAGGCGGCGATCGTCATGCTCGTGCTCAGTGTAACGCCGCCCAGGGCCGTGACATCGCGCACCGCCTCGTGCAGGTAACTGCCACCGAGCGGATGGTTGTCGGCACCGGTGCGATAGAGCAGGAGGCCCCGTTGGTCGAAACTTCCCGTCAAATGGTTCGTGACGAGATAGACCATGATCCCCCAGCCAGCGATCAGCACCGCTGCCGCGATCAGCGCCTTGGTCCGGTTGATGGTGAATCCGCGCGCCGGAAGGTGAATGTCCTCCGGCGGGACGGGGGGCTCTTGCGGGGTGACGATATCGCTGGGACGGGGGCTCATGGAAGCTGGAACCCCTCGCTCCGGCTGCCGTTCCCCTAGCCGATGCCTCCTCCCCAGATCGTCTGGCTGCGGCGCGATCTGCGCCTGTCCGACCACCCCGCCTTCTGCGCCGCCGCGCACTCGGGGCCTGTCATCCCCATCTACGTCCTTGACGAAGATACACCCGGCGACCGCAAACCGGGTGGCGCGGCACGCTGGTGGCTGCACCACTCGCTGACGGCGATGGACAAGCGGCTCGGCGTGCACCGCTCGCGCTTGATCCTGCGCAAGGGGCGAGCGGCGGAAGAGCTGGCGCAGTTGGTCGAGAAAACCGGCGCCGAAGCCGTCCACGCCATTCGTCATTACGAGCCGTGGTGGCGCGAGGCGGAAGACGAACTGGCCGACATGGTCACGTTGCACCTCCACGACGGTAACTATCTGGCGCCCCCCGGCGCTGTCACCACCGGCTCGGGCGATCCCTACAAGATATTCACGCCGTTCTGGCGTGCCCTCCAGGCGGAGATGCCGCCCCGCGATCCGCTACCCGAGCCGAGCATTTCGCTCCCGGACGAGTGGCCTCGGTCCGACAAGCTGGAGGACTGGAACCTGTTGCCGACGAAGCCGAACTGGGCGCTCGGCTTCGAGAGGGAGTGGGACGTGGGAGAGAGCGCCGCCCGGCGTCAGCTCGATGACTTTCTCGACCGGGTGGCGGACTACGACGAGGATCGGAACCTGCCTTCTATCGACGGGTCGAGCCGTCTTTCGCCGCATCTTCACTGGGGCGAGATTTCACCCGCACAGATCTGGGATGTCCTCCAGGGCCGGCGCGGGAAGGGCGCGGACACGTTTCGCTCCGAACTCGCCTGGCGCGATTTCGCCCAGAACGTCATCTACCAGTTCCCGAATTACCCCGAAGGCAACCATCGCGAAAAATTCGACGCGATGGAGTGGCGCAATCCAAGTCGCGGCCACCTGATAGCCGAGGACCTGGAGGCTTGGCAGAAGGGACGCACGGGCTATCCGATCGTCGATGCCGGAATGCGTCAGCTCTGGGCAATGGGCTGGATGCACAACCGGGTGCGAATGATCGCCGCCAGCTTCCTCATCAAGCATCTGCTGATCGATTGGCGCATCGGCGAGCGCTGGTTCTGGGACACTCTGGTCGACGCCGACTACGGCAACAATGCGACGAACTGGCAATGGGTCAGCGGGACGGGCGTCGACAGCCAGATGTTCCCTCGCATCATGGCCCCGCTGACGCAGAGTCCCAAGTTCGATACCGCAGGCTACATTCGCCGCTGGGTTCCCGAGCTGACTGACTTGTCGGACGAGGACATCCACGATCCCCCCGACGAGAAGCGACCCGCGGGATATCCAGCCAAGATCATTGGACACAAGGAAGCGCGCGAGCGCGCGCTATCGGCCTATCGTTCGCTCTAGCTTGAACCTCGTCCCGTTGCGTCGCATAGGGGGCGCATGAAGGGGGAGATGCTGAGGGGTGACGCGCTGCTTGCCGGTGGCAGGCGGTTCGGCCACACGCCGGGTCCGCTCTGGCGGTTGTTCTCCGGCGGCTTCCATCGCGTGCTCGATCGCATCGATCGCGGCCTGGCGACGGGTTCGATCGAGGCAAGGCTGCCCGACGGATCGACGCGCACCCTCGGCGGCCGCTCACCCGGTTTCCAGGCTCAGGCCCATATTCGCGACTGGCGCGCATTGCTGAGGCTTGCCACCGGCGGCTCCGTCGGCTGGTACCAGGCCTGGGAAGCGAACGAATGGAGCAGCCCTGACCCCGTTCCGCTGTTCGCGTTGTTCATGGCGAACGGGGAAGCGCTGGGCGAGACCGGCCGGTCCAAGGGACCCTTCCGCCTCGTCGCGCGCCTCGCCCACTGGCTCAACCGCAATACGAAGGGCGGCGCGGAAAAGAACATTCACGCGCACTACGATCTCGGCAACGACTTCTACCGCCAATGGCTTGACCCCACGATGACCTATTCGAGCGCCTACCACGTGGGCGACGACGCGCTCGAGCAGGCGCAGCGCCGCAAGTGGGGCAGGCTGGCCGAGCGGGTGGGCGATGCGCAATCGGTGCTCGAAATCGGCTGCGGTTGGGGCGGCCTGAGCGGGCACCTGGCCGAAGGGGGCGCAAAGGTCACCGGAATCAGCTTGTCCGACGAGCAGCTCGCCTGGTGCAGGCAGCGCTATCCCGGTGTCGAGTTCCGCAAGCAGGATTATCGCGATTGCAACGGCCAGTTCGATGCCATCGTCAGTGTGGAAATGGTCGAGGCGCTCGGCCGCGAATACTGGCCCGACTTCATGGACTGCTTGGCGCGCAACCTGAAGCAAGGCGGGCGCGCGGCAATCCAGTACATCGCGATGAAGGAGAGCCTGTTCGAAGGTTATGCCCGCAATGCGGACTTCATCCAGGCTTACGTCTTCCCCGGCGGTATGTTGATCAAGCCCAGCGAGTTCCGCCATCTGGCCGAAGCGCGGGGCCTGCGCTGGGAAGAGCAGGAGGATTTTCCGCTCGATTACGCCGAAACGCTCAAAGCCTGGCGGGCCAATTTCGATCTTGCCGTATCCGAGGGACGCCTGCCCGCCGATTTCGACGAGCGCTTCCGCAATCTCTGGCGCTTTTACCTCATGTACTGTGAAGGGGGCTTCCGCGGCGGTGGGATCACCGTCAGTCAGGTTACTCTCGTGAAGGAACAAGCTTGATCCGCAAGACCTCGTGGCTCGCCGTACTGTGCGCCGGGCTCGCGGCCTGTGCCGCCCCCGCGCTGCAGACTGTTTCCCCGCCCCTGGCGGCCGAGAACCTGCGCACCCGGTCGACCGAAGTCCTGTTCTGGGACGAGGCAACCCGCGCCGACCGCTTCCGGCACATGGAAGAGTACTTCCCCGGGATCGAGATCGCGCCGCCTTCGGCCCACACGGACCTGGGAAAAGGCGCGCCCCTTTCGCAGGATGCAAGCGCCGAACTGGACCAGTGGCTGGCCCGCGGCGATATCGCCGGCATTATGGTGCTCGATCACGGCAAGGTGCGCTATGAACGCTACGGCCTCGGGTTCGGACCCGACCAGCGCTGGACGAGCTTTTCCATGGCCAAGAGCGTGACTTCGACGCTAGTCGGCGCGGCGCTCAAGGACGGTTACATCAGGAGCCTATCGGATCCGGTCTCGCGTTACATTCCCGGCCTCAAGGGCAGCGCCTATGACGACGTGACCGTCGAGCAGTTGCTGACCATGACTTCCGGCGTGAAGTGGAACGAGGATTACACCGATCCCAAGAGCGACGTCGCGCTGGAGTTCACGGTCGAGCCCGACCCCGGCGAATCGCAAGTAGTCACCTACATGAAGCGCCTGCCGCGCGAGGCGCCGGCGGGAGAAAAGTGGGTCTACAAGACCGGCGAAACCAACCTCATCGGCGCGTTGGTGGAAGAGGCGACGGGACAGAAGCTCGCCGCCTACGCGAAGCGCAAGATCGTCGACCCCGCAGGTCTGGCGCACAAGGTGTTCTGGCAGACCGACCTGACCGGCGGCAATGTGGGCGGATGCTGCATTGAAATGACGCTGGGCGATTACGCGCGCTTCGGTCGATTTGTGCTGCAGGGCGGCAAGGGCAGCGTGGCCGATGACTGGTTTGCCCGGGCCGGGGCGCAGCACGTCGATCTCGGCGGCGGCTTTGGATACGGCTACCAGTGGTGGACCTATCCCGGCGGCAACTTCGGGGCGGTGGGCATCTTTGGTCAGTCGATCACGCTGTTTCCGGCGCAGGACCTCGCGATCGTGATCCTTTCGAATTGGCCACAGGCCACCGGCAGCGCGCTGTCGAACCCGCGCAACGCGCTTGTGCTCGAACTGGCCGCGGCAATCGCGGCCGAGGATCAGCCGCGGTAGGTGCCGTCACCCCGATAGCGGGCAAGGATGTTGTCGTGCACGATCGGGCTGAGCAGCTGGGAGAAGGCACAGCCTGCCATGCTGTCTTCCCACCAGACGACTTCGGCCTGGAGCGCTTCGAGTCCGGGCAGGGTAAGCCAGCAGACGGTGCCGATGTGCAGCCGGCTCACCGAAGTGGCCGAGAAGCCGGACAGCGATAGATCATGCACGACCGTTTGGAAGGCGCGGCCCCCCGACTGGCGCAGTTGCGCCGGAATTAGCAGCTTGGTGCGTGGAGCGCTGCGATCTTCCTGCGCAGCGATCTCGTACCGGCCCTGGACATTCTGCAAGCTCATCGCACGCGTTCCTCTAACGAGGCCCCCACACGGCCGACGGGCCGCGCAGGAGGGAAAATCGCCTAAGGTGCTTACTAATTCGCTACCGGGAATGGTTAAGCCGGATTTTCCACCCGAATGCGACTGCCCGTGGCAAAGTCCGAAGCGGCGAGTGCGGCAATCCGGTCGGCGACCACTTCGGGCGATTTGACCGTCTCGGGATCCTCACCAGGATAGGCGCGGGCGCGCATCTGCGGTGCGCGTCGCGCCGGGGTCGACGATCGCCGCACGCACTTCGCTGATCCGCTCGACCTCCTGCGCCGTACGACGAGAGCAGGTTGTCGAACGCCGCCTTTGCTAGCCCCGTAGGCGGCCCAATAGGCGCGCGGGTCGGCACCAACCGAACTGGTGAGGCCGATGACACGCCCGGCGTCCGCTCGCTTCAGCAGCGGGTCGAAATTGGCCAGCAGCGCTTGAGTCGCCAGCACGTTCAACGTCAGCGCCTTGTTGAAGGCCTGCTGGTCGATCTGCGTGACCGGCGTTAGCTGCGGCAGTAGCGCGGCGTTGATGACAAGAATGTCGAGCCGATCCCACCGCTCGGCAATAGCATTGGCGAGACGGGCGATCGAAATCGCTTTCAGTCAGGTCCATCGGGGCGATGGTTGCCGTGCCGCCAGCTCCGTGGATCGCTTCCTCGACCGCCTCGAGGTCCTTGACCGAGCGCGCGGTGAGCACGACGTGCGCCCCCCTCCGGGCCAGTGCTTTCGCCGTCGCTGCACCGATTCCGCGGCTGGCACCCGTCACGAGCGCAACACGCCCGGAAAGTGGTTCGGTCCTCGGACATCAGGCGACCTTGTGGACCGGCAGGCTTAGCTGCGATTCGCGGCGCGTGGCGATCTGCCAGATCGGTCAGGCTGGTTGGATAGTCGCCGGTGAAGCAGGCGTCGCAATATTGCGGGCATGCCTCGTTCGCGGCCTGCGAGTCCGACGGCGCGATAGAGCCCGTCGATCGAAACGAAGGCGAGGCTGTCGGCCTGGATAAACTCGCACATCGCGGCGACGTCCATCCGTCCGGCGAGCAGCTTGGACCGCTCCGGCGTGTCGACGCCGTAATAGCAGCCGTGCCCGGTGGGCGGGCTGGCAACGCGGAAGTGCACTTCGCGTCGCCCCGGCGTCGCGCATCATCTGCGACGATCTTCAGGCTGGTCGTGCCGCGCACGATCGAATCGTCGATCAGCACGATGCGCTTGCCTTCGACCAGCGCGCGGTTGGCATTGTGCTTGCGCTTCACGCTGGCGTGCCGCGCGCCATCGCTGGGCTGGATGAAGGTGCGCCCGACATAGTGGCTGACGGATGATCCCGAGTTCGAACGGGATACCCGATTCCTGGCTGTAGCCGATCGCCGCCGGCACGCCGCTGTCGGGCACGGGGACCACCAGGTCGGCCTCGGACCGGCTCTTCCTTGGCGAGTTCGACCCCGATCATCTTGCGCGCATTCATAGACCGAGCGCTGGTTGAAGATCGAATCCGGGCGGCTGAAATAGACGTGCTCGAAGATGCACGGGCGTGGGCGCAGGGCTGCCGAAGGGGCGATGGCTGCGCATCTTGCCGTCGAAATCGACCTCGACGAACTCGCCCGGCTCGACCTGGCGGACGAAGTCCGCGCCCGACGACATCGAGCGCGACAGTTTCGCTGGCGAATACCGTCGCGTCGCCCAGCTTGCCCATGACCAGCGGGCGAATGCCCAGAGGGTCGCGGCAGGCGATCATTCCCGCGCGGCGTCATGACGATCAGCGAGTAGGCGCCTTCGACCAGCCGCAGTGCGTCGATCAGCTTGTCGAGCATCGTCGGATAGCGGCTCGTGGCGACGAGGTGGATGATGACTTCCGTGTCGCTGGTCGACTGGAAGATCGCACCCTTGCTTCACCAGTTCCTGCCGCAGGTGGCCGGCGTTGGAGATGTTGCCGTTGTGGGCCACGGCAAAGCCGCCGCTGGCGAGATCGGCATAGAGCGGCTGCACGTTGCGCAGGCCGGCGCCGCCGGTGGTAGAGTAGCGAACATGCCCGGCGGCCATCATGCCCGGCAACTCGGCAATCGATTCACCGGTCGAGAAGTTGTCGGCGACATGGCCCAGGCCGCGGCGGGTGAAGAATTCCTGCGCCATCGAAACTGGTGATGCCGACCGCTTCCTGCCCGCGGTGCTGCAGGGCGTGCAGGCCCAGCGCGGTCGCGGCAGCCGCTTCGGGTGCGCCGATTACGCCGAAGACGCCGCATTCCTCACGCAGCTTGTCGCCGTCCGCATCGCACCAGGGATGGGTTAAGTTCATCGTTTTTGTCGGGCTCGTCTCGCGCGCCGCCCAAATGGCGGTCTTAGCCGATGATTACAAGCGGGTTACACGGACTTTCACCACGGCCGCACTGAAACGGCGGCGTAAGTCGATCGGGCGAAGCGCCTTTTGGGTGGCAGGCAACAAGCGCGGGAAATCGAGGGGGAACCATGCGGGGCCTGTCGCCTTCAACAAGGCAGGAGGTCCCATGTTTGCAGCCGATTCCATTCTTGATGGCCTGTTATCGGGCGCGGTCCTGGCGATGGTTGCGCTGTTGTGGGTCGTCCTGCTGGTGCGGATCGTGGGCCTGCGCTCGTTCTCGAAGATGACGAGCTTCGACTTCGTCATGACAATCGCGATGGGCTCGCTGGTCGCCGGCGCCTCGCAGTCCAAAGGATGGCCGACGTTCGTTCAAACATTGGCGGCCATGGCTGCGCTGTTCGTCGTCCAGTTCGTCGCAGCACGTCTTCGCCAGGCCTCGGAGAAGGCCTCGAACCTGATCCAGAACGAGCCCGTAGTCCTGATGCGAGATGGCGAGTTCGACGAAAAAGCCCTGGAAGTCACACGGGTAAGCCGCGAGGATATCTACGCCAAGCTGCGGGAAGCCAACGTCACCGCCATGAAGAACGTGCGCGCAGTCGTGCTGGAAACCACTGGCGACGTCTCGGTCCTGCACGGCGAGGCGCTGGAGGAAGTCATTCTGAGTGGGGCTACGTCGGCCAGATAGCGCCGTAAAATGGTCGGGGAGAGAGGATTCGAACCTCCGGCCCCTGCCTCCCGAAGACAGTGCTCTACCAGGCTGAGCTACTCCCCGACCGGCGCTCCGGAACAAGTCCGGGGCGAGGCAGAGGCGGCCCTATAGGGGCGAGGGGGCAGAGTGGCAAGCGGGCAATTGCCGATGGAGCACGGCTTTATCGACAAGGCGTCCACCACGCCATTTCTCCCGGCCTTGCGATATCTGGCCGCTGCGGTAGCGGGAAGACGTGAGTGCAGAATCCGCCTTGGGCTTCGCGTCGCCGTCCGACCAGCATTGGGAGTCGTCCTACCTCGACCTGATGCGCCACATCTGGACGCAGGGAGACGAAAGGATCGACCGCACCGGCGTCGGTACCCGGGCGATCTTCGGCACGATGCTCCGCTGCAATCTCTCGGACGGGCGCGTGCCGCTGCTCACCACCAAACGCGTTTTCTGGAAAGCCGCGGCGCGCGAAATGCTCTGGTTCCTTTCGGGCGATACCAATATCCGGCCACTGCTGCGGCAGGGCGTAACCATCTGGAGCGACTGGCCGCTGAAGAAATATCGCGACGCCACCGGAGACAGGCTGTCCCAGGAGGAGTTCGAGCGCCTGATCATCGAGGATGCCGATTTCGCCGCCTGCTGGGGCGATCTGGGTCCGGTCTATGGCAAGCAGTGGGTCGACTGGCCGACCTACGAGCCTGCGGGCGAGGGGCTCTTTCGCCCGGGACCGGGCGTGAACCAGGTCGCCGAAGTGGTCGAAAGTCTCCGCACCGATCCCGGCAGCCGACGGCATATCATCGAAGGCTGGAACGTCGCCCAGCTTGACGAGATGGCCCTGCCGCCGTGCCACAAGACCTACCAGTTCCACGTCGCGGGAGACCGCCTGTCCTGCGTTCTCTATCAGCGCAGTTGCGACGTCGCACTCGGCTTGCCGTTCAACCTGTTCGGCGCTGCGCTGCTGACGCGAATGATCGCGGCGCAGGCGGGTTATGAGCCCGGCGAGCTCGTCTGGATGGGCGGCGACACGCACCTCTACCTCAACCATGCCACGCTGGTCGAAGAGCAGCTTGGCCGGGAACCCTCGGGCGAGCCGAGGCTTGCCTTCAACAGGCATCCGTCGTCGATTTTCGACTATCGGTTCGAGGATTTCACGGTTTCCGGCTACCAGCCGCAGGGCACGCTCAGGGCGCCCGTCGCGGTCTGAGCCGGGAAGCCATCTGATTCCCCTCCGGAAGGCGAAGTTGACGCTTTCGGATGAAACTAATATTATGTCGCATCCGTAGAATTTCGTTTCTCGCGGCAAACAGAGTGTCGGCGAGAGTTGGGAGAGCAGCATGGCGAAGCAGGGTGAAGGCGGCGGCTACAACCGACCGCGACTTGCACTGCACGTGCCGGAGCCGAAGTTCAGGCCCGGCGACACAGTCGACTTTTCGCATATCGCGGTCAGCGAGCCGGGCGCCCAGCCGCGCCCCGACGAGGTCTGCGAGGCCAGCGAGACGCATCCACTTTGCACCGATCTTGTTCGCGTTCTCGGCAAAGACGATCGGGCGCACGGTCCGTGGGACCCCAGGCTTTCGCCCGAAAAGCTGCGCGCCATCCTGCGCCACATGGCGCTTGTGCGGGCCTTCGACGAGCGGATGTATCGCGGCCAGCGGCAGGGCAAGACCAGCTTCTACATGAAGTGCACCGGGGAGGAAGCGACCTCGGTCGCCGCCGCCCATGCGCTGGCCTCTGACGATATGGTGTTCCCAAGCTATCGGCAGCAGGGGATCCTGATCGCCCGCGGCTATCCGCTGATCGAGATGATCAACCAGATCTATTCGAACCGCGGCGACAAGCTGAAGGGCCGCCAGCTGCCGATCATGTATTCCAGCCGCAACTATTCGTTCTTCACAATCAGCGGAAACCTGGCGACTCAGCTCCCGCAGGCGACCGGGTTTGCCATGGCGAGCGCGATCAAGGGCGACAGCCGAATTGCCGCTGCCTGGGTGGGCGAAGGCAGCACGGCGGAAGGCGACTTTCACTCGGCGCTGACCTTTGCCGCGGTCTACAACGCGCCGGTCGTCTTCAATGTGGTCAACAACCAGTGGGCCATCTCGAGCTTTTCGGGCTTCGCCGGGGCGGAGCGCACGACTTTTGCCGCGCGCGCCGTCGGCTACGGCATCGCCGGCCTGCGCGTGGACGGCAACGACGCGCTGGCCGTCTATGCCGCGGAACGCTGGGCTGCCGACCGTGCGCGGATGAACAAGGGTCCGACGCTGATCGAGCACTTCACCTACCGGGCCGAGGGTCACTCGACCTCGGACGACCCAAGCCAGTACCGCTCTGCGCAGGAGCGAGAGGAATGGCCGCTCGGCGATCCGGTGAACCGCCTGAAGAAGCATCTCATCGCGCTCGGCGAATGGTCGGAAGACCAGCAGGCCGAGATGGACAAGGAACTGGCCGAGGCGGTCAAGGCCGCGACCAAGGAGGCCGAGAAGAACGGCATCCTGGGTCACGGGCTGCACCACCCGTTCCACACGATGTTCGAGGACGTGTTCGAGGAGCTTCCCTGGCACCTCGAGGAACAGGCCGCGCAGGCCATCCGCGAAAGGCAGATCAAATGGCCACAGCAGTAAGCGGCGACGACGTCGTCAGCCTGCACGACGCGCCGACCCGCCCGATGAACATGATCGAAGCGATCAACGATGCGCTCGACATCATGCTCGAGCGCGATCCCTCGGTCGTCATCATGGGCGAGGACGTCGGCTATTTCGGCGGCGTGTTCCGCGCCACCGCCGGCCTGCAGGAAAAGCACGGCAAGACCCGCGTGTTCGACACTCCAATCAGCGAGTGCGGCATCATCGGGGTTGCCGTGGGAATGGGCGCCTATGGCCTGCGCCCGGTGCCGGAAATCCAGTTCGCCGACTACATCTATCCCGGCCTCGACCAGCTGATCTCGGAAGCCGCGCGCCTGCGCTATCGTTCGGCCGGCGAATTCATCGCCCCGATGACGGTGCGCAGCCCGTTCGGCGGTGGCATCTTCGGTGGCCAGACCCACAGCCAGAGCCCGGAAGCGCTCTTCACGCACGTTTCCGGCATCAAGACGGTGATCCCGGCGACGCCGCACGATGCCAAGGGTCTGCTGATCTCTGCAATCCAGGACAACGATCCGGTGATTTTCTTCGAACCGAAGCGGATCTACAACGGCCCCTTCGACGGGTATTACGACAAGCCGACCAAGCCGTGGAAGGACCATCCTGACGCCAAGGTGCCGGAAGGATATTACACTATCCCGCTGGGAAAGGCGCGCACCGTGCGGGAGGGCGAGGCGCTGACCGTACTGGCCTACGGCACGATGGTTCACGTCGCCGAGGCAGTCTGCCGCGAGAAGGGCGTCGACGCCGAGATCCTCGACCTGCGAACGCTCGTCCCGCTCGACATAGAGGCCGTGGAAAAGTCCGTGGAAAAAACCGGGCGTTGCCTGGTGATACACGAGGCAACCCGCACCTCCGGCTTCGGCGCGGAACTCTCCGCGCTGGTGCAGGAGCGCTGTTTCTATCACCTCGAAGCGCCGGTTGAACGCGTGACCGGTTTCGACACCCCCTATCCTCATAGCCTCGAATGGGCATATTTCCCCGGCCCGATCCGCATCGGCGAGGCTATCGACAAGCTGATGAAGGCGTAATCCGCATGGCTCGCTTCACCTTCAACCTGCCCGACATCGGAGAAGGCATCGCCGAGGCCGAGATCGTTGCCTGGCACGTCAAGGTCGGCGACACGGTCGAGGAAGACGGCCGGCTGGCCGACATGATGACCGACAAGGCGACGGTCGAGATGGAAAGCCCGGTAGCGGGCCGCGTGGTGGAGGTTGCCGGCGAGGAGGGCGACATCATCGCCATCGGCAGCGCGCTGGTGGTGATCGAGACCGACGGCGAAGTACCCGACGAGGTCGTCGACGCGAACGAGGCAGTGGCTGATGAAGCCGATGCGCCCGCCCCGAAATCGCCAGAGGTCGAGCAACGGATCGAGGTCGAGACCTCGGACGCGAGCGACGCGAACGATGCCATTGCGGCCGATCCGATACCGACCCCGCCGCCGGCTCGAGCGGCCGCTCCAGAGCCTGCACCGAAGCCGGCCCCCAAACCGGCGCCTGCTCAAGCCCCCGCGCCGGTGACCCGTTCCAATGCCAAGGTCCTCGCAAGTCCCGCGGTGCGCCAGCGCGCCAGCGAACTGGGCATCGACCTGGCCGAAGTGCGCCCGGCCGAGGATGGCCGCATTCGCCACTCCGATCTCGACGCCTTCCTGTCCTATGGCGGCAGCAAGGGGTTTGCTCCGGCCGGCAAGGCCATGCGCGACGAGACGATCAAGGTCATGGGGCTGAGGCGCCGGATCGCCGAAAACATGGCGGCGTCCAAGCGGAACATCCCGCACTTCTCCTACGTCGAGGAATGCGACGTCACCGACCTCGAGAAGCTGCGCGCCGATCTCAATACGAACCGCGGAGCCAAGCCCAAGCTCACCCTGCTGCCGCTGTTGATCGCCGCGATATGCCGCGCATTGCCAGAATTCCCGATGCTCAACGCTCGCTACGACGACGAGGCGAACGTGGTGCAACGCCATGGGGCGGTGCATCTCGGCATGGCGACGATGACCGACGCAGGGCTGATGGTCCCGGTGATCCGCGACGCGCAGGCAAAGAACCTGTGGCAGCTTGCCGGCGAGATCGGCCGCCTGGCCGAGGCTGCGCGAAGCGGAACGGCGAAAGCGGACGAGCTGTCCGGCTCCACGCTGACGATCACGTCGCTCGGCCCCCTCGGTGGCGTGGCGACCACGCCGGTCATCAACCGCCCGGAAGTGGCCATCATCGGCCCCAACCGCATTGTCGAACGGCCGATGTTCGTGCCCGACGGCATGGGCGGCGAGCGGATCGAGAAGCGCAAGCTGATGAACATCTCCATCAGCGCCGATCATCGGGTGGTCGACGGTTACGACGCCGCTGCCTTCGTCCAGGCGGTAAAGAAGCTCATCGAGACGCCGGTCCTTCTGCTCGCGGATTGATCTGCTAGGATCGCAGGCGATGTCCCGCGATCCCCGCATCGACGCCTATATCGAAAATGCGCAGGACTTTGCGCGGCCGGTGCTGCGTCACCTGCGCGAAGTGGTGCATGCCGCGGTCCCGCACGCGGAGGAGGCCATCAAGTGGGGCATGCCGCACTTCCTCCATCGCGGAAAAAACCTTGCCGGAATGGCCGCGTTCAAGGCTCACTGCGCGCTGACAATCCATGGCGAGGGACGGAACGGCGAGTTCGAGGGGATGGGCCAGATCGGCAAGGTGACCGGCCTGGCCGACTTGCCGCCCGATGCCGACATCGCCGCCAGGCTGCGCGAGGCGGTCGCACGTATCGACACCGTCGGCACCGCGGCACCCAGGGGTGGCAAGGCCGCCGCAAGGCGCGACATCGACGTTCCGCCGGACCTTGCCGCCGCACTGCGCGAAAACGCGGCCGCCTGCGCCAGTTTCGAAGCGTTTGCGCCCTCGCAGCGGCGCGAATATCTCGACTGGATTTACGAAGCCAAGCGGGACGAGACACGCAACCGCCGCATCACGCAGGCCGTCGAGTGGCTCGCCGAGGGCAAGAAACGGAACTGGAGGTACGAGCGTTAGGCGCGGGCGCTAGCGCACGATCGCGCTGTAGCTCAGCCGCCCCGCTCCGCGGGCGCGCCAGCGCAGATGTGTCACGGCTTCCGGCTGGACAGCTTCGGGCGTTCGCCAGGTGCGGCCGCCATCGGTCGAGACCTGCACCGTGTCGATGCTCGCGCGCTCGAACTGCAGGGTTCGTGGAATTGGGCTGGTGACGGTGTAGTTTCCGCCCGGCGCATCCCATCGCATCACGGTGACGATCCGCTCCCCCTTGCGGAAATCCGCCGCTGGTTCGACGAGGCGGCCGGCGGTCTCGTCCCGCTCGATGAAGACCGCGCTTTCGACGTTCACGACAGGTGCCTGCGCGGAAACCGATCCGGCAACCGCGAGCAGCGGCAAACTCGCCCAGAAACGCATGAAAATTTCCCCCGCCGGGCCTTCCCGGCAAGCCCGCTTCATGCCGCCGGAGCCACGAAGATATGGTTAACGCCGGGCCAGCAATGCACTGTCGGCGGATTGCCTCGAAATGCGGGAGGCAGGGCAGTTGACACCCCTCAAATGCTGCCCTAGGGGCGCGGCTCCCAAGCGGTGCAAGCCCCGGATGCGCGGGTGTAGCTCAGTTGGTTAGAGTGCCGGCCTGTCACGCCGGAGGTCGCGGGTTCGAGCCCCGTCACTCGCGCCACTTGGGACATTTTCCTCAATCCAGACCGGTCGGCGCGGGGGCGGGCGTCACGCCCGCCAGCGGCCGGTTTCCATCCAGATCAGGAAGCGCCTGAGGGGAAGCAGCCAGGCGATGCCCAGCGCGATGTAGATCGGCGTCTGGGCCCATACGGACAGCAGACCGATCCACTTCGACAGCCACGCCACGCCGATGCAGTAGAGCACCAGGGCGACCAGCAGCAGCAGGATGCCCAGCGGAATGCGCATCGTGGGCTCGGTGCGCATCAGAACGGCCCCAGCACGCGCGTGGGTGTGACGACTGCGGTCAAGCCCATGTCGTGCGATTCGAGCGGCATTTCGGGCACTTCCTGCATGTCCCAGGCCAGGCCAATCCGGATAACGTCTGGATGCGCGCCCAGCCACTTGTCATAGAACCCGCCGCCCTGGCCCAGCCGGTCGCCGCGATCGGTGAAGGCGACGAGCGGCATGAACAGCACATCCGGTTCGACCACTGGCGCTTCTTCGCTGCCCTGCATCAGTCCGAAGTAGCCCTTGGCCAGATCGCTCTCCGCAAAGGGGTCGGTGTGCGCGCGAAATATCATCGGTGTCTCGAGGTTCACGAGCCAGGGAAGGGCGATCGTGTGCCCCCGTTCGAAAAAGAATTTCGCGTAGCCGCTGGCCGGTGCCTCGCCCGGGTCGGCGCGATAGAGGCCGATCGTGGCACCTGCGGGCACCATGTCGACGACGGCGGCAGGTGGGCGATTGAAGACCAGCGTGCGCATTGCATCCGGCAAGCTGTCGGCGAAGGCACGCCGTTCCTTGCGCAGGCGGTTGCGAAGGTCTTTCTTCATGGCAACGGGATCGGTCATCGCTCCCCTCTAGGAGCGGAAGCCGCGAGGTGGAAGTGGCGGAACCACCATGGGTCGTTTGCCCCAGAATCCTCCGACGCCTCAACGTCAGGTGGGGACCATGTACCCCGGTCCCCGAGGTCCATTCCGAAGAATGCATTGGCCCGGTCGCCAGGGCAGGGACAGCCCCCTTGGATTGCTTATAGCCCCGGGGATTTTGTTGCGGCTCGTGCCGGGCAGTCCCGCCACGTCCTAGATAGGGTGGCGCGCGTTTTCCCGCAATGGCCCTTCGGCAACCAGCGCGGCGCTACCACCCGCCGCCGCCGCCACCGCCGCCACCGCCCCCGGAGGAGCCGCCGCCACCAGAGCCGCTGCTCGAACCGGGCGCCGTGGAGGCCGAGGCGATCCCGCTGGCAAGTGAACTGCCGACCGTACCGGCGAAGCGGCCGGGGTTGGACCAGACGTTGCCAGAGCCCGAGTACCAGCCGAAGGTGTTTCCCTGCCGTGCCGGATCGGCTTCCGCAGCGGCCAAAACGTCCGCGAACTTGTCGGCCCAGCGGTTTTCCACGCCCAGGGCGATGGCAAAAGGCAGGTAGCGCTCGAAAAGCTCGGGCGTCTTTTCCGGCGGGTGCAAGGTCTCCAGCCGCTCCTCCTCCGTGATCGAGAGATACTGTTCGAAACCGGCGATCCGGTCCATCAGCGCGCGGCCTTCTTGCGTCGGTGCGCTCATCCACGAGAAGGCCGAGATTACCCACGGCAGGGCGAGCAGCGGGAGCAGCATCCACGCCCAGGTCGTGACCGGTTCGACCGACCCCAGGCGAAAGAAGATGATTGCCGACACGATTATGCCGAGCACGAGCGAACCGAGACCGGGCAGTATCCCGCCGTTGCCGCGCCGGCGCTGGAGAAGCAGCGCAAGCCCGATGATGATGAGGCCGAGGCCGATCAGTGCCACCGACCGTTCGCCCGAGGTGGCAAGCGTGTCCGTAATCGCGATGGCGGCGGCGACCAGCCCGATCGCCGCGAACAGCAGACCGAGGCCAAGCCAGGCCCACGAGAGGTTTCTGCGAAAGGTCACGTCCTTGTAGCTTGCTTGCAACCCGTCCTCCAGCGCGCTGCCGGCGGCGCTGAAGCGGGCGTGGTTCGCGTCGTCCATCTCGATGGCATCGCTCCCCTTGAACAGCTCGGCCAACATCGCGTTTTCCGGTCCCGGCAGTTCATCGTTGCCGCCGGAACGCTCGAGCGACGTCGTCTTGCGTTTGAGAAGCCCCTCGCGCTCTTCGACGATCCTTATCCGGTGGTGCACGCCGCTTTCGACGACGGCCGCGGCGAAGCAGCGCGTGTCGTAGCCCATCTGTTTGACGTAGCGCAGAGCGGCGGCCGACATGCCGTCTGGCGGAGCGAACAGCGGGACGACGGTGCCTGCCCTCGGCCCCCGGCCGGCGCGCTTCCAGGCAAGGAAGAAGTAACCGAGCAGGCCGAGCAGGGCCGCCCCAGCCGCGCCGCGCGGGGCGTAGCGTTCCGCGGTCAGGGCGGCGGACGAGGGCGGTGGCGGCTCGTCCACCACGCCTTTCGGCCAGCGCACCGCGATTGTCATTCCTTCGTACGGGTCGAGCGGAGCGGTTGTCGCCACCGTCATCGTTCCCGGTCCCTCGTCGACGACCTGGGCGTAGTTCTCGGTCGCCCCCTGCGGCCCGGTATAGAACGTCCGCTCTGCTCCGAAGGCAGCCGGTCCGGGCAGCCGCACGGTCGCTCGCGCCGTGTCGATCGGGAACACCCAGCCGTTGCCGGTCACGTTCCAGTACAATTCGTCGAAATCGTCGAAAAAGCCGAGCTGGCCGGTGGTGGTGTAGTCGATGCGATACGTGTGAATGCCCGGCTCGACGCGGCGGTCGGCGCTGCCGATCCGAATTCGCACGCCGTTGTCCAGCGATTCGGTCTCGAAGGGTTCCGGCTGTCCATCGAGCGTAACGCCCGTCACGTCAAAGCCAACGCGCACGCGCCGCCCTTGCTTTGCGTATATGGTCGGAAAGTCCCGGTACAGGCCGTGCTCGATCCGGTCCCCCTCGGCGCGCACCCGGATCGTTTCTTCGACGTCGAGCGAGCCGTCGCGGCGCACGTCGATGTTGCTGGTCCAGGCCAGGATGCGCTCGTCGGCCGAAGCCGTAGCGGGCAGCAGTACCGCCAGCGCCGCGAGCAGGAGTGCGAGCAGCCGCATCGGCGCGCTCACCCCCTGGCGGCGTCGAAACTGACCTGCGGGACCTGCTGGATCGAGGTGTCGGCGTCGGCGTAAAACTCGGCTTCGCTGAAGCCCAGCGGCCGCGCAAAAAGGACGTTGGGAAACGACTGTATCGAGCTGTTCAGGTCGCGCACCGTGGCGTTGTAATAGCGCCGCGCGCCCTGCAACTGCTCCTCGATCTCGGCGAGCTCGGTTTGGAGCTGGCGGAAATTGGCGTCCGCCTTGAGCTCCGGATAGGCTTCCGCGACGGCCATCAGCCGCCCGAGCATTCCGGTGAAAGCGCTGTCGGCCTGCGCGGTGGCGGCGACGCCGCTGGCGTTCACGGCATCGGCGCGATGGGCCGTGACTTCGCCGAACACGGTCCTTTCATGCTCGGCATAGCCTTTCACGGTACTGACGAGGTTCGGGACGAGGTCGGCGCGGCGGCGCAGCTGGACGGTGATGCCGCTGAAACCTTCCTTCACCAGCGCACGCAGGCGCACGAGACGGTTATAGATCGCCACGCCCCACAGGGCGAGGACCGCGATGATTGCGATGATGATGGCCGTGACCATGGCGCTTTGTTCCCCCCTCGTTGCCGCGACAGCGTATACCCTAGTGCGGCGCGTCCCGGAAGGTGGGCGCCGAAGTCAACTCCCGCCGCCCTCGATCCGCGCGGCGAGACGTTCGAGCCGGTCTGCCATGCGTTCGAGCGGCGTGGCGATATCCGGCAGCGGCGGGCCGCCCTTGGCCAGTTCGTGATTTTCGTCCGCCAGCAGCAGCGCGGCGTAGAGCAGGCAGCGCGCCTCGGACTGGCTGGCAAGGCCGGGCATGTCCTGGATCTTGCCGTCGATGATCCGGCCGAGTTCCTCGATATGGGCTTCCTCGCCCGCGGCGCAGGCCACCGTGAACTTGCGACTCGCGATGACGAGGGTAACGTTGCTCATTGCTCGATATCGCCGATCAGGCGGTCGAGATCGGCCAGCGCGGCGCCGGCTTCGCTGCGAAGCTGGAGATAGCGGCGCTCGAGCTCGGGATCTGCCGCTGCGGCGACGGGGCGTGCTGCAACAGCTTCGATCCGCCGCGATGCGGCCTCGATCCGGGCAAGGGCCTGGGCGATGCGGTCCGCGTCCATCTGGCGATGCTAATCCCGAACTGCCCGCGCGTGCAAAGCCTTGGCTGCAAAAGTTGTGAAAAGATCTGCACGGCCGTCGTGGCTTGCTTTTCGCGCGAGGGGCGGGCCAACGATCCCGGGGTGTGCTTGACGGGCGGCGGGGCGTCCGCAACAGAGGCGGCGCGCCGAATCAGACCCACGTTTCACGCATACTCCGGCGCCTTGCAGGAGCAGCCCATGAGCCCCGACCCGCAACGCCTTGCGCCCATGGCGAACGCCATCCGCGCGCTGGCGATGGACGCGGTGCAGGCCGCGAATTCCGGCCACCCCGGCATGCCGATGGGCATGGCAGACGTGGCGACGGTGCTGTGGTCGAAGTATCTCAAGTTCGACCCGCAAGCCCCCAAGTGGCCCGACCGCGACCGCTTCGTGCTGAGCGCGGGCCACGGGTCGATGCTGATCTACGCCCTGCTCCACCTGTCGGGCTATGCGCATCCCACGATGGAGGAGATCGCCAATTTCCGCCAGCTCGGCAGCCCCTGCGCCGGCCACCCGGAAAACTTCCTGCTCGATGGCGTCGAGGCGACCACCGGTCCGCTGGGGCAGGGCCTGGCGATGGCCGTCGGCATGGCGATGGCCGAGCGACATCTGAACGCGGCAATTCGGGGACGAGCTGGTCGACCACCGCACCTGGGTGATCGCCGGCGACGGCTGCCTGATGGAAGGGATCAACCACGAAGCGATCGGGCTTGCGGGACACCTTGGCCTCGGCCGCATGATCGTGCTGTGGGACGACAATCGCATCACCATCGATGGTTCGACCGAACTTTCGACCAGCGAGGACATTCCGGCGCGTTTCGCTGCCGCCGGTTGGCATGTTCAGCACTGTAACGGGCATGAAACACCCGATATCGAGCGCTCGATCGACGCGGCCCTGGCCGATCCGCGGCCCTCGCTGATCGCCTGCAAGACGATCATCGGGAAGGGCGCGCCCAATCTCCAGGGCACCCACAAGACCCACGGCAGCCCGCTCGGCAAGGACGAGGTCGCCGCCGCCCGGGACGAACTGGGCTGGACCGCGCCGCCGTTCGAAGTGCCGGAAAATATCCTCTCGGACTGGCGCGAGACCGGGAAGCGCGGCGCCAAGGTTCGCGCCGAATGGCAGGACCGTCTGGCAAGTCATTCGGAAGGGGATGAATTTTCCCGGCGGATGGACGGGGTTCTACCCCAGGACTTTTCGCTGGACGATTACATTGCCGAGTCTTCTCGCCGGGCCCAAGACCGTTGCCACCCGCAAGGCCAGCGAGATGGCTCTTGAGGCAATCAACGGCAGGCTGCCCGAAACGGTCGGCGGCTCGGCCGACCTGACCGGCTCGAACAACACCAAGACCAGCCAGACGCACGGCATGACCGTCGGCGACTACGGCGGTCGTTACGTCTACTACGGCATTCGCGAATTCGGCATGGCCGCGGCGATGAACGGCATGGCGCTGCACGGGGGAGTGATACCTTACGGCGGCACGTTCCTGATTTTCAGCGATTATTGCCGCAACGCGATCCGCATGGCGGCGCTGCAGCGGATCCGCTCCATCTTCGTTCTGACGCACGATTCCATCGGGCTGGGCGAGGACGGGCCGACCCACCAACCGATCGAGCAGGTCATGAGCCTGCGCCTGATCCCCAATCTAAACGTCTTCCGTCCCTGTGACACGATCGAGACCGCCGAGTGCTGGCAGATTGCGCTGGAGGATGCCGACACTCCCTCGGTTCTCGCGCTGACCCGGCAGAACCTGCCCCAACTGCGCGCCGAGGGCGGGATGCTCAGCGCCCGTGGCGCTTATCGCCTTCGCTCGGCCAAGGCCGCGCGCAAGGTCATTTTAATGGCCAGCGGCTCCGAGGTGGAGATCGCCTGCCAGGTCGCCGCGCGACTGGAAGAGAAGGGCGTGGGTGCCGATGTCGTTTCGGTGCCATGCATGGACCTGTTCGAGCAACAGGACGCGGCGTACAAGGCCGAGCTCTTGCCGGACGTTTCGCCGGGCGAGATCCTGCGAGTTCTCGATCGAAGCCGGCGTGACCCAGGGGTGGGAGCGCTACACGATGGCGCACGGGCTCAACTTCGGGATCGACCGGTTCGGCGCCTCCGCTCCGGCCGAGCAACTGTTCGAGAAGTTTGGCCTCACGGCGGACGCGATCGTTCCGCAAATCCTCGATAAAATCAAAGCTTAGCAGGAGTTCCTTTCATGGCGACGAAGGTAGCGATCAATGGCTTCGGGCGCATCGGGCGGCTCGTCGCCCGTGCGATCCTCGAACGCGACGACCACGATCTCGAACTAGTTTCGATCAACGATCTCGCGGACACCGCGTCGAACGCCCTCCTGTTCGGCTTCGACAGCACGCACGGCCGCTTCCCCGGCACGGTCGACACCGACGGCAACGATCTTGTCGTCAACGGCAAGCGCATCCACGTCACGGCCGAGCGCGACCCTGGCAAGCTGCCGCACAAGGCCAACGGGATCGACATCGTGCTGGAATGCACCGGCTTTTTCCAGTCCGACGAGGCCAGCCGCCCGCACATTTCCGCCGGCGCGAAGAAGGTCCTGATCTCGGCCCCGGCCAGCGGCGTTTCCAAGACGATCGTCTTCGGCGTCAACCAGGACAGCCTGACCGCCGACGACGACATCGTTTCCAACGCCAGCTGCACGACCAACTGCCTCGCCCCGGTCGCCAAGGTGCTCAACGACACCATGGGCATCGAACGCGGCTTTATGACCACGATCCACAGCTATACCAACGACCAGCGCATGCTCGACCAGATCCACAAGGACCTGCGGCGCGCGCGGGGCGGGGCGCAGAACATGATCCCGACGACGACCGGCGCGGCCCGTGCGGTCGGCCTCGTCCTGCCTGAGCTCAAGGGCAAGCTCGACGGCTCCTCCGTCCGCGTGCCCACGCCGAACGTATCGATGGTGGACCTCGTTTTCGTGCCCGGTCGCGACACCAGCGTCGAAGAAATCAACGCGGCGCTCAAGGCGGCGGCCGACGGCGCGATGAAGGGTGTGCTCGACTATACCGACCAGCCGCTCGTCAGCAGCGACTTCAACCACTACCCGGCGTCCTCGACGGTCGACAGCCTGGAAACCGCGGTAATGGAAAGCAAGCTGGCGCGGGTGGTGTCGTGGTACGACAACGAGTGGGGCTTCTCGAACCGGATGATCGACACCGCCGGCAAGATGGCCAGTTTCCTTTAGCCATTGCCCCCCACGCACACCGTTCGGCTCGGGCGAAGTTGACAACCGTTCACACCATGGTGTCTCGACTTCGCCCGGCGAACGGCTAGGTCTGGGGAATGTCAGGGAAGCTCGCAGGTATTGCCAGGCACGCGGCGCCCAAGGGGCCGGTGGAAACACTGGACCGCGTCACCGTCAGCCGGGCCGAAGGCCTGCACGGATGCTTTCGCGGTGGCCTCGCCTCGACCAAGGCGAGCCGCAGGCGGCAGGTCTCGCTGATCGAGGCCGACGGCGTGGCGGAGGCATTTGCCGAGAGCCAAGCAGCGTTCGACTGGTCCGAATGCCGAAGGAATCTGCTGGTCAGCGGGCTGCGCATTCCGCGCCGAGCCGGTACGAAGGTTGCTATCGGTAATTCCCTGGTCGTCGAGATCACCGACCGCTGCGATCCCTGTGAACGGATGGACGCCCTCCACGAAGGCCTGCGCGCAGCGCTCGAGCCGGACTGGCGCTGCGGTTTTCTCGCCCGCGTCGTAACGGATGGGGAAATCGCTCTGGGCGACGAGATAAGGATTATCGAATGAGCTTTCGCACGCTTGACGACGTCGGCGACGTTCACGGCAAGGTCGCACTGGTCCGCGTCGACCTCAACCTGCCGATGGCGGAAGGGCGGGCAAGCGACCTGACCCGCGTTCAGGCAGTTGCGCCGACGATCCTCGAGCTCGCCGACGGCGGCGCGAAAGTGCTGCTGCTGGCCCATTTTGGCCGGCCCAAGGGTGAGCGTCATTCGACGATGTCGCTTAGCATGGTACAAGGCGACTTGGAACGTGTGCTCGGGCGCGAAATCATGTTCATTCCCGAAGTCCAGGGCCCCGTCGCCGAGCAGGCCGTCGGGATCCTGCGCGCTGGCGACATCGGCCTGCTGGAGAATACCCGCTTCTGGCCCGGCGAGGAAAAGAACGATCCCGAATTTGCCAAGGGCATCGCCGCGCTGGGTGATTTCTACGTCAATGACGCCTTTTCCGCAGCGCATCGCGCCCATGCCAGCACCGAGGGCCTGGCGCACCTGCTGCCAGCTTACGCCGGCAGGGCGATGGAAAAGGAGCTTCACGCTTTGGACGCGGCGCTGGGCAGCCCGGCGCCGCCGGTCGCAGCCGTCGTCGGCGGAGCCAAGGTCTCGACCAAGCTGGCGCTGCTCGAGAACCTGGTCGGCAAGGTGCAGCACCTGATCATTGGCGGTGGAATGGCCAATACCTTCCTCGCCGCGCGCGGTGTCGATGTCGGTAAATCTCTTTGCGAGCACGATCTGACGGGGACGGTGGAGGAAATCCTCGCCGCCGCCGACCGGGCTGGCTGCACGGTGCACCTGCCTTACGATGTCGTGGTGGCGACCGAGTTTGCCGCCAATCCGCCCAGCCTGCGGACCTGCAACGTGCACGAGGTGGCAGCCGACGAAATGATTCTCGATATCGGGCCGCAGGCGGTCGAGGCGCTGGCGGACGTGCTCAAGACGTGCCGGACGCTGGTGTGGAACGGCCCGCTGGGCGCGTTCGAGACGCCCCCATTCGATGCCGCCACGGTGGCACTGGCACAGACTGCCGCCGCGCTGACCAAGGAAGGCTCGCTCGTTTCGGTAGCCGGTGGCGGCGACACGGTAGCAGCGCTCAATCGCGCAGGCGTCGCAGGCGACTTCAGCTACATCTCCACCGCCGGCGGCGCGTTCCTGGAATGGATGGAGGGCAAGGAATTGCCCGGAGTGAAGGCGCTGGAGAGCAAGTAGTCACCGGCGCACGGGGATCGCGTTCAGCGTGCGCAGCGGCCCGTTCGCTTGCCAGACGAACCTCAAAGGGCCAAGCAAGCTCTCCGGGTCGCGTCCGTTGCGCGGAAGGACTGGGCATGAAACGGGCAATCCTGAGCATTATACTGGCTGCGTCAGCCGTGGTTCCGAGCGCTGCGATGGCGCGCGATGCGGGCGACTGGGTGCTCGCGCAGTGGCGCGGCGACATCTACTGGTTTCCCGGGGTGGTGGAACGCGACAACGGCTCGACGATTTCCGTTCGGTACGACGACGGAACCCGCGAGACGCGCCCGGCCAATCAGGTCAAGACATACGACTGGCGCATCGGCAGTGGGGTCGAATGCCGCTGGAGCGACGGCAATTGGTACGGAGCCCGGATAACGCAGATGGGTGCAGATGGAGAATCGCTGACGATTCGTTATACCGACGATGGCGTGATCGAGCGCACCAGGACGGGCAAATGCCGTTCCCGGTGAATGCGTGTCCCTGCATCGAATTCAAGCAACGACAGAGGTGATTTTCATAATGATGACGAGTGCCGAAATGGCCGCAAAGATGGCCGAAGGAAACGGCTTCATCGCCGCGCTGGACCAGTCTGGTGGATCGACGCCCAAGGCCCTGCGCGGGTATGGCATCGACGATTCCGACTGGTCGGGCGACGATGAAATGTTCGCCAGGATCCACGAGATGCGCACCCGCATCATCAAGTCGCCCAGCTTTTCGAATGGCAAGGTCATTGGGGCCATCCTGTTCGAAAGGACAATGGACGGCGACGTCGACGGCACTCCTGTGCCGCAGGCGCTGATCGAGCGCGGCATCGTCCCCTTCATCAAGATCGACAAGGGTCTGGAAGACGAAGAAGACGGCGTCCAGATGATGAAGCCGATGCCGGGTCTGAAGGACCTGCTGGCGCGGGCCAAGGAACTGGGCGTGTTCGGCACGAAGGAACGCTCTGTCATCAACAAGGCGAGCCCGACCGGAATCGGCGCGATCGTTTCACAACAGTTCGAAGTCGGAAAACAGGTGATCGGACATGGGCTCATGCCCATTCTCGAACCGGAGTATTCCATCAACGCCAAGGACCGCGCCGAGGGCGAGAAAATCCTCAGGGACGAGATCCTCAAGCAGCTCACCGCGATGGAAGATGGTCAGCAAGTCATGCTGAAGCTCTCGATCCCGGTGGAGGCCGGTCTTTACAAGGATCTGGTTGGTCATCCCAAAGTCCTGGCGGTCGTCGCACTTTCGGGCGGCTATTCGACCGAAGAAGCGTGCGAGGAACTCGCCAAGAACCCCGGCATGATCGCCAGCTTCAGCCGCGGCCTGCTGCAGGACCTGCGCGCCCAGCAAAGCGACGAGGAGTTCGACCAGGCGCTCGGCGCGGCAATCGACCAGATCCACGCGGCCTCGGTCGCCTGAGGCCTGGCCTCGGCGGTCGCGGTATCGCCTGCAACTGCGGAATCTTCCTTCCCGTTCCGTCATTGATGCGACTCGCATCGAGGAGGGAACGGGATGTGGAAGCTGGCGCTTCGAACGGCCATTGCCGCCGGGTGTGCGGCCCTCGCCGCGGGCGCGGCCATGAGCGGTGGTGGGGAGGTCCGCGCAGCCACGGTGTCGGCCGCTCTCGTGCCGCCCGGCGCGGCGGCGCCGGTTTCGGTCATGTCCTACAATGTCGAAGGCCTACCGCCCCCGGCTCGCTTTGGGCGGAGCGATTCGATCAACCGGATCGGGGCAGGCCTGGCGCTGATGCGCGGGGAGGGGCGGCAACCGCACGTCGTCCTGCTGCAGGAGGCATTTCGCGGCACGTCCGATCACATCGCGCAGGCCGGGGGCTATCGCTACCGCGCGCACGGGCCCTCGGCAGATGCGGTGAACGATGCGCACCCGCCCGATGGCGACGCCCGCGAGTTCGCGGCGACCGCATCCCTGCTCAAGGGCGAGAGCGCGGGAAAGTGGCTCGATAGCGGCCTAGCGATCCTGTCCGATTATCCAATCGTTCGGGTCGAACGGACGGCGTTCCCCCGATGGGCCTGTGCCGGGTTCGATTGCCTCGCCAACAAGGGTGTGCTCATCGCGTGGATTGCCATGCCCGGTGCGCGGGGACCCGTGGCGTTCGTCGACACCCATCTCAACTCGCGCAAGGCCTCGGGCGTGGATCCCGTTCGGGCCGACAGAGCTTACGCTTACCAGCTCCAAAACCTTCGTTCACTGCTGCGAGCCCGCATTCCCGCGAGCCGACCGGTTTTCCTTGGCGGCGATTTCAACGTGGGCAGGTCGCCGAACTCGCCTCGCCATCGCGCGGCAGGGGCTTCTCGTCGGTGCGCATGACGTGGACGTGATCGCCACCCACGATCCCTCGCTGGTACCGGAGAAGGCCCGGCCCGACTTCAACGCCTTGGTGCAGCGTGACAAGGACTTCCTGTTCTTCCGTGGAAGCGAGCGCTGGCCGCTCAAGATGGCGCGCCTGACGGTTCCTTTCGGTCAGGCCGCCAACGGCTCGAGCCTGTCCGACCATCTCGGTTACGCGGTCACGTTCAGTTCCCGGTGACCGCCCGGTCGCGGCTTTCGTAAACGAAGCGATATTCTTCTGCCTGGGTCTCGTGGTCCGTGGTCTTTTCCGGCGTGCCCGAAACGAGCGCAATCACCCGGCCGTGCGTGCCGTATGTTTCGCCCAGCGTGATGTTCCCCGTATCGCGCCAGCCGGCGCCGTCGATACGGGTCTGGACGATCAGCCGTCCCGCCCACACGCAGCGGGCGTTCATCGGGCAGCGGCTGTCCTCGACCACCTTCATCGGCGTCACGACGATATCGCCCACGCGAACCGGTTGGCGCAGGTGAACCGCTGTTCCCTCCGCGGCCGGCGTGCCTTCTACGATGGGAGCGTTGGGAACGGCCACGCAGGCGCCGAGCGGCGCAGTTACAAGGGCGAGGGCGGCGAGTGCGAAGCGTTTTGTCATATGGCCTGCAAACGCCCGGTCGGCTGTCGGTTTCCTGAATGGCTTGGCGCGTCGCGCGTGGCGGGATAGGAGGCGCTGGTGACGGCCAAAGATCGAACTACCGAGCTCTACCTCATCTCTCCCCTCGACGTATCGGGCGGCTTTCCCGATCGACTGCAACGGGCCCTGGACGCGGGCGATGTCGCCGCGTTTCAGTTTCGCGTGAAAGGTGTGGACCAGCACGAGGCCGCCCGGCTTGCCGAGCCCCTGCAGGCGATCTGCGCGGCCCGCGAGGTGGCCTTTGTGGTCAATGACAGCATCTCTCTTGCCAGGCGACTAGGCGCCGACGGGGTCCATCTGGGCCAGCAGGACGGTACCGTTCAGGAGGCGCGCGATGCCCTGGGCCGCGAGGCGCAGATCGGGGTGACCTGCCACGCGAGCCGCCACCTGGCGATGGAAGCGGGCGAGGCGGGTGCGGACTACGTTGCGTTCGGATCCTTCTTCTCCAGCGAAACCAAGGCGAGCGAGCATCGCCCTGAGCCGGAGCTTCTGACCTGGTGGCAATCACTGTTCGAGGTCCCTTGCGTCGCGATAGGCGGAATAACTCCGGCCAATTGCAGCGCACTGGTCGAAGCGGGGGCGGATTTCATCGCCGTAAGCCACGCGGTCTGGGGCGGCGACGAGGCCGCGGCCATTCGTGACTTCGCGGCGGCAATCAGGGGGGAGTAAGCGGGCTTGGGCGTAACGAAAGAGGCGCCTCGGCGCGAACTCACCTGGCGTGCGATCCTACTGGGTGGTGCGCTGACCTTCATCTTCGCCGCCGCCAATGTCTATTTCGGCCTCAGGGTCGGCCTGACCTTTTCCACGGCGCTCCCCGCAGCGGTCATCTCGATGGCGCTGCTGCGCTCGTTTCCCGACAACACCCTGGTCGAAAACAATATCACGCAGACGATCTGCAGCGCGGCGGGAGCGGTCGCGACGATCATCTTCGTGCTCCCGGGGCTCGTGATGGTCGGATGGTGGCAGGACTTTCCGTACTGGACCACCGTGGCGGTCTGTTCGGTGGGCGGCATCATGGGCGTCATGATGTCTGTGCCGCTGCGCCGGGCCTTGGTGGTCAACTCGCCGTTGCCCTATCCCGAGGGCATCGCCGGGGCCGAGGTGCTCAAGGTGGGCGCTGCAACGGCAGAGGGGGCAGCGGAGAGCCGGTTCGGTCTGCGTACAATGATCCTGGGTGGCGGGCTGGCCGCGGCAATGGCGCTGCTCAGCTCCCTGGGCCTCGCGGCGGCCGAGGTCGCGCGCAACTTCAGAATCGGGGCGAGCGCCACCGGTTTCGGCTCGACCACCTCGCTCGGGCTTGTCGCCATCGGCCATCTGATCGGCATAGCGGCGGGCCTGGCGCTCCTCGTCGGGACGCTTATCGCCTGGGGCGTTCTGATGCCGATCATGACGTTCGGCACGAGCGGCCCTGTAGACGAGGTCGTGGCGACCGTGTTCTCCGAACAGGTGCGCTTCATCGGCGCCGGTGCCATCGCGGTAGCGGCGATCTGGACTCTGTTGAAGCTGGTCAAACCCATCGCGGCCGGGCTGGCCGGTGTCGCCGCCGCCCAACGCGCCCGCCGCGATGGGGCGGTACTCGAACTGACCGAGCGGGACCTGCCGGGCCCCATTGTCTATGGCGTGACACTGCTGGCGCTGGTGCCGATCGGATGGATGCTGTGGTCCTTCGTGCAGGGCGGCCCGCTGGCGGAGAACTTCGGCGTTGCGCTGGCCGCCACGCTGGTATTCGTACTTGTCATCGGTGCTGTCGTGGCGGCGGTGACCGGCTACATGGCCGGGCTCGTGGGCACATCGAACAGCCCTGTCTCTGGCGTGGGCATCCTGTCGATCATCATTGCCGCGGTCATGGTGGCCGCGCTTTTCCCAGGCGAGCATTCGGCGGCGGAAACACGAGCGCTCGTGGCGTTTGCGCTGTTTGCCACGGCCTTCGTCTTCGGCATCGCGCTCGTATCGAACGACAACCTGCAGGACCTGAAGACCGGTCAGCTCGTGGGTTCGACGCCGTGGAAGCAGCAGCTCGCCCTGATCATCGGCATCGTCTGCGGCAGCCTGGTCATTCCCCCTGTGCTGAACATGCTCAACGGCAGCCTCGGTTTCGCCGGCGCGCCGAATGCGGGGCCGGGTGCCTTGCCTGCTCCTCAGGCCTCACTCATTTCCGGGCTCGCGCAAGGCGTTCTGGGTGGCACTCTGCGGTGGGACCTGCTCGGCATCGGCGGCGGGATCATCGCAGCGGTGATCGCTATCGACGAGTGGCTCGGCCTGCGCGCCGCAGGCCGGGGTGCGAGGGGCATGCGCCTGCCTCCGCTCGCCGTCGCGATGGGCATGTATCTTCCCGTGGTCCTGATTTTTTCTGCGGTGATCGGCGCGTTCATCGGTCATGCGTGGGATCGGCGGGCAGACCGTCAGGCGAACACCGACCTGCTCAAGCGCAGTGGGGTTTTGCTGGCGACGGGGATGGTGGTGGGCGACAGCCTGTTCGGGCTTCTCACGACGGGCCTTGTCGGGGCCTTCGGCGACAATCCGCTGACCGTTTTCGATATCGGCGGAGGGGCCGAAGTCGTCGCCCTTGCCGCCGGGGCGCTGATGCTCTGGTACGGTTACCGCCGCACCGCAACGCAGGCGGCACGGGTCAGCTAGGATATAATTCGGCTTCCGGCCGTTCTCTCCTGCGAGACACAGGGCGGGGTGCGCCCTGCTTATCCGGGAGACCACATGCGTACCATCATCGCTGCCGCTTCACTCCTTGCGCTGGCTGCCTGCGGAATGAACGGCGCAGACACCGATTCCGACGACCAGGAGGCGGCGGCAGCCGCCGACAGGATGTCGGTCGACGAGAACGCCGCCGACACCATGCGGTCGAACGATCCCGCGCCAGGCGAGATGTCACGGGTCGACATTCCCGATCCTGAAGACCGCCCGACGATGCAGTTGCAGGTCGTTCTCGACCGTCAGGGCTTCGGTCCCGGCGTGATCGACGGCAAGATGGGTATGAGCACAAGCAACGCTATCGAAGGCTTTCAGGAGGCTAACGGCCTCGAGACGACCGGCAAGCTGGACGACGAAACCAAGGCGGCACTCGACAAATGGAAGAACATCGGCGCGACGCGGGTCGTAACGATCCCCCAGGACTGGGGTGCGAAGACCTACGAGGACATTCCCGACGATCCTGCCGAGCAGGCGAAGATGCAGCGGCTCGGCTACGAATCGCTCGACGAGCGCATTGCCGAGCGCTTTCATACCACCGTCGAGGTGCTCAAGATGCTCAACCCCGGCGGGAAACCTGCCGGAATGGACCAGGCAAGGACGGATCCCTCCCGGTCGTCGTCCACCACGCCCTCGCCAACGGCCTCTCCCTCCGGCTCTCCGGCTCCATCGCCCAGCGGGTCGCTCGGCACTAGCGCGAGCGGCTCGTCATCGGGCTCTGATTCACTCTTTCAGGCAGGCCAGATGGTTCGGGTGCCCAACATCGGTGCCGATCACATCGTGGCCGACAAAGTGCAGGACAAGGGATGGCAGCAGACGCTCGCCTCGCTGGGCGTCGGTACCGAACAGCCGCACGTGGCGAAGATCGTGGTCGACAAGTCGGGCGATTGGCTCAAGGGCTACGACGAAGCGGGCAAGCTGGTTGCGATGTTCACCGTCACCACGGGTTCGACCCACGATCCGCTGCCGCTCGGCACCTGGGGCATTACCGGGATAAGTCACAACCCGCCTTTCTCCTACGATCCGGACCTGTTCTGGGATGTTCCCAACAGCGAACAGGATCGCCAGCTTCCGCCCGGCCCGAACGGGCCGGTGGGGATTGTCTGGATCGACCTGACGAAGGAGCATTATGGCATCCACGGGACCTCTGCGCCGTCGACCATCGGCCGCGTTCAGAGCCACGGATGCGTGCGGCTGACCAACTGGGACGCGGCGCGTCTCGCGGAAATGGTCGACCAGAAGACGAAGGTCGTTTTCCAGGCCTGATGCGATGCGGGCCCGCGACCGCCTCCTGACGATCGTCGTCACCGCCACGCTGACGTCGGCGGCGTGGATCCTGTTCGGCAGCATCTACTACGGGCGGCAGCCGGACGGGCAGCCAGAGCCTCGGCCCGTCCCGACCGCTTCGCCCACGCCAGGCCTGGTGACGGGGGCGGGCGCCGTTGGTAAATCGCCGGCGCCCCGCGCGCCTGTGCAGGACAAGGTCTCGAACTACGTCATCCCGGTAGCGGGTATCGGGGCCGCCCAACTGAGCGACACCTTCGCGGACCGGCGCGGCGGCGGATCGAGACTGCACGAGGCGCTCGACATCATGGCGCCTCGCGGAACGCCGGTCGTCGCCGCCGCGGCGGGAACGGTCGAGAAGCTGTTCCTGTCAGACGCGGGCGGCCAGACCGTCTACGAGCGATCGCCTGACGGGCGAACGATCTACTACTACGCGCACCTCGATGAATATGCCCCCGGCCTGAAGGAAGGGGATGTGCTGGCTCCTGGCGATCCTGTGGGCACCGTCGGTTTCACCGGAAACGCCAGCCCAGCTGGGCCGCACCTTCATTTCGCCATCATGCAGACCACTCCCGATTCCAAGTGGTGGGAGCCTGCTACAGCGGTCAATCCCTATCCGTTGCTCACTGGCCGATAGGGATCAGCGGCCGATGCGGACACACCGCAAGCGCCCGAGGGAGCCGTCAGGCTCGAGCTTGCGCATGACCTTGCTGCTCACGATGCGCCAAACCTCGCCGGCCCGCGGACCGCTCGTAAAGCGGACGGTGTCGCCCTGGCGCAAGTAAACCCCGTCGCCCCGGTCGGACTTGTAGCGGCTCGCGCTACGGATGCGGAAATCGACTTCCGGTTGCCGGATACCAGCGGCACCGGACGCATCGCCGGGCAGCTCGCAGGAATAGACGCCGCGCTCGGCAACGTCGATTTCGCCCTTCGCTGCCAGCGGAGCGGCGATGAGAACGAGGTACAGCAGGAGAGAGGACCGCATGGGCGCGCCCATAGCACGGGTGCGTTGCGCTTGCATGAACTGTCGCCTATGGCGCGCGCCAATCCCCGATAAGCTCTTTGACAAGGCAACGGCCATGAAGATTTCCGGCGTGGACATTCGTCCCGGCAACATTCTTGAATACGAAGGCGGTATCTGGAAGGTCGCCAAGATCCAGCACACGCAGCCCGGCAAGGGCGGCGCGTACATGCAGGTTGAAATGAAGAACCTGCAGGACGGCCGCAAGACGAACGTCCGCTTCCGCAGCGCCGACACGGTCGAGAAGGTCCGGCTCGATACCAAGGACTACCAGTTCCTCTACGAGGACGGCGACATGCTCGTTTTCATGGACCAGGACACCTACGAGCAGATTACCCTGCCGAGCGACCTGCTGGGCGATGCCCGTGCGTTCCTGCAGGATGGAATGCAGGTCAGCCTCGAACTGTGGGACGAGAAGCCGATCAGCGTCGAGCTTCCGTCGCAGGTAGAGGCGACCATCGTCGAAGCCGACGCGGTGGTGAAGGGGCAGACCGCTTCCTCCAGCTACAAGCCCGCGCTGCTCGACAACGGCGTGCGCATCATGGTCCCGCCGCACATCGAGAGCGGGACGCGCATCGTGGTCGACGTCTACGAGCAGGCTTACGTCGGCAAGGCGGGCTGATGGCAGCCGTTTCGGGAATCATCCGCGTAATGGAGAAGGCGGCCCGCAAGGCGGGCGGTCAGCTTCGCCGCGACTTCGGCGAGGTCGAGCACCTTCAGGTCAGCCGCAAGGGCCCGGCCGACTTCGTCTCCAAGGCCGACATGAGGGCCGAGCGCACGATCTACGACGAACTGCTCCACGCGCGCCCCGACTGGGGCTTCGTGATGGAGGAGGGCGGCACGATCGAAGGCGACGCGGGCAAGCCGCGCTGGATCGTCGACCCACTCGACGGGACGAGCAACTTCCTCCACGGAATTCCGCACTTCTCGATCTCCATCGCGGTGCAGGAACCCAGGTTGGACGGCACGGGCTGGGGCGAGGTGAGCGCAGCGGTCGTCTACCAACCGATCACCGACGAGACTTTCTGGGCCGAAAAGACGCGCGGTTCATGGCTGCATGACGGCCGCCTGCGCGTATCCTCCCGCCGCTCGATGTCCGAAGCGCTGATCGCCACGGGCATTCCTTACGGCGGACACGGCGATTTCGCCGAGTGGTCGAAGATCTTCGCCGCCATCGGCCCGCAGGTCGCCGGGATTCGCCGCTACGGCTCGGCCGCGCTCGACCTCGCGTGGGTCGCTGCCGGTCGCTACGACGGGTTCTGGGAAAGCGGTCTGTCCCCCTGGGACACGGCGGCCGGCTGTCTGCTCGTGCGCGAGGCGGGAGGCTTCGTCAGCGACTATCGCGGCCGTTCGCTGCCGATCTGCGATGCGCAGGTCCTGGCCGGAAACGATCCCCTGCACTCCCGCCTGCACAAGGCAATAGCTGGGGCGATCAAGGTCTAGGCCCGAGTACCTAGCCCCCGGCTGACGAACACTTAGGGCGCCCGTGGCAGTGCGGTGGCTACATGGTCGCCGCCCTGATTCTCACCTGCCTTCTTCTCGCCGGGTTCGCCGCACTGGCAACCCGCTCGAGCCGCCGGATGTCGGCGCAACTCGCCTCGTTGCAGCGCGCGCAGGAAGAAACCGAGGCGCATTCACGCCACTGCGGGGTAACCGGCCTCGCCAATCGCCGACACGCCTGCGAATGGCTCGACGAGGCGCTGGCCGGCGGTGCCGCGCGGCCGGCTCTGGTGCGGGTGGCCTTCGTGCCATTCGCCGCGGGCCTCGAACGCGAAGCCAAGCTGGCGCGGCGCGTTGCCGGGATCCTTGCGCAGAGCGCCGAAGGTACGAACCTGATCTGCCGCATCGGCCCGGGCGACTATCTCCTCGCCCTCGACGGCTCGAGCGGATCCACGCAGCTTGTGGCCACGGCGCGCAGGGCTTGTGCCGCCCTGTCGCGCCTCGTTTCCGACACGCAGCGCCTCCGCATCGGAGTCGCCCTCGCCGTGGGGGGCGACACCTCTGAGGCACTGATCAGGCGAGCGGGGGAGATCCTCGAACTCTGCCCCGCAGCCCAACAGGTTGCGTTGGCATTTTCCGAATTCGAGTTGCAGCACCAGGTCGAAAGCCGAACACTGGCCGCCGAAAAGCTGGCCCAAGCAATTGCGGGCGGCCGGATCGAGCCGTTCTTCCAGCCGTTCGTCGATCTCGCCAGCGGGCGGGTGCTCGGCTTCGAAGTGCTTGCCCGCTGGCGCGATGACGAGGGGCACGTCCGGCTGCCGGACGAATTCCTCCCCCTGGCCGAGGAGAGCGAGCTTGTCGGTCCGATGTATCATGCGCTTCTCGCGGCCGCCGCCGCCGAGGCGCGCAAGTGGCCGCCCGAATGGACATTCGCACTCAACCTCTCGGCGCAACAAATGCATGACGCGATGCTGGTGGAGAACACCATCCGCGGTCTGCTCGACGCCGGGATCGGCCCGGCGCGGCTTGAGATCGAGATCCCCGAGAGCGTCGTCGAATTCGATCCCGCGCGGGCGCGGCATGTCATCCGCGGCTTTCGCGAGCGCGGGGTGAAGGTGGCGATCGACAATTTCGGCGCCGGTCGAATGCACCTGCAGGACCTGGCCACCCTTCGGATCGACCGAATCAAGGTGGACCCGGCCATCTTGCACAGCGGCGGCGGTGACCCGCGCAGACCCCTCGGACTGATCGCAGCTGCCGCGCGCCACCTCGGCGTCCCGGTGCTTGTGCAGGGCATCGAAACGCAAGCCATGATCGATGCGGTCCGTGCCAGCGGGTGCACGATCGGACAGGGCTTTCAGTTCGGCCGTCCCGGTCGGTTGACCGGGTGCTACCGCCTCGAAGGGGCGCTCGCCCGGCAATAGCAGGATCAGGATCACGCAGCCTGAAACCCAATCGGGTTTCTGCCGTTGTGCCGCCGAACAGGCTCGGCTAAGCGCCAGCCGATGCGGGGGCCCCTGTGGCGGAATTGGTAGACGCGCTCGAACTCAAAATCGAGTTTCATTGAAGTGCCGGTTCGAGTCCGGCCAGGGGTACCATCCTCGATCGCCTCGATTGGCAACGCGGGGGGCGGTTCTGCTTCCATCGGTTCGCTGGATGTTGTGCTAGAACGCTGGCGATGATCCCCTTTCCCTCGCTTCACGCCCTGGGCGCCATGCTCGTGACGCTCGCGATGTTCGTCGCGTTTGCCCGCGGGCGAATGTCGGCGGAGATCATCTCACTGCTCACGATCGCGGTCATCGCGATCGGCCTCTATTTCTTCCCCATGCCGCATACCGAGCCGACCGACGGGCTCGAGCTGGCCTTCGCCGGGTTCGGTCACTACGCGCTCATCACCATCTGTGCACTGATGATCATGGGGCGGGGCCTGGTCGTAACCGGCGCGCTCGATCCCGCTGCCCGGTTCCTCGAGCGGATGTTCAAGTTCAACCAGCAGGTCGGGCTGTTGTTCTCGCTCGTCATGGCAATGCTGCTGTCGATGGGCGTCAACGACACGCCCGTTCTGGTGCTGTTGTTGCCGATCTTCGTCGCGCTCGCCGCACGTGGTGGGCTGCCGGCATCCAAGACGCTGATTCCGCTCAATGCCGCGGTCCTCATCGGCGGGATGGCGACGACCATCGGAACATCGACCAACATTCTCGTCGTCTCGATCGCGCGCGACCTGGGAATGCGGCAGATGGACGTGTTCCATTTCGCCCCGATCGTGGCTGCCTCGGCGGTCGTCGCCTTGCCCTACCTCTGGCTGGTGATGCCGCGTCTCCTGCGCGACAATACGCCCGAAGAGGTGCAGCTTCACCGCCGCTTCGTCACGCGGCTGCGGGTGGTCGAGGGCAGCGAACTCGTGGGCAAGCACTTCGACGAGGTGGTCGACAAGCTGCCCGACGATTTCCGCTTCGAGGAGCGTCCGAGCGGGCCGTTCCAGGCCGGCCAGCGGCTGCAGGTTTCGGGTACCCACTACGCCCTCGAGGAAGCCTTGCGCATCTTGCGCGGACAGGTCGCGCCGGGCTGGGTGATCGATCGCATTCGCCGGCAGTCGAGCGAAAGCGGCGAAGACGTGCAGGTGGTTGAGATGGTCGTGACAGCGAACTCGCGGCTGATCGGCCGCACGCTCGCCACGTCGGGCATCGCCGATCTTTACAACGTCGCGGTCCTGGGCATCCACAAGCCCGACAGGATGCTGGGCCACCCCTATGCCAGCCCGGGACCCGACTTGCGCTTCGCTGAAGGCGACGTGCTGCTCGTCACCGGACTGTCGGGCTCGTTGCACGAGTTCGCCTCGGTCGACAGCCTGCTGCAGCTCGAAGGTGCCAAGGAAGTACCGCGACGCTCGAAGGCGCTGCTCTCTGCGGCGATCATGCTCTTCTCGGTCGGCACCGCCTCGGTCGGACTGTTTCCCATCGCAATCGCCGCGCTGGGCGGGGCGATCCTGATGTTCGTCACCGGGTGCGTGAAATTCGACCGCGTCGGCCGGGCCCTCTCGGCCAAGGTCATCGTACTCGTGGCCGCCAGCATCGCCATCGGACGGCTGATCCTGGAGACGGGTGCGGCGGCGTGGCTGGGGCAGGCACTCTCACTGGGGCTGCAGCACCTGCCGCCGGCCGGGGTCCTGGCCGCGATCATGTTGTTTGTGACCCTGCTGACCAACTTCGCCTCGAATGCGACGGCGGCGACCGTCGGGACGCCGATCGCCTTTGCCATCGCCAGCCGCCTGGGCTTGCCGGCCGAGCCACTGGTGCTGGCGGTGCTGTTCGGCTGCAACCTGTGTTACGCCACCCCGGTCGCCTACCAGACCAACATGCTCATCATGGCCGAGGGCGACTACAAGTTCGGCGATTATATCCGCACGGGGGTTCCGCTGGTGCTGCTGATGACCGTCACGCTCTCCGCGCTGCTCGTATGGACCTACGGCCTCGGCTGATCATTCCCGCCCGCTGACGGGGTTGCGATAGTGGTAGGGCGGGCAGAAGTATTCCGGAAAGACGGGGTAGGGCTCGATAGGCTCGTCGGGCGGGAAATCGCCGAATTCGGACAGGAGCGGGCTGGCCTCGAGGCCCCAGCCCTTGTCATAGGGTGTGTAGAGTACCTGGTAAGCCTTTAATTTGGCGATTTTCCATACCCCGTCTTCCTTGAGATAGGCGTTCTCATAAATGGCTTCGCCCCACATCGCGTGGTCGCCCATCTGACCGACCATCATCAGGGCGCGAATGCGGCCGCTCGCGTGAAGTCCATCATCAGCGACATGGATGACCGGCTGCAGCTGCATGTGGTTCATCAGCAAGCCTTCCTTCGGCGGACCGAAGTGCCGCATGTACTCGCGGATGCGCTCGTGCCCGATGAAGCGGCCCCTGCCGTTGATCTCCAGCACTGCGTCGCGGGCAAACAGATCGGCGACCTGCTCCCACTGGCTCTTGTCGACGTAGTAGCCGTAGATCCGTTGCAGGTTGGCGATTGCGAGGTGATCTTCCGCCTTCTGCGCTCGCTTCTCGACTTTCGACAGCCGAGCCTCGAGCTCGACCAGCCTATCTTCCAGATCCACCGGATTCTCCCTTCCGCCGGAACCTAGCCGGGGAAGAGGCATGGTGCGAGAGGGTCTATTCGATTCCGAGCGAGCCGCTGCGCCGACGCGATGCATCTTCAAGGGATGCCTTGCGGGCGGAAGCCAGGCTGGAGCCGTCGGACCCGTTATCCGCTATGGCCTTCAGCAAGGCCTCCCGTTCGCTGACGGAAAGACGGGCGAGGTAATCGGGCGGCTGACGGCCGAAAATGCCTGCCTGCAGCCCCGATGCCATGCTTGAAAACGGCCGGGCGGGCGCAAAAGAGCTCGACCCGAAGCTGCCGCCGTCCTCGCTGCCCCAGACGCCGCGAGGTTGCTGCACCTGGGCCAACTGCTGTGCCTCGGGCGCTTCAGGCGTGGCTTGTTCCTTCGCCGGATCTGGGGCCTGATGGCCCGCAGCCGCGGACGTCCCGTCGTCGGCGAACATCGCCAGGAGCGCCGTGCACACGACCGTGACCACCGCAAAATGGCGGTACATGGCGGACGTCGCGGCGGTCCTTTTCTTGAAGCGGTGACTCATCGCGCGACCCTCTTGCCAAAGAGCGGTTACGTCTCCGGGACCGGGCTTGGTTAAATTGGCTTTACCATCGACGGGGGAACCCGCCGCCTCGGTCCACGTTTTGCCGCCACATCGAAGGAGGTCGAACATGGCCGAAGAACGCATTACCGAAGTCCGCACGCCAGACGGCGATACGCATACCACCCACACCGTTGTGACCGACGGCGAGACCCGGGACGGTGGAAGTGGATGGCTGATTGCCATCGTTCTTCTCGTCGCCGTCGTGGCGGGAATATGGATTTTCAGTTCGATGGGCGGCGCGGAGGCGAACAAGGACAATGCCATCGCCAGCGCGGCGAACAACGTGGGCGATGCAGCCCAGAAGGTCGGCGACGCGGCACAGGATGCCGCTCAAAACGTCGGCAACTGAGCTGGATCCGACAGGGCGGCGAGAAACCGTTGAAATCCGGCAGTTTCTCGCCGCGTTGTAAAGTTTACCGACATTTCATTTCTCCCCGTTAATCCGGGCGGGCTCGCGAAATCGCGTGGGCGTGGCCGGTGGGAGCAATGGTTCGTCTCTTCAAGCACTACGTTCCACATGCCGTCCTGCTGCTGGGTCTGATCGACTTCGCCCTGCTGTTGCTGGCGAATGACCTCGGCTGGACCTGGCGTGCGGCGCAAATCGGGACAGACGCCGGCGCGTTCGTCGATCGCCTGCCGGCGCTGCTCGGCTTCGCGGTCGTCACCGAAACGGCCCTGATCGCGGTCGGGACCTACGGTAGCGAAGCCCTGCGCTCGATGCGTTTTGCCGGGGCGCGGCTGCTCGTCGGCGTTAGCCTGGCGGTGCTCGGGCTGGCTTTCGTCGACTTCGTGCTGCCGGGTGAGACCTATTGGCGCTCGACGCTGTTCTACGCGATGAGTCTCGCCATCGTGCTGCTCATGGCGAACCGGCTGATCGTCGGCCGCCTGCTGGGCGACGCGGCATTCCGCCGCCGGGTCCTCGTTCTGGGTGCGGGTCCCCGGGCGCTGCGGCTGAAGCAACTCGCCTCCCGGCCGGAGAGCGGCTTTGTGATCGTCGGCAACGTCGCAATGAGCTCTGCGCAGGGTTCGATGCCCGAAGCGGTCCCGCGCTCTGCCATCGACGACCTTTCGCGTTTCGTCGCCGATCTCGGCGCGAGCGAAGTCGTGCTCGCGCTCGAGGAACGGCGTAATGCCCTGCCGCTCAAGGACCTTCTGCGCGTCAAGACCGCCGGGGTGCACGTCAACGATTTCTCGAGTTTCCTCGAGCGCGAGACGGGCCGGGTCGACCTCGACACGCTCAACCCGAGCTGGCTGATCTTTTCCGACGGATTCTCGTCCGGCCGCATGGTCTCCAGCGTCCTCAAGCGGGTGTTCGACATAGCTGCCAGCGGCCTGCTGTTGCTGCTGACCTTTCCCGTCATCGCGCTGTTCGCCCTGCTGGTGAGGGCCGACAGTGCCGGTCCCGCCTTCTTCCGCCAGCAGCGTGTCGGACTGTATGGCGTGCCGTTTGACGTCATCAAGCTTCGCTCGATGAGTACCGACGCCGAGAAAGACGGTGCACAGTGGGCGCAAAAGGACGATCCGCGCATCACCCGTCTCGGCAAGTTCATCCGCAAGGTGCGGATCGACGAGCTGCCGCAGACATGGAGCGTGCTGAAGGGCCAGATGAGCTTCGTCGGTCCGCGGCCCGAGGTTCCCGCCTTCGTCGACGACCTCGAGGAGAGGCTGCCGTTCTATGCCGAACGGCACATGGTGAAGCCGGGCATCACCGGGTGGGCGCAGATCAACTATCCCTATGGCGCCTCGGTGGAGGATGCGCGGGCCAAGCTCGAATACGACCTTTATTACGCCAAGAACTACACGCCCTTCCTCGATATCCTGATCCTGCTGCAGACGCTGCGGGTCATCATCTGGCCGGAGGGTGCCCGGTGAGCGCCTGGGACGGGATGACCATGGCGGGCTACCTGCTGTCGGCGATCGGCGCGCTCGTGATGACCGTCTGGCTCGCCAGCAGGGCAAAAAGGGCCGGGCTGGGCTGGCAGGCGTGCGCCGCGGCTTTTGCAGCGATGGCCTGCTGGGCGATGGCCCGGCCCATTTTCGGCCCCGATGCGGCCGCCGCGCCGGTCCTGCTTTCGGCGAGTTATCTTGCCTGGCTCTGGGCGCTCTACCGGATGTTCGCGATGGACGGGCGGCACGAAAGGCTGGGCCCCATCCGCCCGGTCGTGCTGGCGCTCGGTTTCGTCGGCCTGATGCAGATCGCCCTCGCCTTTGCCGCGCCCGGCGCAGCAACGGTTGGCGACGCGCAGGAAATCGCTCGCATGGGCCTCGTGTTTCGCGTCCTGTTCTGCATCGGCGCGCTGGTGCTGGTGCACAACCTCTACGCGACCGCCTCGAACGCCTCGCGTTCCAGCCTGCTCTGGCCTGCCGCGGCGATGGCCGCGATGTGGTTCTACGACCTCAACTTTTTCGCCGTGAGCTACCTGGCCGCGGGCACGCCCCCGCTCCTCGCCGCGCTACGCAGTCTCGTTCCCCTGTCGATGGTCGTCCTGTTCGCCATCGGCGCTATGAGCAGCGAGCGGCAATCGGCCTTCAGCCCGTCGCGTTCGGTCGCGTTCCAGAGCTTCTCGCTGCTCGTGATCCTGGCCTACTTCGGGCTGCTGGTGACGGCCTTCCAGGGCATCGCCGCGGCGGGCGGGGATTCGCTCCGCCTTGCCCAGGCGGGCTTTCTCGTGCTTGCCAGCGCGCTCGCGCTTGCGTTGCTGCCATCCAAGCGCCTGCGCGGCTGGCTCAAGGTCACCGCGGCCAAGCACCTGTTCAAGCACCGCTACGACTACCGCGAGGAATGGCTCCGTTTCACGCGCACGATGGGTCGGGCCGGACCCGGTGCACCGCCCCTGCGCGAACGCGTGGTGCAGGCGGTCGCGGACGTGACCGACAGCCCCGGCGGCCTGCTGCTCGCCCCCGTAGAAGAGGGCGAGCTGACCCTGGCCGCCCGTTGGCAGTGGCCCGGTGCGATCGTGCCGGCGGACGGCCTCGGCCCGCACGTCGCCGCGTTCCTCGCCGAAACCCAGTTCATCGTCGACCTCGACCACTGGCGCGCAGGCGCGCGCGAAGGGCTGCCCGCCGCCCTGGTGCCGCAATGGCTGGAGGACGATCCGCGCGCCTGGGTGCTCGTGCCCCTGATCCACTACGAACGCCTCGTCGGCATCGTGGTCCTGGCGAGACCCGCCTATGCCCGCACGCTCGACTGGGAGGACTTCGATCTCCTGCGCGTCCTCGGCCGGCAGCTGGCCAGCTACCTCGCCGAGGAAGCAAGCCACGACGCGCTCGGCGATGCGCAAAGGTTCGAGGAATTCAACCGCCGCATCGCCTTCGTGATGCACGACATCAAGAACCTCGCAAGCCAGCTTTCGCTGCTGTCGCGCAACGCGGAAAAGCACGCCGACAAGCCGGCCTTCCGGGCCGACATGCTGGTCACGCTGAAGAACAGCACCGACAAGCTCAACATCTTGCTGGCGCGGCTTGGCCGCTACGGCCCGCACGGGGCCGAGGAGACTGTCGCGCTGGCCGTGCGCCCCTTGTTGCGGACCCTCGCCAGCCGTTACGCGCTAATGCACAAGGTCGTTGCGCTCGATGGTGCCGAGGCGCTCGTGCTGGCTCACCCCGACGCGCTCGAACAGGCGCTGATTCACCTCGTCCAGAACGCGGTGGATGCCAGCCCCGACGGCGCCGCGGTCATGCTCGATGCGCGCTGCCAAGGCGACGAAGTCACGCTCGAGGTTCTCAATTCCGGCAGCGGCATGAGCCCGGAATTCGTCCGCACCCGGCTGTTCAAGCCTTTTCAATCCTCCAAGCCGGGCGGCTTCGGCATCGGCGCGTTCGAGGCGCGCGAGATGATCCGCGCGATGGGCGGGCGGCTCGACGTCGACAGCCGCGAAGGGCTCGGAACACGTTTCATCGTTCACCTGCCCTCGGCAGCGCCCGAAGTGCTCGAACGCGAATCCCTGAAAGCAAAGGTGGCATAATGGCCGACAAGCTCCCCAAGCTCCTGATCGTGGAGGACGACGAAGGCCTGCAGGCGCAGCTCAAATGGGCATACGACGATTTCGAGGTGGTGATCGCCGGCGACCGCGCCAGTGCCATAGCCGCCCTACGCTCGGAGGAGCCGGCCGTCGTTACCCTTGACCTCGGCCTGCCGCCCGATCCCGATGGAACGACCGAGGGCTTCGCCGTCCTCGACGAGATCATGGCGCTGAAACCCGATACGAAGGTCATCGTGGCGAGCGGCCATGGCGCGCGCTCGAGCGCGCTTTCGGCGATCGAGCGCGGGGCCTACGACTTCTACCAGAAGCCCGTCGACATAGAGCAGCTGGGCCTCATCGTGCGCCGTGCGCTGAATCTCCACCGGATCGAACAGGAGAACCGCGCGCTGGCCGAGAAGGCAGGCGAGGGTAACACCGTGCTTGGCGGGCTCATCACCGCCGCGCCCGAAATGACCCGCGTCGCGCGAACGATCGAGCGCGTGGCCAACACCAATGTCTCCATCATGCTGCTCGGCGCGAGCGGTACCGGCAAGGAACTCCTCGCCCGCGGACTGCACGAGGCAAGCGAGCGCCGCAGCGGCAATTTCGTCGCCATCAACTGTGCGGCAATCCCCGAGAACCTGCTCGAAAGCGAACTGTTCGGGCACGAGAAGGGCGCGTTTACCGGCGCCGTCAAGACGACCGAGGGCAAGATCGAACTGGCCGACCGCGGCACGCTTTTCCTCGACGAGGTGGGCGACATCCCGTTGCCGTTGCAGGTCAAGCTGCTGCGTTTTCTGCAGGAGCGCACGATCGAACGCATCGGCGGGCGCAGCGCGATAGCGGTCGATACCCGGATCGTGTGTGCCACCCACCAGAACCTCGAGGCCATGATCGCCGATGGGCGCTTCCGCGAGGACCTATATTACCGCCTCGCCGAAATCGTCGTGAAGATCCCCGGCCTTGCCGAGCGGCCCGGCGATGCGACGCTGCTGGCGAAAGCGTTCCTCAAGCGCTTCGCCGCAGAGATGAACCCGCAGGTGACCGGCTTTGCCGCAGACGCGCTGGCCGCGATCGACGGCTGGCCGTGGCCGGGCAACGTGCGCGAGCTGGAAAACCGCGTGAAGCGCGCGGTCATCATGACCGAGGGCAAGATGATCGGAGCCGAGGACCTCGACCTCGATGGCGCCGAGGGAGCGGAAGCGGAGGCGCTCAATCTCAAGAGCGCACGCGAACAGTCCGACCGCCGCATGATCCGCCATGCACTCGCGCGAAGCGAGGGAAACATTTCCAACACCGCCCGGCTGCTCGGCATCAGTCGCCCCACGCTCTACGACCTGCTCAAGCAGTATGACCTTCAGACCTGACAGGCGCCTGCTTGCACTGGCGATGCTGGCTTGCGGCCTGCCGGCGCTTGCCGGACCGGCCGACGCGCCGCTCGCCAGGGCGCGCGACGCGATCGACGCGGACGACGGGATTGCCGCCGAAGTGGCCGCGCGCAAGGCCATGGAGGAGGGTGTCCCGCGCAGTGCGGCAGCCGCCTACATGGGGCAAGCCTACGCGCTGCAAGGCAAGATCGGCGATGCGCTCTACTGGCTCGAGCCGGGCGAATTCGACCTTGCGAGCGCGGAGCGCGGCTTCCGGACCCTGGGGCAACTCAAAACGGAGCGTGGGGCATTCGCGTCCGCTGCGGATGCCTATGCCACGGCGCTGCAAGCCAATCCGAGGAGCGCCGGAACCTGGGTCGACATCGCCCGCCTGCGCTATCGCAGCGGGGAACAGCATCTGGTGCGCGATGCGGTGGAACGGGCCCTGCAACTCGATCCCAGGGAGCCCGAGGCGCTGGCCCTCCAGGCCCAGCTCGTGCGCGACGCCGAAGGTCTCCTCGCGTCGCTCCCCCAGTTCGAACGGGCGTTGCAGATGGCCCCGGACAACGTTGCGCTGTTGGGGGACTATGCGGCGACGCTGGGCGAGGTTGGCCGCTACACGGACATGCTGGCCGTCGTCCGCAAGATGACCAAGCTCGATCCGGGCTATGCCAGGAGCTATTATCTGCAGGCAGTGCTCGCGGCGCGGGCAGGGCAGAACGACCTTGCGCGACGCCTGCTGTGGCGAGCGAGCAAGGAGATCGGCGAGACGCCTGCTGGCCTGGTGCTCGAAGGGGTGCTCGATTTCCGCTCGGGCCGCGCCTCGCTGGCAGTCGAGGAATTCGATCGCATCGTGCGCCTGCAGCCCGACAACGAGCGGGCGATCGTGCTACTGGCGCGGGCGCTGATGGCGTCGGGCAATGCCTCCGAGGCGATCGACCGGCTGCTTCCCCTTGCTCGCCGCGCGACCGCCTCGCCCTATGTCCTTACCTTGGTCGGCCGGGCCTACGAACAGCGCGGCGACCGGTCGGAAGCGGCCGTCTGGCTGGACCGCGCGGCGCGTCCGCGCGCGGACGGGGTGGAAACGATGGGCATCGACGAGGAAGACGAGCTCGCGCTCTATCGCTTCGAGGGCGATCCCGATCATCCCGGCGCCGCGGTGGCGCGCCTGCGCTACTTCGTGGCCGGCAGGCACTTCGAGCAGGCGAGCGACTTCGCCGCCCACATCAACGAGCGCTACAAGGGCTCGGTCGACATCGAGACGCTGATCGGGGATTCCGCTCTCCTCGCGGGAGAACCGGGGCCGGCCATGGTGGCTTACCAGCAGGCGGCCCAGGTGCGCCGGAACGCCGCTCTCGTCGAACGGATGATCTGGGCGGCGCGAGCGGCCGGGCGGGCCGATGTGGGGCGCGAACTGCTTGCCGAGGCCTTCTCGCAGGACCCGCGCAACGCCTCGCTTGCGGCAATGGCCGGGCGGCAGGCTGCCGAGGAAGGCAACTGGCCCCGCGCGATCGGGCTGTTACAGCAGGCGGTCGATCTTGGGCGCGGGCGGGACACGCGGCTGCTTGGCGACATGGCGGCCCTCAAGCTGCGGACAGGAGATGTGGCCGGCGCCCTCGCCGATGCGCGGCGGGCCTATTCCCTGCAGCGCTGGAATCCCCGCCTCGCGAAAGTCTATGCGCAAGCCCTCTTGGCCAAGGGCGAGAGCGGTGCGCCTGCGCTCCTGGCCAAGGCAGAGCGCGGCGGGGCGAGCTTCGACCTGGCTTCGCGCTAGGCGCGCTTTGCGCTGTCCTACCCCGCGCCTTCGGGCCTAGGGCTCCGGAAATGCACGATTCGAACCCATCGCCAGTGAGCCGCCTGCCAGTCCCCGGATCGGCAGGCCATGGAACACCCGCCGGGCGAAAGGTCACGCTGGTGAGCACCGAAAACGCCATAAATCACTGGTTGTTCGAGATATTCTCCGGAAGGCCACGGAAAAAAATCGCCCCCCGGCGTTCCATCCCGGCCATGGCGGAGGCGACATGGTTCGCGCGCTGATTTCCCGCACCGACCCGCTCGTACGGCTGCTGCTGGTGGCGATCGTGCTCGCCTCGCTCCTGCCTGTGCGGGGAGAGGGCAGGGCGGTGGCGCAGATGGTCTCCAACGCGGCGGTGTTCCTGCTTTTCCTGCTCAACGGCTTGCGCCTGCCGCGGGCAGAGGTGCTGAAGGGGATCGGTCACGTGCGTTTCCTCGCGCCGCTGGTGCTGTGGTGCTTCGGGGCGATGGCGCTGGCGGGCTGGGGGCTGTCCCTGGCGCTGGCCGGGTGGCTTCCGCCGCTGGTCGCCCTGGGGTTCTGCTATCTCGGCACGCTGCCTTCCACCGTGCAGTCGGCCACCGCCTATTGCTCGCTCGCCGGGGGGAACGTGGCGAACTCGGTGGTGGCCGCGGCCCTGCTCAACATCCTCGGCGTGTTCGTGACCGCCCCGCTGTTCTCGGCCCTGGCCGGGAGCGCGGGCACCGCGTTCGATGTCGCCGCGCTGGAGAAAATTGCCCTGATCCTGCTGCTTCCCTTCGTCCTTGGGCAGGTGGCGCAGACGCGCTTCGGACAGCTTGTGAAGGAGCATCGCCAGGCGGCCACGTGGATGGACCGTACGGCCATCGCCATCGCGGTCTACGTCGCCTTTTCGAGTGCGGTGGACGAGGGGTTGTGGAGCAAGGTGGGCCTCGCCGACTGGGCCGCGCTGGTCGCCGGCATCGCCGTGTTCCTGCTTTTCGCGTTCGGCGGGGCGTGGCTGCTTTCGGGCGCGGTCGGACTGGCCCAGCGCGACAGGGCCGCGTTTCTCTTCTCCGGCGGGCAGAAGTCGATCGCGATGGGCGCGCCGCTCGCCAGCGTACTGTTCCCGGCGGGCGCGGCGGGCCTCGTGCTGTTACCGGTGCTGGTCTATCACCTGCTCCAGCTGGTCCTCTCCGCGCCGCTCGCCGCGCGGCTCAGGAAGGACTGACGTTGTCCGCGTCGTGGCGCCGCTTGTGGCGCACCGACCACCACAACGAAATGCCGATCAGCACCGCGCCGATCAGCCCCGTCACCGTCTCGGGAATCTCGTAGCGCGCCGACAGCAGCATGATCGCGCCCAGCGCGAGAATCGCCCAGAACGCACCGTGCTCGAGGTAGCGATATTCGGCCAGAGTCCCCTTCTGCACGAGCATGATCGTCAACGAGCGGACGAACATCGCGCCGATGGAAAGGCCCAGCGCAATCACCACCATGTTGTTCGACAACGCAAACGCCCCGATCACCCCGTCGAAGCTGAACGAGGCGTCGAGGACATTGAGATAGAGGAACCCGCCAAGCCCGGCCGAGATCACCGCGCCGTGCGCCTGGGCCGCTTCCTCGCGCATCTCCAGCAGGGTGCTGATGCCCTCGACGGCGACGAAAGTGACGATGCCCATCATCCCCGCGACAACGAAAGTCATCGCCTCCTCGTCCGGCAGCATGAGCGAAATGAGGAACAGGCTGAGCAGCAGCAGCGCAATCTCGACCGCGGCGATGCGGGAGAACTTGCTGAGCTGTTCCTCGATCCAGCGAATCCAGTGCACCTCCTTGTCGCTGTCGAAGAAGAACTTGGAACCGACCAGCGCCAGGAAGGCCCCGCCGAAGCCGGCAATGCCGACGTGGGCGCTCGAGACGATGCGCTCGTATTCCTGCGGGTTGGAGAGCGACAGGCGGATCGCCTCGGCCGGGCCAATTCCCGCGGCAATGGCGACGATGGCGAGCGGGAAGGCCACCCGCATCCCGAACACGGCGATGGCCATGCCCCACGTCAGAAAGCGCCGCTGCCAGACCTCGTCCATGTCTTCGAGGACGGTGGCATTCACCACCGCGTTGTCGAAGCTCAGCGACACTTCCAGCACGGACAGGACCGCGATGATCCACAACATCGACAAGGTCGCCTGAATGCTGTGCGTGGAGCTCCAACCGTACCACCCGCCGAGCGCAAAGCAGGCAAGCGTGAAGACGAGCGAGGCGCGAAAATAGCGAAACACTTGGCGAAATCCTCAGCTGGCCTGGTAGGTCTGCTCGAGCCCGGGAAAGGAGCGGTCGCGCACTTCGGCAGCATAGCGCTCCGCCGCTGCGGAGATCGTGCCGGCAATGTCTTCGTATCGCTTCACGAACCGGGGCACCCGCTCGAACATGCCGAGCATGTCCTCGGTCACGAGGACCTGTCCGTCGCACTTGGCCGAAGCGCCGATGCCGATCGTGGGGCAGGCGACCGCACCGGTGACCTCGATGGCGATCGGTTCGATCACGCCCTCGACCACGATGGCAAAGGCCCCGGCCTCGTCGAGCGCGCGGGCATCGGCGACGATCTTTGCGGCCTCGGCGTCGCTCTTGCCGCGCGCGCCGTAGCCGCCCAGCACGTTGACCGCCTGCGGGGTCAGGCCGACGTGCCCCATCACCGGGATGCCGCGCTTGACGAGGAATTCCACGGTCGGCGCCATTGCCTCGCCACCTTCCAGCTTGACCGCCGCCGCGCCGCTGGCCTTGAGCAGGTGCGCGGCGCTGTCGAATGCTTTCTCTGGCGATCCCTCGTAGCTGCCGAAGGGCATGTCGACGCAGACCACGGAATGATAGCTCCCGCGCACGACGGCGGCGGCGTGATTTGCCATCATCTCGAGCGTGACCGGCACCGTCGAAGGCAGGCCGTAGATCACCTGGCCGAGCGAATCGCCGACCAGCAGCAGGTCGCAGTGCGCGTCGAGCAATTGCGCCTGCCGCGCGGTGTAGGCGGTCAGCATCACGATCGGCTCGGCGGTGGTGCCGTCGACCTTGCGCGTGCGGAGGGCGGGCACCGTCAGCCGCTTCATCGGCTGCGGCGTGGGGTTGGCGCGGCTCGTCGAGGTGTCGAGCTGGAAAGTGGTGGACATGGGCCGAGCTTTAGGCGTGCCGCCCGGCCGGGGAAACCCCGCAGATTGCGCCTTGTAAACGTCTCGCTTGCCGCTAGCCTCGCGCGCATTCAAGAGGCGGCGCCGCGAGTGACCGCTGGATGAGGGACAATTCTATGCTTTTGGATCGGGTCAAACCGCTGGACGCAATTCTCGCGACCGCGGCAAAGAAATCGCTGCATCGCACGCTGGGTTGGTTCCAGCTGACGCTGATGGGCATCGGCTGCGTCATCGGCACGGGCATCTTCGTGCTCACCGCCGTGGGCGCGCAGAAGGCCGGTCCGGGACTGATGGTCGCGTTTGCGATTGCCGGTGCGGTCTGCATCGTCGCCGCGCTCTGCTATGCCGAGATCGCCGCGATGATCCCGGTCGCGGGCAGCGCCTATACCTACAGCTACGCCACGATCGGCGAGTTCTTCGCCTGGACCGTTGGCTGGGCCCTGATCATGGAATACGCCATTGCCGCTTCTGCGGTCTCGGTCGGGTGGTCGGGCTATTTCTCCGGCACCGTGCTGGGCGGGCTGGGCATCCATCTGCCAACCTGGCTCAGTGCCGGGCCGCTGGCGTTCGGCGGAATCGAAGGTGGCTTCATCAACCTTCCCGCCCTGGTGATCGCGCTGCTGGTGACCGGCCTGCTGGTGATCGGCACCAGCGAGAGCGCGAAGGTCAACGCTGTCCTGGTGGCGATCAAGGTGACCGCGTTGACCGCCTTCGTGGCGATTACGCTGACGAGCTCGGACTTCTCGACCGAGAGGTTCAATCCGTTCCTTCCCGCCGGCCTGTTCGGCGGCTGGGGCACCGGCGTCGGGGCGGTCGGCGCGGCGGCGACGATGTTCTTCGCCTACGTGGGCTTCGATGCGGTCTCGACCGCGGCGGAGGAAACCAAGAACCCGCAACGCAACGTGCCCATCGGTCTCGTCGGCTCGCTGCTGTTCTGCACGGTGTTCTACATTCTCGTTGCGGCTGGCGCGATCGGCACGATTGGCGGGACGCCGATTTTCGATCCGTCCAACACTTCCCGCTCGAGACAGGCTCGCCCGAGCTGGCGCGCCAGTGCGCGATGCCGCAATATGCCGATGCGCTGGTCTGCTCCAAGGAGCCGCTGGCCCACGTGCTCAAGGTTCTCGGTTTTACCGGCGTCGGCAATCTGATCGGCCTTGCTGCCTTCCTCGCGCTGCCCTCGGTCATTCTCGTGCTGATCTTCGGCCAGACGCGCATCTTCTTCGTCATGAGCCGCGACGGCCTCTTGCCGGAACGCCTCAGCCGCGTGCACCCGAAGTTCCGCACACCGCACGTCGTGACGATGATGACCGGCGTGGCGGTGGCGATCGCCGCGGCGTTCTTCCCGGTGGGCCAGTTGGCCGACATTTCGAACGCCGGCACGCTCTACGCCTTCATGATGGTGGCCATCGCGGTGATGGTGCTGCGCGTGAAGGACCCCGGCCGCCCGCGCCATTTCAAGGTGCCGGGCGTGTGGATCATCGCCCCGTTGACGATCATCGGCTGCGTGCTGCTGTTCTTCAACCTGCCGACTGCGGCGATGCTGTTCCTGCCGGGCTGGGGCATTCTCGGGCTGTTCGTGTACTTCCTCTATAGCCGCAAAAGCAGCCACCTGGGCCGCGGTATCGTCGAGGTCGTCGATGACGTGGCGGGTGAGGAAACGCAGATCCCGATCCATCCGCCGAAGGACTGAGGCGGGCGCCAAGAGGGGCCGCTTCCCGGAGGAGGCGGCCTCGGGGCTTCATTGACAAAGTCCGAATTCACTTGCCCCAGCTGAGGTCCGCTCGGTAGGACCTGGGCAACCACGGAGAGGTTGCCATGCTCACGCTTTACAGTTTCGGCCCCGGCGCGAATTCACTCAAGCCCATGCTCGCCCTTTACGAGAAGGAGCTGGAGTTCACCCATCACCAGCTCGACCCCACCAAGTTCGAACATCATTCGGATTGGTACAAGAAGATCAATCCCCGCGGCCAGGTGCCGGCGCTGGACGACGACGGGCGGATCGTCACCGAAAGCACCGTGATCTGCGAATATCTCGAGGACGCACATCCGACCGAGGTGAAGCTGCGGCCCGAAGACCCGTACGATCGGGCGCAGATGCGCGTCTGGACGAAGTGGGTCGACGAATACTTCTGCTGGTGCGTCTCGACGATCGGTTGGCAGCGCCACGTGGGCAATATGGTCAAGCACCTGTCCGACGACGAATTCGAGCAGATGGTCAGCCGGATTCCCGTGCCCGAGCAGCAGGTCAAATGGCGCAACGCGCGAGCCGGCTTCCCGCAGGAGGTGCTGGACGAGGAGATGCGCAAGATCGGTGTTTCCGTCCGCAAGCTCGACGATCACCTGGCCGACAACGAGTGGCTTGCAGGCGGGATGTATTCGCTGGCCGACATCTGCAACTTCGCCATCGCCAATGGCATGGAGAAGGGGTTCGCCGAGATGGTCAACGAGAGCGACACGCCGCACCTCGTGCGCTGGCTGCGCCAGATACACGATCGGCCTGCGGTCAAGGAGATGTTCGCCAAGGTCCCGCGCGAATTCTGACGGGCCGCACACCGATCGAATGTCGCCTGCGAAGGGCGCCTGCTCCTTAAGGGTAAGGTAACCACGAAGACCCTAAGGCATCCCCGAATTCAGGGGACAGGGTCGCTTCATGGAACATGCCAGTATCGCCGCGTCGAGCAGCCAGGACATCGATGCGATTTCCTTTCATTGCGGCGAGGTCACGGTCGGTTGTTCCGACGTGGCCGGAACGGTCCAGGCGGTCATCAAGGCGTTTGCCGCCCTGCGCGACGAACACACGGCGCTGCAGGGCACCGTCAAGGCGCTCGACGACGACCAGGCCAAGGTAAACGATGCCTGCGACGAGGCGCGCCTGCTGTCCGAACGTGCGGTCGAGCGGTTGAGCGATGCGCGCGGGCACATCCGCTCGTCGCTTGGCCAGGTCGCTACGCTGCTCGAAGCCGTGAACGTCCTCACCCAGCACGTCACCGGCTTTGCCGCGGCAATGGAGCAGGTGAAGCGCTCTTCGCAGGAAATCGAACAGATCGCCGACAAGACCAACATCCTCGCACTCAACGCCGCTATCGAGGCGATGCGAGCGGGCGAGGCCGGGAGAACCTTCTCCGTGGTCGCCAACGAGGTGAAGAGCCTGGCCGGCGATGCCCACCGGGCAAGCAACGAAATCACCCGCACGATCAACGCCCTCGGCGGCGAGGCGGAGCAGGTGATCGCCAACATCAGGAGCGGCGCGGAGGTTTCCGGCCAGGCCCGTTCCTCGGTCGCGCAAATCGAGAAGGCGATCGACACGGCGTGCGAACTGATGGTGGAGGTCGACGCGCAGAACGACCAGATCGCTCGCGCCACGGGCACGATCAGCGGTCACGTGCACGAGGTCCAGGTCGTGCTGGACGATTTCAACAAGGTCGCCAGCGACAGCGAGTTGCGTCTTCAGACGGCCCACGAGCGAATTGAGTCACTCGAACTGACCGCCAGCGGGATGTTCGATACGCTGGTGAAAGCGGGCCTGTCGCCGGCCGACAGCGCGATGGTAGCCGCCGCGCAGGACTACGCGCGCGAGGTGAAGGAGCGCACCGAGGCGGCTCTCGCGGCGGGCGAACTGTCTGCCCATTCGCTGTTCGACCGTAACTATCTCGAGATTCCGGGCAGCAATCCGAAGCGCTATCGCACGGGCCTGACGCAGTGGGCGGACCGGGTCTGGCAGCCGTTGCTCGACCGGTTTGCCGACAGCGATCCGCGGGTCATGGCCAGCGCCTGCACCGACATGGGGGGCTTCCTGCCGACACACCTGTCGCGCCATTCGCGGCCGCCGACCGGCGAGGTTGCCCATGATACCCAGTTCTGCCGCAATGGCCGCAAGATCCTCGACCCGATCGACGAGAAGGCCAAGGCCAGCACCGCGCCCTACATGATGGCGGTCTATCGCCAGGAAGCCGACGGCCGCAGTTACCGCGTCGTCCGCAACGTCTACGTGCCGCTGGTGATCGACGGCCGCCGCTGGGGCGACCTCGAGCTGGCGTACAGTTTCGGCTGACGCGGTCCGCGCGCGGCTAGGCGTCGATCAGGTCGCGATCGACTTCGCCGGCGCGGTTCTGGATGAAGTTGAAGCGGTGTTCCGGATTGCGGCCCATGAGCTGGTCGACGAGTTCGGCGACTGCGAACCGCTGCTCGTGCTCTGACGGCAGCGTGATGCGGATCAGGCTGCGGGTCTTCGGGTCCATCGTGGTTTCGCGGAGCTGGGCGGGGTTCATTTCGCCCAGGCCCTTGAAGCGGCTGACCTCGACCTTCTTGCCCTTGAGCACCGTGGCTTCGAGTTCGCGGCGGTGCTCCTCGTCGCGGGCGTAATGGCTCTCCTTGCCCGCAGTCAGGCGAAACAACGGGGGCTGGGCGAGGTAAAGGTGCCCATCGCGTACCAGAGCCGGCATTTCCTGGAAGAAGAACGTCATCAGCAGCGTGGCGATATGCGCCCCGTCGACATCGGCGTCGGTCATGATGACGACGCGGTCGTACCGCAGAGCTTCGGGGTCGCAGTCCTTGCGCGTGCCGCAGCCGAGCGCGAGGGCAAGGTCGGCGATCTCGGAATTCGCGCGGATCTTGTCAGCCGTTGCACTGGCGACGTTGAGGATCTTGCCGCGGATCGGCAGGATCGCCTGGGTCTTGCGGTCGCGCGCCTGCTTGGCGCTGCCCCCGGCGCTGTCGCCCTCGACGATGAAGATTTCGGTCTCGCCGTCGCCTTCGCCGGAGCAATCGGTCAGCTTGCCGGGGAGGCGCAACTTCTTGGCGTTGGTTGCCGTCTTGCGCTTGACCTCGCGCTCCGCCTTCCGGCGCAGGCGCTCGTCCATCCGCTCCATCACCGCACCGAGCAGCGCCTTGCCGCGCTCCATGTTGTCGGTGAGGAAATGGTCGAAGTGATCGCGCACCGCGTTCTCGACCAGGCGTGCGGCTTCGGGGCTGGTGAGGCGGTCCTTCGTCTGGCTCTGGAACTGCGGGTCGCGGATGAAGACCGAGAGCATGATCTCGCTGCCGTTGACGATGTCGTCGGCCGAGATGTCCTTCGCCTTCTTCTGTCCCGTGAGCTCTCCGAAAGCGCGAATGCCCTTGGTCAGCGCGGCGCGCAGGCCCTGTTCGTGCGTGCCCCCGTCGGGCGTGGGTACCGTATTGCAGTACCAGGAATAGGACCCGTCGGACCACAGCGGCCAGGCGATCGCCCATTCCACGCGGCCCTGGTCATCCGGAAAGTCCTGCCTGCCGGAAAAGAACTGGCTGGTGACGCATTCGCGCCCGGCGACCTGCTCCGCCAGGTGGTCGGACAGCCCGCCGGGGAACTGGAACACGGCCTCGGCCGGCACCTCTTCATTGGCCAGCGAAAGCGCGCATTTCCAGCGGATCTCGACGCCTGCATAGAGGTAGGCCTTCGAGCGGGCGAGCTTGAACAGGCGCTTGGCGCTGAACTGCCGCTCGGCGAAGATTTCGGGATCGGGATGGAACTCGACCGTCGTGCCACGCCGGTTCGGCGTCGTGCCGAGGCGCTGCAGCGGTCCCTGGGCGATGCCCTTGGAAAACTCCTGCGCGAACAGCTCCTTGTTCGATGCAACTTCTACCCGCGTGCGATCGGACAGCGCGTTGACCACCGAAACACCGACACCGTGCAGGCCGCCGCTGGTGGCATAGGCCTTGCCCGAGAACTTGCCGCCCGAATGCAGCGTCGTGAGAATGACCTCCAGTGCCGACTTGCCTGGAAACTTTGGGTGTTCGCCCACCGGGATGCCACGGCCGTTGTCGCTGACCGACAGGACGTTGCCTTCGCCCAGCGTCACCTCGATCCGGTTGGCGTGGCCGGCGACGGCTTCGTCCATCGCGTTGTCGAGCACCTCGGCAGCCAAGTGGTGCAGTGCGCGGTCGTCGGTCCCGCCGATGTACATGCCGGGACGGCGCCGAACGGGTTCGAGCCCCTCCAGCACCTCGATCGAGGATGCATCGTAATCGCCGCTGCCGGTCGGCAGCTTGTCGAACAGGTCGTCTGACATGGTCTCGCTATAGGTGCGCGGTTTCGCGCGGTTCAAGCGGGGCGCCGGGGTTTCCCCCCGCTCCGCCTGTCGTCAGAACTTCGTTGGCGCCGGGTCGACCACGCTGACCGCTCCATTGCCGACCTGGCGAACCTCCATCGCCCGCTCGGCAATGCCATCGCGGCGGAAGCGGAACGGGCCGTCCAGCCCCAGGAAGCCGCCCGGATCGAGCAGGGCCGAGGTGGGGAATGTCGCCCCCGGTTTCCAGTCACGCGCAACCCGCAGCGTAAGAAGCACAGCGTCGTAGCCGAGCGTGGCGATGCGATAGGGCTGCTCGCCGAAGCGGTTCTGGTAGCTGCTGACGAACTGGCGATAACGCGCGTCGCTGACGGCCGAGAACCATGCTCCGCGCAGGGCGCTGGCGCGGGTAAGGCCCTCGTCTCCGCTCCACAGCTCGGTGCCGAGGATCGTCGGGAGGCTGGCGCCCGCGGTCTTGAGCGTCCCTGCAGCCATGGCCGAGAGACGCACCCCGTCGGCAATAAGAACCGTGTCGAAGCCGCCGCGGTTCTTCAGCCGTTCGGCCGCGCTGACGATCGAGGTGTTGCCCCTGTCGTACCGCTCGGTCGCCACGAGCACGCCGCCCGATGCGGAGACGCGGTTGGTCAGGGCGATTTCCGCCCGGCGGCCGTATTCCCCGTTCGGCACGATGGCGGCGAAGCGCTTCGCCCCCTTGCCGATGGCATAGTTGACGGTGCGGCTGATCGACTGCTCGGGCACGATGCCCATGACGAAGACGTCGGGCGCCGCCACATCGGTATCATTGGAGAAGGAGATCAGCGGCACGCGGGCAGGGCGCGCCTGCGCTATGACGTCCGGCACGTCGTCGCCCAGCAGGGGGCCGAGGATCAGCTTGTTGCCGTCGCGGATCGCCCGCGCCGCGGCGCTGTTGGCGCCGGTTGCGGTGTCGTAGGTCGTGATGCGCAGGTTCTGCGCATTGGTGTCGAGCAGCGCCATCGTGGCGGCATTGGCGATCGATTGCCCGGCGTCTCCGTTCGCGCCGGTCAGGGGCACCAGCAACGCCACCCGGTGGCGGCCATCGTCGGTCGGCAGTGCTTCGGGCGCCTGCGTCGGCGCGGCGGTGGGAACCGGCACAGGCGGGGCCTGTGTCTTCGGGATGATCTGGCAGGCGGCGAGCGCCATGCCGAGCAGGCTCACCGTGAGCAGCCGCTTGAAATTACCGAACATGCTTGCCGCTCCTCATGCGGATGGTCCAATAGGCTCGCCGTGAGCGAAGAGCGCGACCCTTCCACCGAACCTTTACAACCGGGTCTCTATATTGTCGCAACGCCGATTGGCAATCTCGGCGACATGACAATGCGCGCTGCCGACGTGCTGGCCCGGTGCGACGGCATCGCCTGCGAGGATACGCGGGTCACCCAGAAGCTGATTCGGCACCTCGGGATATCCAAGCCGCTGTGGCGGTATGACGACCACGCCAGCCCCCAGGACCGCGCCAGGCTGGTCGAATCGATGCAAACCCGCGCCGTGGCGCTGGTCAGCGACGCCGGTACGCCGCTGGTCTCCGACCCCGGCTATCGCCTCGTGCGCGAGGCCCGCGCGGCGGGGGTGACGGTGACCAGCCTGCCGGGGCCGAGCGCGCCGGTCATGGCGCTGACGCTGTCGGGCCTCCCGAACGACCGCTTCCTGTTCGCCGGTTTCCTGCCGCAGAAGGACAAGGCGCGCGAGGACTTGCTGCGCGAACTCGCCCCGGTGCCGGCGACGCTGGTGTTCTTCGACACCGCGCCGCGTCTCACCAAGTCGCTGGCTGCGGTCGGCCGGACATTGCCGGGCCGGGAAGTCTCGGTCGCGCGCGAACTGACCAAGCTGTACGAGGAGTGCCGCACCGGTTCGGCCGAGGAACTGGCCGCCCATTATACCGCCCATCCCCCGCGCGGGGAGATCGTGCTGCTGGTTGGCCCGCCCGGCGAAACCGAGACGAGCGATGCCGATGCCGACGCTCTCCTGCGCGAGGCCCTGGCGACGCTAAAGCCCTCGCAGGCCGCTGGCGAAGTGGCGCGAGCCACCGGGCTGGACCGCAAGACGCTCTACGCGCGCGCTCTCGAACTGCGGGACAAATGAGGCGCCAGCTTGCCGAACAACGCGGCCGGGAAGGGGAGACGCGCGCTGCCCTCTGGCTGCAGGCCAAAGGCTGGTCGGTCCTCGCCCGCCGGGTGAAGACCCCGCGCGGCGAGATAGACCTTGTCGCCCGGCGCGGCGGCGTCATCGCTTTCGTCGAGGTGAAGTGGCGCAAGACCGTCGCCGAACTGGACCTGGCGATCGACGAATATCGGCTCGCCCGCGTGGCGGCGGCGGTCGAATGCGTGGCCCACGAATACGCGACCGGGGGAGAGGACATCCGCCTGGACGTCATCCTCCTTGCGCCGCGCAGCCTGCCGCGCCACATCGTCAACGCCTGGCAGCCCTGACCGGCAACGAATGGAGAGTTTGTGACCCTGCAAGTCGCCGTCCAGATGGACCCGATCGAGACTGTCGGCATTGCCGGGGACAGCTCGTTCGCGCTGATGCTGTCCGCCCAGGCGCGCGGTCACTCGGTGTGGCACTACGACGTGACCTCGCTCGCCTGGGATGAGGGGCGGATCACCGCCTGGGCTCGCCCGCTGACCGTGCGCCGGGTGCAGGGCGATCACTTCGAATGGACCGGCGAGCCGCGCCGCATCGACCTCGCCAGGGACATCGACGTCGTCCTGATGCGGCAGGATCCGCCGTTCCACCTCGGCTATATCAGCGCCGCCATGCTGCTCGACCGGCTGAAGGGCGAAACGCTGGTGGTCAACGATCCGCGCAGCGTCATCAACGCGCCCGAAAAGATGTTCGTGCTCGATTACGCCCGCTTCATGCCGCCCACGCTGGTGACGCGAAAGATCGAGGACGTGCGGCCGTTCCTGGAAAGGCACGGCGCGGTGGTGGTCAAGCCGCTGCACGGCAACGGCGGCAAGGCGATCTTCAAGATCGAGGCCGACGGGACCAACCTCGGCGCCCTGTTCGAGGTGTTCAACCAGACCTGGCCCGAACCGCATATGGTCCAGCCCTTCCTCCCCGAAGTGGCCGAGGGGGACAAGCGCATCGTGCTGGTCGACGGCGAGGTGACCGGTGCGATCAACCGCAAGCCGGGCAAGGGCGAGTTCCGCTCCAACCTGGCGCAGGGCGGCTATGCCGAAAAGACCGAGCTGACCGCGCGGGAGGAGGAAATCTGCGCCGCGATGGGCCCGGAACTCAAGGCGCGCGGACTGGTGTTCGTCGGCATCGACGTCATCGGCGGCAAGTACCTGACCGAGATCAACGTCACCAGCCCGACAGGCATCGTCGCGATCGACAACTTCAACGGCACCGACACCCCGGCACTCATCTGGGACGCCATCGAGCGGCGGTTGTAGGAAAAGTTCCCGCGAAGCAGGGGCTCAAGTCCGCTTTCCGCGTCCCCGCTCAAGAGGCCCAACGTCGGCAATTGGGGTGGAAAGCGGACGTTAGCTCTGCAACGTGTGGGGGCGATGAAAAAGCCCAACTCCTCCACTTACGAAGCTTGGCGGACGATATTCCTTCGAAGAGCCGGGCTTCTTATTTCAAGCCATATCGGTCCAGCGGAAGCGGCAGCGTTGTGGAAGGCGGGGCATCTGCTCCCGGAAGAGATTGGAACTCTCGCCAGCAGGTGGCTTGAGGAGGGCGAGGACAAAGGTTCGGCCGAATTGGCAGCGATTGCACTCGACCCGCCTAGCAGCTTGAGGGAGGCAGCTCCCGCGTTCGAAGCTGCGTTGGTTGAAATGGGTGTCGACTTGCCGAACCTCGAACAGCCCGTTCTGGTGACGTTGGAACTATTGCTTCGCTTGATGATCGAAGGTCGTGTGCCTCCAAAGGAGGTCATGGTCGCAATTGACGATCTTTATCATGACAGGGGCGATACCGAGTTACGTCATCCCAACCGAGCAGTGGATGATGCGCAAACCTACGTGGGGGAGGAACTCGGCCTAGAGCACCTCTATACATGGTATCGTGAACTTCAGGACGCTGAAGATGGCTCCCTACTGTTTTACTACAACGAACTTCCTCGGGAGCAGCAGCTTGCAAAGTTCGAGGAAGAGTTGGTTTCAGAAGCTCGAGTCTTACACAGCCACCTATGTTCCGTTCATCCAGAAATTTGCTCCGCAATCTCTTCCTGAGCGTCCACAATTGATGTCGTGGACGGCGCTCCACCGACCGGCCGATTTTCGGATCGAAAGCGCGAAAGCTGCCGGTCTGCTTTCGGCTGGCACCCTGCCGCGCACGATCGTCTAAATGGGGCGGGAAGCGGTCCTTAACGCTTTCCTGCAATGAGCATGCGCTGTTCAGAACAAGAGCAGGTCGTATGCAGGAACCGGACAAGTACCCGACGCTGGAAAGCGCCTTGAATGCGCGTTTCCGCGGGCATGTGGACCGGGACTTCATCGAGTGGCGTGAGGCGCACGCCTACGAGGAGGCCGGCGACATTCCAGTCGATGCCAGGAACGCGTGGATCGGGCGGCAGAAGCTCAACTATCGGGGGGTCGGCGAACGCCTGAGCCTGCGGCATCTGATCTGTGGGAATGTTGACCAGCCGTTTCTGGACGAGATCGGCAATCTGGCGAAGCTGGAGCGGCTTGAGCTGGAGTGGCCCATGGTCGCCAAGGATCTTACGCCTCTCCTCCGGTTGGAGAAGCTCGCCTTCCTTAGCATCGACAGCCCAAGGAATATCGCTGACTTTCGACTTCTGCTTGATCTTCCGGCGCTCCGGACGCTGATCATCACCAATCCCAGGAAGATGGCGGACCTGGATTGGCTTCGTGGCGCGCATCATCTTGAAGTAATTGGAATCGAAGGCGGAATGTGGAGCCCTTACAATATTCCAAGCCTTGCGCCGCTTAGCGGCCTTCGTTCGCTCAGTGCGTTCCTCGGCGTCTCGACAAGGCTCGCAGACAAGAGTCTGGCGCCGTTGGCTAACTGTCCGAGCCTTGCTTTTCTCGGCATCGCCTGCGTCGCACCCAGGGAGGAATTCGACAGACTGCGGGCCGCCAAGCCAGCCCTGACCTGCGATTGGTTCCGACCGGAAATGTGGGCCGCTCTGCGAACGAAGCAATGATTGCGCGATTTTCCGCACAACCGACGGGCCGCTTTCGCTGGAAAGGATCCCAGCGTGCAAACGCCGCTTCCCGGCAGAGCGTGTGAAGGGATAAAACGTCCCGCCTGCCCGTTACCCTCGCAATGCACGACCTCATCATCCAGTTGATCGCCCAGGGCGGCTATATCGGCATCTTCCTGCTGATGGCGCTCGAGAACATCATTCCGCCGATCCCGTCCGAAGTGATCATGGGCATCGGTGGGGTCCTCGTGGCGCGCGGGGAGATGGATTTCTGGATCCTCCTGCTGGTCGGCACGATCGGATCGACGCTGGGCAACTACGCATGGTTCTGGGTCGGCGACCGCTGGGGCTACAGGCGCCTCCGCCCCTTCGTGGCGCGGCACGGGCGCTGGCTGACCATGTGCTGGGATGACGTCGAGAAGGCCAGCCGCTTCTTCCGCAAGCACGGCCAGTGGGTGGTGTTCTTCCTGCGCTTCTCGCCCTTCCTGCGCACGATCATCTCGCTGCCCGCGGGGCTCGCGCACATGAGCCTGTGGCGCTTCCTGGTCTTCACCTTTGCCGGTTCGGCGATCTGGAACGCAGTCCTCATCGAGGGCGGCCGCCGCCTGGCGCCGGTGATCGACAAGTACGAGAGCTGGGCAAGCTGGAGCGTGATCGGGCTCGTCGTCCTGTTCCTGATCTATTACCTCTACCGCGTCGTCACGTGGAAGCCGCGCGAAGATCAGCCGGCGGAGTGAGTCAGCCCCGCTCGCGCGGGTGAGCGTTGCGATAGGTTTCCAGCAGGACCGCCGCGTCCACCTTGGTGTAGATCTGCGTCGAGCCGAGGCTGGCGTGGCCGAGCAGTTCCTGCAGGCTCCTGAGGTCCGCCCCTGCGCCGAGGAGGTGGGTGGCGAAACTGTGTCGCAGCGCGTGCGGCGTGGCGGTTTCAGGCAGGCCGAGTGCGGTGCGGGCGCGGGCCATCGCCTTTTGCACCATTCCCTGGCTCAGCGCGCCGCCCTTGGCTCCGCGAAAGAGGGGACCAGACTTGTCGAGCGCATAGGGGCAGCGGTGGGCGTAGTCGGCCACCGCCTCGCGCACGACCGGCAGGACGGGAACGACTCGCTGCTTGCCCCCCTTGCCGGTGACGGTCAGCGTCTCGCCGAGCGGCACATCGCCCCCGGTCAGCGAGAGGGCCTCGGCGATGCGCAGGCCGCTGCCGTACATCAGCAGCAGTACCGCGCGGTCGCGCGCCCCGATCCAGTCGTCGGCGGCCAGCGCGCGGACGCCATCGGCCAGGTTGACCGCCTCGTCCGGCGTGACGGGGCGGGGCAGGCCCTTCTTGATGCGCGGACCGCGCAGGCGCGGCGCAGTGGCCTCCGGTTCGCCCGCCTGCTCGCGAGCGAAGGCGATGAAGCGCTTGAGCGCTGAAAGCTCGCGCGCGGTGGAGACATTGCCCAGTCCCTCGGCTCGGCGGGCGGCGAGCTGGCGGCGCAGGGCGGCGGCGTCGAGCGCGGCGATGTCCTGCCACTCCTCCGCGCCCGTGGCTTCAGCCAGGCGGTTGGCGGCGGCGAGATAGGCTCGCACGGTATGCGGAGAACGGCGGCGCGCCTGCGTGAGATGCGCGCCCCAGGCTTCTAGCAGATCGGCCTTGCTCACGCTTCCACCAGCGCCGCCGGGACCAGTTCGCCGAGCAACGCGTCGAGCAGGGGCATCCCTTGCGGGGTGACGCCGACCCGGGGCCCGTCCTGCCAGGCCATGCCGAGGCTTTCGTACAGCGCCAGCTTGAGCGGATCGACCAGATCGCCTGCCGCCAAGCCGAAGCGGTCGGCCAGTCCCGCAAGGTCGAGGCCCTCGGCCAGCCGCAAGCCCATCAGCAAGGCCTCGCTCGCCTGTTCGCGCCGGGCGAGGGTACGCTCCTCCTTGATGCCATGGCCGTGGTCCGCCACGCTGGAGAGCCAGTTCTCAGGCTTCTTGTGGCGCAGCGTGGCCCTGCCGCCGCGGCGACCGTGCGCACCGGGGCCGATCCCGGCGTAGTCCTGATATCGCCAGTAGGTGAGGTTGTGGCGGCTTTCCTCGCCCGGGCGGGCGTGGTTGCTCACCTCGTAAGCCGGCAGTCCGGCGGCGGCGGTCAGTGCGCGGGTGACGGCGAACAGGTCGGCGGCGGGATCGTCGTCGAGCGGGGTGAACGAGCCCTGCCGGACGTCGGTCGCGAAGCGGGTGCCGGGCTCGATGGTCAGTTGGTAGAGCGACAGGTGCCCGGTCCCGAAACCGAGCGCTCTGGCCAATTCGGCTTCCCACTGCGCGGCCGTCTGGCCGGGGCGGGCATAGATCAGGTCGAAGCTCACGCGCTCGAACGCCTGTTGCGCGATGTCCAGCGCAGCAAGGCCCTCCCGGGCATCGTGCAGCCTGCCGAGAAATCTGAGCGTCTCGTCATCGAGCGCCTGCAGGCCGAGCGACACGCGGTTGATGCCTACAGCTGCCAGATCGCGAAAGTTCGCTGCTTCGACCGACGAGGGGTTGGCCTCGAGAGTGATCTCGATGCCCGGCGCGAAGCCCCACAGCCGTTCGGCCTCGGAGAGCAGGTCGGCGACGAGCGCTGTCGGCATGAGCGAGGGTGTTCCACCGCCGAAGAACACCGAATCAAGCGCTTCATTCGCAGCTGTTTGCGCTTCGTGGCGCATGTCTGCGAGCAACGCGGCGCGCCATTCCTCGACCTCAATGCCGTCCCGCACGTGCGAATTGAAATCGCAATATGGGCATTTCGCCAGGCAGAACGGCCAGTGGATGTAAAGTGCGCGCGCCACCTGCGCTTTCAGCGCGTGTTAACCGCGCAAAGTCAAGTTTGGCGGCGATGAGGACGGGGTCGTATCTGGTCGCCGCGCTTGCGGGCGCACTGGTTCTGGTGGGCGCCGGAGCCGCCTCCGCGCAGCGGCTGCACCTGCCCCAGGAGGTGCAGGGACAGTCGGGCGATTTCGCATGGCGCCTGCTCGCACGGCACAACCTGGAACGCGATCGCAGGGGCGAGGACCGCCTGCGCTGGAGCCAGCAACTCGCGCAAAAGGCACAGTCCTGGGCGGACCGGCTCGCGCAGACCAACCGCTTCGAACATGCCGACTTCACGACCCGTGCCGGCGCGGGCGAGAACCTGTGGATGGGCAGCGCGGGCCGTTACGACGCCGACCAGATGATCGACACCTTCCTCGACGAACGACGCAACTACACGCCCGGCACGTTTCCGCACAACTCGCGCACCGGCCGCTGGGAAGACGTGGCGCATTATACGCAAATCATCTGGCCCGGCACGAAAGAAGTCGGCTGCGCGGTGGCAAAGGGGCGGGTCAACGACGTACTGGTCTGCCGATATTGGCCGGCAGGCAACACCGTGGGCGTGTCGATCAACTAGCGAACTGCTCGGCTACCAGCTTGGCAAACGCGTCGGCCCGGTGGCTGATGCGATGCTTTTCCTCCGGATCGAGCTCTGCGAATGTCACGTCGCGGCCGTTGGGCTCGAACACCGGGTCATACCCGAAGCCCAAGGTGCCTCGGGGCGGCCACGTAAGCCTGCCATCGATGCGGCCCTCGTAAATCTCCTGCTCTCCTCCGGGCCAGGCGAGCGCCAGGACGCAGGAGAACCACGCTTCGCGTGGCGTTTCTGCGCCCCTGGCCTGAAGCATTCCTTCGACCTTGCCCATCGCCATGTACCAGTCGCGCCCAGGATCGCCCTCGAACCATTGCCGCTCCGCCCAGTCGGCCGTGTAGACGCCGGGCCTTCCCTCCAGTGCCGCGACGCAGAGCCCGCTGTCATCGGCCAAAGCGACCATCCCGGAGGCCTCGGCCGCCGCGCGCGCCTTGATGAGCGCGTTGTCGACGAATGTGCGCCCCGTCTCGGCCGGCTCGGGCAAGCCGAGGGAACCGGCTGAAATGCACTCGACGCCATAGGGCGCCAGCAGTGCGCCGATTTCCCTCAGCTTGCCCGCGTTGTGCGTAGCGATGACGAGCTTGCCCGATCCTATGCGCTTCGTCATTCGCGGCTCACTTCTTCACCGCCTCCGCCTGCGCGACGAAGATCTGCTCGCAACCCATCCGGGCGAGGCGGAGCAAGCGCAACAGGCCCTCCTCATCGTACGTCGCGCCCTCGGCCGTGGCCTGGGCTTCTGCGATCTGGCCACCTTCGATCAGCACGAAGTTCGCGTCGGCGTCGGCGGCCGAATCCTCGACATAGTCCAGGTCGAGGACGGGCGTGCCCTGGTGGATGCCGCACGAGACCGCGGCTACCCTCGCGGTGATCGGGTCCTCCGACAGCTTGCCTTCGGCCATGAGCTTGTCAACCGCGAGGCGAAGGGCCACCCAGGCGCCGCTGATCGCCGCCGTGCGCGTGCCCCCGTCAGCCTGAATCACGTCGCAGTCGAGCGTGATCTGCCGCTCGCCCAGCTTCGTCATGTCGCACACGGCGCGCAGGGAACGCCCGATCAGGCGCTGAATTTCCTGCGTCCGCCCGCTCTGCTTGCCCTTGGCCGCCTCGCGCTGGCCGCGGGTATGCGTGGCGCGGGGGAGCATGGAGTATTCGGCGGTGACCCAGCCCTGGCCCTTGCCGCGCAACCAGGGCGGCAAGCGTTCTTCGACGCTGGCGGTAACGAGGACACGGGTGTCGCCGAAGCTGACGAGGCAGGAGCCTTCGGCATGCTTGGTGAAGCCTGTTTCGATACTGATGGCGCGCATTTCGTCGGGCGCACGACCGGATGGACGCATTGGAGTCTCCTTTTCGTCGGCCCGCCTAGCCACTAGATGGGGTGCTGTCATGTCAGGACCGCCCGTCAACGAACTTAACAACCGCACGCGCGAGATTTTCCGCCTGGTGGTGGAAAGCTATCTCGCGAACGGGCAACCGGTCGGCTCCAAGGCGCTTGCCGGAGCCAGGACCAACGACGGCAGCGCGCTCAACCTGTCGCCTGCCTCGATCCGCTCTGTGCTGGCCGAGCTCGAAACGATCGGCCTGCTTGCCGCGCCGCACACCAGCGCGGGGCGGATGCCGACCGAATCGGGATTGCGTCTGTTCGTCGACGGCATGATGCAGGTGGCCGAGCCCTCTGCCGAAGAGCGCGCGGCGATCGAGCGGCGCATTGCCGCTCCAGGTCCGATCGAAGCGGCACTGGAACAGGTCAGTTCCGTCCTGTCGGATATTTCGGGTGCGGCAGGGATGGTCATGGTCCCGCGCCGCGAACCGCGCCTGGCACAAGTCAGCCTGATGCCGCTGTCGCAGGGTCGCGCGCTGGCAATCCTGGTGGGTGAGGATGGCCAGGTGGAGAACCGGGTGCTCGAGATGGGCGGTGCAATTCCGCCGTCGGCGCTGGAGCAGGCGGGCAATTACCTCACCGCGCGATTCGCCGGTCGTACGCTTGCCGAGGCGGCAGCCGCGGTGCGAAAGGAGATCGCCAGCGAACGGACCGAGCTGGACGAAGCCAGCCGCGGTCTGGTCGAACGCGGGCTCGCAATATGGAGCGAAGACGCCGCCCGCCGCCCGGTGCTGATCGTGCGCGGACAAGCCAACCTGCTCGACGCCGACGCCGTCAACGACATCGAACGCGTTCGTTCGCTGATCGATGACCTCGAAAGCAAGCAATCGATTGCCGAGGTGCTCGAAACGGCGCGCGAGGCAAAGGCTGCGCGCATCTTCATCGGGAGCGAGAACCGGCTTTTCGCGTTATCAGGGTCGTCGGTTATCGCCTCGCCCTATCGCGACCGGGAAGGCAAAGTGATCGGCGTGCTGGGGGTGATTGGGCCGACGCGGTTGAATTATGCTCGGGTGGTTCCCATGGTGGATTTCACGGCCCGCTCGCTGGGCAAACTGATCGGATAACAGGAAGAAAAATGACCGACACCGACAAGTCGCGCGATGCCGCGGTGGAAGAAGAATTGCAGGGCGTGCCCGAAGAGCTGATCGACAAGGACATGCTCGAAAAGGGCGAGGATCCTGAGCGGGGCGATGGCGACGCGACCGCCCAGCTGAAATCCGACCTCGAGGCAGCCAAGCAGGACATCCTCTACGCCAAGGCAGAGGCGCAGAACGTGCGACGCCGGGCGGAAAAGGACATCGCCGACGCGCGTGCCTACGCAGCGACGGGTTTTGCCCGCGACATCCTCTCGGTCTCCGACAATCTGGAACGCGCACTCTCCGCGATCCCCGGTGACCTGCGCGAGGACGACAAGCTGAAGGGCCTTGTCGCCGGCCTCGAGGCGACCAAGCGCGAGATCGAAAAGGTCTTCGCGCAACACGGCATCAGCCGCATCGCCGCAGTGGGCCTGCCGCTGGATCCGAACCAGCATCAGGCGATGATCGAAATTCCCTCGACCGAGGCGGAGCCGGGGACCGTCGTGCAGGAAATGCAGAGTGGGTGGATGATCCGCGACCGTTTGCTGCGGCCCGCTATGGTCGGGGTGGCAAAGAAGCCGGACTGACGGGAGTCAGGCCGGTTCCCGCTCTGCCGGCGCCTCGGCCAGCATGGCTTCCAATTCCTCGACCGAACGCAGGTCGGCGAAGATCAACGCCATCGAATCTAGCGTTCCTGCGTGCGCCTCGTCGCTCAATGCGGCGCAGGCGTCGGTGGCCATGATGACCTTGTAGTTGAGCTGCATCGCGTCGCGCGCGGTGCTCTCGCAGCAGCAGTTGGTCAGCGTCCCGGAGATGACCAGCGTGTCGATTCCGCGCGCTTTCAGATGCGCATCGAGATCGCTGGTACCGGGCGTGAAGCCGCTGAAGCGGTGCTTTTCGACCACCGCGTCCTGCGGCTCGACCGCGAGCTCAGGCCAGAGCTTCCAGTAGTGCGCGCCTGGGGTGAAGGCGTTGCGATGGGCCGCGATACCTGCGCCCATGCGCTCGTTGAACACCGGCCAGGCCATCGGCCCGTCCTCCGGAGTCGTGAAGCGCAGGAAAACAATGTGCCCGCCGGCGGTGCGCATGGCACGACTGAGACGGTTGATCTCGTGGACGACATTGCGCGCCTCGGGCACTTCGACCGGGGCCCCCTGTTCCATGAAACCGTTCTGCATGTCGACGACGATGTGGGCGGTCCTGGCCGGATCGATCCGGTCCCAGATATTGCGCACGCGGCCGCGCTCGTCGGCATAGCGTTCCAGGATAGCGCGGTGATCGACGGCGTGCGGCATAAGGCATCTCCTCCGCGCCCATTTCACTCGAAAAAGCAGCCCTCGGCAACATCAACTTCGATTTCTTGGAACTCCGATCAGCCCGGCCCGTAGGCCTTCCAACAGGGAGAAACGGAGCAACTGCCATGATTACCAAGCTTTTCCTCGCCCCCGCCCTTCTCGGTTCGGCCCTTTCACTCGGCGCGTGCGCAGAGAACTACGCGGCCGAAGGTGCGCTCGGGGGCGCCGCCTTGGGTGCCGGCGTCGCCGCGGTAACGGGCGGCGACATCAAGACCTTCGCCCTCGCCGGAGCGGCGGCGGGTGGGCTCGCGGGCTATTTCGTGGACAAGAACGACGGCTGCGACGGGTACAATAACAACGGGTACCTGGACGACGACTGCTTCGGCACGCGCGGCTATCCGGCCGATCCGCGTTACTGAGCCCCTTCGGCGGAAGGATCGGACGGCGCCGCGCTGTTCGGTTCTTCCGCTGCGGCCCGGCGCGATTGCGCGCGCACGAACAGCCGGAAGATTTCCGGATGTCGTTCGCGTGCGTCCCGCTCGATTCCTTCGGTGATCCGCTCGACCTCGTCGAGATGCAGGTCGTCGTCGAAATCAATGCTTAACATGGCGACGATCTGATCGGGAGAAAGGTGCACAGTCAGCACCTCGTTGACCTTGCAGACACCTTCTGCGGCGCCGGCGATGCTTCCGATCGAGTGCCGCACTTCGGGGCTGGCACGTTCGCCGATGAGCAACTTCTTGCATTCCCGGGCCAGCACGATGGCCACTGTGGCGAGTATCAGGCCGATCACTATCGAGCCTATGCCGTCGAATACCGGGTTGCCGGTCAGCAGCGTCAGGCCGATGAACACCGCGGCGACGAACAATCCTGCAAGCGCTGCGCTGTCCTCCATCATGACCACGAAGACCGTCGGGTCCTTGCTTTCGCGCAGGGCGGTCCACCAATGTTCGTCGTCCTTCTTGCTGCGCAGGAACTCACGGATGGCAAAGGTGAGCGAGGTGCCCTCGGCCCCGGCTGCAATGCCCAGGACCGCAAAGTTTATGAGCGGCTGCTCGAGCATGTGCGGTTCCTGGATGTGCACGATCCCCTCGTAGATCGACATGCCGGCGCCCCCGGTGAAGATCAGGAGCGCGACCACGAAGCCCCAGAAGTAGAGTTCTCGCCCGTGACCGAGCGGGTGCATCTCGTCCGGCGGCTCCTGCGCGCGATGCCGGCCGTACATCATCAGCACCTGGTTGCCGCTGTCGACCAGCGAGTGGATCCCCTCGGTCAGCATCGAGGAGCTGCCGGCGATCGCCGCGGCGACGAACTTGGCCGTGGCAATCGCGAGGTTCCCCGCAAGGGCAGCAATCAGGACGAACTTTCCACCGGACGCCATGCCCTATCAATGACGAAGGGGGCGATGGGGTCCGGCGGAATAGCAGAATGTCAGACGAGCACCTGCGCGCGGTTCTCGTCGCGGTGTTTCTTGAGGTATTTCATGAACGGTGTACCGCCGGTGCCGACGTCGGGATCGTTGCCCGCAATGCTGCCTGCCTGCTTGTTGATGTAGCTCGCCGCATATTCCAGGTGGCGCGTGCGGAAGCGGGCAGCCTGCTCCACGCAGCGGTTGAACGCGTCCTTCAGGTTGGGCGAGCGGCTTGCAGCCACGAAATCGCGCAGCGTGGACTGCGCCGCCAGGTCCTCGATGAAGCGGCGGTGCAGTACCGGCCGGTACTCGTGCAGCTCGGTCAGGAAGCTCTTCAAGGGGTCGTCGGTGTGGCCGACCTGGAATAGTGCGTCCATCGCCGGGACGATGCTCGACTGGCTGCCGGTTTGCCCGCGATAGGCCTGCGGACGCCCCTCGAAACGGGCGACGCCCTCATAGACCAGCCCGTCGCCCAGTGCCGGATTGTTGGCCCAGCCGTGGATATACGGGCGCACACGGTGGAAGTAGATGTAAGGGTCGCAGCGCTCGGGCATGCGGGCGAAATGACCGTAGATCCGCTCCCACGCGGCATCCATTTCGTCCAGCAGCCGCTCCGCATCTTCGCTGGAGCCCTCCTTCGCCGCGGCAACCAGTCTGGCCGCGTTGTCGAGCAGAACGCCGGCTTCGGCTTCGATCGCCACGTGGATCAGGACGAACCAGTTTTCGTCGTCGCCGCCCAGGAAGTTCTGGAACATGGCGATGTTGGAGAGGTCGATCGGCCCCGCCTTGTCGAGCCGGTACCAGTTGTCGAGCACATAACCGGAATAGGGCAGCAGCGGGCGCCTGGCCGAGCCGATCGGCGATTGCGACCATCGGTCGGGAGAGATTGGCCGGGAGGCAGTCGGGCGCGGTTGGTTCGCCCCAGACGTAGGCTTGAACGAGGAACGAGTAGTGAACCATCGCGGTCCGTACCTCTTCCTCCGCCGCCTCACGCGCCCAGTCTTCGAGCCCCGGATCGGCCAGTTGGCCCAGCCAGTGGCGCACGCGTCCGCTGGTGAGCAGCGCGGACAGTTGCCGTGCCGCCTGCCGAACTCCATCGAAGATGGAGGGGAGCGACACTTCGTCGATCTCGTAATGCGAAAGGAAGCCGCGAGTGCGCGACATGCCGTAGTCGGATAGCTGCATGGGAATACCATCTGCCGGGCGCGGGTTGGGCCGCCCGGTGCAATACACACGATGGTATCAAGTGAAACTTGCTGGCTCAAGGCTGCGCTTCAGTCCGCGCCGGGAAAATTCACCAGCAGGTCGTAGGCCGAAGCATCCCACGCCCCCGCGAGCTTCACGCCGTTCCTCAACAGAAAGGCGTGGCGAACGATCTCGGCTTGCTGTTCGATGCCATACTTCTCCAGTCGCCAGCCCGGTTTCAGGCTGTAGCCATAACGACAGAAGGGGTGGCGATGGAGCAGCAGGTACCATTCCCCAAGGGTCTGGGTCTGCCAGACGTGGGTCATCTCGTGGATGAAGAGGCCTGCCCTCAGCGGCGAGGCCAGCGAGAAGTCCTCGCAGTAACTCTCGCCCCGGGGATGGAAGTGCAGGTGCCCGCGAGGAGCCATCGTCGTGCCGCGGGGCTGGAACGGGAAGAACTTTCTCCGCCGGATGGTTATTTTCGAGACGTCGATCGCGTTGCCGAAAATACTCTTCGCCAGCGCGATCTCGCCGTCGGTCAGGCGGCGCTCGCCGCCCGCGGGGCAGGAGGGAGCGTCGCCGTCTGTCAGCGTGCGTCCCCGGCGGCCTTGATCTCGGCCGGGAACGTGGACTTCTTGCCGGTGGTGAAATGCACGGTGACATCGGTGGTGCCACCGGCTGCCAGCGAGGGATCAAGGTCCATCGCCATGACATGATAAGAGCCCGGCTCGAACTTCAGCTCGCCGCCCTTGGGCACTTGTGCGACGAGCGCGTCGACCATTTCGCCGTCCACCGTGTTGTGCAATGCCGCGCTTTTGGCGCCGGCCACGTCCACCGAGCGAATCCCCGCATCGGCTTCGCTGTCGTTCTTCACCGTGAAGTATACCGCAGCCGGATTGCCGGCAACTGCTGGCAGCACCAGGCGCGGCTCCGTGATCGTAATGCCTTCCATCGCTCGCGTGTCGACCGCTGCGGCTGGCGCCGGCTCGTCCGAGCAGGCTGCGAGGCTTGCCGTTGCAATGGCCAGCGCTGCACCGGTGAAGATGGTGGATTTCATGTCAATTCCCTCCCGTTTTATCGCGTTCCCGAGCGCGATTTTCTAGGCTGTCGCATCCCTTGTGCCAAGGAAAACCGCTCCTATATCCGGCCCGTTAAACGAGCCGCCGAATGGTCTTGCCGGGACGGGGGACCGAGTGTGCGGCGTCCAACTGAAGAAGGAACTGGGGAAACCTATGGCCAAAGTTATCGGTATCGACCTCGGCACCACGAACTCGTGCGTCGCCGTGATGGATGGGGGCAAGCCCAAGGTCATCGAGAATTCGGAAGGCGCGCGGACCACGCCGTCGATCGTTGCCATCACCAAGGATGGTGAGCGGCTCATCGGCCAGCCGGCCAAGCGCCAGGCGGTGACCAACGGTGACAACACCGTGTTCGCCGTGAAGCGCCTCATCGGGCGCCGCTTCGATGACCCTATCACCAAGAAAGACACCGAGCTGGTCCCTTACCCGATCGTCAAGGGCAAGAACGGCGACGCGTGGGTCAAGGCGGGCGGCGAGGACTATTCACCTAGCCAGATTTCGGCTTTCATCCTGCAGAAGATGAAGGAAACTGCCGAGAGCTATCTCGGCGAGAACGTCACGCAGGCGGTCATCACCGTGCCGGCCTACTTCAACGATGCGCAGCGCCAGGCGACCAAGGACGCCGGTCAGATCGCGGGTCTTGAAGTGCTGCGCATCATCAACGAGCCCACTGCGGCGGCGCTGGCCTATGGCCTCGACAAGAGCGAAGGCAAGACGATCGCGGTCTACGACCTCGGCGGCGGCACCTTCGACGTCTCGATCCTCGAGATCGGCGACGGCGTGTTCGAGGTGAAGAGCACCAACGGCGACACGTTCCTGGGCGGCGAGGATTTCGACACCGCGCTGGTCGAGTGGCTGGCCGACAAGTTCAAGGCCAAGGAGAACATGGATCTCCGGACCGACAAGCTCGCCCTCCAGCGGCTCAAGGAAGCTGCCGAGAAGGCCAAGATCGAGCTGTCGAGCACGGCCACGACCGAGGTCAACCTGCCCTTCATCACCGCGCGCATGGAAGGCGGAAACACCACTCCGCTGCATCTGGTGGAGACGGTCACCCGCTCGGATCTCGAGAAGCTGGTCGCCCCGCTAATCGAGCGTACCAAGGCGCCGATGAAGAAGGCACTTGAAGATGCCGGAATGAAGGCGTCGGACATCGACGAGGTCGTTCTCGTCGGCGGCATGACGCGCATGCCCAAGGTCCGCGAAGTGGTGAAGGACTTCTTCGGCAAGGAACCGCACACCGGTGTGAACCCTGACGAAGTCGTCGCCATGGGCGCCGCGATCCAGGCCGGCGTGCTGCAGGGTGACGTGAAGGACGTCCTGCTGCTCGACGTGACCCCGCTCTCGCTCGGCATCGAGACGCTTGGCGGCGTGTTCACCCGCATGATCGACCGGAACACGACGATCCCGACCAAGAAAAGCCAGGTCTACTCGACCGCCGAGGATAACCAGCAGGCGGTGACGATCCGCGTGTTCCAGGGCGAACGCGAGATGGCCGCGGACAACAAGATGCTCGGCCAGTTCGACCTCGTCGGTATCCCCAGCGCGCCGCGCGGCGTGCCGCAGATCGAGGTTACCTTCGACATCGACGCCAACGGCATCGTCAACGTCAGTGCCAAGGACAAGGGGACTGGCAAGGAACAGCAGATCCGCATCCAGGCATCCGGCGGGCTGTCTGACTCCGACATCGAACAGATGGTCCAGGACGCGGAGAAATTTGCCGACGAGGACAAGAAGCGGCGCGAATCCGCCGAGGCGAGGAACAACGCCGACAGCCTCGTCCATGCCACCGAGAAGCAGCTCGAAGAGCACGGCGACAAGATCGACGCCGGGCTCAAGGGCGAAGTCGAAGCGGCCATTGCCGAGACCAAGACGGCAATCGAGGCCAGCGACGTCGAGGCGATCAAGGCCAAGAGCCAGGCGCTGACGGATCTTGCCATGAAAATGGGCCAGCAGATCTATCAGCAGGAGCAGGCTTCTGCGGCCGAGAACCCGACCGACGGTGCCGCCGCCGGCTCGGAAGGCGGCGACGAGGAAGTCGTCGACGCCGAGTTCTCCGAAGTCGACGAAGACAACAAGGGCTGATGTCCTGATGAAAACCGCAGCCGCTGCCGGTGCAATCTGCCCCGGCGGCGGCTAGGTTTTCGGGACGGGGGTCTTATCTCATGTCGATGGAAATCGATTTTTACGAAATTCTCGGGGTCGAGCGGACCGCGGACGACGCGACGATCAAGTCTGCGTATCGCAAGCTCGCCATGCAGCACCATCCCGACCGCAACGCCGGGTGCAAGGAAAACGAGGACAAGTTCAAGGCGGTAAGCGCCGCCTACGAGGTCCTCAAGGACCCGCAGAAGCGGGCTGCGTACGATCGCTACGGTCATGCCGCATTCCAGAACGGGGGACCCGGCGGGGGCGCCGGATTCGGCGGCCAGGACTTCGGGGACTTGGGCGATATCTTCGAAACCATCTTTGGCAGCGCGTTCGGCGGCGCCGGTGCGCGCCAGCGTCCGCGCCGCGGGGCGGATCTGCGCTACGACATGCAGGTCACGCTCGAAGAGGCGTTCCACGGCAAGGACACGGAGATCGAAGTCGAAGTCTCGGTCGCCTGCGAGCCGTGCCACGGTAGCGGGGCCGAGCCCGGCACGGACAAGCGCGTCTGCAACCTGTGCCGCGGCCACGGCAAGATCCGCGCGCAGCAGGGGTTCTTCGTGATCGAGAAGCCGTGCCACAACTGTCACGGATCGGGTCACGTGATCGAAAAGCCCTGCCGCGAATGCCGCGGCGAGGGCCGGGCCGACAAGGTTCAGAAGCTCACCGTGGAAATTCCTCCGGGTGTCGACACCGGCACCCGCATCCGCCTTTCGGGCAAGGGCGAAGCCGGTCCTTACGGAGCGCCTCCGGGTGATCTCTACATTTTCGTCCACGTGAAGCCGCACGACATGTTCGAACGCGAAGGCACGATCCTGTTTACTCGCGTGCCGATCAGCTTCACGACCGCGGCGCTTGGTGGATCGCTCGAGATTCCCGGCCTCGATGGCGAGGTCAGCAAGATCGACATCCCCGCCGGTATTCAGTCGGGCAAGCAACTGCGCAAGCGCGGCGCCGGGATGCCGGTCCTGCAGGGTCGCGGCCGTGGCGATCTGGTGGTCGAAGTGAAAGTGGAAACACCGACCAGACTTTCCGCCAAGCAGAAGGACATCCTGCGCGAACTGCAGGAAACCGAAACCGGCGACGAGTGCCCGGAAAGTCGCGGCTTCTTCGACAAGCTCAAGGGCGCGCTCGGGGGCTAGCCGCCGATCTCGCGCTCGATCCGCTCGATCAGCTGCGGATCGCAGGTAAGCCGCTCGCGTTCCTCTTCGAGAATTGCGCGAAAAGCGGTTCGCTTGAAGGCGTCCAGCTCCTCCGGGCCGATGGCTTCGGGCATGCTGGAGCACACGATGTCGATCATCCTCTCCGCGCCGTGCAGCCGGCCCCACAGGTAATCGTTCTCGCGATAGGCGCGGCTGAAAAAGGCCCCGAAATTGTAGAATTCGGTCCCGCGCAGCGTCGTGCGCGTGCCCCCCATGCGGATCGAGCGGGCGTCGTCGGGGCTGATGCGATCGACCTTGATGCCTTCGAACTCGGTCAGGCCCTCGTTTCGCAGAAGCGGCAAGGTGGCGACGTCGTAGAAGGGGAAGCCGAGGTAGGCGAGCAAGGTGCGCCGCCGTAGCGGCTTGGGCATCGCCGCCAAGCGCTTCCGAGAGCAGTACCTCGGCCTCCTCGTCGGCCGCTTTCAAGCCCCGCCGCTCGGCGAGCTCGTCCAGAACCGCGCCCGGATCCGTGAGCACATTGGCGGCAATCTCGGGAAAATCATCGCCCAGCGCCGCCACTCCGTCGCGCGCGAAATACAACGCGAGGACCTTGTAGACCGCCTCGCGCGCCGCATCGAGCGCATCATCGGCAATCTCCGGATCGGCCTCCCACTCGCGCGAAAGGCGGCGGGCGATGAGGCGCAGGCGGCGGACGCGGAAGGTGAGGTCGTGCGAGCGCAAGAATTCCACTGCGCCCGGCGTGGCACCTCCGCCCGGGGCGGAGAGCCGCGCCAGCCCCCGCCGGTCGAGCTCGGCGCGCAAGGCACCGAGGATCGGGTCCGGGTTGGCTAGTCCCAGCTTGGGCGTCGCCTCGTGAATGGTTTCGGCCACGCGTTCGAGAATGCCGGAAAGCTTGGCCTGGGCGTAGGAGTGGAAGGTGTAGCCGGCCCGCTCCGCGGCGGCCTGCTGCGCCTTCTGACGCCATGCCGTCAGCCGCTTTGGCGTCGGTCGATCGAGGAACAGCGTGAGGCCGAACAGCTTTTCGACTTCCGCTTCGACCTCGGGCCGCAGCACGGCGACGATCTCGCGCAACCTTTCGGCCTCCTGCGTGCGGTGTTCGAGCGCCTCCAGGTTGTCGCGGATGGGCTGCTCGCGCGGGATCGTGGAAAGTGAGCCCACGATGGCGCCGAAGAATCCGACCGGGCGTTCGGCCCGCTCTTCGAGCGTGCCGAAGCGGTCGGGCCGAGGGTCGATGTAAACAAAGCGCCGGTCTACTTCGCGTTGTGCCGGGCGGGCCGGGAGAGCGGCGGTTGCCCCGGCAAACGGCGCGTTGACCAGAACCGACCCGTCGATCAGGGCGACGTGCTCCTCCAGCCCCTCGTGCAGGTGCACCGGCATGATCCGTTCCAGGAACGCGCGGCGCCCGGACCAGGCTCTGCCTTCGAGCGCAGCCAGCGCGTCGATCTCGCCCACCGTCAACGGTGGGAAAGCACCCGGAAAGCTGGCCGTGGCGCGAGCAGCGAAGGTCAGCTCCAGCGGGTCGGCAAGATCCTCGCCGCCGGCAGCCGGCGCGCGCGAGCGAAAGGCAATCTCCATTCGATGTTCGCTCTCCTCCACGAGCGGCGGGCTGTGCAGATGCAGCGGCTCGAGGAACCCGCGGAAGTCGGTCGTCGTCACCAGCAAGTCGATCGGATGGCGTGGCGGAAGGAGCGGCGGCCCGACCTCGCCCGAGGTCATGGCCTGCAGCGCATCGAGGATCAGCTGGGCAAAGCCGATGCCGGAAAAAGGCGGTTCGAACCAACGCCCGCGAATGAAATGGGACACCTTGCGCCGCACCTCGGCGCGTGTTTCCGGCGAAACGCTTTCCGACACCGCATTGCCGGGCCGGCGCAGCAGCCACCAGGCAAGGGGCTGGGCCCAGAACTTGGCGAAGCGCCACCCCGGCCGGGCATCCGGGTCGAGCAACGCATCGACGTCGGCATTCTTCAACCAGAGGTCGGTCAAGGGGTCGAGGCTGTGCCCGGCGTGGATCGCCTGGGCGAGAAAGACGGCGTTTATCCCTCCCGCACTGGCGCCGGCGAGGATGTCTGGCAGGACGCGCAGGCGCACGCCGGTCTTGGTCTCGATCGCCGTGAGCAGGTCGTGGTAGACTCTCTCCACCCCTGACGATGGCTGGCTTGATCCGTGCAGCGCGCAGCTCGCCCGGGCGAGCTTCCAGACCTCCTTCGTCACCCCGTGCATGTAGACCGCCAGCGAGACGCCGCCGTAGCAGACTAGGGCTATTCGCAGTTCCTTCTGCCGCATGGCTGCGACTGTGGCGCTGCCGCGCGGATAAGGCAATTGCGTTCCACATTTGTTCTGTGTACGGCCAGGCCATGTCGAAAACCAAGCGGCGCTACGTCTGTCAGGCCTGCGGCGGTGTCTCGCACCGCTGGCAGGGGCAATGCGCGGATTGCGCGGAGTGGAACACGCTGGTGGAGGATACTCCCGCCAGCGTCTTCTCACTCAAGCACGACCTGTCGAGCGGGGGCAGGGCGATCGAGTTCGTGGCGCTCGACGCGCCCGGTGAAAAGCTGCAGCGGCGCAGCACCGGACTGCCCGAATTCGATCGGGCGCTCGGCGGCGGGTTGGTACCGGGGGCGGCGATCCTGATGGGCGGCGATCCCGGCATCGGCAAGTCGACGCTGTTGCTGCAGGCCAGCGCCAAGCTGGCGGCTGCCGGCGCGGACGTGGTCTACGTCAGCGGCGAGGAGGCGGCCGGGCAGGTGAGGCTGCGGGCTGATCGGCTCGGCCACGCCAAGGCCCCGATCCGACTCGCTTCGGCCACGTCCGTGCGCGATATCCTGACCACGCTGGGGCAGGGTGCGCCGCCCGCGCTGCTGGTGATCGATTCGATCCAGACGATGCACTCCGATACCATCGAAGGCGCCCCCGGAACGGTCAGCCAGGTGCGCGGCTGCGCCTTCGAGCTGATCCGCTACGCCAAGGAAAGTGGCGCCGCGCTGGTCCTGGTCGGCCACGTCACCAAGGACGGCACGATCGCCGGACCGCGCGTGCTCGAGCACATGGTTGACGTCGTCATGAGCTTCGAGGGTGAGCGGAGCCACCAGTACCGCATTCTGCGCGCACTCAAGAACCGCTTCGGCGCGGTCGACGAGATCGGCGTTTTCGCCATGGCGGGACATGGCCTGGCGGAAGTGCCGAACCCCTCGAGCCTGTTTCTCACCGGGCGCGAGGAGCCCATCGCCGGAAGCGCGGTTTTCCCTGCGCTGGAAGGGACGCGGCCGGTCCTGGTCGAGGTCCAGGCCTTGATCGTGCGGCTGCAATCCGGTGCCACGCCGCGCCGGGCCGTCGTCGGATGGGACGGCGGGCGGCTCGCCATGTTGCTGGCCGTGCTCGAATCGCGCTGCGGACTGAACTTCTCCTCGGCGGAGGTCTACCTGAACGTGTCGGGCGGTTACCGTCTGTCCGATCCGGCCGCCGATCTCGCGGTGGCCGCGGCGCTCGTATCGGCGCTGGCCGACAAGCCGCTACCCCTGCGCAGCGCCTGGTTCGGCGAGGTTTCGCTTGCGGGCGAAGTGCGACCTGTGGCCCACGCCGGCCTGCGCCTGCGCGAATCCGCCAAGCTGGGGTTCGACGCGGCCTACGGACCGGAGGATATCGGCGACCGTCCGGAAGGGTTGCGCTACGCCGGGCTCGACCGCCTGTCCAAGCTCGTTGACCGGATAATGGCCGGCTCCTAAATCACGACGCGATGACCGGCTTCGACATTATCGTCCTGGTGATCGTGGGTGTCGCGGCCATCGGCGGGTTCACGCGCGGTTTTGTTCAGGAAGTCCTTTCGCTCCTCGCGTGGATCCTTGCGATCTTCGCGATCAGGTTCCTGCACACAGACCTTTCGGCGTTCCTCCTGCAGTACGTCGGTTCGCCCACGAGCGCGGCAATTCTCGCCTTCGCGCTTCTCCTGCTGATTCCCTACGCCGCGATGAAGGTCATCGCCGGCAACATCGGGCGCGCGTCGCGCAACTCCGTGATCGGGCCAATCGATCGCGTGCTCGGCTTCGGTTTCGGGGCGGTCAAAGGCGTGATCATCGTGGTCATTGCTTTCTCGCTCGTCGTGCTGGGCTACGACACCGTGTGGGGTCCCAAGGGCCGGCCGGACTGGATCAAGGAAGCTCGCACCTATCCGTTCGTCAATGCAGCCTCGGAAGCAATGGTGCAGATCATTCAGGAGCGCCGCGCCCGGCTGCGCGAGGATGATCCCGACATCGACGGCGAATTGTAATGGCCGCGGCTGAAAAGCTCTATTCGCCCGAACTGCTCGGGCTGGCCGTTTCGCTGGCCGAAGTACCCTCGGCGCCTGGATTGCCCCTGCATGGCTCCGCGAGGTCGAAAAGCTGCGGTAGCACTCTCGACATCGATCTCGGCCTCGAAGGGGGCCAGATCGAAGCGCTTGGCATGCGGGTACGGGCCTGCGCGGTCGGCCAGGCTGCGGCAGCCATCTTCGCGAAGGGAGCGAAGGGGCGGGACCGCAAGGCCGTCGAGGCCGCGCGCGCGGATATTGCCGCCTGGCTCGACGGGGGCGGCGATGCTCCTACGTGGCCGGGATTTGCCGTGCTCGGCCCGGCGCGCGACTACCCTGCACGTCATGGCGCGCTGTTGCTGCCGTGGACTGCCGCGCTCGCCGCCCTTTCCACCGCGCCGCCCGGCAGCTAATCCCGCAGGCCGGAGCAGGGGACGAGACACGCCATGGCAACTACAGCGCCCGCGACCTTTCAGGAGCCGAGCGACAGAGAGATCAGGCTGATCATCGCCGCCAGTTCTGCGGGCACGATCTTCGAGTGGTATGATTTCTTCATCTACGGCACGCTCGCCAGCCTGATTGGCGCGGCCTTCTTCCCCGCCGGAAACGAGACATTGCAGTTGCTGCTGGTCTGGGCCGGCTTCGCGGTTGGCTTCGGCTTTCGGCCGCTAGGCGCGATCCTGTTCGGCTTCCTGGGCGATCGCCTGGGCCGCAAGTACACGTTTCTCGTCACCGTCACGTTGATGGGCATCGCCACGGCCGGGGTGGGCCTTGTGCCAAGTGCCGCGACCATCGGCCTCGTCGCGCCGGCCATCGTCATCCTGCTGCGCATCCTGCAGGGCCTGGCGCTCGGCGGAGAATACGGTGGAGCGGCGATCTACGTCGCCGAGCACGCCCCGCCGGAGAAGCGGGGTTTCTACACCAGCTTCATCCAGGCGAGCGTGGTCGGCGGCTTCGTGCTTTCGATCGTCGTGGTGCTGCTCTGCCGCGCCCTGATCCCGCCCGAAGCGTTCGCCGCGTGGGGTTGGCGGGTTCCGTTCGTCCTCTCAATCGTCCTTCTCGCCATTTCGCTGTGGATGCGGCTGAAACTTTCGGAAAGTCCTGTATTCAAGGCCATGAAGGAGGCCGGTGAAACCGCGGGCAATCCCTTCGTCGAAAGCTTCACCTACCCGGGCAACAAGAAGCGCATCTTCGTCGCGCTGTTCGGGGTGACAGGCATCCTGACGACGATCTGGTACACCGCGTTCTTCTCCGGCCTGTCGTTCCTGCGCGGGCCGATGCGGATGGACGAGACGCTGGTCGAGTGGATCCTGATGATCGCCGGGCTCATCGCGATGAGCTTCTATCTGGTGGTCGGCAGGTGGTCTGACCGGATCGGGCGCAAGAAGCCGATCATCGTCGGCAGCGTGCTGACGCTGGCTCTGCTGTTCCCCGTCTTCTGGGGCATGGGTGCGCTGGCCAACCCGGGTCTCGCGCGAAGTTCAGCCGAGAACCCCATCGTCGTCAGTGGTCCCGAATGCACCTACGATCCCTTCGCCAGCGAACAGGCAACGCCGTGCGGGCGACTGTTGTCCGACCTGACTTCGCTGGGCGTTTCCTATGAGTTGCGCGGCGGAGCGGGTGGGGATGATTCCACGCTGGCCATCGGGGCGCGAGCCCACGATTACGCGGATCTGACGGACGAGGCCCGGAAAGCGACGGTGCAGGGTTGGCTCGAGGCTGCCGGCTACGACTTCTCCCGCCAGTTTCCACCGATCGGCAACATTCTCGGCATCATCGGGCTGCTGCTGGTGATGGGTGTGCTTTCGGCTCTCACCTACGGAACCGTCGCAGCCTTGCTGGCGGAGATGTTTCCGCCGCAAATTCGTTACAGCTCCATGTCGATCCCCTATCATATCGGGGCGGGTTATCTCGGCGGGTTCCTGCCGCTCATCGCCAGCTACATCGTCGCGACGACGGGAAATCCGTACTCCGGCCTGTGGTACACCTGGGTCGTCGTTGCGTTCGGTGTCGTCGTGGCCTGGTGGGGCCTGCCGTCCGGGCCGCCGCGAGACTTCGCCGAAGAATGATCGATCCGCCTTCGAAAACCCTTCGCCTGCGCCTGGATCGCGAGGCGCTGGCCGCCAACTGGCGGGCGCTCGACGCGATGTCAGGGGCGGCATCCGCCGGCGCGGCGGTCAAGGCCGACGGTTACGGCCTCGGCGCCGAGCGCGTCGTGCCGGCGCTGCGTGGGGCCGGCTGCCGCACGTTCTATGTCGCGCACTGGAGCGAGGTGGCGCCCGTGCTGCGCCACGCGCCGGCACGCGAGATCGCGGTATTGCACGGCCCCCTTTCGCCCGCGGACGTGGCCTTCGCACGGGAGACCGGGGTGCGGCCGGTCATCAACAGCCTGCATCAGGCGGCGCTATGGCTCGACGGCGGGGGTGGGGCCTGCGACCTGATGCTCGACACCGGCATCAATCGGCTCGGCCTGAGTGTCGGTGACATCGGGGACGAACTTGTCCGCAAGCTCGCGGTCGGAACGCTGATGTCCCATCTCGCCTCCGCCGACGAAGACAGCCTTCAGAACGAAGAGCAACGTTTGCGCTTCGATGAGCTGGCGCAGCATGTTCGGCACAAGGGCCGCAGCCTCGCCAACAGCGCGGGTATCGCTCTGGGCAGCCGCTATCACTACGAACTGACGCGCCCGGGGCTGGCACTCTACGGTGGTGTTCCGCGCCCCGAACTGGCGGGCGCCGTCGCGCAAGTTGCGTTTCCCCAGGCAGCCGTGATCCAGCTGCGTGACCTCCAGCCAGGCGATAAGGTCGGTTACAACGCGACATGGGTTGCGACGCGCCCGACCCGCGCCGCCACAGTGTCGCTCGGTTACGCCGACGGCTTCCTGCGCTGCTGGGGAGGGCATGGAGCGCTTTCGTTTGAAGGCGGGCGACTGCCGCTCCTGGGCAAGGTTTCGATGGACATGGTGGTGGTGGACTGCACCGAGGCCACGAATATTCGCGAGGGCGACTTCCTCGACTTACCCTATTCCCTTCCACAAGCATCTGAAAACTCAGGCCTTTCTCAGTACGAGTTGTTGACGCTGATAGGGCACCGTTATCTTTTCGCAGAATAGGCATCCCTCGATGTTGCACTGCAAACGTCGCAAATGTTAAAGTAGCTTGGACCAACAGCAACAAGGATGGGTCGTGGCCACTGCGCAACCGCAGGCTGATGAGCCTGTCATCGTCAAGAAGTACGCCAATCGGCGTCTCTACAACACGCGAAGCTCGAGCTACATCACGCTTGACGATCTTGCGCGCATGACCCGCGACGGGACCGACTTCGTCGTGCTCGATGCCAAGACGGGCTCCGACATCACGCACCAGATCCTGACGCAGATCATCATGGAAGAAGAATCGAGCGGCGAACAGATGCTGCCGATCAGCTTCCTGCGTCAGCTTATCTCGATGTACGGCAATTCCATGCAGGCGATGATGCCGCAGTATCTCGAAGCATCGATGACAAACTTCCGCGACAACCAGGAAAAGCTTCAGGACGCGTGGAAGGCCAGCCTGGGGCCGGATGCCTTCTCCAAGATGGCGGAAACCAACATGGCCATGTTCAAGGCCGCGGCAGGCGCCTTCATGCCCAAGGGGGCCGCGAAGGAACAAAAACCGGAGAGCACCCAGAACGTCGATATCGAGGATCTGAAGGCCCAGCTCGCGGCCATGCAGAAGCAGCTCGACGAACTCGGCAAGTAGCCACTATCGCGGTCAGGGCATGTGGCGGGTCGACGACACCGCCCATTTCCAAAAGGTCTCTCGACTTCGCTTGACGGGAGCGGCTAGGGGCGCTGCATCAATCAGCAGTTGGAAATTTCCGTGACCGCCATTCGCCACGCTTTGTCCATCAAGCGCGAGGACGACTTCGCGCAATGGTACCAGGAAGTCGTCGCCGCCGCCGACATGGCCGAGGAATCGGGCGTGCGCGGCTGCATGGTCATCAAGCCGTGGGGCTTCGGCATCTGGGAGCGCATGCAGGCGCTGATGGATCGCCGGATCAAACAGGCAGGCGTACAAAACGCCTATTTCCCGCTGTTCATTCCGCTCGGCAACTTCGTGCGCGAGGCCGAACACGTCGAAGGCTTCGCCAAGGAAATGGCGGTCGTCACGCACCACCGCTTGATCGCCGATGGCAAGGGCGGGCTGATCCCCGATCCCGAGGCAAAGCTCGAAGAACCGCTGATCGTCCGTCCCACCTCGGAAACGATCATTGGCGATGCGATGAGCCGCTGGATCCAGTCGTGGCGCGATCTTCCGCTCCTGCTGAACCAGTGGGCCAACGTGGTGCGCTGGGAAATGCGCACGCGGATGTTCCTGCGCACCAGCGAGTTCCTCTGGCAGGAAGGCCATACCGCACACGCTGACCGCGACGACGCGATGGCCGAGACGCTGCGCGCACTCGAAATGTACCGCGCGTTCGCCGAAGAAGACGTGGCGATGCCGGTCATCGTCGGTGAAAAGCCGGCGAACGAGCGTTTTCCCGGCGCTGTATCGACCTTCTCGATCGAGGCGATGATGCAGGACGGCAAGGCGCTGCAGGCCGGTACCAGCCATTACCTTGGCACCAGCTTCGCCGAGGCGGCGAACATTCGTTACCAGGACCGTGAGGGTGCGCAGCAGCTTTGCCATACTACCAGCTGGGGCGTCTCGACCCGCATGGTCGGCGGCATGATCATGACCCATGGCGATGACGACGGGCTCCGCGTCCCGTCTGCGCTGGCCCCGTTCCAGGTCGTCATCTTGCCGATGCTGCGCGAGGATGATGGCGACGCCGCGATCCTCGAATATTGTGCGGGCCTGCGCGCAGCATTGCTGCAGCAGAACGCCTTCGGTGAACCGCTGCGCGTGCTGCTCGACAGCAAGCCCGGCAAGACCTCTGCCAAGCGCTGGGACTGGGTGCGCAAGGGCGCGCCAATCATCGTCGAGGTCGGTCCGCGGGACATGGACAACGGCAAGGTGGCCGTGCTGCGCCGCGACCGGTTGTGGAACGATGCCGGCAAGTCCGATTTCGCCTTCACTGCCAAGGATGACTTCACGAGCCAAGCCGCGGCCATTCTGGAAGAGATCCAGCAGGTCCTGTTTGACCAGGCCGCCGAGCGCCGCGCGGCGAACATCGTGCGCAATATCGACAGCATGGAGGCGCTCGACGCCTTCTTCGCCCCCGACAAGCGCTACCCGGGCTGGGCGGAGGTCCAGTGGTCGCGGCCTGAAGGCGAGAAGCTCGACAAGGTGGTCGAGCAGTTGAAGGCGCGCAAGCTCACCTTCCGCAACATCCCGCTCGATGCCGAGCCGGCGAACGGCACCTGCCTTTTCACCGGCGAGCCGGCAGTCGAGCGGATCTACGTCGCACGGGCTTACTGAGGCGCCGGCCGCGGGGCGGGATTACTCTCCGCCGGCCAGTGTGCGCTTCAGCGCCTCTGCGCTGACCGGGCGGCCGAGGAAATCCTCGATCATCTCGGCCGAGGGCTTGCTCCCACCGGGGCCGAGTACCAGCGTGCGATAGGCTTGCGCCGTCGCCTTGTCGCGCAAGCCTGCCTGCTGGAAGCGCGAGAACAGGTCGGCCGCGATCACCCGCGACCAGCCATAAGTGTAGTAGCCCGCCGAATACCCGTTGAGATGGCCGAAAGCTGCCTCGGAATGGGTATCCACCGGGATCGGGTAGGGCGCGTAGGCGCCGGCGTATTGCTTGTAGGCCGCGCTGATCCCCTCCGCTGACGGGTCTTCCGGCGCGCCCTGGTGGAAGCGCAGCGACGCGTTGGAATAGCCGAGCTGGGTAGCTTCGGAGATGCCCTGTCCGAAATAGCGGGCGTCGTTCATCCGCTTGACCAGGTCACGCGGGATGACCTCCCCCTTCTCGTTGCGGGCGAACTTGGCGAGCGTGTCGTAATCGTAGACCCACTCTTCCAGCATCTGTGACGGGGCCTCGGTGAAGTCGCGCTCGTTGGCGACGCCGCTGATGCCCATCCAGCGCTGCTTGCCGCCGAGAATCGAGTGAATGAGGTGGCCGAATTCGTGGAGGAAGGTCTCCACCTGTCCGTGTTCCATCAGGCCGGTTTCATAACCGCCCTTGGGCAGGTTCATGGTCAGCACCGAAACGGGCAGTGTGTCGCCCGCGATGCCCTTGCGCAGACCGATGTGGTTGGCGTGCTTGAACTTGCCTTCGCGGGGATGCGAATCGAGATAGAACTGGCCGAGCACCTTGCCATCGTCGACGATCTCGAAGCTTTCGACGTCGGGATGCCAGACCGGCGTATTCCACGGGCGGATCTCGAAACCGAACAGGTCTTCGGTCAACTCGAAGATACCCTGCCGCACGTTGTCGAACGTGAAATACTGGCGCACTTCCTGCGAATCGAGGTTGAAGCGCGTCTTGAGCGCGTGCTGCCTGGCAATGCCGGCGTTAAACGCGTTCAGCGTCTGGCCGGGACGGATCTCGGCCAACGACTGGTTGTAGATTGCCAGGTCCTTCGCGACCGCCGGGGCGGCTGCCTGCGCGAGGTCGGCCATATGTGCCTCGACCTGCTCCGGGGTGTTGAGCATCCGGTTCTCGAGCAGCAGGGTGGCATAATCGGGGCGGCCAAGCAGTTCCGCAAGTTCCTGACGCTTGCTGAAGATCTGCCCCAGCAGCGCGCTGTTCTGCGGATAGGCGCGCGACAGATAAACCCGCGCCAGCCTCTCGCGCAGCGCGTCGTCCTGGGCATAGGACATCACGGGCTGGAAATCGGGCGTGTCGGTGGTGATCGTCACCAAGCCGTCGGCTCCCGGCTCGTGGCTGTCGATCCAGTCCTGCGGCAGGCCGGCCAATTCTGCGGGCAGCGCCTTCACCTCGCCGCGGCCGTTGGCGATGTTCTGGTCGAACTCGCTGCCCAGCTTTGTCAGCTCTGCCTGCAGCGCCTTGACCCGCTCGCGCTTGGCGTCGTCGAGACCGACGCCGCTGCGGTCGTAATCCGCCAGGGTGCGCTGCAGGTAGTACTGGGTGGCAGCGTCCTCGCCCGATGCGTCGATCGCTTTCAAGCGGTCGTAGACCGGGCGCGAGAGGCCGAGCGCAGTGCCGATCTTGTCGATCCGCGAATAGCAATCGATGCCCGCCTTGCGCTTTTCTGGGGTGTCGGCCGACTGGCTGTAGCTGTAGAATTCCGCCCCGGTGGAATACGACAGGGCGGAGATTTCGTCGAACGCCTTGAGAGTGCGGGCGACCGTGTAGGGGCCCTTTTGCGTTTCCAGTGCAGCGACGCGACGGTTGATCTCGTCGACCATGCGGTCGCATCGCTGGCCCAGCGCGGCGGCGTCGGGTGCGTCGGCGGCGAGATTGCCCACAAAAGCTCCTGCTGTCTGGTCCTGCGCCGTGACCGGCGTCGAAAGGGTGGATGCGGCGAGCAACGCGCCGGCGAGCAATCGGTTCATTTCTGGATCGTTCCCAAGGCCAGCATGGATTTGTAACCGGTGCCATTAGAAACCGGAAAGCGATTTGCCAAATCTGCCGGTCGAGCCGAGTCGCCCGCTCGTCGGGTTGCGTCCTCGCGAAGGCGGGACCATATGGCTCGGCATGTCGAAACCGCGCAAGCCGCAGGGACTGCCTTCGCGCGAGCAGGTCCTCGAATTCATCCGAAACAGCGACGGTCCGGCCGGCAAGCGAGAGATCGCGCGCGAGTTCGGTCTCAAGGGTCAGGAGAAGATCGCGCTCAAGAAGCTGCTTGGCGACATGGCCGAGGAGGGGCTGATTGACGGAAAGAGAACCGCCTATCACCGCATGGGCGGCCTGCCCAAGGTAACCGTGCTTCGCGTGGTCGAGATCGAGGATGGCGAGCCGATCGCTATTCCCGACGCCTGGCAGCCCGACGATGCGACGCCACCGCCGCGGGTGCGGATCGTCGAGAGCAAGAAGGGCGGGGCGCTGCGCAAGGGGGACAGGGTTCTCGCGCGCACCGAGGAAGCGGGCCGCGGTTACCGCGCGCACCCGATCAAGAAGCTACCGAACGCGGCGGAATCGCTTCTCGGCGTCGTCGAGCAGGACAAGGCGGGCGGATACTGGCTTGCCCCGGTCGACAAGCGCATCCGCAACTCGACCCAGATCAAGGACCTCGGAGAGGCAGAGGTCGGCAACCTGGTGCTCGCCGAGCCGACCGGGCGGGGCGCGAAATCCGGCGTGCGCGTTCTCGAGGTGCTGGGCGATCCCCTCGCGCCCAAGAGCTTCAGCCTCATCGCGATCCACAAGTACGGCATCCCCTTCATTTTTCCCGAAGCCGCGCTGGACGAGGCGGAACTGGCGGCCAAGCTGCCGCTGAGCGAGGACAAGCGCGAGGACCTGCGTCACCTGCCGATCGTGGCGATCGACCCCGCCGACGCGCGCGACCACGACGACGCGATCTGGGCCGAACCAGACGGCGAGGGCGGCCATCGCGCGCTCGTCGCCATTGCCGACGTCAGTTTTTACGTGCGTCCCAATGACGGAACAGGCGGCGGCGCGCTCGATCGCGAAGCGAGGAAGCGCGGCAACTCGGTCTATTTCCCCGATCGGGTCGTGCCGATGCTGCCGGAAATCCTCAGCGCGGACGTCTGCTCGCTGGGCGAGGGCGAGGATCGCGCGGCGATGGCCTGCCACCTGCACATCGATTCGGGCGGCAACATCAAGAGTTTCCGCTTCACCCGCGCGCTGGTTCGCATCTCCGAGGTCATCGCCTACGAGGACGCACAGGCGCGTGTCGATGGCCGCGGCGAAGAGAAGGAATTGCGCAACCTGTGGGCATGCTGGAACCTGCTCCACACCGCGCGAGAGAACCGCGACCCGCTCGATCTCGACCTGCCCGAGCGCCGCGTGGTGCTCGACGAGGAGGGCAAGATCGCCGAGGTCGCCGTGCGCGAGCGCCTCGATGCGCACCGGGTGGTCGAGGACTTCATGATCGCCGCCAACGTCGCCGCGGCCAAGGCGCTGGAGAGCAAGGCCAGCCCGGTGGTCTATCGCGTCCACGAACCGCCCACGCGCGAGAAGCTGCTGGCGCTGAAGGACTACTTCAAGTCGATCGGCCAGAGCCTCGCACTGGGCCAGGTCATCACGCCCGGCCTCTTCAACCGCATGATCAAGGACGTGGGCGATCCGGCGGAAAAGGCGTTGGTCATGGAAGCGGTGCTGCGCAGCCAGACGCAGGCCTATTACGGCCCGCAGAACGCCGGGCACTTCGGCCTGGCGCTGGGCAGCTACGCGCACTTCACGTCGCCCATTCGGCGCTATTCGGACCTGCTGGTCCACCGCGCGCTGGTCGATGCGTTTCACCTCGAGCAGCCGAAGCCGAAGGCAAAGCTGCCGGAGGGAAGCGGCCTTTCCGAGCAGGACCGCGCCGACCTCGGCAAGGTCAGCGAGGCGATCAGCCAGACCGAGCGCCGCGCCATGGAGGCGGAACGCGACACCATCGACCGCTATGTTGCGGCATGGCTGGCCGGCAAGGTGGGCGAGGTGTTCGACACGCGCATTACCGGCGTGCAGAGCTTCGGCTTCTTCGCCACGATCCAGGGCTTCGGCGGCGACGGGCTGGTACCTGTCTCGACCCTCGGTAACGATTACTACAAGTACGATGAGGGCGCGCGGGCGCTCGTGGGCGACAAGACCGGCGAGACGTTCACCGTCGGTCAGACCCTCAAGCTGCGCCTCGCGGAAGCCAATCCGCTGACGGGCGCACTGAAGTTCGAGCTGCCGGAGGGCAAGGGCGCCGCGGTGGAGCCGCGCGGCAATCGGCCCGAGCCCAAGAAGAAAGATCGGGCGAGCCATTCCCAGGGCAAACAGAAGCACGCCCAGGGCAAGCGCGGGCGCCCGGGCAACATCCGGCACCAGGGCAAGAAAAAGTAGCTCCCCCGGAGCCGGAGCGTCAGCTCAGCTCGTCGATCCGCTCTTCGCCCAGTCCACCGGGCACAATGAACAGCGGGCAGTGCAAGGTGCCCGAGTGGGCCGAGAAGTGCGTCACAAGCGGGCCCGGGGTGCCTTCCGCGGCGGCGCCCAGCACCAGCGCGGCGACCTCGGGGTGGCTTTCAAGGTATTCGTTGATCACCGCCACGCCCTCGCCAACGCGAACGGCGATCTGCGGCATCTTGCCGCTTTCGGAAAACAGTTCGCCCGCCGCGGCGCTGGCCAGGACCTCGGCCCGGTCGTGCGCCTCCTCCTCGATCGTGGCCTGCACGCCGCCGAAGGCATTGAATTGCTGGCGCGGAACGAGAGCGACGATGTGAACCGAGCCGGCGGTGTCGGCCGCACGGCGCGCGGCAAAGCGCAGTGCCAGCTTGGCCTCTTCGGTTTCGTCGATGATTGCCAGATAGACCCGCATGTTCTCTCGTCCCCCGTGCGCAGGATATCCGCCGAAACCGTCAGGCGCGCAAGAACCTTGCCCCAAACGCGTGAATTCGCCAGAGGTCTTGCCGAACGAGACCCGATAGCAGGACCAGCGCCACACCCATGCCGATCGCCATCAAGATGCCCGCCCTTTCCCCCACGATGGAGGAGGGCACGCTCGCCCGCTGGCTGGTCAAGGTTGGCGATACCGTCAGCGCTGGCGATATCATGGCAGAGATCGAGACCGACAAGGCGACGATGGAGTTCGAGGCGGTCGACGAAGGCACGATTGCCGACATCGCCGTGGCAGAGGGTACCGAGGGCGTGAAGGTCGGCACCGTCATCGCAACGCTCGCCGAAGAAGGCGAGGATCCCGCCAGCGTGAAGCCCGCCGGCGACGAAGCGGAACCCGCGCCAGCTCCGGCGGCCAAGGAAGAGCCCGTCGCCCCAGCCAAAGCCACGACCGCAAACGCGCCAGCTTCGCCCCCGGCGGCCCCGGCTGCCGCTGGCGCGACAGGTGGGGACAGGGTCATCGCCTCGCCGCTCGCCAAGCGGATCGCCGCGGACAAGGGCATCGACCTTGCGACCTTGAAGGGAAGCGGCCCCAATGGCCGCATCGTCAAGGCCGACGTCGAGGGCGCGCAGGCTGGCGCCGCGGCGCCGGCACCGTCGGCAGCCGCTCCGGCACCTACCGCGGCCCCGGCCGAGGCGCAGGACTTCGGCATTCCGCACGAGGTCGAGAAGCTCAGCGGCATGCGCAAGACCATCGCGCGCCGGCTGACCGAATCGAAGCAGCAGATCCCGCACATCTACCTGACGGTCGATATCCGGCTGGACGCGCTCCTCAAGCTGCGGGCAGAGATCAACGACGCTCTGGCCAGCCAGGGCGTGAAGGTCAGCGTCAACGACATGCTGATCAAGGCGCTCGCCAAGTCGCTGCTCGCGGTACCGGCCTGCAACGTGCAGTTCGGCGGCGACACCTTGCTCAGGTTCAGCCGCGCGGACATCTCGGTCGCGGTGTCGATCGAGGGCGGTCTGATCACTCCGATCATCGTGGATGCCGGCAGCAAATCGGTTTCGGCCATCAGCTCCGAGATGAAGGACCTGGCCGGCCGTGCGCGCGAGGGCAAGTTGCAGCCGAGCGAATACCAGGGCGGCACCGCCAGCATTTCCAACATGGGCATGTTCGGCATCAAGCAGTTCGAGGCGGTGATCAACCCGCCGCAGGCGATGATCATGGCCATCGGCGCGGGCGAGAAGCGGCCCTACGTGGTCGACGGCGCGCTCGACGTCGCCACCGTGATGAGCGCCACCGGCAGCTTCGACCACCGCGCCATCGACGGCGCCGACGGGGCCGAGCTGATGAAGGTCTTCAAGGAGCTGTGCGAGAAGCCGCTGGGCCTGGTGGCTTGAGCGCGGGTTGCCCCCAGAGCGACAGAAGGTGACCGACCACCGCGACCCCGCCATCCGCGTCACGGCCATGCCGGCTGATGCCAACGCCTATGGCGATATTTTCGGCGGGTGGCTGATGAGCCTGATGGATTCGGGCGCGGGTCTCGTTGCGGCGCGGCGGACCAAGGGCAGGGCGGTCACCGTGGCGATGGACGGGATGCAGTTTCACCACCCCGTGAGCGTTGGCGACGAGGTTTCGGTCTACGCCGCGATCGAGAAGATCGGCCGCACCAGCATGACCATCGCGGTAGAAGCGTGGCGCCGCCATCGGCACGAGGACGAGGAGGTGAAGGTGACCGAGGCGACCTTCACGTTCGTCGCGGTCGACGAGAACAAGAAGCCACGAGTGATCGGGCAGTGAGCGGGCGGTGCTTTCCTACAGCATCCTCGCGGTGGCACGGTGGGCGAATGGAAGGGGCAATTCTCGTGAACAGCAGGACGATTTTCGACGCCCGAGAGAGGTTTGCGGAAGGGGACCGGAGTTTCCTCCTGGACCCTGTTCCATGTGTTCCATCCTCCTCGGTGGGAGGTCCAACAAGGGCAGGGGAATCCGGGCGATGAAAAAGACGATTCTGGCGGTTCTCGGAGCCGCACTGGCAACCACGGCCTCGGCTCAGCCCGGCGATACCACGCCCCACTATTACTCGCGCCCGACCGCCGCCGCCGGCGCGGCCCATCCGTGGCTCATCCTGCTGCCGGGTGGCGGTGGAATGGACGTGAACGGCGACAGGGACGTTTATTTCGACAAGGCCGCCGAGTGGAACGCCGCCGGGTGGGACGTGCTGCTGGTTCACTACCAGGAGGCAGCGAAGCTGCTGCCCGCCGCAGCCTCGGACAATCCCGCGAAGATGGAAGCGGCCGTCGTTGCCGATGCTCTGCGTGTCGCGGGCGAGAAGGGCCTGCTCGACTTGCAGTGCCCGGGAATGGTCATGGGCTTTTCCATGGGCGGGGCAGGGACGCTGGCGCTCGCCGCGGCGCCGCCTGTCAATCTCATCGGAGCGATCGGGTTCTATCCGCTGACCCGCGGCCAGGCCGAACCTTATGCGCCGAAGGTGCCACTGCTCGTGCTGCAGGGCGACCTGGACCAGGCGACCCCGCGCGCGACGCTCGACGCGCTGGTGGCAGGCTCGACCGACCGCTCGAAGATCACGGTGTTCCACCTGCCGAGCGCGCATCATGCGTTCGACATACCCTCGCTCGCCGAGCCATGGATCTACAACGGCATGACCTTTGAATATCAGAACGGGGCGGCGCTCAAGGCGCAGGCGGAAGTCGAATCCTTCCGTACCGTTCAGCTTGCCCGGGCAAACGCCCCGGCGGAATGCAGGAACTGACAGGACCACATATGGCAGACCAATACGACGTCATCATTCTCGGCTCGGGCCCCGGCGGCTATGTCGCGGCGATCCGCTGCGCACAGCTTGGGCTCAAGACTGCCATCGTCGAGCGTGAACTGCTCGGCGGCATCTGCCTGAACTGGGGCTGCATCCCGACCAAGGCGCTGCTGCGCTCGGCCGAGATTTACCACTACATGCAGCACGCGAAGGAATACGGCCTTGCGGCGCAGCAGATCAGCGCGGACATCGAAGCGGTCGTGAAACGCAGCCGCGGCGTCGCCAAGCAGCTCAACGCCGGCGTCACGCACCTGATGAAGAAGAACAAGATCGCGGTGCACATGGGCACAGGTACGATGACCGGCCCGACCAGCATGACCGTGAAGGGCGAAAAGGGCGAGGAGAAGCTGACGGCAAAGCACGTGATCGTGGCGACGGGTGCCCGCGCGCGTGACCTGCCGTTCGCCCCGGCCGACGGCAAGCGGGTGTGGACCTATCGCCACGCGATGACTCCGCCGGAAATGCCGAAGAAGCTGCTGGTCATCGGCTCGGGTGCGATCGGGATCGAGTTCGCCAGTTTCTACAACGACATGGGCGCAGATGTGACGGTAGTCGAAATGCTCGACCGCGTGGTGCCGGTGGAGGACGCGGACGTCTCCGCCTTCCTCGAAAAGGCGCTGACCAAGCAGGGCATGACCATCCTGAGCGGCGCGGGTGTGGAAGACCTGAAGGTCTCGGGCAGCGGTGTGAAAGCGAAAATCAAGGCGAAGGACGGCAAGGTCACGGAGACCGAGTTCAGCCACTGCATCGTCGCCATCGGCATCGTGCCGAACACTGAGAACATTGGCCTGGAGAAGCTGGTCGAGATGGACCGCGGGTTCATTCAGATCGATCCCTACGGCCGGACGAAGTCGAAGGGCCTGTGGGCGATCGGTGACTGCGTGCCGGGCCCGTGGCTGGCGCATAAGGCAAGCCACGAAGGCGTGACGGCGGCCGAGAGCATCGCGAAAGAACTGGGCAACAAGGATGTCCACCCGCACCCGCTCGACCGCAACAACATCCCGGGCTGCACCTATTGCCGCCCGCAGATTGCCAGCGTCGGCATGACCGAGGCGAAGGCTAAGGAAGCGGGCCACACGGTCAAGGCGGGGACATTTCCCTTCATCGGCAACGGCAAGGCCATCGCCCTGGGCGAGGCGGAAGGCTTCGTGAAGACGGTGTTCGACGCGAAGACCGGCGAACTCCTCGGCGCGCACATGATCGGGGCCGAGGTGACCGAGATGATCCAGGGCTATGTCGTGGGCAAGACGCTCGAAACGACCGAGGCGGAACTGATGAACTCCATCTTCCCGCACCCGACCATCTCGGAATCGATGCACGAGAGCGTGCTCGCCGCTTACGGCCGGGCCCTGCACATCTAGGGCAAGATGCAAGGTCTTGGCGGACAGGGTGGGATTCGAACCCACGGTAGGCTTGCACCTACGGCGGTTTTCAAGACCGCTGCCTTAAACCACTCGGCCACCTGTCCATCGGCGCAGTCGGCTATCTCCTAAATGCCGCTTTGTCACTCGTGACTCGACGCGACCGATGAATTAGACATAGTCAACTGGTCGCGCAGGAGGGTTTGATGAATTTCGCTATTCATTCGTCGGTTCGGGCCATCCTGGTCGCAGGCGCTCTCGCGGGGAGCTCACCGGCGCTGTCCCAGGGCGCCGGTTGCCCGCGCGAGCAGGTGCAGGACATTGCCGACCGCTACGTCAAGGCGCAGCAAACCGGCTCGATCTTCGCGCTGCCGATCGGCGAGTGGGTCGACTATCGCGAGAACATGGTGATGAACTCCACCGCCACCGGCGTCATCGGCACGCCGATGGACTTCGCCTGGACGTTGAAATTGCTCGATACGGCGAGTTGCCGTGTCTTCGTCGAAGGCGTCATCCTCGACCCGAAGCCCTATGTACTCGCCAGCGCTGTGAACAACGGCTTCTTCGGCGTTGGCAGCCTGAACACCGTAGTCAGCCAGCCGGGCGACTGGCTGTTCGACGCAAGTCACACCTACGAGTATGCCCGGCGAGAGGACTGGTCGGATATTCCCGAGGGGCAGCGCCAATCGCGCGCGGAGCTGATCTCTGTGGCCGACAAGTATCTCGACAAGTTTTCGGACAAGTCGATCATGGTGCCGTGGGGCGAAAAGTGCAGCCGGCTTGAAGGAGGCGCCTACACTGGCGACACTTGCGACGTAGGCATTCCCGAAGGCGTCGAAATGGCCGACCGCGACTACATCGTCGATCCGGTAAAAGGCGCGGTGGCCGTAATGCTCCGGATGGGCGGAAAGGACGGGTTGGCCGATGCGCACACGTTCAGGATCGAGAACGGCAAGATTCGCTACGTCCACACGGTCACCAACTGCGGGGGCAAGGAAAACTGCGGCTTCGAACCGTTCGCCGAAATGCTGAAGAAGAACCCGGGGATGCAGCCGCCTTACGCGGACTGATTTTTCCGAAAGCTATCTGGAGAGGGAACGCAAGATGAAGAAATCGATGCTGGCCGGGCTGCTCGGCGGTACCCTGCTGACGCTGGCCGCGAGCCCCGCGGCGGCGCAAGGCTTCGGCGGCCCGTGCGACCGGGCGATGTTGCAGGACATGGCCGACAAGTACAAGAAGGGCCAGACCGAGGGGCTTCCGCTCTATCTGCCGATGGGCAACTGGGTGACGTATCGCGAAAACGGGGCGCTCTCGACGATGTCGCAGGGCGTTTTCTCGACTGCGCTGCCGATCGATTTCAGCCGCGCCCTGCTCGATACCGACCAGTGCAAGGTCTTTCTCGAGATGGTCAGTTACTCGGGCGACAAGCCGTATACTATCGCGGTCCAGTTCAGTGCGCGCGGCGGCAATGGCAATAACATCGAGGTCGTCTCGGCCACCAAGGGTGACTGGCTGTTCGACGCGAAATACACTTACGAGTACGCCCGTCGCGAGGCATGGCCGGAGATCCCCGAAGACAAGCGCAATACGCGCGAAGAGCTCAAGGCCGCGGCCGATGCCTATCTCGACCTGTTCAAGGACAAGAGCGTCCAGGTTCCCTGGGGCACCCCCTGTAACCGGCTGGAAGGCAGCGTCTACACCGCCGGTGAAACCTGCAACGTGGGCGTGCCCGACAACATCGAGATGGCTGACCGCCAGTATGTGATCGATCCGGCCCTCGGTGCTGTCGATGTCATGCTCAAGATGGGGCCGAACCAACGACCCGACAGCCACTTGTTCCGGATCGAGAACGGCAAGATCCGCTTCGTCCACACCGTCACCAATTGCCTGGGTGAAGACAACTGCGGGTTTGGCTCGTTCGACGAGATGCTGAAGAAGAACCCCAATATGCGCCCGCCGTTCAAGGACTGATCGCGGGCCCGGTGCTTCCCGCCGCGATTTTGCGCGGCGGGGATTCACAGGCGCGGCAGGGCATGCGAGAGTGCGGCCATGAAATTCCCGCTGCGTTTCCTGCCGCTTGCCGCCGCCCTGATGACCGTCGCCTCCGGCGCCGGAGCACAGAGCCTTTCGTTCGACGCCTACCTCGAACTCGTCGCCGCCAAGGCACGGGGGCAGGGCGTCAGCGAACAGGCAGTACGCACCGTGCTTGCCGGATTGCAGCCCAACCAACGTGTGATCTCGCTCGACCGTGACAACATCTCCTCGGGCGGCAGTATCGGCGGATTTCCGCCCTTGGCGCCTTATCTGCGCAGTCATAACACCCAGGCGCGCATCGACGCCGGCCGGCGCATGTACCGCCAGCTTGGTCCGCTGGCGGGCCGAATCGAGAGCGAGTACGGCGTGCCGGCGCAGATCCTCCTCGCGATCTGGGGGCATGAGACGAGCTACGGCGCGGTCAAGGGTGGCTTCGACTTGCCCGCCGCGCTCGCGACGCTTGCCTGGGAGGGGCGCCGCCGCGACTTGTTCGAGGCGGAACTGATCGACACCATGAAGATGGTCGACCGCGGCGTGCCGCGTTCGCGCCTCGTCGGCAGCTGGGCGGGTGCTTTCGGTAATCCGCAGTTCCTGCCAAGCGTCTATTTGCGCCTGGCTCAGGACGGCGACGGTGACGGGCAGACCGATATCTGGAACAGCGAGGCGGATACGCTCGCCTCGATCGCAAATTATTTTCGCGACGCGGGTTGGCGGGCAGGCCAACCTTGGGGTGTGCGGGCTTACGTTCCAAATTCAGTCGCCCGTGAGCCGCTTGAAACTTCGTTGGTTTCGCCGGTCTGTCCGCGGGTGCACGTGCGGCACAGCAAGTGGAAGAGCGTGAAGGAATGGCGCGCGTTGGGGGTCGAACCCCTCGGTTTCATTGGCGAAAACGTGCAGGCCGCGCTTTTTGAACCCGATGGGGCCGCCGCGCCCGGGTATCTCTTAACCCAGAATTATAGGGTTATCCTCGAATATAACTGCTCGAACTACTACGCGATGAGTGTGGGGTTGCTTGCAGATGAAATTGCCCACTGAGACTTTCCGTCGCCTCTTGCTGGGGTTGAGCGCATCGCTTGCCCTTTCGGGTTGCGCGATGTTTTCTGGTCAAGACGATGGCTTGGCCAGGCTTGCCGCGGCCCCCGCGAACGCGCCGCCTCTGGCACGTGGGGCTGGGCCGGCAGCGGATTATCCCGTCGTCGTCGGCGAAACATACCGGGTCGGGTCAACGGTTTATATCCCGGCAGATACCCTCAATTACGATGAGGTCGGCTACGTCATTCCCGAAGCAGGGACCGGCGTTACGGCGGCACACCACACGATGCCGCTGCCAAGCTACGCCGAAGTCACATCGCTCGATACCGGCCGGACGATTCTCGTCCGGGTCGAGCGCCGTGGGCCGATGACGAGCGAGGCCCTGATAGCGCTTTCGCCGATGGCCCTAAACCAGCTTGGCGGTAGCACCGGAACGCCGGTGCGCGTCCGCCGCGTCAACCCGCCGGAAGAGGAACGGGCAATGCTCCGCCTCGGCCAGAGCGTGCCCAATCGGATGAACACGCCAGAATCTCTGGTCGCGGTCCTCAAGCGCAATCTGCCGGCAGGCGGCTCGACACAGGTTGCTTCGACTTCGAGCGATGCAACGCCGAGACCGCTTGCGAGTGTTCAGGTCGCTCCGAGCCAGGCCGCCCGGCAGCTGCCACCGATCGCGGCTGCACAATCCGCCGGGCCGTCGGCTTCCGCGGTCCAGGCACCGGCCGCCCGCGTTCTCCCGCGTCCAGCTTTGCCACCGCTGGGGACCTTCCAGCGGATGGCGCCGTCAGCCCCACAAACAGCTCGCCAGCCAACGGTGGTCGCACGTCTGCCGCAGGTGCCGCCCTCTGCTGCGTCGCGCCCTGTGGCGGCGGAGCACCCGCCCCAATCGCTCGTGTCGACCAGCCAGGTGCCCCCGCCATCCACCGACGGTGCTTTCGTGGTGCAGGTCGCGGCGCTGACCTCGCTCGAGGGCGCTCAGCGCGTGGCCGGAGCGATCGGGGGAAGAATTTCGCAGGCCGGTTCGTTCTACCGCATCCGCACTGGGCCGTTCGCAACCCGTGGGCAAGCCGAGGCCAGCCTCGCAAAGGTGCGGGCTGCGGGCTATAGCGAAGCGCAAATCTTCACCAACGGCTGATCGCGCCGGCGCCCTGCCGCCCGGCGGTGGGAGCAGGCTTGAAACATACGATTGCATTGATCGCGGGCGTGGCGCTGCTGGCCGGCGCTGCCTACACCTCTGCCCAGGAGGATCCGACGGGAGATATCCCTGCCGAAGAGCCCGACGTGGCTGCGCTCCGGGATGTGCCCGAAGGTCCGGTCGACGAGGACATCCCGGTTGCGTTGCTGGTCGACCAGACGTCAGGCCAGACGCTCTATACGCGGGAGCCCGATCGCCGATTCGTCCCGGCGTCGGTCACCAAAGTCATGACCGTCTACACGGCATTCGATCTCATCGCACGCGGCAAGCTGCCGACTGACCGGATGGTCGTGATCGATCAGGCGCTCGAGGACGAATGGGGCGGCGAGGGATCAACCCTGTTCCTCGAGGCAGGTGACCACCTGACCATCGGCGAACTCTTGCTGGGCGTAACGACCGTTTCGGCCAACGACGGAGCTGTCGCGCTGGGTCGCGCCGCGCTCGGCTCGGACGAGGCATGGCTGGCGCAGATGAATGCTAACGCTGCGGCGCTGGGCATGCGCGACAGTCACTTCGGCTCACCCAACGGCTATCCCGACGAGGGCAAGACCTGGACCAGCGCGCACGATCTGGCGCTTCTGGCGGAAGCGATAACGACACGCTTCCCGGGTCTCTACAAACGGTACTTCGGTCATAAGGGCCTGAGCTACCACAATATTGCGCAATCTAACCACGATCCGATCACCGGAGTGGTTGAAGGGGCCGACGGCATCAAGACCGGTTACACGCGGCAGGCGGGGTATAACTTCCTCGGCTCAGCCGAGCGCGACGGTCGCCGCCTGACGTTGGTGATTGCCGGTGCCCCCACTGCCACCATTCGCAATCGCGCGGCGCGCAAGCTGATGGAGTGGGGTTTCGACAATTTTTCCAGCCGACGATTGCTCTATGCCGATACACGGGTCGGTTTTGCTGAAGTTCAGGGCGGTGACGCACTCTCCGTGCCCATCAAAGACTTAAGGCCCGGTCTTCGTGAATCTACCGCGGGGGCAGGATGGAGAAGTCACGCTCTCGATCCGCTATCGCGGCCCCGTCGAAGCGCCCGTCAGGTCGGGTGCCCCGATTGCTAGCCTGCGTGTGACGATCCCGGGCCAGAAACCGCATGAGGTTCCGCTCGTGGCGGCCGCATCGGTCGGCGAGGCGAACGCGATCGAGCGTTTGCGCAACGGGATCGTGGGCATCTTGCGGTGAGCCGCGGGTGTTTCATAGCGCTCGAAGGGGGCGAGGGCGCCGGCAAGTCGACCCAGGCCCGTATTCTGGCGGATGCGCTCCGTGCGCGCGGTCTCGAGGTGGTGACCACGCGAGAACCCGGAGGCACTACCAGCGCGGAGGCGATCCGTGCCTTGCTGCTCGATCCGGCCGGAGAGGGATGGGGACCGCAGGCTGAGGCACTTCTGTTCGCTGCCGCCCGGGCCGAGCACGTTGCCCGCCTCATCCGTCCGGCGTTGGAGCGTGAGGCTTGCGTCATTTGCGACCGGTTTCTCAACTCAAGCCGCGCCTACCAGGGCGGCGGTCTGGGTCTGAGAGACGCCGATCTTCTCGCCCTTCACCGGTTCGGCTCCGCCGGGCTGCTGCCCGACCTGACGCTGCTTCTCGAGGCTGACCAGGTCAAGGTCGCCGAACGCCTCGCAAAGCGCGATGGCGAGGCGAGCGATCGGATCGGCGGACGCGACGCCGCATTCCACGAACGCGTGGTAGAGGCCTTCCGGCGCTTTGCGGCCGAGGAACCGGAGCGCTTCCGCGCGATCGACGGGTCGGGTTCAGTAGAGGAGACGCACGCGGCGATCATGGCGGCCGTGGAGCCCTTGCTGGAACGCGCATCGTGACCCTCGTGGGGCACGAACAGCCCTGGCGTGAATGGCGCGCGGCCCTGGAGGGGGATCGGATGCATCATGCCTGGCTCCTTACCGGGCGCCGGGGGGTGGGTAAGGGGGCCTTCGCCCTCGCCGCAGCGCGCGAACTCGTCGGCGGACCGCCAACGGGCGATCATCCCGACATCATCGTGCTTACTCACCTACCGAAGGACGATAAGGAGGCCGGCAAACGCGACGAGGGCAAGCCCTACGAAGTGAATCGCAACATCAAGATCGACCAGATCCGTGCAATGCAGCACAGATTGACGACCCGGCCCACGCTGGGAGAGCGGCGTGCGGTTATCGTCGACCCGGCCGACGACATGGAATCGAGCGCATCCAATGCGCTGCTCAAAAGTCTGGAGGAACCGCCCGTCGGCACATTCTTCCTGCTCGTGGCGCACCGTCTCGGCCGGCTGTTGCCTACGATCCGTTCGCGCTGCCGCATTCTCCGGTTCCCGCTCGTTGACGACAATGAAATCGACAGCATACTTCAACGCGAGATGCCGAGGGCGGACGGACCAACGCGAGCGGCGGCGGTCGCGGCCGCGGGCGGCTCACCCGGTGCCGCGCTGGATTTCGTCGAGCTTGGCCTGGGCGACCTTCATGGCCTCATGAAACGGCTCGTTCACGAGGGCGACGCCGATTTCGTCCTCCGCGGAGCAATGGCCGAAGCAATCGGCGCGCGCCCCTCGCGGCAGCGTCAGCTTGCAGCGATCGAGCTTGCCCGCGCAGTGGTCGTCGACGAGATGCGCGGCGTGGCCATACCGCAAGTCCCCGTCTTGGCCGACGCTCACAACGAACTGGCAGTGCTCGCCGCACAGGCGCCTACCTACAACTTCGATCCCGGGCTTCTGGTACTGGAAATCGGCAGCTTGCTCGCCAAGCTCGGTGTCCCTAGGGCCAAGGCGCATGGCTGAGCCCTATTACATCACCACCGCGATCCACTATCCCAACGGCAAGCCGCACATCGGTCACGCCTATGAGACCATCGCCGCCGACGTCGCCGCTCGCTTCCAGCGTATGCAGGGGCGCGAAGTGCGCTTTCAGACCGGTACCGACGAGCACGGGCTGAAGATGGCGCAAAAGGCGCGCGATCTCGGTATAACACCGCGCGAGCTGGCCGACGAGATGTCCGGCCATTTCAGGGCACTGTTCGAACGGCTGAACATCTCGTTCGATCGCTTCTTCCGCACGACCGAGGACGAGCACCATCGCGCCAGCCAAGCAATATGGCAGGCAATGATGGACAACGGCGACCTCTATCTCGACCGGTACGAAGGCTGGTACTCGGTTCGCGACGAAGCGTACTACGACGAAAGCGAACTGACCGAGGGCGAAGGGGGCGAGAAGCTCTCCCCACAGGGAACACCGGTCGATTGGACCGTCGAGGAAAGCTGGTTCTTCCGCCTGTCAAAATACCAGGAACCGCTGCTCGAACATTACCGGGACAATCCCGAATTCGTCCGTCCGGCGAGCCGCCTCAACGAGGTACGCAGCTTCGTGGAAGGGGGCCTGCGCGACCTTTCTGTCAGCCGCAGCAGCTTCGACTGGGGCGTACGCGTTCCGGGCACACGCGACCACGTCATGTACGTCTGGGTCGATGCCCTGACCAATTACCTGACCGGCCTTGGCTATCCCGACAATACGGAGAGCTTCCGCAAGTTCTGGCCTGCCGACGTCCATCTGATCGGCAAGGACATCGTCCGGTTCCATGCCGTTTACTGGCCGGCCTTCCTGATGAGCGCCGGGATCGCCCTGCCCAAGGAGGTCTTCGGTCATGGTTTCCTGCTCAATCGCGGGCAGAAGGAATCGAAGTCGCTCGGCAACGTGACCGATCCGCACGAATTGGCCGACCGCTTTGGCGTGGACCAGTTGCGCTACTTCCTGCTGCGCGAATTCACCTTTGGACAGGATGGAAGTTATTCTGTCGAAGCCATTGTAAATCGCAATAATTCCGAGCTGGCAAACAGCTTCGGGAATCTCGCCCAGCGCACCTTGTCGCTGATCTTCAAGAATTGCGACGGCGCCCTGCCTCGGGTGAATGGGCATGTCGACGCTGACAACGCGCTGCTCGATACTTTGCGCCGCGTGACGCAGGAAGAAATGCCGAAGGCCTATGACCGGCTTGCCTTCGCCCAGGCGCTAGAAAGCTGGATGAGCGCGGTCTTCGCCTGCAACGCCTACATAGATGAACAGGCCCCATGGGCGCTCAAGAAGACCGACGCCGCACGCATGGAGACAGTGCTCGCCACCCTTTACATCGCAATCGTGCAACTCGCGGTCACAGCGGCACCGGTCATGCCTGAATCAATGGGTAAGCTGCTCGATACCATGGGCATCAGACCCGAGCTTCGCACGATCGATGGCGTCCGGAGCCACTGGTATTCGCAACTCGCGGAAAGCGGACACCGGCTCGACAAGCCGCAGGGGTTGTTCCCGCGCATCGAGCTTCCACTGGATGAGCCGGCCTGATGCTCGTCGACAGCCATTGCCACCTCGAATACGAAGGCCTCGCGGAAGATCAGCAGGCGGTTCTAGAGCGAGCCCGCGCGGCCGGCGTGCGGCAGTTCCTCAACATCTCGACTCGGCGCAGTGAATGGGACCGCGTCGTCGGCACCGCCGAGCGCGAGCCTGATGTTTGGGCCAGCATTGGCATCCACCCCCACGAGGCGGACCAGCATGCCGACCTGGGGGAGGGCGCCCTTGTCGAGGCTGCGGATCATCCGCGTGTCGTCGGATTGGGCGAAAGCGGGCTGGACTACTACTACGACAAGTCCGACCGCCATGTGCAGCAGGCGCTGTTCCGCACGCATTGCCGAGTCGCGCGCCAGACCCGGCTGCCGCTCATAATCCACACCCGCGATGCAGAACACGACACGGCGGCGATTCTTGAAGACGAAATGGGGCGCGGCGCCTTTCCCGCGCTCATCCATTGCTTCACTGCGTCCCCGCCATTCGGCCAGCGCATGCTGGACCTCGGCCTGTCGATTTCTCTGTCGGGCATTGTCACGTTCAAGAACGCGCGCGAACTGCAGGAATTTGCAAAGGAAATTCCGCTGGATCGACTGCTGGTTGAAACGGATAGCCCGTTTCTCGCCCCGGTTCCGCATCGCGGAAAGACATGCGAGCCGGCGTTCGTGCGTGACACCGCCGAATTCCTCGCCGAATTGCGGGGCGAAAGTGTGGAACGGCTGGCCGCGGTCACCAGCGCCAATTTCCATCGGCTGTTCCGGAAGACCGCGTGAAGCTCATCGTTCTAGGCTCGGGCACCTCGACCGGGGTTCCGCGCATCGGCAACGATTGGGGGCGTTGCGATCCAGAGGAGCCGAAAAACCGCCGTACGCGGGTTTCCATCATCGTGGAAAGCGCTGTCGGAGCAAAGATCCTGGTCGACACGTCGCCGGACCTGCGGCAGCAGCTCCTGACCAACGGTATCCCGAGCGTTGATGCGGTGGTCTGGACCCACGATCATGCGGACCACTGCCATGGAATCGACGATCTACGTCCCATGCGCTATCACCGCGACGCAGCGATACCCGGATATGCGTCAACAGAAACAGTACGACGTCTGCGCCAGCGCTTCAGCTACGTCTTCGCCGGTCGGCATGGTTATCCCTCGATCGTCCAGCTCGATACACTCGATCGCGTCAAGATTGTCGCCGGTTTCGCAGTGGCAAGCTGCGAGATGCCGCACGGGCCCATTACCAGCACCGCCTTCCGCTTCGAATGCGACGGCAAGTCCATCGGCTATGCAACGGATTTCTCTAGTATTTCTGACGAAATGGTGGAGCTCTTTTCCGGTGTGGACGTCCTTGTGACGGATTGTCTTCGGCGAGAACCTCATCCTACGCATTCGAACCTGGCTCAGGCAGTCGAGTTCGGCGCAAGAACGGGCGCTGGTGTCACTGTTCTAACTCACCTCGACAAGAGCATGGATTATGCGGAAGTCTCCGAAGAAACGCCGGACAACGTGATCGTCGGATATGATGGCATGAAAATCGCGGTTTGATGGCAAGCGAGCTCGTTTCGGTGGTCGCACTGGCCGGCTGGCTGATCCTGGCGCTGTCGGCTTACCGCTCGCGCAAGTTGTCTGGCAAGACGACGTTGATGCACATTCTCTTGTGGGTCACGATTTTTCTCGTCGTCGCCTTGGCGTTTAGAGCAATAGGCGCAGGAATAGCCGTCGTGTCTCGGGTTCCGATTTAACATAATATATATTATCAGTCTGGTATGTCACAACAACTCAACCGCCTACTCTCCATCATGGCCCAGCTAAGGGATCCGGAGGACGGGTGCGAATGGGATCGCGAACAGACGTTTGCGACCATCGCGCCGTATACGATCGAGGAAGCCTACGAAGTGGCAGACGCGATCGAACGGGCGGACATGGACGATCTACGCGGCGAACTCGGAGATTTGCTGTTCCAAGTAGTGTTTCACGCTCGCATGGCCGAAGAAGCCGGTCGTTTCGGCTTTGAAGATGTCGCGCGGTCAATCGCGGACAAGATGGAGGCTCGCCACCCCCATGTCTTTGGCAATGCCGAGCATTCCCCAGGTTGGGAAGCGCTCAAGGCCGCAGAACGCGCCGAGAAAGGCGGCTCGAGTGCGCTTGATGGCGTTGCCGCAGCGCTCCCGGCGCTGGCGCGATCCGAAAAGCTTCAGAAACGTGCGTCGCGCGCCGGATTCGACTGGCCGGACACCTCGGGTCCGACGGCGAAAGTCCTTGAGGAAATCGGCGAGCTTGCCGAGGCTAGCGCTGCCGACCGGGCAGAAGAAGCGGGTGATCTACTGTTCGCAGCCGTAAACCTCGTGAGAGCCTATGGCATAGCGCCAGAAGATGCATTGCGTGCAGCGAACGCCAAGTTCGAACGGCGATTTCGGGCGATGGAATTGCTCGCCGGCGGGGCAGAGACTTTCGCTGCGCTCGATCTCGATGCGCAGGAAGAACTCTGGCAGATGGTCAAGCGTCAGAGGGAGGCGTAGCGTCCGAACTCCTTTTCGGTCAGCCGCACATCCAGGCGGCGCAGGGGTCCATGCTCCCCTTCCCCGGCCTCGGTTTCCTCCAGCACTTCGCCATGTGCATGCAACCAGGCAATCCTGGCCCCGTCGCTTGCCGACACGGTAATCGTGTGCACGCGTGCCCCTTCTGTCAGCACCGCGCCAAGCCGCGCGAGCAATTTGTCGAGACCGAAACCCGATAAAGCCGAGATCGGAAGGATGTCAGGTTCTACGGCGGCGATTTCCGTCAGTTCTACCTGTCGCTCCGGCGGAAGCATGTCCCATTTGTTCCAAACCTCCAGGATGGGGACGGTGCTTTCGCCTTCCTCCCCCTCGATCACCTCGAGGCTCTGCAGGATGTCGAGCACCTGCTTCTTCTGCGCCGCGCTGTCCGGATTTGCTATGTCGCGCACATGAAGGATAACGTCAGCCTCGGTCACCTCCTCGAGCGTCGCGCGAAAGGCGGCGACGAGCTGGGTGGGCAGATCGGATATGAAACCTACCGTGTCGGACAGGATGGCCTTCTCCACCCCGGGAAGAGCGATCGCGCGCATCGTCGGATCCAGCGTAGCGAACAACAGGTCCTCGGCCATGACGTCGGCGCCGGTCAGTCGATTGAATAGCGTCGATTTTCCGGCATTGGTGTAGCCAACAAGTGCGACGACGGGCCACGGCGCCCTGCCTCGCCGCTTGCGGTGCAGTGCGCGCGTGCGGCGAACCTGCTCCAGTTCGCGCTTGAGCCTGCCCATGCGATCGCAAATCATCCGGCGGTCGGCTTCGATCTGGGTTTCCCCGGGACCGCCGAGAAAACCGAAGCCACCGCGCTGCCTTTCCAGGTGAGTCCAACTGCGCACGAGACGGCTTTGCTGGTAATCGAGATGCGCCAGCTCGACCTGCAACCGACCTTCCGCCGTGGCAGCGCGCTCGCCGAAGATTTCGAGGATCAAGCCGGTCCGGTCGATGACTTTGCGCCTGAGCTTCTCTTCCAGGTTACGTTGCTGGATTGCCGAAAGAGCGCCGTCGACGATGACCAGCTCAGCCTCGTGCATTTCGCAATCTGCCGCGATGCGCTCAATCTGACCCTGTCCGAAAAGCGTGGCCGGACGTACTTCACGAACAGGCAGCGCATACGCTTCAGCGACGACGAGCCCGATCGCAAGCGCCAGGCCTTTCGCCTCTTCGAGACGCGCCTCCTGATCCTGATCGTGCCGCGCCCCGCGAATATCGGGGCACACGACAAGGGCCCGCGCGCCGCGGGAAACTTCCCCGATGTCTTCGTCGAAGCTCAGCTTTCGTCGCCTTCGCTCGAGTCTTCCTCGTCCCAGTCGGACGTCAGGTCGACAGGCACCGCAGGTTGAATGGTCGAAACGGCGTGCTTGTACGCAAGCTGGACGAACCCCTCACGCTCCAGAAGCATGCAGAAAAGATCATAGGCCGCGATGCGACCTTGAAGCATGACCCCATTGACGAGGAACATGGTGACTTGCACCGCAGCATCGCGGACCCGGCTGAGAAATATGTCCTGCAAGAGCCGCTGCTTGCGCCCGCCTTCTGGTCCGCTGAATTGCGAGGCATCCACCGGCTGGCTTGGCATGATGGTCGAGATCGCGTGCTTGTAGACCAGCTGCGACTGGCCATCGCGCCGTAGCAGGATGGAGAAATTGTCGAACCAGGTGACAATACCCTGCAGCTTGACACCCTTCACCAGAAACATCGTGACTGGCATTTTTTCGCGGCGCAGGTGGTTCAGGAAGACGTCCTGCAGGTTCGCGGTCCGGGCATGATTTGTGTTGGCCGGGGCCTGTTCCGGCTCTTCCCGAGGGGGCTTTGGCCGCGCGGAGAGGGTTCCCTTGGACATGATCCACGTTTCCTTCTTCTTTATTGGCAGGAACTGGAGCTCCTGCATTCTGGCCCGGAACTTCCAGGCCGGCTCAGGGTGCCGACGGTAAGCGGCCATTCCTGCAAATCGATGACAAAATGTTCCGTTCCTGCCGGTCTTGTCAATCACCGGAATCGCGGTCTCCCATGCCGAGCAGCTTCAGCTTTCTGTGCAACGCCGAGCGCTCCATGCCGATAAAACCCGCCGTCTTCGAGATATTACCCGAGAAACGGCGAATCTGGATGCGCAAGTACTCGCGTTCGAAACTTTCGCGCGCCTCACGCAGCGGAACACCCATCAGCGCGGAGATTCCCTGGCCGCTGTCTCCTGCCTGACCGGTGATTTCCTCCGGCAGCATGTCGGCCTCGATCCGGTCGAGGCGTTCGCGAGGAGCGAGGATGACAGTCCGCTCCACGACGTTCCGCAACTGGCGCACATTGCCCGGCCAGTCATAGGCTTGAAGCGCGGCCATGGCCTCGGGCGCAACGTCCGGTGCAGGGACGCCCTGCTCATTGGCATAACGGGCGAAGAAATGCTCTGCCAATGCAGGAATATCGTCCCGCCGCTCTGCAAGCGGGGGGATCACCACCGGAACCACATTGAGACGGTAAAAAAGGTCCTCGCGGAAGCGCTTTTCCTCGATCTCGCGTTCGAGATTTCGAGAGGTGGACGAGACCACCCGAACGTCGACCCGCAGCTGCCGATTTCCCCCGGCGCGGACGAAGCTCTGGTCAGTCAAAACCCGCAGGATACGGGCCTGCGTGCTCGGCGGCATATCGGCTACCTCGTCCAGGTAGAGCGTCCCGCCATCCGCCATTTCGAGCAGTCCGGCACGGATGAGCTTGCCGTCGGCCTCTTCGCCGAAGAGCTCCTGCTCAAAGCGCTCCGGCGTGATCCGCGCGGAATTCACGGTGACGAACGCCTTTTCCGCACGCGGGCTCCAGGCGTGGAGCAAGCGTGCGGCGACCTCCTTGCCAGCTCCGGCGGGGCCAGTGATCATCACGCGGCTGCCGGTGCTGGCGACCCGTTTGAGAGTCGCCCTCACCGCGTTGATAACGCTGGAATTTCCGGTGAACTCTTCCGACTGGACAAAGCCTTCGCGCAAGCGCGCGTTCTCGCGGCGCAGGGACTCGGTCTCGGTAGCTCGGGCGACGAGATGCAGCAGCCGGCTCGCTTCGAAAGGCTTTTCGATGAAGTCCATCGCCCCGCGGCTGACGGCCGAAACTGCCGTGTCGATATTACCGTGGCCCGAGAATATTATGACCGGAAGCGAAGGCTCCCGCGCCTTTATGGCATCAAGCATTTCGAGCCCGTCCATCGCGCTGCCGTGCAGCCAGACGTCGAGCAGGACGAGGCTAGGCCGGCGCTCGTCGATCATTTCGAGCGCACGGCTGCTGTCCCCGGCGGTGCGGCAATCATACCCTTCGTCGCTCAGCACGCCGGCGACCAGTTCGCGGATATCCTGTTCGTCGTCGACCACCAGGATGTCGAGGGCCATCAATACTTCTCCATTTTCATCGCTATTCGGCCGCTTCGCTGTTGCCGGCAGCCAGAGGATCGCGGGCGAAGCGCAAGGTCACCTTGGTTCCTTCGCGCTGACTGTCGAAATTCATGTCGCCCGCGTGCTCCTCCACGATCTTCTTGACGATCGCGAGCCCCAGGCCGGTGCCCTTCTCGCGCGTCGTAACATAAGGTTCGAGGATGCGGTCCACTCCGTGGCTCGGCAGGCCGACCCCGTTGTCTGCAATCGACACGTTGAAGTAGCGGTCGTCTGCCGAGACCTCGACCCGAATGCGCCCGCGGAAATCCGGCTCAGCCTCGCGCATTCTCGCCTCGACGGCTTCGGCCGCGTTCTTGAGGACATTCGTCATGACCTGTCCGAACTGATGCCGGTCGCATTCGATTGACGGAACATCCTCCTCGGCCGAGAATGAGTAATCAATGTCCGGCCGCGCCACTTCCTGCAGGAACAATGCCTGGCGAACGAGGTCGACGCCGTCCTCCTGCCGGAACACCGGCTTGGGCAGACGGGCGAAGCTGGAGAATTCGTCCACCATCTTCCGCAGACTACCGACCTGTCGAATAATCGTACCGGTCAGCTCGTCGAACAACTCGCCGTCCTGTTCGATCTGCTTGCGATAGCGGCGGTTGAGGCGCTCGGTCGCGAGCTGGATCGGCGTCAGGGGATTCTTGATTTCGTGCGCGATCCGCCGGGCCACATCAGACCATGCCGCCTGGCGCTGGTCGATCAGCTGGCGCGTTATGTCCTCGAACGTGATGACCCAACCAGATGCGCGCGGGAGCTAACCTGACGGCGAGAGTGAGAAGTTCTCCGCCCCGGTTCTTGTGGACGATACCGTTGTCGATACCGCTGTGCATGAGCGCTGCGATCTCCGGTGCGATATCGTCGAGCTTCAGGCCGACCGGAGCAGGTCCAGAACGGTCGAGGAGGAGCTGCTGGGCCGAGGCATTCATAAGCTGCACTTCCCCGTCGCGGTCCACCGATACGATGCCCGCCGTGATTGATTGCAGGACCGTTTCGATGAAGGCCCGGCGCTCGGCTAACTGCCGGTTTGCCCCCACCAATGCTGCGGTCTGCTGTTCGATTTGCCCAGTCATGCGATTGAACGCGCGGTTGAGCAGCCCGATTTCGTCCGGACCGGTGCGACCCACGACCCGAAGGGCATAGTTCCCGCTGCCAACCTGGCGTGCAGCGGCGACCAGCTCCGTCAGGGGCCGGACCTGTCGGTCGGCAAAGCGAAGGGCAAACCATACTGCGAGCCCCACCAGAGCAATGGCGACCGCAAAGAGAGCGATGTTGAACTGCAACTGCTTGCGCCGCGCTTCGACGGTGAGCACGTCGTAGGCAGCAAGGACGCTCTGCGCGCGCTCCCACTGCTGGATGGCCTGGCTGTTCGATTCCCGCGCGTTGTACAGGTAGATGCCGGCGCTTCGGTCGATCGCCGCGACTGCCTCGATGCGGTCCTGACTGGCGGCAACGACCACCGGCTGCCCCGCGCGCAATTCCGGCAGGGCAAACTCCACGTCCTTCTTGACCATCTCCCCCTCGCTGGGGTCGACGATGGCGACGATGTTGAGCTGGCCGCCCGGTGCCTGCTGTACGATGGCACTGCGCGTCAGCTCGCGCTGATAGACCTGAAGGATATACTGGTCGGCAAATTCGCTGTCGGTCACCTTCATCCGGGAAAGGATGTATCTGAGATCGCCGGCCATGATCAGCGTGTTATTGGAAAGGTTGCGCTGGTTCTGGTCATAGAAATCGCGCGCCAGCGTGCGCGCATTCTCAAGCACCCCGCGCGACCGGTCGGAGAACCAGAACTCGACCCCCGACTGAAACAGGATACTCGCGAACACCGCGACGAGCAGTGTCGGCACTGCGGCGACCAGTGAGAAGAAGAAAACCAGTTTGACGTGGAGACGTGCGCTGCTGTCTCCTGCGCGCCGGATCGCAAGCCGCCGGCCCCACAACACGAGCAGCGAAAGCGCTGGAATGAGCGTGCCGACGAGCAGCGCAGCGGCCTGAAGTGCCGGCAGCGGTTCGCTCGTCGTGCCATCCCGCGAAAGCGCAAGGTACGAGATGACGAGCATGACGACGAGCACGCCAGCCGAGAGAATTTCCAGCCAGAGAAACAGATTTATTCGCCGGGAGGTCACCTGCATGCGGCGCCACCAGCGCGGAGAGCGCCGGGCGTGATCTTCCACGATCGGGGGAGCGGCGTCAGCCATCGTTGCATGGTTACAACGCCGCTGTTGCAGCTTTGCAAGGGGAAAGTTGCCCGAGCGGGGTCAGTCCGGCGAAGAAATCCGCTCGGGGTCAATGTGGAGCTCGGAAAGCCGCTTACGCAAAGTATTGCGGTTGATCCCGAGCAGCGCCGCTGCACGAAGCTGATTGCCGGCGGTGCGACGCAGTGCGTAAGTGAACAATGGTCTCTCGAACGCGGCGAGCGCAGCATGATAGAGTGCCCCATCTTGCGGTTGCTCGGCGGCGATCCACGAATTCAGTGCACCTGCGAAGTCGACGGCAATTGCGTCGAGCTCGCCCTTGCCGCCCTCCTCGAGCAGCCGCGAGATCGTCGCGCCGTCGATGGTCTCCTCGCGAGTGAGCAATGCTGCACGGTAGACGACGTTCTTGAGTTCGCGGACGTTGCCGCGCCAGGGCTGTTGCGAAAGGGCCGCAAGGGCTTCCGGCGAGAGTTTGCGTGCGGGAAGCCCCTCGCCCGCTGCCAGGCGTAGAAAGTGGCGCGCGAGTGGCTCGACGTCGCCCGTGCGTTCGCGCAGGGGCGGGAGGCGGATTGGGACGACATTCAAGCGGTAGTAGAGATCCTCGCGAAAGCTGCCGTCGGCGATCATCGGCGCCAAGTCCCGGTTGGTTGCCGCCACGATCCGCACGTCGACGTCGATCTCCTCGCGCCCGCCCACCCTGCGTATGCGGCCCGATTGAAGCGCGCGCAGCAGCCGGGTCTGCGCCTCGGCAGGCATGTCGCCAATTTCGTCGAGAAAGAGGGTGCCGCCCTGCGCTTGCTCGAACTTGCCGATCGACCTGCTGACCGCGCCCGTGAACGCGCCTTTCTCATGGCCGAACAGTTCGCTTTCGATGAGCTCCCTCGGGATCGCGGCGGTATTCACCGCGATAAAGGGGCCCTTGCTGCGCTGGCCCAGTTGGTGGATCGCTTCCGCGACCAGTTCCTTGCCTGTGCCGGATTCGCCCAGGATGAGCACCGAAAGGTCGTTGCGCAGGACGCGGGTGATCATGCGATAGACATCCTGCATCGCGGAGCTTCGCCCGATCAGGGGCAGTCCGTCCCCGCCTTCACCCAGGTCCTGCCCCGACGCGGCGGCGGATCGCTCGGCCGCCTGACCGGCCGCACGAACAAGTTCGTCGAGATCGAACGGCTTGGGGAAGTACTCGAACGCACCGGTGCCGGTTGCGCGCACCGCCGTATCCAGCGTGTTCTGCGCCGAAAGTATGATGACCGGCATCGCAGGGTACGACCTCTGCACGGACGGCAGCGTCTCGATCCCGTCACCGTCGGTCAGCATCACGTCGGTCAGCATCACGTCGTAGATTGTCCGATCCAGCAGGCGGTCCCGCTCGGCCACACTCTCGCAGCGGTCGACAGTGAAGCCTTCGTCTTCGAGAGCGGTCTTGATCACTGTCGCGATCGCGAAGTCGTCCTCGACCAGAAGGGCTGACTTGGTCATTGTGCTCTCCCTAGCGCGTCATCGGCAGGTGAATGCGGAAATGAGTGAGGCCCTCGCTCGCATCGCGCTCGTGGGTAATGCGCCCGTTCATGTCGCGCACCAGCTTTTGCACCAACGCCAGACCCAGTCCTTGGCCGTTTGGCTTGCTGGTCACGAAGGGCTCGAAGATGTGGTCGACAAGCGCCGGTTCGACGCCAGCCCCGTTGTCGCTCACCTGTATCTCGATCGGCAATTTGAGCGGGCGGCCGAGGCGAATGACATTCATCGCAAGGCCGCTGACGAAGCGGGTACGGATGGTGATTTCCGGTCTGTCAACTCCCGCGCAGGCGTCGCGTGCGTTCGCGATCAAGTTCACAAGCACCTGGACCAGCGCCCCCTCGTTCGCGAGAACCGGGGGAAGCGAAGGATCGAATTCCTCGCGCAACACCTCGCTTCCCTCGCCCGCCGGGAACACGGTATCGCAAGCGCGGTGGATGGCAGCGTGCAGGTTGAGCGGCGCGACCGGTTCAGGCTGCTCACGGCCGAGGCGCTGCATCCGATCGATCAGTTGCGCGATACGATCGACTTCATCCGTGATGAGGTCCGTGAGCGGCTTGCGATCTGGCGAGGCCCGCCGTGCCAGGAGCTGCGCTGCGCCGCGGATGGCCGCCAGGGGGTTCTTGATCTCGTGCGCCAGGATCGCGGGGCCGCGCAGAGGCGCGAGGCGGTCCTCGTCCGCCAGGCGCTCCCCCTGCCCTGCGTCGGACAGCGTGAGGACACGCCAGCCCGGATAAGGTGCCAGGCCGGACACCGTGAGGTTTACCCGAAGCTGTTTCTCTCCGACCGTCATGTGCACGCCCCGCGCGGTCAACTGCGCGTCGAGTTCCGCCATGCGGGCACCGATACGATCGTCCATCATGACGAGATCGGTCAGCCGCTGGCCGGTCAGCCGGCGAGCGGAGATGCCCAGCAGGTCTTCCGCGGCCGGATTGACCTGTTGTATCGTCATCTCGCCGTCGAGCAGCAGCAGTGCGAAGGTGAGGCCGGAAATCTGCGCCGCCGGTCCGGGCGCGCCTGCTCCGGCCTCGGTCACGCGGCCTGGCGCCGCAGGAACGGCTCGTAGAAGCGGGCCAGCTCGCCGAGCACCTGAGCGGCATCATTGACGAAGTTCACGCTGTTGCGGAACTCCGCCGAGCCATGCATCCCCTTGGTGTACCAGCCCACGTGCTTGCGTGCGACCTTGACGCCAATATCCCGCCCGTAAAGCTCGAGCATTCCATTATAATGCTCGATTAGCGTCTGATATTGCTCATCAATCGAAGGATCGGCAATAGACTGGCCCGTTCGCCACCAATGCATCACCTGGCCCAGCAGCCACGGCTTGCCGTAAGCGCCCCGGCCGATCATGACGCCATCGGCGCCCGACTGCTCGAGCGCCTTTGCGGCATCCTCGAGGCCGCAGATGTCGCCGTTGACGACGACGGGGATCGAGACGGCTTCCTTGACCTTGCGGACGAAGCTCCAGTCGGCCGATCCCTTGTACATCTGGTTTCGGGTTCGGCCGTGGACCGTGATCATCCTGACGCCCAGATCCTCTGCGATCTTCGACAGCTCCGGGGCGTTGAGGCTGTCGTGATCCCACCCCATGCGCATCTTGACGGTGACGGGAACCGAAACCGCTTCGACCGTCGATTTCATCAGTTTCGTCGCCAGTGGCACCTCGCGCATCAGCGCCGAACCGGCGTAGGCGCCGACGACCTTGCGCACCGGGCAGCCGAAGTTGATGTCGATGATGGCCGCGCCGCGATCTTCCTGCATCTTCGCCGCCTCGGCCATGTGGGCCGGGTCGCAGCCGACGAGCTGCATGGAGACGGGATCTTCCGCCGGGTCCCAGGCCGCCTTCTGGATGGACTGGCGTGTCTCGAGGATGGCCGCCTGGCTGGCGATCATCTCGGTCACGTTGAGACCCGAGCCATAGCGCCGCACCATCCGCCGGAAGGGCAGATCGGTCACGCCGGTCATCGGCGCGAGGACGACCGGGCAGTCGATCTGGACGTCGCCGACCGTTATCGGCCGCAGGGGCGGAGGGGGAGGAAGAGCGCTCATGGTTGGGGTTTGCCTAAAATATGGGCAGCCGCATAGTGGATTGCGAGGGGGCAGGCAAGGCGGTAGGCGCGCTGGCACCATGGCCGCCCTGCCCCCATTCTCCGCGGTAATCGTCGCCGCCGGCAAGGGATTGCGGGCGGGACAGCCCTTGCCGAAGCAGTTTGCGCCCTGGCGCGGCAAGCCGCTGGTGCGCCATTCGGCCGAGGCGCTGGCGCAACTCGGAGCCGTCGAGATTGTCGTCGCCGTCCCCGAGGGTGCGGAAAACGCTGCGAATGAAGCGCTTGATTCAGTGCCGAACACCCGCTTTGTGCCCGGCGGACGGACAAGACAGGAGTCCGTCAGGCTCGGCCTGGAAGCGCTGACCGCGCCCCAGCTGGTCCTGATCCACGACGCCGCCCGTCCCGACTTGCCAGCTTCGGTCGTCGAGCGGCTGCTGGCAGCGCTGGAAGACCACCCCGGCGCTATTCCGGTGCTGCCCGTGGTCGACAGCCTGGCGATCGAGAGCGGCGGGCTGATGGCCGGCGTGGCGAAGCGCGAGGAATTGCGCCGGGTGCAGACGCCGCAGGCCTTCCGCTATCGGGACATCCTTGCTGCCCACCGCAGCTGGCGGGGCGAGCCCGACGCCGGCGACGATGCCCAGGTGGCCCGGGCTGCCGGTTTCGACGTCGGGTTGGTGCAAGGCGACGAGCGCCTGCGCAAGTTGACCTTTGCCGAGGATTTCCGCACCGCCGCGCCGATGATGCGGATCGGTTCAGGCTACGACGTCCATCGCCTCGCGGCAGGCGAACAGCTGTGGCTCTGCGGCCTGCGGATCGAGCACGACAAGGGCCTTGCCGGGCACAGCGATGCCGACGTTGCGCTTCATGCCGTGGTCGACGCCATTCTCGGCGCCTGCGCACTGGGCGATATTGGACAGCACTTCCCGCCGAGCGACGAGCGCTGGAAGGGCGCGTCGTCCGACCAGTTCATCGCCCATGCAGTCGCCCTGGCCGAAAAGGCCGGCTTCGCCGTGGGCAACGTCGACCTGACCCTGATTTGCGAAGCACCGAAGATCGGCCCGCACCGTGACGCCATGCGCACGCGGCTGGCGGAACTGCTCGGCGTCGAGACGGGACAGGTCAGCGTGAAGGCCACGACCACCGAACGCCTCGGCTTTACCGGCCGCGGCGAGGGAATTGCCGCGCAGGCGGTTGCGACGATGTTCGCGCTTGGAGATTGATCGCATGAACCTGAAAACGCCGCTGGCATCCGCCCTCGCCATCGTCGCCCTTGCCAGCGCCAGCACGGCCGGCGCGCAGGCCCCGGTCGCGCCCTGCCTGACCGAGCAGGAGGTCTCCGGCCTCGTCGTCTACGCGATGCCGAGCGTGATAGACGCGACGCAGACGACTTGCTCCAGTCAGCTGTCCGGCCGCGGATTTCTCGCCACCGGCGGTTCGGGAATGGCCGACCGCTACGCTGCGAAGGGCGACGCGACCTGGCCGGAGGCCAAATCCGCCTTCTTCAAGCTCGGCAAGCTCAAGCCCAAGGACACCCAGCTTTTCGCGCAACTTCCCGACGAGGCGGTCCGCCCCCTGCTCGACGCCTTGATCGTCCAGATGGTCTCGCAGGAGATAAAGCCGGGTTCCTGCCGGAACATAGAGCGCCTGGTGCAGGTTCTGGACATGCTGGAACCCGATCAGGCCGGCGCGCTGTCCGGCGTTATCGCCTCGCTCGCGCTGACCGGGGACAAGGAGGTCAAGATGTGCCCGGCGAAACCATCGTGAGCCAATCGCTCCTGCCGCAGGACGTGATCGATCTCGCCCGCCGGGTGGTCGAGGAAAACCGCGCCGCCGGCCGCAGGATCGCCCTGGCTGAAAGCTGTACCGGCGGGCTCGTTGCCGCGGCGCTGACCGAAATCCCCGGGTCCTCCGCCGTGCTCGACCGGGGATTCGTGACCTATTCGAATGAAGCCAAGCGTGAGACGCTGGGCGTGTCCAATGACGTCATCGAGGCCTTCGGCGCGGTGTCGATCGCCTGCGTCTATGCCATGGCGCAGGGCGCGCTGGAAAACAGCGATGCGGACGTGGCCGTGGCGATCAGCGGCATTGCGGGCCCCGACGGAGGCACGCCGCAAAAGCCGGTCGGAACGGTCGTGTTCGCCCGCGCACTGCGCAACAGCGAGGAACGGGAAGCGGAATCGAAGCTGTTCTCAGCCGAGGACCGCGGCGGCGTGCGCCATCAGGCCACGCTGGTCGCGCTCGAGCTCCTCTTGCCGTAAAGCTCTTCCGCCCGCGTTTCGAACGCGGCGACCATCTTGCGGAACGCGCGGTCGAAGTATTGCCCCGCCAATGCCTCGAACATCATGTTCTTGAACTTGAAATCGACGCAGAAGTGGATCTCGCAGCCTTCTTCGGTCGGCTCGAAGGTCCAGACGTTGTCGAGGTCCTTCAATGGCCCGTCGACGTAGACCACCTCGATCTCGCGCGGGCGTTTCTTGTAGACCTTGCTGGTGAATTTCTCGCGCAGCGCCTTGAAGCCGACCAGCATGTCGGCAACCATCTCGGTTTCGCTGTCGGACCTGACCCGGGTGGCGACGACCCACGGCAGGAACTCGCCATAGCGGTCGACATCGGCCACCAGGTCGAACATTTCCTCGCAGCTGTAGGGCAGCCGCCGCGTCTCTCTGATGCCGGGCATCAGTTGATGAGGCTCGCGGCCGCTACACTCCCCTCCCCGGCGGGGAGGGGCTTTCTTGAGCCGAGATGGCGGATCGGACCTGTCACGCGCCCAGCTTCGCCAGTTTGGCTTCGCGGGCGGCCTTCATTTCGGTGAAGTCCTTGCCGGCGTGGTAGCTGGAACGGGTCAGCGGGCTTGAGGCGACCTGAAGGAAACCCTTGGCCCGGGCAATCGCGCCATAGGCGTCGAACACCTTGGGCTCGACGAAATCCTCGACCTTCGCGTGCCTGGGCGTCGGCTGCAGGTACTGGCCCATGGTGAGGAAGTCGACGTCCGCGCTGCGCATGTCGTCCATGACCTGGTGGACCTCGAGCCGCTGTTCGCCCAATCCCAGCATGATGCCGCTCTTGGTAAAGATCAGCGGATCGTGGGCTTTCACTTCTTCGAGCAGGCGCAGCGAGGCGTAGTAGCGCGCGCCCGGGCGGATCGTGGGATAGAGCCGCGGGACCGTTTCGAGGTTGTGGTTGTAGACGTCGGGGCCCGCTTCGCAGATCGCCTCCACCGCAGGGCGCATCTTGCCGCGAAAATCGGGGGTGAGGATCTCGATCGTCGTGTTCGGTGTCTCGCGCCGCAGCGCTTCGATCACCTTGACGAACTGCCCCGCCCCGCCGTCCGGCAAGTCATCGCGGTCCACGCTGGTGATGACGATGTGTTCGAGACCCAGCTTGGCCGCCGCGGTGGCGACATGCTCGGGCTCGAGCGGGTCGACGATGCGCGGCATGCCGGTCTTGACGTTGCAGAACGCGCAGGCGCGGGTGCAGACGTCGCCCAGGATCATGACCGTCGCATGCTTCTTGGTCCAGCACTCGCCGATGTTCGGGCAGGCCGCTTCCTCGCACACGGTGTTGAGGCTGAGATCGCGCATCAACTGGCGCGTCTCGTGATAGCCCTTGCTGACCGGGGCCTTGACGCGAATCCAGTCGGGCTTGCGTTGCCGTTCGGGACGAGGAGCGCTCGCGAGGTCGTTCATACGGGGGCACTTAGGGAAGCGCCTTGCCTTGCGCAATGCTGCGCGGCCCCCGGCCGGCTTGCCAGCTGCTTTTTGCAATCCTAGGGGCCGAAGCATGACGAGCGACGCACCCCCTCTCGACGGCCTTCTCGAAGGCTACCGCCGTTTCCGCGAAGGCCACTGGGAAGAAGAGCGTGAGCGCTGGGCCGCACTGGCCGAGGGCCAGTCTCCGAAAACGATGGTCATTTCCTGCTCGGACAGCCGGGTCGATCCCTCGCAGATCTTCGACGTCGCGCCGGGCGAGCTGTTCGTGGTCCGCAACGTCGCCGCGCTGGTGCCCCCGTTCGAGACCAATCCGGGACGCCATGGCGTCTCCGCCGCGCTCGAATTCGCAGTCCAGTTCCTCAAGGTGCAGGAAGTCGTCGTGCTGGGCCACGGCATGTGCGGCGGCTGCCAGGCTGCGCTGACGCAGGACCTGCACGGCAATCGGCTGGGCGAAGGCGGATTCGTCGCCCACTGGATCGACATGCTCGACGACGTGCGCGACCCCATCGCCGCAGAACTCGGCACCACCGGGCGCACGGCGGAGCGGGCGATGGAACTGGCCGCGGTCAAGGTCAGCCTCGCCAACCTGCGCACCTTTCCCTGCATCCAGGAGAAGGAACCGGCCGGGGAGGTTGCCCTGCGCGGGGCCTACTTCGCGATTTCGGACGGGGTGCTGTATCTGCTCGACGAGGAGAGCGGAGAGTTTCGGGCAGCTTGAGGACCGCCTTGCGGCGATCTGGCTGCAATCAGATGTTCGAAACAAACCAGATCGTGAAAGCTGCCACCCCAGCCAGTCCGATCATGAGCGCAATGCGGACGATTGCCGGATCGCGCGGGGTGACATCCTGAGGAAACGGCAAGGTGAGCGCGCGCAACGGAGCGACGAAGATCACCGTGGCGCTGATTACCCGAAGCCAATCGAGCGCGATCCAGCGATGCGTCATGGCGATGGACTCCGGATCGGTCAATGTGTCCCGCGCCGAACCAACCCCGTGATAATACAGCGCCGCATTCATCGGCCAGAAGGACACGACTGTCAGAACAAGGATCGCAAGAATGCCGATGGAAGGAAGGCACAACAGCCAGCGATAACGCCACGGCGTTTTCCATCCGGCCACAAGGGCGCCGAAGCCGGCAATCAGCATTGCTGCCGAAAAGGGAATGAAGAACACACCGGTATCGACGGGCCAGGCTTTGCCATACGGCATCATCGCCAGTGATCTCGGCGGGTCGGCCCCCCAGGCACCCGCAAGCACGACAAGGTCGAACAGCTTTGCACCCATCAAGGGTCCTGCGACAAGGGCGGCCAGCCACAAGAAGCCACGTGTGAGCTTTTCCCTGCTTGCCATTCTCGCCCCCATTTGCCGTTACAGCCCGTCGACGCGATCTTGGCGCGGGCGCGAATTGATGGTGCAAAAGCTGAACGGCGGCAATCGAATTGCTTTTTTCGACCTTCCTTGCCATCCCCTCCCCCCGCCGCCACATAAGCGCGCATGCCTGAAGCCGAACTCAAGAACATCGCCCTGCTGATCGACGCCGACAACGCGAGTCATCACGGGATCGACGCAGTCCTCACCGTCCTGGCCGAGCTGGGGCAGGTCAACATCCGCCGTGCCTATGGCAACTGGGCCAAGCCGGCGCTTTCCAACTGGAACAAGATCACCCACCGCTACGGCCTGCAGCCGATGCAGCAGTTCGACCTGACGCGCGGCAAGAACGCGACCGACATGGCGATGACCATCGATGCGATCGACCTGCTGTATGACGGCAAGGTCGACGGGTTCGGGATCATGAGCAGCGACAGCGACTTCACCCCGCTCGTCACGCGGCTGCGGCAGGACGGGTTGCTCGTCTACGGCTTCGGCAGCTCGAAGGCGCCCGAGGCGTTCAAGACCGCCTGCACCCGCTACATCGACGTCGACCAGCTGGTGAAGACCGCCGCGCGGCAGGACGACGACAAGTCCGACGAGGAGGTCGATCAGGAACTGCTCGACCTAATCGGTGCCGCTTGGAAGGCCGCAAATCGCGACGAGGACGGCTTCGCCAAGCTGCAGGAAGTCGGCCAGATCGCCGGCAACCGGTCGAGCTTCGATGTGCGCAACTATGGCTACAAGCGCCTGTCGGACATGCTGCGGGCGATGGGCGACCACTTCAAGCTCGAGCGGCGCGACAGCCAGATGTACGTCAAGCGCCTGCGCTAGGCGCGGGCACCTTTGGGTGGTTTCCCCGTTAAGACCAGCAGGTTCCACGGGGAGACATCATGGTCGACAAGTCCGAAAAGTTCCGCTGGCTCGTGCGCCTCGGCTATGCCGCGCGCGGGCTTACCTATCTTCTGCTTGGCTATCTCGCGCTCGGCGCGCGGGCGCCAGACGAGGGCAATACGGCGGTGTTCGACATGCTGCAGGAGGTGCCCGGCGGCAATGTCATCCTCTACCTCATGGCGCTGGGCCTGATCGCCTATGCCCTGTTCAAGTTCGCCTCCGCCATAGCCGACGTGCAGAACCGGGGGCGCGACAAGAAGGGCATCGTCAAGCGCATCGGCGACGCCGCGAGCGGGGTGGCCTATTCGGTGCTCGCCTATGCCGCGCTGCAGTTCGCGCAGGGAGACAAGCAGTCGGCCGATAGCGGCCAGACGCAGGAAAACGTTTCCACGATCATGGACTGGGGCCTCGGCCCGATCCTGATCGGCATCGTCGGCCTCGGCTTCGTCGCCGCGGCCATCATGCAGGGCAAGAAGGCGGTGACGGCAGATTTCATGAAACGCGTCAGCGCCCAGGCGCCCGCCGCGGTCTCTCCGCTCGGCCGCATCGGTTCGGCCGCGCGGGCGATCGTCTTCGCGATCATCGGCTGGTCGCTGGTACAGGCCGCCTGGTTCGACAGCTCGGTCCAGGCAAAGGGACTGGGTGAGGCCCTGATCAGCCTGCGCGACAGCGGCTTCGTCTACACGCTGGTGTGCATCGGGCTGATGGTCTTCGGCGCCTTCAGCCTGGTCGTGTCGCGCTATCGCATCATCCCCGATCTCGACGAACACAACCTGAAGCCCAGCTTCCGCTGATCAGCCGGTACACTGCACGACGCCCTCCGTCCGGTAGAGCGTCGTGCCCTCGCCGTCGGTGAGCTCGATCGAACCTTCGAAGCGGTCGCCGTCACGACTGTCGGGGGTGACGGCGAGATCGAGGACACGGTCGTCCGCCAGGTAGCGCGAGCCGGTGCCCTGCCGCAGCTCCTTGCACTGCGGGTCGAGAGTGAAGGGCACGATCCGGCCGTCGATCTTCATCACCGCCCGGTCCGTCATGGCCATGACGAGCGGCGCGACCGACTTGCCCGAGGCATAGGCGCAGCTTGCGCCCTGCAGGGCGTTTTCCTCGATGTCCTGGTAGGTTATCGGCTGCGGGTTCACCGAAATGCGCGGCTCTTCCGGGGGCACCTCGCTGCTACAGGCGGCGAGCAGGAGCGCGAGGGGCAGGCTCCAGCGCATCAATGGCGCCCGAACAGCTTCTCGACGTCGCCCATCGAGAGCTTCACCCAGGTGGGCCGCCCGTGATTGCATTGCCCGGAGCGCGGCGTGCGCTCCATCTCGCGCAGCAGGGCGTTCATCTCGGCGACCGAAAGAACCCGCCCCGCGCGGACCGAACCGTGACAGGCCATCGTGGCGAGAACATGCTCGATCTTCTCTCCCAGAAGCAGCCCCTCGCCGTGCTTGGCGATGTCGTCGGCTAGGTCGGTCAGCAGGCGTTCGGGATCGGCCTTGCGCAGCGCGGCCGGCATCGCGCGCACCAGCATTGCGCCCGGCCCGAAGCGCTCCATCGACAGGCCGTATTCGGCGAACCGTTCGGCCTGGTCCTCGAGCCGGTCGCAGGCGGTTTCGTCGAGCTCGACGACCTCGGGGATCAGCAACGCCTGGCTCGCTGCGACGGTGTCGCCGGTCCCGGCAGAGCGCAGGCGTTCGAGAACGAGCCGCTCGTGCGCCGCGTGCTGGTCGACGATGACCATCCCGTCGGCCGCCTCGGCCACGATGTAGGTCTGCGCGATCTGCCCGCGCGCTATGCCGAGCGGGTAGTCCGCCGCATCCTCCGTCACCGGCTCGGCGGCTTCCGCCCTGCCCTGCGGCGCGTCCCTCACCTGCGCCTCGAATCCGCGCCAGGCGGCCCCGGCGGCACGCACGGAGGACGATGGCGCCGTCCAGTCGCGACCCTGGAAGATCGAGGCCAGTGCAACCGGCTCTTCGCGCCGCGGCTCCACCTGCCAGCGCCCCATCGCACCGGCATCGGGCGCCTGCGCGCTGCGGCGGTCGCCGGTTGCGAGTGCCTGGCGCAGGCCGGAGACGATAAATCCGCGCACTGCGGCGGAATCGCGAAACCGCACCTCGGTCTTGGCCGGATGCACGTTCACGTCGACGTCCTCGCACGGCAGGTCGAGGAACAGCGCGAGGACCGCGTGCCGGTCGCGGGCAAGCATGTCGGAGTAGGCGCCGCGCACCGCGCCCACCAGCAACCGGTCCTTCACCGGACGGCCGTTGACGAACAGGTACTGGTGATCGGCCACTCCGCGGTTGTAGGTCGGCAGCCCGGCAACCCCGGTCAGCCGCATGGCGCCCGAGGCAGAGGGACGCTCGAGATCGATCGCCACCGAGTTGTCCGCCAGTTCGCGTGCCACGATCAGCGCCACGCGGGCGGCGAGCCCCTCCCCGCCCTGCAGGTCGAACGCCGTCCTGTCGCCATGATCCAGGCGGAAGGAGATGTCGGGCCGCGCCATGGCGAGCCGCCGGACGACATCGAGGCAGGCGGCATATTCGCTGCGCGCCGTGCGCAGGAACTTTCGCCGCGCAGGCACCCGGGCGAACAGCTGCTCCATTCGCACGCGCGTGCCCGGCGGCAGTGCGGCGGGGCCTTCCTCGACCAGCGTTCCGTGGTCGACGACGCGTTTCCAGCCCTGCTCCGCGCCGCGCACGCGGCTCTCGAGCGAAAGCCGGGCGACGCTGCCGATCGAAGGCAGCGCCTCGCCGCGAAAGCCGAGCGTCGCGACCTGTTCGATCGCCCCTTCTTCTCCGACGAGGTCCACGGGCAGCTTCGATGTGGCATGGCGCTCCAGCGCAAGCGCCAGTTCTTCTACCGACATGCCGCACCCGTCGTCGGTCACCTCCACCCGGCCAAGCCCTCCGTCGGTCAGCGCCACGGCGATGCGCGTGGCGCCTGCGTCGATGGCGTTTTCGACCAGTTCCTTGAGGGCCGAGGCCGGCCGTTCGACCACTTCGCCGGCAGCGATGCGGTTGACCAGCGTCTCGGGAAGGCGGCGGATTTGCGGCATGGGGTGGGCAAGGTAACGGCGGGCGGATGCAATTTCGAGGCGAGCGGTGCAAAAACCCGTCGATTGCAGTACAAATTTTTAGCCTTTGCGCGGACCTTGGGTTAAGGGAGCGCCGCGCGCCGGGTTTCCCGGCCTTCTGTCATATCCGCCCCGCGGCATTTCCCGAAAAAGCACGGAACATCGATGAGCTCCTTCTTCTCCCGTCTATTCTCCTTCGGTTCGCAGAACTTGGCCATCGATCTCGGTACGGCCAACACGCTCGTCTACGTGCAGGACCAGGGCATCGTTCTCAATGAACCGTCCGTTGTGGCGATCGAGACGATCAACGGCATCAAGCGGGTCAAGGCCGTGGGTGACGATGCCAAGCTGATGATGGGCAAGACTCCCGACAGCATCGAGGCGATCCGCCCGCTGCGCGACGGCGTGATCGCCGACATCGAAATCGCCGAAGAGATGATCAAGCATTTCATCCGCAAGGTGCACGGAAAGCGGACCAGCATGTTCCGCCACCCGGAGATCGTGATCTGCGTTCCCTCTGGCTCCACGTCGGTCGAACGCCGCGCTATCCGTGACGCTGCGTCGAACGCCGGCGCTTCGGAAGTCTTCCTCATCCTCGAACCGATGGCAGCGGCAATCGGCGCCGACATGCCGGTGACGGAGCCGGTCGGCAGCATGGTCGTCGACATCGGCGGCGGCACGACGGAAGTGGCGGTGCTCTCACTGCGCGGCCTCGCCTACACCACTTCGGTCCGCACCGGCGGCGACAAGATGGACGAGGCAATCGTCAGTTACGTGCGTCGACACCACAACCTGCTGATCGGCGACGCCACTGCGGAACGGATCAAGAAGGACTATGGCGTCGCAACCGTGCCGGAAGACGGCGTCGGCGAAGCGGTGACCATCAAGGGCCGCGACCTCGTCAACGGCGTGCCCAAGGAAATTACGATCAACCAGGCCCACATCGCCGAAGCGCTGTCCGAACCGATCGGCGCCATCGTCGAGGGCGTGCGCATCGCGCTGGAAAACACCGCGCCCGAACTGGCCGCCGACATCGTCGACCAGGGGATCGTGCTCACCGGGGGCGGCGCCCTGATCCGCGGTCTGGACGATCACCTCAAGGAAGAAACCGGCCTGCCGGTCAGCGTCGCGGAAGATCCCCTGTCGTGCGTCGCCCTCGGTACCGGCCGGGCGATGGAAGACCCGGTCTATCGCGGCGTTCTGATGACCGCCTGATCCCCTCCAATTCACTAGAGGAGGCGAGGCGGTAATGGCTCCGCCGAACATCCGCAGCTCCGGTTCCAACCGCAAGGCGCAGCTCAGCGTCTTCACGGGTTACGTCCTCGCCGGCGTCGGCGCGCTGATCGGCGCGGCGATGCTCATCATCTCGCTCTGGCAGCCGCAGGCTCTGTCCGGGCTGCGCGCGATGGCCAGCGATGCCACCGCGTCCATCGGCAGCGCGGGGGCCAGTGCGCGGGTCGGCGGGCGCGACTTCTTCGAGGCGATCGGCGGATACTACCGAGCCGGCAGCCGCAACGCAGCGCTGGAGCGGGAAATGCGCATCGCCCGGGTGAAGCTCGCCGAAGCCGAGGCACTCAAGCAGGAAAACAAGCGCCTCAAGTCGGCGCTGGGCTTGCGCGAGGACGAGATCGAGCCGGTCGCACTCGCCCGCATTATCGGCTCCACCTCGTCGAGCGCGCGACGCTTTGCGTACCTGTCAGCCGGGACGGCGGACGGCGTCGACCGCGAGATGCCGGTCGTTTCGCCGATGGGCCTTGTCGGCCGCATTCTCGAAGCGGGGCGAAACAGCTCGCGCGTCATGCTGCTGACCGATGCCGAAAGCATGGTCCCGGTGCGCCGCTCCGACGACGACGTCGTCGCGTTCGCCGAGGGGCGGCCCGACGGATCCTTGCGTATCCGCCTCATTAACCTGGGGATCAACCCGCTCAAGAAGGGCGACATCTTCGTCACGTCCGGCGCAGGCGGCCTGTTTCGGCCCAACATCCCCGTCGCCGTGGTCGAGAGCACCAACAAGGATGGCGCGATCGCCCACCTGCTGAGCAATCCGGCCGCGACCGACTATGTCTCGGTCGAACCCGTCTGGAAGCCGGAAGCGGTCCAGGTTCTGCGCGAGACAGAGCAAGCCCCGGCCGAAGCGGAATGATCAACCCGATCAATCCCCGCGCGCGGCGCGACGCCTTCGGGACCAAGATCAATCGCGATCATTCCCCCACGCTCGCGCTCGGCCTGCCGTGGGTCACGATCGTTCTCGCTTCGCTCACGCCCCTGCTACCGGTGATCGCCCCCGCACCAATCCTGCCGCCGATGGGTTTCGTCGTGATGCTGGCCTGGCGGCTTCTGCGCCCGGGCCTGCTGCCGCTGTGGGCCGGCGCGCCGCTCGGAGCCTTCGACGATCTCTTTTCCGGACAACCGTTCGGCAGCGGGATTTTATTGTTTTCGCTTGCGCTGATCGCGGTCGACCTGCTCGACCTCAGACTGCCATGGCGAAATTTCTGGCAGGAATGGATCGTCGCCTCCGGCCTGATCGCGCTGTACATCGTGGCGGCAGCGGTGGTCTCGGGCGCGGCGATCGAGGGTCAGCAATTCGGAATGTTGCTGCCCCAGTTCTTGCTCTCGGTGATCACCTTCCCCATCATTACGCGTATGGTCGCCCTTCTCGATCGCCTTCGCCTGCTGCGCATCCGCCGCCTGGGATAAGCGGTGGCGCTCAAGTATTCCACAAGCACGCTGAGGCAGACGTTCGATCGCCGCACGTTCGTGATCGGCTCGGTGCAAGGCGGCATCGGGCTGCTCCTGGCCGCGCGCATGGGCTACATCGCCGTCGCCGAGAATGAGAAGTACAAGATGGAGGCGGAGAGCAACCGGGTGAACCTGTCGCTCATCCCTCCGCGCCGTGGCTGGATTCTCGATCGCAACGGGGCGCCGCTCGCCTCCAACCGCGCCGACTTTCGCGTGGACATCATTCCCGAGCGGCTGAAGGACCCCGAAGCCACCGTCACCGTGCTGGAAGACCTGCTCGACTTCTCGCCCGCCGAAAGCACCGACCTGCGAAACAAGCTCAAGACGGCGAGCGGTTTCCAGTCCGTTCCGGTCAAGAGTGGTCTCAATTACGACCAGTTCGCCGCGGTGAGCGTGCGCCTGCCCGAGTTGCCCGGCGTGGTCCCGCAGCGGGGGTTCAGCCGCTATTATCCCACCGGCCCCGCGGTGGGTCACCTGATCGGCTACGTTGGCGCGGCCTCGCGCGAGGAGTACGAGAAAGAGAAGATCCCGCTCCTGGTCACTCCGGGTTTCAAGCTGGGCAAGGACGGGCTGGAAAAGCAGTTCGAGCAGACACTGCGCGGCAAGCCCGGTGCGCGGCGCGTCGAGGTGACGGCGAGCGGCCGCATCGTTCGCGATCTGGAGACGAGGGAGGACACGCAAGGCCAGCCGATCCAGCTTACGATCGACGGCCCCCTGCAGGATTATGCTGCCCGTCGCCTCGGCCTGGAATCCGGCTCCGTCGTGGTGATGGACTGTCTCACGGGCGACCTGATGTGCATGGCATCCATGCCCAGTTTCGACCCGAACAGCTTTTCCGACGGTATCGGCAGCGTCGAATACCAGATGCTAAGCCAGAACGAGCGGGTGCCGCTGCGCAACAAGGTGCTGAAGGGGCTTTATCCGCCCGGCTCGACGGTCAAGCCGATGGTAGCGATGAGCTTTCTCGAGGCGGGTCTCTCGCCCGACGCCACGACTGTATGCACCGGCGGTTTGCGGGTGGGCAACCGCGTGTTCCACTGCTGGAACCGGCGGGGCCATGGCACCGTCGACATGAGCAAGGGCATCTACCAGTCGTGCGACGTCTACTTCTACTATTTCGCCCAGAAAATGGGCATGGACGTGATCGCCGGCATGGCCCATCGGGTGGGCCTGGGCGAGGAATTTCCCTTGCCGGTGCAGAGCCAGTTCTACGGCACCGTCCCCGACCCGGCCTGGAAGCTGAAGAAATACGGCAAGGAATGGCAGGACTACGACACGGTCAACGCCACGATCGGCCAAGGCTACATGCTGTTCAACCCGCTGCAACTGGCCGTCTACGCCACGCGCATCGCGACGGGTAACAAGGTCCTCCCGCGGCTCTTGCTCGACGGGAAGACGCCGCGCTTCGACCCGATGAATTTCCACGGTGACCACGTGCAGATCATCCAGAACGCGATGAGCGAGGTCGTCAACGGACGCGGCACTGCCGGCCGGGCGCGGCTGCCCGTGGATGACGTCCTGATGGCGGGCAAGACAGGCACCGCCCAGGTCGTCAGCCTCAACATCAGCAGCGGCAAGGGCGGGCCGTGGAAATACCGCGACCACGGGCTGTTCATCTTCTTCGCGCCGTTCAACAACCCGCGCTACGCCGGGGCCGTGGTGATCGAACACGGTGGCGGATCGGGCGCGGCCTATCCGATTGCGCGCGACGTGATGACCTTCCTGTTCGCCCCGGACAAGGGGCTGGAGGCACTCCACGCGCTGGAAGCGCAATGGGGCGGCACAGCGCAGCAGCGGCTCGATGCCAAGTACTCGTCGTTCGCCGCCGCCGCGGGGGTGGATGTTCCCCCGGCACCGCAGGACCCGGCGACCGTGGCGAAGAAGGTCGACGCGGAGGCGCGCGCAGCCGCCGAGCCGCCGACCGCCGACACTGGTGCAATCGAACCGGGCGATGAGCCTGTCGCGGGCACGACCGGGGCAAACCCTGACGTTCCCGCAGCACAGCCCACCGCTGCACCTGCCGCCGCGCCCTCCCCCGCTGCTTCAGCGGCGCCCGCCGGGACCGCGCGATGAGGAGCTCGATCCTCCCTCCATTCCTGGCCGAGCAGCCATGGCGGGTGCTGCTGCCACTCACCGCGCTCGTCTGCTTCAGCGCCGCCGTGCTCTATTCCGCCGCCGGCGGCTCGCTCTCGCCCTACGCCTCGTCGCAACTTTTCCGGTTCGTGATCTTTCTCGTGGCGGCCCTCGTGATCTCTTACATGCCGATCGACTTCGCGCGGGTCGCCGCCTATCCGATCTACGGCGCTGTCGTGCTGCTGCTGATCGCCGTGGAGCTGCTCGGCCAGATAGGCGGCGGCAGCCAGCGATGGCTCAACATCGGCCCACTTGTGCTGCAACCGTCCGAGCTGATGAAGCCGACCATCGTGCTGGTTCTGGCGGCCTTCTACCATGCCCTGCCGCCGGCGATGACCAACCAGTGGCGCGCGCTGGTCCCACCCGCCGGCCTCATCGGGTTTCCCATGCTGCTGGTGCTGCTCCAGCCCGATCTGGGGACTTCGCTCGCCATAGCGTTCGGCGGCGGCGTGATCATGTTCCTCGCTGGCCTGCCGGGGAAGTGGTTCGGCGGGGCTGGCGTCGCTGGCCTGATCGCCATCCCTCTCGCCTATTTCTTCGTATTGAAGGACTATCAGCGGGCCCGGGTAACGACCTTTCTCGACCCGGAGAGCGACCCGCTGGGCACCGGATACCACATCACCCAGTCGAAGATCGCGATCGGTTCGGGCGGCATCACCGGCAAGGGGTTCGGCAACGGCTCGCAGAGCCACCTCGACTACCTGCCGGAACCGCACACGGATTTCGTCTTCGCCACGATGGCCGAGGAGTGGGGCCTTATCGGCGGTATCTTCGTGCTGTTGGTGTTCGGTATCGTCCTGCGCTGGGGCCTGACGGTCGCCCGCCGGGCTCCGGACCGCTTCAGCCGCCTGCTCGCAGCAGGCATGACGGCTACGATCTTCTTCTACGTGGCGATCAACCTGATGATGGTCATGGGCCTTGCCCCCGTGGTCGGCATTCCCCTGCCGTTCATGAGCCACGGCGGCAGCTCGATGATGACCAACATGATCTGCATCGGCACGTTGATGATGGTGGAGCGGCATGGGCGAAGAGTTCGTTCGCCGGGCCTTGCCTGATTTCGAAGCCCCGCTATATGAGCCGCTCCCGGCAATTCGCCGGGCTGCCAAAACGGCCCAGTTCGTATCGGCATGTGGACGCATAGCTCAGTTGGTAGAGCAGCTGAACTCTTAATCAGCGGGTCCTAGGTTCGAGCCCTAGTGCGTCCACCACCCCTTCTCTTTTGAATTGACTGTTTCACCCCAACGCCCGGCGCGTTAAGCGGTCCGCCTATGACAATGGCAGGGGACAAGCTGTGAGCATTCTGAATGGCCGTGTGGCCGTGGTGACCGGGGCGAGTTCGGGGATCGGCGAAGCCTGTGCTCTCGGGTTCGTCGAGAAGGGCGCGAAGGTGGTCCTGGCCGCGCGCAGGGCGGAGCGCCTGTCGGGCCTCGTGGACAGGATTTCCGGCATGGGCGGCGAAGCGCTCGCCGTGACGACCGATGTCACCGACGAGGAGGCCGTTGCAAACCTGTTTTCCGAGGCGGTCGCGAAGTTCGGCACGGTCGACGTGCTGATCAACAACGCCGGTATCGCCGAGAACACTCCAGTCGACCAGACTTCGCTCGATCACTGGAACAAGGTTATTTCGACGAACCTCACAAGCGCGTTCCTGTGCGCCAAGCACGCTTGGCCGATTTTCCGGAAAGGCGGCCACGGCCGAATCGTGAACGTCGGTTCGATCTCCGCCAAGGTTCCGCGAAGCGAATGCCCGTCCTACACGGCGAGCAAGTTCGGCCTTTCGGGCCTGACCCACGCCCTCGCGCTGGACGGACGGGACCACAACATCGCCGTGTCGATATTTCACCCCGGCATCGTGGCGACCGAGATCATGCCGGGCTCGGTAAAGCTCCCGGACAACTTCGCCGCCACGCCGGAAGAGGCGGCAGGGATCATTGTCCACATGTGCGACATGCCCGATCACCTGAACTTCTACGAAGCCCTGATGGTGCAGAACAAGCTGCCGTTCCTGGGTCGCGGCTGAGGCAATGGCGGCGGATTTCGCCTGCTACAATATCGCCGACCTGCGCGAGCGCGCGCGGCGTCGGTTGCCCCACGGCGTCTGGGAATACCTGGAGCGTGGGGTCGAGGACGAGACGGGCATGGCGCGTAACCGGCTCGCGCTCGATGGCGTGACCTTCCGCCCGCGGGTCCTGCGCGGCGTGGACAGGATCGACGCGCGAACCGCCGTCTTCGGCAGCGAGGTGCCCTTCCCTTTCGCGGTGGCGCCCACCGGCGCCGCAGGGATAATGTGGCATAACGGCGACCTTGCACTGGCCAGGGCGGCGGCGGCGGCCGGGGTGCCGTTCACGATCTCGAGCGCAAGCACGATGGACCTCGACGAGATTGCAGTGGCTGGCGGCAGACTTTGGTTCCAGCTCTATCTGTGGGAGGACCGGGAGCTGTCGATGACGGTCGTCGACCGGGCGGCCGAGCTCGGGTGCGAGGCGCTGTTCGTCACCCTCGACCTGCCGGTGGTCCCGAACCGGGAATATATCCGGCGCAACGGCTTCGGCACGCCGTTCCGGATCAACTCGACCAATATCCGCGATATCCTCGGCCACCCGCGCTGGCTGATCGGGACGATGGGGCGCTACGCGCTATCGGGGGGAATACCGTCGCAGGCCAACCTGCCCGCGCGGCTGCGCACGCGCGTTACCAGGGGCGCGATGCCAGGGGCCCTTTTCAAGCAGGACGACCTCGACTGGGACGGCGCGAAGACATTGCGCGACCGGTGGCCTGGCAAGTTCATCCTCAAAGGGATCCTGCACCCGGAGGATGCAGCAAGGGCTGTCGCCATGGGAGCGGATGGTGTCGTGGTTTCGAACCACGGCGGCCGATCGCTTGATGCCTCGCAGGCGACGATCGAAGCGTTGCCCGCGATCAGAGCCGCTGTGCCGGCAGGAACGACGGTCTTCTTCGACAGTGGGGTGCGCCGTGGCAGCGACATCGCCAAGGCCGTGGCGCTCGGAGCCGACCTCGTCCTGGCGGGGCGGGCACCCCTTTATGGCCTCTCGGCTCACGGAGAACCCGGGGTGGAGCACGCGATCGAAATCTTGCGCACCGAGTTCGTGCGCACGATGGGGATGCTGGGAGCGCGCACGATCGACGAGCTGCGCAGCGCCCTGGATTGAAGGCAAACAAAAAAAACGGCGGGGCAAGCCCGCCGTCTTCTTTGAACTGTCGCCAGCTACTACGGGCTGGTCGGCGCATCCTCGTTGTCATCCGAAGCGATGATCGCGACGACACCGGCCACGATCAGCAGCCCGAGCAGGAGGCCGAAGGTACCAACACCGGCGAAATCTTCCGACGAGGTGACTCCCGAAGCCGCACGGTCAGCAGCGACAGGCGCGGCGACCGCAGCGGTCGACCCGAAGATCAGGCCGGCAGCAGCGAGGCTGACAAGCGATTTACGAACAATCATCTGGATGCCCTTCCTTGAATTTCAATGTCCCGATATTCGGGTTTTCCGGGCCAGTCAACCGGCCCTTGGTCAAAAGGTGGTGTCAAATTTGTAATGCAGGGCAATTCCGAGAAATCCCCCACGGACGAAAATCGTGCGACTCAGTGCCTTTATCTGCGCCCCTTATAAGCTTGTTGCCCTTTGCCGGGCAATCGTGAAAGTTCGCTTAAACACACCGCACCCACATGAGATGCCGTCCGCAATGAAGCGCCTGATTATCTCGATAGTTCCCTGTTTTCTCTCGCTGCTGCCCCTATCCAACGCTTCGGCAGCACAGCCCAGCGCTCTCCACGCGCAGGACACGCGCCTTCTAAGCGTATCCGACCGGTTGCAGCGGGCCAACGCGCCCCTCTGCGACCTGGCAGCACCGGCGCTCGGCGTCGCGCTGCAAAGCCGGGATCAGTTTGCAACGGGCGGAGACCCCGGATTTGCCGCACCGGTTGCGATTGCCGTGGTCCTCGCAGGCAGTCCTGCGGCCCTGGCAGGAATTCGCGAGAACGACGGGCTTGTAACCGTCAATGGCGTGCCGATTGCCAAGGCCGAGAGCCTCGCGGATATGCCGTTACGCGATTCCGCCTACGCCATGCTGGCCGACGCGGCGCGAGGCCGCACTCTGCAGCTCGGCGTCACGTCGGGCGGCGCGGTTCGCCAGGTGGAGATCGTGCCGCCGGCCGCGTGCCGCGCGCTGGTCGAAGTCGTGGCCGGTGCGGGAACCCTTGCTCGCTCTGACGGCAGGGTCATCCAGATCGGCGAAGGCCTTGTCGGCAGGGCAAGCGACACCGAACTGGCAGTCATCTTCGCACACGAGCTTGCCCACTCGGTCCTGCATCACCGGACAAGGCTTTCGGCGCTCGGCGTGGACAAGGGGATCGGCGGCGAATTCGGGCGCGACCGGGAGCTGAACGGCCAGGCTGAGATCGAGGCAGACCGGCTGAGTGTGCACCTGCTGGCCAACGCAGGCTACGATCCGTCAATTGCTCCTGCCTTCTGGCGTGGTGCGTTGGGAAGGCAAATCAGCGGCGGCCTCTTGCGGAGCCGGATTTACTCTTCGGCCGAGGGCCGCGCACAGATGATCGAACGCGAGATCAGGGACTACCTCTCGGCCGGGGCGCCGAGCTGGCCCGGCCATCTCCTCGTGCGGCGACCCGCGTCAGGTTGAAGCGCGGGCGGACGCCTCGGTAATGTCGATGTAGTGCCGGTCGAAATAGGTCAGCGGCGCGGCGTCCTCGCGGTGGCGGGCGTCGAGCAGTTCGCCGATGAAAATAGTGTGCGTCCCGAACTCGTGCCGATGCGCGGTACGGCAGACGAAGCTGGACTGAGCATTGGCGAGAACCGGCACCCCGTGCATCTGGCTCCACTGGCCGGTAGCGAAGCGCGCTTCGCCCCGCTCGCCCATGAACGCGTCGGCGACGTCGCGATTGCCCATGCCCAGCACGTTCACGCAGAAAGTCTCCGCGCAGGCCAGCGGTTCGTGCAACGATGCCGAGCGATTGATGCAGACCAACAGCGAAGGAGGTTCGAAGCTGAGCGAACTCACGGCCGTCGCGAGTATGCCGTGGCGCTCACCTTCCTCGCCTGTCGTTACCGCGTACACGGTGGCGGCAACATGTCGCATTGCCGCGCGGAAGGCGGCCAGGAGGGTGTCGCTGGACTGCAGGCTGTCGGTCACGCCTGCACCTTTAGGGCGCAGCGCGCGGGGCGCAAGACGGAGCCTGACCCGTGGTTGAGCGAGTGTGCAAATGTGACCAGCGTCCTTGCCCTCACATTTAAATGTGATAACGGCCGAATTCATGGACAAAACGACGATTGAACGGGTTAAAACGCTCGTGCTGGAAGGCAAAATCACCCGCGCGGGGCTTGCGCGGGCGGCGGGGTTGCATGCCAATACCTTGCGCGATTGCACCGAGGAGGGGTGGAACCCGACCGCGGAAACGCTGGCCAAGGTCGAGCGCTTCCTGGCCGAGAACGACGACACCCCGGTCCTCGTCCCGATCGAAGAGATCATCGACGAGGCCCGCAACGGGCGCATGTTCATCCTGGTCGACGACGAGGACCGCGAAAACGAGGGCGATCTCATCATCCCGGCGCAGATGGCCACGCCCGATGCGATCAACTTCATGGCCACCCACGGCCGCGGTCTCGTCTGCCTCGCGCTGACGCCGCAGCGGGTCGAGGCCCTCGGCCTGCCGCCGATGAGCCGCCGCAACGGCACCCGTCACGAGACCGCCTTCACCATTTCGATCGAAGCGCGCGAGGGTGTGACGACGGGCATCAGCGCCGGCGACCGGGCGCGGACGATCTCGGTCGCGATCGATTCGTCGAAAACGAGCGACGACATCGTCACGCCCGGCCACGTCTTTCCCCTCGTGGCGCGCGAGGGCGGCGTCCTGATCCGCGCCGGGCATACCGAGGCCTCGGTCGACATCTCGCGCCTCGCCGGGCTCAATCCCTCGGGCGTGATCTGCGAGATCATGAACGAGGACGGCTCGATGGCCCGGCTCGAGGACCTGATCCGCTTCGGCCGCAAGCACGGCCTCAAGATCGGCACGATCCGCGACCTCATCGCCTATCGCCGCAAGCACGACCACCTGGTCGAGAAGCGCGCCGAGAGCACCTTCCGCAGCCGGTTCGGCGGCGACTGGCGGGCGATCGCCTTCTACAACAAGGCGACCAAGACCGAGACAATCGCCCTGGTAAAAGGGCGCATCGACCCCGCTCGCCCGACCCTGGTGCGGATGCACGCGCTGTCGTTCTTCGACGACATATTCGGCCGCGACACCGACCGCGCCGGCCTGCTCGAAGGTGCGATGCGCACGATCGGCCAGGCCGGGACCGGCGTCGTCGTCCTCATCAATCGCCCCGCCCCCGGCTTCCTGACCAAGGCCATTGCCGAGCTGGGCGACCAGCGCGCGCAGGTACCGGAAGGGATGCCGTCGGAGCAGCGAGACTACGGCGTGGGCGCGCAGATCCTCGCCGAACTTGGCGTGCACGACATGATCCTGCTGACCAACACCCGCCACTCGCTCGTCGGGCTGGAGGGGTATGACCTGTCCATCGTCGGTGAACAGCCGATCACATCGGAGACCGAATGATGGCCAAATTCCTCATCGTCGAAGCCCGCTTCTACGACCACCTGAACGACATGCTCATCGCCGGCGCCAAGGAGGCGCTGAAGACCAGGGGACACGAGTTCGAGGTCGTCACCGTCCCCGGCGCGCTGGAGATTCCCGGCGCCATCGTCCTTGCCTCGGAAACCGAGCGCTACGACGGGTTCGTGGCGATCGGCGTGGTGATCCGCGGCGAGACCTATCACTTCGAAATCGTCGCTGGCGAAAGCTCGCGCGGGGTCATGGCGCTGACGATGGACGGCCTTGCAGTGGGCAACGGCATCCTGACCGTCGAGAACGAGGCACAGGCCGTCGCGCGGGCCGACCCGGCGCAGGGCAACAAGGGTGCAGGCGCGGCGGAAGCTGCTATGGCCCTGCTGAAGTTGCAGGAGAAGTTCAGATGACCGCCCAGATCGACCCCAACGGCCACCCCGCCCTCGCCGGCATTCCGCTCGTCCTGGGCGGTAACGTCTTCGGCTGGACCGCGCACGGCGACGAGGGCCTCGCGGTGCTCGACGCCTTCTACGAGGCGGGCGGCCGGATGATCGACACGGCGGATGTCTATTCGGCCTGGATTCCGGGCCACAAGGGCGGCGAATCGGAAAGCTTCATCGGCGAATGGCTCGCCTCGCGCGGGGTGCGCAATGACATGCGCATCCATACCAAGACCGGGATGCTGCCGCGCGGAGGCGGGCAGCACGAGTTCGGGTCCGAGGGCGACCCCACGCTCTACGAGCCGGACGAGGTTCTGTTGTCGCTCGGCGCCTCGCTCGACCGGCTGCGGACCGATTACATCGACCTCTATTATGCCCACCGCGATTACGAGCAGCTCGAAATGGGCGGGATCGTCGAGGCCTTCGACGGCGCCGTGACCAGCGGCAAGGTGCGCGAGATCGGCGCGTCGAACTTCTCCGCCGATCGGTTGGACGCCGCGCTGGAGGCGGCCGAGGCGCAGGACCGCACGCACTTCACCGTGCTGCAGAACCAGTACAACCTCGTCGCGCGCGATTCCTATGACGAGGACCTGCAGCACCTGTGCGTCGAGCGCGGGATCGCCATGCTGCCGTTCTTCGGCCTCGCCTCGGGCTACCTGACCGGCAAGTACCGCAGGCCGGAGGATTTCGAGCAGGGCAACCGCGCCCACCGGGTCAAGGATTACGACGAGAAGGGCCGGCCGGTGCTCAAGGTGATGGACGACATCGCCGCCGAAACCGGCGCCAGCCTGCCGGCGATCGCGCTCGCCTGGCTGGTGCGCCAACCGGGCATCCCCGCCCCCATCGCCAGCGCCCGCACCGTGCAGCAACTTCACGAGATGCTGGAGTTCACGCGCCTCGACCTGAGCGACGAGCAGATCCAGCGGCTGACCGACGCGGCTTGAGCGGCATCTACGACAGGATCGGGACGGGCTACGCGGCGCTGCGCCGCCCCGATCCGCGCCTGGCGGCCGCCATTCGCGCCGCGCTGGGCAATGCCCGGACGGTCGTGAACGTCGGCGCCGGGACGGGCAACTACGAACCTGCCGACTGCGAGGTCACCGCGGTCGAACCCTCGGCCGGGATGATTGCCCAGCGCCCGCCCGGTGCGGGCACGGCGGTACAGGCAAGCGCGGAGGCCCTGCCCTTCCCCGACGCTGGCTTCGATGCAGCGCTTGCGGTCCTGACCGTCCATCACTGGAGCGATCGCGCGGCGGGACTGAGGGAAATGCGCCGCGTGGCGCGCGATGCGGTGGTAATCGTCACCTTCGATCCGGCCCATCCCGGCACCTGGCTGAGCGAATACCTGCCGCAACTGCGTGATCTCGATGCCGCAATCATGCCGCCGTTGTCCTCCTATCGCGAGCACCTGGGCGAGGTGGAAGTCCGCCCCCTGCCCGTCCCGCACGATTGCAGCGACGGATTTCTCCACGCTTACTGGCGGCGGCCCGAGGCCTATCTGGATGCACGGGTCAGGGCTGGAATTTCCTCCTTCCACCGGCTCGACTGTTCGGCCGGACTGGAGCGCCTGGCGGGCGATCTCGCCGACGGGACATGGCAGCGGCGTTTCGGCCACCTGCTCGAGCTGGCCGAGATCGATGCGGGGTATCGGATCGTCGTGTCGCGTCGAGCTTCGAACACTTGCGAATGAAGCGCTCGAATCCGGGGTGTTCGGCGTGTTCCGCCGACCGGAGAGCTGTTGTACCAGGTGTTCGATCGGGCGGGTTGGCTGGTTTTCGGCCCCGCAATCCGCCTCCGCTTCGTAGCGCCCGGCTTGCCGATCTCGGTGATTGTTATGACCGATAGCTAAATTCCTTCACATTCAAATGTGTCGTTTCGGACCCGAAACAGGATTTCGGGCCCGCCGAAGGTCACACCGGAACACATCGGGCCAACGATCTTTGATGCCCGAATGAACGGACCTCTCGAATGGATCGCCGCCATCGGCACGATGATGGCCGCCGGGCTGATTGCCGCCGACCTTGGCCGCAAGGTGACCGGCTATGGCTTCATTCTGTTCTGTGCGGTGTCGGTCACCTGGATCGTTTCCGGGCTGACGTCCAACGCCCTGCCGATCGCGGCGATGAATGCGATCCTGCTGCTGATCAACGCCTGGGGGGTGTGGCAGTACCTGCTCAGCCGCAAGAACCGCGAGGTGATGGAGCGCGTCGCCCCGGTCGAGGAGCGGATCGAACACGAAGTCGAACGCGAGCTGGAGGCCGAAGGCAGCTGAAGGACATCGCGAGAAAGAAGCGAACGGTCCGGAGGCCGTGCAGGGTTTCCCGAGTGGTCAGCCCGGAACAGATCCGGGCTGACAGATAGGAGGGGCGTCAGCTTTCAGCGCCTTCCGAGCCTCCTCAACGGCCCAACAAAAAGCAGGTCCGGTTCGGGTTGCGCGAATTTTCCGTGCGGTTGTGCTATGCATCGCGCCTCACCTGGAGACGCGCCATGCACATCGCACTCAAGCTGGCCGGACTGTCAGCCGTCCTGGCCCTTCCCTCGCTCGCCGCGGCCCACCATGGGTGGGGCTGGACCGAGGACACCGAAAGCCGCCTGTCGGGCACGATCAAATCGATCAGCTTCGGCAATCCGCACATGCACCTGCAATTGCGAACTTCGGACGGGCTGTGGGAGGTTGACCTCTCGCCGCCGATCGTTGCCCAGCGGTCCGGCTTCGGGCCCGGCGCGGCCAAGGCGGGCGACAAGGCCACGCTGACCGGCCATCGCGCGCGCGACAAGGCGATGCGCGGCTTCAAGGGCGAGACGATCAGCGTCGGCGGCAAGACCTGGGACGTCTATCCCCAACGCGAGAAGACGCTCAAGCCCTAGGCGAGGCGACCCAATTCACCATTGTCACTCGGGACTTGTATCCGGAGCGGGGCTTCGTTCCGCGCCTCTTGAAGAAGAAGCACTGGCCCTGATCGGATCCGGGCCGACTGCGTGCGCTTCACTGGCGCGCCCTACCAGATGGTGACGCGCTGCTCCGGCGGCAGGTAGAGCTTGTCGCCCGGCTTCACGCCGAACGCCTCGTACCAGGCGTCGAGGTTGCGAACCGTCAGGGCGCGGAACATGCCCGGGGCGTGACCATCGGTGGCGACGCGCTTGCGCAGCAGTTCGTCGCGCATCTTGGTCGCCCAGGTCTGGGCATAGGCGATGAAGAAACGCTGGTCGCCGGTCAGGCCGTCGATCACCGGTGCTTCCTTGCCCTCCAGCGAGGCCCGGTACGCGTCGTAGGCTGCGGCAAGACCAGCGATGTCGGCGACGTTCTCGGCCAGCGTCTGTTCGCCGCGCACGTGAACACCGGGAAACGCCTCGTAGGTATCGAATTGCGCGGCCAGCGCCTTGCCCGCCTTGTCGAACTCGGCCCGGTCCTTCTGCGTCCACCAGTTGCGCATGTGCGCGGCGCTGTCGAAGTCGGCGCCGGCCGAATCGAAGCTGTGCGACAGCTCGTGACCGATGGTGGCGCCGATGCCGGCATAATTCGCCGCCGGATCGGCCGCGGGATCGAAGAACGGCGGCTGCATGATCGCGGCCGGGAAGTTGAGCGCGTTCTGCACCGGCAGGTTCACCGCGTTGACGAGCTGGGCGTTCATCCACCACTCGCGCTTGTCCTGCGGCTTGCCGGCCTTGGCGAGCTGCTGGCGGTAGTAGTGCTTCTCCAGCGCCTGCTTGTTGGCATAGGCGGTGGCCGGATCGAGCGAGACGCCGTCGTACGAGCGCCAGGTGTCGGGATAGCCGACGCCGACCTCCATCGTTTCGACCTTCTTCCTGGCTTCGGCGCGGGTTGTCGGATCGAGCCAGTCGATGCGGTCGAGCCGCTCCACGAAGGCGGTCTTCACCTGCTCGACCATGTGCCGGACCTGCGCCTTGGATTCGGGCGCGAAGTACCTGGCGACGTAAAGCTGGCCCATCGCGTCGCCCAGGTTCGCGTCGATCGCGGCGAGCGCGCGCTTGTCCCGCGCGCGCTGTTCGGTCTTGCCGTCGAGCTGCTTGCCGAAGAAGCCGAAGTGGAGCGCGTCGAACTTGTGCGGCAGGACCTCGGTGTTCTGGTTGATCTGGTGGAAGGCCAGCCAGTCCTTCCACGCATCGAGCGGCTCGGACGCGACGAGCGCGGCGATCCGCGGGATGGCGTCGGAGTTGTAGGCGTCGAAGCGGCTGATGCCGGCCATTCCGGCGCCCTGCAGAAAGGCATTCCAGTCGAGCCCGGGTGCTTTCTGCCTGAGCTCTGCCGGGGTCCACATTTCGGCCGCGGTCGTCCAGTCGTCGCTCTCGGCCAGGGTCTCGTGCGCGCGGGCGAGCTTCATCTCCAGGTCGAAGACCTTCTGCGCCCTTGCCTGCGGGTCGCTCAGCCCGGCGGCGGCGAAGATGTCGGCGATGTAGGCGCGGTATCCCTCGCGCAGCTCGGCCATGTGCGGGTCGGACGAGAGGTAATATTCCCGGTCCGGCAGGCCCAGCCCGCCCTGCAGCAGGTACGGTGCAACCGCGCCGCCCTTGAGAGGCTGGCTGACGAAGACCCCGAACAGGTTTTCCGACCTCAGGTCGTAGGCGTTGAGCGGATCGACGTCCGCCCGCAGCTGGCTTCCCATGACGCGGGCGAGCTGGGCCTTGTCGGAAACGGCGGCGAAGCGTTCGAGATCGCCGCGGATCGGCGCGAGACCGGCCTGCTCGATCGCGTCGGTATTGGTGAACGACCGGTAGTAGGCCTTGATCAGTGCCTCGTTGCTGCCGGGCGCAGGCTCGGAGGCGAGAATGTCGCGGATCAGCGCGTCGATGTTCTTCTCGGTCTGCTGCTGGGCCAGCCAGAAAGCGGTAATATCGCCCCGGTCGGCCGGGATGTCCTGCGGCCAGTTACCGTTGGCATAGGCGTAGAAGTCGTCGCCCGGGCTGGCCAAGGTATCCATCCAGTCACGCGCGATGCCCAGCCCGGTGCCCGGGTGGAGAGCGGCCGGCCGGGCCTGGTCGGCGGCCTGGCTACAGGCCACGGGACCCAGGGTTGCGACGGCCGCCGAAACGAGAAGGGCGGCGAGAAGACGATGGTTCTTTTGAATTTTCATGCGCGGCGAATTAGCCGCAGCGCGCCAGATGCGGAACGCCGCTGGTCCGATGCCGGCGGCGTTCCGTCGAAACTTGCGCCTGATTCAGCGCCCGAAGCAGCCCTTCCCGGCATAGACCGCGCTGTCGCCCAGCTCTTCCTCGATGCGGATGAGCTGGTTGTACTTGGCGAGCCGGTCCGAGCGCGCCAGCGAGCCGGTCTTGATCTGTCCGCAATTGGTGGCGACGGCGAGATCGGCGATGGTGGAATCCTCGGTTTCGCCCGAACGGTGGCTCATCACGGCGGTATAGCCGGCGCGGTGGGCCATGCTCACGGCCTCCAGCGTCTCGCTCAGCGTGCCGATCTGGTTGACCTTGACCAGCAGCGAGTTCGCCAGCCCCTTGCCGATGCCCATCTCGAGGCGCTTGGGATTGGTCACGAACAGGTCGTCGCCGACGAGCTGGACCTTGTCGCCAACGAGGTCGGTCAGCGCCTTCCAGCCCTCGAAATCATCCTCGGCCATGCCGTCCTCGATCGAACGGATCGGGTAACGTGCGACCAGGTCGCCATAATAGGCGGCCATCTCGGCGGGGCTGAGAACCTTGTCCTCGGCCGAGATGTGATAGGCGCCGTCGCGGAAGAACTCGGTCGAGGCGGGATCGAGCGCGATCGCCACCTGTTCGCCCGGGCGGTAACCGGCAGCCTCGATCGAGGCCATGATGAAGTCGAGCGCATCTGTGGTGTTGGCCAGGTTGGGCGCGAACCCGCCCTCGTCCCCGACGGCGGTGGAATGACCGGCGTCGTGGAGACGCTTCTTCAGCGTGTGGAAGATTTCGGAACCCCAGCGCACGGCCTCGGCCAGGCTGTCGGCACCGATCGGCATGACCATGAATTCCTGGAAGTCGATCGGGTTATCGGCGTGCTCGCCGCCGTTGATGATGTTCATCATCGGCACCGGCAGGACGTGCGCCGAAACGCCGCCGATGTAGCTGTAGAGCGGCAAGCCGCGCGCGTCGGCCGCCGCACGGGCGACGGCCAGGCTGGTCCCCAGGATCGCGTTGGCGCCCAGGTTCGCCTTGTTCTCGCTGCCGTCGAGGTCGATCATCAGCCGGTCGATGTCGCGCTGGTCTTCGGCGTCGACCCCCAGCAGCGCCTCGGCGATTTCGGTGTTCACCGCCTCCACCGCCTTCAGCACGCCCTTGCCGAGATAGCGCGCCGTGTCCCCGTCGCGCAGTTCGACCGCCTCGTACGCGCCGGTGCTGGCGCCGGAGGGAACCGCCGCGCGGCCGAAGCTGCCGTCTTCCAGCAGGACGTCGACTTCAACCGTGGGATTTCCCCGGCTGTCGAGGATTTCGCGGCCGTGGATGTCGATGATCGCGGTCATGCGCAGGTGCTCCGGAGTGGTGTTGTATAGGGGTAAGGCACTACCCATCTTGGCAAGGCCGGGCGCGGCCTATACCGAGGAACCAAGCGGTGCAAGTCGCGTTCGGGTTCCAAGGGCCGGGCGGGGATTTCTTCCCGGCAAGACAGGACTTACCGCCCCACAGGGCAACACGAAAGGGCACAACAATGGCCGGAGCCACAAGCACCACTCCCAAGACGAGCAAGCCGCGCACCAAAAAGCCTGCCGCCTCGACGGCGACCGGCGTTGCGCAGACCCCCGCCACGACGACGAGCAACACCGATGTCGCCAAGAGCCGGTTCAACGCCGCGCTGGAAGAAGCCAAGGCCGGCGCCGCCGCGCTGACGGCCGAAGCCAAGGAACGCGGCGCGGGATATCGCGACCAGGCCAAGACCAGGGGCGACGATTACGCCGCGCAAGCCAAGCTGAAAGCCGGCGAACTCGCCCGAGACGGCAAGAGCAAGGCTAGCGACGCGCTTTCGAGCGTCGGCAAGGCCGTGGCCGACAACGCCGGGACGCTCGACGAGAAGCTGGGCGTCAAGTACGGCGACTATGCCCGCTCGGCCTCGCGGTCGCTGCAGGAAACCGCCGCCAAGCTCGATTCCAAGAGCGTCGAGGAACTCGGTGATGATGCCCGCGAGATGGTTCGCAAGAACCCCGGCACCGCCGTCGGCATCGCTGCCGTGGCCGGCTTTTTCCTCGCTCGCCTTTTCCGCAAGTAAAAGGTGGCGGCAGGACAGCCCGAGGCGGACATCGCTCCGCTTCCCGAAGCAGGTGTGGTCCACCTGTCCGGGACGCAATCGAACGGTGACCCGGGTCCGGACGCAAGCGCCGAGGCCCGTTCGCTCATGGCCGATCTCGAGGCGCTGATCGAGGACGGCAAGGTCTATCTGGAGGCAGAAGCCAACTATCAGAAGACCCGCGCCGCCTATGTCGGTGACCGGATCCGGGCGGCAGCCTTGTTCGCCGCGATCGGCGGCGCCTTCGGCTTCATCGCGCTGATCGGGTTTACCGTGGGGGCCATCCTCACGCTCGACCAGTGGATGGCGACTTCGCTCGCTAGCGCTATCGTCGTGGTGGGTGAAGCGCTGCTGGCGCTCTACTTCCTCCACCGCGCCTCGCGCCGCTGGACGAAGATCATGGACGCGCTGGGCATGGACGAAAAGCGGGTGGACAAGTGAGCGTTGCCGATCAGAAGCTGGCCGACGACCGGGCCCTGCGCGATGCGGCGCTACGCGTGTTCCGCGATGACCTGCGCTTCGTTCGCGAAGACCTGAGCGACCGCGGGGTCGGGGGCCGGATCGCCGATCGCCTGGGCGATGCCTCGCTCGACCTGCTCGACGAGGCGGCAGACTACGCCGAAGACAACAAGGGCGCCGTCGCTGCCGGCATCGCGGCGGTGATCCTGTGGTTCGCCCGCACTCCCCTGCTCCACGGTCTCGCCGATCTGCTCGGCCTCGAAGACGAAGACGAGGACGAGTACGGGGACGAGCGTTGGGACGAGTACGCGGATCAAGAACAGGCAGGCGACCGCGCCCGTTTCACGAACGACTGACATTCAACGGAGACTCTCCATGGCCGACGACAATACCAAAACCCTGCACGAGAAGGTCGAAGCTGCCGAGCAGCGCAATGCCGAGCGGCATGAGCAGAGCTTTCTCGATCGCGCGGGTGAAACCGCGCTGGAAGCAAAGGACAAGTTCACCGCCTTCGCCAAGGAGCATCCGGTTGCTACCGTCGCCGGCGGGATTGCCCTCGGCGTCCTGGTCGCGGGCATGTTCAAGGGCCCGCGCCGCGCGGCGGCAAAGGGCGGCACCAAGGTCGCCGGCCTGGCCGCGCTCGGCGCCGATCTCGCCGTGGCTTACGCCAGCAAGGCCTACGAAGCGGCCAAGGAAGCGGGCGACGACAGCCTCGACTGGCTGGAGGATGTCGGTTCGATTGCCGGAAAGCGCGCCAGGTCGCTTGGCTCCGATGCCGCCGATTACGCCGCCAATGCGCGCGATTCGGTGGTCAAGAGCGGCAAGTCGGCCGCCAAGGCCGTTCGCGGTCGCGTGAACTGAAGCGCAGACTTGCAGCAACAAGACAATCCCCTAAGGAGCGCGTGACTTTCGTCGCCGCTCCGAAGGGGAAATTCCGATGGCAAAGCAGCTACTCCACCTCGTCATGGGCGGTCGCGTGGCCGACCCGCAGGGCACCGAGTTCCAGGACCTCAAGGACATTCACGTGGTGGGATTCTACCCCAACCGCGCCGAAGCCGAGGAAGCCTGGCGCGCATGGGCCCAGCGCACCGTGGACGACGCGGAAATGAAGTACGTCATCGTGCACCTGCACAAGCTGCTCGAGCCGGAGCTTTAGCGCTGGCAGTAGCGGGAAACGGGCGTCTGCCGCAGACCGGCCGCGCCCTTCGCGATCATTCGCCGGAACCGCGGCCGAAGCTCTCCGTCCCGAGTTGCCGGGTCGCAGCAAACTTCATTGCCCGCCCTTTTGCAAGCCGCGAAACGACCGGAGACCCCGCGCCCAGCGCCTGGCGCCGGATCAAATGAACTCGATCTTGTTCACCAGGTAGAACCGGTCGCCGCTCGGCACGGTGACTTCGACCTCGTCACCCACCGACTTGCCGATGAGGGCGCGGCCGAGGGGGGAATCGTAGGAGATGCGGCCGACCTTGGCGTCGGATTCGGTCTGGCCCACGATCTGGTAGCGGTTGGGCTTGTCCTTGTCGTCGAGCACGGTGACGGTCGCGCCGAACACGATGCGATCGCCCGACAGCGAAGCCGGGTCGATGATCTGCGCGCGGCTGACCCTGTCCTCGATCTCCGCAATCTGCGCTTCGACCTGGCCCTGCCGCTCCTTGGCGGCATGGTACTCGGCGTTCTCGGAAAGGTCGCCGTGGGCGCGCGCTTCCTCGATGGCGTCGACGATCTTCGGCCGTTCGGCGCGGAGCGCCTTGAGATCTGCGGTCAGCTTCTCGTAGCCTTCCGCCAGCATGGGCACTCGTTCCATATCGTCCCTGTCTTTCCTGTCCGTTCCACCAAAACCGCCCGTCCCGCTCGGGTCAGAGCAGCATTACGGGCGGACTGTCGGGAGAAGAATTTCAGCTATAATAGTCTTGCAGCGAGCGCACTTCAAGGTCGCTCGCTTTAACACAGGCTATGGCCTGCGCGACGGCGGCCGAGGCGGCTGCGGTCGTGTAGTACGGGATCCTGGCGGAAAGCGCGCTCGAGCGGATCGACTTTGAATCGACGTGGCTCTGCCAACCCTCGGTGGTGTTGAAGATCAACGCCACTTCCCTGTCGACGATCTTGTCGACGATGTGCGGCCGCCCTTCCGCCACCTTGTTCACGCGTTCGACCGGCAGGCCGTTCTCGACCAGGAAATCGCGCGTACCCGCGGTGGCGATGACTTCGAAGCCGCGGTCGATCAGCTGCTTGACCGGGCCCAGGATATGCGGCTTGTCGCTGTCCTTGACGGACACGAACAGCACACCCTTTTCGGGCAGCACCGTACCCTCGCCGAGCTGGCTCTTGATGTAGGCGGTCGGGAAATCCTTATCGATTCCCATGACCTCGCCGGTCGACTTCATCTCTGGCGACAGCACCGGGTCGGAGCCGGGGAAGCGGGCGAACGGGAAGACGGCTTCCTTGACCGCCATGTAGTCAATGTCGAGGTTGACCGGCGGCAGGTCGGCCAGCATTTCGCCGGCCATTACGCGCGCGGCGATCTTGGCGATCTGGCTGCCCGTGGCTTTGGCGACGAAGGGCACCGTGCGGCTCGCGCGCGGATTGACCTCGATCAGGTAGACCTCGCCATCCTTCACCGCGAACTGCACGTTCATCAGGCCGCGAACGCCCAGCGCCATGGCCAGCATGGTCGCCTGGCGGCGCATCTCTTCAACGATCTCGTCGGGCAGGCTGTAGGGCGGCAGGCTGCAGGCGCTGTCGCCCGAATGGACGCCGGCTTCCTCGATGTGCTGCATGACGCCTGCGATCACCACCTGTTCGCCGTCGCACAGCGCGTCGACGTCGCACTCGATGGCGTCGCGCAGGTACTGGTCGACCAGTACCGGGCTGTCGCCCGACACGCTGACGGCGGTGGCGATGTAGGAATCGAGCTGGGCTTCGGAATCGACGATTTCCATCGCCCGCCCGCCGAGCACGTAGCTGGGGCGCAGCAACACCGGATAACCGATCCGCGCGGCCCAGGCGACCGCCTCGTCGCGGCTGCGGGCGATGCCGTTCTGCGGCTGCTTGAGGCCCAGCTGGTTGACCAGCTTGGCGAAGCGCTCGCGGTCCTCGGCCAGGTCGATCGCGTCGGGACTCGTGCCCAGGATCGGGATGCCCGCCGCCTCCAGCGCGCCGGCGAGCTTGAGCGGAGTCTGCCCGCCGAACTGGACGATGACGCCCATCAGCTCGCCGCGCGAGTGCTCGACGCGCAGGATCTCCAGCACGTCCTCGGCGGTCAGCGGCTCGAAATAGAGCCGATCGGATGTGTCGTAGTCCGTGCTGACGGTTTCCGGGTTGCAGTTGACCATGATGGTCTCGAACCCGGCCTCGTGCAGCGCATAGCAGGCGTGGACGCAGCAGTAGTCGAATTCGATCCCCTGCCCGATCCGGTTGGGCCCGCCGCCGAGGATGACGATCTTCTTGCGGTCGCTCGGCCAGGCCTCGCTCTCGGGCTCGCCAAAGGTCGGTGCTTCGTAGGTCGAGTACATGTAGGGCGTCGGCGCCTCGAACTCCGCGGCGCAGCTGTCGATCCGCTTGTAGACCGGCAACACGCCGAGCTTCTGGCGCAGCTGGCGCACCTCGTCCTCGCTGGTGGCGCCGGCCATGGCGCGCAGCGCATCGTGCAGCAGGCCGCTGCGCCGCGCCTGGGTTTCGCCCAAGCCGCCCGCGACGCCGACCGAGCGCACCGCCAGCGTGGCGAGGCGCTTGTCGGAAAAGCCCATCGCCTTCAGCCGGCGAAGGCCCGCGGCATCGTTGGGCAAACCGTGCTGCCCGATCATCGACTCCTCGTAGATGATCTCTTCGATGTTGCGCAGGAACCACGGGTCGAAGTGGGTGATCGCCTGGATTTCCTCGCAGGTGAATCCCTCGCGGAAAGCCTGGGCGATGATCAGGATGCGGTCGGGCGTCTGCCTGGAGAGCGCCGCGGTAATCTCGTCGCGGGTGCAGCCTTCCAGCTCGACCACGCGGTTGAACCCGTCGAGCCCGGTTTCGAGGCCGCGCAGGGCCTTCTGCAGCGATTCCTTGAAGTTGCGGCCGATCGCCATGACCTCGCCGACCGATTTCATCGCGGTCGACAGGACCGGCTCGGCGCCCTTGAACTTCTCGAACGCGAAGCGCGGGATCTTGGTGACGACGTAATCGAGCGTCGGCTCGAAGCTGGCCGGCGTGGCTCCGGTGATCTCGTTGGTGATCTCGTCGAGCGTATAGCCGACCGCCAGCTTGGCCGCGACGCGGGCGATGGGGAAGCCGGTGGCCTTCGATGCCAGCGCCGAGGAGCGCGAGACGCGCGGGTTCATCTCGATGACGATGAGCCGCCCGTCCTTGGGATTGACTGCGAACTGTACGTTCGAACCCCCTGTTTCCACGCCGATTTCACGCAGCACGGCGATGCTGGCCGAGCGCATGATCTGGTATTCCTTGTCGGTCAGCGTCAGCGCCGGGGCGACGGTGATGGAATCGCCGGTGTGGACGCCCATCGGGTCCACGTTCTCGATCGCGCAGATGATGATGCAGTTGTCGTGCCTGTCGCGCACGACTTCCATCTCGAATTCCTTCCAGCCGAGGAGCGATTCCTCGATCAGGACCTCTGTCGTCGGGCTGGCGTCGAGGCCGGAGCGGACGATGGCTTCGAACTCGTGCCGGTTGTAGGCGACGCCGCCGCCCGTTCCGCCGAGCGTGAAGCTGGGGCGGATGATCGCCGGAAGGCCCGTGCGCTCCAGCACGGCATAGGCCTCGTCCACCGAGTGGGCGATACCGCTGCGGGCGCTTTCGAGGCCGATCTTGTCCATCGCGGTGCGGAAGCGCATCCGGTCCTCGGCCTTGTCGATCGCGTCGGCCTTCGCGCCGATCATCTCCACGCCGTACTTTTCCAGCACGCCCATCTCGTCGAGCTTGAGCGCGCAGTTGAGCGCGGTCTGCCCGCCCATCGTCGGCAGCAGCGCGTCGGGCCGCTCCTTCTCGATGATCTTGGCGACGATCTCGGGCGTGATCGGCTCGACATAGGTCGCATCCGCCATGTCCGGGTCGGTCATGATCGTGGCCGGGTTGGAGTTGACCAGGATCACCCGGTACCCCTCCTCGCGCAGCGCCTTGATCGCCTGCGTGCCAGAATAGTCGAACTCGCAGGCCTGCCCGATGATGATCGGACCGGCGCCAATGACGAGGATCGAGGAGATGTCAGTGCGTTTGGGCATTATCCGAGCATTCCCACGAATTTTCCAAAGAGGTAGAAGCTGTCCTGCGGCCCCGGGCTCGCCTCCGGGTGGTATTGCACCCCGAACGCCTTCTTGCCCCTGATCGATATCCCGCAGTTGCTGCCGTCGAACAGGCTGACGTGGGTTTCCTCGACGCCCTCGGGCAGGGTCGCGTTGTCGACCGCGAAGCCGTGGTTCATGCTGGTGATCTCGACCACGCCATCCGCCAGCCGCTTGACCGGGTGGTTCGCGCCGCGATGGCCCTGGTGCATCTTGCTGGTCTTGGCGCCCGCCGCGAGGCCGAGCATCTGGTGGCCGAGGCAGATGCCGAAGATTGGCAGGTCGCGATCCAGCAGCCCCTTGATCACCGGCACGGCATACTCCCCCGTCGCCGCCGGGTCGCCCGGTCCGTTCGACAGGAACACACCGTCGGGGTTGAGCGAGAGGATGCTCTCGAGCGAGGTTTCGGCCGGCACCACCGTCACCCGCGCGCCGGCCTTCACCAGGTTGCGGAAGATGTTGTCCTTGCTGCCGTAGTCGATCGCGACGACGTGCGGTTTGGCGTCACCCCCCTCCTTCATCCAGGGCGCGCGGCCATAGCCTGTACCCAGCTTCCACGGCCCGCCTTCCCAGCCCTCGTGCTTTTCGCGGCTGACGCGCTTGGCCAGGTCCATGCCTTCCAGCCCCGGCCAGCCCTGCGCGCGCCTGAGCAGCGCGGGGATGTCGAAGTCGCCCCTGGGATCGTGGGCGATGACCGCGTTGGGTGCGCCCGATAGGCGGATGCGGCGGGTCACCGCACGGGTGTCGACCCCGGCGAGGCCGATCTTGAGATGGCCCTTCATCCAGTCGTCGAAGGGGCGTTCGGAGCGGAAGTTGCTCGGATCGGTCGGATCCTCGCGCACGATGGCTCCCACCGCGCCCTCGACGTTCGAACTCGATGTCTTCGCTGTTGGCGCCGACGTTGCCGATGTGCGGGAAGGTGAAGGTGACGATCTGCCCGGCGTAGGAGGGATCGGTCATCACCTCCTGGTAGCCGGTCATCGCGGTGTTGAAGCAGACCTCGCCCACCGCGGCGCCGACGTGGCCGAAACCGCGGCCCCAGACGACGGTGCCGTCGGCCAGAACGAGGACTCCCGTCGCATCCTTGGGTTGTGCAGGCGTGCGGGCGGCGTCGGCCATTCTTAGGGCGCTCCGTTCTCAGGTTTCCGGCGATGTGTGCTAAGTCGTGGGCGCTAGTCATCGCTTCAAGCCGCGTCAACCTGTGCAACCGGGATTTATCCCGCTATTCGCCGCAGCCGACGCAACAAATTTTCGGGAAAGACCTCCACAATGCTCCGCGACGATCTCAAGCAGGCCCAGATTTCGGCGATGAAGGCCGGCGCGAAGGATCGCCTCGCCGCCGTGCGCCTGATCCTCGCGAAGGTGAAGGACCGCGATATCGAAATGCGTACCAGCGACAAGACGGTGGACGACGACGCGCTGGTCACCGAGGTCCTGCAGAAGATGGCCAAGCAGCGCCGCGAATCGATCGAGATGTACGAGGCCGGCAACCGGCAGGAGCTGGCCGACAAGGAAAAGGGCGAGCTCGCCGTGATCGAGGAATTCCTGCCTGTGCAGATGAGCGAGGAAGAGACCAAGGCCGCGATCGAGACGATCAAGGCCGAGGTGAGCGCTTCGGGCATGAAGGACATGGGCAAGGTGATGGGAGAACTGAAGGCGCGCCACGGCCCGCAGCTCGACATGGGCCGTGCGAGCGGGTGGGTGAAGGAAAGCCTGCAGTGAAGCGCGGCGCCCCCGCCCCCGCGCTAGGTGGTATCCTCGGCCTGGGCGTTCTGCTGGCGGCTTGCGGGCAGCAGGAAACACCTGCGCCCGAGCCGACGCCCACGGCGACCATGGCCGCCGAACGCACGCTGGTGCCGACCGACTACGACCCGGCAAATCTCGGCCCCAGGATCGAAGGATCCGAAGGGCCCGAGGTGACGAGCGAGGCCACCGCCAACGGCAAGACCATCGGCTCCGTCGTCAGTTTCGTGGCCTGCCCGGCCAAGGTGGTCGCCTGCGACCCCGAGGCCCTGCCGGCGGACACGGTTTACACCTTCGTCCACCGGGTGACCCTGGCCGAGGCGCCCGAGGGTTCGCCGGTCCCCTCGCCCACGCCGACGGCGACCGACGCCGCCCTGCCCCCGATCGTCGAGATCGGCCCGACCCTGTTCCGCATGACCCGCCCCGCGCCTGGCTTCAATCTCGCGGTCGGCTACTCGCGCGATGAGGCAGAGGCCGCGCTGGGCGATCCCGATGCGATCAAGGTCACCGTTGACCGCGAACAAGTCGTCTGGCGCGTGGCGAGCGGCAACGGCTGGACGCCGGGCGCGACGATTACCGTCTGGTGGCAGTCCACCCAACCCCCCGCAGGGCCGGAAAAGGCCTACCTGCTCGAAATCGACGGCAAGCAGGGAGACGTGCGGGGTCCGTTCCCGGCGGCGGAAAAGTCCGACGCGCCCTAGCCCGTCGGATGGCGGGGGTTTAGGGTCGCGGCCTCATGGCCCTCTCACCTCAATGGCTGGACGAACTGCGCGCGCGAATCACGCTGTCGAGCGTGGTCATGCGCACGACGAAGCTGACCAAGGCCGGGCGCGAGTGGAAGGCGTGCTGCCCGTTCCATAACGAGAAGACGCCCAGCTTCACCGTGAGCGACGAAAAGGGGTTCTACCACTGCTTCGGCTGCGGGGCGCATGGTGACGTCATCCGCTGGATGACCGACCAGCGCGGGCTCTCCTTCCTTGACGCCGTGAAGGAGCTGGCGTCGCAGGCAGGGCTGGAGGTGCCGCGCCCCGATCCGCGCGAAGCGGAGCGAGCCGACCGCCGGGCGAGCCTTCATGACGTCATGGCTGCGACGCAGGAATGGTTTGAAAACAACCTCTTGTCGGAAGATGGCAAGAAAGCGCGGGAGTATCTGAAGTCACGCGGGCTCGAAGGCACGGCGGTGCGGCAGTTCGGCTTCGGACTGGCGCCGGACAGTCGCAACGCCCTGAAGCAGGCGCTGCCGCAGTTCGATGACACCATGCTGGCGGAGGCGGGCCTGCGGATCGAAGTAGAGGGCAAGCCGCCCTACGACCGTTTCCGGGGCCGCCTGATGCTGCCTATTCAGGATGCCCGCGGCAGGATCGTCGGCTTTGGCGGACGCATCCTCGACAACGGCAAAACAGATGCGCCCAAGTACTTGAATTCTCCAGATACTGCCTTGTTCGACAAGGGGCGCACGCTCTACAACCTGCACCGCGCCGGGCCGGCCTCGCGCCAGACCGGGCGGATCGTGGTGGTCGAAGGCTACATGGACGTCATCGCGCTCGCCGTGGCGGGCATGGCCGAAGCGGTCGCGCCGATGGGCACCGCGCTGACCGAGGCCCAGATCGAACTGCTCTGGCGCATGGTCGAGACGCCGATCCTGTGCTTCGACGGCGATGCCGCGGGGCAGCGCGCCGCCATGCGCGCGGCGACCCGCGCCCTTCCCCTGCTGCGGCCCGGTCATTCCCTGACCTTCGTCACCCTTCCCGCCGGCCTCGACCCCGACGACCTCATCCGCAAGCAGGGCCCGGCGGCGCTGGAGCGGCTCCTGGCCGAGCCCGCCGACATGCTCGAGACGCTCTGGCGGCATGAACGCGATGCGCACCCGCTGCGCACCCCGGAGGAGAAGGCCGGCCTCAAGGAACGCCTGATCGCCCACACCGAGGCAATTCAGCACCCGGACATCCGTTCGCTCTACCGCCGCGAACTGCTCGACCGGTATTCCGCCTTCGCCTTTCCCAAGCGCGAATTCCAGCCGCGCCAGCCCACCAGCCGCCGGTTCGGCAAGGCGGGGCCAGGATCGGCGCCGAGCGACACGGCGCGTCTGCAGCGCGTCGCCTCGGGCGCACGGGGGCATTTCACCCAGGCGGTCCTCGCCGGGTTCGCGCGTCATCCGCGCGAGATCGGGCGCCATGCCGAGTCGCTCGCCCGGCTCGCCCGCGCGGTCCCGCAAACCGCGGAAACCATAGATAGACTGCTCGATCTGGCCGATGCGCTTGAAGCCGGCCGCAACAACCCCATATCGCCATCGGAAATTGCGCCGCCGCCGGATAACGCACGCTTCACCTTCCTTCTGGAAGGCTCCGATCCGGGCGCCGCGCGTGAGGACCTGGCCGAAGCGGTCGCCCTGCTGGTGGAAACGCCCGCGCTCGATGCGGCGATCACTGCGGCAACCGCCCGGTTCGAGACCGATCCCGAAGGCGCTTTCGCCGAGCAGCAGCGGCTGCGCAAACGAAAGCTGGAAATCGAGTTCGCAACTCGGGCAATTGGCCCGCAAACGTGCCGCCGGCCCGGCGAATGACAGCAATGATGCTCCGGCTCCCGCGGGAACCGAGGCACAGGAAATGGAATAAACGAAGCGATGGCGTCGGAAGACAACACCTCCAACGGCAGCAGCAACGGCAACGCCAACGGCGCGGACGATGCACCGCTGATCGACCTCAACGAGGCTTCGGTCAAAAAGCTGATCGCAAAGGCCAAGCGCAAGGGCTACATCACGGTCGACGAGCTCAACGCGGCCCTGCCCGAAGACGAGCTTTCTTCCGAACAGATCGAGGACGTCATGTCCGCGATCTCCGAGATGGGCGTGAACATCGTCGAGAACGACGAGGATGCCGCCGAGGAAGACGAGGATAACGACGGCCCCGACGAGATCGCCGCATCCGATGGCGAGGACGACAACGAACCCAAGCACGTCCCCGAAAAGAAGAAGACCACCACGACCGAGCGCACCGACGACCCGGTGCGCATGTACCTGCGCGAGATGGGCGCGGTCGAGCTGCTCAGTCGCGAGGGCGAGATCGCCATCGCCAAGCGCATCGAGGCCGGCCGCGACACGATGATCATGGGCCTGTGCGAGAGCCCGATCACGTTCCACGCGATCATCATGTGGTCCGAAGCGCTCAACAACGAGGAAATGCAGCTGCGCGAGATCCTCGATCTCGACGCCATGCTCTCCAAGGAGCCGCCCGTCGACAAGATGGAGGAAGGCGCCGAGGACGACGACGACGGCGAGATTTCCGAGGAAACCGCCGGCCCCTCGTACAAGGAAGACGAAGACGAGGACGAGGAGGAAGAGGAAGAAACCTCCGACGAGGAAGACGAGGACGGCGAAGGCCGCTCACGCCGCCGCGAGGAGGACGAGGAGGAGGACAACACCCTTTCGCTCGCCCAGATGGAAGCCGCGCTCAAGCCGGCCGCGCTGGAAACCTTCGCCCGCATCACCGACCTGTTCAAGAAGTTCGAGAAGCTGCAAGCCGAACGCGTCGACGTGCTGGGCCGCGGCGACGAATTCCCCAAGGCCAAGGAAAAGAAGTACGAGGACCTGCGCGAGGAGCTCACCGCCGAGGTCGAGAGCGTGCAGTTCCACGCCACGAAGATCGAATACCTCGTCGACAATCTCTACGCCTTCAATCGCCGCCTGACCGCTCTGGGCGGCCAGATGCTCCGCCTGGCCGAACGCCACCGCGTGAAGCGCGCCGATTTCCTGCAGGCATACGTCGGACAGGAGCTCGACGAGAACTGGCTCGCCGACATGGCGAAGAAGGACAAGAAGTGGGCTGCCTTCGCCGAGAAGGAAGCCGATTCGGTCGAGCGCATCCGTGCCGAGATCGCCGATATCGCCGCCGCAACCGGCATGAGCCTGGGCGAGTTCCGCCGCATCGTGAACATGGTCCAGAAGGGCGAGCGCGAGGCGCGCATCGCCAAGAAGGAAATGGTCGAGGCGAACCTGCGGCTCGTGATCTCGATCGCCAAGAAGTACACCAACCGCGGCCTGCAATTCCTCGACCTGATCCAGGAAGGCAACATCGGCCTGATGAAGGCGGTCGACAAGTTCGAGTACCGCCGCGGCTACAAGTTCAGCACTTATGCGACCTGGTGGATCCGCCAGGCGATCACCCGCTCGATCGCCGACCAGGCGCGCACGATCCGCATCCCGGTGCACATGATCGAGACGATCAACAAGCTGGTCCGCACCAGCCGCCAGTTCCTGCACGAGCAGGGCCGCGAGCCAACGCCGGAAGAAATGGCCGAGCGCCTCTCGATGCCGCTCGAAAAGGTCCGCAAGGTGATGAAGATCGCCAAGGAGCCGATCAGCCTCGAGACGCCGATCGGCGACGAGGAGGATTCGCATCTCGGCGATTTCATCGAGGACAAGAACGCGGTCATCCCGGTGGATGCGGCGATCCAGGCCAACCTCAAGGAAACGGTCACCCGTGTCCTTGCAAGCCTGACCCCGCGCGAGGAACGCGTGCTGCGCATGCGCTTCGGCATCGGCATGAACACCGATCACACGCTGGAGGAAGTCGGCCAGCAGTTCTCGGTTACCCGCGAACGCATCCGGCAGATCGAGGCGAAGGCACTGCGCAAGCTCAAGCACCCGAGCCGCAGCCGCAAGATGCGCAGCTTCCTCGACCAGTAGCGCCGGCGCCGCAGCCCGGTCAGTCGACTCGAAAAATGGCTAAGCGGACGGTCGCCCCGGCCTTGCCCCCGGCCGCCAGGAACAGGGCCCGGTTGACCCACTCGTAGCCTGCCGCACCGGCCGAGAGCCGGACGGCTGTGCGCATGTAGTATTCGCTCGCAGGGACCTCTTCGCCGGCGGCGATGCGGGCCGCGACTTCGGGCGATGCGTCGCGGATTCCCTGGCTGACGACCTCGACGATCGCGCCGTCGTTCGTCTCGATTCCATAGCGCGCGTCGAGCTGGGCCACGCCATCGGCGGTGACGGTCTGCCAGTCCGCCCCGACGTTCATGATCCTGCCGTTGAGCAGCGGACCGGAGACCGTTCCACCGACGATCGGAATGATCCGCCGCTGACCCGCGGCACAACGACCCATTTCGCTGGGAGCGGCGAGTTCGACTACGAACTCGCAGACAGGTTCAAGACGCGGGGTCATCGGCCGTTTCCCGCGGCGCCTGCGCGCCGGCTGGAATGGTCGGCGGCGCGGCATTCAATTCATCGCGCGCAAAGCCGGCTGCACGGCGGTAGGCCTGCATGAACTCGGCTCGCTCCTCGGCCGGAACGACATCGTCGATGTTTTCGAAATGGCCGCCGCAGCGGTCTTCAACCAGGTTGAGCAAACCGAAGGGACCGGCGCCGCGGTTGCGCAGCGCCAGCTTGCCGATCGGCTCGCAAAGCTCCCGGTCGTAGGCCGCCAGCATGGCCTCGTTCAGGCCGTGCTCCACGATGAGGCGCCCGATGATGCGCGCGTCCACGATCGCCTGGGATGCGCCGTTCGAACCGGTGGGATACATCGGGTGGGCGGCGTCGCCCATCAGCCCGACCGGCCCGTCGACCCAGGTATCGACCGGGTCGCGGTCGATCATCGGGTTCTCGTAAGCCAATTCGGACCGCGCCAGCAGCGCCGGCAGGTCGAACCAGTCGTAGACGAAGCTGTCGAACTCGTGCGCGAACTCGGAAATCTCGACCTGGCGGAACCAGCCAGACGGGTTCCAGTCGTGGTCCTTGTCGTAAGTCTTCTCGGCGATCCAGTTTATGTCGGCCAGCCCGTCGGCATCGGGATGCGAGATCGGATAGAACACCACGCGGTGCCTGCTCGTGCCGAGCCCGACGAACGAGGAGCCGGTGCGGATCGGCACTCCGCGAGCCATACCGCGCCACATCACGGTGCCGCCCCAGTGAATCGGCGGCTGGTCGGGATGCATCTGCGCGCGAATTGCGGAGTGAATGCCGTCGGCGCCAAATAGCAGCCGGCCGGTGAATTCCTCGACCTCTCCGTCCGCCCGGCGGGCAACGGCAGTGACCGTGTGATCGTGGTTCTTGCGATAGGAGGTGACGGTATGGCCGGTACGGACGGCGCCCGGACCGAGGCGCTCGAGAACGGTGCGATAGAGCAGCATGTGCAGCTTGCCCCGATGGACCGCGTACTGGTGCCAGTCGTAACCGGCGAGCTGGCCGCGCGGCTCTGCGTATATGTCCGTGCCGTTGAGGCCGACGAGTGCCCACTCGCGCGCTGGAACGCCGACGGTATCGAGCACTTCCTGGCCGAGTCCCAGCGCCTCCAGCTCCCGCACCGCGTTGGGCTGCAGGTTTATGCCGACCCCCAGGGGCTTGAGTTCGCGCACGCCTTCCAGGACGAGGCAATCCACGCCGATCTGGTGCAGTGTCAGGGCCAGCGTCAATCCGCCGATGCCCCCGCCAGCGATGATCGCCCGGCTCTCGTCCATTCCCCACCTCGAAAGCAGTCGCGGGCGGCCAGGCGCCTTCCGCCGGGGCCGGGACCTATCCGCCGCGGCGCGGCTTGGCAAACGGTCCGCTCCCAAGAACTGCTTGACCGAACGACAGCGGCGCTAAACATTCCGCCGGTCGCCCAGATGCTGAACCGCTGCACCTCGCAGCCTGTGCATGGCGTGACGGGGGGAGAATCGAATGTTCAAGTCCATGCTTCGCGGCCTGCTCGGCCTGGCCGCAATCTCCGTGGCGTTTGCAGCGAATCCCGCCGCGGCGCTGACATGCGACCGGGCGTGTCTCAAGAACATGATCGACGGCTACGTCGCGGCCCTGCTGGCGCGCGACGCCTCCCGCCTTCCTCTGGCAGAGGGCGTTCGCATCACGGAGAATTCCAAGGTCGTCCAGCCGGGCGAAGGTATCTGGCGGACCGTGACCGGCATCGGCACGTTCCGGCACGACTATCTCGACGTCCGCAGCCAGGTCGCGGCGGCGCATATCCACCTGCTGAAGGGCGACACGCCGGTCCTGCATACCGTGGTGTTGCATCTCGACGACGGCAAGATCGCCGGGATGGAGTTGCAGGTCGAGCAGATTACGCCCGAAAGCCCGTTCCAGCCCAAGGTGCTCGATCGGAAGGTGCGCCGGATGGACGACCCGGTTCCGCCGGGAGAACGCATGAGCCGCGCCGACATGGTCGCGACCGCCCTGCGCTATGCCGACGGCCTGAGAGTTGGCAATTTCGACGACGCCGGCGTTCCGTTCGAGCCAAAGACGTACCGGGTCGAGAACGGCGTCATCACCGCTGGCGAAGGATGCTTTTCGCCCACCGAGTGCAGGATGAACCGTCAGCGCATCATGCTCCACCCCAGCATCGTGCCGAGCGTGGTCGCCGTCGACGAGGAAAACGGCACGGTGCTGCTGTGGATGAACTTCGGCGACACCGGTTCCTATGGCGAGGATATCGCGCTGGTGACTTACGAGGCGTTCAAGATGTGGGGCGGCAAGATCCGCACGATCAACGCCTTCTTCACCTTCCTTCCGGCGAGCACGCCGCGCTGGTGGAACTCGGAAGAAACCGTGCCGCGGCGTTTCTGACGGGCTTTTTCGACCACAATCTGTCGCGTGATTTCAACGGATCGAGTGCGCCGCTGCCCGCCGAAATTGAATCGCAATTGACAAGTTCAATAAAGTGCAGCGAATTCCCGCGACCGCTGGGATCGTGAGACCCGCGACCATCGAGTCGCGACCCGCCCTGCAGTATTGAAAAGGGGAGGGGTTTTCGATGTCTTCACACGTCGTCGTTCATTCGCGCGCGCGCAGCCTGGGGCGCTCGGCCGCTCTGGCCGGTTCGTGCCTGGCAGCAATCGCCTCGAGTGGCGCCTGGGCGCAGGACGAGGCCGAGGTGCAGGAAAAGCAGGCGGCATCACCGCTCGAGATCGTCGTCACGGCAGAGCGCCGCGCGACGAACCTGCAGGACACCCCGCTGTCGGTGCTCGCCATCACCAGCGAGGCGATCGAGGCCAAGGGAATCGAGGATCTCGAGGACCTGGCCGAGTATTCGCCGAACCTGACCATCTCGCCCACGCGCGGCAACGCCAACAACGCGGCCAGCTTCGTCATCCGCGGCATCGGCGGCGGCGGCGGCGCGACGGGCGAGCGCGGCGTCGGCCTCTATGTCGACGGCGTCTACATGCCGCGCACCAGCGGCGCCGTCCTGCGCGTGCTGGACATCGATCGCGTCGAGGTCCTGCGCGGACCGCAGGGTACCTTGTTCGGCCGCAATTCGACCGGCGGCGCGATCCGGATCTTCAGCAAGCAGCCGACGCAGACCTTCGAAGGTTTTGTCCGCGGCACGATCGGCGAAATGAACCGCCGCGACGTTTCGGCGATGGTCAACATCCCGCTGGGCGAAGGTCTCGCCTTTCGCGGCCAGGCGGCCTGGCTCAAGCAGGACGGCTACGTCACCAACGGCACCCAGAAGCTGGGCGCGGAGGACGAGATCGTCGCGCGCGGCCGGGTGCGCTATGCCGGCGGTGCTTTTGATGCCACCCTGGGCGTGCTCTACAACCGGTCCAAGTCCAACGCCTCGCCGCTGGTCTTCACCGAGTTCGACATGCGGCCGGGCATCGAAGGCTACATCCAGGGCAACTATGGCGACCTGCTCAACGATGCCTTCAAGGCCGCCGGAGGCGCCCCGCTCGCCCCCTACAACGACCCTCGCATCGTGCGCGGCGACTACACGGCGCCGGGCATCTGCCTGATCGACGATTTCAACCCGGACTATGACCCGGCCTGCAACCTGTCCAACAACAGCACTTACACGCAGGGCGACCTGGCGCTGAACTACGATGTCAGCGACACGATCAGCCTGCATTCGATCACCGGCCTCAGCCGGCTCAAGCACCGCGGCGTGACCGACTGGCAGGTGCTGGGAACCGAGCTGCGCCCGGACGCGGTCGATTCCGATGTGTTCTACCAGGAAATGCAGCTCAACGCCGAGCTGTTCGACGGGGCGCTCGACGCAGTCGTCGGCGGCAGTTATTTCCATGAGAAGGCGGTCAATCCGCGCAGGGCGCTCGTCACCCGCCAAGGGACCAGCGTTTACCCGAGCAACCCGGGAACCCCGCCCAATTCCGACCGCGGCCTGTTCACCCGTGCCGATACCTATCTGAAGCAGGTGTCGGAATCCTATGGGCTTTTTGCCAGCGCGACCTGGCACATCACCGACAAGTTCAACCTCACCGGCGGGCTGCGCAAGGCGTGGGACAAGAAGGACTACCTGCAGACACGCTATCCGGCGACCGACTTCACGCCGGCACCGGGCACCACCTCCACCACCGTGACGTCCGATGCGAATTTCGACGCGCTCGATTACCGGGCGACCATCGATTACCACTTCACTGACGAGGTCATGGCCTACGCGACGGTGTCCAAAGCCTACAAGGCGGGTCTGTTCAGCTACTCGATCGCTTCGTGGACCGCGGCCAACAAGGCCACCGGTCCCGCGCAGAGCCTGGGAATCAAGCCGATCCCGAACGAGAAGGTGGTCAACTACGAATTCGGCATCCGGGCCCTCATGTTCAACCGGTTCCGGCTCAACCCGACACTGTTCATCATGGACTACACCAACCGCCAGGCGGCGGTGCAGGTGACCTGCCCCGCGGCGACGGCCGGCACACCGCTGTGCCCGGTCGGGTTTCTGATCCAGGTGACCAACCAGGGCGACGTGGAACTCTCGGGCGTGGAAGTCGACGGCCAGCTGCTGATCACCAACGAACTGTCGCTCGATGGATCGCTCGGTGCGACGTGGCCGAAGCTCAAGGATGCGCCGGCCGGTACGGTCAATCTGTTCCCCGACGTGGCCTCGCCCACCTGGAACCTCGGTGCGACCTGGGACGGCGACCTCGCTGGCGTCGGCGGCCTGAAGGCGAGCATGAGCTATGCCTACGTCGGTCCGCAGGAAACGCACCCGACCTCGGGTACGGACTCGGCCTATCGACTGCCGAGCTATGGGCTCCTCAATGCCCGGGTGCAGGTCAAGCTGGAGAGCCTGCCGCTGAGCATCACGCTTTACGGCCAGAACCTGCTCGACAAGGTCTATGCCACCTACGGCCAGCGGTTCGGCGGCGGTTATTGGGATTCGGGCTCCGGCGCCGGCCCGGCCGCCCCGCCCCGCAGTGCGCTTTCCGTGGTGCGTGGCCGTCCGCGCGAACTTGGTGTGACACTGCAGTACGACTTCTGATGCAGACACCGCCCGGCGGCTTCTGTCGCCGGGCGGGACCGCCGATCCCTGAGTGGTGCAAAGCGTTTCGAAGGGTTTCCACCGGTCGCAGTAGACGAAGCGCCGCGCGCGCGGCACTAGGGCGTCGTGGGAAAGGGGTTTGACTACATCGTCGTTGGTTCCGGCTCGGCCGGCGCCGCCGTGGCCGCGCGGCTGAGCGAGGACGCCGACTGCTCGGTCCTGCTGCTCGAGGCAGGCCCCCCCGACCGCCACCCGCTCCAGCTCATGCCGCTCGCTTTTCCGCGCCTGGCGATGGGCCGGATCGGCACCTGGCAGTTCGAGAGCGAGGCCGAGGCGGAACTGCATGGCCGCCGCCTTCCCGTGCCGCGCGGGCGCGTGCTGGGCGGGACAAGCTCGATCAACGCGATGATCGCCATTCGTGGCAACCGGGCGGATTACGATGGGTGGGATCTGCCGGGCTGGTCCTACGCAGAAGTGCTGCCTTACTTCCGCCTTCTGGAATCGAACTGGCGCGGCGAGGACGAATGGCACGGCGCCGACGGGCCCGTGGCGATCTCTCCCATGCTCGGCGAGGACCTCTTGTGGGAGCCGCTGCTGCAGGCCGCGAATGCGGCGGGGGTGCCGTACTGCTCCGACCCCAACGGCGCGACGCAAGACGGCATCGCGCGGATGGAATCGACCGTCTCCGGCGGCAGGCGGAGCAGCACCGCGCGCGCATATCTCCACCCAGCCAGGGGACGGCCGAACCTTACGATCGAGACGAGCGCCCTCGCCTGCCGGATCGTGGTTCGCGGTGGACGGGCGATCGGGGTGGAATACCTCAAGGGCGGGAAAAAGCTGACCGAGCTTGCCGGCAGCGAGGTGATCCTGTGCGGCGGGGCGTTCAACTCACCGCAACTGCTGCTGCTTTCGGGCATTGGTCCGGCAGACGAACTGAAGGCACTGGGCATCGTGCCGGTCCACGACCTGCCCGGCGTCGGCCGCAACCTGGCCGAGCACCCCAACATCATCAACGAATACGAGCTCAAGGACGATCTCGGCCTGACCCGTCACCTCCGTCTCGACCGGGCGGCCCGGGCCGCCTTGCGCTGGCGCCGAAGCGGCGACGGGCCGTTCGCGCAGACCGGCACGCTGGCCAACCTGTTTGCCCGCACCGTTCCGGGCCTCGAGCGGCCCGACGTCCAGTTGATGTGCCTGCCCATGAGCGGCGACGCGCGCCTGTGGCTGCCCGGCCAGCGGGCCTTCCCCGCCCGGCTCTCCGCCCGCTGCGGCTTCCTTCATCCCCAATCGCGCGGCACGGTCACCCTGCGCTCGACCGATCCGCGCGCCGCGCCGCGCATTCACTTCAACATGTTCGCCGAGCCAACGGACCTCGCCGGCATGGTTCGCGCGCTCGAACTCAGCCGCTCGATCTACGCGCAGAGCCCGCTGAAGGAGATGATCGCCCACGAGGTCCGCCCCACTTCCAGCGTGCGCGACCTTGCCGAGTACATCCGTCGCAACGCCGGCACCCGCTCCCACCCGGTCGGCACCTGCCGCATGGGCACCGGCGAAGACGCAGTGGTCGATCCGCAGTTGCGCCTGCGCGGGATCGACGGGCTGCGCGTGGCCGACGCCTCGATCATGCCGGCTCTTCCAAGCGGCAACACGAACCTGCCGTGCATCATGATCGGCGAGAAATGTGCCGACCTCGTGCGCGGACGAGCGCTGCCGGAGAAATAGCGCGCGCGCCCACTCGCTCCGTGATACGCAGGGCACGGGAGAGGGAGGACATCCATGGCAACATCGGCTGCTGTCGCGCCGACGGGCAAGGGCTATCAGAGCCTGCTCGTCGGCCTTCTTGGCGTGAACATCGGCATCGTGTTTCTCGACCGCACGGCCTTTGGCCTGCTGGCGCCGATGATCCAGCCCGAATTCGGCCTCGACAACACGCAAGTCGGGCTCATCACCGGCGCCCTTGCGCTGGGTTGGGCGCTGTCGAGCTTCGGCTTGACCCGCGCTGCCGATGCAACCGGCAAGGCCAAGACGCTGCTGGTCGGCGCGACGATCGTCTTTTCACTCGCCTCGATCAGTTCGGGCCTCGCCATCGGCTTCCTGACGATGATGGCCGCGCGCGTGGTCATGGGGCTGGCCGAGGGCGGGTTGCCGCCGCTGACCTTCCACATCGTCACCAGCGAGGTCTCGCCCGAGCGGCGTGGGCTCGCGGTCGGCATGACCTCCACCATCGGCCTGCAGGCGATCCCCGCGCTCGGCCCGATCGTCATCGTCGGCGTGGGCGCCGCCTGGGGCTGGCGCGAAGCGTTCTGGGTCGCGGGCATTCCAGGCCTGATGATGGCGGCGGCCATCTGGCTACTCATCCGCAACCCGCCGCACGCAAAGCCCGTCGACGCGCCGAAGGGAGCGATAGGGCCGCTGCTCAGGGTGCGGAACATCCGGTTCTCGGTCATCCTGGCCGCGCTCAACATGACGGTCTACGCCTCGCTGCTGGGCTTCGGGCCCTTGTGGATGGTGCAGGTCGCGGGCCTGAGCACCGTCGCAATGGGCGCGGTCATGACCGGCATCGGGGTGATCGGCATCTTCTTCGCTTTCGTAGGTCCGGTCCTGTCCGACCGTTACGGCCGCAAACCGGTGATCTTCGGCGCATACGCGATCACGATCGTGGGCGCGCTGATCATGGCCTTGTCCAGCGGCGCGGTTCCGCTGGTGATGGCCGGGTCCCTGCTCGCTGCCGCGGGCGGCGCGGGCACCGGGGCGCTCATCATGGCGATCATCCCCGGCGAGTCCGCCCCGCCCCATCTCAAGGGCACTGCGATGGGCTTCAACGCCGCTGTCGGGGAGCTGCTTGGCGCCGGGCTCATGCCGGTCGTCGTCGGCGTGGCGGCCGACAGCCTGGGACTGGGCGTTTTGCCGTGGCTGCTCGCCGGGGTCGGGGTCCTGTTCTGCCTGCTCTCGCTGATGCTGACCGAAACCGCACCGGCGGTCGTGGCCCGCCGCGCACTGGCCTAGCGCGCTCCGGACCCGCCCACCGCTCCCGCCGTCAGGCCGGCGCCAATTCCTTCAGCCCGAAGCGCTCGCGCGCCTCCTCGACGCTGGCCGGTTCCATGCCGAACATCCGGCCGATGGCGACCGCCGCCGCGACCATCTGAGCATTGTCGCGCGCCACGCTTCCGTCCGGCAGGTAGAGGCTGTCCTCGAACCCCACGCGCACGAGGTCGCACCCCATCGACAGCCCGAGCGTGACCATCGGGAACATCGCCTTGCCGGTCGACGTCATGCCCCAGATGGCCCGGGGGAAGTAGCGCAGCCCTTCCTCGACGTTGAAGATGAGGTTGCGGGCGATTGCCGGGACAGCGCCGTAACCGCCGCCGTGCAGCAGCCATACGTTGTCGCGATCGCGGTCGAACAGGCCTTCCTCGGCATAGCGCAGCAGGCGATGGATCGAACTGGCCTCGACGATCTCGTACTCCAGCGCAGAGCCCATGGCATAGACGGCCTTGATCGTCTGCTTGAGCAAGTCGGGCGAATTCACGTAGGGCGTTTCGTTGTGATAACCACCTTCCGGATGGAAGAAGTCGGCCGAGCCGCCGGCGATGCCGAACAGGTCCTGGCGCGGCTCTATTTCCAGCAGGCCGAGGCGCTCGGCATCGGTCGGCCAGATGAACTGGCCGGTGTCGGGATCGCGCCGCACGCCGATTCCGTTGGTCGTCTGGATCAGGATCGGCGAGCGCTGGCGGATCTGCCGTATGATCTCGGCATAGACCTCCTTGTCGCCGGTGTTCCGGCCGTCCGGGCCGCGCGCGTGGACATGGACCATTGCCGCCCCCGCTTCATGGCAGCGCGCCGCCGCCTCGCCGATTTCGACCGGCTGCTTGGGGACGACCGCCCCGTCCCGGTCCTGCTGCATGCCGCCATTGAGCGCCACGCTGACGATGAACTTGTTGCCTGCGAACACGTGAGTCTCCTCGTAACTAGCGGCCGGTCACCCGCCCCTCGACGGGATAGGCGGGATCGGTATAGCCAGGCGTCGAGGCATGGCCCGGCGGGACCAGTCCGTCGGCGAAAGCTTCGTCATCTGCGTCGAGCACGGCGTCGAGCGCCGGGAGATAGGCATCCCACTGCTCTTCGGTTCGCGGGCCGACGATGGCCGAACTGACCACGCGATTGCGCAGGACCCAGGCGATCGCCCAGGCGACGGTCGAAACGCCCTTCTCCCGCGCCCGCTCGGCGACCTGCTGCGCGATCTCGAGCGATTCGGCTCGCCATTCCGTCTGCATGATGCGCGGATCGCCGCGCGCCGCGCGCGAACCCTCCGGAGGCTTGGCGCCGGGGTCGTACTTGCCCGAGAGCACGCCGCGCGCCAGCGGACTGTAGGGGACCACGCCGATCCCGTAGTGTCCGCAGGCCGGGAGTTGCTCCACCTCGGCCAGCCGGTCGACCATGTTGTACAGGGGCTGGCTGCAGACCGGGCGATCCATGTCGAGCCGGTCGGCGATCCGGCATACCTCCGCGATGCGCCAGCCCTTGAAGTTGGACACGCCGTAATACCGCACCTTGCCCTGCGCCATCAGGTCCTTGATCGCCCGCATCGGCTCGTCGAGCGGGGCGTTCTCGTCGGCCTTGTGGAAGTAGAGCACATCGATGAAGTCGGTGCCGAGGCGGCGGAGGCTGTCCTCGACGTCCTGGAAAATCCACTTGCGCGACTGTCCGCCCTCGTTGGGTTCCTGGGTCATGCGGTGGCCGAATTTCGTCGCCACGACCCAGTGGTGGCGGTTGCCCTTTAGGCAGCGGCCGACGACCTCCTCGCACCTGCCGCCGTTGTAAAGGTCGGCAGTGTCGAGGAAATTGACCCCCTGGTCGCGCGCCTTGCCGATGATCCGCCTTGCGACCGGTTCTTCGGTTGCGCCGCCGAACATCATGGTGCCGAGGCATAGAGGAGAGACGCGAAGGGCACTGTGACCGAGATAGCGATAGTCCATGTCATCTCCCGTTTTGGGCACACTATAGCCCACCTCGCCGGGGACAAAGCCCGTTTACGGTGGCGAGCGGACAATCGAATGACTATGTGCGCGGCATGAAGATCGCCATCGCCTCCGATCATGCGGCGCTCGAACTCAAGTCGGCGCTCGTCGACTGGCTCGGCGGCGAGGGCCACGAGGTCTCCGACCTCGGCCCTTACAACTCCAGCAGCGTCGATTACCCGGACTACGGCTACAGGCTGGCCGAAGCGGTTGCTTCCGGCGCGGCCGAGCGCGGCATCGCGCTGTGCGGTTCGGGCATCGGCATCTCGATGGCCGTCAACCGCAATCCGAAACTCCGCTGCGCACTGGTGTCCGAACCGCTTTCGGCCAGGCTGTGCCGCGAGCACAACGATGCAAACGCCATCGCGATGGGGGCGCGGCTGATCGGGCTCGACATGGCCAGGGCCTGCGTCGCCGCCTTTCTCGAAACACCCTTCGGCGGGGGCCGTCACTGTGCCCGCGTCGAGAAGCTTTCCAAGACCCCGCAGGACGCCTGACATGACCACTGCCGACGCCGCCCGCGCCCATTCCTCGCAAGCGCTGAACCGCTTCTGGCACGACAGCCTCGAGGATGCCGATCCCGAAGTCTACGCCGCGATCCGCAACGAACTGGGCCGCCAGCGCGACCGCATCGAGCTGATCGCGAGCGAGAACATCGCCAGCCCGGCGGTGCTCGAGGCGACCGGCTCGGTGTTTACCAACAAGTATGCGGAAGGTTATCCGGGCCGGCGCTACTACGGCGGCTGCGAGTATGCAGACGTCGTCGAAACTCTGGCGATCGAGCGGGCCAAGAAGCTGTTCGGCTGCCAGTTCGCCAACGTCCAGCCGAACAGCGGCAGCCAGATGAACCAGGCGGTGTTCCTCGCCCTGCTCGAGCCGGGCGACACCTTCATGGGTCTCGACCTCGCGAGTGGCGGCCACCTGACGCACGGTTCGCCGGTCAACATGAGCGGCAAGTGGTTCAACGTCGTGCCCTATGGCGTGCGCAAGGACGACGAACTGCTCGACATGGACGAGATCCGCCGCCTCGCCCACGAACACAAGCCCAAGCTTATCATCAGCGGCGCAACCGCCTATCCGCGCCACTGGGACTTCGCCGAATTTCGCAAGATCGCCGACGAGGTGGGCGCCTACCTGCTGGCCGACATGTCGCACTTCTCCGGCCTCGTGGCTGGCGGCGTGCACCCCTCGCCCATCCCGCACGCCCACGTCGTCACCACCACCACCCACAAGAGCCTGCGCGGCCCGCGCTCTGGCGTGATCCTGTGGAACGACGAGGAACTGAGCAAGAAGCTCAACATGGCGGTCTTCCCCGGGATGCAGGGCGGCCCGCTGGTTCACGTGATCGCCGCCAAGGCCGTGGCTTTCGCAGAGGCGCTGCGGCCGGAGTTCAAGACCTACGCCGCGTCGGTGGCGGAGAATGCCAAGGCGCTCGCCGCAAGCATCGAGGAGCACGGCCTGCGGGTCGTCTCGGGCGGGACCGACAATCACCTCATGCTGGTCGACCTCACGCCCAAGGACGTGACCGGCAAGGCCGGCGAGACGGGGCTCGATCGCGCGTACCTGACCTGCAACAAGAACGGCATCCCGTTCGACACCCGTTCGCCCTTCGTGACCTCGGGCGTTCGCCTCGGCACGCCGGCAGGCACCACGCGCGGTTTCGGCCCGGCCGAGTTCCGCAAGATCGGCGGACTGATCGCAGAAGTCGTCGAAGGGCTTTCGAGGAATGGCGATGAAGGCGATGCTCAGGTAGAAGAGAGCGTCCGCCGCCGGGTTGGCGAGCTTTGCGCCGCCTTCCCTGTCTATCCCGGGAGATAATTCGATGACCGATCCAAACCAGCCGCCCCAGCGCGACGACCTGATGTCCGAAGCGAGCGACGAGATCAAAGGCATGGCCAAGGAAGGGATGCATCATCCTTCGACCAAGCCTGTCCTGACGGGCGCCGCGGTCGGCGCGGTTGCCGGATTTGTGCTGCCGTTCGTCGGGCCGATCATCGGCGGCGTCGCCGGCGCCGGTTTCATGCTCTACAAGAGACTGCGCCCGTAAAGAATGCGCTGCCCCTTCTGCGCCCACGACGACAGCCAGGTTAAGGATTCGCGGCCGACCGAGGACAACACCTCGATTCGCCGCCGCCGCCAGTGCGAAAGTTGCGGGGCCCGCTTCACCACCTTCGAACGCGTGCAACTGCGCGAGATCACCGTGGTCAAGGCCGGCGGCAAGCGCGAAGCCTTCAACCGCGGCAAGATCGAGCAGTCGGTCGCCCTCGCCTGCCGCAAGCGCGGCGTGGAGCAGGAACGGATCGACCAGCTCGTCTCGGGCATCCAGCGCCAGGTCGAAACGATGGGCGACGCCGAAATCCCCTCCACCCGCATCGGCGAGATGGTGATGGACGGCCTGCGCCAGATCGACAGCGTGGCCTACATCCGCTTCGCCAGCGTCTATCGCGACTTCGGCGAGGCGAAGGACTTCGAGGAATTCGCCAGCAGCGTGCGTGATGTCGGACAGGGTTGAACAACCCGTCATCGTTCTCGTCCGCCCGCAGCTGGGCGAGAACATCGGCAAGGCGGCGCGGGCGATGCTCAACTTCGGGCTCGTCGAGATGCGCCTGGTCGAACCGCGCGACGGGTGGCCCAACCCCTCCGCCGGCCCGGCGGCGAGCGGGGCCGACATCGTGCTCGAACGGGCGCGGGTGTTCGCGACCGTGGCCGAGGCGGTGGCCGACTGCGCCCACGTCTACGCCACCACCGTCCGCAAGCGCGGCGTCACCAAGCCGGTCCTCACGCCGGAAGAGGCCGCGCGCGAGATCGCCGGCCGCGGCCAGAGCGGTTCGGGCGGGCGCAGCGCTATCCTGTTCGGGCCGGAGCGCTCGGGCCTCGAAACCGAGGACGTCGCCCTCGCCCGCGCGATCGTGACGGTGCCGATCAATCCCGAATTCGCCTCGCTCAACCTGGCGCAGGCGGTGATCCTGTGTGCCTACGAATGGTCGAAACACCAGGATCTCGCGCAGCCGACGGCGGAAGAAGAGGCTTTACCGCCCGCCCCGCAGGACGAGCTGGAAGGCCTGATCGGCCATTTCGAGCAGTTGCTTGAGCCGGCCGGGTACTTCCGCCCGGAAAGCCGCGCCGGGGCGACCCGCCGCACCTTGCGCGGGCTGCTCACCAAGCCGGCATGGAATCACCTGGAAGTGCGCACCTTACGAGGCGTGCTTTCCGCCTTGGGGAACAAGCGTCGCGTGGCGACGGAAGACCAAATTGACTAAATCCGGGCCTCTCGTATAGTTCGACTTAAGCGGAAAGGGTCCGCCCGAGGGGATTGCCATGCACACGTTCGCCATTGCTGCCGCCGCAAGCCTGGCGTTCATCGCCGTACCGGCGCTCGCCGCGGAAGAAGAGCAGGCCCCGGCCGTGGCGGAAGCGCCCGCCAAGCCGGAACCCAAGATCTGCAAGAAGCAGAAGCTGACCGGTTCGCTGACCAAGGTCAGCAAGATCTGCATGACCAGGACCGAATGGGACAAGGTTCGCGCCCAGACCAAGCAGGCGATCGACGACTACGGGCGCAACAACACGCTCGCGGCCCAGGCCAAGAATCCCATGGGCGGCAGCTGATCGCCTCCCTGAGCACACGCGACACGCCAGGATGACATTAGACCGACGGAATGCATGGCGCCCGCGTGCGCTTTTGTTGTCGCGTCTCGCGGCGCGGTGACTGAATAATCCAGTTTTTGGCGGCTTACTGTTTTTTTATTGCGTTGCAGCAAAGTCTCGAAAACAAACTGGTTTTTACCTTCACGCCGGGATATTCGCGGCCGTCTTGACCTTTACGATTCAGGAACCGGCATGCGCATTCTCACTCCCCTCGCTGTAGCTGCTTTCGCTCTCGTCTCCGCAACGAGCTTCGCGGCGCCGACGCCGCCCGTTTCGGACGAGGCCCCAGTTACCGAGGATGCGGCCAAGCCGGCCAAGAAGCCACGCAAGATCTGCCGCACGGAAACCGCCACCGGCAGCGTGATGGCCAAGCGCAAGTGCTACACGCCCGAACAGCTCAAGGGCCAGCAACGTCAGACCGAGCAGGATCTGCGCAACCTCAAGAAGTAAGCGCCGGCGGCGCCCGGGGAATCCCCGCGGATGCCGCCCGGTTGACTTTCCGTCGTCGAGCGGCCAAAGGCGCCGCTCGCGATTGGCCCCGCACCCCGGTGAAGCGGCGGCCGCGCATGACTGTTGGTCATGCGGTGCGATGCCGGGTTGAAGCGCTGACCCCATTCCACGGTGGACTGGGGGGTAGCGACCGCGAATTGAAGGAAACGACGTCATGTCGAAGCGCAAGAGCGCCAAGTACAAACTCGACCGCCGGATGGGTGAAAACATCTGGGGTCGCCCGAATTCTCCCGTAAACCGCCGCTCCTATGGTCCGGGCCAGCATGGCCAGCGCCGCAAGGGCAAGATGAGCGACTTCGGCCTGCAGCTGCGGGCCAAGCAGAAGCTCAAGGGCTACTACGGCGACGTCACCGAGAAGCAGTTCAAGGCGACCTACAAGGACGCGGCGAGCATGAAGGGCGACACCGGCCAGAACCTGATCGGCCTGCTCGAGCAACGCCTCGACATGGTCGTCTACCGCGCCAAGTTCGCGCCGACGATCTTCGCTGCTCGCCAGCTCGTCAGTCACGGCCATATTCGCGTCAACGGCGTGAAGTGCAACATCGCCAGCCGCCGCATCAAGGTGGGCGACGTGATCGCGCTGGGCGACAAGGCCAAGGAAATGGCCCTGGTCGCTGAAGCGCAGACGCTGGCGGAGCGCGACATCCCCGACTACGTCGCCGTCGACGGTAGCGACAAGGTCACTTTCAGCCGCGTTCCGACGCTGGACGAAGTGCCCTATCCGGTCACGATGGAACCGAACCTGGTCGTCGAGTTCTACTCGCGCTGACCTTGCCCCGGGCCTGATCCGGGACCCGGTTCACAGACGAACACGAAAGGGCGGTCCCGCGGGGCCGCCCTTTTTCGTTCCTGCGGCATTCCCGCATCGTCATGCGGCCATCATGGACTCCCATGCACGTTCGGTGGCAATCTTCGGCCGCAATTTGCAGGGGCAACCGGCATGAAGCAGGTCTTTCAGCGCGCGGCCATACTGGCATTGCCCCTCCTGGCCCTCCCGGCAGCACCGCTGGCGGGTGCCGAACCGGAAGAGGAAGCGACTTCCCCCGGATCTGACGAGCAGGGCGATCCGATCGTTGTCGACGGCGAGCTGTCGAGAAAGCAGAAGAAGGTCTGCATGAGCGAGACGGCCACGGGCAGCATCATGTCGCGCCGGGTCTGCTACACGGTCGCGCAACTGGAAGAGCGCAAGCGGATCGCGGAATACGTCAAGGACGAGCTCGGTAAGAAGCAGGCGCGCGATCGCCAAGTCGCCGAAGAGATGCGGTCCCGCCAGTAAGGCGGCCGGCGGAGCCGAAGCCCCCGCCGGCCCGTCGTCCGCTACAGACCCATGCCCTTGCGCAGCGTGCGCTCCGCCGCCGCGAGCATCTGCGCGCGTGCATCGGCGTCGTCGAGCTGGTGGGCGAGGCCCTTGAACTCGATGTACTCGACCTGTTTGCCCGCGCTCTTCAGCCGGCTTTCCATCAGGCGCGATTCCTGCACGCGCACGTTGGTGTCGGTGTCGCCGTGGACCAGCAGCACCGGCGCCTTGAAGCGGTCGGCGTAGTTCGCAGGTGAGCCTTCCTGAACATGCGGCCCCTGCCCGATCGAGGCGTCAAGCACACGGAAATCGTAATCGTTCATCGATTCCGACCGAAGCGTCTCGAGATCGGTTACCGGCGCCACCGCGACGATCGCCTTGTAAAGGTCGGGGTCGAGAACCGCCGACTGCAGCGCCGCGTACCCGCCGTAGGACCAGCCCACGATGCCCAGCTTGTTGGGCGAAGTGATGCCCTGCGCAATCAGCCAGCGGCCCGCGTCGTTCACGTCGCCGATGGCGGTCTTCCACGACTTGAACCCGTTCTGCTGAAACCAGTCCGAACCGTACCCCGCCGAACCGCGGAAGTTGGGCTGCAGCACGGCAAAGCCGCGCGCGGCGAAATACTGCGAGAGCCAGTCGAAGCCCCACTCGTCGCGCGAGCCCGGTCCGCCGTGCGGCATGACGATCGCCGGCAGGTTCTTGCCGTCGCTGCCCGGCGGCAGGGTCAGGTAGCCGGGGATCATCGTGCCGTCGGCGGCCGGGAAGCGGACCGGCTTCATCTGGGCGAGCTTCACGCCGGCGAGTTCGGGCCGCATCGGCAGGAGTTGCCCGAGCTGCTTGGTGGCCTTGTCGTAGACGTAGTAGTCGCCCGGGACCGTGTCGCTGCCGGCAAAGACCAACAGCTTCTGCTCGTCGTCGCTCGACCCCACGATGCTGATCGACATTCCACCGCCCAGCGCCTTGGCGAGCCCGGCCGCCAGGTCCTTGAGCTCGGGATCGAAGTATTCCGCGTAGCGCTTCTCGGTCGCGTAACTGGCGCCGATGACGCGGCGGTCGCGGCCGAGCGTGATGATGCCGTCGACATCGACGTCGTCGCGGCCCAGCACCAGCTTCTTGGCGCCGCTGCCGTCGAGCGCCATCGTGTAAAGCGCCGTCTTCCCCGTGTCGTTCTCGAACCCGTAGGCCACATTGGCCGCGCCATCGACCGCCACCGGGTAGAAGCCGACGAACTGGAGGTTCTCGTTGCGGCCGGAACTCAACGGCTTCCACCCTCCGCCGTCCGCCGGGCGATAGAGGAAGTTGTACTCGTTGCGGCCGTAGTTGCCCTGCGAATTGGTCGGCTGCGTCATCATGATCCGCACGTTGCCGTGGCCGTCGCTGATGTAATCGAGCGCGGTCTCGCGCGGGCTCTCGACCTGCCGGCGGTGGTTGTTCGACAGGTCGACCCGTTCGACGGCCAGGCCGCTCGCCGAACTGCCCGTGAGGTTGCCCGAGCGCGCTTCGGGCGCGACCCAGCGGCTCATCAGGATGGAGCTCGGTTCACCTTCGATGTTGTAATCAACCACGCCGCCGCTGGAGCCGCTGAAGTAGAGCGCCGTGCTGGCCTGTTTGGCCGTAAGCTGTTCCATCTTCTTGCCATCGGCCGAAATCGAATACAGCCGCGCCGAACCCTGCACCATGCGGTTGCTGCCCTCGACCTTCGCGATCTGGCAGATCACCCGGTCTTCCAGCACGAAGAAGCACCAGCGGATCTTGTCTTCGCCCCCTTCCGAGCCAAGGATCGGAGTGGAGACCGCAGTGTTCATGTCGATCACTACCGCCGCTTCGCCGCCGCTCGGACGAGGCGAGACGATGACGACCTTGTCGCCTTCGGGCGACATCGAGATATCGCGCACGAAGGAACGCGCGCCGAACTTGGCGGCATCTTCCTCGGCAGTGGCGGCGTGAGCAGCCGCCGGCACGAGCATGGCGAGCAGCGGCAGCGCCGCGATGGACTTAAATTTCATTGATCGACCCCTTTGGTATCCCGGTCTCATCTGAAACCGCGAAGGGACCAAAAATCAATCGCTTTTAAGATAGGCGGCGCGAAATTGATCCGCGAATGTGGCGAATTGGCCCTGCCCGATCGCGTCCCGCATGGCTTGCATCAACTGTTGGTAGAACGTCAGGTTGTGCTCGGTCAGCAGCATGGCGCCGAGCATTTCGCCCGCCTTGACCAGGTGGTGCAGGTAAGCCCGCGAGTAATCCGCGCACGCCGGGCACGGGCAGCGCTCGTCGAGCGGGGCGGTGTCCTCCGTATGGCGGGCGTTGCGCAGGTTGAGGGGCCCGTCCCACGTGAAAGCCTGGCCATTGCGCCCCGACCGGGTCGGCAGCACGCAGTCGAACATGTCCACCCCGCGCTCCACTGCACCGACGAGGTCGTCGGGCTTGCCTACGCCCATGAGGTAGCGCGGCGCGCTTTCAGGCAGCATTTGGGGCGCGAAGTCGAGCGTGGTGAACATCGCTTGCTGCCCCTCGCCCACCGCCAGCCCGCCGATGGCGAAGCCGTCGAAGCCGATCTCGGTCAGCTTCTGCGCCGAGATGCGCCGCAGGTCCGCGTCGAGCGCGCCCTGCTGGATCCCGAACAGCGCGGCACTTTCCGCGTGTTCACCGCCCGCGTCGAAGGCTTCGCGGCTACGCTTCGCCCAGCGCATGGACAGCTCCATGCTGGCGGCGATCTCGTCGCGCGGCCGGTCGGCGCGCGGGCACTCGTCGAACGCCATGACGATGTCGGAGCCGAGCAGGCGCTGGATTTCCATCGAGCGTTCCGGCGTCAGCATGTGCTTGCTGCCGTCGATATGGCTGCGGAACTCGACGCCTTCCTCGGTCAGCTTGCGCAATTCGCTGAGGCTCATCACCTGGTAGCCGCCGCTGTCGGTCAGGATGGGGCGCGGCCAGTTCATGAAGCGATGCAAGCCGCCCAGCTTCGCCACGCGCTCCGCGCCGGGGCGCAGCATGAGGTGGTAGGTATTGCCGAGGATGATGTCGGCGCCCGTCGCCCGCACCGCTTCGGGCTTCATCGCCTTGACGGTCGCCCCGGTGCCGACAGGCATGAAGGCCGGCGTGCGGATGTCGCCGCGCTGCATCGCGATGCGCCCGGTACGCGCCCGGCCGTCGTTCGCATCAATGGTGAACTTGAAGCGGGTCATCTGCGCCGTCAGAAGCCGTAAACCAGGGTGAAGCGGCTCAGCGTGTCGGTCGAAACCGCGCCGGGCGGCGGGCTGCTGTCGTATTCGACGGTGTACGACAGCCGCGTCGAAAGGCGATCGCTCACCTTGGCGTTGAGCGCCGTGACGAGGTTGAGCGTGGTGTTCTTGGCGCCGAATATCACTGTCGCCTGCCCGCCTGCGTCAGCCACCATGTTGGCATCCTGGCTCAGGGTGAGCCGGTCGGTGATCTCCCAGTCGGCATCGACGGCGAACAGCGCGGCCAGTTCGTCCTCGCTGCCCCCGCCGATGAACTCGGTGTGGCGGAAGGCGGGGCCGCCCTTCACCGCCACTTTCAGGCCGGCTTCGTCGACGAGCTTGTAACCGAGCCCGCCCGAGACCGCATAGCGACCGGAAAAGCCCTGGAACCGGTCGCGCTCGTATTGCCCCAGGCCATAGGCGAACAGGCGCCCGCCGATCTGGTAGCGTGGTTCGTAGGCAGCAAAGACCTGCTCGCGCGTGGTGACCCCGTTGCTACGCTGGTAGTCGGCGCGGGCGGTCAGCTTGTGGCTCCAGTCGATCCCCTCGCGGGTCAGGCCTAGCGCGAGTGAGAGGCCGGTGTTGTCGCTGTTGCCAGTGGCCCTGAAGGCGCCGATCTCGCCCTTGCCCGTCCAGCGCTGGAACAGGCCCGCCTGGCGGATCGCCTCACGCTCGGCTTCCTTGCTTGCCGCCAACGCCTTCGTCTGGCCGGTCTGAAAGTCCTGCCAGATCGCGTTGATCTCTGCCGCGTCTGCAGGGTTGGTTTCGCGGGCGAGATCGATGACCGTCTTGACCTGCTTTTCGTCGCCCCTGGCAATCGCCGCATCGATCATTGCCCGAACCGGATCGGGAATGGCCGCGTGGGCCGGCACGGCGTTCAGCGTGAACAGCGTGCTGAACAGAGTGGTGAACAGGGCAATCGAGCGCTTCATTCGCGCGTCGCTAGCGCCTCAGTCGCGCAATCTCCACCCCGAGTGGAAGATCCAGGCGATGATCGCGATGCACAGCGCGACGAACCCCATCGTCATGCCGAAGGCCAAGGCGATCGGCACGTCCGAATTGCCCGTAAACGTCCACCGCAAGCCGTTGATAAGATAGAAGATCGGATTGAAATGAGTGACCGTGCGCCACGGTTCGCTGAGCACCTCGACAGAGTAGAAGGTGCCGCCGAGGAATGTCAGCGGAGTGAGTATGATCAGCGGCACGATCTGCAGCTTCTCGAATCCGTCCGCCCAAATCCCGAGGATGAAACCGAACAGGGAAAACGCCGCCGCGACAAGTACGATATAGCCCACCGCGAGGACCGGGTGGGCAATCGAGTAGTCGACGAACAGCCGCGCCGTCAGCATGATGATCCCCGAAATTATCAAGGACTTGAGCGCCGCTGCTCCCACGAATCCGAGCAGCGTCTCGACCACCCCGACAGGCGCGCTGAGCAGCTCGTATATCGCGCCTGTGAAGCGTGGCATGTAGATGCCGAAGCTGGAATTAGAGGTGCTCTCGCTGAGCAGCGTCAGCATCAACAGCCCCGGCACGATGAACGCGCCGTAGGAAGCGCCGCCGAACTGCGCCGCGTCCATCTGCTTGCCGATCGCCGCGCCGAATACGACGATGTAAAGCGAGGTCGTCAGCACCGGCGACAGGATCGACCCGAAGGCGGTGCGGAAGAAGCGCGACAGCTCGTTGCGCAGGATGGCGATGGCACCGCGCCAGTTCATGCCGCGTCCCCCTGCCCGGCTTCCACGAGACCGACGAAGATATCCTCGAGACTGGATTCGGCCGTCTCTATGCCGACAAAGCCCAGGTCGTTCTCGACCAGCGCCTTGATGACTTCGGCCGCCTCGCGCTTGCCCTTGCCGGTGCCGTCGCCACCGCGGTAGACCAGGGTCGTGCCGCCGTTCTCAAGCGTGAGCGGATAGGCTGCGAGGAAGGGAGGAACGCCGTCCAGCGGCTGCGCCAGCGCAATCCGCGCTTCCGTCCTTCCGAGCTGGGCCATGATCGCATCCTTGTCGTCCACCAGCAGGAGCTTGCCCTTGTTGATGACCCCGACCCGGTCGGCCATTTCCTCGGCCTCCTCGATGTAGTGCGTGGTCAGGATGATCGTCGTCCCGCGTTCGCGCAGGGCATCGATCTGCCGCCACATGTCGCGCCGCAACTCGACATCGACCCCGGCGGTCGGCTCGTCGAGGAACAGCAGTTCGGGATCATGGCTGAGCGCCTTGGCAATCATCACGCGGCGCTTCATGCCGCCCGACAGGTCGCGGATGCGCGAATCCCGCTTTTCCCAGAGACTGAGCGACCTGAGGACTTCCTCGATCCGCTCCGCATCGGGCCGGTAGCCGAACATCCCGCGCGAATAGGCCACCGAGCGGCCGACCTTCTCGAACATGTCGAAAGCCAGTTCCTGCGGGACGAGACCGATCCGGCGGCGCACGTCGCGCCAGTTGTGCCGCACATCCATGCCGAACGCCCGGATCGTGCCGCTCGTCGGGTTCAGCAGCCCGCAGACCGCGCCGATCAGCGTCGTCTTGCCGGCCCCATTGGGTCCCAGGAGGGCGAATATCTCGCCTTTCCGGATCGTCAGGTCGACCCCGTCGAGAGCGCGGACCGGTTCCCCTCCCCCGCGCGGTTCATAGGTTTTGGCCAGGTCGGAGATTTCGAGAATCGGATCGCTCATTCGTGCCGCAAGATGGCGGTCGGCGGCGCGAAAGCAAGCCCGGGCGGGCGTCACGGGATCAGCAGCGAACTGTCGCCATAGCTGTAGAAGCGATATTCTTCTGCAATCGCATGGGCATAGACCGCCTGCATGGTTTCCAGCCCCATGAGCGCGCTGACCAGCATGAAGAGGGTCGACCTGGGCAGGTGGAAATTGGTCATCAGTCCGTCGATTGCGCGAAAGCGGTATCCGGGGGTGATGAAAATGGCCGTGTCCCCCTCGAACGGGCGGATGATTCCGTCCTCGCCGGTGGCACTTTCGAGTAAGCGGAGGCTCGTGGTGCCGACCGATATCAGCCGCCCGCCCGCCGCGCGCGCCGCGTTGAGCCGGTCGGCCGTCGCAGCGTCGATCCGGCCCCATTCGCTATGCATGGCATGGTCGGCGGTGTCCTCGACCTTGACCGGCAGGAAAGTGCCCGCGCCGACGTGAAGCGTCAGGGTTTCGCGTTCGATCCCCGCGGCATCGAGGGCTGCGATGAGTCCGGGCGTGAAATGCAGTGCGGCCGTGGGAGCAGCGACAGCGCCGTCGCGCTCGGCGAACATGGTCTGATAGTCGCTGCGGTCGGCCTCGTCTGTCGGTCGCTTACCCGCGATGTAGGGTGGCAGGGGCATGGTGCCTGCCCGCTCGAGCAGGAGCTCGACCGGCTCATCACCATGGAAAACGAGCACGAAGCTGCCATCCGGCAGGCGCTCCTCGGCCGATGCGCTGACGCCCTGTGCAAACTCGACGACCTCTCCGGCTCGGAGGCGCTTCGCGTTACGCACGAAGGCCTGCCAACGCCGCAAGTCGATGCGCTTGTGGAGGGTCGCCCCGATCTTTGCTTCGCCGCGGCGGCCCTCCAGCTGCGCAGGGATGACGCGAGTGTCGTTGAAGACGAGGACGTCGCCCTTGCGCAGCACTTGCGGCAGGTCGCGCACGATGCTGTCCGCGAACGGTGCGGCGCCCTCCGCCACGAGGAGCCGCGCAGCGTCGCGGGGACGCACCGGGCGCAGCGCGATGCGCTCCGGCGGGAGCTCGAAATCGAACTGGTCAACGCGCATGGCGCGCCGGGATCAGTTGGCCGAAGACTGTTCGGCCGCGGCGACCGGCGCCGCCGGCGCCTGCGCCTGTGCCTGTGCGGCAGGAGCAAACTTCTGCGGAATGCCGTCTGCCGCAATGGTCGCCTGGACGATCCAGGTGGGATCCTCGGGCGGTTCGCCCCGGTGGATCTCGTCGACCGCGGCAATGTTGGAAATCACGCGACCGAAGTTGGTGTACTTCTTGTCGAGCGCGAAGCGGGGATAGAACACGATGAAGAACTGGCTGTTGGCACTGTCCTCGCTCGCCGCCCGGGCCATGGAAACAGTTCCGCGAAGATGCGGGCTGGCGTTGAATTCCTGCTGCAGATCAGGCAGCTCGGACCCGCCGCGGCCGGTGCCGGTCGGATCGCCGGTCTGCGCCATGAAGCCGTCGATCACGCGATGGAATATGATCCCATTGTAGAACCCCTGCCGGGCAAGCGTCTTGATCCGCTCGACGTGATGCGGCGCCCACTGGGGCATCAGCCGGATGGCCACGCGCTGGTTGTTCGACAGGTCGAGCAGGAGAATGTTCTCCGGATCGTGGGTCATGTCGAAGTCCACCGTGGCCGTGCCTGCGGCGGGCGCCGCCGCCGGCGCCTCGTCCTGGGCGGCGGCGGGCGCGCCGGAAAGGGCAAGCGAAAGGGCAAGCGCGGCCGTGGCGAAGGCTTTGATCATGTGTCGTCCGTATTTTCCGATGTGAGCCGCGCCCTATCGGTAAGTCGATGACGCTGCAATTAACGATTGTTCCGGCGGCGGGCAGTCCGCCCTAAAGGTCGCCCCGCCGGCCCAGCGTGGCTACCCGAGCCTCGACCAGGTCGCATACCTCTTGGCTCACGAAGGGAGCGATGTCGCCGCCGAACAGCGCGATTTCCTTGACCAGCTTACTGGCGATCGGTTGCAGGCTGACATCGGCCATGAGGAACACGGTCTCGATGTCGTCGGCGAGCTGCTGGTTCATACCGGCCATCTGGTATTCGTATTCGAAGTCGGCCACCGCGCGCAGGCCGCGGATGAGCACCGTGGCGCCCACGCTCTTGGCAAACTTGACCAGCAGCGCGTTGAACCCTTCGACCTTGACGTTTTCGATGCCTAGCCGCCCGACTTCCGCGCGGACCATCTCGATCCGCTCGGCGGGGCTGAACATCGGATCCTTCGAGGGATTCGTGGTGACCCCCACGATCAACCGGTCGACCAGCTTCGCGCCGCGCCGGATGATGTCGGCATGGCCGAGCGTGATCGGATCGAAGGTGCCGGGATAGAGGCCGATGCGGCTCACCTGTCGCGCTCCACGATGAAACGGGCGAGCGTGCGCAGAAGGTCTGCTTCCTCGCCGTGTTGGGCGAGGTGCCCGACCGCCTGTTCGGCCAGCGCGGCCGCCTGGTCACGCGCCTTCCCCTCGCCCATCAAGCTCAGGAAAGTGGCCTTTCCGGCATTGGCATCCTTGCGCAGCGCCTTGCCGGCCTTGGCCTCGTCGCCACTCGCGTCGAGCAGGTCGTCGGCGATCTGGAAAGCGAGACCGATGTCGCGGGCATAGGCGCGCAGGTGGCCCCTGCCCTCTTCCGGCACCTTGCCCAGGATCGCGCCCATCTCCACCGCCGCGCCGAGCAAGGCCCCCGTCTTTAGCTGCTGGAGGCGAGTAACCGTGTGGAGATCGAATTCCTGTTCTTCGGCAACGATGTCCATCATCTGCCCGCCGGCCATCCCGCTCGCTCCGCTCGCCCCGGCGAGGGCCTGAACGAGCTCGAGCCTTACGAACGGGTCGCTCGCGGTTTCAGGCATTGCGAGGACCTCGAACGCGAGATCGTGCAGCGAATTGCCCGCCAGCACCGCGGTTGCGTAATCGAATGCCTTGTGAACGGTCGGCTTGCCGTGGCGGGTGTCGTCATCGTCCATGCACGGCAGGTCATCATGGATGAGTGAATAGACGTGGATCGATTCGACCGCGCAGGCGGCGAGCAGCGAGCAGCGCCGGCCCACGCCGTACATGTCCGCCGTGGCGGTTAGCAGCAGAGGCCGCACCCGCTTGCCGCCACCGATCGCGGCGTATCGCATGGCCTCGACAAGACGGGCCCGGGCATCGTCCGGCACCGGGAGGAGCTCGTCGAAAGTCTCGTCGATCTCCGCCTGTATGCGCTCGAAACCGCGTGTCAGCAGGTCGCCGGCGATCACCAGACCCACCGAACTCATCCGGCGTCGAAAGGCTCGGTTCCGACAGCCTTGCCGTCGGGACCCTGGACGATTTTCTCGATCCGCGCCTGCGCGGCATCGAGCCGCGCCTGGCAATGCTTTCGCAGCTTTTCCCCGCGTTCGTAAAGATCGATGGACTGTTCGAGCGGAACGTCGCCGCTCTCCAGCTTGCGAACTACGTCTTCGAGAGCGCGCAGCGCATCCTCGAAGCTCATTTGCGACAGGTCTGCACCCTCTTCCGCCATAAGCCGGTGCTTTGGCGGGGATGGCGGATTGGGTCAAGCGATGCCCACAGGGACTTTGAGGGCATCTCCGGGGGGTGGCGGGAATCGCCGCTGATGGCTAAGGGCGCGGCCATGACCGAGATCACGCCCGAGATCGTTGCCGAACACGGCTTGTCCCCCGAAGAATATGCGGTGATCGAAGACCGCCTCGGCCGTGCGCCGAACCTGGTCGAGCTCGGCATATTCTCCGTCATGTGGTCGGAACACTGCAGCTACAAGTCGAGCCGGCTGCACCTCAAGAAATTGCCGACCGAGGCGCCGTGGGTCATCTGCGGCCCGGGCGAGAACGCAGGAGTCATCGACATCGGTGACGGCCAGGCGGTGATCTTCAAGATGGAGAGCCACAACCACCCCAGCTACATCGAGCCCTACCAGGGCGCGGCAACGGGCGTCGGCGGCATTCTCCGCGACGTCTTCACCATGGGGGCCCGCCCGGTCGCCAACATGAATGCACTGCGCTTCGGGCAGCCCGGCCATCCGAAGATGAAGCACCTTGTGCGCGGCGTCGTCGAAGGGATCGGCGGCTATGGCAACTGCGTGGGGGTGCCGACCGTGGGCGGCGAAACGAATTTCGACCCGGCATACGACGGCAACATCCTGGTCAACGCGATGACGGTGGGCGTCGCCGCGCAGGACAGGATCTTCTATTCGGCGGCCACCGGGGTCGGCAACCCGATCGTCTACGTCGGTTCCAAGACCGGACGCGACGGAATCCACGGCGCGACGATGGCCAGCGCCGACTTTGCCGAGGACGCCGAGGCCAAGCGGCCGACCGTGCAGGTCGGCGATCCGTTCACGGAAAAGCTGCTGATCGAGGCCTGCCTCGAACTGATGGCGACCGACGCCATCGTCGCGATCCAGGACATGGGCGCGGCAGGCCTCACCTCGAGCTCGGTCGAAATGGCCAGCAAGGGTGGCGCGGGCATCCGGCTCGACATGGACAAGGTGCCCTGCCGCGAAGAAGGCATGACGCCATACGAAATGATGCTGAGCGAGAGCCAGGAGCGGATGCTCATGGTTCTCAAGCCGGGCAAGGAGCCGATGGCCGAGGCGATCTTCCGCAAGTGGGAACTCGATTTCGCAGTGATCGGCGAGGTCACCGACACCGGGCACATGGTGCTCGAGTTCGGTGGCGAAGTGGTGTGCGACATTCCCCTCGGGCCGCTGGCCGATGACGCGCCGGAATACGACCGCCCCTACCTCTCGCGCGACGAGTACCTGGCCTGGGCCGGCATCGCCCCGATGAGCAATCGGCCAGACAGCCAGGACGTGGGCGCGGACCTGCTCAGGCTGCTCGCCAGCCCCAACCTGTCCTCGCGCAAGTGGATATCGGAACAGTATGACAGCCAGGTCGGTGCCGATACCCTGCAGACGGGCGGCGATGCCGGAGTCGTGCGGGTCCACGGCACGCGCAAGGCGCTGGCCATCAGCACCGACTGCACGCCGCGCTATGTCTATGCCGACCCGTACGAGGGCGGGAAGCAGGCTATCGCCGAGGCCTATCGCAACCTGTGCGCAGTGGGGGCGCGGCCGCTCGCAGTGACCAACTGCCTCAATTTCGCCAATCCGCAGCGGCCAGAGATCATGGCGCAGTTCGTCCACGCACTAGACGGCATGGGCGCCGCCTGCCGCGTGCTCGACTTCCCGATCGTGTCGGGCAACGTCAGCCTCTATAACGAGAGCAAGGCAACCGGCGGCGGCAGCGCGATCCTGCCCACCCCCGCGATCGGCGGCGTCGGCCTGATCGACGACTACGCGCAGATGATGACGATGCCGTTCAAGGCGGCGGGCGAGGCGATCTACCTCATCTGGCCGGAGGCATGGGCGACTCCCGACCCGGAGCGTTCGCACCTCGGCAAGTCGCTTTGGCTGAAGGAAATTCACGGTCGCGATGAAGGCCGCGCCCCGCCGGTCGACCTGACTTTGGAAAAAGCCGCCGGCGGCATCGTGCGCGAACTGATCGCGGACGGTCTCGTTAGCGCGGTTCACGATGTATCGGACGGTGGTATTGCGGTGGCTTTGGCAGAGATGGCGATGGCGGGCGGCCTCGGCGCCGAAGTCGAAAGCCACCCGGACTACACCCCCGCGCAGTGGTGGTTCGGCGAGGACCAGGGGCGTTACATCGTTACCGTACCGGACGCCGAAGCGCTCAACCGCGCGCTGGCGAAGGGCACCGAGAACGAGGACACGGCCCGCGTGGGATTCCGTCGGCTCGGCACGGTCGGCGGCGACAGCCTGTTCGGTGTGCCCGTCCAGAGACTGAAGGACGCGCACGAGAGCTTTTTCCGCGATTGGATGGAGGCCTGACGGGGAGCCGGTAACGGCGGCGAAGCGGTCTCTGGTCGATCCTCACCGATGCCCCCTCTCGCCGGGGCTCGGCCCACGTCCTTCATTGGAGAAGGGCGCGAGCGGAATGCTCCGCCCGCCGGGCAGCCTATCCCGCCACCCATTCGTTCTCGGGGATCTCGAGCAGCTTGAGAATGCTCGTCAGGTCGCCCCGGTCGATCCATCCGTTGGCGGCAGCACGCGCCTTGGGCTTGGCACGAAAAGCAATCCCGTAGGTCGCGGCCTGCAACATCGGAATGTCGTTCGCCCCGTCGCCCGTGGCGAGTGTCACCACGTCGTCGCCAAGCCTCGCCGCTTCGCCGCGCAGGACCTTTTCCTTGACCGAGCTGTCCGTGATACCGCCCACCAGGTCGCCAGTCAGCTTGCCTCCCGCCACCGCGAGGCGGTTGCCCACGACCTGTTCGAAGCCGAGTTGATCGGCCACCGGGTCGGCGAAATGGTGAAAGCCGCCTGTCACCAGGACGGTCTTGCAGCCCTTCTCCTTCAGGGTCGCGACGAGCGTACGCGCGCCTTCCATCGGACGGATGCGCTCGGCGAGGCACCGGCCGATTGCTTCCTCGCCCAACCCGGCGAGCAGGCCGACCCGCTCGCGCAGCGCGCTTTCGAAGTCGAGTTCGCCCTGCATGGCCCGCTCGGTAATCGCCGCGATCTGCGGCTTGATGCCGGCAAAATCGGCAAGTTCGTCAATGCATTCCTGTCCGATCATCGTCGAATCCATATCGGACACGAACAGATCGGGCACACGGAACTGCCGCTCGCTCACGACGAGGTCGGAAGGCGAGAAATACTCGTCCAGGACCCGGCGCAAGGTGGCGCCATCGCCGCCGGGCAGCATGATCTGCAGGACCTCGCCGCAAAAATCGAGCATCTGCGCCCCAGCCACCGCCAGCCCCTCCCCCTCGAGCGCGCGGGTCGCGGCGTCGAAGCGCATTTCCAGTCCGGCAGGGTCTGCTATCAGGCGCGCGATGAGCAAGGGGGATGTCTCCAGAAAGCCGGTGGCGCTCATTGCAGGGCCAACCGCGAGCGGCAAGAGCGATCTGGCCGTGGACCTCGCGCTCGCGCTCGGCCAGCCCTGTGTCGTGATCAACGCCGACAGCGCGCAGGTCTATCGCGACCTGCGTGTCCTCAGCGCCCGGCCGAGCGAAGCCGATATGCGCGGAGTGCCGCATCGCCTGTTCGGAGCTTGGGACGGGGCCCTGCCCTGCTCCGCCGCCGACTGGTCGGCCCGGGCGGAACGCGAGATCGAGGACGCACATCTGGCCGACCAGATCCCGATCCTGGTCGGCGGAAGCGGCCTCTACATTCGCACACTGCTGGATGGGATCGCGCCCGTCCCGCCGATCGATCCGGCGGTGCGGGAAGCGGTGCGTGCCCTGCCGGTGGAGGATGCATACGCCGCACTCCAGGCGGAAGATCCCGAACGCGCCGCCGCACTTGACGCGGCCGACGCGTCCCGCGTCTCGCGCGCGCTCGAGGTGGTTCGCTCGACGGGCCGGCCACTGGCGCACTGGCAGCAACGGCGTACCGGCGGAATTGCCGGGAGCGTGGACCTGCACCCCCTCGTCCTTCTTCCGCCACGAGAGACGATCTACGCCCGATGCGACGCGCGGTTCGGTAAGATGATGGACACCGGCGCGGTGGAGGAGGTCGAAACCCTGCTCGCACGGAAGCTCTCCTCCGCGCTTCCCGTCATGCGCGCGATCGGCGTGCCGGAGATCGCGGGATGGCTGCGCGGGGAGTGGTCGCGCGAGGACGCCGTGGCGCGGGGCCAGCAGGCGACCCGCAATTACGCCAAGCGGCAATACACCTGGTTTCGTAATCAACCGCCGCAAGAATGGCGGCGCGCAGTGTCCGAAAACGCCAAACCGCACGAGCATTTTGAAAGATTATTTGCCGATAATGGCTTGACATGACATTTAATGTCACTTAGCCGGCTCCTCAAGCACGGGCTCCGGGAATTTGGGAGCGTGTCACGAGCTGGAGAGGAGCGGCCCGGCGCGAGGCAATCGCGCCGGGTCCGTTTTTTCCGGCCCCGCCGGTCGCAATTATGAAGGGGTTTGCAACGTGTCCGAAGAACGCAGCGGCGCTGCGATACTTGTCGAGTGTCTGGTCCGCCAGGGCGTGGAGTTCGTCTTCGGATATCCCGGCGGCGCGGTACTGCCTATCTACGACGAGCTGTTCGGCGACGATCGGGTCCGTCACATTCTCGTGCGCCATGAGGCGGGCGCGGCCCACGCGGCGGAAGGCTACGCCCGTTCCACCGGCAAAGCGGGCGTCGTGCTGGTCACCAGCGGCCCGGGCGCGACCAACGCGATCACGGGCATCGCCGATGCGTTCATGGATTCCATTCCGCTGGTGGTCATCACCGGCCAGGTCGCGACCAACCTCATCGGCACCGATGCTTTCCAGGAAGCCGACACAGTCGGTCTCACCCGGCACTGCACCAAGCACAACTACCTCGTGAAGGATCCCGCCGAGTTGGCAGCCACGATCGAGGAAGCGTTCGAGATCGCGACGACCGGCCGGCCCGGGCCTGTCGTGGTCGACATCCCCAAGAACGTGCAGGTCGCCACCGCCATCCTCCCAGCTGGCCCGGCCCAGCGGCCAAAGCGCTATCAGCCGCGCATGGTCGGCGCTGCGGACGAGATCGCCGAGGCTGTCGAGCTCCTGGCGAATGCCAAGGCCCCCGTGTTCTATACGGGCGGCGGAGTGATCAATTCGGGGCCGCGCGCAAGCGAACTTCTGCGCAGGCTGCAGGCCGTCACCGGTGCCCCGCTCACTTCGACGCTGATGGGGCTCGGCGCCTTTCCCGCCGACCATTCCGACTGGCTCGGAATGCTGGGAATGCATGGAACCTTCGAAGCCAACATGGCGATGAACCAGGCCGATCTGATCGTCGCCATCGGGGCGCGGTTCGACGACCGCGTTACCGGCCGGCTCGATGCCTTCGCGCCGAACGCCACGAAGATCCACATCGACATCGATCGCGCCTCGATCAACAAGATCGTGCCGGTCGAATTGCCCATCGTCGGCGATTGCGCCACCGTGCTCGAACAGATCCTCGAGGCGTGGGGCACGCGCAAGCCGCAGGATCTCGCCGAGTGGAAGGCGCGGATCGCCGGCTGGAAAGCGCGCGACAGCCTCGCCTATCCCAGGCGCCATGACGCTATCATGCCGCAACTCGCGGTCGAGCAACTCTTCGCCCTCACCCGCGACAAGGACCCGATCATCACCACCGAAGTCGGCCAGCACCAGATGTGGGCGGCCCAGTACTTCGGGTTTTTCGCGCCCAACAAGTGGCTCACCAGCGGCGGCCTGGGCACGATGGGGTACGGCCTGCCCGCCGCGATCGGGGCGCAACTCGGCAATCCGGATGCGCTGGTCATAGACGTCGCTGGCGAGGCCTCGATCCAGATGAATATCCAGGAGATGGGCACTGCCAGCCAGTTCCGCCTGCCGGTCAAGGTTTTCATCCTCAACAACGAGTACATGGGAATGGTCCGCCAGTGGCAGGAACTGACCTATGAAAGCCGCTATTCGAACTCCTATTCCGACAGTTTGCCCGACTTCGTGGCGCTGGCCGAAGCCTATGGCTGGAAGGGCATCCGCGTGACCGACGAGGCCGATCTCGACGCCGCTATCATGGCGATGATCGAGCACGACGGGCCGGTCATGGTCGATTGCCGGGTCTCGAAGGAGGCCAACTGTTTCCCGATGATCCCCAGCGGCGCGGCGCACACCGAGATGATGCTGTACGGAGATCAGGTAGCCGGCACCATGGAAGACGAAGCGAAGGCGCTGGTGTGATGAAGATCCAGCATCGCGACACCGAGCGGCACGTGCTGGCCGTGACGGTCGACAACGAAGCCGGCATTCTGGCGAAGATCGCCGGCCTGTTCACGGCCCGCGGCTACAACATCGACAGCCTGACCGTGGCGGACATATCCGAAGACCACCACATCAGCCGCATCACGATCGTCACGAACGGTCCGCCGCCGGTCATCGACCAGATCATCTCGCAACTCGAGCGGCTCGTGCCGGTCCACAAGGTCACCGACCTCACCGAGTCAGGCGCGCATGTCGAGCGCGAGCTGGCCCTGGTCAAGGTTCGCGGCACGGGCGACAACCGGGTCGAGGCGCTGCGGATCGCTGACGTGTTCCGCGCGCAGGTCATCGACACCACGACCCAGAGCTTCGTGTTCGAACTGACCGGCGCGAGCGAGAAGATCGACCGCTTCGTGGCGCTGATGCGCGAACTCGGCCTGGTAGAGGTCGGCCGCAGCGGCATCGTGGGCATGATGCGCGGGGCCGAGGGGGTCTGAAAGGATTCGTCGCCCCAGCGAAAGTTGGGGTCTCTTGCAGCAAGCTGCGAATGAGTGGACAGCGATCCCAGCTTTCGCTGGGATGACGCGAGTTGATCGAAGGACACAAAACGTGAAGGTTTATTACGACGCCGACGCCGACCTGAATCTGATCACCGGCAAGAAGATCGCCGTGCTCGGTTACGGCAGCCAGGGCCACGCTCATGCCCAGAACCTGCGCGACAGCGGCGTGAAGGATGTCGCCATCGCCCTTCGCCCCGGCTCGGCCAGCGCGAAGAAAGCGGAAGCAGCCGGGTTCAAGGTCATGTCGAACAGCGACGCGGCCGGGTGGGCCGATATCCTGATGATCCTGGCGCCCGACGAGCACCAGGCCGCGATCTGGGAGAACGACCTAAAGGGCAACATGAAGCCGGGCAGCGCCCTTGCCTTCGCCCACGGGCTCAACATCCATTTTGGCCTGATCGAGCCGCCGGCCGACATCGACGTCATCATGATCGCGCCCAAGGGCCCCGGCCACACGGTGCGCAGCGAATATCAGAAGGGCGGCGGCGTGCCCTGCCTGATCGCCGTGCACCAGGATGCGACCGGCAACGCGCACGATGTTGCGCTGGCCTATGCCAGCGGCGTGGGCGGTGGCCGCAGCGGCGTCATCGAGACCAACTTCAAGGAAGAGTGCGAAACCGACCTGTTCGGCGAGCAGGCGGTGCTGTGCGGCGGCATCACCCACCTGATCCAGGCGGGCTTCGAGACGCTCGTCGAGGCCGGGTACGCGCCCGAGATGGCCTATTTCGAGTGCCTCCACGAGACCAAGCTGATCGTCGACCTGCTGTACGAAGGCGGCATCGCCAACATGCGCTATTCGATCAGCAACACCGCCGAGTATGGCGACATTACCACCGGTCCGCGGATCATCACGCCCGAGACGAAGGCGGAGATGAAGCGCGTATTGGCCGACATCCAGTCGGGCCGTTTCGTGAAGAACTTCGTGCTCGACAACCGCGCCGGTCAGCCGGAGCTGAAGGCCAGCCGCAAGGCCGCCGAAGCTCACCCGATCGAGCAGGTCGGAAGCAAGCTGCGCGCGATGATGCCGTGGATCGGCAAGAACAAGCTGGTCGACCAGGAAAAGAACTGAGGCGAAGGGGCGGGACCGCAGCGGCCCCGCCCCTCCCGTATCCCTCAAGCAGCGAGCGTTCTCTCGCCGCGCGTCTTCCACAACGACACGCCGACGCCCGCGGCCAGGATCGCGAAGGTGATCCCGAGCGAAATTGCCGGCGGAATCTTGGTCAGCCCCAGCATGTCGGCCACGAAGATCTTCGAGCCGATGAACACCAGCAGCAGGCTGAGCGCGTATTTCAGGTAGTGGAACCGGTGCACCATGGCGGCCAGGGCGAAGTAGAGGGCGCGCAAGCCGAGAATGGCGAAGATGTTCGACGTGTAAACGATGAACGGGTCGGTCGTGATCGCGAAGATCGCCGGCACGCTGTCCACCGCGAAGACCACATCGACGATCTCGATCATGAGCAGGGTGAGAAACAGCGGGGTCATAAACCATGCGGCCTTGCCAGTGCCGGGCGCCGGTTTACGGATCCAGAAGCGATTGCCGTGAAGCTCGTCCGTGACGGGGAGATGCCGCTTCATCCAGCGCAGGGCCGATGATGCGCCGACGTCGTATTCCTTTTCCGCCATCAGCCACATCTTCACGCCGGTGAAGACGAGGAAGGCGGCGAAGAAGTAGAGTACCCAAGAGTATTGGGAAACGACGGCAGCGCCGACACCGATCATGATCGCGCGCAACACGATGACGCCCAGGATGCCCCAGAACAGCACCCGATGCTGGTACTCTCGCGGCACCGCGAAGTAGCTGAAGATCATGGCGATGACGAAGACGTTGTCCATCGCCAGGCTCTTCTCGACGACGAAGCCGGTCAGGTAGTTCATCCCGGCCGTCTCGCCGAGCTGCCACCAGACCCACCCGCCGAAAGCGAGCGCCAGTGCAATATAGCCGGCGGACAGCATGAGGCTCTCGCGCACGCCGATCTCGCGTTGCTTGCGGTGCAGCACGCCCAGATCGAGCGCCAGCAGGGTGATCACGATTCCAAAAAATGTCAGCCACATCCAGCCCGGCTTGCCGAGCCAGTCGCTCATCAGGAATTCCATTGTAGGTTTGTCCGATCAGTCAGCCCGTCGGCTGCAAAATGGATCGGTCCGACATCGCGACCGACGGCTCGGTCGCCAGCGGGGCCCGGACCGGGAACACCCGGCGGCTTTGGGCGCCGCCGGGCTCCCAGGCTTACGCCCGGCCGTGGATCTGCCGCCGGGTCAGCGCGTGCAGCGCGTCCTTAACCGCGAGCTTGGCCTTCTTGAGGCGCTGCACTCGCAGCGAATCAGGAGCCTTGCGGGTCAGTTCGAGCCGCAGGCGCTCGTCCACGCGCTGGTGCTTCTGCAGCAGGCTGAAGAACTTCGGTGTCATTCGTCACTCCTCTTGAACGTTTGTGTCCAATCGGGTGTCCGGTTTGTCAGGTGGAGAGGCGGTGTGCCTGCCGAACCGTCGCACCGGAATTACCCGATGCGGTCCGACATCACACGATGACTGGTTCATCGTGCCAGAGGGGCCCGGCCCGCTGGCGCAAAATGGGATGGTTGCCGCCGGACTGCAAGCAGATTCGACCACCAGCCCTGCGAAAGACAATTCGTTGTCCTACAACCGGTCGCGATGGCATGCCGGCGGCATGAACAACTGCTTCCCGACCTCCTCTCCTGGTGGAACACCAAACGCGCGAAAGGTCACTGATGAGGTCCGTCCATTCGCACTCATGACATTGAATTCAAATTATAATAATCCCGAAGGTCACGGAAAAATTTCGCCACCTCGCGTTCCATGCTGGTGACCGTTCACGTCCGGTTCTTCTAGACATCGTCAAAAAGCCTAGGCAAACTTGCGAACGAGTTTCAACGGGAGACCCCTCACAATGCGTAAGTTGACTGCCACCGTCCTCGCCGGCGCCGCTGCCTTGGCTGCCTTCGGCACGATCCATGCCCAGAACGGCCCGCCCGAACTGCCTGGGCAGCTCGACGTTTCGCGGGTCGTCGCCGGAACCTACAAGACCGACAAGTCCCACTCGCTGGTCGGATTCCGCTACAATCACTTCGGCTTCAACGACTACTTCGGTATCTTCGGCGACGTCGACGCCACTCTGACGATCGACCCGAAAAATCTCACGGTATCGAAGGTCGAAGCGACGATTCCCATTAATCCGACGGTGGCAAGCCAGGCTTTCCACGACCACCTTCTGCGCGACGGCTCGGAAGGACGGAAGCCCGATTTCTTCGGCTCCAAGCCGGCGCCTGCCCATTTTGTCTCCAATCACGTCGTCGTTGACGGGATGAAGGCCAAGATCATGGGCGATCTGACGCTTAACGGCGTCACCAAGCCCGTGACGATCGATGCCGAATTCACCGGCGCGGGCAACTCGATGATGGGCAAGAAGCTCACCCTCGGCTTTGAAGGCACGTCGACCATCAAGCGGTCGGACTTCAACCTCAACACCTTCGTCCCGATGGTCGGAGATGAGGTGAACCTGGAGATCACGACCGCGTTCGAGAAGGAGTAAACGGCCTCGATGCGGGCGGCACCGGTCCGGCGCCGCCCGCTTCCTGCTGGATTTCTTTTCCTGGCTAGCCTATCTACTGCTCATGAACCGCCGCGCCCTTCTTTCGCTGCTTCGACTTACGCGCCCTTAGGCGCGAACGACCGCGTGCGCCCGATGGCGCCGCACCCCGCCTAAGGGCTCTTCATACAACCCAAGTCGAAATTGCCCGCGATGGCGGGCGCAATGCGATAGAGGCGCTTGCCACATGGCGATGCTGAAAGACCCCTCGGCCAAGTACCGGCCCTTCCCCACCGTTCCCCTGCCCGACCGGCAGTGGCCGAGCCGCGCGATCACGGTCCCGCCCCGCTGGCTCTCCACCGACTTGCGCGATGGCAACCAGGCAATCGTCGACCCGATGGACGCGGTAAAGAAGAACCGCTTCTTCGACCTCCTCGTCGAAGTGGGCATCAAGGAAATCGAAGTTGGATTTCCCAGCGCCGGCCAGACCGAGTTCGACTTCATCTCCGGCCTGGTGAAGTCCGGCCGCATCCCCGATGACGTCACTGTACAGGTTCTCACCCAGAGCCGCGAGGATCTGATCCGTACCTCGTTCGAAAGCCTCGAAGGCGCGCGCACCGCGATCGTCCATCTCTACAACGCCGTGAGTCCTGCGTGGCGCGATATCGTGTTCCGCATGACGCCGGAAGAAGTGCGCGAAGTCGCGCGCAAGGGCGCAATGGTGATGCGCGACGAAGCAGCGAAGCGACCCGAAACTGACTGGCACTTCCAGTACTCTCCGGAAACCTTCTCGACCGCCGAGCTCGATTTCTCGATTTCAGTCTGCGGAGCGGTAATGGATGTCCTGCAGCCCACGCCCGAACGGCCTATCATCCTCAACCTGCCTGCCACGGTCGAAGCGGCGACGCCCAACGTCTATGCCGATCAGATCGAGTATTTCTGCCGCAACCTGCCGAACCGGGAAAGCGCGGTCATTTCGCTGCACACCCACAACGATCGCGGTACGGGCGTGGCGGCGGCCGAACTGGGGCTTATGGCAGGCGCCGACCGAGTAGAAGGCTGCCTGTTCGGCAATGGCGAACGCACCGGCAATTGCTGCCTCGTGACGATGGCCCTGAACATGTACACGCAGGGAATCGACCCAGGTCTCGACTTCTCGGATATCGATCGGGTGATCGAGACCGTCGAATACTGCAACCAGCTCCCGGTGTCGGAACGCCACCCCTATGGCGGCGACCTGGTCTTTACCGCGTTCTCCGGCAGCCATCAGGACGCGATCAAGAAGGGCTTCGCTGCGCAGGAACAGCGCAACGACCAGCTGTGGCGGGTGCCCTACCTGCCGATCGATCCGGCGGACCTGGGCCGCAACTACGAGGCGGTGATCCGCGTCAACTCACAATCCGGCAAAGGCGGCTTCGCCTGGGTTCTGGAGCAGAATCAGGGACTCAAGCTTCCCAAGAAGCTGCAGGCCGACTTTGCACGGCACGTCCAGCAACTGGCCGATAAGCTCGGGCGCGAACTCAACGCCGATGACATCTGGCAGACATTCCGGGAGGCCTACTTCGTCAAGGTCGAGAAGCGTCGCTTCCGGTTGGTGGATTTCGAGGAAACCCGGGCTAGCGACGGAACCCGCCTGTTTGTCGGGACGATCGAGGTCGATGGTGTGCCGAAGCGCGTTTCCGGCCGGGGCAAGGGCCTCATCTCGTCCGTGCTTACGACCTTGCGCCAGACCTTCGGCCTGCAACTCGAAGTGGTCGACTATGTCGAACATGCCCTTGGCACCGGAACCGATGCGCGCGCGGCGACCTACCTCGAGTGTCTGACACCAGACGGGGACACGGTTTGGGGCGTGGGCATCGATGAAGACGTGGCGGCAGCCAGCGTCAGGGCGATCATCAGCGCGGCCAACGGCGTGCCCGAAAGTGGCGAAGACTGATCGATCAGACGGGGCTCAGGGGTCTGTCGGGGTTGCCATCGTTCGAGCGGAATTTCGTCACCGCGCCCTACAACTTCCGATTGGAGGACAATCGCCATCACTCCCGCGCACCTGATCAGCGCGCCTCGGGGCTAAGGATCAATGTGGCCGCCACTCAGGTCGTCTCCGTCTGGCGCCAGAGCTCATCGGCGAGCGCATCGAGATCAGAATAATCGCGACCAGCTCCCAGTGGGTCATGTCTGTTCAACTTGAGTTGACGAATGTCCGTCAACAGCCTGCGGCGCAGGGCCTTTTGCAGCAGGGTTAATCGCATCAGCGCTTCTTCGAGTGCTATGTCGGGTGCCCGCGATCGTCCGACGGCCCAGTCTGCCTCGATCTGGCCGACGCGCTCCACGACCATCTGGTTGTAGTCGCGGTGCGGGCCGCGATGCAGGGGCAGGCCAAAGCGTACCGCCTGATTTTCGTTGGCCGGGAGTAGCAGGCCGTTGGAGCGAAAGTCGTCGAAATCGACGAAATTCGTCCCCATTCGATTGAACATGGCGCCAAAGCAACGGGCGGAAAGCAACTGTAGCGGAAGGAGATGATGCCGCTGCATGCCCGCCTGGTAGCCTGGCTCCCCGCTGCGGTTCACGGCGCGAAAGGGAATGCGTGGCCGCCGCTTGGTGCGCGCCCTCGCAAATCCGGTAAATTGCACCTTCAGCCGCGCCACACGCGAACGAACCGGCCGTTTTCCGAAGGTTCAATGCGCAAGGGAGCCCCGTCAGGGCCGATGATCCTGTCCGGCGCCGAAACGCGTCCATGAACGATGAGGAAATCGATCAGCCTTATCGCCAACTTCGTTCCCGAGGGCCGGTCGATCGCGAGATCCGGTTCGATCCGCAGTTCCTGCCCGATAAAAATACCCAGCCCCTCCGTTTGGAGGCCTCCGTCGGGGACAACGCAAACCGAGGTAAGCATGAGCCCGGGAAAGACGCCGCCTTCGATCCAATGCGATATCGCCCGACGGAACACTTCAGGCTCGCACCAGGATCTTGCCGGGTGCCAACAAACCGCTTCCACGTCGTCGAGCCGTGATAGGCTCGCTCCCAACGCAGCCAGAGACCTGACAACCGGCAGGATTCCTGTTGTTGCAACCAGATGCGGCCCCGGCTGCAAGGTAATGGCTTCCAGCTCCCGCTGATCGGGGTCGCTCAACGAAATGCTCTGCCGCGGAGCTGGTGCGATCGTCGGCGCCATGGGCGCCAGGCCGCAGAGGTCGAACGTGAGTCCATTCGAAAGCAGCTCGAGCCATGACGAATCGGCGGAATGCGGTTCAGAACAACCGCTTGGGTCGAGGCTTACCGAGAAGTCCCGCATCTTCGATGCGGCTGCTACTATTTCTCCGGCGTCGGGCCGCCGCCCCCCCGCAAAGAGAAGCGAGACAGCCGACTGATCCGAACCACTGAACGCGTGTGTGGAAGAAATCGCCAACCCCTTCGCTCCCCTGATGTTCAATTTGGCGAGAAACTGAGTGAACGTCGAGTCCTGCCGGATGCCAAACATCCGAACTGGATGCTGTTTTTCTCGCGCCCTCAGAAGCTTGTAGAAAGGCGCCGCCGCACGCTTCCCTCTGCTGTCCGGGTGAGATACCGACCGGGAATGGCCACCCGCCCGGCAGTCCTTGGTATCGAGCGTTCGCTTTCCGGCAAGGCCTGGCGCTGGCGCGGTGGTCACGGCGAGTTCGAGGGAATGGGTGACGGCTGGCAGGACGACATCGTCGACCAACTCCTCCTAGCGCGGGGGGTGGCGCGGGACGAATTGCCGTCACATCGCACGCCCAGCTTGCGAACCTTTCTGCCCGATCCGTCGATCTTTCGCGATATGGACCTCGCGGCCGACCGGATCGCTCAGGCCATCCTCTCAGGCGAGCGGATTACGGTCTTCGGCGATTACGATGTTGATGGCGCAACGAGTTCGGCACTGCTGATCCGTCTGTTCCGGGACCTCGGCCATGACGCGGGATACTATATTCCGGACCGCCTGCTCGAAGGTTACGGCCCGAGCGGCGAGGCGCTGGTCCGGCTAGGCGAAGAAGGTTCCAGCCTGATCGTGACCGTCGATTGCGGGGCGATGGCATTCGAAGCGCTCGCCGCCGCCCGCGATGCCGGCGTCGACGTGATCGTGGTCGATCACCACAAGTGCGCTGCCGAGCTTCCCCAAGCTCTTGCACTGGTCAACCCCAACCGCCTCGACGAGAGCGACGAGGCCGCCGCTCACGGTCACCTCGCTGCCGTCGGCGTGGCATTCCTGCTGGGCGTGGCGCTCACCCGCACCTTGCGGAAACGAGGATACTTTGTCGGGCGTTCCGAACCCGACCTGTTCGCCTTGCTCGATTTGGTGGCACTGGGAACGGTGGCGGACGTAGCGGCAATTCGCGGGCTCAATCGCGCTTTCGTCGCGCAAGGACTCAAGGTCATGACCCGCCGACGGAATGTCGGCATGGCGGCATTGATCGATGCGAGTCGCCTGACCCGCCCCCCGAGCTGCAGCGATTGCGGTTTCGCGCTGGGACCTCGCATCAATGCCGGGGGCCGCGTCGGCGAATCGACGTTGGGCGTCCGCCTGCTCACGACCGACGATCCCGACGAAGCGCGCGCGTTGGCCGAACAGTTGTCGACCCTCAACGAAGAACGCCGCGCGGTTGAAGCTGTCGTGCAGGAGGCTGCCGAGCAGCAACTGGATCGTCAGCACAATCGCTCGGTCATCACCCTCTTTGGGCGAGGCTGGCATCCGGGTGTGATCGGCATCGTAGCAGGACGCATCAAGGAAAAGACCGGTCGACCCACGCTTGTGATCGCGCTCGACGGGGAAACGGGGCTCGGCAAGGGCTCGGGACGCTCGATCGCGGGAGTTGACTTGGGCGCGGCGATCATAGGCGCGAAAGATAAGGGCCTGCTGGTCGCTGGCGGCGGACATGCGATGGCCGCCGGCCTTACAATCGAGGAAAACGGTCTCAACGCGTTCGCAGACTGGATCGACGCGCAACTCGCCGCGGTCGTGGGCCGGGCCTCAGCCGAACAGAAGATGTCGCTCGACCTTTCGCTCGCGCCCGGCGCATTGGTGCCTGAGTTGGTGGAAACTCTCGAAGCAGCCGGGCCGTTCGGCGTGGGCTGGCCCGCGCCGCGCGTCGCGGTCGGCCCAGTCAGAATTGTGCGCGCGGAAATCGTCGGAAACGATCACGTTCGGTTGATCGCGAGCGGTGCTGACGGCCGTTCCTTTAAGGCCATCGCCTTCCGCGCAGCGGAGACTCATATGGGCCAAGCCCTTCTTCACGGGTCGAGCGGGCGTCGCTTGTGGCTCGCCGGCAGGGCAAAGATCGACGATTGGGGCCCCCGGCCCCAAGCAGAGCTGCACCTCGAGGACGCGGCCTGGGCGGATTAGTCCCGCACGCAAGCAGCGGGCTTGACCGGTTGCCCCCACGCCCCTAAGTGCGCCGCCACGCAACTGATGCGGCCCCATCGTCTAGCGGTTAGGACGCGGCCCTTTCACGGCTGAAACACGGGTTCGATTCCCGTTGGGGTCACCATCGTTTGTTCGCGATGCCCTTGGGCATGGCCCCTTCGTCTAGCGGTTAGGACGCGGCCCTCTCACGGCTGAAACACGGGTTCGATTCCCGTAGGGGTCACCAGGAAGAGATTTTCCTCGGTATTTCCGTTCTACCATGACGATAGCGTGACAAGCGGGGTGGCGTGCGCAGCCCCGCGTCTCTAACGCTGCCGCCGATGACGGACGGCCGCACGATTCCCTGGCCTGCCATTGGGCTGGCGCTCGCCGCCGGCGTGTTCATGCTCGTTACCAGGACGGACCCGTGGGTCGCCCTCGCGGTCGTCGTCATCTGGATCGGCACAAGCCTGCTGTTCATGCCGCCGCCCCTGGCGCCGATCGGGCGCACCGAAGGGATGCAGGTGACGCAGGATGGGATGCGCGAGCTTATCGAGCATTCGGGAATGCCCCTGTTGCTGCTCGACGACGATCGAATTGTCCTGGCCAACAACGAGGCGCGCGAGGTGCTTGGCCGTCATATCGTCGGACAGGATGCTCGCGTGGCGTTTCGTCACCCGGCAGCAGTCGACTTGCTGGGCAGGCGCCAGGGTGGAAGCGTCACCATACAAGGGCTGACCGGCCCGCGCAGTTCATGGCAGATGAGCCGGCAACCGATCGACAACCGCTATTGGCTGGTCGAGTTGATCAACCGGACGGCGGAGGCCGACATCAGTCGCGCCCATACCGACTTCGTTGCGAATGCCAGCCATGAACTGCGCACTCCCCTCGCCTCCATCATTGGCTACGTCGAAACTCTCGTTGAGGAAGGCGACAGGGCCGACAAGGAGACTACTTCGAAGTTTCTCGGCACGGTCTTGCGTGAGGCCCGCCGGTTGCAAAGTCTCGTTGACGACCTGATGTCGCTTTCGCGCGTCGAGGCAGAGAAGCACGACCAGCCGCGCGACAAGGTCGACCTGGGCATCCTCGTGGAGCGCGCTGCCCGCGACGGCGCGGGACCTCAGCGAGTGGACCTGCTCAACCTCGTCCGTCCGCAAGACCGAATTATTGTTCGAGGCGACAGCGACCAGCTCGAACAGGTCGTGCGAAACCTTGTCGATAACGCATTCAAGTATGGTGAGGCCGGCGCTCCCGTCGATGTCTCGCTCGAGTGTGGAGAGCGCAACATGGCCGTTGTCCAGGTCCGCGACCGAGGCGAAGGCATCGCTTCCGAACACCTGCCGCACCTGACCCGCCGCTTCTATCGGACTGACCCCGGGCGGAGCCGCGCCGCCGGGGGGACGGGCCTTGGCCTCGCTATCGTAAAGCATATCGTGGAACGGCATCGAGGCCGGCTCGACATCGTCAGCAGGAGAGGTGAAGGCACCACTGTGACCGTGCGAATTCCAATGGTAGGGGCGGATAATGCCTGACCGTCATAATTCCGTAACAATCGTTTCGCACGAAGCACGCTTCATGATCTTCCCCCGCCCACAGATGGTTGCCGGCTGATGTCGGGCGCCACGCTGATCCTGCTCGCTATTGGCCTGGCGCTTGCTGGGTGGCTGGCTGCGCGTGCACGGGCATGGGGATTCCGCCAGGCAGCGCCCGGGACTCGTCTCGCCGCGCTCCCGAGTTATCACGCCTGGTACGTGGCACTGTGGATCGGCATTCCGGTCTTGGCCTTTGCAATGCTGTGGACAATTCTGGCGCCAAACCTCGTGCTGCAGGCGGTCCTCGCCGATCCCGCAGCAGGGGCCCTGCCGGGATTTGGAATGGTTCGCGAGACGATGTTGGCGGAAGCGCGAGCCGTGGCGTTGGGCAGCGCGCCAGCGGTATTCAACAGTGACGCCGCAGCGCTTGTGGAACCGTTTCGCGAGGCGATCGGCCGTTATCGCCTCATCGGGATAGCCGCGACGCTGGGAATCGGCCTTCTGGCCGGTACCTTGGCTTTCCTGCGCGTCAAACCCGACTTCGCCGCGCGGACGAAGGTCGAGCGTATCGTGATGGCGGTCCTTCTGCTGGCCTCGCTGGTCGCCACCCTGACCACCCTTGGCATCTTCGCCAGCCTCGTATTCGAAACCGTGCGGTTCTTCGGCATGATTTCGCCAATCGATTTCCTGCTGGGCACCCACTGGGCCCCCGATCCGATGAGCAGTTCTGCAGACGCTACTCGCTACGGGGCGATCCCGCTGTTCTGGGGCACCATTTACATCGGTGCGATTATCGCGATGATCGTCGCGATCCCTCTCGGTTTGATGAGCGCGATCTACCTGACGCAATATGCCAGCCCGGCATGGCGCAAGTGGCTCAAACCCATGCTCGAAATCCTCGCCGGCGTCCCGACAGTGGTCTACGGCTACTTTGCCGCGCTGACGGTCGCCCCGTTCATTCGGGATGTGGCGCAAGGCATCGGGATCGACAACGCCTCGAGCGAGAGCGCGCTGGCAGCCGGTCTCGTCATGGGCGTGATGATCATCCCCTTCGTCTCGTCGATGGCGGACGATTCGATCGCTGCGGTGCCGCAGTCGATGCGCGACGGCAGCCTTGCGATGGGCGCGACGACGAGCGAAACCATCCGCCGCGTGCTGGTGCCTGCGGCACTTCCCGGCATTGTCGCGGGGGTTATGCTGGCGATCAGTCGCGCAATCGGAGAGACCATGATCGTGGTGATGGCAGCCGGCGCGGCAGCCAACCTCACGGCCAATCCGCTCGAAGCCATGACGACCGTGACCTTCCAGATCGTCGCGATGTTGACCGGTGAAGGGAGCTTCGATCACCCTGCGACGCTCAGCGCCTTCGCGCTCGGGTTCGTCCTGTTCCTGTTAACCCTGGGATTGAACATTATCGCCCTGCGGGTCGTGAAGCGGTACCGCGAAGCCTATGAGTGAGTTCGCCCATCCCACCCGGAGCAAGACGTTCCAGGCCCGCATGAAGAAGCGCTACGCAGCCGAGCGGCGTTTCAAGGCGCTCGGCCTTACAGCGATTCTGTTTTCGATCACCGTTTTGGCGTTCCTGCTCGTCACCATGACTCTGAACGGATTTGGCGGCTTTCAGCGAGCCGAAGTGAAAGTGTCGATCGATTTCCGTGAAGCGCCGCTGACCATCGACCCCTCCCAGACCGATGAAGACGAAATCGTTCGCGCGCTGCAGAACCAGGGCTTGCCGGACGTGATTGAATTTTACGCCGACAAGGCGCTTGGCGACGAGGGCGGCGCGGAGATTGGTCCCGATGCCTGGCGAAACGCGGGGCGGGAAATTGCTGCCGACCCTTCACTGCTGCAGCAGGACGTGACGATGTGGCTCCCTGCGAGCGACGATCTCGCCAGCGCCCTGTCCGGCGAAGGACAAGCTGACCTACAGCCCTTGGCACAGAGGCTCGAAAAGGGTGGCAAGCTTGCGAAACGGTTCGACCCCGGTTTTCTGAGCCGCTCGGATGCGACTGACCCGCAGCAGGTCGGCATCTGGGGAGCTCTCAAGGGCTCGGCGCTGACGATGCTCGTGACGCTGCTGCTGGCGTTTCCCATCGGTGTTCTGGCGGCGCTCTACCTCGAGGAATATGCTCCCAAGAACCGTTGGACCGACCTTATCGAAGTGTCGATCAACAACTTGGCGGCCGTGCCTTCGATCATCTTCGGCCTGCTGGGGCTCGCTGTATTTCTCGGGCTCTTTCCGAACATGCGCTCGGCCCCGCTGATCGGCGGTCTCACCCTTGCGCTGATGACCATGCCCGTGATCGTCATCGCCGGCCGTAATGCCATCAAGGCAGTTCCACCGAGCATTCGTGATGGCGCGCTGGCAATCGGCGCAAGTCCCGTCCAGGTGGTGTTCCATCATGTCCTCCCGCTCGCCCTGCCCGGCATCCTTACCGGCACCATCATCGGAATGGCCCGGGCGCTGGGCGAAACAGCTCCGCTGCTGATGATCGGCATGCGAGCCTTCGTCGCGACTCCGCCGAGCGGCTTCACGGATCCGGCAACTGTCCTGCCGGTCCAGATATTCCTCTGGTCTGACGAGATCGACCGCGGCTTTGTCGAGCGCACCAGCGCCGCGATCATCGTCCTCCTGCTGTTCCTCCTGGTGATGAACGGCCTTGCCATCTACCTGCGCAACCGCTTCGAGAAGAAATGGTGACCGACGCTACAAACCCCGAGACCGCCCGCATCCGCGCCCGCGACGTCAATGTTTACTACGGCGAAAAGCAGGCGATCGACCGCGTGTCCATCGACATTCCCGCCGAGTACGTAACGGCTTTCATCGGCCCCAGCGGCTGCGGGAAATCGACATTTCTGCGCACCCTCAATCGAATGAACGATACGATCCCATCGGCCCGTGTCGAAGGGACGATCGAATTGGATGGGGAGGATATTTACGGGTCGTCGATGGACGTCGTGCAGCTTCGCGCGCGCGTGGGGATGGTGTTCCAGAAGCCCAATCCCTTCCCCAAGTCGATTTACGAGAACATTGCCTACGGCCCGCGCATACACGGCCTGGCCGAGGGCAAGGCCGAAATCGACGCGATCGTTGAAAAGTCCCTGCGCCGCGCCGGCCTTTGGGACGAGGTAAAGGACCGTCTTGGCGATTCAGGAACCGCGCTCTCGGGTGGGCAGCAACAGCGGTTGTGCATCGCCCGTGCCGTGGCGGTGGACCCGGAAGTGATCCTGATGGACGAACCGTGCTCCGCGCTGGACCCGATCGCTACCGCACGGATCGAGGAACTTATCGACGAGTTGCGCGGTGGTTATGCGATCGTCATCGTGACCCATTCCATGCAACAGGCAGCCCGCGTGTCCCAGCGCACGGCATTCTTCCACCTCGGCAAGATGGTGGAGTATGGCGAGACTTCGCAGATCTTCACCAATCCGCGCGAAGAGCGCACCAAAGATTATATCACAGGCAGGTACGGCTGATGGTGGCAGAACATACCGTCAAGGCATTCGACGAGGACATCACCCGGCTGCGCGGCCTGATCGCGGAGATGGGCGGCCTAGCCGAGCTTGGCATCCAGGAATCGCTTCGTGCTCTGGTAAACGGAGACGAGGAACTGGCTGCGGGCGTGGTGGAACGCGACCTCAAGCTCGATCGCCTCGAAAGCCAGGTGGACGAGCTGGCAGTTCGCGTTATCGCACTGCGCGCGCCGATGGCGGACGATCTGCGCGAAATCATCGCCGCGCTCAAGATCGCGGGCGTGGTCGAGCGTATCGGCGACTACGCGAAGAACATCGCCAAGCGAGTGAACAGGATCGAAGGCCGCAATCGTTTCGAACCGCTCACTCTGATCCCCGCAATGGGCGACCTTGCGGCGGAGATGGTACACGACGTCCTGACCGCATTTGCCGCGCGCGACCCCGTGTTGGCACGCGAGGTCATCGAACGCGACGACAAGGTTGACGCGTTTTACGACAGCATCTTCCGCAATCTGGTCAGCTACATGGTCGAAAACCCCGCTACCATCAGCAGCGCGGCTCAGCTTCTCTTCGTCGCCCGGAACATCGAGCGGATCGGCGACCACGCGACCAATGTCGCGGAGATGGTGCACTATGCCGCGACCGGCCAGTATCCCCCGGACGAACGCGAGGATGACACTTGAGGGGCCGCGGCGTGGCTTCCGAACGTCACGAGCCTGTCATAATCCTGCTGTCTTAGGCAGGCATGACGAAGGCCAAGCTTCTTCTGGTCGAAGACGACGGCTCGCTCGCCGAGCTGCTCGAATATCGTTTCGAAAAAGAAGGATTCTCGGTCCGGACGACTGCCGACGGTGACGAAGCGATGGTCATGGCCGAGGAGGATACGCCCGATCTCGTCCTGCTGGATTGGATGATCGAAGGCACGAGCGGCATCGAAGTTTGCCGCCGACTGCGCCGGAACAAGTCCACGTCGGCGGTGCCGATAATCATGCTGACCGCACGGGAAGGCGAGGATGATCGAATTCGCGGCCTTGAAACCGGGGCCGACGACTATGTTACCAAGCCGTTTTCGCCACGCGAGTTGATTGCGCGCGTCAACGCCGTGTTGCGGCGTGTCCGCCCGGCCTTGGCTGGCGAGGAGATCGAAGCGGGCGATCTGAAGCTCGACCCGGCGGCGCACCGTGTCATGCGCAACGGCGAGCCACTGAGGTTGGGTCCGACCGAATATCGCCTGTTGGCCCATTTCATGCAGCACCCCCGGCGCGTGTTCTCACGCGCGCAACTGCTCAATTCGGTGTGGGGAACCGGCAGCGAGATCGAGGAACGCACGGTTGACGTGCACATTCGCAGGCTTCGCAAGGCGGTAGAGCAGCCCGGCAGCAAGGATCCCATCAGGACCGTCCGCTCTGCCGGCTACGCCTTCGAACCAGTCTAATTTTCCGCTGGGCCGGCACCAACGCCGTGATGCGTCGCCCGGTCCACCTCGGATGAAGCCTCGCCGCGCTTGAGCAACAGCGTGCTGAGCGAGGCGAGCACCATGATCCCACCGATCGAATAGAACATCAGTTGTGGATCGACCGTATTCATCGCCGCGACAATACCTGCGCCGATCGGCCGGCCGAAGTTTCCAAGAGCCATGTAGATGGTGAACTGCGTTGCCGCGACTGACGGCGAGCACACCTGCATTGCCAGTGGAATCATCGCGATAGCGATGAAAATGCCAAACATGTCGATGCCCCAAATGAGAGCATAAAGAATCACGGGGCTGCTCCACAAATGCGGCAGCAATCCCACGCCCAGCAGAAGCAGCGCCATCAACGCGAACATAATCCCGAGCACCCGGCGTTTTCCGAGTTTGGCTGTCAGCCAACCACCCAGCAGCAGTCCGACTATGCCGGAAGCGAGGGCGCTGAGCGAAGAGATGGTCGTGTACTGGCTCGTCGAATAGCCGACATAATTCGTCGCCAGGACGGGATTGAACACGTCGTAGATAGCGGCCGGAACGCTGCGCATCAAAAGGAAGGGAACGATGATGAGGCTTGCCGGAGCGATCATGGCCTTGAAGCTCTGCTTGAGAAGTGGCCACCAGGCGTCGATCTTGATTTCGAGATTGCGTGGATGGGCCCTGCCCTCGGTCCAGGGGAGTCGTCGTTCGTTCGGCCGCTCCGTCAGAAAGATCGCGAACAGGACCCCCACCAGCAAAAAACTGGCCGCTGCAAAGAATGCCGCCTGGGCTCCAAAGTTCTGGAACAGGTACCCGCCGGTCGCCGTCGCACCGGAGATGCCGAGAGTTCTGGGCCCCGAACATGATGCCGCCGGCTTTCGCCTGTTCTTCCTCATTCATGATGTCGACCACGAGACTGTCGATCGAAACATCCTGAAAAGTCGTCGCCGCGCTGACGACGAATGCGATGGCCGACAGGACGGCGGTTTCGGTCGGCAGCGGATTTATCATGGCGGCTGCCAGCAGGGTGAGGGCCATCGTTGATTGTGCGCCGATGATCCAGATACGCCGCCTGCCCATCGGCAGGAACGTGTACCGGTCCATCAGGAAGCCCTCGACGAATTTCAACGACCAGGGCAGACCGAAAGCGCCGACAACTGCCGCGATCTCGGTCGTGCCCGCTCCGTGGCTTGCCATGTACGCGGGCAGCGCGACGTAGAAGAGCCCCATGGGGACTCCCTCGAAAATATAGAAGACGAAGACCGTGGCGAGACGCAGGAACGGGTTTTCCGTCAGGGGGCGGAAAAAGCCCCGGTCGATTGCAGTCGCCATCCATGCTCCCCGCGATACGGGCGACCCTGCGCCTGTTGTGCGGGCGATTGGGGTGCGTGGCAAGCCGTCGTGCGGGACGGGGTGCCGGCTGCCTTACGACCGGGTGAAGAACATGCTTACACCAGCAGGAGTTCCGCCCCGATTCCCAGTGCAATGAGGATGAACACCGCACCGACGCCGCGGTCGATCCTGGTGCAAGTCTCCGGTCGGGTCATCATTTGGGCAAGCCGATTGCCGGCGACTATGTAGAACTCCACCGACGGCAAGGTCGATTACGGTGCCGACCACGGTAAGCACTGCCAACTGCGGCAAGATTGGCCTCGTGGCGTCGACGAACGGCGGCAGGAGAGCGACGACGTAGACCAGTGCCTTGGGGTTTCCGATCGCCACGGCCATCCCGTCGCGAAAGGCGTGGCGCGAAGGCTTGCGGGCTTCGCTTTCACTTTTGCCCGCCCCCTCTCCGGCATGGAGCAGGGCCTGCACTCCGAGCCAGCCGATGTAGGCGATGCCGCCGAGCGCGAGGATGTCGAAAGCCAGGGGATAGAGCCTTGCCAGGGAGCCCAGGCCAAACGCGGCAAGTGCCCACCAGAACAGGTAGCCAACCTGCATTCCCAGCAGCGCGACCCAACCTGCGCGGGGGCCGCGCCAGATGGACTCGGTCATGACGAAGAGCATCGAAGGCCCGGGCACCACGCTGGTCAGCCCGGTCATCAACGCGAAGGCGAGGAGCAACTCGAGATTCATCGCCGCGGCTCATGGCGCGGTAGCGCGCCGGGTCAATGGAAATCGCGGCTCGGCGGCAGCGGCAGGAGCTTGGGTAAGATGCGCACGTCGCGCGGATGGCCTTGATGAAAGCCGCATTCGCGATTGCCCGAGCCGGGCGGCTCCCACGGTTCGACGGCTTTATGGGGATCGTCCCTGGGGCCGAACTTCTGGGGCAGCGGGTTGTTGCAGTGGTCAGCCCGCGCGACCGGCGTCTTGATCAGGTCGTCGCTCAGGCGATGCAATTCGTGCGTCGCGTCGGCCATATGCTGGGCGATCACGTGGATCACCTCATCGTCGTATTCGACGCGTCCGCGCACTTCCATCAGGCGGCTGCCCATTACCACGCGGCGCTGCTTCTCCTTCAAATCAGGCCAGACCACGAGATTGATGACGCCGGTCTCGTCCTCCAGCGTGATGAAGCACACGCCCTTGGCGCTCCCGGGCCGTTGCCGGATCAGGACCACGCCCGCGACGTGAACCAGGCTGCGGAACTTGCGTGCGCGCAAGTCGCAGGCGCGCACGAAGCCGCGCTCGGCCAGGCTGGCGCGCAGGAATGCCATCGGATGAGCCTTCAGGCTGAGCCGTGCGGTCTGGTAGTCGGCGACGACTTCTTCGCTGAGCGGCATGCGCGGCAGGTTCGTGAGGTGGCGTTCCACGCCCTCGTCCCGCTCGTCCGCTGCGCGGAACAGCGGCAGGTCCTCACCGCCGATCAGACTGCGAGCGTCCCACAACGCCTGCCGTCGGGGCAGGTTCAGCGAACCGAAGCAGTCGGCGCTGGCGAGCCGCTCGACATGCGCCGGCGACAACCCCGCCCGGTCGCGCAGTTCCGCCACGTCGCGGTAAGGTCCGTGTTCCTCGCGCTCTGCGACCAGTCTTGCTGCGACATGCTCCGGCAATCCATCGATCTGGCGCAGGCCGAGGCGCAGGGCGATGTGACGATCGAGGCGGCCCTGCTCGTCGCGCGATCCGGTTTCTCCAGCGCACAACTCTTCCAGAGTGCAGTCCCAGGCGCTGTGGTTCACATCGACCGGCAGAACCTCGACCCCGTGTTCGCGGGCGTCCCGCACGATCTGCGCCGGGGCATAGAAGCCCATCGGCTGCGAATTGAGCAAGGCGCACCCGAACGCTGCGGGGAAATGGCACTTCAGCCAGCTCGACACGTAAACGAGGTGCGCGAAGCTGGCCGCGTGGCTTTCGGGGAAACCGTATTCGCCGAACCCGCGAATCTGGTTGAAGCAACGCTGGGCGAAGTCGCGATCGTAGCCGCGACCGACCATGCGCTCGACCATCATGTCCTGCAGTTCGTCGACCATGCCGCGGCTGCGGAAGGTCGCCATGGCCTTGCGCAACCGGTTGGCCTCCACACTGGAGAACTTCGCTGCATCGAGCGCGATTTTCATCGCCTGTTCCTGGAAGATGGGTACGCCGAGTGTGCGCTCCAGAATGCTGGATAGTTCGTCGGGTGGGCCATGTTGCGGGGCGGGGGCGGGTATCTCGACCTTCTCCTCGCCCCGCCGCCGCTTGAGATATGGATGGACCATGTCGCCCTGGATCGGCCCAGGGCGGACGATGGCGACCTGGATGACGAGATCGTAGAACTCGCGCGGGCGCAAGCGGGGCAACATGTTCATCTGCGCCCTGCTTTCGACCTGGAAGACACCGAGGGAATCCCCCTTGCGCAGCATGGCATAGACTTCCGGGTCCTCGCGCGGGACGGTCGCGAGACTCAGGCTGCGGTCGTGGTGATCTTCCAGCAGATCGAGGCATTTCCGGATGCAGGTCAGCATGCCAAGCGCGAGCACATCGACCTTGAGAATGCCAAGCGCCTCGATGTCGTCCTTGTCCCATTCGATGAAACTGCGATCGGGCATCGCACCGTTGCCGATGGGGACGGTCTCGGTCAGCGGTCCGTCGGTAAGGATGAACCCGCCGACGTGCTGACTGAGATGGCGCGGCATGCCGATCATCTGCTCGGTCAGCTTGAGTACGCGCACGAGATGCGGATCGGTCGCGTCCATGCCGCTTTCTTCGACGTGCTTCTCGCCGATTTCCTTGCCCCATCCGCCCCACACGGTGCGAGCGAGCGCGCTGGTCACGTCTTCCGACAAGCCCATCGCCTTGCCGACCTCGCGGATTGCCATGCGGGGGCGATAGTGAATCACCGTGGCGCATAACCCTGCCCGCTGGCGGCCGTATCGACGATAGATGTACTGGATGACTTCCTCGCGCCGCTCGTGCTCGAAGTCCACGTCGATGTCGGGCGGTTCCTTGCGCTCTTCCGAAATGAAACGGTCGAACAGCAGGGCGTGCTTGGCCGGATCGACACTGGTGATGCCGAGGCAGTAGCAGACCGCCGAGTTCGCCGCCGAGCCGCGCCCCTGGCACAGGATCGGCGGTTCGACCTTGTGCCGCGCATAATCGACGATGTCCTTGATGGTCAGGAAATAGCGCGCGAGGTCGAGCTTGCCGATCAGCGCCAGCTCGCGTTCGAGCGTCGTGCGAACCGAGTCCGGCAAGCCATGGGGATAGCGCCATTCCGCCCCTTTCCAGGTTTCGCTTTCGAGGAAAGCCTGCGGGGTCTGGCCGTTTGGATAGATCTCTTCCGGGTAATCGTAGCGCAGTTCGTCGAGGCTGAAGCGGCAGGCATCGGCCACCTCGCGCGCGGCGGCGATGGCCTGCGGCCAACGCTGGAACAGGCGGATCATTTCCGCCGGACTTTTCAGGTGACGTTCGGCGTTGGCGTGGAGCAGGTGGCCGGCCTTGGCCACGGTTGTCTTATGGCGGATCGCAGTCATGACGTCCTGCAGCGGACGTCGTTCGGGGGCGTGGTAATGCACGTCGTTGGTGGCGAGCAGTGCAAGGCCGTTGGCGCGCGCCAGCGCCTCGAGCCGATCGATCCGCGCGATATCATCGCCGGTGTAGAGATAGTTTGCGGCAATGTGCCGCAGGGTCGGGAGCCCAGTGCGCAAGTGCGGCAGGAGCTGGCCGAACGGCGCCTCCGCCGGGGTGTGAATCGGTTCGCCGTCGAGGCCGACGACGTTGCCCGCCCAGCCCGGCACGCAGAACCGCGCATCGATATCCGCCGGAGGAATCAGGATAAGCTGCACGCCCTCGCAATGCTGGGACAGCATCTGCAGCGATATCTCGCAGGCGCCCTTGTCCTGCCATGTGCCGTCGAGCCTGGCCATGCGGCCGGCGGAGATCAGGCGGCAAAGACGACCATAGGCGGCACGATCTGTTGGGTAGGCCAGGAAGTCCAGCCCCTCGATCGTCTCGATCCGGCAGCCGATGAGGGGTGTCATCCGCAGCGTTTTCGTCTCGGTATGGATGCGCACCACGCCGGCCATGGAGTTGGCATCGGCGATGCCGAGCGCATCGTAACCCAGTGCGTGGGCAGCCAGGACGAGGTCGACCGCGTCCGACGCCCCGCGCAGGAAGCTGAAGTTGCTGACCAGCCCGAGCTCGACGAACGGAGCGCGGGGGGGCGGTTCTATACCAACTGGATCGAGTTCGATCCGGCGCTTGTCGGGGGTTGTGGAGGCCTCCGGCACATCAACCTGCCAGCTCCGCGAGGCGCTCCGCCACCGCCGCCAGATCGGCGGCAAACAGACGTTGCTGCGCCCCCTTGGCCTCGCCATCGAGCCGCAGAAGATAGCTCGGGTGCGCGGTGACCCACAACTCGCTGCCGTCGTCGAGCGCGATCGGTTCGCCACGAGTTCTTGCTGATGCTGACCGTCTTGCCGAGCATCGCGCGGGCTGCGCTGGCGCCCAGCGCCAACACCACCTTGGGCTTGATTATTTCGCGTTCGCTCTCGAGCCACCAGCGGCAGGTGTCGATTTCCTTCGCGGTGGGCGACTGGTGCAGCCGCCGCTTGCCACGCTGAACGAACTTGAAATGCTTGACCGCGTTTGTGACGTAGGTCTCGTGCCGGTCAATTCCGGCCGCGATCAGATAGCGATCGAGCAATTGCCCGGCCGGGCCCACAAAAGGCTTGCCGGCCAGATCCTCCTGGTCGCCTGGCTGCTCGCCAACGACCATCAGCCTGGAGCGCTTGAGCCCCTCGCCCGGCACCGCCTGGTTCTCGAGGTAGCCGATTGGGCAGCGCCGGCACTTGTGGATCGCCCGTCCGATTGCTGCCAACGATCCTGGTCGCTCCGCTTCTTCGATTGCACCTGCTTCCACCATTGCAGCCTCGCGTTCTTGCGCCCCGGCGACCAGCTCGGGGATGAGGGCCGCCTCGGGCATGTTCTTCCAGTATTTGCGGGGCATCTCCTTGAGCATGGCCCCGATCTTCAAACGCGCGGGATTGAAGATCGATGCGTAATATTTGCGCCAGAGGTCCTCCATGGGATCGCCCGTGGGCGCATCGCTGCGCTGGGCGGGCGGGCCCTCCTCCAGCACAGTGCCATCCCAGTGCAATGAGCCCTTCGGCGTCAAAATCGACCACTTCATGTTGGCGAAACGCCGCACGAAGAACCCCGCATTTGTGCGCAGGATGTGATGCTCGGGCTCGAACCAGGCGACGAAGTGCTCGGGCACATCCTCAGCGCCGGTTTCGACCAGGCGAAAACGAACGAAGGCGCGCATCTTGTGGATGTCGCGCCGTACGGTGCGGGCCAGGTCATCGAGCCGGCGCACGTCCGGATCGGCCCGGTCCTCCAGCGCGCGCGGATTGAACTGCAGACGCCAGAGCAGGCGATAGAGCAGCGCAAACCGCTCCGGGTCCGCATGGCAGATTGCAATCTTGGCCAGTTGCACGAACTGACGACTCGCCCGCACGAGGGGGGAATCTGGCCCAGGCACCGGCAGGCGGCGGTCGCCATGGCTAAACAGGCTGCCCGATGCGCCCGGCTCCACCCATGCCACGCGATCGGGCGGCACGTCACATTGCACCAACCATCGCGCCCGCTCACGCCAAAAGTCGAAATCGTCCGGCCCTGTCAGGTTGACGACGTAGTAAGTCCCGAGCTTGACGTGTTGGAGAGCCGTCATGCCGCGAACAGTTCCAGTTGCTCCTGCTTTGGCGCCAGCAGCGCGCGCAAGTCGGCGCGATCGGTCAGGGTGACAGGGCGCCAGTCCGCGGTGACGAGAAACGGCCGCACCTTGGCGACAGAGACGGTCAACTTCGCCACGTCGTCAAGCCGCAGCGTCCGGTGTCGCCGGCTGGCGATAATCTGATTGACCGCCCGTACCCCCAGTCCCGGCACCCGCAGCAGAGCCTCGCGCGGGGCGCGGTTGACATCCACCGGGAAGCGGTCGCGGAACTTGAGCGCCCACGCCAGCTTGGGATCGATGTCGAGCGGCAGATTGCCGTCAGCCTCGGTCGCCTGCATCACCTCGCCCGGCTGATAGCCGTAGAACCGCATCAGCCAGTCCGACTGGTAGAGCCGATGCTCGCGAACCAGCGGCGGGCGCTTCAGCGGCAAAACGGCGCTGGCATCGGGGATCGGCGAGAAGGCGCTGTAATAGACCCGCCGCAACCCGAAGCGGTCGTAAAGCCGGCTCGCCTTGCCCACGATGTCGGCATCCGTCGCGCTATCTGCCCCCACGATCATCTGCGTCGACTGTCCGGCAGGCGCGAAACGGGGAGCATGCTTGAATCGCTTCTTCGCGTCCTTCGCTTCCACGATCGCCATCTTGAGGCCGCCCATCTGCCCTTCGATCACCTGCGCGTTCTTGTCGGGCGCGAGACGGGTCAACCCCGCGTCGGTCGGTAGCTCGACGTTGATTGAAACCCGGTCGGCATAGAGCCCGGCCTGGTGGACCAGCTCGGCATCGGCCTCGGGGATGGACTTCAAATGGATGTAGCCGCGGAAATCGTGCTCTTCGCGCAGGATGCGCGCGGTCTCGATCAACTGCTCCATCGTGTGGTTCGAGTTCTTCACGATGCCGGAGGAGAGAAACAGCCCCTCGATATAATTGCGGCGATAGAAGCTCAGCGTGAGGTCGACCACCTCCTGCGGTGTGAACCGGGCGCGGCGTACGTTCGAGCTCTTGCGATTGACGCAATAATGGCAGTCGAACACGCAGTAATTGGTCAGCAGAATCTTGAGCAGGGAGATACAGCGGCCGTCGGGCGCATAGGCATGGCAGATGCCCATCCCCTCGGTCGAACCGATCCCCTTGCCACCTTCGGAGTTACGCTTGCTTGTTCCCGAGGATGCGCACGAAGCATCGTACTTCGCCGCGTCGGCAAGAATTCCGAGCTTCTCGATGATGCTGAGCTGACCCATCTGTTCCTTATATGTTCTCCTTTCGGATTCGCAAAGAGTGATTGCGACAAAATGACATATGGACGACGCCGCACGCGGCTGACATCATCGCCCGCGGGGCTTGGGAGAGGCCGTTGACGAAGCAGACATTCAGTGCGGCCATCGCCGATGCGCCACTGCGACCGTTCCAGATTGTGGTCATGGTCTTTGGGCTGGCCCTCCTGGTCATAGATGGAATCGATCTCCAGTCGCTTTCGCTGGTAACCCCCGTCATCCTCGACGAATGGGACGTCGACCGTGCAGTGTTCGGCCCGGCGTTGGCAGCCTCGCTGTTCGGGATGGGTTTCGGGTCGATCTTCGGCGGGATGCTGGGTGACGGCATTGGCCGCCTGCGCACGCTTTTCCTCGCCTGCATGATCTTCGGCGGATCGACAATCGCTGCCGCGTATACGAACGGCGTTTGGGAAATGGCAGCCGTGCGCTCCTTGGGCGGGCTAGGATTCGGCGCGGCCTATCCCAACGCGCTCGCGCTGGTGAGCGATTGGGTCAGCGAAAAATGGCGCCCCCACGCGATTTCCTTCCTGTCCGTCGGCATCCCGGTCGGAATCTCGGTCAGTGCGGCGGTCATGCCGCTGCTCCTGCCGACCTACGGCTGGCGAGGTGCCTTCATGATCTTCGGTTTCGGTTCGATCGTGCTCGGCGTGCTCTTGGTCGCCTTCCTGCGCGAGCCGCCGGCATACCTTCTCGGCAAAGGCAGGCGCGAAGCGGCGCAGAAGAGCGCAGCGCTGGTGATCGATTCTTCGATCGAACTGCTGCCCGAGACGCAAGAGCACAACGATGCCGCGCCTGGCGAACAGATCGGCATCTTTCATCGCAGCAACCGACTGCTCAACATCGGCATGGTGATCAGCTTCTCGGCCACGACAACGCTGGTCTACGGTCTGCTCAACTGGACTCCCGAACTGCTGACGAGCGCGGGCTTTACGTTGGACCAGGCGCTGCGGGCGAGCTTTTGGCAGGGTATCCTTTCGATCGCGGGCGGGCTTTCGGCCGGGTTCACCACGCGCGCATTCGGTTCGAAGACGGTGACCCTCGTGGGCGCCGCGACGATCCTGGCAACCATCGTGGCGCTCGGCACGATGATTGAGGGCCTCGACGGCGCCCCGAGCGCCGCACAGGTGGAAGTGATCGTGCTGCTAGAAGGTCTCGCCGTCGGCCTCGTCTCGATGATGATCACCGTGTTCTATGTGATCATGGCATCGGGCTACGCACATTCCTGTCGGGCCGGTGGCATCGGGATGGTCATCACGTCCGGTCGGGTGATGTCGATCACCATGGTGCTCGGCGGCGGCTGGCTGATCAACCTCGGCGGCGAAGGCAGCTTCGTGTGGTATTTCGCGACGCTGGCGGCGATCTCCATGATGGTGTTCGCCGCAGCATTCATCGTGGATTGCCAGGTTCCGCCGCGCCGGGAGGCTTTGCCAGCATGAGTGCCGTCACCGGCCGCAGAATAGCTCCACAGGCCGCCAAGGAGGGCTATTCCCGCATCGAGGTCAGCCCTTGGTCGGCCGCGCTTGGCGCCATCGTGTCCGGAGTTGACCTGGCGCGGAACCTCGACGACGAAACCATCGCCGAGATCCGCCGCGCATTGGTCGAACATCAGGTCATCTTCTTGCGCGACCAGTCGATGACGCCCGAGCAGCATCTTGCCTTCGCGAGCCGTTTCGGCACGCTCAACAGGCACGACCAGGTCGCCGGCATGGCTGCCCATCCCGATATCATAGAGGTGCGACAGGAACCAACCGACGGGCGCAACTTCGGCGGCGCATGGCACGGCGACGTGACCTACATGCCCGAGCCGCCGCTGGGTTCGATCCTCTACGCCAAGGAAGTTCCCCCCATCGGGGGCGATACCCTTTGGTCGAACCTCTACCTCGCGTACGAGGACCTGTCCGACGGGATGAAGGCGCTGATCGACCCGCTGGTAGTGATCCACACCCCGGCAAAGATCTACGGCGAGAAGGCGCTCGACTGGAGCAAGGATAGTTCCGTGAGGTCCGCGCCCAATGCCACCGCGCACTACGAGGTCGAGCATCCGCTCGTCCGCACGCACCCCGAGAGCGAGCGCAAGCTGTACTACGTCAGCGGCGCCTTCACCCCGCGCTTCAAGGATATGAGCGAAGAAGAAAGCGCACCGCTGCTCGATTACCTGATGGCCCAGGCAACGCGCGAGCCATTTACCGTGCGTTGGCGCTGGCAGGTTGGCGACGTGGCCTTTTGGGACAATCGCGCGACGCTGCACTACGCGCTGAATGATTATTCCGGCTACCGTCGCGTAATGCACCGCGTGACAGTGAACGGGGAGCGGCCGGTACACTGACGTGAGCCCGGCTTACCACTCCCTCCCCCCGGATATCCGCGCTTTGGGTGAAAGGCTTGGTGCCTGCCGGGAAGGTGGAAGGTTCGCCTCGTTCACCCAGCGCGGACGGATGCGCCAGTCGGCGGCGAAAAAGTGGACCCACTTTTCGGCGCGCCAGTGGATTGATCCGACGCGTTGCCGGTTCGAATGGCGGGCGGTTTTCGGTCCGGCGAGCCTGATCCGTGTGCGCGATGCGCTGTCCGATGGCGGAGGAGAGTTGTCTGCGCGCCTCTTGGGCATCGTGCCCCTCGCGCGTGCGACAGGCACCGAGGCAACGCGCGGGGAACTCATGCGTTATCTCGCGGAATTGCCTTGGTGTCCGGATGCGATCATACGCAATGAAGAGCTCGTCTGGGAGGCGGGGGAGGCGGGGGGTGCGGGTTTAGCGGTCTCGGCCCGGTTTCTGGGAGTGGAGGCTCGCCTGCAGATAACCTTGGATGGGGGCGGGCGAATTGCCGACATCTTTGCGCCGGATCGGCCGCGGAGTGTGGGCAGGGCCTTCGTCCCGACTCCGTGGTGGGGTCGCTTTTCGGATTACCGGCTGCACGCCGGCCGCTGGCTGCCGTTCGGCGGCGAGGTCGGCTGGGTGATCGACGGACGGCGCGAGGCGGTCTGGACGGGTGAAATCCTCGACTGGAAGATGGTGGAGTAGCGCTAGGAGCAGAGCCCTTGCAGGTACCAGTCGGGCAGACCGCCCCGCCCATCGCCGATGAGGCCATGGCGATATATCCAGTAGCGGCGTCCCTCGTCGTCCTCGATCCGGTAGTAATCGCGCAGGCGGGCGGTGCCTTTCTCGCGCCACCATTCGGGCGCGATGCGTTCGGGCCCCTCCACGCGGGCCACCTGGTGCACCTTGCCACGCCAGCGGAAGCGCTGCGGAAAGCCGTCCGGCGTGGCGTAAAGCACCGAGATCGACTCGGGCCGATCGAGCATCTTGAGCGGGCGGTCGTGGAAGGCGAGCTCACCCTGGCTCGCAGGCTCCGGGCTAAGCGGCGGCTGCCAGCGCTGGGCGCGTTCGGGCAGGTGGCTGGCGTACGCGACGGGACGGCGCACGGCCTTCTCGCCGAGCCGCACGCCGAGCCGGTCGATGCAGGCGGCGAGCGAGGTGCCGTGATCTTCCGCGGCTGCCTCGAAGTCGGCCTGGGCAAGCGCCAGCGGCTCGGCCCAGCTTGCACGCAGGCGGACCATCTCGATGCCAAAACCGGCATCGACGTCATCGAGTCTGCCACCGAAGAGACGGCAGATATGCGCTGCCTCGCGCGTGGCAGCGGCAAACTCGATAGTGCGGACGACAACCTCGCCATCGACCCGCCACATGCCAAGCTCGAGCCGCCGGGCGCCCTGTCCCAGCCCCTCCAGCGCGCGAGCCATTTCATCGGCCAGGTCGTTCACCACCTCGTCGAGCAGGGCTCGATGTCGGATCGGTTCCATCAGGCGACGCTGGACGAGCGGCATCTGCGGCGGGACAACCGGCAACAGCGGCTCGGGCACGCGACCGAGTATCTGGTCCATCCGGATCAGCGGATTCGCGGCGGGCGATCGACGATTGCGGAAGCGGCGCTGGATGGCGTCGCGCCCGATTGTGGTAAGCTGGCCGAGCTGCTTGAGACCGAGGCGGCGCAGTACCAGCAGCACGTCCTCATCAAGGCGCAGCGCGGCAACGGGAAGATCGGCGAGGCGGGTGGCGGGATCGGCGTCGGGCGTGAGGATCGCCTGCTCCGGGCCGAAGTGGGAGAGCGCCCAGGCAGCCCCGGCGGTTGGGGCGATGGCCAGCCTCACGGTCAGGTCTCGTTGATGAAACACATCCTGTGCTTCGGCCAGGAGGCGGTCCTCGCCACCGAAAAGGTGAGCGACGGCGGTGACGTCGACCAGGACGCCGTCAGGAGGATCGAGGGCGCTCCAGGGGCCCCAGCGACGCGACCAGACGGCGAGGCGTTCGAGAAAATCGAGATCGCCCGCCGGGTCGCTCGGCACCGCCTTGAGCGAAGGACAGAGGGTCCGCGCGTCTGCCAGCATCATGCCCGGACGCGCGCCCGCGGCGAGGCCGGCGCGGTTGACGGCATCGATCCGCGGACCGTGCGCGGTCTCGGTGATCAGGGCGAGCGGCCCGGCGTCGGCCCCCTGCCCTTCCAGACAACCTTCAGCCTGCCGCCAGCGATCGACCGCCAGCCTCGCCAGCCAGATCGACAGGATCCGGCGTGGGGGCGCTTTGGCGGGCTGGTGGGCGGTCGGTGGAGAGATAGCTTCCCTCATCGCGCAAGATCCATTCTCCGGGACGGTGACTACGGGCACGAAACAGTTCGGCATGCCAGCTGGGGCGGCCAGGCGCCGCCGGGTTCCAGCGCGGCGGGGGCGAGGCGGCGGAGCGCACGGTCCAGCGCAGCCGCGCCGAGCTGAGGTCGCGTCCCGCGTCGAGCCGGACGAGCCAGAGCGGCACGCCGTGGCGTTCGGCTGCCAGCGTCAGGCGACGCGAGGCAGTGAAGTCGAGCGCCCGAGGGTTGCCCGCCAGTTCGCCAACCACGAACGCAAGATCACGGCAGCGGACCCCTTCCTCGAGCGCGAAAAGCGCATCCTGGGATGTTTTCGCGCTGACGTGGATGAGCCGTCGACGCAGCGCCTTGGGCAGGCCGGGGCGATAAGGTCGACCGCCCAGGCGAATGGCCGCCGAGTCCTGCACCCAAAGCACGGCCTTTTCTTCAAGGCGCTCGGTTGCCGCCGCGCGTTCCTCGTCGAGCGCCAGCGCAAGTGCTGTGGCGATACCGCTCGCCTCGTTGCCGGGGGCGAAGACCTCGCTATGGCGCACGCCCGCCAGTCCCGGGCGCCAACACGGCGCGCATTCCCCGAGCGAGGCCAGCTCGCCGGCAGTGGGCAAGGCAGAAAGGTCCATGGCGAATCAACTCCTTTGTTCTGTTTATGTTCCCTCCCGGCCAGCTTGGCAATCGATCCTGCGGCAATTTCCCCCTGCCGTGCGACACCGGAACCCCGCCCCTGCCGCCCCGTTGGTCGACAAAGGAGACGACCATGAGCAACACGAAAGAACTCAAGAAAAAATTCTGGAAAGCGCTCGACGACAGCCCCTTCCTGTTCCTGCAACTGGACAGCGACCCGAACACCTCGGTCCCCATGACCGCACAGCTCGACAAGGACGCCAACGGTACGATCTGGTTCTTTACCCGCCGCGATCACCCGCTCGCGAAGATGGGCCCCGCCACTGCGACTTTCGCAGGCAAGGGGCACGAGATGTTCGCCCGTTTCAAAGGCATACTGAGCGAGGAGACCAGCCGCGAACGGCGCGAGGACCTGTGGAGCCAGCCGATCGAATCCTGGTTCGACGGCAAGGACGACCCCAAGCTCCTGCTACTGCGGATGGACCTGGGTCAGGCCGAAATATGGAACGGCGACCTGGGCTTCATAGACAATGCCAAGATGCTGCTCGGCTTCGAGGTCACGGAAGAAGCGCGCGAAGAACACGTGGAAACCGCGCTCTGACCCCAGACCGACCCGGCATCCAGAGACGCCAGTAGGCGAGACGCGTGCGTGACGCGCGCAGGGGCCACTTTCTTCTCCGCTTTTCCCTCGACGATGTCTCCCTGCAAATGGGTCCCGTCGCGTTGCAGACCTCAGCTTTCTTCGGCCATCTCGGACGCGAGGCGCGGACGTTCGGCAACGGCGGTCATCAGGCCGTCGTGCGCGTAGATCGACCGCAGGAATGCGAGGTCGGCGGCGGTGAGAGTTTGCGGCCCCTCCCCCGCCGGGACGGAGAAAGCGCGCAGCACGGTCGGCGCAGAGTTGGTGTCGGGCACCAGCGTCGGCGTCAACGCGCGCATCGCGATGTGGTCGGCGATCTGCCACAGCGGACGCTGGTCGAGGGCGTCACGATCGATCACGACGACCGACCCGTCGATAACCTGCTTGCCAACTGGCTTCACGAACGAGGTCGAGCGAACCTTCATGCCAGAGGGTTCGAGCGGATTGACCTCGGAGCGCAGGATCTCTCCGTCGGCATTGCGCATCTGCGTGGCCGACCATGCGAGGACGGGGCCGTCGGACTTCTCGAGCTGCTTCATCTGATAACGGTTGAGGCCGGTGAACCAGGCGCGCGCCTCCCGCCTGAGGTAATCGAACTGCTTCGCAACGTCGCCGGTGACGAAAACCACGAGATTTGGTTGGCATCCCTCACCGTCGACCTGGGCGCCGACCGCCGCGGAAACCTGGCGAATGCGTGCCTCGGTGCGCTTGTTGAGATCGTCGCCCATGCCCACGACCGAAGGACAAATCGGCGCCTGGAAGCGGGCGATCTGGCCGTCAACCGGACGAGTAATGGCGCTGACCATGTCGCGGGCGGCGTCGCGCTCTATCGGCAACTTGCCTTCGACCACGATATCGCTCGCCGAGGCCGCCAAAGGAGCCGCCACGGCGGCGAGAGCAGCAAACGGAAACAGGTACTTGCGAAACATGATCGGCTCTCCTGAACAGGACGTTCTTATACAACCGAAAGGAACCGCAAGTCATTGCCTTCCGTCGGAGCGGCATGGCGATTTGTCGAGGAATGTCCGCAGTTGGACGGCGCCCGTCCGGAGGTGTTATCCTGGCGTGGAGGAGATCGATCATGCGCAGATGGATTGCGATATCCGCCCTTGCTCTTTGCACGGCCGCAGCGCCTGCGGAAAAGCCCGGTTCGCCCGGCTTCGGCAATCGCGCCGTGCCCTCGCTTCCCGAGGATCTGCAGCGAGAGGGCGCGGTATGCCGCGACAAGATCCATGCAGTGCGCGCCGAACGGAACCTGCCGATGCTCGACCGCCAGACCGCCGACCCGGCCGAACCGCTGTTGATCGCGGCGGTCGACAGGCGGATCGACGGATGCTCCGTCATGGTCATGCGAAGCGACCTGTCCGACATCCGCCCTCTACCGGAGGTTTCCAAGGGCAGTCCGGCATTGCGACCGGCTCGTGAACGGCGCACCGGAGCCTCGTGGTCCGGCAACGCCGCCCTCCCACAAAAGAATCAATCGGATGTCGGGCCTTAAGTTCCGAGACCGCGGCCTCGGCCTCAGTAGAGCAGCAGGTCGGCCACTTCTTCGCGCCAGCTCGCTTCGCCCGGACGAGCGAGAGCATCGAGGTCGCCCGGCCCGGCAGCTGGATCGTCGACCCATTCACGCAGGCCCGGGCCGCCGTTGATCACGTCGATCGCCAACCGGTCATATTCATACTCGTAGGGGAAGTCGCGCCAGATTTCGTAGCCGGGATAGAGCCGCCCGATCGCCTTGAAGGCCAGCGCCTGCAGCCGCCAGGGACGGAATGCGGCGTGATCGTAGAACCGTCCCTCGGCATGGACCATCAGCGCGCTGCACAGCTTGCCCGCGTGCTTGTGGAACGTGGGTGTGAACCAGCATTCGCGCAGCGCGCAGCCGGCGAGCCAGTCGGGTGCAAAACGCTCCATCTCGCCCAGGACCTTGCCCGCGTCGATGTCGGGCGCACCGAACAGCACCTCGAGCGGCCTGGTCGTGCCCCGTCCCTCGCTGAGGGTCGCCCCCTCGATCATCACGGTCCCGGCATAGGAACGGGCCATGTTGAGGCTGGCGGCATTGGGGCTGGGATTGATCCATACGCGGCTGTCGGGCCAGCCGTAGCCCGGCCCTGCTTCGGGCAGCCAGTGGTGCATCTCGATCACGCGGTACTCGACGTCCAGTCCGAAGTGGCGGATGAACCAGTGGCCCATCTCGCCCATCGTCAGCCCGTGGCGCATCGGCATGGGAGCCGCGCCAACGAAGCTTTCCTGCCCTGGGATCAGCAAGGTGCCTTCGACCGGGCGGCCGGCAGGGTTGGGCCGGTCGAGCACCCAGACGCTCTTGCCGCTCCTGGCTGCTTCCTCGAGCAGATAGAGCAGGGTCGTGACGAAGGTATAGATCCGGCATCCGAGATCCTGCAGGTCGAACAGGAAGACGTCGGCGCTCGCCATCATCTCCGCCGTCGGCCGGCGCACCTGGCCATAGAGGCTGAAGACCGGGATGCCGTGGACCGGGTCCGTTTCGTCGACCGTCTCCACCATGTTGTCCTGCTTGTCGCCCTTGAGCCCGTGCTGAGGACCGAACGCGCTGGTCACGTGGATACCCGCGGCAATCAAGGCATCGAGCGAATGCGTAAGGTCGGCGGTAACCGAGGCCGGATGGGCGACCAAGGCGACGCGCCGGCCGTCGAGTTGCTGCCTGAGATCTGGCTCGGAGAGGAGCCGGTCGATGCCGAATTTCATGCCGCGTCGGGTGCCGGAAGCGTGGCTTTGAAGCAAGCCGAGTCGTGGAAATCGGGCGCCTTGTTTCCATGCACCAGCGCCCAATAGGATTTCACCCCGCCCCGCTCCTCGAGCACCGCGTTAAATCCCATGGCACACTCCGCCATCGGCAGGGCATCGGCCGGGATAGCTGCGTCGAACACTGTAAAGCTGCTTCCTTGCCGCATCGTGCAGGCCGGCTCGCGCGAGGTCGGCCGGTTGCGCATTCCGTCGCGGTAGCGGTCGAAATCATAAGCCGCCCAGCGTTCAGAGGGCGAGAGGTTGAACTCGCAATAGGCCGACCCGTCCGACGGCTTCAGGAACAGCTCGAAGCAGGTGGTCTGCCACAGTCCATCCGCTCTGCCCTTGCCCGCGAAAGGCGGCACGACGAGGGCCTGCGATCCATCGACGCGCCAGCGCACCCGCAGCCAGTTGTCATCGCGGCCAATGATCCGCGCCTCGACCGCTGCGACCTGCAACGGGGGATGCGAGGGGTGGGAGAACAGCCTATGCGTTTGCATCGCGTCCCTTAAGTGCTAACCGCGCCGCCGCCATGAGCCAGTACAACTCCGACCTCCTGCGCCTGCTCGAAGAGCGGGGCCACATCCACCAGGTAACCGACCCGGTGGCACTCGACGCGCTCGCGAGCAAGGAGATCGTCACGGCTTACGTGGGCTTCGACCCGACCGCCGCCTCGCTCCACATCGGCAATCTCGCCTCTATCATGCTCCTGAAGCGGGTCCAGCAGGCAGGCCACCGGCCGATCGTCATCATGGGCGGCGGCACCGTCAAGGTCGGCGACCCTTCCGGCAAGGACGACATGCGCAAGATGCTGTCGGACGAGGTCCTGGCGTCGAACATCGCCTCGATCCGCGACAGTTTCGGCAAGGTGCTTCGTTTCGACGACAGCGAAACCGGCGCGCTGCTGGTCAACAACGACGACTGGCTGAGCAAGCTCGGCTATGTCGAGCTGCTGCGCGACGTGGGGCGGCACTTCACGATCAATCGCATGTTGACGTTCAATTCGGTCAGGTTGCGGCTCGACCGCGAACAGCCGCTCACGTTCCTCGAATTCAACTACATGATCCTCCAAGCCTACGACTTCCTGGTGCTCAACCGCGACTACGGCTGCCGATTGCAGCTCGGCGGTAGCGACCAGTGGGGCAACATCGTCAACGGGATCGAACTGGCCCGCCGGATCGACGGAGCCGAGCTTTACGGCGTTACCGCCCCGCTCATCACTACGGCCGACGGAAAGAAGATGGGCAAGTCAGTGTCCGGCGCGGTCTGGCTGAACGAGGACATGCTGCCCAGCTTCGACTTCTGGCAATACTGGCGCAACGTCGACGACCGCGACGTGGGCCGTTTCCTGCGCCTGTTCACCGACGTCCCGCTCGACGAGATCGCCCGGCTCGAGGCGCTCGAGGGAAGCGAGATCAACGCTGCCAAGGTCGTGCTGGCCAACGAAGTCACCAGGATGGTCCGCGGAGAAGCCGCCGCGCAGGGGGCCGAAGCGACTGCAGCGCAGACGTTTGCCGGCGGCGGACTGGGCGAGGATCTGCCCGTGCTCGACGTGCCGGCCGACGGCATTCGTCTTGGCGCTGCCTGCACGGCCATCGGCTTCGCCGCATCGGGCGGCGAGGCCAAGCGCAAGATCGCCGAGGGCGCGGTCCGGATAGACGACGAACCGCAATCCGATCCCGGTTTCCTGGTGACCGTCGCACCGGGCGAGGAGCGCAAGCTGAGCCTCGGCAAGAAGCGCCACGGGATCCTGCGCGGGGCCTGAGCGCCTCTCCTTTACCGTTTGTGCAGTATTTGCTGTCACAAGCTCCTCTCCACGCAACGAGAAACGGAGGGGTCGTGGCCACATGAGCGGAGCACAGCTTTCCGTGACCGATCAGCGCCGCGCGACGCGGCATCCGGTCGATTTCCCCGTGATCGGGGAACACCGCACGCGTGGCGATGTGCCGCTGCACATCTGCAACCTGTCGGCCCACGGTTTCATGGTGGATTCGTCGAGCGGCATGGCTCGCGGCGATCGCGTGATCATCCGGCTGCCCGAAATCGGTCGCATCGAGGCTTACTGCATCTGGATTGCCGAGGATCGCGCGGGCTTCCAGTTCGAACGGATCATCCGCCTCGACGACTTCATGAACATGATCGAGGCCGTTCAGCCCAACCCCCGCCTGCGCCGGCGGGGTTGATATCCGGGCCTAAAGCCCTTCTCCACCTGCAGATAGTTCGCGCCGCTTGGCAGGCCCCCGTGCGCCTGCCATGGGCGCAAGTGTGACCGCGCCGACCAGCCCATTGCAGATCGCCGAATACCGGCGCTTCTGGCTGGCCCGCTTCCTGGCGGTTTTCTCCACCATCGCGATGGTCGTGCTCATCGGCTATCAGGTGTACGATGTCGCCCGCGCCGATTACGGCATGGGCAGGCGCGATGCAGCCTTCATGCTTGGCCTGCTCGGCGGGGCGCAATTTGTGCCGCTGATGCTGCTGACGCCTGTAGCCGGCGTCGCGGCCGACCGTTTCGACCGGCGGCACGTGGTCCTCTTCGCGAATGCGATCGACGGACTTATCGCGCTGACGCTCGCGGTATCGACGTGGCAAGGCTGGCTGTCTCTGCCGCTGCTGTTCACGTTGGCCGCCATGCACGGGGCGGCGCGGGTGTTCAACGGGCCCGCCCTGTCGGCGATCGCGCCCAACATCGTACCCCCGGCGCTGCTGCCGCGCGCGATCGCACTCGGTTCGATCGCCTGGCAGAGCGGCAGCGTCGTTGGCCCCGCGATCGGCGGATTGCTCTTCGCCTGGAGCGCCCACCTGCCCTATTTCCTTTCGGCTGCCATGCTCCTGGGGTCGGGCCTGCTCATCGCTTCGATCGGACCTGTCCGCGCCAAGCACGAAGGCCCCCCGGCCCGGCCTCTGCACCAGATGGTCGAGGGCTTCCGCTTCGTTCGCCGCGAGCACTTCCTGCTCGGCTGCATCACGCTCGATCTGTTCGCGGTCCTGCTCGGCGGCGCGACGGCGCTGCTGCCGGTCTTCGCCCGCGACATCCTGCAGGTCGGCCCGGAAGGTCTCGGCATCATGCGCGCCGCGCCTGCCCTGGGAGCCGCGCTGGTTGCAGGCTGGCTCTCGTTCCGGCCTTTCGAGAAGAACGTCGGCGTGAAGATGCTCTGGGCCGTCGTCGCCTATGGCGCGGCTACGCTCGCCTTCGGCTTGTCGCGCAACCTGGCGCTGTCGCTGGGCTTCCTCGCCTGCCTCGGAGCGGCGGACATGATTTCGGTCTTCGTCCGCAGCTCGCTCGTCCAGCTCAACACCCCCGACGACAAGCGCGGCCGGGTCTCGGCCATATCGGGCCTGGCCATTTCCGCCTCCAACGAACTTGGCGAACTGCAGTCGGGCTTCGCGGCTGCACTGCTTGGTGCCACCGGGGCGGTTGTGTTGGGCGGCGCCGGTGCCATATTGGTCACTGCGATCTGGGCGGTGATCTTCCCCGAGCTAAGGCACGCGCGGACTTTTGCCCCCAAGTATCTTGATGATGACCCCGGGAAGGAGCCAGCACAATGAAGGCCGACAACGTCCTCGCCACGATCGGCAACACGCCGCACATCCGCCTTTCGAGGCTGTTCCCCGACCACGAGGTCTGGGTGAAGAGCGAGCGGGCCAACCCGGCGGGGTCGATCAAGGACCGCATCGCCCTCGCCATGGTCGAGGCGGCAGAGAAAGACGGCAGCCTCAAGCCCGGCGGGACGATCATCGAGCCGACCAGCGGCAACACAGGCATCGGCCTGGCGATGGTAGCGGCGGTCAAGGGCTACAGGCTGGTCCTCGTCATGCCCGAATCGATGAGCATCGAGCGCCGCCGCCTCATGCTGGCCTATGGCGCCTCGTTCGACCTGACGCCTAAGGAAAAGGGCATGAAAGGCGCCCTGGACCGCGCTGCCGAGCTGGTGGCGGAGACGTCCGGCGCGTGGATGCCGCAGCAGTTCGACAACCCGGCGAACGTCGCCGTCCACGCGCGCACGACGGCGCAGGAAATCCTCGAGGACTTTGCCGACGCACCGCCGGCAGTGCTCATCACCGGCGTCGGCACGGGCGGCCACCTGACCGGCTGCGCCGAGGTCCTGAAGAAGGAATGGCCCGAGCTTAAAGCCTACGCAGTCGAGCCCACGCTCAGCCCGGTGATCAGCGGCGGCCAGCCCGGCCCGCACCCGATCCAGGGCATCGGTGCCGGCTTCATCCCGGGCAACCTGCACACACAGGCAATCGACGGGGCCATCCAGGTCGATCCGGAGGATGCGAAGGAAATGGCCCGCCGCTCGGCGAGTGAAGAAGGCCTGCTGGTCGGCATCTCAAGCGGCGCCACGCTGGCCGCCATCAACGCCAAGGTGGCCGAACTCGAAAAAGGCACCAGGATCCTCGGCTTCAACTACGACACCGGCGAGCGCTATCTGTCGGTGCCGGACTTTCTGCCGACCGAATAGGGCCCTGCCAGACCAACCCAAGTTTACATTTTGATGACAGCGTCGGATAATCCACTGTTCTCGCGTGTGCGCCGTCCCGGCGATTCGGGAATGGAAAGCAGCGATGGCCACTACCGAGAAATCCGTCCTGAAGCCGATCGACCGGATCCAGGAAAACCTCCTTGCACGAAGCGAGCGACGGCTGCTGAACTGGTTCTGCGCCCGAATGCCGGACTGGGTCGTACCCGACGTACTTACCGCCTTCGGCATGTTCGGCGCGCTCATGGTGTTTGCCGGCTATGTCGCCAGCGCAATGAGCGACGGCTGGCTTTGGCTCTCGATCGCCGGTTACTTCATTCAGTGGTTCGGCGATTCGATGGACGGCAGCCTCGCTCGGTTCCGCAAGACCGAGCGCCCGCGCTATGGCTATTTCCTCGATCACAGCTGCGACGGACTGGCAACGACGCTGGTCGTGGCTGGCATCGGGCTGAGTGAATACGTCAAGCTGGAAGTCGCCCTGATCGCCCTCGTGGGCTATCTTCTCCTTTCGATCCACGCCTTCATTTCGGTTCGCGTGCTGGGCGAGCTCAAGCTCTCCTATCTCAACGCCGGGCCGACCGAGCTGCGGCTGATCCTGATCACGATGACGCTGGCGATGATCGCCGCCGGATCGGAGAAGGCGATCTTCGGGATGTTCACCTGGTTCGACGTGTTCGTCGGTGCGGTGGGCTGCCTGCTGATACTCCTGTTCGTTCTGCAAACGCTCGCCACCGCCCGCCGGCTCGCAGTCGACGAACCGCCGGTGAAATGGCCTCGCTGAACCGGCAAGGCCCTTGCCCTTCCCCAAGGTCATGATACCTTTTGCGAAAGGCAAATGACTGGAGAGGGATTGTTCGATGCATAAAATTGCGGGGTGGGCCCTGGTGGCCGCGTTACCCTTGGCTCCGGCCGCTGCCCACCATTCGTTCGCCATGTTCGACAATACCCGCTCGATCACGCTGCGCGGGAAGGTCGCCAAGTTCCAGTGGACCAATCCGCATGCTTACCTGCAGGTCGATGCGGAGGACGGCAACGGCGGCACGAAGCACTACACGCTCGAGATGACGAGTCCCAACATGATGAGCCGCGGCGGGTGGACCTCGCGCACCATCAAGACTGGCGACCAGGTCACGGTCTACGTTTCGCCGTTGCGCAACGGAACGCCGGGCGGTCTCGTTCTCGAGGTTGTCTTGCCCGGCGGCAAGCACATGCTTCCGGGCGTGCCGAACGCCAGCCGTTATGCGCGGACGTCGGACTGATGCGCGCCGCCATCGCTCTCGCGCTGCTGTCCGCGGCCGCCCCGGCCCTTGCCGCGCCAGACTTCTCCGGAGAGTGGGAGCGCTATCCCACGTACTCGGGTGACCCGGTCGATCCCCGCTACGCGCCCACGCCGATTCCCGACCCGCCGCTCAAGCCCGAATTCATGCCGGCCTGGGAGGAAAAGCAGGTGATCCTCAAGCAGCGGCAGCAGGAAGGACAACCGCCTGGCGACAACTACGTCAAGTGCATCCCCGACGGCATGCCCGCGATGATGATGGCGATGTTCCCCATGGAGATCATGCAGCGGCCGGAAAAAATCGTCATTACGCAGGAAGCCTTCAATCAGACCCGGCGGATCTATATGGACGAGGAACTGCCGAAGTGGGACGAGGTCAATCCCGGCTTTTACGGCACTTCGGTGGGCCACTGGGAAGGAGATACGCTGGTCGTCGAGACGACCGGGGTGAAAGACTACGTCACGTTCCGCTGGGCGCCACATTCGGAATCGATGAAAGTGACCGAGCGGATACATCTCCTCTCGCCCGAATTCCTCACCAACGAAGTCACCGTCGAGGACGATCACTTTGCCAAGCCGTGGAAGTGGTCATGGGTCTACAAGCGCATGCCCGACTACAAGATTCAGGAATACGTCTGCGAGGACAACCGCGAAGTCATAGGCGAAGATGGGGTGCAGGTCTTTGTACCGAAGGAAACCGCCGAGTGAGCGAAAAGGTCGCGTACGACGATGGCGGGACGGCGCTGACCGGTCTTGTCTTTCGGCCTTCCGGCAAACCTCGCGCCGCCGTTGCGGTCTACCCCACGATCATGAATCAGGTCGGCGTGGTGCTCGACAAGGCGCAGGCGCTGGCGGATGCCGGTTACCTCGCGCTGGTGGCGGATTTCTACGGCAAGAACCCGGGTGATTTCGAAACCGCGCGCGCGTTCGCCGCAGAAATTCGGCCGCAACCCGAGGACTTTCGCCGCCGCATCCGCCAGGGCATTCGCGCGCTGGCTTCGCTCCGCGGGGCGCAGGATCTGCCGATGATGGCGATCGGTTTCTGCCTCGGCGGTCGGGCCGTGCTCGAGCTGGCACGCGAGGGGGCGCCGCTCGAGGCGGTCGTCAGCTTCCACGGGCTACTGGATACCGAACTGACCACCGAGCCCGGCAGGATCGCCGCTCGCGTCCTCGTCTGCCATGGCGATGCCGATCCGATGGTACCGCGCAGCCAGGTCGTCGCTTTCTGGGAAGAAATGGACGCCGCGGGAGCCGACTGGCACTTCCATTCCTACAGCGGGGTGAAACACGGCTTCACCAATCCGGGCCCGCCGGGCAATCCCGCCGTCGGTTACGACGCCAGCGCGGATCGGCAGAGCTGGGCGGCGATGCATTCCTTGTTCGACGAACTGCTCGACTAGGGAACGCAAAGCCGCGCGGAGCGCTCCTGCGAAGGGATGCCTTCCAACGACCGCGATGCCTTCGACGACCTGCGCTCAAGCGGCGCGCTGATCACCCGCCCCGGAGCTGACGAGTTCGACGCTGAGCGCGAGCGCGTCACCTGGAACAGGCGCCTCGCCTGCGCGCGTAGCCCTGCCGCCATCGCCGTCGTCCGCTCGGCCGAGGAAGCTGCCTCCGCGATCCGCGCCGCGCGTGCCATCGGGCTCACTGTTTCGGTGCGCGGAGGCGGCCATAGCTACGAGGCGGCCGCGCTGCGCGATGGCACCTTGCTGCTCGACCTCGGCGCGCTCAATTCGATCGTGATCGACCATTCATCGCAGACCGCCCGCGTCGGCGTGGGCGTGCGGGACGGCCCGCTGAGCGAGGAGCTCGCGGCAGCCGGATTCGCCTTCCCGGTCGGCCATTGCAGCGACGTGTCACTCAGCGGATACTTGCTGGCGGGAGGATTTGGCTGGAATGCCGGCGCCTGGGGTGCGGCCTGCGGAAATGTTCTCGCGGTAGAAATGGTGACTGCCCAGGGCGAAATGATCGAGGCAACCGAAAGAGACCATGCCGACCTGTTCTGGGCCGCGCGCGGGCACGGTCCGGGCTTCTTCGCGGCGATCACCGGCTACACGATCGCACTCCATTCCTTGCCCGCAACCGCCTACGAACGCGGCGTGAGCTTTCCGCTATCGGCGGCCCGGCAAATGGCGAACTGGCTGAGCCGGGCGATCGACCAGACACCGCGCGATGTCGAGATCGGCAGCCTGCTGACGCTGGCGGGCGAGAGCGCCGCGCCGGTGGTGCACGTCCGGGCCACGGCCTGTGGTGACAGCACAGAGAGCGCGCGGGACAAGCTCGCCGCTTTTACCGCGCCCCCCGGCGGCGTCGCGGGCGTGGAGAAATCGAGTGGCCAGTCCCTGCCCTTCACCGACCTGTTTCGCTTCTCGCACATGCCCTCCGGCATGCGGGTAGCGGCCGATCACGTGTGGAGCGATGCGAAGGTCGGCGACCTCCTCCTCGCGCTGCGGGACGTTCCGCCGCCCAACGCCTCCTCGAGCGTCAACGTCGTCGCCTTCGGGGGCCACAGCCCCGTTGCCTTGCCCGACGGCGCCCTCTCCCTCACCGGAGGGGTCGGCGCGGGCATCTATGGCCTGTGGGAGGATGCGGCCGACGATGCCCGAATCGAGGACTGGGTGGCCCGCGTCGACACCGCCCTGGCGCCCTTTCGAGCCGGTCGGTACGTCGGCGAAGCCGCGTTGGCGCGCGATCCCGCGCGGCGCGCGGAGTGCTTCACGCCCGAAGCCTTCACCCGACTGGAAGCGCTGCGCGCGCAGCACGATCCAGACGGAGTTTTCGCCCGCTGGCCCTGATCAGGCGCGCTCGAACTGCTCGGGTGAGAGCGACATCAGGTTGGCCGCCCCGGCTTCTACCTTGCGCCGCAGCGAGGCGCAATCGGGCAGGCTGCGCTCGGCATAGTGGCGCGCCGCCGCGAGCTTGGCAGCCATTGCCGGATCTTCCGCGCGAGCCGAGGCGATCTCCGCCATCCGCAGCCACATCCAGCCGATCGCCACGGTGCCGACGATCTGCATGAACGGGTAGGACCCCGCCCCGAGGGCATCTGGATCGTTCCGCCCCTCCGACACCAACCAGCGCGCCGCGTCGCGTGCTTCGTGAACGCCTTCGCGCAAGGGGCCAGAAAGCCAGCGCAGCTCGACGTCGGCTTCCTCGCACGCGCCTTCGACCAGTGCGAGGAAGCGTTCGCAGACCTCGCCCCCGTCGCGCGCCAGTTTGCGGCCGACGAGATCGAGCGCCTGCACGCCGTTGGCGCCTTCGTAGATCATGCCGATGCGGGCATCGCGCACAATCTGTTCCATGCCCCATTCCTTGACGTAGCCATGCCCGCCATAAACCTGCTGCATTTCCACCGCCGTCTCGAACCCGCGATCGGTGCCGAAGGCCTTGATGACCGGGGTGAGAAACGAGACGAGGTCGTCGGCCGCCTTGCGGTCCGCCTTTTCCGGCAGACCGTGGGTCAGGTCGATCTGCAATGCTGTCCACAGGACCAGCGCACGGAAGCCCTCGGTGAAAGCCTTTGCGTCCATGAGCATACGCCGCACGTCGGGATGGACCAGAAGAGGATCGGCCGCCGCGCCGCTTTTGCTCGAGCCGCGCCCCTGCTTGCGGTCGAGCGCGTAGGCCACCGCCTTCTGATAAGCGTTCTCCGCGTGGGCGAGGCCCTGCACCCCCACGCCGAGGCGCGCGGCGTTCATCATCAGGAACATGCCGGCGAGGCCCATGTTCTCCTGCCCCAGCAGGAATCCCGTCGCTTCGTCGAAGTTCATCACGCAGGTCGCGCTGCCGTTGAGGCCCATCTTGTGCTCGATAGACCCGCATGAGACCGCGTTGCGTTCGCCGTCGGGCAGGATCTTGGGAACGAGGAACAGCGAGATACCGCGCGAACCTTGCGGCGCACCTGGAACGCGGGCGAGCACAAGGTGGACGATATTATCGGTCAGGTCGTGCTCGCCGCCCGAGATGAAGATCTTCTGGCCGGAAATGGCATAACTGCCGTTGCCGCGCGGCTCTGCCTTCGTGCGCATCAGGCCAAGGTCGGTGCCGGCATGGGCTTCGGTCAGCGCCATCGTGGCGAGCCATTCGCCGGCGACCATCTTCGGCAGGTATTCGCGCTTGAGCTCGTCGCTGGCGGTAGCGTTCACCGTGGTCACCGCGCCGAGCATGATACCGGGATACATCATGAAGCCGGCACAGGCCGAATTCTGGTATTCCTCGAGCACTGTGGAAAGCACGTGCGGCATTCCCTGTCCGCCGAATTCCTCGGGCTGCGCCAGGGTAATCCAGCCCGCCTCCACCAGGCGACGATAGGCGTCGCGAAAGCCCGTAGGCGTAGTCACCGTGCCGTCCTCGTGGCGGGTGCAGCCTTCGCGGTCGGACACCTGGTTGAGCGGCGCGAGCACGTTCGCGCAAAATCGGCCGGCCTCGGCAACCACGGCCTGGAGGAGATCGCCATCGAGCGCGGCGAGTTGGGGCGTATCGTCCCGGTTGCCAACATCGAGCAGGTCTTCGAGCACGAACAGGGTGTCGCGCAGCGGCGGGGTCCAGGGTGTCAGCGGTCGTCTCCTGCAGGGGCCAGTCCCTCTTCGCCAAGCACGCGGTAGAAGCAAGTGGTCGCGCCCGTGTGACAGGCCGGGCCTTCGGGCAATGCCTGGATCACGAGAGCGTCCTGGTCGCAATCGACGAGGATTCGCCGGACGCGCAGAACGTGGCCCGACGTCTCGCCCTTCATCCACAGCCGGCCGCGGCTGCGCGAGTGGAAATGGGCGAGTCCCGTCTCGCGGGTCTTCGCCAGCGCCTCGGCATCCATGAAGGCGACCATCAGTATTTCGCCTGTCCCGACATGCTGGACGACCGCCGACAAGAGACCCGCCGCATCGAACTTGGGGGCGAACGTCGCCCCCGTCTCCCGCTCTGAAATGATGCAGTCCTTTCCGAGTATTGCGTGCGGCTGCGGTCTGGCAGCCGGCTTGTTGCACGATAACCACAGATGACCGGCAAAATCCACGAGTTCCGACCTCGCAGCTTCCGTCATGAACCTTTCGGTGGAATGAATGCTCCTGCAGTTCTGACGAGCTGCAGTCCAAACCGGTAGCGCCGGATAGCGCCAAGGTATGGGGGGTCCCGGGACCGTCAACGCGGGCCGGACAAATGAGGGTTTGGGCCGTTGCATCCACTGGGGGCGATGCGGCAGTCCAGCGATTTTCGTCACGCGAACGCCCGGGGTAACCCCCGGGCGTTTTGCGTTTCAGGCCAGCGCTCAGGTATGCGGCAGCGCCTCGTCGAGCACGCGGGCAAAGCAGGCGATCACGACCTTCCGGGCCCCGGCTTTCCTGAGCGCCGACACGCAGGCCGCGCTGGTCGCCCCGCTGGTCATGACGTCGTCCACCAACAGGACCTGGGCGCCACGCAAGCTTCCAGCCCGCTTCGGATTGGACGCGATCGCCCCGGCCAGCGCGCGTGAGCGCGCCTTGCGCCCGAGGCCGCCGAGCGCGGGGGTCGGCTTGCGACGGACCAGACCGTCGACGACGAGGCGTGCAGCGGTCAGCTTGCACAGTTCGCCGGCCAGCAACGCGGACTGGTTGAATCCCCGCTGCCAGAGACGGCGGCTGTGCAAGGGAACCGGGACCGCGAGCCACTCCCCCTCGAGATCGGGCAAGCGCGCCGCGATCTGGCGGGCAAGCAGTCCCGCCAGCGCAATCCGGCGGCCGTGCTTGAAGGCCAGGACCAGCTTGCGCGAAGGCTCGGTGTAGAGCGTGGCCGCAGCGATGCCGTCATGCCGGGGCGGGTCGGCAAGGCATGGCGCGCAGATCGCCCCGTCAGCGATGCCGTCGCCGAAGGGGCGCTGGCACGTGGCGCAGCATGGCTCGCCGGGGATCGCTAGTTCGCCCCAGCAGGTGCCGCACAGGCCCGACTGCGCCGCCAGGCCGGCCCCGCAAAGCGGACAGCGCGGCGGGTAGACCAGGTCGATGACCGGGCTGAGTGCGTCCCTTAGCATACCGCCACCCTGCCCGCGCCGCCCTTGCGCGGCAAGCGCCGGTTCGGCAGGGCTGCGGCGTGACCAGCGCCCCGCCCCGCATCTTCGACCCCGCCCGCCGCCTCGCCGCCCGTCGTCGCGTCCCGCAGCGGCAAGAGGCGCCGGGCGCGGCGCGCTTCATTATCGACGACATGATCCTGGACGTGCTCGACCGCCTGTCCTTCGTGCGGCAGGAAGCGGGGGAAGCGCTGGTCATCGGCGACTGGACCGGTGCGCTCGTACCGCAACTCGTGGCGCAAGGGCACGATGTCATGTGGCGCGGACCAGGCGAACTGGACGAGGAATTGCCCTACCCCGTCGGCGGCTTCGACCTCATCGTCGGCATGGGTACGCTCGACACCGTCAACGACCTGCCCGGCGCGCTGATTCACCTGCGCAATGCACTGGCACCGGGCGGGCGGGTAATCGTCCAGTTCATCGGCGCCGGCAGCCTCCCCAACCTGCGCGCCGCCATGCTCGCTGCCGACGGGGAGCGGCCGGCTGCGCGGATGCACCCGTCAGTCGATGTCCGCGCGGCGGCGCAGTTGGTGCAGCGCGCCGGCTGGACCGACCCCGTGGTCGATTCGCGTCCGATAACCGTCAGCTATCGTTCGCTCGACCGGCTGGTCTCCGACCTGCGCGACCAGGGGCTGACCTCGGTCCTCACTTCACAGGCCCCGCCGCTCGGCAAGGCTGCGCTTGAGCGGGCGCGCGAGGCGTTTCTCGATTCAGCCGAGCCGGACGGGCGCGTGGTCGAGACCTTCGAGATCCTGACCCTGACCGGCCGCCGCTCGCTACGCGGAACGTAGCGCCGCCTGCGCCGCGGCCAGCCGGGCGATCGGCACGCGGTAAGGCGAGGCGCTGACGTAATCGAGACCGACCTTCTCGCAGAAGCCGATGCTTGCCGGGTCGCCCCCGTGCTCGCCGCAGATGCCGAGCTTGAGGCCCGGGCGCGTGGCCCGCCCCCGCTCCGCCGCGAGTTCGACCAGCTGCCCCACCCCTTCGATGTCGAGGCTGACGAACGGATCGCGCGCGTAGATGCCCTTGTCGACATAGGTGGCGAGAAAGCTGCCGGCATCGTCGCGGCTGAGGCCGAGGGTCGTCTGCGTCAGGTCGTTGGTACCGAACGAGAAGAACAGCGCCTCTTCGGCGATTTCGTTCGCGGTCAGCGCAGCGCGCGGCAGTTCGATCATCGTCCCGACGAGGTAATCGAGCGTCACGCCCTTCTCGGCAAACACGGTCCGCGCGGTGTCGTCGATGACCTTCTTGAGGATCGCCAGTTCCCTGCGGGTGCCGACCAGCGGAACCATGACCTCGGGCACGACGGGCTCGCCGCCGCGCTCCGTCACCTCGCAGGCCGCCTCGAAAATCGCGCGGGCCTGCATCTCGTAGATCTCGGGATAGGAGATGCCGAGGCGGCAGCCGCGATGCCCAAGCATCGGGTTGAATTCGTGCAGCTCGCTCGCGCGGCGCTTGAGATGATCGATCCCCACTCCGGCCGCGTCGGCGACTTCTGCGAACTCCTCGTCCGAATTGGGCAGGAACTCGTGCAGCGGAGGGTCGAGCAGGCGGATGGTGCACGGCAGGCCGGCCATCGTGGTGAATATCTCGACGAAATCGGCGCGCTGTTCGGGCAGCAGGCGTTCCAGCGCCTTGCGCCGCCCCGTCTCGTCGTCGGCGAGGATCATCTGCCGTACCGCACCGATGCGGTTGGCGTCGAAGAACATGTGCTCGGTGCGGGCGAGGCCGATGCCCTCAGCGCCGAACTGGCGCGCCATGCGGCAGTCCTCGGGCGTCTCGGCATTGGTCCGCACCTTCATTCGGCGGTGGCGGTCGGCCCACTCCATCAGGACGCCGAAATCGCCGGCCAGCTCGGGCTCGATGGTCGGGACTTGCCCGGCCATGATCTCGCCGGTCGCGCCGTCGATGGTGATGGTGTCGCCCTCGGCCAGTTCGCGGCCGCCGATGCGCAGCTTGCGCGTGGTCAGGTCGATCGAGATCGCCGAGGCGCCCGACACGCAGGGCCGGCCCATGCCGCGGGCCACGACAGCGGCGTGGCTGGTCATCCCGCCCCGCGCGGTGAGGATGCCCTGCGCTGCATGCATCCCATGGATGTCCTCGGGACTGGTCTCCACGCGTACCAGCACGACCTTCTCACCGCGGCCGGACCATGTTTCCGCCGTGTCGGCATCGAGCACGATCTTCCCGCTCGCCGCGCCGGGGCTGGCCGGCAATCCCTTGGCCAGAACGTCGCGCGGCGCGTCCGGGTCGAGCGTGGGGTGAAGCAGCTGGTCGAGCGCCATCGGGTCGACACGGCAGATCGCGGTCGTCTCGTCGATCAGCCCCTCGCCCGCCATGTCGATCGCCATCTTGAGCGCGGCCTTGGCAGTGCGCTTGCCGGTGCGGGTCTGCAGCATCCACAGCTTGCCCTGCTGCACCGTGAACTCGATGTCCTGCATATCCTTGTAATGCGTTTCGAGCAGCTCGAACACGCGGGCGAGCTCTCCATAGGCATCGGGCATTGCCTCTTCCATGCTCGGCGCCCTCGCCCCGGCCCGCTCGCGCGCGGCCCTGGTCAGGTACTGCGGGGTGCGTATGCCGGCGACGACGTCCTCGCCCTGGGCATTGACCAGCCACTCACCGTAGTAGGCCTTCTCGCCGGTCGAGGGATCGCGGGTGAACGCGACGCCGGTGGCGCTGGTTTCGCCCATGTTGCCGAAGACCATCGCCTGCACGTTGACCGCGGTGCCCCAGTCGGCGGGAATGTCGTTCAGGCGGCGGTAGACCTTGGCCCGGTCGCTGTCCCAGCTGTCGAACACCGCCCGGATCGCGCCCCAGAGCTGTTCGTGCACGTCCTGCGGGAAGGCGCGGCCAAGTTCGCGGTCGACGATGCGGCAGTATTCCTCGACAAGTGCGCGAAGGTCGGCGGCAGTCAGTTCGGTGTCCGCGACGTAGCCGTGGTCCTCCTTGGCTATTTCCAGCGCTTCCTCGAACAGGCCGTGTTCGATGCCGAGCACGACATCGCCGTACATCTGGATGAAGCGGCGGTAGCTGTCCCAGGCAAAGCGCGCGTCGCCGCTGGCGGCGGCCAGGCCCTCGACCGTCTCGTCGTTGAGACCGAGGTTGAGGACGGTGTCCATCATGCCCGGCATCGAAACGCGTGCGCCGGACCGAACCGAGACGAGCAGGGGGTCGGACGCGTCGCCGAATGTCTTGCCGACCGACCGCTCGACGTGGGTCAGGGCCGCCGCGACTTCGGCGCGCAGTTCGTCAGAAAAGTCGCCCCGGTTCTGCAGGTAGTTGACGCACTCCTCGGCGGTGAGGGTGAAGCCGGGCGGGACCGGCAGGCCGATGGCGGCCATCTCGGCAAGGTTCGCGCCCTTGCCGCCAGTGACGGTCTTGTCCTTCTGCCTGGGGTCGGAATGATCCGCGTCGCCGCCGAACGTGTAAACCGTGGTGCTCATCGTCTTCCCTGATTGACTGCTGTCACCGAGGAGGATGGAACACCTGGAACGGTGTCCCGGAGGAAAACTCCGCTAGCCCTCGATGCGCGAGAAATCGGCCACTTTGTGCACTGCAGCACGGAAGCGCGCAAGCAGGTCGAGCCGGACGGTACGCTTGTTTTCTTCATCGGCGTTTACGGTGACTTCCTCGAAGAACCTGTCGATCGGCGCACGCAGCGAGGCAAGCGCGGCCATCGCGGCGGCGAAATCCTCCGCCTCGACGGCGGCGGCGGCCTTCGGCTCGGCCACGTCGAGCGCGTCGATCAGCGCCTGTTCGGCCGGTTCGGGCGTGTAGGAAAGCCTTTTGCGCTCGGCCATCTTGGCATCGACCACGGCCTTGAGATCAGGATCGTCGACGAGCGCCAGCGGGTCTTCCTCGCCGGTGCGGGCGATCTGGTCCTCGGTCTCGTGCCAGTCTTCCTTCTTGAGGATGTTGGCCGCCCGCTTGTAACCGGCGAGCAGGTTGGCGCCGTCTTCGGTGGCGATGAAGGTCTGCAGCGCGTTCACACGATTGAGAAGGCGCACGAGGTCGTCTTCGTTCCCCCCATCTTCTCTTTGGCATGCGAAGACAGCGTCGATCAGGTCGTGGCGAACGCCCGCTTCGCGCTGCTGGACCTTGAGGCGATCGGCGAGGAATTCAAGGAGATCGCCTTGCGCAACTGCCATGCGCAACCCGTTCTGCTGGATCAGACGAATTATTCCCAGAGCAGCCCTGCGAAGCGCGAACGGATCCTTCGATCCGGTGGGCTTCTCGTCGATCGAAAAGAAACTGCGCAACGTATCCAGCTTGTCCGCCAGAGCTCACCGCCACCGTCACCGGCGCGGTGGGGACTTCGTCGCCCTGCCCGACCGGCTTGTAGTGGTCGCGGATGGCGTCGGCGACGGCATCGGGCAGGCCCTCGGCGCGGGCGTAGTAGCCGCCCATCAGGCCCTGGAGCTCGGGGAATTCGCCGACCATCTCGGTGACGAGGTCGGCCTTGGCGAGGCGCGCGGCCTGTTCGGCGAGGTCCGGGTCGGCGCCCGGGATGATTCCCTCTTCCGCCAACCAGCGCGCCAGCTTCGCCATCCGCTCGACCTTGTCGGCCACGGTGCCCAGCTTCTCGTGGAAGGTGATCCGCTCAAGCTTTTTCGCCTGCTCGGCCAAGGGTGTCTTGAGGTCCTGCTCCCAGAAGAAGCGCGCATCGCTGAGCCGCGCGGCGAGGACCTTGCGGTTGCCGTCGACGATTGCCGCGCCCCCATCCGCCGCCTCGATGTTGGCGGTGCAGACGAAGGCGTTGGCACAAGTCCCCTCCCGCTTGCGGGAGGGGTCAGGGGTGGGCGTCGACGCAGTCGACGTTCCGTCGCCTGCCCCACCCCCGGCCCCTCCCGCAGGCGGGAGGGGGGAGGTGCAGACGAAGTACTTCTGGTTCACCCGTGCGGTGAGCTGGATGACTTCGGGCGGCACGTCGAGGAACGCCTCGTCGAAGCGGCCAAGCAGCGGCACGGGCCATTCGGTCAGCCCGGCGTTCTCGATCACCAGTCCCTCGTCCTCGACCAGCATCAGGCCGGCCTCGGCGGCGGCATCGGCGGCGCCGGCGCGGATCAGGTTCTGGCGCTCCTCGTGGTCGACGATGACATGGCAGGCGCGCAGCTTTTCGGCGTAGTCGTCGGCCCCGCCGATGGTGATCGGCCCGTCATGATGGAAGCGATGGCCCATCGTGGCGTAGTCGCTGGCCACGCCGCCGGCCTCGCACGGCACCAGCTCCTCGCCGAGGATCGCGACGATGCCCGAGAGCGGACGGACCCAGCGCAGGGATTCGGTCGAGATCGAGGCCGCGCCCCAGCGCATCGACTTGGGCCAGGGGAAGGCGCGGACAATGGCCGGGATCGCTTCGGCCAGGACGTCGCGGACCAAACGGCCCGGTTTTTCCACCACCGCGAAGAGCACGCCATCGCGCTCCTCCAACTGGTCTTCGGTCAGCCCGGTCTTGCGCAGGAAGCCTTCGAGCGCCTGCGGCGGCGCGCCGGCGCGGGGGCCCTTGGTCTCTTCGCGCAGAGCCTCGGTCGCCTGCGGCAGGCCGCGAGCGATGAGCGCCAGACGGCGCGGAGTCGACCAGACGGTGACCTCGCCCACGGCAACGCCGGCCGCGTCCATCTCCTTGCGGAACAGCTTTTCGAGGTCGGCACGCGCGCCGGCCTGCATCCGCGCAGGGATTTCCTCGGAGCGCAGTTCGAGCAGGAAGTCGGCCATCAGGCGCTCCACCCCGGGTAGGCCTCGGCCCATTTCGCCTCGTTATGCTGGATCCAGGCTTCGCAGCTGCCCTTGGCGAGGTCGCGCACGCGGCCGATGTAGCTGGCGCGTTCCTGTACGCTGATCACGCCGCGCGCCTGCAGCAGGTTGAACAGGTGGCTCGCCTCGATCGCCTGGTCGTAGGCGGCGAGCGGAACCCCTGCGGCAATGCAGGCCTGCGCCTCCGCCTCTGCGTGCTGGAAGCCCTTGAACAGCTGTTCGGTGTCGGCGATCTCGAAGTTGTATTTCGACATCTGCTTCTCGTTCTCGAGAAACACCTGGCCGTAGGTCACGCCGGCGGCGTTGAACTTCAGGTCGTAGACGTTGTCGATGCCCTGCAGGTACATCGCCAGTCGCTCCAGCCCGTAGGTCAGCTCGCCCGCGACCGGCTTGCAGTCATAGCCGCCGACCTGCTGGAAATAGGTGAACTGGGTCACTTCCATCCCGTCGCACCAGACCTCCCAGCCCAGCCCCCAGGCGCCCAGCGTCGGGCTTTCCCAGTCGTCCTCCACGAAGCGGATGTCGTGCTTCAACGGGTCGATGCCGATGCGGCGCAGGCTCTCGAGGTAGAGTTCCTGCAGGTTGGCCGGATTGGGCTTCAGGACGACCTGGTACTGGTAATAGTGCTGCAACCGGTTGGGATTTTCGCCATAGCGCCCGTCGGTCGGGCGGCGGCTCGGCTGGACATAGGCCGCCTTCCACGGCTCCGGCCCCAGGGCGCGCAGCGTGGTCGCCGGGTGGAACGTGCCCGCGCCCATGCGCATGTCGTAAGGCTGCAGGATGAGGCAGCCCTGCGTGCTCCAGTAGTCGTGGAGCGTGAGGATCATGTCCTGGAAACTGAGCGGTGCAGAGGCGGACGGGGCGGCAGTCATGGGCGGGCGCTTTGGCTCATGGGCCGGGGAGCGTCAATGGCACAGCCAAGGACCACCGCTGTACGAAATCGCGCAGGTTATTGGTAAACACACTACACGAGCGGCACCGGACACCTTAGATGGTGCCCCAGTTCGTCCCCGGGGTCCCGCGTCTTCCATGTTTCGCAAGCTCTCAGCCGTTTTGCTCGCCCCGGTCCTCAGCCTGCTCTTGCCGGGCTGTGCGACGGCCAATCTCTATGCCCCCGATCCGGACTATGCCGCCCCGGCGCTGTGGGAAGTGTCGGACAAGGACACGACGATTTACCTCTTCGGCACGGTCCACGCCCTGAACGAGAAGGCGAACTGGTTCTCCGGCCCGATCGCCAACGCCTATCACGCTTCCGGCGAACTGGTGACGGAGATCCCGATGGGCCAGGGCGATGCCGACGCGCAGGCCATCCTTGCCCGCGCCCGGCTGCCGGAAGGGCAGAACCTGCGCGACCTGATGGCGCCGGAAAACCGCGTGCAGTACGAAGAGGCGCTCGTCTCGCTCGGCTTGCCGGTCGAGGCCATGGACCACTACGAGCCGTGGTATGCGGCGATGACGCTCTCGCTGCTGCCGGTGATGAAGCAGGGTTTCGATCCGAAGTCGGGCGCCGAGAACACGCTCGCCGCGCGGGTCGAAGGCAAGAAGCAGGAAGCGCTCGAAACGCTCGACCAGCAGATCGAGATCTTCGACGGGCTGCCGATGAACTCGCAACTCGTCTTTCTCGACGAGACGGTGGAGAACGTCGGCACCGCGGGCAACATGCTGCAGGAAATGGTCGACAAGTGGCTTGCCGGAGACGCCCGGGGGCTGGCCGAGTTGATGAACGTCGAACTCGACGATCCCGTACTCTATCGCCGCCTGTTGACCGACCGGAACCGCAACTGGGCCGACTGGATCGGCAAGCGTCTCAAGCAGCCCGGCACCGCGTTCGTCGCGGTCGGCGCGGGGCACCTCGCAGGCAAGGGCAGCGTGCAGGACATCCTGCAGCACAGGGGCATCAGGGTTCGCCGGGTCACCCAGTGAGCTTCCGCCTCGCGGCATGGCTGCTGGCGGTTGTGCTCGGCCCCCTCGCCCTCGCCTCCTGCGGTGAACCGGCGCGCGAGTGGCCCCCCGCCCGGCCTGCGATATGGGAAGTCACGGGACCGGGCGGCGCGCAGGGCTGGCTGTTCGGCACGATCCATGCGCTCCCCGCGGACATACGGTGGCGCACGCCGGCGTTGGAAAAGGCCTATGAACAGGCGGACACGCTGGTGGTTGAGATCGCCGATATTGCCAATGGCGACAGCGCGACCGAGGCTTTCGAGCAGGTTGCCAGCACACCCGGCCTTCCGCCGCTGTCGCAGCGCGTGGCGCCCGCCGACCGGGGCGACCTTGCCGCCTTCCTCGACCGGGCGGGAGTGAGCGACGACGCCTTCCCCCACACCGAGACCTGGGCCGCCGCGCTGATGCTGGCCAGTGCGGCCCGCCCCGAGGGCCGGACGCAGAGCGTCGACCGGCAGATCGTCGGAGGAAGCAAGCCGGTCGTCGGGCTGGAGACCTTCGCCCAGCAATACGCACTGTTCGACACGCTTGCGCCGCGCGAGCAGGCCGACCTGCTGATGTCGCTGGCGCGCGAGAAGCAGGACGACAGCCGCATCGAGGCATGGCTGACCGGCGATCTCGACGCGCTGGAAAAGCAGGGGGGCGAAGGGCTGCTGGCCGACCCGGAACTGCGCGAAGCGCTGCAACTCGCGCGCAACCGCCGCTGGGCAGTCCAGGTGGCCGCCTTGTTGCACGCGGGCAAGAAGCCGCTCGTCGCCGTCGGCGCTGCGCACATGTTCGGCGAGGAGGGCCTGCCCGCCCTGCTCCAGCGCGCCGGGTTCAGCGTCGAGCGCGTCGACTAGGCCGCCCGGCAAACCGCTTGCCCGGCAAACCACTTGCATTGCCGCCCCCATTCACCTAGGGGCGCGCCTCCCGTCATGGTCATCCCTGGAGGCGTGGCGGTAACCCAATGCAATTCGAAAGGCACATACGATGAGCGACGCTCTGACCCTGCCGGCCGAGGCGCGCGAACGGGCTGGCAAGGGAGCCTCCCGTGTACTTCGCCGCGAAGGCCGTGTTCCCGCCGTGATCTACGGCGGCAAGGAAGAACCCACCCCGATCCACGTCGAGGCGAAGGAACTGGTCCGCCAGCTCGGCACCGGCCACTTCATGAACTCGATCGTCATGATCGATCTCGGCGGCAAGTCGGTTCGCGCCATCCCCAAGGACGTTGCGCTGCACCCGGTCTCCGACCGGCCGATGCACGTCGATTTCCTGCGCCTGTCGAAGGATTCCAAGATCCAGGTCGCCGTGCCCGTCGTGTTCACGAACGAGGAAGGCAGCCCGGGCCTCAAGAAGGGCGGCGTGCTCAACGTCGTTCGTCACGAGCTCGAACTGGTCTGCGAATCGGACAAGATCCCCGACGAGATCCAGATCGACGTCACCGGCCTGGAAGTCGGCAATTCGATCCATATCTCGAACGTGAACCTTCCCACCGGTTCCGAAAGCGCGATCTCGGACCGCGACTTCACCATCGCCACGATCGTCGCCCCGTCCGCGCTCAAGCGCGCCGAAGGTGAAGCGGGCGAAGGCGAGGAAGACCAGACCGGCGCCGGCATGGAAGCGGGCGAGACCGCTGCCACCGAGCAGGGTCCCGACGACGACGCAGCCGACGAACAGGAAGCCAAGAGCGAGTAACCCTCGCCCTTCCGTTACCGGACAAGCAGGCGCCGGCCCTCTCGCGAGGGCCGGCGCCTTGCTTTTGCGCGTGGCACGAATAGGAGGCGCCAATGCAGCTTTGGGCAGGCCTCGGAAATCCCGGACCGCAATACGCGATGCACCGGCACAACGTCGGCTTCATGGCGCTCGACACCATTGCCGACGTTCACGGTTTCGCGCCGGTGCAGAAGAAGTTCCAGGGCTGGCTGCAGGAAGGCCGCATCGGGAGCGAGAAGATCCTGCTGCTCAAGCCGGCGACGTTCATGAACGAAAGCGGCCGATCGGTGGCCGAAGCGATGCGCTTCTACAAGTTGGGCGTGGCGGACCTGACGGTGTTCCACGACGAGCTCGACCTCGCCCCTTTCAAGGTAAAGGTGCGCACCGGCGGCGGCCTTGCCGGGCACAACGGCCTGCGCAGCATCAACCAGCACCTCGGCCCGGACTTTCGCCGCGTGCGGATCGGCATCGGCCACCCGGGGCACAAGGAGCGCGTGACCGGCCACGTGCTGGGCAACTATGCCAAGGCCGAGTTCGACGACCTGACCGACATGCTCGCCGCACTGGCCGCCGAGGCCGACTGGCTGGCGAAAGGCGATGACGCCCGCTTCATGAGCGACGTAGCCCTGCGGCAGCAGCAATAGGGGCCGAACGGAACGTTTTCGCCACGCCGTGCTTCTCTTGTGGACCCACAGCGAGAAGACCCATGACCGACGAGCGTAGCGCCACACTCTATCGAATGATCCTGCCGGACCACACCTGCCCCTTCGGCGTTCGCGCCAAGGAAATACTGGAAGGGGCCGGTTACGCGGTTGACGACCGGATCCTCGAAACCCGCGAAGAAGTGAATGCCTTCGAGCAGAAACACGACGTCATGACCACGCCCCAGGTGTTCATCGGCGGAAAGCGGATCGGCGGAAGCGACGCCGTCGAAGCTTATCTCCAGGACGACTGAAGGCTTGCACGCTGATCTAGATCGGTGATCCCGGCGGGATGTTCGGCTTGTAAAGCCCGGCGTTCAACGCCCGATCAAGCGCTTCATTGTCACCCAGCAGCCTGCCGAGCCCCCGCGCCCAGGCCGCGCCCTCGTCCGTTCCGGCAGTACCGGAAAGCTTCGCCGCAAGCCGGTCCAGCCTGTCGGCCAGCGCCAGCGAAAGGGTGGGCGAAAGGTCCTTGTCGCGCTGCAGGCGCACGGCGGCGAGGGCTGTCGTGGTGGCGATGCGGCGCTGGGCGACGGCCTCGCTCTCGGCAAGCCCCGCCATGTCGAAACTCTTGTCGAGCGCGGCATCGAGGACGTCGAGCGCTCCGGGAATAGCCGGATCGGCGTGCGACTGGCTCTCCAGTCGGTCGAGACGACCGGGCGCGAAAAGGAACTCCAGCGTCACCGCGGCCGCCGTCTCCGTCGCGCCGAGCGGATCGAAAACCCCCGGTCCGGCGGTCGCCATCGTCTCAATCTCGCTCTGCCGGTCGTATTCCCCGTTTGCGCCGCTTGTCAGCAGCGGGATGAGCCGGGCGGGCACGCCGAGCACGCGGGCATCGAGGGTGCCTACCACGGCATCGAGCGCAGCGCGCTGCTCGGGGGCGGCCACGATCCGTGCCGACTGCGTGCCGTCACCAGCCAGCGAGTAGTCGTAATACACCCCGCCGATCTTCTTGGCCGTCGCCTCGACCTGGTAACGGTGAAGCAACCAGATCGGCACGAACGCGCGGCGCAGCGCGCTCGAGTCCTCGCCGGCAGGAATGGCATCGGGGCCAAAGCGGGCGAGCGCGGCCTGCCGCACGGTCAGCACGCGCTTCAACTCCGCCACCGGGTCCGCGCCATCGTCCCACAGCCCGCCTTCGGGCTGGGCGCCATCGGCCGGGCGGGATTCGGCATCTGTCACGAGACGCAGGCCCTTCGCCCTGCCCTCGGCCATGACCCTGTCCGCCTCGGCCTGGGTCTGTGCGCCATAGAGCCACTTCACGGCGAACTTGTCCCATTCGCCAATGCCTTCGCCATAGGCATCCGAGATGACGATCCGCCCGTCTGGCGCCAGGGCGATGCGCGGCGCGGGATAATCCATCACCGAATAGCGGCCCTGCGTGCTGGCGGCATAATTGTGTTCGAAACCCAGAGTGTGGCCGACTTCGTGCGCGCCGAGCTGTCGGATACGGGCGAGCGCCGCGGTTATCGGGTCGTTCGGGTCACCTGTGCCGGTCAGGCCCGCCCCGACTAGCGCCTGGAAGATCATCATGTCCTGCCGCACGCGCAACGAGCCGAGGACGACCGCACCCTTGAGGATCTCGCCGCTGCGCGGATCGGTGATCGGCTGGCCATAGCTCCATCCCCGCGTGGCGCGGTTGGCCCAGTTGACGACGTTGTACCGCAGGTCGCTCGGATCGGCGTCACTCGGCAGGATGGCCACCCGGAACGCGTCGACCAGGCCCGCTTCGTCGAACGCCTCGGCCCACCATCTCACACCTTCGAGCAGGGCGGTCCGCACTGCCTCGGGCGCGCCGCCGTCGATGTAGTAGACGATCGGGTCCCGGACCGGGCTGCGCACCGCCGCAGGGTCGGTCTTCTCAAGCCGGAACTTCACCGCGAACTGCCGCACGGGCGAGCGGTCGATCGGGGTCGAGAAGTCGACCACCTGCTGGGCTATGCCGCCTGCTCGCGGATCGTAGACGCGCGGCACGAAGCCCGGTTCGGGAAGGCGCACGAGCGAGCGCCGCACGAGCAAGGTGATGTTGCCGTATTCGGGCGCGATATTGTTGACTTCGGCCTTCGGCTCATCGGAGGTGAAGGTGAGGCGGCTGGTCAGCTCGACGTTGTCGGGGAAAACCTTGACCGAAGCCGGGTCGAAGGCGGACAGCCCCGCCTGGTACTTGAACTTGCCGCCCCCGCCCTGGTCGAGCGCGCGGGCGATGCCCATGTCGTCGCGAAAGGTGAAATCGGTCACGTCGACCAGGATTCTGCCGCCCGGCCGCTCCTCGGCAACCTTGCCCTGCCACACCGTCGAGGTGGCAAATGCACGGCGGACGGAAGCCTGCTCCGCAGCGGTGCCGCCGCTGGCGACGAAGCGCGGGTTCTCGATCTCTGCCACCACGGCCTGCCCGAGCCGGCGGAAAACCAGGAGCTGCGTTCCCTTGCTCGCGCCAAGATCGAGGCCGATGGGAGCCGAGCCGAGCCCGGTTTCCAGCGCGGCAGTGTAGATGAAGCGGCCCGACACCCCGTCGGCATTGGGCGGCGGCAGTTCGAGGAATACCTTGCCCGCCTTGGCGTCGGTGAAGACCTTCAGCAGCCCGTCGCGCTCCTGCGCACCGGCCACGACGGAGGCAGTCTCCTTCGGTTTGTCCCTGGCGGCCAGCGGCGCCGAAAGCGAGGTGGCAAGAAGCAGCGGCAGGACGAAACGGCGCATGGAACCCCCGATGAAATCGAACGCGCTTGCTAGCATGCCCCTGCGCAAAGTCGATGCGCGCCACGGAGCGCGGAGGCTGGTCTTTCGCCGTGCCCTCGGCTAGGGGCCGCCACCTGTCCTCAAACCGGAGTTTTCGATGGGTTTCCGCTGTGGAATCGTCGGCTTGCCGAACGTCGGCAAATCGACCCTGTTCAATGCCCTGACCGAAACGCAGGCCGCGCAGGCCGCGAACTATCCGTTCTGCACGATCGAGCCCAACGTGGGCCAGGTCGCGGTGCCCGACGAGCGGCTCGAGAAGCTCGCCGGCATCGCCAAGTCGGCCAAGGTCATCCCCACCCAGCTCGCCTTCGTCGACATCGCCGGCCTCGTGAAGGGCGCAAGCAAGGGCGAGGGTCTCGGCAACCAGTTCCTGGGCAACATTCGCGAGGTCGACGCGATCGTCCATGTGCTGCGCTGCTTCGAGGACGACGACATCCAGCACGTCGCCAACCGGGTCGATCCGATCGCCGACGCCGAAGTGGTCGAAACCGAACTCATGCTGGCCGACCTCGAAAGCCTCGAAAAGCGCGTCCCCGCTGCGGCCAAGAAGGCGACCGGGGGCGATAAGGAAGGCAAGCTGATGGCCAGCGTGCTCGGCCAGGCGCTCGAACTGCTGCGCGAAGGCAAGCCCGCGCGACTGACGGAGCCGAAAGACGACGAGGAAGCGCGCATCTTCGAGCAGGCGCAGCTCCTGACGGCCAAGCCCGTGCTCTACGTCTGCAACGTCTCCGAAGAGGATGCGGCGGCCGGCAACGCGATGAGCGAACAGGTCTTCGCCAAGGCTGCGAGCGAGGGCGCCGAGGCAGTGGTGGTCTCCGCAGCGATCGAGAGCGAGCTCGTCGCCATGCCTGCGGAAGACCGCGCCGAGTACCTGGAATCGCTCGGGCTCGACGAAAGCGGCCTCAGCCGCGTGATCCGCGCGGGCTACAAGCTGCTCGGCTTGAAGACGTTCTTCACCGTCGGCCCGAAGGAAGCCCGCGCCTGGACGTTCCCGGCAGGCGCCAAGGCACCCCAGGCCGCAGGCGAAATCCACACTGATTTCGAGAAGGGCTTCATCCGGGCCGAAACCATCGCCTTCGACGACTACGTCTCGCTCGGCGGCGAGGCCGGTGCGCGTGATGCGGGCAAGCTGCGGCAGGAAGGCAAGGAATACGTGGTGCAGGACGGCGATGTCATGCACTTCAAGTTCAACGTCTAGCCAGCGGGCAAAAGAAAACGGCGCGGAAGCCGAAGCCTCCGCGCCGCGTTTCCTGCATTCCCGAAGCGTATCAGGCGCCGGCGGTGGCAGCCTTCGCATCGGCGTAGGCGCTCCACATCTCGGCGATCGGCTCGCGCACGCCCTGGACCTGCTCGAGGGTCGCCTTGCCCTCGGCATACTTGCCCTGCATGATCTGCGCCATGCCCAGGCGGGTGCGAGTGAGATCGGGCTCGGGCGCGCCCTTCTCAAGCGCCAGCTTGAACATCGTTTCCGCATCGGCGTAGCGGCCGAGGCTGTAGAACGCATTGCCCGCGCCGTTGGCGTTCTTGCCGGTCGGTGCGGACTGTGCGTCCTTGGCAAGGTTCGGCGCGTCCTTGACGTCGCGCGCGGCGATCGGATCGGCGAGCTCCTTGCTGCTCAGGTAGATCGAATCGCTCGGCGCGAAGGCACCCTTGTCGACACCGTACTTGAGAACCGAGAGAGTCTCGTTCGGCAGACCGGCCTTGATCGTACCGTTCAGGTACTCCTGGTACTGGTACTTTTCCTTCAGCGCGTTGGTCAGCTTCATCAGGCGAAGCAGGTCGAGCTGGCCCTGTTCGTCGACTTTGTTGAGCGACGCGACGACCGCGAATGCGCGCAGCCAGTTGTCGTCGTTGGCATGGTTGGCCAGCAGGCGCATGGCATAGTCGTTGCCCTGGTTGGCCAGCTTCGCCTCGTAGGCAATGGCGAGGCCGCGGTGCAGCCACGCATCGGGGATCTCCTGCCCGGCGGCCTTGCGCTTGTCGATCAGGTCCGCGAGGTAGCGCAGCCCCTCGGCGTAGTTCTTCTCGCCGAAGTAGGTCTCCGCCTGGATGACCTCGGGATCGCCATCCTTGTAGCCGGCAGCGGCCGACGCCTGGAATTCGCTGCGCGCCTTGGCGTAGTTCTTGGCGTCCATCGCCCACTTGCCGAGATAATAGTGGAACATGCCCAGCCGTTCCGGCGGCGTCTCGCCGCTGTCGAGCATGAGCTGGATGCCCTGCTCCTGCAGCGAGGTGTCGCTCGCCTTGTCACCCAGCGTCACCAGGAGGCTGCCCATGACGTACTTGTCGTGACCGTTCTCGATCGCGGAGACCACGCCCGGGACCATCGCCTTGGCGGCGGCATAGTCGGTGCCGGCGGTCACGGCGTCGGCCAGCGGCGTGTAGGCCGCGGCGAAACCCTTGGAATTGGTCGGCTGACCCTTGGCCTCGTCCTTGTCCTTCTTCTTCTGCGCGAGCGCGGGGGTCGAAACGACGGCCGAACCGACCATACCGCCGGCCGCCAGCGTCAACGCAAGGGCGACGTGCGAGCCGAATCGGCGAGCAGGGCGAGTGGACTTGCGGAACATAAAACGTCTCTCCTGTAGGGAACTTCGGTGGCCCTTACCCGGGCCCAACACATGGCGCGCCCGCGTGTGCCGGGAGACGCCGAAATTTGCAAACTGCTTATCGGGCCCGGGCGCTGAACGGACATTGAATGGGCCGTTTGCGCCCCGTCAGCATGCCAGATGCCGGAAATGGCGGCCAAGTGTGGAAAACGGGACGTTTGAACCCTATCTGGGGGTCCTCGTGCTGGCTTAGCCGAGACCCTTCCCGTAGGGTGCGGGGCGAGCCACACTTCCAGAACAGAACAGGCCAAATTCGCAAGTGAGCGACGACACCGACCTTATCGATTCCCCCGCCGGCGGCCCCGGTGGCTACGAACGCATCGACATCGTCGATGAAATGAAGACCAGCTACCTCGATTACGCGATGAGCGTGATCGTCAGCCGCGCGCTGCCCGATGTGCGCGACGGGTTGAAGCCGGTCCACCGCCGCATCCTCTATGCCGCGCAGGAAGGCGGCTATGTCGCCGGGCGGCCCTATCGCAAGAGCGCCAACATCGTCGGCGACGTGATGGGCAAGTATCACCCGCACGGCGACAGCGCGATCTACGACGCGCTCGCCCGCATGGTGCAGCCGTGGTCGATGCGCGTGCCGCTGATCGACGGCCAGGGCAACTTCGGCAGCATGGACCCCGATCCTCCGGCGGCCATGCGCTATACGGAAAGCCGCCTGGCGCGCGTTGCCAACGCGCTGCTCGACGATCTCGACAAGGACACGGTCGACTTCGTCGGCAACTACGACGATTCCCGCCAGGAGCCCTCGGTCCTCCCGGCGCGTTTCCCCAACCTGCTGGTAAACGGCGCGGGCGGCATCGCCGTGGGCATGGCGACCAACATTCCGCCGCACAATCTTGGCGAAGTGATCGACGGTTGCCTGGCCTTCATCGAGAACCCGGCGATCACGACCGAGGAACTCTTCGAGATCATTCCCGGGCCGGATTTCCCCACTGCCCCGCTGATTCTCGGCAATGCCGGCGCCCGGGCGGCGTACACCACCGGGCGGGGCTCGGTCATCATGCGCGCGCGCCATGTGATCGAGGAAGGCCGCGGGGACCGCCAGTCGATCGTGTTCACCGCCATTCCCTACCAGGTCGGCAAGGCGGGCCTGGTCGAGAAGATCGCCGAGGCGGCGAAGGACAAGCGGGTCGAGGGCATTTCCGACATCCGCGACGAATCCAACCGCCAGGGCGTGCGCGTGGTCATTGACCTCAAGCGTGACGCCACGGCCGAAGTCGTGCTCAACCAGCTCTGGCGGCACACCCCGGCGCAGTCGAATTTCCCTGCCAACATGCTGGCGATCCGCGGCGGCCGGCCCGAAACGCTGACGCTGCGCGACTTCATCCAGAGCTTCATCCACTTCCGCGAAGACGTCATCACCCGGCGCACCAAGTTCGAACTGAACAAGGCGCGGGACCGGGCACACGTTTTGCTCGGCCTGGTGGTGGCGGTGTCGAACCTCGACGAGGTCGTGGCGATGATCCGCAGCGCGCCCAACCCGGCCGAGGCGCGCAGCCGCCTCCTGGCCAAGGAATGGCCGATCGGCGACATCGCGCAGTACATCCGCCTGGTGGAAGCGATCGAGCCCGACGCCGAGGAGGCCGGCGGCACTTATCGCCTGTCGGACCGGCAGGTGAAGGCAATCCTCGAACTGCGCCTGCATCGCCTGACCGCACTGGGCCGCGACGAGATAGGCGACGAGCTGAAGGAACTTTCGACCGCGATCGAAGGCTATCTGGCGATCCTGGGCGACCGGCGCCTGCTCTACGATGTGATGCGCCAGGAACTTGCCGAGATCCGCGAGGCCTATGCCACTCCGCGCTTGTCCGAAATCGCACCCGCATGGGACGGGCTGGACGATGAGGACCTGATCGAACGCGACGAGATGGTCGTGACCGTCACCCTCGACGGCTACATCAAGCGCACCCCGCTTTCGACCTTCCGCGCCCAGCACCGCGGCGGCAAGGGCCGCGCCGGCATGGCGACGAAGGAAGAGGATACGGTGATGGAGATGTTCGTCACCTCGACGCACAACCCCGTCCTGTTCTTCTCGACCGCGGGGAAGGTCTATCGCCTCAAGGTCTGGAAGCTGCCCGAGGGCGGCCCCACCACGCGCGGTCGACCGATCGTCAACCTCCTCCCCGCCCTCGACGATGGCGAGACCATCGCCACCGTCCTGCCGCTGCCCGAGGACGAGGAGACCTGGGGCGCGCTGAGCGTCGTGTTCGCCACGGCCAAGGGAAGCGTGCGGCGCAATTCGATGGATGCCTTCGCCAACGTGCCGACCAACGGCAAGTTCGCCATGCGCTTCGAGGACGACAGCGACGACCGCCTGATCGGCGTGGCGCTGCTCGAGCCGACCGATGACGTGCTGCTCGCCAGCCGCCAGGGCAAGGCGATCCGCTTCGCGGCCGACGACGTGCGCGAATTCACCTCGCGCACCTCGACCGGCGTGCGCGGCATGACGCTCAAGGGCGACGACGAAGTCGTCTCGCTCTCGATCCTGCACCGCGTCGGCACGTCCCCGGAAGAGCGCGAGGAATACCTCCGCTTCGCGCCATGGAAGCCCGAGAAGGAAGGCGAGCCGAGACTTTCCGCGGAACGCTATGACGAGATGGCCGAGAAGGAACAATTCATCCTCACCGTCTGCGCCAACGGCTACGGCAAGGTCTCTTCGGCCTACGAATATCGCCGCATCGGTCGCGGCGGACAGGGCGTGACCAACATCGACAATATCGGGCGCAATGGCCTGGTTGTCGCCAGCTTCCCGGTCCGGTCGGGCGAGCAACTCATGCTGGTCACCGACCAGGCCAAGTTGATTCGCATCCCGATCGTGCTGCGCGAGGACAGCGCGGCGAGCCAGGAAGGCGGGCTCTACATCCGCGGCCGCGGTTCGGCCGGGCTCAGCCTGTTCCGTGTCGCCGAGGGCGAGAAGATCGTCAGCGCCGTGCGCATCGACGAGGATGAAGAGCCCGAGAACGCGGCCGAGGAAGCCATCGTCGAGGAAATGGTCGCACGCGACAGCGGGGACGAGACCGCGCCCGCCAACCCGCCGACGCGCGACGAGGGCGAACTCGGCGAGCCTGAGGACGGTGAGACCGACGGCTGAGGAGCTTGGCCCTCACGCCGCAAAAGGCACCATTTCGCCGTCCTTGCGACATCAAGGACGGCGGACCATTCCACCTTACACCGTCCCGCACCTCTCGCCTGCAGGCGTGCCGGTGCATACGGGACGGCGAGAAGGGCCTAAGTCGGCAGTCTGGCTGACGGGTGCGTGCGGAGCATGCGCTGCACGATGCCGAGGCAGATCAGCAGTTGGCCGAGGTAGTAGAGCGGCCAGATGAGCCAATGCGGCCAGTTGTCGCCCATAAGCGGACCGCCGCCCGCCACGATCAACAGGTCGCTGGCGAGAAACATGACCGCACCGACGCCTACGCGATAGCGCGAGAAAGCGCTCATCCACGCACAGGAAGCCATCCCGCCGAGGGCCAGACCATAGATTGCAGTGGGCACGGCCTCGCTGCGATCGGCCGGCAGGAACCAGAAGACCAGCGGCGTCAGCAGGAGCATGGACACTGCCAGGGCTTTCTGGCTCGGCGTCGCGGCCTCGCGCGGATGGCGCAGGTAGAGCGCGATCATGGCCGCGTGGTAAGCGAAGAACAGGATCGCGCCCGCCCCGCGATCGATTTCCATGCCCATGTCGCCGAGAGCAGCGAGACCGAAGGCCAGGGCGAGTAGCGCTGCATCGCGCCCGCTGCCGCGCAGCCCGGCGTATAACGCCAGCAGGCCGACTGCGGCACCTTTCAGCGGTATGAGGTACAACTCCGGCACCACCGGAGACTGGCGCAGCGCGAAGAATGCCAGTGAGGCCGCGAGGCTCGCCAGCAGGATCGGCCGCTTCTCGGATAGTGCGCGTTTCGGCATGGTGCCCTTCCCTTTCGCTGCACTTGGACTTGTCGGGGCGGCCCTTCAAGCACTAGGCGCTAAGGATGTCTTACGATGTACACGTGATTGGCGGCGGCCTGGCCGGAAGCGAAGCCGCCTGGCAGCTCGCTCGCCGGGGTCTCAGGGTTCGCCTGTCGGAAATGCGCGGAGGCGGAGACACGACGCCCGCGCATCAGGGCGACGGGCTGGCCGAACTGGTCTGCTCCAACTCCTTCCGCTCCGACGACAGCGACAAGAACGCGGTCGGCCTGCTGCACGACGAGATGCGGCGGCTCGACTCGCTCGTGATGCAGGCGGGCGAAGTGGCGCGCGTTCCTGCCGGATCCGCCATGGCGGTCGACCGCGAGGTCTTCTCGGCCGAGGTCGAAAAGGCATTGCGCCAGCAGCCCAACCTCGAGATCGTTCGCGAACGGATCGACCGCCTCCCCGACGCCGGACTGACGATCGTGGCCACCGGCCCGTTGACGGCCGCCGGCCTTGCGGAAAGCATCGTTGGTGCAACCGGGCAGGAACGGCTCGCCTTCTTCGACGCCATCGCCCCCATCGTCCACTTCGACAGCATCGACATGGACGTGTGCTGGATGCAGAGCCGCTGGGACAAGGTCGATCCATCTGGCGGCGAGGGCAAGGACTACATCAACTGCCCGATGACCAGGGAGCAGTACCTCGCCTTCCACCAGGGCCTGCTCGATGGCGAGAAGGGCGAATTCAAGGAGTGGGAGCGCAACACGCCCTACTTCGATGGCTGCATGCCGATCGAGGTCATGGCCGAGCGGGGGGTCGACACCCTGCGTTTCGGACCGATGAAGCCGGTCGGTCTCGACAATCCGCATGACCGCACACCCGAGTTCCCCCAGGGGCGCTGGCCCCATGCCGTGGTGCAGCTGCGGCAGGACAACAAGCTCGGCACGCTGTGGAACATGGTCGGCTTCCAGACCAAGCTGAAGCATGCCGAGCAGGTACGCCTGTTCCGGACCATTCCTGGGTTGGAGAACGCCGAGTTCGCCCGGCTGGGCGGGTTGCACCGCAACACCTTCCTCAACTCCCCGACCCTGCTCGACCGGCAGCTGCGCCTGAAGGCAGCGCCACATATCCGCTTCGCCGGGCAGATCACCGGGTGCGAAGGCTATGTCGAGAGCGCGGCAGTCGGGCTGCTCGCCGGAATCATGGCGGCTGGCGAAGCGACCGGCCGCGCCTGGACCGTGCCCCCGCGAACAAGCGCCATGGGTGCGCTGCTGGCCCACATCACGGGCGACGCCGATGCGCAAAGCTACCAGCCCATGAATGTCAATTTCGGTCTCTTCCCGCCGCTCCACGACGTGAAGAAGAAGGCCCGGAAAGAAGCCTATACCGAGCGGGCAAAAGCCGATTTCGGTGCGTGGCTGGCGGAAACCGAGGCGGTCCCGGCCTGACTAGCAGCGGCAGGCCGGCTTTTTCTTCGTCCGCTTGGGCGCCGTCGTGGCAAATTCCGCCGCGGTCAGCTTGCCATCGCCATCGGCATCGGCCCCTTCGAACCGGTCGACCGTAGCAACCGCCCATTCCTCGAAGGTAAGGAGGTTGTTGCCGTCCCTGTCGAGCTTGCGAAAGCCGTCGGTGCGGCTCGAGAGCATTTCGTCGCGGGTGATGATTCGGTCGCGATTGCGGTCGTAGCGGAAGAAGCGCTGCTCCTCGCGGCTGAGCTCGCTCTGCTCGGGCGGTGCCGGGCCCGTCAGCCCGGCGATGTCGGCGCTGGGCAGGCCGGTCGGCGTTTCGGATGGCAGGACCGGCGGCGGAGCGCCGCGCTCGACCTCCGCCCTGCCCTCGAGCCAGAACAGCCCAAGCGCCAGCAACGCGAGCATCGCGAGTGCCCCCAGAACGACCCTGTTCATTGGATTGCAATAGCCTAGCGGCCGAACAATCCAACCCTGAATGCTGTTGCCGCCGCGCCCCGCCCCTCGAGCAGCGGCCTTCCGCCACGACGCAGGGACCGGCGGCCGAGCGCCGCCAGCACGGCAAGCGGTCGCAGGCCCGACGGCAAGTGCAATGGCGAAGTCTCGCCGGCGTGGGCGACGACCCGGGACCTTTCTTCCTCGTTGGAAAGGTTCGCGGCAAGGTCCGCCAGCGCCCAGGTCCGCGCTGCCCGGTCAGCCGAATCCCTGTCCGTACCCATTTCCCCGGCCAGCGCTGCAAAGCCCGCCTGGCGCCCGGCGGCAAAACCCGCAATCGCGCTCTCGTCCAGCCGGTCTGCCAGCAGGTGCTCCCACCCTTCCGCCAATGCGGCCAGGGAGTCCGGCGATTGCCAGCTTGCAAGCCGGGCCAGAATCGGTTCGCCGGCTGGCCACCGGGAGCGTGGCGAGTCCAGGGTATCGCGCCACCAGGCCAGCCGCATCTGCGCGAGCATCGGCTCGCTAGCTCGCCGAACGATCGAGCCGAGCCGCGCATCGAGAGCAAGAAGCGGGAGCAGAAGCGGCCGAACCGCCAGCGGGGCGTAGGCAAAGGCCAGCCGCTGCGGTTCCGAGAGTTCGGCCTCGAGCGAAATTTCCATGGCGTCAGCCTTCGCTATCCGCGCCCGATCCTGTCAAGCGGCACCCGCTCGAGCCCCCGGGGTCATCGTCAATATCCTGTTTACCCTGAACCTTCACGGTCCGGTGAGCATGATTGTTCTACGAAGGCGAAGATCGATCGAAATAGATGTGAGGACACCCAATGTCCGCGACAAAGCACGCAATCTTCAAAAGAATTCTGAGCGATGTGAGCGGCAACGCCGTTCTCCTCACTGCGCTAGGGATGCCGGTGCTCATCGGCGCGGCAGGTTACGCCATGGACATGGCGCAGATGTACGCCTGGCAGCGCGAGTTGCAGCACTCGGTCGACCAGGCCGCGCTCGCCGGCGCATGGGCCCTGTGCCTATGACAAGGACACGCAGACTTATACCACCCGTGCGCAACAGGAGTACCGCGCGAACCTGTCGGTCACGAATACCTTCAGCGATGCAAACGCGACCGTGCAGCTCGGCAATTACGGTACCGGAATCAGAACAACAGCGTGGTCGTGTCCGCCAGCGCGACAAAGCGGCTGCCGTTCAGCGGGTTCATCGTCAACAAGTCGATGACTGTGTTCGCCACGGCTCAGGCGACCTATGCCGACCGGTGGCACCTACCAAGCCTGCCTCATGGCACTGAAGAAGGACGTAGGCGGCACGTTCACCGTCGGGGGCAGCGCCACCGTGACCGCTTCTTGCGGCCTGGGCGCGCTTTCGTGCGAAGCCGGCGCGATCGACAGATTGGTGATTCGTCGACAGGGCGTGACAACCGACAGCATCGTCACCTGCGGCACAGCCAGTACCGACCAACCTGCAGGACAAGGTGACGGACAACGCCACAGGTGTAACAATCCGTTCGAAACGCTCCCCGCACCTTCAGGGAACGAGACGGCCAAGAGCCTGAACTGCCCCAACGGCTAAAGGCAAGGGAACGACACGAATATGACCCCCGGCCGTCTATACTGGCGGATTCAATGTCGCCTGCAAGATGGTGATGGCGAAAGGGTATCTATGTCATCAACGGCGGCGTGATGGACATCAGCGAGCAAAAGGCCAATATCACCGGGAACGGCGTCATGTTCGTGCTGCAAGCCATGGGGCGACGTTAAAGCTGGGCGGCCAGGGCAACGGAGGCATGCTCAACCTGACGCCGATGGAGGCGGCGGATTTCGTCGGCACGCCGAACGCAGCCATACAAGGACAAGTACGCCGGGCATGCTCATCTACGAGGACTCCAGCGGCGTCGACGACACCCGGCTTCGCACAAGTTCAACGGCAACGCGAGACATGTCGGTACGCGGAACGTTTTATCTGCCGAGCGGGAACCTGACCGTGAACGGCAATTCCAATACGTCGCCGCTGTGTTTCCAGCTCTGGGCTGCGACGCTGAGAATCACCGGCAACACGACGCCTGTCCACGACCTGCGCGTCGACCCAGACCAATTCCGCGGGCTCGCAGCCCGGCGGCGTAAGGTTCGTCGCGTGATCGCCGCCCGTGCGCCTTTTCCGCGGCTTTTGAACGCGCGTGAGGACGGTACAATGGCGATCGAGACTGCGCTCATCACGCCGCTGCTGGCAGCGATGGCGCTGGGCACATTCGATGTGAGCATGATGGTTTCGCGCGAGCAGCAGCTGCAGAGCGCCGCCAACGAGGCCTCGGAAATAATCCTGGCTGCATCCGGCGGCTCCGGCATCATTCCGGCACGAGCCTCGACACGATACTGGAATCGTCCCTCGACCTGCGAGGACAAGATCACGATGTCGCCGCTTTTCCGCTGCGGCACATCCACGACCACCTCGTCCACAGCGCCGACGTGCCCTCCTAAGCAGATGTACAGCTACGTCAGATCAACGTTGGCCGACAGCTACACGCCGCTGTGGACCGCTTTTGGCGTCGGCCACACGGTGAACTTCAACATCACGCGGACCGTGCAGGTCGGATGAACGCCATGCAGGAACTGCCTCCGCGGCCTTTGCCGCCACACGGCCAAGGGTTCTTCCGCCGTGGAGTTCGCCCTGCTCGCGCCGGTGTTTATGGCGCTGATGTTCGGCGTCGTCGAAGTCGGCGTCTACATGCAGAACTACAACGCATCCGATCGCTCGGCGCCGCCGCATCCCGCTACGCAGCGGTCGAATACCAGAAGAACAACAAGATGGCCGAGACTACGCTCGAAGACAATATCACTGTTCATGGGGATCAGGTCGCCTTATAATCTTTCGCCCGAATCGCTTGACGGTGGACGTCAACGAGGTAACCCCCAGTCCTGTCGACGGTGCAAGACAGTTCGACCTGGAAATCAGCTATGACCTGCCGGACATCGTCGGCGGAACCTCGATCGACGACATTACGATCACCTACTCACGCCAGCTCTTCGTCCTGAGTTGAGAGTCAATTCTGCGAAGTTCCATAACAAGTTAACCAGTTCCCTTCGCCATTGCGTTACTGGGCGCGGTGTATGCCGGCAGGGTGAAGCTTCAGTTCGCCCTTCCCCGCCTGCTCCGCAGGCTTTCGCGCGACACCGCAGGCAATACCCTGGCGATGATTGCCGCGGCGCTCGTCCCCCTCCTGGCGATTGTCGGTGGCGGCGTCGACGTGAGCCGGGGATACCTCGCCCAAAGCCGCCTGCAGCAGGCCTGCGACGCCGGCGTGCTCGCTGCGCGCAAGCGGATGGGCTCGAACATCGTGGCAGGGGTCCTCACCGCCAACGCGGCGAACGCCGGGCAAAAGTTCTTCGACGTCAACTTCAAGGACGGGATGTACGGCACGCAGAGCCGCTCGTTCGCCATGGCGGTGCAACCGGACTTCTCGATCGCCGGAACGGCCAAGGTCGTCGTGCCGACGACCATCATGAACATCTTTGGCTACACGCAGATGCCGCTCAGCGCCCAGTGCGGCGCGCAGCTCAGCATGTCGAATACCGACGTCATGATGGTGCTGGACACGACCGGCTCGATGGCTTCGAAGAACCCCGGCGACAGCAAGAGCAAGATCAACTCGCTGAAGGACGTCGTCCGCTCGTTCTACGCCACGCTCAACACCGCCAGTTCGCCTTCGACCCGCATCCGCTTCGGATTCGTACCCTATTCGACCAACGTCAACGTGGGTCATCTCCTGGCGGAGGACTGGCTGGCGAAGGACGTTGATTACGACACGCGCGAACCCGTGGTCGTGCTGGGCACCAAGCTGTGGCGCTACGCCAAGGTCAACGTCGACACGCGTTTCCTGTGGAACGGCAGCCCGACGAAGCAATTCCGCATCGGCGGCACGGCGAGCAGCCCGAGCCAGGTGACCGTCGGCTGGGGCGGCTGCATCGAAGAGCGCAAGACCTACGAGATCACCGACTATACCAATGTCGATCTCACCAAGGCGCTCGACCTCGATCTCGACCTCGTGCCCGATCCGGGCAAGCCGGACACGCAGTGGAAGCCGCTGCTGGCGGACCTCGGCTTTGCACGCGGAATTGGTGCGGCGCCGAACACCTTCAACCTGTTGCCGCTGGACACGGCCAACCAGTACATCAACCCCAACTGGTATGGCTACGCGGCGTGCCCGCCCCAGGCCCGCAAGCTCGCACAGATGACCGCGGCCGAGGTTGACGCCTACCTTGCCACACTCAGTCCCTACGGCAGCACCTATCACGACATCGGCATGATCTGGGGCGGCCGCCTGATCTCCCCAACCGGCATCTTCGCGGCGGAAAACGCGGATGCTGACGGGCAGGCGACGGCCCGCAACCTGATCTTCCTGACCGACGGACAAACGGCCCCGCTCGACATCAGCTACGGCAGCTACGGCATCGAAGGGCTGGACCGGCGTCGCTGGAAGCCCTCCTCCTCGCTCTCGCTGACCAAGACGGTCGAGAAGCGCTTCTCGTACGCCTGTGAGGAGGTGAAGAAAAAGAACGTAACCGTCTGGGTCATCGCCTTCGGTACCAGTCTCAACCCGATGCTGACCTCGTGCGCCGGCGGCGGACACTACTTCGAGGCGAAGGACGCTGTCTCGCTGGAACAGGTATTTCAGAAGATCGCCGGGCAGATCGGTGACCTGAGGCTCTCGAAATGATTGTTCGTGCCGTCCGGCGCCGTCTTGCCGCCGACCAGATTGGCGCAACCGTGGTGGAGTTCGCCCTGATCGCACCGGTGCTGGTCATGACGCTGCTCGGATTGTTCGACATGGCCTATTCCACCTATACATCGTCGGTCATGCAGGGCGCGATCGCCAATGCGGCACGCAACTCGGCGATCGAAGGGGCCGATCACACTCTATCGACAGCAGAGTAGATGCGGCGATCAAGAACATCGCCGGAAGTGCGACCGTGACCTTCAGCCGCAAGGCTTACAGCAACTTCTCCGACGTCAAGGCGCCAGAGGACTTCACCGACCTCAACGGTGACGGCCGGTGCAATGCCGGCGAACCGTTCGAGGACGTGAACGGCAACAGGGCCTGGGATGCAGACCGCGGCAAGGCCGGCGGTGGCGGCGCGCGCGACGCGGTGCTCTACACCGTGCGGGTATCCTATCCGCGCGCGTTCCCGATCTATCGCTTCATCGGCATGTCCGACACGCAAGTCGTCGAGAGCTCGACCGTCCTGCGTAACCAGCCTTACGACAAGCAGGCCGCGGTCACGCCGACAATCGGGAACTGCGCGTGAAGGGCCCGCGCATGCTGATGCGCCGCCTCGCGCGCAGTCGATCGGGCGTGGCGATGACCGAGTTTGCGCTGGCCGCGCCGCTGCTCCTGACGGCCGGGCTTTACGGTACGGAAGTGGCATGGTTGGCGCTGACGCATCTCAAGGTCAGCCAGACCGCCATGCAGATCGCCGATAACGCCTCGCGCATCGGCGACACCTCCATGCTGGAGTATCGCAAGATCTACGAAGCCGACATCGACGACGTTTTTCACGGCGCCGACATCGAAGCCGGTTCGGGAATCGATCTTTTCAAGCACGGCAGGGTCATCATCAGCAGCCTGGAGGTCGTGCCGGGAAGCGCTTCCAAGCAGCAGTACATCCACTGGCAGCGCTGCATGGGGGCCAAGGACTGGACTTCGAATTATGGAGTTGCGGGCGCGGGGCTGTCCGACCCCAGCTTTGACGGGATGGGGCCGGCCGGCGACAAGGTCACCGCTTATGACGAGGACGACGCGGTCATCTTCGTCGAGATCGCCTACGATTACACCCCGCTGTTCGGCGACGTGTTCATCAAGGACAACCTGGTCCACGTTTACGGCGCGTTCAACGTGCGCGACAGCCGGGACCTGGCGCAGATCTATCAGCGCGATCCCGCTGCGCCCGACCCGGTGGCCAAGTGCGACAGGTTCAGCGCTCTCACCTGACCTGAGCGACGGTCGAGGATCATCTCGATCGGCCGGGCCTGGCCGGCTCGTCAGTCCTTGTAGCAGACCTTCCGCACCGCCTCGACGATCCGGGCGGAATCGATCAGCGCCAGCTTTTCGAGGTTGGCCGCATAGGGAAGCGGCACGTCCTCGTTGCACACGCGCAGGACCGGGGCGTCGAGGTGATCGAAGCCCTGCTCCATGCAGACCGCAATGACCTCCGAAGCGATCGAGCAGGTCGGCCAGCCCTCTTCCGCCACCACCAGACGGTTCGTCTTGGCGAGGCTTTCCAGGATCGTGCCGGTGTCGAGCGGACGCAGGGTGCGCAGGTCCACCACCTCCGCGTCGATTCCGTCTTCGGCCAGCTTCTCCGCCGCCTCGAGCGCCAGGCCGACACCGATCGAATAGCTGACTATGGTCACATCGCTCCCCTCGCGCATGATCCGCGCCTTGCCGATCGGCAGGACGTGGTCGTCGAGCTGGGCGAGTTCGAACGAGCGGCCATAGAGCAGCTCGTTCTCGAGGAAGACCACCGGGTCCTCGCAGCGGATCGCCGCCTTGAGCAGGCCCTTGGCGTCGCTCGCGTCGTATGGCGCGATGACGATCAGGCCGGGCACGCTGGCGTACCACGGACCGTAGTTCTGGCTGTGCTGCGCGGCGACGCGGCTGGCCGCGCCGTTCGGGCCGCGGAACACCACCGGGCAGCGCATCTGGCCACCCGACATGTAGTTGGTCTTGGCCGCCGAGTTCACGATATGGTCGATCGCCTGCATCGCGAAGTTGAAGGTCATGAACTCGATGACCGGGCGCAGGCCACCCATGGCCGCACCGGTGCCGATGCCGGCGAAGCCGTATTCCGTGATCGGCGTGTCGATAACGCGGCGCGGACCGAACTCGTCGAGCAGGCCCTGCGTGACCTTGTAGGCACCCTGGTACTCGGCGACTTCCTCGCCCATCACGAAGACGCGGTCGTCGCGGCGCATTTCCTCGGCCATCGCGTCGCGCAGCGCCTCGCGCAGCGTCACGGTGACCATGTTGGTGCCGGCGGGAATCTCGGGGTCCCTGGCCGGCGGGCTCGCCTTCGGCTTCGAAATCTCGGCGCGATCCTCGTCTCGGCCCACGTCCTTGCCCTCGCCCGGCACGTCCTGCACCGCAGGTTCGGGAGCGCGCGCTGCGGACAGGTCCTCGCCGTCCTGGCCGAGAACCGCTATCACGGTGCCGACCTTCACGCCCTCGGTACCCTCTGGGATCAGGATCTTGCCGACGGTCCCCTCGTCGATCGATTCGAATTCCATCGTCGCCTTGTCGGTCTCGATCTCGGCGATAACGTCACCGGGCGAAATGGTGTCGCCTTCCTTGACCAGCCACTTGGCCAGCGTACCTTCTTCCATCGTCGGCGAGAGGGCCGGCATTTTCAGCTCGATCGACATCAGTAGCTCTCCACCAGAACGTCGGTGTAGAGTTCGGCTGGCTCCGGCTCGGGCGATTTCTCGGCAAAGTCCGCCGCTTCGTTGACGCGGGCGCGAATGCCCTTTTCGAGATCCTTCAATGCGTCCTCTGTCACTTTCAGTTCCAGCAGGTCGGCCTTGGCTCGCTCGATCGGGTCGTTGTGCTCGCGCTGATCCTGCACTTCCTCGCGAGTGCGGTACTTGGCAGGGTCGGACATCGAGTGGCCGCGATAGCGATAGGTGTTGAGTTCGAGCAACACCGGACCACCGCCTTCGCGCACGTGCTTGAACGCCAGTTCGGCAGCCTGGCGCACTTCCAGCACGTCCATCCCGTTCACTTCCATGCCGGGGATCCGGAACGCCGTGCCACGGCGGTAGAACTCGGTCTCCGCGGAACTGCGGCGCACCGCGGTACCCATCGCGTACTGGTTGTTCTCGACTGCAAAGACGATCGGCAACTGCCACAGGCTGGCCATGTTGAACGTCTCGTAGACCTGGCCCTGGTTGGCCGCGCCGTCACCGAAATAGGCCAGGCACAGCCCGCCGTCGTCGCGGTACTTGTGAGCGAAGGCAAGCCCGCCGCCGAGCGACACCTGCGCGCCGACGATGCCGTGGCCGCCGTAGAAGGCATGTTCGGTGCTGAACATGTGCATCGAACCGCCCTTGCCGTGGCTTATCCCGGCCTGGCGCCCGGTCAGTTCGGCCATGATGACCTTGGGATCGATACCATAGGCGAGCATGTGGCCATGGTCGCGATAGCCGGTGATGACGCTGTCCTTGCCCTCGGTCAGCGCGGACTGGAGGCCGACCGCGACGGCCTCCTGACCGATGTAGAGGTGGCAGAATCCGCCGATGAGCCCGAGGCCGTAGAGCTGCCCGGCCTTTTCCTCGAACCTGCGGATCAGGAGCATCTGCTTGTAGAGGGAAAGGAGCTGGTCCTTCGACGCCTTGAATCGGCGGTCGTTCTCCAGGCTTTCCTGCAGGCTGCGGAGAGCGAAATTATCGTCCGCGGCAGGCCCCGCCCCGCTTTGGGCTTTCTTGGGGGCGGCTTTCTTCGGGCGGGGACTTGCGGCTTTGGCCAAGGTCGGATCGTCCTGTCTGTCAGAGCCGCTGTCGAGCGGCGGTCGCGCCCGGCCTATAGGCGCAGAAACGCTTGGCTGGCAACGCCCGCAAATGGTTGCAAATGCTACCGGAGAAGCCGCCTACTTGCGGCTGAGGTCGATGATGTATTCGTCCGGATGGGCGACGTTCATGTCACGCCGCAGGAGCTCGGTCGAGAGATCGGGATCGACGTGTTCGGGATCGAGCAGCGCGACCAGGTTCGTCAACCGCGCATTCTCCGCCTCTACCGCGTCGATCTGCTTTTGACGCTTGTCGAGCAGCGAAAGGTTTTCCCCCCAGGCGAGCACGCCATAAGGGCCGGCCAAGGCCAGTCCGCCCAGCAGCAACAGCCAGCCGAGCGCGGCAAGCTGGGTCAGCTTCTCACGCGCTATCGCCGGTTTGCGGGACGGGGAATTCATGACCAGTGTGAATCACAGTTAACCCGCCGATTCAAGCGATTTGCGGCGAAACCGGCGGGATTTTCGCACGTTCGTTTCCCCGTGGGCACTTGTCGTTTGCACCACTTACAGTTACATTTGAAACCATGACCGATCTTTTCGACAATCCGCTCGGCCTCGACGGCTTCGAATTCCTCGAATTTTCAGCACCCGAAAAGGGTGTTCTGGAAAAGGCTTTCAAGGCGATGGGGTTCACCCTCGTCGCGAAACATCGCAGCAAGGACGTCGATCTCTGGCGCCAGGGCGAAATCAACTTCATCGCCAACTACGAACCGAAGAGCCCGGCGGCCTATTTCGCCGCCGAACACGGCCCGTCGGCCTGCGGCATGGGCTTTCGCGTTCGCGACGCCGGGAAGGCTTATGTCGAGGCGCTGGCTCGCGGGGCGGAGCCGGCGAACGTGCACACCGGGCCGATGGAGCTCAACATCCCTGCGATCCGCGGCATCGGCCACTCGCTGATCTACCTGATCGACCGCTACGAGGTCGACGGCAATGGCGCACTGTCGATCTACGACATCGACTTCGAATGGCAGCCGGGCGTCGACCGGCACCCGCACGGCGCCGGGCTGCAGATTATCGATCACCTGACGCACAACGTCTACGGCGGCCGCATGGCCCATTGGGCCGCGTTCTACGAGCGGATTTTCAACTTCCAGGAGATCCGCTATTTCGACATCAAGGGTGAGTACACCGGCCTCACCAGCAAGGCGATGACCGCGCCCGATGGCAAGATTCGCATCCCTCTCAACGAAGAGGGCAAGAAGGGCGGCGGCCAGATCGAGGAGTACCTGCGCGACTTCAATGGCGAGGGGATCCAGCACATCGCGATGAGCTGTGAGAATCTCTATGAGGTGTGGGATAGCCTGAAGTCGTTCGGCGCCCCGTTCGCCCCGGCGCCGCCGGCGACCTACTACGAGATGCTGGAAGACCGCCTGCCAGGCCACGGCGAGCCGGTCGAGGAACTGCAGAGCCGCGGAATCCTGCTCGACGGTTCGACCGAGGACGGCGATCCCCGCCTGCTGCTGCAAATCTTCAGCCAGACGATGATCGGACCGGTTTTCTTCGAATTCATCGAGCGCAAGAAGGACGAAGGTTTCGGCGAAGGCAACTTCACCGCGCTGTTCAAGTCCATGGAAGCCGACCAGATGCGTCGCGGCACCCTGCAGAAGGAAGGCGCGGAAGACTAAGGCCGGAATTTCAATATACCGGTCAACCAGTTGGCGGGGCATCCTGACACCACTTCGCAGATGGCGTCAGGATGTCTCGCCTTCTTAATTCGAGGCTCTGATCCCTGCTCTCCCGCCGCTGAGGCCAGTGCTATCACGCGTGGTGCAAGGCCCTTGCGCGAATGCGGTCGACACGCCACTAAGCCGGGCAACGAGAGGGAGTTCTATCGCATGTCATTGGCGCATCGCGCTTCGTACCTGTTGGTCGCCACGTCACTCGCGCTGGTTGCCGGCACTCCGGCGCAGGCGCAGGTCTCCGACGAGATCGTGCTGAACATCATTCGCGAATGCGCCAGGATCGACGATCCGACTGCGCGGCTTGCGTGCTACGACAACAACATTCGTTCGGCCGGTGCGAATCCGCGTTCGATCCCGGGCGAGATGGCGCGGCCGTCGGGCGGCGCCTCGGTCGTTCAGCCCCAGGCTCGCGGGGGGTTTGGCGCAGACGCCCTGAAGACAAACGAGCGCTTCGATCCGGGCCGCAACGGCGCAAGCCAGATCTCGACCCGCGTCAAGGGCGTGCGCGAGCGCCAGCCCAACACCTGGCTCGTCGAGCTCGAAAACGGCAACCAGTGGCTGATGAACGAAAGCGTCAGCGGCTTCCGACCGCCCCGGCGCGGCGACACGATCGAGATCCAGCGCGGAGCCCTTGGCGGTTACCTGATGGTTGTCGACGGCCAGCAGGGCGTGCGCGTCGACCGCGTGAAATAGCGCCCGCTAGCGCTCCAGCTCGTCGAGCGCCCTCTCGCGTTCGAGCTGCGCAACCGCGTTCCGGCGCAGCTTGCCGAACGTGCCGAGAAACCGCTCGCGCTCCCCTTCGCCGAGCGGCGCCATGAGGAAGGTGCTGCGCTCGACGCTGGTCTCCTGGATGATGTCGTAGAGTCGCTCGCCCTCAGGCGTCGGATAGAAGCGGCCATGGCGCCGGCCGGGGCGCCCTTCCCGCGCCAGCAGCCCGCGGTCCATCAGTGCCTTGATCGTCCGCCCGGCCTGGCTGTGGTCGCGCTGTAGCGCGGCGGTGAGCGTCGGCCAGTCGATTGGCGCAGCCATTCCCACCTCGTTGAGCACCCAGGCCTCGAAATTGGACAGCCCCGTGCGGCGCTTGAAAGCCAGCGCGCCGCTGCGACTGAAATAGGCGCTCAAGGTGAGCAAGGGCGACATGATCCGCGACCGGTCGAGCATGAGCTGGTCGCCGGGCCGGGTCTGGCTGACGGCAACTTCGTCCGGGTCCTCGCCCCGCTCGCTCGCTCCCGCGCGGGCTCTCTCCTGTTCGTAAAGCGCCACGGATCGTTGCAACAGCTTTTCGGTCGCGGCGAAAAAATCGTCGAGCTCGCCCTCGCCGATGTCGAAGGTGAGTTCGCGGTTGCGCAAGTCGGCGAGCCGAAGCAGCCGGTCGGCCACGCCTTCCCCCTTGCGGGTCAGGGCGACGGGGGAGCGTATCTGATCGCGCTCCACCATGCGCAGTTCCAGCAGGCGTTTGACCGAGCGGCTGACCTGCGCCTTGTCCACCCCGACCGCGTTCGACAACTCGGCGGGCACGAGCGGGCCCTTGGCGCGCAGCAGAAACACGATCCGTCGGTCGAGCTCGACGAGCTCGGCTTCACGCGAATAGGAAAGCTCGGCGCTCTCGCGCATCTTGTGCAGCACCTGCCACAGCTCGCTCTGGAAGATCAGCGGCGCCCCGCCGTCGGGCGCATCGCGGTGCGCCTTCAGGCTGGGCTCGAGACCGTTGAGAATCATGTCGAGCTGGGCAACGAAATCTTCCGGCGGCACGGCCGACAACGCCTTGCCGTCGCGCTGGGCGCGGGCGACCGCCCCCAGGGTGAACGTCTCGATCATCGCGATCGCCTCCGAGGCCATCTGACCCAGGGCCGGCAGTTGCGGCTCGCGCTCATCCGAAGCGTGGCCCGCTGCGCGGCGCCAGATGCGGCTCGCAAAGTCCTGCAAAGCAAGACGCCAGGAATCCCCGGCGCGGCCCGGAGGATCGTCCCCGGCCGCATTCCTGCCAGCAGGGAGCAGCTTGCTCATGTTCCGCCTGCCCTTTCTCTCCCGCCGGGGACCTAGCCTCCTTTGCCGCGCGAGGCCAGATGGAGCACCCGGCTGGTCCGGACATAATCAACAAATTCCTTCCGGACAAAGTCCCCGACCGATGCACGGTTGCAACACCAACCTCATCAAACCGGGGGCAATACGGCATAACCAACTGAAATATGGACCTAACAAGAGATTTTTCGTAATCCCCCGAGCAACGAATTTGCGGCTTCGCGCCCCCGCAGGGTCGAATTATTGCGCAAAACTTGTCCTCTCGCAGCCCCCGGACATGCCGTGAGGCTAGACACTATCAACGCAGCGGCATAATAACGGTCGTGACGGACCCGCCCGAGTCAGTGGCTGGGCCGTGTGGGAGGGGAATCGATGGCCACCGCGCAATCCAGCGCAGCAGACGTGTCCTTCACGGACTGTGGCCACATACCTTCCGACAAGCGATTTCCGGGGCGGCAGGGGGCTGCGCCGGCTAAGACTATGGAAAAAACCCGCGCCTGCCCCGGGGTCAGGCGCAACTTGAGTGAAGGGAGCTCGACGTGAGGAGTTTTCAGACAACCCGCAATGCGGTTTTCAAGGGCCTGCTGCTCGCCAGCGGTGCAGGTCTTGCCCTGGCGGCTGTTCCGGCCATGGCGCAGGACAGCAAGAACCAGGAGGATGACGGCATTCTCGAAGCGCCCGGCACCGTTCAGGGCCAGGGCATCGTCGTCACCGGTTCGCGCATCGTGCGCCAGGACTACGAGTCCACCAGCCCGATCGTGACCGTCGACGAGGCGCTGCTGCAGAAGTCGTCCACCGCGGCGATCGAGCAGAACCTCAACAAGCTTCCGCAGTTCACCCCGGCGAAGACGCCGACGGGTGGTGGCGACATCCAGCCGACCGCGACCAATACCCCGGGCGCCGCGACCGTGTCGCTGCGCGGCCTGGGCGCCAACCGCAACCTCGTGCTGCTTGACGGCCGTCGCGCCACGCCGAGCAACGCGGCCGGCATCGTCGACATCAACACCATTCCTTCGGCCGCGGTGGAACGCGTCGAGATCATCTCCGGCGGTGCCTCGGCGACCTACGGTGCGGACGCCATCGCCGGCGTCACCAACTTCATCCTCAAGAAGGACTTCCAAGGTCTCGAGCTCGACGGCCAGTTCGGCATTTCCGAACAGGGCGACGGCAACGAATACCAGCTCTCGGGCATCATGGGTTCGGACTTCGCCGATGGCCGCGGCAACGTGAGCATCGCGATGTCGTGGAACAAGCGCGAGCCGAGCTATCAGCGCAACCGCGACTGGTACCAGGACCTGTGGCGCAGCCCGACCTCGGGTGCAGGCGGCCGCTTCTTCCCGCTGTATCCGGGCATCGGCCTGGGCTTCAACGGCCTCGGCGGTCTGGGCACGAATCCGGCCGGCGCGAACGTGTTCTACAACCAGTTGTTCCCCGGCACGCGGCCTGACAACCAGGCGAACGGTCAGCCGTATCCGAACACGATCGCGCAGACCTTCGCGTCGATCTACAGCATTCCGGGCACGAACACCCTGTTCACCACGGGCCGCGGTCAGCAAGGCGGTATTCCGAACTTCCTGAACGCCAGCAACCAGGGCCTGCAGGTCGGTGACATCGCTGTGCAGAACGCGATCGGCAGCCTGAAGTTCGTCGACACCAACCCGTATCTCTACCTGCCGCTGCAGCGCTACAACATGTTCATGCGCGGCAATTACGAGATCAACGACTGGCTCGGCGTGTTCGGCCAGGGTCTCTACAGCACCACCAAGACGAGCACGACCCAGCAGGGCGGCGCGATCGTGTCGGGTTGGGACGTCTACGTGCCCTACGGCACTGGCACCTACACCGGCAGCGCGCTCGGCCAGCCGGTCAACGTGGCGTTCCCCTTCGGTCCGCCCCGCTTCCTCAACACCGCCGGCCCGAACAACCCCAGCTCGGTCGTCCTCAACGGGATGATGTTCAACGGCGGGGCCTACGTCGATCCGACCCCGGGCGTCCTGACCGACAACCCGACCAACCCGGCGTTCTCGGCAGCGTACGCCAACAGCTCGAACGCAATCCTCGCGGCCTGCGCTGCAAGCGCAGTCGGTGGCTGTAGCAATAACCAGGCGATCGGCCAGTTCCTGCCGCAGTCGATCCAGACCCTGCTCAGCAACCGCGACAACCCGAATGCCCCGGCTGCTCTTCTCTACGGTTTCCCGGACAACCGTTCGGTCACCAACGAAGTCAGCACGCTGAACATGATCGCCGGTTTCGAAGGTTCGTTCCCGGGCACCGACTGGACCTGGGAAGCCTTTGCCAACCACGGTGAAACGACCACGTTCACCCGCCAGACCGGCGTGTTCTCGCTCACCCGCCTTCGCTCGCTCCTGCAGTCGCCCGGTCTCGGCCTCGGCTTCAGCACGAACTCGAACACGGCGAGCGACCGCCCGGCCTTCGGCGCCAACTTCGGCAAGTGCACAACCGGCATGAACATCTTCCAGCTCTCGTGGGACCAGATCTCGCAAGACTGTAAGCAGGCCATCACTGCCGACCTGAAGAACAACTCCAAGGTCAAGCAGACGATCTGGGAATTCAACGCCACGGGTAGCATATTCGACATGCCGGCCGGCACGGTCCAGGCGGCCATCGGCGCCAGCTACCGTTCGCTGAAGTACCAGTTCATCAACGACACCGTGACCGGCCAGGGCCAGTCGTTCCTCGACCAGGCGCTGGGCATCTACCCGTCGTCCGACTCCTTCGGCAGCTACAATGCCAAGGAAGTCTACGGCGAGTTGCTGATCCCGCTGCTCAAGGACATTCCGGCCATCCAGGCGCTCGACCTCGAGATCGGCGGCCGTATCTCGGACTACAACACGACCGGCACCAGCTACACCTACAAGGCGCTGGTCGACTGGACCGTAACCGACTGGATCCGCCTGCGCGGCGGCTACAACCGGGCCGAGCGTTCGCCGAACGTCGCGGAACTCTACCAGTCCTCATCGCAGATCTTCGGCTTCAACAGCCTGGGCGATCTGTGCTCCGAGCGGGCGACCTACCGGATCTCCGCGGGCACCGGTAATGGCGCCCTGGGCCAGGACATCAAGGCCACCTGCGCCGCGATCATGGAGCAGACCGGCGGTGCCGGTACTGCGGCCCAGTACTACACCCAGCGCCAGGTTTCAGCCCAGCCCGCCGCGGGTGGTGGTTTCGCCTGGACCAACGCCACGGGTAACCCCAACCTGAAGCCGGAAGTCGCCGACACCTGGACCGCAGGTCTCGTCCTTCGTTCGCCGTTCAACTCACCGGCGCTCAGCCGCCTGCGCCTGACGGTCGACTGGTACAGCATCAAGCTGAAGGACGCGATCGGTCTCCAGGGCGCCGGCACGGCGGCCCAGCAGTGCCTCGATCCGTTCTGGAACCCGGCCATCAACGGTGCCGCTGCCGGCACCACCTACAGCGCGATCGATCCGAACACGGGCACGGTCAACGTCGGTGCGGCTGCCCGCGCCGCCGCGGCCAGCGACTTCTGCAAGGGCATCCGCTACGACCCGAGCCCGGCGCTCGGTGCAGCGAACTTCGACGTGACTTATTACAACAACGGTCGCGTCGACATTCAGGGCATCGACGGCCAGCTCGACTGGGCGGTGGATGCTGGTCCGGGCACGTTCAACCTGAACTTCCTGATCAACTACTACCTGAACTACAAGTCGACCGAACTGGCGAACAACCCGATCGTCGACTACGTCGGAACCCTGGGAACGTCGCAGAACGCCCTGAACGCCGGTGCTTACCGCTATCGCACGCTCACGACGTTCGGTTACAGCATGGGCCCGGCCAGCGTGTCGCTGCAGTGGCAGCACCTGCCCTCAATCGAGCAGGAAAGCGCCGCGCTCTTCCCGACCACGGTCACCGGCTATCCCGCCTACGACCTGTTCAACCTGAGCGCGACGTTCGATGCCACCGACAACGTCAGCCTCCGGGCCGGTGTCGACAACCTGTTCGGCAAGGCCCCGCCGATCGGCGGCGTGAACACGACTGCCAACGTCGACCTCGGCCAGTCGCCGGGCGGTGGTTTCAACAGCCTGTTCTACGACACCAACGGCCGCCGGTTCTACGTCGGCGCCAACATGAAGTTCTGATCCTCTCGGGACTTCACATGAATTGGGGCTCCTCCTTCGGGAGGGGCCCTTTTTCTTTGCCTGCTCGGCGCCGGACGGGTGGACAAGGTGCGGGCGCATCCGCAATCTCGGCGCAAACAGGAACGGGAGAGTTTCGATGGCGCGTGTTATCAAGGTGCACCAACTGGGCGGACCCGAGGTCCTGCAGATCGACGAGGTCAATGTCGGCGATCCCGGTCCGGGAGAGGTGCGGATCCGGGTGGAGGCCGTCGGACTCAACCGCTCGGAGGCCATGTATCGCGCCGGGCGCTACCCCGTGAAGCCGCAACTTCCCACGCTGATCGGCTACGAAGGCGTCGGCACGGTCGAGGCGGTCGGCGCGGGCATTGCCGACTACAAGGAAGGCGACCGCGTCTGTGTCCTGCCGATGATCCAGCAGGGGCAATACGGCATCTGGGCCGAGCAGGCGATCGTGCCGGCGCGCATCCTCGTTCCGGCCCCACCCGGGCTTTCCGCAGCGCAAGCAGCATCGATCTGGATGCAGTACATGACCGCCTTCGCCATCGTGGAGGTGGCAGAAGTGGGACTCGACGACGGGGTTATCATTCGCGCTGCGTCATCCAGCGTCGGCATCGCAGCGATCCAGCTCGCCAACTGGGCCGGGGCGATTTCCATCGCCGCCACCCGCACGAGCGCCAAGGCCGAAGCCCTCCGCAAGCAAGGTGCAGCACACGTCGTCGCCACCGAGGAGGAGGACCTCGTCGAGCGCGTGATGGACATCACACGCGGCAAGGGCGCCTACGTCGCCTTCGACCCGGTCGGCGGTCCCTACGTCGAAACGCTGGCAATGGCCCTGCGCCCGCGGGGAACATTGTTCATCTATGGCGGGCTGAGCGAACAGCCGACGCCCTATCCGCACTGGCCCATGGCCTTCAAGGGCTGCTCCATGCGCGGCTGGGTGGCGAGCGAGATATGGAATCACCCGCACCGCTTCGAGCGGGCAAAGGACGTGATCCTCTCAGGCCTTGCAGGCGGCCAACTCAAGCCGGTGATCGCGAAGGAATTTCACGGGCTCGAGTCGCTCGTGGAGGCAAACCGGTTCCTCGAATCGAACGAGCAGATCGGCAAGGTGGTCGTGACCTTCTGAAGGGCGGTCGCTCGCTCAGTTCTGAGGGGCAGTGCTTTGCGGCCCCGGTGCTTGCTGGGGTGCTTGCTGGGGTGCTTGCTGGGGTGCTTGCGGGGGCCCTTGCTGGGGCACCTGCTGGCCCTGCGCGGCGAAGATCTGCCGCATTACCGCGTCGAGCCGAGCGATCCGCCCTTCGATCTGCCTGCGTTGTTCGCTGTCCTCCGGCAGCCGCTCGGCGGCAGCCTGCCACAGCCCGCGCGCATCGACGAAGTTGCCCGCCTGCAGTTGCGCGATGCCGACGAAGAACGGCACGCCGGGGCTCTCGGGATCGAGTTCCTCGGCCTTGCGATAGGCGAACTGTGAAGCGGGCGTAAGCTGGCCCTGCGCAGCCGCGACGAGCGCATTGCCCAGTGCCAGCCAGTTTTCCGCGTCGCGGGGATTTTCCCGTACTGCGCCGCGCAACAGGGTTGCGGCTTCGGTGTAGCGGTCGCGCTGGGCCATGGCGTCGGCGGTAATGAGCAAGCGCGAATAGCCCCGCTCTCTTTCCGGCAGGATGGCGCGGCGCAGTTCGACCATTGCCTTGCCCTCCCCCGGCGTCAGCGGCGCAGGTTCCTTCGGTGCGCCGCCAAGGGCCGGGTGGCCCTGCCAGGCATAGCCGGCCAGGCCCAATGCGAGCGCGGCCAGGACGCTCGTCCAGGCGGCGCGCGGCAGGCGGAATGCGAAGGCGGCGACGAGAAAGGCCGCGACGGCGAGCCCGATGGCAAGAAGCCAGCTCATGCCCTGCCCCCGAACCGCCGCCGCATGATCAGCGCACCGACGGCGAGCAGCAGCAACGGCAAGGCGAACAGGGGCCAGGTCGTGGCGGAGACCTCCGGCTTGTAGCTCACGTAGTCACCATACCGGTCGATCAGCCACGCCCGGATCGCTTCCGGATCCTCTCCGGCGGCGATGCGGGTGCGGACCTGGTGGCGCATGTCGCCGGCCATCTGCGCATCGCTGTCGGCAATCGACTGGCTCTGGCACTTGAGGCAGCGGATGGTTTCCATCAACGCCTGGGCCTTGGCCTCGAGCGCCGGATCGTCGAGCTGGCGGTAGGCGTAGGGTGCCGGCGGCAACTTGTCCTGGGCTGCCAGCGGCACCGCCGAACACAACATCGCCAAACAGGCAAGAACAGCGGCGATCAAGCGCTTCATTGACCAGCCTCGCGCAGCTTTTCGAGCAGCATCGCCACATCGCCGTCGCGGATGTCGCCGATGTGCTGGTAGCGGATCACGCCCTTGCCATCGATCACGAAAGTCTCCGGCACGCCCGAGCTGCCAACCTTGAACTGCACTTCGGACAGGTCGTCCGCGCCGATGCGGGCGAACGGATTTCCGTTTTCTTTCAGAAAGTTCTCGAGATCTTCGCGCGTGTCGCGGATGGCCACACCATAGATCGGGGCCCCTGCCCGCTCCAGCGCGGCCAACTGCGGCGCCTCGGCGATGCAGGGTACGCACCAGCTGGCGAATACGTTCATCAGGTGCGGCGTGCCATCGGCAAGGTCCTTGCTCGAAAGCCCGGGCCGCTCCGGCACCGCTGCAGGCAAAGCGAACTCGGGAACGGGCTTGCCGATCATCGTGCTTTCGACGAACTCGTCCTTCGGCCGCGCGAGCTGCAGGGCGAAAACCGCTACAAGGGCGAAGAACAGCCCGACCGGGAGCCAGAACTTCCACCCGCTCATTCAACGGCCTCCGCATGGCGCAGGGCGATGAGGCGCCGTCTCTCGCGAAGCCGCAGATCACCGACCACCCGGCCGATGAGCGCGAGGATGCCGCCGAGCGCGATCAGCAGCCCGCCGAGCCAGATCCAGTTCACGAACGGTTTCCACCACAGCCGAACCTGCCAGCGCCCATCGTCCGCCTGGTCGCCGAGGACGGCGTAAAGCTGGCCGTTCCAGCGCGTCAGGAGGGCACTCTCGGTGGTTTCCTGCGGCGGGTTCCAGAAGGTTCGCGCCTGTGGAGCCATTTCGCGCGGAGCCGAGCTTTCATAGCGCGCGGTCATTCGCCCCTCGAGCGCTGTCCAGTTGTCACCTGCCACAGGTTCGATCCCGTCAAGCCGGACCAGCCAGGGTCCGGCGCGCACTGTCTCACCCGGCCTGACCGCCGCCAGCTTCTCGACGGTGAAGGCGCTGTCGGCGCCCATGCCGAACAGCACAACGCCGATGCCGAGGTGCGCCGCAATCATGCCCCATGTCGCCAGCGGCACGCGGCGGAGATTCCGGCCCCACAGCGGCAGCACGCTCGCCAACACGACAGCCGCCGCCAATGCGATGCCGAGCAGCGGAAGAAATCCTGGCTGAGCAAGCACGGCCAGGCCGATGAGCACCACGAGACCCACCGAGACCGCAAGTACGACCGGCTTCTGCACCCGGGAGAACCTGTCCCGTCGCCAGCGCAGAAGCGGACCGGCGATCAGGACAAGGAGCATCGGCACCAGAAAAATCGCACTTACCGGGTTGAAATAGGGTGGTCCGACCGAGACTCTCACGCCGAAGGCTTCTGTCAGCAAGGGATAGAGCGTGCCGACGAGGACGATGCCCAGAATCGCCGAAAGGGCGACATTGTTGACCACCAGCGCACCCTCGCGGCTGACCGGCGCAAAGCGCTCACCCTCCGCGATCGTGCCGGCGCGCAACGCGAACAGGACCAACGCCCCACCAATGTAGAGCGCCAGCAATGCCAGGATGAAGCTTCCCCGTTCGGGATCCACGGCGAAGGCATGCACGCTGGTAAGGATGCCCGAACGCACCAGAAACGTGCCGATCATGCTCATCGAAAAGGCGACCACGCCCAGCATCACGGTCCAGGTTCGCAGTGCGTCGCGGGAAGCCAGCACGCTCGCGGAGTGCAGCAGGGCGGTTGCCGCCAGCCACGGCATCAACGAAGCGTTTTCCACCGGGTCCCAGAACCACCAGCCGCCCCAGCCGAGTTCGTAATAAGCCCAGTAGGAGCCGGCCGTGATCCCCAGGGTGAGGAAGATCCACGCGCCAAGGACCCACGGCCGCATTACGCGCGCGAAGTCCGGCGTTACATTGCGCGTAAGCATGGCGCCGACCGCGAAGCTGAATGCAATCGAGAGGCCGACGTAGCCGAAGTAAAGCGTCGGCGGGTGGAAGACGAGACCGGGATCCTGCAGCAGCGGGTTCAGCCCCGCGCCGTCTGCGGGCGGCGGGTCAATCCGCTCGAAGGGATTCGAACTGAATAGCAGGAAGGCATAGAAGCCGAGCCCGACGAACGCCTGCGCCCCAAGGGTCGCGAGCATCGAGCGTTCAGGCAAACGCCTTTCCACAAGGGCGATCAGGCCGCCGGCCAGCGCCATGATCAGGACCCAGAGCAGCATCGAGCCCTCGTGCTGGCCCCAGGCCCCGGCGATCTTGTAGAGGAACGGCTTGGCCGAATGCGAACTCGTCGCCACCAGGCGGACGGAAAGATCCGTTCGCGCGAAAAGCCAGACCAGCATGAGAAACGAAAGGCCGCAGAGAAGCGCCTGCACCACCGCCGCTGGACGAACGATCTTCGCCAGCTCCGCCCCGCCTTCGCGCATGCCGAGGAAGCCCGCGACGAATTGCAACGCGGCCAGCGCTGCCGCGAGCCACAGGGCGGCAAGGCCGAATTCGGCGATCATTCGCCGGTCTCGGCGACCGTCGCGCGTTTCTGCGCCTCGGTCATGTCCTCCAACTCGCGCGGGACATAGTTTTCGTCATGTTTGGCCAGCAGGTTGGTTGCCCGAAAGGTTCCGTCGGGATCGAAGCTCCCTTCTGCGACGACGCCCGAACCCTCGGTGAACAGATCGGGCAGAATACCACTGAAGACCACCGGAACGCGTGCTTCGCCGTCGCCCACCACGAAGCGTATCGTAATGCCATCCGGGTCGTTCGTCAGCGAGCCTACCTCGACCATGCCGCCCAGTCGCACCGCCTGCCCGGGAGTCGGCGGATCAGCAGCGACGTCGCTCGGCACGTAGAAGTAGCTCGCCTGATTGCGCAGCGCCCATGCCGCGAGGGCTCCAGCGGCCAGGATCGCGACCAGCGCCACGATGACCAGCACAAGGCGCTGGTGCTTCGGCTTGAAGGCAGCCGTCATTTCCGTCTCGTCTCCTCGCGGCGCTTCTCGGCACGCCGCATCGCCAGCCACGACCACGCGACAAGTGTCAGGGTCGCGCCAACGCCAACCACGTAAGCTGCAATCACGAAATTCCACTGGTCGAGGGCTTCCCTCATGCTTCGAGGGCCTTTCGGCGCAATCGTGCTTCCGCCTGGATATGGGCCATGAGGGTTCTCATCCGCGCCAGCACCACGCCGCCGAAGATGAGCGTGTAGCCCAACGTCGCAGCCAGCAATGGCCAGAGGTAGGGAGCGGCCATGGAAGATCCGCCCGTGGTTATGGAAGGCGGCTGGTGAAGACTGTTCCACCAGATGACCGAATAATGGATGATCGGAATGTTGACCGCGCCGACCAGGCCAAAGATCGCCGGAATACGGCTCGAACCGCCTTCGCGATCCACCGCGCCGGCCAGGGCCATGTAACCGAAATAGAGAAACAGCAGGACCAGCATCGAGGTCAGCCGTCCGTCCCAAACCCACCAGGCCCCCCACGCCGGGCGGCCCCAGATCGACCCCGTGGCCAGCGCGACGAAAGTAAACACCGTTCCCGGCAGCGCGCTCGCCCGAGCGGCCAGAGCCGCAAGAGGATGACGCCAGACCAATTCGACGAGGCTGGAAATGGCGATCGCGCTCCAGCCCATCATGCCCAGCCATGCAGTCGCGACGTGCAGCGGCAGGATCCGCGCGGTTTCCCCCTGCAGTCGCTCGGGCGGTGCGAAGAACATCGCATAGCCGAGTGCCAAGGCCGCAATGGCGAGCCCCGCCAGCAACAGGACGGGCGTCAACGGACGAGCAATTCGCAGGAAGCGTGCTGGATTGGCATAAGCGTGCATGGTGCGGGGCGTCACGGCGTTAGAACAGCGCTCGTGCAGCCTCAAGTGCCTGCGCGATTTCTCAGTGCTTCAAGTGACAATCCTTTGTGCACCGGAACCTTCCAAAAAAACTTTTGACGAACGCAAAAATGGGCGTAGCCTCTACCGCAATACGATCTGGCTTCGGAGCCAATTCGCGGGCACGGCCGCCCGCTCCCATGGTCTGGAAGCCAGACATCGCCGCCGGAAGAGCGGTAACACAGGGAGAGAGCCGATGAAGCGTCTGAATTCGCTGTCCACCACCATGCGCGCCAATTCCAGCATCGCCACCCTGGCGCTGGCAATAGCAACCATAGCGCAGCCCGCGTTTGCCCAAGACAAACCGGACAACGAGAATAGCGCCGATCCGGAGATCATCGTAACCGGTTCGCGCGTCAGCAAATCGACCTTCGACGAAGCGAGCCCGGTCACCGTGCTTGATCAGAAGACGATCGACGATCTCAACCTGAACAACGTCGGCGAGGTGGTCGCCCAGCTGCCGGCGAACTCGAACTTCTTCGCGCCCAACAACGTCGGGCTGGGCAATTTCAACGTGGGCGCCCAGCTGGTGAACCTGCGCGGCCTGAACCCGTTTTTTGGCACTCGCACGCTGACCCTTGTTGATACCAAGCGCGTCGTTCCCACCACGACGGGAGGCGGCGTTGATATTACGCTCATGCCTTCGATGCTCGTGCAAAGAACCGAGACGGTCACCGGCGGCGCCTCGGCGCTTTACGGCTCGGACGCCATTGCCGGGGTCGTCAACATCATCCTCGACACGAAGCTCGAAGGTTTCAAGGGCCAGGCCGACTTCAGCCAAACCTGGCGCGGCGACGGTACCGACAAACATGTTTCGGCGGCCTACGGCACCGGCTTTGCGGCTGATCGCGGCCATTTCGTGGTCGGTGTCGAATACGACAACCAGGATGCCATCGGGATCTGTTCGACAGAGCGCGACTGGTGCGGCGATAACTACTCCGTGGTGACGAACAACGCCTACCAGACGAACGGGGACCCGCACTACATCATCTCGAACAATACCTATCTCGCCGACACCAGCCTCACCGGCGTGCTTGTCCCCTGCATCAGCGCAACGGGATGCGTCGGGGGTACGCAGTTCCAGTTGTCGGCCGACGGAAGGTCCCCCATCGCATTCGATCCGGGCGCGTACTCCTACGCATCGGGTCGTGGCGCTCTGCGCGTGGGAGGCGATCAGTATGCCGTCGGCCCATACGATTCGACGACCTTGCGACCGGCGGTGGAGCGCTGGACCGCGCTTGGACATCTCAGTTACGACCTGAGCGATTCCCTGACCGGCTCGGTGGAATTTTCCTACGCCAACACCAAGGGTGTAAATCCGGTCGCCAACGGTACGATCGGGCCGTCCACCAATCAGACAGTTCCGGGTTCATGGACCGGCAACCGCATCGCCGCGGACAACGCCTTCCTGACGCCAGCGGTCGCAGCCGCGATCGGTCCCAACGGAGCGACGTTCGGACGCTCGATGGTCAACGTCGAAAATGCCGTCAATCACACCAACAACGAGACCTGGCGCACGGTCTTTGCTCTCGAGGGTGAGATAAGTTCGAGCTGGGCGTGGGATGTCTATTACACGCACGGCGAGAACAAGAACGAGCAGCACCTCGAACACAACGTCATCGGCACCTATCTGACCTATGCGCTCGACGCGGTGAAGAATGCGGCCGGCCAGACCGTTTGCGGCGTAGATATTCCAGGACGCATCAACCCTGCCACGGGGAGACCTTACACGGCCACGGATGTCACGGTCGCCAATCTTGCCGGCGCGTGCGTGCCCATGAACCTGTTCGGTATCGGGAATACGAGCCAGCCATCGATCGATTATGCGTTCCGGACCCTGGACGAATACAACACGACCAAGCAGGACGTTGCTGCGGTCAACTTCCGTGGCGACCTGTTCGACGGATGGGGTGCGGGACCGATCAAGTTCGCGATCGGTGGCGAATGGCGAAAGGAGTCGGTTCTTTCCACCCACGATCTCGCAAACGCACCTTATTACAACTACTTCACCCTGAGCTACGGCCTCGACTACGGTGGCAACACTCAGGTGCTGGAAGGCTATGGCGAACTGAACGTGCCGGTCTTCGCGAACTCAGCGCTGGGCGATGAGCTGGTTCTCGACCTTGCGGCGCGATACACGGACACCAAGGCCAAAGGAACGCTCGGCCAAAACGCGGGTCTTTCCAACAGCCAGGGCTTCTGGACCTGGCGCATCAATGGCGTGTGGGACATCAATGACTGGTTCAGGCTGCGCGCAACGCGCTCGCGGGACGTGCGCGCCCCGCAGTTCCGCGAGCTGTTCCAGTCCTACGCCCCCCGGCTAGGGCCGCCGTTCGGTTACGTCGGGCAGAATCCGTGGGCGCTCGAATACAATAACGCTCATCCGGGGGCGCCGGTGCCAATCGGCGACGCGCTGTCGTTGACCACGGGCGGCAGTGTCTCTCTCAAGCCGGAGACTGCCGACACCTGGACCGTCGGAGGAGTGATTTCCCCCAGGGCTGGCTTCCTGTCGGGCTTCCGCTTCTCGGCCGACTGGTACCAGATCAAGATCAATGATGCGATCGCCGGTCCGCCATTCGGCATCGGCGCGAGCAACATTGCCTCTCTGTGCTACTCGGGCGTGCAGTCCTATTGTTCTCTGATCACTTTCGTTCAGCCTGGCGAGCCAGGATATAACGCGAGCTTCCCTTACGACATTTCAACTGTCACCGGCACTTCGCTGAATATCCAGGGCTTCACGACGCGGGGCATCGACTTCGAAGCGGCTTACTCTGCCCCGGTCGGTGATGGCTCGATCTCGGTTCGCGCGCTGGTATCGTATCTCTACGACCAGTTGTTTGAGACCGGCTTTCCCGGGCGAGATGTGGTGAACTATGCCGGTCAAACGGGTCCGACCGGCGCGTTCGGGACCTTCAATACCTCGCCGAACTGGCAGGGCAATCTCATGATGACCGCCAGCCAGGGCAAGTTTTCAGGAACTGTCCAGATCCGCTATGTCGGGCAGGGTCGGTTCGAAACCCTCACTCCGACCAACGGTTACCCAGTCGACGTGAACAGCTCAGGCTACGACAACAAGGACATCAACTCGATAAACAACAATACGGTCGAGTCGGCGACTTACGTCAACCTTTCAGCTTCCTACGACATCATGGATGGCATCGAACTGTTCGGTTCGATCAACAACCTGTTCGACCGCGATCCGCCGGTCGCTCCGGGCGGCAATGGCTACCCCACCAATCCGGTCTATTTCGACACCTACGGGCGCCTCTGGCGCGCGGGTGTGCGCGTACGGTTCTGACGCTGGTAGTGTCGAAAGAAGGGGGCGGTCCGCAAGGGCCGCTCCCCTCTTTTTGCAGCGCAGCACGGTAGAGCAGAAAATCTGGTGCGCCCGACAGGATTCGAACCTGTGGCCCCCGGATTAGGAATCCGATGCTCTATCCTGCTGAGCTACGGGCGCGCCGAAGGCGTCCTTAAGAGCAGGCGGCCGGAGAGGCAATCAGTTGAGTTCGTCCGGTGGCGCGGTCGGGACGAGCAGAGGAGCGACAGGAACGCCTTCCTCCACCAGCGCGCGCACTTCGTCGGGCGACGCCCTGCCGTGAATCGGGGCGGCATCCTGTTCCCCGTAGTGCATGCGGCGCGACTGCTCGGCAAATTCGCTACCCACCCAGGTCGACGACCTGAGCGCCTCGGCCTGGAGGCGCACGATCTTCTCGAGCAGCGCCGCGGCCTCGGGTAGTGACTTGCCCCCCGCGACGGGCATCGACTCGGCGCGCTGGCTGCCCTTGCGTGGAACCGCGGGCGCCATTGGTGCCTTCTCGACGTGCGTCGATCCGCATTGCGGACATACGACGAGACCGCGACCTTTCTGGCTGGCATATTCCTCTGAGGAGCAGAACCAGCCTTCGAACCGGTGCCCCGCCCCGCAGCAAAGGTCAAAAACGATCACGAGGCGAGTGCGGGAACAGGGCGTCGGTTGGCAAGGCTGGGAAGCTGCGCCCGCACGTCAGCCGTGCGCTGGGCATCGATGTCCGCGAACCCCAGCCCCGGTGCCTCGCCGCCCATGTCCAGCATGACCTCGCCCCAGGGATCGACCACCAACGAATGGCCATAGGTGCGGCGTCCGTCTTCGTGTTCACCCACCTGTGCCGCAGACACGACCCACGCGCTCGCTTCCACGGCGCGTGCCCGCTGCATCAAATGCCAATGGGCCTCACCGGTCGGCACGGTAAAGGCTGCGGGAATTGCGATGAGATCGCAGAAACGCCGTCCAAGCTGCTCGTAAAGAGCGGGAAAACGGACGTCATAGCATATGGTCAGGCCAAGCCGACCAACAGGCGTACCGTCGACCACCACGACTTCCTCACCTGGTGCATAGGCGGCCGATTCACGCCACGTCTCACCACTTGCGAGCGTCACGTCGAACATGTGCATCTTGTCATAGCGAGCGGCGATGCCGCCCTTTGCATCAATCGTGAATGCACGGTTCGCCAGCCGTCCGTCGGCGCGGCGGATCGCGAGCGAACCGAGAGCGACCCAGATACCTGCCCGTTCCGCCGCTTCGCGGACAGCCGCCAGAACAAGGTCGTCTGCTTCCGAGGTTATGTTCGCCGCGCCCCGTTCGCGGTTGCGATCGAGCAGCCCCGACATCTCGGGGGTGAAGAGCATCTCTGCCCCGCCGTCGCGCGCCTCTTGCACGGCGGCGACAATGGTTGCGGCATTGGCGGCGGGATCGATCCCGGTGGTCATCTGCAGGAGGGCTACACGTGTCATGCGGCGATGCCTGTCAGAGGCCGAGCAGGCTGTCCAGCTTGCCTTCGCGCTCCAAGGCGGCGAGGTCGTCGCTGCCGCCGATCGCCTCGCCGTCGATGAAGACCTGCGGCACGGTCATCGCGCCTGGGCGACGCTGGACCATTTCCTCGCGCTTCGCCCGATCCATGGTCACATCGTATTCGATGAAATCGACACCCTTGCTGCTCAGCAGCCGTTTCGCCCGGTGGCAGAAACCGCACCAGGCCTTCGTGTAGATTTCGACTTTTGCCGCCATGGTCTTCCTCTATTTCCGGCCACCTCCTAGCCCTTGAAAGGGCGGCGCGCCAATCTATCTCTCGATCGAGGCGCCGAATGCGGGCCTCGCCAAAGTTCAAATTGCTCAGAAGAGGATTTGTTTCGCCATGAACCGTTTCGATTTCACTCCGTATCGCCGCTCCACTGTTGGCTTCGACCACCTGTTCGACCTGCTCGAGAACACTTCGAGGGCGTCTGGCAGCGGCGACAACTATCCGCCTTTCAACATCGAACGCCGCGGCGAGGATGCCTATCGCATCACGATTGCCGTCGCAGGTTTCCGTGCCGACGATCTCGACATTACCGCGCAGCAGAACCTTCTGGTGGTGGTCGGCAAGAAGCGCGAAGAGCAGATCGAAGGTGAAATGCTGCATCTCGGCATCGCCAATCGCGGATTTGAGCGCCGTTTCGAGCTGGCCGACTACGTTCGCGTCAAGGACGCCCAACTCGCCGACGGCCTGTTGGTGGTCGATCTCGTGCGCGAGGTGCCCGAGGCGATGAAGCCGAAGAAGATCAGCCTCGGCGGACAGCGCAAGTTCGACCTCGTCAAGGACGACGAGTCCAGCGAAGATCAGGCCGACGCGGCCTGACCCATACCAAGGAACAGGACAAGATTTAGGGGCGGAACCGGGATGGGTTCCGCCCCCTCGACGCATGGCGCCGAATCGTCCCCTGCAGTTAGCTGTCCGGGTCGCAGAAGACAGCCAGCCGAGAGGATCGAACCAATTGGAATCGCCTGACTTTGCGGCCCTTGCGATCCAGCGCGCGCCTTGGGAAAGACGCGGTGTATAAACAAAGGATAATGTGCCCGAGTGTTTCACTCAAGTGCACATTTGTGAAATTTTTTGTCAGAAGTCTTTTGACTCGCGCAATCACACAAGCCGCGATTGAGCCAATGCCGCAGCGATAAAGCCGGAAAACAATGGATGTGGCTCAAACGGCTTGCTTTTTAGTTCCGGATGAAACTGTACGCCGACAAACCAAGGGTGATCGGGGCGTTCGACTATTTCCGGCAACAGGCCATCCGGGCTCATGCCCGAGAAGATCAGGCCCTCGCCTTCGAGCGCGTCCTTGTAGGCCGAATTGACTTCGTAGCGGTGGCGGTGGCGTTCAGAAATGGTAGTCGCGCCGCCATAGATGCCGCTGACGTGGCTGTTGCTGGCCAGCTTCGCCTCGTAGGCGCCGAGTTCGCATGGTGCCGCCCATGTCGCCTTCGACGCTCCGCTTCTCCAGGCCTTCCTTGCCCATCCATTCGGTTATGATGCCGACCACCGGCTCATCGGTCGGTCCGAATTCGGTCGAACTTGCATCGGGGTGACCGGCGGCGCGCGCCGCCTCGACACAGGCCATCTGCATTCCGAGACAGATGCCGAGGAACGGCACGTTGCGCTCGCGCGCGAACTTGACCGCGGCGATCTTGCCCTCGCTGCCGCGCGTGCCGAAGCCGCCGGGCACTAGGATCGCGTGCATCGGCTCCAGCCGGGCGGCGATCTCGTCGTCGTCCTGTTCGAAGATTTCAGCATCGATCCAGCGGATGTTGACCTTTACGCGATTGGCCATGCCGCCGTGGACCAGCGCCTCGTTCAGAGATTTGTAGGCATCGGGCAGGCCGACGTACTTGCCGACCACGGCAATCGTGACCTCGCCTTCGGGATTGGTGTAGCGGTCGAGAATGTCGTCCCAGCGCGAAAGGTCGGGCGTGGGGGCGCTGAGGCCGAAGTGGCGCAACACTTCGTCGTCGAGCCCTTCGCCATGGTACTGCCCCGGGACCGCATAGATCGAAGGCGCGTCGAGCGCGGGGATGACCGCTTCCTTGCGCACGTTGGTGAACAGCGCAATCTTGGCCCGCTCGTTGTCGGGCAGTGGATGTTCGCAGCGGCACAACAGGACGTCGGGCTGCACGCCCAGGCTGGTGAGTTCGCGAACCGAATGCTGCGTCGGCTTCGTCTTCAGCTCGCCCGCCGCCGAGACGTAGGGCACCAGCGTAACGTGGACCGCGCAAGTCAGGTCACGGCCCAGCTCGTTGCGCATCTGGCGGATTGCCTCGATGAACGGCAGGCTTTCGATGTCGCCGACGGTGCCGCCAATCTCGCACAGGACGAAATCCAGGTCGTCGGTATCCGCTAGCGCGAATTCCTTGATCGCGTCAGTGACGTGCGGGATCACCTGCACGGTCGCGCCAAGGTAATCTCCGCGGCGCTCCTTGGCGATGATCTGCTGATAAATGCGGCCAGAGGTGATGTTGTCCGCCTGCCGGGCCGAAACCCCGGTAAAGCGTTCGTAGTGGCCAAGATCGAGATCGGTCTCAGCCCCATCGTCGGTCACGTAGACCTCGCCGTGCTGATAGGGACTCATCGTCCCCGGGTCGACGTTGAGGTATGGATCGAACTTGCGAATGCGGACCTTGTAGCCACGCGCCTGCAAGAGGGCAGCGAGGCTCGCCGCCATCAGTCCCTTGCCAAGCGATGAGACCACGCCGCCGGTAATGAAAATGAACCGCGCCATGGGAATCGGCCCTTAGGCCGCCTTTGGGTTGCCGGGCAAGCACCAGCGTGCCCGTTTGCACAATTTGTCGGACCCGCCGCCCTTGGACGCCGGAATTAAGGGTGGCGCTTACTGGGCCACGTCGGCAAGCGGATCGTCACCGGCAGGAACCTGGTCGGCAGGAGCAGTAGCCGGACCACCGGTAACCGGCACAGCGCCCTGCGCCGGAGCGACAGTGCGGTCGAGCGAGTCGTCGATTTCGTTGCCCGAGGTCGTTCCCACGGCAACCGCCGCCATCACGATCGCGAGAACGACGAACAGCACCGCGAGCCACTTGGTGGTGCGGGTGAGGAAATCGGCCGCACCTCGCGCGCTCATTATCCCGCCGGGGCTGCCGCCCCCGCCAATCCCGAGGCCACCGCCTTCCGAGCGCTGCATCAGCACGAGCGCAACGAGCGCTGCGGCGATGATCGCCTGAACAACGGTGAGAAACAGGAAAAGGCTCATGAGCGAATAATCCGGGTGTCTGGTTTCGGCGCGCGAGATAGCGAACGCAGGGCAGTTTTACAATGTGCCCCTCTGCGGCAATCAGGAATCCTGGCTCTCGGCCGCGGCGGCGACGATGCCGAGAAAGCTCTCGGCCGTCAGGCTGGCACCGCCCACAAGCGCTCCGCCAACCTCGTCAGCTGCCAGCAGTTCTGCCGCATTGTCGGGCTTGACCGAGCCGCCGTAGAGAATGCGTATCCCCGCGCCGGTATCGCCATAGATGCCGATGAGCTTGTCGCGGATCGAACGGTGCATGGCGGTGACGTCTTCAACCGTCGGAGTGCGGCCGGTGCCGATCGCCCACACGGGCTCGTAGGCCACGGTGACCCTGTCAGCCGCGTTGTCGTTCTGCGGAAGGGAACCTTCGAGCTGTTTGGCGACGACCTTCTCTGCCCTGCCGGCATCGCGCTCCACCTCGGTTTCGCCGACGCAGACGATAATCGCGAGACCGGCAGACAGTGCCGTTTCGGCCTTCGCCTTGACGTCGGCATCCTTTTCGCCGTGATCGGCACGCCGCTCGCTGTGGCCGAGGATGACGAAACCGGCGCCCGCATCCTTCAGCATCGCAGCAGAGATATCGCCGGTGTGCGCCCCGCCCTCGGCTGCGTGGCAATCCTGCCCGCCGACGCCGATCAGCGACGCTTCCTTGCGTGTCGCATGGATCAGGGTGAACGGCGGCGCCAGCGCAACCTCCACCTTCATGAGGCGCTCTGCCGCACGGTCGATGGCCCGCGCTTCCGACAGCATCGAGCGCGTTCCGTGCATTTTCCAGTTACCGACGATGTAGGGACGCTCAGCCATGGTTCGCAAAAACTTCGATTTTCGTGAATGGGGTCCCACGTCATCGCGGGAGTCGAGGGGCGCTAATCGCCGGGCGCTCGCTTGTCAAAGCAGCAAATGCCGCAATGCGGGAAAGCCGATGCCTACTGTTGCGGCAGCGCCGCAGCACGGATATGGCGCAGGCCGTTTCCGGTCAGAGTTTTCCCATGCTCCATTTTTTTCGCACATTCTTCCAATCCAAGTACGGCGTGGCTTTCACAATGGCCTTCCTCGTGCTCATCGCGCTTGCCTTCGGCCTGTCCGACATCACTGGCAACAGTTCCAACCTGGGCTCCGTATCGGCAGGCGACGCCGTTGCGGTTGTGGGTGAGAGGAAAGTCACGGCGAACGATCTCTCGACTGCGCTGAATGCCGAGCTCGAGAGCCGCCGCCAGCAGGAGCCGACGCTGACCATGCAGGCGCTGCTCGCCCGTGGAGGCGCGAACACCGTGCTCGACCGGTTGATGCAGCGTCTCGCGCTATCCGAATGGGGCGAAAACAACGGATTGCGCGCCGGCAAGCGACTGGTCGACAGCGAACTGGTAAAGATCCCGGCATTCCAGGGACCAGACGGCAAGTTCAGTCGCGAGGCTTTCGATGCCGTGCTGCAGCAGCAGCGCCTCTCCGAAGCGGGCGTGCGCGACGACATCGCAGCCGGTCTGCTCGCACAGCAGATTCTTGCCCCGGTCGACCATGGTGTCGTGGCTCCGACCACGCTTGCAAAGCAGTATGCTGTCCTTTTGCGCGAGCGACGCAAGGGCGCGATCCTGACCCTGCCGAGCGTCGCATTCGCCCCCAAGGGCGATCCGACGGAGGCACAGCTTGCGGCCTATCACAAGGCGAACAGCACCGATTACATCCGGCCGGAGCGCCGGGTACTGCGTTATGCCACCTTCGGAGAGGACGCGATCGGCACGATTGCCGCACCGACCGACGCGCAGATTGCTGCCCGCTTCGAACAGGACAAGGCGCAGTACGCCGCGCGCGAAACCCGCACCTTTACCCAGATGGTCGCGCCGACCGAAGCGGCCGCCAAGACGATCGTCGACGAGGTGTCCGGCGGGAATTCGATGGCCGCCTCGGCTCGCGAAAAAGGCCTTTCGACGGTTTCGGTGGGGCCCGTTTCGAAGACGCAGTTTGCCGGGCAGAGTTCGCAGGCGGTAGCCGATGCCGCGTTCGCGGCGGCTGAGGGAACCATCGTTGCGCCCAAGCGCGGCAATCTGGGATGGTATGTGCTCAAGGTCGACCAGGTCACCCGGACACCCGCTCGGTCCCTCGACGAGGTGAAGGGAGAGATCGCCAAGACTTCTCGCTGCCGAGCAGCGTCGCGCCGCCTTCATCGACATGGCGACCCGGATCGAGGATGAGTTCGACAGCGGCTCCTCGCTCAACGACGTGGCGAGCGAACTGAAGCTCGACCTCAAGACCACCGAACCGATCACTGCGGACGGCCGGGTCTACGGCACGAGCGAGAGCGCCCCGCCCGAGCTCGCGAGCGCGTTGCGTACTGCGTTCGAGATGGAAGAAGGCGAACCGCAGATCGCCGAGATCGAGCCGGGCAAGACCTTCCTCGTCTACGGCGTGGCGAACGTCACCCCGTCCGCAGTCGCTCCGCTCAAGGAAATCCGCGACGATGTCGTGGCCGACTGGCGCCGCGCGGAGGGCTCCAAGCTGGCGAAAGCTGCCGCCGACCGCGTTCTTCAGCGCGTCCAGAAGGGCCAGACCCTCAAGGCCGCGGCGGCAGCCGAGAAGGTTACCCTGCCCGCGCCCCAGCAGGTCAACATGGGACGCGAAGAGCTCGCCAGCCTTGGTCGCATTCCGCCGGTGCTCGCGCTGTTCTTCTCGATGGCCGAGGGCACGGCAAAGAAGCTCGAAGCCCCGCGCGACGCGGCCTGGTTCGTCACCCAGCTCGACGACGTTTCTGTGCCGGAGATCGAGGGCGACGATCCGCTGATTGCCCAGACGGCGCGCGAACTCTCCACCGCCATGGGCCAGGAGTACGCGCAGGAGTTCGTCCGCGCGACGCAGGTGGAACTCGGGATGGAGAAGAACCAGTCCGCCATCGACGCCGTGACGCGCCAGCTCACCGGCACGTCGCAGTAGGAGGCGCGTGTTGCCCGGCGCCCAGCCAGAGAACGCCGCCGCCGCGCGCGCGGCGCTCACCGCGGGACGGCCGGCGATGGTCTGGCGCAAGCTGGTGGCCGACACCGAAACGCCGGTCGGCGCAGCGCTGAAGCTGATCGAACCCGGGCGCGGCGACTTCCTGCTCGAATCGGTCGAGGGTGGCGAGGTTCGCGGACGCTACAGTTTACTTGGCATAGACGCCGACCTCATGTTTCGAGCCACCGGCTCGCGGTGCGAGATCAACCGGGCATGGCGGACCGACCGCCGGGCGTTCGAACCGCTCCCGGGCAACAGTCTCGACGAATTGCGCTCACTGGCTGCCGCCTGCCGGATCGACGTGCCGGAGGAACTGCCGCCGATCGCCTGTCTGGTCGGCTACTTCGGATACGAGACGATCGGCCTCGTAGAGCAGCTGCCGCGCGCGCCGCAGAGCCAATTGGAGCTGCCCGACATGCTCTTCGCCCGGCCGACGCTCATCTGTGTGTTCGACCGGCTGAGTGACGACCTGTTCTGCATCGCGCCCCTCTGGCCGGACGGAAAAGATGCGAATCAAGCGCTTGATCGGGCTGCCGAACGCATCGATGAAGCGCTCAGGAAGCTGGCTGCGGTTACGCCCGGTCCGGTGCGCAAGGCCGACCTGCCGGAACTGGCGCTCGAACCTGTCCTGGCGGAGTCCGATTACGAACAGATGGTGCTGCGCGCGAAGGACTACATCACCGCCGGCGACGTTTTCCAGGTCGTTCTGGCTCAGCGCTTCACCTGCCCTTTCCCCCTGCCGCCATTCGCGCTCTATCGCGCCTTGCGGCGGGTGAACCCCTCGCCCTTTCTCTATTTCCTCGACCTTCCCGGATTCGCGGTCGTCGGCTCCAGTCCCGAGATTCTCGTCAGGGTGCGCGACGGCGAGGTGACGATCCGCCCCATCGCCGGCACGCGCCCGCGCGGGGCGACCCGCGAGGCGGACGAGGCAGCCGAGGCGAGCCTGCTGGCCGACCCCAAGGAGTGCGCTGAGCACCTGATGCTGCTCGACCTGGGCCGTAACGACGTAGGGCGGGTCGCCGCGCACGACAGCGTCGAGGTGACCGCAAGCTTCACGATCGAGAAATACAGCCACGTCATGCACATCGTCAGCAACGTGGTGGGCATGCTCGACCCGTCGAAGGATGCGCTCGATGCGCTCTTTGCCGGCTTCCCCGCCGGCACGGTCAGCGGCGCGCCCAAGATTCGCGCTTGCGAAATCATTGCCGAACTCGAGCCGGAAACGCGCGGCCCCTACGCCGGCGGCGTGGGCTACTTCGCGCCCGATGGCTCGGTCGATTCGTGCATCGTCCTGCGTACCGCAGTAGTGAAGGACGGGGTCATGCACGTGCAGGCCGGCGCCGGCATCGTGGCTGACAGCGATCCGGCTTACGAGGCCGCCGAATGCCGCGCGAAGGCCGGTGCGCTCATCGCCGCGGCGCGCGAAGCAGCGCGGGTCGCCTCCGAGCCGGGCTTCGGGCAGTGAGACGCAAGCTCGCAATTCTTTCCCTCGCCCTGCTCGCCGCCTGCCATCAAAAGGAGGCGGCCGACACCGACCTCGTCGTCAGCACCTCCACCAGTGAACCCGCCTGCGAGCCGGTGGTGTTCGAGGACTCGCCGATGACCCACTGCCTTGCCGATCCGCGCAAGCATCATGTCCGGATGGTTCTCGGACCTGACGGAAAGCCACCCTACCGCAGCCTCAAGGCGCTGGCAGACGACCGGCCCGGCGATGCACCGGTGATCGCCTTCGCCATGAATGGCGGGATGTTCGATGGAGAAGGGCAACCGGTCGGCTATTACGTGTCCTCGGGCAAGCGCCTGACGGTGCTCAACCAGAACGAAGGGCTGGGGAATTTTCACCTCAAGCCCAACGGCGTGTTCTTCGGCACCGGCGATACCTGGCAGGTTCTCGACAGCGAGACCTTCGCCGAGGACATTCACGAGCGTCCCGAATTCGCCACGCAGTCCGGGCCCATGCTCGTCATCGACGGCGAACTTCACGAGGCCTTCGATCCTGATGGCGAATCGACCAAGATTCGCAACGGCGTGGGCGTGGACACTGCGGGGCGCGCGCATTTCGTGATCAGCGAGGCACCGGTGAGCTTCGGTAAGTTCGCCCGCTACTTTCGGGACGTGCTGAACACCCCGAACGCGCTGTTCCTGGATGGCAGCGTGTCGGCGCTGTGGGATCCGGCGCACGACCGGATGGATTCCGGCGCCCCGCTCGGACCGCTGATCGTGGTCGAAAACAAGGGGAAGCAGCCGTGACCGGGTATCGCTCGCTTTATCCGGAAATCGAGCCCTACGAGACCGGGTGGCTCGACGTGGGTGAAGGCCATTCGCTGTACTTCGAACGCGTGGGCACGCCTGGCGCAAAGCCGGCAGTATTCCTTCATGGCGGACCCGGGGGAGGAATGTCGCCCGATCATCGGCGGCAGTGGAACCCCGATCTCTACGACGTTTTGTTGTTCGACCAGCGTGGGTGCGGCGAATCGAAGCCCTTTGCCGAAATCGAGAACAACGACACCTGGCGCATCGTCGCCGATATCGAGCGCCTGCGGGAAATGTGCGGACACCCGGCGTGGCAGGTCTTCGGCGGAAGCTGGGGCGCAACGCTGGCGCTCGCCTACGCCGAGACGCATCCGGGGCGGGTGACCGAATTGATCCTGCGCGGTGTTTTCCTCGCCACGCAGAAGGAGGACGACTGGCTCTACTCCTACGGGGCGAGCGAGGTCATGCCCGAAGCATGGGATCGCTTCAGCGGGCACATCCCCGAGGACGAGCGGGGAAACCTTCTGCGCGCCTATGCCGAGCGCCTGTTCAGCGACGACCAGGAAACCCGCCTTGCCGCCGCGGCCGAGATGGCGCGCTGGGAAGGGAGCATCGCCACTCTGCTGCCCCGCCCGGAGCTTGTCGAGGCCTATGCCGACCCGCACAAGGCCCTGCCCTTCGCGCGGATCTGCGCGCGGTTCTTCCTCGAACGCTTCTGGCTCGACGAAGGCCAGCTGCTCGCCAACGTCGATCGTATTCAGGCAATCCCGGGCATCATCGTCCAGGGGCGCCACGACATCTGCACGCCCCCGACCTCGGCCTGGGCGCTGCACAAGGCCTGGCCCGGTTCCGAACTGTGGATGGTGCCCGACGCCGGCCATTCGGCGAGCGAGCCTGGAATCATCGACGGGCTGGTGCGCGCGACGGACAAGTTCGCTAGGGGCGGCTGATGATTCTCGTCGTCGACAATTACGACAGCTTCACTTTCAACCTGGTCCATTACCTGATGGAACTGGGGGCCGAAGTTCGCGTGGAGCGCAACGATGCGCTCTCGGCCGCGCAGGCGGTATCGAGCGGGGCCAAGGGCATCCTGATTTCGCCGGGACCCTGCACTCCGAACGAGGCGGGTATCTCGCTCGACCTCGTCGCCGCTTGCGCCGACAATGGCCTGCCGCTGCTGGGCGTGTGTCTGGGGCACCAGTCGATCGGCCAGCACTTCGGCGGCAGGGTCGTGCGCGGCGGGCTGATGCACGGCAAGACGAGCCCGGTCGACCACGACGGGACCGGCGTGTTTGCCGGCCTCCCCAGTCCCTTCACCGCGACCCGCTATCACTCGCTGATCGTCGAAGACATTCCGGAGTGCCTGGTTGTCAACGCGACAAGCGAGACTCCTGGGCTCGACGGCACCGCCGTGATGGGCTTCCGCCACAGCGAGCTGCCGATCCACGGCGTTCAGTTCCATCCCGAATCGATCGCCACCGAGCATGGGCACGACCTGCTGGCCAACTTCCTCGCCATCTGCGGGATAGAGCGGCGACGCGGGGCATGAGGGACCTGCCGTCGGTCGAGCCGCATCTCAGCGAGGAGGAATCCGAGGACGCGTTCGGCGCGATGCTTGACGGCGAGACCTCGGAAGAGGAAATCGCGCGGTTCCTTTCCGAACTGAGCGACCGGGGCGAGACCGCCGCCGAGATCACCGGTGCCGCCCGCGCGCTGCGGGCACGGCTAATCCCCATCGATTCGCCGGCCAACGCGATCGACGTCTGCGGCACCGGCGGAGACGGCAAGCACACGTTGAACGTCTCGACCGCAGTCAGCCTCGTCGTCGCTGCCTGCGGGGTGCCCGTGGCAAAGCACGGCAACCGCGCGGCGAGCAGCAAGGCCGGTGCGGCGGACACTCTCGAAGCGCTCGGGCTCGACATGGAAGCGGCCGGGCGCACCGCCGAGATGACCTTGCGCGAGGTGGGTATCTGCTTCCTCTTCGCGGCAAATCATCACCCGGCGATGCGCCGCATCCAGCCGATCCGCCAGAAGCTCGCCAAGCGGACGATATTCAACCTGATGGGTCCGCTCTCGAACCCGGCGAACGTGCAGGGACAGCTGCTGGGCATCGCCCGGCCGGCTTACGTGCCGATCTACGCCGAAGCGATGGCGCGGCTGGGCACCGGACGCAGCTTCATCGTCTCGGGCGACGAGGGGCTCGACGAACTCTCGCTCGACGCCGGCAACGAACTGGCCGACGTCCAGGGGCACGATTTCGAGATGCGCCGGGTCGACGCCAGCGAAGCGGGCCTGCCGCACTCCCCCGTCGAAGCGATCCGCGGCGGCAACGCCGAACATAACGCCGCCGCCTTGCGCGCGCTGCTGATGGGCGCGCCCGGCCCCTATCGCGACGCGGTGCTGTTCAATGCCGCCGGGGCCTTGATGGTCGCGGGCGAAGTGGCTGGCTGGAAGGAAGGAGTCGAGGAAGCCGCCGAGGCGCTCGACAAGGGGCTGGCCAAGGCCCTGCTCGACTGCTGGATCGAAGCGGCCCGATGACCGACAAGCTGGCCGAGATCTGCGCAACCAAGCGCGAGGAGGTGCAGGCGCGCAAGGCGCTCGCGACGCTCGAAGACCTCGATCGCGCGGCGCGTGACGCCACGGCCCCGCGCGGGTTTCGCCGGGCGCTCGAAGCAAAGGCGTCATCGGGCTTCGGCCTGATTGCGGAAATCAAGAAAGCCTCGCCCTCCAAAGGGCTGATACGGAACGATTTCCGGCCCGCCGAACATGCCCTCGCCTATGAGCATGGCGGCGCTGCCTGCCTGTCCGTCCTGACCGATGCGCCCTACTTCCAGGGTCACGAGGATTACCTGATGGACGCCCGCGCGGCCTGCAGTCTGCCGGTCCTGCGCAAGGATTTCATGGTCGATCCATGGCAGGTCGCCGAAGCCCGCGCGATAGGAGCCGACGCGATCCTCATCATCGTCGCTGCGCTGGACGACGTCACGATGGCGGAGATCGAGGCCGCCGCGCTCGAGCGCGGGATGGACGTGCTGGTTGAGGTCCACGACGAGGCCGAGATGGAGCGCGCGGCCCGGCTGAAGTCGCGGCTGATCGGCGTCAACAACCGCGACCTCAAGACCTTCCGCACCGAGCTTGCCACGACCGAGCGCCTCGCTCCGCTCGCGCCGGACGGCGCGCTGCTGGTCGGTGAAAGCGGGATCAACGGCCACGCCGATTGCCTTCGACTTGCCGAAGCGGGTGTGCGATGCTTCCTCGTCGGCGAGAGCCTGATGCGGCAGGACGACGTCGAGGCGGCGACGCGCAGGCTGCTGCTCGGCTGAGAGGGGATCGTGATGGGGAAGCTGTTTTACAACTTCATGCGCGTGGTCAGCACGCTGCTCGGCCTCGTCATGGTGATGATGGGGTGCATCTGGGTCCTGCAAGGGCTCAACGTCGCCTTCCTCGACAGCTTCATGGCCGGCGATCCGCAATGGGCCGTTTGGGGCGTGATCCTCGCCCTGCTCGGTATCGGCCAGGTGATCTGGAGCAACACGCGCCCGCGTTGAGGCGGCGCTGTCCTACGGACGGGCGATCTGCCATGGATGGCCGATGACCTCGATTTCAGCTTTGAGCGGACGATCGTTTGCCCGCGCGGGCCGGCCGGCCCTCCCGGTTGCAAAATCCGGCGCCTGGACCCTGTTCCAGGCGTTCCATCGGTGTGAACTTCGGAGGGGCCGATGACCCGCCTCACCCATCTCGACGACAAGGGCGCCGCGCGCATGGTCGACGTCGGCGGCAAACCCGAAACTGCCCGCTCGGCCACCGCCGAGGGCCGCATCCGCATGTCTGGCGCCACGCTGCGAGCGGTGCACGAGGGCAGCGGACCCAAGGGCGACGTTCTTGCCGCCGCGCGCATTGCCGGGATCATGGCCGCCAAGCGCACCGGTGAGCTGATCCCGCTGTGCCATCCGCTCGCGCTCGACGCCGTGACGGTCGACTTCGCTTTCGAGAGTGACGCGGTCCGGGTGACCGCGACAGCCTCGTTGACCGGGAGAACCGGCGTCGAAATGGAAGCGCTTACAGCAGCTTCCGTCGCACTCCTCACAATCTATGACATGGCCAAGGCGATCGAAAAGGGCATGACGATCGAAGGCGTGCGCCTGCTCGCCAAGACCGGAGGCAAGAGCGGCGCGTGGCGTGCGCCCGACTGATCGCGCGATGAAGCCTCCGCTTTCGCTGGAACAGGCGCAAGAGCTTCTCCTTGCAGGAGTGGAGCCGTTGGGCGGGGAGACCCTGGCGGCTCAGGCCGCAGTCGGACGATATCTATCCACCCCGTTGACAGCCGCTCGCACCCAGCCTGCGGCCGACCTGTCGGCGATGGACGGCTATGTCGTCCCGCCAGGAGATGGCGAGGGACCGTGGAGGGTGGTCGGCGAAAGCGCTGCCGGCCATCCCTTTGTAGGGGCAATCGCACCGGGCGAGGCGATCCGCATCTCGACCGGCGCGCTGATGCCGCCCGGCGGCGGCCTCGTCCTGCTACAGGAAAACGCGACCCGCGATGGCGATAGCTTGACCCTCAATGGCGAGGGCGAGCCGACAGTGCGGCACATCCGCCGCACGGGGTTCGATTTTTCGCAAGGGCGTGAATTGCTCGCGGCGGGAAGCCGGATCGGCCCGGCGCAGCTTGCCCTGGCGATTGCGGCCGGGCACCGCGAACTCGCGGTTCACCGCCTGCCTTCGGTTGCGATACTGGACTCCGGCGATGAACTCGCGGCCGATCCCGCCGTATGCGCCCCCCACCAGGTCCCGGCGAGCAACGGCGCCATGCTCGCCAGCATGTGCGCCCCATATGCCGACCAGCTGCAACGGCTCGGGCCCGTGCGCGACCGAATGGACGCCATGCTTGGGGCGTTCGAGCGGGCGGGCAACGCCGACGTGGTCGTCACCAGCGGCGGTGCCTCGGTCGGCGACCACGACCTCGTTCGTCCGGCCCTCGAGCAGTGGGGCGCAGCGATCGACTTCTGGCGCGTCGCAATCCGCCCCGGAAAACCGCTCCTTCTGGCGCGAAAAGGTCCGCAATGGATTCTCGGCCTGCCAGGCAACCCGGTGTCCAGCTATGTCACGGCGTTTCTCTTCCTGCTCCCTTTGCTCCGCCGCCTTTCCGGGGCAACTGCCCCGCTGCCGGAAGCGTTCGAAGGCATCCTCGACGCTCCGCTCTTCGCCGTCGGAGAGCGCACCGAGTTCGTCCGTGCCTCGCTGGTTGGCGGGCGGCTGGCCCCGATCTCCGAGCGCGACAGCAGCGCCCTTCTCGCCTTGAGCCGGGCCCGCGCGTTGATTGAACGACCTGCGGGGGCACCCGCAGCAGGGGCTGGAGACAGCGTCAGGGCCTACCTGCTCGAAAACGGTGGTATCGCTTGACACGACCTGGAAAAGTTGCCTAATTGTTCCGCGTTCGTTCCAAAATGGAACAGAGCAGATAGGAAACTCGCGGGAGAGCGCCGGAATGTTGACCGCCAAGCAGCACGAATTGCTCCTCTTCATCCAGAAGAAACTGGAAGAGAGCGGGATCTCCCCTTCGTTCGAGGAGATGAAGGAGGCGCTCGACCTCAAGAGCAAGTCGGGCGTGCACCGCCTGATTTCGGCGCTCGAGGAACGCGGCTTCATCCGTCGACTGCCCAATCGGGCACGCGCGCTCGAGGTGTTGCGCCAGCCCGAGAACGTCACGCCGGTGCGCGCGGCAGTGAACGCCAACGACACGGTGACGAAGGTGACGACGCCGCCGCGCGTGGCGCCTCCGGCCGCGAACGACGTGGTCGAAATCCCTCTGCATGGCCGGATCGCTGCCGGTGTCCCGCTCGAGGCGATGGAAACGGACCGCACCTTGCCGGTTCCGGCCGCCCTGCTCGGTGCAGGTGAACACTACGCGCTGGAGGTCTCCGGCGACTCGATGATCGAGGCTGGAATCCTCGACGGCGATTACGCACTCGTCCGCAAGACCGACACCGCGCGGGACGGCGAGATCGTTGTCGCCCTCGTCCGAGACGAGGAAGCGACGCTCAAGTACCTTCGGCACGAGAAGGGGATGATCCGGCTCGATCCGGCCAATGCGTCGTACGACCCGCAGTATTACGCGGAGAACGAAGTGCAGGTGCAGGGCAAGCTCGCCGGGCTGCTGCGCCGCTACCACTAGGGTTCGGGCCGCTTGCCCTGGGCCGGGCGGTGGGTTGTTCGCTCGAAGAACCTGGCAACGACGGGCGGCGCTCTACCGGGCGCCGCCCGCTGCTATTCCCGCTTCCCGCGCCACCAGCCGTGGTGGCCTTGTCTCTCGGCAACCGTGGTCACTTCGGGAGCGGCGTCCTTCAGCACTATCGACAGGCCGCCGGTCACGTCGAGCAACCGGCGATCGGCCCGCAGGAAACGCGGGACGCAGCTCTGCGGCAGATAGCGGTCGGCAATGACGATGTCGGCGCGTTCGCACGCCGCGGCCAGGGCGCGCTCCTCGATCAGGTTGTCGCTCCGGGCGAGCAGGATGTGCCAGGTCCGCCCTCCCCGATCCAACTCCAGGGCGCAGAAGTCGGGGGTGCAGCGGGCTCCCGGCCACTGGGCGAGCGGGACCGGCTCCGCCTCAACGCCCGCCAGTTCCATCAGGTTCTCACGCGTGAAATCGCTGCGCGAATCCCGCAGCGCGAGCAGCCGTTCGTCGTCGGCAACCAGCCCCACCTGCCGGCCGTCGCCGGCGACGAGGATATCGGGCGTCGACGTGGCAAGGAGGATAAGCGTGGCAAGAGCGGCCGGGAGAAGTCCCCAGAGCCGCGCCCGCCCGCGCCACAGCGCCAACCACAGGCCGCCCGCCACGAAAAGCGCGAATGCGCCCCATCCCATCTGCGGCATGAGCTTGACCGCGCCGGGCTGGTTGGCCGCGATGTGCGCAAGCCAAAGCAAAAGGTCGAGCGACTTGCCCGCCAGCCACCAGGCCGGTGCGCCGAGCCCCGCCAGATCGAGGAACAACGCCAGGCCGATGAGCGGCATCGAGGCAAACGTCGTCAGCGGGATTGCGATGACATTGGCAAAGGCGCCGTAGATCCCCGCGCGATGAAAGTGGAACAGCACGATGGGCATCAGCGCCAGCTCGATCACAAGTCCGGTGGCAAGCAACATCGCGACCCCGCGCGCGGCTTTCTCGAGCGCGCCCTGCTCTCGCGCGGCCAGGAAGCGTTTGACGGGGACGGACTCGTGCAGTGCCACGATGGCGATGACGGCCGCGAAGCTCATCTGGAAGCTCGGCCCCGCGATCGATTCCGGCCACAGGAGCAATACCACGACCGCGGCGACAGCGATCATCCGCATCGAGAGCGGCTCTCGTCCCAGCGCCAGGGCGCCCAGCACCAGCACGGCGCCAACGCAACTGCGAACGGTCGGCACCTCGGCCCCCGTCAGCAGAGTATAGCCGATTCCCGTCAGCGCTCCGATCCCGGCGGCAACCAATGGCAGGCGAACGCGCAGCGCAAACCACGGCCACAGCGCCAGCAGGCGGATGGCAAGGAAGTAGGCCGCGGCGATCACCGCGCTGACGTGTACCCCGCTGATCGACAGCAAGTGCGTAAGCCCGGCGTCCCGCATCGCCTCCTCGTCCGCCGGGTCGATGGCGCCGCGGTCCCCACTTGCGAAAGCCGCTGCGATGGAGCCGGCGGACCCGCCCAGCCGCGAACGCACGTGATCGGCCAGGCGCCGCTGGGTCGAGGCGAGCAACGCTTCGCCCCGTGCCGGCTCGATCACGTCGACAGCTCCCTGCGCGCTGCCTGTGGCGGCATATCCTTCGAACCAGGCTGCACGAGCGAAATCGTACCCCCCCGGCAGGATGGGGCCGGCCGGCGGCATAAGCCGCGCCTTGAGGCGCACGACCGCCCCTTCGCGCAGGGCCGCGCTGTCATGTTCGAGCGGCACGTTGACCCGCACCTTGATCGCACGCCCCTCGCCGTCGCGGACGGCCAGCACGAGCCGCGAGCGCCCCTCTGCCGGCTGCTCGATCCGCTCCAGTATCTTCCCCTGGATCGTCTGTGAGGACGGGCGCGGCAGGGCTTCTGCTCCGATCAGGGCCGAGCGGGTCCACACGAGCCCCAGCCCGAATGCGAACAGGAGGCCGATCGCCACTGCAGCCAGCAGCAGGTGGCTGCGATCGTCACGCCCGCGCCACAGGGCCCCGGCCCCGACCGCGAGCAGCAGGCCGGCGGACACTGCCCCGACCCACCAGGCGGGTCCGGGCAGGGCAAACCAGGCGGCGATCCCGCCCGCAAGGGCAACCGCAAGCCATGGGCCCCGGTCGAAAGCGGCGCGTTCGAGGAATGCGTCGGCACCGTCGAGCAAGCTGGACAATCGCACGCGGTTTCGCCAAGGCGTCTGTTGCAACGCAACATCGCCGGAGTCCTCGCCCCCGAGCGGGACCAGAGGCGGTATGCGCGTGGCCATTGGTTCGCATTGGATAAGGAAAGTCAGGTACATGGCAAGCGGCAGCGACGAAACGGTTGTTACCCGGTTCGCGCCCTCGCCCACGGGCTTCCTGCACATCGGCGGTGCCCGAACCGCCCTGTTCAATTGGCTGTTCGCCCGCCACCACGGCGGCAAGGCGCTCCTGCGGATCGAGGACACCGATCGCAAGCGCTCCACCCGTGAAGCGATCGACGCGATCCTCGACGGACTCGACTGGCTCGGCCTGGATTATGATGAGCCCCCGGTCTTCCAGTCGGAGCGGGCCACCCGTCATGCCGAGGTCGCCGCCGAGCTTCTTGCCACAGGTCACGCCTACAAGTGTTACGCCACGCCCGAAGACCTCGAAGCGATGCGCGCCGAACAGCGGGCGAAGAAGCTGCCGCTGCGGTACGACGGCCGCTGGCGCGACCGGGACCCCGACGATGCGCCGGAAGGCGCACCCTACGTCATCCGCCTGAAGACCCCGGACGAGGGGGAGACGGTGATCGAGGACCGCGTCCAGGGCCGCGTGGCAGTGAAGAACGCCGAAATCGACGATTACGTGCTGCTGCGCGCCGATGGCACGCCGACGTACATGCTCGCCGTCGTGGTCGACGATCACGACATGGCCGTGACCCACATCGTGCGCGGCGACGATCACCTCAACAACGCCTTCCGCCAGCTTCCCATCATCAGGGCGATGGGCTGGCCGGAGCCGATCTACGCACACATCCCGCTGATCCACGGCAACGACGGGGCCAAGCTGTCCAAGCGGCACGGCGCGATGGGCGTCGACGCCTATCGCGACGAACTGGGCATCCTGCCCGAAGCCCTGTTCAACTATCTCCTGCGCCTGGGCTGGGGCCACGGGGACCAGGAAGAGTTCACTCGCCAGGAGGCGATAGAGGCTTTCACGCTGGAAGGCGTAGGCAAGAGCGCGAGCCGCTTCGACATGAAGAAGCTGCTCAACATGAATGGTAATTACATTCGCGCGGCCGACGACGCGCGCCTGGCAGGGCTGGCCGCGGCGCGGATCGGCCCGCAGGCCGACGTAGCGCGGCTGGCCGAGGCCATGCCGGTGCTCAAGACGCGGGCCAAGGACATGAACGAACTGGCCGACGGCGCCGCGTTCCTCTTCCGCACTCGCCCGCTGCCGATCAGCGAGGCGGCGGCGGCGCTGCTTACGGACGATGCGCGGGCTCTGCTGGCGCAGGTTTCCGCCCGTTTGCACGCCGAACGGGACTGGACAATCGAGGCGCTGGAGGCCAGTCTGAAGGCCTATGCGGAGGAGCTGGGGCTTGGCCTCGGCAAGCTGGCCCAGCCGCTTCGCGCGGCGCTGACGGGGCAGACCACATCCCCCGGAATTTTCGATGTGCTGGCGCTTCTCGGTCGAGAAGAGAGCCTTGCGCGGATCGACGCCCAGGCGGTCGAACCGAGCTGAGCGACACTATTTGCAGAATTGCAGGAGACACACCTTGACGGACGAACAGGCGAAACTGGCGGTGGGCGGTGAAAGCCACGATTTCCCGGTCATGCACGGTACGGTCGGCCCCGACGTGGTCGACATCCGCAAGCTCTACGGCACGACCGGCATGTTCACCTATGACCCGGGCTACAAGTCCACGGCCAGCTGCGAGAGCGGGCTGACCTATATCGACGGCGAAGAAGGGGTCCTGCTTCATCGCGGCTACCCGATCGGCCAGCTGGCCGAGCATTCCAGCTTCATGGAAGTCAGCTACCTGCTGCTCAACGGCGAGCTGCCGAGCGCGGAAGAGCTCGCCAAGTTCACCTGGACCATCAGCCGTCACACCATGCTGCACGAACAGCTCGCCCAGTTCTACCGCGGCTTTCGCCGCGACGCCCACCCGATGGCGATCATGTGCGGTGTGGTCGGCGCGCTTTCCGCGTTCTATCACGACAGCACCGACATCTCGGACCCCGAGCAGCGCAAGATCGCAAGCCACCGGCTGATCGCCAAGATGCCGACCATCGCGGCGATGGCGTTCAAGTATTCGATCGGGCAGCCCTTCCTCTATCCCGACAACTCGCTCAGCTACACCGGCAACTTCCTGCGCATGACCTTTGGCGTTCCGGCAGAGCCATACGAGGTGAACCCGGTGGTCGAGAAGGCGATGGACCGGATCTTCATCCTCCACGCCGACCACGAACAGAACGCTTCGACCAGCACGGTGCGCCTGGCGGGATCCTCGGGCGCCAATCCGTTCGCCTGCATCGCGGCGGGCATCGCCTGCCTGTGGGGCCCGGCGCACGGCGGCGCGAACGAGGCCGCGCTGAACATGCTGCGCGAGATCGGCACCCCCGATCGCATTCCGCACTACATCGAGCGGGCGAAGGACAAGAACGATCCTTTCCGCCTGATGGGCTTCGGTCACCGCGTCTACAAGAACTACGACCCGCGGGCGACGGTCATGCAGAAGACGGTGCGCGAGGTGTTCGAGGCGCTCAAGGTCAACGACCCGGTGTTCGAGACCGCGCTGAAGCTCGAAGAGATGGCGCTGCACGACGATTATTTCGTCGAAAAGAAGCTGTTCCCGAACGTCGATTTCTACTCGGGCATCATCCTGTCGGCGATCGGCTTTCCGACCACCATGTTCACCGCGCTGTTCGCTCTTGCCCGCACCGTGGGCTGGGTGGCGCAGTGGAACGAGATGATCTCCGATCCCGCCCAGGTCATCGGCCGGCCTCGCCAGCTCTACACCGGCCCGACCGAGCGCGATTACGTTCCGGTGGAGAAGCGCTGAACCCTCAGCGTTTCTTACCCCGGCGGTCCTCGAACACGGGCAGGTCGAGCGTGAAGCGCGCGCCCTGCCCAGGGGCGCTGTCGACAGTCAGTTCGCCGTCCATCGCGCGGGCCAGACGGCGCGAGATGTAAAGGCCGAGGCCCGAACCGCCGTCGCCGCTACGGCCGAGACGTTCGAACTTCTCGAACACCTTGGCCTGCTGATCCTGGCTAAGCCCTTCGCCCTGGTCGGCGACGCAGATCCGCGCCCGCTCGCCCTCACGCTCGACGCGGAGCCAGACCTGCGAGCCTTCGGGAGCATAGCGCAGGGCATTGCCGAGCAGGTTGAGCAGGATCTGCAGCACGCGCCGGAACTCGCCAATCGCGAGCACGCTCTCGTCTTCGTTTGGCGCATCGATCGCGATGTCGCGCTCACGCGCGCGCACTCCGAGAATCCCGGCCGCGCGGCGAGCCACGTCGGCAAGGTCGATCTTGTCAGGCGCGGTGTCGAAATCGTCCGCCTCCACGACCTCGAGATCGGCCAGGTCGTCGATCAGCGCCAGCAGGTGTTCACCGGCCGTGGAGATGTCTGCGGCGTACTTGCTGTACTCCTCGGCCAATGGACCGGCGAGCTGGGTGCGGATCGTCTCGGCGTTGGCGATGATGCGGCTGATGGGCTGGCGCAGGACCGGGGCGATTTCGCGCCCCATGGCCGCACTGAAGACCGCCTTCGGCTTGGCCTTGCGCGGCTCGGCCGGCGGCTCGTCGGCAACGAACAGGAGGTCGAACCCGGCCGAGCCGGGTTCGGGCCGGCCGAGCGGCAGGAGCACGGCCTTCCAGTGCCTTTGCGAACCGGGGACGACCAGTCGCGCCCCGTCGAGAAGGCGCCAGTGGAGATCGTGGTGGCGGGCGTCTCCGGCGACTTCGACGAGCTCGGTCCAGGGCCGCCCCTGCCCATCACGCAGCTTGTCGGCGACTTCGGTCAGTTCGGTACTGTCGCAATTCACCGCGATGACCTGCTGATCGGGCCCGAGGCGCGCACTGAGTTCGGCGACGTGCCGTTCGATCTCGGCACGGCGCTCCTCCACCGCCACCTGATCTTCCGGCGAAAGCGGCGCAGCTTGCCAGTTGGCGAGGCCGATCGTGCAGCCCTCTCCCCGGGTGTCAGGCTGTATTTCGACCCATGCGGTGATCGCCTCGCTATCGTCCTGCGCCTGGATCGCGCGAGCGAGGCGCAGGCCGTAGATTCGCGCCTTGCGCACCAGTTCGAGCAGCGCGGGCGTGGCGACCATGCCGGGCAATTCCCCGCCGCTGCGCAACTGCAGCCCGGCGAGCGGCTCCTCGGCCTCGACCAGCCAATCCCGACCGTCCGTTCGGGCGGTGGCGATGAAATGCGTGGCCCCGGCCATGTTTAGCCATCCTCGAGCGACGAGGATGCCAACAGCGCGGCAGCGCGTTCAGAGCGGAGTTTTTCGAATCCCTCGGGCAAGCCGATGTCGGGGTGCAGGTAAAGGAACTGTTCCTCGACCGCCGCCTGCTTGAGGCCCGCAGCGCGCAAGGCCAGGGCAAGCCGAGCAAACTGGCGATCGGACAGCGCCAGGATCGTGGTATCACGCCCCTGCCCCGAGGCCATGGCGAGCGCGCTGGCGAAGACTGCCATGCCTGCGTGATCGACATCCAGCGTGCGTGGAGCGTCCTTGCCCATGCGCATCACGAGATGAGCCATCAGGGCCAGCCGCCCAAGGCTCTCGTCATATCCGTCGCGCAAGGCTTTCTCCGCGGTGGCGGCGTGTTCGCGTTCACCTGCGCTCTCGCGATAGGCAAGCACGGCGTGGTGGAACAAATCGCCGGGCAGTTCGCCCAGCGGCAAGGCCATGCGCTGTTGCTGTTGCGCGAAGCGGGCCTGTGCCGTGATGACCGACATGGCCGCCGCCGCCATGGCGTCGTCCCGCGAAGCCACGAGTTCCTGCAGGAGTGGCGAAAGGACGATGTCCGCCCCCGTGCGCTTGTTCAGCTTGCGGGCGATTTGCCCCTCGATGGTTAGCGCATGAAGGTGGCCCAGCACGGCAGGGTCTTTCGACAGCGCATCGACCACCGGTTCCTTGCGCTCTTGGGCAAAGGCGGAACGATCGCTGGACCTCGCCGCATCGGCTTCGGCGTAGAGTAGCTGGCGGGCAAGATCGTCCAGTATTCCGCGGACGCGGGCGAGCACCTCGTCCCCGAACAGGGCCTGGTCCTCGTTCGCCAGCAAGTGGCGCAGGATCGGGGTCGCGGTCGCAAGGACGGCGTCGCCCTGGGCGAGTTCCTCGCGCAGGGTCGCCTCGACCGCGTCGAGGCTGCTCGCGGTCACCGGGGTGCTTTCCATCGCTTCGCCATACCGCACCCGTGGTTAAATCAGCGTTATCCTCGCGAGCCGGGCCGTGCGGCGATGCGGAGCGCGAGAAGCACCAGGGTCACGAGCATGAAACCCCGTTCCGCGAAATCCGTCGCAGTCGCGAGGCCCAGCAAAAGGATGACGAGCAGGCGATCGGTCGCCAGGATCCGCCATCCGGCTCGCTCGGCGCTCGGCCAAAACTGCAGCAAAGCGACGGGCAGGATGGCAAGGAACAGGCGGCGATGCAGCGCACCTGGAATCGCAAGCGTACCGACTGCCACGAGCGCGAGGTCGGTTGCCGCGCGCAGGATCCGGGAAAATTTCGAGGCCGGCGCCTCTCCCGCGAAGCTCGGGCGCTTGAGCTGCACCATGCCGTCGGCCAGCTCGATTGCCAGGACGGCTACCGCGAGGAGGGTGAATCCGACGATCGGCATCGCGTACCATGCAGCGATGGGCGCCCCGGCAATCGCCGCCGCAGCGCCGATTCGGGCATAAAGGCCGCCCCGCGAAGGCCCGGTGGCGCCTCCCGCAAATCGGCGCAGCAGCACCCGCGCGAGCCATGCCGTGGGACGCCAGGGCGAGACCGGTGGAAGGCGCCGCCGCAGCCAGCCGGGCTCCGCCGCCCTGCCCTGCTCGGCCGTACGCAAGAGAACCCAGCGACCCTCGGCGAGCTCCACTTCGGGCAGGGCGCGTTCGGGCACGCCCGCCTGACGGGCGATGCGAAGCAGGCCAGCGATCGGGTCGCCGTCTTCAGGCAACATGTCGAGCGCGGCGGCGAGCCTGCCCGGCACGATCATCGCCCCGCCCCAGGCAGTCGCCAGGTCGAGAAGTTCGAAACCCGCGCCGGCGCCCGTTTGGACGGGCAGGGAAAGGATCGTCGTCCCCTTGCGCAGGGCCTCGTAAGCCACGAGCGAATCGGGCAGCAGGCCGCGCGCCAGGACGAGCAACTCATCCTCGCCGCGCACTGCAGCCGGCAAGTCCCGAGGTCCGCGCAGGACCTGGAACTGAGCGCCCGCACCCTCCGCCGCGTGACGAAGCGCAATGGCTTCGGGTGCGGCGCCGTGACCGAAGCAAAGGATTTTCGTGCACCCCTCCCCCAGCGCGAAATCGAGCTGGTGGAGCGAGACCGGACGGCCGCCCAGCACGGCCGGTTCGCGGTCCGGCTCGAATGCGGCATCGTCGGTGGCAATCAGGGCGACACGCACCCGCGGCTCTCCTCGTTCGGAAGGCCCGATAGCTAGAGGCTACGCCGACAGGCTGCAATCAGCCTTCGGCGAACTCGCGGCAGAAGCGTTCGAACTTGCGCACGACGACGGGATCGCCCGGAGCTCCGTCGAGCGCCTCGTTCGCCAATGCGACCAGTGCCGGGGCATGGAAGCTGCCTCCCAGGCTCTTCAGCCGTTGCGCAGCCATTTCCCAGTTCCCGTCGCAGCGCGCGCGCCGCAGCAGGTCGACCTGTGCTTCGAGGCTCTCGCCAAAAGCTTCACGAAGTTCGGCGAGCAACGCGGGATCGGCCCCCGCAGCAGCGGCGAATGTCGCATCGAGACTGTCACTGATGAAAGCCATCCACAGGTGCATGGGCGCGAAAGGGTTAATGCTGGTTTAAAGGGGCTTGGCCTGTGTTATCTTCGCCCGATGACGCGCAGGGAAAAGCTGGTTGCCGTGGGAGAAATCCTGGACGGCACCGAAGAGGCGGAGGCTCCGGCATCCCGGAGGGCCATCGACATGGACGAACTCGTCGCCGACCAGATCTGGGATCAGGAAGAGACCGAATCCTCGCGGCTGCGCGGCAGCTGGATCGTGCCGACCCTGGCCGTGCTGGCGATACTGGCGTGGACCGGCTTCTTCGGTTGGTCGCATAAACGTGAAATCCTCGCGGGAGCTACGCCGGCAGAATGGAGCGACTGGGTCGTCGCCTGGTCTGTGCCCGTGCTGCTGGTCATCACGCTCTGGCTGCTCGCCATGCGCCATTCGCGGCGCGAGGCAGCCCGATTCGCCGATGTCGCCAACGTGTTGTCGCGCGAGAGCGCCTCGCTCGAAGCCCGGCTTTCGGTAATCAACCGCGAGCTCAGTGTCGCCCGCGATTTCATCGCCGCCCAGTCCCGTGATCTCGAATCGCTCGGACGAATGGCGACCGAGCGCATTTCGGAGCACGCCGCCCGGCTGCAAGCGCTGATCGTGGAAAACGGAGCCCAAGTAGAGACGATCGGGCAAGTGAGCGAAACGGCGCGCGACAACATGGAACGGTTGCGCGGCGACCTGCCCGTCATCTCCAACTCTGCGCGCGACGTGGCGAGCCAGATCGGTCACGCCGGCAATACCGCGCAGAGCCAGCTCGAGGAGATGATTTCAGGCTTCAATCGCCTCAACCAGTTCGGAGAGGCGAGCGAGCGACAGGTCGAATCCCTGCGCGAGCGAGTCGATGCGGCAGTGTCCGCCTTCGAAGTCCAGGCCCTGCAGCTCGACGAAATTGCAACCGCGCGCTTCGCGGCGCTGGGCGAGCGCAGCGAGTCCTTCCGCGCCGAACTCGACAGCCGCGAAGTGGAAGCCCTCGCCGCCCTGCGCCGCCGGGCCGATGCGCTGCGCGATGAACTGGCTGCGCAACAGGCGGACATCCAGCGCCGGGCGGAAGAGGAAATCGTCCTGCTGCGCGAACGCGTCTCCGCCGCCGCCGACGACGGGCTCGAAGTGCTCGAATCCATGCGCTCCGGCCAGAACGACGCCACGCGTACCTGGAGCACCGCGGTCGAAGAACTCAAGGCGCGCATGCTCGGCGCGATCGAAGAAATCGACCAGGTCGATTCCCGCGCTCTCGACAACGCACGCAACCGTTTGACCGCCTTGAGCGAGGAGGCGGAGCGAATCGACACCGCCATGGGGCAGCGCGCCGCCGCCTTCGACGACGCGATGCGCCGCCGCAGCGGCGATGCGCGCCAGCGCGAGACCGATGCGATCGCCGCGCTGCAGGGCCGGCTCGAGGAACTCGACGCGCACGTCCGCGAACGGCAGGAAGAACAGCTCGCCCACGTCGCAGGCCTGTCCGAGCGCGGCGACGCCCTGCTTGGGCGAATGCGCGCGATCGCCGCGGAGATGGAACGCCTTACCGAACAGGGTGACGAAACCGGTGGCGCGCTGCAGGAAGCTGCGGCGGGCCTCGCGGCCAATCTCGCCGAGGGGCGGTCCGAGCTGGAAGCGAGCAGCGCAATGGTCGGCAAGCTGACCGACGAGACGGTGCGCCTGCTGGAGCTCATCCGCGCCGGCGCCGCACATTCGCAGAACGACCTCCCCAGGGCGCTGAAGGAGGCCGCCAGCGATCTCGACCGGTTCGAGACGCGGATCCGCGAAACTCACGGCCTTGTCGGCGAAACCGCCCAACGGGGCGCCGAAGTTGCCGGGCACGCCACGAAGGCCCATCACGAAGGGCTCGCCGCGGTCGAACAGTTCGGTGCACTCGAGGCGCGCATCGTCGAGGCAGGACGGGCGCAGGCCGAACGGCTCGAACATCTCGAACAGGCGCTTTCAGCCGTTTCCGAAAAAGCCGACGCGCTGGCCGAAAAGGCGCGCGCCTCGCTTGGAGAAGCGCTCGAGAATATGTCCGGGCGCTTTGCCGAAGACAGCGCCGACGTGATCGAGAAGGCGATGCGCGAGCATGCCGAGGCGGCGATTGCCGAACTCGAGGAAACCGCGCAACGCGCCGGCGAAGCGAGCCGCGAAGTGGCCGTGCAATTGCGCGATCAGCTCTCGGCGGTCAACGAGCTCGCGGGCAACCTGGAACACCGCGTCGCCCATGCCCGGCGCCAGGCCGAAGAGCAGGTCGACAACGACTTCGCCCGCCGCATGGCGCTGATTAGCGAAAGCCTGAATTCGAACGCGATCGACATCTCCAAGGCATTCGACAACGATGTCGCAGATACCGCCTGGGCGTCCTATCTGCGCGGCGACCGCAGCATCTTTACCCGGCGCGCGGTGCGCCTGCTCGACAATCCGACGTCACGCGAAGTTTCTGAAATCTACCACGACGACAGCGATTTCCGGGAAACGGTCAACCGCTACATCCATGACTTCGAAGCGATGCTGCGCTCGGTGCTTTCGACCCGTGACGGTCATGCCATGGGCGTGACGCTGCTGTCGTCGGACCCCGGCAAGCTCTACGTGGCGCTGGCCCAGGCTATCGACCGCCTGCGCGACTAGTTCGCCGGGCGGTCGCTGGCCCAGGCTATCGACCGCCTGCGCGACTAGTTCGCCGGGCGGCTGCCGTCGTGCGGGTCGTAAGCCGATTCGAGCCCCAGCGCCTTGCCGAGAAAATCGATGTCGTTCACCTCGACCCACCCGTTGACGTAATTGACCACGAACAGCGCGCACAGGGCGGTTGCCAGGATCGTCGCCCGGAGCACGACCCGCCCGGGCCGGAAGTTCGCCGGCGCGCTGTCCGCCTGACCCGGCACCTTGGGCAACCCTGCCTCGTCGTGCGTCTTGATCCCGAAAGGCATCATGATGAACGCGCTCATCACCCAGATGAGCGCATAGATCGCGAGAACCGAGGTCCACTCCATCAGGCTGCTCCGGCAAGTATGACGCGCGTTTGAGGCTTCTTTCCGCTCCAGCGCTGCGCGGCCCGGCGGGCGGCAAGGCGGGCGGCTTCGACCAACGCCTCAGGATCGCGCGCCTGCGGCCCCTTCAGGCGGCCGAGGGCATTCAGCACGTCGAGCTGAGCTTCCTCGACGAAGGCCTGGTAATCCTCGTCCAGCGGAAGGCCGTAACCCGCGACCTGAACGGTCTTGCCGTCGAGCACTACGACTAGGAATCCGTCGCGCGCCAGACGACGGCGCATGACCACTGTCTCGCCGTCTGCCGGGACGATAATCTCGCCATCCAGAACGAGCCGACCGGCGCGAACCTGCGCTAGGCGCTCGGCCTTGCCCGGCGCCAGCCGAACGATATCGCCGTTCTGCTGGACCACCGCCCGCGGGATGCCGCTCGACCGGCCGAGCCGTGCCTGCTCCTGCATGTGGCGCATCTCGCCGTGGACCGGAACGAGTACCTCCGGTCGCAGCCAGCCATAAAGCGCCTGCAATTCGGGCCGCCCCGGGTGCCCGGAGACGTGTATCTCGCTCTGCCGGTCGGTGACCATTTCGATCCCCCGCGCCGCCAGGCGATTCTGCACGCGGCCGATGGCGATCTCGTTGCCCGGAATCTGCCGGCTGGAGAACAGGACTACGTCGCCCTTGACCAGCTCGATCGGGTGGTTTTCCTCGGCGATGCGGGCCAGGGCTGCACGCGGTTCGCCCTGCCCGCCGGTCGCGAGAATCATCACCTCCCCGCGCGGCAAGCCCATCGCGGTGTCGAAATCGACCAGTGGCGGGAAGTGTTCGAGGTACCCGTTGTCCTGCGCCACCTCGATGATCCGGTCGAGCGAACGGCCGGCGACACACAGCCGGCGTCCGGTTTCCTCGGCCACGTGGCCGAGCGTCTGCAGCCGCGCCACGTTGGAGGCGAAGGTGGTGACGAGAACCCTGCGGCCGCCCCACTTCTGCACTTCTTCCAGCAGCCCGCGGTAGACCGCGCCCTCGCTCCCCGAAGGCACCGGATTGAACACGTTGGTCGAATCGCAAACGAGGGCAAGGATCCCCTCGTCGCCGTATTCGGTGAGTTCTTCCTCCGTCGCCGGCTCCCCGATCATCGGCTCTTCGTCCAGCTTCCAGTCCCCGGTATGGAACACCCGGCCGTGCGGCGTCTCGATCAGCAGGGCGTTACCCTCGGCGATCGAGTGAGCGAGCGGGATGTAGGTGACTTCGAACGGACCGAGTTCGATCGAACCGTGGTCTTCCCTGATCACGTTGACTTCGATCTTGTCGACGAGCCCCGCTTCCTGGAGCTTGCGACGGACGAGCTCGGCGGTGAACGGCGTGGCGTAGAGCGGGACGCCGAGTTCCTCGGCAAAATAGGGGACCGCACCAATGTGGTCTTCGTGCGCGTGGGTCAGGACGATCCCGAGCAGGTCCTCGCGCCGCTCCTCGATAAAGTCGAGATCGGCAAAGACCAGATCGATGCCGGGGTACTCGTCGCCCCCGAACGTCATGCCGAGGTCGACCATCAGCCACTTGCCCTGGCAGCCGTAGAGATTGACGTTCATGCCGATTTCGCCCGAGCCACCGAGGGCCAGGAACAGCAGTTCGTCCTCCGGAGTGAGGTCCTTCTTCATTCCGCACCCGCCTTTTCGGCGAGCAGGGCAAGACCCTCAAGCGTCAGGTCGGCGTCCACGTGGTCGAAGATGTCGGTGTGTTCGTCGAACAGGATGGCGAGCCCTCCGGTCGCGACGACCTTGGCCGGGCGGCCGATCTCGGCGCGGATGCGGGCGATCAACCCCTCCATCATGGCCACGTAGCCCCAGAACACGCCGATCTGCATCTGGTCCTCGGTATTGCGACCGATCACGCCCCTGCTGCCGCTCGGCGCCTCGATCGCTACGCGCGGCAGCTTCGCCGTGTTGTCGACCAGGGCATCGAGCGACAGGTTTATTCCGGGCGCGATGATGCCTCCCTTGTAGGCGCCGTTGAAATCGACGACATCGAAGGTGGTCGCCGTGCCGTAGTCGATCACGATCAGGTCGCCGGGATACTTCGCATGTGCGGCTATCGCGTTGACCGCACGATCGGCGCCGAGGGTCTGCGGCTCGTCGACGTCGATTTCGATGCCCCAGCCCTGATCGCCCGCGAAGACCGGCGTCACGCCGAAGTATTTCGTCGCCAGGACCTCGAGGTTGTGCCGCGCGCGCGGCACGACCGAGGACACGATCATCGCCGACACGTCATCGCGCGAATATCCCTCGATGGCGAGCAGCTGCATCAGCCACACGGCGTACTCGTCGCCGGTGCGGCGTGGATCGGTGGCGATACGCCAGCGGGTGCGGATCTCCCGCCCGTGCATGAGCGCGAAGACCACGTTGGTGTTGCCGACATCGACGGCGAGAAGCATTACTGTCCTTCCAGGGTTACGTCGCCCGCGTGAATGACACGCTGTGAGCCGTCTTCCAAGCGAAGCCGCAGCGCGCCGTCCGGTTCCAAACCTTCATAGCTACCCGAGAGCGCCTGTCCGCCCGAGTTGTGCACGGTCAGTTTCGCTCCGGGCAGATGTGCCGCGGCCTTCCAACGGTTCAGCAGCGGTTCCAGCCCGTACTGCCGCCACCGGCCGAGCTCGAGGTCGAACCGCGCCGCGAGTTCGCGTGCGAACGCATCGCGGTCCGGCGCGGGCCCGTAGTGCGACAGCGCCCGCGTGCGGCGCTCGGCCAGCAGGGGAGCATCGGCGAGATTCACCCCGATGCCGATCACTGCGCTGTCCCCATGGCGCTCGAGCAGAAGGCCGCAGAATTTCGCGTCGCCGAGCATGACGTCGTTGGGCCACTTGAGTTGCAATTCGCGCGGTCCGGCGAGGCGCGACAGCACGGCTTCGTAGACCGCGAGCGCCGCAACGAAACTGAGCCCGGAAGCCGCAGGATCCTGCGGACCGAGGTGGACGACGGTGGAGCCCATGAAATTGCCTGGCGCATCCAGCCATGCGCGACCCTGCCGCCCCCTGCCCGCGGTCTGACGGTCAGCGACCAGCCATGTCCCCTCGGGCACGCGCTCGCCCGCCGCGAGCCGCGCAATGAGGTCCGCATTGGTCGAGCCGGTCTCGGGAACGAACTCGATCAAGCCGGCGCGTCAGGCCGCAAGAAACAATGCGGCCGCAGCCGTGTCGGCCAGGCCGCCGAGCCAGACGGTCAGCAGATAGCCCAGCGGCGAAATGACCACCGCGCTGATCGCCAGCAGCGCCCAGTGCGCCAAATCGCCGGAGCCGCGCACGGTGTCGGCCGGTTCGTCGAAGTACATGATCTTGACGACCTTGATGTAATAGAACGCACCGATCACGCTCGCCGCGATGCCGATGGCGGCCAGGGCAACGAAACCCGCATCGACGGCCGCCTGGAAGACCACGAACTTGCCCCAGAAGCCAAACAGCGGCGGGATGCCGGCAAGGCTGAACATCAGCATCGCCAGGCACAACGCCAGCAGCGGCTTCGTGCGCGAAAGGCCGGCAAGATCGGCTATGCCTTCGACCTGGTCGCCCGCATCGTCCCTCATCAGCAGGACGGCGACGAAGCTGCCGACCGTCATGGCGACGTAAATCGCGAGATAGACCAGCATGGCACTCGCGCCGGCAGGGGTGGCGACGGCGAGACCGATCAGGATGAAGCCCACGTTGTTGATCGACGAATAGGCGAGCAGGCGCTTGATGTTGGCTTGCCCGATCGCGCCCAGCGCACCGACCACGATCGAGGCGAGCGCGGCGAAGATCACGATTTGGCGCCAGGCGTCCGCTTGCGGGCCGAAGGCATCGAGCGCGACGCGGGCGGACAGGGCAATCGCAGCGACCTTCGGCGCGGTGGCGAAGAACATCGTAACCGGCGTGGGAGCGCCTTCGTAAACGTCGGGCGTCCACATGTGGAACGGCACGGCGCTGATCTTGAAGGCGAGTCCGGCGAGCACGAACGTGATGCCGAACAGCGCACCCGTGCTCATGCCGCCGGTGAGCGCAGCGCGGATGCCGTCGAACGCAGTCGTACCGGTAAAGCCGTAGACGAGGCTTATGCCGAACAGCAGGATTCCAGAGGCGAGCGCGCCGAGGACGAAATACTTGAGGCCCGCCTCTGCCGAGCGGCCGTCGGTCCGCAGGAAGGACGCGAGAACGTAGGCCGAAAGCGAGTTCATCTCGAGACCGATGTAGAGCGTCAGCAAGTCGGTCGCCGAGACCATGATGCCCATGCCGAGGGCAGCGAAGATCACCAGCACCGGGTATTCCGCCCGCATGGCGCCTTCGCGCTCGAAGAACGCCGGCGCAACGACCAGTGCGGCGCCTGCTGCGGCATAGATCATCAGCTTGGCCAGGCCGGCAAAGGCATCGGCCGCGAACTGCCCGCCGAAGGCGACCGTGTCGGGGCCCATCGCCCCGCCGCAGACGGCAGGCGCGACGAGAAAGAACGCAGCGCCCAGGGCGACGCATGCAGCAACGGATATGGCGCGGCTGGCCTTGTCGCCTGCCCAGGCAGCGACGAGCAGCAGCACGAGGCCGGCGGCGCTGAGCACCTCTTCAGGGAGGATCAGCGCGAGGGAATGCTGGAGGTCCATCAGTGCGCTCCCTCCGGCGCGGCAGGTGCAGGGCCGTGACCCTCTTCGCCTGCAATTTCGAGATCGGCCGCAGGCTCACCGACCTTGAGGCGTGAATCGCCTGCCGGCTTTGCCCGGGCCACGCGCGCGTCGAGCGCGGCGATGTCCTTGCGCATCGGGGCGAGGAAACTTTCCGGATAGACGCCCATCCACAGCACCGCTGCGGCGATCGGTCCGAGCATCAGCCACTCGCGCATGCTCAGGTCGGGCATGGCGGCAGCGTCGGCATTCTCCTGCGTGCCAAAGGCGACGCGGCGATAGAGGTAAAGCATGTAGGCCGCGCCCAGGATGATGCCGGTGGCGCAGACCGCGGTCACCCAGGTGTTGGCCTGATAGATGCCCGCCAGGCTCAGGAACTCGCCGACAAATCCGCTGGTGCCGGGCAACCCGACGCTCGCCATCGTGAACAGCATGAAGAACAGCGCGTACTTCGGCATGTTGATCGACAGGCCGCCGTAACGGGATATCTCACGGGTGTGCAGCCGGTCGTAGATCACGCCTACGCAGAGGAACAGCGCGCCCGAGACGAGACCGTGGCTCAGCATCACGATCATCGCGCCTTCGAGCCCCTGCACGTTAAAGGCGAACAGTCCGATGGTCACGATCGCCATGTGCGCGACCGAGGAATAGGCGATCAGCTTCTTCATGTCGTGCTGGACGAGGGCGATGAGGCTGGTCAGCACGACCGCCGCCATCGACAGGCCCCAGACGAGCCAGACGAACTGCAGGCTCGCTTCGGGAAACATCGGCAGGCTGAAGCGGATGAAGCCATAGCCGCCCATCTTGAGCAGCACGCCGGCCAGGATGACCGAACCGGCCGTCGGCGCCTGCACGTGCGCGTCGGGCAGCCAGGTGTGGACCGGCCACATCGGCATCTTCACCGCGAAGCTGGCGAAGAAGGCGAGCCAGAGCCACGTCTGCGCCTGCGGCGGAAAGTCGTAGGCCATCAGCGTCGGAATGTCTGTCGTGCCCGCTTCGTGGACCATCCACAGCATCGCGATCAGCATCAGGACCGAGCCGAGCAGCGTGTAGAGGAAGAACTTGTAGCTGGCGTAAATCCGGTTGTCCCCGCCCCACACGCCGATGATCAGGTACATCGGGATCAGGCCGGCTTCGAAGAAGATGTAGAACAGGTACAGGTCCTGCGCGGCGAACACGCCGATCATCAGCGTTTCCATGAACAGGAACGCGGCCATGTACTCGCCCACGCGCTTGGTGATCGAATCCCAGCTCGCCCCGATGCAGATCGGCATGAGAAAGACCGACAGCACGATCAGCATCAGTGCGATGCCGTCGATGCCCAGCGCCCACTGAAAGCCGGCAAAGAGCGGTGCGCGCTCCGTGAATTGCCACTGCGCCCCGCCGATATCGTAATTCGCCCACAGCAGAATGCCGAGAGCAAGGTCGATCAGCGTCGCGACGAGCGCGATCATCCGCGCGGTCTTCGCCTCGGCGAACAGGCAGGCCAGCGCACCGGCGAGCGGCACGAGAAGCATTACGGAAAGAATCGGGAAGCCCCCCATCACTGCACCAGGACCCAGGTCACCGCCGCCACCAGGCCAAGCAGCATGATCAGGGCGTAACTTGTCAGGTAGCCCGACTGGAAGCGCTTCGCGGCGACAGCTCCCTTCTCGACGATCCAGGCAGCACCGTTCGGCCCGAAACGATCGATGATGCCGACGTCGCCCCTTTGCCAGAACACGCGGCCGAGCCAGAACGCGGGTTTCACGAAGATAACGTTGTACAGCTCGTCGAAGTACCACTTGTTGTAGAAGAAGCGGTACACCGGGCCGAGCTGGGTGGCGGTCTTCTCCGGGATCGAGGTGTCCTTGATGTAAGCCCAGAACGCGCCCGTGAAGCCCAACAGCATCACGATTGTGGCCGCCCACTTCGCCAGTTCGGGGATCTCGTGCATCGCGTGCATCAGGTGCTCGTTGTAGGCGATCGCGCCGTTCCAGAAGCTCTCGCCCTCGATGAAGGGCGCGTAGAACAGGAACCCGGCAAAGACGGCGCCGAGCGAGAGCACGGCGAGCGGGACGAGCATGGTCCAGGGGCTCTCGTGCGGATGGTAGCCGGCGGTCCCGTCGGCCTCGTCCGTCGAGGGAACGTGATGATGCGCGTCGTGCCCGGAGTCTTCCTGGCTCGGCGGATTGGCCTCTTCCGGTTCGTCGTGGCCGTGGTGGACGGCGTGCTGGATGTGCTCGCTGTCGGCCCAGCGCGGTTTGCCCCAGAAGGTGAGGAACATCAGGCGCCACGAGTAGAAGCTCGTCAGCAGGGCCGCGATCACGCCCATCGCGAAGGCGAAGGTGCCCATCTGCGTACCCGAAGCGAAAGCCGCCTCGATGATTGCGTCCTTGGAATAGAACCCGGCGAACCCGAACACGCCCGCCAGGCCGACGCCGGTAATCGCAAGAGTCCCTGCAAGCATGCCGTAGAACGTCAGCGGAATCTGTTTACGCAGGCCGCCGTAGTACCGCATGTCCTGCTCGTGATGCATCGCGTGGATGACCGAGCCCGCGCCAAGGAACAGCAGCGCCTTGAAAAAGGCGTGGGTGAACAGGTGGAACATCGCCGCGCCGTAAGCGCCGACACCTGCGGCGAAGAACATGTAGCCGAGCTGCGAGCAGGTCGAATAGGCGATGACCCGCTTGATGTCCCACTGCGTTGTGCCGACGGTGGCAGCGAAAAAGCAGGTCGCAGCTCCGATGAAGGTGACGAACGTCAGCGTCGAGGGTGCGGCCTCGAACATCGGCGACAGGCGGCAAACCATGAACACGCCTGCGGTCACCATGGTGGCGGCGTGGATCAGCGCGGAAACGGGCGTCGGGCCCTCCATCGCATCGGGCAGCCAGGTGTGCAGGCCGAGCTGCGCCGACTTGCCCATCGCGCCGATGAACAGCAGCAGGGTTAGGATCGACATGGTGTCGAACCGCATGCCCAGGAAACCGATCGTGCTCGCGCCCTTCATGGCCGGGGCGGCGGCGAGGATTTCCGGGATGGAAGTCGTCTGGAAGACCAGGAAGGTGCCGAAGATGCCGAGCATAAAGCCGAGATCGCCCACGCGGTTGACCACGAAGGCCTTGATTGCCGCGGCATTGGCGCTCGGCTTGCGGAACCAGAAACCGATCAGCAGATAGCTGGCGAGGCCGACGCCTTCCCAGCCAAAGAACATCTGCACCAGATTGTCCGCCGTCACGAGCATGAGCATCGCGAAGGTGAACAGGCTGAGATAGGCGAAGAAACGCGGCTGGTCCGGATCCTCGTCCATGTAACCCCAGCTATAGAGGTGGACGAGCGAGGAAACGGTGGTGATGACCACGAGCATGATGGCGGTCAGCGTATCGACGCGCAGGGCCCAGTCGAACGTCAGCGTGCCCGATTGTACCCAGTGGAGCACCGGCGTGACGGTCGCCTCTACGTCGCCGCCGAGATAATGGAGAAAGATCGGCCACGAGAGCGCGCACGACAGGAACAGCCCGCCGGTGGTGATCGACTTGGCAATCGTATTGCCCAGCGCGCGGTTGCCCAGCCCTGCCACGATGGCGGCCAGCAGCGGCGCGAAGACGATGATCAGGATCGAGTTCACGCGTCTTAGCCCTTCATCCGGCTGGGATCGTCGACCGCGATGGTCCCGCGGCCGCGGAAGTAGATGACCAGGATCGCCAGCCCGATCGCCGCTTCGCCCGCCGCGACGGTCAGGACGAACATGGCGAAGATCTGCCCGGTCAGATCGTGCAGGAAGGCGCTGAAGGCGACGAGATTGATGTTCACCGCCAGGAGGATCAGTTCGATCGCCATCAGGATGACGATGATGTTCTTCCGGTTGAGGAAGATGCCGAGGACGCCGAGCACGAACAGGATCGAGCTGACGACGACATAGTGTTCGATGCCGATCACAGCTCGATCCCCTGCCCGATCTCAGGCTTGACGTTGACGGTGGCTTCTTCCGGACGGCGCCGAACCTGCTTGGCAACGTTCTGCGGCCGGGTGTCCTTGCGCTCGCGGTGGGTCAGCACGATCGCGCCGACCATCGCCACGAGCAGGATCACGCCCGCGGCCTCGAACAGGAACAGGTAACGGCTGTAGAGCAGTGCCCCGATGTTCTCGATGTTGCTTTCGCCCGCGACGACCGCCGCGGTGCCATCGGGCGTGCCGAGCGCAAGCGACCCGGCGCTGATAGGCGCCGATGCCGAGCACCAGACTCCAGGTCAAGAGGACCAGCGCAAGGCTATGCCGAGCGGGAAGTTCTTCACGAATCCGGCGCGCAGTTCGGCGAAGTCGATGTCGAGCATCATGACCACGAACAGGAACAGCACCGCGACCGCGCCGACGTAGACGATGACCAGCAGCATCGCGATGAACTCCGCGCCGACCAGGACCATCAGGCCCGCGGCGTTGAAGAACGCGACGATCAGCCAGAGCACCGAATGCACCGGGTTGCGCGCCGTGATAACCAGCACGGCGCTGGCGATCACCAGGAAGGCGAAAAGATAGAAGGCGCCAACTTGTATCATGAGAGCTCGTGGATCATCGGAGTGCGCGCCGCCTAGCGATAGGGCGCATCGGCTTCAAGGTTCGCGGCAATCGCCCGCTCCCACTTGTCCCCGTTGGCCAGAAGTTTCGCCTTGTCGTAGAGCAGTTCCTCGCGCGTTTCGGTCGCGTAGTCGAGGTTCGGCCCTTCCACCACCGCGTCGACCGGGCAGGCTTCCTGGCAAAAGCCGCAGAAGATGCACTTGGTCATGTCGATGTCGTAGCGCGTCGTGCGGCGGCTGCCGTCCTCGCGCGGTTCGGCCTCGATCGTGATCGCCTGCGCCGGGCAGACCGCCTCGCACAGCTTGCACGCGATGCAGCGCTCTTCGCCGTTGGGATAGCGGCGCAGCACGTGCTCGCCGCGAAAACGCGGGCTGAGCGGGTTCTTCTCGTACGGGTAGTTGATCGTCGCCTTGGGCTTGAAGAAGTACTTCAGCGTGAGGGCGTGCGCCTTCACGAATTCCCAGAGGGTGAATGCCTTGATGTATTGCGCGAGACTCATGCCCCGTACCTCGTGATCATGAGCCAGCCCGATACGAGCACGACGAACAGCAGGCTGGTCGGCAGGAAGATCTTCCAGCCGAGCCGCATGAGCTGGTCGTAGCGGTAGCGGGGGACGGTCGCCTTCACCCAGGAGAAGACGAAGAAGAAGAAGCCGATCTTGATGAAGAGCCAGATCCAGCCCGGAATCCAGTAGAGGAATCCGATGTCGAGCGGAGGCAGCCAGCCGCCGAAGAACAGTACGGCGTTGAGCGCGCACATCAGCAGGACGTTGGCGTATTCGCCCAGCCAGTAGAGCGCGAAGGCCATGCTCGAATATTCGGTCTGGTAACCGGCGACGAGCTCGCTCTCGGCCTCGGTCAGGTCGAACGGGGCGCGGGCGGTCTCGGCCATGCCACTGATCAGGAACATGACCCACATGGGGAAGAGCAGCAGGTTGAAGAAGAACCCGTTGACGATGCCGAGCCCGTGACCCTTCTGTGCCAAGACGATGTCGTTGAGATTGAAGGTCCCGGCGTAGAGCACCACGCAGATCAGGATGAAGCCGATCGAGACTTCGTAGCTGATCATCTGCGCGGCGGCCCGCATGGCCGAGAAGAACGGGTACTTGGAGTTCGACGCCCAACCCGCGATAACCACGCCGTAAACGCCCAGCGAGCTGATCGCGAGGACGTAGAGCAGGCCGACGTTGATGTCGGCCAGGACCGCGCCCGAATTGAACGGGATCACCGCCCAGGCGAGCAGCGCCACGGTGAAGGTGATGATCGGCGCGATCAGGAACAGGCCCTTGTTCGCGGCCGATGGAATGATGGTTTCCTGCAGGAACACCTTCAGTCCGTCGGCGAAGCTCTGCAGCAGACCCCACGGCCCGACCACGTTGGGCCCCTTGCGCAGCGCCATTGCAGCCCAGATCTTGCGATCGGCATAGATGATCATCGCCACCGCCAGCATCAGCGGCAGCGCGATGAGCAGGATGCCCGCTATGGTCGCGAGGAACCAGGCCCAGGACGGGTCCATGCCCCAGTCGATGAATTGCGCGGTCATTCCGCGGCCTCCGCGAAGTCTTCCCCGTGGAGCAGCTCTGCCGAGCAGCGCTGCATCGTCCGGCTCGAGCGGGCGATCGGGTTGGTCAGGTAGAAGTCCTTGATCGGATAACCGATCCTGCCGGACTTCGCCCTGCCCTTCCCCGCCTTGGGCAGCGCACCGTAGTCGGCCAGTCCCTCGACGCCCAGCGCCGGGACTTCGGCGACCATCGCCGCGCGAAGCTGGCCGAAGCTGTCGAAGCCGACTGACACGCCCAGCGCATCGGCAAGCGCGCGCAGGATCGTCCAGTCCTCGCGCGCGTCACCCGGCGCGAAGACGGCCTTGTCGGCGAACTGCACCCGGCCCTCGGTATTGACGTAGATCCCCGGCTTCTCGGTGTAGGCCGAGGCCGGCAGGATGACGTCGGCGGCATGGGCCCCCTTGTCGCCGTGGTGGCCGATGTAGACCTTGAAGCTTGTCTCGAAGGCCGCAAAATCGGCCTCGTCCGCGCCAAGTGCCAGCAGCAGCCGGGGCTGCGCCTGCACCAGGTCCTTGACCCCGCCCTTCTGCGCAAAACCGAGCATCAGCGCACCCATGCGGGCGGCCGAGAAGTGCAGCACGTTGAAACCGTTCCAACCATCCCTGACCAGGTTCCACTCACTCGCCAGCCCCAGCGCCGCGTCGAGCCCGCCGGCCGCGATGCCGCCGCCGCCGAGGATGATCGCAGGCCTGGCAGCCTTGGCCATTACCTCGCCGACATGAGCCGGGAGATCGCCGAGGACCGCAACATCGTCGCCCAGGAACTCGGCCGCGAAGGTCGTTTCCCAGTGCGGGCCGACCACGAAAACCTTGGCCCCGCTCTTCACCGCCTTGCGCAGCCGTACGTTGACCAGCGGCGCTTCCCAGCGGACGTGGCTGCCGACGATCAGGATCGCGTCGGCTTCCTCGATCCCGGCGAAGGTCGAGTTGAACGCCATCGCCGCGAGGTTGTCGGTCGGATAGTCCATCCCGGTCTGGCGGCTTTCGAGCAGGGTCGAACCCAGCGCGCCGAGTAACGCCTTGGCGGCGAACATCGTTTCGCAGTCGACCATGTCACCAGCGATCGCCGCGACGCTGCTGCCGGCCTTGACGGAAGCGATCTTATTGAAGGCCTCGTCCCAGCTGGCAGGCTGAAGCTTGCCCGCCTTGCGGATGTAGACGCGGTCGAGCCGCCGACGGCTCAGGCCGTCCACCTGGAAGCGGGCCTTGTCGGAAATCCACTCCTCGTTGACGTCGTCGTTGATGCGCGGAAGCACGCGCAGGACTTCACGCCCGCGGCTGTCGATGCGGATGTTCGTGCCGACCGCGTCGGACACATCGATGCCCCAGGTCTTCTTGAGCTCCCACGGCCGCGCCTCGAAAGCATAGGGCCGGCTGGTCAGCGCGCCGACCGGACACAAGTCGATCACATTGGCCGAGAGCTCGTGCTGCGCCGCCTGTTCGAGGTAGGTCGTGATCTGCATGTTCTCGCCGCGATAGAGCGCGCCGATTTCGTCCACCCCGGCGATCTCTTCCGAGAACCGCACGCAGCGGGTGCAGTGGATGCAGCGGGTCATCTGCGTCTTGATCAGCGGGCCCATGTACTTGTCGGTCACCGCGCGCTTGTTCTCGTCGTAGCGCGAGGCGCCGCGGCCATAGACCATCGCCTGGTCCTGCAGGTCGCACTCGCCGCCCTGGTCGCAGATCGGGCAATCGAGCGGGTGGTTGATGAGCAGAAACTCCATCACCCCTTCGCGCGCCGTCTTGACCATCTGGCTGTCGGTGCGAATTTCCTGGCCATCGGCGGCAGGCAGCGCGCACGAAGCTTGCGGCTTGGGCGGACCGGGCTTCACTTCCACCAGGCACATCCGACAGTTGCCGGCGATACTTAAGCGCTCGTGGTAACAGAAACGCGGGATCTCCTTGCCGGCAAGCTCGCACGCCTGCAGCACGGTCGCCCCGTTGGGGACTTCGATTTCCTGGCCGTCTACGGTGACCTTGGGCATCAGGCGGGAACCTCGGAACTCTTGATCAAACGGAACGCAGCGGTGGCAAGCATCGCGCGCAGGCCGGCAGGATTGATGGCGAGCGGCTTTTTCGCCTCGGCCGCCTTGGCGCACAGGCCAGCGGGGACCGCCAGGGCTTCGATGGCCTTGGCCTCGTCCGCGCTGTCGCGCTGCGTGTCGAACAGCGCGGCGACCTGGTCGGGCACCGAACGCACGACGCAAATGGCGACCTTGTCCGTAAAGGAGTAGGACGGCGTGGCCGGCGCACCGGCAGCCCGCGCCAGGCGGGCCGCTGCCGGCGTCGCATCGGACTTGACAAGCGCTTCGGCCAGTTCACCGGCGAACAGCAGGTTCGGAGTGCGCATCTTGCCGCGTCCGAACGCCTTGGAAGCGCAGGACTTCTGCGCCGAATCCGCCAGCAGTTTCAGTCCTGTGCGGTACTTCGTGGAGGTGAAGTCCATCGCCAGCACGCGCGCTGCCTCGCCCGGACTCGCCTTGGCAACGCACTGGCCGAAAGCCTCGAGCGAGAGCCGCGCCTCGCGGTCGGTCTGCTGCGAAGCGCCGCGCTCCACCTCGGCGTCCTTGAGGAATTCCTCCTGCGAATTGTCCTTCGCGGCGGGGATGTCCGGCGCATCGCCGGGCACGGCCTGGGCAAAGGCGGCAACCGGCGCGAAGGCAAGCAGGATTGCAGGGAGGATTCTCATTCCGCCGCCTCCTGCAGCGCCGCGCCCTTTTCGGCGATACGGCGTTCGAGTTCGGGGCGGAAGTGCTTGATCAGGCCCTGGATCGGCCAGGCTGCGGCATCGCCAAGCGCGCAGATGGTGTGGCCTTCAACCTGCTTGGTCACCTGGTGGAGCAGGTCGATCTCGCCGGGCTCGGCATCGCCGGTACGCAGGCGCTCCATCACGCGCCACATCCAGCCGGTGCCTTCGCGGCACGGGGTGCACTGGCCGCAGGACTCGTGCTTGTAGAAATAGCTGATGCGGCTGATCGCGCGGACGATGTCGGTTGACTTGTCCATCACGATGACCGCCGCGGTGCCGAGGCCCGAGCCGACTTCCTTCAGGCCGTCGAAATCCATTGGCGCGTCGATGATCTGCTCGGCGGGGACGAGCGGGACCGAGGAACCGCCGGGGATCACCGCCAGCAGGTTGTCCCACCCGCCGGTGATGCCGCCGCAGTGCTTCTCGATCAGCTCGCGGAAGGGGATGCTCATGGCCTCTTCCACGACGCAGGGCTTTTCGACATGGCCGGAGATCTGGAAGAGCTTGGTGCCCTTGTTGTTCTCGCGCCCGAAGCTGGCGAACCATGACGCGCCGCGGCGCAGGATCGTCGGCACGACGGCGATGGATTCGACGTTGTTGACCGTGGTCGGGCAGCCATAGAGACCGGCCCCTGCCGGGAACGGGGGCTTGAGGCGCGGCTGGCCCTTCTTGCCTTCGAGGCTCTCGATCATCGCGGTTTCTTCGCCGCAGATGTAGGCCCCCGCGCCGCGGTGGACGAATACATCGAAGTCGTAGCCCGAACCGGCGGCGTTCTTGCCCAGCAGGCCCGCGTCATACGCTTCGGCGACGGCCCTGAAGAGCACCTCGGCCTCGCGGATGTATTCGCCGCGGATGTAGATGTAGGCCGCCCGCGCGCGCATGGCGAAACCGGCCACCAGCGCGCCCTCGATCAGCTTGTGCGGATCGTGGCGGATGATCTCGCGGTCCTTGCACGAGCCGGGTTCCAACTCGTCGGCGTTGATGACGAGGAAGCTCGGCCGGCCGTCCTTGCTTTCCTTGGGCATGAAGGACCACTTCATCCCGGTCGGGAAGCCTGCGCCGCCACGGCCCCGCAGGCCGCTGGCCTTGATCTCGTCGATGATCGCGTCCTGGCCGCGCGCCATCAGCGCCTTGGTGTCGTCCCAGTCGCCACGCTTCTCGGCCGCCTTCAGGCCCCAGTCCTGAAACCCGTAGAGGTTGGTGAAGATGCGGTCCTTGTCCTGCAGGCTCATGCCATGCCTCCCTGCGAGACGAACCAGATGGCCAGCGCCACGATCACGACGATCGCGCCGATCTTGAGAATGCCGGTCAGCACCTTCCACGCGATGAAAGCGAGGATCAGGGCGACGACTATGGCAGCGATGCTCACTTGCGCCCCCTCTGCTTGAAGCCCCAGGCGACCATTGCTCCGCCGCCCACGAGCAGCGCCGCGCCGCCGAGCCACAGGCCCTCGAACAGGGTGAACGCACCCCAGGCGAGCACGGCGAGACCGAGGCCGATCATGATCGGGCCGTTCATGCCCACTTGTCCCGGTAATCGTGGTTCTCGTCGACCATCGCGGTGAGCGAACTGAGCGCGCCGACCGGCTCGACGGTATGGCGCGCGGGGTCCTGCGTGCCTTCCTTTGGTGTTTCGCCGCGTTCGAGCGCATCTAACACCGCATTCAAGCGCTCGATCGACAAGTCTTCGTAGTTGCCGTCGTTGATCTGCACCATCGGTGCCGACGAGCAATTGCCCATGCACTCGACCTCGGTCAGCGTCCACAGGCCATCGGGCGTGGTGTGCCCCTTCTTCATCCCGCGCGCATAGCAAGTTGCGAGGATGTCGTCCGAGCCGCGCAGCATGCACGGCGTCGTGCCGCAGACCTGCACGTGGAAACGGCCCACCGGCGCTATGTTGTACATGGTGTAGAACGTCGCGACCTCGAGCACCCGGATAACCGGCATGTCGAGTTCGCGGGCGACGAACTCGATCACCGGGATCGGCAGCCAGCCCTGCGTGTTCGTCTCCGCGCCGATTTGCCGCTGGGCGAGGTCGAGCAGCGGCATCACCGCCGAGCGCTGCCGCCCTTCGGGATAGCGCGCGACGATCTCCTTCACCTTGGCGGCGTTCTCGTCGGTCCAGGCGAACGAACCCCACCGCTCGCGCAGTTCGGGCGTGTCGGGATGGGGTGCGCGGTCAGCCATCGCGTCGCCGAACGCTTCCGGTGAAGAGTGTCGCCACTGTTGGCGCGTTCAAGAGGAACAGTGACGATGAGCCATGGCGAGCGATGAGCGGCAAAATTACAATCGGACACGCCGGGAATAACTCGAGATTGCCAGCGGAAATCTCTCCAGAGACGCAATCGCATAGAGCGAACCCGGAGAACCTGCCGATCGCCAGACCCGATCACGCCCAAGCCGACGGCATGCGGGTCTTGATAGCGGCGGTGGGCAAAGCGCCAAAAGGTACGTCGCAAATTCACCGGTCGCACTCCCCGAACACCACGTCGATCGCGCCGAGAATGGCGGTCGCGTCGGGCAGCATGTGGCCCTTGGACATGAAATCCATCGCCTGGAGGTGGCTGAACGCGGTCGGGCGGATCTTGCAGCGATAGGGTTTGTTGCTGCCGTCCGAGACGAGGTAGACGCCGAATTCGCCCTTGGGGCTTTCGGTGGCGACGTAGACTTCGCCCGCAGGGACGTGGAAGCCCTCGGTGTAGAGCTTGAAGTGGTGGATCAGCGCTTCCATCGACTGCTTCATCTCGCCGCGCTTGGGCGGCACGACCTTGCGGTCGTCGCTGGCGATTGGCCCCTCGGGCATTTCGGCGAGGCACTGCTTCATGATGCGCGCGGACTGGCGCACTTCCTCGACCCGGACCATGAACCGGTCGTAGCAGTCGGAATTGGTGCCAACCGGGATTTCGAAGTCCATCCGGTCGTAGACGTCGTAGGGCTGGCTCTTGCGCAGGTCCCACGGCAGGCCGGCGGCGCGGATCATCGGACCGGAGAAGCCCCAGGCGATCGCGTCATCCTTGCTCACCACCGCGATGTCCACGTTGCGCTGCTTGAAGATGCGGTTGTCGACCACCAGGCTCATCGCATCGTCAAACAGGCGCGGCAGGCGGGTGTCGAGCCAGTCGGCGATGTCGGTCAACAGCTTGAGCGGCACATCCTCGTGCACGCCGCCCGGACGAAACCAGGCGCAATGCATCCGCGCGCCGCTCGCTCGCTCGAAGAAGTTCAGACAGTCCTCGCGGATCTCGAACAGCCACAGGTTCGGCGTCATCGCGCCCACGTCCATCACGTGGCTGCCGAGGTTGAGCATATGATTGCAGATGCGCGTCAGTTCGGCGAACAGCACCCGCAGATACTGCGCGCGCAGCGGGACCTCGAGATTGAGCAGCTTCTCGATCGCCAGGACGTAGCTGTGCTCCATGCACAGCGGACTGCAGTAATCGAGCCGGTCGAAATACGGCAGCGCCTGAAGATAGGTCTTGTACTCGATCAGCTTCTCGGTGCCGCGATGGAGCAGGCCAATGTGGGGATCGATCCGCTCGATGATCTCGCCGTCGAGCTCCATCACCATGCGCAGCACGCCGTGAGCCGCCGGGTGCTGGGGCCCGAAGTTGATCGTGTAGTTGGTGATGACGTCGTCGCCCGTGGTGGGGGACTTTTCGAGTTGCATCGTCATTTCGCGCCGCCCTCGTCTTTGGCCCCGTCCTTGGTCTCGTCGGCCTTCTTCTTGCGCGGGGCGCGTTTCCTGGGGCTGTCCAATTCGGTCTGGGTCGAGCCGGCCTTGTCGCGGCCGGGGGCCTTGCGCGGCTTGCGCGCGGGCCGGTCTTCGGTCGGTTCAGGGGCGCCGGGTTGCGGGACCGCGGTGCCGACGGGGTCGGGATCGGCCGTGCCCTGCCCCGCGGGAACTCCCGAGGACTTCTTCGCCGGAGCGACCAGGTTGTCCGCCTTGCTGTCGGTCGGTTCGCCAGCCCCGCTGACACCCTTTTCGGGAGTCACCTTAGGCACGTCGACGGGCGGTGGCGCCGGGTTCTGCGCAACCTTCTCGTCGCCCGGAAGCACGTAATCAGCACCTTCCCACGGGCTCATGAAATCGAAGGTGCGGAAGTCCTGCGCCAGTTCGACCGGCTCGTAGACCACGCGGTGCTCTTCTTCCGAGTAGCGCAATTCCTGGTAGCCGGTGAGCGGGAAGTCCTTGCGGAAAGGATGCCCCTCGAAGCCGTAGTCGGTCAAAATGCGGCGCAGATCGGTGTTGCCTTCGAACAGCACGCCGTAGAGGTCGAAGACCTCGCGTTCCAGCCAGCCCGCGTTGGGCCACAGGGTGGTCACGGTGGGCACCGGAGTGTCCTCCGCCGCGCGGACCTTGACCATTATGCGGTGGTTCTTCGTAAGGCTCAGCAGCATGTAGACCACCTCGAAACGCTCTTCACGCTGTGGGTAGTCGACACCGGCGATGTCCATGAGCTGCTGGTAGTCGTGCTCGTCGCGCAACGTGCGCAGGGCATCCTCGATCCCCTCTCGAGTTACGCCGATGACGATCTCGCCGTGTTCTTCCTTGCTGGCGAGCACCAGCTTGCCGAGAGCGCCAACCAGCGTATCGCGCACGCCTTCGTTCGAAGCAATCTTCGGAGCGGGATGCAGGACAGGGGCCATCTTAACGCTCGATCGTCCCTGACCGGCGAATCTTCCGCTGAAGCTGCATCACGCCGTAAAGCAGCGCCTCGGCGGTCGGCGGACAGCCGGGTACGTAGATGTCGACGGGCACGATCCGGTCGCAGCCCCGCACGACGCTGTAGCTGTAGTGATAGTAGCCGCCACCGTTGGCGCAGCTGCCCATGCTGATGACGTACTTCGGGTCCGACATCTGGTCGTAGACCTTGCGCAGGGCCGGGGCCATCTTGTTGCACAGCGTGCCGGCGACGATCATCACGTCGGACTGGCGCGGGCTGGCGCGCGGCGCCACGCCGAAGCGCTCCATGTCGTAGCGCGGCATGTTGACGTGGATCATCTCGACCGCGCAGCAGGCAAGGCCGAATGTCATCCACCACAGCGAGCCGGTGCGGGCCCACTGGAACAGGTCCTCGGTCGACGTGACGAGGAAGCCCTTGTCGTCGAGTTCGGTTGACAGCGCATCGTAGTAGTCTGCGCCGGGCTGGCGGATGTCCGGATGGATCACCTGGTTGTTCTCGGGTCCGATCACGGTGCTTGCGCCGGTGTTCGCCAGCGCGTGGTCGAGCGGACCGGTGTCCTTCACTCCCATTCCAGCGCTCCCTTCTTCCAGGCGTAGATCAGGCCGATCAGCAGTTCGCCCAGGAACACCATCATCGTGATCCAGCCCGGCCAGCCGGTCAGCTCGAGGCTGACCGCCCACGGAAACAGAAAGGCCGCTTCCAGATCGAAGATGATGAACAGGATGGCGACGAGATAGAAGCGCACGTCGAACTGGCTGCGCGGATCCTCGAACGCGGGGAAGCCGCACTCGTACTCGCTGTTCTTCTCGGCCGTCGGGTTGTGAGCGCCCGTCAGCCGCGCGACCCCCATCGGGAGGAAGACGAACAGGGCAGAAAGCCCGAGGGCGATCCCGAGAAAAATCAGGATCGGCAGGTATTGCGAAAGGTCGACCAAGCGCCTGACTCGATTGCTAGCGGTTCGCTGCGCGCCCTAGTCCGTGGGACTGGCGCGCGCAAGGCCGCTAACCGGGGTTTTTGGTCCCGGCAAAGAGCTTTTGCCCAAGATCGAAGCGGCGGATTTCGGTGGGCCCGGGCTGCTTGCCCCCCCCTCGCACCGCCCTGCCTTCGCCAAATACAGGAGCTCGTCGTCGGCAAAGGTCGCCAAAGCTCGCCAGGTCCAGTCCGGAACAGCTCGCTCGATAGGATCCCAACCGCACATGCGCTTGCCGCCGCGCGACAGACCGAAGACATCGGTCAAGCCGCGTAGCTCCGTCAGCAGGAGGGTTCCGTTGCCTTTGGACCTACGCAACACTAGGTGCAGCGACAGACATCAATCTCCACTCAAGAAGGTCCCCTCTCCCATGGCCACTTTCTCCGAAGCCGATCCCATCGTCATCCTCAGCTACGCCCGCACGCCGATGGGCGGTATGCAGGGCGTCCTGTCCGACGCCACTGCCACCGATCTCGGCGCGACGGCGGTCAGGGCCGCGGTCGAGCGCTCGGGCGTGGCCGGTGACGACGTCGACCGGGTCTACATGGGTTGCGTGCTCCCCGCCGGGCTGGGCCAGGCCCCGGCGCGCCAGGCGGCCCTCAAGGCGGGCCTGCCCAAGTCGGCACAGGCAACGACAGTCAACAAGGTGTGCGGCAGCGGCATGCAGACGGTCATCATGGGCAGCGAGGCCCTGGCGACCGGTTCGGTCGACGTGGTCGTCGCCGGCGGCATGGAAAGCATGACCAACGCGCCCTACTTGCTGAAGAAGCACCGCTCGGGCGCGCGACTGGGGCATGACACCGCCTATGACCACATGTTCCTCGACGGGCTGGAAGACGCCTACAAGGAAGGCCGCGCGATGGGCACCTTCGCGCAGGAAACCGCCAACCAGTACCAGCTGACGCGCGAAGACATGGATTCCTACGCCATCGAATCGCTCCGCCGTTCGGTCTCGGCCATCGACGAGGGCAGGTTCGACGACGAGGTCGTTCCCGTCACGATCAGCACGCGCAAGGGTGACGTGGTCGTCGACAAGGACGAACAGCCCCACAAGGGCCGGCCGGAGAAGATCCCGACCCTGCGCCCTGCGTTTGCCAAGGACGGCACGATTACGGCGGCGACCTCGAGCTCGATCTCGGACGGTGCCGCTGCGCTCGTGATCAGCCGTCAGAGCGTGGCGAAGGAAAAGGGCCTGACGCCGGTGGCGAAAATCGTCGGCCTGGCTGCCCACGCGCAGGAGCCGAGCGAGTTCACCATCGCCCCCGTCGGCGCGATCGAGAAGCTGCTCGCCCAGCTCGACTGGAAGGCCGACGACGTTGACCTGTGGGAAGTAAACGAGGCGTTCGCCTGCGTTACCATGTTCGCCATGCACGACATCGGCATCCCGCACGACAAGATCAATGTGAACGGCGGCGGCACGGCGCTGGGCCACCCGATCGGCGCAAGCGGCACGCGCATCATCGTCACCCTCGTGAACGCGCTCAAGCATCAGGGCAAGAAGCGCGGCATCGCCTCGCTCTGCATCGGCGGTGGCGAGGCGACGGCAGTCGCTGTCGAGATGTGCTGAACCTTCTCCCTGTCCCGCGCGCCCTGTGCTAGCAATGCGCAGGGCCGCGCTCTGGAGAGGGAAGAAGCCCATGAAAAAGTTCCTGTTCGTCGCGGGACTCGCGACAGTTGCCGCGTGCAACGAGTCAGAACCCGCGCCCGAGCCTCTGCCGACCGAAACGGCCGCAGTGGTCATGGTCACTGGTAACGGCTCGCCTCCCGGCACTTACCTGGCCACTGCCGCCGATGGAACGGTGACCACCTCGACGCTCAATGCCGACGGGACCTATTCCGACACCGATGCCGACGGCGCCGTCCTGGCGGAAGGAAGCTGGACGGCAACCGATGGAAAGACGTGCTTCATGCCGACCACCGAGGGCGTCGAGCCGATGTGCTACACCGAAGCGCCTCCAGGCCCCGACGGCTCGTTCGTCGCGACGCCCGATACCGGCGATCCGGTGACGGTGAAGCCCGCCCCGGCAGCAGGCGCTCCTGAGGCAGCCGCCACCTGACCCTTTTCCGCGGCGTGGGCGGGCCAGGGGATTGGGCCTCCCGCCCACGCTGCGGGCCATATTCGGAACGCGACGGGTATAGCGCCGTTGTCCCAGCAGAGCGGCAGATGCCGCGAAACCTGGGAGAATTGCCGTGAAGAAGTCGATCGCCCTTGCCGCACTGCTTGCGCTCGCCGCCTGTAACCAGGCTGCCGACGATGACGCCGCTGTCCCCGCCGACGCTGCGACCGCGACCGACATGAGCGCAACGACGGCGGATAATTCGGGAGTTCTCGAGGGCGACAAGCCGGGGTTCGAGGCAGTTGCCCCCGGCACCTATCAGGTCACCCGCGCCGGCGGTGAAGTGGATTACATCGAGATACATCCCGGCATGACCTTCTCCCGCGTCGACGCCGACGGCAACGCTACCGGCGGCTCGATCTTCATGAAGGGTGGCAAGACCTGCTTCGTGGTTGAGGGCCAGGCGCAGGAGAACTGCTTTAGCGATAGCGCGCCCGACCAGAACGGCGTTGTCAAGGCGACCGCTGCCAACGGCGATGTGTCGACCATCAAGCCGGTCGAGGGCGCCCTGGAAGATCACGTCAACCCCACGACCTAGACGGGGCATACCGGCGAAGCGAAGGCGGTCCGCGCGGCCGCCTTCTTCGTGTCTAGGGCTCGCCCGCCCCCCACAGACGGCGGGCTTCGATCCATCCCTGGCGCCCCTCGACGTCGAATTCGCACCAGCCCTCTTCGCAATCTCCGAGCATGCCCACCACCCCGGGTTCGGCATTCCAGCGCAGGGCGGCCGCCGACGACGGCTCGGCCCGGATAGGCGCGAGCCCCTCGCCCACAACGATTGCACTGCGTTCCGGGCTCAAGAGCCGCGAGATTATCCATCCCTCGGTCCCGTCGGGATCGCGCACGAGACGCCAACCCTCCTTGAGCCGAACGACCTTGATCGGCAGATTCTTGCGCTTGTAGACCCAGTCGATCGGATAGCTCTCGCTGGGCCCGACGCGCATGTTGACCTTTTCCGACCGCAACGAGGCCCAATAGGGCGGATCGCGTGTCTGGGCCGCGGCAGGGACGGAGAAAACCAGCAAGAGGGCGGGAAACAGGCGACGCATCCGCTTCGCTCTAGGGTCAGTGCGAAGTCGCATCAAGGCCGCTGAGGTCCCGCAATATCCTTGCGTCACCGGCTTGCCGAGCCTTGCGGAAATATCCTATCGCCCGGCAACGGAGATCCGGGCACTTGCCGCGGATGGGAGGGAAATCGATGTTTCGCAAAGCTGCCATCGGATTGGCTGCGCTTGGCCTGCCCAGCACTGCTCTGGCGCAGGACGGCATGGTGGCTGCGGGCGACAGCGGGGACACGGCGTGGATTCTCGTTTCCTCCGCCCTCGTGCTGTTGATGACCCTGCCGGGCCTCGGGCTGTTTTACGGCGGCCTCGTACGGGGCAAGAACTTCCTTTCGGTTCTGCTCCAGGTTGCGGCCGTGGCGGCCGTGGCGTCGCTGCTGTGGATCGTTCTCGGTTACACGCTGGCTTTCGGGCCGGTGGCAAGCGGCTGGCTCGGCAACGGCATGAACGCCATGCTCAACAACCTCGGTAACGTCCGCGCGGGGCTGGCCATCCCGGAAAGCGCATTTGCGCTGTTTCAAATGACTTTCGCGGCGATCACCCCGGCGCTCATGGTCGGGGCCTGGGTCGACCGGGCTCGGTTCGGCTGGGTGGTGTGGTTCTGCGCGATCTGGGGTCTCGTGGTCTACGCTCCTGTCGCGCACTGGGTTTGGGGCGGCGGCTGGCTGGCCCAGCTTGGCGCGCTCGACTTCGCCGGCGGCATCGTCGTGCACACCACGGCCGGCATCTCGGCGTTGGTCGTCGCGCTGCTGCTCGGCAAGCGACAGGGATTCCCGACGAGTGCGCTACTGCCGCATGCCCCCGGCCTGACGATGATTGGCGCGGTCCTGTTGTGGGTCGGCTGGTTCGGCTTCAACGGCGGCTCGGCCCTCTCCGCGACGGATGACGCGGCATCGGCGATCCTCAACACCCACGCAGCGGCCAGTGCGGCAGCGCTCGCGTGGATCGCGATCGAACGCTGGAGCTTCGGCAAGCCCACCACGGTCGGCTTCGCGACCGGCGCCGTCGCCGGGCTCGCCTGCGTGACCCCGGCTGCAGGCTTCATCTCGCCGGGCGCGGCGATCGTGTTCGGTCTCGCTGCGGCGGTGGTCTGCTACGGCGCGATCCAGCTGGTGAAGGGCAAGTTGCGGATCGATGATTCACTCGACGTCTTCGCGGTCCACGGCATTGGGGGCATGCTGGGTTCCGTGCTGCTTGCGCTGTTTCTCGGCTCTGCCACCGGCGGTACCGGTTACGCCGAGGGGATGTCGCTCGGCTCCATGTTCGGCGCCCAGGTAATCGCCGTTGCCGCCGTGGCGATCTACTCGGCCATCGCCACGGCGCTGATTGCGCTCGGCGTATCGGCACTTATCCCGATGCGGGTGTCCGAAGAAGACGAGCGGCAAGGGCTCGATGTTACCAATCACGGCGAAAGAGCCTGGGAGTTCGACTGATGCAACGTGCCGCCTACGAAGACTATGTCGCCGCCTTCAACGCAAAGGACTACGACCGGATGGCGAGCTATTACGCCGATGACGTCGAATTCATCCTGAGCGAAGAGCGTGGCCTGGTATTCCACGGGCGGCAGGCGATCCTCGACCTCTACAAGCCCTTCCACCGCGCGGTGGAGGAGCGGGTCGACATCGTGAACTTCGCCGACGGGGGAAATTGCGTATTCGCCGAGGTCAACGCCACGTTTCGCCCGATTCCCGGCCAGGACCAGGCGGTCATCGATCTGCCGCACGGCAAGATCCTGCACGTAACGACCTTCGCGATCTACGATCTGGACTCCGACGACCGTTTCACCCGCATTCGCGCCTGCAGCTACTCACGGCACTACTCCGACGCGGGCTGAACTGGCTGCGCAGGCTTGCCTAGCGGCCCGGTTCGGCTACCTCGCACCACATGGACAGTTTTGCCGCGAAGATAGAGACGCTCGAGCACCAGTGGATGCGCGCCTGGATGCAGCGCGATCGCAAAGCCATGAAATCGCTCGCCGCGCGCGACTGTATCGTGCTCTTCGCGGGCAAGCGAGCGGCGATCCTCGACAGGCCGAGCTGGCTCGAGGCCGCGTGCGGCACCTTGCGTTGCGACGGGTATCGCTTCGGTGAGGTTTACGTGCGCCGCCACGGGAACGCGGCCGTTTTTTCGAGCAACGTGGAGCTCGAAGCGAAGATCGGCGCAATCGATTGGTCCGGCGCGACGTGGTTCACCGCCATGTGGAAGCGAACCAGCGTCCGCCGCAACTGGCGGCTGGTCGAACGGGTGATATCGCGCCCCGACGGAGACGAACACATCCCTGCAAAGATTCGCGAACTCCAGCTCTGGCGCTAGGCGCTCAGTCGCCGGTCAGGATGCGATCGACCAGTTGTTTCACCGTCGGGGTGAAGTTGTTCGAATAGAACGGGTCCTGCTTGAAGCGATAGGCAGCGTGGCCGGCGAACATCAGGTTCTCCTCCACCGGCGCGCCGTGGGCGATGTCCTGCAGGGTCTTCTGGATGCAGAAGCTGCGTGGATCGGCGAGGCGCCCCGTCGTATAATCGTCGTGGTCCTTCCACGAGGAGAACCCGCAGTGGCTGAGGCAGCCCATGCAGGCGGCCTGGTCCTCGCGGATGATCGCGCGCTCTTCGGGGCTGACGAATACGACCGTGTCGTCGGGCGTCTTGAGCGCTTCGGTATGACCCTCTGCAACCCAGCCGCGCGCGCGTTCGAGGTCCTTGGGCGCAACCCAGAAGTTCTTGCCCTTCACCCCGACGTCCAGCTGCACGGTGTGTTCGCCCGCTGAAACCTTCGAATAAGGGATCTGGCGCTGGCTGCGCGCCTCCAGGTTGCGCAGGAACGGGTTGCGCACGGCCGAACTGTAGAACCCAGTCGGGCTGAAACGGTGGAGCAGCACGTCGCCCTCGTCCAGGTCGCGCAAGGCGTCCTTCCAGCCCTGCGGAATCGGGCTTTCCTCGGTCAGCAGCGGACGCGTGCCGTATTGAAAGGCGATCTGCCCCAGCTCAGGATTGTCGATCCAGTCGTTCCATTCGCGCAGATACCAGACGCCGCCCGCCATCACGATGGGAACGGTGTCCGCAATACCCTCGGCGCGCATCGTATCGCGCAAGGCCTTCACGCGGGGATATGGATCCTCGGGCTTTTCCGGGTCCTCGGCATTCGACAGGCCGTTGTGCCCGCCGGCAAGCCAGGGGTCCTCGTAGACAACGGCGGCCATCAGGTCGGCAACCTTGTGATAGCTGCGCTTCCACAGCGCGCGGAAAGCGCGGGCCGAGCTGATGATCGGCAGATAGCTGACGTTGAAGTGCGCCGCGATCTCGGCAAGTTTATAGGGCATTCCCGCGCCGCAAGTGACGCCCGTCACCAGGCCGCGGGTCTTTTCCAGCACGCCTTCCAGCACTTGCTGCGCGCCGCCCATTTCCCACAGGACATTGATGTTTATCGCGCCCCTGCCGCTGCCCATCTCGTGGGCCCGCCGGACCTGCTCCACGGCGCCGTCGATCGCATAGCGGACGAGTTGCTCGTGCCGCTCCTTGCGGGTCAGCGCGTCGTAGACCTGGGGGACGATCTTGCCATCGGCATCGTAGCTGTCCGCATTGACAGCGCTCACCGTGCCGATGCCGCCCGCCGCTGCCCAGGCGCCCGAACTCATGTGGTTGGTGGCCGAAACGCCCTTCCCACCCTCGACGAGCGGCCAGACCTCGCGGCCGCCGTACATGATCGGAGACAAACCTTTGAACGCCATTGTTGAACCTTTTTACCCTGCCCTCAGCCCTCGGTCACGTCGACGGGTTCGGAATCGCCCGGCTGCACGCAGGGTTCGATCTCGTGCGGCTCGGGCCGGTCGCCCACCGCTTCGAAGCGCGCGAAGTATCCCGCCAGTTCCGGCTTACGGACAAATTCCACGAGGCGAAAGCCCACCCGCTCGAATTCGCAGAACAGCAGCTTGGGCGGGATACCATGGCGATCGGTCGGTCGGTCGACGTCGACGACAATCACCTGCCCGCCCGGCCGCAATGCGGGGCGCATGCGCCACAGGAAGGGATAGGGCTCCGACACTTCGTGGTACATGTGGATCATGAACACGCGGTCGAAGCTGTTGCTCGGCAGGCGCGGGTCGTCTTCTGTCCCCTGCTTGATGGAGACGTTCTGCAGCCGCTCGGTCTCGATCCGGTTGCCGAGCCGGGCGAGCGCATCGCGATCGATGTCCTCTGCCAGCACCCTGCCCTTGCGGCCCACCCGCTCGGCCAGGCGAACGGTGTAGTATCCTTCGCCCGCGCCGATGTCCGCCACCGTCATGCCTGGGCGGATTTCAGCCAGGTCCATCACCGTCTGCGCCTCGCGCCGGTCGTCGCGCGCCTGTTCGTTGGAGAACGCGTTGCTGACCGCCGCCGAGACGGGGCGATAGGCCCGGGGGAACTCGCGTGAGCTCGGCGGGCGCGAAGTGTCTTCCGCCTGCTGGCAGCTGACAAGCGCGGCCAGTGCCGCCAAACTGATGACGAAACGTCCCATCCCCGGGTCCCTTAGCCAGCGATTCGGCGGTTAGCAAAGATTTGCGTGCGACGCTGCCGGGGCTAAGGTCGCCCGCCGGGTCGGCTACGGGGAAAGAGCGATGCTGCGACATATCGCGGGCGCGATGCTGGCACTGGCGCTGACCGGGTGCTGGGTATCGGAAAAGGACCTGTTCGGGCCGGGCGACTGGAAGCCTCCGCCGGGCATTGCCGGCACCTACACGAGCGAAAACGGCTCGGGCGACGCGCAGGCGAAGGTGCTGCTGACAGTGCGCGAGGATGGCCTTGTCGAGGGGATCGCAACGAAGATCGGCGAAGACACGTCCGAAAGCTCGCTGGTCGGCTTCGTCCCGGTCCCCGGTGGATCGGGACGCTATTACCTGCTGGTCGATCAATCCGGGACAGCGGAGGCCGGGGGTTCGGACGGCAACATCTATTTCGTCGCGCGCACGACGAACGAAGGCTTCGAGGCCTTCTGGCCGCAGTGCGAGGGAACACCCGCCCTGCCGGGGATGCAAAGCGAGACGCAGGACCTGCTGAAGCAGGACATCTGCGGCTTCACGACGAAAGAAGCGCTCCTGCAGGCCGGCCAGGCCGCAGAGCGGGACCTCGAGGCGAAGCACATGTTCGAGCCCATGCCGATGGGCAAGATGAAACGCATTTCCGAATCCGCGGGACGGAGTCCGGATGGCTACGACGACCCGGCCGACTAGGGTTACTCGACGTCCTCGACCTCGACGGTTTCGCCGGTCACGCGCTGGGCCAGGGCGGCGGCGATGAAGGCGTCGAGATCTCCGTCGAGCACGTCGTCGGGCGTCGGGCTGGTCACGCCGGTGCGCAGGTCCTTGACCATCTGATAGGGTTGCAGGACGTAGCTGCGGATCTGGTGGCCCCAGCCGATGTCGGTCTTTTCCTGGTACTCGCCGGCCGCCACGGCCTCGCGCTTGGCCAGTTCGGCCTCGTAGAGCCGGGCCTTGAGCATGTTCATCGCGGTCGCGCGGTTCTTGTGCTGGCTGCGATCATGCTGACTGGCAACCACGATGCCGCTCGGGATGTGCGTGATCCGCACCGCGGAATCGGTGGTATTGATGTGCTGCCCGCCGGCGCCGCTGGCGCGGTAGGTGTCGATGCGCAGGTCGCCATCGTTAATGTCGATGTCGATGTTGTCGTCGATCACCGGATAGACCCAGACCGAGCTGAAGCTGGTGTGGCGCCGGGCAGAGCTGTCGTAGGGGCTGATGCGGACCAGCCGATGTACGCCGCTTTCCGTCTTGGCGTAGCCGTAGGCGTTCTCGCCCTTGACCAGCAGCGTGGCGCTCTTGATGCCCGCCTGCTCGCCGGCACCATATTCGACCGTTTCCACCTTGAAGCCGCGCTTTTCCGCCCACCGGGCGTACATGCGCAGAAGCATCTCCGCCCAATCCTGGCTTTCGGTTCCGCCGGCCCCGGCATGGATCTCGATATAGGTGTCGTTGCCGTCGGCCTCGCCCGCCAGCAGGGCCTGGACCTTGTCGGCATCGGCCCGTTCGGCGAGCTTCCTCAGGCTTTCGAGCCCATCTTCCACGACCGCGTCGTCGCCTTCCATCTCGCCCAGTTCGACAAACTCGACGGCGTCGGCCATCTCGGCGGAAATTTCGTTCACCGTCCCGATCGCGCTTTCCAGGCGGCGGCGCTCGCGCATGACTTCTTCCGCCTGCTTGGGGTTGTCCCACAGCGTCGGGTCCTCGACGCGGGCGTTGAGTTCGTCGAGCCGGCGAACGGCGCGCTCCCAGTCGAGCGACTTGCGGACCAGCGCCAGCGCGGCTTCGATCCGGTCGATGTGGGCCTGCCCTTCGGCACGCATGGGAAAATCCTTCGGTATCAAAAAGAGCGGCCCGCTTAGGGCAAGCGGGCCGCTCGGGAAAGTGGGGCGGGGAGAAATCCCCGCGAGGGGTCAGCCCTTGCTCTTCAGCGCCCGGACCGCCGCGAGGCTTTGCGTGATGTGGCCGTTGGGCTTCATGTCCGAATAGCTCAGCACGATCTTGCCGCTCGGCGCGATGACGAACGTGGTGCGGTCGGTCACTCCGGCGGAAGTCCCATCCGGCTTCTTGAGCGCGACGTCGTAGCTCTTTTTCATCGCGTCGCTGGCCGCCGCGACGGGAAATTTGCCCGCGCAGTGCTTGCCGGAAAAGTCGGCCAGCTGATCGGTGTTGCCCTGCGTCACGCCGATCACGGTCGCGCCGGCCTTCTGGAAGTCAGGAATAGCCTCGGCGAAAGCAGCCGCCTCGATATTGCAGCCCGGGGTGAAGGCCGCGGGGAAGAAGTACAGCACGACCGGACCCTTCTTCAGAGCCTTCTTGAGATCGAAGGTGATCGGCTTGCCGGCCATCGCTCCCTTGGCGACGAAGGCGGGCGCGGTGGCGCCTTCCTTGAGTGCGGCCTGGGCGGGCGTTGCGAAGAGCGCGGCGGCGGCGATTACCGGCGCGGCACATGCGGCGAACGAGGCGATTTTGCTCATGGCTCGCATTATGCGCTCGCCCATTGACCGTGTCCAACCGAAAGGGACGCCAGCGGAGTTCGCTAGTATATACCGCCCTGTTCGGCCGCGAAATTCTCCTGCACCTCGCCATTGCTCGTCGCGGCCCGCGCCGGCCCCTTCTCGGCCCTGCGAAGCTGCGCGAGGACCAACTGGCGCAGGGAATCGACCTCGTCGCTGCGCTGCGTGCGGCGCGGCTCGGTGTCGGGCTTGAAGGCTTCCCAGATAATGCCCGTCAGCGGATCGTCGGTCGGCTCGCCGTCGAACACACGCGTGCCGGTGCGCCGGTCGATCCGCACCATCCGAACCCCCTCGGGGGCGAGGAAGGGGCGGCCGCTCCAGCGGTCGCGGGTCTTCTCCACGAAGGCCTTGAAGATCGGGGCGGCGGTATTGCCGCCCTGCACCCAGCCGCCAAGGTTTCGCGGCTGGTCGAACCCGACGTACATTCCGGCGATCAGGTCCGGCCCGCCGCCGACGAACCACGCGTTGGTCGGGCCGCTGGTTGTGCCCGTCTTGCCCGCGAGCGGCATGTCGAGCGAACGCAGACGCACGGCGGTGCCGCGCTGCACCACGCCTTCCATCATGTGAATGACCTGGAACGCCGTGCGCGGATCGAGCACCTGCTTGCCGTTGTCGCGCAGGCGCGGCATCGCCTTGCCGTCCCATTCGGCCATGTTGCACTTGTTGCAATCGCGCTTGTCGTTGCGCCAGATCACCTTGCCCCGGCGATCCTGCACGTAATCGATCAGCGTCGCCTCGTTCTGCCGCCCATGGTCGAACAGCGCGGCATAGGCATTGACCATGCGTTGCACGGTCGTGTCGCCGGCCCCCAGCGCGAAGGCGGGATAGTTCTCGTACTTGCCGATGCCGACGCGTTCGAACGTGCGGGTGACGTTGTCCATCCCGGCATCCATTGCGATGTGCACGGTCATCAGGTTGCGGCTCTGTTCCAGCCCCCAGCGCATCGTGTGTTCGCCGCCGCCGCCGCCGCCGAAGTTGCGGAAGCATTTCTCGCCCAGGTTCGCGCCCTGATAATAACAGTAGGTCTGGTCGGGGACCATCGTGGCCGGCGTCATCCCGGCATCGAGCCCGGTCGCGTAGACGAACGGCTTGATGGTCGAGCCCGGCTGGCGCAGCGCCTGCGTGGCGCGGTTGAAATCGCCCAGCCTGCTGTCGAAACCGCCCTGCATGGCCAGCACCCGGCCGGTGTGCGGATCCATCGCCAGGAAGCCGCCCGACACCTCGGGGACGGTTCGAACGACCCAACCGCTGCCACTCGGCGCCGCGGCGATCACATCGCCCACCTTGAGCGCGTCCGGCAGCCCGCTCAGCGGTGCATCCTCGCCCGACGAGAAGCCGATCCGCGCGCTCGAGCCGTTCCGCTCGGTCACCACGCCGACCCGCCAATCCTTGTAATTGATGCCGATGTTGCTGCTGGCCAGTTGGCTGGTCAACTTGCCCTTGTCGGGGTCGATCGTGGCGATCGGCCCATGCCATGCCTTCCCCGCGGCGTAGGCGAGGAGGCCCTGGCGCAGGGAATCGCGCGCGGCGATCTGCAGCTTGGGATCGAGCGAAGTGCGCACCCACAAGCCGCCCGCGTAGACGCTGTAGGGACCGTCCTCGGCCTTCTCACCATACTTGGCGATTAGCTCGCGACGCACTTCCTCGAGGAAGTAGCCCGCATCGACCGAGCGCGTGTCGGAATGCTGCGCGACCAACCCGAGCGGCGCGGCCTTGGCGGCGGCCGCCTCGGCCTGCGTGATGTGTCCGTTGTCGGCCATCTGGTCGAGCACGAAGTTGCGCCGGGTAATGGCCAGTTCGCGGTTCTTGGCCCGACCGTACCGCTCCGGCGCCTTGGGCAGGATCGCGAGAAACGCCATTTCGGGAAGCGTGAGCTCGTCGACGTCCTTGTCGAAATACGCCCGGCTGGCGGCCTGAACGCCGAAGCTGCGGCGGCCCAGGGGAATTTCGTTCAGGTAGAGGGTGATGATCTCCTGCTTCGAAAGAACACCTTCGATGCGCCGCGCGAGGAGCATTTCCTTCAGCTTGCGGGTAATGGAATACTCGTCACCGACGAGGATGTTCTTGGCCACCTGCTGGGTGATGGTCGAGCCGCCGACCGCGCGCTCGCCGCTGCCGATCTTGCTGACGTAGTCGATCACCGCGCCGGCGAAGCCGCCAAAGTCGATCCCGCCGTGCGTCCAGAACGTCTTGTCCTCGGCCGAGGTGTAGGCATTGATCAGCTGCCGGGGAAAATCCTGGAACTGCAGCTGCACGCGCCGTTCGCGGGCATAGGAATGGACAATCTCGCCATCGACGCCGCGCACCACGCTGGGCAGCGGCGGCTCGTAATCGAGCAGCCTTCGTGCGTCGGGCAGCCCGGCGGAGAGCACCGCCCAGAAGGCGACTGCCGCCAAAATTATCGCGCCCAGCGCACCAGCGCCCCATTTGAAACGGCGGCTGTTCTGCCAGTTGTGCCGGAACCACGAGGCCACGCCGCGGGCGTCGCGGCGGATGCGGTAACGGAAATAATCGCGGGTGGACTGCTCGGCTTCGGCCATGCCTGCGCCCCTAGCATGGGGAATCTGTATGAAGGAAGATTATATGCGGCGAACCGCTCAGGGACCTGCCTGCCGGGCGAAATAGACCCGGATCGCGCGGTCCATGACATTCGCGAAGCGCCGCCGTCCCTCGGGCGAGGACAGGCGCGCCGCATCGCTCGGGTTGGAGATGAAGCCGGATTCGTAGAGCACGGAAGGAACGTCGGGCGCTCGCAACACGGCCAAAGCCGCGGAGCGTCGGGCTTGCGGGTGGAATTTCAGGATTCCCTCGCCCTCGCGCAGGATGAGCCCGGCAAACTCGGCCGACTGCTCCGACGTGCGGCGCTGGGCGAGGTCGACGAGGATCGAATTGACCTCGTCGCTGCGGCCGGTCAGCGTTGTGCCGTTTACCGTGTCGGCGCTGTTTTCGCGCGCGGCGAAGCGCGCCGCCGCCTCGCTCGAAGCCTTGTTCGACAGCGTGTAGACGCTCGCCCCGGTGACGTCGTCCTTCTCCCCGGCAGAATCGGCATGGATCGAAAGGAACAGATCGGCACCGAGCTGGCGGGCGATCTCGGCGCGTTCCTGCAGCACGAGGAAGCGGTCGTCGTCGCGCGTCATCGCGACCCGTATGCCGCCCTCGAGCACCAGCGTGTCGCGCAGTGCCCTCGCCAGGGCAAGAACCAGCGACTTCTCGCGAAAACCCTCGCCACTCGCGCCGGGATCGTGCCCGCCGTGGCCGGCATCGATCACGACCAGCGGGCGCGACGGGTCCTGCGGCCCCTCGATCTTGGGCAGTCCGATCGCTTCCCCCGCACGCGGGAGGTCTATGCGGACGACGTAAGCCCGGCCGAGCACCGGCACGGGAACCGTCAGGCCGAACAGGTAAAGCCCCCCCACAAGCACGACCGGCAGCAGGAATACGGCCAGGATCTGCAGGCGATACCACATCTGTCGAAAGGGTTACGGGCGACCCGGCGCGGGCGACAAGCGATTTTTGCTGTTTCGCGCAACGAACTTGCCGTAAGTTTATGGCGTTGCTATTGCATCGGCGGACCGGACGAACCACGTCCCGGCCATCCTGCGGGCAAGCCCCATTCGGCCTCCCGCCATGCATACAGGTTGATGCCACTGTGAAAAGAATGCGCTTATCGACCCCGTTGCGGCCCATGGCCGGCAGCGCGGCGAACAGCGTGTGCGCGCAGATCGAAACCCTGCGCCTTTTCCCCGTGACAGACACGTCAAGCCGCGCCGCCGCGCTTTCGCGCAGCGGCGCCATTTCATCGTCCGGCCACGCTATCCCGCGCGCCGGATTCCACACAAGAATGTGCGCCGCCGCCCCGGTTGGGCCAGCCCTGGCAGGGGCATCGCGCGCATGGAGACTATTCAATGGCAACGCGCATGTTAATCGATGCGCGCCACCCGGAAGAAACCCGGGTGGCGGTGCTCCAGGGCAATCGGATTGAGGAATTCGATTTCGAATCTGCCGATCACAAGCAGATCAAGGGCAACATCTATCTAGCCAAGGTTACACGAGTCGAACCGTCGCTTCAGGCGGCGTTCGTCGATTTCGGCGGCAACCGGCACGGATTTCTCGCTTTCAGCGAAATCCATCCCGACTATTACCAGATTCCCAAGGAGGATCGCGAGGCGCTCCTGGCCGAAGAACAGGCCCATGCCGAGGAAGAGGCTGCCCTGCGCGCCGCCGAGGATGACGACGAGCCGCTCGAGGTCGAAGAGCAGGACGACGAGGACGAGGTAGAAGCCGGGGTCGAGGAAATCGACACCAGCGAGAAGGACGACGTCGCCACGATCGAAGACGGCCACGTCGAAAACGGCGAGGACGATTCGGCCGAAGAGGAAGCCGACGAAAGGCCCCGTGGCCGCCGCGGCCGCGGCCGCCGCCAGGGCCAGGGGAACTCCCGCGGCGGGCAGAGCCGCGCCAAGGCGATGGACGAACTGCGCGACAAGCGCATGGCGCTGCGCCGCCGCTACAAGATCCAGGACGTCATCCAGCGCCGCCAGGTCCTGCTCGTCCAGGTCGTGAAGGAAGAGCGCGGCAACAAGGGCGCCGCGCTGACCACTTATCTCAGCCTCGCCGGCCGCTACTGCGTTCTCATGCCCAATTCCAGCCATGGCGGCGGCATCAGCCGCAAGATCAGCTCGGCAAGCGATCGCAAGCGTCTCAAGTCGATCGTCGGCGAGCTGTCGCTTCCCCGTTCGATGGGCCTGATCGTCCGCACCGCCGGGCTTCAGCGCACCAAGACCGAGATCAAGCGCGACTTCGATTACCTCGCCCGGCTGTGGGACGAGATCCGCGAGACCACTCTCAAGAGCTCGGCACCGGCTCTGATCCATTCCGACAGCGACCTGATCAAGCGCGCCATCCGTGACATCTACAATCGCGAGATCGAGGAAGTCGTGGTCGAGGGCGAGGAAGGCTATCGTTCCGCCCGCGAGTTCATGAAGCTGCTGATGCCCAGCCACGCCCGGCGCGTGAAGGCCTATTCCGATCCCGTCCCGCTGTTCCAGCGCTACGGCGCGGAAGACCAGCTTTCAGCGATGTACGATCCCGTAGTGCAGCTCAAGAGCGGCGGCTACCTGGTCATCAACCCGACCGAGGCGCTCGTCTCGATCGACATCAACTCCGGCCGCTCGACCAAGGAACACGGGATCGAGGCGACAGCGCTCTCGACCAACCTCGAGGCGGCCAAGGAAATCGCCCGCCAGCTGCGCCTGCGCGACATGGCCGGGCTGGTCGTCATCGACTTCATCGACATGGAATACGGATCGAACGTCCGCAAGGTCGAGAAGTGCATGAAGGATGCGCTCAAGAACGACCGGGCCCGCATCCAGATCGGCCGCATTTCGGGCTTCGGCCTGATGGAGATGAGCCGCCAGCGCCTGCGCACCGGCGTGCTCGAAGCGACCACCCGCCAATGCCCGCACTGCGACGGCACCGGCCTGGTCCGCACGGCCAGCAGCGCCGGCCTGTCCGCGCTGCGCCTGATCGAGGACGAGGCAGCCAAGGGCAAAGGCACCGTCATCACGCTCTATGCCAGCACCGAGGCGGCGATTTACATGCTCAACGCCAAGCGGTCCGACCTCGCGGCTATCGAGCAGCTCTACGGCGTAACCGTCGAAGTGGTGCCCGAGGGCGAGGACGAGGGCGCCAAGATGCGCGTCACCAGCAGCGGTCCGCGCCCCAGTTCGAACTCCCAAGTTTGCCGCGATCGAGGAAGAGGTAGAGGACGACCTCGCCGACGAGGACGAGGACGAGGATGAGGCGGACGAGGAATCCTCGGAGGACGACGACAACCGGTCCAAGAAGCGCCGGCGCCGCCGGCGTGGCGGACGGGGCCGCAGCCGCGACCGCGAGGAAGGCGATGACTCCTCCGACGATAACGACAGCGACGACAACGACGACGGCGAAAACAGCGGCGCGGATAGCTCTGCCGAGGACGACGACGACGAAAACCGGCCCAAGAAGCGCCGCCGCCGGGGCGGTCGCCGCAGGAACAAGCGTCGCGGCGACGAATCGGGTTCCGAAGAGCTCGAGGACGCGGTCGAACACATCGACGAAGATGTCGATGCGACGGTAAAGGCGGCGGACGAAGCGCTCGCGCCTGAAACGGAAGAGAAGCCGGCGGCCGAGGAAAAGCCCAAGCGCCGGTCGCGCCGCAAGAAGGCCGACGTCGAAGCCGAAGCTTCGACGGAAACCAATGCTCCCGACGCCGAGGAAGCGGCCCGGACCGATGCCTCGCCGGAAACGGAGGTCGTGACCGAGACCAAGCCGAAGCGCACGCGCCGCAAGAAGCCTGCACCGAGCGAAGCCGAGGGAGCCGGGCCGAAGGAAGAGGCACCCGCCGAAGAGACGGCAGCCGAGGTCGCGCCCGAAGCGCTCGAGGAGAAGCCCAAGCCCAAGCGCACCCGCAAGAAGAAGGCCGAGGCCGAGCCGGAAGCGGCAGAGCCCGCCACTCCGCCCGCGGCCAACGATGCAGACGGGGGCGAAACCGACACGGTCGAGGAAGCCGCCGCCGGCACGCCCCGCCGCGGATGGTGGCAGCGGACCTTCGGCGAGTAAGCCCGGCCGGTCCCGAAACGAAAAAGGCCCCGGCGTACCGCGCCGGGGCCTTTTTCATTGCAGCACAGCCTGTCAGGCGTTGCAGTATTGCTCCGTCGTCGGGTCGATGACGGTTACGATCTCGGTGATCTTCGTTGCCGGAAAACCCGATTTCTCGGCATGCTCGCGAATGCGGTCCTCGTTCTCCGCAAGATAGATGCAGAAGGTCTTGTCGCCGGCTACGTAGGAGTGCTCCCACTGGACACCGGGGATGTCAGACAGCGCCGCGTTGGAGGTCTTCGCCGCTCCGCCCAGGTCTCCGTGCGACATGCCACCGACCCCCGGCAGGTCGCGTTCGATAACGTATCGCTTCATCATGGGCGTTCTCCATCAGACGCGACCGCGCGCATAGCTACGCCCAAGACCTGTTTCCGTCGATACCGATTCCGCGGAGCCAAAAGCTCAAGTCTCAGGGCTCAGGCCGCCGCCGCCACCAGCCGGCCAGCAGGCTGCCGATAACCACGTGCCAGACGGCCGACAGAGCCGCCGGCACGGGCGCCAGGGCGGCCTGCATCGCGTCGGGGAACTGGGCGGCGAAGCTCGGGGCTTTTGCCAGGCCCGAGCCGAGACCGGAATTCTGCATCCCCACCTCGATCGACACGGTCCTTCGCTCGATCGGGCCCAGGCCCAGAATCCTTGCGGCGAGATAGCCGAGCGCGAAACCGAACGCGTGAAGCAGGAATGTCGCCAGCAGCAGTTTCTCGGCATGTTCGCGGATGAGGTCGCGCGAGCCGCCGACGATCCCGCCGACTATCAGCACCACGATCACCGCCGCCACGAGCGGAAGCCACTCACCTACGCGTTTCGCCACGCCCGGCAGAAACTCGCTGATCAAGGTGCCGGCCACCACTGGCACCAGCACGACGGCTACCATGTCGCGAAAGAGCGCCCAGCGGTCTATATCGACGTAGGCGCCGGCCAGCGCCCCGGTCAGCAGCGGCGTCAGCGCCACTGCCGCCAGGGTCGAGCACATCGTCATCGCCACGCTGAGGGCGACGTTGCCGCGCGCAAGATAGCTGACGATATTCGACGCCGTGCCGCCGGGGCAGCTGGCGACGAGGATCAGGCCCACGGCAAGCCCTTGCTCCAGGCCGACGAGACGCGCCACCGCGTAACCCGTCAGCGGCATGATCGCGAACTGCCCGACGACCCCGATGGCGAGCGCCCGCGGCATGTGCGCCAGCGCGCGGTAATCGGCAAAGGTCAGCGTCAGGCCCATCGCGAGCATGATCGTGCCGAGCGCTATCGAAAGCAGCGGCTGGCCCAACAGCCGGATCGATCCGTCCGTTAGCCAGGTGAACAGCCACGGCTGCACCCAGGCAAGCGCCACCCCGGCCAGCGTCATCAGGGCGAAGTTGGCCGTAACGGCGCGCAGCATGGCAGGGTCAGGGCTGCGACGGAGACGGAGACGGAGACGGAGATGGAGACGAAGACGGAGACGGAGGCGGATCGACGAACCGGAACCGGCTCAACTCGATCGTGCCGTCGGGCGCCAGAACGATGTCGAACAGCACCGGCGGCCCGTTCTGCGATTTGACCAGGAAAGTATCCAGCCCTGTCAGGTCGGCCGCGACGAGTTCGACCGAGGTAATTTCGCCCCATGCCTTGAACAGCGGCTGCAGTTGCGGAAGCTGCGCGCGCACCGCGTCGGCCAGAAGGGGCGACATCGTCGAATAGTCGGGCGTGCCGGAGGCCTGACCGGCGATCAGCTTGCGCACGGCCGCTTCGCTGCGCGGATCGGGTCCGTCGCGCAGCGGCTCGAGCGGCTTGTTCCCGACGAGCGCCGCCAGGATGCGCCGTTCGATCAGGGCTGCGGGAAGCGACTCGCTGTTGGAGATGACCGCGATGTGGAGGTTTTCGTCCGGCAACCACGACAGGAAACCATTGAACCCGGTGATCGCGCCGTCGTGCTCGATCATCCGTCGGCCTTCCAACTCGCTCGCAAACAGTCCGAAGCCGTATTTCATCCCGCCCCGCCCCGTATCGACAGGAGCGCCGATCATCTGCCGATACGCCTCGGCGCCGATCGCCTTGCCGCCGGTCAACGCCATCTGCCAGCGCACGAGATCCCCCGCGGTGGAAATCAGTCCGCCTGCCCCACCGGGAGGCCCCATGCTGATCGGCGGCGCGTTCACCAGGCGGCGCGTTGCGAAATCGTAGGCATAACCCTGCACTCGCTGGGGGATGACCGGCCCGATCGCGCCGTAGCGCGTATGAGTCAGCCCGAGAGGCCCGAAAAACGCGCCCTGGAGGTAATCGGCATAGGATTGGCCGCTCAACCGGGCGACGATCATGCCGAGCAGATAATAGTTCGTGTTGGAATAGGACCACTTGCTGCCGGGCTCGAAATCCAGCGGCTTTCCCTTCACCAGGTCGAGCACCTGCTGATCGGTGAGATCGAGCCGGGCACTCTTCTGCCAGAACTCTCCGGTCGTGTAGCTCGGGATCCCGGAGGTGTGGTTGAGCATCTGCCGCAGCGTTACCGTGCGTCCTCCGGTGTCGAATTGGGGCAAGTACTTCGACAAAGGATCGCCCAGAGCGAGCTTCCCCTCCCCGGCCAGCTTCATGATGGCGGCGGCGGTGAACTGCTTGGTGATCGAGCCGATGCGAAACACGCTGCCGGCCGTTGCCGGCTCGTTCCACTCGAGATCGGCCAGCCCTGCCCCGTCTTCGACGAGGATGCGGTCACCCCGGCCCACGGCGAACGAAAGCCCGGCGAATTCCGGACGGGCCGCGAAATCCGCCACCGCCGCCCGCGCCCGGGCGGCGATCTCGGCATCGCCCAGTGCCGCGACCGCAGCCTGGCCGGACGCGGCGGCACCCTGCGCCGCTGCCGGTGCGCCCGCAGCGCAAAGGAGTGCGGCCGAAACGGCGGCAAGAGCCAGGGTCGGGCGGAATGTCATGCCCCTGCCGGCACCCGACACTGGAAGCTGCCGGCCTTCGCCGGATCGCCGCCGGTGTAGTGCGGATAGGCTGGGTACTGGCACAGCGGCCGGCTGGCGCTGCCGTCAGAGCGGCTGGCAACCGGATTCATCGGCGCCTCGCCCTTCTCGACCCAGTCGACCATTTCGGACAGCAGGTCGAAGCGATCGAACGCGTCCCCGCCCTGGCAGTGTAGCATGCCGGGCACCATGTAGAGCCGGCTCGCATCGGCAAAGCGCGGGCCATTGGTCTGCGCGGCGCGCTGCCACCAGTCGAGCGTCGCCAGCGGGCTGAAGAAGAAGTCCGACATCCCGTGGAAAAAGATCGTCTTGCCGCCCCGGTCGAGGAACGTGTTGAGATTGGTCCAGTAATTGGTGTCGGTCAGCCGCTGCATGGCATCGTTGCGCACCTCGTCGATCCGCGCGTCGAGGTCGATGCTCAGAGCCCGCGTCGTGGGTCCGAACGGGCCAGGCGCCCCGGTCGGCAGCAGGCCACCGTTCTCTGCCACGATGCCCGTGTCGTAGGGAAACGCCGGGTAGAGCTGCCGACCGTTGCTGTCGCGCGTCGGCTGGAATCCGGCGTCCAGCGCGTTGGCCACGGCCGGGCTCAGACAGCCGGCATTCTGACCCGGCTTGCAGGTGAGCTTCTTCGGATCGAAGTTGCACTGGGCGACGTTGGCGACCACGCCGTCGGCGATGCCGTCGAGCTTGTCGCACTGGTCGAGGATGCCCTGCTTGATCGCCGCGCGGGACGCGGGCGAAAAGATCTGCGAAATGATCGGCTTGCCTTCCCCGTCACGCGGGGCGGCCTGGTTGAAGGCCACGCGCATCCGGTCGATCGCAAGGTTGGAATTGCCGGTCATCATCGCCGGGGCGCCGATCACCACGCCGTCGAACAGCTCCGGATAGCGCTCGATCGCCAACATCCCCTCGCGCCCGCCGGTCGAACAGCCGGTCATGTAACTGTGGGCAATCGGCTTGTCGTAGACCCACTGGGTCAGCCGTTTGCCGACCTTGGTCGCCGTCAGCACGGACGTTTCGGCAAAGTCGAGCGCGGCTCGCTGGTCGGCGCTGAAGCTGTCGTCCCACACCGTACCCGAATGGCCGCTGTCGTGGCTCAGCACGGCAAAGCCGCGCGACAGTGCCGGGGTGGTTCCGGAAGCGACGGGGCCCCAGGGTGGTCGGATCGCACCGTTCAGGCCGCCGCCGCCCATCAGCAGGAAACGGCCGTTCCAGTCGTCGGGCAAGGCCAGCTCGAAACCGATGCCATAGGTCTTGCCGGCGCTGTTGGTCCGTTCGTCGATGACGCCCTTGACCAGGCAGTGCGCCGGCAGCGCCGCCGGGTTCTTCATCGGTCCCTCGCCCACCGTGCCGGCCGCGGCGGAAGCAACGTGGGTGGAGGAAAGGATTTTCACCGGTTCGTCGCCGATCCGCAGGCTTGTGAGGCCCGCGCAGCGACCGCCGTCGACGCGCTGCAGGAACCGCACGGCGTCGGCGATGGTGGTGACCTTCTTGTCCGGACTCGCCTGCGCCGAGGCTGCCAGGGTGCCGAAAAGCGCGAACGCCACGGCGGTGGATGCGGCCAGTGTCTTCATGATCCCTCCCTTTGATTTGCAGGGATAATCGATCCTCGCGTGCTGGCAAGGCGGGAGGACGGCCTATCCGCCGGTGCGCACCCCCGTGCCCCACTCCGTCCAGCCGGCCCACTTCGGCATCTTTTCCATGTAGGTGCTGCCCTGCCTCTGCAGCGCGAAGCCGCCCTGCTCGACCGCGCCGCTGACCGGCCGCGTCAGGTGGCAGTTGCCCATGGCGCGTTTCCATACAGGTTCGATCCGGCGCTGCCACCTGGCCGGACCGGGATCGGGCGATTTGCCGTGTTCGAGGTAGAGCAACTTGCCGCCGGGCCTGAGGATGCGGCGCAGCTCGCTCAGCACCTGGTGCTCGTCGTCCACCGAACACAGGGTATAGGTGCACACGACCGTGTCGAAGGTGGCATCGCCGAACGGGATCGCCTCGCCCCGCCCCTCGCGGATATCAGCCTCCCAGCCCTTCTCCCGCGCCGCCGCCCGGGCCTTTTCAAGCAAGGCGCCGTTGGGGTCGATGCCGGCAAAGTGGGTGACCTTGTCGTGGTCGTAGAGCGGGTGGTTGAGCCCGCCCCCGCAGCCGATCTCGAAGACCCGGCCCTCGGCCAGCGGCACGACCTTCTCGCGCAGCGCGGTGATCTTCGGATCGGCGCAGGCGCAGCCGATCATTTTCGGCAGGATCGTTTCCTCGTACCAGTTGCGCAGGCCCATCGTTTTCTCCCCATTGACGAACCGACTTTCCTACACCCTGTCGTCTCCTGCAAGCTCGCCGCATGACCGCGATGCCATCAAGCACCTCCTGCCCGCTTCGCACCCGGGCAGCCGACTTCGCGATCGACCAGCGCACTGCGCGATCGAAAGGAACCCGGCCCGAAGTTTCCTGCAAGACACCGTTCCACGTGTTCCATCTGTGTGAACTTAGCGGTTTCGCGGCCTTGCTCCTGCCACCCGGATCGCTAGATAGGCCGCAAGACAAGGACGTATCATGGCCGAATTCGCACTTCCCGAGAACTCGAAGATCACCGGCAAGGGCCACGTGCACACTGCCGAAGGCGCCGCGCGCGTGCAGAAGTTCCGGATCTATCGCTGGGACCCGGAGAGCGGCGAGAACCCGCGCTACGACACCTACGAGATCGATCTCGACGCTTGCGGCCCGATGGTCCTCGACGCGCTGATCAAGATCAAGAACGAGGTCGATCCGACGCTGACCTTCCGCCGCTCGTGCCGCGAGGGGATCTGCGGGTCCTGCGCGATGAACATGAACGGCAAGAACGGCCTCGCCTGCACCACCGCGATGGACGATCTGAAGGGCGAAATTCGCATCACCCCGCTGCCGCACATGGAAGTGGTGAAGGACCTCGTGCCCGATTTCACGCATTTCTACGCGCAGTACGCCAGCATCCGCCCGTGGCTGCAGACCGTCAGCCCCACGCCGAGCGGCAAGGAACGGCTGCAGTCGCCCGAACAGCGCGAGAAGCTCGACGGCCTCTACGAATGCATCCTGTGCGCCTGCTGCTCGACCGCGTGCCCCAGCTACTGGTGGAACTCCGACAAGTTCCTCGGCCCGGCGATCCTGCTGCAGGCCTATCGCTGGCTGGCCGACAGCCGTGACGAAATGGCCGGCGAACGGCTCGACGATCTCGAGGATCCGTTCCGGCTCTATCGCTGCCACACGATCATGAACTGCGCGAACGTGTGCCCCAAGGGACTCTCGCCCGCCAAGGCGATCGCCGAGACCAAGAAGCTGCTGGTCGAGCGCCAGCTCTGACCTTGGCCGAGGCTGCCAAGCCCGCGCTGCGCGACTGCCCGGAGCATCCGGGCTGGCACGAATGGCGTGTACCCGGCGCGTTCAACCGCGAGGTCATCGGCCTGCTTCTCGTCCGTGACGAGGGCAACGGCACCGCACGCACGCGGATCTTCCCGCAGCCGCACATGGCCAACATTGCGGGGTTCGTGCACGGCGGCGTCCTCTCGGCCTTTGCCGACGCGTCGCTCTTCGCAGGACCGGGCGTGCTGACCGGAAAAGACATCGCCTCTGCCGTCACGATCGAACTTTCGCTCCAGTATGTCGGGGCTGGCAGCATGGACGAACCGCTCGATGCGCTCGTCACCATCCTGCGCGAGACCGGGCGCATGATCTTCGTCCAGGGCCGCATCGTCCAGCGCGACAATCCAGTCGCCGGATTCTCGGGCATAGTGCGCAAGATCACGCAATGAGCGGCATTCTCGCGCGCTACGACGCGCTCGTTGCTGCCGGCGAACTGCGGCCCGACCCCGACCAGCGCGCCGCCGCCCTCAGGCTCCAGCGCGTGCAGGACGACCTCGTCACCGCCCGCGAGCCGGGCGCCCTCGCCCGGCTGTTCGGCAAGGGACAGGATCGCGTGCGCGGGGTCTACATGTGGGGCGGCGTCGGTCGCGGCAAGTCGATGCTGATGGACCTCTTCGTCGAAACGCTGCCGATCAAGCGCAAGCGCCGGACGCACTTCCATGCCTTCATGCTCGAGGTCGACCGGATGATCCGCGAGGAGCGCCGCAAGGAAGCGGGCGACCCGATCGCTCCCGTGGCCGAGAGAATCGCCGAGGACGTGCGCTGTCTCGCCTTCGACGAGATGGTGGTCAAGAACACGGCCGACGCGGCGATCATGGGCCGCCTGTTCACCGCCCTGATCCGCGACGAGAACGTGACCGTCGTCACCACCTCCAACCGCCCGCCGCAGGACCTCTACAAGGACGGCATAAACCGCGACCTGTTCATGCCCTTCATCCGCCTGGTCGAGCAGGACCTGGACGTGGTGCCACTGAACGGTCCTGTCGACTATCGGCTCGACCGGATCGGCAATCTTGCCACCTGGCACACACCCGTCGGCGATGCTGCAACGGCTCAGGTTCGCGAGGCGTTTTTTCGCCTCACCGACTACCCGCCCGAGGATGCAGCGCACGTTCCCTCTGCCGATCTCGACCTTGGTGGCGGCCGGACGCTCCATGTGCCCAAGAGCCTCAAGGGCGTGGCGGTGTTCAGCTTCAAGCGCTTGTGCGGCGAGCCACGCGGCGCGGCCGACTATCTCGCCATAGCGCAGACATATCACACGGTCGTCATCGTCGGCATTCCGGTGCTGGGCGCCCGAGCGCAAGGACGAGGCGGCGCGCTTCGTCACGCTGGTCGACACCCTCTACGAGAACAACGTCATTCTCTTCGCAACGGCCGCTGCCGAGCCCGAGGCGCTCTATCCCTCGGGCGAAGGCAGTTTCGAGTTCGAGCGAACAGTCAGCCGGCTGAAGGAAATGCAGAGCGACGCCTACATGGCGCGCGGACATGGGGTTGCATGAGACGACAGCCGGTCCCACATTTCCAGCATTCCGGCGACAACACCCCGCCGAGGTGGAATTCCGAAATGATCGACATCCGACCCTTCGACGGCCTGGCGCACCGCGACCATGGCTGGCTCGACACCCGCTATCATTTCTCGTTTTCGGACTACATGGACCGCGACCGCATGGGCTGGGGCCGCATTCGCGTCTGGAACGACGACAGGATCGCGCCGCGCAGCGGCTTCCCGCCGCACAGCCATTCGGACATGGAAATCATCACTTTCGTCCGCACCGGGGCGGTGAGCCACAAGGATTCGATGGGCAACGAAGGGCGTACGGGCGCCGGCGACGTGCAGGTCATGAGCGCCGGGACCGGCGTGGCCCATGCCGAGTACAACCTCGAGGACGAGGACACGACACTGTTCCAGATATGGGTTCTGCCCGACAGCGTCGGAGACAAGCCCGACTGGGGCATGCGCGCGTTCCCTCGCGGAGAGCGGGCCGGCAAGTGGGAGATCGTCGCCAGCGGCGAGCCGGAACGTGACGGGGCCTTGCCGATCCGCGCCGACGCGCGTGTCATGGCGGCCACCCTGGCGGCCGGGGAAACCGCCACCTACGACGCGGCTCCATGGCGTCATCAATACCTCGTCGCCACGGGCGGTCGCATACGCATCAATGGCAAGGACGCGAGCCCACGAGACGGTATCGCCATTACCGGCGAGGAGACCCTGACCGTCGAGGCGATCGAGGACTGCGAACTGGTGATGGTCGACGCGCGCTGAGGCGCGCGAAGGACGCTTCAGGCTGCGGCGACGCGTTCCTGCGCGCGGGTCAGCCGGCTCATTATCTTGAGGTCCTGCTCGGTCAGCCGCATCGCCGCCGAAGCCCACAGCTTCACGATGTCCTTGAGCTCGCGCAGGTCGATGGGGCTTGCCAGCTTCATCGCCTTGCGCGCCGCGACCAGACCCGGGTGGCGTCGCTCGCTGCGCTTGATGAAGTCGCGGCAGGCCTTCAGCCCCTCGCCCGGCTCGGCGAGCTGGTGGACCACGCCGAGGTCGTACATCTGTTCGGCAGTATAGGTCTCGTTGGACAGGATCAGCCGGTCGGCCATCGCGGTCCCGAGTTTGCGCGACAGGATCGCATGCGCCCCCATGCCCGGGAACAGGCCGAAGAGAATTTCGGGCAGCCCGAAGGTCGCGCCGCGTTCGGCAATGATGAAATCGAAGGAGAGCAGCGCCTCGAACCCACCGCCAAGCGCGGCGCCCTCGACCAGCCCGACGGTCAGCATCGGCAAGTCGAGCGAGTGCATGTTGCGATGGAGAATCTCGACGCAGCGGAAGCCGTAGTGCTCCAGCCCCCGGCGGTCGCCGGCGCGGATCAGGTCCCGGAACAGCGCCAGGTCGCCGCCGAAGCAGAATACGCCTGGCGAGCGGCTGCCGAGCACGAGGTAGCGCAGGGGCGAGCGGTCATCGCCGAAGTTGTCTCCGATCAGCCTCTGCCAGGAATCGAAGTCTCGCAGCATCGGCGGCGTGAAGCTGGGCCGTCCGACCGGGCGCATGAAAGTCCACAGGGCCGCGCAGTCGGCTTCGTATCGGCACTCCAGCTCTGACAACTCGAACAGCTGGGGGTCAATCGGGGATGGACTGGCGGGCGCGATGACGAGGTGTTCGTCGCCCGGTCCGAATGCGATTACCGAGCTTTCGGCTTCATCCGATGCTCGCTGGCAATTGTCTACGTTCCCCGGTTGGCGGTCCATATGTTCCCCGTCGTCGACCCCGTCTCGACCGGTATTCCGGCTGGACATACGAAGCCTACGCTCGCCGGAATCAATTTGGCAACGCCTTATTTACCTTAACTTATCGCAGGTCCGCCGTCGTCCCGATTTGGGACCACGCCCGTGTCGCAGCCGCCACACCTGTCGAAAGTTCAACCCGCGACCCCGAGGTGACGCAGCGAACGGTCCAGCATCACGAGCTGCCACAGCAGCCTGGAATGGTCCGAACGCCCGGCGATATGGGCTTCCACCAGGCTTGCGATGCGGGCGGAATCGAACCATCCGGTACGCGCCAGGGCGGCGCTGCTGCCAATGGCACGAGCCTCGCCGGCGAGAGGGCCCCGCAGCCATTCGGCGACGGGCGTGACGAAGCCCTGCTTGGGCCGATAGAGGATCGGGTCGGGCAGATAGCGGCGCATCGCTTTCTTGAGCAGCCATTTGCCCTGCCGCCCGCGCACGCGCATTCGTTCGGGCAACATCGCGGCGAATTCGAGCAGCCGATGGTCGAGCAAGGGCTCCCGAGCCTCCAGCGAAACCGCCATGCTGGTGCGATCGACCTTGGTCAGGATGTCGCCCGGCAACCAGAACTTGAGATCGACGTACTGGGCCCGGTCGAGCCCCGATCGCGCGGGCGCAGCGTGCATGAGGTCGATCAGCCGCTGTTCGGCTCGATAATCGCCGATGCAGCGCAGAAAAGCGGGTGAATAGAGCGCGCGCCGCACCGCTGCCGGGGTCGTCGAGAGCGCCGCGGCGTAGCCCTCCTCTCCCGTTCCCGCGAGGGACTGGAGGGTCGTCTTCAGCCGCAGGGGGCGCGGGGCCCAATCCGCCTTGGGATAGGCCCGCGCCAGCGGCTGCAGCACGCTGCGCCGCAACCCGGCCGGCAACAGCGCCCGCGCATGTTCCTCGTGAGCATGAAACACCTGGCGCCGATAGCCGGCCAGCGCCTCGTCGGCGCCGTCACCCGACAGCGCGACGGTCACGCTCTCGCGCGCGAGTTGCGAGACGCGCCATGTCGGCAGGGCTGAGGCGTCCGCGAAAGGTTCGTCGAACATGACGGCGAGGGCGCCGATGGCCTCGTATTGATCGGCGCCGACGGTGCGCGCCCGGTGATCGGTAGCAAAGAGGCGCGCGACCTCCTCGGCGTAGCTCGTCTCGTCGTGGGCAGCGACGTCGAAGCCGATCGAGCAGGTCCGCACCGGCGCGCGGCTGGCTTCGGCCATCAGCGCCACGACCGAGGAGGAATCGACCCCGCCCGAGAGGAAGGCTCCAAGCGGCACATCGGCCACCATCCGGCTGGTCACCCCTTCGCGCAGGTGGTGCAGGAGTTCGGCCTCGAGATCGGCCTCGGAGCCCTTGCGGCGCTCGGCGAAGGAGATATCCCACCAGCAAATCGGCGCCGAGGGCGGCGCGTTGTGCCTGAGCAGGCGGTAATGCCCGGCCGGCAGTTTCTCCACCCCCGCGAGGATCGAGCGGTGATCGGGCACGTAGCCCCAGGTCAGGTAATCCTCGACCGCGAGCGGATCGACGTCCCGGCGCAGAAGAGGGTGCGCCAGGAGCGCCTTCAGCTCCGATCCGAAGGCCATGCTCCCGTCGGAGAGGGGCGCCATGAACAGCGGCTTCACCCCCAGCCGGTCGCGCGCCAGGAGCAGCTCGCGGCGATCGAGATCGTAGAGCGCGAAAGCAAACATGCCGTGCAGGCGCGGCAGGCATTCGACGCCCCAGCGCTGCCATGCGGCGAGGATCACCTCGGTGTCGCCGTCGGTGCGGAACCGCGCGCCCAGCCCGGCCAGTTCCTTGCGCAGTTCGCGGAAATTGTAGATTTCGCCGTTGAAGACGATCACGGCGCGCCCGTCGGCGGAAAGCATCGGCTGCGGCGATCCGGCGAGATCGATGATCGACAGGCGGCGATGCCCCAGCCCCACGCCCGGCGCGGTCCATACCCCCGAACCATCTGGCCCGCGGTGGGCAATGGCGTCGCACATCCGCTCGACCCGCGCGGGGTCGACCGGCTTGATGGTGCCGCAATGGAACAGGCCCGCGATCCCGCACATGGCCGGGCCGTTAGGGAACTTGCGCCACGCCGTCCATCCACCGCACGAGCGGCCCGGCGGCGGCGAGGAATTCGGCGACCGCTTCGGGAGCATCCTGGCCGCGCGTCGCTTCGGCGGAGAGGATGAGCACGGTGACAGGCTCCGGCCGCATCGCCAGCCGGTCCGCCATCGTGCGCAGCTTCAGCCGCTTGCGATCGCCGGTGACGAGTGCGCCGCTGCGGTACCAGGTCACGGCATAGCGGCGAACCTGGCCCTGGGCCTGCAGCCATTCGCCCTCGCCGGCCTGCAAACCGGGTCCGGGGCGCAGCCAGCGCCAGTCGGTACCGGGCACCAGGGCCCCCTCCCCCGTTGCGCCGGCCTCGTGCTCGTCGTCCTGGATCCCGTAGAAGGCGAGGAAAACGTCCACTTCGCGCCCTTGCGCATCGCGGTAGCGACCCAGCAGTCGGTGGCCGGCCCCGTTCGCGCGCGGTTCCCACCACACCTGCGGCGCATAGTCGACCCGCTGCCAGCCGCCGACCGGCGGCAGGTCGACCCGGCCGGGCAGGTCCGCGGCAATCGCGCGGCTCGCGCCGGCCCACAAACCGGCCGCGACAGCCATGACGGCGAGCATTGCGAGAACGCGACGCGGATCCGCTCTGTTGCGGTCCAGCCGGTCGAGGAGAGCACCTGTGGGAGCGGGAGACAAGTCGTCGGGCGCGCGGTCGAAAAAGCGCCAGCTCAGGCCGAGCAAGGCGGCCATCACGATGCCGAAGAAGATCCAACCGTAAAAAATGTGATCGAATCCGGCGGCGAATTCGATGCCCTGGCTCTGCGCGATGTAGATCGTCCCCCAGGCGCGCACGCCATTGGCGACGATCGGCAAGGCAACGGCAAGCGCCATGAAGGCCACGCGGCGGCGCCAGCTCTTGAAGCCAAGGTGGGCGACAAGCGTCCCGAGCGCGACCATGGCAATCAGGAACTTCACGCCCGAACAGGCCTCGGCCACCTCGAACAGCCCGACCGGCGTATCGATGAATACACCGTCGATTTCGGCGGGCACCCCGCTCCAGTGCGTCAGCGCGATGGTCAACTTGGCGGTGACGAGCTGGAGCAGCGGAACCAGTTCGTCGCCGAAGGGCACGAGGAAGAGCATGTACGCGAGCGGGAACAGCAACGCAGCGGCGACCCTCGGGCCAAGCAGCGCGATGACGGCTCCCTGCAACATGACCACTGCCCCCAGCTGGCTCGCGCTGGCGAAGCTCGAAACCGAACCAAGCAGCCAGAGCAGCAGCGCCGCGCCCACTACCAACAGCCCCGGCCACCACGCGTGCGGCTCGAGCGGGGCCAGGACCGGCAGTCGCAGCCGCACCAGCCACACGAGGATCGGCAGGATCAGGAGAACGTGGTTGTAGGTCGATACGTCCCACCACTGATGCGCCATCGCCGCCCAGTCCCGCGCGGTCAGGGCGCCCAGCACCAGCCATGACAGCACCAGGCAGGCAAGAGGACGGCGCCAGGCGCGCGGCAAGTCGGCCAAATGCACAAGACGTGGCGGCGGAAGAGTTGCTTCAGGCGGCATTGCGGCGGCCTTGGGCGGGCGGCTTGTGCCCGGTGATCGCGGGCAGGCTGGCGAGCATCGCCGGCCAGCTCATTCGCTCGACGACGAAGCGACGCGCTTCGATCCCCATGGCGCGGGCACGCGGGCGGTCCGCCAGCAGCGCGAGCGCCCGGCGCGCCAAGGCCTCGTCTCCGTCCGCGATCGCGAAGTGCAGTCCATCGACGGCGTCGATGCCGGCCGCAGCGTGCGAAGTCAGAAGGACGGGGCAGGACATTGCCATCGCCTCGAGCACCTTGTTTTGCACCCCCCTGGCGACCATCAACGGCGCGATCACCAGGTCGGCCGCGGCAAGGAACGGCTGCACCGCCGGCACTTCGCCCCAGACCGTGACGCCTTCTCCCGCCAGCGCGCGCACGCCGGTCGTCGGCGCGCGGCCGACGATATGAAACTGTGCCCCGGGATGCTGCTGGCGAATGGCTGGCAGGACGGCACGCGCCACTCGCTCGACCGCCTCGATGTTGGGCGGGTAATCCATTTGCCCGGTGAACACGACATGGGGGCCCGGCGTGCCGGCGATCTCGCTGCGCGGCGTCCAGGCAGCCGGATCGAACGCAGTCGCGTCGATGCCGTTGCCAAGGGTCGCGAGATGGGCGGAAACGGGGTGGCGCAGGCGCGAGCGCAGAAGGTCGCGCTCGGAATTGCTGATCAGCAAAGTGCGGTCGGCGATGCGGGCGAGCCGCTCCTCCATGGCTCGCAGCCGCTCGCCTTCGCGCTGGTGTATCCAGCCGAACGGCCATCGCCGTTGCGCCGCGAAGGCTTCGAACTTGGCCGAATCAACGTCGCACAGGTCAACCACCAGCCGTCCTGTCCAGTCGACCGGGACGTACTGCCCCATTTGTCCGGAAAAGACGTAGATCGTTTCGATCGCTCGCTCGGCAACCGTGCGCCTGACCCATTCGCGCAACTCGGCGTGGCGAAAGGCGGCGAGGCTGACCGGCTCGTCCGCCAGAAGTGCTTCCAGCCCGGCCACGACGAGCGGCTTGTTGCGATCCGGCATGCAATAGCTCGCTGCGACCCTCGCCAGTTCGCTGGCATTCTCACGGTCTGCGGCATTCTCGGCCAGGCAACCGACATGGACAGGCGCCATGTCCGCGAGGGCCTTGAGAATGTGGTGCGAGCGGATCTTGTCGCCCCGGTCCGGAGGGAACGGCAGCCGATGCGCCAGAAAGAGGATCTCGCCGCTCATGCCGGCGGCCTCAGCCAAGGCCGCGCGCGATCGGCGGCCCCAGCCGATTGGCTACCGGCAGCGGCAGGCGCTTCCAGAGCGCGATCCGCGCCGCGTGTTTCGCGCTCGTTGGATCTGCGTCGCGCGCCTCGCAGCCCGGCGCAGTCCAGCTCGAATAGGTGAATGGCGTGCCGGCAAAGCCCCAGTTCTTCTTGAACGCAGCAGGGCCACTGCCGGCCTTCGAGCGCCCGAAGTCCGAGCTGGTGCAGCCCTTGTCCCGCCGCGCGTGGAGCATGAGCTCGTAGTACATGCGGTCGTTTGCCCGCAGCCGGCGCGCCTCCCAGACGCCGCCACCCCAATACGGCATGACCGTCCCGCGGTGATAGAACGAGAGGACGCTCGATACGGGACGGCCACGATGGCGCACGGTCAGGATGTCGCCGTCCAGCGCGTCGAGCGCCGCGTCGAACAGGCGGCGCGGGAAAACCGGCGTACCCAGGTTGCGAACGCTTTCCGCGTAGACGGCATAGTGCGCCGCCCGGTCCGCCTCGTCGCGCCCGACATGGACGGTCAGATCCTGATCCAGGCCCTTGCGCACCTCGGCGCGCTGCTTGCGCGGTATCGCGAGGAGCTGAGCATCGTCGTCCTCGGCAAGAGCGGCGCGGAAATCGAGGTGAGTGTCCGTACGCACGGTCCAGTCGGACGGGGCCGGTCCGCCGCGCAGTTCGACGGCGGTGCACGAGCGGCGCAGCGCGAGTTCCTCCGCCGCGCGGCAGAGCGTTTCGGCAGTATCCCCCTCGCCCAGTACGCCGCCTTCGACAGCGAACCCGCTCGACGCCAGCATCCGGCCGAAGATCGGCGAATGAATCTCGTTGAGCGGCAGCCAACCGGTAATCGCCCCGCCCCTCTCCGCCACCAGTCCGCAGGCGCGCTGGCCCGTTCCGGTCTCGATCGCACGCAGCCACGCGGGCCGATGGAACAAGCTGCCGCCCCTTTCGGCGACGAAGCCTTCGATGCGCGAAACCTCGTCGGGCTGCCGCAGGTCGGCGAGCGCGATCGTTTCTCTCTTCAGGGCGAAGGGCGCATTCATGCCGCCTCCGCGTCAAGCCGCTCGCGTTCGCGATGGGCCAGCACGTCCATCCGGCCCCAGGCGAATTCGTCGACCAGCTGGCGCAGCTTGGGCGCCATGCGTTCGAGGTTGGTATAGTGCCGCAGGCGCGAACGAAGCGGCGCCCCGGCCACGCGCGGCTGGCCGGGGTCGATCTCCCATGGGTGGAAATAGAATATCGCCGGCCGCCCGTCGGTCCGGTTGACCTGGCGGATCGCCCAACGGGTGAAGGCGTAGGGGATCACGCGAAAGAACCCACCGCCGCCGGCCGCCAGCCGCCTGCCGGCGAACATCGCCGTGGTCACGGGGATTTCCAGCAGCGGCGACCAGGGAAGCGGGCTGAAGGCGAAGCGCGGCGCTTCGGCCCAGCCATAATGGTCGTGCGCCACCGGGGCGACACTGGAGGAATAGGCGTAACCTTGCTCGGCCAGCTCGTGGAAGGCCCAGGGCGTGCGGCGGTCGATCGAGAAGCTCGGCGCGCGGTAGCCGGTAATCACGCATCCGGAGGCGTCTTCCAGATACCTTGCGGGCGCGGGAGATGTCCTCGCCGAACTGCGCGCGCTCCATCCGGAAGACCCGGCCGTGGTCCCAGCCATGGCTTGCCAGCTCGTGCCCGCGCGCGACGATCTCGCGCATCAGGCCGCCGTGCTTCGCGGCGACCCAGCCGAGCGCGAAGAAAGTCGCGCGGACCTCGGCCGCGTCGAACATGTCGAGGATCGCGTGGACATTGCGCTCGACCCGGTCGACCAGCGAGTGCCAATCGTCCTTTTCGATTACGTGCTCGAACGCACCGACCTGGAACCAGTCCTCGACATCGACCGACAGGCCGTTGACGATGGAACCGCCGGGCACGCCGGCGGCGATCGGTGCCTTGATGGGCGTTACTGCGTTCACACCGAACCCCCGTGCGCCTTCAGGCGGCTTGCGCCTCGTCCATTTCGCCCTCGATCCACTCGATGAGCATGGTCAGCGTGTGGCGGATCGTGCGCTCCTGCTCGAAGGTCTTTGCCTCGAGCCTGGCGAGGCTCTCCTGCAGCGACTCGATCTCCGGCATCAGGCTCTCGGCGGCGGCATCGGCCCGCTGGCTGCTCATCTCGACGACGGCTTGCTGCAATTCGGCGATCTGCGCGTCGCGCTCGGCCAGCATGGCCTCGACGTCGCTGCGCAGCAGGCGCGGCTCGTGGTTGAGCGGCGCCGGGGCGACGGCCGGGGTTTCCAGCCTGGGCATCGGCTTGGGCGCCGCTTCCGGAAATGCCTTCTCGCCGGCCATTTCGTCGAGCACCGCCTTGAGCATGGCGGAATCGATCCGCGTGCGCTCCTCGACGGCGCCGAGCAGCAGCAGGCGATTGGCGATCTGGTTGACGCGCCGCGGAATGCCGCCGCTCGCGTCGTACAGCTCGGTGAACACCCGCTGGTCGAACGAGGGATTGCCGCTGTAGCCGACCTTCTCCAGCCGGTGGACGATGTAGGGCTCGATCTCGCTCTTCTCCATCGGCTCGAGGTGGTGCGCCGCGATCACCCGCTGGCGCAGCTGCTCGAGCTCGGTCGACGTCTGCAGCGTCGCGCGGAACTCCGGCTGGCCGAGCAGCAGGGTCTGCAGCAGCGGATGGTTGCCGAGCTGGAAGTTCGACAGCATCCGCAGCTCTTCCAGGGCCGGGATCTCCAGGTTCTGCGATTCGTCGACCACGAGCAGGCAGCGGCGCCCGGCCCGCGCCTCGTCGTGCAGGAAGCCCTCGATCGCGCCCAGCGCGGTGGCCTTGTCATGGCCTTCGATGTCCAGCCCGAAGCTCTGCGCCACGACGTGGACGATCTCCTCCTCGTCGAGCTTGCTGGTGACGATCTGCGCCGACCGTCAGCCGCTCCGGATCGATCGTGCTCATCAGGTGCGCGACGAGCGTGGACTTGCCCGCTCCGACTTCGCCCGTGATGACGATGAACCCTTCGCCCTGCGCCAGGCCGTAACCGAGGTACGACAGCGCCTTGCGATGCGTCGTGCTGCGGAAGTAGAACGCGGGATCCGGGGTCAGCTGAAAAGGCTTTCCCGTCAGGCCGTAGAAGTTGTCGAACATCTCGTTTCTCCGAGCGTCAGAAGGTGTAGCGCAGGCCGACCAGTGCCGAGGCGGACTGGAGGTCGGGCAGATTGTCCTGGGAAACCCCATCGAGGCCGAGGGCGGCAGTGCCGCTGAGGCCGGCGATGAGTTGGCGGGCGTAAGCGAGCGAAGCGGAGTAACCGATGGCGCGGTCTCCGCTCAGGCCGCTGTCGTACATGCTGGCATAAAGGTTGGCGGTAATGCTCGACCGCTGGTCCAGCCGGGTCCCGGCATAGGCCGCGGCCCAGTAGTTCTCGTCCACGATACCGTTGGCGGCGGCGAGGACGGTGCCCGTCGCGGCGATGAACTTGCGCCGGTCGTAGCCCGCGCCCAGGCCGAACTGCGTGCGGCCGAGATCGCGCCCATAGCTGAGCGCCACGCCACGGTCGCGGAACACCGCCGAATTGAGCGAGCCGAACGCCCCGCCTGTGCAGTTGTTGCCCTGTGTGCTGGCGACGCAGCCGCCAATGTCGCCCGAGAACGGGTTGCGAATGGCCTGGAACTGCGCCGGCAGCCCGGCCAGGCGGTCGGTGATGACCCCGCCGAAGGTCTGGATACCGTCGTAGACCGAGATGTTGAGGCTGCTGCGGCTGTCCGGTGCGTAGGCGAAGCTGCCGTAATAGGTCGTCGAATCGTATCGCTTGCCGACGAAGGCCTGCAGCGAAGTGCGCCGGCTGGGGCGCCACATCACGCCCGCGTCCCAGATCAGGCCGTCGGTCTTGTAGGCGATCTGGCGCGGCGCGGTCTTGTCGGTGACGTAGCGGCCATCGGACCCGATCACCGGCGCTCCGGTAACCGGATCGCGCTGGGCGTCGCGGCTGGAAATCTCGACGTCCTCGTATCCCACCCCACCGACGAGCGCCAGGCTCTCGCTGACCGGCAGCGTCACGTCGGCCCGGGCATGGCGGTCGCGCACGCGCTGGTCGAGGTTGGAGGTGTTCTGTTCGTTCCATCCGCCGCCGACGCCCATGCCCACGGGCAGGACGGTACGCGGCGCAAGACCCACCCGCGCGGAGGCCATGTGGGTGGTGCTCTCGTCCGCCAGGTCGACCCGCGCCGGGCCCGCGGGGACAGCGACGATCACGTCGGGCGATTCCACCCGGGTATATCCGAAGCGGTAATGCCCCTCCACCTCGAGCGCGCCCTGGCGGCTGCGAATTGAGGGCCCGACGTAGCCTGAGTAGACCTGGCTGGTCTCGCGATCGTTCTGGGCAAAGGCGCCGGTGGTGGCGACGCCATTGGAATCGACCCGCGTCCGCGCGGCAAGCGCGCCGCCCTCGATCGTGATGTTGGGCGAGCCGAGACCGACCGAGGCGCGCGCGACACCGCTCACGGTGTCGCTATCGCGGAAGCTGTTGTCGTAGCCGAAGCGGCGCTCGTAGCGGACCGAGGCCGAGGCGGCCGAGTTGCGCCCGCGGGTCGTCGCATCCACGCCGGCGGCCACGCTTGTGTAGGTCACGCTGTCGTTCACCGGCTCGAGCTGGGCGGTGAAGATCTGCGCCACCTCGATATAGGGATGGATCTCAGTGTGCCCGGTGCGCACGGCCGGCGTGGCCTCCGGCTGTACTTCCTGCGCCTGGATCTGCTGTGCGAACGCGCCCGCCGGCATGACCGTGGCAACGAGGGCAACGGCGATGGGGGCCAGGGCGAGCGCGCTCGAATGAGTATGGATCTTCATGGGACTTTACCCCCCGTATCCGTAATACGAACCGAAGCGGCGGCCGCTCGGGCTGAATTGCGCGGCATTGAGCAGCAGCTTGATGTCCGGACAGTTCGACAGCAGCGAAAGCGCGTCTTCGAGCGCAGTCTGGCCTGTCGTGTCCGCCCGAGCGACGACCACCGCCTGCCCCGCGTACTTGGCGAGCTCGGCCGCCGGAGAGGCGGCGAGCGCGGGCGGCGAATCGAAAATGACCAGGCGGTTCGGCGCGCCCTGCGTCAGCCGGTCGAGCACTTCCTCCGTTCGACCGGATGACAGGTATTCGCTGTCCGAATTGGACTGGTTGCCCGCCGGCAGCACGAAAAGCCCGCCGATGTCGGTGCCGATCACGCAATCCTCGACCCGCAGCGAGGGATCGGCCAGCGCGTCCATCAGGCCGCGCCCACCCGGCAGGCCGAGCGTCGAGAGGATGGAGGGCTTGGCGAAATCCGCGTCGACGAGGACAACCTCGCTGTCCTTCTCCGCCGCCAGCGCCAGTGCCAGGTTGGTCGCACAGAACGTCTTGCCTTCGCCCGGCAAGGGCGAACAGATCAGGATGCGCTGCGCCTTGGGCCCCATCCCGCGGGCAGCGGCAGCGCGCGAGGCGTTGAGCAACTGCCGCTTCACTATGCGAAACTCCTCCAGCAGGGCCGTGACCTTGCCGTCGGGCTGGATCAGGCCCTGCCGGGCAAGGTGCGCGCGATCGATCGGGTGGCGCGGCCCCCTGAAAACGATCGGCTCCACCGTGCGGGCGGGCTGCGCGGAGGGAGCGGCTTTGGCGGAATGCAGGGCAGCCTCGGGGGCCGGTGCGCTGGCCGGTTGGGCGGCCGTTTCCACGATCGGTTCGGCAGCCGTGGGCTCTGGCGGTCCGGACTCGATCTCAGGCGGCCTGGGCACCGAAGTCTTCGGCCCGGCCTTCTGGCCGCGCTTGGCCACAGGCGGGGCGAGCTCCGCCGGCACCGGCGCCGGGGTCAGGCCGTACAGGTCGTCGGCCCGCTCGAACAGCGACTTGCCTTTTGCGTCGGAGGGCAGCGGGATCTTGCTGTGTTCGGTCATTTCGACATCCCTCACACCACCATGCCGCGCTGGACGAACTCGGCCACCATCAGGACCACGAACAGACCGCCCAGACCGGCAGAGGCGGCCACGAAGCGCTTCAGCTTCTTCCTCTGCAGCACCTTGGCCGCGTCGGTCAGAGCGAGCGAAATCGTGCCGATCACCGGGAGCTCGAACGCGCTCTCCAGCTTGCCGGCGGTGGCGAAGCTCGACCGCATCCGCGCGGTCAGATAGGCCGTGCCGGCTCCCGCGCCGACGCCCAGGAAGAGCACCGCGAAGAGCAGGATCGGGCGGTTCGGCCACGAGGGCGCGCGCGGCGTGCTCGGCGGGTCGATGACCTCGAACTTGATCGCGCTGCGCTCGGTCTCGACCTGGCCGCGCAGGCGCAGTTCCTCGCGGTCCGCCAGGAGCTTGTCATATTGCTCGCGCAGCACCTGGTAGTCGCGGCTGATTCGCTGCGCTTCGGCGGCGACACCGGGCTCGGTCGCCTGGCTGGCCGAGAAGTCGGCCAGTTGCGAGCTGATCGCGGCGGCGCGCGAGGACAGCGCCTCCACGTTCGATTGCTTTTCGATACGGATGCCCTGCAGCGAGGAGTAGGCCGGGTTGGGCATGCCGTAGTTGCCGTTGTCGTTCGCCGCGGCCACGCGCAGCGCGGCAATCTGCTTGTTCAGCGCGATGACGTCGGGATGGCTGTCGGTCAGCCCGCGCCCGCGCAGCGCGGCGAGGTTGGACTGCGCCTGCGCAAGCGAGGCGCGCGGCCCGCCCATGTCGGACGTCGCGAGCGTGCGCGGCGTGGAAGCGATCTGGCCATCGATGGCGGCCAGCGCGCTGCGGGCGGCGGCAAGGTCGGCCTGGACCGAGCGCAGCTCGTTGCGCTGGTTCTCGATCTTGGCCGAGATGGCTTCGGTCCCGCCGACGAGGTCCGGGTGCTCGGTCTCGAAGGAGAGGCGCTTCTGCTCGGCTTCCTCGAGTTGCTTGCTGCGCTCGGCCAGCTGCTGATCGAGGAACTCGAGCGTTTCGCGCATGTCGCCGCGCGAACCGCCGATATTGCTCTCGCGGAAAATGTCGATCATCCGCTGGGCGATGTCCTGCGCCAGCTGGGCGTTTTCGGCGTCCGACAGGTCGCTGCGGCCGCTGGTGGCGGTGATCTCGAACAGGTTCTCGCCCTGCGCCAGGACGATGATCTTCTCGCCCAGCGCCTGGACCGCTCGTTCCATTTCGGCCGGCGTCGTGATCTCGTCGCCGATGCGGGTCGAACGGACGACCTTTTCCAGGTTCACCGCGCTCTTGAGCGTCTGCTGGACCTGCTGGATTTCCTTTTCGCGGGTCGCCGCGCCGATGCCGATCTGCTGCGCCAGCGCATCGTCGAGCTGGACGAAGATGCGGGTCTTGGAATCGTAGGCGTTGGGGATCATCGCGACGACGAACCACCCGAGCAGGCACACGCCCCAGGCGACGCCGAGCGCCATCCAGCGCCGGTTCCAGACCGCCCAGAGTGCTTCGCGCGCCTCTTCGATGAGTGTGTTCAAGCGATGTGCCCCCTGATCATCCCGTCATCCGGCCTCAGAACATCGATTCCGGGATGATGATCACGTCGCCGGGCTGCAGCATCACGTTCGCCTTGCTGTCGCCCTTCTTGAGCAGGTCGGCCAACCGCAGGCCGTATTCGCGCTGGCGGCCGAGCTGCTTGTCGAAGCGGATCAGCTTGGCGCGGTTGCCACTGGCGAATTCGCTCATGCCGCCGACCGCGATCATCGCGTCGAGCACGGTCATGTTGGCGCGGTAGGGAATGCTCGCCGGCTTCTCGGTCGCGCCGACCACGCGGATCTGCTGGCTGAAGGTCCCGGCGAACTGGTTGACGATGACCGTCACCAGCGGCTCGGAGATGTACTGCGAAAGCTGGAGCCGGATATCCTCTGCCAGCATCGTCGGCGTCTTGCCGACCGCGGGCATGTCCTCGACCAGCGGCGTGGAGATGCGTCCGTCGGGCCGCACCTGGACCTGCGCACCCAGTTCGTCGTTGCGCCAGACGTGGATGGTCAGCTGGTCGAGCGGGCCGATGATGTATTCCTCGCCCGGACCTTCCTGCATCGCCACGAAGCTCGCCGGGGCCAGCTGCGGGGCCGACGTCGTGCCGCATCCCGCCAACGCGAGGCAGGCGGTGGCACTGGCGGCAAGGAGGCGGGGAAGGCTGGTCTTACGCATGTCTGCGTCCTCGAGTTGTTGCCGAGCGGCGCACCGGGCGAAGCGACACGCCCGGCCCACGGCTCGTGGATCCGGCTCGCCTTGTCCCGGAAAAGGGTGAACATTGCGTTAGCCTTGCGGCCCGAAAGCGCCTGTTTCCGGGCTTTTGCGCAACCGCGTCCCGCTATGGGACAGCCCAGCGCGCGTTTCTAAACGAGGATCTCGCGCGCCGGCCCCTGGCCGAGAAACTGCGCCGGGCTGGCGCTGGCGCCATAGGCCCCGGCGCAGAACACCGCCACGAGATCGCCCACGTCGGCACGGGGCAGCAGGGCCGCGTCGGCCAGCCTGTCGAGCGGGGTGCACAGGCAGCCCACCACGTTGACCTCTTCGGCCGGCTCGGCAGCGAAGCGGCTGGCGATCGCGACCGGGTAGTTGCGGCGAACCACGGTGCCGAAGTTGCCCGAGGCGGCGAGCTGGTGATGCAGCCCGCCATCGGTCACGAGGTAGGTCGTGCCGTGGCTCTCCTTGCGGTCGACGATCCGGCACAGGTACACCCCCGCCTCGCCGACCAGGTAGCGGCCAAGCTCGATGGCGAACTCGCACTCCGCCAGCTCATCGGGCAGGCGTGCGAAGCGTTCGGCCAGAACAGTGCCCGGAACACTCGGATCGAGCGCTTCATCCGCATGGAAATACGGGATCCCGAAGCCACCGCCCATGTTGAGATGCGGCAACGGAACGCCGATGTCGCGCGCCAGGTTCGCCGCCAGGTCGAGCACGTTGCCCTGCGTTTCGGCGATCGCCTCGGCGTCCAGAGACTGGCTCCCGGCGAAGATATGCAAGCCGCGCCACTCGGCCCCTGCGGCGATGATTTCTTTTGCCAGATCAGCGACTTGGTCTGAATCGACCCCGAACGGCTTGGCCCCGCCGCCCATCTTCATGCCCGAACCGCGCAGCTCGAAGTCGGGGTTTACCCTGATCGCCAGCCGCGGAGTGATGCCCTCGTCGTCCGCGATTCCCAAGGCCCGCCGGGCCTCGTTCACGGATTCGAGATTGAGCGTAACCCCTGCCCGAATCCCCGCCCGCAATTCGTCGTCCCGCTTGCCCGGCCCGGCAAAGCTGATCCGGTCGGCCGGGAGCCCCGCTGCCTCCGCCATGCGCAGCTCGCCGCCCGAGGCAATGTCGAAACCGTCGACCAGGCCTGCCATGAGATCGAGGATAGGGCCGTAGGAATTTGCTTTTATGGCATAATGTATTCTCAAGCGGTCCGGCATAGCGGCCCGCAACTGCGCCACCCGCGCACGGATCAGGTCGGCCGAATAAGCGAACAGGGGCGTCCCACCCGCCCTCTCGACCAATGCGCTCGCCGTGCATCCGCCGATGACCAGTTCGCCTTCGATCGCTTCGTAGCCGGCGGGGATCGGGCCAAGCGGCTTCACGCCGCTTCCTTCCGGCTCAGCTGCGCCTGAAGTGCGACGCGGTCGATCTTGCCGTTCGGGTTGAGCGGCATCGCGTTCACCTGCAAGACATCCCTCGGCTGCATGAAATTGGGCAGATCCCGCTTGAGCGCCGTGCGCAGCATCTCCTCGCTCGCCAGCCCGCGGACCACCAGGACCACCGCCTGCCCAAGCCGCTCGTCAGGCACGCCGATCGCCGCAACCTCGCTGACGAGCCCGGTCTCGAGGACGGCCTCTTCGATTTCCTGCGGGCTGATGCGATTGCCGGCGCTCTTGATCATGGCGTCACGCCGTCCGACGAAATGCAACAGGCCCGCTGCATCGCGCACCACGCGGTCACCCGACCAGACGGCGGTTCCGCCATAGCGCGAGCCGTTCGGCGCGGGTTTGAAACGTTCCGCTGTCCGCCGCGCATCCTGCCAATAGCCCTGCGCCACGAGAGGGCCGCAATGGACGAGTTCCCCTTCCTCGCCATCCGCAGCGATCCGGCCGTTGTCATTGATCACAAGAACCTCCGCAAAGGGGATCTCCTTGCCCATCGACGTCGGGTGCCCATCGACCAGCGACGGATCGAGATAGGTCGAGCGAAATGCCTCGGTTAGGCCGTACATCGGGAACAACAGTGCCCGCGGGAAGATCGCGCGCAGCTTCTTGACCAGGTCGACCGTCAGCGCGCCGCCGCTGTTGGTGAGCCGGCGCATCGAGCCCACGGCCTCGGGTGACCAGGCGAGCTCGGTGAGCTGCACCCAGAGCGGCGGCACCGCCGCCAGCGTGGTGACGCCATGCTTCGCGCACGCTTTCGTAACGTCGCGCGGGGTCAGGTAATCGAGCGGCACCACGCGCCCGCCGGCGTACCACGTCGACAGCAGCTGGTTCTGGCCATAGTCGAACGATAGCGGCAACACGGCGAGCGTGACGTCGTCGTTTTTCAGGCCGAGGTAGCTCGCCACGCTGACTGCGCCGAGCCACATGTTGGCATGGCTCAGCATCACGCCCTTGGGCCGCCCGGTGGAACCGCTGGTGTAAAGGATCGCGGCAAGATCATCCGGGTCGCACCGCGAGGGCGGCAGCTGTTCGCCGGCTGCACTGAGGTCGAGCGCTGCGGCCTCGTCGAAGACCTCGCAATTGCTCGGTAAATCACCGTCCGCCAGCGTTTCCAGCCGCGCTTTCGTGCCGATGAGCACTTGTGCTCCGCTGTCGTCGAGAATGTGTGCGACCTGCGCGCGCTTGAGCAGCGGATTGATTGGCACGTGGACCAGTCCGGCTCGCGCTGCCGCCAATGGCAGAAGGCAGGTCAGTTCGCCCTTCGCCGCCCAGCTCGCAACGCGGGCGCCCGCCCCGTCTCTCTTCTCCTCGCCCACAGTGCTCCTGAGCCAGCCCGCCAGGCGGGCGACACGGGTTCTTAATTCATCGAAACTAAGGGTTTCCCCACGCAGGACGAGCGCCTGATCGCCGCCCCGCCCCGAAACGATTTGGCGTTCGGCAAGGTGGTCGAGCGGTCTGGTCGTCGGATCAGGGGGCACGGGATCGAGTTGCGACATCGGGGCTCCGCAAGAGGGGACGCATTGACTGTGACGGCCATCAGCTATCACGACACGGTTAACGATGTGCAAGCCATAGACCTCGCGCCGCGGGGACCGTTTGGTCGTCTCGAATGGTACGCCGCGCTGGAGGGCAACGGCCGGGACCCGCTCTACGCCGTCGCCGAAGATGCGAGCGGCGGTGTCGTTTTCCCCCTCCAGCGCACCGGCAGACGGCTCGAAGCGCTGCTCAACTGGTATGCCTTTACCTGGCGTCCGCTCGGCACCGCATACGCTTCGGTCGACAGCCTATCGATCGCCCTCGCCCGCGATCTGGCGAGCAGGGCGTCGCACGTCGTTCTCGACCGGGTGCCGGACGAGGATGGCACGGCCCGCCAACTCGAGCGCGCCTTCGCGCGGTCTGGCTGGCTGGTGGTGCGCGAGCCGTGCGACACCAACCGCGTGCTCGAAGTCGCCGGCAGAACCTACGAAGAGTACCTCGCAGGGCGGCCGGGACAGGTGCGCACTACGTTGAAACGAAAAGCAAAAAAGGTCGAGATAGAAGTCTTCGACACGTTCGACCCGGAGACCTGGGCCGCATACGAGGACATCTACGCCCAGAGCTGGAAGCCCGAGGAAGGCGACCCTGCACTGCTTCGCCGCTTCGCCGAGGCCGAGGGTGCTGCGGGCCGAATCCGTCTGGCCGTGGCTCGGCACGAGGGCGCGGCGGTCGCGGCGCAATTCTGGACTGTCGAGGACGGTACGGCCTACATCCACAAGCTGGCACACCGCGAAAGCGCCAAGCCGCTCTCTCCCGGCACCACGCTGACCGCGGCCCTGATGAAGAAAGTCATCGATTCCGACGGCGTCGAATTCGTGGATTTCGGCACGGGAGACGACCCCTACAAGCGGGACTGGATGGAATCCGTGCGTCCGCGCTACCGCGTGCAGGCCTGGCGCAAGGGCGATCCGCGCAACTGGCCGGCGATCGGCAAGGCGAAACTTCGCACGCTTGTCTCGCATCGCGGCCAAGGCTAACGCCGCCATCACCTTGCCGACGGGAACCACGATGAGCAGCGAACCTGCCCTCAACCACAGCCACAGCGGCGCCGACATGGTGCTGCGCCAGATCCTGCAGGACGTCCTCGGCCTCAGCGCCGACCGCGTGGCGCGGTTCGATGAAGGCACTGGGCTTTTCGGTCACCTGCCCGAACTCGAATTCGATGGCGGTCGCCGGCCTGCTGACCGAGATCGAAGACCGGCTCGACATCGTGATCGAGGACGACGAGGTCGATGGCGAAATGCTGGAGACCTATGGCGCCCTGCTCGGCTTCGTGCAGTCGAAGCGCTACGACGGCTGAGCGAGCCGGTGATTACCGGCTGGACCACTCCCGATGGCCGCGAGGAATACGCCCTCGCTTTCGACAGGAGCCGCGAGAGGCGATTGCTGGTCCTGCCCGCGTGGTTCGACGAATCGAACAAGCTGCGCCACCAGACCGTCGAGGTCGTGCGACGGCTCGACGTCGCGGGTATCGATGCCTTCCTGCCCGATCTACCCGGCTGCAACGAGAGCGAGTCCGCGCTGGCGATCCAGACGCTGGAGGGCTGGCGCGCCGCTGCGCAATGCGGGGCGGATCATTTTCGGGCAACGCACGTATTCGCCCTTCGCGCCGGCGCTTTGCTGGCACCCGACCTGCCGGGCCTGCTTTACGCCCCGGTTGCAGGCGCACAGCTCCTGCGCGGTCTGCTGCGCGCCCGCATGATCGCGGCGCGCGAGGCCGGGAGGAATGAGTCGCGCGAGGACCTGTTGGCCCGCGGCAAACGCGAGGGGATAGAGCTCGGAGGTCACAGGCTCGGCGCAGCGATGATCGCATCGCTCGAAATTGCCGAGGAGCCGAACCGCGAAGGCCGTCGCGTCATCGCGCAGGGCGAGATCGGGGGCGGGTCGCCATGGCTGCGAGCCGAACCGGGTTTCGATCCGGCACAGGCCGATGCGCTGGCGGCGTCGATCGTGGCGCATCTCTCATGAGCCGGCAGCACATCGGGTTCGACTGCGCCGGCGACAGGCTGGTCGGTACCCTCGACACAGCATCCGGCACGACGGGCCTCATCGTCGTCACCGGCGGCAACGAGACCCGCGCCGGAGCATTTTCGGGGCAGGCCGCCCTCGCCGCGAGGATCGCCACAGCAGGCCATCCGGTGTTCCGCTTCGACCGCCGTGGCTGCGGGGACAGCGCGGGCGAGAACCGCGGCTTTCGCGGTTCCGAACAGGATATCGCCGCCGCGCTTTCCGCTTTCCGCAGCGCCTGCCCCGGCCTCGAACGCATCATCGGCTTCGGCAACTGCGACGCGGCGAGCGCGCTGATGCTGGCACGCGGCGCGGGGCTCGATGGACTCGTCCTCTCCAACCCGTGGACCTACGACGGCGAGGACGACAGCGATGCCGCTCCGCCCCCCGAAGCGATCCGCTCGCGCTATCTCGAAAAGCTCAGGAACCCGCGCGAGGTCTGGCGGCTGCTGTCGGGCGGCGTCGACCTGCGCAAGCTCGCCAGCGGACTGCGCTCGGCTGCATCGCCCACCGCCACCGCGAGCGGGCTGGCGGCCGAGATGGAAGCGGGGCTTGCGGGATTCACCGGCACTGTTCGTTTTCTCGTCGCCGATCGCGACCGCACGGGACAGGCCTTCCTCGCCGCGCGGGACAAGGCCGACGAACGCATCGCCCGCTGTGCAGGCGCGGACCACGCCTATTCGGACGACGCCTCGCAGGCGTGGCTGCTGGAGCAGATCCTCGCCGCGCTAGCGTAGGAACAGGCTCGCGAGTTCCACGTGAGTCGACCAGCGGAATTGGCCCACCGGGCGCAATTCGGCGAGGCGATAGCCCGCCTCCGCCAGCAGTTTTGCATCGCGCGACCAGCTCGACGGGTTGCAGCTGACGTAGGCCACGCGCGGCACGCCGCTCGCGGCAATGTGCGCGACCTGCTCGCGCGCGCCGGCGCGAGGCGGATCGAGGACCAGACCGTCGAAACCCTTGAGCTCCTCGGCGCGCAGGGGATTGCGGAACAGGTCGCGGTGGACCGCTTCGACCGGCAGACGCGCGCGGTTGGCTGCCTTACGGCAGGCGAGGAATGCGTCCCGGGCGGCCTCGGCGGCGAGGACGCGGGTGTTACCTGCCAGCGCGAAGGCGAACGTCCCGAGGCCGGAGAACAGGTCGGCAACCTGCGCGCAGTCTCCCAGCCATTCGCGGACGGCAGAGGCCAGGACTCCTTCCCCATCTGCCGTCGCCTGGAGAAACGCCCCCGACGGAAAATCGACCGCGACGCCCGACAGCGTCACCGTCACCGGCTCGGGCTCCCAGAACGCCTCGGTGCCGTAGCCCTGGTCGAGCGACAGCCGCGCAAGACCCTGCGCGCGGCAGAAGTCGAGCAGCGCCTCGGTCTGTTCCAGGCCTTCCACGGCGAGGCCCTTGATGGCCACGTCCGGGCCCTTGTCGGTTCGCGCGAGTTCGATCGTCAGCGCGTATTTGCCGCGTCGCCCGGCCAGCAGTGCGCGAAGTGGCGCGACGAGCGCGAACAGCTCGGGCGAGAGAACGTAACACTCGGTGAGATCGATGACCTTGTGCGAGCCACCCTCGTTGAAGCCGACGAGCGGCCGTCCGCCGCCGTTTACCGCGCGCAGCGTGGCGCGGCGGCGTGTGCGCGGGGGTGAGAGATGAACCGGAGCCACCGTTTCCGGCGCCAGGCCCTGCCCTTCGGCGGCATGGACGACCCGGCCGCGCACGAAAGCGGCCAGCGCGCCTTCGTCGAGATGCTGAAGCTGGCAGCCGCCGCAGCGCGGGAAATGGCGGCACGGAGGCTGGGCGTGGTGGGGTCCCGGCACCACGGCCCCGCTCGCCTCCACCCGGTCGCCCGGCGCTGCAAGCGGGACGTGCCGTCCGCTGGCCGTGACGCCGTCGCCCTTGGCGGCGACACGGAGAATTTCTTCGGCTTCTTGCGAAGTTTCGTTGGGTTCGCTGCGGCTCACAGGCAGGCCGCGTAGGCCTGCGCCACCTTTCCGGCAAGCTCGCCGGCACTGAACGCCGGTCCGGCGCCCCGGGCGGCCTCGCCATGAAGCCAGACGGCCTGGCAGGCAGCGGCGAACGGCTCAACGCCGGTGGCGAGACGGCTGGCGACGATTCCCGCGAGAACGTCGCCCGTTCCAGCGGTCGAGAGCCAGCTAGAGGCAGGCGGCGCGAGTGCCACCCGGCCGTCGGGCGCGACAACCAGCGTGTCGGGGCCCTTGGCGATCACGACGGCATCTGCGGCTTGGGAGAGCGCCTTCGCATCCGCAAGCCGGCTAATTGGCGCGATACCGAACGCCTCGCACAATGCCGCCAGCTCGCCCGCATGGGGGGTAAGGACGGCCGGCCGGCCATGGAGATCCGACGGGCCGAGAAGATGAAGGGCATCAGCATCGAGGACCAGCGCAGCACCCGTGCCGAGGACAGCGGAGAGACGCTCGCGTGCAGCCGCATCGCGCTGCAGGCCCGGCCCGACGAGAATTGCGGCGATGCGCTCGTCCGCAAGCGCTTGGTCGAGCGGCCGGTCATCCACCACCAGTTCCGCGGGGGCGCGCTCTGCTTGACCCAGCACCTTCACGTACCCTGCCCCGCCATGCAGCGCCGCGCGGGCTGCGAGCAGCGCCGCGCCGGGCATTGGTCCGCCAACCACCGCCAGCAGGCCGCGCAAATATTTGTGCCCGTCGACTGCCGGCGGCACGAGCGCTGGCCGGTCGATCACGCAGGCAGAGCCGTCCACCGCCGAGACCCCGATGTCGACCAGGCGGCGTACGCCCATCAATTCGCGCGCCGGAAGCATCCAGTGGGCGAATTTCCAGGCGCCCAGGGCCACGGTCAGATCGAACGGGGGCAGGTCGTCATTGAGCAGTGCGCCGGTGTCGCTCTCGATACCGCTGGGAAGGTCTATCGCTACGCACGCGTGGTGCTGCTGCGCCAATCGGGCCAGGAGATCGGCAAGGCCGGCCGAGAGCGGCCGCGCCAGTCCGCTTCCGAAGAGGCAATCGACCAGTACCCCGCCCACCCCTCCATCGGCCAACTCGCCCTGAAAAGCCGCTCGTGCGGCGATCCCTGCGTCGGTCCTTGGCTCGAGAGGAGCGACGACCACGACCGCCAGTCCGCGGGCCCGCAGGGTCTCGGCGATCACATATCCATCGCCGCCATTGTTGCCCGGCCCGCACAGCACGGTCACGGGGCGCCCCGCAGCCATGCGCCAAACCCAGTCGGCGGCGCCTCGCCCAGCCGTATCCATCAGGCTGGATACCGTCTCACCGCCGTCGATCAGCGCCTGCTCGGCCGCCTGCATCTGGCGGACGGTGAGGACCTGGTCAGCTGCCTGCATTGCCAATGGTGGCTGGGAAGCGGTAGCGGTCGGGTCCAACGGTAACGTCGATGCGTCCGTCGCCGACCGCGATGTCGGCGTATTGGGCGCCGTCGGCGACAGCGAGACCCCGTCCGTCGCCCAGTACTTCGAAGCGGCGAAACCCACCGTCGGGATGACGCACCGTCAGGAACAGCGTGCCGTCGATCACGCTACGTTCGACGGCGCAGTCGTGCGCGAAGCTGCCCGATCCGCCGAGGGCGCAGTCGATCAGGCTATCATCGCCGGGCGCGCTGGCATCGGCGCTCGACTGCCCGCAGGCGGCGAGGCCGACGCAGAGCGCGAGCAGGACTGCCCGGCGCAGTATCACCAGCTCTTGTCCGTAACCTGGCTCACGTCGCGTACCGCACCGCGGGCGGCGCTGGTGGTCATCGCCGCATAGGCCTGCAGCGCGGGCGAGACCTTGCGCGGGCGCGGGGCCGCAGGGTGCCAGCCCTTCTCCTCGGCCGCGGCACGGCGGTGGGCCAGCTCCTCGTCGCTGACGGCGAGATGTATCGCGCGCGCCGGAATATCGATCTCGATCAGGTCGCCGGGTTCGACCAGCGCAATGGTGCCACCCTCGGCGGCCTCGGGGCTGGCGTGGCCGATCGAAAGACCGCTGGTGCCGCCGGAAAAACGCCCGTCGGTGATCAACGCGCAGGCCTTCCCCAGGCCCTTCGACTTCAGGTAGCTGGTCGGGTAGAGCATTTCCTGCATCCCCGGCCCGCCGCGCGGCCCTTCGTACCGGATAACGACCACATCGCCCTCCACGACCTCGTCGGCGAGAATAGCCTCGACTGCGGCATCCTGGCTCTCGTAGACCTTGGCCGGGCCGGAGAACTTCAGGATGCTTTCGTCCACCCCGGCTGTTTTCACGATACAACCCTCTACCGCGAGGTTGCCGTATAGCACCGCCAGGCCGCCGTCCTGACTGAAGGCGTGCTCCTTGCTGCGAATGACCCCCGCCTCGCGGTCGGTATCGAGTTCGTCCCAGCGGCGGTCCTGGCTGAAGGCGACCTGCGTCGGCACCCCGCCCGGCGCAGCGCGATAGAATTCGCGCACCGCGGGATTGTTGGTCAGGCGAATGTCCCAGTCGGCGAGCGCGTCGCCCATCGTCGGCGAGTGTACGGTGGGGAGTGCCGTGTGCAGCAGCCCTGCGCGGTCGAGTTCGCCAAGGATCGCCATGATCCCTCCGGCGCGGTGGACGTCCTCCATGTGCACGTCGCTCTTCGCCGGTGCGACCTTGGACAGGCAGGGGACCTGGCGGCTCAGCCGGTCGATATCGGCCATGGTGAAATCGATGCCTGCCTCCTGCGCCGCGGCCAGCAGGTGCAGCACGGTGTTGGTCGATCCGCCCATAGCGATGTCGAGGCTCATGGCATTCTCGAACGCCTCGAAGCTGGCGATCTGCCGCGGCAGGACGCTGTCGTCGTCTTCCTCGTAATGCCGCTTGGCGAGCGCGACCACGAGCCGCCCCGCACGCTCGAAGAGCTTGCGGCGGTCGGCGTGGGTCGCCAGCGTCGATCCGTTGCCGGGCAGCGAAAGGCCGAGCGCTTCGGTCAGGCAGTTCATCGAGTTGGCGGTGAACATTCCACTGCACGACCCGCAGGTCGGGCAGGCGTTCTGTTCGATCGCCAGCACTTCGTCGTCGGAATACTTGTCGTCGGCGGCGGCGACCATCGCGTCGATGAGGTCGAGGGCGACTTCCTTGCCCTTCACCACGACCTTGCCGGCCTCCATCGGCCCACCCGAGACGAAGACGGTCGGGATATTGAGCCGCATGGTGGCCATCAGCATGCCCGGGGTGATTTTGTCGCAGTTGGAGATACAGACCATCGCGTCGGCACAGTGGGCGTTGACCATGTATTCGACGCTGTCGGCGATCAGGTCGCGGCTGGGCAGGCTGTAGAGCATACCGTCGTGGCCCATGGCGATCCCGTCGTCGACCGCGATGGTGTTGAACTCCTTGGCCACGCCACCTGCCGCCTCGACCTGTCGGGCGACCAGCTGGCCCAGGTCCTTGAGGTGCACGTGGCCCGGCACGAACTGGGTGAAGCTGTTGACGACCGCGATGATCGGCTTGCCGAAATCCTCGTCCTTCATACCCGTTGCGCGCCACAGGCCGCGGGCGCCGGCCATGTTGCGGCCGTGAGTCGTGGTTCGGGAACGGTAGGCGGGCATCGGCTCTTCCAATAATTCTTGATGGGCCGGGAATAGGCCAGCCGGACCGATTATCGAAGGCGGTTTTGCTTAACCCGCCTCAAGCGCGAGTGCGACCTGCCCCGCCACCTGGGCGATCATCTGCGCCCAGCGGGACTGTCCGGCCTCGTTGGCGACGAGGTCATTGCGCAGTTCGATCGCGCAATAGGGGCGGCCGTGAGCCTCCGCATGCCGGTTCATCGTGTAGTTGAGCTCACGCCCGGAGTACGGCTCGTTGTCGCCCACCGCGCAGCCCTGCGCCTCGAACAGTCGGATTGCATGCCGCGCGGCCCGGTCGTCTTCGTTGTAAAGCAGCGCGACTTCCCACGGGCGATCCGCCGGGGCGCTTTCCAGCTTGGGCGTGAATGAGTGGATCGACAGGATGAGCTCGGGCTCGGCAGCGTCCAGCCAACTCGCCAGAGCTTTGTGGTATGGTTTATGAAAGCGCGCGATCCGCGCATCCCGGTCGGCGCCGATATTGCCGGGTATCAGGTGGCCGTCGGTCGTCACGGGAATAAGGCCCCGCGCCTTCGGTTCGCGGTGCACATCGATGACGAGCCGGCTCACCTCGCACAAATGGGCCGGTATGTCGTGCCGCCGCGCAAGGCGTTCGCACACCCCGGCCGCGCCAATGTCCCAGGCGACGTGCTTCGCCAGCAGATCGGGCGTAATGCCCAGCACGATATCGTCGGGCACGCGGTTGGATGCGTGGTCGCAAACCGCGACGATGCCGCCTCGCCCGGGGGCGCCGATCTGGCGATATACTGGATCGCTCATCGCAGCTGTCCGCTCATCTGCCACCATCCTGAATGCGAAGCCTTCAGGTCGCTCGCCGCCCTATCCCGCGCCGCCTGGTCGGCAAACAGCGCGAAACATGTCGCGCCCGAGCCGGACATACGGGCGAGCCTGGCGCCGGTTCCGCGCAGGGCCTCCAGCACGTTGGATATCTCGGGCACGAGCGCAATGGCTGGCGCCTCCAGGTCATTGCGCCCCTGGGCAGCGATGCGCGAGGCCGGCCCGTCGGGAAGCGGCCCACGATCCTGGCCATCCCATCCGGCAAACACCGGCCCCGTCGCGAGCGGCAAGCGCGGATTGACCAGCAGGACCGGCGCGCCTCCGAGATCGTGGTCGACCGGCTCCAGCCGGGTTCCCGTACCGCGCCCCACGCAGGCCGTGCTCTCGACGCAGGCGGGGACATCGGCCCCGAGTTTCGCGGCACGCTCGCGCCAGTCTTCGGGCAGGCCGAATTCCTCGCGCACCAGCCTGAACACCGCCCCCGCATCCGCCGATCCGCCACCAAGTCCTGCCGCCACCGGCAGGTTCTTTTCGAGCGTGATCGACAGACCGCCGTGACGGGGCAACGACGTCAGGGCCCGAGAGACGAGATTTCCAAAAGGATCAGTGAGTTCGGTCGCAAATTCGCCAACTGTTCGCAACTCGTCGTGGTCGCTGCGCCGTGCCGTCAGTTCGTCGCCGGCATCGACGAAGGCGAACAGCGTCTCGAGCTCGTGATGCCCGTCCTCCCGCCGCGCACGGACGTGCAACGCGAGGTTGATCTTGGCGTATGCGGTTTGGTGCAAAGTGCGGTCACATATTGGGATAGTTCGGACCGCCGCCGCCTTCGGGCGGAACCCAGGTGATGTTCTGGTTGGGGTCCTTGATGTCGCAGGTCTTGCAGTGGACGCAGTTCTGCGAGTTGATCTGGAACTTCGGCTCGCCCGTACCTTCATCGACCAGCCACTCGTACACGCCCGCTGGGCAGTAGCGCGTCGAGGGCCCGCCGTAGACGCCCAGTTCGCTTTCCTTCTGCAGTTCCATATCCCTGACGATCAGGTGGTTGGGCTGGTCCTCCGCGTGATTCGTGTAGCTGAAGGCCACGCTCGTCAAACGATCGAAGCTGATGACACCATCGGGCTTGGGATAGGCGATCGGCTGGAACAGGTCTGCGCGGCCGGTCAGCTCGTAATCCGGTTCGTGCTTCATCGACGGAATGAGCGGCAGCTTGAGATAGCGCAGCCACATGTCGAGCCCTGCCACCGCCGTTCCCAATCCGCCGCCGAACTTGGCGACCGCTGGCTGGGCGTTCTGCACCAGCTTCAACTCGTCTGCGATCCAGCTTGAACGAACGGCGCTATCATATTCGGATAGCTCGGTTTTCTCCTGCTTACCGCCGATAGCCGCGGCAACCGCCTCGGCGGCCAGCATCCCGCTCTTCATCGCCGTATGCGTGCCCTTGATGCGCGGTACGTTGACGAAGCCTGCGGCACAGCCGATCAGCGCACCGCCGGGGAAGGCGAGCCTGGGCACCGACTGCCAGCCTCCCTCGTTGATCGCCCGCGCGCCATAGGCCACGCGCTTGCCTCCTTCGAGGTATTCGCGGATCGCGGGATGGTTCTTCCAGCGCTGGAATTCCTGAAACGGGCTGACGTAGGGATTGCGGTAATCGAGCGCGGTGACGAACCCGAGTGCGACCTGCCCGCCGGCCTGGTGGTAAAGAAATCCGCCGCCCCAAGTCTCGCTTTCAGACAGCGGCCAGCCCTGCGTGTGGATCACCCTGCCGGGCTCATGCTTTTCGGCAGGAATATCCCACAACTCCTTGATTCCAAGTCCGTAAACCTGTGGCTGGCAATCGGCTTCAAGGTCGAAGTGCGCCTTCATCCGCTTGGTCAGGTGCCCACGCGCACCCTCCGCGAGGAGCGTGTACTTGGCGTGAATTTCCATCCCCGGCTGGTAGTCGGCCTTGTGCGATCCATCGGCCGCAACGCCCATGTCCTGCGTAATCACGCCGCCAACCGCCCCGTCCTCGCCGATGATGACCTCGGCTGCCGGGAAGCCGGGGAAGACCATCACGCCGAGCGCTTCTGCCTGTTCGGCGAGCCAGCGGCACAGGTTCCCGAGCGAACCGGTGTAGCACCCCGCGTTCGACATGAACGGCGGCATCATCAGGTGCGGCAGGCTCGTCTTGCCGTTTTTCGAGAGCACCCAATGCCAATTGTCCGTCACCGGCGTTTCGGCCAGCGGGCAGCTTTCGCGCCATTCCGGCAACAGTTCGTCGAGCGTCTTGGGATCCACCACCGCGCCGGACAGGATGTGCGCCCCGATCTCGGAACCCTTCTCCAGAACAACGATTTCGAGCGCTTCATTGACCTGTTTGAGGCGGATCGCCGCAGCAAGGCCTGCCGGTCCGCCGCCGACGATGACAACGTCGCAGGGCATGGATTCACGCTGGGTTTCTTCGCCGCTCACAGGCTTACCTTCATCTGTGTCAATAACGCTCCGGGCTTGCTACCTCGGCACGCTCAGGTCAAGACCCCTAGCAGCACCGGACATGGACAAGAACCCCATCTCGACCCCCGCCGCAGCCCTCGAAGCCGCGCTGCTATGGTGGCGCGACGCCGGCGTCGACAGCGACTTCACCGACGAGCCGCAACACTGGTTGGCAAAGCCCGGCGCAGAGGACGAAGCGCCACTGCTCGCCAAGGGACCGGCAGCAAAGCGGGTTGAGAAGACGCCGGAAATCCCGCCGCTCGGCGGTGCGCGCGAAGGCTGGCCGACGGACCTGCCAGCATTCGGCGCGTGGTGGAGCGAGTTGCCCGACCTGCCCGGCGCCGGCCTCGCCGTCGCTCCGCGCGGTCAGGCGCAGGCCGAACTGATGATCCTTGCGCCGATGCCCGAGCCGGAAGACCGCGAAACGCTCCTGTCGGCTCGACACGGCGAACTGGCCGTCAACATGCTGCGGGCAATGCAGATCGAAGCCGACCACGCCTATCTCGCTGCCGCCCTGCCGCGCCACGCCAGCCATCCCGACTGGGCCGGACTGGCCGCTCGCGGCCTGGGTGCGATCCTGCTGCATCACATTGAACTTGCGGCTCCGCGCCGGCTCTTGGTGCTTGGCCGCGAAATGCTGCCGCTTTTCGGGCACGATCCGGCGCAAGGGGCTGCCTCAACGCAGCAAATCGCGCTTGAAGGGCTGTCGGTGCCGGTGCTCGTCGCGCGCGGGCCGGAAGCGTTACTCTCCGAGCCGCGCTTCCGGCGTGCGTTGTGGCATGGCTGGCTGGGTTGGACGGAAGAGAATACGTGAGGGCATTGTGGGGCGCCGCTTTTGTAGCGGCGACGGTAATGGCGGTTCCGGCCGCGGCGAACAACACACGCGAATATTTCGTGGCGCATGCGACGGGCCATGGCGCACCGCAGCAGCTCGATGCAGAGACAAAGGCCTACTACCGCCAGGTCTTCGCGGCGATCGATCGCGGCGACTGGTCGGGCGCGGAAACGCTGCTGGCGCAGCGGGCCGAGGGGCCGCTCCACACCGTGGCCCGGGCCGAGCTCTACCTCGCGCCCAATTCGCCCCGGGTGGAACTGCCGCAGATCCAGGCGTGGATGGAGCGCGGGCGAAATCTGCCGCAGGCCGCCCAGCTCGCGCGCCTCGCGATGATCCGCGGCGCCACCGATGCGCCTGCGTTGCCGACGGAGCAGCAGTTCTATCCTCGCGCGAGCCTGCCCAAGCGGACGCTGCCCTCGACGATCGACGACGGGACGATGCCGACCGAGATCCGCCAGCAGATCCTCGACCGCATCAGCAACGACGATCCGGATGGCGCTCGCCTGCTGCTCGACGGAATCGACGGCTCGCTCAGCCCCGAAGCGCGCGCCGAGTGGCGCCGCCGGGTGGCGTGGAGCTACTACATCGAGAACAAGGATCCGCAGGCGCTCGCGCTGGCGCAGACCGTTGCCGCCGGCAGCGGGCCCTGGGTCGCCGAAGGGGATTGGACGGCGGGCCTCGCTGCATGGCGCCTGGGCGATTATCGCCTTGCGCTGTCGTCCTTCGAACGCGCCGCGCGCGGGGCGCAGAACTCCGAACTGCGCGGCGCCGCGTACTACTGGGCCAGCCGCGCCGCCCTCCGCAGCCGCCAGCCTGAAAAGAGCGCAGAACTGCTGCGCGGTGCGACGGCGAACGACGAGACGCTCTATGGCATGCTGGCCGGCGAGCAACTCGGCAAGGCCCTGCCCGACCGGGTCGAAAGCGCCGCCTTTACCGCTGCCGACTGGAAACGTCTTTCCACGAGCGAGAACGTGCGCACCGCGATCGCGCTGGCCGAGATCGGCCGCGACGTATTGGCCAGCGAAGTCCTGATCCACGAAGCGAAGATCGCCAGTGCCAAGGACTACGCGCCAATCACGCGCCTTGCCCGCGATCTGGGTCTGCCGCAGACCCAGCTTTACCTCGCTTACAATGCACCCTCCGGCGCTTCGCCCGACCCGGCCTCGCGCTATCCCACCCCGAAGTGGGCCCCCTCGGATGGCTGGCGGGTCGACCCGGCGCTGGCCTACGCGCACATCCTGCAGGAATCGAACTTTCGCTCGGGCGCGGTGAGTCCTGCGCAGGCCAAGGGGCTGATGCAGATCACGCCGATCACCGTGCGTGAGCACGCGCCCCGACTGGGTTTGAGCGCCAGTGCGGTCGATATCTTCGACCCACCGACCAACCTCGCGTTCGGACAGCAGAACCTGCAGATGCTGCGCGACAACCCCGGCACGCAGGGACAGCTGCCCAAGATCATGGCCGCCTACAACGCGGGTCTCACGCCCGTCACGCGATGGAACCAGGAGGTGAAGGACCAGGGCGATCCGCTGCTCTACATGGAGTCCATTCCCTATTGGGAGACCCGCAGCTACGTCGCCATCGTGATGCGCAACTACTGGATGTACGAGAGGCAGGCACAGGCCCTTTCCGCCAGTCGGCTGAGCCTGGCACAGAACGCCTGGCCGGGTTTCCCCGACGGTAGCGGCAGCAACATTCCGCAAAGCGGCCGCGTCTATCTCTCGGCGGGTGCGAACTGACATGGCAATCGACGAAACCCGGCAGTTCAAGCCGATCTCGATAGCCCTGCTCACGGTGTCGGACACCCGCGGTCCTGACGAGGACACCAGCGGCGACATTCTCGCCCAACGCATCCGCGATGCAGGTCACACGCTCGCCGTGCGGGCGATCGAGAAGGATGATGCCGATGCCATCGTGCGGCGGCTTGACGGCTGGATCGACGACCCGGCGATCGATGCCATCGTGTCAACCGGCGGCACCGGCCTGACCGGCCGCGACGTCACGCCCGAGGCGCTGAACCGCGTGGCCGACAAGGTGATCGAGGGCTTTGGCGAGCTGTTTCGCTGGGTCAGTTATCAGACGATCGGGACCAGCACCGTGCAGAGCCGGGCGCTGGCGGTGCTGGCGCGGGGCACCTACGTCTTTGCCCTCCCCGGCTCCAACGGCGCGGTCAAGGACGGCTGGGACCGGATACTGGCCGAGCAACTCGACAGCCGGAACCGGCCGTGCAATTTTGTCGAGCTGATGCCCCGGCTGAGAGAGATCTGAGGCGCGCTCCCCGGCCGAATTCGGAACAAAGCAGCCGTTTTCCCATTGATTCGCGTTACCTGAGTAGAAGAGGAACCCGATCGCACGATGCAGGCAGGCAGGTCTCGCCCCCTCCAGAAATTGTTCCCTATCGTCATCGCGCTCGCCGGTACTGCCTGCTCGATGCCGCGCGATCCCAACGGGACAATAGACCGGGTCGAGAGAACGCACACCCTGCGAACTCGGGGTCGTTCAGACAGCTTCTTTCGACGAGCCGAGCAGCAAGGCATTGCAGCGCATCCTGCAGGAAACCCAGTCGACTCCGCAGGTCGTGCGAAGCGACAGCGAGGACCTGCTCGAGAGACTCGAGAAAGGTGAACTGGATCTCGTCTACGGCAAGTTTCCCAAGTCGTCCCCGTGGAAGACCGCGGTCAATTTCAGTGCCACGCCGGGATATCTGGGCACGGTGCCGAAATCGGAACCTGTTCCCCGCTTTGCCACGATGAAGGGGGAGAACGGCTGGATCATGCTGATCGCGGAGGCCATCCAATGAGCGAGCTGCCCGATAGCCTTACAGAAGATTTCGCCAAGGCGAAAAAGCTCGAATGGTGGACGCTCGGCTGGATGAGCACGATCGTGGTCATCATGTATTTCACCATGGGCGCCAGCCAGGCGATGAAGACCGCCTTTTTCGAAGACATCCTCGGCGTAATCCCGGCTATCACGTTCCTCGTCGCAGCCCACCTCGAGACACGCGAACCAACGAAGCGCTTTCCCTTCGGCTATTTGCGCGCAAACACGCTGGCGTTCTTCGCCTCGGCGGTCGTGCTTTGTTTCATGGGCGCCTTTCTCATCTGGAAGAACGGCATGGGACTGATGAAGGGAGAACATCCCACGATCGGGCCTGTGACCATCGCCGGTGAGACGTTCTGGCTCGGCTGGCTCATGATCGGCGCCCTTTCCTACTCGATCATCCCACCCGTCATCCTCGGCCGCATGAAACAGCCGGTGGCCAAGCGGCTGCGCGACAAGGTCCTGCACACCGATTCCCTGATGCAGAAGGCCGACTGGCAGACGGGCGTGGCTGGGATTGCCGGCATCCTCGGGATCGGCTTCGGGCTCTGGTGGGCCGACAGCCTGGCTGCGTTGCTCATCGCGCTGTCCATTGCCATGGACGGCATTAACGCCACGCGCAGCGCGGCGGCGGAACTCCTCGACGGTACGCCGCGCAAGATGAAGGGCAACGGCATTTCGCAGGAAGCCGAAGATTTGAAGGAGAGGCTGCAGAAGACTTGGCCGGACGGAACAGTCCGGCTGCGCGAGTCCGGGCGTTACATCTTCGCTTCGGTCGACGGCGTGGATCACCCGGGCAACCTTCCCTCCGATGCGACGCTGATGGGCGATCACCCGAGCTGGCGGCTCGGCCGTCTGTCGTTCACGCCGCCCAGGAAAGTCGAACTGTAACGCTGCCGTCGACCCGCACGAGGTAATTCGGAACGCCTACCCCGTCCCGGCCATTGATACGGTATAAGCAACACTCAAATTAGGAGAATGTTTCAATGAAGACGCTTCTCGCAACCGCCGCCGCTGGACTCGTTCTCGCTCTTGGCGCGCCTGCCCAGGCGGCCGACAGCAATGGCATCAAGGCCGAGACCCCCGTCGTGGTGGAACGCAATTCGAAGGGCCACGCCACCAAGGTGAGGGTTGGTGACACAGTCTATGCCGTCTGCATGACCGAGGGTCAGGACAGCTGTATCCAACCGCGTGCGGCAGGCCTCAAGTGGGGTGATCGGCCGCTCCGCTATTGGCCGGGCAACCGCAGCTGACGACGAAACGAAGTAAAGACATGAGCTCGGCCCGCAAGGGCCGGGCTTTGTCATTTCTGGGCCGCTGATCCGATCCCTGCAGTTCGGGAAATGCTCAGCCGGCTGACTGGCCGCGGGGGCGGATGTGCTTGGCCGCGTGGGTCGGGCGTGTGTCTGTCCGCTGCCGCAAGTACGTAAACGAGGTTGGGAAACCCGCTCGGTACCACCTCCACCCGGCAGAAGCCCGCGGCGGCAAGCTCCTCGCCGATTTCTTCGTTCGTGAAACGGTGGAAGTAGCAGACCCCGACGAAGTCGGCGGACCGGCGGCGAGGCATACCCTCCGACACCTCCCGAGAATGTATATCGCCGATGAAGATGGGCGAGCCCGGGTGCATCCGGTCGCGCAACTGCCGAAGGAACTCGATCCGGCGGGTACGCGTCGGAATGTGGTGATAGGATCCCCGGCCGATCACGAGCCCGTCGAAGACGTCAGTGAGCGTGGGCACCTGTGTCGGCGGAGCAGGCAGGATGGTTCCGCTCAACCCGGCCTGTTCCATGTGGCGCGAACAGGCCCGGACCAGGTCGGGCGTAGGGTCGAAGCCGGTGACCCGGTGCCCCATGCGGGCGAGGCGGATCATCTCCCTTCCCCCGCCCGCCGCGGCGACGAGGATGTTGCGGCGCCCGTCGAACAGGCGAGCGAAAGCTTCGTCTTCCCACGGCCAGATGTTGTCGAGGTTGTGGTCCGCTCCTTCGAAGCCCGAGCCACTTGCCTCGCGGTAAGACCAGACCGTGATCGACTCCAGATCCTCCGGCGCGAGCAAGCGAAGCCAGAACGAGGAATGAACACCTGCAAGTTTCGGCGCCAGGCGATCGACGGCCCGGAAGCTCAGCCGAAACACCCTCGCTCTCGTCCGCATCAACGACCCCCGCGCCCGCGGCACGATGCCCAAGGCCCACCATTCCGATTGCCGGGTTCGGGAGCCTGCGCCATATATCCTCAGGCCAAGTATTTCATAACGAACGATATAAGGGAGCGTTCGGCCTTGTCCGGCGGCCGTGTCATCCAGTCTGGCCGACTCACTTTGTTCCATGTATGTTCCTGCTATGGAACAGCGTCAGGAACCGGCCGTGCGCGGGCGCGGCGCCCAGTCGCGGCAGGTGCCGCAACGCTTCGGGCTGGCAAGCCGCGAGGCGGACGGGGACTGGCGCGATTTCGTGGCAACTCTCGACGGGGAGCCGCCAAGGCTGCGCACCACGGTGACGGAGGAACGGCCCAGGACGATCATCGCCTTCAACCAGTCGCCCGACATCGGCTTCGATCGCTCCATCAACGCCTATCGTGGCTGCGAGCATGGTTGCGTCTATTGCTTCGCCCGCCCAACGCACGCCTATCACGACCTCTCGCCAGGGCTCGATTTCGAGACCAGGCTGTTCGCCAAGCCCGATGCGGCCAGGTTGCTGCGCGAGATCTCTGGCGAGGCCGAAATACCGCCCAAGGGCCATCGCCATGGGGACCAACACCGATCCCTACCAGCCGATCGAGGGGCGCTACGAGATTACACGGCAGATTCTCGAAGTCTGCCTCGAAGCACGCCATCCGGTCACCATCACCACGAAGTCCGACCGCGTGCTGCGCGATCTGGACCTGCTGGCAGAGATGGCAAGGCACCGGCTGGTGGCGGTGGCGATTTCGGTGACGAGCCTGGACGCCAAGCTTTCCGGCAAGCTGGAGCCACGCGCCGCTTCTCCGGCCAAGCGCCTGGCGGCGCTGGGCAAGCTGGCCGAGGCCGGTGTGCCCAACCACTGCTCGGTCGCTCCGGTCATACCGGCGATCACCGACGAGTTCATGGAAGGAATCGTCGCGCGCGCCGGCGCGCTGGGCGTGCAAAGCGCCGGGTGGATCCCGCTGCGCCTGCCGCACGAAGTGGCGCCGCTCTTTCGTGAATGGCTCAGCGTCCATTTCCCCGAGCGTGGCGACAAGGTGATGAGCATCGTTCGCTCGATCCGCGGCGGAAAAGACAACGATCCCGATTTCTTCACGCGAATGAAGCCGACCGGCGTCTGGGCCGAACTGTTCCGCGCCCGCTTCCGCCTTGCCTGCAAACGCGCGGGCATTGGCAAGGCCAGGTTCGAACTCGACCACACGCAATTCCGGCGGCCCGAGACCGGAGGGCAGTTGCGCTTGCTTTGAGCCTCGCTAGGCTCTCGCACGGGGAGGATAAGGTATGGGCTTGAGTTTCCGGGGCGATCCGTTCGCAACGGGCTTCTGGGCGCCGACGCGGTTCGAGGCGGACCTGCACGACTGCGAGGTCGAGGGCGAAATTCCCGGCGCCATCGACGGCACGTTCTACCGCGCGGCCATCGACCGGCGTTATCCTCCGCGCCACCCTGACGACATTCCCTACAACGCCGATGGCATGGTCGACATGTTCCGCATCCGCAGCGGCCACTGCGACTTTCGCACCCGCTACGTCCGCACGCCGCGCTACGTCGCCGAACGAAAGCAGCGCCGCGCGCTCTACGGCGCCTATCGCAATCGAGCGACGAACGATCCCATCGCTCGCGAGCTTTCGGAGAATACCGCCAATACGACGCCCATCGTCCACGCCGGCAAGCTGTTCATGCTCAAGGAATTGAGTCCGCCGATGCTGCTCGATCCGCATACCCTGGCAACCATCGAGGAGTACGACTTCGGCGGCCTGCTGGAAGCGAGCAGCTTCACCGCCCATCCCAAGATCGATCCCCTGACCGGTGAGATGCTGGCCTTCAGCTACGAGGCTCGCGGCGACCTGTCGGACGATCTCGCGATTCATTTCTTTGCCCCCGATGGCACCCTGACCCGAACCGTCTGGGTCAAGGCGCCTGTCGTTTCGATGATGCACGACTGGGCCATTACCGAAAGGCACGTCGTCCTGCCGACCACCGGGATGGTTACAAACCGGGAGTGGCTCGATCGCGGCGGCAATCACTGGGCCTACGATCCGTCCGTGCCCGCCTATGTCGGCATCCTGCCGCGCGACGGCGAGGCAAAGGATATCCGCTGGTTCAAGGGGCCGCCCGATCGGGCCATGATGGTCCACACCACGAACGCCCGCACCGTGGGCGACAAGGTGATCCTGGACGGCCCCTGCGCGCGCGGCAATTTCAACCCGCAGTTCCCGAACCTCGACGGTGGCAGTTTCGACCACGAGGCGCGCAAGAACACCATCCGCCGCTGGACCTTCGACCTCTCCTCGCCGTCCGACGAGTGGCACGAGGAAATTCTCTTTCCGGGCATCGAGCCGACCAGCTTCACCCGGATGGACGACCGCTATCTGACGCAGGATTTCCGCTGGAGCTTCAACCTGCTGCATGACCAGGATTTCCCTTTCCAGCACGACGCCTGCCGGCTGCCGATGCGTAGTAACTGGAACGCGTGGTATCGCTTCGATCACCACACCGGCCGAGTTGGTAAGTTTTCGGCGGGCCCGACACACGAGCTGTTCGAACCGCACTTCATTCCGCGTCGCACCGATGCACCAGAAGGCGATGGCTGGTTGATGGGAGTCGCAAACGACTATGCCAGCCTGACGAGCGAGTTGGTCATCGCGGATTGCGATGACCTTGCCGCCGGACCCGTGGCGCGGGTGCGCCTTCCCTTCCGACTGCACATGCAGGTCCACGGCTGGTGGGTGCCATCGGAGGAGTTGCCGTTCGAGTTTGGGCGCGATTACGACTACGCAGGTCCGGACTATGGCCCGCCGCCGCGCATATCCTGAACGGCGGTCGATCCGGTGACGGTAAGCGTGCCTCGATCCACTGGCGTCGATATTTTGTCGGACCTCACCCCTCGGCTGGCGGTCGACGGCCACTAGGCCGCGGCGGAGCGATTCTCACTTTCCTCACGAGCAAGTTTCTCGACGAGGCGATTGAACAGCGTGACGCCCTTGTCGTGTGCCGTCGGCATGACAGGCCGCTCGGGATCCCGGTCGACCACCCTTTGCTGTGCCTCGATCATCGTCTTGTCCTCGCCGAAAGCCTGTCCGGCGAGGGCCATCATCCCATCACGCATGGCCTCGTCGCCGTGCGCGCGATGGGGCCCCCAGGAAAAGAAATATCGCGAAGTCCTGGACCCAGTCGGGGTGACCGCCTGGCTCGTGAAGTTGAGCGCGGCGATCGCCTTCGCCTTCTCGGGCGGCTGACGGTCAAGGGCAGCTGCGGTTCCCTTAGGGTAGTTGGCGCTCCACATCAGCAGGACACCGGGAATGAGAAAGTCGTAGGTCTGCCACGAATCCACAGGCATGTCCGATTTGCGCATCGACGCGCCCAGCGTTCCTTCGATCCAGCGTTCGAATCGCACGCCGCGTGGCAAGGGGGTGACGCGCGGCAGCATGCCGGCAAATTCGGCACCGGCGCCGAAGCTCTGTGCGTGGACGTAGCTCAGGTGGCTGAAATCGAGCAGGTTGTCGTTGATCAGCTGAGCTTCCGCTTCGTAGTCGAGGAAGCCGTGGCCGAGGATGTAGTCGGGATCGTCGTAGCCCACCGCAGGCGGGACCAAGGTCTCGTCCGCCAACGCAGGGGCGCCCATCCAGACCCAGATCCACGAGTGCTTCGCCAGTACCGGGTAGGTCCGCACGCGGGCCTGGGGCGGGATCAACTCCTGGCCCGGAATCTCCACGCACTTGCCGTCGTGGTCGAAACGCAGCCCGTGGTACATGCAGCGCAAACTGGCACCCTCGCAGCGGCCGAGCGAAAGCGGCGCGTGGCGGTGAACGCAGCGGTCCTCCATCGCCACGATCCGGTCGCCGGCCCGCCAAAGCACGATCGGCTCGCCGAGAATGGTCATCGGAAGCGGAGCGTCCACCGCCAGGTCCTGCTCCCAGGCGGCGACGTACCAGGCATTGCGGACGTAGGTCATGACGGCATTCTCCCGTCAAGGAAGGTCGCCGATTGGCTCAGGGCGGTCAAGCCACCAGGCGCAGGTTTGCCGTTCCGGTTCGTGGGCGCAGGGCAACGTTGTCGATGCCCGCAATGTGCGCCAGGCGTTCCACCAGTTCGCCATCGAGATCGAAGTCGTGCCCGAGGCGCACGAGCGGGTTTTCAGCGCCGTCCACGGCAAGGCGGACGAGCACCTCGCCCTTCCCCCGCTCGCCATCCTCGAGCTCCATTCGCAATTCGCGCAGCGCTTCGGGCGTGGCAATGTCGAGCGTCAGCAGCATTCGCGCCTCCCCCTTGACCGCTGCCAGCGGCCGCGCGCCGCGCACGGTCACGCGCGGCGGCTCGTCAGGACTCGGGGCGTCGAGTTCGACGTTAAGTAGCACGCACGTTCCTTCGGCCGCCCAGCGTTGAAAGCTTTCGACGAGCAACTCCTCGAAGCAGGCTGCGCTGAACTGGCCCGTACTGTCGGAAAAATCAGCTCGCACGAAGTCCGCCCCGCGCCGGGTGCGTCCCTTGCTGATCGATTCGACCATGGCCGCCATGACCGCCGGCATCCGCCCCCCGCCCGGCACGCCGCTGTCCATCAGCGAGGCATAGGACCGCGCGCCGTTGGCGCTGGCGACGGCGCGCCATGCCTCGACCGGATGGGCGGCGAAATAGAAGCCGAAATTCTCGCGCTCGGCAGCCATTTGCTCGGCGCGGGTCCAAGCGGCCGTCTCGACCATCCGCAGCGCCGGCTCCGCATGAGCCTCGCCCCCGAATAGCCCGTGCTGCCCACTTTCACGCTCTCGCGTAGCGGCATCGGCCACGCCGAGGAGAAGGTCGGCGGAGGCGAGAATTTGCGCACGGTTCGCCTCGAGGCTGTCAAAGGCGCCTGCGGCCGCGAGGCTTTCGAGCTGGCGCCTGTTCATGGCGCCGGGCGGCATACGGCGGAAGACGTCTTCCAGGCTTTCGAAGATGCCCGCCTTGGCACGCTCCTCCACGACCTGCTCCATCGCCTTCTCGCCCACGTTGCGCAAGCCGGCGAGGGCGTACCTTATGGCATAGCCGGTCTCGGTTTCTTCGACGGTGAACTCGGCCTCGCTGCGGTTGATGTCGGGCCCGAGCAGCACCTTCCCGTTGCGCCGCAGGTCATCGACGAAAACCGCCAGTTTTTCCGACTGGTGCATGTCGAAACACATCGAAGCGGCGTAGAATTCCTCCGGGTAGTGCGTTTTCAACCAGGCCGTCTGGTAGGAAAGAAGGGCATAGGCCGCAGCGTGTGACTTGTTGAAGCCGTAGCCGGCGAACTTGTCGATCAAGTCGAACAGCTCGTTTGCCTTCCTCGCCTCGATACCGGAAACCTCCTTGCACCCGTCGACGAAGCGTTGGCGTTGGGCATCCATCTCGGCCTGGACCTTCTTGCCCATCGCGCGGCGCAACAGGTCCGCATCGCCGAGCGAGTATCCGGCGAGGATCTGCGCGGCCTGCATGACCTGTTCCTGGTAGACGAAGATGCCGTAGGTCTCAGCCAGGATGCCTTCGAGCTTGGGGTGCGGATACTCGATTTCCGCCTCGCCGTTCTTGCGCTTGCCGAACAGCGGGATGTTGTCCATCGGGCCCGGCCGATAAAGCGACACGAGCGCGATGATGTCGCCGAAGTTGGTCGGCTTCACCGCGCTCAGCGTACGCCGCATGCCTTCTGATTCCAGCTGGAACACGCCGACGGTGTCTCCGCGCTTGAGCAAGTCGTAGACCTGGGCATCGTCCCACGGCAAACCGTCGAGATCGATCTCGACGTTTCGCCGGGCGAGTAGGTCGATCGCTTTCCGCAGCACCGACAGGGTCTTGAGGCCGAGGAAATCGAACTTCACCAGGCCGGTGTCCTCGACGATCTTCATGTCGAACTGGGTGACCGGCATGTCCGAGCGCGGATCGCGGTAGAGCGGCACGAGCTGCGCCAGCGGCCGGTCACCGATCACCACGCCCGCGGCGTGGGTCGAGGAATTCCGCGGAAACCCTTCAAGCTGCATCGCCAGATCGAGCAGGCGCTTCACCTCGTCGTCGTTGTCGTACTCGCGCTTGAACTCGCTCACGCCGTTCAACGCCCGCGGCAGCGTCCAGGGATCGGTCGGATGGTTGGGCACCATTTTGCACAGCCGATCGACGTGACCGTAACTCATCTGCAGGATGCGGCCCGTGTCGCGCAGCACGGCGCGGGCCTTCAGCTTGCCGAAGGTGATGATCTGCGCGACGTGGTCGTTGCCGTATTTGGCCTGAACGTAGCGGATTACCTCGCCGCGTCGCGTTTCGCAGAAGTCGATGTCGAAGTCCGGCATCGAGACGCGCTCGGGGTTGAGGAAGCGCTCGAACAGCAGGCCGAGCCTGATCGGGTCGAGATCGGTTATGGTCAGCGACCATGCGACCAGCGAGCCTGCACCCGAACCGCGGCCCGGCCCCACCGGGATGCCCTGCGCCTTGGCCCACTTGATGAAGTCGGCGACGATCAGGAAGTAGCCGGGAAACCCCATCCCGGTGATGACGTCGATCTCGAATTCGAGTCGCTCACGGTAGGTCTTGAGCTCTTCGTCCGACAGCTCGCCGTACTTCTCCAGCCGGGCAGCCAGGCCGCGGCGAGCATCCTCCGCCAGCATCCGCGCCTCGCCCTCGAGGTCGCCGGCAAGGCTCGGCAGGATCGGCTTGCGCTTGGGCGGCGCGAAAGCGCAGCGTTGGGCAACGACGAGCGTGTTCTGTATCGCTTCGGGCAGGTCGGAGAACGTTTCCTCCATCATGGGCGCGGACTTGACCCACGCTTCCGGGTTCGAACGTTTCCGCTCAGGGCTGTCGATGTGAGTCGAGTTGGCGATACAAAGCATGGCGTCGTGCGCTGCGTGCATATGCGGTTCGGCAAAGTTTGCCGGGTTGGTCGCCACCAACGGCAGGTCCAACGCATAGGCGAGCTCAATCAGGCGCTCCTCCGCCGCGTCCTCGACCGGATTGCCGCGCCGTGCCAGCTCCACGTATAGTTTGCCGGGGAACAGGGCCGCCAGACGCCCGGCCAGCGCACGAGCCGTGTCGGCCTTGCCGTCTGCCGTGAGGCGCGTGAGGGCGCCTTCCGACGCGCCGGTCAGGGCAATGAGGCCCCCGGTCCGCCCTTCGAGGTCTTCCAGCACCACGTGCGGTTCGAGTTCGAGCGGGCGTTCGAGATGGGCGCGGCTGACGTGGTGGCACAGGTTGTTCCACCCCTCTTCATCCTGCACGAACAGCGGCAGATAGTCGATCGCGCCGCCAGCCTCCCGCGCGACGCCCAGCAATGCGCCCACGATCGGCTGAATGCCATCGTCCTTGCACGCCTTCGCGAAGGGAACGCACCCGTAAAGGCCATTGCGGTCGCATATCGCCACTGCCGGAAATCCGCGCTGCTTGGCCAAGTGCGCGATCATCTTCGGGTCGATCGCGCCCTCCAGCATCGAGTAACTGGAAAGTACGCGCAGGGGGACAAATGGGGCGAAGGCCATACGCCACAAGCTAGTGCCACACGCGGGATTCGTTAAGGCCGGAGCTGTGGATTACTCCCCTTTATGCGGACGATAAATGAAGTCGAAGCTGGTCACCCAGTTGAGCCCGTGGTCGGCACTGAACTGGCCGAGCTGGCGGACCGCCCCGTCCTGCAGCCGCGAGTATGTCATGCGCGTCAGCCCGTCCTCCCCTTTGGGGCCGGAGCCCGGCCACCAGCCGGTCAGCACCATCTTCCCATCGGCGAACCCCCCGTCGAAATCGACATGCCCGTCGGCCGAGCCGATCCACCGCTGGTGCCAGCGACACGTCGCCGCGTCGTAGTCGTTGAGGCTGCCGCCGTTGCCCCTGCCGCTTAGCGGCATCCAGTTCTCGCGCAGGGCGCAACCGTTGTAGAGCCGTTCCCATTTGCTGCGGGCCACCATCCGCTCGGGCGCGGCGGCGGGGTAGACATCCCATTCGCCGACGAAGAAGTCGAACTGGCCGTGCCCTTCGGATGCGCAGGGCTGAGGCGGCGGGAGAGTCGGCTGGGCAGCGGCCGTCTGGGCCAGGAGAAGCGCGGATGCGATGGCGAGCATGGAATGTCCCCTTTCCGCCGCCCAGCCTCGCGGTCCGAAGGACGCTGGCAAGCGGAATGGGACGGAGAGACGACAGGCGCCGACCAAGGCCTTGCCTAGGCCAGGATACCCTCGTGCAGGCGGACGATACGGTCCATTTTCGTCGCCAGCCGCTCGTTGTGCGTGGCGACGAGCGCTGCACTGCCGGTTCCGCGTACCAGCTCGAGAAACTGCGCCAGTACCCGGTCCGCGGTAAATTCGTCGAGGTTGCCGGTGGGCTCGTCCGCCAGCACGAGCTGCGGCCGGTTGGCCAGGGCGCGCGCCACGGCAACGCGCTGCTGCTCGCCGCCGGAGAGTTGGCTGGGCCGGTGGTCAAGCCGCTTGTCGAGGCCGAGCGCCGAAAGCAGTTCCACCGCGCGCGCGATCGCCTCGGCCCGATCCTTGCCGGCGACGAGCTGCGGCAGGACGACGTTCTCGGTCGCATCGAAATCGGGCAGCAGGTGATGGAACTGGTAGACGAAGCCGAGATGGTTGCGGCGCAATGCCGTCCGCTCGTCGCCCGACAGCTTGCTGGCGTCGGTCCCTGCGATTTCGATCTTGCCGCCGAACCCGCCTTCCAGCAGGCCCACTGCCTGCAGCATGGTCGACTTGCCGGAGCCCGACGGGCCGAGCAGCGCGACGATCTCGCCCGGCGCGATGTCGAGGTCGACCCCGCGCAGGACCTCGATGCGGACGCCGCCCTGTTCGAAATTTCGGGTAAGGCTGATCAGTCGGACGACGGCTTCACTCATAGCGCAGCACCTGAACCGGATCCGTGCTCGCCGCCTTGCGCGCAGGGTAGAGCGTGGCGAGGAAGCTGAGCACGAGTGACAGGACCACGATTGCCGCAACCTCCTTCGGGTCGGTCTTTGCCGGCAAAGTCGACAGGAAGCGGATCGAGGGGTCCCACAGGTTGACCCCGGTGGCCAGTTCGATCCCGCGCAGGATCGTCTGGCGGAAGATCAGTACCAACGCGCCGAGCGCCAGTCCGGCGACAGTGCCGATGGCGCCGATAGTGAAGCCCACGGTCACGAAAATCTTGAGCAGTGAGCGCCGCGTCGCCCCCATCGTGCGCAGGATGGCAATGTCGCGCGTCTTGGACCTTACCAGCATGATCAGCGAACTGAGGATGTTGAACACCGCCACCAGAACGATGATCGACAGCACGAAGAACATCGCCGTCCGCTCGATCTCCAGCGCTTCGAACAGTGAGCCGTTGATGCTCTTCCAGTCGTTCACCACCGCCCTGCCCTGCAACTGCCGCTGCAACGGGGCGAGCGTTTCGGCCACGGTATCGGCGTCGGTGGTCTTGACCTCGATCATCTGGATCTGGTCGCCCCACAGCAGCAGAGTCTGCGCATCGGGGATCGGCATGATCACGTAAGCCTTGTCGTAATCGTAGACCCCGATCTCGAAGATGGCGCTGATCGTGTAGGCGACGAGGCGCGGCTGGGTGCCAAAAGGCGTCGAGCGGCCCTGCGGGTTGAGGATCGTGATCGAATCCCCCAGCCTTGCGCCCAGGTTCATCGCCAGCCCGCTGCCGATCGCCACGTTGTTCGAGCCCGGCTTGAGGCTGCTTATGTCGCCCTGCAGGACGTTGGGCTTAAGCCGCTGGATGTCCTGCGGCGTGTTGCCCCGCACCAGGACTGCTTCCGCCCGGCCGCCGAAGGTCGCCAGCAAGGGAACCTCGATCAGCGGGCTGGCGCGGGTCACGCCGGGCGTCTCTCGCGCGCTCTGCAACACCTGCTGCCAGTTGTCGATCCGGTTGCCGTAGCCCTGGATGATGGCGTGACCGTTCAGCCCGACGATCTTGTCGATCAGTTCGGCCCGAAAACCGTTCATCACGCTCATCACGATGACCAGCGCGGCAACGCCAAGCATGACCGCCGCAAGGGAGATGCCGGCCACCAGCGCAATGAAAGCTTCGCCCCGGCCCGGCAGCATGTAGCGCTTGGCGATGGTCCATTCGAAGGGGGAGAGGATCAAGCGGCTGGCCTCGTCGGCAAATGCATGGGGCGGCGTCTAGTGGGCGAGCACCGGGGCTGCAATCGAAAAGGCCGCCCCACCGGGGAGCGGCCCTTCACGGCGGACAAGGCGCTATCAGGCCGCCTTGTGCATGTAGACCGCACGTTCGTGGCTGAAGGCCTTGAACCCGAAATAGCCATGATAGCTGCCCGTGCCGCTGCCGTTGACGCCGCCGAACGGCAGGCGATTTTCCAGATAGTGCGAGAATACGCCGTTGACCGTCACGCCGCCCGAGGAGGTGCGCTTGAGGACCTTGTCGACGTTCTCTTCGTTCGGGCTGAAAACGTACAGTGCCAGCGGCTTGTCGCGCGCCTCGATGTAATCGATCGCCTGGTCGATGCTGTCGTAGGTCATCACCGGGATAATCGGCGCGAAGATCTCTTCCTGCAGGATCTTCATCTGCGGCGTGACGCCGGTCAGCATGGTCGGGTGGATCGTCAGGTCCTCTTCCTCCAGCGTTCCGCCGGCGGCAACCGTCGCGCCCTTCTCGACCGCATCGTCGAACATCGCTTTCACGCGGTCGAAATTGGCCTTGTTGACGATCTGCGCGATCGCCTCCTTCTTGATCTTGCCGTCCTCGTAGAGGTTCTTTTCGACGTTGCTCTTGAAGGCATCGACCAGCCCGGCCTGTTCGTCTTCGCGCACGAAAACGTAGTCGGGGCTAATGCAGGCCTGCCCGCCGTTGAACTGCTTGGCACCGGCAAGCGCGGCGCCGATCGCCGCGATATCGGCACCCTCGTCGATGATCACCGGCGACTTGCCGCCCAGCTCCAGCGTCACGGTCGAAAGATGCTTGGCGGCCGCTGTCATGACGATCTTGCCCACGCGCGTGCTGCCGGTGAAGAAGATGTGATTGAACGGCAGCTCGAGCAGCGCCTCGGCGACACTGACGTCGCCTTCGAACACCGCGACCTCGTTCTCCTCGAACGCCTCCTCGACGATCGTCTTGGCGATCCTGGCGGTATTGGGGCACAAGTCGGTCAGCTTCACCATGCAGCAGTTGCCGGCTGCGATCGCCGCGGCGACCGGGCCCATGACCAGGCCGAGGGGGAAATTCCAGGGCCCGAGAATCAGGCACACGCCGCGCGCCTCGGGCATGATCATCGCCTCGTCGTTCGGCTCCTTCGACGGTGTGACCATCGTGGGTTTCATCCACTCTTCGACGCTGTCGATGTTGAGCTGGATGTTGCCGAGGATGTTGAGAACCTCGGTGACGCGGATCTCCCCTTCGGGCTTGCGCGTGTCCTTCTGCACGGCGGCGACGATGTCGTCGGCGCGGGCCTCGATGACGTCCTTGAGCTTCTGCAACTTGGCCTTGCGGGTCGCGGCGCTCGACGCCTTGACGTCCCATTGATGCGCCTGTTGCAGTTCGAAAACGCGCGACAGTTCGGCAGGGGAAGGATTGGCGACGTCGGTCATTTCAGGCTCCCAATGAGGACGGACTTGCGCCGCCCATATGGCAACGGAGGCGGCTAATGCCACCCCTGTTTGGCAGGCTCCCGCCGAGGAGGATGGAACACATGGAACGGTATCCTGAAAGATCGCCGCACCACGCCCGACCCGTGGCGCGGCGCTGGGCGGAAAAGGAGGTCATGGTCCCCGAGCTAAGCGCCTCGCCTGTGGTAGGACAGCTAAATCGCCAGAGGCCGAGACGCAGAGACCCGAAACGAAGAAGGCCCCACGTTCTTTGATCCGTCGGACCAGGGAGGCTGTGGGGCCTGCGCATTCTAACCAACGCAAGAGAACGGGGTTCCCGGCGGAGCGAAAAAATTCACTCCCCGTCCAGCGAACACACCCCTCAGGGCTTGGGAGCGGCGTCTGCCGGCGCGACCGGCCGCCCCTGCGGGCCGAGGGTCTTGCCGTCGCCCATGGTCACGCTGACGAGAGCGGCACCGGGCGAACCGTCACGCATTGGGTTGACGATCATGTTGACCTTCTGCCCCGGCACCAGCGAGGTGCGTTTCCACCCGCCGCGGGATATCGTGTTCGGACTGCCCAGCTCGATGCTCCATTCACGCGCAGGCTTGCCGTCAGCCGCGGCGGCCTGGATCTGGATCCAGCAATGCGGATTGGTCCACTGGAACTCGCGGATAGTGCCCGACAGCATGACCTTGCGGGACTGGTCGAACATCGCGGTGCTGTGATGCGCCCCCGCCGATCCGGCCAGCGCCAGTAATGAAACCGCCAGGCACCGGGCGTCCATCCTGAAATCCATGCCGATTTTCCTCCCTCTCTCAACTCTCTCGCCACATGACATATTGCAATCAGCAAAAATGGGAAACATTGTCGTGCACGAGGGAGAAGGGATTTGATCGGGCGAACGGTATTTCTCGCGGCAGCGGCATGGATTTCAACCGCGGCGCAGGCGCAGGACATGCCGCCTGTCGACTGGAGCGGGGCGTGGCATGCGAGCTCGTTCGGATTCTTCGAAACGTCGCCCGACGCGCCGATCGGCGATCCCCCGCCGCCGATGGACGATCCCCGCCGGCATCCCCCCTACACGCCGAAATTCGAAGCGATCTACCAGGCCAACCAGAAGCGCATCGCGGAGGGGCTCTACCCCGACCCGGTAACGGTGTGCGGCACTCCCGTCGGCTGGCCGCGCGTGCTGGCGACCCCCGACGGGTACGAGTTCATCGTGCGCCCGGAGCAGACCTGGATCCTGACCGAGAACGGTCCGAACATCATGCGCATCTACACCGACGGCCGCGGCCATCCGCCGGACGACGAACTGTGGAGCACGTATACCGGGCACAGCGTGGGCCACTGGGAGGGGGGCACGCTCAAGTTCGACACGGTAGCCTTGAACGGGGTCGGCAAGGTCATCCTCAGCCGCGCAGGCGTCGTGATGAGCGACAAGCTGACGGTCCAGACCACGATGCACGAGGATCCGGCGACGAGGCTTCTGGTGTTCGACCTGGTGCTGCAGGACCCGGTCGCGCTGACCCGCCCCTGGCCGGTCCGCGTCACCTTCGAACGCTATCCGCAGGGCACGAACATGTGGGACTATGCCTGCGCGGAGAACAACCGGAACCCGGTGGACGAAAACGGCTGGACGCAGACGCTCGACACCGAAGGCAATGTGATCGACGTGGCGCCGGGTGGGGAGTGATCAGCCGCCCCTGAGAAGCTGCACGCCCCAGTCGCGTTCGAACAGGTAGAGCAATAACCGCGCCGCCTCGCCGCGCGCACCCGTCAGGCCGCCGTCGCGCTCCACCAGAAGGCGCGCGTCGTCGTGCGCAACCGGCAGGAGACGCTGGATCTGCTCCAGATCGGCCACGGTGAAGGGGGTATCGCCGCTCTGCCGCGTGCCCAGCAGCTCTCCACCCCCGCGCAGTTTCAGATCTTCCTCGGCCAGGCGAAAGCCGTCCTGCGTCTCGCGCATGAGCGCCAGGCGCTGCTTGCCGGTCTCGCTCAGCATGTCGCCGCGTAGCAGCAGGCAGACGCTCTTCTTCTCGCCCCGCCCCACGCGCCCGCGGAGCTGGTGCAGCTGGGCGAGCCCAAATCGCTCGGCTTGTTCGATGACCATCAGCGTTGCATTGGGCACGTCGACCCCGACCTCGATGACAGTCGTCGCCACCAGCAGCTTGGCCGCGCCGCTGGCGAACCGCTCCATCGCCGCGTCTTTCTGTTCGGGGCGCAGCTGTCCGTGGACCAGCACGACGTCGTCGCCGAACCGCTCGCGGAGCGACGCGTAGCGCGCCTCGGCGGCGGCAATGTCCTCGCTTTCGAGCTCGCGCACCATCGGGCAGACCCAGTATGCCTGGGCGCCCGCTTCGACCTGCTTCGACAGCCGATCCACGACTTCGGGCAGGCGGTCCTGCGCCACCACGACGGTATCGATCGCCTGCCGTCCGGGCGGCATTTCGTCGAGCCGGCTTACGTCCATCTCACCATATTGCGCAAGGGTCAGCGTGCGCGGGATCGGCGTGGCGGTCATCGACAGCGTGTGCGGCGTGCGCCTGCCCTTCTGCGTCAGCAGCAAGCGCTGCGAGACGCCGAAGCGGTGCTGCTCGTCGATTACCACCAGACCGAGATTGCGGTACTGCACAGCCTCCTGGAAAATCGCGTGCGTGCCGACGATCACGTCGATGCTGCCGTCGAGCAGCCCCATCAGGATGGATTCGCGCGCTTTCCCCTTGTCGCGTCCGGTCAGTAGCGCGATCGAGGCGCCCGTCGGCGCGGTCATGCGGCGCAGGGTCTCGTAATGCTGGCGGGCGAGGATCTCGGTCGGGGCAAGCATCGCCGCCTGCGCGCGCGCCTCGACCGCGATGAGCATGGCTTCGAGTGCAACCACCGTCTTGCCGCTGCCGACGTCGCCTTGCAGCAGGCGCAGCATCGGGGCCTCCTGCGCAAGATCCCCTGCGATCTCGTCGATGGATCGCCGCTGCGCTCCGGTCAGGGGGAACGGCAGAGCCAGCTTGTCACGCAACCGGCCGTCTCCGGCGAGGGGTTGCCCCTTGCGCCGCCTGTTATCCGCCTTGACCAGCATCAGCGCGAGGCTGTTGGCCAGTAGTTCGTCGTACGCCAGGCGGTCGCGCGCTTCCTTGTTCTCGTCCTTGTGCGCCAGCACCAGCGCATCGCGCCAGACGGGCCACTTGTTGCGGTCCAGCACGCCCGGATCGATCCATTCGGGAAGCTCCGGAGTGCGGGCGAGAGCCTGCGCGACCAGGTCGACCACCTTCGGCTGGGTCAGTCCCTCCGCCAGCGAATAAACCGGCTCGACAAGATGGCCCATCAACCCCGAACCGGTGTCCGCCACGTGATCCGGGTGGACGATCTGCAGCATGTCCCCATAGCGGTCGAGCCGCCCCGCCACCCAGCGCATCTCCCCCACGGGCAGCGTTTTCTTCGCCGTGTAGCTCGCGCGACCGAAGTAGGTCAGCGCCAGGACGTTGCCTTTCGCGTCCTGCGCCAGCACGCGATAGGGCCCGCGGTTGTTGCGCGGGGCGCGGTGCTCGAGAGGAGTGAGCGCGACGACGATCTGCTCGCCCTCCCCCGCTTCGTCCAGATCGGCCACGCTGCGCCGCTGCACGAAACGGTCGGGCAGGTGGTAATCGAGGTCGCGCACACGGGTGAGCCCCAGCTTCTCCAGCGGCTTGCGCAGCTTCGGCCCGACGCCTTCGAGGTGGTCGACCTCGGTAAACAGGGGATTGAGCTGATCGGGGCGCATTCAGCGCCTCATAATGCAAGCAAGCGGGGAACCGAAACGCGGCGTGCGACTATTCCCGTGCGATGGGACAAATTTTTCCCCGAGCCGGAGTGAAGACATGGCAAATCAAGAATACACCGATGCGATCATGCTGCTGCGGGCCGACCACGAGGAGGTCAAGGACCTGTTCGATAAATTCGAGGAGACCGACGACGCCGCGCGCAAGCAGGATATCGCCGCGAAGATCTGCAACGAGCTGAAGATCCACACGCTGATCGAGGAAGAGATCTTCTATCCTGCGTTCCGCGGCAAGCTGGAAGACTCCATGCTCGACGAGGCGGTGGTCGAACACGACGGAGCCAAGCTGCTCATCAACGACATCATGGAAGGGATCGGCGACGAGGAGACGATCTACGAGGCCAAGGTCACCGTGCTGAGCGAACAGATCGAGCACCACGTGGAAGAGGAGGAGAAGCCGCACGATGGGATGTTTGCCAAGTGCCGCGATACCGACGTCGACCTGAAGGCGCTGCTGAAACCCATGCAGGAACGCAAGGCGGAGCTCCAGACGAAGGCCGAAAGCGAGGGCCTTCCACCGGCGAAAATGTCCGACATCGATCCGGGCGCAGCGGCTTAGGGGAAAAAGCCCCTCGACACGCTCGGCGGCAGACCTTGCCTCTGGGCCACGCCGGCTGTCGCGAGTGTCCCGCTCCCGGGCATCTGCAGCGAATTTCTTGTGCCGACTCGGCGGAAGGGGGCACACTGCGGTCGACGCTGGCCTCGGCATTCAATGCAGGGTTCGCAATTCACCGGCGGCCAACGCCGGGCCTCGTTGCGGGAGAGCGCGTATCGTCTCTCTGGAGGTGCCGATGCACTGGGAAAACCTTGGGACCCTGGCGCCGCTTTTCCCGGTCGCGCTCCTGCTCATGCTGCTGGGTGTCGGGATCTCCTTCCGCTCGATCTATCTTGATGCGAGGCAGCGAAAGGCGGAGCGAGCAGGGTTCGAACGCTACTGGGCGCTCGAAAAGGCACACCAGATGAAATTGCGGGCGATGGCATGGGTTCGCGGTTCGGCTGTCCGCAGGCTTACGTTCCAGTCGGCCGGGGACGAGAGCGCGATTGCGCCCGGCCTGGCCGACGATTACGGCACGGATGAAATGGCCGATCCCGACTTTTCCACCCGCCTCTCCCGCGCCAGGTTCCGCGCCTGGCATCGCGGCACGCGCGAGGCCGACTTCACCATCGGCGGCTTCTACGATCGCCACCATGCCGGTTGGGGCGAAACCGAACTGACCTGGTTCGAAGCCCTGCTCGAGGAAGAGGACGTCGACATTCTCGGCTGGGCGATGGCGATGCACGCGCCGCCGGAGAAATTCGCCGGTCCGCTGATGTCGGAACTCCAAAAGCTCGATTACGTCTCCATCTAGGGTTCACATCGTCCGCCGCGCCCTGCATGGCGGACGAAATGGCTCGCCGGCACCGCCCAGTAGGATGCGCCGGCGGGTATTCGCGCGTGCCCGCAAGGAACGAGACGACCGTAAATGCCCGACATTGCCCGCATTCTTTCCGCCACCACGCCGCTGACGCTGGCCTCGCTCGCCCGCGGAGCGCAGCCGCTGGTCATGGACGACCTCGCGAGAGCGTCCAGAGGACGCGCGGTCTTCGCCGCCCCGGACGAAGCCGCGATGCGCGCAGTGACCGATGCCGCCCGCTGGTTCGCCCCCGAACTGCAGGTCATCGAGCTTCCGGCGTGGGACTGCCTGCCCTACGACCGCGCCAGCCCCGCGCTTTCCGTGAGTTCGCGGCGGCTCTCGGCGCTCCACCAGTTGCAGGCCGGAAAGGCCGAAAAGCAACTGCTCGTCACCACGGTCAACGCGCTGACCCAGCGCGTGCTGACGCCCTTTCGCGTGCGCGAGAGCGTGCGGGAACTGAAGCCGGGCATCACGATCGGCCACGAGAGTCTCGCCGCGCTGTTGCAACGGCAGGGTTACAGCCGGACCGACACCGTCATCGACAGCGGCGAATTCGCAGTCCGCGGGTCGATCTTCGACATTTACCCCTCGGGGCTGGAGGCGGGGCTGCGGCTCGACTTCTTCGGCGACGAGCTGGAAAGCCTGCGCCTGTTCGATCCCGACACCCAGCGCACCACCGAGGTAATCGACGGCCACCTGCTGCTTCCCGCCAGCGAAGCCCTGCTCGACGAAGAGAGCATCAAACGCTTCCGCGCCCGCTATCGCGAAATGTTCGGCGCCAACGCCACGCAGGATCCGCTTTACCAGGCAGTCAGCGAAGGCCGCCGGCTCGCCGGCATGGAACACTGGCTGCCGCTGCTCGAAGACAAGCTGGCGACGATCTTCGACCATCTCGGCGATGACGATATCGTCGTGATCGACAGCGCCGCGCTGGCGGCGGCGGAAGAGCGCTTCAACGACATCGAGGATTACCACCGCCAGCGTGGCGAGACCGCGCGGGCAGGCGGCGGGCAGCTATCGCCCGCTGGCGACCGACGCGCTCTATCTCGGGCGCGAGGAATTCGCCGCGCAGCTGGCCGGCTGGCCCGTCCACCGGGCGGACATCTTCGCCCAGCCGGACAGCGCCCAAACCATCGACTTCGGCTTCCGTTCGGCGCGCGATTTCACGCCCGAACGGTCGCGTGGAGAGAACGTCTACGCGGCGGCAGCGGCGCATCTGCAGGCGGTGGCCAAGGAGGGCCGCAAACCCCTCTTCGCAGCCTATTCGAAGGGATCCAGGGCGCGCATCGCGTCGATCCTCGAGGAAGCCGGGGCCAGGGTCACGCTGGCCGAAACATGGCAGGACGCGCTCGGCAAGGCGGCCAAGGGGCCGGTGGCGATGGTCCTGCCGCTCGACACCGGGTTTGCGAATGAAGCGCTCGATCTGTTCACCGAACAGGACCTGCTCGGCGACCGTCTCGTCCGCCGCCGCAAGAAGCGCAAGGATGCCGACGCCTTCCTCGCCGAACTGCAGGCCCTCAACCGCGGCGACCTCGTGGTCCACATGGAGCACGGCATCGGCAAGTATCTCGGCCTCGAACCGATTACCGTCGGGCAGAGCCAGCACGACTGCGTGATGCTGGAGTATGCCGGAGGCGACAAGCTCTACATCCCGGTCGAAAACCTCGAGGTCCTCAGCCGGTATGGCAGCAGCGAGGACGCGGTTCCGCTCGACCGGCTCGGCGGCGAAGGCTGGCAGAAGCGCAAGGCCAAGCTCAAGGAGCGGATCCGCGCGATCGCCAACGAGCTGCTGCGCACCGCCGCCGCCCGCGCGCTGCGCAAGGCCCCGGTGCTGGAAGTGGACGAGGCGAGCTTCATGCCCTTCGTCGATCGCTTCCCGTGGGAGGAGACCGACGACCAGGATCGGGCCATCTTCGAGGTGCTGAGCGATCTTGCCGCCGGCACGCCGATGGACCGGCTGGTCTGCGGCGACGTGGGTTTCGGCAAGACCGAGGTCGCCCTGCGCGCCGCGTTCGTCGCGGCGATGAGCGGTCAGCAGGTCGCGGTCGTCGCACCGACCACGCTGCTCGCGCGCCAGCATTATCAGAATTTCGCCGACCGGTTCGCCGGCTTCCCGCTCAGGATCGGGCGACTTAGCCGTCTCGTGCCCGCGGCCGAGATGAAGGCCACGCGCGAGGCGCTGGAAGACGGGACGATGGACGTCGTCGTCGGCACTCACGCGATCCTGTCGAAAAGCACCAAATTCAAGCGCCTGGGCCTCGTCATCGTCGACGAGGAGCAGCGCTTCGGCGTCAACCACAAGGAGGCGCTCAAGCAGCTGCGCGCCGACGTACACGTCCTGACCCTCACCGCCACGCCGATCCCTCGCACGCTGCAGATGGCGATGAGCGGGCTGCGCGAGCTTTCGACCATCCAGACCCCGCCGGTCGACCGCCTGGCGGTGCGCACCTACGTGATGGAGTGGGACGACATGGTCATGCGCGAGGCGCTGCTCCGCGAACACCATCGCGGCGGGCAGAGCTTCATCGTCGTCCCCCGCATCGCCGACATGGCGGAGGTCGAGGAATGGCTCGGCAAGCACGTGCCCGAGCTCAAGGCCGTCACCGCGCACGGCCAGATGCCGCCGAGCGAGGTCGAGGAGCGGATGAGCGCGTTCTACGAAAAGCGCTACGACGTTCTGCTGTCGACCACCATCGTCGAAAGCGGGCTCGACATCCCCAGTGCCAACACGATCATCATCCACCGCGCCGACCGCTTCGGCCTCGCCCAGCTCTACCAGTTGCGCGGGCGCGTCGGCCGCGCCAAGCTGCGCGCGTATGCCTACCTGACGACGCCGGCCGATCGGCAGCTGTCGGAAGTCGCGGAAAAGCGCCTCAAGGTGCTCGGCGATCTCGACAGCCTGGGTGCGGGTTTCCAGCTCGCCAGCCACGATCTCGACATCCGCGGCGCGGGCAACCTGCTGGGCGACGAGCAGTCCGGCCATATCCGCGAGGTCGGGTTCGAGCTCTACCAGTCGATGCTGGAGGACGCGATTCTTGCCGCCAAGGCCGGCGACATGGGGATTGAGCGCGACAAGGGCCCGAGCCCGCAGATAACCGTCGATGCGCCGATCATGATCCCCGAGGACTACGTGCCGGACCTTGCCGTTCGCATGGCGCTCTATCGCCGGTTGAACGACGCCGAGCCGGGGCGAGATCGAGGGGCTGGCAGCCGAGATGATCGACCGCTTCGGCCCTTTGCCCGCAGCGACCGCCAACCTGATCCGCCTGATCGAGGTCAAGCACCAGGCGATCACCGCCAACATCGCCAAGATCGACGTTGGTGCGCGCGGGACGCTCGTCACTTTCCACAAGGACGAGTTCCCCGATCCCGCCGGGTTGCTGGCCTATATCGATCGCCTGGGCGAAACGGCCAAGCTGCGGCCCGACATGAAGCTCGTCATCAATCGCGCCTGGGGCAGCCCGGAAAGCCGCCTCAACGGGCTGTTCCAGCTGACCAAGGGCCTCTCGCGGCATCGTCCGCAAGGCGGAGAAGCGGGAGAAGGCCGCGGCCTAGGCGCTAGCTCGCGCGGATGGCGAACAGGATGGCGTTGTTGATCGCGTAGACCGCGCCGTCCGCGCCGACGAGCGTTGGCGTGTAGGCCTGGCCCAGCCCGTCGGTCAGCTTGACCGCCTGCGACAGCGTGTTTGTCGTCAGGTCCCAGCGGTACATCATTCCGTCTTCGTTGTTGGCGAGCACGGACTTGCGCGCCGGATCGACCGCCATGGTGTTGATACACCACTCCTTGCGCGAATCCGCCGTCCAGAAATCGTGCGTCGGCCCAAGGATCGTCAGGATTTCGCGCATCACCGTCACGCTGGGCGTGATGGTATCGGCCTGCGTCCCGCGCGGATCGATCACCGCCAGGCGGTTGAGGCCGTCGCCCGTGCCCGCGCTGACGTAGTTGTTGTACTTCAGCGCCAGGAGATAGCTCGACCCGCCGGTATAGGATGGCACCATCGCCGCAGGGACGATGCTGGGCGAAACGTCCCAGCCGAAGCTGCCCGGCGCGCCGGCCTTGTTCAGCAGGGCGTCGAACTGCAGCAGCCACCCGCGTCCATTGTGCGTGCCGAAGCTGGGTTCGAGCACGCCGTAGAACACGCGCCCATCAGGGCCGACGACCGGACAGGCCGTGCCGTTGTCCGGGACGCGCGAGCGGTTGCCGCTCGCCGGATCGACCAGCGCCACCTTGGCGCGGGTCGCCAGCGTGGTGCTGTTCAGTGCCAGCAGGTAGCCCGGCTGCGTGCCGGCGTTCTGGTTGACCGCGATATAGACGATGCTGCCGTCGGGCGAGAGCGCGGGGGCGCAGTTCATCGCCGGCTTGTCGATCGCGCTGTCACCCGCCGCGGCAGCCGCGCCGACCCACGTTCCCGTGCCGTCGGGCGCGAGCCGAGCGATTCCGCTGACGAGGTTCGCCGGATTGGTGCCGGTGACCTGGAAACCGAAGAACAGGTTTCCCTGCGCATCGGCAGTGACCGGGGTGTTGACGAAGACGGTTGCATCGAAGGCCGCCGGGTTGGCGTCGTAGGCGCTCGCCCCGTAAAACACCTGCGGCGCGAAGTTGACGTTCGTCCCTTCGGCATCGGCGCGCATCAGCATCTTGCCGCCCGCGCCCGGCGCGTAGAGCCGGCCCTGGGAGGTGAGCAGGATGTTGTAGGGCGGGAACCAGTTGTGCGGCGGGGCGACATAGTCCGTGTTGGCCGACCAGATCAGCGTGCCGTTCGTCCCGTTGCGCGCCTCGACCCGGAAGGACCCGGTCGCGGTGGTCTTCACCGGCAGGATGACCGTGTTGAAGATCGTCACCACCGGCGAACCGTAGTGCGCCAGCAGCGCACCCGACGAGGTGTAGGAAGGCGCAAGATCCACCGGCGTCTGCCAGGCAACCTTGCCGAGATCCTGCGAGGCGACGGCGCTCTGCGCGGTATGCTGGGCGTCGCGCCCGTATCCGAACCACGCAGGGCCGGTTGCGGTCGGCGTCGGAGTCGGTGTGGGAGTTGGCGTGGGCGTGGGCGTCGGGGCAGGTGTCGGCGAACCGCCACCGCTGCCGCCGCCTCCACCGCCACAGGCCGCGAGCATGGCGGTCGACGAAAGCATCGCCAGAGTGCTGCGGCGGGAAAAGGCGGACTTCGGCGGCACTGGCCGGTCCCTCTCCCGGTCCGGGCCCCGGGCCCCGCTCATGCGACGTTTCCCTTGGATTGCAACATGGTGCGCGGCCTTCCCATCGAGTCCAGGCCTTCAGGCCTGCTCCTGCCGGGGGCATGGCACAAGAACTGGCGGACCAAATGTCCCCAGCCATCTGCGAACGACCATTGGCGGGCGCTCAGCCGCGTCCGGCGGCCTCGCGGGCAAGCTCGGCGAAGTCCCGCGCCGGAACCGGTTGCGCACCGAGGAAGCCCTGCCACACGGCGCAGCCTTCCCGCGCCACCGCCGCGCGCTGCGCCTCGGTCTCGATGCCTTCCGCCGTCACGCCAAGGTCGAGCGCCCGCGCCATCGCCAGGATGCCGCGCAGCACGGCGAGGTCGCGCTCGTCCTCTGTAATGCCGTCGATCATCGAGCGATCGAGCTTTATCGAGTGCAACGGAAGACGCTTGAGGTAGCGGAAGTTGCAGAAACCGGCACCGAAATCGTCGAGCGCGATGCGGACGCCGGCCGCGGCCAGCCGCTCGAGCTGGACGGCACTTGCTTCCAGATCCTCGACCAGCGCCTGTTCGGTGATTTCAAGCGTCAGGCGCGCCGGGTCGAAACCTGCCTCGTCCACCGCGGCCGCGATGGTTTCGGCAAAGTCCGTCTCGTGAAGGTCGGCCGGCGTCACGTTGAGCGAGAGGCGCAGCGAGGCCGGCCATGCCGCCGCCTTGGCCAGCGCCCGACCAGCGATATGGCGCGTGAGCCGGCTTGCCTGGCCTGCCCGCTCCGCCATGTCGAACAGGGCCTCGGCCCCGATCCTGCCGAGCCGCGGGTGGTTCCAGCGGGACAGCGCTTCGGCGCCGACGAGCCGCCCGCTGCCGCAGTCGTATTGCGGCTGGAACAGGATCTCGACCTGCCGTTCGCGCAGTGCAGCATCGATTTCCTCGATCCGCCGGCCGGAGCTGGCGCGGCGGTCGACAGACATGCGGCGGCGGTCGGGAATTTTCTGAATCGCGAGCATCTCCAGCCAGGTGGCCGATCCGGTTCCCCGAGTCTGCCCCGGTGCCGCGCGCGTTGCAAATCGGGACGGCCGCCCATAGGTATCGCCACGAAGCCGCCAACGGGACGGGATGATGGGCGAAAAGAACCAGTTCGCAGGTGTTGCCCTGCTCGCCTCTCCCACCGAGGAGGCGCAGGATGCTGCCGAACGGCTGCGCGCCTTGCGTGACTGGGTGCCACTGGGCGACGCCGAGGCGGTCGTCGTGCTCGGCGGCGATGGCTATATGCTGCAGGTCCTTCACCAGATGCTCGAGGATCGCCGGGTCATCCCGGCCTACGGCGTGAACCTGGGCACGGTGGGCTTCCTGATGAACAAGTATCGCCCCAATGGCGACCCGGCCGATCGCCTGGCCAAGGCACGTCGCATCCGCGTCTCGCCGCTCAGGATGGAGGCCGTGACCCAATCGGGCGAAACGATCGTCCACAACGCGATCAACGAGGTCTCGCTGCTGCGCGAGACGCGCCAGACGGCCAAGATCGAGGTGGAGGTCAACGGCAAGATTCGAATTGCCGAACTTGCCTGTGACGGGGTCCTGCTCGCCACCCCGGCCGGTTCGACCGCCTACAACTTCTCGGCCAACGGGCCGATCCTGCCTCTCACCTCGGAGACGCTGGCGCTCACCCCAATCAGCCCCTTCCGCCCGCGGCGCTGGCGCGGGGCGATCCTGCCCGACAGTTCGCAGGTGATCTTCCGCGTGCTCGACCCCGGCAAGCGCCCGGTGGCGGCGGTGGCGGACCAGAAGGAGGTGCGCGACATCGCCGAGGTGCGCCTGAAGATCGATCACGGCAACGACCTGACCCTGCTGTTCGACCCCGGCCACAGCCTCGACGAGCGCATCGTCAGCGAGCAATTCGTCGCCTGAACGGCAAGCCGGATATTTGGCCAAATCTATGGGTTGCCAAAGCTCGGGCCCGCCCATATAGGCGCACCCCTGCCGTACCGGCTGCTCCCCGATAGCTCAGCGGTAGAGTAGGTGACTGTTAATCACTTGGTCGTTGGTTCGAATCCAACTCGGGGAGCCACTCTTTTGAAATTCAGCCCGAAAATCAGCCCGGTTTCCTGAACCGCAGGGCGAACTTGTCGCTCGTCGGCGTTACCTCCCGCGGGTTCGCGGTGTGGGGATCGTTCGGATTGTGCAGCAGATCGCTGCGCGCCTCGAGCGCGAAACCTGCCGCAGTGACGTTGCGCACGACTTCCTCGGCGTCGATTCGATGCAGCGTGCGTGTCGCGCCGGTGCCGGTGCCGGGGGCATCATGGTCCTCGACGAAGAAGATGCCACCGGGTTTCAGGACCTTGTAGGTCTGGGCGTCGATCGCCGCGATCGATCCGCCGTTGACGAAATCGTGATAATTCTCGGTCGTCCAGGCGAGGTCGCCCTGCTCCGGCAGCAGGAAGTTGGCGAAGTCGACCGGCACGACCTCCACGTTGCCGTAGAGCCGAGCCATCTCGTTCAGCGCGTCGAGCGCACCTTCGCGTTGAGCGAAGGCGGCCGGGACAAGCGCATAGACCTTGCCGTTCGGACCGACGGTGCGGGCGAGCAGGCGGGTATAATACCCGCCACCCGGAGCATATTCGATCACCGTCATGCCCGGCTCCACCCCGGCGAAGGCGATGATCTCCGCCGGCTTGCGCAGCGGGTCGCGCGCGGTATCGGCGGCCGGCCGCAGCGGGTCGGCCACCGCGCTGGCAATGGCCTGTGCCGTCGTGGGGTCCGTGCCGCCAATGGCGGTGGTGCAGCCCGCGGCGGCAAGCGCCAGGGCGGCGGTGGCGGCAAGTACAGTCCGGTGCATCACTGAAACTCTCCCGGTCATCTTGAGCCGATTACGGGGCTCGATCCGCACCCTTGTCCCTCTAATCTTTCGACAAGACAACCCGTCTGCGATTCGGGACGAGGCAGAGGCCTCGCGCTCTGTATGCCACGCACCTGGCGAACCTGCGCACCACGCCAGTGTCCGCGAGCGAGCCGGGCTAAGGTGCCGGCGAAGCCCGCTTGATCGCCACCAGTTGCCACGCCAGCGGCACGATGAGCGCAATCATTGCGGCGCCCAGGTACCACGGCAGGTCGTGCCCCGCCTCGAAGATCAGGCCGAAAGTCGGTGGCGCGACGATCCGGCCGAATGCGTTGCTGGCCATCAGCAGGCCCATGACCGAGCCCTGCTGGCCGGGCGGCACCGTGCGGCTCGTCAGCGCGCCCGCTGTCGGGAACGCGAGGCTGTGGCCCATCATCAGAAGGCCCATCAACGCAACGGCCGTAAAGGGCTCTCGCAGGATTGGCTGGAGCAGCATCGAGGCAGCCAGTGTCGCCAGCCCCAGCGCAATGATTCGCCCCTCCCCGAAGCGCGTGACGAGTGGCTGGAGGAAGAACAACTGGATGACGAGGCCGCCGAGCCCGATGGCGATGAAGGCGAAGCCCAGGTCGCGCGCTGTCCAGCCGAAGTTTGCCTCGCTCCACAAGCCGTAGACCGCTTCCATGCTGGCAAACGCGGCAATGCCGAAAAAGCTGATGACGAAGAGCCGGAACAGCACCGGGTGGCGGGTGACGTAGGCGAAGCCCTCCGAATAGCGGGGCAGCGGCGCCGCCTTGCCGAGCGGTTCGCGCGCGTTCTTCAGCACGGCGAGCGACCACAGGCAGGTGATCGCGCAAAGACCCGCCGCGGCAAGGATCGGAGCGCGAAAGTCGGCCAGGCTATCGCCCGGCCCGGCGAGCAGGCCGCCCAGCACCGGGCCGAATGCGAAGCCGAGCGAGAAGCTCGAACCGAACAACCCCATCGCCTTGGCCCGTTTCTCCGGCGGGGAGGCATCGGCGAGGAAGCCCTGCGCCACGCTGAGCGTGCCGCCGAAGAAGCCGTTCACGATGCGGATGGCGATGGCCAGCCACAGGCCTGGTGCGAAGGCGAAGGCGACGTAGGTCAGCGCAGCCCCGGCGGTGGTCCAGATCATCACCGCACGGCGGCCGTGCTTGTCGGACTGGCGGCCCCAGTGGATCTCGCCCAGGACATTGCCGAGGCTATAGGCGGCAAACAGCAGCGCGACTTCGAACGGCCCGGCGCCGAACAGCGGTCCGTAGAAAGGCAGCAGCGGCAGGATCAGGCTGAACCCGGCGATGTTGACGAACACCGCGAACATCAGCGGCAGCATTCGCGCGTAGTCGATCCCGGCGTTGTTCTCGGCCCCGGAGCTAACCATTGTAACGCGGCTCCCGCAGGCCCTTTACGCTCAGACCGTCGATCACGAAACAGGCGCCGTCATCCGGACCCGCCTGGCGCCCCGGAAGAAAGCTGGGGTCGATGGTGGGCACGAACAGGCGGTCGAGATCGGGGCCGAAGAACATGACGCTGGCCGGAATGTTCGTGGGAAAAGCGATCTCGCGCAGGACTTCGCCCACCGGGCTGATGCACAGGATAACCCCGCCTTCGCAGATCGCCGACCACAAGTTGCCCTCGGTGTCCACCGTCGCGCCGTCAGGTATGGGACCCCAACTCTCGACGTTGATCAGCGGACGGCGGTTCGCGGCTGCGCCGGTGCCGATGTCGTAATCGTAGGCGTAGATCGTGTGGCGCAGGCTGTCGGCATGATAGAGCGTGCGGTCGTCCGGCGACCAGCACGGCCCGTTGGCCAGGAAGATGTCGTCGTCGATCCGGGTCAGCGTGCCGCGGTCGAGGGAGTAGAGGCCGCCGCGCGGCTCCTTCATCGCCCGGTGGCTGGTGCCGAACACGAACCGGCCGCGTCGGTCGACCTTGCCGTCGGCCAGCTGGACGTCCGGATCGGGCGGATCGAGCAGGGCGTGCGGTTCCACCGCGCCGGTGGCAAAATCGAGCGTGAAGACCCCGCCGCCGAGCGCCACGATCGCCCCGCCACTTTCGCGCAGCGCCATCGAACCGACGATATCGGGCAGGTCCCAGCTCCGGTGCTCGCCGCTCGCCGGGTCCCAGCGATGGACAGCCCTGCCGGTAATGTCGATGTAGTAGAGGGCCTGTTCGGCCACGTCCCACACGGGCCCTTCGCCCACGCCGCATTTCGGCAGGTCCAGCCTGGTAATTGCCATGAAACCCCCTCTCCTCGGGAACTTCATAACGGTCGTTACGATTGGAGCAAGGGCGGTTGCGCGCTGGCCGGCTGCCGCTACCCTGCCCTGACAGACCGGAGAAGACCTATCGCAAGCACGCCGCCGACCGATACGCATCGCGCCGCAGCGATCCCGGCCCGGCTCGACCGCCTGCCTTGGAGCCGGTTCCACTGGCTGGTGATCGTCGCGCTCGGCATCACGTGGATCCTCGACGGGCTCGAGGTCACCCTGGCCGGCTCTGTCGCCGGGGCGCTGCGCGAAAGCCCGGTGTTGCGGTTTTCCGCTTCGGACGTCGGTCTTGCCAATTCGGCCTACCTGCTGGGCGCCGTGGCAGGCGCGCTCGGCTTCGGATGGCTGACCGATCGCTGGGGGCGCAAGCGGCTGTTCTCGATCACTCTGGGCACGTATCTGGTCGCCACGGCGGGCACGGCGTTCGCGTGGGACCTGCCCAGCTTCGCCGTGATGCGCCTGCTGACCGGGGCCGGCATCGGCGGCGAGTACTCGGCGATCAACTCGGCGATCCAGGAACTGATCCCCGCCAGACGGCGCGGCTGGACCGATCTTGCGATCAACGGAAGCTTCTGGGTCGGCGCGGCGCTCGCCAGCGGGGCCTCGATCGTGCTGCTCGACCCGCGGGTGATCGCGCCCGAGCTCGGCTGGCGGCTCGCCTTCTTCGGTGGCGCGGCGATCGGACTGGCGATCCTGTGGCTGCGGCGCTTCGTGCCCGAGAGCCCGCGCTGGCTGGCGACCCACGGCAGGGCGCGGGAGGCGGAGGAGGAGATCGACGCAATCGAGCGGCGCGTGATGGCCGAGGGCCACGCCCTGCCCAGCTATCCGGCCGTCGAGCGCCACGTGCAGCCCCGGCGGGCTACCCCGATGGGCGAGGTGTTCCGCACCCTGTTCCGCACCTATCCCCGGCGCGCGATCCACTGCCTGGTGCTGATGGGGGCGCAGGCGTTCTTCTATAACGCGATCTTCTTCACCTACGCGATGATGCTGACCGACTTCTACGCCGTGCCGAGCGCACACGTCGGCTACTACATCCTGCCCTTCGCCGCAGGCAACGTGCTCGGCCCGCTGGTCCTTGGCCGGTTCTTCGACAGCTGGGGCCGGCGTCCGATGATCATGCTGACCTATGCCCTCTCCGGCTTGCTGCTGGCGGCGACGGGGTTCGCCTTTGCGGAGGGCTTGCTCGATGCAACCACGCAGACGCTCTGCTGGAGCGTAACGTTCTTCTTCGCCTCTGCCGCGGCGAGCGCGGCTTACCTGACTGCGGCGGAGAGCTTCCCGCTGGAGATCCGCGCGCTCGCCATCGCCATCTTCTACGCACTCGGAACCCTGCTCGGCGCGGTGGCCCCGTGGGTGTTCGGCCTGCTGATCGAGAGCGGTTCGCGCGGGCAGGTCCTGCTCGGTTACCTGTTCGGCGCGGCGCTGATGATCCTGGCGGCGGTGGTGACCGCGTTCTTCGGCACGGCGGCCGAGCGACGCCCGCTGGAAGAGGTCGCCCGGCCGCTTAGCTGGTCGCCGGAATCAAGGCCGGCTGACGAGGAAGGTGACGGCTAGACCATCGCGCCGTGGCAGTGCTTGTACTTGTTGCCCGATCCGCAGGGGCACAGGGCATTGCGGCTGATTTCCTGTTCGGCATAGGGATTGCCGGCCGAACCGCCCGGGCCGGCAGCCGCGCGGGAAGACCCCGCCAGCGAACCGAACAGCGCCGGATTGACCGACGACCCGTCGCCGTCGTTCGAATCGTCAAGCCCCGTCAGCGGGTCGATATGTCCGGTCAGGAAGTCCGGCAGGTCGGGCAGAGGGGGCGGCGGCGGGGCCATGCGCAGGACGCTGGTGAGCAGGATCTTGGTCACGTCCTCGCGGATCGTCTCGAGCATGAGTTCGAACAGGCCGAACGCTTCCTGTTTGTACTCGTTGATCGGCTGCTTCTGGGCGTAGGCGCGCAGGAAGACCACCTGGCGCAGCGCGTCGAGCGTGGCGAGGTGTTCCTTCCAGTGATGGTCGAGCCGGTCGAGCAGGACCTGCTTTTCGACCTGCCGCCAGACGGAAGGATCGCTTTCGTCGACCTTCTTGTTCATCGCGTCGTCCGCGGCCTCGCGGATGCGCTGCTCGATCATCTCGGGTTCGACCGCGTCTTCGTGCAGCCAGTCCTCGATCGGGAACTCGATGCCGGTCATGTCGCCGATCTTGGCCTTGAGGCCTTCGACGTCCCACTGCTCGGGGTAAGAGCCCGGCGGGCAGGCGGCGCCGACCATCGCGTTGATCGCGTCGTGACGCATGTCGACGACAACGTCGTCGACCGTCTCGCTGTCCATGATCTCGGCGCGCTGCTCGTAGATCACCTTGCGCTGGTCGTTCATCACGTTGTCGTATTCGACGACCTGCTTGCGGACTTCGTAGTTGCGCGCCTCGACCTTCTTCTGTGCCGTCTCGATGGCCTTCGACAACCACTTGGAGCCGATCGCCTCGCCGTCCTCCAGGTTGGAGTTCATCATCTTGGCGAACAGCGTGTCCGGGCCGAAGATGCGCAACAGATCGTCTTCGAGGCACAGGTAGAAGCGGCTCAGGCCCGGATCGCCCTGACGGCCAGAGCGGCCGCGCAGCTGGTTGTCGATGCGGCGGCTCTCGTGCCGCTCGGTGCCGAGCACGAACAGGCCGCCGGCCTCCAGTACCTTGCGGCGCTCTTCGGCGACCTCCGCCTTCATCTTCTCGACGGCCTTTTCACGCTCGGGCCCTTCGGGCAGGTCGCGCAATTCATCCTCGATGCGATACTCCAGGTTGCCGCCGAGCTGGATGTCGGTGCCGCGGCCGGCCATGTTGGTCGAGACCGTGACCGCGCCGAGCCGCCCGGCCTGCGCCACGATGTGCGCTTCCTGTTCATGGAAGCGCGCGTTGAGCACCTCGTGCTTGACGCCTTCCTTGTCGAGGAAGCTGGAGAGCAGTTCGGACTTCTCGATCGAAACCGTGCCGACCAGCACCGGCTGGCCGATGTCCTGCTTCTCGCGGATCGCCTTGGCGATGGCCTGGAACTTGTCGAGCGTGTTCTTGTAGAACTCGTCCTCCTCGTCGATCCGCTGGACCGGCACGTTGGTCGGAATCTCGACGACGTTGAGCTTGTAGATGTCCCAGAACTCGGCCGCCTCGGTCGCCGCGGTGCCGGTCATGCCGCCCAGCTTGGGATACATGCGGAAATAGTTCTGGAAGGTGATCGAGGCCATCGTCTGGTTCTCGGGCTCGATCTTCACGCCTTCCTTGGCCTCGACCGCCTGGTGCAGGCCGTTCGACCAGCGGCGCCCGTCCATCATGCGGCCGGTGAACTCGTCGATGATGACGACCTTCCCCTCCTTCACGATGTAGTCGATGTCGCGCTTCTGGATGATGTTGGCCTTGAGCGCCTGGTCGAGATGGTGGACGACCTGGGTGTTCTCCACGTCATAGAGATTTTCCGTCACCAGCAGCCCGGCCTCGGTCACGCGGCGCTCGATCTCCTCGTTGCCTTCCTCGGTCAGGCTGACGTTGCGGGCCTTCTCGTCGACCTCGTAGTACTGCGGCTCGAAGCCCTTCACGATCTCGTCGAGCTGGAGATAGAGCTCGCTCTTGTCGTCGGTCGGGCCGGAGATGATCAGCGGGGTGCGCGCTTCGTCGATCAGGATCGAGTCCACCTCGTCGACGATCGCGTAGTTGAACGGACGATGCACCTGCTGGCTGCGCTCGTGCTTCATGTTGTCGCGCAGGTAATCGAAGCCGAACTCGTTGTTCGTGCCGTAGGTGATGTCCGCTTCGTAAGCCGCGCGGCGCTCGTGCTCGGCCATGTTGGGCACGATCACGCCCACCGTCAGGCCCAGGAACTTGTAGATCTGCCCCATCCACTCGGCGTCGCGCCGGGCGAGGTAGTCGTTCACCGTCACGACGTGAACGCCCTTGCCCTCGATCGCGTTGAGGTAGGTCGCCAGCGTCGCCACGAGGGTCTTGCCTTCGCCGGTGCGCATCTCGGCGATTTCGCCGCGGTGGAGCACGATGCCACCGACGAGCTGGACGTCGAAGTGCCGCATTCCGAGCACGCGGACCGAAGCCTCGCGCACGGTGGCGAAGGCTTCGGGCAGGATGTCGTCGAGCGACTTGCCGCCCTCGAGCTGATCGCGGAATTTTTGCGTCTGGGCCGACAGTTCTTCGTCGGTCAGCGCCTGGATCTGCGGTTCGAGCGCGTTGATCGTGTCGATGATGGGGTTGAGCGATTTGACGTAACGGTCGTTGGAAGAGCCGAAAATGGCCTTGGCGATTGCGCCGATCATGGGCGGGGTATCCGATGCTTGGTAAATGACAGTAGACCGCGCGCTTGGGCGCGGCGGGCAAGGCAGCTTGTGTAAAAGCTAACGCGCTATTCGAGCGCGAGGTCCGACCCGAGCATGACGGGCGGGAAAATCACCAGCGGCGTGGGCTTTGGGCACGGGCTGCGTTCGGCCTTGCGCTGGGCCGTCGGACGCTTGCGCTGGGCATCGGCCTGGCGCCGCTCGAGCTGGCAATTGACCGAGACATCGTAGGGCGAGGTCACACCGACAGGAATGTCGCCCGCGCGCGCTGAAGCGGGGACGCCGATGGCGGCGAGACCCGTGAGAAGCACAAACAGGGCGATGAGCTTTTTCAGCACGACGGCGCGCAAGATAGCGATTGGCGCCCGGATGTCCATCGCGAGACGCCATATTTACCCGCCGCTAACCACGTTGCGCTAGGTCGGGAGAATGGTGGCCATAGCCTTCGACCCCGACGCTTACGCCGGCGCGCCCGGCCGCAGGTCGCTGAATTGGACAGCAAACCTGGCGAACAGCCGCGCGGGGCAGTTCGGCCTTCTCCTCGTTGTCGCGTTCGCACTTCGCGCCGCCAACCTCGGCGACTGGAATTACGAAGTCGACGACCAGTTCTTCGCGCTCGTCGGGCAGCGCATATTCGCAGGCGACGTTCTGTACGCCGACCTGTTCGACCGGAAAGGCCCAGCGCTCTACCTCGTCTTCGCGATCCTCGCCGTGTTCGGCAAGTCGGTCGTCCCGTACCAGCTGTTCGCGACGCTCTGCACGGCGCTCGGCGCCTTCGGCATAGCCCGCATCGCCGCCTTGCTGACCGGAGGCCGCGGCGCGCTGATTGCCGGTGGCATATACATCGCCATGATGGCCGCGTTCGGCGGGGCCAACGCGCAGACGCCGGTCTTCTACAACCCGCTGATGATCGGCTGTGCGTGGGCCGTCGCCACTCGCCTCGACCTGTTGCGCCAGGGGCGGATAGACGGGCGCATCCTTGCAGGCTTCGCCTGTGCCGGGTTGGCGATCGCCTTCAAGATGTCGGCCGGCATCGAGGGGGCCTTCTTAGGGCTCTTCGCCATGGCGCTCGTCCTGCGTTCGTCCGCTCCGCTGAAGCGCAAGATGGCGATCGGAGCCCTGCTGGCCGCTCTCGGCCTCTTGCCGATGGCGCTGGCGGCGCTGTGGTTTGCCGCGACGGGGCATTTCGACGCGTTCTGGCAGGCGGTCGTGGCATCCAACTTCGACCGGACCTACCCCGTCGCATCCAATCGCCTGTGGCGGATCAAGATGTTCGCCTTCAAGCTCCTGCCGCTGTGCGTGTTCGCGCTGTTCGGGCTGCTGTCGCTCAGCCGACGCAAGGAACTTGGCCTCGCCGCGGGGTTCGCTTTCGGCTGGGCGCTGGCGGCGATCGGGGCCGTGCTGGTCTTTCCGACGATCTACACCCATTATCTGCTGCCGGTCCTGCCGCCTCTCTGCGTGCTCGGTGCGGCGTCCTTTCGGCACTGGCGAACCGGTGCGCCGCTCGCGATCGCGCTCGCCACGGTCTTCGTCTGGCTTTCGGGCGAAATCGACCTCGCGGCGCGCGAGCGCTCGCGGGAGGAATCCGCCGAACTCGTCGACTACGTTCGCGCACAAACGCCGGGGCATCGGCTCATCGTCTGGGGCTTCCCGACCTATCTCTACGTCCTTGCCGACGCGAAGCCGCCGAGCGCGCTGGCTTTCCCGCCGCATTTCTTCGACGATTACGAGAAAGGCGCGTCGGGCCTCGACGAGATGGCCGAACTGCGGCGAATGCTGTCGCTGCGGCCCGAGGCGTTCGTGGTCCAGCGCCCCCTCCCGGCACAGCCGCTCAATCGCGAGACGGTGGCGGCGATGGAGTCATTCCTGAAGACCTGCCGCACCCGGCGCCGCTTCACCATGCGCGACCACACCGGGCCGCAGGTGCAGGTCGTCTATTCGCAATGCGGCGGAGCTTGACGCGCGGGCTTACGGTAGTAGCCCCGCGGCGATGGACCTCGAACGCTCACCGCTCGCCCTGCCCTTTCCCGACATGCCCCCGATCGACGGCGTCACGCTGCACATCGCGCGCGCCGGATACAAGAACTGGGGCCGGTGCGACCTGACCTATGTCGAACTGGCCGAAGGCACCACGGTTGCCGGCGTCTTCACCAGGAACGTGTGCTGTTCGAGCGAGGTCGAGCTGGGCCGCGAGCAGGCGCGGCTGGGCAGCGCGCGGGCGCTGGTCGTCAACGCGGGCAATTCCAACGCCTTCACCGGCTATCGCGGGCGCGAGGCCGTCGAGGCGATCATGGCGCAGGTCGCCGGGCACCTCGGCTGCGAACCGAGCGAAGTCTTCGTCTCCTCCACTGGTGTGATCGGCGTTCCTCTGCCGCAGGACAAGGCGCATGCCGGGCTCGAGGCGGCCCTCTCCGCCGAACCCTGCTCGTGGGAGGACGCGGCGGCGACCATCTCCACCACCGATACCTTTCCCAAGGGCGCGACCGCCACCGCACTGGTCGGCGGCAAGACGGTGACGCTTTGCGCGATCATCAAGGGCAGCGGCATGATCGCGCCCGACATGGCAACCATGCTGGGTTACGTCTTCACCGACGCGGCGGTGGAACCCGAATTCCTCCAACACTGCCTCTCGGCCGCCAACGAGGCGACCTTCAGCTGCATCACGGTCGACAGCGACACCTCGACAAGCGACACGGTGCTCGCCTTCGCCACCGGCACGGCGGGCAATGAACGGCTGGGCTCGTTCGACGACGCGGGGGCGGATGCCTTCGCCTCGGCCTTGCACGACGTGTGCCGCCAGCTTGCCCATCTGGTCGTTCGGGATGGCGAAGGGGCGCAGAAGTTCATCGAGGTGCACGTCGCGGGCGCAGTCGACGACGAGAGCGCGCGCAAGGTCGGGCTGGCCATCGCCAACTCGCCACTGGTCAAGACCGCCATCGCCGGCGAGGACGCCAACTGGGGCCGCGTGGTCATGGCCGTGGGCAAGGCGGGCGAACCGGCCGACCGCGACAAGCTGTCGATCGGCTTCGGCGGGGTCTGGGCGGCGAAGGAAGGCCAGCCACTTGCGGATTACGACGAAGCGCCGGTCGCCCGGCACCTCAAGCAGCGCGAAATCCGCATCGACGTCGACATCGGCCTCGGCGATGGCCGCGCCACGGTGTGGACCTGCGACCTGACGCACGGCTACATCGCGATCAACGCGGACTATCGGTCCTGAATTGGCGGTCGTGAGCGACATCATGGCCTTTCACGCCGCGGTCGAGGCGCTGCTGCGCGCGACGAGCGAGAAGGTGATCCTTCCGCGCTATCGTTCGCTCGCCGCGCATGAGGTGATCGACAAGGGCGGCGGCGATCCCGTCACCGTTGCCGACCGCGAGGCGGAGGACATGCTGACCGAAGGCCTCACGCGGCTGATCGACATTCCCGTCGTGGGCGAGGAAGCGGCCTACGCCGATCCCTCGGTGCTGGAGCGGTTGTCGGGGGACTGCTGGATCGTCGATCCGATAGACGGGACGAAGAACTTCGCCAGTGGCGAGGGACATTTCGGCATCCTGCTGGCCATGGCCTCGGGCGGTGAGACGCACACCGGCTGGATCTACGACCCGCGTCGCGAACGGCTCCTGATCGCCCACCGGGGCAAGGGCGCGTTCTGCAACGGCGAGCGGGTGGTCGCACGCGAAAGCGGCAGCGAACCGCCGACGCTCGCGGCCATGACCGCTTTCATGGCAGCCGAGCAGCGCGCGCTGTTCGAGGACGAGGTCCTGCCACACTACGAGCCGGTCACGGCGCCCGCCTGCGCGGCCGAGCAGTATCCACTGACCGCCTTCGGCACGCACGACATCGCGATTTACGAACGAACGCTGCCGTGGGACCATGCCGCGGGCTGCCTGTTCCTCAACGAGGCGGGCGGCAAGTGCGCGCGGCAGGACGGTTCGCCCTACCGGGTGGACAGCGATCGCAAGGGGATGATCGCAGCCTCCAGCCCGGCGACCTGGGAGCAGTTCGTCGAACGGCTCGATCGCTCGGGCTACAGGCCGGGGGGCTAGCTCAGCCCAGTTCGCTTTCGAGCCAGCCCTTGAGCGCGCTCTTGGGCGCGGCGCCGAGCTTCTTGGCGACCGGCTGGCCGTTCTTGAACAGCACCATCAGCGGGATCGACTGGACGCCGATCTGGCCGGGGATTTCCGGGTTTTCCATGATGTCCATCTTGGCGATGGTAACCTTGCCTTCCAGCTCGTCGCTGATCTCCTCGAGCGCCGGGGCGATCATCTTGCACGGGCCGCACCAGTCCGCCCAGAAGTCGACCAGCACGGGGGTATCCGAATCGAGCACGTCGGACTGGAAGCTGGCATCGGTGACGGTCTTGGTGGTCATGGCGAGAAAACTCCTTTGCGTTACCGCCAATCTAGGCGGCAAAGCCCCCGTTGCAACGATTTACCCGGCAAAGCTTTCTTGCCGGGGGTGTAACGCCGCCTTGTGGCGGGCCAGGACGTCGGCCGGAATGGGCACCAGCAGCGGCGTCTGGGTATAGAGCACAGCCGCCTCCACCCGGCGGCCCGGATAGATCGCCTCCAGCGCAGCAGCATAGGCGGCCATCTGCTTCAGCGTGGACGCCGGCATGTCGGCAAGGCCCGAGGGCGGTCGCCGCGCGGTCTTGAAGTCGACGACGAGGACGCGGTCGTCCGTAACGAGCAACCGGTCGGCGGTCCCCGCCACCACCAGCCCGCCAACGGTCGCCGCGAGCGGGACCTCGGCCAGCCCCTCGGGCGCGAAAATCTCCGCCCAGCCCGGCTCCGCCAGCACATCGAGCGCCGAGCGGAGCAAGGCCTCTCGCTCGCCCTCGTCCACTTCCCCCGCCTGTCGCGCCAGCCAGTCGCGCGCCGCAGTCTCGCGCAGCAGCGGGGGCACTTCCGGCAAGCGCTCGAGCAGGCGGTGGATCAGGACGCCGCGCCGCGCCGCGAAAGCGTCGGCACCGGGCGGGAACGGCGGGTCCGCGCCCTCGTCCTGCCCGGCGGAGCTCGGCGCGAGCGGACGCGGCGGGCGCGGCTCCGGGCCGACGGGCGTCGTGGCCCACGCCGGAAGGGCGGGCGTTTCGGGCGCGGGATCCTCGCGCGCCCCGGCAACCGGAGGCGCGTGCTCCCCATGCTCCATCCGCCGGCCCCAGATCGCGTCCTCGACAGGTACAGCATCGACCAGCGGCGCCAGCCGGGCATACCAGGAATCCTCTGCCGGCTCCTCCTCGCGCCCGAGCAGCGCGCCGCCAACGAACAGCGCTTCCTCGGCCCGCGTCATCGCCACGTAGAGCAGGCGCCAGTGCTCCTGCCGCTCGGCGAGCTTTGCGGCGTCCTCCGCCGCGGCAATGCGGCCCACCTTTTCCTCGCCGCGCAGGTCCGGCAGCGGCAGCGTTCGCCCGGCCCCGCCCGGCAATTCCTCGGCCAGCGCCAGCCCACGGGTCGGCGAGCGGTCGGGGTTTCCGGTCGCATCGGCAAGGATGACGATCGGCGCCTGCAGACCCTTGCTGCCATGCACGGTCATCACCCGCACCAGCCCCTCGCTGGCCCCGGCCTCGCGCTTCAGCTCGCCCTCGCCCGCATCGAACCAGCGGATGAAGCCCTGCAGGCTGGCGGTGTACGCCCCGGCATAGGTCAGCGCGGCGTTGAGCAGTTCGTCGATCGGATCGTTCGCCTCGCGCCCGAGCCGGGCAACGAGCGCCCGGCGCCCCTGCCATGGCCCCACGAGCAGCCAGTGGAGCAGCGCTTGCGGGGGCTCGAAATCGGCGCGGCGAAGGAGGTCGCGCAGCAGGTCGGCAACCCGCATCGCTTCGGGCGCCGGCGACTTGCGCACGTGGTCCCACAGCGAGCGCTTGTCCTCCGGGTCCCGGTAGCCAAGTTCGAGCAACTGCTCCTGGCTCCAGCCGATCAGGGGGCTCACCAGCAGGTTGGCAAGGCTCAGGTCGTCGAGCGGCTGGGCGGCGAACCGCAGCGCGGCCATCAGGTCCTTGACCGCCAGCGGTGCGCCCAGCCGCAAGCGGTCGACGCCGGCCACCGGCACGCCGGCCGCATGGAGCCGCGCGACAATCAGCCCGGCCAGTTCGCGGCGCTTGCGCACGAGCACCATGATGTCCCCTGGGCCGGCCTTGCGCGCTCCGCCCTTCACCAGCGGGAATCCCTCCTGCATCCACGCCCTGATCTGCGCGGCAATGCGGTCGGCCATCAGGCGTTCGGGACCCGGAAGCCAGGTGTCGGGCGCCTCGGAGTCGCGTTGCTCGTCCTCCTGCTCCTCCTCCTCGCCCTCCTTGCCCTTTACCGGCTGCCACAGGGTGACGAGGCCGGGGCGGTTTTCGCCGACGTGAGGCTCGGGCGGCCTGTCGAGCCCGAAAGCCTGGTGACCGATCGCGCGGATGGCCGCGTCGACAAAGTCGAGCACCGGCTGTGCGGTGCGATAGCTGCGGCCGAGGCCCAGACCGCACAGTTCACGCGCAGTCGGATCGTTGGCGGCAAGCTCCGCCATGATTGTCTGATACCGCCGCCGCGCCGCCTCGAAATTTTCCGGGCTGGTGCCCTGAAAGCGGAAGATCGCCTGCTTGTAGTCGCCGACGACGAAGACGGTGCGCAACCTGTCGCCCGCCGCGCCCTCGCCTGCGAAGAAATCGCCGGTCAGGGCATTGATGATCGACCACTGCGCGGCGTTGGTGTCCTGCGCTTCGTCGATCAGGATGTGGTCAAACCGGCGATCGAGCTTGTAGCGAATCCAGTCGGCCAGGTCGGAGCGTGAGAGCAGCGCGGCAGCCTGGCGGATCTGGTCGTCGAAATCGATCAGCCCCTCGCGCGTCTTGGCCGCGTCCCACGCCAGCGCGAAGCGGCGCCCCACGGTCAGCGCAGGGGTGAGCCACTCGACCAGTGCCAACAGCGCGCGCCGTTCGTTCACGGCCAGCAGGGATGCCTTGACCCGCTCGCTCGCCTCGTGCGCGGCAGCGTCGGCCGACTTGGGCAGTCTCGGATTGCCGTTCTTGAAGAACAGCACGCCCGCCAGGGCATCGAACAGCGCCATGCGCGCCGGGGCGTCCGCTTCGAGCCACCGGGGGATCAGCGCGGCTGCCTCCACGCCGCTTTTCGCGTTCCACCCGGCGTGGACGGTGAGCAGGTCACGCAGCGCGGCGCAATCGAAGACATCGTCGCCGCACAAATCGTGCAGGCTTTCGGGTCCGGCGTCGCTGGCGAGACCGATCAGGGCGCGCACCCGCTCGGCCAGCGGTTCCTGCCAGCCGCCGGTGCCGAACCACGCCTCGCGCGCCTCGGCGCAGCGCATCAGCCAGCCGCGCGCCTTCTCGTCTCCCATGCGCACCGACAGCTCGGCCAGCGCATCCAGCATCGCGGCATCGCCCTGCGTCTCCCACTCGACCAGCAGGTCGGCAAGCACCTGGTGTGCGAGCAGGTCCTTGTCGCGGTCCTCCATCGGCCTGGTACCGGGGATGAGCCCCGCTTCCTCGGGAAACGCGCCGAGCAACCATTGCGAGAATGCGTGGATGGTGTCGATCCTCAGGCCCCCGCCGGGGCAGTCGAGCACCGCGGCAAACAGCGACCGCGCGCGGGCGATCGCCTCCGGGTTCGCGCGTTCGCCGATGGCATTGAGGTCCATCGCCAGTTCGGGATCGGGCATCCGCACCCAGTTCGCCAGCACCTCGTTCACGCGCGTCGCCATCTCGGCGGCGCCGGCCTTGGTAAAGGTGAGGCACAGGATCGCCCCGGGCTCGACGCCCGGCGTCAGCAACAGGCGCAACACCCGGGCCGAGAGGACCTGCGTCTTGCCGGTGCCCGCGCTGGCCGAAAGCCAGACGCTGTCGGCCGGGTCGACCGCCAGCGCCTGTTCGTCTTGCAGCGGATAGACCTTCCCGGTGCCGGGGCCGCTCACTCGCCCTCCTCCCGCCCGAGCCACTCGTCGAGCCGCATGAGCTGGTCGTAAGTGGCAAAGCTCGGCACGTTCGGATTGAGCCGCGCGGTGAACGGCTCATCGCCCAGGATCCAGCGGTTCAGGGCGTCGTCGAGAAACTCCTTTGCCATCGGCAGGAAGTCTTCGAGTTCCACCCCGCTGCGCTTCCCTTCGACGAGGATCGGCGTGGCGACATAGCCGAAGCCGGTGTCGCTCCTGGCCGACTTGCCGAGCGACCAGTACTCGAAAGCGACCGGCTCGCCGGGGGAAAGGTCATCGAAGCCGCCGAGCTGCGCGATCAGCCCGATCGTGCCGAGTTGCAGGGCGAAACCTTGCGTGACCTGCGCGGTGCTGGGCGGCCCGCCGGTCTTGTAGTCGACCACTGCCAGCGAACCGTCCGCAAAACGGTCGATCCGGTCGGCCTTGCCGAAGATTTCCACCCCGCGGACAACCATCGCACCCCAACCTTCGAACAGGGCGGGCATCCTTTCGGGATGCGCGGCAATCTCCTGCTCGATCCATTCGAGCGCGCGCATCAGCCGTGGCCGCCACAGCGCGCGCATCAGCGGGTGGGCGTTCATCTGTTCGAGCACCTCGTCTGCCACTTCGGCCATCGGGCGAGCCGAGGTGTGCCATGTCTCCAGCACCTCGTGCGCGGCGCTTCCGCGCCAGGCGGGGGACGGCTCGGCGTCGAGCGCGTCGAGCTCCTTCAGGCGCAGGATCGAGCTGGCGTAGAACTGGTAGGGATCGGAGCGAAGGCGATCGAGCGCGGTCACGCTGATCCGGACCTTGCGCTGGTCTGGCGAGGGCGTGGGCTGTGGCCGAAGGTAGGTGTCCGACCCCGGCGCATCGTCGAGCAAGCGGGCGAGTTGCAGGGTTTCCCGGTCTTCGTACCGCGGCAGCAGATCGCGTCCGAGCAGCGCCTTTACGCGCAGCAGGAAGCGGCTGGCGATGGCCGGTCCGTCCGCCTCGCGCGCGGCGCGGGTCAGCACGACCTCGGGCGCGCCCAGCATACCCGCCAGATCGTGCGCGGACAGGCCGATGCGGAAGTCGGCTCCCGGCACGCCGAGCGCGCGTAGAACCGGCGGGGCGAGCAGCGGGTCGAGCGAGGGGGCTGCAGGCCAGGTCCCTTCGTTCAGGCCGGCGCAGATCACAAGGTCGGCCCGCGTCATGCGGGCTTCGAGCAGACCATAGATCGCCACCCGGGGGTGGCCGCCATACGGCGGGCGGACGGCGGCCTGCTCCATCCATTCGCGCAGCGCGGAGGGAAGTTCGTCGGGCGCGATCGTGAAGCCGGCTTCGGCGGCGTGGCGGCGCAGGTCCTCGACCATGGACGAGAGCGCGCGTCCGTCCTCCCGCGCCCACAGGTTGTCGCCCGCGAGCGCTTCTCCCGCCACGACCAGGCGGTCGAGCAGGCCGGACAGCGGCGCAGTGGCCGGGTTCATCAGCGGCGCGAGAATGGCCTCGGCATCGTTCCACCAGTCTGCAACGCGGGCGGCGGACGCCTTCTCGCGCAAGGTCTCCAGCCCCGGCGCGGCGCGTGGGCCGCGAAGCTGGAGCTCGAAGGCCCGCGCCGCTTCGAGCCACCGGCCACGGTCGGCATCGAGCCGGACCAGCGGATGCTCCAGCAGCGCCATCAGCGGAACCGGTGCCGCCTGCTCGGCAGCGACTTCGGCCAGCAGCAGGAACAGTCGACCGGCAGGGGTCTGCGACAGCGGGCGGCCGGCCGAATCGTCCGCCTCCACGTTCCAGCGCCGCAAGTGATGGACGACGCGCCGCGCAAGCCCGCGGTCCGGCGTGACCACGGCAACCCGCTTCTCCGGCTCGGCGACGGCTTGCCGCACCAGCAGGGCGATCGCCTGGGCCTCTTCTTCGGGATTGGCCGTCTCGATGATTCGCACGCCAGCCAGCCGGCGCTTGTCGGCCGGCAGCTCGACCCATGCCTTGCTCGCCTCGGGCGGGAGGAACAGGTTGGAGATGGCGTGGCTGCGCTCCGGCGGTCCCTTGCCCAGGCCGGCGCGATGCCAGGGCTGCACCTCGTGCCGGTTCACGCCCATGCGATTGAGCAGCAGCTTGAGGTGGTACTGCGGATGAGTCACGGCGTCGCCCTTCGCCAGCGGCGGTTCGGCATCGGGCGCGCCGGCATGGCCGAGCTCGTCCCATACCTCGGCGCTCATCGACAGGTCGAGATCGGGCAGGATCACCGCGCCCTGGGGCAGTTCGGCAACCACCCGCAGCAATTCCGCCAATGCCGGCGCGGCGCTGGTCACGCCCGCGGCGACGATCGGGGTCCTGGGCGGCTCGGCCCGCCAACGCTCCGCCGCGTGTTCGAACAGGCGATTTCGCCGGGTCGCGGCGTCGACTTCGCCGCGTTCAGCCAGTTCGCTGCGCCAGCGGGCATGAACACGTGCGAACAGGCGGGTGTTCTGTGTCCAATGAAGCGCTTGATTCGCAAGCACCTGCAGCACTTCTTCCTGCCACAGTGTCTCGGGATCGATGTTCTCGACCAGCAGCCGGTCGATCGCGGTGGCCATTTGCCGCGCCAGCCTGAGCTGCGCCGCACCGCTTATGGGCCTGCCGTCGGGATCGCTGAATTCCTCGCTCACGAACTGCGCCAGCCGGAACAATCGCCGAGTGGGATCGGCGGCCGGCGGAATCGCCGCACCTGCCCCCAGCGGATCGATCAGCGAGCCCAGCGTCTCGTCGAGATCGAGGTCGCCCACGACCGCCATGCGCGGCATCAGCAGTCCCGCGCCGCCGAGCCGTACGAAGGCTTCCTGCACCGTGCGCGCGGCACGGCTGCTCGGCAGCAGCAGTGTGAGCCGGGCCAGTCCAACGTCACCTTGCGAATATCGCGGCACCAGCCCCGCGACGAGCGCGTCGGCAAAGCCGCGGTGCGCGGCGATGGAATAGACCTGCGGCCCTTCTGACATGCGCCTGTCCTAGCCCGTCATGGCGGGCGATGCGAAGCGATAGGGCGGGTTTTGCACCGCCCACTTGGCTGCGGGCTCAGGCTTCCCTGAGCGCGACTTCGGTCGGGGCGATCGACTGGGGATTGCCGACCTCGAACCACTGACCGGTGAATGCGACGCCATAGAGCCGCCCTTCCTCGATCGCCCGGCTCCACAGGATATTGGTCGAGAACGGTCCTTCGGGCGCGTCGCGCATCAGGCGGTGGCCGACGAGCTGGATACCGGTAAAGATGAAAGGCGCGATGCGGCCCGAGCGGCGGCGACTGACACGCCCGTCGGCCGCCATGTGAAAGTCCCCCTTGCCGCGGAAGTTGTGCGCCCCGCGGTGCGGCACCAGCAGCAGCAGGGCGTCCATCCGCCCCGCGTCCCACGCGTCGGACAGGTCGGCGAACGCGTTTTTCGGTCCGTCGAGCCAGATGTTGTCGCTGTTGATGGCGAAGAAGGGGTCGGGCAGCAGCGGCAGCGCCTTCTTCATGCCGCCGCCGGTTTCGAGCAGCGTTTCGCGCTCGTCAGATACCGTGACCTGCGGCGACTTGCGTGCCCTCACATGCGCTTCGAGCGAATCTGCAAGGTAATGGACGTTCACCACCGCCTTCGCGACGCCGGCGTCTTTGAGCCGATCGAGCGCATGGTCGATCAGCGCCTTGCCGGCGACCCGCACCAGCGGCTTGGGCTGGCTTGCAGTCAGCGGCCGCATCCGCTTTCCCAGCCCGGCGCTCAGGACCATCGCGGTATCGGACGCCAGTTCGCTCACGAGATCTCCCCGCCCCCTGTGTCGCGCAAGTGTTGCGGTATGTTTGCAGCGAACCAGTCAGCCACCGGAGCGAGCGCCGGGTGTGCCAGGTCGCGCTCGAGCGCATTCCACACACGCGGGATGAAATCGAGGTAGTGCGGCTTGCCGTCGCGCTTGTGCAGGCGGACGAAGATGCCGACGATCTTGGCGTTTCGCTGTGCGCCGAGGCGAGCGTAATCGGCCCCGAATTGCGGGCCGGCGTCGACCGCCGCCAGGTAACGCTCGAGCATCCGCTGCTCGAGATCGGGCGTCACTTCGCGCCGGGCATCCTGCAGCAGGCTGACGAGATCGTAGGCCGGGTGACCGACGAGCGCATCCTGGAAATCGATCAGCCCCTGTGCGCCGCCCGCCAGCAACATGATGTTCTCGGCGTGATAATCGCGCAGCACGGTGACGCCGGGCTTCTGGCGCGGCAGCATGGGCACGAGCACTTCATCCCACGCCGCGCGATATCCGGCTTCGTCGACCTCCAGCCCCATTGCCGGGCAATACCATTCGGTCAGCAGTCCGGTCTCGCGCTGGTAGACCTCCATGTCGTAAGGCGGAAACGGGCCGGGAGGGGAAGCGTGGAGCCGCACCAGGGCATCGATCGCGGCGGCGTACGTCGCGTCCTCGGCCTCTGCGTTGTCGTCCAGCCAGTCTCGCATGCGGTCGGCGCCGAAGTCCTCGATAAGGACCAGCCCCCGCTTTCGATCCTCCGCATGAATCGCGGGGGCCCGGTGACCGTGACGGGCCAGCCAAGCGCCGACCTCGAGGAAAGGGACCGGGTCCTCGTACGGCGGCGGCGCATCCATCAACATCGCGCTGCGGCCGTTCCCGCGAATACGAAAGTAGCGCCGGAAGCTGGCGTCACCCGCCAGCGGTTCCACCGCGCAGCCGCCCCAGCCGGCACTGTCCAGGAATTCTTCGAGCCCCTCGGGCAACCGCACACTCATGGCCAGCGGCTTTGCCAATCCGCACCCGGTTGGACAACGGCCTTGCGCCCATGATCCGCAAATTCCAGCGCGATCGAGAGGCAGCCCGGCTCATGTGCGAAACCCCCGGCCCGCTCCGGCCACTCGGCAAGCAACGCGGCACCTGCGCGATAGTCGTCGAGTCCGAGTTCTTCAGCTTCGCATGGGCTTTCGAGGCGATAGAAGTCGGCGTGGACGAGCGGCGGTTCGAGCGCATCGTATGGTTCGACGATGGTGAAGGTCGGCGATGGCACCTCGCCACCGTGTCCCAGCGAAGCGATTATGGCCCGGGCGAGCGTCGTCTTCCCTGTGCCAAGGTCTCCGTGAAGCTCGACCACGTCGCCCGGCTTCAACCGCCCGGCGATCCGCGCACCGAAGGCCTGCATGGCCGAAACGTCCGGGAGATCGATCGTCATGGCAACACGATCGTTGCGGTCGTGCCGGCGCCGGGTTCGCTCTGGAGCTCGACCCGCCCGCCATGCGCCTCGATGAGCTGGCGCGCGAGTGGCAGGCCGAGGCCCTTGCGCCGTGCTTCCGGCTTGCCGTCGGGGCCGATGCGATAGCCATCGAGCGCGCGGGCGACTTCGCCCGGCTTCATGCCCGTTCCGTTGTCCGACACCAGGATCCGGGCCCCTTGGCGGTTGCGCGAAAGGGCGACGAGGATGCGGCCATTTTCTGGCACCGCAGCGATGGCATTGTCGAGGATGTTGCCGACAGCCCGACCGAGCTGGCGCCGATCCGCCTGGACCGAACCCGAGCCCTTGTCACCGCGCAGGTCGAGCGTGATGTGCTTGGCCTCGATCGGCTCTTCCCGCTCGCGCACGACGGTGGTCACGAACGAGATCAGGTCGACCTCTTCGGTCGCGATCGGAAGCAGTCCCGCCTCGCTCTGGGTCAGGTCGAGAACGCTCTCGATCTGCTGCGACAGGCGCTCGACCGAAGCGATGATCGCCGCGACATAGTCCTGCGCCTGGTCCGACAGATCGCCGGCGACGCCGCTCTGCAGCAACTCGGCAAAACCGCCGATGGAGGTCAGCGGCGTGCGGAACTCGTAGCTCATGTTGGCGAGGAAGCGGGTCTTGACGGCGTCCGCCTCTTCCAGCGCCGATGCGCGTTCGCGCAGGACGTCTTCCGCCTTCTTCGAATCGGTTATGTCCAGCACGGTCAGGAGCCCGTTGCCGTCGGGCAGCGGGACTCCGGCGAATTCCAGCGTTCGACCGTCGGACATCTGCACCTGGCCGCCCCGCTGCTGGCGCTCGAGCGTGGCGGCCCGCAGGACCTCCCCGATGGCCTTGCGCTGGGCTGGCCGGGCAAGCCGAACGGCGATCTTCTCGAGAATCGCTTCGACGCGCGGGTGCGAGTTGAGGAACTCGTCCTCGAGCCCCCAGATCTCGCCAAAGCGCCGGTTCCACAACTGCAGCCGCCCGTCCGGGGCGAAGACTGCAAGCGATTCGAACAGGCTGTCGAAAGTTGCCGCACGCGTGCGCAGCAGCGTGTCGCGCATGGCCGAAAGCTTGAGCGGTTCGGTCCTGTCCTCGGCAATCAGGACCAACCCGCCGTCAGGCATCGGCTGGTGGACCACCCGCAGGTGGGTCCCCCCCGAAATGCTCCAGGCCTCTTCCTGCGCGGAATCGCTGGCGAACCACTCGCCGACCTCGCGTCGCCAAGCGGGGAAATCGCGAGTCTCCGGCAGGCGCCCGGCATCGCGGGCGACATCGAGGAAGCGGTCAAAACTGGGTCGCTCGATGTTGCTCGACGGCGGTAGCGCGAAGATGCGATGGAAGGGCTGGTTGGCGAAGGTGAGCTGCCGATCGCCGTCGAACTGCGCAACCCCGATCGAGAGCTGATCGAGCATGGAGCGCTGCGCTTCGCGGAAGGCGCGGAAGGCGCGGCCCTGCTCCTCCATTTCCTCGATGTCGATGGCGTACCCGGCCACGCCCTCCTCACCCAGCGGCAGGTCGCTGACCCGCAGCGCGCGGCGCTGGGTCTCGACTGTCGCCTGGACGATCCGTTCGACCGGCAGGTCCTTGTCACGCGCCTGTTGCGCCACCTGCGCGGCGGCAAGCCCATCGACCCGTTCGACCAGCTCGACCTGCTTTTCGACCACCGCTTCGGCGCTCTCGGCACCAACCGCCTTCACATAGGCGCTGTTGACGAGTCGGAGTTTCATGTCGGGTCCGCGGAACCACATCGGCATGGGGGCCGCTTCGATCAGCCCCACCAGGGCGGCGAAGTCGGCCCGCGCCCGACCCGCTTCCTCGCGCAAGCGGGTCAGCTCCCCCTGGCTTTCCGAAAAATCGAACCACCAGACCAGCGCCGCCCCCGGCGGGGCCACGACCGGGTCGGCCGCGGTGCCACGGAGGGCGAGACTGCGGTTCGAACCGCGCGGGGTCACAACCATGCGGAAAGGTGCGGCGGTCTTCTGAGTGCGGCGGATCGCTTCGGTCAGTTCACCCATGGAGAACTCGCTGAGCCCGGCCTCGCCGGAATCGAGTTCGCTCAGGTAGCCCGGCAACCGGTCGAGCCCGAGCCAGCCGGCCAGCTTGTCCGGGCCTTCTATCCGCATGTCCGCGCGAACGAGCAGCGGAACCGCAGGCGAATCCTCCATCATGCGCGCCAGCCGGCGGGCATTGGAACGGGCGGTTCGTGCCTGCCGGGCCTTGTTGCTGGCATTGAGCGCCAGCCAGGCCGCGCCGAAGGTCCAGGCGCCCAGCAGGAGGCCGAGCAAGACCAGCGCGGTGGGAGAAATTTCCATGCGCTCCAGCTATGAGCCGCGCGCGATCAAGGCAATGCCTTCCGCGGGCAATCCCCTCCCGCGCACGACGGGAGGGGATAGATCTGTCAGTAGCGGTAGTGGTCGGGCTTGAACGGCCCATCGACCGGCACGCCGATGTAATCGGCCTGCTTCTGGCTCAGCTTGGTCAGATGCACGCCGAGCTTGTCGAGGTGCAGCGCCGCGACCTTCTCGTCGAGGTGCTTGGGCAGGACGTAGACGTCGTTGTCGTACTGGCCCGGGTTGGTGAACAGCTCGATCTGCGCCAGGGTCTGGTTGGTGAAGCTGCAGCTCATCACGAAGCTTGGGTGGCCGGTGGCGCAGCCCAGGTTCACCAGGCGGCCCTTGGCAAGAATGATGATCTGCTTGCCATCGGGGAAAGTGACCACGTCGGTGCCTGGCTTGATTTCCTTCCAGTCGTAGTTGTCGAGGGCGGAAATCTGGATCTCGGAATCGAAGTGGCCGATGTTGCACACGATGGCCATGTTCTTCATCGCCTTCATGTGTTCGGCGGTGATCACGTCCTCGTTGCCGGTCGTCGTGACGAAGATGTCGCAACGCTTGGTCGCTTCTTCCATCGTCACGACCTCGTAACCCTCCATCGCCGCCTGCAGCGCGCAGATCGGGTCGATTTCGGTCACCATTACGCGCGCGCCGCCGTTGCGCAGCGAATCCGCGCTGCCCTTGCCGACATCGCCGAAGCCGGCGACGCAGGCGACCTTGCCAGCCAGCATCACGTCGGTCGCGCGGCGGATCGCGTCGACCAGCAATTCCTTGCAGCCGTAGAGGTTGTCGAACTTCGACTTGGTGACGCTGTCATTCACGTTGATGGCCGGGAAGGGCAGCTTGCCCTGCTTGGCAAGGCTGTAGAGGCGGTGAACGCCCGTGGTCGTCTCTTCCGACACGCCCTTGATGTTCTTGACCGTCTGCGTGAGGTAGCCGGGCTTGCGCTTCATGAACTCCTTGAGCGCGCGGACGAATTCGATTTCCTCGGCGTTCGAGGGTTCGAACAGGTCCTCGCCGGCCTCGACCCGCGCGCCCCACAGGGCGAACATCGTCGCGTCGCCGCCGTCATCGAGGATCATGTTGCAGGTCTCGTCCTCGCCCCAGTCGAAGATCTTGCCCACGTAATCCCAGTACTCGGCCAGGCTCTCGCCCTTGATCGCGAAGGTCGGGATGCCGGCTTCAGCCATCGCTGCGGCGGCGTGGTCCTGGGTCGAGAAGATGTTGCAGGTCGCCCAGCGCAGCTCTGCGCCGAGCGCCACGAGCGTTTCCATCAGCACCGCAGTCTGGATGGTCATGTGCAGCGAGCCGGTGATCTTCGCGCCCTTGAGCGGCTGGGAAGCGCCGTATTCCTCCCGTGTGGCCATGAGGCCCGGCATCTCGGTCTCGGCGATCGCGATCTCGTCGCGGCCGTACTGGGCGAGGCTGATGTCCTTGACGATATAGTCGCGTTCGGCAGTGGCGGTGGCCATCCGGTAGTCTCCTGTCTGGTGTCGCTGAAGGCGTCGCCGGGGCTCCATGCTTCGCCGAAATCGCAAGGGCACATAGCGACTCGCCGCCGCAATCGCAAACCTCGCCGCACATGGCGCCTGCTTTCGGTTGCGCGCGGACGGCTAAGGCCTATCTACGCAGGCGGACGGGTACTGGAGGATTTACCGACATGACGATTTCCAAGGGCGACCGCCTTCCCGACGTAACTCTGGTCAAGGCGACCGACCAGGGTCCGGAGAAGGTCCAGTCGGGCGACTATTTCAAGGGCAAGAAGGTGGCGCTGTTCTCGGTGCCCGGTGCCTTCACGCCGACCTGTTCGGCCAAGCACCTGCCGGGCTTCGTCGACAAGGCGTCCGACCTCAAGGCCAAGGGCGTTGACGAGATCGCAGCGACCGCGGTCAACGATGCCTTCGTGATGGGCGCGTGGAACAAGGCCAGCGGTTCCGACGACATCACCATGCTGGCCGACGGCAACGGCGATTTCGCCGAAGCGCTGGGCCTGACGATGGACGGCAGCGGCTTCGGCATGGGCAAGCGCGGCCAGCGCTTCTCGATGATCGTCGACGACGGCGTGGTGACGGAACTAAACGTCGAGGCGCCGGGCGATTTCAAGGTTTCGAGCGCGGAGCACATGCTCGGCCAGCTTTGACGGCTGGGCTGATGCCGGAAATGAGAAGGGCGCCCGGGATGGCGCCCTTTTTTGTCGTGTCGGGCGCTGCAATGCGGCTTTCCCGCTACGAATTCCAGTGCAGAGGTCTGAAGCAATGAGACAACGCTTCGAGCAAAAGGGGCAGTTGGTGTTGGCGTGGTAGGTGTGCTGGCATGGCCGCCCGATGGGGTACCAGACGGATGGGGTTGGTACCGGCTCTCGAGGTGCTACTTTGTCTTCCATGAGGGCGGAAGAGATCGACGATAACATGCGGGCAGCGATCCTGCGCCTGACCGAAGCGGAGCGGGAATGCCTCGAGCGGTGTCTACGCCATCAGACTGCCAAGGAGATGGCTCTCGATTTGGGTATCTCTCCTCACGCTGTCGAGAAGCGGTTGAAGATGGCCCGCGCCAAGCTGGGCCTGTCCTCCTCCCTTGAGGCTGCGAAGCTCGTAGAGTGGTCAGAGCGGTCCGATCGAGTGGGACCCCAACCGTCGGACCTTCCTTCGGCTCGTGCGAACTCCGATCATGAGGTCTTAGTGGCCGCTCCGCGAAACGAGACCGCGTGGATCACCCACCACCGACCTTACCTGGTCTCAGGAGTAATACTGATGAGCGCTCTTGCCGCTGTAGCCGTCATAGTCGCGGCCTATTCATTGGGAGCCGTCGAAGGGCAGACGAGCCCATCGACGGGCGGCACGCCTCCGACGTCGGCTGCGCCCGCTGCCGAGGAAAACCCAGACGCCAAGGCCGCTCTGCGGACTCTTGTCGCCGGGCTGACGAGCGGCTCGCCTGATTACGCCAGACTTTCTCCGCAGTTCGCCGAGATTGTTCGCCGTGACCTGCCCGTCACCCACAACATGTTCAGCTCGCTTGGCGAACTTAAGGCGATGACGTTCCGCGGGCGCGGCGCGATGGGCGACGACATCTACAATCTCGCGTTTGCCAATGGAGAAATGACCATGTCGGTCGTACTCGACTCCGACGGCAGAATGGCCGGCGGCATTCTCCGGCCTGTCGCGGCCACTGATCCGTCAGCAACATCCCCGGCCCCCGGCACCGAGGCCGCATTGCGGAGCCTTGTCGCCGGGCTGGCCAGCGGCTCGCCAAAATACGACAAGCTCTCTCCGCAGTTCGCCGAAACTGTCCGCCGGGACCTACCTATGACACATGCCATGTTCAGCGGGATGGGCGAATTGAAATCCGTGACATTCCGCGGTCGGGGCGCGCGGGGCGACGATACATACAACCTCGTGTTTGCCAACGGCGAGGTGATTATGTCCGCTGCTCTCGATGCCGAAGGAAGGATGATCGGCGGCATTCTAAGACCGGGTGAGCCCCGCTGAGCGATATGGGAGGCAGCAGTCTGTCTACCTGGGCAATAAACGTACCGTTTCCACGCAGCTTGGACATTCGCGCGATCCTGCCGAACGGATGGTGGGCAGCGAGGCTCCGGCTCAAGTGCCGGGCAAGGACAGGCCTGTCACAGATGGATTATAGCGGCCGGACCGCCCTTCAATCCATCCACTGCACATCAGCACCCAGTGCAACGAAGTTCTTCACGAAATCGGGGTGGGCGCGCTTGATGGGGTCGGCGTCGAGAATGGTGGATTCACCCTCGATGCTGCTCGCCACCATCAGCAGGGCGATGGCCACGCGGATGATGTAGGGGCTGGTCACGGTCGCCGGCGCGAGCTTGTCGCCGCCGAAGGTGATCAGGCGGTGCGGGTCGCACAGCAGGGTGTGCGCGCCGAACAGGCTGAGCTCGGTATGCCAGGTCAGCCCGCCTTCGTAGACCTTGTTCCAGAACATTGCCTGTCCCTGCGCCCGCACGCCCAGCGCGATGAAGATCGGCAGCAGGTCGGCCGGGATATAGGGCCACGGCGCTGCCTCGACCTTGGTGATGAGATGGCTGGTGAAGTTCTCCTTCACCTTGAGCGGCCCGGTCGCCTGGATTCGTGACCAGCCGCCCGCGTGTTCGACCTCGGCGCCGAACTTGGCGAAGGTCTGGTCGATCAAATCGAAGTGCTCGGGGCACCCGTTGCGCACCGCGATGTCGCCTCCGGTGACCGCCGACAGGGCGAGAAAGGTGGCGATCTCGTGGAAGTCGTCGTTGAAGGTGTAGTCCGCGCCGCCGAGCTTTGAATTTCCCTCGATCGAGACCATCGAGGTGCCCTTGCCCTTGAGCTTCGCGCCGCACAATTCAAGGAAATCGCACATCTCCTGAACGTGCGGTTCGCAGGCGGCGTTGACGATCTGACTGGTGCCGGAAACCGTCAGTGCGCAAAGGATGAAGTTCTCTGTCGTGGTGACAGACGCGTATTCGAGCCACATCCGGGTGGCCTCGCCCTTGCCCGTCCCCTTGAAGACGATCTCTCCCTTCTCCTCGCTCACGTCGGCCCCAAAGGCGCGAAAGACGGCCACGTGCGGATCGATCTCGCGCGCGCCGAGAGTGCAGCCCTTGACCTCGTGTTCCAGCCGCACCTCGCCGAGGCGCATGATGAGGCCGGGGATCATCATGATCGAGGCCCGCATCGCCTGCGGCAGGCGCGCAGCCTTACCCTTCTGGATGGTCGAATGGTCGATCTTCAGGACCTTGGCCGCCTTGTCCCAATCGACCGTCGAGCCGATCTCGCCGAAGAATGCGACAATGCGCTCGACATCGGTGATCTCGGGAACGTTGCGCAAGGTGACCGGCCCGTCGGTCAGCAGGGTGGCGCAAAGCACCGGCAGGACGGCATTCTTGTTGGCGGACGGTTCGATCCGCCCGGTGAGCTTGTGCCCGCCGCGAACCAGCAGAGATCCCATCAATACCCCATCAGTTTCAAGACTTCCTCGCGACTGCGATGGTCGGAGCGGAAAATGCCCATCACCCGGCTGGTGACCATCGAGACGCCTGGCGTGCGCACTCCGCGCGCCGTCATGCAGGCGTGGCTTGCATCGATCACCACCGCAACGCCGCGCGGCTCCAGGTGATCCCAGATGCACTGCGCGACCTCTGCCGTCAGCCGCTCCTGTATCTGCAGCCGGCGGGCGAAGCCATGCAGCACGCGGGCCAGCTTGGATATCCCCACCACGCGGTTGTTCGGCAGATAGGCGATCGCCGCCTTGCCGATGATCGGCGCCATGTGATGCTCGCAGTGGCTCTGGAAGGGGATGTCCTTGAGCAGCACGATCTCGTCGTACCCGCCGACTTCCTCGAAGATCCGGCTGAGGTGGACCGAGGGATCCTCGGTATAACCGACGCAATATTCCTTCCAGGCGCGGGCGACGCGCTTGGGCGTGTCGACCAGCCCTTCGCGCGTCGGATCGTCGCCCGCCCACCGAATGAGCGTGCGGATTGCTTCCTGCACGTCGTCGGGAACGGGCGCCTTGCCGCGCGGATCATCCTCGTCCGGTCCTACCAGGCTGCTCATGTGCGCTCCCGCTTGCGGCGCCAGCGCGCCCTTGCCCGGCCCAATAGTCCGCCGTTGCGGAAAAGGCCACGCCTCGACTGCATGAAGTCGAACATCTCGTCTGGTGTTTCGGGATCGAGCAACTCGGCGTCGGCCATGTCCTTCTCGATGTCGGTCAGGTGCTCGAGAGTGAGGCGCCGCAGGCTGCGCGAGCGGTCCTCTCCCAGCGCATCGATCAGGGCCGCCATCGAACCGTGCTTTTCCAGCAACGCGCCGACTTCATCCTCGTCCAGCCCGAGGTGTTCGGCCAGCAACGAGTGACGCAGCGCGCGGATCGCATCGCCGCAGTGGCCATTGCCCGGCCGTTCGCAGTCGATGAAGACGTCGCACTCGCTATCGAGCCCCATCGAACGGTTGTTGAAATTGGCCGAGCCAATGCGAAGGATCTCGTCGTCGACGATCATGATCTTCGCGTGACAGTAGATCGGCGTTTCCCCCGTATAGGGCACGTACCAGTGGAGCCGTTTGCCGGAGTCGACTTCCTCTAGCATCGTCACCAGGCGGTTGCGCGCGGTGTCCATCGCCACCTGTTCGGCCCACGCTTCGGCATGTTCCGCATGGACGATGACCATCTCCGGCGGGTCCGGTTCACTCAAGCGACGGCACAAGGCCTCCGCCACGACGCGCGACGCGAAGTACTGACTTTCAGCGTAGATGAACTTCCTTGCCCGGCCGATCTGCTTGACGAACAGGTCGCGTATCTCGTGAACGCCCTCTTCATCGTCCCCGTATTCTGCGCGCGTGCGGGCAATCCCGACCTCGACGTTGGTAAACTGCGCGGGGAGCTCGTCGGGCCAGGCGCTTTCGCAATCCTTCTCGACTGGCTCGATCCTGCGCGCTCCTGCTCGCACCCAGCGGTCTCGGCCGAGTTCTCCGAGGGCGCGAGCGACATCACCCTCCAGCATCATCGTCGCATCGTGCCAGGGACAGTACTCATGCCCATTCGGCGTGCGCCGGCCCGGCTCATCCTCGCGGTGTTCGCGGGTATCCCAGCGCTCGCTGGTCATGTCGATCCCGCCGCAGATCGCCACCCGATCGTCGATCACGGCTACTTTTTGATGGTGGCTGCAGCCGACGGGATGTGCCGTATCGAACTTGAAGTGTATGCGCCTGTGGCGAGCCCATCTGGCGATATCCAGCAGCATGGCTCCCCGGCCGAAAAACTTGAGGAAACCGATCGACCACTTGAGGATGAATACTTCGAGATCCGGACTGTGGCGGCGTAGCCAGAGTATATAGCTGCCAAGCCGCAAGGGCGCGTCGCGCCGCCACAACCGCTGCCACCAGCGGCGCCCCTCGACAAGGTGGATGCGGGTGTCGAAATCCCACCCGATCAACATGATCCGGCGCTGCGCCTTGCCCATGGCTTCGCGCATCAACGCGAAATAGTCTTCCGCGTCGACAATGACGCTCGCGCGGCTGGCCTGAACATACCGCCAGACGCCCGGTTCGACGGAACTGTCGTCGACCCAGGCTTCGTCTTCGTGCTGTGTGCCCCCGTCCGGCAATGCCCCGCGTCCGCGCCTATTCCTTGGCGTTTTCCATTTTCTCAGGCGTGACCTCCGCGTCGGCCTTCTCGGCCTTCTTTCGGCGATCGAATACCGAGCGCATGTGCTCACGATCCTCTTCGGTCAACAACTTCTCGTAATCGGGGAAGTTGTCCTGCTCTTCCTCGTCGATGTGATGCCTGTACAGGTGGTCGAGATCCTTGAACTTCGTCATCCATGCGCTCGACGACATGTCGGTCGCGGCCATGTCGTTGAGCAGTTCCTCGATCTCGTGATGCTCTGCGACGGAATGGCGTGTCTCGTCGGTCGACTTGGGCTTGCGCAGCATCGTCGAATAGAGCGCCTGCTCCTCGGCCGAAGCGTGGCTCTTCGCCTCCAGCGTGAAGGTCTCGAAAAGCTCGCGGCAATTCTCGCTGTTGTCCTCGGTCTCAGCGAGCCGCGACAGCAGATCCCGGTGCCGTTGGTGATCTTCCTTGAGGCGCGCGAAAATGTCTTCCTGGTCGGTCATGGCAAATCCCATCTTGCGTTTGCCCTATCAACCGGAACTCGAAGGCGCGGTTCCTAGCTCGCGCCAGCTTTCCGCCTCCGACTGTCAGTTACCAACGGGAACAGGCGCACCCTGCATTTGAATCGAAATGCTCTCGAGCAGGTCGGCGAGCGCTTCGGTCGCCGGCTGGGCAGGCGCCGAAGGCGGCAGGCCCGAGGGTGGCCCCTCCAGAACGAGAGCGGCGAGTTCCTGGTTGCTGCGCAAGCCCGCGTCCGGCTGACCCTGCGCAGCATAGCGCACGCGGACGTCACCATGCTCGGCCAGCATCGCACGATCTTCGCTGTTCTGTTCGGCGAGCAGCCGCTCCTCCGCGCTGAGTTTGGGAGGCTGCGGCGCGCTGAATTCCGCGGCGCGGCGTTCGAGAATGCGCTGGCATTCCTCGAACCTGGAGCGTTCGAGCTGCGGATCGCAGCGATCCGCCCCCGCGATGTGCTGGATCGCGGTGGGGCGGCTCTCGCCCCGATTCGAGATATCGCGGACGAGTGTCGTAGCTTTCTCGGCCGGCCCGATTTGCGCAGGTGTCGGCGCCTCGCCGGCGTTTGAAAGCTGGGGCACCGGCCCTTTGGGCGAGGGCTGCTGGGAAACGAAAACGCGGTGGTCGTTCAGCTGCACCTCGGGCCGAAGCGATTCGCCTGGCGTGCCGACCTGTTCAAGCTCGCCCGGCTGTGTCGCCTGCTCTGCCGCAATCGCGAAATCGTCAATGCGCGCTCGCTCGTCCTGAGCCGCGGCCGGGGCGGCAAGGCTCACGCCAAGCAGGATGAGCGAGGCGACCCCGATGCGCATCAGCGGGTCTGCGTCACCTGCAGCGACGCACCGCCAGACTGGGTTATGGCAAGATCCGACAGACCGTCGCCCGTCTGAGTCCAGGCGAGCTGGTTGCCCCCACCCATCTGCGTTGCGGTCATCGCGTTGTCGTTGCCGTACTGCGCCAGCGCGGCCTGGTTGTCGCCGCCCGACTGTGCGAGCGACATTCGATTGTCGCTCCCAGACTGCAGGGCAGAAACCCCGCTCGAGACGATCGCCCCGTCCTGATCGACGTTCATCACGTTGCGGTCCCCCCACTGCTTCAGAAGAGCGACCTGGTCGGCCGGACCCGACTGGCCCAGCGCAAGCACGTTGGCGTCGCCGAACTGATCGACCAGAGCATAATGGGCCCCGGAGCCCGACTGAACCGTGTCTCCCCTGTTGCCGTCTCCAGATTGCGTGATGTCGGCATACTGGATGTTCGCGGACTGGCGGATGGAAGCGCGGTTGGCATCCCCGATCTGCGTGATGAAGGCGCCGCGGTCGTTGCCCGGCCGGTCGATGTGGAAGGGCGGAGGAGGATCGCCGCCGCCATGATTATGGCCGTAGCCGTTCCCGTTTCCGTGGCTCTCATGGCCCTGGCCTTTGCAGTCGTTCACCTGCTCGCAGGTATGTCCGCCGTCCCAGCCGGGCTCGGTAGGACCCCCGGCGAGCGCCGCCGGCGAGTATGTGGATGCCACGAGGAACGCGGCCCCGGCGAGATAGCGAGTGATGTGCATGGCGTTACTCCGCCCTTCCCTGACGCACGACGACGCGGTTGCTGCCGCCGCTTTGGGTCACCTTGGCGCGGTTGCCGTTGCCCGCCTGCGCGACGGAAGAGCGATTGCACGCTCCCGTCTGCCCCACGTCGGCGTGAGAGCCGCTGCCCGACTGGACAATATCGAGCGCACTGCCGTCGCCCGACTGGACCGCGACGCTGGCCTGGTCGGATCCGTGCTGTTCAATTCGCACTGTTCCATCGCCGGTGCGCGTGACCTTGGCCGTGTGGCCCGTCCCGGTGCGCACGATCGTGGTACGCCCCTGATCGCCTGCGTCGCCCATGGCCTTAGCTCCTGAGCAATCGGAGGACCCGGCCTGCGCCGCCGACGGAGCCGTCAGCGCAGCGCCAAGGATCGCAAATCCGCTCAAGAGACTGATTTTCATCGATCCTGTCCTTAACAGAAATTCCTGTTCCGAGCTAGAGAGATGGCCCGTCTTCCCATCGTCTAGACAGAAAGACGGGCCTTCCGGGAGGAGGCTCGGATTCCTCCCGGAAAACTCTGACCCGAGAATGGGCGGAGCGCCGAGGGCCCGCCCGCCCCGGTTAGCTGCCCTGCGTCACGTTGGCGATGTTGCCGCTTCCCGCCTGGGTCACTGTCGAACTGTTGCTGTCGGTGTACTGGTTCACCGTGGCCGTGTTCGACGACCCGCTTTGGGTAATGAGCGAAGTGTTGTCGTAGCCTTTCTGGGTCACATAGGCCTTATTGAGGTCTCCGCCCTGAAGCACGTCGGAATCGTTCGATTCCCCGCTCTGCGTGACGATGACCTCGCCGTTGGTGCCCGTCTGCTGGATGTTCGAATCTTCCGACAGGCTGCCGAGCAGCTGGTTCACCGTCGCGGTGTTGCCGGCGCCGAGCTGATCGACGTCGGAAATGCCGCTGGTGCCCGACTGGTTGATATCCGCCGTGGAAGCGGTCGAAGCCGATCCTGCTTACGTCGGAGGCGTTGAATTCGCCGATCTGGTCGACGTAGGCGAAGCTCGCCCCACTTTGTGTGACGATCGAACCATTGCCGTTGCCGTCCTGCTTAATGTAGACCTGCGGAGCGGCGCTCGATGCCCGGTTCGCGCTAATCGTGATCGGGGTTTCCGGCGCCGTCCGGTCTACTTCGGCATACGTACCGGTTTCTGCGTAATCGTCGACGTGTTAGCGCGCCACCGGGGCATGCCCTGGTACACGGCGGCCTTGCCGCCCAGTTCTACCGCCCTGGTTCACTGTCGAGGTATTGTTGGAACCGCGCTGCTCGACCCGCGCGTCCCCGAAGCGGCCGTTCTGGTTGATGAGCGAGTCGTTCTTCACCAGCGAGCCCGAGCTGACGCCGTAGTAGTTCTGCATCACCGTTGCGTCACGTCGTCGTTCAACTGGTTGAGTGACGGACGTGTTGTCATCCGGACTGCGTCACGTCGGCGATTCGTTGTCGCCGTTCTCGTCGAACTGGTTGTTCGTACCCGGCGCCCTGGAAAACGGTGGAATCGTTGCCGTTGCCCGACTGGATGACCGTCGCCGAAGCGTTGTCGGCCCGCTGGCGCAGGTCCGAAACATTGCCGTCGCCCGTCTGCGTAACCGAACCCGTCGTGTCGCTGTCGCCTTCCTTGTTCGCGGCGGGGGGCGGGGGGCCACCCTGATCGAAGTAGGAATCGTTGCCCGCGCCGGTCTGCTCGACGGTCGCATCGAGGTTCTCGCCAAGCTGGCGAACATCCGAGGTGTTGGCGCCGGTCTGGGTGACCGAAGCAGTATTGCCGACTAGCGGTGTATCGTTATCGGCGTTGTACTGAGCGACACTCGAGGTCGCGCCACCGCTCTGGATGCGTCACGTTGTTGCTCGCCGGTCTGCGCAACGCTCGAAACGTCGTCCGTGCCGCTCTGATCGACATCCGCAAGGTTAGCGGTGCCGAGCTGGTAGACGTCCGAGCTGCCATTCGACCCGGCCTGCTCGACCGTGGCGCTGTTGGTGGTGCCGGCCTGATCCAGGTGCTGAAGTGTTGCTCTGTGCCACGAGAGGAGCGGCGGCGAAGAGGGCGATGGCCGAAACCGAGCCCAGAATTGTGGTTTTGATCATTTCGAAATTCCTTCTTGAGTCGAAACGGCGTGGAAGGACGCGAACGCGCCGCGTCCTTCCCGCTCGTTGCGTCAGCTTCCCTGGATGACGGTGGCCATGTTGCCGGTGCCGGCCTGGGTGACGGTCGACAGCGCATCGGTCCCGGTCTGGGTGACCGTCGCCGCGTTGAGATCACCCGACTGGGTGATGTAGCTGTCGTTGTCGGAACCGCCCTGGGTCAGCGTGGCGGTGTTTTCATGCCCGTCCTGGTTGACCGACGAGTACCCGTCGATTCCGCTCTGGGTGACATAGGCTTCGTTACCCGAAACGGCTGGATCCCCGAGGGTGTTGGTCTGGGAAACGAGGCTGACATTGCCAGAACCACTCTGGGTGACCTCGGCCAGCATCTCGCGTCCCGGACCACCATTGGTAGCCGACGGTGCGGTCTGCGTGATCGTGCTGTCGTTGGTCGATCCTGTCTGGTTTACCCGGGCAATTGCGGTGTTGGCATAACCCTCCTGGGTCACGGCGCTCGTCAGGTCGTCGCCAACCTGGTCGATATCGGCAAATCCGAAGTTGGCGCTCTGCCGAACCGAACTGTCGTTCCGATTACCGATCTGATCGACGTTCGCCACGTCATTGTCATAGCCGCCCTGCTCGACCGAGGACGTGTTCAGCGAACCCGTCTGATTGACCACAGCATCGCCCAGCGAGCCGTACTGCGTGGCAGTCAATTCGTTGTCCGAGCCCGACTGTGTCACGGCAAGGGTCTGGCTCTCGGTGACGCGATTCGGGGAGCCTTGGGTCGCCGTGGAGACGTTGCCCGAGCCAGTCTGGCTGATCATGGCCGAGGCCTTGTTGCCCTGCTGGGTGACGGTCAATTCGTTGTTGGAGCCGGACTGAGTCACGCCGGCGACAGTATCGAACACGGGCGTCGCAGGGTCGTTGAACAGGCCGGTGTCGTTCTGGCTGCCCGTCTGGGTCACGGTCGAGGTGTTGCCGTCCCCATTCTGGTTGACGACCGCCTCGTTGGCAAACGCCTGCTGGGTGACCGTCGAGGTGCTGGCGCCCGTCTGGTCCACCACGGCGCGATGGCTGCCGTTGCCGCTTCCGCCGGCGCCGTTGCCGGCTTGCGTGACCGTCAATCCGCTCCGTCGCCCCGCTGAGTGACGGAGGCGATGCTGTAATCGCTCGTCTGGGTGATTTCAGAGGTCGCGTTGCTCGAACCGGTGGTCTGCCGCACGGTGGCGAAGTTGGCGAAGGAACCCGACTGCGTGATGGTGAAATCACCGTCGTCGCCGTTCTGGTAAACCCTGGCGTTCTGACCACCGTTGCCGCCGAGACCCGACTGCGTGATTTCGGAGCCGTTGCCCGAGCCGTTCTGCACGACGAGCGCGTCGTGGTTGAACCCACTCTGATCGATGTCGGACGCGTTTCCAGATTCCGTTCTGGGTCACCGAAGCCGTGGCACCATCGGCCGTCTGCAGGATATCCGACGTATTGTCATCGCCCGTCTGGTTCACGGTCGCGGTGCTGCCGTCGCCGCTCTGGGTGATGTCGCTTTCGTTGCCCGGATAAGCGTATTCGAGAGGAACCGGGTCAACGTTATTCTGGACTACAGTGGCGGACGAGCTGCCCGACTGAGTGATCGCCGAACGGTTGTCGCCGTAGTCGCCCCCTGGGTCACCATCGCCGTGGCGCCATTCGAACCGGCGCTCTGCGTGACATCGGAGTGGTTGTAGGTCCCATCCTGCTCCACATCGGCGGTTGCAGCGTCGTTCTGGACGACGGACGAGCGATTGAGAGTGCCGTCCTGGTCGACGGTTGCATCGGCGCCATCGACGTTCTGCTCGACGTAGGACCGGTTGTTCGGATAGCTGTCCGGCGTGTAGCCACCCGGCAGCGTGTTGCTTCCGGCCTGGGTCACGGTAGCCGTCGCGCCAGCCGACTGTTGGACTTCCGAGCTGTTATCCTGACCCGATTGGGTCACGGTCGCTTCGGCGCCACTGCCGGTCTGGTTGACCAGCGAATCGTTGCTTTGCGCGTTGGCCTGGCCCGCAACCGCAAGGGCAGCGGCCGAAACCGTGGTGAGAATGATATGCTTCATGATATTTCTCCGTTGGAACGTTGGTTCTTGAATTCACCCGCGCCAGGGCGGCTCGGGCGAGGTTTTGCGACACATGTCGATGAACCCGTGATCGGGTTTCGATCGTTGGGATGCCCACGCCGGGCCGGGGCCCGGCGGCGGTCCATTGCTGTTCCGAACGGGAGCGGAACCGCGCATCGCCTGCGCGGTTGACCATGAAGGCGGGAGGATTGGTGACTCGCCTGGTTAACACGGTTGTAAAACTCCCCTCGGAGATTCATAACCGTGGCCGTCTTGGCCCTCGGGCTTTGACAGACACGGTTGTTCACACAGCAACTTCGTCAATCCGGGCGCGTCGGGGCTGCAACTCCGGCGCGCCTTTCCTTTGACCCCTGGCGAACGCTGCAACATTCGCCTGAAGCCGCCGGGGCATTGGCCGCTGGCGGGTCAGGTCCGGCCCCTGACCCCGGCCTATGGTCACGCCCTTGCGGGCGCGATCAATTCTTCATCGCGGACCGGCGCGGGCGCCCGTTCGAATCCTGTTCGGTCGCGTCCGCATGTGCGGTGCGCTTGATCTTCAAGCGGCTCGAGAGGCGGCGCATTCTTCAGCGCTGCCTCGACCGACGCCTGATCGATCTTGCCTTCCCGCTCCTGCCGGTACTGCCACAGCAGCGGCCAGCCGGCCTGCTGGTCGGCGAAATCCCACAGCTTGAGATCGACCCCTTCCAGCACCAGGCCGTAGACCGCCTTCTCGATCGCCTGCTGCAAGGCCAGCTGGTCCGGCTCGTTGGTCGTGAATCCCGCCTCTGCCTGAAGCAGTTCCTTGAAAGCGATGTAGCGGAAGGCGTTGGCGCCCAGCGACTTGCTCGCGATGGTCTTGGAAGCCGTTACCGTCGTCAGCACTTCGCCGGTGCGCACCGATACCGCGCGCAGGTATACGGTGACGGTATCCTGGCGATATTCCGTCCGGCCGCCGATGCCCAGGAACGCCGCCCCGGCCCCGCCTGTCACGGTGTTGGTGTCGTAGCCGATCACCCCGCCTTCGAGCAGCACGCCGGCGAACAGCAGCGCCGGAAGGGCCTGCGGATTGACGCCCTGTTCGCCCAGGTAGCGTTCGCGCATTTCACGGATGATCTGGCGTTCATTGAGCAGGTTCTTGAGCGATTCGCGTTCCACGATAGTGAACCACTGGCGATTGCCGGCGTCCTGCAACGCCTTGATGAGCATGGAGGCACCGCCCTGGCTGACAGCGCGCGACAGGGTCTGGCCGGTTTCGGAAGGCTTGAACTGGCCGGTCTGGTCGGCGAAACCGTACACGGCGATTGCCACCGGTCGGCTGGGCGCAGGCAGCGCAGCGAGCAGGGTCTGTGTCTGGGTCTGCGCCGGGATGAAGGCGGTCGAGCGGGTTTCGGGAATGAAGTCCCGTCCGTTTTTGGTAACCGACATGCATCCCGTCAGGGCGAGTGCCGCCACGCTGGGAAAGAGTACCGAAAGTCGCATGGTTCCGAGCCGCCTGCCTTCAGTTTACTTCGATGAAGGTGGGAATGACGATCGTGGTCACCTCCCCCGTCTCGTCGTTGGTTATGTTGAGCGTGACCTCGTCGAGACCGCGCGAGAAATCGATCGTCTGCCCGCCGAAGCTGATCGTGCCGCTCTGCTGGGGATTTTCCCCGAAGATGGCATCGACGATCTGCGAGGACAGCGCCGAGAGCAGGCGCGACTGCAATTGCCGCGCAAACAGGTCGGCCTGAGAATTCGTCTTTGTCGAATTCGGGTCCTTGTAGTCGTTCTGCCCGTTGGCGATGCCAAGCAGATGCGCCGAATTGAACGGATTGCCGCCGAACGACGGGTCGATCGGTTGGTACGTCAGGTCCTGCGCAACCGCAGGTGCACAGACGCAAACCATCGCCGGCGCAAGCGCCGTTAGCCAAAGGCTCCTTGGCATGAAATGCCCCCTCTCAATCTCTTGCGACCAGGAGGACTACCAACGATAGGCTGGCGTCCCTTGCAAAAGTTAACGCGACGTTAAGACTCGCCTAACCGATTCGCATCCCCAAAAATGGTGAGATTGGACCGGATTTCAAAGCCTTGAAAGGTTTGTCTCTTTTCGGGACGACCCAGCGGTATCAAGTTAGACGGCACAGTAAGCCTGCACCATCAGGAACAGTTGCAGCCCCGTCTGAACGGAAGCTTTCGCGTAGATTTGCTTGAGATGGCTGCGCACCGTGCTGAGTGAGATACCAAGCTCGCTGGCGATTTCCTTGGGAGCCTTCAGCAAGGCGAACTCTCGCAGAACGACCGTCTCCGCGCGGGTCAGCCCCAGTTCCTCCGCGATCCCGCTTTCCGCCACTTCGCAGTGTGGGACTGACAGGCAAAGCACCATGAAGGTGTAAGAGGGAAAGGTGGGATTGCGCCAGGCGCTGACCATGACCCAGTGCGGTGTCGAACGTCCGCGAACGAGGAAGCGCCGCGGCGCCTCGTCCAGCGATTGCAGGAAGTGTGCGAAACGTCCGGGCCCCAGCTCGTCATCCAGCACCAGATGGCCGTCGCGAATCTGCAACGGGAGCGGCGCGGCAACGAGGTTGGCCCTTTCGCAGCACCAGATCACTCGCATCTGGCGGTCGACCACCAGCATCGGCCGGTATTCGGTCTCCAGCACTCTGCCGAACTCGCCGCGCAACTGGGTCGCGCCCATTGGCTCGATCCCGCGGACGCACAAGGCGTCTGCTGCCGCGTACTTGGAAGACATGTCCTGCCCCACAGTTTCCCCCAATGGATGGGACGACCTTTTGGCCGTTGCGATCCGAACCCGCAGCGGGGAGTAAACGCTGGTAAACCTCTAAGCAATCATCACAATTGGGTATTGGCTCCGGAATGGACTTATGCGCGGGGAGCACAGGGGCCGCGCTGCACCTTGCGGCGGTCGACAGTCCAGCGGATGCAGTTTGCCGAACCTCCGAACGGTAGCCGGAAACGCACAAGGCCTCCTCTCGCGCACGAAAGGAGGCCTTGGAGAATGGCGCGCCCGGAAGGATTCGAACCTCCGACCGCCTGATTCGTAGTCAGGAACTCTATCCAGCTGAGCTACGGGCGCGCTTGGAGGGCGCCACATAGGGGTGCCTCCGCTGCTTGGCAATCCCCTAGTGGAACGAAGAATCCAGCAGCAGCCGGTCCATTGGCGCCAGATCGAGCCGCGCCGCTTCGGCTTGAGTGAACCAGCCGAACGTCTGGCCGTCGAGGGCTTTCACCGTCCCTCGCCAGGCGGGGCAACTGTAAAGCAGCAGGACAACCGCACGTTGCCCGTCCAAGCTGCGCTCGTCGGCAAAGCCGACGGGCACCATGGCTTCCGGATCCGGAGTGATGGCCAGCTCCTCAGCCATCTCGCGGGCGAGTGCGACGCGCGGATCTTCCTGCATTTCCACCTTTCCACCGGGGAACTCCCACAGCAGTGCGTGATGCTTTCCCGCCGGCCGCTCCTGCAGAAGCAGCCGGCCTTCCCTGTCGCGAAGCGCAGCGGCGACCACCAGCAGCCATGTCGGATTTTCTGTCACAATCGTCTGCCCCGTGCACTTTTTCTTAAGGCTGTTCTGCCATCTGCCATTGCTGGCACCAAGATCGGGGGATCAAGAGCCATGAAGATGTCCGACTTCCTTAGCCGACTCCTGCGGGACGGCCGAGGTGCCACTTCAGTAGAGTACGCTCTCATCATGGGCATGATTTTTCTTGCCCTGATCGGGGCCGTCATCGCCCTCGGCGACGAAGACAGCTCGATGTTCAACAGGGTCTCGAGCACCTCCGTCACGGCGATGCAGGGGGCCGTCTGACGGCCGCCGCCGAAGTAACGAACACGTTAAGCTGCACATTAGGAAATTCTCAACCTCTGACCATTATCCGGGAAAACGTTCGATCCAGAAGACAGGGGGTCGAGCCGGGTACGAAGACTGAACCAGGAGACTGACCATGAAGTTTTTCAAGAATTTGCTTCGCGACGAAGCTGGCGCGACCGCCATCGAATACGGCCTGATTGCCGCCCTGATCGCCGTTGCCGCGATTACCGCGATGCAGGGCCTGGGCAACCAGCTCTCGACGACGTTCAACGACGTCACGACCGCGATGAGCGGCTCGGTCTAATAGACCACGCCAATCGGCAAAACGAAGGGGGCGGCAGGGTAACCTGCCGCCCCTTTTCGTTTTGCCCTTGGGAGCGGCCTCAGTTGGCAGCGCTTACGACGATCTTGTACTTCTGTCCGGCGACGACCGGTGCATTGTTCCACAGGCCATTGAGCACACGAAACCGCTGCTCCTGCGCGTTGGGATAGGCCATCCGGCTTGCCAGTGTCTGCACCGTGTCGCGGCTTCCGGCTGTAACGACGTCGATCCGGCGAGGAACGACATTCGCCGCCTCGGCGCTCGAGATCCGGCGCATCGACTGGTACATCGGATTGAACACCCCGCCCTGTCCGGCCGGCGTGAGCGCCAGGAAATGGAACGCCTGGTTGTTCGAGAATTCATAGGCAAAAACCACGACGTCGACTGGCGAGTTACCGCTGTTGACCCGCGCTGTCCCCACGGCCGCGGGCAATCCGTTGACGGTCGTGTTCTGGATCGAGGCGGGTTGGAGGCTGATCTGGTTCTGCTGTGCCACTGTCTGGAACACGCTGCTGACATAACTTGAGAGATTGCCGTTGTACGGCATCGTCATGAGCTGCGCCTTACCCGCATCGCCGCTGATGCTGACGGCCGAAGCGCTGTTGATCATGTAGAACCCGTTGGGCGCGTTGAACGTCAGGCGGAATCCTGGATGAATGAATTGCTGCCCCTCGATGACGCCCTGCTTGGGATCGTCTCCATACAGAAGGCCGTCGATGCGGTTCAGGAAGGTTTCGCGATTGGTTATCCCCGTCGTGCCCGCACCGGCATACTTGTCGGCAGCCGACACGCGGCTTGCCGGATCGGGGTGGGTCGAGGCCCATTCGGGGATCGTCGCGTCCTGCCGTCCCATCAGTTGCGCGTCGAGCGAGTTCTGCGCAGCAAGGCTGCGCAAGACACTCGCCATGGCATGGGGGTCGTAGCCGGCGCGCTTGAGATAGGTAACGCCGAGCTGGTCGGCCTCCGTCTCCTGCGAGCGCGAATAGCTCAACGTGGCGAGCTGGGGAGCGGTCCCGGCGATTTGCTGACCGAGCTGGCCGAGCGCACTGTCGCCCAACACGGCGCCGGCGAGAACCTGGCCGAGCACACCGAGCAACTGGTTGTTCTGCGCCTTTTTTTGCCGCTTGGCCGAATGGCGCGCGGCCACGTGGCCGACCTCATGTCCCATCACGGCGGCAAGTTCGGCCTCGTTGTTCATCAGGTCGACCAACTGGCGGGTTATGTAGACATAGCCGCCGGGGGTCGCGAAGGCATTGTCGACCGAGCTGTTGAGGAGCGTGACGGTGAACGCCGACTGCGCGTTGCCAAGACCCGACTGGACGGCGATGTTCTTGCCGACCTGTTCCACGTAGGCGGCGTGGGTGCCGGTCATTGCGCCGCCGAACTCGTTGAGCAGCTCGGCATGCGCCTGGGCTCCCTGCTGCGATTCGGACTGCGTAATCGGGGACCCGGCTGGTACGCCGCCTTGCGACACAGTGCTGCACGCGCTGATTGCAAGTGCCGCGCTGGCCAGCGCGGCCGCGCGTAGCGGGAAAGTCAATTTGCTCATGCAAGGCTCCTCATCATGCGACCGCGGCCTGCCCAGGGGCGGCCTGCCTGTCGTGTCGCAAGTGGAACCCGGCTTCGACGTCTATGTTCCCGACTAGCGCCGCCGCTCGCGCTTGGTCTTCTTCTCTCCGATGGAAAGGAATCTGTCCTCGCGCATCCGGCGCAACGCTTTGGCGCCCTTGGCGGACAAGCCCGCCAGTTCCTCCTCGATTGCAGCGGCAAGAGCCTGCGCGACCGCCTCCGGATCGCGATGTGCGCCGCCGGTCGGCTCGGCGATGATGCGGTCGATTACCCCGAGTTCCGCGAGATCCTGCGCGGTGATCTTCATCGCTTCCGCAGCTTCGGGGGCCTTTTCCGCGGTGCGCCAGAGGATCGAAGCACACCCCTCGGGCGAAATGACGGAATATACCGCGTGCTCTAGCATCAGCACGCGTTCGGCGCTCGCCAGAGCCACCGCTCCGCCCGAACCCCCTTCGCCCACGATCGTCGCCACCATCGGCACCGGCAACGCAAGGCATGCCTCGGTCGAGCGGGCGATCGCCTCGGCCTGGCCGCGCTCCTCCGCCTCGATACCGGGAAAAGCGCCGGAAGTGTCGACCAGCGTCACCACCGGCAGCCCGAAGCGCCCGGCAAGCTCCATCAGGCGGATCGCCTTGCGATAGCCTTCCGGCTTGCCCATGCCGAAGTTGTGTCGAATGCGGCTCTCGGTGTCGTGTCCCTTCTCATGTCCGATCAGCATGACCCTGCGCCCGCCCTTCAGCGTCGCGAATCCACCGATAATCGCCTGGTCCTCACCGTAATAACGGTCGCCACCCAAAGGGACGAAGTCGTCGAACATCAGCTCGACCCAGTCCTTGAAGTGCGGCCGCGCCGGGTGGCGCGCCACCTGGGTCTTCTGCCACGGGGTAAGCGCGCGGTAGGTGCTGGAGAGAAGGTCGACGCTCTTCTTCTCGAGGCGCTCGATCTCCGAGGAGATGTCGACCTCTTCGCCTTCGTTGGCGGCGCGAAGCTCGGCGATCCGGGCATCGAGCGCCGCGACGGGCTTCTCGAACTCGAGATAGGAAATCATGGCGTCGCGCTAGTCGCCCTGCCCTCGTTCGGCAAGGGGGTGGCGCTCGTTGACCAGCGCCACCAGCCGCGCGGCGTCGACATGGGTATAGATCTGCGTCGTCGCGATATCGGCATGGCCGAGGAGGGTCTGCAGCACCCGCAGATCCGCACCGCCCTCGAGCATGTGAGTGGCAAAGGCGTGGCGCAGGACATGCGGGCTGATCTTCGCGGGATCGAGCCCGGCTCGCACGGCCAGGTCCTTGAGCAACTGAAAGAGCCGCACACGCGTGAGATGGCTGCCGCGCGAGGGGAAGAGAAACTTGCCGCCCGCTTCGCGCACCTCCAGCCACCGACCGATGGCCTCTTTCGCCCGGCCCGAGACCGGCACCATGCGCTGCTGGCCTCCTTTACCCGTTACTGTCAGAAACGGCGCATCGCGTGGTACGGCCGCGAGCGGGAGGGAGACGAGTTCCGTTGCCCGCAGGCCCGAACCATAAAGCAGTTCGAGTAAGGCAAGCAGGCGTAGCGGGGCAGCCCGCCCGGCTTCTGCCTCCAGTTCGGCGCGAGCGAACAGTGCCTCGACTTCGCCGTGAGAAAGGATTTTCGGCAAGGGGCGCCGCGTGGTCGGCCGTGGAAGGGCCGAACTCGGATCGTCCTCGCGCTCGCCCTCGTCGACGAGAAATCCATAGAACTGGCGCAGCGCGGACGACTTGCGCGCAACCGTCGAGGGCGCGAGGTCCGCCCAGCCGCCGGCCAGCTTGCCCAGCGCCGCGCGGTCGGCGCCGGCCAGGTCCCCGACAGCTTCCTCTGCGCCCTCAAGGTCGCGACGGTAGGCCGCCAGCGTGTTCGCCGCCGCGCCCCGCTCTGCCGCGAGCATGGCGAGGAACGCTTCGACAGCCTCGCCGATCTCAGCCTCGTGCGACCGCCTCGGCGGCGATCATGCGCGCTTCGGCACCCATACCCGAGCGATTGAGTGCGCGAACGATGTGAAACAGCTGTCGTGGCGTCATCCTGTCCCACCCGGTCCCCTGCATACCCAGCCCGGCGAGCAAGGCGACGAGCGCCTGGTTGCCGTATTCGCCCGCCTTGTCGATTGCCGCGGTCCAGCGGCTTTCGCGTGAGAGGCCAAAGCCCAGATCCTGCGCCGCCGAGCGGGCAGTCCCCTCGTCGAGGCGACCCAGGCCGGCGAGGCCTGCGATCAGGAAACCGGCGCGGCGCTTGCCCGGGCTGTCGTCGTTGTCGGCAAAGGAATTGACCGCGCCGGTATTGACCCCGCCAGTGCGGTCCGGCTGCGCCAGCGCCAGCAGCGCCCACGCGTCGCTGCCCTCGTCGACTTCCGCGCCCCAGCGCATCGCGTTGCGGTCGAGACCGGCGGTCAGCATGGAGGCGATGAAGGGCGCTGGGTCGTCCACCAGGTTCTTGTCGACCGGCAGGCGCGCCGCGGCGTAGGCGGTGAGCACCTGGCGGCCGTAATCGCGCTCGCTTCCCCACAGGGTGCGGATAGCCTCGAGCCGGTCGGCGGGAGCAGCGGCTATATAGGCGTTGCGCAGCGTCTGGGCGCGGTCCTGCGCCTCGCCGCCGACCTCGGGATCGGTATAGACCAGTCCGTAGAGGTCGATCATCGCACGGGCCGAAAGAATGCCGTCACGCGCGGCAAGGTCCGCCGCGGCTGCGCGCCGGCCGAGCGGAGCGGCCGGGATGAGTACGTCGGTGCGGGTCAGCGCGGGATCCGCATCGGCAACGAGGCTTTCGGGAATCTCTACGCCCAGCGCGCGTGAGAGGGCGAGACGGAAGGGCGTCAGGTCCTTGACGTCGTTCCACTCGATGTTGACCGCCTTGCGGCCCTCGCCCGCCGCACCGGCGAAGCGCTGCGCCAGGAGCACGTCGATCCGTGGCGCGGTGCCGCGATAGAGTGCGCGGTTGAGATCGCGTTCGGCACTGCGCGCTTCTCCGTCGAACGCGGCACAGATGGACTTGGCCAGGATCCAGTCGCCGTCCTCGCGCAGCTCGCCCTTGAGCCGCGCGACCGGGCACATGCCCACGATGTCGCCGGTGGCGAGGTAGGCGTCGAACGCGGCAGAAGCGAGCGCGCGGTTGTAGTTCGCCGAATCGACGTCCTGCGCCAGCCAGCGCGCGACGGCAGGCTCACCCATGCGATTGAGCAGCGCGGCGCGCAGCGCGGCGAACTCGACCGGGTCCATCCCCTCGGGCGCGTCGAGACGGCTCGCAAGAGCGCGCCGCAAGAGGATATGGCCCCAGCGTGACACCATTGGACCGCGATTGCCGGCAAGCGCTGCGCGGACAAGCGAAGCGGGCTGGCCGGCCAGCGAACGCGGGGCAAAGCCGCCTTCGGCCGTGCCCATCACGCCCACTTCGGACACCGCCCGCCGTGCGCCAGGCGGAATGTCGAACTTGGGCTTGAGGCCGAAGAGCTCGTCGAGCTCCTCGTCGCTCATCTTTTCGAGTTCCGCAATGCTCGGCAGGCGGGCGGGTATCGTGGAGGGAAAATCCGGCTCCGCCTCGCCCGTCGAGGGCCGCGGGAGCGGCTGGACAACGGGCGCCGAAGTGCTTGTCGGCGCGGGCCCGGGAACGGGCGCGGCGGGGCGTGGTGCGACCCGCGTGGGCCGCGGCGTGGGGGTCGGCGCCGGATTCTCGAACACCGGTGGCAGGAGCGATTCGGGGCTGGCCAGCGCGAGCGTGGAGGTCAGCGCGAGAGCCGCGCCGGCGAGCCAGCCTGCCTTGCGGAGCGGCGGCGTCACTGCGCGCTCTCCGGCAATTTCACCGGCTGTTCTATCAGGCGCTGTTCCTCGCGTCCGCCATCGATCCAGGCGAAGGCGAGAACGGCGAGAATGACTATCCCGATCACGGTCAAGATACGCTTGCGTCCCATCCGGCAATCCTTGCGCCGCCGTCTAGAGGCAGATAGCGCGTGCGGCAATGACCTTGGACGCATCGACCTTCAGCGACGGCGATATAAAGGCGCTAGCAGACCGCCTCGACCGGCCGGTCGTGCTCGTCGGCATGATGGGGGTCGGCAAGTCGACCGTCGGGCGCAAGCTCGCCAACCTGCTCGGCTTGCGGTTCGCCGATGCCGATGACGAGATCGCCGAGGCGGCCCAGATGAGCATCCCGGAAATCTTCGAGCGTTTCGGAGAGGAAAGCTTCCGCGACGGGGAGCGCCGGGTGATCACCCGGCTCATGGCCGAAGGGCCGGCGGTCATCGCTACCGGCGGCGGCGCCTTCGTGCAGGACGAAACCCGCGACCTGATCCTGGCGGAAGGAATCGCCGTCTGGCTCGACAGCGATGTCGACACGTTGGTCGAACGAACCAGCCGCAAGAACACGCGCCCGCTTCTGCGCGGCGGAAATCCGCGCGAGATCATAACCCGCCTGAGAACCGAGCGCGAACCGTTCTACGCCCTTGCCCCGATCCACGTCGCCAGCGGTAACGGACCGCACGGCGATACCGTCCATCGCATTCTGCAGGCGCTTCAGGAATGGAAATAGTTCGCGTTGAGCTCGCCGGCCGCAGCTACGAGGTGCGCGTCGGCGAAGGCCTTCTGGCCGACCTGCCCGCACAATGCGGCAAGCTGCTGCGCAAGCAGCGCGTGCCCATCGTCACGGACGAAAACGTTGCGGCAGCCTGGCGCCCCGCGGTGCAGGAAAGCCTCGAATCGGCAGGGTTCGAGCCGCGCTGGCTGGTTCTGCCTGCCGGGGAGAGCGCGAAGTCCTGGGCAAACCTCGAGCGCAGCATGGACTGGCTGCTGGCCGAGGAAGTCGAGCGCGGCGATCACGTGCTGGCGCTCGGCGGCGGAGTGATCGGCGACCTGACCGGATTTGCCGCGGCGATCCTCAAGCGAGGCTGCGGCTTCATCCAGCTGCCGACGACGCTGCTGGCACAGGTCGACAGCTCCGTCGGCGGCAAGACCGCGATCAACACGTCGGCGGGCAAGAACCTGGTCGGCGCATTCCATCAGCCCGGCCTGGTGCTGGCGGACCTTGGCGCGCTCGAGACGCTGCCGGTGCGCGAACTGCGCTGCGGTTACGCCGAAGTCATCAAGTACGGCATCCTCGGCGACCGCGCCTTCTTCGACTGGTGCGAAGCGGAGGGGCCCCGGGTCATCGCCGGCGATCGGGCGGCGCGGCAACATGCCGTCGTCGAGAGCGTGAAGGCCAAGGCTCGCATCGTTGCCGAGGACGAGCGCGAGACGACCGGCGCGCGCGCCCTGCTCAACCTCGGCCACACCTTCGGCCACGCGCTGGAGGCGGAAACCGGGTTTTCCGACAAGCTGCTGCATGGCGAAGCCGTCGCCCTCGGCATAGTCCTCGCCGCGCGCTACTCCGCCCGGCGCGACACGATCTCGCCCGACGACGCCGCCCGCATCACCGCCGCGATCGACGCCGTCGGCCTGCCGAGCGAGATTTCCGCCCTCGGCATGGATGCCAATGGGGCGAAGCTCGCCGCGCACATGCTGCACGACAAGAAGATGGACGCGGGCGCCCTGCCCTTCGTTCTACTGCGCGGCATCGGCGATGCCTTCCTCGACAAGTCCGTTCCGCTGGACGACGTCGCGACATTCTTGGACGAGGAACTTCAGGCGCACTGAATTCGCGCGAGACTTGCGCGGCGCACGGCGATAAGCGGTTGCAGTCGCAACCAGCAAGGACCTCCTGAATGTCAGTAGCCGAAGCGGAGCCGGAACGGCTCGACGTCGTCACCGACCCCAACGACCGCGCATTCCTGGGCCAGCCCAAGGGACTTGGTTTTCTCGCCCTCGTCGAAGGCTGTGAGCGATTCAGCTACTACTCGATGCAGACGCTGCTGACCCTCTACATGGTCAACTACCTGCTGCTGCCCGAGCATTTCGACAGCGTGTGGGGCCTCGGCTGGGTGCAGGAGCACATTGCCGGCGGCAAGAGCGGTCAGCCGCTCGCCTCGGAAATCTTCGGCAACTACACCGCGCTGGTCTATCTCACGCCGATCCTCGGCGGAATTGCGGCCGACAAGTGGCTCGGCCGCCGGGGCGCGCTGGTGCTGGGCGGGCTCATCATGTCGCTCGGCCATTTCCTGATGGCGATCCAGCCGGCGTTCCTGCTCGCCCTGCTCTGCCTGATCGTGGGCGTCGGCCTGTTCAAGGGCAATATCGCCAGCCAGGTCGGCGAACTCTATGGCGCGAACGACAACCGCCGGGCGATGGCCTTCCAGATCTTCTACATCGCGATCCAGCTCTCGGTCATCGCCGCGCCGCTGATCTCGGGCACGGCGGGCGAGAAGCTCGGCTGGCACTACGGCTTCGGCATCGCCGGGGTCGTCATGGTGCTCGGCCTGCTGGTGTACCTGCGGGCGACGCCCTACCTCCCGCCCAGCCGCAAGGAAAAGGTCACCGCCACCGGCCAGAAGATCAAGAGCTTCGAGCCAGGCGACGGACTGCGCATCTTCGCTCTCGTCCTGCTGGTCCCGGCACTGGCCGTCTCGCTGCTGCCCAACCAGCAGATGAGCAACGCCTACCTCGTCTGGGGCGACCAGCATTTCGATCTGAACATTGCCGGCTTCCGCATGCCGACGACCTGGCTGATCTCCTACGATTCGATCGTCAGCTTCATCACCCTCGTGGGCATCACCTTTTTCTGGAAGCGCCGGGCGGACAAGGGCAAGTGGGAGCCCGACGAGATCGGGAAGCTGATCATCGGCAGCGTCTTCACGGTGGCCGGGGCGCTGTGCCTCTACATGGCCGCTCTGACGCAGGGGGACGGAAAGATCGGCCTGTTCTGGCCTGCGCTGTTCCACATCCTCAACGACCTGGGCTTCGGCCACATCCTGCCGGTCAGCCTTGCGCTCGTCTCAAAGGTCTCGCCGCGGCGGATGCTGGCCACCTCGGTGGGCATCTATTACCTGGCGTTCTTCCTGTCGAACAAGGTCGTCGGCGAGGTCGGCGGCTGGTACTCGACCATGCCGACGCCGCAGTTCTGGCTCGTCCACGTCGGCGCGGCGGCGGTGGGGCTGGTGTTCTTCGTGCTGTTCAAGCTGTTCGCCGGCAACCTGTTCGCCGGTAACGAGCGGAACGCCGAGGTCTGGCCTAGGCGGGCAGAGCGGGCACCAGGTCGACGCGCTCGAAGTCGGCGAACATCTCGTCCAGCAGCAGCGAGCGATGGCAGGTGTCGGCGTCGCGGCAGAAGCACAACAGGCAGGTGCGCTTTTCCTCGGCCAGCGCATGCAACTGCGCCGCCGCGGCCATCGCCTGCGGCAGCTCGAGCTGGCCCATGTAGCTGCGCCGAAGCCCTTCCTTGTCCCCCCGCCGCGCCGCCGCGCGCCCCTCGGGCGGCGTGCCGACGTCGCGGAAGTGGCGATATTCGATCCCCGCCTCCTCGACCGCGGCCTTGAGCGAGTTCTTGGAAAACCCCGGCCGCCGCGACAGCGGCAGGTAACGCACGTCCGCCAGCACCTCGACCCCTGCCCCGACCAGCGCCGCGACGAGCGCGGGCTGCGTGGCGGATTCGTATCCGATGGTGAGGATGGTGTGCTTGGTCACCTGACCCCAACGCCCGTCATGCTGAACTTGTTTCAGCATCCATTTCCCGATTCGGGCCAATGGTGTGAGCGGCGAAATGGACCCTGAAACAAGTTCAGGGTGACGATCTGAGAGAGGAATCGCGACGGTGCAGAACAGACGACCGACGCGTATGGCTTGCGCAAATCCATCCAAAAGACACTGCAACTCCTAACAACATAAAGACCGCGCCTAACACTGCAAAATGCGCATGCCCACGGTTAGCATCGTGAAGGTTTGAGGATTTGTGGAAGTCGATTCAGTGCCCAGACCGTTGTCGAGGTAGCCCTGAGCTTTCCAGCGAACTTGCGCCAGCCATTGCCCAATGAGCGAGGGCGCCCGCGCCTATCGAGCAAAGAAGTGCGAAGAACCAAGAGCGGCATCAATGCTTAATCTTACAGCGGCAGATTATCATGCTTCTTCCACGGGTTCTCCAGCTTCTTCCCGCGCAGCTTCCTTAGCCCCAGCGCGATCCGCCGCCGGGTGGAGTGCGGGTAGATCACCTCGTCGATGAAGCCCTTGCTCGCCGCGACGAATGGGTTGGCGAAGCGGTCTTCGTATTCCTTCGTCTTCTCGGCGATCTTGGCCGGGTCGTCGCGTTCGGAGCGGAAGATGATCTCGACCGCGCCCTTGGCGCCCATCACGGCGATCTCGGCGGTCGGCCAGGCATAGTTGAGGTCGCCGCGCAGGTGCTTGACTGGCCATCACGTCGTAGGCGCCGCCATAGGCCTTGCGGGTGATCACGGTGATCTTCGGCACGGTCGCCTCGGCATAGGCGAACAGCAGCTTGGCGCCGTGCTTGATGATGCCGTTGTGCTCCTGCGCGGTGCCGGGGAGGAAGCCCGGCACATCGACGAACGTGACGATCGGGATCGAGAACGCATCGCAGAAACGCACGAAGCGCGCGGCCTTCTTGCTGGCGTTGATGTCGAGCACGCCGGCAAGCACCATCGGCTGGTTGGCGACCACGCCCACGGTGCGCCCCTCTACCCGGCCGAAGCCGCAGATGATGTTGCCGCCGTGGTTCGGGCTGGATCTCGAAGAAGTCGCCCTCGTCGACCGTCTTCCGGATCAGCTCGTGCATGTCGTACGGCTGGTTGGCGTTTGGCGGGACCAGGGTGTCGAGGCTGTCCTCGACACGGTCCCACGGGTCGCTGGTGGGCCGCTCGGGCACGCCGCTAGCGGTTGTCGCTCGGCAGGAAGCCGAAGAAGTCGCGCGCGGCAAGCAGCGCCTCTATGTCGTTCTCGAAGGCGACATCGGCCACCCCCGTCCTGGTCGTGTGCGTGACCGCCCCGCCCAGTTCCTCCTGCGTCACGACCTCGTTCGTAACGGTCTTTACCACCTCGGGCCCGGTGACAAACATGTAGGAGCTGTCCTTCACCATGAAGATGAAGTCGGTCATGGCCGGGGAGTAAACCGCACCGCCCGCGCAAGGCCCCATGATGAGGCTGAGCTGCGGCACGACGCCGCTGGCCAGCACGTTGCGCTGGAACACCTCGGCATAGCCGGCCAGGCTGGCGACGCCCTCCTGGATACGCGCGCCGCCGCTGTCGTTGAGGCCGATGACCGGCGCGCCGACCTTCATCGCCATGTCCATGACCTTGCAGATCTTCTCCGCGTGGCGTTCCGACAGCGAGCCGCCGAAAACCGTGAAGTCCTGCGAATAGACGAAGACCAGCCGCCCGTGGATCGTGCCGCTGCCGGTGACCACGCCGTCGCCCGGAAAGGTCTGCCCTGCCATGCCGAAATCGAGCGCAGTTGTGCTCGACGTACATGTCGAGCTCCTCGAAGCTGCCCTCGTCAAGCAGCACTTCGAGCCGCTCGCGCGCCGTCAGCTTGCCCTTGGCGTGCTGCGCCGCGATGCGCGCCTCGCCCCCGCCCATCCGCGCAGCTGCGCGGCGGCGTTCGAGTTCTGCGATGTTGGCCGACAAGTGCGGTCCCTTCGACTGTTACAACCTGGTTACGGCGGTAACCGGGCGCGGAGGACGCGGCAAGCCCGCTTGCGGCAGCCCTACTTCAGCAGCACCAGTTCCTCGGCCATCGTCGGGTGGATCGCCACGGTGTCGTCGAACGCCTGCTTGGTCAGCCCGGCCTTCACCGCCACCGCCGCGGCCTGCATGATTTCCGGCGCGTCGGGACCGATCATGTGGATGCCCACGATCCGTTCGTCGGTCGCGTCGCAGATCATCTTGTAGAGCGATCGCTCGTTGCGCCCGGCGAGGACGTTCTTCATCGGCCGGAAATCCGACTGATAGACCTTGATCGTGCCCAGCGTGTTACGCGCCTCGCCCTCGGTCAGGCCGACGCCGGCGATCGGCGGGTGACTGAACACTGCGCTGGGGATGCAGTCGTAGTTCACCGTCGTCGGCTTGTCGCCGAACACGGTGTCGGCAAAGGCCTGCCCCTCGCGGATGGCGACGGGGGTCAGCTGAACGCGGTCGGTCACGTCGCCGACGGCGTAGATGCTGTCGACCGTCGATTTCGAGTGCTCGTCGACCTTCACCGCACCCCGTTCGGTGAGTTCGACGCCGATGTCCTCCAGGCCCAGCCCTTCGGTGTTGGGGATGCGCCCGGTGGCGAACAGCACGCAATCCACCTCGAGGTCCTCGTGGTTGGTCATCGAGACCAGCAGGCTGCCGTCGTCCTGCTTCTCGATGCCGCGGAACTCGGCGTTGAAGCGGAACTGGATGCCCTTGGTGATGCTGATCTGCAGCAGGCGGTCGCGCATCGACTCGTCGTAACCGCGCAGCAGCGCGTCCGAGCGGTTGATGATGGTCACCGCGCTGCCGAACTCGTTGAAGATGCCGGCGAATTCGTTGGCGATGTACCCGGCCCCGCTGATCAGGACCCGCTTCGGGATGGCGTCGAGGTGGAATGCCTCGTTGCTGGTGATGCCCAGCTCGTGGCCGGGACAACCGGGTACATGCGGCCGCGCTCCCACAGCGACGAGGATGTACTTCGCCGTCTTCTTCGTGCCGTCGGCCAGGGTGACTTCGTGCTGGCCGGTAACGGTGGCGCGCTGTTGGATGATCTCCACCCCGTGGCTCTCCAGCGTCTGCCGGTAAAGCCCGTTCAGCCGGTCGACGTCCTTCAGCACGTTGTCGCGCAGTATCGCCCAGTCGAACGTGCAATCGCCGGTCGCCCAGCCAAAGTTCTGCGCGTCCTTCAGGTCCTCGGCGAAATGGGCGCCGTACACGAGCATCTTCTTGGGTACGCAGCCGCGGATCACGCAGGTGCCGCCGACCCGGAATTCCTCGGCAACGGCAACCTTCGCCCCGTGCGCGGCGGCGACCCGGCTGGCGCGCACCCCGCCCGACCCGGCGCCGATGGTGAAGAGGTCGTAGTCGTAGCTGGCCATGCGATGCTCCTGTTGCGCGAGGCGCGATATGGCGAGGCGCGCCGCCCTTGCCAACCGCGCACTTCACGGCAATGGCGCGCGAATGACCCGCCAGAGCACCTTCAGCCCTCTCGTCCACCGGACCTTCGCGCTTCTGATGGCGGGCGTCCTGCTTTCGAACCTCGGCAATTCGATCCAGGCAGTCGGCGCCTCGTGGTACCTCACTGCCGCGGGCGAGCCGGCTGCCGTCGTCGCGCTCGTGCAGACCGCGCTCAACCTGCCGATGCTGTTGCTGGCGCTGCCCGCCGGCGCGTGGGCCGACATGCACGAGCGGCGGCGGATCGTCCTCGCGGCCCAGGCGGCCATGCTGCTGTTCTCGCTCCTGCTGATGGCGCTGACCGCCGCCGGCACTGCGCCCGCGTGGCTGGTAATCGCCCTCACCGCGCTGATCGCCTGCGGGATCGCCGCCTTCAGCCCGGCGATGGGCGCGAGCATTCGTGGGACGGTGCCCGCCGGCGAGCTTGCCGCGGCCGTGGCGCTCAATATCCTCGTCTTCAACACCGCCCGTGCGGTCGGTCCGGCGATCGGCGGCGGGATCGTCGCGGCAGGCGGAGCGATGGCGGCCTTCGCGGTCAACGCAGCCTGTTATGCCCTGGCCATCGTACTTTACCTGCGCTGGCGGCCCGCGCCGGACGACCTGCCGCCACGGCGCCCGCTCGGCGCCGTCATTGCCGAGGGCCTGCGCCATGCCTGGGCGGCGCGCGAAATCCGCACTATCCTATTCCGGGCGCTGACCTTCACGATGACGGGCGCAGCGGCCTGGGCGCTGATGCCGCTGGTTGCCGACGACCTGCTGCACGAAGGGGCGGAGACCTACGGCCTGCTCCTCGGCGCGCTGGGCCTCGGCGCAGTCATCGGTGCGGCGAGCGCGACGTGGTTTCGCCAGCGTTTCACCGCAGAGGCGATCACCCGCGCGGCAGGCGTGATCTATGGCCTGGCGATTGTCGGCGTCGCACTCCAGCCGGGGCTGCCGGCGATGCTGGCGCTGCTGGTGATCGGCGGCGCAGGCTGGGTCCAGGCGCTGTCGGGCTTTTCGGTCGCCGCCCAGCTATGGGCGCCGCGGCAAGTGGTCGGCCGCGTGGTTGCCATGGCGAGCGCGACGACCTTCGGCGGTCTCGCCGCGGGGTCCTGGCTCTGGGGCCATTTCGCCGAATGGCAGGGCGTGGCCGCAGCGCTCATGGCTTCTGGTGCGGCGATGGTCGTGCTGCCGTTGATCGGGCTGCTGCTGCCGATGCCGGCGCACGAGGCGCCGTAATAGCGCAACCCTGCCGCTTGAATCGCGAAGGCCGCGCTCAGATGCAGCGACTCGCCTCGCTCGAATGCAACCCGGCCAAAAATTACCGGCAGCCCGCCCGATGGAAAGGATCAGGGTTCGACCAGCCCGGCCGTCTCGAGCAGCGCCTGCGTGCTGGCATCGAAGTCCGCATCGCCTGCCTCGATCTGCTTGGCGATCGTCTTGCCCAGCTCCACCCCGAACTGGTCGAACGGGTTGATGCCCATCAGAACGGCATTGGCGAAGGTGCGATGTTCATGGAAGGCGATGAGAGCGCCCAATGTGCTGGGATCTATGTCGTCACACAGGATCGTGGCCGATGGACGGTCGCCGGGATAGGCGCGCGCCGGGTCGTCGCTTGGCCTGCCGGCCATCAGCGCGGCGCCTTGGGCGAAGCAGTTCATCAGCAGGATGCGGTGGTGCGCCGGGTCGATGTCGTCGCCGGGCGCCACGCTGGCGATGAAATCCACCGGAACGAGGTGCGTGCCCTGGTGGAGCAGCTGGAAAACCGCGTGCTGCGCGTCGGTCCCTACCCCGCCCCAGGTGATCGGCGCCGTCGGCCCGTCGATCGGCTCGCCACCTGCCGTTACCAACTTGCCGTTCAATTCCATCTCGAGTTGCTGGAGATACCTGGGAAACAGGCGCAGCCGTTCGTCATAGGCGAACACGCCGCGCGTCTCGGCCCCGCGCAACCTGGCATAGAACTGGTCCGCGAACGCCGCGCGCAGCGGCAGGTTCATCCGGCCATCGGTGCCGCGAAAGTGCTCGTCGATCGCCGCGGCCCCGGCGAGGAAGCTGGAAAACTCCTCCCATCCGATGGCGAGCGCGATGGGGAAACCGATCGAGGACCACAGGGAATAGCGCCCGCCGACGCTTTCCGAAAAAGGCAGAATGCGCGTTTCGTCCACACCCCATTCGACGGCCTTTTCCGGATCGGCGGTCAGCGCCACGACCCGGCCGTAGGGGTCGGTCACGCCGTTGTCGGCCAGCCACTTGAGCGCGCTTTCGGCATTGGTCATCGTCTCGATGGTCGTGAAAGTCTTGCTGGCGACGGCGACAAGCGTCGTCTGCGGGTTGCAGGCCCTGAACGCTTCCTCCAGCGCCAGCCCGTCGATGTTCGAGACGACATGGACCTCGACCGCCGGGAAATCGCGCGCCAGCGCGTCGATCGCCAGCGCCGGGCCGAGCGCCGACCCACCTATTCCCACGTGGATCAGGTGGGTCACTTCGCCCAGCGCGCCGTCATGGATCGCGTCCACCAGCAGCTTCATGCGCTGCAACAGGGCCATCGCCTCCTCGACGCTGGCGTCATTGCCCACACCGCGCAGCGCGCTGTGCTCGGCCGCGCGGTTCTCGGTCGGATTGACCACTTCGCCGGCAAACAGCCTGGCGCGCTGACCGGCGAAATCCGCCGCCTCGGCCAGCGCCTCGAACCCGTCGAGCAGGTCATCGTCGAGGTGCGTCTTCGACCAGTCGAACTGCGCTGCACCCTCGCCCCATTCGAGCCGCGTCGAGAGCTTGGCGACCCGCTCGGGATCGGCGGCAAACAGCTCCTCCAGCCGGCGCGGCTCGATTTGTTTCAGCCGGTCCCAGGCGGCGGCGCGGTTTTCGCTCGGCATCGAAGTCCTTTCCTACTGGCAGGCACTTGGGCTAGGCGACCGGGCCATGATTTGGAACCTTGAAATCGGCCGGGCGGGCGCGAAAAAGCGCCTTTCGGACAGGACGGCGATTTTCCCTCAGGACACCGTTCCATGTGTTCCATCCTCGGAGGCGGAGAGCGCCAAATGACCGCCATCGACACCCCCGTTTCGGAGCAGCAGGACGGCACCGGAACCAAGGCCGAAAAGAAGGAGGAAGGCAGCTTCCTGTGGTTCCTGGTCAAGCTGGTGATAGCGGTGCTGATTTTCCGCAGCTTCATCTTCAGCACCTTCTCGATCCCGAGCGAATCCATGCTGCCGCGGCTGATGGTCGGCGACTACCTGTTCACCGCCAAATGGCCCTACGGCTTCTCGCGCGCCTCGCTGCCGGGCGACATCGATGTCGGCTCGGGCCGCATTTTCGCTCACCTGCCGGAGCGGGGCGACGTGGTGGTCTTCAAGCACCCGATCGACCGGAGTGACTACATCAAGCGGGTCATCGGCCTGCCGGGCGACACGATCCAGATGGTGAACGGCGTGCTGCACATCGACGGCAAGCCCGTTCCCAAGGTCAAGGTGGCCGATTTCGTCCACCCCATCAGCCCGTACAACACTTGCGAACGCGTGCCGCGTTTCCGCAAGGTCGCGATCGACGGGACTCCGGTCTGCGCCTATCCCCAGTTCCGCGAAACGCTGCCGAACGGGGTCAGCTACAACGTGATCGACTTCGGCCTGACCCCGCAGGACACCACCGCGCCGGTCGTCGTGCCGGAAGGCATGCTGTTCATGATGGGCGACAATCGCGACAACTCGCAGGACAGCCGCTTCGCCGCCACGCCGGGCGGCGGCGTCGGTCTCGTGCCGCTGGAGAACCTCGTCAGCCGGGCTGAAGTGATCGCCTTCTCGACCGACGGTACGGCGAGCTGGGCCAACCCGGTCTCGTGGTTCACCGCCGCACGCGGCGGGCGCATCGGGGACGGGATTTGAGCAAGCCCGGCAAGCGTACCCTCGGAGAGAGCCGGGACTGGCTGGAGGCGCACGGCTTCACCGTTGCCGACGAGGCCCTGTGGCGCGAAGCGTTGACGCACGGCAGTGCGGACACGGGCTACGATTACCAGCGGCTCGAATTCCTCGGCGACCGCGTGCTCGGCCTGTCGGTGGCAGAGTGGCTCTATCGCCGCAACGGCGGACCGGAAGGAGAGCTGGCGCAGCGCCTGAACGCGCTCGTCAGCCGGACCACCTGCGCCGAGATCGGACGCGCGATCGGCCTGCCGCCCCACCTGCGGCTCGGCAAACAGGCGCGAGACGACGGGGGGAACGACAGCGACAACATCCTTTGCGACGTGATGGAATCGCTGCTGGGCGCCAACTTTCTGGAGACCGGCTTCAACGCCACCCGCGACGTCATCCACCGCCTTTGGGCCGATGCGATGAGCGGGGGAACGGGGCGGCAGAAGCATCCCAAGTCGGCACTGCAGGAGTGGGCGGCGGGCAACCGGCGCAAACACCCGGAGTACGAAGTGGTGGACCGCTCGGGCCCCGACCATGCCAGCCGCTTCACCGTGCGCGTGAGCGTACACAATGTCGGCAAGGTCGAGGCAACCGCCAGCAGCAAGCAGGATGCCGAGACCGAGGCGGCGCGATTGTTCATGGAGAAGTTTGGATGACCCATTGCGGAGTGGTCGCGGTTATCGGCGCGCCCAATGCGGGCAAGTCGACCCTGACCAACGCCCTCGTCGGCCAGAAGGTCGCCATCGTCAGCGCGAAGGCGCAGACCACCCGCGCGCGCCTGCTCGGCATCGCCCTGGAAGGCGACACGCAAATCATCCTCGCCGACACGCCGGGCATTTTCACACCCAAGCGGCGGCTTGACCGGGCGATGGTCAGCGCGGCGTGGGAAGGTGCGGAGGCGGCGGACGCGATCCTGTTGGTCGTCGATCCGATCAAGCAGCGCCGCCACGAGCTCGTTCCGTTGCTGGAAACGCTCGCGACGCGGCCGGAGCGCAAGCTGCTGGTTCTCAACAAGGTCGATGCGGCAGTGAAGGAGGACCTGCTCGTGCTCGCGCAGGACCTGACCGGCAAGGTCGCTTTCGACGAGGTGTTCTTCGTGTCCGCACTCACGGGCGACGGCGTGGCCGAACTCAAGGCTCACCTTGCCTCGCTGATGCCGGAGGGGCCGTGGCACTATCCCGAGGACCAGGTCAGCGACGCCAGCGAGCGCCTGATGGCTGCGGAGATCACCCGCGAACAGCTCTACCGGCAACTGCGCGAAGAACTGCCCTACGACAGCGCCGTGCGGCCTGAAATCCTACGTCCAGCGCAAGGACGGCAGCGTGGAGATTCGGCAGCAGATCGTCATCGGGCGCGACAGCCAGAAGTCGATCGTGCTGGGCAAACGGGGTGCGCGGATCAAGGCCATCGGCGAGGCGGCACGGGCCGAACTCGCCGAAGTGCTGGGCCAGACCGTCCACCTGTTCCTGCACGTGAAGGTGGACGAGAACTGGTCCGAAAGCCGCGAGATCTACGAGGAAATCGGGCTCGACTGGGTGCGTTAGCGCGCCATCCCTGCGTGCGGGCGCTTGCGCATCAGGTTCGCGCCCGTTGCCTTGAAGCGCCACGCGCTGCAGGCTGCGGCCAGGATGCACAGCGCGATGGCCGCGACCGCCGGGACCGGACCGAGGCCGAGATCCATCGCCAGCACCACGCCGATCAGCGCCGCTCCGCTCGACTGCCCGAACAGCCGCGCCGTGGATAGCAGGCCGCCCGCCGCGGCTGACCGATCCTTCGGCGCCTGTCCGATAATGAGCCGCGAGTTGGGTGAGAGGAACAGCCCGAAGCCAAGCGCCGTCAGCGCCAGCCGCCAGCCGATCGCCGTTGTGCCCGCCTCGTTCGACATGGTGGCGATGAAGCCCAGCCCGACAACCGCGACGACCATGCCGACCAGGCCAAGGATGGAAGGCGAGACGCGGTCCGACAGCCAGCCGGCCGCCGGAGCCACGACGAGCATCGTCAGCGGGAACGGCAGCAGCAGCAGGCCGACCTCGTCGGGCGAATATCCCATCCCCTGCTCGAAGCGGAACGGCAGCGCCACGATAAGCATGGCCGAGGCGATGAAGGCGGCGATCGCCGCCAATATCGACAGGCCGATCGCAGGCATCGCCATCAGGTCGACCGGGAGCACCGGCCGATCGCGCCGACGCTCGTAGCGGGTGAGAAATGCCGCCGAAAGCGCGCCTGCCGCAATGGCGATCAGCCCCGGCGCCGGTCGTTCGTGCGTGGCGACCGCTAGCCCGCCGATGAGCAGGAGGACCGTCAGCGCGCTCCAGGCTCCGCCGGTCCAGTCAATCTTCATCGGGCGCGGTTGAGGGTCGGGCAGCGTCCGTCCGACGGCGAGGGAAATGAGCGCCAGCGGCGCGGCGGCCACGAAAACCCAGCGCCAGTCGAAGTGCTCGGTTATGAACCCCCCCAGCGTTGGGGCGACGGCATAGGCCGTGGCGACGATGACCGAGTTGATTCCCATGCCCGTGCCGAGACTCCTGGCCGGATAGATGGCCCGCAACATCGCGGCAGAAACCGACAGCGCGATGCCCGCGCCGACAGCCTGCGCAGCTCGGACCAGCAGCAGAATCCAGAAGTTGGTGACGAGGAATGCGGCTGCCGAGGCGACGCAGAACAGCACCTGGCCGATCTGGTAGAGGTTGCGGTGGCCGACCTTGTCGCCGATGGTGGCGAACGGCAGCAGCACCATGACCATCGCCAACTGGTAGACGGTCACGACGTTGGTCACCGCGCTGTCCGTCACGCCGAGATCGCGGGCGATGGTCGGCAAGGCGACGTTTGCAATCGCCCCGTCCACCACGAAAAGCGCCGTCCCGAAGCTAATCGCGGCGATGGCCCAGTAACGGCGAGGACGCGGCAGGCCGTCCCCTCTTTGGCGGTCGTCGGAGACCTCTCCGGCAGCGGCGTTCATACCGGTCCCGGACTCTTCTCGCACCTGCAGCATGTTCGCCCAACGCAGCGTGGCGTAAAAGGTCCCCGAAAAATCACCGCCCCCGCAATCCCCGCTAGCGCTTCTTCGCTATTTCAATGCCGTTCTTCTTGGCAAAATCCTTGGTCGATTCCTCGCTGCGATTGAGCGACTTGGCGATTTCCTTCAGCCCCTTCCCCTTTCCAGCCAGTGTTCTCAGCTGGCCGGCCTCGTCGGCTTTCCACGGCTGCTTGTGCCGCTCGAAATGCTCCTTGGCCATCAGTCCGCCTTTGCCTTTTTCGCCGGTGCCTTCTTCTTCGCAGCCGCCTTCTTGGCCGGAGCTTTCTTGCGCGTGCCTTTCTTCTTCGCCGGGCCCTTGGCCGCACGTGCGTCGATCAGTTGGATCGCCTGCGCGTCGGTCACGTCCTCGGGCTTTACGTCGCGCGGGATCGTGGCGTTGGTGGTGCCATCGGTGACGTACGGGCCGTAGCGGCCCGGCATGACCTTGATCTCGCCGCCGCTGGTCGGGTGGGCGCCGAGCGTCTTGATCGGCTCGGCCTTGCCGCGCCCGCCTCCAGCGCGGTTGGCAGCCTGGGCAAGGATGTCGACCGCGCGATTCATGCCGATCTCGAAGACCTCGCGCGTGCCCTGCAGCTTGCCGTACTTGCCGTCATGGCGGAGATATGGGCCGTAGCGACCGATGTTGGCCTCGATGTCGAGCCCGGTCTCCGGGTGCTGACCGACGATGCGAGGCAGGCTGAGTAGCTTGAGCGCCCATTCCAGGTCGAAGTCCGGCAGATCCTTGGGGATCGAGGCCCGCTTGGCTTCCTTGCCTTCGCCCAGTTGGACGTAGGGCCCGAAACGGCCCGCCTTCCGCTCGACCTCGAGCCCCGTTTCGGGGTCCGTACCCATGCTTTCGTTTTCGTTTTCCCCGTCTTCTCCGGGCTGGCCGAACTTGCGGCGGAAATTGCACTCCGGATAGTTCGAGCAGGCAATGAACGCGCCGAATCGACCGCCGCGCAGGGATAGCCTGCCACCATCGCGCCCTTCGGCAAGACAGCGCGGACACTGGCGCGGGTCCCCGCCATCGGCCTGTTGCGGAAACAGGTAGTCGGAGAGGAACTCGTCGAGCGCCTCGGTCACTTCCGAAGGCATGCGCTCCATGACTTCGTCGCTCTTTGGCTTGAAGTCGCGCCAGAATGCCTCGAGCAAGGCCTTCCAGTCCTCCCGCCCGCCGGAAACATCGTCGAGTTCGTCCTCCATTTCGGCGGTGAAGTCGTACGCGACGTAGCGCTCGAAGAAGCGTTCGAGAAATGCGGTCAGCAGGCGGCCCGAATCCTCGGCGAAGAAGCGGTTCTTCTCCATCCGCACGTATTCCCGATCGCGCAGGGTCTGGATGGTCGAGGCGTAGGTCGAGGGGCGACCGATGCCGAGCTCTTCCATGCGCTTGACGAGGCTGGCCTCGGAAAATCGCGGCGGCGGCTGGGTGAAGTGTTGCGTCGCGGTGACCTCTCGCTTCACCGGGCAATCGCCTTCGCGCATCAGCGGCAGGAGGTTGCCGTCTTCCTCGTCGTCTTTCTGATCGCGGCCCTCCTCATAGACCGCCAGGAAGCCGGGGAACTTCACCACCTGCCCGGTGGCCCGCAGTTCGTGGCGGCCCGTCGGGTCTCGCAGGGTCACAGTCGTCCGCTCGAGCCGTGCCGCGGCCATCTGGCTCGCCATCGCGCGCTTGAAAACGAGGTCATAGAGTTTCGCCTCGTCGCCCGAGCCTGCACGGTCGCGGACGAAGTCTGTCGGGCAAATCGCCTCGTGCGCTTCCTGCGCGTTCTTTGCCTTGGTCTGGTACATGCGCGGCTTTTCGGGGAGAAAATGCCCGTCGTAACGGTCCGCGATGGCCTTGCGGCAGGCGCTGATCGCGCTGCCATCCATCTGCACCCCGTCGGTACGCATGTAGGTGATCGCCCCTGCCTCGTAGAGCGACTGGGCGAGGCGCATCGTGTGGCTGGCAGAGAAGCCGAGCTTGCGGGCGGCTTCCTGTTGCAGGGTCGAGGTGGTGAACGGCGGGGCCGGGTTGCGCGTGAGCGGCTTTTCCTCGACCTCCTCCACCGTGAAGCGCGCCGCCTCGACAGCGGCCCTGGCAGCATCGGCAGTGCCCTTGTCGCCGATCGTCAGGCGGTCGAGCTTCTTGCCGTCGAAGGTAACCAGCCGAGCCTCAAACGGGGTGCCGTCCTGCTCCATCTGCGCTGTCACCGACCAGTATTCCTGGGCAATGAAGCGCTCGATTTCGTGTTCACGGTCGCAGATCAAGCGCAGCGCGACCGACTGAACACGGCCTGCGCTCTTGGCCCCAGGCAACTTGCGCCACAGCACGGGGCTGAGTGTGAAGCCGAAGAGGTAGTCCAGCGCGCGGCGCGCAAGATAGGCGTCGATCAGGTCCTGGTCGAGTGCACGCGGCTTCGCCATCGCGTCGGTGACCGCGCCCTTGGTGATCGCATTGAAGGTAACCCGCTCGACCTCCTTGGGCAGGGCCTTGCGGTTCCTGAGCAATTCCAGGACATGCCAGGAAATTGCCTCCCCCTCGCGATCGGGGTCGGTGGCCAGGATCAGGCGGTCGGCCTTCTTGGCCATGTCGGCGATCGCCTTCACCTGGCTGCGATTGCGCTGGTCCTGGTAGACTTCCCAGTCCATCGCGAAGTTTTCGTCCGGGCGTACGCTCCCGTCCTTGGGAGGGAGGTCGCGGACGTGGCCATAGGATGCGAGAACCTTGTAGTCCCCGCCGAGATACTTCTCGATTGTCTTCGCCTTCGCCGGCGATTTAACGATTACTAGCTGCATGGAAAAGAAGCTTTGCCCCTACACGTGTACGTACGCGCGAGGGTGAATCGCGCTTGGCAGGTTCGTCAAGCGGTCAGGTGAAGGCATCGGCCAGTTCCGCGGCGGGCGAGCCCAGCAGCCGATAGGTTCCGACCGAGAGCGAAACGATCAGTACCGTCCAGGTTTCGCTCGCGAGACCGTTCGCGAGAAAGAATATCCAGGAAAAAAACGGTAGTCCGCCCACGATGGCCATGCCGATCCCGCCGATAATCGAACCGACGGCGGCCGCGACGACGACGAAGAGGACGATCGCCAGCATGACGGCACCAGTGTTGCCTCTGGTCCGTTCCCAGCTGGCACCCAAGGCTTCGAACACTCCCTTCTCTTCGCCGACGTAGAAGGCCGGGCACATGAGCCAGCGTGAAGCAACGAACAGGCCGGGGATTATCAGGAATATCGCCGCCCCGACGACGCCCAGAAAGGAAACGATGGCGAGCCCGACGAAGCCCAGCATCCGCGCAGCCCGTGCCGGGGCGTCGCGGGAAGTGAACAGCAACCGTTCGAACAGGACGTATTGCCCGGCGAGACTGGCAAGGAGCACGAGGAAGCCGAAGGCTCCGTTCTCGTCCCGCATCTGCCAGGCTGAGCTCGAGCCCGTGTCGACAAGCCCGTAGCGGACGTCCAGCCAGTTGGCCAATGTCGTGAGCGGGACGAAAATCAGCACGTAAGTGAAGATCGGCCGACGGTTTGTCGCAACGACTTCACTCAGTTCCCGATAGATGTCGCCAACGTTTATCTTGCGATTCTCGGACATGACCCCCCCTTTTTTTCTAGCCTTGGGCGCGCGAAACCTTCCCCCCCGCATGCCGGACCAGATTTCCCGAGATTTCGAGCTCCAGCAAGGCCATCTGCACGTCTGCAGGCCCCGCGCCCGACTGCCGAATGAGTTCGTCGACGGCCACCGGGGCGGTCGTCAGAAGGGTGGCAATGTCTGCCGGCTCTGCCTCGGTCCAGTCCTCGGGTGCAATTTCCCAGGACTGAAAAGGCTCGCGGAAGGTCGAGCGCGGCGTGCCGTCGAAACCATTGAGCAGCTCGATCACGTCGTCGGGTGACTGGACGAGGACCGCACCTTCGCGGATCAGGTGATTGCAGCCCTGCGCGCGGGCATCGAGCGGGCTGCCCGGGATCGCCATCACTTCGCGCCCCGCCTCGCCCGCGAGCCGCGCGGTGATGAGCGAACCGGACTTGGGCGCCGCCTCGACGACGAGGGTGCCGCTGGCAAGTCCGGCGATGATGCGGTTGCGGCTGGGAAAGTGGCTTCCCCGCGGCTCCGTTCCAGGGGGCTGCTCGGCAATAAGCAATCCGCGCGTCGCAATGTCTTCCTGCAGGTCGGCATGCTGCGGCGGATAGGCGATGTCGATCCCGCTGGCGATCACGCCGATGGTCGCCGGCATCGCACCGACGTGTGCTGCGCCGTCAATGCCGCGAGCGAGCCCCGAAACGACGGTCAGCCCGGCCCCGGCCAATGCTGCCGAGAAGTCGCGCGCCAGCTTGACTGCTGCAGCCGAGGCATTGCGCGCGCCGACCACCGCCACGCAAGGCCTCGCCGCAAGACCGAGCTCGCCACGAACGGTAAGGATCGGCGGCGCGCCCGCGATTTCGCGCAACAGTGCCGGGTAATCCGGCGAATCATTAAACAGATAACGCGCGCCGGCTGCCCGGACCGCCGTGACCTCGCGCTCGATCACTTCCCGCGGCGCTGGTCGATACTCGCGCGAACCCCGTTTGGCGAGGTCCGGCAGGGCGTCGAGCGCGCGCCTGGCATCGCCGAAGCGGCTCAGGAGCTGTGCATAGCTGACCGGCCCGACGTTCGGCGACCGCAGCAGCCTGATGCGCGCGAAAGCCTCCTCCTGCGAAAGCGTCACGATTTGCTGCCGACCTTTGGCTCTTTACCCTGCATCAGGCGGCGGATGTTTGCATGGTGCTTGACGATGACGATCAGGGCGATGGCTGCCAGCGAGAGGGCCGCCTGGGGGTAACCCATAAACCAGGCCGCGACAGGCGCCGCGCTCACCGCGACAAGCGAAGAGAGCGAGGATATGCGGCTGGTGAAGGCCACCACCGCCCAGATGGCTCCACACACCAGGAAGACCGGCCAGGCGAGCGCCAGGCAAACTCCTGCTGCCGTGGCAAAGCCCTTGCCGCCTCTGAAGCCGAGCCAGACGGGGAAGCAATGGCCGAGCACCGCGGCAACGCCGGCGGCGCCTTCCGCGCCGGGGAAAAGCTGCTGCGCGATGAGGACGGCGGCCACGCCCTTGCCCAGGTCCAGCAAGACCGTTGCCGCAGCAAGGCCCTTGCGCCCCGTGCGCAGGACATTGGTGGCGCCGATGCTGCCCGACCCGATGTTACGCACATCCCCGGCGCCGAACGCCCGGGTCAGGATAAGACCGAAGGGAATCGACCCGAGGAGATAGCCAGCTGCAATGGCGAAGACCCATGTCACGCACCCGTCCTATCCGCTTGTCTCGCTTGCCTGCAACAGCGAACGCGGGAATAGGGACCGCAATGGATGCAGCCTCCCCGATCCTGATCTTCGATTCCGGCGTGGGTGGTCTCACCGTGCTGGCGCAACTTCGCAAGCTGCTGCCCCAGGCCCCTCTCATCTATGCAGCCGATCTTGCCGGCCTTCCTTATGGCGAAAAGAGCGAAGCCGAGATCGCCGCGCGGGTGGCCGGCCTGCTGGGCCGGATGAGCGAACGTTACAGCCCGCGCCTCATCACGATCGCCTGCAACACTGCGAGCACGATCGCGCTGGGCATGGTGCGCGAAGTTCTCCACGTGCCGATCGTCGGCACCGTCCCGGCGATCAAGCCCGCTGCCCTCCAGACCCAAACGGGCACAATCGGCCTGCTCGGGACCTCTGCCACGATACGGCAGAAGTACGTCGACGACCTGGAAGCGGAATTCGCTCGCGGGAAGCGCCTGTTGCGCTTCGGCAGCCCCGACCTCGTGGCGGCGGCCGAGGCGAAACTGCGAGGTCAGCCGGTAGACACGGCCGTCTTTGCCGCGGCTGCTGAGGGGCTGCGCAACCAGCCAGGCGGAACGGACATCGACACCGTCGTGCTGGCCTGCACGCACTTTCCGCTGGTCGAGGAGGAGCTGGCCGCAGCATTCGGCCCGGGCGTCTCGTTCGTCCACGGCGCGCCCGGAATCGCCCGGCGCATCGCCGATTTGACCAAGGACAACGACTTGCGCCGCGCTCGCCCCGATTTCGCGGTGGTGACCGGCTCGCCCGATGCGGCCGGAGCGCTAGCGCCACACCTCGCCCCATACGGTCTGGAAGAGGTCCTGGTTTTCTAGCGCAAGAAGCAGGAGACCTGTGTTGCGAAACGTTCGCAAACTCCGCCCTTTAAACGCCGCGCGGCTTGCCCTAATCCGCGCAGGAATCGATGGCCGCGTGATCAGCGGCGCAAGCGGGACGACCCGGGTGAATTACGACCAGATCTTCGACCAGGCGATCGACCGCCTCCACGCCGAAGGCCGTTACCGGGTGTTCATCGACATCCTGCGCAACAAGGGCATGTTCCCCAACGCCCGCTGCTTTGCCGGGCATAACGGGCCGAAGCCGATCACCGTCTGGTGTTCGAATGACTATCTTGCGATGGGCCAGCATCCCAAGGTCATTGCCGCGATGGAGGAAGCGCTGCACGACGTGGGCGCCGGTTCCGGCGGAACGCGTAACATCGGCGGCAACACGCACTACCACGTCGACCTTGAGGCCGAGCTGGCCGATCTCCACGGCAAGGAAGGCGCGCTGCTGTTCACCAGCGGCTATGTCTCGAACGACGCCACACTGTCGACGCTGGCGCGCCTGCTGCCCAACTGCATTATTTTCTCCGACGAACTCAATCACGCCAGCATGATCGCGGGCATCCGCAATTCGGGCTGCGAGAAACGCGTATTCCGTCATAACGACGTGGCGCATCTCGAGGAGCTGTTGGCGGCCGAAGACCCCGACCTGCCCAAGCTGATCGCTTTCGAGAGCGTGTATTCAATGGATGGCGACGTCGCCCCGATTCACGCGATCTGCGACCTGGCCGACAAGTACAACGCGCTGACCTACATCGACGAGGTCCATGCGGTCGGCATGTACGGGCCCCGGGGCGGCGGCATTTCGGAGCGGGACGAGGCTGCCCACCGGATCGACATCATCGAAGGCACGCTGGGCAAGGCCCTGGGCGTGATGGGCGGCTACATCGCAGCGGACAGCCGGATCATCGACTGCATCCGCAGCTATGCGCCGGGCTTCATCTTCACCACCTCGCTCAGCCCTGTGCTCGTCGCCGGGGTGCTCGCTTCGGTGCGCCATCTCAAGGCATCGAGCGAGGAGCGCGAGGGCCAGCAGGCCGCTGCCGCGCAGCTCAAGGAAATGTTCCGCACAGCCGGCCTGCCGGTGATGGATTCGACCACCCACATCGTCCCGCTCATGGTGGGCGATCCCGTGCGGGCGAAAAAGATCAGCGATATCCTGCTCGCCGAGTACGGCGTCTATGTGCAGCCGATCAACTTCCCGACAGTCCCTCGCGGAACCGAGCGACTGCGCTTCACCCCGGGACCTGCCCACACCACGGACATGATGCGCGAGCTTACCGGGGCGCTGGTTGAAATCTGGGACCGCCTCGACCTGCAGCTCGCCCGAGCAGCCTGACGGCATTGGCGCCGGCCCGCGAAGGAACAGGTTCGCGGGCGGCGCAATCGACGACATTGCTCGGCGATCGCGGGCTGTTCGCTCGCCTGTTCGAGGACCGCTCGGGTCGGATCATTGCCGTCACCCGCTTCGTCCTCGCTGCGGTCTTCTACATCGCCCTGTGGATCGACCCGAGCCAGCCGTTGCGCAGCTCGAGGGCAGGCTATGTCATCCTGTTTTTTTACCTTGTCCTGGCGGTCGCGATGGGCTGGATCGCCTGGCGCAGCTGGTGGTGGGATCGCCGGCTGGCTTGGCCAGCTCACGTCGTCGATATCCTGACCTTCCTCGCCGCCGTCTACTTCACCGAAGGTGGCGGCGACGATTTCACCAGCCCGTTTCTGGCGTTTTTTGCCTTCCTCATGCTCTCGGCCACCATTCGCTGGGACTGGCGCCTGACGGCGATCACGGGCTTTGCGGCAACGCTCCTTTACCTCCTCGTGGGCCTGTCGATGCAGTGGCTCTCGATCGACATCGACATATTTCGCTTCGGACGCCGCGTGGTTTACATGGCGGTGCTTGCGATCATCCTCATCTGGCTCGGCCGCCAACGCAGCGGCCAGCACGTGCGGCGCTTCGTCGAAAGCCCGGGCTCGGCGGAAGATCGTGTTCCACCGATGCTGGACGCACTGCGCTATGCGATGGAACAGCTGGGGGCACGGCGCGGGGCGATTGCCTGGGCCCAAAACGAAGAACCGCAGATCGAACTGCGCACCATCGGGCTAGCCGGGCCGGGTGGAACGCTGGCTCCGGGCCTTTTGCCCGGCAACGACGGATTCGTCCCGCAGCCCCAGCTTTTCGATCGCAGCAAGGGGCGCGTCCTGCGCGAAGGGCGCGCCGGCACATACATAGCCACAGGTCCCGTCGGCGATGGCCTGGCCGAACTCTACGAAACGAACCAGGGTCTCTCGTTGCCTTTCGAGGCGGTCACCGGCCGCGGTGCGGTACTTCTGGCCGACATCCCCGGCGCCAGCAGCGACCACGTGCTCAAAGCCGCGGAAATCTCCCGCGAAATCGCTGCCGGGTTCGACCGGCATTCGACGCTTTCGCTCGCCCAGGAGAGCGCGATCACGCTCATGCGCGACACTCTCGCCCGTGATCTGCACGACACCATTGCACAATCGCTCGCGGGGGCCGCCCTGCGGCTCGAGGCGTTGCGCACCTGGATCGCCTCCGGTGGAGCTCCGGACCCGGAGATCCAGTCCATCAAGGCTGCGCTCAAGAGCGAGCAGGCGCAGGTTCGCAGCATGATAAGCCGTCTCCGGGCAGGCGAGGACATGACGCCGCGGACGGCGGCCGCGCAGTGCCTCGGCCCCCTGCTGGCCGACCTCGCCGTGTACTGGAGCGTGGAAGCCGGGCTAGCCCCAGGAAGCGGGAGGGTTGCCGTCCCCGGGGGATTGATCCACGACTTGCGACAGCTGATGCGCGAAGCGGTAGCCAATGCCGTGCGACATGGCGCTGCAAGCGTGGTCACGGTCGCGCTCGAAGAAGGACATGATGGATTGCGCGTTACGATAACCGACAATGGCAAGGGCTTCGACGGCGTTTCCGCTAGCAAGCAGCCACGGACCATCAGCGAGCGGACCGCACAGGCGGGGGGGCGATTGGAGATCGTCAGCTCTCACGCGGGCGCCACGTTGCAACTGTGCTTTCCGCGGGGAGAAGATCGATGACCAGCATTCTGCTCGCCGACGACCATCCGTTCATGCGTGCCGGCGTGGAGGCGGTCTTGCGTGGCACTTCGTTCGAAATCGTCGCCACGGCGGCTACCGGCGACGATGCAATCGTGCTGGTCGGTCGGCACGATCCCGACATCTGCATTTTCGACGTGCGCATGCCCGGTAAGAGCGGAGTCGAAGCGTTGCAGCACTTGCGCGAGCGGGGCGACAACCGCCCCGTCGTGCTCTTGACGGCCGCCCTCGAAGATCGGGCGCTACTCGCTGCCGTGCAGGCTGGCGTGAACGGGATCGTCCTCAAGGATGTAGCCGAAGAGGGGCTGCTCGACGCGTTGCGCAAGGTCCAGGCGGGCCAGCGCCCGGTGCCCGAGGAACTGCTGCAGCGGGCCCTCGACCTTTCGCTTTCAGGAGGCGTTCCCGATCCCCTCGCCTCGCTTGCTCCACGCGAGCGTCAGATCGCGTCACACGTCGGTCGCGGAATGCGTAACCGTGAAATCGCCGAGGCCCTCGCAATGTCGGAAGGTACGGTGAAGGTGTACCTCCACACCATCTATCAGAAACTCGGCATCAAGAACCGAACCGAACTGGCGTTGATTGCGCACAAGCTGGACGAGGAGCCGCGATTTCAGCGGTAGCTCGACTGGGCCGGTCCTCATAGCTTTGGTTAGCTGCTTCTTGGCCTCTCGACAGGTTTCACCAGCCGGTTTGATCTCGTACAGACCGGACACGACGTCCCGGGAGCGAGAACAACCGGAGCGTCGCACTGGTCATTTCCGCATCCCCTTTAACGCGGAAGGGCAGCGGGGTGGACATTGTTCCACCCCGCTATTTCTCGCACGCTTCACCGCATTCCGGCCGGGTCCGATGACACCGTTAGGCTCGTGGTAACCAAGAGCTGCCATGCACTGTCGGTACTTGCCGCAATTCGCGGCCGCCCGGAAGACTGCATAACTAATGGATTTATCGAGCTTTTTTCGGAACAAGGGAGAAACGGGCGTCGACAAGGCGGGCGTTCCCTTGCCGGCGGGCGTCATTACCGCGGCCGATTCAGCCGGTCGGCTGGGCATTCTCGACGATTTTGAGCAGGCCGGGATTGGCTGGATCTGGGCGACCGATGGCGAAGGTCGCCTGATCTATGTCTCGGACAGCGCCGGCGCGAAGCTTGGTCACCCGGTCACGGACCTGCTCGGACAACCTCTCATCGAGCTGTTCGAGACCGATCCCGACAATCCGGACCAGGGCTCCGACCGGCCGCTCAAATTTCAACTCAGCGCACGCAACAAGCTGACCGACCTGGTGGTCCGCTTTCTGCCCGGCTCCGGCTTCGGTCGGCGCAACACCTGGTGGCTGCTGTCGGCCCATCCGAAGTTCGACTCCCGTGGGAAGTTTTGCGGCTATCGCGGCAGCGCGCGCGACGTGACGGTCGAATACGAGAGAAAGATCGAGGATTCGCGGCTCGCCGAATACGATTCGCTTACTGGCTTGGCCAACCGGCACCGCATGACCAAACGGCTCGAAGGCATCCTCGCGGCATACAAGAGCGCCAAGCGTACCTGCGCGCTGATGATGCTGGACCTTGACCGGTTCAAGCAGGTCAACGACACGATGGGCCACCCTGCAGGCGACGAACTGCTTCGCCAGGTCGCAGAGCGGCTGCGAAACATCATCGGCGACCGCGGCGAGATCGGCCGCCTGGGCGGCGACGAGTTCCAGGTCATTCTCCCCGACATGGACGACCGTGGAAAGCTGGGCGAGCTGGCTGGCAAGGTAATCCAGATCATCAGTCAGCCCTATCCGATCGACGGCAAGCGGGCGATAATCGGCACCTCGGTCGGGGTTGCCATCGCGCCGTACGATGGCCTGGAAAAGGACGAACTGGTCCGCGCCGCCGACCTTGCCCTTTACGCCGCCAAAAAAGGCGGACGCGGCGCCTACCAATTCTTCGCCGCGGACCTGAAGGACGAAGAAGAAGAACGCCGCCTCCTGCTCGACGACCTGCGCGAGGCGCTCGCGACCGAGCAGCTCGAGCTACACTATCAGCCAGTTGTCCGCACCAGCGACAATATGGTTGTCGGCTTCGAAGCCTTGATGCGCTGGGAGCACGAGGAGCGCGGTTTCGTCAGCCCCGGCGTGTTCATCCCCGCGGCAGAAGAGTTCGAACCTTATCAACTCGCTGGGCGAGTGGGCCCTCGTGACCGCGTGTACCGCAGCAATGAACTGGCCCAAGTCGGTCCGTGTGGCCGTCAACGTTTCGGCGGTCCAGTTTGCCAACGCGGCTTTCCCGGAGATCGTCACGAACGCCCTCCACGCTTCCGGCCTCGAGCCGGACCGTCTTGAGCTGGAGCTGACCGAAAGCGTGTTCATGGGTGACAGCGAGACTGTCGACAACACCTTTCGCACACTCAAGGAACTCGGCGTGCGACTGGCGCTCGACGACTTCGGCACGGGCTATTCCTCGCTCAGCTATCTGCGTTCCGCGCCGTTCGACAAGATCAAGGTGGACAAGAGCTTCGTCGATTCCTGCACCCAGAAGGACCAGAACAGCGCCAAGATCATCACTGCCATCATCGGCCTGTCCGAGGCGCTGGGCATGGAAACCACCGTCGAGGGCGTCGAGGCGTTCGATCAACTGGACCTGGTGATCGCCAAGGGCGGCAAGTACGTCCAGGGCTGGATCTATTCCAAGGCGCTGCGGGTCGACGAGATTGAGGCCCGGATGGTCAACGGAGAATTCAAGATCGTCCCGGACGGGCCGGAAATCTACCGGGCCGAGCGGCGCAGCGTGTTTCGCCGGATCGGCGTAATCCACGACGATCATCGCTATGAAGCGGTCATGCGTGACCTCAGCAAGACGGGCGCCTTCATCGAAGGACTGATCGGCGTGCCCTTGGGCACGGGGCTTGTGCTCGACCTGTCGGGCGGACAGCTCGTCGTCTGCACCGTGACGCGCTCTCAGGATGCTCAGATCGCAGTCGAGTTCGAGACACCGCTGATCAGCGATGGCGCTGGGGGCCTGTGCACCCGCCACCGCGTGTCACCTTACGCGCTGGCAGCTGCCGGGATGCCGCTCGGCGTCCTGCCGCAGGGCAACTACCCCCTCGAGCAACTCAACAAGGGCCAGCAGAGCAAGCCCCAGTTCCTGCAAGTCACGACCGGCCCGAAGGGCGCCTGATCAACGCAGGCTCACGACGTTGTCGCTGCTGCGCGGATCCGCGCGGTCGCCGCGGTAGAGGCTGGCCATCGGTTCGTCGTCGACGGTAACTGCGATCGCTTCGCCGAAACCGTTGAAGCCGGTCTTCATTGCCGCACCGTAGGCGCCAAGCATGCCGATCTCGATGTAGTCGCCCGCCTGGATATCGGCCGGCAGCATGAAGGGACCCTTCATGAAGTCGGCATCGTCACAAGTCGGACCGTAGAACGAGAATTCGGCAAGCGGTTGCTCGAGGTCGTCTTCCAACGCCGTGACGGGGAAGCGCCACGCGACGTGCGCGGCGTCGAACAGAGCGCCATAGGCACCGTCGTTGATGTAGAGTTCCTCGCCGCGGCGCTTCTCGACCTTCACGATGAGGCTCGAATACTCGGCGCACAGAGCCCTGCCCGGCTCACACCACAGCTCGGCCGAATAGGAGATCGGCAAGGCTTCGAAATGGCGCGAGATGAGCGCGAAGTAATCCTCCAGCGGCGGAGGCTCCATGCCCGGGTAGCTGCTCGGGAAACCGCCGCCGACATCGACGATATCGACGGTGACGGCCGCCTCGGCGATGGCTGCGCGCACGCGCTCAAGCGCCTGAACGTAGGCGAACGGCGTCATCGCCTGGCTGCCGACGTGGAAGCACACGCCCAGTGCATCGCAGTGCTGGCGCACGGCACGCAGCAGAGGCGCGGCATCGGCGAGATCGACGCCGAACTTGGAGGCGAGCGAGAGCTCGGAAAACTCGGACGAAACGCGCAAGCGGACAAGCAGGTTCAGGTCCGTGGCGCCGTCCGTGGCCTCGACGACCTTGGTCAATTCCTCGACGGTATCGAGGCTGAACGTACGAACGCCATGCTCGCTGTAAGCTTCGGCGATGGCGCTCTTCGTCTTAACCGGGTGCATAAAGCACAGCGTCGCCTGTGGAAGAAGGCTGCGCACCAGCCGCACCTCCGCAATCGAGGCGACGTCGAAATGCGAAACGCCCGAATCCCAGAGGATCTGCAGCAGGTCCGGAGAGGGATTTGCCTTCACGGCATAGAGCGACTTGCCCGGAAACTTCTCGGCAAAGAAGCGGGCGGCGCGCGCAGCGGCATGCGGGCGATTCAGGATGACCGGCTGATCCGGCGCGAATGCGCGGACTACAGACGATGCGTCAGGATAGCTGTGCAATTCAAGGGACCCCCAACGGTAGTTTCGGTTTAAGCTGCCTTGCGGTTGGAAGGTCCCATGGGGCAGCGAGGGGCGCATATATTCGGCTGCGGCTGAACTGCAAGTTAAATTGCGCTCGGCCGCAGCCCGGATGCGACTAATGAATCAGTCGAAAATCTTCGCCCAACGGCGCGGTTTGCGGGTCTTCCAGTGTTCCCGGTGGTAGGCATCGCTGGCAAGCAGCGGCATGACCGAGCCAGCCTCGGCGAAGACCATCTGCTCGATACCTGTATTCACCTTGCCCCAGCTCGCCGCCTCTTGCAGCGTCGAGGACGAGCAGGCCCCGTCGCGAACGTCGGCGACGGTGATTTGCACGGCATACTTGTGCACCGCGACATCCTCGTGGCCGAGGATCTCGGCACATACGACGGTGTCCTGGATGAAATTCTTCGGCACGCCGCCGCCGACCATCAGCAGACCCAAATCGCCGCTCTGGATCTTGATGTCGGTCAGCTCGCGGAAATCGGCAACCGCGTCGATCATCATGTAGGGCTTGCCCTCCTTCATGCGGTCGACCTGGTGCTTCACCAGGCCGAAGCCGGCCGAGCTGTCGACGAAGGCGGGGCAGAAGATCGGCACGTCGTGCTCGTAGGCGAGCTTGACGAGGCTGTTCTCCTTCTTGCCGTGCTCGCACAGGTACTTGCCCATCTCGCGAATGAAGGCGCGGCTCGAATAGGCCCTGGGTTCGAGCTCATTGGCGATCTTGTTGATCGTGAAATCGCAGTCCTGCAGCTGCTCTTCGTCGATGTACGTGTCGTAGATACGGTCGATGTAGAGCGAACGCAGCGTGTCGTCGTCGGGTACCTCGAGCGCCTGGTAGTGCTTGTGACCGAGACCTTCGAAGAAATCCATGTCAACGATCGTGGCGCCGGTGGCGACGACACAATCGACCATGTTCGATCGCACCAGTTCGGCATAGAGGTCCATGCAGCCGGCCGCGCTCGTCGAACCAGCGACTACGAGGAAGATCGTGCAGTCTTCATCCTCGAGCATCTGATTGTAGATGCGCGTCGCGCGGGCCAGGTCGCGGCTGGTGAAGCTCATCTTGCCCATGGCGTCGATCAGCGGTCGCGCATCGTATTCGCGAATGTCGATGTGCTCGACCTTCGTCGAAAGCAGCTCGGCCTTGCGCGTGTCGTTGATTGTCAATTCGCTCATGCGGGAACAGTCCTTCCTCGTCGCTTTGGGAATGAACGGGTGCGACAGAGCGCAAGTTCCCGTTGAAAGGCGGCGCGCATAGTCGCTGGTCGCACCCACGTAAATATGCAACGTGGCACGCAGATGACGAAGCTGCCTGCCATGCGCAAACCAACCCGAGACGGGACTCTGCGCGCCGCCGCCAAGATCGCGGAAATCCTCCCGCAAACTCCGTTACTTGGGGCGCACGTGGGCGCCTGCAAAATCTGGTGCAAGGCCGAATGCCTGCAACCGATCGGAGCGTTCAAGATCCGCGGCGCCTGGCACCGGCTGACCGAGCTCGACGAGACCGAGCGCAAGCGGGGTGTGGTCGCGGTCTCGAGCGGCAATCATGCGCAAGGCGTCGCCTGGGCAGCGCAGCGGCTCGGTATCCGGGCGACGATCGTCATGCCGAACGATGCGCCGAACATAAAACTGGCCGGCACTCGCCGTCTCGGAGCCGAGGTCGTTCTCTACGACCGCCCCGGGGGCGAATCGCGCGACGAAGTGGCGGCGCGTCTGGTCGGGCAAAGCGGTGCGACGCTCGTCCATGCCTATGCCGATCCGTGGGTGATCGAAGGCCAGGGAAGCGCGGGGATCGAGATTGCGGAACAGCTCCGCGAAGAGCCGACCCGCATCGTCGCCTGCTGCGGCGGCGGCGGGTTGTCCGCCGGGCTCGCCCTCGCCTGTCCCGATGCCGAGATCGTGCCGGTGGAACCGGAAGGTTGGGACGATGTGCGGCTCAGCCTTCTGGCCGGCGAGATCGTGCCTGTCGGTCCCAACCCGCCCCGGACAGCCTGCGACGCGCTGCAGACACTGGCGACCTTCCCGATCAACTTCGAGGTTCTTCGTGAGCGCGCCTCCCCCGGCGTGGCGGTAAGCGAAGAGGAAGTGCGCGAAGCGCAGCGGTTCGCCTTCTCCCGCCTGAAGCTGGTGGTGGAACCCGGCGGCGCCGCCGCGCTGGCCGCCGCTTTGGCTGGCAAGGTTGAGCTGGATGGGCGGACGGTGATCATGCTGACCGGCGGGAATGTCGACGCAGCAACTTTCGCCAGGGTGCTGACTCCTTGATGGGCTGCGTTTGACAACCCGATAGCCCGCGCGCACGGTCCGCCCGGATCGGTCGGGGGAAAATTTCATGCAGGCCCAGATGCTCGCGCCCGCAGCAGTGCTCGTCGCGTGGACGCTCATCATGCAGTTCTGGATGATCCTCTCGCGCTTTCCGGCGCTGAAAGCCGCCGGGATCGACCTTAAGAAAGCGGCGCCCGGCGGACGCGGGCAGGATCTCGACGGTCGCCTGCCGCCGCAGGTGATGTGGAAATCGCACAACTACACTCACCTCATGGAGCAGCCGACGATCTTCTATGCGGTCGTCGCCATCATCGCCATCGCCGGCCCAAACTCGACTGCGATCGCGCTCGCCTGGGCCTATGCCGCGATCCGCGTGGTGCATTCGTTCTGGCAGGCGATGGTCAATCGCATCCCGGTGCGCGTGGCGTTGTTCGCAACCTCCAGCCTAGTCTTGATTGCGCTGGCGATTAAGGCATTGCTGCTCACGGTGTTTGCAGGAGCCTGAGCGTGACCGAACTGTCAATTCTCCAGCCTGTCGTCGCGCTTGGTGCGTGGACCATGGTCATGTGGCTATGGATGTACGCCACGCGTATCCCGGCAATGCTGTCGGCGAAGATCGACGCCGACGCCTACGTCAACGAACCCGGCGGTTCGCTCGACACTTACCTCCCTCCCCGGACCCAGTGGAAGGCGCACAACTACAACCACCTCCACGAGGCACCGACGGTCTTTTATGCAATCGCGCTGACGCTGTTCCTTACCGGCCAGGGGGATGGGCGCACTGCGATACTCGGCTGGGCCTACGTGGCGCTGCGGATCGTCCACTCGCTGGTCCAGGCGACGGTTAACAAGGTCACGGTTCGCTTCGGCATCTTCGTGCTCTCGACCGTAGTGCTCATGGCGCTTGTGGTGCTTGCGGTGCTGGCGGTGCTTCCCGGGGGTGCTGTCTAGGCTTCCGCTCCCCGCGAACACGCAGCGCGGTCTCTCCCTCAGACCGGCAGCCCGACATAGTTCTCGGCGATGCTCGTCTGAGCGGCCCGGCTGTTGGCGATATAGTCCAGTTCGGCCACCTGCATCGCTCGCTCGAAAGGGCCGTCATCGGGGAAGCGATGCATCAGACGGGTCAGCGACCAGCTGAAGCGCTCAGATTTCCATACCCGGGCCAAGGCCTTGTCGGAATATCCGACGATCGCCTCGGGGTTGTTGTCCTTGAAGAACCCGATAAGCGCTTCTGCGGCGTAGTGAACGTCGCTCGCCGCCAGGTTGAGGCCCTTCGCGCCGGTCGGCGGGACGATGTGCGCGCTGTCGCCACATAGCAGCAGGCTGCCGTGACGCATGGGCGCGAAGACGAAGCTGCGCAGGGGGGCAATGGACTTTTCGATCGAGGGGCCGCGGGTCATGCCGGCCGCTGCTTCCGGCCCAAGGCGTATGGCCAGCTCGTCCCAAACCCGTTCGTCCGGCCAGTCCTCGATCTTCTCGGTCAGCGGTACGTCAACGTAGTAACGGCTGCGCGTCTCGCTGCGCATCGAAGCGAGCGCGAATCCGCGTTCGTGATTGGCGTAGATCAGCTCATGATTGCAGGGCGGCACGTCGGCCAGAATGCCGAGCCAGCCGAAAGGATATTCGCGCAGGTATTCCTTGCCGACGTTTGCCGGCACCGCCTGCCGGCTGGGCCCATGAAAGCCGTCGCAACCGGCAATGAAGCGGCAGTCGACCCGATGCTCGCCGTCCTGCGTCCGATACGTGACAAACGGGGCATCGCCCTCGACGTCATGCAGCGCCACGTTCTCCGCTTCGTAGACGACTTCGAGTCCTCGCTCCTCGCTCGCATCCATCAAGTCGCGGGTCAGTTCGGTCTGTCCGTAGACCATGACCCGGGCTCCCACGAGGTCGGCCATGTCGATTCGGATGAGCCGCTCGCCGTCCGCCAGGTTGAACCCGTCATGCCACAGGCCTTCCCGCTTCATGCGTGCATCGAGGCCGATCCGTTCCATCAGCCCCACGGTGACGGTCTCCAGAACGCCCGCCCGTATTCGCGAGAGAACGTAATCGGGCGAGCGCCTTTCGAGCACGAGGCACTCGACCCCCTCGGCTTTCAGCATGTGGCCCAGCAAGAGTCCCGCCGGACCGGCTCCGATGATGCAGACCTGGGTTTTCAACGCCTACTCTCCCCGTGACCCAAGCGTCCATCGTGCTCGTCTGAACGGCGCTTTGACAGGGACGGATGCGCAAATATCTGGTACTTTTGCGCCATGATGCCAAAGCCCGATCCGGTCCCGAGATACGCGCTTTTCGGTGAAACCCCGGTGGCGCGCTTCGACGACACGGTACACTGTGAAACGATCGCCGCGCGCAGCAGCAGGTACGAATGGGAAATAAGCCCTCATCGGCATCCAACGCTCATCCAGATCCTGCTGATCAACAGTGGACAGGTGGATCTGACGCTGGCCGAGCTCCGCTCGAAGCTGCCGGGACCGGCGCTTATCGTCGCCCCGCCCGGAATCGTCCATGGCTTTCGCTTCGCACCGGGCACGCTTGGATATGTCGTTACCTTCTCCGACCGGTTCGCAGAGAGGTTCGCGGGCGACCAAATCCTGCGCGACTTGTTGTTCGAGCCACGGGCGTTCGATCTGCCCGAAGCGTTGGCTGCGCGCCTGCAAGTGTTGTGTGACCAGATGCTGCAGGCAGGCGGGGCCGCTCGCGACGCGGACCTTTTGCGCGGCGCGCTGGCCGAAGCTTTCGTGCGCATCGTGGCCGAAGCGATCACATCGGGCGCCGGGGAGCACGCCGACGAGCTGGTGGACAGGTTCCGCACGCTTGTTCAGCAGCACCTGCCGGAGCAACCGAGCCTGCGGTTTCTTGCGAGGCGGCTGAACGTGACCGAGCGGACGCTTTCGCGGCGCGTGAAAGCGACGCTCGGCGTCGCTCCCGGCCGGTTCATCGATGACAGGATCGCGATCGAGGCAACGAACCTGCTGCGATTCACGAACGCCAGTTGTTGTGAGGTCGCCGAAGAACTGGGCTTTGCCGATCCGTCCTATTTCTCGCGCTTCTATGCCAGGCTGACGGGGCGCCGGCCGAGCGAAGTCAAGAGCGGCGCGGCCCGCTCATGAAGCGGCCGGCGCGCTATCGTAGGCGAGCCTGAAGCCGACATTGCTTGCCCCCAGACCCGGGTCGCGGCCGTGTCGCGCCGCAGGGCGATATCTCTGGCAGTAGTTCGGTGCGCAAAGGTACGAACCGCCCTTCATCACTCGGCTCGCGTAGAGCGGGCTCAGGGCATCGTAAGCGTCGTTCTCGCTCGGGCCGCGCGGATTATCCCGGTCTGCGGGATCGTGACCGGGGCGATAATAGTCGGCGGTGACCTCCCAGACGTTGCCCACCATGTCGTAAAGCCCGTTGGCGTTGGGTTCGAAGCAGCCGACCGGGGCAATCCCGCGGAAGCCGTCTTCGTTGGCGTTGTAGGCCGGAAAGGCACCTTGCCAGGTGTTCGCCTTGTCCGGACCGGGCTGCTCCTTGCTCGACCTTCGCCCGGCGCTGGCTGCATATTCCCATTCCGCTTCCGTCGGTATGCGCCCGCCCTTCCACTCTGCAAAGGCGATCATGTCGTCGTAGCCGAGGTGCACGACCGGCTCTTCGGGCCGAAAATCGGGACCGGTCGGGCCATACGGCTTTTTCCAGTTCGCGCCCGGCACGTATTTCCACCAGTCGTTGAAGTTGTCCGAGGGTCGCTCGGGCGGAGTGAACACGGCCGAACCAGGCAAGAGCAGCTCGGGCGGAATCTGGCTCGCCGGCACACCGTACAGCGCCGGATCGACCGGCATTTCGGCAATCGTCCGGTAGCCCGTCGCTTGCACGAACTGGTCGAACTGTCGGTTCGTGACCTCGTGCGGATCGATCCAGAAGCCGTCGACCTTCGTCTCGCGAACGGGCCCTTCCTCCGGGTATACGTCGTCCTCGCCCATGGCGAAGGTGCCGCCCTCCAATCGTACGGGCCGATCCGGCGGAGTGGGACAGGTCTGGTCGGACGCGAAATCAACCGCGGTCCGCGGTCGGGCAGAGGTCTTCTTTTCTTCCGGGCTCCCGCATCCGGCCAGGACACAGGCCAAGGACAAAGGCAGCAGCAATATCCGGACACTACCCACCGCCTGCTCCTTCGAATCAGCCAGATCAATCCTCCGGATCTGCCGGAGAACGGTTCGCCGCAGCATACATTTCGATTGCCGCCGTTTCCAACCGTACACATCGACGGCCGAAAACGGGCTCGTAGGCGGTTCGACAATGTCGCTGGAAGGGCTGGTAGCGGAGGAGGGACTCGAACCCCCGACACAGGGATTATGATTCCCCTGCTCTAACCGACTGAGCTACTCCGCCCCAAAGCACTTGGAGTGCGGCCAACCAGCCCTTGAAGGCGGCGCGTTTAGGGCCGGCTTCCCCGCCGGTCAACCGCGAAAGCTCCACCGCTTCACGGTCTCCCACGGCCCGCCGCGATAACGGTGCAGTCCCAGGCCGGCAAAGGAGAAATCAAGCGCTTCAATCTCGTCGATCAAGCGCTTCATAAGCATCTTTGCGTCGTGCGGGGAAACCTTGTTCTGCACGGTGACATGGAGCCGTGGGCGCTGGCGGTCCTGCGCAGTCAGCAGGCCATGTAACCGGTCCGCAAGGCGATCACGCAAATCGAGCATGGCCGGGCTGGAAAGCTTCAGCGCCACCCCGCGGCCGAGCGACATGACGCCATCCAGATGCGCCGGCACCGGCGGCCCTGCCGCTTCGGCCGCCAGCCGATCACGCACTTCGTCCTCGCAGAATGGCGGAAGGGCATGAAACAGGGTGACGTGCGCCTTGAGGAAGTTTCGTTCGGGCGGAAAGTGCGCCTGGCGCAGCTGATCGGCGCGCGATTGTAGCGCCTGGGGAAGCTCGGCGGTGACGATCAGCGGGGCAGACCCGTCCGTCACATCTCCCCGCGCTGCCGGCGAATGGCGAACCACTTGGCGACATTGGCGTTGTGATCGGCCAGATTGTCAGAGAAGACGTGTCCGCCGGTCCCGTCAGCCACCATGTAGAGCGCCTTGGTCGGCGCCGGGTGAAGCACCGCCTCGATCGAGGCGCGACCCGGATTCGTAATCGGTCCCTTGGGCAGGCCGGCCATCGTGTAGGTGTTGTACCCGTTGACGGCGGCGATCTCGCTCTGGCGGATACGGCGGCCCAGCGGCTTGCCCTTTGTGATCGGATAGATGATCGTGGGATCGGCCTGCAGCAGCATTCCCTGCTTGACGCGATTGGAATAGAGCCCCGCGACCATCTTGCGTTCGGCTGGCTTGCCCGTTTCCTTTTCGACTATCGCGGCCAGCGTGATCGCCTCCTGCGGGGTCGAAACGGCGATGTCCTTCGCACGCTTTGGCCACAGCTCGCCGATGGTCTTCTGCATCGCCTGCTGCATCCTTGCGAGCACTGCCGCGCGGCTCTCGCCCCGCTCGAAATCGTAGCTCTCTGGCAGGACCGAGCCTTCGGCCGGAACCGGTATCTCTCCGGTCAGCAGGGGCTCGGCCATCAACCGCTCCCACACCATGATGGAAGGAAGCCCCTCGGGCACGGTAACGAATCGGCGGATCACCTCGCCGTGCTGCAGGGTGTCGAGGATGTTCGAAGGGCTGGAGCCTGCCGGGAGCATGAACTCCCCTGCCTTTATCGGGTCGCCGCTGGCGAGGATCTTGGCTCGCAAGAGGAAGCCGTCGGCCGAGCCGATAATACCTTCCTTTTCGAGTTTGCCCGCAACCGAAGTGAGAGACGAACCGCTCTCGACGACGAATGCCCGGTCCTTCGGCAGGTTCGCCGAACCCCACCACGAGGCGCCGAACCAGCCAAGCGCAATGGCGCCCACGAGCAGCAGCGCCGCGACGAACAAACATCCGCGGCGCCGCATGTTAGTCGACCTTCTTCAGCACCAGCGAAGCGTTCGTTCCGCCGAAGCCGAACGAGTTGTTGAGCGCGGCCTTGACTTCACGCTTCTTCGCCTTGTGCGGGACGAGGTCGACGCCCTCCGTGCCCTCGTCGGGATCGTCGAGGTTGAGCGTCGGCGGCACGATCTGGTCGCGGATGGCGAGGATGCAGAAGATGCTCTCGACCGCTCCGGCCCCGCCGAGCAGGTGGCCGATAGCCGACTTGGTGCTGCTCATCGACGCGCCGCAAAGATCATCTCCGAACACGCGCTTGGCCGCAGCCAGTTCGATCGTGTCGGCCATCGTGCTGGTGCCGTGCGCGTTGATATAATCGATGTCGCAAGGTTCCATGTGCGCCTTGCGCAGAGCCATCCGCATCGCGATCTCGGCACCCTTGCCTTCCGGGTGCGGGGCAGTGACGTGATAGGCATCGCCCGATAGGCCGTATCCGACGACTTCAGCGTAAATCTTCGCGCCACGCGCCTTGGCATGCTCGTATTCCTCGAGCACGACGACGCCCGCGCCCTCGCCCATGACGAACCCGTCGCGGCCCTTGTCGTAGGGGCGGCTGGCCTGCTCCGGCCGGTCGTTGAAGCTCATGTTGAGAGCCTTCGCCTGTGCGAACCCGGCCACTCCGAGCGGGTTGACCGTACTTTCGGCACCGCCCGCAAGCATGATATCGGCATCGTCGTCCTTGATCATGCGCGCAGCATCGCCGATCGAGTGGGCGCCCGTCGAACACGCCGTCACGACCGCGTGATTTGGACCCATCAAGCCGTACTTGATAGAAACCTGACCGCTGATGAGATTTATGAGGCGCCCGTGGACGAAGTGCGGGCTGACCCGGCTCGGTCCGCGCGCGGCAAGGACCAGCGACTCGCTTTCGATGCCGGGCAGCCCACCGATACCTGATCCGATGGAGACGCCGGTCCGAAGCCGCTCCTCCTCGCTCATCTCTGTAAGCCCGGCATCCTCGAGCGCCTGACCGGCGGCATCGATGCCGTAAATGATGAACGGATCGACCTGGCGCTGGACCTTGTGGTCGACACGCTTGTCCGGGTCAAAGCCATATTCGTGGTCCTTTGGCTTCACCTCGCCGGCGATCTTGGCCTTGTGCTCGGTCGTGTCAAAGCGGGTGATCGGCGCGATTCCGCTCTTGCCCGCGAGAATGTTGGCCCAGGTCGTCTCGACGTCGGCCCCCAGGGGGGTGACGAGTCCGAGACCGGTTACGACGACACGACGCATGCTTCTCTCCGAAAATGCAACAGGCCCAACCCGGTTCGGGCTGAGCCTGTCGAAGCCCCGCAAGGCTACGCCAGACGCCCTTCGTCAAGCTCCGGGCGAACGGCCAAGGGCGGCTGAATCAGCCCTTGTGTTCTTCGATGTACTTGATGGCATCACCGACGGTGTTGATCTTCTCGGCGGCATCGTCGGGGATTTCGACCCCGAACTCTTCCTCGAAGGCCATGACCAGCTCGACGATGTCGAGACTGTCGGCGCCCAGGTCATCGATGAAGCTCGCGTCGGGAACGACCTTGTCTTCCTCGACGCCGAGATGCTCGACGACGATCTTCTTAACGCGGTCGGCGGTATCGCTCATTTGTTGTCCTCTCAGGGAAGCAGTAGTGGAATTGCCCTTCGCCCTAATCAACGGCGACGCGCCGCGCAAGTGCCCTGCCCCTATCGAAATAACGGCGGACCCCAACGCGGGCTTCGACGTTGCAAGGGGAAGGAGAAGCCATGTCCATCACGATCAACGGCGAGGAGCGCGCGCTCGGCGGCGATCCGCGCACCAGCCTGCTCGACTTCCTTCGCCGTGAGTGCGGCCTGACCGGAACCAAGAAGGGTTGCGACCACGGACAGTGCGGCGCCTGCACGGTCCTGGTCAACGGCCAGCGGATCAATTCCTGCCTCACGCTCGCTGCGATGCACGACGGCGATAGCGTGACGACCATCGAGGGTCTTGGCGGCGCAGCAGATCTCTCACCGCTACAGGGAGCATTCGTCCTGCACGACGGATACCAGTGCGGTTACTGCACCCCGGGGCAGATCTGCTCGGCGACCGCCATGCTGGAGGAAATCCGCGCCGGCTGGCCCAGCTTCGTCACCGGCGACCTGGAGAGTGCACCGGAGTTCTCCGACGAGGAAATCCGCGAACGCATGAGCGGCAACCTGTGCCGTTGCGCCGCCTATACCAACATCGTCGCGGCGATCCGCGACGCGGCGGGAGAAGCCGCATGAAGCCATTCGATTTCCAACGGGCAGAGCGGCTCGAGCACGCGGCGCAATTGGGCGCGGACGGGGCGAAAGCGATCGCCGGCGGGACCAACCTGCTCGACCTGATGAAGCTCGAGGTCGAGACGCCCGATACGCTCGTCGACATCCACCGCCTGCCGATGGCGCAGATCGAGCCGACCGGCGATGGCGGCCTGCGCATCGGTGCGCTCGTCAGCAATACGGCCTGCGCCGTCGATCCACGTGTGCGGGCCGATTACCCGGTTCTGTCCCGCGCAATTCTCGCCGGGGCCACTCAGCAGCTGCGCAACAAGGCGACGACCGGCGGCAACCTGTGCCAGAGAACCCGTTGTTATTATTTCTATAACATCGACCAGCCGTGCAACAAGCGAGAGCCCGGATCGGGCTGTGGCGCTATTGGCGGGTTCAACCGGATACATGCCATTCTCGGCGCGAGCGATGCGTGTATCGCGACTTATCCCGGCGACATGGCGGTGGCGCTCTGTGCGCTCGATGCGACAGTCGAGACGGTGAATGGCGACGGACAAGCGCGGTCCATCCCCGTACGCTACTTCCACCGCCTGCCGGGCGACACGCCCGAGCGGGACAACAACCTTCAGCCCGGCGAGATGATCACGGCAGTCGTGCTGCCCCCACCCCCCGGCGGGAAGCACATCTATCGCAAGGTTCGCGACCGTTCGTCCTATGCCTTCGCGCTCGTCTCCGTTGCGGCAGTCGTGAAGATGGAGGGGGAGACGATTGCCAGCGCCTCGCTCGCTTTCGGCGGGTTGGCGCACAAGCCCTGGCACGACCCGAGGGTCGACGAATTACTCGCAAACTCAACACCTTCGGACGAGCTCTTCGACAAGGCCGCAGACTTGCTGCTCGAGGGAGCAGAGGGCTACGGCCATAATGATTTCAAGATTCCCATGTCGCGGCGAACGCTGCTTGCTGTGCTGCGCGAAGCGACGGGAGGTGTGCTGTGAAGTCCCGAACGATGGATCAGACCGATGACCGCTGCCGCCTCGATGCCATGAGCCAGGGCGTGATCGGCCGCCCCCTTCCGCGCCCCGACGGTCCGCTGAAGGTCAGCGGCTTGGCGAAGTACGCCGCCGAGTTCGAGGCCGCGAACTGCCTGGAAGGCGTACTCGTCACCGCTCCGGTCACCAATGGGCGGATCAGGCAGGTCCATGTCAATGAAGCGCTCGATCTGGACGGTGTAGTGTCTGTTCTCACCGGTGAAACACTGACCACCCGTTCGGCGCAGGGCACCGCGGGCGAGGCGCCGGCGCAGAACCTGCCCCAGATCGACTACTGGGGTCAGCCGATCGCGCTAGTGGTGGCGGAAACCTTCGAACAGGCGCGCCACGCGGCCAAGCATCTCGAGGTGGAATTCGAAGAAACCGAAGCCGTCCCAGTCTCGCCCGACGACCGTGACGTGGAGTGGACCCCGAAGGAAGCCAAGACCACCCGCCAGGGCGACCTCGCCCACGCCATGGCCCAGGCGGCGCATTCGGTCGACATCGAGTTCACGACCGAAGGTCACGCCAGCGCTGCGATGGAGCCCCACGCCGCGATGGCGCAGTGGAATGGCGAGGAGGAAAAGCTGACCCTCCACGCCTCGCTCCAGATGTTGAACTACAACGTCCCCGAACTGGCCGACGCGCTTGGCCTGGAGGAGGAACAGGTTCGCATCCTCTCGCCCTTCGTGGGCGGCGGATTCGGATCGAAGCTCGGCATCTCGCCCGAGTGCATCGCAGCGAGCCACGCGGCGATGCAGCTCGGCCGCCCGGTGCGCGTGGTGATGAGCCGCCAGCAGGTTTTCCAGTGCGTCATGCGCCGCTCCGAGACACGCCAGCGATTGCGGCTCGCAGCCGACGCCGAGGGCCGCCTGACCGGCTTCGGCCACGAAGGCTGGGTGACCAACCTGCCTGGCGAGAGCTTCGCCGAGCCGGTGCTGCAGGCGAGCGAGTTTCTCTACGCCGGCGACAACCGCGAGCTCGTGCTCAACGTCGGGCGCATCCACCGGGTGACCGCCGGCTCCGTCCGCGCACCGGGCGAGGCGGTCGGGATGCAGGCGCTCGAAGCGGCGATGGACGAGCTGGCGGAGGCGGTCGGCATCGACCCGGTCGAATTGCGCCTGCGCAACATTCCCGACAAGCACCCTTCGCAAGGCATCCCCTTCTCCTCGCGCAAGCTGGCGGAATGCCTGCGCGAAGGCGCCGAGCGCTTCGGCTGGGACGGCGCCGACCGCAAGCCGTGCCAGCGGCGCGAAGGCGAGTGGTGGATCGGCACCGGCATGGCCAGCGCGGCACGGGTGCACAACTTCAGCAAGGCGTCCGCGCGGGTGACCCTGCGCGAGGACGGCACCGGGCTCGTCGAAACCGACATGACCGACATCGGCACCGGGACCTACGCAATCCTCGGCCAGGTCGCCGGCGAGATGCTCGGTCTCGATCCGGGCGACGTCCTGGTCGAGCTTGGCGATTCCGCGTTGCCCAAGGGCCCCGGCTCGGGCGGCTCGTGGGGCGCGGCCTCCTCCGGCTCGGCGGTCTATCTTGCCTGCGAAGCGATCCGCGAGGAACTGTGCGACCGGCTCGGCTGCGAGGAGGCAGACCTCACCCTGAAGGACGGCTTTGCCATCGTCGCCAACAAGCGAACCGCGCTGGTCGATGTGCTCGACGGCACGCCGCTGCAGCGGACCGGCAAGGTCGAGCCCGGCGAAACGGAAGACAAATTCGCCCAGGCGATGTTCGGCGCATTCTTCACCGAGGTGGCGGTCAACGCCTACACCGGCGAGACGCGCGTGCGGCGGATGGTGGGCACGTTCGGCATCGGCCGGGTACTCAACGAGATGACCGCTCGCTCGCAATGCCAGGGCGGGATGGCATGGGCCATCGGCTCTGCCCTGACCGAGGAACTGGCGTTCGACGACCGCGACGGCCACCTGGTCAACCCCGACCTCGCCGAATACCACGTCCCGGTGAATCTCGACGTGCCAACGCTCGAGGTGCACTTCGTCGAGGAGCGCGATCCGGCTGCGAGCCCGATCCAGGCCAAGGGCGTGGGCGAACTGGGCATCTGCGGCGGCGCGGGCGCCATCGCCAACGCGATCTACAACGCCTGCGGCGTGCGCCTGCGCAGCTTCCCGATGACGCCCGACAAGGTCATGGCCGGACTACCCGACCCCTAGGTCAATCGCCGATATTGTCGGTGCGGACCTTCTCCGCCTCGCTCGCCTTGGGCTGCTCGATCAGGCGGATGTGCACATCGCGCAGCTGGCGCGGGCTGACCACGCTGGGCGCGCCCATCATGAGGTCCTGCGCTTTCTGGTTGAGCGGGAAGGCGATCACCTCGCGGATATTCGGCTCGTCGGCCAGCAGCATGACGATGCGATCGATGCCCGGAGCCGATCCGCCGTGCGGCGGGGCGCCCAGCTTGAACGCCTCGATCATGCCGGAGAAGTTCGCGTCGACCTCTTCCCTCGAATAGCCGGCGATCTCGAACGCCTTGTACATGATCTCCGGCTTGTGGTTCCGGATCGCGCCCGACGACAGCTCGTAGCCATTGCAGACGATGTCGTACTGCCAGGCCTTGATCTCCAGCGGGTCCTGGTTCTCCAGCGCCTCCATCTCGCCCTGCGGCATCGAGAAGGGGTTGTGGCTGAAGTCGATCTTCTTGAGATCCTCGTCGTACTCGAACATCGGGAAATCGACGATCCAGCAGAACTTGAAGGTGCCCTCCTCGATCAGGCCAAGCTCCTCGCCCACGCGGGTGCGGGCCGCGCCGGCCAGCCTGGCGGCGTCCTTTTCCTTGCCGGCAGCGAAGAACAGGCCGTCGTTCTCGCCCAGCCCCAGTTCGGCGTAGAGCTTTTCCATGCCCTCGGTGCCGTGGTTCTTGGCGATCGGGCCGCCGAATTCGCCGCCCTTGCGGGTGACGTAGCCGAGCCCGGCGAAGCCTTCGCGGCGAGCCCAGTCGTTCATGTCGTCGAAGAACTTGCGGCTCTTCTCGTGGGTGTTCGGAGCCGCGACCACGCGCACCCGGCCGCCGCTGCCGACGATCTTCTCGAAGAGGCCGAAGCCGGATGTCTCGAAGTGGTCGGTCACATCGCTGATGACCAGCGGGTTGCGCAGGTCGGGCTTGTCCGTGCCGTACTTGAGCATGGTCTCGGCATAGGGGATGCGCGGGAACTCGCCTGCCGGGGTGACCGACTTGCCGCCCGAGAACTCCTCGAACACGCCGGCCAGCACCGGTTCGATGGCGTTGAACACGTCGTCCTGCGTGACGAAGCTCATCTCGAAGTCGAGCTGGTAGAATTCCGGCGAGCGGTCGGCGCGCAGGTCCTCGTCGCGGAAGCACGGCGCGATCTGGAAATACCGGTCGAACCCGGCGACCATCAGCAGCTGCTTGAACATCTGCGGCGCCTGCGGCAGCGCGTAGAAGCGGCCCGGGTGCAGGCGGCTCGGCACGAGGTAGTCGCGCGCGCCCTCGGGGCTCGACGCGCCCAGGATCGGGGTCTGGAACTCGGTAAAGCCCTGCTCGATCATCCGCCGGCGCAAGCTGGCGATCACGTTCGAGCGGAGCAGGATGTTCTTGTGCAGCCGTTCGCGCCGCAGGTCGACGAAGCGGTACTTGAGGCGGGTCTCTTCCGGATAATCCTCCGCCGAGTTGACGATCAGCGGCAGTTCCTCGGCCCGGCTCTGGACCGTCGCGGCCCGGGCGAAAACCTCGATCGCGCCGGTCGGCAGGTTCGGATTGACCGCCTCGGCCGCGCGGGCCTTGACCATGCCGTCGATGGTTACGACCAATTCCAGCTTCAGGCGGTCGAGGATCGGCAGCGCGGGGCTGTCGCTGTCGGCCACGATCTGGGTGATGCCGTAATGATCGCGCAGGTCGACGAACAGCACGCCGCCATGGTCGCGCTTGTTGTGCACCCAGCCCGACAGGCGGACTTCGCTGCCGACGTCGCTTTCGCGCAGGGCGGCACAATTGTGGGTACGATAGGCGTGCATCGCTGACTCTTTCATTCGTGCGGGTTATGGCGCAAGGGAGCCGGCGCTAACAGGGGAGGTTGGCCCGCCTGTCAAGCCATGCCCGGCTGCGTTAAGCGCGCCCTATAGAAAACCGATGATGAAAATACACCCGCTGATTACCAAGACCGAAGATCTGGCCGAACTGTGCGATCGCCTGGCGAAGAGCGACTTCGTCTGCGTCGACACCGAGTTCATGCGCGAGAACACGTATTATCCGCTCCTCTGCCTGGTGCAGATCGGCAACGAGGAGGAAGCAGCGGCGATCGATCCGCTGGCCGACGGGATCGACCTCAAGCCGCTGTGGGACCTGCTGTGCGAGAACGAGGATATCCTCAAGGTCTTCCATGCCGGCGGGCAGGACGTGGAAATCGTCTATAACTTCACCGGCAAGACACCGCATCCGATCTTCGACACGCAGATCGCGATGATGGCCGTGAGCCAGTCCGAACAGATCGGCTATGCCAACCTGGTCGAAAGCTGGATGGGCAAGCAGATCGACAAGGGCGCGCGCTTCACCGACTGGAGCCGCCGCCCGCTGACCGAGCGGCAGATCGAATACGCCATCGGCGACGTGACCTACCTCGCCAAGATCTTTCCCAAGCTGCTCAAGAAGCTGATCAAGACCGGCCGCGGCCAGTGGCTCGACGCCGAGATGGAGAAGCTCGCCGACCCGGCGAACTACGCCAATGACCTCGGCACCGCCTGGCATCGCATCCGCGCGCCCAGCCGCAGCCCTGTCGTGCTCGGCCGGCTGAAGGCGCTGGCCGGATGGCGCGAGACCGAAGCGCAGGACAAGGACATCCCGCGCGGCCGGATCATGCGCGACGAGACCCTGGCCGACATTGCCAGCCACCCGCCCAAGGCGCAGGCGGAACTGGCCAAGGTCCGCGGTCTGAGCCAGGCTTGGAAGGACAACGACATCGGCAAGCGGCTGATGAAGGTCATCGCCAAGGCCGAGCCGCTGCCGGCCGAAGAACTGCCCGACAAGCCCAAGCGCGGTGCGCCGCTCGGCAAGGAAGGGGCGCTGGTCGCCGACCTGCTCAAGCTGCTGCTCAAGATCCGCAGCCGCGAGATCGACGTGGCCAGCCGCCTGCTGACCAAGTCCGACGAGATGGAAGCTCTCGCCGCCGGGGTGCGCAATCTGCCGGTGCTCGAAGGCTGGCGCTACGAGGTGTTCGGCAAGGACGCGCTCGACCTGGTCGAAGGCAAGCTGGCCTTCGCGGTGGAGAAGGGGCGCCTGAAGATGACTCACATCGACGACGTCGAGGCAGGCGAGGCGCAGGCCCACGCGCAAGACCCGGCGGCGGAGTGAGCACCTACCTGCCCACGATCAAGCAGCTGCAATATCTCGTCGCGCTGCACGAACACGGGCATTTCGGCCGCGCGGCCGAGGCCAGCTTCGTTTCCCAGTCGACCCTTTCGGCGGGAATCCGCGAACTCGAATCGCTGCTCGGCGTCACGCTGGTCGAGCGCAGCCGCCGGGTCGTGCGCTTCACGCCGCTGGGCAACCAGGTGGTGGCCAAGGCGCACCGCCTGCTGCGCGAGGCGGAAGAACTGTCGGACCTCGTCCAGGCCAGCGGCAAGCCGCTCTCAGGGGAACTGCGCATGAGCGTGATCCCCACTATCGCGCCCTTCATGCTCCCGCGGATGCTGCCGCGCCTGCGCCGCGAGCGGCCCAACCTGAAGCTGTTCCTGCGCGAAGAGACCACCACCGACGCGCTCGAATCGCTGCACCACGGGCGGGCAGACTGCGTCCTGCTCGCCCTGCCCTTCGCCACCGGCGAAGTCGAAATGGAGCACATTGCCGACGACCGTCTCTATGTCGCCATGCCCAAGGACGAACCGCGCGATCCGCCCGACGCCATTCCGCCCGAGATGATCGACGAGGGCCGGCTGCTGCTGCTCGAGGACGGGCACTGCCTGAAGGAACACGCGCTGTCGGCCTGCAACCGGCCCGAACTGCGCGCCAGCGCCACGATGATCGGCACCAGTCTGCACACCCTGGTGCAGATGGTCGACAATGGCCTGGGCATGACGATGCTGCCACAAATGGCGCTCGATGCCGGCATTCTGCACGACACCGAGGTCGTCGCCCGGCCGCTCGAGGCAGACAATGCCAGCCGCGAGATAGCGCTCGTCTGGCGCAAGAACTCGCCGCGGGGCGAGGAATTCCGCCTGCTGGCCGACGAGCTGCGCGCCGGTTGAGCCGTCCGCCCCAGGTGGTCTAGGGGGGCGCGATGGAATGGATTATCGCCTCCGGCGACGTCGCCGGAAACATCCTGCAGCGCACCTCGAGCACCGCGAGGGTGCAGGAAATGGTGCAGCTTTCGCTCGCGCCGGTCTTCATGCTGGCCGCGATCGGCGCTTTCCTCAACGTGATGAACTTCCGTCTGACCTGGGTTCTGGACCGCATCCACCTGCTCGAGAAGCTGGAGGAGAGCGACATCTCGGACCGCGAGGTCGAGGAACTGCCGGCCCTGCGCAAGCGGCGGCAACTGGCACACACCGCTATCAACCTCAGCACTGCCGCCGCGCTGACGATCTGCGCGGTGGTCGCGCTGCTGTTCATCAGCGCCTTCGTTCACCCCGCGCTGGGGACCTACGTCGCATTCGGCTGGATCGTTGCCACCGCGCTGGTGTTCGCCGCGCTGCTGATGTTCCTGGGCGAAACCCGGATGGCGACGAAATCGACCCGCGCCACGCGGCGCTATTCACGGCAGATCGAGGCTGACGGAGGCGATCCGAAATAGGTCGCGCGGCTGCAGCTCAGTCCATGTGCCTGAGGCCGACGCGCAGGTAATCCCAGCCCGTCACCAGCGTCAGGACCGCAGCGCCCCACAACGTGACCAGACCTACCGTGTGCGGCACGTTGGCCTCGATCGCGCCAAACCAGACGTTCCACTTCGGCAGCGCATTGCCCAGGATGAGCGCGCCGAGACTGACGAGCTGGAACGTCGTCTTCCACTTGGCCAGCCGGCTGACCGGGATCGATACCTGCAGGCCGCCGAGGAATTCGCGCAGACCCGACACGGCGATCTCGCGCACCAGGATGACCAGCCCGGCGATGACGTGCATGTCCCCCACATAGGGTCCTCGCAGCACGCCCTGCGCCGCCAGCACCAGGATCACCGCGGCGACCATGATCTTGTCGGCGATGGGATCGAGGAAAATTCCCAGCTTGCTGACCGTGCCGCTCGTCCGCGCGAGGTAGCCGTCGAAGTAGTCGGTTATGCCCATCAGGCAGTAGAGCACGAAGGCGACGAGGTAACCGAACGCCCAGTCCGGCCACCACAGGAAGAACGCAAGCAGCGGCACCGCGAAGATGCGCGACATCGTCAGCAGGTTGGGCAACGAGAGCATTACCGACCCCTAGCCGGATTGGTGCCGGCGAAAAACCCGCCATGGCCCCTTGCCTTCGCCCTTGCCCACAGCGCTCATGCGGCTAAGTCTCGCCAAACGCTGGAGAGAGGGCCGCAGCACCCCGCGATGCTGACATCGACATATCTGCTGCGGCAGCGCCGCTTCCTGCCGCTGTTCGCGACGCAGTTGCTGAACGCGTTCAACGACAACCTGTTCAAGAACGCGATGGTGCTGTTCGTCGTTTATGGCGTTTACAACTCCGAGAAGGCCGAGGCGCAGTTCTCCGCCTTGTGCTCGGGCCTGTTCATCCTGCCGTTCTTCATCCTGTCGGCGCTCGCCGGGCAACTCGCCGACATGCGCGACAAGGCTGCGATCATCCGCTGGATCAAGCTGGCGGAAATCGGGATCATGCTCGTCGGGGGGGCAGGCCTCGTCCTCGCCTGGACGGGCCACCTGACGACGGCGGTCGCCATCCCCCTCATGCTTCTCGCCTTATTCGCGATGGGGGTGCATTCGACCTTCTTCGGGCCGATCAAGTACGCGATCCTGCCCCAGCACCTCGAGAAGAAGGAAGTGCTCGCCGGCACCGGGCTGGTCGAGGCCGGCACCTACATCGCCATCCTCGGCGGGACGATCCTGGCCGGCTGGATCCCGGTGCAGTGGGCTGCGCTCGGGATCGTCGTGACCGCCGTTATCGGGTACCTGACCAGCCGCAGCGTGCCCCCCGCCCCGCCCGCCGTGCCGGACGAGCCGATCGACCGCCACGTTATCCGCGCCTCGATCGCCCTCGTGCGCAACACCATGCACCAGACCGAGGTCTACTACGCGATCCTGGCGATCAGCTTCTTCTGGACGATCGGCGCGGTGCTGTTCATCCAGTTTCCGCCGCTGGCCAAAAATGTGCTGCTGGCGGAGAAGGAAGTCGCCAGCCTGTTCCTCGTCGTCTTCTCGGTCGGCGTGGCAATCGGCTCGATTGCCGTAAACGCGCTGCTCAAGGGGCGAGTCTCGGCCCGATATGCCCCCGCCTCCGTGCTGGCGATGGGCGCGTTCGTGGGCGCGTTCTACCTCATCTGCCGGATCTGGGCGGCCACCGTCAGCGGCCCCCTGATGGACGTACCCACCTTCCTGTCGCACCCGATGGCGTTCGCCGTTCTTGCTGCTCTGCTGATGATCGCGGTGTCCGGCGGCATGTTCGTCGTGCCGCTCTATGCCTTTCTCACGACCAAGGTCGATCCCGGGCAAGCGGCGCGGACCGTTGCGGCCAACAACATCGTCAACTCCGGCGCGATGGTCGTCGGATCGCTGCTCGCCGCGGCGCTGAGCTGGATCGGCATAGCGCTGACCGAGCAGGTCCTGTTGAGCGCAGGAATGTGCATCGTTTCGGCCTGGCTCGGCTGGATGCTGTTCCAGGCGGAGCAGCGCGCCGCGGCAGCGGCCACAGCAGCGGCGGCCGTAGATCAGGCGCCGCTCGTCAGAAGATGAAGGCTGCCACCGCCACGAAGCAGGCGATATAGCTCGTTGCGAACCCGCGCACATCCTCGGCCGTGATGGTAAGCGCCTGGCGCCATGAACGGACCGAAGCGGGTGCTATCACCCTGTCGCCGCGCACGTGCGGCGGAAGGCTGGCGCGGAAGCGATTCCGGCAGGTCTCGTCGGTGATGACCAATGAGCGACGCATGCCAGTGGAGTTAACGATTTCGTAACCATGTGACAGGGCGGACTTGGTTACTGTCCACAGGTGGGACAGATGCCAACGGGGGCGGGTCCGATTGCAGGCGGTTTCATTCGCTACTAGAGCTTGCGCATGACTGCTGCCGAACTCCTTGTCGCCTGCCTCGCCAAGCAGGGCTGCGACCGCATCTTCACCGTTCCGGGCGAAAGCTTCCTCCCCGTCCTTGATGCGCTGCACGGCCACGCGGCGATCGAGACCGTGACCTGCCGGCAGGAAGGCGGCGCGGCGTTCATGGCCTGCGCGGACGGGAGCATAACCGGGCGCCCCGGCGTGGCGATGGTCACGCGCGGACCGGGCGCGACGAATGCCAGCATAGGCGTCCATGTCGCGATGCAGGATTCGCAGCCGCTGATCCTGTTTGTCGGTGACGTGGCGCGCGGAATGCGTGAACGCGAAGGCTTCCAGGAAATCGACTTCCCGGCATTCTTTGCCCCGATCAGCAAATGGGCCGCGCGGATCGAGAGTGCCGAACGCATTCCCGAATTCGTCGCTCGCGCCTATGCAACCGCAACGTCCGGCCGCCCCGGCCCCGTTGTCCTCGCGCTGCCCGAAGACATGCTGTCCGACATGGCGGAGGGGCTTGCCCCGCGGTCGTACGTCCACCGCCCGGCGCAGGCCCCCTGCCCCGATGCGATCGCCGCAATGATGGCCCTGGTCGAAGATGCCGCTGCACCGGTCGCCATCGTCGGCGGCGCAGGCTGGAATCGAAAGGCGCGCGAATTCTTCACCCGGTTTGCCGAGCGGATCGGCATTCCGGTGGCCACGGCGTTCCGCCGGCAAGACGCGGTGCCACCCTCCTCCCCGGTCTACGCTGGCAACTTGGGGTATGGCCCCAATCCCAAGCTGGTCGAGCGCATCCGGTCCGCCGACCTCGTCCTCGCCATCGGCGCGCGGCTGGGCGAGGCGACGACCGACGGATATGAACTCGTCACCCCCGACCATCCGGGACAAGTGCTGATCCATGTGCATCCCGACCCGGAGGAACTGAACCGCGTCTACCGGGCAGACCTCGCGATCTGCGCCGACATGGGCGAATTCGCCGAGTGCGCCGCCTTGTGGGACGATGGCGAAGTCATTCCGTTCGACGCCGGTGCGCAGGCGCACGCCGAATGGATCGAATTCTCCACCCCCGGCAGCGACGGCACGAAGCTGGACCTTGCCCGCTGCCTGGCCACAGCACGCGAAGTGCTTCCAGCCGACACGGTGATCTGCAATGGCGCGGGCAATTTCTCGGGCTGGTGGCACCGCTACTGGCATTACGAAGGCTGTCCGTCCCAACTCGCCCCGACCTGCGGCGCGATGGGCTACGGTGTGCCTGCCGCCATCGCCGCGAAGCTGCGCCTGCCCGAGCGCACGGTGCTTGCGATAGCGGGCGACGGCGATTTCCTGATGAACGGGCAGGAGCTGGCGACGGCAGCGCAATATGGCGTCGACCTGATCGTCATCGTCGTCGACAACGGAGCTTACGGCACGATCCGGATGCACCAGGAGCGCGAGTTTCCCGGCCGCGTCGTGGCGACCGACCTTGCCAACCCTGACTTTGCGGCGCTTGCGCGGGCGTTTGGCGGATGGGCGCAGCGGGTCGAGACGGCCGACGCGTTCGGCGCTGCATTGCGCGAGGCAACGGAGCTTGGTGGGCTTCGCCTGATTCATTGCGTCGCCGACATCGAGCGACTGACCGCCGCTGGAGCGACAGTATCGGGTCTTCGTTCCCGGACATAGCCGACAAACGAAAGGGGCAGCCCTCGCGAGCCGCCCCTTTCATGTGGTCGGGAAGGGGGTCAGACCTTGTCGCCGGTCGCGCCTTCGACCTCGCCCTTGAAGTTCTGGGCTTCGCCCTTGCGCTCCTGCGCACGGCCTTCGGCCTTGGTTTCAGGATCGTCCGACATCTGCTTCGCGTTGCCGGCCGCTTCGTTGGCCATTCCCTTGGTCTTGCTCTTCAGTTCGCCCATGGCGGTTCTCCTCGTGTGTGTGGCAGCGGGCGGTCCTGCCCGCGCTCTTGCCCCACCAACGGGTTCTCCGGCCACCAGGTTCCGACGATCAAGCCTTTGCCATCGAACAAATTTTTACCCACTCTTCCGGGCCTATTTCGGCCACGGACAGGCGCGACAGGCGGAGCAATTCGCACTCTTCAAGCGTTTCCTCGGCCTTGATTTCCGCGAGTGAAACAGGACGGTCGAACTTGCGCACGGGTGCGATTTCGACCGCAGCCCACTTGCCCGTATCGTCCTTCGGGTCGGCCAGGCCGGCGGTGACGATCTTCACGATGCCGACGATCTTCTTGTCGCTCACCGAGTGGTAGAACAGCGCTTCTTCCCCCACCTCCATCGCCTGCAGGTTGTTGCGCGCCCGATAGTTGCGCACGCCGTCCCAGATCGTCGTTCCGTCCTCCACCAGCCGGTCGAAGCTGTAGGCTTCGGGTTCGCTCTTCATCAGCCAGTAGCGTTTGGCCATGGGGTGTTCTCCTTTTCCGACGCGGGCCTTGCGGGATGCCAACTACCCGCGATTAACCAAAAGGGAAGGATGGTTTGCTAAGGCAGCTTTCATGGGAGGGCCCCTGCAAAGTCTTGACCCGGCAGCCGGGAGCGCGACTCCGGAAGGCAGCATTTCGCGTGCGCAGCGCGATTTCGTGGCCCTCGGCATCGCCACGGCCGCGCTGATCCTGTTCGTCGGGATCGGTGGCCAGGTCATGCCGCAGATCCTGCGCAGCATGTTGGGGATGGACCGCCCCCCCGACGTCATGCTGACCAACGCGCTGCTGCTGAACATCGCACTGCTGATTTTCGGCTGGCGGCGCTATGCCGACATGAGCAGGGAGGTGACCTTGCGTCGCTCGGCCGAACAGCAGGCGCGCCAACTTGCCGAAAGCGATCCCCTGACCGGCTCGCGCAATCGCCGCAGCCTGATGCCGCTGGTGGATTCCATGCTGGCAGAAGGCGACGTCGCGATCCTCCTGATCGACCTCGACAACTTCAAGGCGATCAACGACCGCAGCGGCCACAAGGCCGGCGACGACGTCCTGATCGAAGCGACCCGGCGCATCACCCGCGTGTTGCCCCCCGGGACCACGCTCGCTCGCATCGGCGGCGACGAGTTTGCCGCCGCCCTGCCCTATGCGGCCGGGCGGCGAAAGGAATTCGACGAGCTGGCCTCGATGATCGTCGGCGCGGTGTCGCAGCCGGTCGAGGCGGGCAACATCCGGGTCGACCTGACCGCGTCGGTCGGCCTCGCCACCAGCAACCAGCCGGGCCATGACGCCGGCAACGCGGAGACCCTGCTGCACTGGGCGGACGTGGCGATGTACCATGCCAAGAAGAGCGGCCGCGACCGCCATGCGTGGTTCGAACCGCGCATGGAAAGCGAGCTTCGCTTCCGCAACGCCCTGGAACAGGCCTTGCGCAAGGGCATCCCCGGGGGCGAGTTCGTGCCCTATTACGAGCAGCAGATCGACATCCAGAGCGGTGAGCTCGTGGGCTTCGAGATGCTCGCGCGCTGGAAATCGCCAGAGTTCGGCATCATCAGTCCCGAACTCTTCATCCCGCTGGCCGAAGATCTCGGCGTCATAGGCGAGCTGTCGGAAGGCCTGATCCGCCAGGCGCTGGACGACGCCCGGCGTTGGGAGCCGCACTTGTCGCTCTCGGTCAACATTTCTCCGATCCAGCTGCGCGACCCGTGGCTGGCGCAGAAGCTGCTGATGCTGCTGCAGGAAGCCGGCTTTCCGCCGCAGCGCTTCGAGATCGAGATCACCGAAAGCTGCCTGCACGAGAACATCGCCGTCGTTCGCTCGATCATCGCCAGCCTGAAGAACCAGGGGGTCAAGGTCAGCCTCGACGATTTCGGCACCGGCTATTCCAGCCTGGCCCAGCTTCGCGCACTCCATTTCGACCGGCTCAAGATCGACCGCAGCTTCGTGGCCGAACTGGCCGAGGCGGGGGCGAACAGCGAGCTGGTCGCCGCGATCGTCTCGCTTGGCCGGGGCCTCGGCCTGCCGATCGTGGTCGAGGGAATCGAGAACGACAAGGCGCTCGAGGCGTTGCGCGGCCTCGGCGATCTCAAGGGCCAGGGCTACCACTACGGCCGCCCGGAGGATGCCGAGGCGACCCTGCAACGGCTGCTGCTGAAGGCCGCCCAGGACATTCCGCGCACCGTCGATCACGTCTCCATGGCCCCTCACGTCGAGCATTTCGGGGAACGCAAGGCGGGCTGAGCGCCATTGTGCTTGCGCTGCGCCGTCCCTAGGTGGCGCTGATGCGGATCGACTTCGTCAAGATGCACGGCCTGGGCAACGACTTCGTCGTGCTCGACGCGCGAGAACGCCCGTTGCCGCCGATCGAGGATCATGTTGCCCGCGCGCTGGCCGATCGGCGCACGGGCATCGGTTGCGACCAGCTCATCGTGCTCGAACCCTCCGAGGTCGCAGACTTCCGGATGCGCATCCGCAACGCCGATGGCGGGGAAGTCGAGGCCTGCGGCAACGCCACCCGCGCGGTCGCGATGCTGCACGGCGAAGCCTGCGAGATCGAAACTGTCGCCGGCATTCTCTCGGCCCAGCCGGAGGACGGCGGCGTTGCGGTCGACATGGGCGAGCCCGAGTTCGGCTGGGACGCGATTCCCCTGGCCGACGCCATGGACACGCTCGACATGCCGGTCGGCTGGGACGAACTGGAGCGGCCGAGCGCGGTCAATGTCGGCAATCCGCACGTCGTGTTCTTCGTGCGGGATCTCGACAAGATCGACCTGGAACGGATCGGTCCGGCGATCGAGCGCGACCCGCTCTTTCCCGAGCGCGTGAACGTCAACGTCGCGACGATCGACAATCGGGGCGAGATTCGCCTGCGCGTGTGGGAGCGTGGTGCCGGACTGACCCGCGCGTGCGGCACGGGCGCCTGCGCCACCGCAGTCGCGGCGATGCGCCGCCGGCTGGTCGACCGTGAGGTCGTCGTCACCCTGCCCGGCGGCAAGCTGCTGATCGGCTGGGGCGAGGACGGCCGGATAACCATGACCGGCCCTGCGAGCGAGAGCTTTCGCGGCAGTTTCGACTGGGGCGATTACGCGTGAATGCGCCCGGCCAAGCCGCCGAGGTAATTTCCCTCGGCTGCCGTCTCAACATCGCCGAAAGCGAACGCATTCGCGCGCTGCTGGCGAACGAGATCGATACCGTCGTCGTCAACTCCTGCGCCGTCACGGCCGAAGCGGTGCGCCAGACCCGCCAGGCGATCCGCCGCGCCCGGCGCGACCGGCCGGATGCACGCCTGCTGGTGACCGGCTGCGCTGCCGAGGTCGAGCGAACCCAGCTCGCGGCGATGCCGGAAGTCGACGGGCTGGTCCCGAATGCCGCCAAGCTCGATGCCCGCGCGTGGAACGTGCCCGTCCAGCGCCACTCGGTCCCGCCGCGCCACACGCGCGCCTTCGTTGCCGTGCAGAACGGATGCGACCATGCCTGCACCTTCTGCGTCATTCCGCAGGGGCGCGGCCACGGCCGTTCGCTCGGCGTCGGAGACGTGCTGCGCGAAGTGGAATCGCACCTGGAGCAAGGCGCGGCCGAAGTCGTCCTGACCGGCGTGGACGTCACCAGTTGGGGGCTGGACCTCGCCGGCACGCCGCGCCTCGGTGCCCTGGTGCGGGCGGTGCTCGATGCCTTTCCCGCCCTCGCGCGCCTGCGCATGTCCTCGCTCGACGGGATCGAGGTGGACGGCGAGCTGTTCGAGTTGTTCGCCGACGAGCCGCGGGTGATGCCGCACATACACCTCTCGCTGCAGCATGGCGACGACCTGATCCTCAAGCGCATGAAGCGGCGTCACAACCGCGCTGAAGCCTTGTCCCTGGTGGAGCGCCTGCGCACAAAGCGGCCCGACATCGCCGTGGGAGCCGACCTGATCGCAGGCTTCCCCACCGAGAGCGAGGAGCAGCACGCGGCCAACCTCTCGATCGTGCGCGACCTTGCTATCGTGCATGGCCACGTCTTCCCCTACTCGCGCCGCCCGGGCACCCCCGCCGCCCGCATGCCGCAAATCGACAGGGCGACCATTCGCCGCCGCGCCGCCGAGTTACGCGGGGTTGCCGCGCAGACCCGCGGCGAGTGGCTCGCAAGCCTGATCGGCCGACCCCAAGCGGTTCTTGCCGAAGCCGACGGCACCGGTCACGCGCCCAACTTCGCGCGCCTTGCCGTGCCGCCGGGCACGCCACGCGGCGCAGTCGTAACTGTCATCCCCACCCGCCTCGAGGAAGGCCTGCTGCTGTGAGCGAATCGAAGAGCTGGACCGAACGGTTGTTCGGCGGCTTCCGCAAGACGTCCGACCGCCTGAGCGAGAACCTGGCGTCCGCTTTCACGGGCGAGACGCCCGACGGGGCCCCCGAGGGCTCTGCTCCTTCCGAGCCCGCGCCCGCGCCTGCGCCAGCCCCCGCACCCGCGCCTCCGCCAGTGCCTACTGCGGAGCCCGGGCCCGAGCCCGTTGCGCAACCCTCTCCCACCCCGCCCGCGGAGCGACCCGAGCCCGCACCCGCGGCGGCTCCCTCCTCGATCGTCGGACGCGTAGCGTCCATGACGCGTACGGCAAAACTCGACGACGCAACCCTCGACGAGGTCGAGGACGCGCTGATTCTCACCGATCTCGGACCCCAGGCCGCGGCCCGCATCCGGGCCAAGCTCGCCGAGAAACGCTTCGGACTGACCATGACCGAGCGCGAACTGAAGGAAGCCGTGGCCGAGGAGATCGCCGCGATCCTGCGACCGGTGGCCAAGCCGCTCGAGATCACCGCCTTCCCGCGCCCGCAGGTCGTGCTGGTGATCGGCGTCAACGGCAGCGGCAAGACCACGACCATCGCCAAGCTGGCGCACCTCTTCCAGGAACAGGATTACGGCGTTCTTCTCGCCGCCGGCGACACCTTCCGCGCCGCCGCGATCGGCCAGCTCAGGGTCTGGGCCGACCGCATCGGCGTGCCCATCGTCACCGGGCCCGAGGGTGGCGATCCTGCTTCGGTGGTGTTCGATGCGGTCAAGCAGGCGACGGCCACCGGGATCGATGCGCTGGTGGTCGATACGGCCGGCCGCCTGCAGAACAAGCGCGAACTGATGGACGAGCTGGCCAAGATCCGCCGCGTCCTCGGCCGCCTCAATCCCGAGGCACCGCACGACGTCGTGCTGGTGCTCGACGCTACCAACGGGCAGAACGCCCTGTCGCAGATCGACGTGTTCAAGGAGGTCGCCGGGGTGACCGGGCTCATCATGACGAAGCTCGACGGCACCGCGCGTGGCGGCGTGCTCGTCGCCGCGGCCGAACAGTACGGCCTGCCGATCCATGCCATTGGCGTTGGCGAGAAGATCGACGACCTGCGCCCGTTCGACCCCGACCTTGTCGCGCGCGTGATCGCGGGGGTGGCGTGATGGCCGACGATACCTCGCCTCCGGCCCAGAAGAAGCACGGTTCCGGCTGGCTGAACCTGCTGGTCGACTACGGCCCGCTGATCGTCTTCTTCGCGGTCTACTGGTTCTATGCGCCGGCGGACAAGGAAGACAGCATCGGCACGATCTTCGCCGTGGTGCACTCCACCGGGGCATTCATCGTAGCGGCAATCGTCGCGCTGATCGCCTCGAAGCTGGTGTTCGGCGCGGTGTCGCGGATGCTCATGCTTTCGACGCTGCTGATCGTCGGCTTCGGCGGGCTGACCGTGCTGCTGCGCGACCCGTTCTACGTCCAGATCAAGCCCACCGCGCTCTACCTGTTCTTCGGCTTCACGCTGCTGGTCGGCTGGTGGCGCGGCAAGGCGCTGCTGCAATGGCTGCTCGCTGCCGCGTTCGAGGGGCTGGACGAGGAAGGCTGGCTGCTTCTCAGCCGCAACTGGGGCTGGTTCTTCATCTTCCTTGCAGTGCTCAACGAGGTTCTCCGACTCTACCTCAGTTTCGGCGACTGGCTCACGGCCAAGCTCTGGGTATTTATGCCGCTCTCTTTCCTGTTCACCTTCACCCAGTTGCCCATGCTGATGCGCCACGGGCTTGCCGTTGGCGAGGAAGAGAAGGTGATCGAAAACCCGCCGACCGAGTGAGGCCCGCGCGCATCGCTGCTTGACGGCGCCTGCGACTACGGCATTATCCCTGCCGTGCTTCGCATGGGAGAGGGGCATGGCAACACAGGTTCAGGTCGCACCCGTCGCGGTGGCAAACGACCTCCGCTTCGGCGATCTGCTCTCCGCATTGGCGGCGGGCTGGCGCGACTTCCGCACCCATCCGTGGTGCGGCCTGTTCTTCGGGACGCTTTGCGCCTCGGCGGGAATCGTCCTTTATTATACTCTGTTTGTGCGGGGCCAATTCGGCTGGCTGATGCCGGCCATCGGTGGCTTCCCCATCGTCGCCCCCTTTGCTGCGGTCGGGCTTTACGAGGTGAGCCGGCGGGCGGAACAAGGATTGCCGATCCATTCCGCCGCGATCCTCGCCGCCTTGCGCGGCAGGGGCGAGGAGCAACTCGTCATGATGGCCGGGATGCTGTTCATCGCCGTCAGTTTCTGGATCGGCGTTGCGCACGGCATTTTCGCGATCTTCATGGCGGAAACAGGGTTCGGCAGCGCAAGCTTCGAAGTCCTGCTGAGCCCCGCGGGGCTGGCGATGCTCGGCCTGGGGAGTCTGGCCGGTGGGCTGATGGCACTGGCGATGTATTGCGTCACGGTGATCAGCCTCCCCATGCTGGTCGAGCGCAACGTGGATTTCATCACCGCCATCATTGTCAGCCTCGGCGTCGTAAGGTCGAACAAGGCCGTGATGCTGGCGTGGGCGGCAATCATCGCCGTGTCGCTGTCCGCGGCCATGTTGCCGATGTTTCTGGGGCTGCTGGTGGTGCTGCCTGTGCTGGGACACGCCACATGGCACCTTTACCGGCGTGCGGTAAGCCTGCCGATCACCTAGGAAGTCGAAGCCCCGCTCGGTGTCGGACTACCGGCGCGACCGAAGGCGCCAGAACGGATCAGAGGCTGGTGTTGCCTGCACTCCACTTGACGGTCAGTTCGATGCCCTGCCCCACCGGCAGCAGCGCCGTCTGCAGGTCCGGCTTGGCACCGATCAACTCGCGCAGGGCGCGGGCGTTCGGGCGCGCGCTCTCGGGCGAGATCATGTTGTCGGTGCAGATCACCGCCTCTTCACTCAGCTTGGGATAGACCGCCTCGAAGCATGGGACGTAAAGGTCCTTCCAGATGTCGAGCAGCACGAAGTCCCACTCGCCCGGGTCCTGCGCCACCAGTTCGACCGCATCGCCGCAGCGGAAGTCCACATAATCGGCCAGACCGGCCCGTTCGAGCTGCTGCCGGGCATGGTCCTGCTTGTAGTCGGCCAAATCCATCGTGACGACCCGGGCCCCGACCTGCCGCGCGGCATCGGCAAGGAACAGCGTGGAATACCCGTAGGACGTGCCGAGTTCGGCGATGCGCCTGGGCCGGCGCGCGACGATCAGCGAATGGAGGAACCAGGCAGCTTCCTCGCCCACCGGCAGGAGGAACTCGTCGCGCCGGCCGTAAACCGAGGAGCCGAGCTCCGCCATCTTGGCATGGTCGGCCTCGAGCCGGCTTTCGTAATCGGCAAAGACGGCCTGAACCGCCGGATCCTCGAACCGCATGTATCCTCCCCAAACGAAATGATCAGATCTCCACCTGGCTCCCCAATTCGACCACGCGATTGGTCGGCAGGCGGAAGAATTCCATTGGCGTTGCCGCGTTGCGCATCATCCAGGCGAACAGCTTCTCACGCCACACTGCCATGCCCGGCTTTTCCGCCGTCAGCAGCGTCTGGCGGCTGAGGAAGAAGCTGGTCTGCATCATCTCGAACGGCGCGCCGCACATCGTGTCGATCTTGGCGAGCGCGGCCGGGATGTCGGTTTCCTGCATGAACCCATAGTGGAGGATCAGGCGGTAGAACCCGTCGCCCAGGTCGTGCATCTCCACCCGCGTTTCATCGGTGACATAGGGCACGTCCTCGATCTGCACCGTCAGCACCACCACGCGCTCGTGCAGCACCTTGTTGTGCTTGATGTTGTGCAGCAGCGCCGAAGGCGTCCCGGTAGAGCCGGAGTTCATGAAGATCGCCGTTCCCGGAACCCGTGCAGTCGAATTGCGGCCCGACTTGGCGAAGATATCGAGCGGCAGGCCGATCTCGGCCATGCGCGACCGCATGAGGCGGCGGCCCTTGGCCCAGGTCGTCAGCAACGTGAAGGCGAAGAAGGCGATCATCAGCGGGAACCAGCCGCCGTCGGGCACCTTGGTGAAGTTCGATGCGAAATAGGCCCCGTCGACGATGAAGAACAGCACGATGATCGGCCATGCAGTCCACCATTTCCACTTCCACACCGCCAGCAGCAGCACGCCCATCAGGGCGGTGTCGATCAGCATCGCCCCGGTCACCGCGATGCCATAGGCCGAGGCGAGGTTGGAGGAATTGCGGAAGAACAGCACCAGCACGATGACCGCGATCATCAGCGCCCAGTTGATGACCGGGATGTAGATCTGCCCGTGATGCTCGTCGCTCGTGTGCAGGATCGACAGGCGCGGGATGAAGCCGAGCTGGATCGCCTGGTGGGTCACGCTGAACGCGCCCGAGATCACCGCCTGGCTGGCGATGAAGGTCGCCCCCGTTGCGAGGAACACCAACGGCAGGCGGAACATTTCCGGCGCCATGAAGAAGAACGGGTTCTCGATCGCCTCGGCCGCGGCGGCGTCGCCCATGCCGATGATCATTGCGCCCTGCCCGAAGTAGTTGAGCAGCAGGCACGGCATGACGAAGCCGAACCACGACAGGCGCATCGGCCCGCGTCCGAAGTGGCCCATGTCGGAGTAGAGCGCTTCCGAACCGGTTACCGCCAGCACGACCGAGCCGAGCGCGAGGAACGCCAGCCACTTGTCGAGGAAGAAGAAGTTCAGCGCATAATACGGGTTGAGAGCGAGGAAGATTTCCGGCGTCTGCACCAGGTGCACGATTCCGAGCACCGCGATCGTCACGAAATAGAGCAGCATCACGGGCGCGAAAAGCGCACCGACCTTGCCGGTGCCGCGCTTCTGGATCACGAACAGGGCGATCAGAAGGACCAGAGCGATCGGTATGACCATGCGCGACAGGTTGTCTTCGACCACCGTCAGGCCCTCTACCGCGGAGAGCACCGAGATCGCCGGCGTTATCATTGAATCGCCATAGAACAGCGCGGTGGCGAAAACGCCGAACAGGACCGTCAGGAAGGCATATTTCGAGCCGCCAAGGCTGCGGTTCATCAGCGCGACGAGGGCCAGTGTTCCGCCCTGCCCCTTGTTGTCCGCGCGCATCAGGATGCTGACGTACTGGACCGAGACGATCAGCGTCATCGACCAGAAGATCAGGCTGACCACGCCGAGAATGTGCGCGTCGTCGATCGTCAGCTTGTGCGGCCCGACGAACGTTTCCTTGAAGGCGTAGAGAGGGCTCGTGCCGATATCGCCGAAGACGATACCGATCGCGCCCACGGCAAGCTTGAGCTTGGCCGAGGTGCGCGGATCCTCTGCGTGGGATTCGCTCATCGGTAAGGACGCCCCTTGGTGCGACTCTTGCGCATTGAAGCGCCGCCCTAGCAGCGCTCTCCTATGCCCGCAATCGCGCGACTCGTCAGCGGCCGATCAGCCTGCACGCCATGGCATCCGCCACCACGTCGGGCGACTTGCCGGTCGTGTCGCTTTCGCGCCAGATCTCCACCAGCCGGTCGGGAATCTGCGCGATGCGCTTGCGCACCTCGTTGATGTCGCACGGCTGGCCCTTTTCGCGGCGCAGGTACTCGAGGCTGACGTTGATGATCCCGCCGGCGTTGATCACGTAATCGGGCGCGTAGAGGATGCCCCGCTCGGCCAGTATCTTGCCGTGACCCGCGCGGGCGAGCTGGTTGTTGGCCCCACCGGCGACCACCTGACAATCGAGCCGGGCAATGCCTTCCTCGTCGAGGATCGCCCCAAGCGCGTTGGGGCTGAAGACATCGCAGGTCGTACCCATGACCTGATCGGGCGAGACGGCCTCGCCGCCCAGTTCCCGAGCCAGCGTCCTGGCGCGCTCGATGTCGATGTCCGACAGGGTCAGTTTCGCGCCGTTCTTGGCCAGCAGGCGGGCGGTGCCGCCGCCCACGCTGCCGCAGCCCTGGATTGCCACATGGACGCCCTCGAGACTGTTCTTGCCGAGCTTGTGCGCCACCGCGGCCTTGATGCCGTGATAGATGCCCATCGCGGTGAACGGCCCCGGATCCCCGCCCACCGAGCCGTCTTCCGCCGGCAGGCCGCAGACGTGCGGGGTGCGATGGCTGATCGCCACCATGTCGGCTTCGCTCGCCCCGACGTCCTCGGCCGTCACGTAACGGCCGCCCAGCGCCTGAACGGCGTCGCCGAAGGCGGCGAGCATCTCGGGCGTCTTCGTGCCATTGTCGTCGAGAAGGACGACCGCCTTGCCGCCGCCCATCGGCAGGCCGGCCATGGCGTTCTTGTAGCTCATGCCGCGGCTGAGGCGCAGCGCGTCGCGCATCGCCGCCTCGGGCTTGGCGTAATGCCAGAAACGCGTTCCGCCGGCGCCGGGGCCCAGATGCGTGGAATGCAGTGCAATGATGGCAGTAAGGCCCGACTTGCGGTCGTGCACCAGTTGAACGAGCTCGTGCTCGTCGAAATCCGCCTCGGTCCAGAAAGCCATCGTGCCCCCAATTCGGGATTTGCAAATAACTGAATTGGCATGGGGAATGGGGCGATTGACGGGATCCGAACCCGCGACCTCCGGTACCACAAACCGGCGCTCTAACCGACTGAGCTACAATCGCCACATGCCTGTGCCGCGAGGCGCGGCTTAGGGCCGTGCGCATGGCCGTCAAGCGGCGAATGCGCGGAGGCGCGCCTGTTGCACAAGCGGTCCCGATTGCAAAGCGAAATGTGCCCCGCACCCTCACCCGCGCAAGATAATTTCGCGGTTTGCCAAGGGGTCCACCCGGGTTATCACCGTTGCATGGCGACGACCGATACCACGAATCCGGGCTGCACCTCGATCGAAACGATGCTGGCGCACCCCGGCGTCCGCAAGGTGCCCAGCCCCAAGGTGGAGATGCTGACGGTGCCGGGCTTCCTGCCCCATGCGCTGTGCACCGAACTGCGCGACCTGATCGACGCCAATCGCCGCCCCTCGACTATCGCCGATCCCAACGGGGACGACTACTTCCGCACCAGCGAGACCTGTGACCTCGACGCAAACCACCCGGCCGTGCAGGACCTGGAGGCGCGGCTGTTCGCGCTGAACGGCATCCCGATCGAATACGGCGAACCCGTCCAGGGGCAGCGCTACGAGGTCGGCAACGAGTTCAAGGCCCACACGGACTATTTCGAGCCGAGCGGAGCCGATTTCGAGAAATACACCTCGGTCGCCGGCAACCGGACCTGGACCTTCATGGCCTACCTGAACGACGTGCCGGCCGGCGGGGCGACCCGGTTCAAGGTAATCGACAAGATCTTCCAGCCGCAGCAGGGCATGCTGCTGTGCTGGAACAACCACCGGCCCGACGGCAGTCTCAACGCCGCGACGCTGCACCACGCGATGAAGGTGCGCAAAGGCCTGAAGTACGTGATCACGAAATGGTACCGCGAGGGGCCCTGGGGATGAAACTCGAAGGCATACACGAAGGCGGCTGCCACTGCGGCACGGTTCGTTATCGGGCCGCGGTGCCGGGCGGCGCGCGCGTGCGGCGTTGCAACTGTTCGATCTGCGCGATGAAGGGCGTGCTGATGGTCGACGTGCCGCTCGAGAATCTCGAGGTGACCGCGGGCAAGGACGTTATCGCGCTCTACACCTTCAACACCCACGCGGCGAAGCACCACTTCTGCCCGAACTGCGGCATCCACGTGTTCCACCAGACCCGCTCCGACCCCGACAAGTACGGCCTCAACGCCGCCACCCTGGATGGCATAAGCCCCTACGACTTCACCGAGGTCCCGGTGTTCGACGGGGTGAACCACCCCGGGGACACGGGCGTGTCGCGCTATGCGGGGGTGATGCGGTTCGACGGGACAGACTAGACCGCGGGGGGAGCATTCCCACACCTCGCCGGCACAGGCCCTCAGGCTTCAAAATAGGAAGCCACCAGCGCAAAAAGCACGAAGCCTGCCGATATCGCGAGGGTAGACCGCTTGCTGTCGGGCGCGGCCTCGTGCGCCTCACCGATGATTTCCTCGGATGCAGCGACCAGCAGCAATCCGGCCGTGAATGAAAGGGCGACCATTTGCACGGCCTCGGCTTGGTCGCGTAACAAGAGATAGGACAGGAGTGCGCCGGAAAGTACCGGAACAACGAACGAAAGTCCGATCAGCAGGCGGCGGGAGCGGCGCACGCCCTTGTCCTTGAAATTCGCGATGGTCGCGAAGCCTTCAGGAATGTCCGCGGTAACCTGCCCAATCGCCAGGACGAGCGCGAGGCCGAGGGAAATTGCCGATCCAGTCCCGATCAGCAGTCCGTCGCTGAACAGGTCCACCGCAACCGCGGCGTAGATGATCCACGCACCGCTGATGTCCCCTTCCGTGCTCTCCTTTGCTCGTCCGCCGCCAGTAAGCCGTTCGATCGCACTCTCCAAGCCGATGTAGAAGATGCCGCCAGCCAGAAATCCCGCTGCAGCATAGAGGGCGGGCGCTCCCTCGAAAGCGCGGGGCGCGAGCTCAATGGCAATCACCCCGAACAGGATGCCCGCTGCCAGGTGAAGCGCCAACGAAAGACGCCGGCGCGTCGTTTGGGTAAATTCCGCAACGAGGCCGCCGGCGAAGTTGCCGGCAGCGGGAAAAAGAGCAAGCAAGAGCACTTGGGCAAGATCGGCCATGCTGATCCAACAACCGACGGCCCTGAATGTTCTTGAGCTGCCCTGTCAGGCTGGTGACATACGAAAAGGGCGGCCCCGCAGGACCGCCCTCTTCGTATCAGGTGTTCGAACCGCTTACTTCTTGAGGCTGAGCCCGCCGAAGCGCTTGTTGAACGCCGCGACGCGGCCACCTTCGTTGACCTGGCGGTTGCCGCCGGTCCACGCCGGGTGACTGGTCGGATCGATTTCGAGCGTCATCGTGTCGCCCTCGCTGCCCCAGGTGGAGCGCGTCTGGAATTCGGTGCCATCGGTCATCTTGACGTTGATGGTGTGGTAATCGGGATGCGTGTCGGCCTTCATGGCGATTCGTCCTCTTAGCTTCGGAACGGTTCCGACCGGTCCAGCTGTGGATGGAAAGCGGGGCGGTTAGGCGGGATTGGACGGAATTGCAATCCCGCTTCGCCTCTTCTGCTTTCCGAACCCGCCTCCGCGGGCCCGGTCCCGCGGAGGCGGGCGCGTAAAACTCAATTTCCGGGCGGATCGGCGATCATTGCCGTGAATTCGCAGGTCGAGGTCGTCTTGCCCTCGACGCTTGCCTCGCCGGCGAACTTGTAGACGCGACTGCGCTGCTGGGTGAATTCGACGTGCAGGTCCAGCAGGCAACCCGGTTCGACCGGGGCCCGGAACTTGGCGCCTTCGATGCCCATGAAATAGACCAGCTTGCCCGATCCGGCCAGGTCGAGGCTTTCTATGCCGAGGATGGCCGCAGCCTGGGCCATGGCTTCGATCTGCAGCACCCCGGGCATGATCGGGCGGCTCGGAAAGTGACCCTGGAAGAACTGTTCGTTCATGGTCACCCCCTTCACCGCGTGGATCCGCTGGTTCAGCTCGAGGCTGACCACACGGTCCACGAGGAGAAGCGGGTAACGGTGCGGCAGGGCCTTGAGGATGCCCAGTATGTCGAGCGAACGTGCCTCGGTCATGCCCTGCCTCCGTTCCTCGTCTTAGCGGCCTGAAACGGGCGCGGCTGCGGCCGGCTGCTGCTGGGCGGCGGCGGCCTGCTGCTGTTCCTGCTGCTCGCGCACCTCGCGCGGCAGCCAGCCCTGCGGCGGAACGAGCTGGGCACTGGGGATCAGTGCGTTGAGTTCGTCGAGGACGGCCTGGTTCATGTTGTAGGCCGCATTGTCGGCGAAGATGACCGCTTCGGGGCTGAGGATCAGCGTCACGTTCTTCTTCTTGGCGGCGGCCTGGATGGCGTCGCTCAACTTGTCGGTGATTTGCTCTTCGACGTAGGCCTGGCTCAGCTGGACCGGGGCAAGGATCTGCTGCAGCTCGCGCTGGCCGTTCTGCTCGATCTGCTGGATGGCATTGGCCTGCTGCTGGAGCGCAGCCTGGTTCGCATTGGCAGCCTGGCTGTCTGCCTGCAGCTTGGTGTACATCGGCTGCAGCTGGCCGGCGATGGCGGTACGCCGGGCATTAGCCTGGTCGATCTGCGCCTTGTAGGTGACCGGGCGCTGCTGCGCAGCGGTCTTGTAGGCGGCCGAGTTGGCGATCACGAGCGGCGCATTGACGACGCCGATGCCCTGGACCGTCTGGGCAGCAGCCGGCGCAAGGGCGGCCGGCGCGGACAGGGCAGCGATGGCGATGCCAGCGGCAAGCGCCGGCTTGAAAAGCATTTTCATCAGAATTGTGTTCCTACGTTGAACGAGAAGATCTTCGTATCGTCCCCCTTCTGCTTTAGCAGCGGGTAGGCGATATCGATCCTGAACGGACCGAACGGGGAATTCCAGTTGACGCCGAAGCCGATCGAAGCGCGCGGCTTGACCGAGTCGCCGTAGAATTCCTCCACGAACGGCGGCACGGAGCTGCCGATCGGAGTATTGGCCGTGCCGTCAGCCGCCGTCGGCGTGGTGACGACCGTCGTGCCGGTGAGGTTGCCCGATGCGTCAAGCGTGGGCTGCAGGTACAGCGCGTTGCCGGAGTTGTCGCGGGTCGGGATGAAGATGCCGTTGGGATACGGGCTGCTGGTGAGCGGCGGGCGATTGACCCCGAAGACCGACCCGATGTCGAAGAACACCGAGGGCCGCAGGCCCAGCTCGCGCGCGCCCGAGCCGAGCGGAATCTCGACCTCGGCCCGGCCGAGGTAGTAGCCGGTGCCGCCCAGCGCGTCGTCCGCCGTGTTGCGTGAGTTGATCCCGGTGAGGACGGTGTTGCCATCCCCGTCGCTGGTATAGAACCGGCGCAGGACTCGCGGGCCGACGCCGCGAATGTCGAAGCCGCGCAGCTGCGGCTCGCCGAGGAAGAAGCGGTCGGACAGCAGGACGTCCGTTACACCTACGCCCTTGTCCTTCAGGCCCTTGATGTAACCCGCCTCGCCCTTGAGCGAAAAGACGAGGCCCCCGCCCAGCGGCCAGTAGGACGCCGCGTTGCTGGTCAGGCGGATATAGCGCGTGTCGCCCCCGAGGCCGGCGAAGTCGATGCCCGAAGTGGCGCTCTGCCCGCGGGTCGGACGCTGGTAGCTGTTGAGCGAATTGTAGACCACCGAAGCACCGACGATTGAGCTGATCCGCTTGCCCAGCGCTTCGCACAGGTACCGGCCGGCAAGCAGCGGCTCGCAAGTGCGAATGCCGTCACCGTTCAGGTCGGCGAAGAACTGCTGCTCGTCGAGCGTGATGTCGTCCTGGTTGAGCGTGTAGCGCGCGAGAACCGTGGTGAATTCCGACAGCGGGATCCCGACGCGACCCGAGAGGCCGAGTTGCTTCTGCGAATAGGTGGCGCTGGCCCGGTCGTAGTATCCGTTGTTGTAATCGCGGATGTAGACGTCCGCGCCGGCCGAGATGTTCTTGTCGAACAGGTAAGGCTCGGTGAAGCTGATCTGGCCGGAGCGCGAGTAGCGCGAGTAGTTGACCGAAAGACCCACCGTCTGCCCACGGCCGCGGAAGTTGCGCTGCTGGATCGAGCCGTTGAAAATGAAGCTCTCGAGGCTCGAGAAGCCGGCGGAGAGCGAAAGCTGCCCGGTCGCCTGCTCCTGCACGTTCGCCTCGAGAATGACGCGATCGGGCGCACTGCCGTCGACCTGCTCGACCTCGAAGTTCTCCTGGAAATAACCCAGGCCGTTGATGCGGTTGGTGGTGCGCTTGACCTGAAGGCTGTTGAAGGCGTCGCCTTCGGCCAGGCGGAACTCGCGACGCACGACCTTGTCCTGCGTCAGCGTGTTGCCGTTGACATCGATCCGCTCCACGTAGGTGCGCGGGCTTTCCTCCAGCTTGAAGGTGACGTTCATCACCTTGGCATCCTTGTCGCGCCTGAACTGGGGGTTGGCGTCGGCAAACGCGTAGCCGAAAGTACCGGCCGTTTCCTTGAGCTGGTCGACGGTGTCCTCGACCAGCTTGGCGTTGTACCAGTCGCCTTCCTTCATCGGCAGGTTGCGCGTCAGCACGGCGCCGTCGAAGTCCCGGATCTCGCTTTCCACCTTCACGTCGCCGAACTTGTAGCGGTCGCCTTCCTCGACGACGTAGGTGATGATGAAGTCCTTCTTGTCCGGCGTCAGCTCGGCGACGGCGGACACGACCCGGAAGTCGGCATAGCCATTGGTCAGGTAGTACTGCCGCATCTTCTGCTGGTCGAAGGCCATGCGGTCGGGGTCGTAGCTCGTGCCCGAACTGAAGATCTTGAGGAGGCCCGCCTCCTTGGTCAGCATCTCGCCCTTGAGCTCACCGTCGGAGAAATGCTCGTTGCCGATGATGTTGATCGCGCGGACCTTGGACTTCGGACCCTCGGTGATCTCGAAGATGATGTCGACGCGGTTCTGACTCAGCTGAACCATCTTCGGCTCGACCGAGGCGGCGAAGCGGCCCTGGCGCTTGTAGAGCTCGATGATCCGGGCAACGTCGGCGCGAACCTTGGAACGCGTGAAGATCTGCCGCGGCTTCAGCTTGATCTCGGGCTCGATTTTCTCGTCCTTGAGGCGCTTGTTGCCTTCAAGGACGACGCGGTTGATGACCGGGTTCTCGACGACAGTGATGAGCACGTCGCCGTTGCGGTTCTCGATCCTGTAGTCGGCGAACAGCTCGGTCGCGGCGAGATCCTTGAGCGCCTGGTCGGCCGCAGCGGCCGTGTATACCTGCCCCGGACGCAGCGCGATGTAGCTGAGGATCGTCTGCGGTTCGAGCCGCTGTGCCCCGGCGATGGCGATGGATTTGATTACGTCCTGCTGCGGCTGGACCTGCGGTGCCGGAGCGGCGGGCTGCGCCGCGTCCTGCGCCTGGGCCGCTGCGGGAAGCCCGGCAAGAAAGGTGCCGCCGAGCAGGGCGAGTGCGAAGGGCGAAACTGCTGTCGTCTTGGCCTTGCGGCTCATAAACCCGTCCAATTCGTTCGGTACCGTTGGGTGTTCCCGTGTGGCCGGAACGCATGTCCGGCGCGGCGCAACGCGCCCTTGCCCGATGCGACCCGGCCAATCAAGCAATCATCATGGGAATGCCTTGCGGCGTCGGTTCCTTTTCCCCGCCTATCCGCCGAACACCGGCAGCGAGGCGATATCGTTGATCGTCACGAACAGCATCAGCGCGAGCACGAAGGCTATGCCGGTGCGGAACGCCCATTCCTGACTGCGCGGACTGGCCGGCTTCCGGCGGATCGCTTCCGCCGCGTAGAAAGCCAGGTGACCGCCGTCGAGGGCGGGAATTGGCAACAGGTTGATGAATGCCAAGTTAAGCGAAATCAGCGCGGCGAAGTTGACGAAGGCAAGCGGACCGAGGCTGAGCTGCTCGCCCGAGAACTTGGCGATCTTGATCGGGCCGCCCAGTTCCTTGACCGAACGCACACCGGTGAAGATCTGCTTGATGCCGGTGACCATCATCACGGCCGTATCGGCACTTTCCTCGATCCCGAGGCCGATCGCCTCGATCGGGTTGACCCGCTCGAACTCCGGCATGGTCGGCCTGGTCTCGATGCCGATGAGGCCGATGGTCGAAACGTTGCCGAAGCGGTCCTTCATCTCGACAGCGCGCGCGGTGACGGGCACCTGCAGCACGCGATCTCCGCGCTCGACCGAAAGCGTCACGCGCTTGTCGGGATAGAGGAAGATCTTGCGCTGCAGCTCGCGGAAGTTGTCCATCCGCTCGCCGTCGATCGCCGCGATGCGGTCGCCGACTTGCAGTCCGGCATCGCGCGCGGCCGAATCCTCGGAGAAAGCGGCGACGATGTTCTCCTTGGCCGGATCGGCGGCGACAGGCTGGCCATACGCCATGAAGAAACCGGCGAAGATCGCCACCGCCAGCAGCAGGTTGGTCACCGGGCCGGCAGCCACGATCAGGGCGCGCTTCCAGAGCGCCTTGGACTGGAAGGTCTTGTTCCGCTCCGCCTCGGGCAGCGAAAGCCATTCGCTGTCGGGCTGGCTGGCCGGGTTCATGTCGCCGGCAAACTGGACATACCCGCCCAGCGGCAACAGCGAGAGCTTCCAGCGCGTGCCGCGCTTGTCGCTCCAGCCGGCGATTTCCTTGCCGAAACCGATCGAGAAGGAATCCGCCTTCACGCCGAACCAGCGCCCGACGAGGTAGTGGCCGAGTTCGTGGATGGTGACCAGCGGACCCAGCACGAGCAGGAAACCGACGATCCACATCCAGAAAGGCGGGCTTTCGATCAAGTCAGGCAGGCTCCAGCATGGCTGCAGCCATCGCGCGCGCCTGCGCGTCGACGGCTAGAACGTCTTCGAGCGAGGTTGGAGCGGAGGGAAGCGGCCGGGTCAAGGTGTCCTCGACCACTGCCGCAATCCGCGTGAACGCAATCTGACCGGCGAGGAATGCCGCGACCGCTATCTCGTTCGCGGCATTGAGCACCGCCGGGGCCGCCCCGCCCGCCTCGGCCGCCTCGCGTGCCAGGCGCGTGGCCGGGAAGCGCTCCTCGTCGGGCGGGAAGAACGTCAACTCGCCAAGCGCCGGAAGGTCGAGAGGCTTGCACGCCCCTTCCATCCGTCCCGGCCAGGCAAGGCACGAGGCGATGGGGACGCGCATGTCGGAGGGCCCGAGTTGCGCCAGGGTGGACCCGTCGCGGTATTCGACGAGGCTGTGGATCACGCTCTGCGGATGAACGACGATGCGGATCTTCTCCAGTCCGACCGGAAACAGGTGCGCCGCCTCGATGACCTCGAGCCCCTTGTTCATCATGGTGGCGGAATCGACCGTGATCTTGGCGCCCATGTCCCAGTTGGGATGCTTCAAGGCCTGTTCACGGGTCGCCGCCCGCAACTGCTCCGTCGACCAGGTACGAAAAGGTCCGCCGCTGGCGGTCAGGGTGATCCAGCGCACGTCCTCGAGATTGCCGCCCTGCAGGCACTGGAAGATCGCGTTGTGTTCGGAATCGGTCGGCAGCAGGGTCGCGCCATGCTGTGCGACTGCGCTCATCAGGATGTCCCCCGCCGAAACGAGCGCTTCCTTGTTGGCGAGCGCGATCGTGCCCCCCTGCTCGACCGCGGCCATGACCGATGCGAGGCCCGCGCAGCCGACGATGGCCGCCACAGTGACGTCGGCCCCGCGCGCCGCCGCCTCGACCAGCGCGGCATCCCCACCTGCGACAGCGATTCCCGAACCGGCGAGCGCCTCGCGCAGGTCCGCCAGGCAGCGTTCGTCCGCCACCACTGCCAGCTTGGCATGGAATTCGCGGGCCAGGGCGGCCAGCTCTGCGACGTTGCAGTTGGCGGTCAGCGCCTCGATGCGCCAGTCGGCCCGGTTGCGCCGCACCAGGTCGAGGGTCGATCGCCCGATCGAACCGGTCGCGCCAAGGATGGTGAGTGACCGCGCCATGCCTAGACCGCGCTGGACAGCAGGCCGACGATGATCGCCACCGGAAGCATGCCGTCGACCCGGTCGAAGACGCCGCCGTGGCCGGGAATGAGGTTGGAACTGTCCTTCACACCCGCCTTGCGCTTGAGCCAGGACTCGAAGAAGTCGCCCGCCTGCGCCGCGATTGCCAGCACAGACCCGACGATAGCGGCGCCGATCATGTCGTCGGAGGCGACATCAAGCAGCTTGCCGACGCTGTCGTAGCCGCTCGTCCAGTGGAACGCGCCCGCGATCAGCGCGAGCCATAGCGCGGCAAAGACCATGCCGCCCAGCAGGCCCGCCCAGGTCTTGGATGGACTGATCCGCGGCGCGATCTTCGGCCCTCCGATCGCGCGCCCAGTGAAATAGGCGCCCGTGTCGGTGAAGATCACCGTGCCGACTGCCGCGAGGAGAAAGTACGAATCCAGCCGCGCCAGCAACCATGCGGCGATCCCGAAATAGATCGCCCCGCCGAACACCGCCGCGACGCGCTTCCCGAAATCGTCCGTCGCCTTGAGGATGAGCCTTACGTATTCGTAGAACGCGACCGCCGTGACGAGCAGCACGAACCCTGCCAACCAGGGATTGCCCGCCAGGAACGCGGCCACGGTCACGGCAAGCATCACGACGGCCGACAGCACGCGCGTGCCGAGATCGGCGTTCTTCTTTGGTGCCCCGGTTTCCATGTCCGCCTTCAAATTCCGTCACCCTGAACTTGTTTCAGGGTCCATTTCCGACCCTCTCCCACCAGTGCGGTGGCGCGAGATGGATGCTGAAACACGTTCAGCATGACGAAGAAGAAAATCGACCGGTCAGCCGTTCATCGCCCACCATAGCGTCGCTCCCGGTTGGCGAATTCGTCGAGCGCCAGTCGCAGATGCTCCGGCGTGAAGTCAGGCCAGAGGACCTCTGTAAACCACATCTCGGCATAAGCGCACTGCCATAGCAGGAAGTTCGACAGGCGCACCTCGCCACTCGTGCGGACCAGCAGGTCGAGGGGCGGCAAGTCGGCGGTGTCGAGGTTGGCGGCGATGCTCTCCGGCGTGATCTCCCCTTGCGCCGCGGCCTTGCCCGCGGCGCGGGCGATTTCCTGCTGCGAGCCGTAGTTGAGCGCGACCGCCAGCGTGCGGGCGCCCATGGAGGTCTGCTCCAGCGCGTCTTCGAGCATGGCCACGATGTCGGGCGCCAAACCCTTCCAGTCGCCGATGATCTTCAGCTTCACGTCGTTGGCGACGAATTCCGGCAAGTCGGATTTGATGAACTTGCGCATCAGGTTCATGAGATCGCCGATTTCTTCATCGGGACGTTTCCAGTTTTCCGAACTGAAAGCGTAGATCGTCAGGCACTCGAGACCGGTGCTCTCCAGCGAGCGGACCAGTTTGCGCACTGCTTCGACGCCGCGCTGGTGACCCATCGCACGGGGAAGGTGTCGCGCCTTCGCCCAGCGCCCATTGCCATCCATGATGATCGCCACATGGCGTGCCTGGGTCATTCCATAAGTCCGTTCCTGTCGAGCCCTTCGACTGTCTTGCAGGCGCTCAGGATAAATCGGGTCGCGATACGCCAGCGCCGCGCCCGCGCCTCTCGACTTCGCCCGAGGCGAACGGGGGGAGCGGGCGAAATCGGACTCACTGCGTAAGAATTTCCTTCTCCTTGGCCGCCGCGACCTCGTCGGCCAGGGTGACGTACTTGTCGGTCAGCTTCTGGACCTCGTCCTCGCCGCGCTTCTGCTCGTCTTCCGAGATGTCTTTCTTCTTCTCGTCTTCCTTGAGCGCCTCCATTCCGTCGCGGCGGACGTTGCGAATGGCGATCTTGGCGTTCTCGGCATACTTGCCGGCGAGCTTGGCCAGTTCCTTGCGCCGTTCCTGTGTCAGGTCGGGCAGCGGCAGGCGCACGGTGTTGCCGTCAGTCATGGGATTGAGGCCGAGGTTGGCGTGGGCGATGCCCTTTTCCACCGGCGTCACGTTGGCCCGGTCCCACACCTGCACGCTCAGCATGCGCGGTTCGGGCGCCGAGACGGTCGCCACCTGGTTGAGCGGCATCATCGAGCCATAGACCTCGACCATCACCGGATCGAGCAGTGCGGTGTTGGCGCGACCGGTGCGCAGGCCGCCCAGGTCGCCCTTCAGGCTTTCGACCGCCCCGCTCATCCGCCGTTCGATATCCGCCTTGTCGTACTTGGCCATGATCAGGCCTCCTCCTTTACTATCGTCTGGACACCTTCACCCGCCAGGACCCGCGCGAGATTGCCTTTTTCGCGAATGGAAAAGACCACGATCGGAATGGCGTTATCGCGGCACAGGGCCACGGCGGAGGCGTCCATCACTTTGAGATTGTCTGCCAGCACTCTATCATAACTGACCGTTTCAAAACGTTTTGCGTCAGGATTCTTTTTCGGGTCGCTGTCGTAGACCCCGTCCACGCTGGTGCCCTTGAGCAGCGCGTCGCATTCCATCTCCGCAGCGCGCAGGGCGGCGCCGGAATCGGTCGTGAAGTACGGCGCGCCAACCCCCGCGGCGAAGATCACCACGCGTCCCTTTTCCAGGTGCCGTTCTGCCCGGCGACGGATCACGGGCTCGCACACCGCGTCCATCTGGATTGCCGACTGGACCCGGGTGTGCACACCCAGCTTTTCCAGCGCACCCTGCATGGCGAGCGCGTTCATCACCGTGGCCAGCATGCCCATGTAGTCGGCCTGTGCCCGGTCCATGCCCTGTGCCGCACCCATCATGCCGCGAAAAATGTTGCCGCCACCGATGACGAGGCAGATCTCCAGCCCGGTCTCCTTGGCGGCTTTCACCTCCTGCGCCAGCTCGGCGACGAAGGCCGGGTCGATGCCGAACTGCTGGCTGCCCATCAGAACCTCGCCCGACAACTTGAGCAGGACGCGTTTGACGGGCGGCATGGCGGACATTGCGGGGCAGGACCTCTCGGGAGCGGAATTGCCGCCCTTATAGACAGAGCGCGGGCAGTGCCAAGTATCGGGAGCAACGAACCGGCGGAGTTTTCCCTTTCCTACAGCCCCGGGAGTGCGGCACGGACGCAAGCGCTCCTTGAAATCTCCGATCTTGCGAATGCGGCCGGGCTGACAGGGCGCGCCTCGCGCGCGTCTCTCCGCCATTCCCCTGGCGTCATCTTCGCGAAATCTCCACAATTTCGCTTCTTTGCCAGCAGGTTAGTACGGCCTTCTAAAGGCGACACGGTGTAACCATTGTCACCTTCTGTGATCTTCGCCGTTCATCCGACCGGCGCGCATCCTGAACAGCAGGCGCACAAACGGCCGCCGGATCGCTCCGGCGGCCGCTCGATCTTGGTGTCGCCTGGGTGTAACCTTCGGCGTCTGGCGGATGGGTTCAGCCCTTGACCGCGGCGGCGACTTCGGCGGCGAAGTCGCTCTCTTCCTTCTCGATGCCTTCGCCGAGCTGGAAGCGGACGTAGTCCTTCAGCACGATGGACGTGCCCGCGTCCTTGCCCGCCTTCGCGACGACGTCCGACACCGGGGTCTTGTTGTCCATCACGAAGAGCTGGCTGAGGAGAGCGTTCTCCTTGGCGAACTTGTTGATCGCACCGTCGACCATCTTGGCCTGCACTTCGGCCGGTTTGCCGCTCTCGGCGGCCTTCTCGGCCGCGACCTTGCGCTCGCGCTCGATCACTTCAGGATCGAGGCCTTCGGCATTGAGAGCCTGCGGGAAGGCTGCGGCGATGTGCATGGCAAGCTGCTTGCCGAGCGGCTCAAGCACTTCGGCGCCGGCCTCGCTCTCGAGCGCGACAAGCACGCCGATCTTGCCCAGGTTCGGCGCCTGCGCGTTGTGCATGTAGGGGACGACGATGCCGTTGCCGACTTCGACTGTCTTCATGCGGCGCAGCTGCTGGTTCTCGCCGATCGTCGCGACGTTGTTGGTCAGCTTTTCGCCCACCGTGCCACCACCGGGGTATGCGGCGTCCTTGAGCGCGTCGATGTCATCGCTGCCGGCATCGAGAGCGACTTCAGTGGTCTTGCGCACGAAGTCCTGGAACTGATCGTTCTTGGCGACAAAGTCGGTTTCCGAGTTGACCTCGACCGCCACGCCCCTGGTGCCGTTCACGGCCACGCCGACAAGGCCCTCGGCCGCAGTGCGGCTGGACTTCTTGGCAGCCGCGGCCAGGCCCTTGGCCTTGAGCGAATCGACGGCGGCTTCGAAATCGCCGTTGCTCTCGTCGAGCGCTTTCTTGCAGTCCATCATGCCGGCGCCGGTGCGCTCGCGCAGGTTCTTCACGTCAGCGGCGGTGTAGGCCATCGCTATGTTCCTCTTGCTGTATCGAATAGGGTCTGCGCGCCGAGCCCGATGGACCCGGCGCGCGACAGTCTCGTGACGGTCGGCCCGCCTGGGACCGCTTGGGCCGGATCAGGCTTGCGCGGCCTCTGGGGCAGCCGGCTCCGCCGGGGCTTCAGCGGCAGTCTCGGCCGGCGGCTCATCCATCGCGCCGAAATCGACGCCCGAATCGACCACGCCCTCGCCCTTGCCGGTCGAGGCAGCCTCGGCGACAGCGTCGCAGTAGAGGCGCACCGCGCGGCTGGCGTCGTCGTTGCCAGGGATCGGGAAGGCGATGCCGGTCGGATCGACGTTGGAATCGAGCACCGCGACCACCGGGATGCCGAGCACGTTGGCCTCCTTGATCGCCAGCTCTTCCTTGTTGGCGTCGATCACGAACATCACGTCCGGGATGCCGCCCATGTCGCGAATGCCGCCGAGCGACATCTGGAGCTTCTCGAGCTCGCGGGTCAGCTGCAGGACTTCCTTCTTGGTGAGACCCGACGTGTCGCCCGAAAGCTGCTCTTCAAGGGTCTTCATCCGGCGGATCGACTGGCTGATCGTCTTCCAGTTGGTGAGCATGCCGCCCAGCCAGCGGTGGTTGACGAAGTGCTGGCCACTGCGGCGGGCCGCCTCGGCAATCGGATCCTGCGCCTGGCGCTTGGTGCCGACAAACAGGACCTTGCCACCTGCGCGCACGGTCTGCTGGATGAAATCGAGCGCGCGGGCCATCAGGGGGACGGTCTGCGACAGGTCGATGATGTGGACGCCGTTGCGCGCGCCGAAGATATACGGCTTCATGCGCGGGTTCCAGCGGTGGGTCTGGTGGCCGAAGTGAGCGCCGGCCTCGATCAATTGCTGCATCGTGACGGTAGGAGCCGCCATATCAAAGTTCCTTTCCGGTTATGCCTCTGGAAAGCGCTGGAACCCTTTGCGGAATCTCCCGCCGGGGCACCGGTGTGAACGTGCCTTCCATGTGGATTTGCCACCTTCGGCAGGGCGAAATTGCACCTGTCTCTAGCGACGGGGGCGGCCCCTAGCGGCTTCTTGGAGGAAAATCCACCCACAATTCGCCCCAGGCACCAGGCAGCCCGACGCAAAAAGCACTTGACGGAAAGAACAGAAAGAGAACATACCTCAACTCACCGGAACAAGCCGGGAACCGAGTTAACCATACGCTGTTTTCCACATGTCCTCCACACCCCTTTCCATGGGGCCGGGCACAAGCAAAAGGTCGGGATTATGCTCGCTGCCATCATGACCATCGGTTTTTTCGCCATCACGGGGTTCGTCGCGCTGTCGTTGAAGGCTTCGCTGGCACAGGGATGGGCCACCTCGGCCGCCCTGCGCCACCGACATGCCGCGTGCAGCAGTCGGCGGATGGTCACGGTTCGCAGCTATTCCACCGGTGGCCGCGCGGCCCTGGCAGCTTCGATCAGCGGACGTCCGTCACGTCGAATGGCTTCACCGGCGCTTCCGCAGCAACGTCGTCGCCAGCGCGCTGCCGCTTGACCTTTGCGTAGTTCATCACGCTGAAGGGCACGAAGGCGAGATAGCCGATACAGATTATCGCCAGGGTCCACCACGGCTCGGTCAGCAAGGATGCGAAAACCAGACCGACGAGCCCGATCATCGCCAGGCGCAGAGAGCTGCGCGGCCGCACCGACTTCCAGCTCATCGTCGCCACGTTCGAAATCATCAGGAAGGCGACGATCGCCGTCCACAGCGCGACAAGAAGCGGCTGGCGGAAGACCTGTTCGCCGCTCGCAATCCAAAGGTACATCGGCAGGAACGCAAGCCCCGCCCCGACCGGCGCGGGCACCCCGGTGAGGAAACCGGCGGACTTGTGCGGCTGATCGTCCTGATCGATCCGCGCGTTGAAGCGTGCCAGGCGCAGCGCGCAGCTGATCGCGAAGGCAAGCGCGGCGAACCACCCGAAGCGCGGCAGGTCCTGCAGCGCCCAGAGGAACAGCACGAGCGCCGGCGCCATTCCGAAGCTCAGCGAATCGGCGAGGCTGTCGAGTTCGGCCCCGAAGCGTGACTGCGCCTTGAGCAGGCGCGCTATGCGGCCGTCGATGCCATCGAGAACCCCGGCCAGGATGATCGCCAACAGCGCCTTTTCCCAATCGCCGACGATGGCGAAACGGATTCCCGTCAGGCCCGAGCAGAGCGCGGCGGCGGTGATCGCATTGGGAACGACGGCCCTCAGGGTCAATCCGCCACCGAACCGCCGCGCGACCGGAACCTCGTCCTCGCTGGCCTTGGGGCCGAGCCAGGCCGGACCGGGATCGATCGGCATATCGTCGTCGTCGGGCAGACGGTCATTCACTGGCTCACCCCTTCGATAAGGCCGTGCTTGCCGATTTCGGCCAGGACGGTTTCGCCGGCAATGACCTTCTGGCCGAGAAGTATCTTCGGATCGGTGCCTCGCGGCAGGTAAACATCCACCCGGCTGCCGAAGCGGATCAGGCCCACTCTCTGTCCTGCCGCAAGCGTGTCACCGGGCTTGATGAACGGCACGATGCGCCGGGCGACGAGGCCGGCGATCTGCGTGAAAGCAACCAGCTGCCCATCGGACCGCTCGAGCAGTACGTGCTGGCGCTCGTTCTCTTCGCTCGCCTTGTCGAGATCCGCGTTCATGAATTTGCCGGGGATATAGATGACGCGCCGCACCGTACCGGCCACCGGCGCGCGATTAATGTGCACGTCGAACACCGACATGAAAATCGAGACACGCGTGACCGGATCGCTGCCCAGGCCTTCCCCTCCCTGTCCATCGGGTCCCTGCAATTCGGGGGGCGGGATGACGTCACCGATAAGGGTCACCAAGCCATCGGCCGGTGAAACGATGAATTCGGGTCCCTGCGGCACCACGCGTTCGGGGTCGCGAAAGAAAGCGAATACGCCCAGCGACAGGAAAGCGAGAGGCCAGGCAATGGTCTCCCATGCAAGAAAAGCCGTGATGAGCGAAAGGCCCAGCACTGCGATTCCGAACTTGCGCCCTTCGGGATGGATCGGAGGCCAGCCCCATGCGGCGTCGCCCCGGCCACGGTTGTCTAGTAAATCACCGGCCATTCCCGGCATCTAGGGCGGAATGGTGGTAGCGACAAGGCTGTGCGGCCCCGCCTTGCCTGCACCGGCACCGCCGCCGGAGAAAAAAGGCACCGGTGCGGCGAGCGTGACCCGGCCAGACGACGCCCGCCGCTATCCCTCCACACGGAACGCGCCGCTCCAACAAACGTTTTCAGATCATACAGCTTTACTTGCCGTTCCTTCCGAACGCGCCGCAGGTTCGAACCGCTCAGCACCGACCCGGCACATCCAAGACCGAAGGCGAACCCGATGAATTGTCATTCAAGAACCGCGCTCTTTTCAGTCATCGCTCTCGCCGCCCTGACCACGCCTGCGATTGGCAGTTCGGCTGAGGTAGTCTCCGACTCCGCCAAGTCGAAGCGGGTTGCCGCGAGCCCCGTCGAGATCGCAATGGATCTCCCGAAGGCCGCGTTTTCAGGCGCCCGCTCACGCGACGTGCTGATCGCGCAAGTGCTGCTCGACCGCGGACGGCATTCCCCCGGTGTCGTCGACGGGTACGACGGCGGCAACACGCAGAGGGCCTTGCAGGCCTTCAAGCAAGCCCATGGCCTGGGCTCCGGTCCGGCGATCGACCAGGCGACCTTGCGCAAGCTCGCGGAAGAGAATCCCGGCGCAATCCTGAAAACCTACACGATCACCTCCGATGACGTGGACGGTCCTTTCAAGCCGATGCCGGCCACCATGAAAGCGATGGCGGAGCGCGATCGGCTCGGCTTCACCGACGTCGAGGAGAAGCTTGGCGAGAAGTTTCACATGACGCCGGGCCTGTTGCGCGCGCTGAATCCGAAGGCGAACTGGAAGGAAGGGGCAGCCATCAAGGTGGTCGATGGCGGAGACGAGACCGGTCCGGGATCGGTCGCTAAGATCGAAGTCGACAAGGCCAATTCCGAAGTGCGCGCCTACGACGGCGAGGGGAAAATCCTGGCCACCTATCCCGCGACCGTCGGAAGCGGAGACTTTCCTTCGCCCTCGGGCACCATGAAGGTGGCGGCGATCGCAGCGGAGCCGAACTACACCTTCGATCCCGAAGATCAGGAATGGGGCGGCGACAAGGCTCTCACTATTCCCCCCGGTCCGAACAATCCGGTCGGTGGCACATGGATCGATCTCGGCAAGAACGGTTACGGCATCCACGGCACGGCGGAACCGTCAGCTATCGGCAAGACGGCCAGTCATGGTTGCGTCCGGCTGACGAACTGGGACGCAGCCGAACTGGCCAAAGCCGTCCAGCCTGGGACAACTCAGGTGACGTTCCTGTGATCTGCCGGCTCGCGGCGGAACGCGAGCGCTCATAAAGCGATGGGACCGGGCGTTCGCCCTGCCCCTAACCCGAAGTCATTTGCCGAAGGGGAGCTAACGACGTGAGGAAACTCGGAACAGCCCTTCTCTTGCTGGCGATCCTGCTCCTGATCGCGGCTCTGGTATCGCTCGTTCCAAGTGACCAGTGGTTCATCAGGACGCTCGACCTCGTGCGGGAACCAATGTCATACGCCGCGGCGATCTTGCTGATCGCCGCGCTCCTGACGGGAGGTGCGCGCCGCTGGGCGACCGTTTCGATGCTGGCTCTTGTCATCCTCATCAACGTCTGGCGAATATGGCCCTATTCCTTCCTCGCCGAGCACCAACTCACGCTTTCCGACGGGAACCCCGCAGGGGCGGAAGGCCGCTGCTTCACCGCAATGTCGGCCAATGTGAAAGTGAAGAACGAGGATTACGGCGGCGTCCTTACGCAGATTCGCCGGTACGATCCCGATGTCCTGTTCCTGATGGAGACCGACGCTCAATGGGTCGCGCAGTTGGCTCCGGTCCTGTCGACTTACAATCACGTCGACCGGCATCCCCAGCCGAAGGGTTTTGGACTGGTCTTTGCGACGCGCCTGCCAGTTCTGAAGGCACGGATTGTGGAAAATACCTACCGGGATACGCCGACCCTTTATGCAACGCTCCAGCCGAGGGGCGCTCGGCCCGTCGAATTCATCGGCCTTCATCCGAAGCCGCCCCTGCCCCAGTGGAACACGGAACAGCGCGACGAGAACATCGTGAACGCGGGAGTTCAGACGCCCGACCGACTGCCCGACGCATTCGTGATGGGCGATTTCAACGACGTCCCGTGGTCGCGCACGACGAGCAAGTTTCGCTCGATTGGCGATTGGCGCGATCCGCGCATCGGGCGCGGGACATATCCGACTTTTCCGGCAGACGAATTGTGGGTCGGGTGGCCGCTGGACCAACTGATGGTCAAAGGAAATCTGGAGCTGCGGTCGTTCGAAGTGTTGCCTCAGGACGGCTCGGATCATCGCGCAATGTTCGCTCACCTGTGCGCTTCGGGCTGAGGATGGGCTCGGGCCCGCTGTCGTTTTCGAACCCCCCACACCGTGGCAACTGAAGTCGGACAATTTCAGAAAACGTTAAATCGTGAAGATGTCTTGCCTCAGAGAAGCTCGCGTGCGATAGAAACCGACCGAGTCAGTTCATAGAGTACGATTACAAATGGAAGAGTTTCTTCCGCTGCGTATCGGCGAGAAGGTGCCGACTTTCAGCGCGCGCAGCACGCGAGGACCCATAGATTTCGAGAGCTACCGCGGCCGGTGGGTGATCCTGTTTGCCCACCCGGGAGATTTTACCCCGGTGTGCACCAGCGAGTTCATTGCCCTGTCGAAGGCGGCCCCGGAGTTCGCCAGGCTCGATTGCGAGCTGCTCGGGATATCAGTCGACAGCCTATACTCACACCTCGCTTGGGTGCGCATGATCCACGACGTGAGCGGCGAGCGCATCGAGTTCCCGATTATCGAAGACCCGACGATGGAAATTGCCCGTGCTTACGGCATGATCGGTCGCGATGCGCCCGATGCCGCGTCGGTGAGGACGACCTATTTCATCGATCAGAAAGGCGTTTTACGGGCATCCCTGTCCTATCCGCCAACAGTCGGGCGTTCCATTCCGGAGATGTTGCGCCTGCTGGCTGCGTTGCAGCGGGTGGACCAAGGCGACGCCCTTCTGCCCGCCGACTGGCAACCCGGCGACGATCTCTTGCGCATACCGCGCGAGGATGCCGCAGATGTGCTCAAGTCCGAGCAGGCCGCCGACTGGTTTTATTCGCCGAAATCAGACCGGAGTTGATTGCAATGCCCGACCGCGATTTCGACGGCAATGCCGAGATGTTCCGCACGCTTGGACACGCCGTCCGCTTACAGATTCTCTGTGCGATCAAGGAAGAAGAACACTCGGTTGGCGAAATCGAGGAACTGACGGGAATTACCCAGCCGGGACTTTCCCAGCAGCTTGGCATCCTGCGCAAGGCCGAACTCGTCCTCACCCGGCGCGAGGGCAAGCAGGTTTTCTACATCATCGATCGCGATCGTGTCCTGGCAGCCAGCGACTTGCTCGGCACCCTGGCAGGCAGGGCGGACGTACCCCGGCTCGAGCGCCACGCGGCCCGGACGCATAGCAGCGGCGGCGTGGCCACATTTGCAAAAGTGGTGCGTTGAACCGCATGTAAATCAAGCGCTCGTTTTCCTGTGTTCACCCCGGTTTATCAGTCGGAACGAGCGTTATCGCTCGCCCGTCGTCCCGTAGAACGACGTAGATCGCAGGGATAACCAGCACCGTCAGTATGGTGGAGCTGGCGAGGCCGAACAGCAGAGAAATCGCCAGGCCCTGGAAGATCGGATCGGTCAGGATGACCGCCGCTCCGATCATCGCCGCGGCAGCTGTCAGAACGATTGGCTTGAAGCGGATCATTCCCGCTTCGAGCAACGTGTCGCGCAGCGATTTTTCGGGCGACCGGGCATGGCGTATGAAATCCACCAGCAAGATCGAATTGCGCACGATAATTCCTGCCAGCGCTATGAACCCGATCATGCTGGTCGCCGTGAACGGCGCACCGAACAGGATATGTCCCACCACGATCCCGATCAGTGTCAACGGGATGGGGCTGAGGATGATGAGCGGGATCCTGAAGTCCCGGAACTGGCCCACGACGAGCACGTAAATGCCGAGCAAGGCGACCATGAAGGCAGCGCCCATGTCCCTGAACGTCACCCAGGTGATCTCCCATTCTCCATCCCACAGCAAGGTGGTGTGCTGCTCGTCATCGGGCTGTCCATTCAGGGTGATTTGGGGCTTTTCCAAGCCGGCCTTGGCCCAGTCGAATTCCTCGACGGCCTCGTCCACGGCCAGCATCCCGTAGATCGGCGCCTCGTAGCGCCCGGCGAGTTCGGCAGTCACCATTGCCGCTCCTCGCCCGTCACGACGGAAGATCGACTGGCTGCCTTGCGTGTCTGTGACGCTCGCCACCTGATCCAGCCGAATCAACTGCGGTCCGGCGGGGCCCTGAGCCACGGCCACCGGCGTCGCTCCCAATGACTGGCTCCAGCTGCGCTGCGCCTGGTCCAGCCCGATGGTGATCGGCAGCGGCGTGCGGCTGAGACCCTGCGGCGCATAGCCCACCGTCTGATCGCCAAGGAGCGCAGCGATGCTGTCGTAGACCTGGCGCTGGGACAGGCCATAGAAATCGAGCTTGGCCCGGTCGGGCACTATACGCAACTGGGGGACAGGCATGCCGAAACTGTTGTCGACGTCGACGATGAACGGCACCGACTTGAATATCTTCTCGATCTGGCCTGCGGTTGCCCGGCGGGTCGCCTCGTCCGGACCGTAGATTTCGGCGAGCAGCGTCGCCAGCACGGGCGGGCCCGGCGGGGTTTCGACAACCTTGACCGAGCCGCCGCGAGGAAGTGCGACCGACGCGAGCCGCTCGCGCAGGTCGACTGCAATGGCATGGCTCGAGCGTGAGCGGTCGCCCTTGGGCAGCAGGGTGATCATCAGGTCGCCCATCCAGGGCCGATTGCGCAAGAAGTAGTGCCGCACGAGCCCGTTGAAATTAAACGGGGCGGAGGTGCCGGCATAGGCTTCCATTCGGGCAACTTCGGCCACGCTTCGGGTCACGGCAGCGGCCTGCTCGATCACGCGACCGGTCGTCTCGAGACTGGTTCCTTCGGGGAGGTCGATGACCAGCTGGACCTCGCTCTTGTTATCGAACGGGAGCAGCTTGACCGTCACCGCCTTGAAGTAGAACATCGAGCAGGCGACCAGTGTAGCGACACCGACGCCGATCAGGAAATTACGCGCGGTACGCCGTTCTGCGATGATGCGCACCGCTACACGACCATACAGCGCGCCGAGCCGCCCACCGTGCGGTTCTTCGCCGTGGCCATGTGCCAGCACGTTTCGCGCAAAACGGATCATGAGCCACGGAGCGATGATCACCGCAACGAAAAAGCTGAACACCATCGCCGCGCTGGCGTTGATCGGGATCGGCGCCATGTAGGGGCCCATTAACCCGCTGACGAAGAGCATCGGCAGCAGGGCTGCGACAACCGTGAGCGTCGCCACGATCGTCGGATTGCCAACCTCCGCTACCGCCTCAATCGCCGCTTGCTGCCGGCTGCGGCCGTCGTTCATGCTCCAGTGCCGGGCGATGTTCTCGATCATCACGATCGCATCGTCGACCAGAATGCCGATCGAGAAGATCAACGCGAACAGGCTCACCCGGTTAATGGTGAACCCCATGATTCGGCTGGCGAACATGGTGAGGAGAATGGTGGTGGGAATGACGATCGCAGTCACCCCGGCTTCCCGCCAGCCGATCGCAAAGCCGATGAGGATTACAATCGAAACCGTGGCGAGCGCGAGGTGGAACAGAAGCTCGTTGGCCTTCTCGTTCGCTGTTTCACCATAGTTGCGCGTGACGGCGAGCCGCACGGTCTCCGGCAGCAGGGTACCTTCCAGTGCATGCACGCGTTCCACTACCGCATCGGACACGTTCACCGCGTTCGCACCCGCGCGTTTGGCCACCGCGATGCTGACCGCAGGTGTCGTCGACCAGAGGCCATCCTCGGCATCGCGAGACCACTGCCAGACCCTCGCCTGATCCTGCGAAGGGCCTTCGGTTACCTGGGCGACATCGCGCAGGTAGACCGGCGCACCTGTGACGGAGCGAACTTGCAGCGCACCAACCTCGTCCGCCGAGCGCAGCGTTTCCCCCGCAATCACGGTAGCTGCCTGCCCGCCTTCGCGCACCGTTCCGACCGGAAACGAGCGATTGGCCTGCGACGTGGCATCGATCACGCTGCCCAGCGGCACCCTGTGCGCCGCGAGCCGGCCGGGATCCGGCACGACGCGGATCGACTGTCGCTGCCCACCGACGATGAAGGTGAGTCCCACGTCGTCGACCTTGGAGATCTCGGTAAGCAGCCGGTCCGCCAGATCGAACAGCATCTGCTCGTTCCAGTTGCCGGGCGCGCCTGGCCTGGGGCTGAGGGTCAGAACGACGATCGGCACGTCGTTGATTCCACGCACCGTTACCTTGGGGGGTGCGATCCCGACCGGGATGCGATCGATGTTCGCCTTGATCTTTTCGTCGATCCGAGTCGCCGCATCTTCCGGATTCGAGCCCACGAGGAACCGTGCGGTGACCAGCACGCCGTTATCTTCGGCCTGAGTGTAAACGTGTTCGACACCGTCGATCGATTTGACGATCGTCTCCAGCGGTTTGGCCACCAGTTCGACCGCATCACTGGCATTGAGTCCCGGTGCGGCGACCTGAATGTCGACCATCGGCACGCTGATCTGCGGCTCTTCTTCGCGCGGGATCGTCATCGTCGCGATCAAACCGACGAGGATCGCCACCAGCAGCATGAGAGGGGTCAACGGAGAGCGGATCGTCGCCTGGGTGAGGCGACCCGAAATCCCCAGTTTCATCGCGCAGTACCCGGGCGCCTGATCAGCACGTCACCTGCCGACACGCCGGAAAGAACCTCCACCATTCCAGGCTCGCTCGAAGGAGCGGTCTGCACCGGTACCGTAGCCGGTTGGCTCCCCTCGGCTTGCAACGTCACATAGTCGATCCCGTAGCGTGTCGTAACGTATGCGTGCGGCACAAGCAGTGCAGCCTTGGTACCGGCGTCGACCTCGGCAGCCACGCGCCGTCCGATCAGGCCGGCATCCAGACCGGGAATGTCCGCATCTGCTCGAACCTGGCCGCCGGCAACCGCGGGATAGACGCGGCCGATCGTGCCCGCGCGCACGGTCCCGCCTTCGTCCGTGAATCGCACCGCGCTGCCCGGGTGGAGCTGTGTAGCGAGCGTATCGGGAATCTCGAGCTTGAGCACCACCGGACCCGACGTGATGGTGGCGATCACAGCTCCTGGCGCGACGGCCGATCCGGCAGGTATGTCCGCAGCCAGGACGCGCCCACTCGCGGGCGCGATGACAGCGCCTTGGCCGGCCACCGCACTGACGGCGCCCTGCTGCGCCAACGCTGCCCGCACCTGAGCTTGCGCGGAGGCACTCGCCGCCTCCGCCTGTTCCAGCCGCGCTTTGGCATAGACGCCATTCTCGTACAGGTACCGTGTACGCGCGAGCTCGGCCTTTGCTTGCGCGACCTGCGCCTGCGCGGCCGCCGCCTGGGCTCCGTAGGCGCTCGCCTGGTAGCCGAGCTGGCTATCGACGATCCGGCCGATCGCCTGTCCTTTTTTCACGTAGTCGCCCTCGTGCACCGACAAGGTTGTCAGGATGCCGGGGATACGGGCGGTCGCCTGCGCCTGGTCAACAGTCGCGACTTCGGCGCTGACCGCAGTCCAGCGCGGCACCTGCGATACCTTCATGACGAAGGTCTCGCCCCTCCCACTGGCAGCGACGGGCGCGGCATCATCGCCGCCGCCCTCTCCGCAGGAAGAGATGGGGGCCGCAAGGGCTAGCAAGAAAGCGATGGCCGGCAAACGCATGAACGGGTCCTCAGCCTTCAACGGAGAGTCCGGCGCGGGTCCACGCCCCGAAGCCGCCGGCCAGGTGGCAATCCACCCCTGTACCCTCGCACAGGCCCAACGCTTTGGCCGAGCGAACTCCGCCGGCGCAACTGAGCACGATCTGGCGATCTCCCGTGTCGGGAAGCAACCTTGCCGAAAAGTGCGAAAGAGGCAGATTCACTGCACCCGGGATGTGGCCGGCCACGAACTCTTCCGGCTCACGCACGTCCACCACGACAGCCTCACCCGCCGCCAGCATGGAAGCGAGTTCCTGCGGGCTGATGTCCCGCCGATTAGAACGCTTTCCGAAACCAAACATGAGCACCTCACTATTTCATGCTTGCATATATCGTGTATGTGTAATATTGGTCAAGCGAATTTGTGAGAGAGGTGGGCAAATCATGTCGCAAGCACGCGTCGTTGTGTTGGGTGCAGGTCTGGGCGGCACGATCGCAGCCTATGAACTTGCCGAGGCCATGAAGGGCAAGGCGACCATTACCGTGATCAACAGGGGGGACGACTACTGGTTCGTCCCGTCGAACCCCTGGGTGGCGGTCGGCTGGCGCGAGCCCGAGGCGCTGCGTGTCCACCTTCCTCCGGTGATGCGGAAACACGGCATCGAATACACCGGCGTCGGAGCTCGGAAAGTCGACCCCAAGGCAAACCGCATCGAGCTGAACGACGATACCATTATCGAATACGACTACCTCGTCATCGCAACCGGGCCCGAACTGGCATTCGACGAAATCGAAGGATTCGGCCCCGATGCACACACCGTGTCGATTTGCGAAACCTCACATGCCGCTGCTGCCCACCGCAAGTTCGAGGAGCTGTGCGCCAATCCCCGTCCCATCGTGGTCGGAGCGACGCAGGGTGCCAGCTGCTACGGCCCCGCCTACGAGATGGCGATGACGCTCGACACCGAGCTCAAGAAGCGCGGCCTGCGCAACAAGGTTCCGATGACCTTCGTCACGCCAGAGCCATATATCGGTCACCTTGGCCTGGACGGCGTCGGAGACACCAAGGGGCTCCTCGAATCCGAGATGCGCAACCGCCACATCAAGTGGATCACCAACGCCAAGGTCGACAGTGTAGAGGCGGGCCTGATGCACCTGACCGAAGTCAACGAGGACGGGAGCGAAAAGAAGAAGCACGACCTCGAGTTCGGCTGGGGGATGCTGATGCCGCCCTTTCGTGGCATCAAGCCGTTGATGGGAATCGATGGGCTGGTGAATCCGCGCGGGTTCGTTCTGGTCGACAAGCATCAGCGCAATCCGACATTTTCGAACGTCTTCGCGCTGGGCGTGTGCATCGCCATTCCGCCCACCGGCCCAACGCCGATCCCTGTCGGTGTGCCAAAAACCGGCTTCATGATCGAAAGCATGGTCTCCGCGATCGTGCAAAACCTCAAACAGATCGTCGCGGGGCAGGAACCCACACACGAAGCGACCTGGAACGCTATATGCCTTGCAGACTTTGGCGACGGAGGCGTGGCCTTCGTGGCCAAGCCGCAGATTCCGCCTCGCAACACCAACTGGTCGTCGGAAGGCAAATGGGTCCATCTCGCGAAGATCGGCTTTGAGAAATACTTCCTGCGCAAGATCCGAAAGGGCGAGAGCGAACCATTCTATGAAAAGCTCGCCCTGCATGCGCTCGGCATCAAGAAACTGCAGTTCGACTAAGGAGCACTTGTGATGAATCTCGATCGTGCGGTTCTCGCCTTCGCTGGCGTGATGGTGATCGCCAGCGCTATTCTGTCGGTCACCGTCTCGCCATGGTGGATCGTCCTCACGATTTTCGCCGGGCTGAACATGTTGCAGGCCAGTTTGACCGGGTTCTGTCCGGCGGCGATGATCTTTCGCAAGCTCGGCATTCGCCAAGGCACCGCGTTCTGACGGTCATGCGACTGACCGTACCTTACGGTGCCGCCATCATCCTGTCGGCCGTTTTCCCCGATGCGCTGCAGGCACAATCACTGGAGGAAACGGTTGCCGCCGCGGTGGAACGGTCCCCGACGATAGCAGCCGCTGCAGCCCGCGAAGATTCCGCCGCGGCCGCCGTCGCCCAGGCGCATGCAGAACGAAACCCGACCGCGACGGCGCAGGGCCAGATCGGCGTCGGCCGCATCGATCCAGGGGGCTTCTTCGGCCTTCCGGCAGACTCCGTCACACCGCGCGTGGCGGAGGTCAGTGCCCAGTGGCCGCTCTTTACCGGCGGCCGCGTCGGCGCGGCCATCGCTCAGGCCGACGCGGGGCGCGAGATCGCGGCGCTGAGTACGCACGGTGCGCGGCTCGACGTGCGCCTGCAGGTCGTTCGTGCCTATACGCAGGCGCTGGCGGGGCAGGAGCAGGAGCGGAGCTATGCTGCCCTGGAGACCGCCCTGGCCGAGGTGCTACGCCAATCCAGGCTGATGTTCAGCACCGGCGCGGCGACCTCGACCGACGTTGCCCAGGCAGAAGCCCGGCTTGCGGAGGCCCAGGCGGGACTGGCCCAGGCGAAAGGCGCGCTGGCCGAGGCAAATGCCCGTCTCACGCGGCTCGCTGGCGCACCGGTCGCGATCCAGACCCCGCTCCCCGAAGCTCCACCACTACCTCAGAACGCGCAGCTGGCCGCCGATCAGGCGATTGCCACCAATCCGCAGGTCCAGCAGGCGCGAAAGGCCGCCACGTTCGCCGAAGCGAGTGTTCGGATGGCGCAGGCCGAGCGCCGCCCGACCGTCGCGGCCTACGCGCAGGCCTCGAGCATCCGCGACCAGTTCTTTCCCGGCTACAAGGCCGACGCGGCCAGTGTGGGCGTGCGAGCGCAATGGAATTTCTTCACCGGCGGCCGGACTTCGGCGAAGATCTCAAAGGCCGAGGCCGACGCCCGCGCCGCATCTTTCGATGCCGCCGCAGCTGAGGATCGGGTGGCGATTCAGGCGATACAGGGTTTCGAAGCAGTCAGGGCCGCGCGCGCCATGCTGACGGCAAACGAAAAGCGGGCGACTGCGACGCAAGAGGCGCTGCGTAGTACGCGTCTCGAAGTGAAAACGGGGATCAAGCCACAACTCGCGCTGCTCGACGCCGAACGCGAAGCGATCGCCGCCCAATCGGCCTTGATCGAAGCAACCGGCAACTTGCTGACGGCCGCTTACACCCTGCGCAGCATCACGGGCATGGACTGACGCCCCACGGCCCGACTTCCGCGACTTGTTCGGCAACCAGGGGCCGGCTGGTGGACAGGGGTGGATTCGAACCACCGTACGCTTGCGCGGGCAGATTTACAGTCTGCTGCCTTTAACCACTCGGCCACCTGTCCACCGGAGTTGCCGGAGTGCGGGAAAACCCGCCAATTTGCAGACCCCGCGTTTGAGGGCCCCGGCCGAGAGGCGACCCCATGGCGAAGCCGAGCTTGCCTGTCAATGGCCCGGCTGGCACAGGGCCGCGCATGGCAAAAGGCGGAAAGAAATCGCTGCGCGGGCGCGCAGGCAGAATGCAGGGGGGCCGCGGCTCGGGCCGGGCCACTCACGGCAACGTTCGACTGTGGGGGAGGCACGCGGTTGAGGCCGCTCTCCTCAACCCCCGGAGGCAGCATCGCAAGCTCTGGGCAACGCGCGAAGGCATCGCCTCGCTCGACGGCGAACTGCCGGCCGACTTTGTTGTCGAGTATGCAGAGGTGGCCGATCTTGCTCGGCTGGTCGCGCGCGATGCGCCGCACCAGGGGTTGGTGCTCGAATGCGAGCCGCTCGACGACATTCACCTGGAAGAAATCCTGGATGGGGAGCCCTCGCGCCCCATCGTGGTGCTCGACCAGGTGACGGATCCGCACAATGTCGGCGCAATCATGCGATCGGCCGCCGCGTTCGACGCCGCAGCCATCGTGACGCAGGACCGCCACGCGCCGCCGGAAAGCGGCGTACTGGCCAAGTCGGCTTCCGGTGCCCTGGAGATCGTTCCCTGGGTGAGGGTCGTCAATCTCGCGCGGGCGCTGGAGGAAGCCGCCGAGGCGGGATACTGGCGGATCGGTCTGGCAGGAGAAGCCGAGGCAACGTTTGCCGAGGTCCTGCCAGCTGGCCCCGTCGCGCTCGTCCTGGGGGCCGAAGGGGAAGGCTTGCGGCACAACATCGCCGCGCATTGCGACGCACTCGCTCGCTTGCCCATGACCGGCTCGATCGAAAGCCTCAACGTCTCCAATGCCGCAGCCATCGCGCTCTACGCCGTGGCGACCCGCTCCGTGGAATGACCTTAGAGGAATAGCGCCCGATCAGAATGCGAAGGGCCGCCCTTGCGGACGGCCCCATCTCGAGCTTGCGGAGCTCGACCAGCCGTCAGTTGACCGAATCCTTGAGCCCCTTGCCCGCCTTGAACTTGGGCTGGGTCGACGCCTTGATCGTCATCGGCTCGCCGGTCCGCGGGTTGCGTCCCGTCGAGGCCTTGCGCTTGGCGACCGAGAAGGTCCCGAAGCCGACTAATCGAACTTCGTCGCCACGCGTAAGCGCGCCGGTGATCGTGTCGAAAACGCCTTCTACAGCCTTGGTCGCGTCGTTGCGCGAAAGGCCGCTCGCTTCCGCCACGGCTCCGATGAGTTCATTCTTGTTCATTGGTCGAGCATCCCCCTCATGAAATGCAATTCGGTCATGGCGTGGAATCGCCGCGCGATGGGCGCGAAATTGAGCGGCTTTTCCGTCGGCTGTCAAAGCCAAAGCCCCGAAACACTGCCCGAATCCGCTAATTCGCCGGCTCAGGTCGTCGCATTAAGCAAGATCCGCCCCCTCGCCGTATCGGCGGTTGGCACGAACAACGCCTGCACAATGCGAGTCGCTGCGCCGCACCATTCCCGCCGCTGCTCCGTCAGTGTGCCGTGCTCGAAGCTGCCGACCCCGGTGAAACAGCGACGGGCTGACTGGCGAGATCGTCCGCATCGGTCCATTCGATCGGCTCGGGCCGGGCCGTCAGGGCATGCTCCAGCACCTGGTCGACGTGCGAGACCGGCACGATCTTGAGGCCCTCTTTCACATTGGCCGGAATTTCCGCGAGGTCCTTCTCGTTTTCTTCGGGAATGAGCACCGTCTTGATCCCGCCGCGCAGCGCGGCGAGCAGCTTTTCCTTGAGTCCGCCGATCGCCAGCACACGACCGCGCAGCGTGACTTCCCCCGTCATGGCGACGTCGGGGCGCACGGGAATGCCGGTCAGCGTCGAAACGATAGAAGTCACCATTCCGATGCCCGCGCTCGGCCCATCCTTGGGGACGGCGCCCTCGGGCAGGTGGGTGTGGATGTTCTTGCGCTGGAAAATCGAAGGTTTGATGCCGTACGCCGGCGCCCTCGCCTTCACGAAACTGAAGGCGGCAGCCACGCTCTCGTTCATCACCTCGCCCAGCTTGCCGGTGGTCTTGATCTCGCCCTTGCCCGGCGTGGTGACGCTCTCGATCGTCAGCAGTTCTCCGCCGACCTCTGTCCATGCAAGACCGGTCACGGCGCCGACCTGAGCTTCTTCCTCGCTCATGCCGTGCTTGAACTTGCGTACGCCCGCGAAGTCACCGAGGTTGTCCGGAGTGATCGTCACGCTCTGCACCTCGCCTTCGAGGATCTTGCGCAGCGACTTGCGCGCCAGGCGCGCGATCTCGCGCTCCAGCGTACGCACGCCGGCTTCCCGGGTGTAGTACCGGATCAGGTCACGCAGGCCGTCTTCAGTCAATTCGAATTCACCGGCCTTGAGGCCATGCGCCGCGACTTGCTTGGCGATCAGGTGGCGCTGGGCGATTTCGACCTTTTCGTCTTCGGTATAACCTTCGAGCCGAATGATCTCCATGCGGTCGAGCAGCGGTTGCGGCAGGTTGAGGCTGTTCGCCGTGGTCACGAACATGATGTCCGACAGGTCGATGTCGAGTTCGAGATAGTGGTCCTGGAACTTCGAGTTCTGCTCCGGATCGAGCACCTCGAGCAGCGCCGATGCCGGATCGCCGCGGAAATCCTGGCCAAGCTTGTCGATCTCGTCGAGCAGGAACAGCGGGTTGCTGGTCCCGGCCTTGCGGAGATTGGTGACGATCTTGCCCGGAAGCGAACCGATATAGGTCCGGCGATGGCCGCGGATCTCGGCCTCGTCGCGCACGCCGCCCAGCGACTGGCGCACGAACTCACGACCGGTAGCGCGGGCGATCGACTTGCCCAGACTGGTCTTGCCGACGCCCGGGGGCCCGACGAGGCAAAGTATCGGCCCCTTCAGCTTGTTGGTCCGTGCCTGCACGGCAAGGTACTCGACAATTCGGTCCTTCACCTTGTCGAGCGCATAGTGGTCCTCGTTGAGGACTTCCTCGGCCTTGCGAATGTCCTTCTTCAGGCGGCTCTTCTTGCCCCACGGCAGGCCGAGCAGAACGTCGAGGTAATTGCGGATGACAGTTGCCTCGGCGCTCATCGGCTGCATCGTGCGCAACTTCTTCAGCTCGCTCTCCGCCTTGGTCTTGGCTTCCTTCGAAAGCTTCAGCTTGTCGATCTTCGCCTGCAGCTCGGCGATTTCGTCGCCGTCGTCACCTTCGCTCCCGCCCAGCTCGTTCTGGATCGCCTTGAGCTGTTCGTTGAGATAGTACTCGCGCTGCGTCTTCTCCATCTGGCGCTTCACGCGGCCGCGGATCTTGCGCTCCACCTGGAGAACCGAAAGCTCGCCCTCCATGACGGAATAGACCATCTCGAGCCGCTTGAGCGGGTCGGTCTCGGTGAGAAGAGACTGCTTCGTGGCGACCTTGGCAGTAAGCGCACCGGCAATTGCGTCGGCCAGGCGGCCGGCGTCCTCGATCTGTGCAAGCTCCCCCTCGAGCTCGTCGGGTAGCTTCTTGTTGTGCTTGGCGTAATCGGCGAACTGGTCGAGCGCACTGCGCATCAGTGCCGAAACCTGGTTTCCGGTCGCCTCTTCCTCATCGAGCACGATCGTATCGGCCAGCGTGTAACCGTCCTTTTCTACGAAGCCCGTGACCCGGGCACGGGTCTGGCCCTCGACCAGGACACGCACAGTGCCATCGGGCAGCTTGAGCAGCTGTAATACCTGCGCCACGACCCCGACGTCGTACAGGTCCTCGGGTCCCGGCACGTCACACTGCGGGTCGAGCTGGGCAAGGACCAGGATATCCTTGTTTCCCGCCATAGCCACTTCCAGCGCTTCCACCGACTTTTCGCGCCCGACAAAGAGCGGGACGACCTGGCCGGGAAACACGACCACGTCGCGCAGGGGGAGAAGGGGAAACTGGCTCATTTGATTGGAATCCGTCTTTTTGGCGCGGCACGATGCAAGGCGCACGCGTGTGCTTCATACAGAGATATGGGATCGCACCACCCGCTCCGCAACAGTGAGAACCGGGCAATCCCCCGCGGGCCTTTACTCTTGCCGTTTCCCCAAGCTTGAGGGTGTGTTACCAGCTTTCCAAGACCTGCCTTTTCGCAGCCAGGGGGCAATGGAAGAACGGCGCGACGAACGACACGGCATCACCGTTCCCGGTCGGTATCGCACGGGCAGCGGGATGGCCGTCGAGGTTACCTTGCGCGACCTCTCCCGCGGCGGGTGCCAGATACACGATCGCCTGGGGCGACTGTCGGTTGAACAATTCCTCACAATCCGAATAGGTCCGATTGGTCCGATCGATTCCCGGGTCCGCTGGCTCGACGGCCGCGTGGCCGGGATCCGCTTCGACCAACCGCTGGCGGATTCAGTGCTCGATCACATCTGCGCGATCGCCGAGGAAAGTGGTGGGGCACCGCCGAAACCAGCTCAGGTCGAGGCCTTGCGCGAGTCGGTGGAGACGAACGACGGAGGCAAGCTGCGCAGGCTCGATCTACTGGAGAGGGAGCGGCAGTACAACGAGTTGATTCGCGCGCTGGACGTCAACGATGAAGGCGAAGAAGTTCTCGTCGGGCTGGACCGCAAGCAAAGCGAGTGGCTCATCCGCTGGCGGCGCGAACAGCGCGCCGAGCGCGAGGCGAGAGCCAATTACCGCACCGAGAAGTCCAGGGCCGACAGGCTCGAAGAACTGCACGAGCAGACCCGCAAGAGCCTGCTCGGCTACTGAGCCGAACTCCCGGGCCCTACATGCCGGGAAGCTTGAATCCCGGCGGAAGCGCCATGCCCGATTGCACCTTCTGCATCTCCGCATTGGCCGCCTGATCGGCCTTGGCCCGCGTATCGTTGAACGCGGCCGTGACAAGGTCTTCGAGCATCTGCTTGTCGTCCGGCACGATCAGGCTGTCATCGATCGACACCGAGAGAATGCGGCCCTTGGCCGTGGCGCGGATCTTGACGAGCCCGCCGCCCGAGCTTCCCTCGACCTCGATCGTGTCGAGCTTCACCTGCGCATCGTTCATCTGCTTTTGAATGTTCTCCGCCGCCTGCTGCGCGGCCTTGAGCATTTCTTCCATGTCCATCGGTCAATTCCTTTTCGGGCGGTCAGGCCCGCCTGCTCCAGTTTCGTTCCGCCCCGGCGACTTCCCCCTCTTCGACCAGTTCCGCATCGGGAAAAGCTGCGAAGGCCGCCTCGACGAGGGGGTCGGCGAGAAGCCGGGCGCGGGCAATCTCCTTTTCAGCCTGCGCCTGCTCCCTCAGCGAGGGAAGATGATCGCCCGTACCCCGCGTGACCTGCCAACGATCGCCCGTGGCCTTCAGCAAGGCATCGCGCAGGTCCGGACCAGGATCTTCCACCATCCCGGGGGCGAGATCGTAGACCAGTTCGCCCTGCTTCAGGGACACCACCCTCACCCAGTCGCGCATCGTCTGGGCCACGGCCAGTGCGCCCGACTGATCGACGAGGGCAATGAGGATTTCCCACTCGACCTGCGCGGATGCTCCGTCGGTCGGGGCATCGCCGGTCTGCGCAGGAGCATGTGCGGCTCCATTTTGCGCCAGGTGCTCGATCCGCCGGGCGAGATCGCCCGGATCGGGCAACGTCGCCGCGTGCAAAACGCGAAGCAGCGCCATTTGCGCGGCGACGAGCGGATCGGGCGCCTTGCGAACTTCGGAATGTCCCTTGAGCACGAGCTGCCAGAGGCGATGGATCTGTGCCGCCGAGAGTCCCTGCGCCCAGCTTTCGAGCGCCTCGCGCTCATCTTGCGTCGCGGCGTTCTCGGCGCCGTGCGCGATTTGCGCCAGGGCGATCTTGTGCGTCAGGTCCATCAGGCCGCGCATCAGCGCCAGTGGTTCAACGCCAAGCGAATACTGGTTGTCGATCTCGGCGATCAGCGCCTGCGGATCGCCCTCGAGCATCGCCCGGAACAATCGCCGCTGGGCGCCCTTGTCGGCCAGCCCCAGCATGTCGCGCACCCGGGCGGCGGTGATCCGGCTGCCGCCTTCGAGATCGGCATGGGCGATCGCCTGGTCGAGAATGGACAGGCCGTCGCGGCTCGAACCCTCGGCTGCCGAAGCGATGATCGCCAGCGCCTCCGGCTCTGCCTCGACGCCTTCCTGGCGGCAGATGGAGGCGAATTGCTGTTCGAGCAGGTCCTTGGGAATGCGCCGCAGGTCGAACCGCTGCGTGCGGCTGAGCACGGTGACCGGCAGTTTGTCGACCTCGGTCGTGGCGAAGAGGAATTTCACATGCGCCGGCGGTTCTTCCAGCGTCTTGAGGAGCGCGTTGAACGCATTCCTCGTCAGCATGTGGACCTCGTCGATGATGTAGATCTTGTAGCGCGCGCTGACCGCGGCGTAGCGAACCGCTTCGATGATTTCGCGCACGTCGTCGACGCCGGTGTGGCTCGCTGCGTCCATCTCGATCACGTCGATGTGACGACCCTCGGCGATTGCCTTGCAAGGTTCACACACGCCGCACGGGTCGATCGTCGGCCCACCCTGCCCGTCAGGCCCAACGCAGTTCAGCGCCTTGGCGATCAGGCGGGCGGTCGAGGTCTTGCCGACCCCGCGCACGCCGGTCATCAGGAAGGCGTGGGCCAGCCGGTCGCGCTGGATCGCGTTGGCGAGCGTCTGCACCATCGAGTCCTGCCCGATGAGCTGGGAAAAGGTCTGCGGCCGGTACTTGCGAGCAAGCACCCGGTAGGGCTGGCTTGCCGGAGCTGATGACGATGGCGGTGCCGGCCTTGGTGATTCGGTGGCAGTCTCTGGCGCTGCCGAAGCTCGGGGCCGGGGCAGGGCGGTCCGGCGAACATCGCGGACTGCCCCGCCGCCTCGAGCTCGGCGGCCGAAGGGGCTGTCTCTTCCTCGTCCGTCTTCCACGGAAGGTCGCCGCTGTTTTCCGGTGAATCACCCATGCACGACTAGGTAGGCATTCAGGCCCGCGATGTCATGGCAACAATGATGGGGAAAAGGAGCCGGGCGACCCGCTGCAATCAACCTGGGCTGCTTCCTTCCGGACCTGACCCGTTGAGCCGACGCGAACGTCCACCCGACTCCCGGGCGGCCATATGGCGGCGCAGCGCCGGGAAATCAACTAGCGGAAGTTGTCCGCATAGGCCTGCAGCTTGAGCTTGCGCGGCGGCGTGGGGTGGACGATCGCCGCGATGCCATGCTTTTCGGCATAGGCCTGCGCCTCTTCGCAGCTTGAGAACCTGAGCTGGACCTGCTGGCGGGTATCGCCGCTGCCGGCCCACCCCATCAGGGGATCGGGCTTCTTCGCCTCTGCCGGGACGAAATCGAGAACCCACTGGTCGGTCAGCGCCCTGCCGGACTGCATGGCGTTCTTCGGGCGTTGGTAGATGCGTGCCTGCATGATGCTCCCCGTAATTCAGTGCTGCGAGTTTTGGAAGGCGTTCTTGGTCTTGAGGCTCGGCTTTTCGGTCCACGGCTCGTCGGGCCAGCGATGTTTCGGGTAGCGGCCCTTCATGTCCTTGACGACGTCCCTCCAGCTCCCGCGCCAGAACCCGGGCAGGTCGCGCGTGGCCTGGATCGGGCGCCCGGCGGGACTGGTCAGCCTGAGCAGCAAGGGCGTGTCGCCGATCATGGGATGGACATCGAGACCGAACAGCGCCTGCACCCGGACCTCGACCGCCGGGGCATCGGGGCCCGAGTAGTCGATCGCGTGTGTCGTTCCGGCGGGCGTCCCGAATTCACGCGGCGCAACCGTGTCGAGCCGCTGCCGGGTCGGCCAGTCGAGGCGGGCCATGAGAGCGTCGACCAGCGAGCCTTTGGGCACGGCGAGGTCGCGCCGCCCGGCAAGGAGCGGGGCGAGCCACTCGCCAGCCTCCGCGGCCAGCCGATCCGTCGAAAGCGCGTCGATCCCGGCATATCCAGCGCGCGCCGACAGCGTTTTGGGCAGCATGTCCCCAAGGTTGTCGACAGCCTTTTCCACAAGCAGCGCCACCACGGCGCCCTGGTCGGGCGACGGATCTGGTCCGCTGGCCAGTGTGATGGCGCCGATCCGTCGCTCCAGCCGCGCCTCGACCCGCTCTCCGGTCCAGCGCAGCACGCTGCGGCGTTCGATGCGGTTGGCCAGCCCCAGCTCCACCTCGGCCGTATCGAGCGGGAGCGCGGCGGTAATCCGCGCGCCCCTGGCCTGTCCCTGCGCATCGCCGATGGCCAGCCACTCGGCCCGCGCCAGCGGGCTGGCGGGGTCGAGCAGATAGCCCCGCCCCCCGGCACTGAGCCATGTTTCGCCGGAGGCGTCGCGGCGGCGGGCGAGGTTGTCCGGCAGCGCGAGGGCGAGGAGCGTTCCCAACGGCACGGCCTCCCCCTTCGCAACCTCGACGAGCTTCTCCGCCCGCTTCGCCCAGCCCGCTGCCAGCTTGCGGCTCGCCTCGGCACGGGGCGAGCGATCGCCGTTCCAGCGCTGAAGCCGGGCTGCAAGGTCTTCTCCGCGTCCGCCCAGGCCTCGCTCCTGCAACAACAGCGCCAGCCGGGCAGCGGTATCGGCCAATCCGTGTTCGGCGCCGCGCAGGATCATCGCCGCCTGCCACGGTTCCATTGGCAAGGCGGCAACCTTCGCTCCGAATCGGGTGATGCGGTACTCGGCGTCGAACGCGCCCAGCGCCTGCAACCGCTCGCGCGCAGCCGCCAGCGCGGCCTGGGGCGGCGAATCCAGCCACGGGAGGCTCGCCGGATCGGCCACGCCCCATTGCGCGAGTGCGAGAACCAGTGGGGCAAGGTCGCTCGTGACCATTTCGGGGGGATCGAACTGCGGCCGGCCGGGATGGGCCGCTTCTTCCCACAGACGGTAGGCAACGCCCGGCCCCTGTCGTGCCGCGCGGCCTGCACGCTGCGCCGCGGCCGCCTGGCTCGCGCGGTGCGTGACGAGGTGAGTGACGCCGGCAGCCAGATCGAATTCGGCGCGGCGGGAAACGCCGGCGTCGACCACGACCGAGACTCCGTCGAGCGTTATCGAGGTCTCGGCGATCGCCGTCGCCAGCACGATCCGCCGCCGCCCGTCTGGGTCACACCGGATCGCCGCGCGCTGACCGGCGGGCTGCACCTGCCCGTGAAGCGGCAGGATCGGCACGCCGGGCAGCTTCGCCTCCAGCCGTTCGCGCGTGCGCTCGATTTCCCCGACACCGGGCAGGAAGGCGAGCAGGTCGCCCTCCTCCGCCCGCCAGGCCTGCAGGACTGCGCCGGCCATTGCCTCGTCGGTGCGTGATTCAGGGCGGCTGCCGAGCCATTCGATGCGCAGCGGGTGGGCCCTGCCCTCGCTTTCGATCACCGGCGCGCCATCGCCCAGCAGCCGGGCGAAGCGCGCGCCATCGATCGTGGCCGACATGACCAGCACGCGCAGGTCCTCGCGCAGGACCGCCCTGCTCTCGAGCGCGAGCGCGAGGCCGAGGTCGGAATCGAGGTGCCGTTCGTGCGCTTCGTCGAACAGCACTGCGGAAACCCCCGCGAGTTCCTGGTCGGCGAGTATCTGCGAGACGAAGATCGCCTCGGTAACGATGAGAATTCTGGTCTTCGCCGACTGCCTGCTGTCGAGCCGGGTGAGGTAGCCGACCGTCTCCCCGGGCTGCTCGCCCAGCACCTGGGCCATCCGCTCGGCCGCCGCGCGAGCCGCCACTCTGCGCGGGCTGGTCAGAATGATCCGGCCCGTGCACCAGGGCTCGCCAATAAGCGCCGGGGCAACTGCGGTTGTCTTGCCCGCCCCCGGCGGCGCGATGAGCACCGCGCCGGTACTCTCGCGCAAGGCGGCGAGCAGGTCGGGCAGCACCGCATGGATCGGAAGGTCTGCCATCAGGCGCCGGCGAAAGGTGACAAAGGTGACACCCAGTCAACTTTTCCAGCAGAGCGTTTATCAAATCTTTTCAGTGCCTTGCAGGATTTTTCCCAAAGGTGACGACTTTGCGGCGACGGCGAAGATGTCGCCTTCGTCCCGCGCGCCCGGGTGTGAAACTGGAGAATTGATGCGCAACGGGGCATGGCCCGAGCGCTGCCACATCCGCCCCCCTGTAGGAAAGGGCCAAAGGGGGCGGAGCCGCAAGCCCGCCCCCCGAAGCGTCAGATTCCGTCGACGCTCTTGCTGACAAGGACGTTGACCGCCACGCGGCGGTTCTGGGCCTTGCCCTCGGGCGTCGAGTTGTCGGCCAGCGGGTCGGCTTCGGCCATGCCCGTCGGCGTCAGCATGCGGTACGGCTTCCAGCCGCAGGCCTGCTGCAAGTAATTGACCACGCGACTGGCGCGCTTTTCACTCAGTTCCTGATTGAACTCCTCCGGGCCGGTCGAATCGGTGTAGCCCACCACCAGCAGCAGCGCGTTGTCGGTGCTCTCCGCCTGGGCCGCGGCGTTGCACAGGTCCGCCTTGGCGACTTCGGTCAGCTTCGCCTTGCCAGTGTCGAAGTTCACGTTCGTCGTGGCCTTCAGGTTGTACTTGTCGATATCGCCCAGCCGGCCGCGCAGCGCCTCGGTCGCGGCGGTCTGTTCGGCAAAGCCCTGAGCCGTCCCGCTGCGGATCATCGCCGCGGTCTTCAGATCGTTGCCCTTGAAATTGATGCGGCTGGCCAGAAGGCTGTTGCCCCACTGCACCGTCTTCACCGAGACGGGCAGGCCATTGAACAGCGAGTCCGCACCGAGCGACGCCTTGTTGAGCCCGAACAGGCCGCTGCTGGAGCGGATCTCGGTGCCTTGGGACAAGGCGATGACGGTGTTGCTGCCGTCTTCGCTCGTCACCTGCACCCGATTGCCGCTGCGCGCGGTAATCAGGCCTTCGACCTCAGGCCCGGCTTCCATGCCGGACAGGTCGGACGGCGCTTCGCCATAGACGTTGATATTCTCGTCCTGCGACAGCTGCTGGGCCTGCAGGCTTGCCGGGACGGAGGTAGCCAGCAGGGCCAGCACGAGCGCCTTGGGGGCAGTGGAAACGAATTTCATCACGCTACTCCTTCAAACCAGCGACAGGCGGGCCCGTGCCTTCCCGGCAATCCGTTGGGCCGTCCCCTGAAGGCGAGCCCGCTGTCGCAACCCCCTCGATGGAAATGTGAAGCCGCGCCGCAGACCTGCCGCGCGGACAAATGGGAGGGTGGGCCTGTTCAGAACCGCCTTGCCGCCGGATGAACGACGTCACTGGAGCGGGAGAACGCCGGGGTGGCTTGCCCGCCGCATGCGGCCAAGCGAGCGACGCGGGCTGTAGCGCCGCCCCCGAAACGCTGCCTCAGTAGCCGCGGCTGACGGCGAACTGGGCTGCCTCGATCATCGCCGCGCGGGCCTTGCCGTCGGGAAAGATCGATAGCGCATCACAGGCGCGCTGGGCGAAGTGCCGGGCGCGTTCGCGGGTCGCGGCAACCGCGTCGTGCCGGCGGATGAGGTCGGTCGCGTGGGCGAGGTCCTCATCCTCGGTGCGGAAGCCGGCAATGGCCTCTTCCCAGAACTTGCGCTCTTCCGGCGTGCCGCGGGCGTAGGCGAGAATCACCGGAAGGGTCATCTTGCCCTCCCGGAAGTCGTCGCCCCGGTCCTTGCCCATGTCGGCCGTGCCGGTGTCGTAGTCGATCGCGTCGTCGACCAACTGGAAGGCGATGCCCAGGTTTCGGCCGTAGTCGTCGAGCGCCCGCTCCTCCGCCTCGCCGCGTTCGGCCACGACGGCGGCAATCCGGCTGGCAGCGGCGAACAGGGCAGCCGTCTTGGCGCCGATGATGTGGAGGTAGCGTTCCTCGCTCGTCTCGATCTTGCGCTGTGCGGTCAGCTGGTCGACTTCGCCCTGGGCGATGATCGCGCTGGCGCCGGAGAGGATCTTGAGCACCTTGAGGCTGCCGTCCTCGACCATCAGCTCGAAGGCGCGGCTGAACAGGAAGTCGCCGACGAGCACCGTGGCCGGGTTGCCGAACACGATGTTGGCCGCGCTCTTGCCGCGGCGCTGCTCGCTGCCGTCGACGACGTCGTCATGCAGCAAGGTGGCGGTGTGGATGAACTCGACAGCGGCAGCCAGCTTGTGGTGGCGCGTGCCCTGGTAACCGACGACCTCGGCCCCGGCGAGCGTGAGCATCGGGCGCATCCGCTTGCCGCCACCGGCGATGAGATGCCCGGCGAGCGCGGGAATGAGCGGAATTTCGCTCTGCATCCGGTCGAGAATGATCGCGTTGACGGAGTTCATCGCCGTGGCCGTGAGGCCCAGGATCGGCGAGAGGCTCGGCTCCTTGCGGGAAAACGGGACGACCTCGGCGCTCATGCAGGCGCAATTGGGGGCTCGGCGCCGACTTGGCAAGCGGGGAATGCGCGACTAGCGTCCGGCGTCATATGGCCAGCAATCCTTCAGCCCAGAACCAGGACCCGGTCCTCGCGGCCTACCGCAAGAGCATCGACAACATCGATGCCGCGCTGATCCACATGCTGGCCGAACGGTTTCGCATTACGCAGGCGGTCGGCGAGTACAAGGCGCAGGCTAAGCTGCCGGCGAGCGACCCGGGGCGCGAGAGCCGGCAGGTCGAACGCCTGCGCGCGCTGGCGATCGAAGCGGAGCTCGACCCCGAGTTCTCGGAGAAGTTCATCCGCTTCGTGATCGACGAAGTGATCCGCCACCACCAGCAGGCGGCGAATCGCTAACTCGGGGCCGTCAGTCGCGGCGTTTGTCCTTGCTGCGACCGAACTCGCGCGCGCGGTCGACCCGGCGCTGAGCGGGAGCGGCGCGTTGCGGTGCCGGGCGCGCAGGCGCGGCGCGCTGAGGCACGGCTCTCTGCGGGGCGGCACGTTGTGGGGCGACCTGCCGGCCGCTGCCCCGTCCCTGCCAGCCCCCGCGATCCTCGCGATTGCGATTGCCCTGCCAGTTCTGGTGCTCGTCGCGTCCGCGGCCGCCCTGCCAGCGTTCGCCCTGGCGACGCTGATCGCGCCCCTGCCACTGGCCTTCGCCACGGCGGCCCGAGAACTGCTCGCCGCGCCAGGCGCCCCAGTTCTCGCGAACCTGGCGATTGCCGCGACGGGCTTCCCAGTAGCGGCGATGCCGATCGCTCCACCGGTGGCGGGAGCCCTGCCGATCGTAAACATAATAGCCGGTGCCGGGATAATAGAAGCCGTCGTACCAGCCGTAATAAGGATTGCGATCGTACCGCGAGGCGTAGGGATAGTATCCGCCCGACGAATAGCCGACCGAAACGACGCCGCGGCCATAGCCGTCGTCGTACATCGAGCAGGCGCCGAGCGCGGCGGTTGCCACGATCAGCAGCGCGGGGCGTGTGAGCCTGGAGATCATTGTCCCCTCCTTCATGTTTTTCAGCTTGTTACGCCGGTGTTCTACGGCGACGGCCTTAAACCTTGCCTGAACCCGATGGACAGGAATGCCGCGCTGGGCAAGAAAGGCGCCCAAAGGAGATAGAGGGCGATGAACGACAAACTGGTCGGCGGCTGCCTGTGCGGCAACATGCGTTACCGGATCGAGGGCGAGCCGATGTTCGTGAGCCAATGCTGCTGCAAGGACTGCCAGAAGGCCACCGGCACGGGCCACACCACGATCATCGGCATACACAAGGACCAACTGAAGCTCGAAGGCGAGCCTGCAACCTACACCAACGCCGGCGACACCGGCGGGAAGGTGACGCGGCATTTCTGCGGCACGTGCGGGGGGCGGCTTTACACCTCCGGCGACGCACCGGGGGATTACATCATGGTCCAGGCCGGCTCGCTCGACGATCCGGGCCAGGTCACCCCGGAAAACTGCATCTACGTGAAGGACCGCGTCGCGTGGGACAAGCTCGACGAGAGCCTGCCCCAGTTTGCCACCCTGTCGCCCCGCCCGGGAATCCGGGACTAGCCGCTACTCCGCGGTCGCGCGGGGCAGCATCAGGCGCACGACGAGGCCGCCAAGGTCCTCGCTCTCGCCCAGCTCGATACGGCCGCCGTAGATCTCCACCACGTCGCGCACGATCGCGAGGCCCAGCCCCGTACCCGGCTTCTCGGTATCCAGCCGCGCGCCGCGGCCGAACAGCGTGGCGCGCTGCTCCTCGCGGATGCCGAGGCCATCGTCCTCGACCCAGATCGAGCAGAGCTCGTCTTCGGGAACGGCGTCGACAGTCACGAACACGCTGCCGCCACCATACTTTGCCGCGTTCTCGATCAGGTTGCCGAGCAGCTCGTCCAGGTCCTGCCGCTCGACGGCGACCTCGGCCTCGCGCGAGCCGTCGATGTCGAAGCGGACCGTGGGATAGAGTCGCGCGACCGCCCGTTCGACGGCATCGGCGCTGGCCATGACGTTGGCGCGCGACAAGCCGACCGCCCGCCGCCCGACCGCGCGGGCCCGGGCTAGGTGGTGATCGACCTGCCGGCGCATCACCCCGGCTTCGCGCAGGACGGTACTGTCGAGATCGGCGGCGTGAGCCGATGCCGCGTTGGTCAGCACGGTGAGCGGCGTCTTCAGAGCATGGGCCAGATTGCCGGCATGAGTCCGCGCCTCCTCCGCCTGCTGTTCGGAATGGGCGAGCAAGGCGTTCAATTCCTCGACCATGGGCTGCACCTCCTGCGGCAGCGGATCGGTCACCCGGTTGCGCCCGGTGGTACGGATGCGGGCGATGGCGAGCCGGATGCGGCGCAGCGGGCTGAGACCGTACCAGGTTTGCAGCATGGCCATGATGAAAAGCCCGATCCCCAGCACGGCGAACGACCACGCGAGGATAGAGCGGATCTGATGGACCTGTTCATCGAGCTCCTCGCGTTTCGCGGCAACGATATACTGCCAGCGCGTGTCGTCGCCGGGCAACGTGATCGATCGCGCCACGACACGCAGCGGCTCGTCGGGAAACTCGAAGGAATCGTAGTAGTGCGGCTGCACGTCGTCGTAGTTGGGGGGCGGCTGCAGCCGGCGGTCCCATAACGAGCGCGAGCGGTAATCCTCGTGCCCCTGGCCGCTTATCTGGTAATAGAAGCCGCTGTTCGGCTCGAGAAATCGCTGGTCGCCCAGCGGGCGGTTGAACCAGACCTCGCCATCGATGAGTTCAGATGCGCCAAGCATTCCATTGAGGCTGTATTCCAGCTGATCGTCGAACTGGCGCGTGACGAGCGCGGTGAGCGTCCGGTCCAGCGCCAGTCCACCCAGCAGAAGCAGGACCGAGATCCACCCCGCCGCGATGAGCATCATGCGCCGGGCAAGGCTGCCGGTGTTGGGCGAGCCTTCCCCGTACTCGGCCCCGGCCGGCGCGCTCCCGGTCACGGGTGCGGGCACAGGAGCACTACTCGCGGGGCGGTTCGTCGGGGTCGTCGAGGCTGTAACCGAGGCCACGGATTGTCGTTATGACGTTGGCACCCAGCTTCTTGCGGATGCGGGTGACGAAGACTTCGATCGTGTTCGAATCGCGATCGAAATCCTGATCGTAGATGTGTTCGATCAGTTCGGTGCGGCTGACCACCTTTCCCTTGTGGTGCATCAGGTAACTCAGCAACTTGTATTCCTGCGCCGTCAGCTTGACCGGCTCGCCGGCCCTGGTGACCCGGCCGGAGCGGGTATCCAGCCGGACATCGCCGGCGGTCAGTTCCGAACTGGCATTGCCCGAGGCGCGGCGAATGAGCGCACGCAGGCGGGCGATCAGTTCTTCCGTCTGGAACGGCTTGGCGAGGTAGTCGTCGGCGCCGGCATCGAGCCCGGCGACCTTGTCCGACCAGGAATCACGCGCAGTCAGCACGAGGACCGGGAAGTTGCGGCCTTCCTTGCGCCACATGCCGAGCACGGTCAGGCCATCGATCTCGGGCAGACCCAGGTCGAGGATCGCGGCATCGTATTCCTCGGTCGAGCCAAGGAAATGACCGTCCTCGCCATCGGTCGACAGATCGACGGCATAGCCGTTCTGTTCCAGCGTATTCTTGAGTTGTTGGCCGAGAGTTGGTTCGTCCTCGACGATCAGGATGCGCATCTGTCGTTGGTCCCTGTCCTTATGCCGCACAGAAGTGGGCTTTGAACATGAACGCGTCAACTGGCGGGTGTTTCCGTGCGCTATTTCGAAATGCGCAGGATCTTGCCGGTGCGGGCATCCACGTCGACCCAGATCATCTGTCCCTTCGCATTGTCGATGAACTTCATGCGATAGGCGCGCGAAACCTCGTCGAACTCGGGGGTGAGATACTGGATGTTGGACCCACGCTTCTCGATCTGCGGAACCACGATGCGCTCGATATCGCGCAGCTTCATCACGTTGCCGGCGCTCATCTCCTTGCGCGCGCTCTCCTGCGCGCTGCGGCTGTCGGCCAGCGCGGGCGCGGTGAGGCTGGACGCCGCCAGGGCGCCGGCAATGAGGGCAAGAACAAGAGTGCGCATCATGCGGCTGTGCCTAGGCGCGGCGGATTGAACAAGCTGTGAATGCCGCCGCGCCCCGCGGTTCAGCGTCAGCGCGTCATCTCGTACTTGACCGTCAGGTTCACCTCGGTGCCGACCTGGCCGGGTTCTATCGGAGTAGCCTTGGCATCCGCGAACTCGGCCCGCGGCGCGGCAAGGGGTATCGGCCGCGAACTCGAAACGCTTTCGCTCACTTCCAGCAGGCGCACACCCGTGTATCCGGTCCACCTGGCGTATTCGTTCGCCCGATCGCGTGCGGCATCGAACGCGGCCTTGCGCGCCTGCGAACGCGGACCGCTGTCGTCATCGAGCGAGAAATCGGGGCCGTTGATGTCGGTCGCGCCAGCCGCGACGAGCGCGTCTAGCACCGCACCCACCTTCTTCACCTCGCGCAGCGTCACGCTGACGCGGTTGGAAGCCTGGTAGCCGCGGAAGACCTGCTGCCGCCGGGCCTGGTCGTAATCGTATTGTGCGCCGAGGTTGATGCCGACGGTCTGGATGTCGTTCGGCTCGATCCCCATCGCCTTGATGCGCTGGATCACCTTGTCCATCGCCTGGGCATTGAGGCGCATTGCCTCGACAGCAGTCTGCGCCTGCGAGGTCACGCCGGCGCCGACAGTGGCGATGTCGGGCTTGGCCTTGACGGTTTCCGTCACGGTCAGTTCGACGACCGGTCCCTGCGCGGCGATCTGCACCTCTGCCGCCGTTGCGGGCGCGGCGGCGGCGAGGCTGGCAACCGCGATCAGGGGTAATGCGAAACGGGTCATGCAGATGTCTCCTTCAGGCCGGGAACTGGCCATTGCGCCATTACGCGCCGGTGAACCGCCTTGTTCCTTGCGCCCGGCGCCCCTAAGTGCGCCGCGCTATGGCGGAACCTCCGATCCTCTCCTGGGAAGGCCTGGGCCTGCAGCAAGGCAAGGGCTGGCTGTTCGGCGGTCCCGACAGCGCCGACGGCTCTCGGGGCATCGACCTGCACATCGGCCCGCGCGACCGGCTGGCGCTGATCGGTCGCAACGGCGCGGGCAAGACCACGCTGCTGCGCCTGATCGACGACCGGATCGAGGCGGACCGCGGCCAGCGCAAGATCAAGCCGGGCACGCGGATCGTGCTGCTGGAGCAGGACCCCGACTTCTCCAGGTTCGCCACGTTGATGGACTTTGCGCTGGCGGGCGACGACGCGCCCCAGCCGTTCGAGGTGGAAAGCATCGCCGGCCAGCTCGGCATCGACATGGCGCGCCCGGCGGCGACGGCCAGCGGCGGCGAAAAGCGCCGCGCCGCCCTCGCCCGCGCCCTGGCGCAGGATCCCGACCTGCTGCTGCTGGACGAGCCGACCAACCACCTCGATCTCGCGGCCATCGAATGGCTCGAAGGCTGGCTCGACCGGTTCACCGGCGCGGTCGTGGTCATCAGCCACGATCGCACGTTTCTCAAGCGCCTGACCCGCTCGACCCTGTGGCTCGACCGCGGCAGCCTGCGACGCAAGGACGTCGGCTTTGGCGGTTACGAGGCGTGGGAAGAGGCCGTCTATGCCGAAGAGGCACGCGCAGCGCAAAAGCTCGACGCCAAGCTGAAGCTCGAGGCGCACTGGCTCGAGCGTGGCGTGACCGCGCGGCGCAAGCGCAACATGGGGCGGCTGGAAAAACTCCACCAGATGCGCGCCCAGCGCGCCGCCATGCTCAGCCCGCAGGGTGCTGCCAAACTGGGACTGGCGACCGACGACGAGACGCGCAGCAAGACCGTCATCAACGCCGAGCACGTCAGCAAGGGTTACGGCGACCGCACGATCATCCGCGATTTTACCCTGCGCATCCAGCGCGGCGACCGGATCGGCGTGGTCGGGGCGAACGGCGCGGGCAAGACCACGCTGCTCAAGCTGCTGACCGGCGAGATTCAGCCCGACGAGGGCTCGGTCACGCTGGCCAAGACGCTCAACGGCGTGATGATCGACCAGCAGCGCAGCCTGATGCAGGCCGACCGCACGGTCCGGCAAATCCTGGCGGAGGGCGGCGACTGGATCGACGTGCGCGGGCACCGCAAGCACGTTCAGGGCTACCTCAAGGAATTCCTGTTCGACCCGGCGATCGTCGACATGAAAGTCGGCGTGCTTTCCGGCGGCGAGCGCAGCCGGCTGCTGCTGGCGCGCGAGTTCGCCAAGGCGAGCAACCTGCTGGTGCTCGACGAGCCGACCAACGATCTCGACCTCGAGACGCTCGACCTGCTGCAGGAGGTGATCGCCGACTACGAGGGCACCGTCCTCATCGTCAGCCACGACCGTGACTTCCTCGACCGGACCGTGACCGTGACGCTCGGCCTCGACGGCAGCGGCACGGTCGACATCGTGGCGGGCGGTTACGAGGACTGGCAGGCCAAGCGGCAGAAGCGGCCCGAGCCCAGGAAGAGCGCGGCCCGGGCCGAGCCGTCCTCTCCACCTCCCCCTCCCCCGCCAGCGCCGAAATCGGGCAAGCTCTCCTACAAGGACCAACGCGATTACGAGCTGCTGCCCAGGCGGATAGAGGAGCTGGAGGCGGCGATCGAGAAGGGCGAAGGCATCCTTGCCGATCCCGCGCTCTACACCGCCGACCCGCAGAAGTTCGCCAATATCTCCAAGGGGTTGGAAAACGCCCGCGCCGAAAAGGAAGCGGCCGAGGAGCGCTGGCTTGAACTGGCGGAACTGGTGGAGGGCTAGGCCGCCTCCCGCTCGATGAAAGCGCCGACCCGCTCGTCGAACATCGAGAGCGGCATCAGGCCTTCGGTCAGCAGGTCGTGAAACCGCTTGAGATCGAAGGCCTCGCCCAGCGCCGCTTCGGCTCTTGCCCGCTGGCGGACCCACTCATTCTGCCCCACCTTGTAGCTGCAGGCCTGTCCCGGCATCACGCAGTAGCGCTCGATCTCGGCGCGCGAGCGCGGCAGGGTGAAGCCGACGGTGTCGGAAAAGTACCTGGTCGCCTCCGCCAGCGTCCAGCGCTTCCAGTGCAGGCCGGTGTCGACCACCAGCCGCGCGGCGCGGAACAGCCAGGATTGCAGCGCCCCCGCCCGCTCCACCCCGTCATATGCGTCCATTTCATCGGCCAGCATCTCGGCATAGAGCGCCCAGCCCTCGCCATAGGCGGAAAGCCAGTAGGTCTTGAGCAAGAGCGGCAGCTCGCTGTCCTGCTGCACCAGGCTGAGGTGATAGTGGTGCCCCGGATTGGCCTCGTGATAGGTCAGCGCGGGCAGAGTGTACCTGGGCCAGTCGTGCGTGCTACGCAGGTTGACCCAGTACATCGCCGGCCGCGAGCCATCGAGTGCGGCGGTGTAGTAGTATCCGGCCGAGGCGCCGTCCTCGATCTCCGGCGGGACGCGGCGCACCACGATGGGCACGTCAGGCACCGTCGCCATGACCTCGTCGAGGCGCGCCTGCATCGTGCCCACGCCGCCATTCAACACGTCGAGCAGCGCCGCGCGCCCGGCGTCGTCGTTGGCGAACAACTGGTCCGGCCGGTTGTTCAATTCCTCCAGCCGCGCGCCGACGCTGCCTTCGATCAGGCCCTCGGCCCGAAGGATTGCATCGAGTTCGGCCGACAGCTCCGTCACCTGCCGCAACCCGGTTTCGTGCACCTCCTCGGGCGTCTGACCAGTCGTCGTGTAGTAACCGAGTGCTGCCTCGTAATGCGCCGCGCCGTCGGGCACGCGCCAGATGCCGTCGCCCGGCGCGCTGAGCGGGCGCAACTCGCGCACGAGATCGGCCTGGCGGCGCAGCGCGGGATAGACCTCGCGCTCGACGATGGCCGCGGCCCGCCCCTCCCAATCGCCGGCGATCCCCTTGGCCGCCGCGCGGTCCGCGAGCGAACGGGTCATCCCGCTCGCCACCGGTGCCTGCGCGAGCAACTTGCCGACGGTCGCCTCGGCATAATCGAGTGCCCAGACCGGCGCGAGATAGCCCCGCTGCGCATCTCCGCGCAGCGCCGCGCATTCGTCGTCCAGCACCCCGGCAAAGGCGGCGAGACGCGCGAGGTAGGCCTCGGCATCTTCGCTGCTCGCGACCGGATGCTTGGTATCCAGATAGTCGGGCACCTTGCAGTGCGCCCCGTTCATCTGGCTGACGCGGTAGGGATAGCCCATCTGCGGGACGCCGAATTGCTCGGCCACCAACCGCTGTTCAAGCATGTACTCGGCCACCTGCCGCCGCACCCTGCCGGTCTCGCTCAGCCCAGCCGGATCGACCGCGCGCACCGCCGCCAGCCCGGCGCGGGCATGGTCGAACCGTTCCTGCTCCGCCTCCGGCCCGGTGGCGTTGAGGCGCGAGCGCGCGACTCTGAGCTCTCCCTTGTCGAGCCCCAGCGCGGTCGCCTGCTGCGGGTCGAGGGCCATGTCGCCGAGGAAGATGGTGTCGAAGAGCTCGTGGAGCGCCTGGTCGGTCATGTCCCCTGCTCCCACGCCCGGCGCGACAGGACAAGGGGCCTTCCGTCGAGGAGGATGGAACACATGGAACACTGTCCAGGACGTCATTTGATGCGGTAGAAATCGGCCACCCTGTCGAGGGCCAGCTTGAGCACGAGCTTGCCGCTGCGGGCCGGCCATTCGAGCGCCTTTTCGGCATCGGGCAACGGGTCGCAGGCGCACACCACGCGCCAGAGGATGTCGCACAGGCCCTTGCCCGCTTCTGCCAGCGCGCCGTCGAAGCGCGCCTTGGCCGCGATCTGCCGCTCCGTGGCGTTGAGGCCCTGGTCGGCCGTGCCGCGGATGCGCACAGGATCCCAGCGCATCGTCACGCCCGCAGAAAGCTGCGCCCGCTCGTAATCCGCGCGCAGGCGCTCGCCAGCCTCGAACAACCGGTCGTCGAGATGGCCGCGCGAATGGAGCCAGGCGATGGGCGATTCCGCCAGGTTGACCGTGACCGATCGGCGCCGGCGCGCCGTGCCGTCACGACGCCTTGGCCCCACATCGGTCAGTTCGCGTTCCACCAGCTCGCGGCGCATGCAGTTCTCCTTCGCAGATTAGGCCGCGCGACTTGACAATCCCGGTTCTTGTAGGAAAGTTAAATAACCATTTCGGTTATACCGGAATCTGCAGGGAGCTTGGCCGTGATCAACCGCATCCGCGACGTTCGCAAGGAAAAGGGCATGACGCTGGCCGATGTCGCTGCCGCGTGCGTTCCGGCGACCACCGCGCAGACCATCGGCCGGCTCGAGACCGGAATGCGCAACCTCTCGCTCGACTGGATGAACCGGATCGCCGCCGCGCTTGGGGTCGAGCCGGAAATGCTGCTTAAGGGCAAGGAAGCCACCGCACCGCAGATCGTCGCCCGCCTCGGCGACGGCGGTGCCGAGGCGCTCGCCAGCCCGCGCGACGCGATCCTGCCGAGCGAACTGGACAACGAGGCGCCGCTTGTCTGTCTCGCCATCGAAACGAGCCAGGGCGAATACCGCGCGGGCGACCAGCTGTGGTTGCGCCAGCTCCCGACCGATGAGGCGGCGAAGATGATCAACCGCGACGTGCTCGCCCCGCGTCCCGGCGGGCGCTTCGCCTTCGGCCGACTGATCGACCGGCAGGGCACGCTGGTCGGCCTGCTTCCGCCGGGTGCTGGGCAGAAGCAGCTCGTGGTCGACAAGCCGGCCTGGCTCGCGGTGGCAGAGATGCTGGTCCGCCGGCTGTGAAACGCCTGCTTTCGCTGGCGACGCTCTATCCCAACGCGGACCAGCCGCGTTTCGGCGCTTTCGTCGCCCGAAGCCTGGAGGCCCTGGCGCGGACGGGTGAGTGGCAGGTCACGGTCATCAACCCCATCGGCATCCCGCCACTGGCGGGGGGCCGTTACGCGCGGCGGCGCGAGTTGGTCGGCGTGGCAAGAGAGAACGGGGTGGAGGTCCACCGCCTTCCCTTCGTGCTGATCCCCGGTCTCGGCGGCCCGCTCAACCCCATGCTGATCGCCCGCGCGATCCGCACCGAGGTGCGCCGCCTGCACGAGGAAAAGCCGTTCGCACTGGTCGACGCGCAGTTCTTCTATCCCGACGGCCCCGCCGCCATGCGCATAGCCGGCGATCTCGGCCTTCCGTTCGCGATCAAGGCGCGCGGGGCCGACATTTCATACTGGGGCCGGCGACGCCTGTCACAGCGGCAAATGCGCAAGGCGGCCGCCAAGGCAGCGGGGCTGCTGTCGGTCTCGCGGGCGCTGGTGGAGGACATGGCCGCGATCGGCCTGCCGCGCGAAAAGATCGCCGTGCACTATACCGGGCTTGACCGCGACCTGTTCCGACCGCTCGACCGGATCGAATGCCGCATGCGGCTGGCCGAACACTTCGGGTTCGACCTCCCCACCGGCGCGCCCCTGCTCGCCACGGTCGGCGCGCTGATCGAACGCAAGCAGCAGGCGCTGGCGATTGACGCACTGATTGAGGTCGAGGGCGCCAACCTGCTGCTGGCCGGCACGGGCGAGGACGAGGCGAAGCTGCGCGCCCGGGCCGCTGCGCTGGGGCTGGCGGATCGTGTCCACTTCCTCGGCTCGGTCGATCACACGCTGCTGCCGGTTCTCCTCTCTGCCTGCGACGCACTGGTGTCGCCGTCCATCAGCGAAGGACTGGCCAATGCGTGGGTGGAGGCGCTCGCCTGTGGCTGCCCGCTGGTCATCAGCGACGCGGGGGGCGCGCGCGAACTGATGACCGACCCGGCGGCAGGGAGGATCGTCGCGCGCGATGCCGCGGCGATTGCCGGCGCCATTCGCGAACTTCTCGCAGATCCCCCCGATCGTGCCACAGTTGCCGCGCAGGCGGCCCGCTTCGGCTGGGACAGCCACGCGGAGGCCCTGGGCGAAATCTACACGTCGATCGCGCGCTAGGCCCCTTCGCGGGCCAGCCGCTCCTGCTTGTCCGCCGCTGTTTCATTGGGGACGAAGCTGTCGCTCTTCACGCCCATCCAGATGAGGATCGGGGCGGCCATGTAGATCGAGCTGTAGGTACCGACGAAGATGCCCAGCGTGATCGCCGCGGTGAAGCCGAACAGGCTCGCCGGGCCGAGAAACAGCAGCGCCACGAGCACGAGCAGCAGCGTGAGCGAGGTCATCACCGTGCGCGCCAGCGTCTCGTTGACCGAAAGATCGAGCAGCTCGGGCAGTGGCATCTTGCGGTACTTCTTCAGGTTTTCGCGGATGCGGTCGTAAACGACGATCGTGTCGTTGAGCGAGTAGCCGATGATGGTCAGGATCGCGGCGATGATCTTGAGATCGAACTCCAGCTGGAACAGGGCGAACATGCCCAGCGTCAGCGACACGTCGTGGAACAGCGCGAACAGGGCGCCTACGCCGAACTGCCATTCGAAACGGATCCAGATGTAGACCGAGATCGCCAGCATCGCGAGGCCGAGCGCGAGCATTGCGGTTCCGAACAGCTCGCCCGAGACCTTGCCCGAGACGGCCGACAGGTCATCGATCCGCGCGCCTGGGAAGTTCTGCGTGATCGTGTTCGTCACGTTTTCCGTCATCGCGGCCGACTTGGCCGCGTCCTCCTGCACTTCGGGCGGCAGGCGGAAGCGGATGTTGACCGAGTTCGGCGCGTCGGCATTCTGGATCACGGGCTCGCCATAACCCAGCCCCGCGACGCGTTCGCGCAGGTCGGCCAGCGGTGCGCTGTCGCTTTGCGTGAAAGTGACCTGGATCTGCTGCCCGCCGACGAAGTCGACGCCGAGGTTCAGCCCCTTTGTCAGCACCATGCCCCAGCTGCCGGCGATCAGCAGCATGGAGACGATGTAGAAGGGCACCCGCCAGCGCAGGAAGTGGATGTTGGTATTGTCGGGGACGAGCTTGAGAAGTCGCATCGTGCCAGCCTCAGATATTGATGTCGTTGGGCCGCGACCTGCGCAGCCATTGCGCGACCCACATGCGGGTCAGGACGACGCCGGTGAACACCGAGGTGAACAGGCCGACGATGAGCACGACGGCAAAGCCCTTGATCGGGCCGGAGCCGAACAGGAACAGCAGCACGCCGGCGATGAAGTTGGTCACGTTGGCGTCGTAGATCGCCCGGCTCGCTTCCTTGTAGCCGTTCTCCACCGCGGCGACGACCTTGCGGCCCTTCTTTCGCTCTTCCCGGATGCGTTCGTAAATCAGCACGTTGGCGTCGACCGCCGCACCGATGGTCAGCACGAAGCCGGCAAGACCCGGCAGCGTGAGCGTGACGGTCATCGCCGCCATGATGCCAACGAGCATCATCACGTTGAACACCAGCGCGATCGTCGCATAGACGCCGAAGCGGCCGTAGGTGAGGATCATCAGCAGGACCACGAGGCCGGCGCCCACGCCCATCGCGAGCAGGCCCTTGCGGATCAGAGTCCGCGCCGAGTTCCGGCCCCACGGTGCCCTGCTGGATGACCGTGAGGTCGACCGGCAACGCGCCCGAGCGCAGCGCAATGGCCAGCTCGTTCGCCTTCTCGACGGTGAACCCGCCCGAGATGACGGCGTTGCCGCCGAGGATCGGCTCATTGATGTTCGGTGCGGAAAGAACCTTGCCGTCGAGGATGATGGCGAAGGGCTTGTTGACGTTCTCGCTCGTCAGCCGGGCGAACTTGGCGCCGCCCTGCTGGTCGAAGGTTATGGTGACGGTCGGCTCGTTGGTCTGCGGCGCGAAGCTCTGCTGCGCGTTGGTCAGCTGATCGCCGCGAATGCCGCCGAGCCGCTTCACCGCGATGGACTGGCCGGCGAAAGGCGAGGTCGCGTCATAAGGCAGGATCTCGCTGCCGGCCGGCGCGATGCCCTGCGCGATGTCGGACTGCAGCGCTGTCATGTCGACCAGCTTGAATTCCAGCTTGGCGGTCTTGCCGATCAGCGACTTGAGCGCCTCGGGGTCCTGCTGTCCCGGCGCCTCGACCGAGATGCGGTAATCACCGTCGCGCAGGATGGTCGGCTCAAGCGTGCCGATGGCGTTGATGCGCCGGTCGATCACTTCCTTGGCGCTGTCCATCGCCTGGTCGACGGCGAGTTCAAGCCCAGCCTGGGTGGGCGTGAGGACGAAGCGATTGCCGTCCACCACCTGCAGGTCCCAATCGCGCACCGTGCCGGTTCCGTTGACCGCCGGCAGGATCGCCTCCCGTGCCGCGTCGAGCCGGCTCGGGTCGTCGAGCATGAACGACAGGCGCCCGCCGGACGTCGAAACGTCGCCGATGCGGACGCGCGGTTCGGCCTGGCGCATCGCGGTGCGCACGGTCTCTTCCATCGCCTCCAGCCGCTGCCGCGCGACCTGCTGAGGATTGGCCTCGAGCAGGATGCGGCTGCCGCCGGCAAGGTCGAGGCCGAGGTTGATCTGCGGATCGGGCAGCGCCGAGGGCCAGGAGCCGCCGCTCTGCACCACGAGCGAGGGGATGGCCGCAAGCGCCGCGACCAGCGTCAGCGCCCAGAGCCATATGCGCTTCCAGCGGGGAAAATCGAGCATGGTTGCCTGTCGTCCTGCCGCGCTCAGTCGTTAGCCGGAGTGCCGCCCGCGGGCACGATGTCGCCAATCGTAGACTTGACCACCTTGACCCGCACGCCCTGCGCTATCTCGATATCGGCATAGTTGTCATCGACCTTGATGACCTTGCCGACGATGCCGCCGGCGGTCACGACCTGGTCGTTCTTCTTCACGCTGGCGATCTTCTCGCGGTGCAGCTTCTGCTGGCGCATCTGCGGGCGAATGATCAGGAACCAGAAAATGGCGATCATGCCGATGATCGGCAGGAAGCCGGTCCAGCCCGGCGCGCCAGCGGCGGCCCCGGCAGAAAGAATGTCAAGCATTGCGATGGTCCATCATGACGGGGAATTGGTGTCCGGTTGCGGCGGTTTGAAGGGTGAAAAGATCACGACCCGGCCGATGGGCGCCGCGCGTAGCAGCAATGCAACACCTGCGCAATCGGAGCCGCCCGGCCGCAGCAGCGCGGGGCCCGCGCCGACCGCTTCCCAGACGCTTGCCTTGCCCGATGGCCGGGCCTATAGGCGCCGCTCCACTGGCTCGGGACGTAGCGCAGCCTGGTAGCGCATCACACTGGGGGTGTGGGGGTCGCTGGTTCGAATCCAGTCGTCCCGACCAGTGGTTTACCCCGCCTCTCCGCTTATCAAGGTCTCATTCGCTATGCGTGCCTGGGCAGTCGCCCGAAGACGGGCGAACTGGGCGGGCGGGACCTGCGGCAGGATCTCCACGAAGTTGACGACGTCCGCGAGCTTGTCGCGCGGCAGGACCTCGCCCCAGGCAGGCATTGCAGTCATCTTCACCCCGCCCCGGATCACCTCGTACAGCTCGCCATGGTTCCAGCGCTTGCCCGCGTCGAGCAGGAAAGGCGGCGTCGGCAGCATCGCTTCCACCCACGGCGCTCGGGCGACCCCCGGGCCGCCATGGCACGCGACGCAGTGCTTTTCGTACTCCACCGCCCCCGACAGAATCGCGGGAGGCGACAGCGTACGCGGCGCGGCCATCGCCGTTGCGCGCTGCTCGACCGAGTGGACCATCGTCGCATGGACGAGCCACGCCATTAGCTTGCCATGTGCGGCGCTGGCCGCGGTATTGAAGCCCCCGAAGAGCAGGTAGGCTCCGACCATCAAGGCAGCCACGCCGGAGGCCAGCACTCCCGCAACAAACCCGGCGAGGATGCGATGAGCCGCGAGTTTCTGCCGCAACCCGGTCATTGGAGGCTCAACAGGTAAGCGGCCACGTTCCGCGCTTCGCGAGCCGTCAGGTGCTGGTCGGGCATGTAATTGCCGGGCACGACCTCATCCGGGTGCAGGAGATAGTACTGCAGGTTGTCACGCGAGTTCGCCAGGCGTCCGGCGACGAGCTTGCGCAGGCCGAAGTTCGCCAGCGAAGGCCCGACGGCGCCGTCGGCTCCGCTGATGCCGGGGATTTCGTGGCATGAGCCACAGGCCTTGCGCGCGATCACGCCCGCTCCCGCGTGCGCGTCGCCGGCCCACGGTGCGCCGGAGCTTGCTTCGCTGCAAGCTGCCAGCATGAAAGCGGCGGCGCCCGTGCCGAGAAGCACAAGGTGCGCGCACCACGGCGAGCAAGGATGGAGCATCAGCCCATACCGAGGGAAACCTCACGGGACCTGCAGGGTTCCTCCTCTCCCTGGCACCAGCGCAATGTCGGCGCCATGGTCACTGGTCCGTCGCCGCCTTCCGCCCGCCGCCGCGCCCCGTCTGCAACCTGTCGGCCGCGTCAAGCAGCGCGATATGCGAAAGACCCTGCGGAAAATTGCCGAGCTGGCGGTCGTCACCGAAGGCAAGCTGCTCTGCCAGCAACCCGAGATCGTTCGCGCGCTCCACGAGCCGTTCGAACAGCCTGCGCGCCTCCACTGTCCTGCCCTGCATGTGAAGAACCTCGGCCAACCAGAACGAGACAGCGACGAAAGCCCCCTCGTCTCCCGACAGGCCATCATCGGTTTCTTCAGGACGATAGCGCCGGCACAGGCCGTCACGACACAAGTCCCGCTCGATTGCCGCCACGGTCGCGCTCACGCGAGGATCGCTGGCAGGCAGGAAGCCAACAAGGGGAATGCGCAGCGCCGCAGCATCGAGCGCCGAGTCGCCATAGGCACGCACAAAGCAGTTGCGCGACGGATCGATCCCCTTCTCGAGCACCTGGTCGCGCACGCGCTGCGCCAGCTGGCAATAACGCGCCGAAAGCTGGGGATCGCGCTCTGCGAGCCATGCAGCGGTGCGGTCGAAGGCTACCCAGCACATGACCTTGGAGTAGGTATGATGAAGCAGCGGGCCGCGGCTCTCCCAAATGCCTGCGTCGGGTTGCTGCCAGATTTCCTCGAGCCGCGCGGCAAGCAGGCGGATCAACTGGTCGGAAGCCTCGGGATCGCCCACCCCCTCCTCGCGCGCCTGGTAAAGCGAATCGATGAGCTCGCCATAGATGTCGAGCTGGAGCTGCACCTGTGCCCCGTTGCCGAAGCGGACGGGGCTGGCGCCGTTAAATCCGGGAAGCCAGTCGGCGATCCACTCGATCGCGCGCCGGCCGCCGTCGACGGCATAGAACGGCTGCAGTTCGATTGGTTCCCCGCCGACCGTGCGGCGCAGCCACTCGATCCAGCCGCGCGCCTCGTCGTCGAGACCCCAACGGGTCAGGGCCAGGAACGTGAAAGTCGCGTCGCGCAGCCAGCAGTAGCGATAATCCCAGTTCCTTTCACCGTGCGACTGTTCCGGCAGCGAAGCCGTGGGTGACGCCACCATCCCGCCAGCGGGCGCATAGATCAACGCCTTCAGCGTGATGAGCGAGCGCATCACGGTGTCGCGATACGGTCCCTCTGCGCAAGCGCGGTCGCTCCAGTCGGCCCAGAAGCTCCCGGTCCGTTCGAGCGCGGTTAGGGGATCGAGCCAGTCGGGCGGGGCTTCGGCGCTGGGAAACCACGTGAGGGCGAAGCAGGTCCGTTCACCGGCGCACAGCCGCCGCTCGCTCGAGAACCGCCGATCAGTAAACTCGATCGGCACGTCGAAATCGAGACTTACCCCGTTGGGTCCGCTGATGGCGACCACGTCTCCATCGTCGCTGCGACGGACCAGCGGATGAATGCGGCCGTAGTCGAAGCGCAGCCTCAACTGGCTGGTCAATCGCACCTCGCCCTCGAGGCATTCGGCGATCCGCACTACGCGTGGATTCTCCTCGCGGACGGGCATGAAATCCGTGACGCGCGCCCTGCCTCCCTCGCACACGATCTCGGTTTCCAGAATCAGGCTGTCGCCGCGATAGCGCCGGGTCCGTTCGATCTCGCCGCCAAACCCGATGTGCCAGGATCCGTTCTCTTCGTCGCCCAGGATGGCGGCAAAGCAAGCCTCCGAATCGAAACGGGGAAGGCAAAGCCATTCGATCGAGCCTCCACGATGAACGAGCGCGGCGGTTTCGCCGTCACCGATCAGGGCATAGTCCCCAATTCGCTTTTCGCTCATGCACGCGCCCGCCGAGCGAGCCAGGCAAGCGCGCCGGCCGCGAGGGCGAAGCCAGCGGCGAGAGCGACCTGAGGACGGTGCGTCGTCAACCAGAGTTGCGAACTCCGTTTGCGCGCTGTGGCATCGAACCTCCCATGGGCCCCGTGGTCGCCCGGGACCGGGGAATAGAGATTGTTGCGGCGGCCGGGAGAAACCGGCTCTAAATCCTGCTGCCCGGAGAAGGAGGTTCTCGCGAGATAACGGTCGAGCAGCGGCGATGCGAGGCGGTCGCCCCATATCGCCTCCAGCGTGGGCCAACCCAGTTTGATCTCCTTGCGCCGGTGAAAGGCCGCGTAGTGAATCGCCTCGGCCGGGATCTCCGGCTGGTATGGGGGGCTCGCCGGCTTCGGCTTCATGGGCATCAGCGACTTGATCCAGTCGAACTGCGGCGTGTTGACGCCCGGCAGCTGGACCATCGCCACGTGCACGTTGGAGCCGGCGTGGAGCAATTCGGAGCGAAGCGAATCCTGGAAGCCCTGGATCGCGTGTTTGGAGCCGCAATAGGCCGATTGCAGCGGTATCCCGCGATAGGCGAGCGCGCTGCCGACAAGCACGATTGCGCCCCGGTCGCGCGGCAGCATTCGATCGAGCGCGGCGCGGGCGCCGTGAACCTGGCCGAGATAGGTCACCCGGGTCACCCGCTCGTAATCGGCCATGTCCATGTCGATGAAGCGGCCGAGTACCCCGGCGAAGGCGGCGTTGATCCAGATATCGATCTCCCCCAGCTCGCGTTCGATGCGCTCGGCGGCGGCTTCGACGGCGTCGTAGTCGGAGACGTCGCACGGACACACGAGAGCCTCGCCGCCGGCTTCCTCCACATCCCGCTTTGCACCCTCGAGACCCTCGGCCCCGCGGGCGATGAGGGCGATCTTTGCGCCGTCGCGAGCGAAGCGGCGGACCACTGCGCGGCCGACACCAGCCGAGGCGCCGGTCACGACCACGACGGGCGGGTCGGGAAATTGTACCTTCATGCCTTGTTTAAAGCGCACGACGCGTGACGGGTTCCGCCTTGCTTCACCTTCGCGGAAACGACACCCGCTGACGGGCGTTCATTTCCCATCAGGCAAAGTCCGGGAAAGGAGCAGTGGCAGCATGAGACCGATCGGCCAGAAACGCTGGGTGATTGCCGAAGGGTACATCCCGGGGCAGAGCATGATCGGCGCGGACGAGGCGCTGGTGAGCCACGAGGCGGCCTGCATCGTCAATGCCGGCGACGAGGAGGCACAGGTCGAGATCACGCTGTTGTTCGCCGACCGGGAGCCGGCAGGACCCTACTGCCTGACCGTTGCCGCGAGGAGGACGAGGCACCTTCGCTTCAACGACCTGCGCGATCCCGAGCCGGTCCCCCGCGACACCGATTACGCCAGCGTGATCGAGAGCGACCAGCCGATCGTGGTCCAGCACACTCGCCTCGACAGCCGGGCCGCGGAGATCTCGCTGATGTCGACCGTCGCTTACGGGGGCGATTAGGGGCGGCAGGGACGAATCTTGAACGCCAGGATTTCATCACCCGATGAAAGAGTAACGCGAGTTGGTTAACGCAATGCCCATGCCGGGTGCAGCGAGTCTCGCCGAATTGCATTTTGAGCAACTCGAAGCGGGGCTTTGAAGAGATTAGAGGGACCGGTACCATTTTACCTTTATTCCACTAAACCGCTGATTTCAACAAATTTTTGAAGCCATCATTAAAATGACAAATGCCGATCGGACTCTTTGCGAGGTTCGGTAAACTTGTAACCGGCTCAAAGCTTCTGTTTAATACTTAATTCCGCCGAGTCGAAAGGGGCGACATATGCGGGAGTTCGGTTTGAGCCTTGCCCTGTTGAGCACTGCTTCGATGTGTTCTGCCGCCGATAACGGGGGGCCCTTGAGCTTGCGCATTTCCGACGACTTCACGAGCCCCGGCGACCCTGCTCGCAGCATTGAGCGCGTTTCCGACCCTGCGTTCCGCAGATTCATTTCCACCGCGATGGGCGAACTTGGCAGCGAGGCTTCGGTGCAGCCGACCGCTACCAGCCCCGACCTGCGCTTCGTGCGAATTGCGCTGGCCGCTTCGGGAGAGGAAGTCCCTCCCCTGCCCGTCACCTGCGTCGCCGTCCACCGGCTCCTGCAGGATTCGCAGCCCGTGGCTCGACGCCGCCATCGCTGACGACGAAGGAACTGTGAGCGGAACGATCTACTGGAACGAGCGCCAGATCCTGCGCGATCGCGCCGCTCTCGACGGGGCCCGCCCGCCGGCCGGCCCGCCGGTCGCCTTTCCGCGCAGCGAGTATTCCCGGTTCGCCAGGCTCTATGGCGACAGCCTCATGACAGAAGACGCAGCACCACCCCTCCCTCGAGGTGTCGTTGCTGAACGGGGCGCCGGTGCCGAACGCCGGGGGCATCCCCGGCACTGGCCTGTTGCTACTGCCTTCGGGCGCGACTGCACAGATCCTCGCGGACGGCACAGTCAATTATACTCCCGGAGCGGACTTCGACTCGATGCCCACTCCCGAACTCCGGGGCTAGCAACGGCGTACTCGTGGATTCGGTGAACTACACCCTCAAGGACGGGAACACCGTCAACGTGGTGTTCCGCGTGGAGGGCCTGGACACGGCTGACACACTTCTCGGAACCGCCGGACGCGACAGCATGTTCGCCGGGAACTTCGACGACGTCCTCTTCGGATTTGCCGGGCCCGACATCCTCGATGGCGGACGGGGCAGCGACACGGTAAGCTTCGAAGGCCACGAGGGCAGCGTGTTCATCAATCTCACCCTCGGCTTCGGCGCAGGGAACGATGCCCAGGGCGACACCTACATCTCGATCGAGAACGTGGTCGGCGGCGAAGCGGGCGATTTCATCATCGGCGGATCGGATGTGAACCGCCTCGACGGACGCGGCGGCAACGACATCCTGATCGGCTCGCTCGGGGGTGACTCGCTGATCGGCGGCGCCGGGACCGACACGGCCTCGTACGAAGACAACTGGGGCACCGCGTTCGTCAATCTGATGATCGGCAAGGGCTTCAACAACGCGGCTGAAGGCGACACTTACCAGGGCATCGAGAACGTGAAGGGCGGTCTGTTCGACGACTTCTTCATCGGCGACGATGGGGCCAACCGGCTGGAGGGCGCGCTTGGCGCCGACACTCTGGTCGGGAACGGCGGGGCAGACTGGTTCCTCATGACCTATGCGCCGGGACAGTCGAACCCGTTCGGCAGCGACAACGTCGACACGATCCTCGACTTCCAGCATGGCGAGGACAAGGTCGGCCTGTCCGGCTCGGCGTTCGGCGGGCTGGCCGCAGTTACGAGCGACAACTTCGTCCACGGCACCGCGGCCGGCGATGCCGACGACCGATTGTTCTACGACCAGGCGACCGGCGCTCTGTGGTTCGATGCGGATGGCAGCGGCGAAGGCGCGGCGACCATGGTGGCGATGTTCACCAACCATGCCGACCTGGCAGCGACGGACTTCGCCGTACTCTGACAAGCTTGTGGGGCCGGCTCCTGCGACCCGGCCGGCCCCAACCCTTCAGATGAGGGCGAATTCGAGATCGACCGTCCGGTATGGGCGGTCGATCTCGTCTCCGTTGGGCGCCTTGCCGGCAGGCTGTTCGACAAAGTCCAGCAGCAGCCCCTCGCGTGTGCCGAAGACGGGGTCGGTGTCCAGGGACTTCGAACTCCCGTCGAAGACATGCGTGACGAGGGACGGATGCCCCTCGGCCTCGACCTTGAAGTGAATGTGCGCCGGGCGCACGGGCGAAATCGCCGTGCGGCCGACCAGCTGGCCGACGGGGCCGTCTGTCGGAATCGAGTAATCTACCGGGACGACGGTGCGGAACATGTAGCTGCCGTCGTCGCGAGTCCGGATCCTGGCCCGGTAATGCGGGTCGCAGCCGGGATCCATCTGCGCCTCGTAAATCCCGCCCGCATCGTTCTGCCACACGTCGATCAGCGCGTCGGCGATCGGCTCGCCGGAGAGAGTGACGACCCTGCCCGAAACGATCAGTGGCGTGCCGTCCTCGTCCTGCACTCCCGGCAGGCGATTGCCGAAGCCGATCTGCGGGGAGTTCTCGATGTAGAACGGGCCGAGCAGGGTGTTCTGGGTGGCCTCGCCCGGCTTGTCGTCATGCATCAGTTCGAGCAGCATCGACAAGCCGGTCACATCCGACAGCAGGATGAACTCCTTGCGTTTCTCGTCGCTGATCTGGCCGGTGCGGGAGAGCCATTCGGTCGCCTCGTACCATTCGCCGGGGGCCAGCTCGTTCTCGCGCGCGAAGGCGTGGAGATGTCTGACGAGCAATTCCATCAGCTGCGCCGTCCGCCTGTCCTGCGCCCGCTCCTTCCAGCGCGTTGCGGCAAGGTCGGTGATGGTATCGAGCGTTGCGTGCGGCATTTGCCTGTTCCTCTCCCTCGCGGCGAATCGCCGCCTCGCGACAGGTTCCGCCGTCTTATTGCGCTTGGCAAGAACCTCCCGGAGATTACCGGCTGGCGGGAGCGACAACGCGGTTCTCGATCGCCCCGATACCGTCGATCTCGCAGCGCACTACGTCGCCCGGCTGCAGGAACCGGGGCGGGTCCATTCCCGCGCCGACGCCCTCGGGCGTGCCGGTGGCGATGAGGTCGCCGGGCTCGAGGGTGAAGGCGGTCGAGAGATATTCGATCTGCTGCGCTACGGTGTGGATCATGTTGTCGGTATTGCTTTGCTGCCGCACCTCGCCGTTGACGAGGCAGCGCAGGGGCAGCTTCTGCGGGTCGGGAATCTCGTCGGCGGTGACGATCCAGGGGCCGACCGGGCCGTGGGTATCGAAGCTCTTGCCCATGGTGAAGGTGGGAGAATGCTTCTGCCAGTCGCGGGCCGAGACATCGTTCGCCACCAGGTAGCCGAAGACGCAATGAAGCGCTTCATCGGCCGTTGAACACTTGACTGTTCGGCCGATGACCACGCCGAGCTCGACTTCGTAGTCGACCGCCTCCGAAACGCCGGGGTCGATCGGGTCGAACGGACCTGTGATGCAGGTCGTCTGCTTGTTGAACCAGTACTGCCTGGGCGGCGGCCCGTCGCGGCCCATCTCGGCGTTGTGCTTGGCGTAGTTCATGCCGATGGCGAGGTACTTGCCGGGCCGGAGCGGCGCGAGCAGGCGGGCATTGGCGAGCGGAACGCGCCGGGGAATGCCCCCCGCGCGATCGCGGATCGCCTCTGCGCCGAGCTCGATGAGCGCCAGCATGTCGGGTTCGCCGAGCGGGATGAGCTGGTCCCCCTCGACCACGCCGGTGTCGATCCTCCCGTCCCATTCGAACCGTGCCAGCTTCATTGCGCCTCTCCTGCAAAAACCAGTTTCCTACACGAACCAGATAGGTTCACCCGCACCGCATCCGACAACCAAAGGTGATTCGCATGCTGATCGACAGCCTCCTGGGGCCCCTCGCCTCTATCATCGACAAGGTCGTGCCCGACAAGGCCGCGCGCGAAAAGGCCAAGCTGGAACTGATCCGGCTGGAAGGTTCGCAGGAGCTCGAACGGCTGCAGGCGCAGATGTCGGCCATCGTCGCCGAAGCCAATTCCGCCGACCCCTGGACCAGCCGCGCCCGGCCGAGCTTCCTCTACGTGATGTACACGATGATCCTGTTCGCGCTGCCGATGGGCGTGCTGTCCGCCTTCGACCCGCAGAGTGCGAAGAACATCGGCACGGGCATGACCGGCTACCTGCGCGGCCTGCCCGACGAGCTCTACGCGCTCTTCGGCACCGGCTACCTCGGCTACACCGCCGCGCGGCAGTGGGGGAAGGTCAAAGGGGTGGAGCGGTAGGGCCGACCGTCCATCCGGGATGCGCCTGGCGCGAGTCGCGAGCGGGCGGCAAATCGCGCAGGTATGTGCCGCTGCCGGCAATCAATCGTCGGCACGCCCCCGATCGGGGTTCTCGCTGCCCGCACGCGTCTCGCCACCCGAGCTGCGCGAAGTGGGCGCCTGATGGGCGGATGCGCCGGCATAACTTCCATAGATGATCGTGTGCGGCTCCGTATTGCCACGTGCGGGCAGCGCTTCGGGCGAGATCTTGCGCAGGTTCCGGATGTCGTTCGCGAATTGCGCAACCTGGTCGAAATGGTTCGCGCGGGTCGCACCGGCGTCCGACGAACTGGCCTTCATGAGCTCGACCTGGTGAGCGTGCAGCAGCTCGTTGAGGTCCTTTGCGCTCGCGGGCGGGCCTGCCACCTTCCGGCTCCCGCTCACGCTCCATCTCCAAGCAATTCCTGTTCGAGCTTGGCCATTCGGCGGGCCTGGGAAATTGCATCGGTCAGAGTGGTGTAACGGTACCCGCCGACCGAATAGGTCTCGCTCATGTGGCGGACCACCCCGAGCGACGCGGCAAGTTCGTCAGGGGCGACGCTGCCGCCTTCGTTCTCCCACGACTGGGCCTTGGCTTCGCTTGTATTTGATGGGGATGAGGACATGGCGGCGCTCCCTTGCTGCAAGCGGGAGCGCACAGTCTCTCAGTCGAGGGCGCTCACAAACCGGGAAGCCGCTTCGATGCCCCTGAAATGGGGTGTTGAGTGCATATTGCAAGCAGACGGGCCGACCCTGTCGGGGCCGAACGGCGTTACTCCTCGCGGATGACGCTGACCCTGGTGCCGGGCCCCGCGTCGTGCGTCGAGACGGTGGCACCGAGGTGCCTCGCGAGGGCATCGACGATGCCTGTCCCAAGACCCGGCGCTGTCGGTTCGTCGCTCGCGGCGATACCCACGCCATCATCGGCGACCATCAAGGCGAAGCCCGATCGCTCACCCTTGTAGTCGACGGTGATGTGGCCCGCCTTGTCCCGGTCGGGAAAGGCGTGCTTCAATGCGTTGATCACAAGCTCGGTGACGATCAGGCCGAGACTGGTCGAGACGTTGGCCGTGGCCGAGCTGTCGTCGGTCGTAGCGGTCAGCGTGACTTTTCCCTCCTCATCGATCATCGATGCCCCGATGCTGTCGCACAGGCTCTCGAAATACTGGCGCAACTGAACCCTGTCTTCGCTCGATACTGCGAGTTGCCTCTGCAAGGTGGCGATCGAAAGGACCCGGCGCTGGGCGTTGCGCAGATGCAGGCGCGTTTCTTCGGATTGAACACGGCGGGCGCTCTGCATGAGGACGCTGGCGATGATTTGCAGGCTGTTGGCGACCCGATGCTGCAATTCGAGCAGCAGGACCTGCTTTTCCTTGATAAGGTCGTCCTTCAACCGCTCCGCCAGGCGCGCCGAGGTGACGTCGCTGATCGTGAGCAGTATCAATGCGGCATCGTCGACATAATCGAGCAGATGGGCATTGAGGACGAGACAAGCCCTGTCATGGCCCGGGCGAACGAGATCCATCTCGTAGGATTCTACGTGCGCTGTTCCGGCAAAGGTCGACCGCAGAAGCGATCGCAATTGCGGTACATTCCACTCACCCTCGCCGAGATTGGCCAATTCGCATCCGGCCACCTCGTCAGGCAAGAACCCGAACGTGTCGCAGAAGGATTGGCTCGCACCGGTAACACGTGACTCTGCGTCGAGAAGCAGCACCGGCGCGCGGGAGGAATGGATCAGCGCAAGCGCGAGGCTTTCTGCTCCCGTGCGCGATAGAGGCTTTGTCATGAAAGGCGCCTTTGGTAGCCGCCAGGCGCGCGTTGGTGCAAGCCGATCCGGTTCAGGTCATTGGTACGGGGCGGCGGTGGGGCAGCATCCATCCAGCAAACGACATACAAGACCCCGGACAACTGCGCTATCACCTTGCCGGGGCTGTTTAACAATGGACGGGCAACCGACTGGAAGTCACCTCTGGATCCGTCCGTTCGCTGCCGCGCACTTCATTGTATCCGCTTTGCCAAATCCCCATATAACAGGCATCGGCTCGACATCTTCTCGTAAGCGTCGCCGACTGAGAGACAATCGAGCTCCCGCTTACAACGGGAGTTGTTCCATGTCCTGCCTCACCATCGAAAAGCCCTTCCTCTCCATTTCGCATTCCTCTGCATCCTTCAGGAACGCCATTGGCGCAGCGCTTGTACTGTGCATGCCGCTGTCGCTGGGAGCGTGTGCCACCGACAATGCGCCGCGAGACGCCGGCGAACGCCTGTCGGACCGGGGAAACCAGATCGGCGCCTACGGAACGTCATGGTCTGCAGGCCAGAAGAACGTTCGCAGCGGCGAGAAGTCAATCGTGACGAGCACTCGCGATCTCGCTGATGGCGAACGGGACCTCGCAAAGGCGCGCAAGGACCTCGAAAGAGCAGAGCAGCAGATCAGCGATGCGGCTGCCGCGCGGACCGCCGCGCAAAAACAGGTTGCCGACGGGCAACTGGAAATGACACGAGCTGAGGCGGATTACGCCGCGACAAGGGCTGGTCCCTCTGCGGTCGGTCCCAGGTAACTGCCCCTTGCGACGGAGGGACACGGCCTCTCACCGGAATCGGCGATAAGCGATCTCCGACGCAAGGCCCGCGAACGCTCGTTTGCAATCAGTCCGCTTTTTTCAGCAAGTGACGAAAGCGGACTCTTTCTCAAGACGCGCGCGTTCGCTGAGCCCGCAGGTCGCGCAGCAGTTCGGGTTGACGGCGCGCGAGTGTGACATTGCAGAGATGCTGCTCTGCGGCCACTCGACGGCATCCGCCGCGAGGACGCTCGGCATCAGCGAGAACACCGCAAAGGTGCATCTCCAGGCAGTCCTTCGAAAGACCCGAACGAGCCGGCAGGTCGAACTGGTTCAGCTTCTGGACGATCTTTCCTGAAGCTTTTCGAGGCTCGGTTCCGGTCGCCGGTGCCGGCCAGCGACCTTGCCTCCCCGCCGCCGCGCGCTAAAGCCGGCCCATGACCCAGACCGTCTATGTCCTCAACGGCCCCAACCTGAACCTGCTCGGCATCCGCCAGCCGGAGATCTACGGCACGACCACGCTCGACGATATCGCGGGGATGCTGGAGGACCGCGGGCGCGAACTGGGGCTGGAGATCGACATGCGCCAGTCGAACCACGAGGGGCACCTGATCGACTGGCTGCACGAGGCCAATGCGGAAGCGGCCAAGGCCGTCCTGCTCAATGCCGGCGCCTATACGCACACCTCGATCGCGCTGCTCGATGCGATCAAGTCCATCACGGTGCCGGTGATCGAGGTTCACCTGTCGGACCCCGAAACGCGCGAGGCCTTCCGCCACGTTTCCTATGTCGGCATGGGGGCGATCGACGTGGTCAAGGGACTCGGCGCGCAAAGCTACCTCGTGGCGCTGGAGAAGGCGGCAAACCTGTAGCGCCCCCTTGCCCTTCGCGCGCGGCTTGCCCATAGGCGGCGCCTTGAACAGACAAGAGGCGCAAATGGCCGAAACCAAGGGCGCATCGGGGCGCAAGTCCGGGATGACCATCGACACCAAGCTCGTCCGCCAGCTGGCGGATGTCCTGGCCGACACCGGCCTGACCGAAATCGAAGTGGAGGAAGGCGGCAGCCGCATCCGCGTGTCGCGCGCGGTGCAGGCCGCTCCGGCCGCCATACAGCACGTCGCCGCGCCGGTGGCCGCATCGGCCGCTGCCTCGGCCGCTGCGCCCGCTCCCGCGGCTCCTGCCGCTGCCGAAGCGGCGCCGGCGGCCGACACGGCCAACGCGATCAAGTCGCCGATGGTCGGCACGGTCTACCTCTCGCCCGAACCGGGCGCCGACGAATTCGTCAAGGTGGGCGACCAGGTGAAAGCGGGCGACACCCTGCTGATCGTCGAGGCGATGAAGGTGATGAACCCGATCACCGCCGCCAGCGCCGGCACGGTCAAGGCCCTGCTGGTCGAGAGCGGTCAGCCGGTGGAGTATGACCAGCCCCTGATCGTGGTAGCCTGATGGCCATCAAGCGGATCCTGATCGCCAACCGGGGCGAAATCGCGCTCCGCATCCATCGTGCAGCGCACGAGATGGGCATCGAGACGGTCGCGGTGCACTCGACTGCCGATGCCGACGCGATGCACGTGCGGCTGGCGGACCACGCGATCTGCATCGGCCCGCCGCCGGCCAAGGACAGTTACCTCAACGTCGCGGCCATCATCTCGGCAGCGGAAATCGCCCATGCCGACGCGATCCACCCCGGCTACGGCTTTCTCAGCGAGAACGCCCAGTTCGCCGAGATCGTCGAGGCGCACGACATCGTGTGGATCGGCCCCAAGCCCGAACACATCCGCACGATGGGCGACAAGGTCGAAGCCAAGCGCACCGCAGGTGCCCTCGGCCTGCCGCTGGTGCCCGGCAGCGAAGGCGCGGTGAGCGACCCGGCAGAAGCGGCCGGCATCGCGGACGAAATCGGTTACCCGGTCATCATCAAGGCCGCATCGGGCGGCGGCGGGCGCGGGATGAAGGTGTGCGAAAGCGCCGACCAGCTCGAAACGCTGATGAAACAGGCCGGCAACGAGGCCAAGGCCGCCTTCGGCGACGACACGGTCTATATCGAGAAGTACCTCGGCAACCCGCGCCACATCGAGTTCCAGGTCTTTGGCGACGGCAACGGCAACGCCATACATCTGGGCGAGCGCGACTGCAGCTTGCAGCGGCGCCACCAGAAGGTGCTGGAAGAGGCCCCCTCCCCCGTCATCACGCCCGAAGAGCGCGCGCGGATGGGCGGGATCGTCGCCAATGCGATGGCCGACATGGGCTATCGCGGCGCCGGGACGATCGAGTTCCTGTGGGAGAACGGCGAGTTCTACTTCATCGAGATGAACACCCGCCTGCAGGTGGAGCATCCGGTGACCGAGGCGATCACCGGGCTCGACCTGGTGCGCGAACAGATCCGCATCGCCGACGGCAAGCCGCTCTCGGTCACGCAGGACGAAATCGAGTTCAAGGGCCACGCGATCGAGTGCCGCATCAATGCGGAAGATCCCTGGACCTTCGCCCCCAGCCCCGGCCAGATCACGGCCTACCACGCGGCGGGCGGCATGCACGTGCGCGTCGATAGCGGGCTCTACCAAGGCTATCGCATCCCGCCGTACTACAATTCCATGATTGCCAAGCTGATCGTCTACGGCCGGACGCGGGAGGGCTGCATCATGCGCCTGAAGCGCGCGCTGGAGGAGATGGTGATCGAGGGGGTCAAGACCTCGATCCCCCTGCACTGCGCGTTGCTCGAGCAGCCTGACGTGCTGAGCGGGGATTACTCGATCAAGTGGCTCGAGGACTGGATGAAGGAGCGCGAGGGCGCGCAGTCCGCCTGACCGGCGGAATTTCCGGCTCTTAACCTAAAACAACGCCATGGGCGCACGATGGGCCTAGCCTCCAGACCGGGGGCGAGTCGGATGAAGTCACTGTGGCGATTTAGAAATTACCGGCTGGTGGACTGCGATCCCGCGACCGGCGCCGTGCGCGACTGGCAATTCACGGACAGTTCGCCCCAGGAGGCGTTCACTATCATCCGGCGGCATTGCGGCGAGCGCCCGGTAGAACTGTTCGCGGACGAACGATCCGTCGCCAGGTTGCGGCTGGTCGGCGCCGGCTATTGGGAAATCTTTCCCTCATGAACCTTCGGGACGCGGTCGGCTGAAAGACCTTCCCCCGCCCCTTCGAGGTGAAGGTAGCGCGGATCGAAGTCCCCCACCTGCGCAAGGCGGCGGAAGTCGAGAATCGACACCACGCGCCGGTCATAGGTGATGAGGCGATCCTCGCGCAGGACCTTCAGCGTCCGGTTCAGGTGAATTGCCGTGAGCCCGGCAGCGTCCGCCAGTTCGGCTTGCGTCATCGGCAGGTTGAACTCGAATTCCTTCCCCAGGCCTGCCGCGAACATGCGCACGGCAAACTCGCACAGCAAGTGAGCGGTCCGCGTGATCGCGTCGCGCCGCCCCACGTTCAGCGTCCACTCGCGGAAAATCGACGCATCGACGAGCGTTTCGTACCACATCGCCAGCCCGATGTTCGGGTGGGAGAACGCCAGTTCCTTGATTGCCTCGACCGGAATAAACGCGCCGACCGCGGTGGTCAGGGCTTCGATCGAATGGTCCGCGCTGCGCAGCAGGGAATTGTGCAGGTCGACGAAATCTCCGGGCAGGTGGATCGAAAAGATCTGCCGGTTCCCATTGCCGGTACTCTTGTGCCTGATGGCGTAACCCTCGACCAGCACACAGCATTCGCGCGGAGTGTCCTGCTCGCGCACGAAGTTGTGATGCGGCCGCAGGGTGCGCAGCTGATACGGCAAGGCAAGCACCGCCTCGTCGTCGGCGGCGCTCAAGCGTTCCCATCGGTGAAGCTTGCGCAGCGCGGGAACAAGCGGAGAAGACTTTTGATGCGGCAATTGAACTCCCCCGTTTCCTTTTGACGGGAGCGCGACGCATCTCTCAGTCACCGGCGGCCAGGCTCAAGCCGGTGATGTTTTCTATCCTACAGGACCGCGGTGGTCTTGTATGCAGATTAATAATCTCGGGAACTAACCTATATCAACTTTGTTCCAGCGGCATCGCCGCGGATCGTTGTTGAGCATTGGCGACTGAGAGACTGTGCGCTCCCGCTCCCGGGAGACACTATGTTCAATCAAAACATCGTCCTGATCGTCGAAGACCAGCCAGTCATCGCGTTGAGTCTGGCGATCGAGGTGGAATGTCTGGGCGGCATGGTGGCGGGGCCTTGCCCGACCGTTGCCAGGGCGTTCGACATCGTCGCCAGCGAAGCGGTGACGGCAGCCATCCTCGACGTGAAACTGGCTGATTGCGACGTAACGCCGCTGGCGCTCCAGCTGGCCCGGCAAGGCATTCCTTTCGTGGTCCATTCGGCGACAGGCCTGCCGGGCGACCTGGCGGCCGAGCTGCCCGCGATCGCCGTTGTGCCGAAGCCAGCGTCCCCCGAGCAGGTCGTCGAACAGCTGCTGAAGGAGATCGCCGGGAAGTGACGCCTCGGGTTCCCTCCTGCGGCGCGTCCCCGACGCGAGTGACGTGTGAAGTCCCTGTCCGTTCCGATCGAACCGGAACACGAGGCGCCGCCGGGTCATTATGTTCGCATGAGCCCGACGGAATGGATGGTGTTGGCAGCAGGACTGGCGCTGCTGTTTGCGAGCGCTCCGTGGCATCTGGGCGGGCTTCTGCTCATAAAGCGCCTCAAGCCCGCCGACGGCGACCATAGCTTCCTCGCCCTGCTGGGCACCTTCTGGGGGCTGATGCTGCTGCATCTGACAGAGATCGCCATTGCCGCATGGGCATACTGGGCGGTGATGCAGTTCCCGGATACCGGCAACATCACTCACTGGGATGGCAGCAGCATGGCGAGCCTGCTCTACTTCTCCGGCGTCACCTTCGCCACGCTGGGGTTCACCTCGCAACACGCCGACGGGCCGATCCGCATGATCGTGATGCTCGAGGCGCTCGGCGGGTTCATGCTGATCACCTGGTCGGCGACCTTCGTCTATTCGATCTGGTCGGAGCGCTTCCGCTCGTCCGACGATAGCGAGTAAGAGGTCTATCCCAGCGGAACGCCCGGTTCGTGCTTGGCCGTGCGGATCGTCAGCGAAGTCTTCACGCTCGCCACGTTGGGCGCCGGCGTCAGCTTGCTGGTGAGGAATTCCTGAAAGCTCTGCAGGTCGCGGCTGACGATCTTGAGGATGAAGTCGATCTCGCCGTTGAGCATGTGGCATTCGCGCACTTCGGGCAGGGTCTTCACATGGTCCTCGAACCCGCGCAGGTCTTCTTCCGCCTGGCTCTTCAGGCTGACCATGGCGAAGACCGTGATGGCAAAGCCCAGCTTCGAGGCGTCGAGGTCGGCGTGATAGCCGCGGATGACCCCTTCTTCTTCCAGCGCGCGCACGCGGCGCAGGCATGGCGGCGCGGTCAGGCCGACGCGCTGCGCCAGCTCGACATTGGTAACGCGGCCTTCGGCCTGCAATTCTGACAACAACTTGCGATCGATCGAATCGAGCGTAGCCATTCAAAGCTCCAGGGCGGGCAACGCCGCGTCACAAACGACCCATGAAATATTCCACTTGCCGCAACTAAGCGCCAAAAGGAAAGGTTCCCGAGAAATTTTATTATCTATGGCCGCAACCGTCCCGCTTTGCAACGGTGCATAGCTACGCGTTTCGCCCAGTTACCAAATCGCTAATTGCCACTGTGCCGCGTGATGCATCCCGCATTCGCGTGCGTGCGTGGAGAATCGATGCTGTTCGACGACCGCCTTGCCACTGTCCTGCGTTCCGGCGCCGCGGGCGAGCAGGCGGCGCGCACGCAGTACCGGCAGCTGCTCGACCTGCTTGGCTCCACGCCGCCGGGGGCCAATGGGCCATTGGTGCTGGCGGCCTATCGCAGGCTCGGCGAGATCGAAGGCGCGCTCGCGCCCCTCGAACAGGCGCGGATCCTGCGTGAGCCCTGGCTGCGGCTGCGCAACCCGCGCCTGCTGGCACACCTGGCCGAAGGCGACCCGCAGGCGGCGGCGGCGGCGATGGCAACCGCCCGGCTGGAGGAGGACCAGTGGACCGCGCTGATCCCGCGCCTGCCGATGATTGCCCGCGGCTTCCTGCGCCACCGGCGCGACCTGCCCGACGGGGCCAGGAGCCTGCTCTCCCGCCTGGGCGTGCGCGACCTCGTGCTGCCCGAGCCCGCGGGACAGGTGATCGATCAGGTCGAGGACCAGCCAGTATCTCCACCCCCTCCTGCCCCGGCACCTGCCCAAGCGCCTGCGGAGGAGAACGGCCGCGAGGACATCTCCGCGCTCGTACGCCGGATCGAGGCCTTCCAGCAGGCCCGGCGGGGCGAGCCGGCCGCCCTCGCCCCGCGCCTGCCGCTCGATGACGGCGCTCCAGCCATCGCGCCGGGCGCAGCCTGCGATTTCTCGACCGACAGCTCCGGCCGTATCGACTGGGCCGATCACGATCTCGCCCCGCTCCTGGTGGGAATGCGGCTCGACGCGCCGGGCGTGCTGGACGACGCCACGCGACGGGCGATGCGGCTCCACCAGCCGGTTCGCGGCGGGCGGGCGACGCTGGCCGGCGTCCCCACGGTCGCTGGTGAGTGGCGTCTCGACTGCGCACCGCACTTCGCGGGGGCGAGCGGTGGCTTCTCCGGCTATCGCGGCCGCCTGCGCCGCCCTGTCCGGTCCCGAGCGGCACACGAACACAGCGGCCCCGCCGACCGAATGCGCCAGGTGCTTCACGAGCTGCGCACCCCGGTGAACGCGGTCCAGGGCTTTGCCGAGATCATCCAGCAGCAACTTTTCGGCCCCGCGCCCAACAGCTACCGCGCGCTCGCCGCCGCAATCGGCGTCGATGCGGCGCGCCTGCTCGCCGGGTTCGACGAGATCGATCGAATGGTCCGGCTGGAAAGCGGCGCGGCGGAGCTGTCGGACGATGGATCCAACCTGCGCCAGACGGCCGAGCGGACGCTCAAGCGGCTGGAAGGCGTCACGCGCCCGCGCAGCGCCAAGATGCGCCTGCTCGTGTCAGGCGACGATTTCGCCGTTACCCTCGGCCCGGACGACGCCGCGCAGCTGGCCTGGCGCCTGCTGGCGACGCTGGCCGGGGCGCTGGCGCCGGGCGAGGTCGTCGAACTGGTGCTGCACGATGCCGAAGACCGGGTCACGCTGACGATCGACCTGCCGCTCAGCCTGTCGGAGGCGGACGACCTGTTCGCCGGCGCCGCGAGGAGCCAGGCCCCGGCGGTGACGGCGGGGATGTTCGGTAGCGGTTTCACCCTGCGCCTCGCCCGTGCCGAGGCAGAGGCGGCGGGCGGCTCACTGGTCGTTAACGGCGACTCGCTAGTCCTCGCCCTGCCCGCCTTGACCGGGAGAGTGGCGAGTCATAGCGAAGACAGTGCGGGAGGCGCGCAGGCCTGACGCGAGCAGGGAGGAGCCCGGCAATGCAGGCCATTTGCACACCCCCACGGCCATCCGCCCGCGCCCGCTTCGCCCCCGGCTTCGGCCGCCGCTTCATCGTGACCGTCGATACCGAGGAAGAGTTCGACTGGTCGGCCCCTTTTTCGCGCGACCACCACGGGCTCGACCACGTCCCGCGCATCGGCAAGTTCCAGGCTTTCTGCGAAGGCATGGGCGTAAAGCCGATCTACCTGGTCGACTGGCCGATCGTCTCCTCCACGCTTGCCGTCGACGTGCTGAAGCCCGCCATCGCCGCGGGCACGGCGGAGATCGGCGTGCAGCTCCATCCCTGGGTCAACCCGCCGTTCGACGAGGAGGTGAGCACGCACACCTCGTTCGCCGGGAATCTGCCGCGCGAACTGGAGGCGGCCAAGCTCGGCAATTTGCGCGACCGAATCGAGGAGGTCTTCGGACTCTCTCCGATGATCTACCGCGCCGGCCGCTACGGCACCGGCCCGCACACTGCCGCCCTGCTGCGCGAGAATGGCATCGCGATCGACACCTCGGTGCGGGCGAATTTCGACTACTCGGCAGGCGGCGGGCCCGACTATCGCGGCTTTCCGCTCGAGCCGTTCTGGATCGACGCCGAGCGGACCCTGCTCGAACTGCCGGTAACCACGGTGTGGTGGGGCATGCTCCGGCGACAGGGTGGCACGCTGTTCCCGGCAGCGCAGAAGGTGCCGATGCTGCCCGGGCTGCTCTCCCGGCTCGGCCTGCTCGAACGCATCGCCCTGACGCCCGAGGGAGTCGAGGTCGACGAGGCGATCCGCGGCATAGACATCGCGCTCGACGACGGGCTGCCGCTCCTGGTGTTCTCGTTTCACAGCCCTTCGCTGCAGGCCGGCCACACGCCTTACGTGCGCGACGACGACGATCTCGACCGTCTCTACGACTGGTGGCGCCGCGTATTCGACTATTGCGCCATGCGCGGCGTCGAGCCGACGACCGTCGCCGGCATCATGGGCGCGGTCGAACGCTAGACACTGTCGCGGCGCGGGACTAAGCGAAGCGCCGCGCAAGCGGTGGAACGGGCCTGTAGCTCAGCGGTTAGAGCTGGCCGCTCATAACGGCTAGGTCCCAGGTTCGAATCCTGGCGGGCCCACCAGCCTTGCGCGACTCGGGAAGGTCCGGCGGGACCTTTCCGGCCGCAAGGCTCCCGAGCGATAGCGAAGGGGCCGCGCGCGGACACGGTCGGGGAGTGGCGCAGCCTGGTAGCGCATCTGCTTTGGGAGCAGAGGGTCGCAGGTTCGAATCCTGTCTCCCCGACCAATCCAGCGCCAGCGCCACCGCCCTCGAGTGTCAGAGCCGGCTTCGACTGGTTCCTAGAGGGAAAGGCTTCGCCTTTCGCGCGTTGGAAATTCCGAAGTCTACATCCCTCGTTCTATGGGGCCGCCATGACGAAGCGCGAAGCATTCGCGGACCTGCTGATCGCGCGCTCGACGGCGCCGATGGAGGCGCGTCTTGTCGATGCGCTGCCTGACGAAGGGGGATGGCAGTTCGAACCGAAGTGGGACGGCTTCCGGTGCCTGGTGTTCCGCGACGGGCGCGACGTGGCGCTGATGTCGAAATCGGGAAAGCCGCTGGGGCGCTATTTTCCCGAGCTCGTCGAGGCAGTGCTCCGCCTGCCACAAGATCGCTTCGTGCTCGATGGCGAAATCATCCTGCCGCTGGGCGATACGCTGTCGTTCTCGGCACTGCAGGCGCGCCTCCATCCGGCTGCATCACGCATTGAACGACTGGCGCAGGAAACTCCCGCGAAGCTCATGCTGTTCGATTGCCTGCAGGTCGGATCGGTTTCGCTTCTCGACCAGGCCCTCAGCATGCGGCGCGAGGAACTGGAGAAATTTGCCGGCCCGGCAACCGGATCGCTGCTCGTCTCGCCTTTTACCTGCAACACCGAAATTGCAGCCGAGTGGCTCGCCCGGACCGGCGGTGCGCTCGACGGCGTGGTCGCCAAGCGCAGGGACCAGCCCTATCGGCCGGGGGAACGCGCGATGTTCAAGCGCAAGGTCCACCGGACCGCGGATTGCGTGGTGGGCGGTTTCCGTCTCGATCGGGCGGGCGAGAAGGTCGCCTCGCTCCTGCTCGGTTTGTTCGACGATGAAGGCCTTCTCCACTACGTGGGCTACACGTCTTCCTTTACGCAGGAGGAGCGACAGGACCTCCTCACCCTGCTCCGGCCCCTCGAGGGAGATTCCGCGTTCACCGGTAGCTCGCCCGGCGGACCCAGCCGCTGGTCGACGAATGACCGCAAAAGCGAATGGGTATCCCTGCGCGCCGAGAAGGTCGTCGAAGTCCGCTACGACCAGGTGACCGGAAAGAGGTTTCGCCACGGCACGACCTTCTGCCGCTGGCGGCCCGACAAGGCCGCGCGACAGTGCACCTTCGATCAGCTTCAGGCCGAGCTCAAGCCCGAGCAACTCGAGCAGATTCTCGCGGATGCAGCGGTTTGACGGGGGCCCGGACCCCAGCTGCCGGGACGGTCCCTAGGGAGGCGGAGCGAAGCCGACCTTTGTTCCGTCGACGGTCGTGAACGCTACGATGTAGCCGCCGTCGGCGCCGTCGCGCATGGGGGCGTAGGTGATCTGGATCTTGTCGCCCGCCTTGACCGATCCACGGATATAGCCCGCGCGATAGAAGTTGCTCGCGCTGTGGCCTTCGAAGTTCCAGTCGCGGGTGCCCTTGCCGTCGGTAATGTTCATCAGCAGGTGGGTGTGCGGGTTGATGACCCGGATTTCCTTTACGGTGCCGGTCTTGGTCACGGGCGCGCGGAAATCGAAGATCGCGGCGGAATGGTGCGCGGCGGCGGTGGCCGAGACGACCAGCGCGGCGGCGGCAATGGCAATGGTGCGTTTCATCACTGGGGTTCCTCGGCTTATTCGTAAACGTCGATGACGTCGGCCATCTGGGCGGTGACCGGCTGTCCCGCCTCGAGCTGTTCGCGCCGCTTGTCGAGCAGGCGCAGCCAGGGCTCTTCGGTGCAATTGTAGGCCATGATGTGCCCGTCCTTGAGCGGCATCCACTTCTTCGTGAAGCTGATCGGCTTGGTGTAGTAGACGGGGTCGGTCATCGTGAGCTGGTACTCCATCACCTTGCCCACCTTCGGGTCGGGCACCACCCGGATCCGCTCGACCATCGTGGCCTCGTCGCTGTGCGGATAGGTCCGCTGGTCCTGCCCGTCGCTGAGGTCGGTCGTGGTCACGACGAGCGTATCGCCGTCCCATTTCCCTTCGGAGTAGCCCTGCCGGACCGGCAGGCGCTTGCCCGGGGGCACCCCGTGGCCCGGCATGTAGACGCGGCGCGTCTCGCTCTCGACCTCGTAGATGATGGTCAGCTGCTCGGGCCGATGGATGAACTCGATCGGGTATCCGCCCGCCGACTGCATCATCGTCGGCATCCCGTAGACCACGCAGTGCGCGGCCGGGTTGTCGCCCGAGAAGCGGCCGCTCCCGTCGCCGTCTTCGCCCACCAGCTTGCGGTATTCCTCGACCCGCCGGCGGCCTTCCGCGGTGAACGGCGGTTCCTCGACGGGGGCGATTGTCCCACCGGCGCGCGGGCCCGGCTCCGCGTCCGGATCGCGGTAGGTCGTCCACACGCCCGAAAAATCACGTTCTGGCGTAAGCGGCACATCGGCCTGTGCAAGCGCGGCGCTTGCCACCGCTGCCAATGCGAGGCCGCCCAGAACACGCCAACCATGGCGAACCATTGGTACTCTCCCTCTCTCCATCGCCCATCAGATTGCACAAGACGACGAATTGCGAAAGTCAAATTCGTTCTGGCGAGCCCCGCCCCTCCCTTTCAAAAGTGACGGAATGGACATATTCCGCCAAGGCCCGGGTAAGGCAGATTGCCGCATCCCGGCGGCCGGAGGCGCGATGAGCGGCAAGGTACTGGTGGTTGAGGACGACGAGACGACGGCCGCCTTCGTGGCCCGCGGGCTCGACGAGCATGGCTTCGCGGTCGACCGGGTGGACAACGGACGCGACGGCCTCTTCCTGGCGATCGACGGCAATTACGACGCGATCGTGCTCGACCGCATGCTGCCGCAGATGGACGGCATGGCGGTGCTCGGCGCGCTGCGCGCGGCGCGAGTCGAGACACCGGTCATTTTCCTGTCGGCGCTGGGCACGGCGGACGATCGCGTGGACGGGCTCAACGCGGGCTCGGACGATTACCTGGTCAAGCCGTTCGCCTTTGCCGAACTGCTCGCCCGCCTGCGCCTGGTGATGCGCAAGGCGGCGGGTAGCCAGAAGGTGGTGACCGAGCTTTCGTGCGGCGGGCTGGAAATGAACCTGCTGTCGCGCAAGGTCAGCCGCGAGGGCCGCTCGATCGACCTCCAGCCGCGCGAATTCCGCCTGCTCGAATACCTCCTGCGCCACGCCGGACAGGTGGTGACACGCACGATGCTGCTGGAAGGCGTGTGGGACTACCACTTCGATCCCGGCACCAATGTAATCGACGTCCACATCAGCCGGCTGCGCAAGAAGATCGACGAGGGGTTTTCCGAGCAGATCCTGCACACGGTGCGCGGCGCGGGATATCGGCTCGGGACGGCGCACTAGATGCGCTTTCGCTGGGGCAGCAGTTCCACGCGGCTCGCCGCGCTGCTGTTTGCCGCGATCTTCCTGCCGACCATCGGCATGGTATCGTTCATGCAGGTCGCCAGCGAGCGCTCGCTGGCCGAACAGCGCGCCGACCTGGTCACCGAGCTGAGGGACGAGCTCCTGTCCGAATACCAAGGCGGCGGCGCGCGGGGCCTGGTTACGGCCGTGCGCGACAGGCTGGAGTTCAATCCCCTTGGGGAAGAGGTCCTGTCCTATGCCGCCAGGGATGGCCGGGTCGTCGCCGGCAATCTTGAAATCTGGCCTGCGACCGACCCGCACCGCACGCGCTGGTCGGAGGTTTTCCTGCGTCGCGAGGGCGACCAGCAGGCGCGCCCCGTCGTCCTCCTCGTCACGCAGCTGCCCGACGGTTCGCGCCTGCTGACCGGCCACGTCGCCAGCGGCAGCGCGGAATTGAACGCGGCCAACCGCTGGGCGCTGGTGCTGGCGCTGCTGGTGGCGCTGCCTCTCAGCTTCGGGCTGGCCTTCCTGCTCATGCGCATGATCGAGCGGCGCGCCGCCTCGATTGCCCGCATTGCCGAGCGCGTGGGCGGCGGCGACCTCTCGCAGCGCGTCGAACTGGGCCGCGGCGAGGATGCCTTCGCCCGCCTGGGCCGCGGTCTCAATGCCATGTTCGACCGGATCGAGGCGCTGGTGACCGAGCTCAGGCTGGTCACCGATGGCCTTGCCCACGACCTGCGCTCGCCGGTCACTCGCCTTCAGTCGGTGATCGAGCGGGCCGCGGCCAACGTCGAGGACGATACCGCTGCCGATGCGCTCGAAAGCGCGCGGCAGGAAGCGCAGAACCTGCAGGCGATGCTGACCACCGCGCTGCAGATCAGCCGCGCCGAAGCCGGTATCGGCCGCGATCGCTTCGTGCCGGTGGACATCGCCGCCGCGCTGGACGACCTGGTCGAGATCTTCGGGCCGGTCGCGGAGGAGGAAGGGTTCGCACTCACCGCTCAGGCGCCGGCCGGGCTCGTGCTTTCAGCCCATCGCGAGCTGCTGGGCCAGGCGCTCGGCAACCTGGTCGAAAACGCCCTTCGTTATGCCTCGGGCGCCTCTGCGATCGCGCTGGCGGCGAAGGTCGAGGGGAACGAAGTGATCCTGTCGGTCACCGACGACGGCCCTGGTATCGCCGCCGAACGCCGGGGCGACGCGTTGCGCCGCTTCGGCCGCCTCGACCCGGCGCGTCACCTCGGCGGCTCTGGCCTCGGTCTTTCGTTGGTCGAGGCGACAGCGCGGCTGCATGGCGGGCGGTTTGAACTGACCGACGCCGATCCCGGCCTTTCGGCGCGGCTCGTCCTGCCGCTGACCGCGGTGTCATAGCGCTCGTTAGGGTGGAATTGAGGGGGCGGAAATGCGGCGGCGCGCCGGGGAATGCGCGCCGCCGCCAGTGCTGTGTCGGCCTGCTTCCTTCCCGCCCCGTGGGTCGAGGGTCGTGGGGAGGGTCGGGGCGGGAAGGAAGGGGCCGACGGCCGGCCGGGAGCGATCCGAAGGGGTCGAACACTCCCGGCCGGCCTTTCGCCGAACGGAGCGGCGAAAGCGGAATTACTTCGTCTTCGCGGCCTTCTTCTGCGCGTCCTTGCAGCTCTTGAGCGCAGCGCCCTTGAGGTTCTTGCACGCGTCCTTCGTCGTCGAGGTCGCCGGCTTGGCGGGGGTGGCGGCGGAGGCGACGACCGGACTTGCGAGGAGCATCGTGCCGGCAAGCGAAGCGAGAAGCGTCTTGGTGTTCATCGTGGGGGTCTCCAGTTCGCGGCTCAACCGGGCCGCTGGAGAACGATCTAACCTGGTGGACCTGCCGCGCCGCTGACAGGACGGTGACAAATCCGTAAGACTGACCCTGGCGGCCGGATCAGGGCAAGGCCTGCGCGGTGTCGAGGTGCTTCTGCAGCGTGGGGATGGTGTCCTTCGCCATGCTTGTTACCGCTTGTGCATCGTTGCTGTTCGCCTCTTCCTGGTAGGCGGCGATGTCCTTCTTGTGGTCCTCGATCATCGCCTGCTTGAAGGTCTTGTCGAACTCCGTCCCGTCCATGCCCTGCAACTTGGCATAGAGCACATCGGCCTCTGCCTTCGTCTCGTCGGTCGTCGGGACGTTCATCTCGGTCGCCATGGCCTTGACCTTGTCGAGATGGGTGCCGTGGTCGTTCATCAGCATCTGGCCGAAGTCCTTGACCTGCTGCGAGGAACCCTCGGCTGCGGCGAGCTTGCCGACGCGGACCTCGCTGTTGTCGCCCTTCATCGCCTCGGTCAGGAACTGCGCGGCATGGTCGCTCACGCCCTGCTGCACGGCGGCTGCATCCGCGCCCATGGCGCTCGTGTCCGTCGCCATAGTATCGGCGGCTACCGGCTGGTCGGCGTCGTTGTCGGCGCAGCCGGCGAGCGAGAGCCCCGCCGCCGCCGCCGCCATTCCCAACATGTGATATTTCCTGAAGCGCATGGAACGTCTCCTCTTTTTCCCATCCTCGCGGCAACCCCGCAAATGCGCGGCAAGTTCCCGCAATCGGCGCAAGAGACCCGGCAACCCGACGGACTGAGCGGGGCCGGCCCGCAGTGCCGGAAATTCGCGGCGCTTGCCCCTGCCCTCGCCACCCCCTATCTGCGCGCCAACTCCACAACCTGACAGATTCCAAGGACGACCATGGCCGCCCAGTACGCATACGTCATGAAAAACATGACGAAGACCTTCCCCGGCGCACAGAAGCCGGTGCTGAAGGACATCAACCTCCAGTTCTACCAGGGTTCCAAGATCGGCATCGTCGGCCCCAACGGCGCGGGCAAGTCGACGCTGATCAAGATCATGGCCGGGATCGATACCGACTTCACCGGCGAAGCCTGGGCGGGCGAGAACATTACCGTCGGCTATCTCGAACAGGAGCCCGAGCTCGACCCGACCAAGACCGTGCTCGAAAACGTCAAGGACGGTGCGCGCGAGATCGCCGACATGGTCGAACGCTTCAACCAGATCGGCATGGAAATGGGCGAGGAAGACGCCGATTTCGACGCGCTCAGCACCGAGATGAGCGAACTGCAGGACAAGATCGACGCGGTCGACGGCTGGACGCTCGACAACCAGCTCGAAGTCGCGATGGAAGCGCTGCGCTGCCCGCCGGGCGAGATGGGCGTGGAGACACTGTCGGGCGGCGAGAAGCGCCGCGTGGCGCTGACCCGCCTGCTGATCCAGAAGCCTTCCATCCTGCTGCTGGACGAACCGACCAACCACCTCGATGCCGAGAGCGTCCAGTGGCTCGAAAACCACCTTGCCGAATATGCCGGCGCGGTGCTGATGATCACCCACGACCGCTACTTCCTCGACAACGTTGTGGGCTGGATCCTCGAACTCGATCGCGGGTCCTACTACCCGTACGAGGGCAACTACTCGACCTACCTCGAGAAGAAGGCCAAGCGCCTCGAACAGGAAAGCCGCGAAGAATCGGGCAAGCAGAAGGCCCTCAGCCGCGAACTCGAGTGGATCCGCCAGACCCCTGCCGCGCGGCAGACCAAGTCCAAGGCGCGTATCCGCAAGTTCGAGGAACTGCAGAACGCGCAGGACAACCGCGCGGTCGGCAAGGCGCAGATCGTCATCCAGGTGCCCGAACGTCTCGGCGGCAAGGTCATCGAGGCGAAGAACATCTCCAAGGCCTATGGCGACAAGCTGTTGTTCGAAGACCTGTCGTTCATGCTGCCCCCGGGCGGCATCGTCGGCGTGATCGGGCCGAACGGCGCGGGCAAGTCCACGCTGTTCAAGATCATCACAGGCAAGGAAGAGCCCGACAGCGGCACGATCGAGATCGGCAGCACGGTCCACCTCGGTTACGTCGACCAGAGCCGCGACCACCTCGACCCGAAGCACAACGTCTGGGAGGAGATCTCCGACGGGCTCGACTACATGAAGGTCAACGGCCAGGACATGAGCACGCGGGCCTATGTCGGCGCGTTCAACTTCAAGGGCCAGGACCAGCAGAAGAACGTCGGCAAGCTCTCGGGCGGTGAACGCAACCGCGTGCACATGGCCAAGATGCTGAAGGAAGGCGGCAACGTCCTCCTGCTCGACGAACCGACCAACGATCTCGACGTCGAGACGCTCGGCGCGCTGGAAGACGCGATCGAGAACTTCGCCGGTTGCGCCGTGGTCATCAGCCACGATCGCTTCTTCCTCGACCGCCTGGCGACCCACATCCTCGCGTTCGAGGGCGATAGCCACGTCGAATGGTTCGAAGGCAACTTCGCGGCTTACGAGGAAGACAAGCGGCGCAGGCTGGGCGATGCTGCGGACCGGCCGACCCGGCTGGCGTACAAGAAGCTGACGCGGTAATTGGCATAATCGGGTCGTAAGCCGACTGGCGTCTTGCAACTCGATTGCAGACGACAGTGGCGGCTTGCCACCTCGATCGAGCACGTTCGGCTTACACGCCTTACCCGAAACCGATCTTGCGCCAACTTGTGTCTGCCGACCACGCTGCGCTACACCGCTGCCTCTCCAAGAAGGGATCCTGTTGTGCTCAAGCGTCTGCTCATCCTTGCAATTCCGCTCATCGCCGCGGCTTGCGTAACCGACCGCGAGGCGGACACTCTTTCCGAGAGTGCAGCCAAGGGCAGGGATTTTGCCCAGGCGAACTGTGCCAGCTGTCATGCGCTGGATGACGGGGTTTCGCCCAATCCCAATGCTCCGAGCCTTCGCCGAGCGGCCCACCGTTTGCCGGACTGGATGGTAGCGGGATCGTTCGAGCGGGGAATCCAGGTCGGTCATACGACCAAGATGCCGGTCTTCAAATTCGAAGACGAAGACATCGCCAATCTGCTCGCCTATTTCGAGGCGCTCAAAGAGAAGGATTGAACGGTGGCCAGGCCGCCCCGATTGCCGGCATGAGCGCCCGTCATCTCATCGTCCACGGCCGCGTACAGGGCGTGTTCTATCGCGACTGGACCGTTGCCACCGGGCGCTCGCTGGGCGTGGCGGGGTGGGTCAGGAACCTGTCCGACGGCACGGTCGAAGCGCACGTGGAGGGCCAGCAAGGCGCCGTGCGGCAGATGATCGCCGCGATGCACGAGGGGCCGCCGCATGCGCAGGTCGAGCGGATCGACGAGCGCGAGGTTCAGGTCGAGGGTTCAGGCGCGTTCGAGCGGCGGTAGGGTTCACCGGCCAGATCCAGCCTGTCACGCGGGATATGTCCCGGGCGGTGCTCTTTTCTTCCGCGACGTGGAGAAAGGAAGCACGGCCCGGAACAAGTCCGGGCTGACAAAGGGGGCAATTCTCCGCTGGGCGAAGGGGGCGAGGCGTCGATTTGACTCCCGGCGCCTCAGTTGCGAGACTCGGGGCTCGGCGTTCGATTACGAGCGCGTTCCTACGCGGCCCCTCCCCCCGGCCGCTTCATACCAATCCCGAAGGATTTCCCATGACGACCCCCAACAACGGCGACACCGTATCCATCGACTACGTGCTGCGCAGGAGCGACGGCGAAGTGGTCGGCGACACCCAGGGCCAGGGCCCGCAGGCGATCCAGCTCGGCACGGGGCAGATGTTCCCGCAGATCGAGCAGGCGCTGACGAACATGCAGGTCGGCGAGCAGAAGACCGTCACGCTCGACAGCGAAAACGCGTTCGGTCCGCGACGCGAGGAACTGGTCATCGAGATCCCGCGCGAGAACCTGCCGCCCGAGCCCGCTCCCCAGCCTGGCATGGCGCTGCAGGCCCAGCAGCAGAATGGTCAGCCGATGACGCTCTATGTCGTCGAGGTCGGCGACACGGCGGTCAAGGCTGACGCCAACCACCCGCTCGCGGGCGAGGACCTGTCGTTCGACATTACCCTGCGCGACATCAAGAAGGCAGCCTGAGGCTACGACCGGGACGGTGCGGCTGCCTGCGCAACTGCACCGCCCGCTCCTCTTCTGGTCATCCCGGCCTGGTGCCGGGCTGACGAGGAGGCAAACGATTTTCCTACACGTCCATCGCTGGTTAGCAGCGGCCAATGGGCGTTCATTTCCCGATTCCGTGGCACGACATCAGGGCGTTCCTGTGCGCTTCAGGCCGATCTGGACGCGCCAGGTTCTGGTGTAAACTTGACGTCACCTTCCACCGCCCGGTTTCAGCTGCTGGACACCGTTCCACCTGTTCCACCTGTGTGAACCTCGCCGTCTCAGGCGTAGCGGTTCTCTTCCGGCTCCGGCGGCGTAGGAGGCGGGAGGAAATCGCGCGCCAGCGCGTGGTACAATCGCTCGCGGCAGACCAGCGCTCCGGTCCAGTCGCCGATCAGGCAGGTGGCGAACAGCGGCAGGATGGCGGCGGTGGTGCCGGTCGTCTCCGACAGGATGATGACCGCTGTCAGCGGTGCGCGGACCACGCCCACGAAGTAGCCCGCCATGCCGAGCAAGACGATCGCACCGCTCTCGCTGCTCGGGAACAACGGGGTCAGCAGGTTGCCCAGCCCCGCCCCGACCGCCAGCGAGGGCGCGAAGATGCCGCCGGGGATCCCGCTGGCGCTGGTCACCAGGGCGGCGACGAGCTTGGCCGGTCCGAACCAGTAATCGCCCTGCGCACCCGCCAGCAGCTCCCGCGTCGGCTCGTACCCGGTGCCCCAGGTCGATCCGCCGGTGGCGATGCCGAGGACCGCGACGATCAGGCCGCAGACGAAGGCGGTCAGCAGCGGGCGCTTGCCGAGCGTGCTCTTCCACCGTCCGTCGGGCCCGCGAAGCGCCAGAAAGGCACGCGAGAACAGCCCGCCGAGCGCGCCGCCGACCACGCCGGCGAGCGGCGCGGCGACGAGGACCGAGACCAACGGCAGCCCGTGCCCGACGTGGCCGAAATAGACGTAACCGCCGGCGATGCCCTGGCTGGTCAGGCCCGCCACCATCACCGCGCCCATGACCAGCACGGCAACGCGCTGTTCGTAGGCGACGGCGAGTTCCTCGATCGCGAAGGCGATCCCCGCGAGCGGCGTGTTGAATGCCGCTGCCACGCCCGCTGCGCCACCGGCGATCAGCACGCCGGGCGTCAGCTTCGCGCCAAACAGGCGGTGGACCTGGACCATGACAGCCGCGCCGAGCTGCACCGTGGGCCCCTCGCGCCCGACGGAGGCACCGCCGAACAGCGCGCCGACCGACAGCGCCAGCTTGGCAAGGCCGGTGCGCACCGAGAGCAGCGTCATGGAGATCGGCCCGTCCGGGTGCCTGCTGGCGGCGATGACCTGGGGAATGCCCGACCCGCGTGCCTCCGGCGCCAGCGAGCGTGTCAGCGCCGCGATCACGACGAACAGGAACGGCGTGAGGATCAGCGGGGCATAGCGCTGCTCGCCCGCGATACCGGCAAAGGTGCGCTGCGCATAATCGCCGGCCCAGGCGAACAGCACGGCGAACACGCCGATGAGCAATGCGGACACGAGCATCGCCAGCCGCTTGCGCCACACGTCGGCCTCGGTCACCTCCTCGGGCAAGGCGGCGCCCACACGGCGGAACAGCTCGGAAATCGGCGGCATGCGCGTGGCCCTAGGCCGCCCGGCGCCACCGGTCCAGCCGCGAGGCTCGCTGCTGCGAGTGTTAATGTCGGAAGCTCTGAAGATGAACGAAAGGGCGACAGAGCGGTTCACTGCCGCGACAGCCCGAATCGCTTAATTCAGCGTCATCACGGGCCGCATCCCACTCTGCGGTATGTTCGGGAGACAACGCAGATGTCGATTACCAAGTTCTTCACCGGCGGCGGAATTGCGGCAATCGCTGCCGCGCTCGTCATCACCGCCGTTCCGGCCCAGGCGCAGGACAAGCGCAACTGGCGCGCCCAGCGCGAGGAATCCGGCGCTCGCCAGAATAGCGGGCGGACGGTTTCGGAACAGCGCAGCTGGAACCGCGGTTCGCAACAGGCACAGCCGCAGCAACAGCCGCAGCGCTCGTGGACGCCCCCGGCCCGGCAGCAGCGACAGCAGCAGGCGCCGCAGCAGCAGCCACAACGTTCGTGGAACCGGGGAAGCCAGCAGCAGGCCCCGCAGGGCGGACCGATCGCGCAGCAACGCGCAGGCCGCGACTGGAACAACTCCGACCGGGCCGGTCGTGACTGGAACCGCTCGGATGCCCAGGCGCAGGCGCAAGTTCGCGCCCAGCAGCAGGCCCAGATCGAAGCCCGGGCCCGCGCCGAACGCCAGCAGCGCGACTGGAACGGCAATCGCGATAATCGCACCGTCTCGCGCAACGGCACGTACGCCGACCGCAATCGCAACCAGACCTATCGTAGGGACACCGATCGCAACTGGCGCGACAACGATCGCAGCGGACAGTCTTACGCCTATCGCGACGGTCGGCGCGACCAGCGCCAGTGGGACCGCCGCTGGCGCGACAACAACCGCTACAACTGGCAGTCCTACCGCAGTGCCAACCGGTCGACCTATCGCCTGGGCTCGTACTACGCGCCCTATCGCGGGTATTCGTATCGCCGGCTGAGCATCGGGTTCTTCCTCGACAACCTGTTCTATTCGAACCGGTACTGGATCAACGATCCGTGGTCCTATCGCCTGCCCGAGGTCTACGGCCCCTACCGCTGGGTCCGCTATTACGACGACGCCATGCTGGTCGACGTCTACAGCGGCGAAGTGGTGGACGTGATCTACGACTTCTTCTGGTGACGCACTGAAACGAGTTTCCGCCGGAAGAGTGGACCGGCGGGAGCGGAGCCCCCACGTCCTCGCGGCGTGGGGGCTTTTGCGCCTCGTCAGTCCGCGCGATTGGCCGGGTTACGCGGCGTGCCCCAGGGCAGCATACGCCACAGGTCGCCGTCCTTGTCCCAGAAATGGTGCTTGAGAGCGCCAAGTACGTGCAATCCGATCAACCAGATCATGACATTGCCCAGCGTTTGGTGGATCTCGAGCACGCCGTGGCCGCCCCGGCGGTCGAGCCCGCCGACCGAAGGCCAGACAATGCCGAACATATCGACCTTCCCGCCCTCTCCCGACACACCGATCCAGCCGAGCAGCGGCAACCCGATCAGCAGGATGTAGAAGACCGCGTGGACCGTCTTTGCCAGCAGAACTTCCCACCGCGCGAGGTGACTTCCGAGCGGCGGGCGCTTGTGGGTAAGGCGCCACGCGATCCGGACAACGGTGAGGAGCAGAATGAGCATGCCGGTGGCGATGTGCCAGTACATGACGTCACCCTGCTGGTCGCGCGGCAGTTCGCCCGCCTTCTCCGCGATCTGCCAGTTGACGATGACGAGAATGGCGATGAGCCAGTGGAGCGTCATGGCACCCCAGGAATAGCGTGTGACCGGCATTCGGGACCTTTCGATTGGGACCGGGAACGGTCCGGCGCGACCCGGACAGCGAAACCTTGCAACAACCGCTCGGGTTTGGAAAGGTCGCCCGGATGACGAACGCGATTTCTACCCAGCCTGCCCGGTCTATGGCCCCCGATCAGAGCAACCTGCGCCGCCTCGGCGCGAAGGTGCGCCGGCGGCTGGAAGCCAACCCTGCAGTCTACACCCTGACGCAGGAAAACGCCGAGATCTACGCCGTGGGCGACTTCATGAGCGCCGAGGAATGCGATCGGATGATCGCCATGATCGACGTCGTGGCCCGGCCGAGTGCGGTGTTCGACCTCAACTACGGCGCCGACTACAGGACCAGCTATTCGGGCGACGTGGACGCGCAGGATCCGTTCGTCCGCAAGATAACGCGGCGGATCGACGACCTGCTCGGCATCGATGGCCGGTGGGGCGAGACCATACAGGGACAGCGATACCTGCCGGGACAGCAGTTCCAGCCGCACAACGATTGGTTCTGGACCGAGGCCAAGTACTGGAAGCGCGAAAAGGACCAGGGCGGCCAGCGAAGCTGGACGGCAATGGTTTACCTCAACGAGGTGGAGGACGGTGGCTCGACCGACTTTGTCAATCTGGGCCTGTCGATCGCACCAAAGAAAGGCGTGCTGCTCATCTGGAACAATGCCGACCGAGAGGGGGTGCCGAACGAGCACACCATGCACGCGGGAACACCGGTGAAGGCCGGCGTAAAATACGTCATCACCCGCTGGTACCGGACGCGGCGTTGGGGCTGACCGCCCGCGCCAGGATCAGCGCGCCAGCGCCTCGGCAATCAGCCGGCGGGTGTTGCCGACACCATAGAGCGCGATGAAGCTGCCCATGCGCGGGCCCTGCGAGCTGCCGAGCAGTGTCTCGTAGAGCGCCTTGAACCAGTCACGCAGGGACGCAAAGCCGAACTCCTCCCGCTTGCCGATCTCGTAGATGGCGGTCTGCAGGTCCTCGGCCGAGGTGTCCTCTGCCGCCGCCGCCAGCCAGGCGTCCAATGCTCGCAACGCCTCCGCCTCGTTCGCCTCCGGCTTGCGCTTGTGCAGCGTCGGCGCCACGAAGTCGCGGTTGTAGGCAATCGCCGTGTCGAGCAGCTTGGCGAGGTCCGGGTTCTCGCTCGCCCCCGGGTGATAATTGTCGACGTATTCAGCCAGGCTCTCGCGCGTCGCCTCGGTGCCGAGCACGCTCGCGAGATTGAGCAAAAGGCCGTAGGTCACCGGCAGCGTGTCGCCGGCTCCGCCATCGTAGCCATTCGCCCGCAGCAGGTGCCACACGGGATTACCAAGCTGCTGCTCGATCGGCTGCTCGGGGAGCTTGCTGCGGAACTGCCAGTAATCGTCGACCGCGCGGGGGACGATCCCGGCGTGCAGGCTCTTGGCGCTTTTCGGTTCGCGGTAAAGGTAGAGCCCGAGACTGTCCTCGCTGCCGTAGCGCAGCCATTCCTCGATCGTCAGGCCGTTGCCCTTGGACTTGGAAATCTTCTCGCCGTTCTCGTCGAGGAACAGCTCGTAGATCATGTTCTCGGGCATCCGTCCGCCGAGCGCCCGGACGATGCGGCCGGACTGGGTGACGCTGTCGGTCAGGTCCTTGCCGCACATCTCGTAATCGACGCCCAGCGCGTACCAGCGCATCGCCCAGTCGACCTTCCATTGCAGCTTGGCCTTGCCGCCGAAGATCGTCTGTTCGACCGTTTCGCCCCCGGGAACCGACGTGTCCTCGAAGCGCACCATGCCGGTGTCGGCGTCGACCACCTCGACCGGGACCTGCAGCACCACGCCGCTCTTCTCGCTGATCGGCAGGACCGGCGAGTAGGTCGCGGCGCGCTCTGCCCGCAGGGTCGGCAGCATGATGTCCATGATCCGATCGAACGAGCGCAGGACTTGCGCGAGCGCTTCGTCGAAATCCCCCGAGTTGTAGCGATCGCTCGCGGCAACGAACTCATAGTCGAAGCCGGAGCGGTCGAGGAAGTCACGCAGCATCGCGTTATTGTGGTGTGCGAAGCTTTCGAACCCGGCGTTGAAGGGATCGGGAATGCGCGAAAGCGGCTTGCCCAGGTTGGTCCGCATCATCTCCTGGTGCGGCACGTTGTCGGGCACCTTGCGCAATCCGTCCATGTCGTCGCTGAAGGCGATAAGGCGGGTCGGCGCGCCGCCGCTGACGATCTCGTAGGCCCGCCGGACAAGCGTGGTGCGCAGCACTTCCTGGAAAGTCCCGATATGCGGCAGGCCACTTGGGCCGTAGCCGGTCTCGAAGATCACCGCGGCACCGCCCGGCTTGCCGTCCGGGTAGCGCTTGACGATCTTCATCGCCTCCTGGAACGGCCAGGCCTTGGACACGCGGGCAGCTTCGATCAGGGCTTCGTCAGTCATTGCGCGGCGGCCTTCGCCCAAGCACGCCGATGTTGCAAGCGCGAAGCAATCCGGAACCCGGCAGGTCCCCCGCCATTAACCTATGACAAGAAGGGGACCGGACTTGGATTACATCGCAACTTTGCAGAACAAGCTGCAGGACATGGCACGCGACTTCGTCGCCGCCCTGCCGAACATCGCGATAGCGGCCGTCATCCTCTTCATCACCTGGATCGTGGCCAGGTTCGCTGCCCGAATTGCCGATCGGATCGTCGGCAATTCGCACATGCGCGAAAGCCTGAAACAGCTGGTCGAGACCCTGACCAAGCTCGTCATCTGGCTCGTCGGCCTCCTGCTCGCCGCCGCGGTCGTCTTCCCCGGCTTCACGCCCGCGGGGATGATCGCCGGCCTCGGCATCGGCGCGGTCGCGATCGGCTTCGCTTTCCAGGACATCTTCGAGAACTTTCTCGCAGGCGTGCTCATCATGCTGCGCGAGAAGATGCGCATCGGCGACGTGATCGAGTGCGAGGGCATCCTGGGCCGGGTCGAAAAGATCAGCCTGCGCGAAAGCCACGTGCGCCAGCTGTCGAACGAGCTAACGATCGTGCCCAACTCGATGCTGTTCAAGAACCCGGTCAAGATCCTGACTGACGAAACCATCCGCCGCAACGAGGTCGTCGTAGGGGTGTCCTACGACACCGACCTCGAACAGGCGCAGAAGGTCATCCTCGACGCGGTAACGGCGCTGGACAACATCAACCACGAAAAGGACGTGATCGTCTACGCCCAGGAGTTCAATTCGAGCTCGGTCGACTTCCTCGTGCAGTGGTGGGCGCAGTCGGCGCCACGCGATCTGCGTCTGACCAAAAGCGAAGTGGTCATGGCGATCAAGCGCGCGCTCGACGATGCAGGGATCGAGATCCCGTTCCCCTACATCACCCACACCTTCAAGGAGCCGGTGCCCCTCCCCGCTTCTGCAGAAGGCTGATCCCCGGCGGACTCTGGGGCGGACTTTTTGCGTTAAACAATTTGCGTCTCGCTCTCCCTGTGGCAGGATAAAGTCAACAATTCCCAGGGGAGAGGGAACGCATGGAAATTGCCCGTAAAGCCTATCCGGACGTGCCGCTTTTCCGGTACCCGTACAGCGAACTGACCAAGGCGCAGGTCGCGGCAAAGCTCGACGTGGCCGCGCAAGGGGGTCCCGGTCACAAGGGCACACTCGACGGTGCCGGTCTCGAGGGGAAGACCCTGCGCTTCGTGAGCGACGGCGGGCCTTCATGGTCATGGGCTTTCGGACCGAACAATCGGGTTACGCTCGCGGGCAAGACGGCCGGATACGGCGCGCTGGACCTCGAGCAAGTCACCCTCGTCGCCCATCTCGTACCCGGCAGCGCCAAGGCTTTTGCGCTGGTGTGGGACCGGGTCAGCAACCTTGCGACCGTATTCGAGCTGTGGTTCGGCGATGGACCGGCCCCGACCGCGCGAGAGGTCAACCGTGCGGTGTGGCACGGCTATGTCGACACACCGGGCGACGCGCCGGACGAACGCCACCAGCCGACCTTGCGGACCGAGGGCCGCGCGCTGTCGTGGACCGAGGATACGGGCCTGCGGACGATCGATTACTACTGCTCGGTCAGCTACACCCACTGGGTCGAGCTCGACCGGCTGAGCGAAGGACGCGGCTATTCGGCTCCGGCCGACTACATCTTCCTGACCGAGGACAAGTATGCCGTTGCGCGGGTCGAGGCGGAGTTCTCGGGCCTGTTCAACCTCATCGTTTACGACGCCAACACGCTGCAGTCGGTCGGCCTGAGGCTCGGCTTCGACGGGCTCGACAACCTCGAATACTACATGTTCCGCGGGGCCGGCGAGTGGCTCGGTCAGAACGCGCGTTTCGAGAAGCTGGGCGATTTCAGCGCCGAGCCGCTCAAGATCGAGAACGGCAAGAAGGGTGAACGGCGCATCTATCGCCCGCTCGAGACGATGGACCGGATGACCCCGGCAGAAATCGACGCGGCGGTGGCGGCGGGCAACGTCCACGTGTTCGACAAGCCCAGCGCGATGGCCGGCAACGGCACCGCGCCGAGCGCTGCGCTGGCCGGGCGGACCTTCGCCATTGCCTATGACGGCGGCCCGGCGATGGAATACCGCGTAAAGGGCGCCGAAACGCTCGACTGGCGCAAGGACGGCCCAAATGGCTGGGGAAACTGGACCGAGGCGCGCTACAATGCCTGGGAGATGATGCCCGGCGCCTTCATCTTCGGGCACCTGTTGGAAGGCGAAAAGAACCACGACGGACACATCGTCGTGGTCGATTTCGACGCGGGGCTCGCCACCGCCTTTCACGGCTATCTCAACACGCCCTACATCGCCAACGAGGCAGGCGCCGAAACGCTGTTCGGAAAGCTGGTCGGGGAGGGCATTGCGGACCCCGGCAGAAAGCGGCACGAGCGCACGCGCGACCTGCTGGGACGGGCCTTCACCTGGGAGTATTCGCCCGGGCTCAATTCCATGCACCTCTATTCCACGCCCAACACCACGAGCTGGATCATCCCCACGCCCGACGGGCACTTCGCGACCGAGTGGAGCGGCAGCGGCGATTTCATCAAGATACGCGACCAGCTCTACTTCGCGCGCTGGCAGGAAGAGGCGTGCAACGGCACGCTCGGCACGATCCTGATCAACATGCGCACGATGCACGATGCGGGCATCGGCTATCACATGGGTAAGCGGGGCGGCCTCAGCCTTAGTGCGGTCGGCGCCCCCTCGCGCCACGCCGGAAAGATCGACGTCGACCGCTTCTTCGGGCCGAACGCATGGGAGAGGAAGGCATGAACAAGCCAGTGACACGACCGGGCCAACCCGGCACGGACCGGCGTTCGTTTCTCAAGTCGGGCGCGATCGCCGCCGCTCCGCTCGCGGTCGCGGTGCCCGGCGCGGCGATAGCCATGGACGACAGCGGGGCAAAACTCGCCCGCATCGAGGACGAACGTGCGATTGAAGCGCTTCATCGCGGTGTTCTGCGGTCGCTGAACAGCGCGGACGTTCGGCCGGCGCCGCCCAACCTCGTCGTCCCTGACGCCGCGATGCCTCTGCCGAGTTGCAGATCGCCATCGCACCCGATGGGCGCAGCGCTTGCGCCCGCCACGCCTGCCGCGCGCAATTCGAGATCGTGGCAGCAGGCGAAACCACGGTCGAGCGAATGGTCCGCTTCCAGGGCCACGGCCGCGGCCTCACCAGCGAGCAGCGCACGCTCGTCGCCGAATATACCAAGAACGAAAAAGGCTGGGGCGTCGCCAAGCTGCACCTTGCCTGAGCAGGAGAGAATAACGATGCGTTATGCCGCGATTGCCGGGCTGGCCCTGCTGGCCGCCGGATGCACCACCCAGTCCGCCTCGCCCATCGCCTCGCGCGGGGCCGATCGCTGCGCGGGGTTCGATGCCTCCTCGCTCGGGCTGAGCAATGCCAGCTCGACCTGGGTCGAGGCGAAGGACGCGGTCCCGGCCTTCTGCGAGGTAGCGGGCACCCTCACCCCGGCGGCCGGGTCCAACATCGGCGTCGTCTATCGCCTGCCGGCCGCCTGGAACGGCAAGGTCTATGGCGTCGGCGGCGGCGGCTGGATCGGCAACACGGCGGTGCAGACCGTGGCCGAGGCGCTCGGCAAGGGTTACGCCACGATGTCGACCGACGCCGGCCACCCGATCGGCAACGTGTGGGACAACGCCTGGGCGGTGAATCCCGAACAGGCCAAGGACTTCAGCTACCGCGCGATCCACGAGATGACCGCGGCGGGCAAGAAGGTTGCGCCGGCCTATTACGGCAACGCGGTCGACCGATCCTACTATGTCGGCTGTTCGACCGGCGGACGAATGGGCCTGATGGAAGCCCAGCGCTTCCCCTCCGACTACGACGTGATCGTCGCCGGCGCGCCGGTCTACACGTTGCAGGTGCAGACCAGCTCGGTGTTGCGGACCAACGTCTTCAGCAGGAGCGGCGGGTTCAGCGCCGGCGATCTCAAGCTGGCCGAGAATGCCGCGCTTGCCGAGTGCGACGCGAACGACGGGCTGAAGGATGGCCTGATCAACAATCCACGCGCATGTCACTGGAATCCCAAGACGATCCAGTGCAGCGGCGCCAAGACCGACCAGTGCCTCAGCGCCGCGCAGGTCACGGCGCTGCAGACGCTGTACGACGGCATCAAGTCGCCCGATGGCCAGTGGGCCATGCTGCCGATGAGCCGCGGCGGGGAGACGACCTGGTCGTTCTTCACCGCGACCGACGGCAAGGGCAACGACCCCACCCGGGGCGGCGGGCTCGTCGGGCTCGAGCCGGTGATCTTCCCGGGCCGCAAGGTGGACTGGGCGAACTTCTCCCCCGCAACCGATGTCCCCGCCGTGCGAGCGAGCGAGTTCGCGCAGATGTACGAGGCCAGGGACCCGAATCTCAGCCCGTTCTTCAATCGCGGCGGCAAACTGTTGATGTGGCACGGCGAGAGCGACGCGGGCCCAAGCCCCGTGGGCACGAACGACTACGTTCGGGCGGTCATGGCGCAAAGCCCCAGGGCGTCGAGCCAGATGCGCTACTTCCTCGCCCCCGGCGTCGGCCATTGCGGAGGCGGCCCCGGTGCCGACGTGCAGCCTCTTCTCTCGACCATCGAGGCGTGGGACTCGAGCGGCAAGGCGCCCGACACGATGGTCGGCAGCAAGCGGGACGGTTCGCTCACCCGTCCGCATTGTGCATGGCCGAAGGTGGCGCATTACAAGGGCAGCGGCGATGCCAACGACCCGAAGAGCTGGAGCTGCGTCGCGCGCCAGTCCTGAAGACGCGAAAGGGCGGTCCCGAACGGGGCCGCCCTTCGTTGCCGGCGTAGCGACAGGTTCGCCTAGGCCGCGCGGTAGGCGGGTTGGCGGCCGAGCGCCGGCCAGTTGCGGCTGTACTGGCTCAGATCGATCCACGGCTGGGCCCGCTCGAACTTGCGATCCAGCGACTGGAGGATCAGCCGGGCACGGCGGACACGGGCCTTGTACGACACGAACGGGTTGGCACGGTCGGGCTTGGCCGCAGCCATCCGCTTGATCAGTGCATCACGTTCTTCATAGCTGTCCGGCAGCGTGCGCGGCAGGGCAACGGCGGCGCCCTGGTGGGCGAGGCCATTGTCACGCGGCTCGCCGCGAAGGCTCGGGGCGACCGGCGCCTCGGCGGCGAGCGGCGTCATGGCCGCGACCGTGGCGGGGGCAACCGCGGCTGGCGTGGGCCGGGGCTCCACAAGCGGCTTTTCGATTACCGGAGCGGCGCGACCGGTCTTTTTCGGGCGACGGCGGAAAGCAACCAGCGCGAAAGCCGCGAGGGCAAGCCCGACAAGGCCGATCAGCGCCAACGCGAGAAAGCCGGTGGCATCCGTAGTCTGCTGCGGAGTTGGCGCGGCGCTGGGCGTCACGGTATCGTCGGCGACGGGACTGACGGCGGCGGGTGCCGCTGCCAGCGGCTCCTCCGAATCAATATCGGCCGTGTCCGGCGCTCTCTCGGTGGGCGCGGAGACGTCGGCGACCATCGGTGCGGGCCTGGTCGTTGCGCGGGTGTTCACCGTCCGTGCGGGAGTCGGCGCGGATTCGGCACGTGGGGTGACGGTGCTGGTGACCGCACGCGGTGCAGGCGTTGCGGTGATGAGCGCGGCCGGCGCTGCCGGGACGGAGGGCGTGGTCGTTGTGCTGGTGGTCGCCGGAAGGGTGGAGATTGCGCCCGGCGAGTTGACGTCGGGCAGAACGATCCCGGGCGAAGGTGCTGTGGTCGGGGCGACCGGTGCGGCCGTCGTCGAGACCGGCGGCAGGTTGACGATCGGCGCGTCGGCGGAGCCTGGGGCGGCATCCTGCGACAGCGCGGGAGTGGATGAGAGCGCAAGGACCGCGGCAATCGCGGCGAGGGCGCTGGCGGGGGTGCTGTATCTGTTTCGCATAGCCCGGTAAAAACCCGGCGATCTTCTACCGAGTTCCCTGAACTGGCGTTCAGCAAGCTCTTAATTTGCTGATATTCAATGTTTTTGTTGAACGTCAAATCCGGCAAGCCGAACAGCGGTTGCGACGAAGCGAGCGGCGCTCGCACCGTTTGTCGCGCTTCTGCGGCACCCGGCGTTTACTTTTCGTTCCGCGCTCGGCATCGTCCCATGCATGGATTCCCTCCCCCTGCCCGCGCTCCATGCCAGCCACGCCGGCACCTGGCTGCGCGACGCCGCGGGCCCGACCCGCGGATGCTCCAAGGGCGAGGCGATCATGGCGACGGCGGACACCCCCGTGCTGCTGCTCAACGCACCGCTCGTGGCCACCCGGCTCGGCTATCCCGACCTCTCGGGCCTCGACTTGCTCGAGCTGTTCGCCTTCGTGCACCCTGCGCAGTTCGTGGTGCCGACGCCCAAGGGCCTGGCCCACGCGCTCGGGCTGGATGAACCGGGCAGCGACGCCGATGTGCCGGCGTTCCTCCAGCGCGCCGCAGCGGCAATGCTGGCGCGCTGCGAGAGCGCCGGGTGGGCCGAGCGGGAGGGTGCCTGGTCCGCCCTGCAGTCACTCGCCCGCCTGCGTTGGCCATGGTCCGGCGTCCTCGGCCCCCGCGTCGCCCAGCCGGAGAGGGCGGAGAAATGGCTTTTTTCGCGCCTGCCGGAATGGGAGGAGACGCCCGAGCGCCCGCAGCCTGCACAAGTGGCGATCGACGAGTTCGAAATCGAAGGCCGTCTGGCCGAGCTGACCGGCGAAGGCGCCGAGCAGCGCGAAGGGCAGAAGAGCTACGCGCGCGAGGCCGGGCGGGTCTTTGCGCCGCGCAGCGCGCGCAAGCTGCCCCACGTCCTGCTGGCGCAGGCCGGCACCGGCATCGGCAAGACGCTCGGCTACCTCGCGCCTGCCTCGCTCTGGGCGGAAAAGTCCCAGGGAACGGTCTGGGTCAGCACCTTTACCAAGAACCTGCAACGCCAGCTGCGCCGCGAAAGCGGGCGCGCCTGGCCCGCCGAACGGGCCGATGGCAGCAAGCCGGTCGTGGTGCGCAAGGGGCGCGAGAACTACCTCTGCCTGCTCAACCTCGAGGACGCGCTGCAGGGTGGGTTCGGCGGGCGCGCGGCGGTGCTGGCGCACCTCGTGGCGCGCTGGGCCGCCTACACGCAGGACGGCGACATGATCGGCGGCGATCTGCCCGGCTGGCTCGGCACGCTGTTCCGCAACCGGGCGATCCGCAGCCTGACCGACCAGCGCGGCGAATGCGTCTATGCCGGGTGCCCGCACTACCGGAAGTGCTTCATCGAGCGCGCCGCGCGAGCCTCGGCGCAGGCCGATCTCGTCATCGCCAACCACGCCCTGGTGATGGTCAATGCCGCGCGCGGGCGCGACCATGCGCAGCGGCCGACCCGGATCGTGTTCGACGAGGGGCACCACGTATTCGACGCCGCCGACAGCACGTTCGCCGCCGCGCTGACCGGGCAGGAAGCGATCGAGCTCAAGCGCTGGATCAAGGGACCGGAGCGGGGATCGAAAGGCCGCCGCCGGGGCCTGGCCGCGCGGTTGGCGGACGTTGCCAGTTACGATGAAGAAGGCGGCAAGGCCGTGCACCAGGCCATAGACGCGGCCGAGGCGCTGCCGTCGGACGGCTGGCTGCAGCGTATCGCCGAAGGCCTGCCCTCGGGCGAGATCGAGGCGCTGCTGGCCGCAGTGCGCGCGGTGACCTACGCGCGCGACGAGAGCGGCGGGCAGGAGATGGGCTACGGCATCGAGACCGAGGCCGCCCAGCTCGACGGCAATTTCGTCGAACTGGCACAACAGGCGGCGGCTGCGCTGGGCGAGATTCGCCAGCCGCTGATCCGGCTCGGCGTACGGCTGGAAGCACTGATCCAGGATGCGCCCGACTGGCTCGACGCGCAGGGCCGCGCGCGCATCGAAGGCGCCCGCCACTCGCTCGCCTGGCGGGCCGACACCCTCGCGGCGTGGGGTGCCCTGCTCGACCGGCTGGGCGGCCCGGCGGATCCCGATTTCGTCGACTGGCTGGCGGTCGACCGGTCCGACGCGCGCGAGTTCGACATTGGCATCCACCGGCGTTTCCTCGACCCGATGAAGCCCTTCGCCCGGGTCGTGCTCGAACCGGCCCACGGTGTGATGTTGACGAGCGCCACCCTCCGCGACGGCGAGGATTGGCTCGGCGCGATCGCGAAGTCCGGCGCTCCCCACCTCGAGGTCCAGCCGCTGCTGACCGCGGCGGACAGCCCGTTCGACTATGCCGCCAATGCCGAGGTGCTGATCGTCACCGATGTGAAGAAGGGCGACCTCGCCGGCCTGGCGGGCGCCTATGCCCGGCTGATCGAAGCCTCGCAGGGCGGCGTGCTGGGGCTGTTCACCGCCATTCGCCGGCTGCGCGCGGTGCACGGCCGCATCGCCGACCGGCTCGCCCGCGAGGGCTTGCCGCTCTATGCCCAGCACGTCGACCCGATCGACACCGGCACCCTGGTCGATATCTTCCGCGACGATCCCCGCGCCAGCCTGCTCGGTACCGACGCGCTGCGCGACGGGGTGGACGTGCCCGGCCATTCGCTGCGCTGCGTGGTGATGGAGCAGGTCCCCTGGCCCAAGCCGAGTATCCTCCATCGGGCCCGCCGCGCGGCGGCCGGTGAACGCGGGGCCGGCGGCAGCGCGCATGACGACGCGATTATCCGCGCCCGGCTGGCGCAGGCCTTCGGCAGGCTGATCCGCAGCAAGGACGACCGCGGGCACTTCGTGGTCCTGTCGCCGGCCTTCCCCAGCCGGCTGCTCGGCGCCTTCCCGAAGGGGACGCCGGTCGTGCGCTGCACGCTCGACGAGGCTTTACAGCGTGTCGCTGCAGGTGTTTCAGGGAGCCGGCCGGTATCCGCCGCGCTCGCCGAGGATCGCCCCGCCCCGTGAAGACGCTCACGCTTCTGCGCCATGCAAAGTCCGACTGGGACGACATGACGCTGCGCGACTTCGATCGGGCGCTCAACGACCGCGGGCGCCGCGGGGCCGAAGCGATGGGCGCTCACCTGCGCAAGATGGGCTGGCACTGCGATGCCGCACTGGCGAGCCCTGCGGCGCGGGTGAAGCGGACGATCGAGGGCACCGCGATCGACGTGCGGCCCAACTACGACGACCGGCTCTACCTGGCCGACGCAAGCACGATCATCGGCCTGCTGCACGAGGTCGAGGGCGATCCCGGGAGCGTTCTCGTGGCGGGCCACAATCCCGGCTTGCAGGAACTGATCTTCGACCTCGTCGGCCCCGGCCGCGAGAACCCCCTCCTGGCCGAAGCGGCCAAGAAGTTTCCCACCGCGACCATCGCCGTGCTCAATCTCGCGATCGATCGCTGGGCCGACCTCGCGCCCGGGTGCGGCGAGCTGGTCCATTTCGCCCGCCCGCGCGATCTCGATCCGGACCTCGGACCGGAAAGGATCCGCTAGGACTTGCCCGAGCGCGACGTTTGCAATTCCGCAAGCATTCTCGGTTAAGGCGGAGTTTCGCAAGCTTGTACAAGACTTTGGGCGGGACGGCCGTTGATCGAGATCGAAGTCCAGAACGAAACTCACCAGACCCAGGACAAGCTCAAGTTCCTGGTGGTGCCGCGCATCGGCGAAGGCTTGCGCCTGCAGGGTCCGGACGGCTCATGGGGTTCGTTCGACGTGCTCGACGTGTGGTACGAGAAGGCCGCCTTCGGCGACCTGTGGGTGCCCTTCATCCACGTCCGCGCGACTCCGCCCGAAGCCGACTATGGCGCGGTCCAGCGCCCCACGTTCGAGCCTTACGTCGCCAAGGTGGGCTGACGCCTTTCTACCGGGCTTGAAGGATCAGGCCGCGTCGAGCGCGCGGGCCAGCCGGCCACGGATGGCGCGCAGGTGCGGCAGGAGATCGTGCACAAGACCCGTCTCGGGTGATTGAACTGGTCGCGCGGCTTCACCGCCGGCGCCGCTGCCTGCTTCGAGAGCCTGCCGGGCGCCTTTGAGAGTATAGCCCTCATCGTTCACCAGCCGGCCGATCTCGCGTACCAGCGCCACGTCTTCCGGGCGGTAGAGCCGCCGTCCGCCGCTCCGCTTGAGTGGGCGGAGCATGGGAAACTGCTGTTCCCAGTAGCGCAGGACATGCTGCTTGATGCCGAGCGCCGCGGCGACTTCGCCGATCGTGCGCATGGCCTGGGTGTCCTTGCCGTCGTCGAACAGCGAAGAGGACGACCCGGTGTCCGCCATTATCCGGCGATCCGGCTCTTCAGCTTCTGGCTGGCGCGGAAAGTCAGCACCCGGCGCGGCGTGATCGGCACTTCGACCCCGGTCTTGGGATTGCGTCCGACCCGTTCGTTCTTGTCGCGAAGGATGAAACTGCCGAAACCGGAAATCTTGACGTTCTCGCCTTCGGCCAGCGCTTCGCACATCTGCGCGAGGATCTGTTCTACGAGCTCAAGGCTTTCGGCGCGCGAAAAACCCATCTTTCGATTGATCGTTTCGGCCAGGTCGGCGCGAGTAAGGGTACCCACCGATCGCATCATGCGGTTTTCCACTCCCGGTATCTGACCCTGATACACTGTAACAAATTTACGGAGCTAGGCAAGGTTTTCACCTGATTTGGTGACAGTAATTCACACCGGCAGAAATCAGAGCCTGAGAACGCTGGCTCCCCAGGTGAACCCCCCGCCCATCGCCTCGAGCACGACAAGGTCGCCGCGCTTCATCCGCCCCTCGCGCCAGGCCTCGTCGAAGGCGAGCGGCACCGAGGCGGCCGAGGTATTGGCGTGGCGATCCACCGTCACGACGATCTTGTCCGCCGGAAGCCCGAGCTTCCTGGCGGTCGCGTCGAGAATCCGGCGATTGGCCTGGTGGGGCACGACCCAGTCGACCTCCGCCGGCTCCTTGCCCGCAGCCGCCAGCACCTCGCCAAGCACCTCCGCAAGGTTGTTGACGGCGTGACGAAACACCTCGCGGCCCTGCATCCGCAGCTTGCCGACCGTTCCGGTGGTCGAAGGACCGCCATCGACGAACAGGAGCTGGTTGTGCGCCCCGTCGGCATGGAGCCTGGTGGCAAGCACGCCGGGCCCCTCGCCTACGGCGTCTTCGGCCACCTCCTCGCCCTTCAGGACGAACGCCCCCGCGCCGTCGCCAAACAGCACGCAGGTTGCGCGGTCCTCCCAGTCGAGGATGCGGCTGAAGGTCTCCGCGCCGATCACGATCGCGCACTTCGCCATGCCGGTGCGGATCATCGAATTGGCCGTGCCGAGTGCGTAGAGGAAGCCCGAGCAGACCGCCGCGACGTCGAACGCCGCGCCCCCGTTGCAGCCCAGCGCCTGCTGCACCAGCGTGGCGGTGGCGGGGAAGGTCTGGTCCGGGGTAGCGGTGGCGAGCACGATCAGGTCGACCTCGCCGGCCGCTATGCCGGCATTCTCGAGCGCTGCGCGCGCGGCTTCGGTGGCAAGGCTGGCGGTCGTCTCTCCCTCGCCCGCCAGATAGCGCTGCGCGATGCCGGTGCGCTCGCGAATCCATTCGTCGCTGGTGTCGACCTGGGCGGCAAGTTCTGCGTTGGTCACGACCCGTCGCGGCAGGGCCGATCCGGAACCCTTGAAAATCGAGCGAATCACTTTGCCGAACCGCCCCTCGCCCCGCGCATGCTGTCCGCGCCGAGTTCGGCGAGGTCGGCGGCAATCCGTTCGGTCAGGCTTTCCTCGAGCAGGCGCGCGGCGACGTCGACTGCGTTGGCGACGCCCTTGGGCGTAGCGCTGCCGTGCGATTTCACGATCACGCCGTTGAGACCCAGGAAAACCGCGCCGTTATGATTGTTCGGATCGAGGTGATGGCGCAGCAGCTCGGTCGCCGGACGGCTGACGAGGAAGCCGATCTTCGAGCGCAGCGAACTGGTGAAGGCGTTGCGCAGCAGATCGGTCACGAAGCGCGCCGCGCCCTCGATCGCCTTGAGCGCGATGTTGCCGGAAAACCCGTCGCACACGACGACGTCGGTCTCGCCGCGGTTGATCTTGTCCGCTTCCACGAAGCCTTCGAAGCTCATCGCGAGATTGGTGGCGGCACGCAGGACCTGGGCGGCTTCCTGCACTTCGCCGGTGCCCTTGATCTCCTCGGTGCCGATGTTGAGCAGGCGAACCCGCGGGCTTTCCTGCCCATTCACGATCCGCGCGTAGGCCGCGCCCATGATGGCGAACTGCACCAGGTTGCGCGCGTCGCACTCGGTGTTGGCGCCGAGATCGAGCATGACCACGTCGGTATCGCCGAGCGAGGGCATGAGCGCGGCGAGCGCCGGGCGGTCGATCCCCGGCATTGTCCGCAGCGCGAGCTTGCTCATCGCCATCAGCGCGCCCGTGTTGCCCGCGCTGACCGCGGCCCCGGCATCGCCGTTCTTCACCGCCTGGATCGCGAGACCCATGCTGGTGGTCTTGGCGCGGCGCAGGGCCTGGGTCGGCTTCTCGTCGCCGCCGACCACGTCCTCGCAATGGAGGATCTCGCTCGCCTCGCGCATGTTCGGATGCGCTTCGAGCGCGCGTTCGATGCGCGCCCGGTCACCGACCAGGAGGAACTTGAACTTGTCGTGCCGACGGCGGGCCAGCGCCGCGCCCGAGATCATGGTGCGCACGCCTTCGTCGCCGCCCATCGCATCAACGGCGATACGCGGCAGGCTCATGCGAGTTTCCTCTCTCGTGAACGGGCTCAGAGCCCCTTCGGCTCCATGATCAGGCGGCCGTTATAGTGGCCGCATGCCGGGCACATGTTGTGCGGACGCTTGAGTTCGCCGCAGTTGCCACATTCATGAAAGGCTTCCACGCGCAGCGAATCGTGCGAGCGGCGGTTGCCCCGGCGGTGCGGCGATACTTTTCTTTTGGGGACAGCCATGGTGTCACCTGTTCCTTAAACCGAAAATTGCAATTTCGTGGTCCGCCCTAGGGCAAGCCCCCCACCCACGCAAGCGCGCGGGAAGCGGCCGGCCGATGCGGTGAAGGCGCGCCCTATAGCGATTTTTCGAAAGGGTGCAAGCGGCGCGGATTGCCGGGGGGCGGCAGTTCGCCTAGCCACCGGGCGCTCGCAAGGAAAGCCCAGCCCCATGATCGTATTGCCGACCACCCTGAGTGCAGCTGCCGCAGCCGCGCTGCTCAACTTCTGGCTATCGACCCGCGTTGCGCAAGTCCGCCGCGCCAACCAGGTTCCGCACGGTGACGGCGGGGTGGAAGCGCTCGGCCGGCGGATGCGGGCGCAGATGAACTTCGTCGAATACACGCCTTTCGTCCTCATCCTGTGCGCCCTGATCGAGCTGGCCGAACGCGGCGGTCTGGCGCTCACGATCGTAATGGCCGGCTACATGCTCGCACGCGTGGCCCACGCTTTCGGCATGGATGGCGACGGGGTGCCGCGCGCCCGCATGATCGGCATCGGCGTGACCTTCCTGGTACTGCTCGGCCTGGCGGTCTGGGCCGCACTCATCTCGGCAGGGGTGGCCTGAGGCGGGCCGGTGTTCGCCGATTTCGCCAACGTCTGGACCATCATCGGCGCAGCGGATGAGTTGCGCAGCGAGGCCCTTCTCGCCCGCACGATCGGCGGCGAGCGGGTGGTCCTGTTCCGCGACGCCGGGGGAAAGCCTTGCGCCCTGATCGACCGCTGTCCGCATCGCGGCGTGCAGCTTTCGCTCGGCAGGCTGCGCGAAGGCGTCGTCGAATGCCCGTTCCACGGCTGGCGGTTCGATGGCGCGGGGCGCAATTGCGGCGTGCCCTGGAACCCCGATGCCAGGCGCGAGCAGCTCGGCGCCGTGGCTCTCCCCGTTCGCGAACTGCACGGGCTGCTGTGGCTCCACACAGGGCCGAATGCCGCCGACGAGCCCGATCCCACCCCGACGCTGGCCTTACCGGGCATCCATTCGGTCGTGCAGCACGTGACCTGGCGCACGCACTGGACGCGGGCGATGGAGAACATGCTCGACATGCCGCACCTCCCCTTCGTCCACGCCGCCACGATCGGACGCGCGGTGAAGGAGGATTCGGCGCAGCGCATGGAACTGCGCTGGACGCCGACCGAGCGCGGCGCGCGAATCGAGAACACGAGCCCGGGGCGCACCTCTACCGGGCGGCTCGACTATCTGTATCCCAACACGATGGAGCTCACCATCGATCCACCAGGCAAGACCCTGCGAATCCTCTCGGTCTGCCTGCCCGAGGATGCGGGCACCACGCGGATGATTTTCGTTTCGCTGCGCAGCTTCGCCCGAACCCGCCTGCTCGACCCGTTCTTCCGCCACAGCAACCGACGGATCGCGCGCGAGGACCAGGCGATTCTCGAAAGCTCCGATCCGGTCGAAGTGCCGCCTGCCGGGCAGGAACGCTCGGTGCGGACCGACGGCCCGACGCTGGCGTTCCGCAAGATCTGGTTCGAGCGACTGAAGGGAAGCGAGGCCTAGCGCCCTATCCCGTCAGTTCGCGGCCATCGCCGCGTCGCTGACGAAGGGATTGCTCTGCCGTTCGCGGCCGAAGGTGCTGGGATTGCCGTGGCCGGGCACGAAGGTGACTTCGTTCCCCAGCGGCCACAGCTTCTGCGTGATCGAATCGAGCAGGTCCTGGTGATTGCCCATCGGGAAGTCGGTCCGCCCGATCGAGCCTTCGAACAGGACGTCGCCGACGAAGGCGAAATGCGTCGGGCGGTGAAAGAACACGACGTGGCCCGGCGTGTGGCCGGGGCAATGGATCACCTCCAGCTCGATCTCGCCAAACGACACGGTGTCGGCGTCCTCCAGCCAGCGGGTCGGTTCGAATACGGCTGTCTCGATGCCGAAGCGCGGGCCGTCCTCATCGAGCCGGCTGATCCAGAAGCGGTCGGCCTCGTGCGGTCCTTCGATCGGCAGGCCCAGCTCGGCAGCGAGCATCCCGGCCTGCCCGCAATGGTCGGCATGGCCGTGAGTCAGCAGGATCTTCTCCAGCGTCACGCCGGCGCGCGCCACTCCGTCCTTGAGCTTGGCCAGGTCGCCGCCCGGATCGACCAGCGCGCCCTTCATCGTCTTCGCACACCAGACGAGCGAGCAGTTCTGCACGAACGGCGTCACCGGGATGATGGCGGCGCGAAGGGGGGATTGCTGCGGGGAATCGGCGGTCATGCAGTGCTAGTGCCCAGCCCGGCCGGGATTGGCAACGGCTAGAGCCGGCCGCCCTTCCATACCACCCGGCCGACGATCTGCAGGTCCGCGGCGGCCACCGCGACCGGCGGATAGGCAAGATTCTGGCTGAGCAGCGAGAAACGGCCCCCGCCCTGCGAGGCGACCCGCTTGACCAGCAGCGTATCGTCGAGCCGCACGACATGGATGCCGTCGCGGAAGGGCTGATCGCGCGTGTCGACGAGGATCTCGTCGCCGTCGTGCAGCACCGGCTCCATCGAATCGCCCATGACGCGAATGGCCGAGAGCTTGCCCGGCTCCAGTCCCTGCTCGCGCAGCCAGCGGCGGCTGAAGCGGAACGCATCAAAGGAAATTTCCTGCGCCGCCGCGCCGCCCCCGATTGCACCGGGCCCGGCCGAGGCTTCGAGCGGGAGGCGCGGGATCTCCACGTAGTCGCCGCGCGGCTCGCCATGATCGTCCGGCGCGCCGAGCTCCGATTCGCCGACGCCGAAGAAGTCGGCCAGCTTGCGCCGGTCCTCCTCTTCCAGCTTGCGCGGACTCCCCTTGGTGACGAACTGTTGCAAGTAGCTGGAATTGCGCCCGATCATGCGGCTCAGCGCAGCGAGACTCGCGCCCCGTTCGGTGGACAATTCGGACAGGCGGTCGCGCGGATTCATGGTGAAATTCCCGGCATGGCTAAGGAAACCTTCCTACGTGAAAGATTTTTCCTAGACAAGTAGGATTTCGGCGGCGAGGAATCGGCCGTGTCGAGTCGCACGACATCAGGGAAGAAGGAGTCGCCATGTTGATCCGCAAGATCGAAGTCTTTCTGCGCCGCACCAGGATGCCGGCCACCAACTTCGGCCGCATGGCCGTGGGTGATCCGCGCTTCGTGCTCGATCTGCGCAACGGGCGCACGCCGCGCGCGCGAACGGAAGAACGGGTGGAACATTTCATGAACACTTATGCCGGGGGCCAGCATGCATTTCAATAACAAGCTGCAGATGCCGCGCACCGTGCGCCGCTCGCCCGGCGTTCGCCTGCGCGAACAGCTGATCGCGCTCGCCGCAGGGCATGGGGACATCTGCGCGCACGAGGAAAAATCCTGGGCCAGCGTGACTTTCGCCGGCACGCGCCACCGGATCGACCTGGCGTTCGAGGGTCCCGAGGCGATCGAGGCGGGCGAATGCTTCATCGCCTTCCTGCCCGAGCACGAGTTCGCGATTCCCCGGCAACTTGTGGCCGATGCCGCCATTGTCGCGGTCGACCATCGCCTCTCGCCCGAGCCGCGGCTGACGGTAACGTGCGAGCTGCTACTGCTGGACGAGGATTAATAGCCGCGCAGGAGGTCCACCTCGGCCTCCATCGGCTCGCCCTTGCGGTAATGCTCGCAGTTGCGCGCGAACCGCTCGGCCCCGCGCCGGAGACTGGCGAGCGAGGGAATGCCGCTGAGGTGCATCGTGATGTGGGCGTTCGGTACGTCCCACAAGGGGTGGCCCGGCGGCAACGGCTCGGGGTTGGTCACGTCGAGCACCGCGGCCGCGATGCGCCGCTCGCGCAGGGCATCGATCAGAGCGCCGGTCTCGACGATGTCGGCGCGGGCGAAGTTCACCAGCACCGCTTCGCGCTTCATCGCAGCGAATTCGGCCGCGCCGAACAGCCCGCGCGTCTCGGCAGTGCCGGGCAGCGCCAGGACGATCCAGTCGAACTCGCCGAGCCGGGCGCGCCAGTCATCCGGGCCGAGTTCGCCTGCGCCCGGCGTTCGGCGCACCGGGACGACCTCCACCCCCAGCCCTTCAAGCATCGGGCCAAGCGCCTGTCCGATCGGCCCCTGCCCCATCACCAGCGCGCGGCTTCCGGCCAGTTCGCGCACCGCCGGCGCCTCGTCGAGCCACTCGCGCCGCTCCTGCGCCATGGCGACCGCGCGGTAATCCTTGGCCGCCGCCAGCATCGAGAGCACGACCCATTCGGCCACTGCCATCGCCGTCAGCCCGCGCCCGCAAGTCAGTTTCACGCCGCGCGCGTGGAAGTCGGCCAGCGGGAGCCAGTCGACCCCCGCAAAGGCGGTGTTGAGCCAGCGCAGCTCGCCCGCCGCCGCCATGGCGCGCAGCGGAGCATCCTTGTCGAGCAGGTCGAACCAGCCGATTTCCGCGTCCGGGGCCAGCGCCACCAGTTCCTCGGGCGAGCCCCACCAGCGCGGCTCGATCCACGCGGGCAGCAGCGGCTCGAGCATCGGTCGCCCGCGTTCCGGAAGGACGGCAACTGTCATCCGGCTAGAGCTTCCACTCCCAGCCGAGCGGGTCGCCGTCCATCACCTCGACGCCCTTCGCCGCAAGCTCGTCGCGCAGCGCGTCGGAGGTGGCGAAGTCCTTTGCCGCGCGGGCTTCCTTGCGGCGGGCGAGTGCGGCTTCGATCTCGCCTTCGGAGATCTGCGCAGAGGCAGGGCGCAGGCGCAGGTCGGTGCGGTGGAGGCCGAGCAGGCCGAGCCCCAGGACCGCGTCCATCGCCGCGACGAGCGCGTGGCGCTGGCGCGGGTCAGCCTTCTTTGCCGCCAGCACCGCCTCCAGCGCGGTCAGCGCCAGCGGCGTGTTGAGGTCGTCGGCCATTGCGTGGTCGAATTCGACCAGCCGCGGCAGCAGGACGGCATCGAGTTCGCCGTGGATCGCCGCCTCGGTCCAGCCGCCGTCGGGCGTGGCCACCGGCTCTTCGCCGCCCAGCTTGGCCATGAGCTGTTCGATGCTCAGCACCATGCGCTTCAGCCGCGTGAGCGCCGCACCGAGACCTTCCCACGAAAACTCCAGCTCGCTGCGGTAATGCGCCTGGAGACACATCATGCGGTAGGCGAGCGGATGATAGCCCTTGTCGTTCAGCAGCTTCAATCGCAGGAACTCGCCCGAGGATTTGCTCATCTTTCCAGAGCGTTCGACGAGGAAGTTGTTGTGCATCCACACCTTCGCCCCGCTCGCGTCGGAGTGGCAGAAGGCCTGGTTCTGGGCGATCTCGTTCGGGTGGTGGATCTCGCGGTGGTCGATCCCGCCGGTGTGGATATCGAACGGGAAGCCCAACAGCTTGCCGCTCATCACCGAGCATTCGAGATGCCAGCCGGGCGCGCCCCTGCCCCACGGCGAGTCCCATTCCATCTGCCGCTTCTCGCCCGCCGGCGTCTTGCGCCAGATGGCGAAATCGGCGGCGTTGCGCTTGCCCTCGACCGCCTCGATCCGGCCCTCGCCCTCATCGGTTTTCGCGCGCGCCAGCCTGCCGTAATCGGCCACTGTCGAGACGTCGAAGTAGAGCCCGCTGTCGAGTTCGTAGCAATGCTCGGGCGCGATTGACCTGGCGAACTCGATCATCGGCTCGATGTAGTCGGTGGCGATCGACCATTCGGCCGGCTGGCGGATGTTGAGCGCGCGGACATCGGCCCAGTAAGCCTCGGTGTAGTGCTTGGCGATGTCCCAGATCGACGCCTTTTCGCCTTTTTGGGCCCGCTCGGCCGCGGCCTTCTCCAGCTTGTCCTCGCCAGCGTCGGCGTCGTCGGTCAGGTGGCCGACGTCGGTGATGTTGATGACGTGGGTGAGCTCGTAGCCCTTCCAGCTCAACGTCCGCCCCAGCACGTCGGCGAAGACGTAGGCGCGCATGTTGCCGATGTGCGGATAGTTGTACACAGTCGGCCCGCACGAATAGACTCGCGCCTCGCCGGGGTGAACGGGAGTGAAGGTCTCCAGTTGCCGGGTGAGCGAGTTGAACAGGTGGAGGGGGACGGTCATCTTGGCGGCGGACTTAAGCTAGGCTCACGATTGGTCAAGCCCGCGGCAAATCCTGACATTGTGCAATGTTTTGCACATATCTCAGCCAAGGAGATATGCGATGGACGTGGTGACCTATTCGGAAGCACGCAAGAACCTCAAGACCGTGATGGACCGCGTTGTGGACGACAGCGATTTCACCGTCATCACCCGTCAGCGCGGCGAGCCGGTCGTCATGGTTTCGATGTCGGAGTGGAACTCCATCCAGGAAACCGCGCATCTGCTGTCCTCACCCCGAAACGCTGAGCGACTGCGCGCTTCGATCGCCGAACTCGAATCAGGCAAGAGCGCCGAGCACGAACTCATCGACGATAGCGAGCAGGCCGACGCCGCCGAATGAAGCACCGGCCCGGACCGCCTCCTGAGCCTTCGCGGAACGACAGTGCAGCCCACCGGTTTTTCTCCTGTCCAAAGATATTTCGCGGGAACCGGAGCAATTATGAGCAAACACATCTGGAAAATCGCCGTTGTCGCCGTGCTCGCCATTGTCGCGGTGGTGATGTTCGCTTCGCCCTTCGCCCCTGACGACGATACCGTGGCGTCGAACGCCCCCGAGTTCGGGTCGACCGTGAAGGTGAGCGACGCGCGGCTGGTGCTTGCGCCGGTGGCGGGCGAACCCGCGCGGGTCTATTTCGACGTCACCAACAGTGGCGAGAAAGGCCTCTATATCACGCAGGTCACGGTTGAGCATGGCAGCGACGATGCGATGATCGCGCGCATAGACGGGCCGGTGAACGACGACATCGCCAACATTCCGGTCAATCCGGGGGAGACTGTCAGCTTCGGGCCCAACGCTCGGCAGGCCGTGCTGACATCCTATGACTCGTCGGTCGTGCCCGGCGCGAAAGTCGACATGCGGCTGACCTTCGGCACATCCGACAGCATGATCGTCCCGATGGAGGTCATGGCGTCCGAAGGGCTGGTAGAGGGCACGCCCGCGGACACCGGCACCTGATCTTCGGGACAGGAGTTCACTCCACCTCGAACAGATCGGCCAGCTGCTCGATGATCGTGCCGCCCAGTTGCTCCACGTCCATGATGGTCACCGCGCGCTTGTAATAGCGGGTCACGTCGTGGCCGATGCCGATGGCGACGAGCTGGACGGGGGACTGGCGCTCGATCCAGTCGATCACCTTCCTGAGGTGCGTTTCGAGGTAGCCGGCGTTGTTCACGCTCAGCGTCGAATCGTCGACCGGCGCGCCGTCGGAGATGACCATCAGGATACGCCGGTCCTCGGGCCGCGCGAGAATGCGGTTGTGCGCCCAGATCAGCGCCTCGCCGTCGATGTTCTCCTTGAGCAGCCCTTCGCGCATCATCAGGCCGAGGCTCTTGCGCGCGCGGCGCATGGGCTCGTCGGCCTTCTTGTAGATGATGTGCCTGAGGTCGTTGAGGCGGCCCGGGTGCGAAGGCTTGCCTTCGGTCAGCCACTTCTCGCGTGACTGCCCGCCCTTCCAGGCGCGGGTGGTGAAGCCGAGGATCTCGACCTTCACGCCGCAGCGTTCCAGCGTGCGGGCCATGATGTCGGCGCTGATCGCGGCGATCGAGATCGGCCGCCCGCGCATCGAGCCGGAATTGTCGATCAGCAGGGTGACGACGGTGTCCTTGAACTCCTGGTCGCGTTCGATCTTGTAGGACAGCGAATGGCCGGGGCTGACGATCACGCGGGCGAGCCGGGCCGGATCGAGCAGGCCGTCTTCCTGGTCGAAGTCCCAACTGCGGTTCTGCTGCGCCATCAGCCGCCGCTGCAGCCGGTTGGCCAGCCGGGTGACGACGCCCTGCAGACCGGTCAGCTGGCTGTCGAGATAGGCGCGCAACCGGTCGAGCTCCTCGTAGTCGCACAGCTCGGTCGCCTCGACGACCTCGTCGAACTCCTCGGTGTAGACCTGGTAGTCGAACGTCTCGGGCAGGTCGGTCCACGGGCGATTGGGGCGAACCGGCATCATCGCCTCCTCGCCCTCGTCGCCGGGCTCGCCCTCGGCCATTTCCTGCTCCTGCGACGAGGCCTCGCTTTCTCCGTCCTCGTCGCCCTCGCCCTGTTCGGCGGTCATTTCCTGCGGGCGCTGCTCGGTGCCCTGGTCCTGATCGTTGTCGGACTCGCTCTCGTCGGTACCGTCCTGGTCCTCACCCTCCATGTCCTCGTCGCCTGCCTCGTCGAGCTCGTCGGTGGCGATCATCTCGAGGTGGCGCAGCATGTCGAGGCCGAGCTGCTGGAAGGCGCGCTGGTCGTCGACCAGGGTGGCCAGGCGTTCGAAGTCGTCGCCCGTGCGCGCTTCGATCGATTCGCGCACCAGTTCGACCGCGGCGGCAGCGGACGGCGGGATTTCCTGCCCGGTCAGCGCCTCACGCAGCATCAGGGCGAGCGCGGTGGCCATCGGAACCTCGTCCTCGTGCGCGGCACGGGCGATGGGGTCGGAGCGAGTGCGCAAGTCGGTCGAGGCGGCGAGATTGCCGCGCATTCCGGCGTAGTTGTTCTCGCCCAGCGCCTCGTAGCGCACGCGCTCGATCGCGTCGTAGGCGGCGCGCGCGGCCGGCTCGGCCGGCATGTGCCTGGCGTGGAGCGCGTCGTTGTGATGGCGCAGGCGCAGCGCGAAGCTGTCGGCAAAGCCGCGCGCCTCCTGCGCCGCGGTCGCCGGCAGGTTGCGGCCCGGCATCGGCACGCGCATCGCCTTGCCCTGAATGGTTGGCACGTCCGAGGTCCAGGAAACCTCGGCTTCCGTCTCGTGCGCGATCGCGCGCGCGGCGCCGGTCAGCGCGTGCTTGAAACGGTCGAGGGGGGATTCGTCGGCCATGGTCCCAGCTAGAAAAACTATCTTCCGGCAGCATAGGAGCCGCCCGCGCCTGCGGCTATAAAGCCCGCGATGGACCGCACAACCGGCTTTCGCCTTTTCCTGCTGGCCGGCTGCCTTGCGGCGCTTCCTTCCATCGCGCGCGCCGACGAGACCGACACCCAGCTCTGGCTCAACGGCGCGCTGTCGCGCTCGCTGGGCGCAGGCGCCACCGCCACGCTCGACGGGTCCGAGCGGCTCCGGCAAGGGCCCGACCAGTTGTTGCTGCGCGGCGCGCTCGACTGGAAGCTGTCACCCCGCGTGACCGTCGGCGGGGGGCTTGCCTATGTCACGGCCGGCGGCGTGAACGAGGTCAGGCCGCACCAGCACGTGACGCTTGGCTTCGGCCAGCTCGCCGTCCGCAGTCAGCTGGAGGAGCGCTTCGTCTCGACCGAGGACCGCGCGTTAATCCGCTTGCGCGAACGCGCCCAAGTGACCGTGCCCCTGGCCGCGAGGACGAAGGCCGTCGTCTCGGGCGAGGTTTATTTCATCCTCCGCCCGGCGAAGCCGACCGACACCCGCGACATCGAGCAGGTCCGCCTGATCGCCGCGCTGCGCCGGTCGCTTTCACCGCACTTCGAGGCGACGGGTGGCTACATGATGATCTATGCGCCGCGCCCCGGCGCGCCCGACCGGCTGAGCCACGTTCCGCAGCTCACCCTGTCGTACCGGATGTGATCAGAATGCGTTGGCGCCGCTCAGCACGCTGATCAGCGCCGGGTCGTTCGTGCTGCGTGGATCCCGGCGAATGGCCGCTTCCTCCAGCCCGATCTGGTCCCAGATCACGTTTTCCACCTTGTCGGCAAAGCCGGTCGCGACGGTAGCGGTGTTGACCCCAGTCAGGGACGAGAGGAGCTGGCCGACGAGCGGATCGCTCGCCACCCGCAGGGCGCTGCCAACGTCCGGCGCCATGACGTCGATCAGGCGGTTGCCCATGTTGGTATGCAGATAGCTGGTGGCAGCGGTCGGCCCGCCGCGGATGAGATCGATGGCGTTCTGGTAGCCGATCGTGCGGATCGTGTCGGCCACGACCGGCGCGGCGCGCTGGCTGGCGTTCCAGGCGATGTCGCCAAAGGCATTCTCCAGCCGGTTCTTGAACAGCGCCGAGGTGAGAATGCGTGAAAGGACGTCGCCCCGTCCGCCGAGGAACTCGCCGAGCCCCAGCTGCGCGACCTGCTGGTCCCAGAACCCGCCATTGCTGGTCATTCGGTCGAACGCCCGCTCGCTCGACAGGAACAGCAATCGCTGCACCGCGTCGACGAAACTGAACCCACCGAACCCGCTGGCGCAGGCCGAGACGGCAAACGCGCCCGAGGTGGCGAGCGTGCCGGCGATGAACGCGCGGCGGTGAAGAAAGGGGTTATTTTCCTGCTTGAATTCCGGCATCTCAACAGCTCCTCCGGCAGGGCGCCTTGCGGCCCCGCCCTATCGCTGCCCATATGTGGGCGACCCGATGAACCGTGCCCGACTGATCATATTCAACGCCGCGCTCGGCCCGCTCGACTATCGCGTTCCTGACGGAATGGATGTCCGGCCCGGCAGCGTGGTGGTTGCCCCGCTCGGCCCGCGACAGATCGTCGGGATCGTCTGGGAAGCGGAACGGCTGCCCGCAAACGAGGTTCCGGACAGCAAGCTGCGGCCGCTGGTCGGCGTGCTGCCGGTGCCGCCTTTGCGGGCCAGCTTGCGCCGCCTGATCGAATGGACCGCAGACTACTACTGCGCCTCGCTTGCCTCGGTCGCGCGGATGGTGGTGGCAAGCGGCGGCGCGCTGCGCGGACCCGCCACGACCATCGAATATCGCCTGACCGGCGGACTGCCCGAACGCATGACGCCGCAGCGGCTTGCCGCCATCGAGGCGCTCGAGGGCGAGCAGGCGACGATCCGCGAGCTGGCCGGCATGGCCGGGGTCAGCGAAGGCGTGCTGCGGGGCCTGGTCAACCAGGGCGTGCTCGAACCCGTCGAGGTCGACTGCGACCGCCCCTACCCCCGCGCCAGCGGCGACTTCGCCGAACCCGAGCTCAGCGACAGCCAGGCCGCGGCCGCGACGCGCTTCGTCGCCGCGGTAAACGACCGCGGCTTCGCGCCCTTCCTGCTCGACGGCGTGACCGGGTCGGGCAAGACCGAGGTCTATTGCGAGGCCATCGCCGCCGCGCTGGCGCAGGATCGGCAGGTCCTCGTCCTGCTGCCCGAGATCGCCCTGACCGAGGCGTTCCTGCGCCGTTTCGAGGACCGCTTCGGCGCCCCGCCGGTGGTCTGGCATTCCTCGCTCAAGTCGACCGAGCGGCGGCGCGCCTGGCGGGCCATCGCCAGCGGGGAAGCGCAGGTGGTGGTCGGCGCGCGTTCGGCGCTGTTCCTGCCTTACGCCAACCTCGGCCTGATCGTCGTCGACGAAGCACACGAGGTCAGCTTCAAGCAGGACGACGGCGTGCGTTACAACGCGCGCGACGTCGCCGTGATGCGGGCCCGGTTCGAGGAGATTCCCGTCGTCCTATCCAGCGCGACCCCGGCGCTCGAGAGCCTGCAGATGGCGGCGGGCGGGATCTATGAGCGGATCGAGCTGGCCGATCGCTTCGGCGGCGCGCGCTTGCCGGATATCGCGACCATCGACCTGACGCAGGAAAAGCCGGCCCATGGCCGCTGGCTGGCGCCCAGGCTGATCGAGGAGATGAAGACGCGGCTGGAGCGCGGCGAACAGTCGCTGCTGTTTCTCAACCGCCGCGGCTACGCCCCGCTCACACTGTGCCGCAACTGCGGCTTTCGCTTCCAGTGTCCCAATTGCAGCGCATGGCTGGTCGAGCACCGCCTCAGCCGCCGCCTGGCTTGCCACCACTGCGGGCACGGAACCGTCCCGCCGGAAAACTGCCCGGAGTGCGGCGAGCCCGACTGCCTCGTCGCCTGCGGGCCAGGCGTGGAGCGCATCGCCGACGAGGTCGCAGAGCTGCTTCCCGAGGCCCGGATCGCGGTGGCCACGTCGGACACGCTCAACTCGCCGGGCAAGGCCGCGGAGTTCGTCGCCCAGGTCGAGGGCGGCGCTGTCGACGTCATCGTCGGCACGCAATTGGTGACCAAGGGTTTCCATTTTCCCGACCTCACGCTGGTGGGCGTGGTCGATGCCGACCTCGGTCTTGAGGGGGGCGACTTGCGCGCGGCCGAGCACACCTACCAGCAGATTGCGCAGGTCGCCGGGCGCGCCGGCCGCGGCGCCAAGCCGGGCGAAGTGCTGATCCAGACCCGCCACCCGACGGCGACGGTGATCGCCGCACTCGCGGCAGGGGATCGCGACGCGTTCTACGATGCCGAGACCGATGCGCGCCGCCACGCCGGAGCCCCGCCCTTCGGACGCTGGGCGGCGATCATCGTTTCGAGCGAGGACGAGGCCGAGGCGCGCGAGGCGGCCCATCGCATCGGCGCGACCAGGCCCAACCTCGACGACGTGATGATCCTGGGCCCGGCCCCGGCGCCGATGGCGCTGCTGCGCGGCCGCTACCGTTATCGCCTGCTGCTCAACGCCCGCCGCAGCGCGCAGGTGCAGGACGTTATACGCCAGTGGCTAGGCGCGCTCGATTTCCCCGGCGGCGTCCGCGTCGCGGTCGACATCGATCCGTACAGCTTCGTCTGACCGGCGCCGCCACGGCGGGGGCATGATTCGTCCCTTGCGCACGGCGGCGACCAGCAGGATCAGCCCCGCCGTCGTCGCCAGGATCATCGCCGGAAGCGAAGCCTCCAGGCCAAAGTCGCCGCCGGTCAGCAGGTCCGAACCCGGCCGGCGGGTGACGAGCCAGCCGATCGGCTGGCCGGTGCCGGAGACCGGAACGCTGAACACCCAGGCCTGGGTGAAATTCCACGCCGCGTGAATGCCGACAGCGAGCCACAGGCGGCGCGTGTACAGATAGGCCGCGCCGAGCAGAATGCCGGCCTCGAAAGTGATGGCGATTGCTCCGACGAGCGTAGCGTCGGGATTCATCAGGTGCGCCACTCCGAAGAACGCCGAGCTGACGGCCAGCCCCAGCCAGGTGCCGCCGAGGCGCTCGAACAGCCGCAGAATGAGGCCGCGGACAAGCGTTTCCTCGAAGACGCCGCTGATTATGGCGATCCCCAGCCACCCCCCGAACTGCGTTTCACTCAACGACCGCGTGCCGTAGAACACGATACCGCCGAAGGCCCAGACGACGCCGGTCATCAGGGTGAACAGCAAGGCGCCGCCGAGCAGGCCGAGGCCCAGTTCCTTCGCCGCTCCGGCAAAGACGAATTCGTGATCGCTCTCACCTTCGACCCAGCGTCGCCATAATTTCCACGCGAAGATGATCACGACCGCATTGGCCAGCGCGATCGCCGCCAGCGCCAGGCCGGGCAGGCCGCTGCTGCCGATCACGCTCATCACCTGCGCCGGCGCGGCCAGGAACGAGAACACGACCATCCCGATCAGCAGCAGGACGAGCGGGAAGCGCAGGACGCGCAGGGCGAGGTTGGGCGTCTTGCCCGTTGCAACGGCGGAACTCATGATCCAGCTCTAGGTCAGCCGGCCGGCGCGGTCGACAGCGCTTCGACCAACGGCCCACCTTGCCTGAGCAGCGCCTAGCCGGCGTACGGCGGAATCCCTCCCCGGAGCACGACCCCCGCCTGCTCACCCAGCCACCTCATCGCCGCGGCCCACGGCTGGTGGCCGTGGCTGATCCGGCCGACACCGAGCGCCGCCAGCGCGGCGCGGTCGCCGCACGGCGGGCTCCACAGGATGTTGACCGGCAGCGGCGAGCCTTCGCAGATCGCGGCGATGCAGCCGGCATCGGACAGGAACGGAACGAACAGCCCGCTCGCGCCTGCTTCGGCGTACCGAACAGCGCGATCAAGCGCTTCATTGACAAGTCTTTGCCCCTCCGCGGCCGCATCCTGCCCGCGAAAGACGTCGCACCGCGCGTTGACGAAGATCCCGCTGGCGGCCGCCGCCGCGATGCGTCCGGCTGCCACCTCGGGCGGCAGCAGGGCGCGCTCTCCCGGCAGCCGATCCTCCATGTTGATGCCCGCCGCGCCCGCCTCCCGCGCCCGCGCGACCGCTCGCGCAACCTCGGCAGGAGTGTCGCCGTAGCCGGCTTCCATGTCGATCGACACAGGCACCTCAACCGCCCCCAGAATGCGTTCGAGGTTGGCCAGCACGAGGTCCAGCGGCAAGGTTTCGCCGTCTCTGAACCCGTTCGCTTCGGCCACGCCATAGCTGCCGGTGGCGATCGCCTGCGCGCCTGCCTCAGCGACCGCCCTGGCCGATCCGGCGTCCCAGATATTGAACAAGACCAGTGGGTTGCCCGGCACGTGCAGGGCGCGGAAGATTCCGACGGGATCGGTCATTTGCTCTCCTCGCGACGCAGCAGTTCGCGCTTGATGTCGAGGCCGTAGGCATACCCGCCGAGCGAGCCGTCGCCAGCGATGACACGATGGCAGGGGATGAGGACGGCGATGTTGTTCGCCCCGTTCGCTCCGCCGACAGCGCGGCTCGCCCGGGGGTTGCCGATCCGCGCTGCCAGCTCGCCGTAGCTCAGCGTCTCGCCCGCCGGGATGCGCACGAGTGCTTGCCAGACGCGCTGCTGGAAGGCGGTTCCCTTGACGTCGAGCGGAATGGCCGCGCTTCCGCCCGGCTCCTCCACCGCGGCAACGACTTGCGCGAAGAGGTCCCGGAACGCGTCGCCGCCCTCGGAAAGTTCAGCCTTGGGAAACCTGCGCGCCAGGTCCTCCACGCCCTCGTTGAACGACAGGCAGCACACCCCGCGCTCGGTCGCCGCGACGAGCATTGGGCCGAGCGTCGTCGGCACCACATCGTAGTGAATCGTGCGTCCTTTGCCACCGTCGCGCCAATCACTCGCGCTCATGCCCAGCTTGCCCTTCATCTCGTCGTAGAACCGGCTCGGAGCCTCGTATCCGGCCTCGTAGATCGCATCTGTCACCCGCCCGCCGCCGCTCAACGCAGCGCGCGCCCGCTCCTCGCGCAGCGCACGGGCATACGCCGCGGGCGAGAGGCCGGTCGCGCGCGAGAACACGCGCTGGAAATGGCCCGGCGAATAGCCGACCGCCTCTGCCAGTTGGGACAGCTGCGGCTGCCCTTCGGACGCCTTGATCTCGTCGATCGCGGCCAGCACGGCCGCCTCGTCGCGTGCCACTTCGTCGGGCCGGCAGCGCTTGCAGGCTCTGAGCCCGGCGGCGCGCGCCTCCGCCCCGGTGGCGAAAAATCGGACGTTGCGGCGCGAGGGATGCCGCGCCGCGCACGAGGGGCGGCAGTAAATTCCCGTCGACAGCACGCCGGTGACGAACCGCCCGTCGAACCTTCGGTCGCGGTCCAGCACAGCCGCCCAGGCCTTTTCCGAATCGATCATCACCAGCTCCTGTAACCACATTGCAGCGGACCTAGCGAGAGACGACCCGCCATGCGTCCCGCCGCTTGCGTTCAAAGCCCGCGCTGCCCTAGGTGCGGCCCATGCGCCGCCTTGCAGCCGCCCTCCTCGCCCTGTTTGCCCTTCTCCTGCCGATCAATGCGGGGGCCGATCCGGCCGACATCGACGCCGCCGCGCGCGGAGTGGTGCGGGTCATAATCGTTCAGGTGAACGGTTCTTCGCTCACGCCGCTCAGCCACGGCACGGGCTTCGCCGTCTCGCCCGAACGGATCGTGACCAACGCCCACGTGATCGAGGAAGCGCGCGAGGATCCGGATCTGGCCATCGGCATCGTCCCGTCGGAAGGCGACGAGGCCGTCTATGCGCGCATCGTGGCCGTCAGCGACCGCAACGACCTGGCCCTGCTGGCGACGACCAAGCCGATGCGGCTGCCGCCGCTCACGATTGCGGGAAACCCGCCAGAGGACAGCGGCGCCGTCGTCTCTGTCGGCTACCCGATGAACGTGGACCGCGCCCAGGGCCTGCGCGCCGGTGACATCTTCAAGGCCCAGCCGCCGGTCAAGGCGAACGGCTCGCTCGCCGGGCGTCGGCCCAGCCGCGACTTCGACACCCTGCTCCACACCGCACCGATCGCCCGCGGCAACTCTGGCGGTCCGCTGCTCGATCCGTGTGGGCGGGTCGTCGGCGTCAACAGCTTCGGCGCCGAGAGCGGCGGGGCGGACGCGGAATTCTACTTCGCCATCTCGACCCGCGAACTGCTGCCGTTCCTGCGCGCCAATGGGGTCAGCCCGGCCATCAACGCCATGCCCTGCCGCAGCTTCGCAGACCTGGATGCGGCGGAGCGCGCCAAGGCCGAACAGGAGGCACGCCAGGCGCAGGCAAGCGCGGCCGCAGAAGAAGCGGCCATGGCGCGCCGCCGCGAGGAAGCACAACGCGAGATCGACTTCGCCATCCAGGACGAACGCGACAATGGCATGGCGCTTTCCTTCGTCCTGCTGCTCGTCGCCTTCGGAGCCGGCTCGTTCGCTTGGCTGAAATTCGAGGACGACGAGTCAAAGCTCATGAAGATCGCCGCCGGAGTCGCCCTGGCTGCGCTGGTCGGCGCGCTCGTTGCCTGGCTGCTTCGCCCTCCCTATTCGCAATCGGAGGGCCGCTTGCAGGACCTTCTGCGCGAAGAGATGGCGGCCGGCGATACCGGCGCACTACCCAGGCAGACTGTGGAAACGGGCAAGCTGGCCTGCACGCTGCAGCCCGCGCGCAGCCGTATCACGGGGGAAGCCGACCAGTCGCTGCCCCTCGAATTCAGTGCCGGTGGCTGCGTCAACGGCCGCACCCAGTACGGGAGCGACGGCGGCGCCTGGAGCCGCGTCTTCGTGCCCAACACCGACGCCGCCGTTTCGGTCAACCGCTTCGATCCGGCAACCGGCCAGTACCGCGTCGAACGCTACCTGCTGGGACGGGGCGACATGGACGCGGCCCGCGAGGCCCGCGGCGAATACCAGGCCCCGGCCTGCGGCGCGAGCGACGATGCGATCCGCGAGTTTGGCAGCAAGCAGGGCGCGGTTCTCTCGCTCCTGCCGCAGCGGCCGAACGAGCGGCTGGTCTACGCCTGCAGCCCGGTTGAAAACCCACAGCCCTGACCCCGCGCCGGACTCGGGTTGCATCGCAGCATGTCGGGTGATAGGGGCGCGCCAGCCTTGCCGGGGCCGCTGCTGCGCGCCCAATTCACGGCGGGTGAAAAACCTGTTCGTTCCGACCCAAGAGGATCCCTTCGCGTGGAGCTTTCCGCCGGTATTAAGGCCAGCCTGGCAGGGCGTTATGCCTCGGCCCTGTTCGACCTCGCTTCCGAGGCCGGCACTGTCAGTGCCGTCGAATCGGACCTCGACAAGCTCGAAGCCGCGCTGCACGAATTGGGCGAGCTGCGGGCCTTGATCAAGAATCCCGAGATCAGCCGCAACCAGATCGGCAAGGTGATGTCCGGCCTCTCCGCCGCTCTCGGTATCAGCGACCTGACGAAGAATTTCCTCGGCGTGCTGGCGGAGAATCGCCGCGTCGCCGAACTACCCGCGATGATCCGCGCGTTCCACACCATCGCCGCCGCCCAGCGTGGCGAGGTGACGGCTGAAGTCGCCAGCGCCCATGCGTTGACCGATGAGCAGATCAGCACGCTGGAAGGCAAGTTGCGTGCCCGCGAGGGCCGCACCGTAAAGCTCAAGACCCGCGTCGACCCCGACCTGCTCGGCGGGCTGGTCGTCACCGTGGGTTCGAAGCGGATCGACGGTTCGATCCGCACTCGCCTCAACTCAATTGCACAGGCCATGAAGGCCTAAGGGCGCCCGCGCCCGTCTTCTGAAGGTAGCTCAGTCATGGAAATCCGCGCCGCAGAAATCTCCAAGGTCATCAAGGACCAGATCGCCAACTTCGGCACCGAGGCGGAAGTCTCGGAAGTCGGTTCGGTGCTCTCGGTCGGTGACGGCATCGCCCGCATCCACGGCCTCGACAAGGTCCAGGCCGGCGAGATGGTCGAATTCGCCAACGGCGTGCAGGGCATGGCGCTCAATCTCGAAGCCGACAACGTCGGTGTGGTGATCTTCGGCTCAGACGCCGAGATCAAGGAAGGTGACAGCGTCAAGCGCACCGGCACCATCGTCGACGTCCCGGTCGGCAAGGGCCTGCTCGGCCGCGTGGTCGACGCGCTCGGCAACCCGATCGACGGCAAGGGCCCGATCGTGGCCGAAGCGCGCATGCGCGTCGAAAAGAAGGCCCCCGGCATCATCCCGCGCCAGTCGGTGAACGAGCCGGTGCAGACCGGCCTCAAGGCGCTCGATGCGCTCGTCCCCGTCGGCCGCGGCCAGCGCGAGCTGATCATCGGCGACCGCCAGACGGGCAAGTCGGCCGTCGCGATCGACACCTTCATCAACCAGAAGGAAGCCAACGCCAGCGACGACGAGAGCAAGAAGCTCTACTGCATCTACGTCGCCGTCGGCCAGAAGCGCTCGACCGTGGCGCAGCTCGTCCGCACGCTCGAGGAAAACGGCGCGATGGAATATTCCATCATCGTCGCCGCGACTGCCTCCGAGCCGGCCCCGCTGCAATATCTCGCGCCCTACACCGGCGTGACGATGGGCGAATACTTCCGCGACAACGGCATGCACGCCGTGATCGTGTACGACGACCTGTCGAAGCAGGCCGTCGCCTATCGCCAGATGTCGCTGCTGCTGCGCCGCCCGCCGGGCCGCGAAGCCTATCCGGGCGACGTGTTCTATCTTCACAGCCGCCTGCTCGAGCGTGCGGCCAAGATGAACGCGGCCAACGGCTCGGGTAGCCTCACCGCGCTGCCGATCATCGAAACGCAGGCGGGCGACGTGTCGGCCTACATTCCGACCAACGTGATCTCGATCACCGACGGCCAGATCTTCCTCGAGACCAACCTGTTCTACCAGGGCATTCGCCCGGCCATCAACGTCGGCCTGTCGGTGAGCCGCGTCGGCTCGGCCGCGCAGACCAAGGCGATGAAGAAGGTCTCGGGTTCGATCAAGCTGGAGCTCGCGCAGTACCGCGAGATGGCCGCCTTTGCGCAGTTCGGATCGGATCTCGACGCCTCGACGCAGAAGCTGCTCAACCGCGGTGCGCGCCTGACCGAGCTGCTCAAGCAGCCGCAGTTCCAGCCGATGCCCTTCGAGGAGCAGACGGTGTCGATTTTCGCCGGTACCAACGGCTATCTCGACACCGTGTCGGTCGACCAGGTGACCGATTACGAGGCGAAGATGCTGGCCTTCATGCGCGCCGAACACGCAGGCGTGCTGAAGACCATCCGCGAGACGCGCGACTTCGGCGACGACGCCAAGAAGGCGACGGTCGAAGCGCTCGACGCTTTCGCCAAGCAGTACGCCTGAGCCCGACGAGAAGAACTAGGGAGCCGAAATGGCCTCGCTGAAAGAACTCAAGGGTCGGATCAACTCGGTCAAGTCGACCCAGAAGATCACCAAGGCCAAGCAGATGGTCGCGGCTGCGAAGCTGCGCAAGGCGCAGGCTGCGGCCGAGGCCGCGCGCCCCTATGCCGAGCGGCTGGGCCAGGTCATGGCATCGCTCGCGAGCAAGGTCGCGGGCCGCGAGGGTGCACCCAGGCTGTTCAGCGGCACCGGCAAGGACCAGCGCCACCTGCTGGTCGTCGCCAACAGCGACAAGGGCCTCGCCGGTGCGTTCAACTCGAACATCGTGCGCGCCGCGCTGGCCAAGGCGTCGGAGCTGCGGGCGCAGGGCAAAGACGTCGATTTCTACCTGATCGGCCGCAAGGGCCGCGCGCCGATCCGGCGCCAGCACCCGAACAACATCGCCAAGATGTTCGACACGACCGACGCGCGTGATCCGGGCTACGGACAGGCTGAAACCATCGTCGCCGAACTGATGGAGATGTACGACGCCGGCAAGTTCGACGTCGCGCACCTGTTCTTCTCCAGGTTCAAGTCGGCGCTGACGCAGGAGCCCACCCGGCTGCAGATCATCCCCGTCCCCGCGCCCGAGAACGCACCGGCCAGCCAGGCTTCCGTCGAGTATGAACCCGACGAGGAGGAAATCCTCGCCGAGCTGTTGCCGCGCTACCTGAAGACCCAGGTCTTCGGCGCGCTGCTGGAAAACCAGGCGTCGGAACAGGGCGCATCGATGACAGCGATGGACAACGCCACGCGCAACGCCGGCGACCTGATCAACAAGCTGACCATCCAATACAACCGCAGCCGCCAGGCCGCGATCACCACCGAACTCATCGAAATCATCGCCGGCGCCGAAGCGCTCTAAGATCGAAGTCAAGGAACACGAAATGGCCACCGCCCCCGTTCTGAACCAGACCACCAACGGCACAATCGCGCAGGTGATCGGCGCCGTCGTCGACGTCGCCTTCGAAGGCGATCTGCCGGCGATTCTCACCGCGCTGGAAACCGACAACAACGGCAACCGGCTCGTGCTCGAAGTCGCCCAGCACCTCGGCGAGAATACCGTCCGTACGATTGCGATGGATGCGACCGAGGGCCTGACCCGCGGGCAGCAAGTCGTGAACACCGGCCGGCAGATCTCCGTGCCGGTCGGGCCGATGACGTTGGGGCGCATCGTCAACGTGATCGGCGAGCCGATCGACGAGCGCGGACCGGTCAATGCGGAAAAGACCGCCCCGATCCACGCTCAGGCCCCGGCCTTCGTCGACCAGTCGACCGAGAGCGCGATCCTCGTCACCGGCATCAAGGTCATCGACTTGCTCGCGCCGTACGCGCGCGGCGGCAAGATCGGCCTGTTCGGCGGCGCCGGCGTCGGCAAGACGGTGCTGATCCAGGAGCTGATCAACAATATCGCCAAGGGCCACGGCGGCGTTTCGGTCTTCGCGGGCGTCGGTGAGCGCACCCGCGAGGGCAACGACCTCTACCACGAATTCCTCGACGCCGGGGTCATCGCCAAGGACGCCGACGGCAACCCGACTCCGGAAGGCTCCAAGGTCGCGCTGGTGTTCGGCCAGATGAACGAGCCGCCGGGCGCCCGCGCCCGCGTCGCGCTCTCTGGACTGACGATGGCCGAATACTTCCGCGACGAGGAAGGCCAGGACGTGCTGTTCTTCGTCGACAACATCTTCCGTTTCACGCAGGCGGGCTCGGAAGTGTCGGCCCTGCTGGGCCGTATTCCCTCGGCCGTGGGCTACCAGCCGACCCTGTCGACCGACATGGGTGCGCTGCAGGAACGCATCACCTCGACCACCAAGGGCTCGATCACCTCGGTGCAGGCGATCTACGTCCCCGCAGACGATCTTACCGACCCTGCTCCGGCCACCTCGTTCGCCCACCTGGACGCCACCACCACACTGAACCGCGCCATCTCCGAACTCGGCATCTACCCGGCGGTGGACCCGCTCGACTCGACCAGCCGCGTGCTTGAACCGCGCGTCGTGGGCGAGGAGCACTACCAAACCGCTCGCCGCGTCCAGGAAGTGCTGCAGAAGTACAAGTCGCTGCAGGACATCATCGCCATTCTCGGCATGGACGAGCTGTCGGAAGAGGATAAGCTGACCGTCGCCCGCGCGCGCAAGATCCAGCGCTTCCTCAGCCAGCCGTTCCACGTGGCCGAAGTCTTCACCGGCATCCCGGGCAAGTTCGTGCAGATCGAGGACACCGTGAAGTCGTTCAAGGCCGTCGTCGACGGCGAGTACGACCACCTGCCCGAATCCGCGTTCTACATGGTCGGCGGCATCGACGAGGCGGTCGAAAAGGCCAAGAAGCTGGCCGAGGACGCCTGAGGTCATGGCCCTGCACTTCGAACTGGTCACGCCGGCGAAGCTGGTCCGGTCCGAGGACGTCCACATGGTGGTCGTCCCCGGGGCCGAGGGCGACTTCGGCGTGCTCGAGGGCCATGCCCCGGTGATGAGCACGATCCGCGACGGCGCGATCCAGGTCTTCCGCAGCGAGGGCGCGCCGCCTGAGAACATCGAGGTCCGCGGCGGCTTCGCCGAGGTGAGCGAAAACGGCCTGACGGTCCTCGCGGAGCACGTCGAGGGCTGAGGCCCCCAGCCGAAACATGAAAAAGGGGCGTCCTTTGTGGCGCCCCTTTTTTTACCGTCTGCCGCCGGCGACCGGCTGGATCAGCTCAGCTCTCTGCGGCTTCCGCCTCGTTCCACACGGTGGCGAAGAGTTGTTGAAACTCGTCGGCAATGGCCGGCGCGAGCACGCTGCCCTTGTGCATCCGATCGACCTCGACCGGCCGCTTTGCCCGCGCTAGCGCGGCCGCCGGGTCGGGGCATGGAAGTCCGGCGGCTTGTCGGAAATCCAGCGAATGAAGCGCTTGATTTCGGGGTGTTCGAGGAGTGTTCGGCGCGAACCTTCGGATCGGGCGAGCTCGGCGTTGGTGAAGTGTGCGTGAATCGTGCGGTGGCAGATCGGGTGGACCGGCACAGTCTCGCGGCCGCGCTTGGACCTGGGCACCAGGTGGTGCCGCTGAACCCTGCGGCCCAGGGGTCGCTCGCACCGCCAGCACGGCGCCGATTCATCGTCCGCCATGCGGGCATCGTAAGAGATAATTAACCACGCTGCCACAGAAGGGGCCGGAAACCCGGATCGGAGGGCAGGCCATGGCGAGCATCGCGCAGATCGCGCCCCATCGGTCAGTGTCCGCCGTTCGCGCGGACTGGTTCGCCGCGTTCGTGCTGATCCTCGTTACACTGCTGACGCGCGGGTTCTGGTTCGGCGATCCGGTGGCCGATTTCGACGACCAGCTCTATTCGTTCATCGGCTGGCGGATGACGCAAGGCGATTTGCCCTATGTCGACGCGTGGGACCGCAAGCCCTTCGGCCTGTTTGCGATCTTCGCCCTTGCCCACGGCCTTTTCGGACCGGAGCCGATTGCCTACCAAGCCGTTGCCGCCGGCGCTGCGATGGGCGGCGCGTGGCTCGTCTACCTGCTGGCCCGGGACCTGGTGGACCGGGGCACCGCCACGGTCGCCGGCGCGCTCTATCTCATGCTCATGGCCGCCTATGGCAGTTATTCGGGGCAGAGCGAGATCTTCCATGTTCCCCTGATGCTGTGGATGCTGTGGCTGGTGCGCGATCACGGGCGGCCGGACGCCGTCCGCCGCGCGCTTGTTGCGATGGCCATCGGCGGCCTGGCTCTGCAGGTGAAATACACCGTCTTGCCGCAGTGCGCTTTCTTCGGCGCCTATGCGCTGTGGGGCCAATGGCGCGCCGGAGCCAAGCCTGCGCGGCTCGCCGCCCTTGCCGGGGCCTTCGCCGCGCTCGGGGTGCTGCCCACCGCGCTGGTCGCCGGGCTCTATGCCCTGGCGGGGCACTTCGATGCCTTCTGGTTTGCCAACTTCGTCAGCTTCTTCGAACGCACGCCGAGCCCCTTCGGACGGTTCCAGCCGGCCCATGCGGTCGGCGTGATGCCGCTGGCGATGCTGGTTGTCCCCGGTCTCTATGCCGCCTTCAGGCTCAAGGCCCCGTCCGACTGGCGAACGTATGGCCTGTACTGCGCGTGGGCGCTCTCGGCGCTCGCCACGGTCCTGATGCCGGCCACAGTCTATCTCTATTACTATGGCGCACTGGTGCCGGTCGCGGTGTTGCTGGCGTTGCCGCTGATCGATCGAACGGCGCCGGGCAAGTGGTTGCCTGCCACGGTCCTGCTGGCGGGCTGCCTCTACATCCTCAACTTTCCCGACCGCATCGCCCATTCCAGCACCGAGCGGCTCACCGAGGCGCGCCTCTCTGCGGCGATCGAGCCTTACGTCGGGAAGACCCGCGATTGCCTTTATGTATTCGATGGGCCGACAGCCCTCTATCGCACCACCGGGACCTGCCTGCCGACCAGGTTCGTCTATCCCGACCACCTCAACAACGCGCTCGAACGCTCCTCGCTCGGCGCCGATCAGGTCGGCGAACTGGCGCGCGTCCTGGCGACGCGGCCCGGGGTGATCGTCACCGCCGACAAGCCCATGACCCTGCAGCGCGAGGAGAACCTGGCGCAGATCGCGCAGGCGACCGCGCGAGATTACGTGCCGCTCGTGACAGCCGGCCTGCACCATCGCCAAGTGACTGCCTGGGTGCGCCGCGATCTCGCGCGCTAGTCCGGACGCGGTATCTCCGGCCGCGCGCGCACCCGCCCCTCGCGCCAGAGATATAGCCCCGCGCTGATGATCACGACCGCGCCGATCAGCGCCATGCCGTCGGGCCGGTCGCCGAAAAAGGTGAAGCCGAGCCCCGTCGCCATCAACAGCTGGCCATAGGTCATGGGCGCGACCGTGCCTGCACCCGCCTTCACCGTGCCCATGAAGATCAGCCACTGCGCAAGCGTGGCGGTGAGGCCGATGAACATGCAACGGGCCACGATCGACCAGTGCGGCACTGTCACGCGAAAATTGTCCGGCCCGGCGACATGCATCGCAAACGTCGCCACGATCAGGAACAGCATGGCCGTGACCGACATGTAATACTGCATCGCCAGCACACTTGCGCGCCCCGTGACCTTGCGATTGGCGATGATCGTCACCGCCATGCCGGTCGCCCCCATGAGCGGAAACAGCACGCCCCAGCCAGCCGTCTCGAAATTGGGTCGCAGCACCAGGAACACCCCGCCAAAGGCGATCGCCGTGGCGATCCAGGTCGAGGCCCGTGCCCGCTCGTGCAGGAACACTGCCGCCAGGACCGCGGTGATGATCGGCTGGGTGAAGGCGATGGTCGTCGCCTCGGCCAGCGGCATGATCCAGACCGCCAGGAACATGCCGATCGCCGAGCAGCTTATGGCGATCCCGCGCAGCCACTGGAGCCGGTCCTTCGGCAGGGCCAGCGCGGCCACACCTTCGTGCCGCACGATCAACGTGCCCAGGACGAGCGTACCCATGATGTAGCGCGTCGCGGCCATTGCCGGCGCAGGCCATTCGCCCGCCATGCCCTTGATGATCGCGTCGCCGATCGAGAGGGTGCAGAAGCCGGAAAGGGCATAGAGCAATCCGGCCCGTTCGGAATTTTGCATGAAAAGTCGCCGCGCCCCTGTTGCTCTCGCGCCGTCCGCTTAGGGCGCAGCCCGCCGGCTGGCAACGCTTCCACGCTCCCGAATCGGGACATCCTTAGGAGAAAATCAAGCATTCGCTCTTATTCACCACGCCTGCATCGGGCGTTACGTGGTTCACCCGAACCGAAGCGCCCTTTGACCGAGCGGCAGCGATGCCATCGCAAGAGGGACGGGAATGAGCGCTTTCGGACGCAAGAACGGTGTGGGCGGAATGGCTCCCGGTGCACGCCCGAGCTTCGGTGTCGCCCGCCCGATGAAGGGCGGTGGCGCGGCTTCCAAGGACGGCGGCGGCCAGTTCCCGCCGATTCCGGGCGGCGGCGGCGTTCCGCAGGAACCGATGAGCTCTGCCCCTCCGGCCAACAAGAACGACGCGATGAGCCGCCTCGCCGACCGCGCGAACGCAGTTCACGAGGGTGGCTCGGAACAGGGCGGGTTCGAAGCCAGCGTCCACAAGATCAAGGAACAGGTGCTTCCGCGTCTGCTCGAACGTGTCGACCCGGAAGCCGCGTCGACCCTGTCGAAGGAAGAGCTGTCGGAGGAATTCCGACCGATCATCATGGAGGTGCTGGCCGAGCTCAAGGTCACTCTCAACCGGCGCGAACAGTTCGCGCTGGAAAAGGTGCTGATCGACGAGCTGCTCGGTTTCGGCCCGCTGGAAGAGCTGCTGAACGACCCGGACGTGTCCGACATCATGGTAAACGGGCCGGACCAGACCTACATCGAAAAGAAGGGCAAGCTGACCCTCGCGACGATCCGCTTCCGCGACGAGCAGCACCTGTTCCAGATCGCCCAGCGCATCGTGAACCAGGTCGGCCGCCGCGTCGACCAGACCACGCCGCTGGCCGACGCCCGCCTCAAGGACGGCAGCCGCGTCAACGTGATCGTTCCCCCGCTCAGCTTGCGCGGCACAGCGATCTCGATTCGTAAGTTTTCCGAAAAGCCGATCACCATCGACATGCTGCGCGACTTCGGATCGATGAGCGACAAGATGGCGACCGCGCTGAAGATCGCCGGCGCCTGCCGGATGAACGTGGTCATCTCGGGCGGTACCGGCTCCGGCAAGACGACGATGCTCAACGCCCTGTCGAAGATGATCGACCCGGGCGAGCGCGTGCTGACCATCGAGGACGCGGCCGAACTTCGCCTGCAGCAGCCGCACTGGCTGCCGCTCGAAACCCGCCCGCCGAACCTCGAGGGGCAAGGTGCCATCACCATCGGCGACCTGGTGAAGAACGCCCTGCGTATGCGCCCGGACCGCATCATCCTGGGCGAAATCCGCGGCGCGGAGTGTTTCGACCTGCTGGCCGCGATGAACACCGGCCACGACGGTTCGATGTGCACGCTGCACGCCAACAGCCCGCGCGAATGCCTCGGCCGTATGGAAAACATGATCCTGATGGGCGACATCAAGATCCCCAAGGAAGCGATTTCGCGCCAGATCGCCAAATCCGTCGACCTGATCGTCCAGGTCAAGCGCCTGCGCGACGGTTCGCGCCGCACGACCAACATTACCGAGGTCATCGGCATGGAAGGCGACGTCATCGTCACCCAGGAGCTGTTCGCCTTCGAGTATCTGGACGAGGGCGAAGACGGAAAGATCCTCGGCGAATTCCGCGCCTCCGGTCTGCGGCCCTACACGCTGGAGAAGGCCCGCCAGTTCGGGTTCGACCAGGCGTACCTGGAAGCGTGCCTCTAAATCCTAGCCCCTGATCCAGCCGCTGATCCCAACGATCAGCAGGATGAGGCCGGCAAAGGCCGCGTAGGCGGAAAGATCCCGCCAGGGAATCATGCCGACGGCATTGATGTCCTTGCGCCGCATGCGCCTGCGGTCGCCGAGGAACGCCGCCGCGGAAAATGCAAGCAGCGCCCCGCCCCACAGGGCAAACAAGGTGGCATCGCTGGCAAAGCGGAGGAAGTCGGGCATCGGCGCGCATATGGCGCGGCAGGACCCGTGCGACAACGTCCGCACTTTGGCTTGCGCCCTATCGCGCGCGGCCTATCAGGCGGGGGTGGACGGCACCCTCGCACATGATCGGCCGATGCTGGCGCTGGTCTGCCGCCTGGCTGCAATTGCCGGCCTCGCCACGATGTCGGCTTTCATCAAGCTGGCCGCACAGCACGGCGTCCATCTCGTCGAGATCATGTTCTGGCGCCAGTTCGTCACCATCCCGGTCCTGCTCGGCTGGGTTCTCGCGACCTCGGGCATCGCCACCTTGCGGACCGAGCGGCCCAGGATGCACATGCTGCGCGGTCTCTATGGCACGGTCGGCATGGCGCTGAACTTCGGGGCCGTGATCCTGCTGCCGCTGGCAGAGGCGACGACGCTCAACTTCACCGCGCCGATCTGGGCCACGGTGCTGGCGATGCTGATGCTCAAGCAGAGCGTGGGCCCGTGGCGCTGGGGCGCCATTGCCGCGGGCTTTGTCGGCATCGTGGTCATCGCCCAGCCGGGCGGGGGGCACATCCCGCTGACCGGCGCGCTGGTGGCGCTGGGCGGCGCGTTCATGATCGGACTGATCTCGATCCAGATCGCCGACCTCAGCCGAACGGAGCGGCCGATGGTCATCGTCTTCTACTTCGGCCTGTTCAGCTCGCTCACGCTGCTGCCCGCGATGCCTTTCGTGATGAAATCGCACGACACGACCGGCTGGCTGCTGCTGCTGGCGGTCGGGCTGTCGGGCGTGGTCGGTCAGTTGTTCCTCACCGCTGCGCTGCGCTTCGGCAAAGTCGCGAGCGTCATCGTGATGGACTATTCCTCGCTCTTCTGGGCGACGCTCTATGGCTGGCTGTTGTTCGATGCGCTGCCTCCCACCAGCACCTGGTTCGGGGCGCCGCTGGTCATCGGTGCCGGCATCGTCATCGCATGGCGCGAGCACCGGTTGCGCAATCCCACCCCGCGCGACGTTGCACGGGTCGAAGGAACTTAAGCCCGGCAGGGCGGTTTCCGTGTCCAACAGGGTTTTGAACCAATCCGCAAAGGACACGAGCCATGACCAGGAAAATTCTCATCGCGCTGACCGCGAGCGCCATCGCCCTCACCGCCACTGCCTGCAATACCGTCAAGGGCGCGGGCGAAGACATCGAATCCGTCGGCGAAGCGGGTTCGGACGCCATCAACTGAGCTGGACAGCAGGAGACCCGTCATGAAGAAGATCGTTCTTGCGCTCGCCGCGCTCGGCCTGATTGCCGGGGCTTCGGCCTGCAACACCGTCAAGGGCCTCGGCCGCGACGTCGAATCCGTCGGCCAAGCGGGCGACCGGGCCATCTGACCTTGAACACCTTTTAGGGTCGCAGGCGCCCGCCGGAGCAATCCGGCGGGCGTTTTCTATGCGCGCTTGCGGTAGACCAGCATGAGATTGTTGGCCGGCATCTCCACGCGGCGCGTGCGCTCCAGACCGTGTTCGGCGGCAAGTTCGTCGAGCCACTCGCGCCGGCGCAGTCCCCAGGCCGGATTGCGCCTCTTGAGATCGGCATCGAAAGCCAGGTTGCTCGGCGCGGTGGCGACCTCGTCCTCGAGCCAGGGCCCATAGAATACGAGCGGACCGCCGGCTGGCAGCAGGCGGCCCGCCGCGGCGGCCAGCCCCTCGGTCGCGGCCACAGGGCTGATGTGGGCCATGTTGATGCAGACCAGGGCATCGACGTGCTCAACCGGCCATCTCGCGGACGAGGCATCCAGTTCCACTGGCGCCAGCAAGTTGCCGGGCCCCTCGGCCTCGCGCCAGGCCGCGATGGATTCGCGCGCCTCGGCGTCGGGATCGGTCGGCTGCCAGCGCAGGCCGGGAAACGCGCGGGCGAAGTGCAGCGCATGCTCGCCGGTGCCGCTGGCCAGCTCCAGCACAAGACCGCTCGCAGGAAGTTCCTCGGCAAGAACGGCCGCGATGGGCTCGCGGTTGCGTGCCGCCGCGGGGGCCTTGCGCCTTGTCCCGCCCGTCATTGCCCGGTCTCGAAGCGCCGCGCGAGCCGCAGCAGGGCGTCGTGCTCGTGGATGAAGCTGCCGCGCGCCTTTTCGCGGGTGCACTGCAGGGCCGCCTCCGCCACCTTGCCGGCGTCGATCGCGCGGTAACGGCGGCGCTCGCCGTGCAACAGCGCATTGGCGAGCGGGCTGGCGACGATTCCTGCGCGTTCGGCAAGGCGAATGTCTCCTTCCCGCCTCCCGCGCAGGAGGCCGGGGCGCAGGATATCGAGCCGGTGAAAGCCGAGCTTGCGCAGCCTGTTCTCCACCTCCCCCTTGACGCGCAAGTAGAGGCTCCTGGCGGCTGGATTCGCACCGACAGACGAGACGAAAACGAAGTTCCTGACTCCGCCGGTCAGCGCGGCGCGGGCGACGCGCAGCACAAGTTCCTCGTCGACGAGGCGGAAGGCCGCCTCGTCCTTGCCCGCCTTGCGCCATGTCGTGCCGAGTGCGCAGATCGCCGCGGTGGGGCCGATCATCGCCACGGCCTCGTCCCAGCGGGCGGGTTCGGCGACCATCATCTCCATCTTTGCGCCGCGCGGGAGCGGCGCTTCGCGCCGGGTCAGCGCCACCACGCGCAGGTCGGGCCGCTCCGCGGCGATCGCCATGAGCCGCCCGCCCACGAGCCCGGTCGCGCCGACCAGCAGGAGGCGCTGCCGATCAGACATTCGAGAGACCCTCGGGCGGAGCGCCGAAAATGCGCGCGTAGCAGTCGATTGCGTAGCGGTCGGTCATCCCGGCGATGAAGTCGGCCACGTGGCGGCTGCGCCCCGGCTCGTTCGCCGGTTGGCCCGCCTGCCAGCCATCGGGCAGCAACGCGGGGTTTTGCGCATAGGCGGCATAGAGCCGGGCGATCACCCCCCGCGCCCGCTCGGCCGTCACCCGCTGCCGGTCATGGTGATAGAGATTGGCATACATGAACCGTTTCAGGCTGCGTTCCTGTTCGGCCATGGCGGGGGAGAACGCCGCGAGCGGCCGCGCGGCGGCGCGGACTTCCTCGACCGAGCCGACGCCCGAGAGGTTCGCCTGCGTCGTTTCGATCAGGTCGTTGACCATCAGACCGATCTGGCTGCGCACGAGCTCGCGCAGCATCGCTGGGCGGCTCGCGCCGTGAAAGCGGTTCTCGATCGCGGCCCACTGGTCGGCGACGAAATCGAGTTCAAGCAACTGGTCGATGTCGAGGAAACCGGCACGCAAACCGTCGTCGATGTCGTGGTTGTCGTAGGCTATGTCGTCGGCCAGCGCAGCCACTTGCGCTTCGAGCGAAGAGTGGCGCGCCAGGTCGAGCGGAAAGGCCGCGTCGAGTTCCTCCAGCGCCCATCCCGGCTGGAAGACCGGGCCGTTGTGCTTGGCGAGCCCCTCGAGCACTTCCCATGACAGGTTGAGCCCGGCGTGCCCGCAATACGGGCTGTCGAGCCGCATGACGGTGCGCAGGCAATGCTCGTTGTGGTCGAACCCGCCGCGCGTTTCGAGCGCGGCCTGCAGCGCATCCTCGCCCGCGTGGCCGAACGGCGGGTGGCCCATGTCGTGCGCCAGGCACAGCGCCTCGGTCAGGTCCTCGTCGAGGCCCAGCGCGCGGGCGATCACGCGGCCGATCTGGGCGACTTCCAGGCTGTGTGTCAGGCGAACGCGATAGTGGTCGCCATCGGGCGCGATGAAGACCTGCGTCTTGCCGGCCAGCCGGCGGAAGGCAATCGAGTGGAGGATGCGGTCGCGGTCGCGCTGGAATTCGCTGCGCGGACCGCGCGCACCCAGCCGATCCTCGACGAATTCGCGCCCGCGCGTGGCTTCGGGGTCAGACGCATAGGGGGCGCGGCTCATCGCGCGCGGACTAGGCGGCGCGCAAGGTTATGACAACGGGAACGGGTCGTGAACGCGGGCGCTCAATCCTCGCCCAGGATCCAGCGCGCCGCCTGGTGCGCATGGATCCGCGTGGAATCGTAGATCGGCAGCACGTTGGCATCGACGTCCACGATCTGGTCGAGCTCGGTACAGGCGAGGACGATGGCCATGGCGCCTTCCTGCTCCTTTACCGTGATCATGGTCTTCAGCGTGCGCTCCGCATCGCGGGTCGCCCTGCCGACCATCAGTTCGTCGTAGATGATGCGGTCGAGGTCCTCCACGTTGGCCATGTCGGGCGGCAGCAGGTCCACCCCGTGGGACACCAGGCGGCGGCGGAAGAAGCTTTCGGTCATCACGTTACGGGTGCCGAACAGCGCCGCCGTCTTGACCTTGTCCGCGGCCATCTTCTCGCCGATCGCTTCGGCAATGTGGAAGATCGGCACTTGCACGGCCGCGGCAACCTGATCGTAGACCTTGTGCATCGAGTTCGCCGCGATCACCAGTGCCTCGGCCCCGGCGCTTTCCAGCCGCCGGGCGGAGTCCGCCAGGATCCCGGCCGCACGGTCCCAGTCGGTGTCTTCCTGCAGGCGATAGATCGGCGCGAAATCGAGGCTCTCGATCAACAGCGGAGCGCTGTGGCGCTTGTCGGTGCGGTCCTGCACCAGGTCGTTGATCGTTTCGTAGTAGGAGCGGGTAGAAACCCAGCTCATTCCCCCGATGATACCGAGCTTGCGCAAACCGAACTCCTCAAACGCCACCAGTGCGGGCAACCTGCCACCCAGTAGTGAACGGAAGCTTGCCCCCTGCGGTTCCGGCTAGTCGAGGGCCTTGTTGATCTCCTCCACCATCTTCTTCGCGTCGGACAGCAGCATCATCGTCTGGTCCATGTAGAAAACGTCGTTATCGACCCCGGCATAACCCACGCCGCCCATGCTGCGCTTGATGAACATCACTGTCTTGGCCTTGTCGACGTCGAACACCGGCATTCCGTAGATCGGGCTGCCCTTGTCGGTCTTGGCCGCCGGATTGACCACGTCATTGGCGCCGATGATGAAGGCGACGTCTGCCTGCGCGAATTCGGAGTTGATGTCCTCCAGCTCGAAGACCTCGTCGTAGGGCACGTTGGCCTCTGCCAGCAGGACGTTCATGTGCCCTGGCATTCGGCCCGCGACCGGGTGGATGGCGTATTTGACCTCCACCCCCTTCTCCTTGAGCAGGTCGCCCATCTCACGCAGTGCGTGCTGCGCCTGCGCCACCGCCATGCCGTAGCCGGGGATGATGATGACCTTTTCGGCCTGCTCGAGCATGAAGGCGGCATCGGCGGCGCTGCCCTGCTTGTAGGGGCGCTGCTCCCTGGCTTCGCCGCCCGTCGAGCTTGTTGCAGCACCGAAGCCGCCGGCAATGACCGAAACGAAGCTGCGGTTCATCGCCCGGCACATGATGTAGCTCAGGATCGCGCCGGAACTGCCGACCAGCGCGCCGGTGATGATCATCGCGGTGTTGTGCAGCGTGAAGCCCATCGCGGCGGCCGCCCAGCCCGAATAGCTGTTGAGCATCGAGACCACGACCGGCATGTCCGCGCCGCCGATCGGGATGATCAGCAGGAAGCCGATCGCGAAGGCCAGCGCGACGACGATCCAGAACAACCCGTTCTCGCCCGGTCCGCCTGCCGGCGAGATGGCGAACAGGGCGGTGAGGACCAGGATCGCCGCCAGCGTGCCGAGATTGATCAGGTGGCGCGCGGGCAACATGATCGGCGCGCCGCTCATGTTGCCGTTGAGCTTGGCGAAGGCGATGACCGAGCCTGAAAACGTGATGGCGCCGATGGCCGCGCCCAGCGTCATCTCGATCCGACTGACGGTGAGAATATTACCGTCGAGCCCGAGAATGCCGAACGCATCCGGGTTCATGAAGGCGGCAACCGCCACGAGCACGGCGGCCAGCCCCACGAGCGAGTGGAACGCCGCGACGAGTTGCGGCATCGCGGTCATGGCGATGCGGCGGGCGGTGGTCAGGCCGATGATTGCTCCGATGGCGATAGCGGCGAAAATCTCGAGCGCGGTGCCGGCCTCGATCGTGACATTCATTTCCTCCGCCCCGACCATTTCGCGGGTGATCGGGAAGTGAGTCACCAGAGTGGTCACCACGGCAATGAGCATGCCGATCATGCCGAAGCGGTTGCCGGTGCGACTGGTCGCGGGACTCGACAGCCCGCGCAAGGCGAGGATGAAAAGGATGCCGGAGATCAGGTAGGCCACCGCTACCCAGGGATTCACCGCGTGTTCGGCCGCTTCGGCCGGCAGCGTGGCCATCGGTGTCAGATCCACCGGCATGGCAGCGCCCGGCACGCTCACTTGCCGGCCTCCTTGGCTGCCGGGCGTTCCTTCTTCTTGTACATCGCCAGCATCCGCGCGGTGACCGCAAAACCGCCGAAGATGTTGACGCTTGCCAGCGTCACGCCGGCCAGCCCCAGCCACTTGGCGACGGGATTTCCGGCCGCCGCAGCTGCAATCAGCGCGCCGACGATGATGACCGACGAGATCGCATTGGTCACGGCCATGAGCGGCGTGTGCAGCGCCGGGGTGACCGACCAGACGACGTAATAACCCACGAAGCAGGCCAACACGAAGATCGACAGGATCGAAATGAAGTCCATCGGCGGCGCCTCTCCCCTCAGCGCCCGGTCAGAGCTTTTGCGCGATCTCGATCGCGTTGCCCTCCGGGTCCTGGAAATACATGACTTTCACGCCCAGCGGGGCGACTTCCGTTATGTCGAGCGCCGGGGTCAGACCCTTGGCGGCGAGCGCGGCCTTGGTCGCCTCGATATCGCTGGTCGACAGCGTGATCTGCGAGATTCCGCGCAGCGCCGCATGACCCGGCGGCTTGCCGCGGCCCGAAGGCTTCGAATCCGCGATCTTGAGCAGTTCGATGCGCTCGTTGCCGCTGGTCAGCCAGCGCACAGGGATGCCGGGGCCGAAGCTGGTGTCCAGTTCCACCTCAAAGCCGAGCTTTTCGAAGAACGCCGTCTCGGCGTCGAGATCGTCGACCGAGATGGCCGTCATCCAGTGGCCGAGAACCGGCGGCGCGGCAGGGCTCTGTGCCTGCGCCGCGGCGCAACCGGCGAGAGCCAGCGCGACAAGGGGTACGGCAATCTTCATCCCGTGAGCCTTTCGTTCACCACCTGGCCGCCGCGCGTGAGCCGCACGGCGTCGCCGATTTCCTCGTCGAGGACCGGGCGGTTCTGTTCCTTGTCCCAGAAGGCGGAGAGGAAGTTGTAGAGATTGCGGGAAAACAACGCCGAGGCATCGGCCGCGAGCAGGTTGGCGGGGTTCGAATAACCCATGATCTTCACGCCGTGCTTCTCGATCACCTGGTCGGGCACCGATCCCTCGACGTTGCCGCCCTGCGCCACGGCGAGATCGAAGATCACGCTGCCTTGCCGCATCGTGGCGATCTGCGCGTCGGTGATCAGGCGCGGCGCGGCGCGGCCGGGAATCAGCGCCGTGGTAATCACGAGGTCCTGCTTGGCGATATGACGGGAGACAAGGTCGGCCTGCGCCTTCTGGTACTCCTCGCTCATTTCGGTGGCATAGCCGCCGCTGCCCTCGCCCTCGATCCCCTCGACGTTCTCGACGAAGATCGGCTTGGCGCCGAGCGACTGGATCTGCTCCTTCGTCGCACTGCGAACGTCGGTGGCGGAAACCTGCGCGCCCAGGCGCTTGGCCGTGGCGATGGCCTGCAGCCCCGCGACGCCGACGCCCATCACGAATACCCGGGCGGCGGTGACGGTGCCCGCCGCGGTCATCATCATCGGGAAGGCCCGGCCGTATTCGTCGGCCGCGGCGATGACCGCCTTGTAGCCGGCGAGGTTCGACTGGCTGGAAAGGACGTCCATCGATTGCGCGCGGGTGATGCGCGGCATAAACTCCATCGCCAGCGCCTCGAGACCGGCGCTGGCGTAGGCCTCGACCCTTTCCCGCTGGCCGAAGGGATCGAACGTGGCGGCAACCCAGGCCCCCTTGTTCGCTGCGGCAAGGCTGGCGGGATCGGGCGCCTGGACGCCCAGAACGATGTCCGCGCCGTTCAGGACTTCGGCGGCGTTCCCGACCTCGGCCCCGGCTTCTCGATAGGCTTCGTCGGAAATCGACGCGCCTTCGCCCGCCCCGGCCTCGACCGCGACGGTGGCGCCGAGCGCGGTGAATTTCTTGACGGTTTCGGGGGTGGCGGCGACGCGGTTTTCGTTCGCGGCCCTTTCCTTCAGAACCGCGATCCTCATCTGCCCCTCCCCCCTCAGGCGCTGATCAGGAGATCAGAAAGACGACGAAGAGCACGATGAGCGCGATGAGGGGGACGGCCCATTTCAGCAGCGATGTGAAGCCACCGTAGGTCTTCTTCGCGGCATTGATGTCGTTGGCGGCCATTTCTTCGGTCCTGTCTGCAATTGTCCTTGGCGGTTAGTCCTATCGCCAGTGGACTGGCTTCTCAAGTCTTGTCCTGAGCGGGCGGCGGCCCGGCTGTGGATCATCGGCGGGTGCTTAATCGGCTCTTTACCCCTCTCGCGTACCACCGTTGCATCCGAGAAGGGGCCCGGACAGGGGAACGCATGGCCGACCAGGAACAGCGCCTGTTGATGTTGATCGACGACGAGCCGGCTCAAAGCCGTCTCATCACCGCGCTCACCGCGCGTGAGGGCTGGCGCACGCACGTCGTTTCCGACGCCGAGACGGCCATCGCAACGCTGGGCACGCGCCAGGGCATGCAGCTGTCCGCCATCATCCTCGACCAGTGGGTGCCGGGCGACGACGCCTGCCAGCTGATCGCCGAACTCAAGCAGCGCCGCCCCGCCCTGCCGATCCTCATGCTCACCACCAGCGCCAGCCCGCTGCTGGCGGTGGAAGCCATGCGCGCCGGGGCGACCGACTATCTCGTCAAGCCCGTCTCGCCCGACCGGCTGATGGCCGCGCTGCGCAACGCCACCGAGCGCGAGACGCAGCGCGATGAACTGACCCCGCTGACCGAGAAGATGAGCGCCGATCTCGACTTCGATGCGATGATTGGCACCGCACCTCCGTTTCGCGATGCGCTGGCCAAGGCGGCCAAGGCTGCGCGCAGCCACGGCCCGGTCCTGATCGAAGGCGAGAGCGGAACCGGCAAGGAGATGCTGGTTCGCGCGATGGTCGCCGCCAGCCCGCGCGCCAAGGCCCCGTTCCGTATCCTCAATATTCGCAGCGTCCCGGCGAACTCGCTCGAATCCGTGCTGTTCGGGCATGAAAAGGGCTCGTTCCCCGGCGCCTTCGATCGTCAGGTCGGCGTGCTGCAGAACTGCGACGGCGGGACGATCGTGTTCGACGAGATCGATCGTCTGTCCCCCGAACTTCAGGAGCGGCTGGCCGAAGGCCTCGCCAGGCGTTCCGTGCGGCCGATCGGGGCAAAGCACTCGTTCAAGGTCGACATTCGCACGATCGCGACGAGCAACCTGCCGCTGACCGACCTGGTCACCACCGGCAACTTCCGCGCCGACCTTCTGGAGGCGCTGGCCGGGACCCGCATCGCGCTACCGGCCTTGCGCCAGCGGACAAGCGACATCCCGGCGCTGTCCCGCCATTTCCTGGCCCGCATCGGCGAACAGCCCGGCCTGCGCGAACTCGGGGTGACGGAGGCCGCCCTGAAACTGCTGGCGGCGTTCGACTGGCCGGGCAACGTCCGCCAGCTTCAGGCGGTGCTCTTCCGGGCCGCGGTGTTCTGCGATGGCTCCGCCCTTACCGCGAACGACTTCCCGCAGCTCTCCGAACTCGTCGGCCAGATCGGCGATGAACCCGGCAGCAGTTCGCAGGATGGCGTTGGCGTGCAACTTTACACGTCCGACGGCAACTTGCGCCCGTTGGAAGAGATCGAGGCCGACGTCATCCGCCTCGCCATCGGCCATTACCGCGGGCGCATGACCGAGGTCGCGCGCCGACTTGGCATCGGCCGCTCCACGCTCTACCGCAAACTGGGTGACCTCGGGATCGAGAACGCGGCCTGACGGACCGGGTACCGCGCCCAAGCGGCTCGGCTCGTCGCATCTGCCGGAACTGCACTCAGGTTGAGACCTTTTGGTTAACATGCGTCAAGTCTGTCATCTAATGCTTGTTGGTTGTTGCCTTTTTCCGGTGGGGTGCGGAGATGATGAGCAACAAAGCAAGCCGGCCTCGACCTCTTCCACTCAGGTCGCGCATGTCGACGGGGTCACGTTTCACTACGATCCCGAAGTCCTCACCTTGTCGGACGTGCGACTGGCGGTGCCACCCGAAGGCAAAACCACTTCGTTCGCAGTCAAGCTCGTGCCGATCAGCGACGTCCAGAGCGGCGACGAGCGCACCTGCGGCGAAGCCGACAGCCAGGATCATCCCTGCACACTGGCCGAGGAGCCGGGACTGACGCTCGCCCTGCTCGAACGGCCTTACGACAGCTATTCGCAGTCCTGGCTCTCGGCCCAGCACGCATCCACGGTAGACACCGCCACGATAGACGGAACCCAGGGCATTACCGTTGACGGGGGAATCGAAAACGATCTTCGAGTGACCTACACCCTCGTGCCGGTCGACGGCCGGGCGCTGCTGATCAAGCGGCAGGAGGACGGTGAATCCCGCCGCGAAGGCGCGGCCATCGCGCAGGCGGCGGCAAGCATCGACCTGCCCGAACCCTCCTAATCCACCAGCATCGAAAAGTCGGTCAGCGCCGCGTCACGCAGGCCACGCCAGACGTTGCGCGCCTGGACCGTCTCGAACACGTCGTGCACCCGCAGCAACTGCACGCCCGCGTCCATGCCCGCAACCGCCAGCGCGATACTGCCGCCGAGCCGCCTGTGCGCCGGGGCCTCGTTGCTCAGCGCGCCGATCGTGCGCTTGCGGCTCGCGCCCAGCAGGATCGGGCGGCCGAGCGCATGAAATAAGGGCAGGGCGTTCATCAGGGCAAGGTTGTCGGCCACCGACTTGCCGAAGCCGATGCCGGGATCGAGGATGAGCCGATCGGGCGCTACGCCGCCCTCGATCGCCCGGTCGCGCATCGCGGCGAGCCAGTCGAACACTTCGAAAACCACGTTGCCGTAGTTCGCGTCCTTGTGCAGGTCGCCGGCGATATCGCCGCTCGGGCCGGGAGCGTGCATCAGGATCACCGGCTTGCCGCTGGCAGCGGCAAACTCGAGACTGCGCGGATCGTGCCGCAGGGCCGAGACGTCGTTGAGGATCGTCGCACCCGCAGCCAGTGCCGCTTCCATCACCGCCGGGCGCCGGGTGTCGACGCTGACCGCCGCGCCCATCGCCACGCAGCGGTCGATGGCCGGGACGACTCGCTTGATCTCGTCGCCCTCCCAGACCGCTGCGGCGCCCGGGCGGGTGCTCTCGCCGCCGACGTCGATGATCGCCGCGCCCGCTTCGTGCATCGCCGCGGCATGGTCGAATGCCGCCTCGGGATCGTCGAGGAACTGGCCGCCGTCGGACATCGAATCCGGCGTGACGTTGAGGATGCCCATGACCTGCGGCTGGTCGAGCCGGATCGTGCGATCTCCCAGCTCGAGCGGCGGGTGAGCCGCGCGCAGGTTGGCCCACTGCGTTTCGGCTTGTTCGCCAAGCGCATCGGGCAGCGTTCCGAGCACCGCGCCGACGGTCTCCGCATCCGCGATTTCGCGCCGTGCCACCACACCTTCCTCGACCACGGTCACCGCGAATTCGCGGGCGAAGACCATGCCACCTGCGAGCCGCACCGCCTCGCCATGGAAGCTCTGCGAAGAGGGAGCGAAGGTCAGGGGCTGGATGTAGACGCGGTCGGCCATTCAGACGCTCCTGCCGAGGAGAATGGAACACATGGAACGGTGTCCGGAGGCGAAATGTTTGCTGGCCGCCGAAGCCATCCCCCGGGGGGCGCAAGTGTTATCTCGTGGCGCGACTGCAGGGGCGGGAAGCGGACGTTTCATGACTTGCGCCCTACACGGGCTTCCGCTTGTAGGACAGGGGAGGCGCCCGGCGGCAAAACCGGCCTCAACAGCCCCTAATCCTCGTTCGCCAGCAGGTAGATCTGCCGCGCTGCGTCGATCGGCTTGATCTGGCCTTCGTGCTCCATGTGCCAGAAGGTCCAGCCGTTGCAGCTCGGCGCGCCTTGCAGCGTCTTGCCGACGTGGTGGATAGAGCCGTTTTCCTTGCCCGCCGCCAGTGAGCCGTCGGCACGCACCGTCGCAATCCAGCGACGCTGCTTGTCGAAGACCTGGGTGCCCGGCGGGATCAGCCCGGCCTCGACCACGGCGCCGAACGCCACCTTGGGCTGCTGGCGGCGGCTCTGCATCGTGGCGAGCGCGCTTTCGTCGAGCTGGAGTTCCTTCTCGATCCGCTTGTAGGCGGCATCGCGATAGCCGCTCTCGCGCTCGCAGCCGATCCATTGCCGGCCGAGGCGCTTGGCGACCGCGCCGGTCGTGCCGGTGCCGAAGAACGGGTCGAGCACGACGTCGCCCTTCTCGGTCGTGGCCAGCAGCACGCGATAGAGCAGCGCCTCGGGCTTCTGCGTCGGATGGACCTTGTGACCGCCTTCCTTGAGCCGTTCCTGCCCGCCGCAGATCGGGATGACCCAGTCGCTGCGCATCTGCAGTTCGTCGTTGAGCGTTTTCATTGCGCGGTAGTTGAAGTGGTATTTCGCCTTCTCGCCCATGCTTGCCCAGAGCAGCGTCTCGTGCGCGTTGGTGAAGCGGGTGCCGCGGAAGTTGGGCATCGGGTTCGACTTGCGCCAGACGATGTCGTTGAGCAGCCAGAACCCCAGATCCTGCAGGATCGCGCCGACGCGGTAGATGTTGTGGTAGCTGCCGATGACCCACAGCGCCCCGTCCGGCTTGAGCACGCGGCGCGCCTCGCTCAGCCACTCGCGGGTGAACTTGTCGTACGTCGCGAAGCTGGCGAACTGGTCCCAGTGATCCGTCACGGCATCGACATGGCTGCCGTCCGGACGGTTGAGGTCGCCGCCGAGCTGGAGGTTGTAGGGCGGGTCGGCAAAGACGAGGTCCACGCTCGCATCGGGCAAGCCGCGCATGGCCGCGACGCAGTCGCCCGGCAGGATCCGCCCCAGGGGCAGCACGACCTCCGGCACCTCGGCCTTCGCCGAGCGAATCTTCGTAAGCTGTCCCATCCCCGTCCTTTGCCCCTGAGTTATCCACAGGGTGAGTCCAGTGGAGTCCATCGTCAAGCGGCAAGTTCGCCACAGGGCAGTGATAACGGAATATGGTTAACGCGGAACGAAAGGAGTCTGCCACAGCATGTTGAGTCTGCTGGGCTTTCGGGGACTCGATATCTTGTGGTGTGGCGCGAAGGACTCGGTCGATGGCGTATGCGCTTCACTCTCTTGCCGCGCAGGCCCGATGCCGTGGTTTCGGGCCAGTTGCAGAGCCATGCTGGTCTTTGAACGATTTAGCCTGGCGGGAGATCGCTCACGTCATGGGAAAGACGGTAAGGCTCTGATCAGACGTGTTAAAAACTATCTTTCGAGAGGTTTGTATTTGAAACCCGGCGGGTAAAGAGGATTCGCGCCCGACGTGCCGGCGTCGCCGCTGGGGTCGCGCATGTATCGTCTTGCCAATTTCGATGTGAGCCGCAAGGCGAAGTCTCCCGGTGCGAAGCTGGCGACCAAGCTCCTTTTCGGGCTGGGCTGCGCGAGCGGGATGATTTTCATCCGCACCGCTCTGGACGTGGTGGTTCCGACGGCGGGTCCGTTCGCGCTGGTCTATCCGACCGTACTGCTGGCCACGCTCTATGGTCACTGGCAGGCCGGCCTCGTCGCGTCCTTCACCGCCTTCATGTGGGGATGGTACGTCGTGCTTTGCGCCGACCTACTCCTTCCTCTTCGCGGTCGACACCGATCTCTCGCGGGTGGTCATCAATGGGCTCGCCGTCTCGGTCGTCCTGGTCTTTGCCGAGACGTTTCGCCGGGCAGTTCGCAATGCGGCGGACGAACGCGACCGCGAGATCGAACGCCGCCGCATGCTGATGGCCGAGATCGAGCACCGGACGAAGAACAATTTCGCGCTGGTGGTGAGCATGCTCGAATTGCAGAAGCGAAAGGAAGCCGATCCGCTGGTCACCTCCGCGCTCGAACAGGCGCTCGCCCGGGTGAACTCGTTCGCCAGGGCCTACGCCAATCTCAGCGACCGGCATGGCGAAGGTGCGACCGTGGTCATGCGGCCCTACATGCGCGAGCTGGTCGAACACATGCGCAGCGCCGGCTTTCCGCCCCACGTGAGCGTCATTCTCGACTGCGACGAGTGCGAGTTGCCCCGCGAGACCGCCGTTGCCATCGGGCTGTTCACCAACGAGGCGCTGACCAACTGCGCAAAACATGCCTTCCCCGGCATGCGCGCGGGATCCGTCGTGGTGGCATTCGCCTGCGAGGGACAGGCCTGGAACCTGTCGATTTCGGATGACGGAGTTGGTGCGCGCCCGGGCGTGCGGACTGAACCCGTCAAGGGTCTCGGCACCCGGCTCTACGCGGCTTTCGCGCAGCAGGCAGGCGGACGCTTTTCGACCGAATCCAGCAACGAGGGACAGCGGGTGATCCTCGCGTCCGCCTGAAACGGGGCGCCCGGCAAACCCGGCCCTTGCCGGACCCGCGGCCTTGTTGCATCCCCCTCGCAGACGGAGGGACTCACATGGCATTGCAAGTCATCGGCGCAGGGCTCGGCCGCACGGGCACGCTGTCACTGAAGCTCGCGCTGGAACACATCGGCTTCGGCAAGTGCTACCACATGAGCGAGATGATCTCGCAGGTGCGGGCGCACGCGCCCTTGTGGATCGAGAGCGCCAGGGGCAACCCGCGGTGGGATACGATCTTCGAAGGCTATCATTCTTCTACCGACTACCCGGGTTGCATGTTCTGGCGTGAGCTGGCGGCCTTCTACCCCGGTGCCAAGATCATCCTCACCACGCGCAGCGCGGACGGGTGGTTCGAATCGGTGTCCGACACGGTCATGTCGCCGCGTCACCGGGCGATGTTCGAGAACAATCCCCTGATGGAAGAGTTCTTCCGCCTGACCGTGTTCGAGAGCGGACTGGAGGATCGGCTCGGCAATCGCGAGAAGATGGTCGAGTATTTCAACGAGTGGAACCAGGCGGTGATCGACGAAGTTCCGGCCGACCGGCTGCTGGTCTACAAGGCGGGCGACGGATGGGAGCCGCTGTGCGAGTTTCTCGGCGTGCCGGTGCCGCCCGAGCCCTATCCGCGCGTGAACAGCCGCGAGGAGATGGGCGAGAATACAGAAGCGTTCAATCCGGACGCCGCCCCACCCACGCCGGAGCAGATCGAAGCGCGCGTCAAGGGATACCTGGCGCAACTGAAGGAGAAGGCGTTTCCGACCGCCGCGTAGGCTCGGGACGGCGCGAACCCTCCAGGCTAGGCTGCGAACAGGTCGGCCTGCGCCACCGGTGCGAAGCTGCGGCGGTGGAGCGGGCTCGGCCCGTGTTCGCGCAGGGCCGTGAGGTGTTCGGGGCTGCCATACCCCTTGTTGCGGTCCCAGCCGTAGTGCGGGTGGGTGGCATGATATTCGCGCATCAGGCGGTCGCGGTATTCCTTGGCGAGGATGCTGGCCGCGCCGATCGCGGGTTCCTTCCCATCGCCGCCGACGATGGCGCGAGCGGGCCAGCGCCACTCCGAACGGCGGCCCATCGGCGTGAGGTTGCCGTCGATCAGGGCCTGCGTGCAGTCCACCCCCAGCGCTTCGCACAGGCGGTGCATGGCGAGGGTCATTGCCAGCATGGTCGCGCCGAATATGTTGAGCCGGTCGATCTCCTCGACCTCGACCACGCCGATGCCGAAGGCGCAGCGGCGGCGGATGTGGCCTTCCAGCGTGGCGCGCCGCTCGGCCGTCAGCTTCTTGGAATCGTCGAGCCCCCCCGGGCGCGGCTTGCACAGCACGACGGCGGCTGCGACAACCGGGCCCGCCAGCGGCCCGCGGCCCGCCTCGTCGACGCCCGCGACGAGACGGCCGCCGAATGCGGCATGAAAATCGTTGCAAGGCGTCCCGGAGAGCATGACCATGAAAATCCCGACCTTCGTCTTATCGCTTGGCGCCGCCGCTCTCGCAAGCTGCAGCAGCGGCGCTTCTGGGGATAGCGCCCCCTCGCCCGCCGGTCCGGCCGGGGCCGACATGGGGTCCGAGGTCGGCACCAAGGGACCTTACGCGGTCACGAGCTATGGCAGCTTCGACGAGCCCTGGGCCATCGCCTTCGCCCCGGGCACGCGAACGATCTTCGTGACGGAAAAGCCGGGAACCATGAAGTTCGTCGACCTCGCGGCCGGCCGCATCGGGACCGTCACCGGGCTGCCAACGGTCGACTACGGCGGCCAGGGTGGCCTCGGCGACGTTGCCTTCCTGCCCTCCGAGGCCTCGCCGACGCTCGACCGGCGGACGATCTACCTGACGTGGGCCGAGGCCGGCGAAGGCGACACCCGCGGCGCGGCCCTGGGGCGCGGTACGCTGGTCTGCGAGGAGGCCGATGCCTGCCGGATCGACGGGCTCAAGGTGATCTGGCGCCAACAGCCCAAGGTGACCGGGCGCGGACACTATTCGCACAAGATCGCCTTTTCACCCGACGGCAAGTACCTGTTCCTTTCCAGCGGCGAACGGCAGAAGGGCGAGCCGGCGCAGGATCTGTCTAACAACCTCGGCTCGATCCTGCGGCTCAAGCTCGACGGCACGCCTGCCGAGGGCAACCCGTTCTGGGACCGCGGCGGGATCAGCCGCGAAATCTGGTCCTACGGCCACCGCAATTCGCTCGGACTCGAGTTCGACCTGAACGGACAGCTGTGGAACCTGGAACACGGGCCGCGCGGGGGCGACGAGATCAACAGGATCGTGAAGGGCGACAACTACGGCTGGCCGATCCGATCGAACGGCATCAACTACGACGGCAGCAACATCCCCGACCACTCGGCGGACGACGGGTTCCATAAGCCGGCGATCTTCTGGACCCCGGTGATCGCGCCGGGCGATTTCACGTTCTATTCGGGCAAGCTCTGGCCGCAGTGGAAGGGACAGGCTTTCGTCACCGGCCTTGCCACCCAGTCGCTCGCCCGCGTCAGCCTCGCCGGCGAGAAGGGCACGGAGGAGGCGCGGACCGATTTCGGCAAGCGCCTGCGCGACATTGCCGAGGGGCCCGACGGCGCACTGTGGGTGATCGAGGACGGCAAGGATGGCCGCCTGCTGCGCCTGCGGCCCCCCTCGTAAAGCGATTGCAAGCGGAGTTCCTCGCCCCTATCGGCGCGCCTCCCATGGACGCTGCGACTCGCACCCTGATCCCGCTCGAGGCGGTCGAACCGGCGATGATCGAGGAACTGCTCGACCGCGCCTTCGAGCCCGAGCGCAAGCGGCGCACCTCCTACGCCATCCGCGAGGGGACCGAATGGCTCCCGGCGCTGAGCTTCGCCGCGCTCGACGAGGAGGGCCTGCTTGCGGGCACGATCCAGGCATGGGCGATTGCGCTCACCGATCCCAAAGGGCGGGCCCACCCGCTTATCATGGTCGGCCCGGTCGCCGTGCTGCCCGAACTGCATGACACCGGCTATGGCCGCCTGTTGATGGCCGCGCAGGCAAGCGCGCTCGATCCGGCCGCGGCCCTGCCCCAGGTTCTCATTGGCGATGCGTCTTATTACGGCCGCTTCGGCTTTACCGAGGCGCCGCGCGGCTGGCGTTGCCCGGGCCCGTGGGATCCGGCGCGCCTGCTGGTGCGCGGCGCCGATCCCGCCGTGCTGCCGCAGGAGGGCATACTGGGGCCTTGGCGCGGCTGAGTCTTGGCGGGAGGGGGGCGATCTGCCATCCCCGCGGCAATGCCCTACGACCCCCTTCCCGACCTGGGCTCAATGTCGCTTGCGGAGATCGCCGCGGCAGTCGAGACGCGCAGGCTGCCGCCGGTCGAGCAGTGGAACCCGGCGGAAACGGCTGATAGCCGGATGCGCATCGCCGCGGATGGAACCTGGTTTCACGAGGGCCGCCCGGTAACCCGCCCGGCGATGGTCCGCGCCTTCGCCAGCCTTCTGACGCGCGACGGCAGCGGACAGCACTGGCTGGTCACGCCCGAATGCCGCCAGTCGATCGAGGTCGAGGACGCGGCCTTCCAGGCGGTCGAGATGCGGGCCGAGGGGGATGCACTCGCCTTCCGGCTGGACACCGACGAGCTGGTGCTGGCCGGTCCCGACCACCCCCTGCGAGCCGAGGGAGATCCCGATGTGCCCGCGCTCTACCTCGCCGTCCGGCGCGGGTGCGAGGCGCGGCTCAACCGCTCGACCTACCTGCAGGTCGTCAATCATGCGCTGGCGAATGGCGGAGACCTCGTCGTTCACAGCCAGGGCGCGCGCTTCTCCCTGGTGCCGGCATGAGCGCCCTGTTCGACCGGTTGTCCGAACTGTTCCACGCGAGCAGTCATCTCGGCCCTATCGGTCTGCGCGACGACAGCGCCTTCGCGCCCGAGACGCTGCGGCCGGCTGCCGTGCTGATCGCGGTAACCGACCGGTCCGAGCCGGGCGTGCTGCTGACCCACAGGCCCGACACGATGCCAAGCCATCCGGGCCAGGTCGCCTTTCCCGGCGGCAAGCTGGAGGCAGGCGAGGACGCGGTGGCCGCCGCCCTGCGCGAGGCGCACGAGGAACTCGCGGTCGACCCGGCCCAGGTCCGCGTGGTCGGCCAGGCGGACAGCTTCGTCACCGGCTCGGGCTACACGCTCACCCCCGTGCTCGGGATGATCCCGCCCGACCTCCCGCTCATGCCCGATCCGCGCGAGGTGGCAGACTGGTTCGAAGCGCCGCTGCGGTACGTGCTCGACCAGTCGAACCACGTAACAAGGTCGGCCTGTTCCGCGGGCACGAGCGCGAATATACCGAGATCGAATGGCGGGGGCATCGCATCTGGGGGATCACGGCCGGCATCCTCAGCAACCTGTCGCACCGGCTGGCCTGGCAGGAACTGGTGCGATGACCCGGCTGGAGGCCGACTGGATGCAGCGCCAGGACCTGCGTGCGCTGATCGCCGCGCTGGGTGCGGATACCATCCGCTGGGTCGGCGGGGCGGTGCGCGACACCTTGCTCGGCAAGCCGGTGCACGATCTCGACGCGGCGACCGTGCTGGAACCGGCGGAGGTCGTGACCAGGCTCGACGCGGCGAAGATCCGCTCCGTCCCGACCGGGATCGAACACGGCACGATCACCGCAGTCCTTGACGGCGGCCATGTGGAGATCACCACGCTCAGGCACGATGTCTCGACCGACGGCCGACGTGCCACGGTGAAATTCGCCGACGACTGGAAAGACGACGCCGCCCGGCGCGACTTCACGATCAACGCGCTCTACGCCGATGTCGATACCGGCGAGGTCCACGACTATTTCGGCGGCCTGGAGGACCTCGCGGCCGAGCGCGTCCGGTTCATCGGCGACCCGCGCGAGCGCATCCGCGAGGATCACCTGCGCATCCTGCGCTATTACCGCTTCCAGGCCCGCTTCGGCTGCGATCTCGACCCGGAGGCGGAGGCCGCCTGCGTCGAGCTTGCGCCCACGCTCAAGGGTCTCAGCCGCGAGAGGGTGGGCTGGGAACTGCAGAACCTGCTGTCGGTCGCCGATCCGGTCGAAACGGTGCGGCGTATGCACGCCACCGGCGTGTTGCCGGTCGTCCTTCCCGAGGTCGACGAGACGGGCATCGACACGTTCGCCGCACTTGTCGAGGGCGAGCACGCCGCCGGCCTGCCGCCGTCCCCTCTGCGGCGCCTCGCCGCCATGCTTCCAGCCGATCCGCGCATCGCCAGCGAGGTCGCCTCGCGCCTGCGCCTCTCGACCGCCAACAAGAAGCGCCTGGTCAAGGCCGCGGGCCGCGGCGGCGCACCGGGCGATCCCAGGGCGCTGGCCTACGAACTGGGGCGCGAGGAGGCGATGGACCGCCTGCTGCTCGCCGGAATCGACCCGGTGGCGCTCGAAGGCTGGGACATACCGGTACTTCCGCTCAAGGGCGGCGAGATCGTCGCCTGCGGGGTCGAAGCCGGGCCCGAAGTAGCCCGCGTCCTGCGCGCGGTCGAGCGGCGCTGGATCGCCGAGGGGTTCCCGGACCGCTTGCGGGTCGAGGCGCTGCTCGTCCAGGAGCTTGCCCGCTGAACGTTCGCTTCATCGGCGCTTCACCTAACTTTCGGTATAAAAGTCTTGCCAAACCGGCCCCTGGCCGAAAAGGTAGGCACTGCCCGCTGCGGCGGGCGCCTTGCGGGCGCCGGTTCTCCGGCGAGAGCGCCTGGCCCCCGGGTCGCTGCTCGTCCTGCATCCAGATCAACCGGTCGACCGCGCGGCGTTGCCGTGGCGCTCGGCCACGAAAACCCGAAGGGGGACACTTGTGAAGAAGTATCTCGTCACCGCGGCAGCGCTCGCCCTCGCGCCGTTCGCCGCCGCCAATGCCGAAGTCACTGTCGGCGCCACCGTCTTTGGCCCGGAAGGCAATCCGGTCGGCCAGGTCGAGTCCGTCGCCAACGGCGTCGTCACGCTCAACACCGGCGAGCACAAGGTCGGCCTTCCGGTCGATCGTTTCGGAGACAGCGAGAAGGGCCCGACCATCTCGGTCACCCAGGTCCAGCTCAACGACATGATGGTCAAGGCTGCGGCCGAAGCCGCCGCCAAGCTCGAAGCTCAGCTCGTCGCCGGCGCGCCGGTCGCTGACGTCGACGGTGTTTCGCTCGGTTCGGTCGAGAAGGTCGAAGGCGAGGACGTCACGGTGACCACCGAATGGGGTGCCTTCGCGCTCAAGAAGAACGCCTTCATGCCGGCCGACGCCGGCGTGACCGCGCAGGTCAAGGCCGACCAGGTCAAGACCGCGCTGGAAGGTGCCGCTGCAGCGAACGCCCCCGCGGCTTCCTGATAGCGACACACCGACACACGCAAGGGGCGTCCGGAGAAATCCGGACGCCCTTTTCTTATGCGCACGCGCGCGGCTGACTACAGCCGGCGAACGATCACGCGGTTGCGGGCCACCACCCGGGTGCGTTTCGGCGGCGTGAAGTAGCGCGCTTCCTCGACCGGGTCGATGTACGCTTCACCGTCGCGGATCTCGATCTCGTCGACCGGCACCCCGCGTCCGTCCTCGAGCACCAGTGCGGCGACATGGTCATGATCCGGATCGACCAGCATGCGCTGCACGGTGCCGAGACGGCGGCCGTCGTGGGTGCAAAGTGCGTGGCCGCGCAGGTCCTGGTCGTCGTCGACCAGCTCGTAATCGTCGAGCTCGCGCAAGTTCTTGTATTCATCTACCATTGCTTCTCTCCTCGCCGGGCCTTCAGCCCTGCTGCAGAATGTCGATGTTGGATTCGTCGACCAGCAGGAACGCCGCCTGGTCGTCGATGACGCGGCGGGTGTCCTGGTCGAGCGCGTCCCCGGGGATGTCGTTCAACGACGAAGCGTCGTGGACCTTGCCACCCGAGATGCGCAGCGTCTGGCCGGGATTGATGTCCTTGGGCACCTCGCGCGGCTGATCGTTGATCAGCGCGAACATGCGGTTGCCGTCCTGCTCGATCCAGAAGCCGCGGTCGGTCAGGTTGTCGCCAACCTGTACCTGGCCGGAGAACTGCTGGCCGAAGTATTGCTGCGGATTGGCGGTGATCGCCGCGAGCGTCAGGCCGCCAGCGGACGCATTGGCGTTCGCGTCGGCCATCGCGCCAGTCTCGTCCGCCATGCCGGACGCCGTCATTCCGGTGTCGCCCATGGTATCCTGCTGCACGACCGCGTCGGTCTCGACGTAATCGTCATCGTCGTCGTTCGCCGCAGCGATCCACCAGATGATGAGGCCCAGCAGGACGAGCGCCAGCAAGATCCAAATCCAGGCGTTGCTGCTTTTCTTTTCTACGGGGATTTCAGCCATTGCCGTCTCCTGTCGTTGCAATTGGACGGGCTCCGGCCCGCTCTATTCAACCAGTGACTGCGCTGGACGATTGTTCCGAAATTGTCGCGTATTCAGCTACTTCTACTCAGATGCTGGCGGGCGATCTTAACATGGGTTCGAATCTTCTTCTGGAGCGCGCGGCTCGGACAGCCGAAGACCAGTCGCGTCGCCTCGCCGCGCCGGGTCGGAAGTTCCGCGTCAGAAGCGGTTGTCGCGCGGGAAGCCTGTGGGCGGCAACCTGCCTGCGGCACCCCGGGCGACCTTCCACATGTGGATCTCGGTCTCGGTCCGCGTACGGCCAGTCTCGCCGCCCATCGTCCACGACAGGCCTTCCTCCAGCTTGAGCGTCGTCGCATCGGCCAGGCCGCCGTCGCGGTAGCGTTGCAGGGTGACGCCCTGCCCGCGGCTCATCACCGGCAGTTCCTCGAGGTTGAAGACCACCAGCTTGCGATTGTCCCCGACCACCGCGACATGGTCGTGCTCGGGCGCGATGGGCTTTGCCACCACCAGCTTCTGCCCGTCCTTGAGGTTGACCACCTGGCGCCCCTTGCGGGTCTCGGCCAGGAGTTCCTCGGTTACCGCGGCAAAGCCCTTGCCCAGGCTGCTCGCAAGAAGGAGCTGGGTGCCCGGCTTGTGCACGATCAGGCTGACGATCTGCGCCTCGGCGTCGATGTCGAGCGTATTGCGGATCGGTTCGCCGAAGCCGCGCGCGCCGGGCAGCTTGTCGGCCCCAAGGGTGAAGAAGCGTCCGTCGTCGCCCGCCAGCAGCAGCTTGTCGGTCGTCTGCGCGTGGACGACGAAGGCCTCCTCGTCGCCTTCCTTGTACTTCCACTCCTGATCGACGTGCCCACGCGCGGCGCGAATCCAGCCACGCTTGGAGAGGATGACCGTGACAGGCTCCTTCTCGATCATCGCATCCATGCTGAACTCGACGGTCGGTGCCGCTTCGGCGATCGTGGTGCGCCGCGCGCCGAGCGCGGTATCCTCGGCATAGTCCTTGCGCAGCGTCCCAAGGTCGCGCTTCAGCCGGGTGCGCTGGCGCGCCGGGCTGGCGAGCAGTTTTTCCAATTCGTTGCGCTCGGCCAGCAGGGCATCCTTTTCCTGCCGCAGCTGCATTTCCTCCAGCTTGCGCAAGCTGCGCAGCCGCATGTTGAGGATTGCCTCTGCCTGGCGGTCGGTCAGCCCGAACTCGGCCATCATGATCGGCTTGGGTTCGTCCTCGGTGCGGATGATCTCGATCACCCGGTCGAGATTGAGGAAGGCGATGATGTAGCCTTCGACCAGCTCCAGCCGATCGGCGATCTTTGCCAGCCGGTGATTGCTGCGCCGCTGCAGGATGTCGATCTGGTGGATGATCCAGTGTTCGAGCAGCTCCTTCAGCCCCATGACCATCGGCGTGCGCGTGTGGTCGAGCACGTTGAGGTTGAGGCTGAAACGCGTTTCCAGATCGGTCAGCTTGTAGAGCGATTCCTTGAGCAGTTCCGGATCGACGTTACGGCTCTTGGGCACGAGGACTATGCGAATGTTCTCGTCGCTCTCGTCGCGCACGTCCTCCAGGATCGGCACTTTCTTGTCGGCGATCACCTGGGCGATCTGCTCGATCAGCTTGCCCTTGGCCACCTGGTAGGGAATTTCCGAGATGACGAGCTGGTACTGCCCACCGCCCAGGCGCTCGATCCCGGCGTCGCGGTCGGCCTGTTCCTTCGCCTCGGCAGCATGGAAGCGCCCGCGCACGCGAAAGCCTCCCGCGACCGGTCTCGTAGGCGTGTGAAATCGCCTCCGCGCTGTCGACGATCAGGCCGCCGGTGGCGAAGTCAGGGCCCTTGAAGATCTCCATCAGCCGGGCATGCTCGACATGCGGGTTGTCGATCAGCTCGAGCGCGGCGTCGATCACTTCGGCGACGTTGTGGCTCGGCACGCTGGTCGCCATGCCCACGGCAATCCCGCTTGCCCCGTTGGCGAGCAGGTTGGGAAAGATGCCGGGGAATACCACCGGCTCCTCTTCCTCGTTGTTGTAGGTCGGGACGAAGTCGACCGTGCCCTCGTCCAGCCCCTCCATGAGCTGCATCGCGGTCCTGGTCAGGCGGCATTCGGTGTAGCGTTCGGCGGCCGCGCCATCCCCGTCGATATTGCCGAAGTTGCCCTGCCCCTCGATCAGCGGATAGCGCAGCGTGAACGGCTGGGCGAGGCGGACCAGCGCATCGTAGAGCGCCAGGTTGCCGTGCGGATGGTACTTGCCCATCACGTCGCCGGTGATGCGGGCGCATTTCTTGAACGCGCTGTCCGGCCCCACGCGCATCTGGCGCATCCCCCACAGCAGGCGGCGATGGACCGGCTTCAGTCCGTCGCGCAGGTCGGGCAGCGAACGGGCGGTGATCGTGGAAAGGGCATAGACGAGGTAGCGTTCGGACAGTGCGCTGTCGAACGGGGCGTCGACGATGGCGTCGAACGGGTCCTTCTCGTCGTCGATAGTGGCAACCATGTCGTTCGCCCTAGCAGCCGCGCGCCTCGGCGAACAACGCGGAACGCACCGCTTTCAACATCCGTTGGATGGACGAACGCAATCAACAGGAGACAACCCCATGCCGAAGCGCATCATGATCCTCGCCACCAACGGTTTCGAACAGTCGGAGCTCGAAGGTCCCAAGGCCGCCATCAAGGGGGCCGGCTTCGAGCCGGTGGTCGTTTCGCCGGAAGACGGCGAGATCAAGGGCTGGCAACACAAGGACTGGGGTGATCCGGTCAAGGTCGACCTGACCCTCGACGAGGCAGAAGAGGCCGACTTCGACGCACTCGTCCTGCCCGGCGGCCAGATGAACCCTGATATCCTGCGAATGGAGGACAAGGCCGTCCAACTGGTCAAGGACTTCTGCAAGTCCGGCAAGCTCGTGGCCGCGATCTGTCACGGTCCTTGGCTGCTCGCCGAAGCCGATGTGATCCGGGGCAAGACAGTTACGAGCTGGCCTTCGATCCGGACCGACCTGAAGAACGCGGGTGCAAACGTGGTGGACCAGGAAGTGGCCACCGACGGCAACCTGATCACCAGCCGCAACCCCGACGACATCCCGGCCTTCAACAAGGCGATCATCGCCGCGATCGCCAAGCAACCGGCGCTCGAAGACGCCTGAGGCGCTGAAATGACCTGACACACAGGGGCCTGCCGGCAATCCGGCGGGCCCCTTGCCTTTTGACGAGGGTCAAGCGGCGACCGGCCGAGCTTGCTATGCCTTCTTCGATCCCACTTGCTCATCCGCCCGAGGAGGAATCCATGGACTACTATATCGCCACCACCATCGACGACAGTTTCGACGCAGCGATCGCGCGCACCGAAGAGGCGCTGAAAGAAGAAGGCTTCGGTGTCCTCACCAGGATCGATGTGCAGCGGACACTGAAGGACAAGATCGGCGCCGACTTCCGCCCGTACACGATCCTGGGCGCCTGCAATCCGAAGCTCGCGCACGAGGCGCTGCAGGTGGAAAGCCACGTCGGCGCCATGCTGCCATGCAACGTCGTCGTGCAGGACGCTGGCGAGGGCCGCGTCGAAATTGCTGCGATCGATCCCGTCGCCTCCATGCAGGCGATCGACAATCCGCAACTCAAGCAGGCCGCCGCAACTGTCCGCGACAAGCTCCAGCGTGTGATAGCCGCTCTCGGCTGAACGACCTCAGCTCAGCCGGTCTTGGCCCGTTCGTTCCCCCGGGGGGCTATCGCCCGGGCCTGGCGATGCACGCCCTATCGCCGCTGCATGTCCCGGCTTTCCGGCGGGATTCGTACTTCCAACCCTTCGAGTTCATCGCCGAGGACGATCTGGCAAGACAGTCGGCTGGTCCGGGCCACCCCGGCGGCCAGGTCCAGCATGTCCTCTTCTTCCTCGCTCGCCTCGGGCAGGCGATCGAACCACTCCGCCGCCACGATGACGTGGCAGGTCGAGCAGGCCATCTGCCCCTCGCACGTGCCCTCCAGCGGCAAGCCGGCGGCCTGGCCGGCTTCGAGCAGGCTGATGCCCGCCGCGCCTTCCGCTTCGACACTGTTGCCGTCGCGATCGATGAAACGGACCTTCACCATGCGTCCTGCGCCTCCGCCGCCACGTTGATGAGGTGCGCGGCCTCCTCCACTTCGGCCAGGGTCGTGTAGCGGCCGAAACCAAGGCGGATCGAACCGCGCGCCTGTCCCGGCGAGAGCCCGATGGCCGCAAGGATGCGGCTGGGTTTCTTCGCCTCGCTGGCGCAGGCAGAGCCGGCGGAAAAGCACACCTCGCGCACGTCCGACATCAGGCGCGCTACGTCGAGGCCGTCGCGGCGAATGTTGAGATTGCCCTTGTAGCGATGCACCCCGCTTCCGTTGAGGCGCCAGCCGGCGAACAGTTCGCGGGCGCGGTCGAACAGGTGGGTGACGTGCGCATCGTCCTGCTCCATTCGGCCGAGCGAGAGCGCGACAGCCGCACCAAGCCCGGCGCAGAGCGCTGGGCTGAGCGTGCCGGACCGCAGGCCCGCCTCCTGCCCGCCGCCGGTGATCTGCGCCTCGAGTTCGACTCCGTCGCGGACCCACAGCGCGCCGATGCCCTTGGGGCCGTAGAGCTTGTGTCCGGTAATCGCGATCAGGTCGGCGTCGGCGATGGCCATCTTGCCCGCCGCCTGGACCGCGTCGCACACGAACAAGGCGCCCGCCGCGCGGGCCCGTTCGGCAAGGTCGGCGACCGGCTGGACGGTGCCGATCTCGTTGTTGACCTGCATGACCGCGAGCACGCCCAGCCCGTCGGGCAAGGCCACTTGCGGATCGACCAGCCCCTCGCCGTCGACCGGCAGGACGTGGCAATTGCCGAGGACCTGCGCGGTATTGAGCACGGCCGAATGCTCGATCGCGCTGGCCGCGATGGGTCGGCCCGCGCGGGCCGGTTCGCAGCCGCGCAGCGCCAGGTTGAGCGCCTCGGTCGCGCTGCCGGTGAAGATCGTCGTGCCGCCCGCCGGAAACAGCGCGGCGACTTGCTCGCGCGCGATGTCGACCGCAGCCTCCGCCCGCCGGCCCAGCCGGTGCGACGAATGCGGATTGCCGAACCCCATGCTCCCGGGCCCGCCGAGCCACGGCAGCATAGCCTCGCGCGCCTCGGGCGCGAGCGGCGTGGTGGCCTGGTTGTCGAGATAGATCATGCGGCCCTTTCGGCGGCCTCGCGCGCTATCGCAAGCCAAGTCTCGCCGAACCGTTCGACGTCCTGACGGGTGGTGTTCCAGCCGAAGCTGACGCGAATGGTGTTGGCCGCGACTTCATCGGGCACCCCGAACGCCTCGAGAACACGGCTCTTCTTCAAGCTCCCGGAGGAACAGGCGCTACCGGCCGACACGGCGATTCCCGCAGCGTCGAAGCGGACGAGCTGCACCTGGGCCGAAACATGAGGCATGTAGATCGCATTGATCGCGGGATCGCCGCCGAGCACTTCACACCCGCCAAGACGCTCAATCTCGTTCTCGAACGACTGAAAGGCGGACTTCGGTTCGTCCAGCCATTGCGGGAACATGTCCCTTGCTGGCAGATGGGCGGCCTCCAGCGCAGCGGCGAAACCCAGCGCGCCGGGCATGTTCTCCGTGCCGCTGCGATAACCGCGCTCCTGCCCGCCGCTCGGCTCCAGCATTTGCAAGTCGCGGACGAGCAGGGCTCCGATGCCGATCGGCCCGCCCAGCTTGTGGGCAGAAACGACGACCATGTCCGCGTCCGGCAAGGGATACTTGCCGGCCGACTGCGCGCAGTCCGAAAGCAGAAGACCGCCCGCCTCCCGAACCAGTTGGCTAAGGGGCCCGATCCGCTGCATCGTCCCCGTTTCCGAGTTGACGGACTGGACTGCCACGACGGCCGCTACCTTGTCCTGCCGCAGCAGATCAGCGAGCGCGCCTTTATCCAACAGGCCCCCGCCCCGCCCCTGGAGCACGCCGACCACCTGGGCGCCGGGCGAGGCGCGGAAGACCGCGTCGTGCTCCACGGCGGAAACGATTCGCCGCCCGGCCTTGGCGCGGCCCAGACCGATCGCCAACGCCTCGCTCGCGCCGGAGGTGAAGATGCACTCCCCCTCCCAACCGAGTGCAGCCTTTACCCGCTCGCGCGCATCCTCGAGCGCCGCGCGGGCCTTGCGACCCTCCGCGTGGGGGCTGCTGGGATTGGCCCAGATCTCGAAGCCACGGCGCATCGCCTCGCCCGCTTCGGGGCGCAAGGGCGTGGTCGCAGCATGGTCGAGATAGATGCGGGTCATGAAGCAATTGCGATTTCAGGCGTAAACCCTATATAGCCGCCGACTTCCGGCGCGCCACCCGCGCCGCGCAAACACCGGACAAGAGCATTTCATGCCGCATGTGATTTTCCCCGGCCCAGAAGGCCGTCTCGAAGGCCGTTTCTCTCCTCCGCCGCGCGCACGCGCGCCGGTCGCGATGATCCTCCACCCGCACTCGCAGGGCGGGGGCACGATGAACGACCGCATCGTGCAGCGGCTCTACAAGACCTTCGTCGACCGCGGGTTCGCCACCTTGCGCTTCAATTTCCGCGGCGTCGGCCGCAGCCAGGGAAGCTTCGACAACGGCATCGGCGAACTGTCCGACGCCGCCGCTGCGCTCGACTGGGTGCAGTCGATCCACCAGGAGGCGCAGACCACCTGGATCGCGGGCGTCAGCTTCGGCGCGCTGATCGGTATGCAGCTGCTGATGCGGCGCCCGGAAATCCGCGGCTTCATCTCCATCGCTCCGCCGGCGAACATGTACGACTTCAGCTTCCTCGCCCCCTGTCCGGCGAGTGGAATTTTCATCCAGGGTACGGCGGACACGGTGGTCCAGCCGGTGGCGGTGCAGAAGCTGGTCGACAAGCTGCGCACGCAGAAGCACATCACGATCCACCATGAAGAGATCCCGCGGGCGAATCACTTCTTCGAAAACGAGACCGAGGAACTGATGGGCTCGGTCGACAACTACCTCGATTTCCGCCTCTCCCCCGACTGCCCGATCCGCTGATGCGGACGGGCCCGCGGGCCCCGGCAAGCCGCTGATTTTCCGGTGATGCGCAATCGCGCAGGAACCCTCTTGTCGACTCGCCCGTTATGTGTGATGTTACATTATTACATTGCAATCGGGAGAGTTGCCATGTCCTACCTGTACCATTCTGCCGACCCCCGCCGCCGCTCGGGCGCCATCATCGCCGTCGTCGCGATCCATGCCATCGTCGGTTACGTCCTCGTGACCGGCCTGGCTGCCGATTACGTGCGCCACGCGGCAGACAGGCTGAAGGCCGATTTCATCCTCGATCCGCCCGAGCCGGCGCCACCCCCGCCCGATCCTGTCGTGCAGCCCGAACCCGCGAAGTCCGAGCCACTTGTCGCGCCGCCGCAGGCGCTCGATCTTCCGACCACCAATCGCGTGGAGGTCACGAAATTCGATCCGCTCGTCATTGCCGATCCGGTCATCATCCCGCTCCCAACCCCTTTGCCGCTGATCCAGCCCAAGCCCACGCCCAGCTTCGCGCCCAAGGCCGCGCGACCGCGCAATGATCCCGCGCGCTGGGTCATGACCGAGGATTATCCGGCCGGCGCGTTGCGTCTTGAAGAGGAGGGCACGACCGGCTTTGCCGTGATCGTCGGCTCCGACGGCCGGGTCGATGCCTGCGAGATCACCAGGTCGAGCGGCAGCACCCGGCTCGACGAAGCGACCTGCCGCAACGTGGAAAAGCGCGCCCGCTTCGAAGCGGCCACCGACCAGAACGGCGCACGGGTGGTCGGGCGCTATACCAGCACGGTGCGCTGGCAGATCCCGCGCTGATCGCGCCCGATTCCGACGCCCCCGGTAGGGCCCTACCCGGGAGTCACTTCGGCGCGGTCCACCCCTTCGATATCGTGCAGGGGGGCCGCGCCGTCTTTTTGCGGCACCAGCCAGATCGCAACGTTGGCGAACATGACGAAGGCCAGCACGATCATCAGCCAGACCTGCCGCACCATGCCCTGCCGCCGCCAGAGCCAGAACGCGCCCGCCAGCAGTGCAAGGCCGGCCAGCATGATGATCGATAGAACGGTGTCCATCGTAGCATCCTAGCCCTTTGCCGTGCCTGGCGGAACATACCACCGAGCGGCCTGTTCACTCTGCGAGAACCGTAACAAGGAACAGGCGATGAGCATCTTCGGCAAGATCAAGGACGCGATCTTCGGGCACAGGACCGAGACGACTCGAACCCCACCGCCCACCGGCGCGACCACGGGGACCACCCCGGCCGACGCGACTGCGCGAGCGGCACCGACGCACGATACGGCGCCGGTGCCGACGTTCGACGTCGCCCACAGCCTGGACTCGATGCCGGGTGCCGACCGGCTCAACTGGCGCACTTCGATTGTCGACCTGATGAAGCTGATCGGGGTCGATTCCGACTACGCGTCTCGCAAGGCGCTGGCCGAGGAACTGGGCCGTTCCGACTACGAAGGCACGGCCGAGGACAACATCTGGCTCCACCGCCGGGTAATGCAGGACCTTGCAAGGCACGGTGGCCGGGTCCCGACGGAATACCTCGACTAGCCCGCCGGCCGATTTGGTAACCTTCCTGCGCTAAGCGCGGAGCGGTGACGAAGGTCTACCTGACGATAGACACCGAATACGAATTCGGCTTCGCCGTGCGGCACGGCATCGACGCCCCGGCGCGCGCGCAGAACTACGCGCGCGCCATTGATGGCCGCACGGCCAACGGGCACGCCGGCCTTGCCTATCAACTGGACTGCTTCGAGCGGTGCGGCCTCAAGGCGGTGTTCTTCGTGGATCCCATGCCGGCGCTGATCTGGGGCACCGGCGCGATTGCCGCAATCGTCGAGCCGATCCTTTCGCGCGGCCACGACGTACAGCTTCACCTGCACACCGAGTGGCTGGCGCTGGCCGGCAGCGCCAGCCCGATCGGGCCGCGCACCGGGCAGAACATCAAGGACTTCACGCTCGACGAGCAGACGATCCTTCTGGGCTATGCACGCGAGGCGCTGATGGCCGCAGGGGCCCCGCAACCAGTCGCCTTTCGCGCCGGGAACTACGGCGCCAACGACGACACGCTGCGCGCGCTCGCCACGCTTGGCTTCACGCACGATTCCAACCACGCCCCCGGCATCGCCCGTTCCGCCTGCGCCATCGGCCTGGGCCGCGATCAGCTCCGCCCGCTGCGCCGCCACGGAGTGATCGAAGTGCCGGTCGGCTGCATCACCGGGGCGCGCGGGCTGCGCCACGCGCAGCTCACCGCGCTCTCCGCGCGCGAGCTGCGCGAAGCGACGGCGCATGCGCGTGATCACGGGATCGACAGCTTCACCATCGTCTCGCACAGCTTCGAACTGCTCAGCCGCGACCGGACGATGGTCAACCGCGTCGTCCAACGCCGCTATGAACGGTTCTGTACCGCGCTTGCCGCGATGCCGGGCGTTCGCACTGCCACCTACGCCGATGATCCGCCTCGCACACGCCGGTTGCCGGGCCCGCGCCCCCTCCTGCCGCGCAACCCGCTGCGCAGCGGGGCCCGCGTGCTCGAGCAAGTGTTCGCCAACGCTCTTTACGGGCGCTGAGCTAGACTTCGTCCGGCTTCGCGCAGCTGAAGTTCTCCGCCAGCGCCGTGTCACCCTCGCCATCGTATTTCGCCACCAGCGGATAGGGGCACAGCGGGCGCGACATCGGGGGGCGCGGCGGCTGCGGCGGGGCCCCGGGTGGGCCGGCGACCGCGGTCGGGCGGGTGGCCACTATCGCGTGCGGCGCCTGGCCGCTCGTCGCCCAGGCGTCGATCGTGCCCAGCGTGTCGAACTGGCTCACCCCCTCGCCTCCCGAGCAATGCTCCATGCCCGGCACGATGTAATACCTGAGCTGATCCTGCGCCTGCTGCAGCGGGATCTCGTGGTAGAGCGTTCGGTAGAACAGCAGCGAATTGGTCGCCGGGATCAGCCCGTCGTTCCAGCCATGGCTCAGCAGCAGTTTGCCGCCACGCGCGAAAAACGGATCGAGGCCCGTCGGCGGCACGTCGAGGATGTCGCGGCCGTAGGCGACGCCCGCCCGGTTGTCGGTGATGTAGTCGAATGACTTCCAGTCCCACCCGGGCTTGTCGCCGAAGACCAGCATCGTGAAATAGGTCTGCGCCACCGGAAACGGCGTCGGTCCCTGGGTCAGGGCGGCAAGCTGCATTTCCGCTCCCCATGGCCAGCCACCGAGCACGACGTTGCCGTTCGCGTCCCGGATTCCGTCGTGAATCGCCTGCAGGGTGTCGACCTGCGTGGCGGTCAGGCACGAATCGCTTTCGGCGCCGGTGCACTGCAGCGTCCTGGGCTCGAAGGTGCAGGCGGTCGGGTTCATGATCAGCCCGTCTTCCAGCCCGTCGAGCCTGTCGCACTTCTTCATCACCGCGGCATGGACCGTCGCCAGCTTGGCTGGGCTGAGCTTTGCCCCCGGCATGCGATTGGGCTGCCAGCCAACCCACATCGACTGGGTCATCAGCTCGGTCATCGGATTGGCCGGGGCCATCGCGCTGATCGCATCGTAATCCTGCGGGTAGCGGTAGGCTTCCATCAGTCCCTGCCGCCCGCCGGTGGAGCAGGAATTCCAGTACGAGGCTTTCGGCCCTTCGCCATAGAACGCGCGGATGACTTCCTTCGCGGTAACGGTCATGCCGTGCACCGCGCGGTGGCCGAAATCGACCAGCTTTTCGGGATGACCGATGGCCCACTCGGCGGTCAGGCCGTTGCCGCTGTGACCGGTGTCGGTCGTCGCGACAGCATAGCCACGCGAGAGCGGCTCGCCGAGTTGCGTCAGGCTGAGCGTGCCGGCCCAGATCCCGTTGCCGATGCCGACGTACTTGCCGTTCCACCCGGTTGCCGGCAGCCAGACTTCGACCTTGATGTCGCTGTCGCTCGTGGGTGTCAGCGTCGCCTGCACGCGGCAGAAGGCCGGCAGGTTCCGGAAGCCAGCCGCCAGGACGCCGGGGGGAGGACCGCCCGGCGTGGCCGGCAAGGTGAACTCGCCAGCCCCGACGAGCGTCGCTGCGGTGATCTTGCCGTCGGTCACCGCCATCCCGGCGAGGTCCGGGCAGCCGGCCGCCGCGGCAGGTGCCGCGTGAAAGGCTGCAAGCGCCGAGGCCGCCGTCAGGAGTTTCGCCAGTCGCTTCATCATTCTCTCCCCGTTTCGCGTTGTGCGAGAGCTTGGCGCGAATCCAGGCAAAGAAAAAGCCCCCCGCCGGGCGGCAGGGGGCTATTTCTCGTCCGGTTCGATGCAGGATCAGGCGGCTTGCGGCGCCGCGTCCCTGACGCCCTGGTCGACGTGGCTGGCAAACTGTTCGAAGTTTTCGACGAAAAGCTGCACCAGCTTGTGCGCGGTGCGATCGTATTCTTCGGGATCTGCCCACGCGGCGCGGGGGTCGAGCAGCTTGCTGTCGACGCCCGGGACCGCGACCGGAACCTCGAACCCGAAGTTCGGATCCTTGCGGAACTCGGCGTCGTTCAGGCTGCCGTCGAGCGCGGCATTGAGCAGCGCGCGGGTGGCCTTGATCGGCATGCGCTTGATGCCCGGATCGCTCGCCTTTCCGCCCGACCAGCCGGTGTTGACCAGCCAGCACTCCGCCCCGCCTTCGGCAATGCGCTTCTTGAGAAGGTTGCCATAGACGCTGGGATGGCGCGGCATGAACGCGGCGCCGAAGCAGGTGCTGAAGGTGGCGGTCGGTTCGGTCACGCCGATCTCGGTGCCGGCGACCTTGGCGGTGTAGCCCGACAGGAAGTGGTACATCGCCTGGTCGGGCGTGAGCCGCGCGATCGGGGGAAGCACGCCGAACGCGTCGGCGGTCAGCAGGATGACGTTGGAGGGCGGCGGACCGAGGTTCTTCTCGCTGCTGTTGGGAATGAACTCGATCGGGTAGGCGCCGCGCGTGTTCTCGGTCTTGCTGTCGTCCGTGAAATCGAGCTCGCGCGTATCCTCGTCCATCGTCACGTTCTCGAGGATCGTGCCGAACATCTTCGTTGTCGCGTAGATCTCCGGCTCGCCTTCGGCCGAAAGATTGATCATCTTGGCGTAGCAGCCGCCCTCGAAGTTGAAGATCGCGGTATCCGACCAGCCGTGCTCGTCGTCACCGATCAGCGTGCGGCTGGCATCGGCCGAGAGCGTGGTCTTGCCGGTGCCCGACAAGCCGAAGAAAATCGCGCTCTTGCCGTCCGGGCCGATGTTGGCCGAACAGTGCATCGGCATGACGCCCTGCGCCGGGAGGAGGAAGTTGAGCAGGCCGAAGACGCCCTTCTTCATCTCGCCGGAATATTCCGTGTTGCCGATCAGGATCAGCTTTTCGGTCAGGTTGACCGCGATGACCGTGTCGCTGCGGCTGCCGTGCCGCTCGGGGTCGGCCTTGAAGCTGGGCAGGTTGATGATCGTGTATTCGGGCTCGAAAGCGGCAAGTTCATCCGCCGTGGGCCGCACCAGCAGCGTCCGGATGAACAGGTTGTGCCAGGCGAGCTGGTTGATGACCCGCACGTTGACGCGATATTCCGGCTGGCTGCCGCCGAACAGGTCGGCGACGTAAAGCTCGTCCTGGTCCTTCAGCGCGGCGAGAAAATCGGCCTTCAGGTTCGCCCAGTGCTCGGGCGACATCGGCTGGTTGATCGGGCCCCAGTTGATCGTATCTTCCGTCGTCGCGTCGCGGACGACGAACTTGTCCTTCACGCTGCGCCCGGTGAACTTGCCGGTATCGACCAGCAGGGCGCCGTCCCTGGTCAGGCGCCCCTCGCCCTTTTGCAGGGCCTCCTCGATCAGCGGAGCGGTGCCAAGGTTGGCCTTGATATTCGCCGGGGTATCAAAGCCCTGGGCGGACAGCGGAACGTTGAGCACGCGCGACAATGGATTCGCTCCCACAAACAACATCGAGTTGACCATGCCGCGGAAGCGGCCTGCTGCCCGCGCATAAGGGGGAGTCCGTGCTGCGTCAATTTGTGCAGCAATAATGCGAAGAGGCGGTCGGGGCTGGAAGCCCTGCCGTCGTCTCCGCCCGGGACAGGCAGCGATCCCGTTGTGTCTTGCAGCGCAAGAAGTTAGGGCCGTGACCAGCAAGGAACGGCGATGAACGAACCGGGCGAGATTACCGAAGATCACCTCGGCGCCGCCGGGGATGCCCGCCGCACGATCGCGCTGGTGGACGACGATCGCAACATCCTCACCACGCTGTCCATCGCGCTGCAGGGCGAAGGATTCGCCACCCGCGTCTATTCCGACGGCGAAGCGGCGCTCAAGGCTCTCACGGAAAACCCCCCCGACCTCGCGGTGTTCGACATCAAGATGCCGCGCATGGACGGGATGGAACTGCTCCAGCGGTTACGCGAAAAGAGCGACCTGCCGGTGATCTTCCTGACCAGCAAGGACGAGGAGCAGGACGAGGCCGCTGGCCTTGCCCTGGGCGCCGACGACTACATCACAAAGCCGTTCAGCCAGCGCCTCCTGCTCGCCCGCGTCCGCGCAATCCTGCGGCGCGCCGGGTCCCCCGCCAGCGAATCAACCAGCGAATCGGGCGGCGGCGAAGGGGTCGAGTTGCAGCGCGGCCGCCTGGCGATGGACCCGGCGCGCCACCGCGTGACATGGGGCGGAAAAACCGTATCCCTCACGGTGACAGAGTTCCTCATCCTGGAAGCGCTTGCCGCCCGTCCCGGCGTCATCAAGAGCCGCAACCAGCTGATGGACGCGGCCTACCCCGACGACGTCTTCGTAGACGACCGGACCGTCGACAGTCACATCAAGCGCCTGCGCCGCAAGTTCCGCGCGATCGATCCCGAGTTTTCGGCCATCGAAACCCTCTACGGCGCGGGATATTCCTACTCCGATGGTTGAGGAAAGCTGGCGTGCCAGGCTCGACCGGCATGCGCCCGATCCCCTGCGGCGCCTGCGTTCGCTGCCGCTGACGTTCCGCATCCTGGCGGTCAACATCCTGCCGCTGCTGATCCTGGGCGGCGGCATCTTCTATCTCGATTCCTATCGCAAGGTTCTGCTCGACGAACGCTACAAGCTCGCCCGGATCGAAGCCCAGATCACGGCAGAGGCGCTGGCCGGCGCATCCCGCGAGCGGCAGGAGGCGGTGCTGCTGCAAATCGGCAAGGAACAGAAGATGCGCCTGCGCATGTTCGATGCCGAGGGGAACCTGTGGGCCGACAGCTTCGCGCTCGACGAGCCGGCGTTCCAGTTCGACAAGGTGGGCGACGAGACCTGGCGCGAGAACCTCGCCCGCTGGCTCGATCGGGCGGTCAACGCGATCGTCGGCGCCCCGCCGATTCCCGACTACATCGAACCCGAAGCGCAGCAGGCGGACGCCTGGCCCGAGCTCGCCCGGGCACGGGCCGAGGGTCTGACCCAGATCCAGTTGCGCGATGCGCCCGATGGGACGCCCGTCATCAACGCGGCCGCGCCGGTCGGCCTGGTCGGCGCGACGCTGCTGACCACCCGCAACGCGGTCGACATCACCGAGAAGGTGCGCGAGGCGCGGTCCACGCTCGTTACCGCGGTGTTCCTGGCGCTGCTCATCTCGATCCTGGTCTCGCTCTACATGGCGCGGACCATCGTCGTGCCGCTGCGCAGTCTCGCGCGCGCCACCATTCGCGTGCGGCAGGGCCGCGATCGGCAGGTCGAAGTGCCCCGCATGGCCGAGCGGTACGACGAGATCGGCCTGCTTGCGCGCGCCACGGCCGACATGACCGATGCGCTGCGCCATCGCATCGACGCGGTCGAAGCCTTCGCCGCGGACGTCGCGCACGAGATCAAGAACCCGCTTGCCAGCTTGCGCAGCGCGATCGATTCGCTGCCCAAGGTCAACGATCCCGACCTTCGCACGCAGCTGATCCAGATCGCCGCGCACGACGTGCGGCGTATCGACCGCCTCGTGACGGAGATTTCGGAGGCCAGCCGGATCGACGCCGAACTGAGCCGTGCGGTGTTCGAGCCGATCGACATGGCGCGCCTGGTCGAAAACGTCGTCGTCCGGCGCGAGGCGCGCGGGGAGAACAACGGGCTGCCGGTCGAACTCTCGCGCGAAGGGACATCATGTCTCGTCATGGGCGTGCCGATCCGGCTCGAACGCGTGGTCGAGAACCTGCTCGACAACGCGGTGTCGTTCTCGCCCGCGGATGGAAAGGTCGCGGTCACGGTCGCGCGGCGGCGCGACCTGGTGACGCTATCGATCTGCGACGAGGGACCCGGCATCCCGCCCGATGCGCGCGAGAAGGTCTTCACCCGGTTCCATTCGCTGCGCCCGGAGGCGGAGGACTTCGGCGACCACTCGGGCCTCGGCCTCGCCATCGGTCGCGCCATCGCCGAAGCGCACGACGGCACTCTGCTGGTCGCCGACCGTCCCGACGGGCGCAGCGGCGCTTGCCTCGTCCTGTCGCTTCCGGCGGCGTGAGCGAGCTGCTCGCCAACGTCACGTGCGTCGCGATCGAGGGGCGCGGCGTGCTGATCGCCGGCGCGCCGGGCAGCGGCAAGTCGAGCCTGGCCCTGGCGCTGATCGATCGCGGTGCCGTGCTCGTCGGGGACGACGGGGTGGTGGTGGATCCAAGGGACGGCCGGCTCGTGGCCACGCCTCCGCCGCGGATCGCCGGCAAGCTGGAAATTCGCAATGTCGGGTTGGTCGACCTGCCGACCACCGAAGCGCCGGTCGCTCTCGTCATCCGCCTCGACCGCGATGCGCCGCGCTTCGTTCAGGAGGCGGAATGCGAATGGCTCGCGGGCGTCGCCCTGCCATCGATCCGCCTCTGGCCCGATACGCCAGCCCTGCCGCTGCGCGCCGAATGGGCACTGGAACGCCACGGGCTCGCGTGACCCCTTCCCTTTCACGGCGCGATCGCGCAGGCTCGCACGCGATGCCGGCCAGCCATCCCCCAGACGACGATCGCCAGCAGATCCTGCTCGTCACCGGCATGCTTGGCGCGGGCAAGACGACGGTGCTGCGCGAGCTCGAGGACCTCGGCTGGGAGACGATCGACAATTTCCCCATCCGCTTTCTGCGCCGCCTGATCGGCCGCGAGGGCGAGCGCGGGGATGGCGACAGCGCGCCGCTCGCCATCGGTTTCGACTGCCGCACCCGCGGCTTCAAGCCCGAAGAGGTGATTGCCCGGGTCAAGCAGCTGACCGGGCGCGACGACCTGGTCGTTACCACCCTGTTTCTCGACTGTTCGGGCGCAGAGCTGCAGCGCCGCTTCGACGAGACGCGGCGGCGCCACCACCTTGCACAGGACATGCCCGTCTCCGCCGGCATCTTCGCCGAACGTGAGCTGATCGCGCCGCTGCGGCGCTGGGCGGACATACTGATCGACACCACCCGGTTTTCCACCAACGAGCTCAAGCAGGCAGTACGCGAACGTTTTGGCGCCCAGTCGCCCGGTCAGCTCACCGTGACGATCTCCAGCTTCGGCTTCGCCCGAGGTGTGCCGCCCGCGGCCGACCTGGTGTTCGACATGCGCTTTCTCGACAACCCGCACTGGGTTCCCGAGTTGCGCGACCTGACCGGACTCGACGCGGCGGTCGGCGAGCACATCGAGAAGGATCCCGCCTATGCGCCCGCGGTCGCGCGGATCAGCGAATTGCTGGCCGACCTGCTTCCCCGCTATGCCGCACAAGGCAAAAGCTACGTGAACGTGGCGGTGGGTTGCACCGGCGGCAGGCACCGGTCCGTCTACACCGCGGAGCGCCTGACTGCGGCGCTCAGGGAAGCCGGCTTCACCCCCACGGTCCTCCACCGCAACCTCGCTTCGCGCGCGGCGGAGATGATTGAAGGGGGGGGACATTGAGCCTATGCCCCCGCCTTCGTCCGCGAATCGCGGGCACAGGACCGAAGTTGAAGAGCTGCCCTACCGCATGATCGGAATGATCCTGGTTACCCACGGCCGCCTGGCCGAGGAATTCGTCCATGCGATGGAGCACGTGGTGGGCGAGCAGCCCGACGTGGCGACGATCTGCATCGGCCCGAACGACGACATGGAGGCTCGCCGCCGCGAGATCGCCGGCGCCATCAAGCGGGTCGACAGCGGAGCGGGCGCGGTCATCCTGACCGACCTGTTCGGGGGAACCCCGTCGAACCTCGCGATTTCGCTGATGAAGGCCGGACAGATCGAGGTGATCGCCGGCATCAACCTGCCCATGCTCATCCGCCTGGCCGGGGCGCGCAAGACGATGAGCCTGACCGAAGCCGTCTCGGCGGCACGCGAGGCGGGGCGCAACTACATCACCATCGCATCCGAATTCCTCGGACAGGACGCCTGACGCGGATGCCGGCTGCGCGCGACACGGTGGAGATCGTCAACAAACGCGGCCTTCACGCGCGCGCCAGTGCCAAGTTCGTCGCCGCGGTCTCTGCGATGGACGGCTGCACCGTTACCGTGCGCAAGGATGGCCACAGCGCCGGTGGCGGTTCGATCCTGGGCCTGATGATGCTGGGCGCGGCCAAGGGCGATGTGATCGAGATCGCGGTCGAGGGTGACGGTGCGCAGGAGCGTCTGGGCATGTTGGTGACCCTGGTGAGCGACAAGTTCGGCGAGGACTAGCGGGCCGCTCGAGAGGCCCTTAGAGGATCGGCGTGACCCGCAAGCAGATCACCGGTTTCTCGAACCCTGCCGTCAAGGCCCTCCGCGCCCTGCGCGACAAGAAGCACCGCAGGCGCGAAGGTCGCTTTCTCGCCGAAGGTCTGCGCCTGCTGACCGACGCGCGCGAATCCGGGCGGCTGCCGGAAACACTGGTGATGGCCGCCGCACGCGATCCCCACCCGCTGCTCGCCGCGCTCGAGGCCGATGTGGCGGCGGCCGGGGGCGAAGTGATCGAGACGACGCCCGACATTCTTTCCAAGATCACGGGCAAGGACAATCCCCAGGCCGTCATCGGGGTGTTCGGCGAGTGGAACACCGCGATTCAAGCGCTCGATCGACACGCCGCGCCGATCTGGCTGGTGGCGCAGGCGCTGCGCGATCCGGGTAACCTGGGCACGATGCTGCGCACCGGCGACGCCGTGGGCGCCGGCGGCCTGATCCTCGTGGACGACTGCGCCGATCCGTTTTCCGCCGAGGCGGTCCGGGCCAGCATGGGCGCCGTGTTCACCCAGGCGATCGCGCAGGCGGAGTGGGGTGAATTCATCGGCTGGCTGCGTGCCGGAGAGGGCCAACTGGTCGCCGCCTCCCTGCGCGACGCGGTGCCCTATCGCGGGGCAGCCTATGCCGCCCCTTGCTTCATCCTGGTAGGCAACGAATCGCGCGGCCTGCCCGAGGAATACGAAGCGGCCTGCGACCTGCGAGTGACAATGCCGATGCGCGGCCGTGCCGATAGCCTCAACGCCGCGGTGGCGGGCGCAGTGCTGGCCTACGAAGTGCTGGCGAGCCTCGAGGCCTAGTCGCCCGCAACCAGGCTCACGATCCGCCACTTGCCGTTGCGGGAAGACGCGAGCAGGCGGTAGTCGACCAGGCTGCGTAGCTTGCCGGTCGCGATGTAGCCCGTCTTGCCGTCCTTCGCCTTGACCTGCTGGTAGGGCTCGTCCGGCTTCAGCGCGGAAATCCGCACGGTGTCCCACGAAATCCGGTCAACCGCGGCGGCGTCCTCTTCAGGCGTTTCGAGCATGGGGACGCCCTCGCCCGTGACCATCATCGCCGTCGTCGGGTCGGCACCGCCGAAGTCCTGCTCGAAATACCACGGCAGGGTCAGCCCGCCGGCCTTGTTCGGGGCACAGCCAAGGGTGAGGAGTTTCGCCAGTTCCTGCCACAGATTGCGGTCCTCGGCCTTCAGGCGCTTGCGCAGCTCCTCCTTGCCCGAGCCGCCGCCGAAATCGAGTTTCACGTCGTCCGCCGCAAGGCCCACCAGCGCATCGACGTCGCGCATCGTCACGGCTTTTGCGAGGTCCTGCAGGAAGCCCTCCGCCCCCTTCAGTTCGCCGCAGGCGTCGCGCGGCGCAAAGGTCCCGGCAGCCAGCTTGGGCGCTTCCTTCTGCGGCGCGCCGACCACCTCGGCAGCGGTCTGAACGACCTCGTCCGCCGGAGCCTTGTTGCGATCGCAGGCCGCCAGCAGGGCCAGCAGCGGCAATGCTGCAATAAGTGCCTTCATCCGCTCTCGCTTGCCTCTTCCCGTTCCTGCCCGCCGGCCAGTTGCGGCATCGCGGGCGTCTCCTCGTCGCTAGCTGTATAGCGTGGAGCGCTTTCGACAAGAGGCACCTCGTCGATTTCGCGCTTGCCGATCTCGATTCCCTTTTCCGCCAGACGGCGGCCGGAGGACAGGACGTTGCGTTCGAAGCTGCCGACGAACTTGTTGTAGTTGTTCACCGCGCTTTCCAGCCCGCCGCCCACGCGCTTGAGATGTTCGGCGCTTACAGCGAGCCGATCGTAAAGCTCGCCGGCCATGCGGCCGATCTCCTGCGCCTCCTTGGCGATCGTGTCCTGCCGCCAGACCTGTGCCACCGTGCGGGCAATGGCGACCAGGTTGGTGGGCGTCGCCAGCAGCACCTTGTTGCGGAAGGCGAAGTCCCACAGCTCGGGATCGGCTTCCAGGGCGGCGGCGACGAAATGCTCGCCCGGCACGAACATCACGACGTAATCGGGCGCTTCGTCGAACTGGCTCTGGTAGCTCTTGGCACCGAGCGTTTGGACGTGCCCGCGCATCGACTTCGCGTGCAGATCGAGATGGCGCTTGCGCTCCTCGTCGTCGTCGGCCTCGAACGCGGCCTGGTAGGCGTTGAGGGAGACCTTGGCGTCGATGACCAGCTTCTTCTGCCCGGGCACATTGACGATCGCATCGGGCCGCAGGCGCCCCTCGTCGGTGTCCATCGAGTGTTCGAGGTGGAAGTCGGTGTGTTCGGCGAGGCCACACTGTTCGAGCAGGTTCTGCAGCGCCCGTTCGCCCCAGCGGCCGCGCGCCTTGGGCGCGTTGGTCAGCGAGTTGCCCAACCGCTGCGCTTCGCGCCGCACGGCCTCCTGCCCCTCGCGCATCGAGGCGATCAGCCCGGTCAGTTCGCCGAATGCGCTCGTCCGCTTGGCCTCGAGCCCGGTCACGTGTTCCTCGTACGACTTGAGCCGCTGGTGGACCGGCTCAAGCAGGCTTTTCACGGCTTCCTTGTTCGCTGCCTCCGCATGGCCGAAGCGCTCGGCCGCACTGGCGAGAAATTTCTCCTGCGCCGCGCCCAGGACCTTGCTGCCGGTGAGCTGGAATTCCTTGAGCAGCTCCTCGCGCGCTTCGACCAGCAGGCGCTTCTGTTCGTCGAAATTGGCCGCGTTGGCCTTCAGCGTCGCGAGTTCGGCGGCCAGGCCTTCGCGCTGCGTGCGGACCGTCTCGAGTTGCCCGGCGAGTTCGTCGGCGCGGTTCGCCTTCTCTGCCAACCCGGCGAGATCGCGAATAGCCCCCTTGAATTTCTCGTCCAGGTCCTTCGCCTCGGCGTCCCGCTCCCCATGCCGCGCCTTCCAGTCGGCCACCGGGCGGCTGCCGAGGAACCAGCCGATCAGCGCGCCGAGGGCCAGAGCAACAAGGATGAGAATGACGGCGGTGGTGTCCATGAAAAGCGCTCTCTTATGGGAACAGACAGCGAACTTATCGGCCGCTGCCCTCTCGCACAAGTCCACCGGCCACGCATTCCACTGCCGAGGTCCGCAGTCCTGCACCAGAATCACCCTTGAGATTCGCCCTGCCGATTGTATGGGTTGCATACAAATTTCGGATTCGCGAAAACTTCGCGTAAGTGAACAGCCGAAGCCAAACGGAGAGAGCCCCGATGCCCACCGATATCGAAATCGCCCGCCAGGCAACCCTGAAGCCAATCACCGACGTTGCCGCCGCGGCCGGCGTGCCCGACGAGGCGCTGATCCCCTATGGCAAGTACAAGGCCAAGGTCGATCGCGACGCGCTGCCCGAGGGTGGCAGCAACGGCAAGCTGATCCTGGTCACCGCGATCAACCCCACCCCTGCGGGTGAAGGCAAGACCACCACCTCGGTCGGCCTGCACGACGCCCTGCGCCTGATCGGCAAGAACTCGATGCTCTGCCTGCGCGAGCCGAGCCTCGGCCCGTGCTTCGGCGTCAAGGGCGGCGGCGCCGGCGGGGGCAAGAGCCAGGTCATGCCGATGGACGAGATCAACCTCCACTTCACCGGCGATTTCCACGCGATCACCAGCGCTCACAACCTGCTGAGCGCGATGATCGACAACCACATCTACTGGGGCAACAGCCTCGAGATCGACCTGCGCCGCGTGACCTGGCGCCGGGTGCTGGACATGAACGATCGCGCGCTGCGACAGATTGTCGGCCCGCTTGGCGGCGTGACCAACGGTTTCCCGCGCGAAACCGGCTTCGACATCACCGTAGCCAGCGAGATCATGGCCGTCCTGTGCCTCGCGTCGGACCTGGAAGACCTGCAGCGGCGCCTCGGCGACATCATCATCGGCTATCGCCGCGACAAGACCCCGGTGTTCTGCCGCGACGTGAAGGCGGACCCGGCGATGACCGTGCTGCTCAAGGACGCGATCGATCCCAACCTGGTGCAGACGCTGGAGAACAATCCGGCCTTCCTGCACGGCGGCCCGTTCGCCAACATCGCCCACGGCTGCAACTCGGTGATCGCCACCAAGACCGCGCTCAAGATGGCCGACTACGTCGTGACCGAAGCCGGTTTCGGGGCCGACCTCGGCGCTGAAAAATTCATGGACATCAAGTGCCGTCTCGCCGGGCTTGAGCCCGACGCGATCGTCCTCGTGGCGACCGTTCGCGCGCTCAAGATGAACGGCGGCGTCGCCAAGAAGGACCTCACCGAACCCAATGTCGATGCGGTCCGCAAGGGTGCGGTGAACCTCGAGCGCCACATCGAGAACCTGAACAAGTTCGGCATCAATCCGACCGTCGCGATCAACCATTTCTACCTCGATACCGACGAGGAAATCGCGGTCATCCAGGAAATGGCGGGCAAGTTCGGCACCGAGGCGGTAATCTGCAAGCATTGGGCCGAAGGCGGCGCAGGCGCAGAGGACCTCGCCCGCATCGTCGCCGGGAAGGCCGACAAGGGCGCCGCCTTCAAGACGCTCTACCCCGACAGCATGCCGCTGGCAGACAAGATCGAGACGGTCTGCAAGGAGATCTACCGCGCCGGCAGCGTCACCATGTCGCCGGCGGTCCGCAACCAGCTCAAGCAGTGGGAAGAGATGGGCTACGGCAAGTTCCCGGTCTGCATGGCCAAGACGCAGTATTCGTTCTCGACCGATCCGACCGCGCTCGGTGCGCCGAGCGGCTTCGACGTGACGATCCGCGAGGTCCGCATCTCGGCCGGCGCGGGCTTCGTGGTCGCCATCGCGGGGGACATCATGACCATGCCTGGCCTGCCCAGGGTCCCCAGCGCCGAGGCGATCCATCTCGACGAAAACGGACAGATCGAAGGGCTCTTCTGAGCCGTTCCTTCCGCTGATCGTGCGAAGGGCCGCCCTGCGAGGGGCGGCCCTTTCCTATTTGGCCTTGCGCGCCTGCCACGGCCATCTGCCGTCGATTTCCACTTCAAGGCTGAAGCTGAGGAAGGTGCGAATGATGACGATGAGGCCCAGCACCAGCACACTCTGCAGCGTCGGCTCGACCGCGACCGTCCGAATGATGTCGGCCGCCACCAGCAATTCCAGACCGGTCAGGATCGAGCGGCCAAGCGTTTTGCGGAACGCCGGCACCAGGTCCTTGCGCCCACCAGCCTGGTCCGCCCCGCGCAAGCCCGTGAAGCTGGCGAGGAAGTTCCACACCGCCAGCAGGGATCCCAGGATGATCACCGCGATCCCGGCGGATTCGAACCATCTGGCCACCCCGGTGGCGATCGCCAGCATCTGCGCATCGGTCAGCATGGCATTGGTAATGGACGAACCGTGGCCGGCGTTCCGCAGACTGCCGGAACAACCCGCCCGCTCCGTTCGCTATGGCAGCGAAGGAGAACTGCCCATGTCGATCAAGGAAATGATCCGCGAGCACCCGCAGGTCGGGTCGGACTACAACGAGGACCTAGCCGACGCGGTCAAGCACGCGATGTACTGCGCGGCAATCTGCAACTCGTGCGCCGATGCCTGTAGCGCCGAGGACATGGACATGAGGCGATGCATTCGCCTGTGCAGCGACTGTTCGGATGTGTGCACCGCGACTTACCGCATCGCGAGCCGCCGCACCTCGGGTGACGTCCAGGTCATCGAGCACATGTTGCGCACCTGCATTCTTGCCTGCGAGACCTGCGCCAATGAATGCGACAAACACGATAACGATCACTGCCGCCGCTGCGCGAAGATGTGCCGCGAGTGCGCGGCCGACTGCCATAAGGCGCTGAAAGGAATGCTCGGTCACGACTGACCTCCGGCCCCGCAGGTCGGTGGAGTGAAGCGGTCGTTAACCCTATGGCGCTAAAGAGAATCCTCATGGCCTGCTGCATCGATGCGGCAGGACGGATTTCGAGGTAGCGCGTGTCAGTAGAGAACTTCGATCACTCCTGCGACCGCTTGTCGAGCATCGTCGACAGGGCACTCTACGAGCGCCTCACCTGGGAGCGCAACGTCGGTCCCAGGCTGGCGCGGATGGTAGAACTTGCCAGGGGCGTATTCGCCGACCGCGAGGAATTCGAGCTTAGCGAAGAAGGTGCCTCGCGCGACATCAAGCGCTACATCGTAAAGATCCACGGCAAGCGCGTGCTGGCCGTTTCGCTGACCATCCACAAGGGCGTCGCGGTCGTGGCGGGCAGCGAGATCGAACGCAGCCGCTTCAGCCTCGAGGCCAGTCAGCCGCTGACCGCCGATCCGGACGCGATAGATGCCGAATGGATGACGGATGCTTTCCATCAGATATTCGCCCGCGTGCGCGAACGCGTCGGGTCGGACGAAAATCCCGCGCCCGACAACGGCGGACCCGGCGATGCGGAGGGGCAGGCGCTCTAGCCGACGGGCCGGAACATGCCTTCCTGCGCCACGCTCGCCACCAGCGTTCCGTCGCGGGCGAAGATGCGGCCGAAGTTGAGCCCGCGCGCACCGCCGCTCCACGGGCTGTCCATCACGTAGAGCAGCCAGTCGTCGACCTGCGGGTCGGCGTGGAACCAGATCGCGTGGTCTAGGCTGGCGCCCTTCACTTCCCGCAATGCAAAGGCAATCGGGTGCGGCAGGGTGCAAGTCAGCATCAGCCGCATGTCCGACCAGTAGGCGAGCACTGCCTGGTGGATCAGCGGATCGTTCGGCACCGGCGCGCGCATGCGGAACCATACCTGTTGCGCGGGCGGCAGTTCGCGTCGGTCGAGCAGAGCGCTGGGTTCGACCGCCCGCATGTCGACCGGGCGCGGCTCGAGCAGGAAGGGCAGCAGCGACTTCTTGGCCTCTGCCGAAAGCTGCGCGATGAGATCAGCCTCGGAAACGAGGTCCTCCGGCGGCGGCACGTCGGGCATTTCGGCCGCCTGGTGCGTCAGCCCTTCCTCCTCCGTCTGGAACGAGACCGACGCTGCGAGGATCGCCTTGCCTTGCTGACTGGCGGTAATCCTGCGGTTGGCGAAGCTGCGCCCGTCGAACACGCGGGCAACCTCGAACTCGATCGGGAAATCCTCGCTCCCTCCGCGCAGGAAGTAGGCGTGGAGCGAGTGCGCCCTGCGGCCCGGCTCGACCGTGCGCTGCGCGGCGACCAGTGCCTGTGCGATTACCTGCCCGCCATAGACCCGGCCCACCCCGCCAGGCTTGCGCGGCCCTTCGAACCGGTCGCCCCCGAGGTCGGTGGGGTTCAGCAGCGCGAGCAGGTTGTCGACGAGGTCTTCGGGGGTCGGTTCGGCCATGCGCGCGCCATGCTCGCGGCCCGCGGAAGCGTCAACTATTCGCGTGCGCCCAGCCGGCGCAGGACACGCCAGGCGCAAGCCTTGGCCTTGTTGCTCTGCGGCCAGCGCCCCGGGCGTTTCGGCTCGAAGCCGCGCGCCCGCAGCCAGTTGTTGAACGCCCAGGCATCCGCCTCGGCGAAAGACCACTCGCTGCGCCAGGTGATCGAGAGCGAAATCGAGACGGCCGGTCCGTTCTTCACGAAATGAGGCGCCATGACGGGTACGAAGATTGCATCGCCCGGGTCGAGCGCGAAGGGCTTCCCGCCGGACAGGAAATCGTCCTGCCACCGTAGCTCGCGCGCGCCGCCGGTGTGGTAGGCTTCGTGCACCGTGTTGGGCGAAAAGCGTTCCTCGCCGGCCGGGAACACGGTCATCGTCTTGCTGCCGACGAGCTGGAGCAGGATGTTGTGCTCCGGGTCGAAGTGATAGGGCGTCACCGCGCCGGGGCTGGAGACGAACACGAAGCCCTGCGTCTTCATCGCGCGCCCGGTCCTGGCGACGATCTCGCCCTCGATTTCGCCCAGCAGCGAAGCGAGCAGGCCGGCATAGGCCGGGTGCTGTTCGATGTTCTTCAGCACCGCCCAGCTGCCGCTGGTGGCGATCGTGCGGATGGTCTCGCCAATCGACAGGCCGTTCGGTCCCGGCTTGCCGTCGACGCCGATCGGCAGGTCGCCCTTGTTGTACTCGACAGAAGGTTCCGGCAGCGCTTCCCCGAGCTGCGCCAGAGCCTCCAGCGCCAGCAGCGGGTGTTCGCGCAGGTCATGGCGGAGGACGTGCGGCACCTCGGGATAGTTCGCCGCGAACCGCGCCCGGCTATCCTCGGGGAACGCCTTCAGCGCCGTGCCTTCCAGCTCTGGATCGATTGCCGTCATCGGGTCTCTCCTCGCATCTCGCGCCGGGCCAGCGCACCGAACACCTTGCGCCGCAGGGGACCGCCGATGGCCACCGAAACCCGGCCTATCGGACGGCGTTCGCGCCACAAGTGGTCGATCATCGGGTGATCCGCCGCGGCACAACTGTCGGCCCATTCGATACCGGTTCGCTCGAGCAGGGCGAGGTTCTCGCACTGCAGCAGGACGCCGGGCGAGAAACGGGCAAACCGCTCGTCGAACGCTGTCTTGAACGAGAACGCACCCGGAGAAATCAGGAAGGTCGCCAGCATGGCGACAGGTGCCCCGTCGAGCGTCAGGTCGAGCCGTTCGAGCCGGTCCCGCCGGGCCGCGCCGCGCAGCGCCTCGCGAAACAGGCCCTCGGTAGCCGGAGAGGATGCGAGCGCCGAGCCCTCGTCGCCTTTCCAGCCGCCTTTTTCGAGGGCGAGAAAACTATCGATCCATTCGTCGAGTTCTGCTTCCCCCTCCGCGCGACGGACCTGCAGGTCTCCTTCGTCGCTGAGCCGCCGGCGCTGGCGGCGCAGTTCCTTGCGCTTCTTCCCGCCGAGCGCGAAATCGAGGTAGGCGTCGGACGACAGATCGGACGCGAGCATCGCCCGCTCCACCCGCTGCACGACCGCCAGTTCGCGCCCCTGCTCTGCGCACAGCCTTGCCAGCGCAAGGTGCAGCGGGCCCGAGAGCGGAATCTGGGCGAGATGCAGGAACAGCTCCATCCGGGCGGTGCGATCCGCCCAGTCGAGCAGCGCGCCCCAGAATGCAGTCTCGAAGCCGGTGGCGACCAGCGGAGCACCGAGGAAGCAGTTGGGATGGGTCCAGCCAAACAGCTGCGGCAACGGATAGCCGTAGTAGAGCAGGTCGCGCGACACCGGCAGCAGACCCGTCAGGACGCCGTCGGCCTCGAGGCACAGGAGGCGCACCTTTCCCGTGGGATCGGATGCCCGCAGCGCCGGCAGCAGGTACCAGCTTTCGTGAAACGGATTGGGCTCTGCCGCCCATCGCGCCAGGGCATCCCACCGCCCGACCTGGTCGGCTTGGGCCATGTCGACCCAGCGCCGGATCACCATGCGGACCGCGGGCGCGCCGACGTTCGGCGCCGAAGCGCATTCCTCAGCGGGGGCGAGCGGCCTGGTGGCCATGAACCGTGTTAACCTTCGTGAACGGCGGCGACGGAGCCGTCCACCCCCGCCTAGGCAGCGAAGGCGAAAGAAGCGTTAACGAATGGGCCGCGGGCAAAGAAAAACCCCGCCGGGCACGCCGGCGGGGTTCTTCAAGGATCGTCCCGACAGGTCAGCCGGCCAGGGTGGCCAGCAGCAGGAGGGCGACGATGTTGGTGATCTTGATCATGGGATTCACGGCGGGGCCGGCGGTGTCCTTGTAAGGATCGCCGACGGTGTCCCCGGTCACCGCGGCCTTGTGGGCTTCGCTGCCCTTGCCGCCGTGGTGGCCGTCCTCGATGTACTTCTTGGCGTTGTCCCACGCGCCGCCGCCGGCGGTCATGGAAAGCGCCACGAACAGCCCGCCGACGATCACGCCGAGCAGCAGGGCGCCGAGCGCGGCAAAGCCGTTTGCCTGGCCTGCGATTGCCGTGATCACGAAGTACACCACGATGGGCGCCAGCACCGGCAGCATGGAGGGGATGATCATCTCCTTGATTGCCGCCTTGGTGACGAGGTCCACCGTCCGGGCATAGTTCGGACGGCTGGTGCCGGCCATGATCCCCGGATCGTTGGCAAACTGGTCGCGCACGTCGACCACCACGTCGCCCGCGGCGCGGCCGACGGCTGTCATGCCCATCGAACCGAACAGGTAGGGCAGCAGCGCACCAAGCAGCAGGCCGACGATGACGTAGGGGTTCTCCAGGCTGAAGTTGACCGACATCGTCGGGAAGAATTCCCTGAGGTCGGTCGTATAGGCGGCGAACAGCACCAGCGCGGCAAGGCCGGCCGACCCGATCGCATAGCCCTTGGTCACCGCCTTCGTGGTGTTGCCCACGGCGTCGAGCAGGTCGGTCTTCTCGCGCACGCTGTCGTCGAGACCCGCCATTTCGGCGATGCCGCCGGCGTTGTCCGTCACCGGGCCATAGGCGTCGAGCGCCACGACCATGCCGGCCAGCGCCAGCATCGCCGTCGCCGCGTAGGCAATGCCGATCAGGCCCGCCAGCGAATAGGCGATGATGATGCCCGCCACGATGACCAGCGTGGGCAGCGCGGTCGCTTCCATGCTGATCGCCAGGCCCTGGATCACGTTGGTTCCGTGGCCGGTTTCGGAGGCCTTGGCGATCGAGCGGACCGGACGGAAATTCGTGCCGGTGTAGTACTCGGTGATCCAGATGATCAGCCCGGTGATGACGAGGCCGAGCAGCGAACACCAGAACAGGTCCATGCCGGTGAAGCCGCCGACCACGTCAGCCGCGCTGGCCACCGCCACGACGCCACCCGGCGCCGGAATGGCAACCGCCTTGGCAACCACGGCGCCGCCGATAACGGCGTTCATGTCGCCCAGGGCGTAATTGATGGCGAGATAGATCAGCGGGATCGAGAGGACGGCGGTTACGAGGAAGCCCTTGTACATCGCGCCCATCACGTTCTTCCCGCCGCCGAGGCGGACGAAATAGGTGCCGATGATCGAGGTCAGGATGCACGCGCCGCCGATCAGCAGCGGCAGGCTCATCATAGGCATCAGCAGGTCGCCGAGGCCCTTGAGCAGCAGCGCGGTCAGCACCATCGTGGCGCCCACGGTGACGACATAGGTCTCGAACAGGTCGGCCGCCATGCCGGCACAGTCGCCGACGTTGTCGCCCACGTTGTCGGCGATCACCGCCGGGTTGCGCGGATCGTCTTCGGGAATACCTGCCTCGACCTTGCCCACGAGGTCGGCGCCGACGTCTGCAGCCTTGGTGAAGATGCCGCCGCCGAGACGCGCGAAGATCGAGATCAACGAGGCACCGAAGGCCAGCGCGGTCAGCGCTTCGATCACGGCGCGGTCATTGGGCGCGTAGCCGAGCGAAGTTGTCAGCAGATAGAAGAATACCGCGATCGCGAGCAGCGCGAGGCCGGCCACCAGCATTCCGGTGATCGCCCCGGCGCGGAACGCCAGCGTCAGACCTTCCTGCAGGCCCTTCTGGGCAGCCGCCGCGGTGCGCACGTTCGAGCGCACCGAAATGTTCATGCCGATGAAGCCGGCAACGCCTGAGAGGATCGCGCCGAGCACGAAGCCTGTTGCGCTGATCGGGCCGAGGAACACCGCGACGAGGATGGCGACGACGACGCCGACCATGCCGATCGTGGTGTACTGGCGCTTCAGGTAGGCCTGCGCGCCTTCCTGAATCGCCGCGGCGATTTCCTGCATCTTTTCCGTGCCAGCCGACGCGCTGAGCACCTGGCGACTTGTGACGAAGCCGTAAACGACTGCCAGCAAACCCAGTACGATTGCTATGACTACGAGGTCCATGTGTGACCTTCCCCCTCTATAACTCCCAGCCCCCCGGGGCTGCGCCCTTATCGGGGGATGCGGTTGGCTATAGGGCGCGCGGGTCCTGCGCAAGGGGGCACGTGGCGCAGCCGCATCGCTTGTCCCCGCCTTGCGCCGACGAACGGCTGCGTGGCGCGAATATCACGTGTCACGTATCGGAATCTGACACGGATTCCCGGCATATTGCGGGGCGTGATGGTTTATCTTACGATAACCATCGATGGGGACCCTGATCGTCAAGAAGGTGCTTTTGTGGATGCCGTTCCTGTTCGGGATCGGATTCATTGCGCCGCTGACGGCCCAGACGATGGTCTATTGGGACATCAGCGCCCCCTTCGGCCTGTCGCCGGTAGTGTTCGGGCTGATCTTCGGCGGCGCGTGGGGGCTCTACGCCAACATCAAGGGCCGCTGGGTCTGATGGACCGCCCGCTCGACCTGAGGGACCACGAAGACCTGGTCGGTGACTCGCCCGAGGGCGGCCTGATCGAAGGCGGAGCCCGGGGCGCTGCCGGTACCGGTTCGGTCTTCCGGTTCGGGCAGCCTGCAGAACTCGACAAGCACACCCGGGTCAGCCTGCTGAAGCAGGAACGCGAGATCGGCACGAAATACCTCGCCGATCCCAGGCAGATGCGGATCTACACTGTGGTTACTCTGGCCTGCTTCGCGCTCTGGCTGGCGAGCTTTCCGCTGACCATTCTCGACATCACGCCGATCTGGCCGTGGTTCCTGTTCGCCACCTTCATCGCTGCGGTCGGCTACGTGCCGAGTCACGAGGCGATGCACCACAACATCGGCCGGCCCGGCACGAAGTACCACTTCTGGAACGAGCTTGTCGGCGAAGTCGCCACGATCATCCTGATCTTTCCGTTCTCGATGGCCCGGCTGATGCACATGCATCACCATTACCATACCAACCATCCCGAGAACGATCCCGACTACACCGACGGGGCGGACAGCAGCTTCAAGGCGTGGATCAAGACCTGGCTCAATCGCCAGCCCGGGGCCGACGGGTCGATCCACCACTACAAGCGGTGTCTTGAAAGGATCGGCACCCCCGCCGCGCGCAAGGCGCTGCGCGACACGATGTTGCTGCAGCTCGGTTCGATGGGCTTCATGTTCGCCCTGGCGTGGAGCGGCCATGCCTTCGAAGCGGCGTTCCTGTTCTGGCTGCCGCGGCACCTGGGTCTCAGCTACATCCGCTACTGGCTGAGCTGGGCCCCGCACCACCCGCGCGATGGACTCGACCGCTATACCAATACCCGCGTGTTCAGCACACGGGTCGGGCATCACCTGTCGCTGGGGATGCAGTACCACATCGTGCACCACCTCTATCCCGGCATCCCGAACCACGCGACGAAGTACGCGTACTACGAGATGAAGCCGATCCTCGAGAAGCGGGGCGTCGACTGCTCGGCGCTCTGAGCGCCGGTCCTAGCGGTGCTGAAATCCCAGGCTGCCCTCCGGCGCCTCGCCGTCGAGCAGAAGCGGGAACCCGGCATCGGCCTGCACCCTGCCGATGAGCGTGGCGGAAACCGGCGGATCGGTCACGTCCGGCGGCAGGGTGAACAGCAACTCGTAATCGTCGCCCCAGCGCATGGCGTAATGACGCCGCCCCTCGTGGGTGGCGAGCGGGACGGACTTGCTGGCGATGGCGAAGGTCACGCCGCTCGCTTCGGCCATGCGGGTTGCATCGAGCAGGAGGCCGTCCGAAATGTCCATCATGGCGCTCACGTGCGGGGCGAGCAGTTCGCCCTCGATCAGCCGGGCCATCGGGCGGCGGTAGGCAGTCGTATCGGCCCGGGTGTTGTCGCGCAGCGCCTCGAAACCGAGCATCGCCGCGCCGAGCGCGCCGGTCACCCAGATGCAGTCTCCCGGCTGCGCGCCCGATCGCGAGGGCACCGGCACGTGGGTCGCGGCGCCCACCGCGGTCAGGCCCCAGGTCCGCGGCTTCCCGCCCGAAACGGTGTCGCCGCCGAGTAGCGGGACGCGGTAGTGCGAGAGAACGTCGTGCAGGCCAATGAGGAAACGATCGTCGTGTTCGCCGAGCATGTAGCCGAGCAGCACGCCGAGGGGCCGCGCACCCTTGGCGGCCAGGTCCGACAGGTTCGTGGCCACCAGTTTCCACGCGACGTCGGCGAGGTCCTGCTCGGGCATGGTGTGCACGCCTTCGACCATCGCGTCGTGCGTCAGGACCAGGGTTTCTGCCCCCAGCTGCATCACGGCGCAGTCGTCCTCCAGCCCGCGGGCGGCCGGATCGTTGGCGATGTGCCGCAGGGCAGCGACGAAGGCGGCTTCGCCTTTCATTCCCCTTGCCCTTTCATCGTGCGGTCATTTCGCTAGGGCCATTTGCAGCCCCACTGCTTCCGGGATTCGCACACATGAAGAGCCTTGCCCCCGTTCTTGCCGTCACCGCCGCGCTCTCCGCCCTTGCCAGTCCCGCCGCGGCGTGGGGTCCGGTCGGCCATCGCATCACCGCGCAGATAGCGCAGGACAACGTCAGCGGGAATACGCGCGCGCACATCCGCGAAATCCTCGGCACGGAAGACATGGCGGAGGCAGCGACCTGGCCGGACGAGGAGCGTTCGGGCGCGGACGTGTTCTGGCGCCAGACGGCCTACCCCTGGCACTTCGTCACCCTCCAACCGACCGACCACGCCAGCGATCTCGTCCATCCCGAGGAAGGCGACGCGGCGACCGCGGTCGCACGGTTCACGGCCGAGCTGCGCGACCCGGCGACTTCCGCCGAAAAGAAGGCCGGCGCGCTGCGCTTCCTGATCCACGTGATCGGCGACCTTCACCAGCCGCTCCACGTGGGCAAGGAAGGCGACCGTGGCGGCAACGACGTGAAGGTGCAGTGGTTCGACGACCCGGTGCAGCGCAACCTGCACTGGGTGTGGGACGTCGGCATGATCGACAAGCAGTTCCTCAGCTACACCGAATACGCCGATCGGCTCGAACGGCACATCACGCCCGCACAGGTCATCGCGTGGTGGGACCGCAACCCGAACGACTGGATGAACGAGAGCATCGACATCAGGAACAGGCTCTATCCCGTGCCGAGCGAGAAGTACGGCAACGGGACCGCGGAAGCTCCGTTCAGGCTCGAATACCGCTACGCCTACGACTGGAACGACACGATGGAGCAGCGCCTGTCGCAGGCGGGCATTCGCATCGCGGCCTATCTCGACTGGGTCTTCGCCGACCAGCCCTGAGCCGCGCCGGGGAGCGGACTACTTGCGGACCGTTTTGGCCACGGCGTCGAGCACGCCGTTGACGAACTTCGCCTCGCGCGCTTCGAAGAAGGCGTGGGCGACGTCGACATATTCGCTGATCGCAGTGCCGACCGGAATGTCGGGCCGGGCCATCAGCTCATAGGCCCCCGCTCGCAGGATCTGCAGCATCGTCTTGTCGAGCCGGGCGAGATTCCAGCCCTCGGCCAGCCGTTCGGACAACAGCGCGTCGATCTCCTCGCGCCGGGCGATCGCGCCCCCGACCAGGTCGTCGAAGAAATCGACGTCGGCCTCGGCGTACTGATCTTCCTCGATCGCGCGGCCGAGGCGGTGCTGGTGAAACTCGTCGAGCAGGCGCGCAGCGCCGGTTCCCTCCATCTGGTATTGGTACAGGGCCTGGACCGCGGCGAGGCGGGCGGCGGAGCGGGACTGCGACCTGGTGTTCACTTCAACCTGACTTTCACGGATTCTGCGTGGGCCGGCAGGCCTTCGGCCTCGGCGAGGGCGATCGCAGCGGGCCCGATCTTTTCGAGCGCCGCGCGGTCGACGTGGATGAAGCTCGTGCGCTTCATGAAATCGAGCACCGACAATCCGCTGGCGAAACGCGCGCGGCGGCCTGTCGGCAGGACGTGGTTGGGCCCGGCGACATAATCGCCGACCGCCTCGGGCGTGTGCCGCCCCAGGAATACGCTGCCCGCGTGGCGCAGGCCGGCGAACATCGCTTCCGGATCGTCTACCGCCAGCTCGACATGTTCGGCCGCCAGTCGATTGGCGAGATCGACCGCATCGGCGAGATCGGGCACCACGATCATCACGCCGTGTTCCTTCCAGCTCTCGCGCGCGGTACGGTTGGTCGAAAGCATGGCGCATTGCACGTCGACCCGGTCCTCGACCTGTTCGGCGAAGTCCTCGTCGTCGGTGATGAGGATCGACTGCGCGGCCGGATCGTGCTCGGCCTGGCTTAGCAGGTCGGCGGCGATCCAGTCGGGATCGTTCTTCCCGTCGGCGATCACAAGGATCTCGCTCGGCCCGGCGACCATGTCGATGCCGACCACGCCGTAGAGCTGGCGCTTGGCCTCGGCGACATAGGCGTTGCCCGGCCCCGTGATCACGTCAACCCGCTTGATGCGCTGCGTGCCATAAGCCAGCGCGGCGACCGCCTGCGCTCCGCCGACGCGCCACATCTCGTCGATCCCGGCAAGGTGAGCAGCGGCCAGGACAAGCGGGTTGACCTGCCCCTTGGGAGTGGGCGTGACCACCGCCAGCCGCTCGACCCCGGCGACCCTGGCGGGAATCGCGTTCATCAACAGCGAGGAGGGATAGGCCGCCCGCCCCCCCGGCACATAGAGCCCGGCAGCATCGACCGGGCGCCACTTTGCGCCAAGCCGAACCCCGGTCTCGTCGGTATAGTCGCGGTCACCGGGAAGCTGGTTTTCGTGATAGGCGCGAATTCGCCGGGCGGCGAGTTCGAGCGCATCGCGCAGCTTCGCGTCGAGCGCGAGGAAGGCCATCTCGCACTCGTCCTTCGAGATGCGCCAGCTCGCAACATCGGCCGTCAGGAAGTGGTTGTCGTACCGCGCCGTCATGTCCTGCAGCGCGTCGTCGCCGCGGGTGCGTACTTTCTCGAGGATCTCGTCGACCGTGCGCGCGACGTTGTCGCCGCTCTCGCGTCGGTCGTCGACGATCCGCTGGAATTTTCTGCCGAAGTCGGGATCGGAGGTCTTGAGCCGCTGCATCAGGCCGCCTTCTCGTCAGCCATCGCGCGGAACCGCTCGACCAGCGCGGCCACACGCGGGTCGGTCTTGAGGGCGGCCCTGTTGACGACGAGCCGGGCGGAAATGTCCATGATCCGGTCGGTCTCGACCAGCCCGTTGTCCTTCAGCGTACGGCCGGTGGAAACGAGGTCGACGATCCTGCCGGCAAGGCCCAGGCTGGGCGCCAGCTCCATCGCCCCGTTCAGCTTGATGCATTCGGCCTGGATGCCCTGCGCCTCGAACCAGCGCTTGGTCAGGTTGGGATACTTGGTCGCTACGCGCAGGTGGCTGGGATTGCCCGGGCTGTGCTGCGCGGCTTCGCTCGGTTCGGCGACCGAGAGGCGGCAATGGCCGATATCCAGATCGACCGGAGCATAAAGTTCGGAGAAATCGAACTCCTCGATCACGTCGCTGCCGACGATCCCGGCCTGCGCGGCGCCGAAGGCAACAAAGGTCGCCACATCGAAGGCACGCACGCGGATGAGCCTTGCCGCACCGCCCTCGCAAGCGAACGAAAGCGCGCGGTTGCCCTTGTCGTGAAACGCGGATTCCGGCACGAGGCCGGCGCGCGCCATCACCGGCAGCGCCTCGTCGAGGATGCGGCCCTTGGGCACGGCGAACGTGATGGGGCTGGGGGTCGGCGGCTTGGTCATCGCGGCTGCGCAGATAGGGAAGGGTCGGGGAAAGGGCAACGCAAATGGCCGATGCGAAACCGGTGATGGAAATCGCGGACGTGCGCGAGGCGATCGAATGGCAGGCGCGCCATAGCGAGGAAGCCGGCGCGCCCTGCACCGCGCGCGTCATCCGCGCCGAACTGGCCATCATCGACGGACATTCCGCGACCGGGCGCCGTATGGCCAACTGGCAGGGGCTCTCGCTGGCCGACGCGATGCCCCTGCGGGTCGCCGGCGGTTTGCACTGGCTTTACCTGGCGGGCGAGGACCGGCGACTCGAGCCGGTCTACGCCGGGCTGCTGACCGACCAGCGGGCGATCGACTCGATCGTGGCCGATATGGCGGAAAAGTTCGACGCCCGCCTGTTGCCCTGGCTCGATGGTCCTCCGCAGACCAACGAGGCTGGTAGGTCGGCCAGCGTGATGGCCGGTCTGCTCTGGCTGTCGGAACGGCTCGGGCCGAAGTTCGAGTTGAACGAGATCGGGGCAAGCGCGGGCGTCAATACCATGATGGGGCGCTATTTCTACGACCTGGGCGGTACCACAGCCGGGCCGAGCCTGTCGCGGATGCGGATCGTGCCCGAATGGCGCGGCGATCCGCCGCCGCCTGTGCCGGTCGAGATCGTCGCCGTTCGGGGCTGCGATCTTTCGCCGGTCGACCTGACCGATCCCGATCAGGCGCTGCGCCTGAAGGCCTATGTCTGGGCCGATGCGACCGAACGGATGGCGCGGCTCGACATGGCGATAGAGATGGCCGAGCGTGCCCCGCCCGATCTCGTGCGGCAGGACGCGGTGGACTTCGTGCGCGAGATGCTCGCGCGCCCGCAGGACGAAGGCGTCACCCGGACCCTGTTCCACACCGTCATGTGGCAATATCTTCCCGCGGCTTCCAAGACGGCGATCAAGGAAATGATGGAAGAAGCAGGTGCCGCGGCGACGGCCGAACGCCCGCTTGCCTGGGTCAGCCTGGAAACCAACCGCGCGACCTTTCGCCATGAATTGCGCGTGCGTTACTGGCCGGGCGGACAAGAGCCGGTGTTCCTCCTGTCAGCCCACCCGCACGGCGCATGGGTCGAATGGAGGGGCGGTTAGAGCTCCCGCCTATTCCATCCAGAAGGGCTTCCAGACGGGCTTGTCGTTGCGATGCCCCCGTTCGCGCCGGCGCTCGTAACGCCGATACCGCACGGTGGCCACGACTGACCCCGCCACAAGCAGGATGATGACCGCGATAATGGCAAACGCTACTGTTTCGCGCTGCATGAAGCTGGCCCTCGATTGCTGCAGCGCAGCATATCCCTAAAACTGGGGGCGGCAAGGGCCAATCAGGGACATTGCCGATTTTTCAGCTTCGCGGGCACGGAGCTTTTCATCCGCTCAGGAAACTCTTCATCGCGGCGTTGACCGCGGCGGGCGCCTCCCAGGGGACAAAGTGTCCACAGCCGCGCAGCTCGACGAGGACCATATCCTCCACCCAGTCGCCAAGACCTGCCGTGTTGCAGGGAGGCAGCGCCTCGTCGTCGAGCGCCCAGACGACGAGCGTGGGAATTTCGAGCTTCGGAATCGGCAAGGGTGCGAAACCGGGCGGCAGACCCATCGGCGCGCCGAGAGGCGGGACCTCGATCGCGCTGGCGCGATACCAGTTGAGCATGGCGAAGGCACGCGCCGGATCAGCCCACTGCTCGAGCAGGATGGCCCGCTCGTCCGCCGGCATCGGCGACGGCTTGCTCCAGTCGAGCGCCTTCAGCAACAGCGCGCCCAGGCCGTGCTCGCGCACGAGGGCGTCGTTGGCGGGATCGCGGAACGCGCGCATGTACTGGCTTGCCTTGCGCTGCGCCGGGTCGGTCCACAGGAGCTGCTGGAAAAGCGCGGGATGCGGCGCGTTGGCGATGACGCAGCGTTCGACCCGCGTGCCCTGTCCAAGAGCCGCGACCAGCCAGGCGATGGCCCCGCCCCAGTCATGCCCGACGATGGTGAAGCGATCGACGCCGAGCGAGTCCGCAAGCTGGAAGACGTCGCCCACCAGCTTGTCCGTCGTATAATCCTCGACCTCCGGCGGCATGGCGGACTCGCCGTAGCCGCGCTGGTCTGGCGCGATGCAGCGGAATCGGCCCGAGAAATGGGCGACCTGATGGCGCCAGGTGCGGTGGTTCTCGGGAAAGCCGTGCAGGAAAAGTAGCGCCGGGGCATCTCGCGGACCGGTGTCCTCGACCGCGATTTCAAGGCCGGAGGCGAGCGTGACGCGCTCCATCAAGGATAGCTCACCGTCTTGGGCACTTCGGGCAGCGGGATGAACTCTTCCTCGTCGCCCGGCACCCGGGCAAAGCGCCCTTCGCGCCAGTCCGCCTTTGCCTGCTCGATCCGTTCGCGGTCGGAGCTGACGAAGTTCCACCATACGTGGCGCCTGGTGGAGAAAGCCTCGCCGCCCAGCAGCATGGCGCGCCCGCCCCTTTCGCTGCGCAGCGTCATCGCCTCGCCCGGCTTGAGGACATAGAGGGTATAGAGGTCGAGGGGCTGGCCATCGAGGCTGCCCTCGCCGCCCACGAGCATGACCGCCCGCTCGTCGGCTTCCGCCTCGACCGGGATCGCGCCGCCGGCCGCGAGCACGATCTCCGCGTAGATCGTCTCGGCATAGCAGGTGGTCCTGGCCCGCTCGCCCCAGAGCGAGCCCATGACGATCCGCGCTTCGGCGCCGTGGACCGAAACGACGGGCAGATCGCTCACCGCCTCGAAGGCGGGGTCGAGTTCTTCCCGCCCGTCGGGCAGTGCGAGCCAGGTCTGCATGCCGTACAACTTCGGACCGCCGGCACGCTCGCTTGCCGGGCTGCGCTCAGAATGTACGATGCCCTTGCCGGCGGTCATCAGGTTGACCGTGCCGGGACGGATCGTGCTGAAGGTGCCGAGGCTGTCGCGGTGGTCGATCGCGCCCTCGAACAGCCAGGTGACCGTGGCCAGGTTGATGTGCGGGTGCGGTCGCACGTCCATCCCCTCGCCCAGGGCAAGCTGCGCCGGGCCGAACTGGTCGACGAACACGAAGGGCCCGACCATGCGGCACTCCGCCTGCGGCACCGCGCGCCGTACCTCGAAGCTGCCGAGGTCGTGGGTGACGGGGGTGACGGTCTTCACGATGCTCATTGTTCGTCCAGTTCTTCGTAATGGCGGAAGATGCCGTCCTCGTTGAACTCCAGCCGCCGCTCGCTGGCGAGATAGGCGGCGACGCCGTCGATCTCGGGCACGGCGGACTGCAGGCCTTCGAGCCACTGCCAGGTGCCCTGCATCTTCCGCATGTACCCCGGGAACATGTAGTCGAGCCCTTCCATGACCTGGAACAGGCTGGTGTCCACATGGCTCCACTGGTCGCCGAGAACGAAGGGGCCGCCGTTGGTGCCAACGGCATTGTCGAAGTGAATCAGGAACTTGGGGATGCGATTGGCGCGGAAGTCCTCGGCCCGCCCATAGGCGGCGTCCATCTGGTCGGCGTAGAACAGGCTGCTGGCGATCGGGTGGTGGACCGCGTGAATCTCGGCCACGAAGTCGGCGATGTCGAACTGCAGCTGGACGAGGCCGAGATCCGTGGCGAGGTCGCCGGTGCCGAGCCCCTCGCGGTCGTTGAGGTAGGTGAGGATAAGGCCGGTCTGGCCGATCACGACGTCGCCGTCGACCAGGTAGGGCGGCGCGAAGGGGCGGATCCCTTCGCGCGCGTGCAGATCCTCGACCAGCGCATCGGCGCTCTCGTCGCGGGCGAGGTCCTCGTACTCGATTTCAGCCGCTTCCATGAACAGGCGGACGAACTCGCCGCGGCCGGGGATGCTCGGCCAGTACCAGAGCTGGCAGGTCATTCGCTTTCCCCTGCGCCCTCTCCCGGCGCAAAGGCGCGGATCGCCATCGCGTGGACGCGCTGGCCGGGAATGTCGCCCAGCGCGCGGTTGACCATGCGCTGGCGTTCAAGCCGGCCCTTGCCGGCAAAGGCGGCGCTTTCGATCACCACGGTGAAGTGCGATTCCCCGCTCCCGTCGTCACCCATGTGCCCGTGGTGCTTCGCGCTGTCGTTGACGACGTCGAGGCGGCTGGGCTGAAAGGCATCTCTCAGCAATGTTTCGATTTCTCGTGCCACTTGTCCGGCCAATGGGGGTTTCCTTTTTTGCGAGTCTCCCCATCCTATAGCGGATGCGCAGCCAGAGGTTCCACGGAAGGTTCGAAGAGACGGGTCGGGAGTGCGAGGCGCCGGGGTGCGGCGAGGCGGGCGAGTTTCGCGCGCCGGGCAACCGGGGCTCCGGTTTCGACGGGCCGGGCGACTGGCGCTGGTTCTGCCTCGACCACGTGCGCGAGTTCAACGCAGGCTACGACTGGTTCGAAGGCATGACCGCCGAGGAGATCTACGCCGCGCAGTCGCCGCTGTCGGGCTGGGCACGCGAGACCCGCGCCTTTCGCCCCGATGCCCACGGCACGCCCCGCTGGTCCGACTTCGACGACCCGATCGACGCGATCGGCGCGCGCGCCGGCGACATCAGGGACCGCGCGGCACGCAAGGCCTCGCGCCATGCCGCCTATCAGGCTGCCCATCCCCGTTTCACCGTGCGCGAGCATCAGGCGCTTTCGGTCATGGGCCTGTCTCCGCAGGCCGACCGCCCGGCCCTGCGGCGGCGCTATTCCGAACTCGTGCGCCGCTATCACCCCGATCGCAACGGCGGCGATCGCAGCCACGAAGGTCGCCTGCAGCGGGTGGTCGAGGCCTACCAGCTCCTGCGCAAGGCCCCCGCGTTCGGCTAACCCTTCGCCTGGCCTTGCTCGATCAGCTTCGTGTCGATCGCCTTGGCGGCCTGGTAAGCCTCACGCCCCCGGCACCGTTCGCGATAGGCTTCGAGCGCCGCGCTCGCCGGGATCGTGCCGAATTGCAGGCCCCAGTCGACCGCCGAACCGACATAGACGTCGGCCATCGTGAACCGCTCTCCGCAGACGAAGTGATGGCCGGCGAACCAGCCGCCGAGCGTCGATACGGTCCGCTCGAAGCTGCCGAAGCCGACGGTAAGCTCCTGCCTCTCGTTCGGCACCCAGCCCATCGCCTTGTTCGTCACCGCCTGTTCGAGCGGGCCCGCGGCAAAGAACAGCCAGCGAAAGTAGCTCGCCTTCTCGTGCGGACCCGGCAGCAGGTCGGGCGCAGTCATCTCGGCCAGGTAGTGGCAGATCGCCGCGCCCTCGGTCACGACATGGTCGTGGCCGCCATGGTGATGAACGATCGTCGGCAGCTTGCCCATCGGGTTGGCGTCGAGCAGCGCCTGCGGCTTGTTCGCCCATTCGACCAACACCGGCTCGTAGTCGGCACCCGCCTCGTGCAGCGCCCAGCGCGCGATCTGCGCCCGGCTCATCGGGTTGAAGTAAAAAGTGTACTCGGCCATCGACTCGGCTCCTCACCCGCTCCTCAAGAACAAAAGCAGAACTCGTGGCGGTAGGAAAGCAAAACCTCGCCCTCAGTCGCGATCTGGTGCGCCGGGAGGAAAGAAGGGCCGGAACGGGCGCGCGTCGTCGACGCAGCGGATCACCGGCGGCAGCGCCAGCAATTCGGCGCGCAGCGCGGCGAGGCGCGGGCATCGGACCGGAATCGGCTCCATCCAGTCGGCGTAGAACAGCGACGGCGCGGCGGCGCAGGTCACCAGGCTGACGTGCGGCGGGAGCGCGTTGTCGGCCAGCCACCGCTCGAGCCAGGCGTAGGCCCGTCGCAGCCCCGCTTTCCCGGCCTCGACCTCGGGCGCGAACGGCTCGTCCCGCAGGCCGCCGGCGCCAGGATCGTCCTTGTCGACGAAATAGGCGGCCATGATGCGCTGCATGTTGCCCATGACATATTGGTCGAAGACACGGTCGATCATCCGCGCCACCACGGCTTCTGCCGGATCGGCCGGGATCAGCGGTGCGGGCCCGGGGTGGTGAACGGCCAGGTGCTCGATGATCGCGCTCGTCTCGACGACGATGGCTTCCCCGTCGACCAGGACGGGAAACTGGCCTGAAGGATGCACCTTGCCGGTGAAGCTTTCGTATTTCGGCACCGCCGGATCGATCTGCCGGAACACGAATTCGGTCCCGTTCGCATAGAGCGCGATCAGCGCCTTCCAGGTGTAGGACGAAAACGGGTGCCCATGGAGTTCGAGCATCACCAGGTCCCTTCGGCCATCCTGCGCTGGCGCTCGGCCTCGCGGTCGCTCTTGGCGCCGATCGGCGCCTGCGGCGGATAAGGCGGCAGTTCACCGGCCGGGCGATAGGTGGCGATCACGGTGCCCTTGTCGGTCACTCGGTGGTCGATCATCTCGAGCATCTCGGCCGGAGTGCCTTCGCCGAACAGTCGCTTGCCCTGACCGACAGTGACCGGGAAGGTCATCAGGACCAGCTCGTCGATGAGCCCCGAGGCGAGCAGCGCGGGATAGATCGTGCTCGACCCCTGGATGACCATGTCGGACCCTTCCTGCGCCTTGATCCGCGCGACGTCCTCGACGCCTGCCAGGCGGTGGCTGTTCTGCCACTCGAGCGGCTGCTCGCCGCGGGTGAGGACGTACTTGTTCGCCTTGTCGAAGGCATCGCGCATCGGCCGGTTTTCGGGCTCTTCGGCATAGGGCCAGTAGGCAGCGAAGATGTCGTAGGTGCGGCGCCCGAGCAGCAGGTCGTAGTCGCCCGAGAACAGGTCCCCGAGCGTTTCCTCGATGCCCGGATCCCACATCTTGAACACCCAGCCGCCCTGGTCGAAGCCGCCCTGTGTGTCCTCTTCGGGCCCGCCCGGTCCCTGCATCACGCCGTCGAGCGAGAGGAACACGCCGCCGGTTATCTTGCGCGCCATCGTCTCAGGCCTCTTCCGCGCGGCATCGATCGCCGCGACGTCGATCTTGCGCATCTGCATCATCGCCTCGAACGCGCGGCGCGCTTCCTCGCCGCCCGCCTGCTGCGACTCCAGCAGCGTGCGCGGAGTGATCTGCCAGCTGAAGCCCCACTTGTCCTTGCACCAGCCGCAGGCGCTTTCCTGCCCTCCGTTGCCGACGATGGCGTTCCAATAGCGGTCGGTCTCAGCCTGGTCCCCGGTCACGACCATGAAGCTGACGGCTTCGTTGGGCTTGAACATGTCGCCGCCGTTGAGACCCGAGAAGCTGCGCCCGAGAACGGTAAACTCGACCGTCAGCGCATCGCCCTTCTTGCCGCTCGGAAAGTCGCTCGGCGCGCGGAACACGTGGCCGACCGAGCTGTCGGGAAAGGTCTCGGCATAGAACCGCGCCGCTTCTTCGGCATCGCCATCGAACCACAGCACGGTGATCATCCTGTCGTCCATCTTACCTCTCCTTGCAAACCGACCCGGCTCACCCGGGCACCCTGCCAACGATCACACTTGCGGCGGTGTCCCGTCGTAATCGGCCATCTGCGCCGCGAGCGCGCGCTTGTAGGCCGGGCGTTCGGTCCCGCGCCGGTGATAGGCGGCGAGCGCCGGGTTCTCCGAAATCAGATCGGTGCCCTTGAGCTGGTTGAGCACGGTGACCATCATGATGTCGGCGATGGAGAACTCGCCCGCCAGCCATTCGCCCTCGCCCAGCGCGTCCTCGACCCGCTTGAGCTTCTGGCGCACGAGCGGCAGCACGGCCTCCTCTGCCCCGGCGGCCCAGTCCTTGCCCTTGTTGAACACCGTGTAGGCGAACATCCGGGTCATCGCCGGCTCGACGCTGTTGAGCGCGGCGAAGAGCCAGCCGATGGCCTTCCACCTGGCAGTGTCCCCGACCGGCAGCAGGGCGCCGTGCTTCTCGGCGATGTAGAGCAGGATGGCGCCGGTCTCGAACAGCTCGAGGTCACCATCGCGGAAGGCCGGGACCTGCTCGAACGGCTGCCATTTCGCGTAGCCATCGGGCCGGGGGCTGGCGGCGCCGAATTTCTCGACCGCGTAGGGCTGGCCCAGCTCCTCGAATGCCCAGCGCACCCGCAGGTCGCGCACCAGCCCCTTGGCAAAATCGGGCACCCAGTCGAACGCGGTGACGATGGGGGTTGTCTCGGTGGTCATGCTGCTCTCCTCTCCCGGGCCGCGCCTCAGGCCGGTTCGGTCTGCGGCAATTCGCCATCACCGCCGGCAATCTGCGCTTCCATCCAGAACGGCTCCCAGATGTTGCCGTCGGGATCCTCCAGCGTGCGCTGGTACATGAACCCGTGATCCTGCGGCGGGCTGACATCGGCCGTGCCGCCGGCGGCGGCCCCGGCCTCGACCAGCCCGTCGACCGCTGCCCGGTCCTCCACCACCAGGGCCAGCATGTGCTGTGCGCTGGTGCGGCCGTCGGGAATCGTCTTGTCGGTGAAGCCCTGCCATTTCGCATGGGTCAGCAGCATGACGTATATCCCCTCCGACCATTTCATGCAGGCGGCGGTCTCGTCGGTGAAGCGCGGTTGGTTTTCGAAGCCGAGAGCTTCGTAGAAGGCGCGCGATTTCGCCAGGTCGGCAACTGGCAGGTTCACGAAAATCATCTTTTCCATCGCTGCTCTCCACTGCCCCACACGAACTCGAGCCTTGCGATTCGTGACCTATTCAGTTACCAAAAGCAACTGTGAAGTTACCTAAAGAAACTAAGCCGTCGCAGCCGAGGCACGGCAAGTGGTACGAAGACGCCTGCGGAACGGCCTTCGCGATGGAGCTGGTGGGGGAACGCTGGTCGCTGCTGGTGGTGCGCGAACTCATGTTCGGCGGCCGGCGGTTCTCGGAACTGCGCAAGGCGCTGAACGGAATCTCGGCCAAGGTCCTGACCGAGCGGCTCGAAAGCCTCGAGAGCGCAGGCGCGGTGCGCAAGGTTACCCTGCCCCCTCCGGCCAGCGTGCAGGTCTACGAATTGACCGAATGGGGAAAGCTGGCGGAACCCGCGATCCAGGAGCTCGGCCGCTGGGCCGCCACCAGCCCGCTGCACGACCCGACGCTGCCGCTCTCGCCAGTCTCGCTGATGCTCAGCTTTCGCACCATGCTCGACAAGGAGAAGGCGAGGGAGTTCGACGCCACCATCGGCTTCGAGGTGGCGGGCGAAACCTTTCTGGCCGAGCTGCGAGCCGGGGAGCTGCCGATCCGTCGCGGCCCGGTCGAGGGCGCTGACGCTATCCTGCGGGCGCCCGCCGCCCCGCTTCTCGCGGCGGCCTTCTATGGCAAGGTCCCGCTCGAAGCGCTGGCCGAACAGGGCGTGGTGTTCGAAGGTGTTCGGCCACTTATCGAGCGCTTCATCGACATCTTCCACCTGCCCGAAAAGGTCGGTGGCTAGCCGCGCATCGCGGCAAACATGGCGGCTTCCCTCGCGGCGATGTCCTGCCACGCGGCCCGCTGCGAAACCCGGTCGTACCAGGCGCAGAGCTTCCCGTGACTGGCCCGGTCGATGTCCCACCCGGCGTAGGTCAGCGTCTTGATCGCGCTGGCGAGCGCAATGTCGCCGAGGGAGAAATCGCCATCGAGCCAGTCGCCGGACCCCAGCTGTCCTTCAAGGTAATTCAAGGGCTTGAGCGCCGCTTCCTCACCCGCCTTGGCCGCATCCTCGTCGCCTTCCTGCTGGAAGACCACGGGGCGAAGGAACCGGTTGACCACGATCGGCGCGCCCGCCGGGACAAGCACGGTATCGACCACCTCGTCGAACCACACCGCCCGCCCCCGCGCCTCTGGCGGGGCCGGAAGGACCGGCGCGTCGGGATACTTGGCGTCGAGGTACGTCGCGATCGCCGTCGAATCCGCGAGCGAGAAATCGCCGTCGCGAAAGCCGGGAATTTTCTTGAACGGGCTGACTTCCAGAAACTCGTCGGTCGGGGCGTTGGGATTGCTCGGCTCCCATTCGAACTCGAGGCCCTTCTCGGCCAGCACCACGGCGACCTTGCGCACGAAGGGCGACAGGGGAAATCCATAGAGCTTCATTCAGCCTCTCCAACTCGACTCATGACCGGGATTGCTTGTTGCAGCCCCCCGCGCTGCCGTCTAGGCGTTCCCCCGCGATGAACGAGATGACCAGCACCCACGGCGAATCCGGCACGGCCATGACCGCGCCCGACATCGAAATCGACGTCCGCGAAACATTCGGTGTCGACGTCGACTGGAAAGTCCCCGCCTTCTCCAAGGCCGACGAGCGCGTTCCAGACCTCGACGAGGCTTACGTGTTCGACAGGGACACCACCCTCGCGATCCTCGCCGGCTTCGCGCACAACCGCCGGGTGATGATCCAGGGCTATCACGGCACCGGCAAGTCGACCCACATCGAACAGGTCGCCGCTCGCCTCAACTGGCCCTGCATCCGCATCAACCTCGACGCGCACATCAGCCGAATCGACCTTATCGGCCGCGACGCGATCGTGTTGCGCGACGGATTGCAGGTGACCGAATTCCGCGAAGGGCTATTGCCCTGGGCGCTGCAGCACCCGGTGGCGCTGGTGTTCGACGAGTACGATGCCGGCCGCCCTGACGTGATGTTCGTGATCCAGCGCGTGCTGGAGCAGGCAGGCAAGTTGACCCTGCTCGACCAGAACCGCGTGATCCGTCCGAACCCCTGGTTCCGCCTGTTCGCCACGGCGAACACGGTCGGTCTCGGCGACACGAGCGGTCTCTATCACGGCACGCAGGCGATCAACCAGGGACAGATGGACCGCTGGTCCATAGTCACCGCGCTCAACTACCTGCCGGCCGAAGTCGAGCAGGAGATCGTCAGCTCCAAGACTTCGATCGACGCCAAGCTGGTGGCCGACATGATCCGCGTCGCGGACCTCACCCGGCAGGGTTTCATCGGCGGCGACATCTCGACGGTGATGAGCCCGCGCACGGTCATCACGTGGGCGCAGAACACCGAGATTTTCAACGATCCCGGCTTCGCCTTCCGTCTCACCTTCCTCAACAAGTGCGATGAGGCGGAGCGGATGCTGGTGGCCGAATACTACCAGCGCGTGTTTGGCGTGGAACTGCCCGAAAGCGTGGTCGCGAAAGTCTAGACGCCCTTCGACGCTTGCCGGCTCCGCGGAAGCAATCAGCTAGGGGACCACCAGGTACTTCTCGCCGGTCCGCCGCGCGTTGTAGGCGCTTACGGCTTCCTTGCTGAGCATCTCATCGAGCCCGACCTTCGCCTTGTAGTGGCTGGCGAACGTCGTCGTCAGATCCTTCATCACGCGCGCCCGCATCCGGCCGATGACCTCCGCCCCGGCCTTCGCCATGAACGGCGTGAGCAGCCATCCGCTCAGGTCCCACGTCAGACCGAAAGCGCGATTGAGGATCGTCGGGCCGAGATCGAGCGCGCCGTAGATATAGACCTTCTTCGGTACCGCCGAGCCATATCGGCTGAAGGCCGCACCATGGCTGGCTGATCGTTCCATCGCGGCGAGAATCTGCCCGGCCAACGTACCGCCGCCGATCGGATCGAAACCCAGCATTGCCCCTGTGGCGTGGATCGCATCGGTCAGGTCCTGCTGAAAGTCCTCCTTCGTCATGTCGAGAACGTGCTCTGCCCCCAGATCGCGCAGGAGCTCCACCTGCGCCTCGCTGCGGACGATGTTGACCAGCGGGATGCGGTCCTCGGCGCAGATCCGCACCAGCATCTGCCCCAGGTTGCTCGCCGCGGCGGCATGGACCAGCCCGGTGAAGCCCTCCATCTTCATCGTCTCCACGAAGCCCAGCGCGGTCATCGGGTTGACGAAGCTGGAGGCGCCCTGCTCCGCCCTGACGCCGTCGGCCAATGGCATCGCCATGCCCGCGTCGGCCAGGGCGTATGTGGCGTAGGCCGTGCCCGGCACGCAGGCGACCCGCTTACCCAGCAGTGCCTGTGCGGCCGGTTCCTCGCCGGCGGCAACGACCGTGCCGGCACATTCGTTGCCCGCAGGCATGGCCAGGCCGTGCCGCGCCTTCATCGCACGCGTTGCCGCCTCGGGCATTTGCGCCACGACCTTGCCGGGCGAGTATTGCGCGTTTTGTGTGTCGGCGCTGGCGAACAGCAGGCCGAGGTCGGACGGATTGATCGGTGCCGCCTCAACCTCCACGAGGACCTGGTTGCCGGTGGGTGCATCCCACTCGTGCGACACGATCTCGACCGTGAGCGTGCCGTTTTCGGCCAGGGTGGTGAGCAGTTGCTTGCCTTCATACGTCATCGGTCGAGTCCCTTATATTGCCAACCGGGACTACTCCCAACGCAGAGCTCGTTCAAACGGCAGGCGGGCAAGTCGCGGATGGTCACCGGGCGGTCGCTTCGGCGGCCGCCTTTCGTTCGTCGATCGCTGTCTTCCTTTCGCCAATTTCCAGCCGGACGCCCCTCGCAATCGCTGTGTTGAATCGCTAATACAGCCGAAATGGCGCTGTTCGGTCTCATAAAACCACGCGACAAGCGGCCCGACTGGGCGCGCATCGAACCGCCCGAACCGGACACTCCCAGTTGGATCGAAGACGCGCCCTATTCGCCGCTCTGCCAGCAGGACGCCGAACCAGGTGATCCCGAGTTCGGCCGTTGGCTCGACGACGAGCTGCAGCGCCGCTATCCCGACCAAAACGAGGGGCCGGATCGCTCCGGCGAGCGCTGGTTCCAGCGGCGCTATTGGCAAGGCCGGCGCAAGACGTGGTGGCTGGTCCGCGGCCTGGCCGCTCTGCTCGCGCTGTTCATCGCCACGATCGCCTGGCTGGTCATCACCGCACCCCTGTCCAAATCGCTCCAGCCGATCGCGCCTCCACAGGTCACGCTGCTCGCGAGCGACGGCACGCCGATTGCGCGCAACGGTGCCGTCGTCGAAAAACCGGTCGATATCGACAAGCTGCCGCCCTACGTCGCCCAGGCCTTCATCGCGACCGAAGACCGCCGCTTCTACAGCCACTGGGGTGTCGACCCGAAGGCCATCGCCCGCGCCGCCTGGACGGGATACGGCGGCGGCAGCACGATCACCCAGCAGCTCGCCAAGTTCACCTTCCTCAGCCCAGAACAGACGTTGACCCGAAAGGCGCGCGAGGCGCTGATCGCCTTCTGGCTCGAGGCATGGCTGAGCAAGGACGAGATCCTCGAGCGCTACCTGTCGAACGCCTATTTCGGCGACAACGTCTACGGGTTGCGCGCCGCGAGCCTGCACTATTTCTACCGCCAACCGGAAAAGCTGCTGCCCAACCAGGCGGCGATGCTGGCGGGGCTGGTCCAGGCGCCCAGCGCCTATGCCCCGACCAAGCATTACGACCGGGCCGAGCGGCGGATGAAGATCGTCGTGCAGTCGATGGTCGCCGCCGGCTATCTGACGGAAGCGGAGGCGAAAACGATCAAGCCGCCCCGCCTGGACGTGCGAGATCTCGACAGCGAGCTGCCCACGGGGACCTACTTCGCCGACTGGGCCCTGCCCGAGGCACGGACCTTGTCCGACGTGGGCTATGCGCGGCAGACGCTGACCACCACGCTCGACGCCCGCCTGCAGGAAGCAGCCCGCCGCGCTGTGAATCGCGCCGCGCTGGGCCAGGCGCAGGTTGCGCTGGTGGCGATGCGGCCCAACGGCGAGGTCGTGGCGATGATTGGCGGGCGCGACTACGCCAAGTCCCCCTTCAACCGCGCGACGCAGGCGAGACGCCAGCCGGGCTCGACCTTCAAGCTGTTCGTCTATCTCGCCGCGCTCGACGCCGGGATGAGCCCCGAAGACATGATCGACAACTCGGAAATCACCGAGGGTGCCTATCGGCCGAAGAACGCCAGCGGCAGGTACTCACCCACGATCACACTGGCCGATGCCTTTGCCCATTCCAGCAACGTCGCCGCGGTCCGTCTGCAGAAGCAGGTCGGCAGCGACGCCGTCATCGCGATGGCTCGCGAGCTCGGCGTCGAGAGCCCGCTGCCGCCGGGCGACCCGAGCATGGCGCTCGGCACCTCGACGATGACGCTGATCGAACTGACCAGTGCCTACGCGGGCGTCGCCGGTAACAGCTTCCCGGTCGAGCCGACCGCCTTCCCGCGCGACGATGGCGGTTTTTTCGACTATTTCTTCGGCGGCAAGGACTCGCTTTCGCGCTCCACCCACGCGGACATCGAAATGATGCTACGCAAGGCAGTCAACGAGGGAACCGGGCGCGCAGCCATGTTGTCGGTGCCGAACTACGGCAAGACCGGCACGACGCAGGATCACCGCGATGCCCTGTTCGTCGGCTTTGCGGACGATCTCGTCGTGGGGGTGTGGATCGGCAACGACGACAACAGCCCGCTTCCCGGCGTGACCGGCGGCAGCCTGCCGGCACGGATATGGAAGGACTTCATGCTCCAGGCGATGGGTCGCAAGGTAACGCCGGCGCCGAAGGCCAACCCGAGCGGCCCCGTCAAGCCGCTCGACGTGCCCGACGTCGGCGACATTCCGCTGGGCGACGATGCCACCCTGACGATTGGCGACGGCAGCGTTGGCGTATCTGGCGCAATCGAGGGAGTTCCCGTCGATGTGCGGATGGACGGCAACGGCGTACGGATCGCGCCGGGCCAGCGCCCTTCGCCCTCTCCCTCGCCCCCACCGGGCGACCGACAGCTCGACGATCAGGTCTATCAGCAGCAGCGCCAGCGCATCGAGCAGCAGCAGGGGCAGTAGCTATTCGTCCGGGTAGACGGCACGGACGAAATAGAGCCCCTCCGGCGGAGCGTTCAGGCCCAAGGCACTGCGATCCTTCGCCGCCAGCGCTTCTGCCACCTGCTCATCGCGCCACTGGCCCAGACCGACGAGCGAGAGGGTGCCGACCATCGAGCGGACCTGGTGATGAAGGAAGCTGCGGGCCGCCGCGCGGATCACCACGTGTGCGCCCTCGCGGCTGACGTCGAGACGGTCGAGCGTCTTGACCGGGTCCCTGGCCTGGCAGTTGACCGAGCGGAATGTCGTGAAATCGTGATGGCCGACCAGCGACTTCGCCGCGCGGTGCATTGCCGCGGCGTCGAGCGGCCGCGTGACGTGCCAGACGCGCCCCTTCTCCAGCGTGGGCGGTGGACGGCGGTTGAGGATGCGGTATTCGTACTCGCGCCCGATGCAGGAAAAGCGCGCGTGCCAGTCGCCGGCGACCTCCTCGCAACCGATAACCGCAACCGGCGCGGGCCTCATGAGCGCGTTGAGCGCCTCCATCAGGCGGAAAGGCTCGATGTCCTTCGCAATATCGACATGGCTGCGCATGGCCAGCGCATGGACCCCGCTGTCGGTCCGACCGGCGCTGTGCAGCACAGCGTGCTCACCGGTTAGCGCGACGACGGCCTCCTCGACCGTCTGCTGCACGCTCGGCCCGTGATCCTGCCGCTGCAGGCCCATGAACGGGCCGCCATCGAACTCGAGGGTCAGGGCAAAGCGCCTCATCGCAGCACCGTGCCGACAGGCACTTTGCGCCCGCGCAGAAATGCCGCCACATCCATCGCCGGCTTTCCCGCGCGCTGGATGATGGCGGGCCGCAGCGCGGCATTGCCGCAGGCGATCGTCAGTTCGTCGTCGAGCACCGTGCCTATCGCGCCGTTCACGCCGATCGTGCGGGCACGCAGGACCTTGATCCGTTCACCGTCGAATTCGAACCAGCTGCCCGGGAAGGGCGAGAACGCACGCACCTCACGTTCCAGCCGCTCTGCGGTTTTCTCCCAGTCGAGCCGCGCCTCAGACTTGTCGATCTTGTCGGCGTAGGTCGCACCGTGCGGCTGGGGATGCGCCTTGAGCCGGTCGAGCTGGGCGACGGTCTCCACCAGCAGATGCGCGCCGATTTCGGCCAGTTCGTCGTGCAATTCGCCCGCGGTCTTGTCCTCTATCGGCACCCGCGCCGTGGCGAGCATCGGCCCGGTGTCGAGCCCCTCTTCCATCCGCATGATGGTGACGCCGGTCACGTGATCGCCCGCCAGAATCGCGCGCTGGATCGGAGCCGCTCCGCGCCAGCGCGGCAGCAGGCTGGCGTGGACGTTGAGGCAGCCCTGCCTCGGAGCGTCGAGAACTTCCTTGGGCAGGATCAGACCGTAAGCGACGACCACCGCCAGGTCAGCCTCGTGCGAAGCGAAATCCGCCTGCGCATCGAGGTCTCTCAGCGTCCTAGGGTGCCAGACCGGGATGCCAAACTTTTCCGCAGCGACATGCACCGACGACTTGCGCTCCTGCTTGCCCCGCCCCGCCGGGCGCGGCGGCTGTGTATAGGCGGCGGCAATCTCGTGTCCGGCTTCGACGAGGGCGCGCAGCGTGGGCACCGCGAAGTCCGGCGTTCCCATGAAGACAATGCGCATCGTCCGGCCTTCCGTTCAGCGAGCCCGCGCCCTATCTCTCGTCTGATGGCTTCGCAAGAAATCGAGACGCTGGCGAGCGCACTGGCTCGCCTGCCCGGCCTCGGCCCGCGCAGCGCCCGGCGAGCCGTGCTGTGGCTCGTGAAGCGGCGCGAGACGGCGCTGGCGCAGATCGTCGAGGCGCTGGCGGCGGTGCAGGAGCGGCTGGTCGAGTGCCCCATCTGCGGCAATGTCGACACCCGGAGCCCGTGCGGCATCTGCGCCGACACGCGGCGGGATCCGCGCCAGCTCTGCGTGGTCGAGGACGTGGCCGACCTGTGGGCGCTCGACCGGGCCAAGCTGTTCCCCGGGCGCTATCACGTGCTCGGCGGGCGGCTATCGGCGCTGGAGGGCGTGCGTCCGGAAGATCTGACGATCGGAAAACTCATCGAGCGAGTGACCGATCGCAGCGAGGAAGGCGCGATCGATGAGGTCGTGCTCGCGATGAACGCCACGCTCGAGGGGCAGACGACTGCGCACTACATTGCCGAGCGACTGGAAGCCTATCCCGTGCGCATAACCCAGCTGGCGCATGGTCTGCCTGTCGGCGGCGAACTCGATTACCTCGACGAGGGCACTCTTGCCCAGGCCCTGCGCGCGCGGCGGCCTGTGTCCCAGTAAGGGGCAACCTCGCAACACTAGCGAATTCGCCGCATCGGTCCCCGCAAACCCGCTTGGTTAATTTGCGTTAGCCATGGTATCCGGCCCCGATTGCCGAAGGGACGGGGCGACAGGTGGAAGACGTCAGGACAGCATCAACAGCGACCCGTGACCTTCGTGAGCGCGAAGAGCTTTTCGCTTTCGGCGAGGGCGACGAGTATCTCGTAGCGCGGCCCGCGGAGCAGTTTGCGCCGGCAACCGATGGCGAGGTGCTGCCGGCGATCGCACGTGCCGCGCTGATCACGTTCAACTTTCTCGTCCAGGTCGTACCGCTCGCGATGATGTATCGCACCGGCGAAGCCTGGTGGGTCGTGATTCCGGTGCTGGCGCTGCTCGGCCTCGTCCCTGCGCTCGATCATGTTCTGGCAAAGAGGCACTACACACTCGACCTGGCGGTCAGCGAAGCCAACAGCCGCCGCCTGCTTATCTTGCAAGCATGGTACCTGTTCGGCGCTTTCCTGACCGCCGTGACGGTGGCTTCATCGGGACGGGTCGATACCTGGGCCGGCATTGCCGCGGTTGCGTTGGTCGGTTTCATCAACGTCCACGTCGCTGTGACCGCGCACGATTTCGGGCACAAACGCGATCGTTGGAACCGCATGGTCTCGAACATGGTCTGCGCGATCGGCGGTCTCGGTTATTTCATGCCTCAGCACGTAATCGGGCATCATACCCACGTCGGCACACCTGAAGACTGCGCCTCGGCCAAGTTTGGGGAGACCGCCTATGGCTTTATCCTGCGCGCCTTCGTTCCCGAGGTGATGGGCGGCATCCGGTACGAAGCGGAGCGATTACGACGCAAGGGTCTGCCGGTGATCTCGTGGCACAACGACGTACTGGTGAGCTATGCAATGTCGGCGGCCGTCGCCGCGGTGTTGGTCGCCGTGCTCGGGTGGATCGCCCTGCCCTACATCCTCCTGCACCACGCTTTCGTGTGGTTCTCGCTGATGCTCAACGATTATATTCAGCACTACGGTCTGCTCCGCGCGAGGATGCCGAACGGGCGGCTCGAACCGCAGAGCCCAATGCTGTCGTGGAGTGCGGAATCGCCGCTCTGCAACCTGATGACTTTTAACGTGCAACGCCATGCCTACCACCATGCCAAGCCGATGCTGTCCTACCATGAGCTCAAGTACCTGCCGACCGCGCCGACCTGTCCGACGGGATATTTCGGCATGATGGCCGTGGCGATGAATCCGCCGTGGTGGCGCCATACGATGGACCCGCTGCTCGTCCGCACCGTTCGCGGCAACCGAAACCGCGTCAACGTGTATCCCGGCTGCGAAGGGCGTCTTGACGCGCTGATTACGCGCTATGAAGCCGAAAACGAGGTCTTTCCGGCATAGCCTGCGTTCACTTGTCGTTCGGGCGCGAAGTGCTTATCTGGCGCCCATGGCCATCCGTGAAATCCTCGAAGTGCCGGATCCCCGGCTCAAGACCCTATCCAAGCCCGTCGAAGTGTTCGACGACCGTCTCAAGGCGCTCGTCGACGACATGTTCGAGACGATGTACGACGCTAGCGGGATAGGTCTCGCCGCGATCCAGGTCGGCGAGCCGATCCGCTTGCTGGTCATCGACCTGCAGGAAGACGATCCCGACGCGGAACCCGAGGAATGCCACTCCCACGGCGGCGAGAAACACTATCACCAGCCGGTAAAGAACGACCCTCGAGTGTTCGTGAATCCGGAGATTCTCGACCCGTCGGAAGACCTCAAGACTTACCAGGAAGGCTGTCTCTCGGTCCCCGAGATCTACGCCGACGTTGACCGCCCCGCTCGCTGCCGCGTGCGCTGGCAAGACCTCGAGGGGAAGACCCACGAGGAGGACATGGAAGGCGTGCTGGCGGTCTGCATCCAGCATGAGATGGACCACCTCGAAGGCATCCTGTTCATCGACCACCTCAGCCGCCTCAAGCGGCAGATGGCGCTCAAGAAGCTCGACAAGATTCGCAAGGCGGCCTGAGTCGCTCCGGGCCTCGCTGCCCTAGTGCGCCAGGAACAGCGCTACCTTCGGGTGCGCCAGCATTTCGCGAGTCACGCCGCCCAGCAGCGTTTCACGCATCCGTGAGTGACCGTAGGCGCCCATGACGAGATAACCGGCCCCGCGCGCACGGGCCGCCTCGCGCAGGACTTCGGCGACTTCTGCCCCCTTTGCTGGTGGGAGCTCGACCACTTCGGCTTCGATGCCATGTCGCGCGAGGTAATCGGCGCCTGCAACGGGCGGCACGTCTATTTCGTCGTTGTCGCTCCAAGCCCTTCCTTGTCCTACGGTGACCAGCGACACGGCGCGCGATCGCGCCAGGAACGGCACTGCCGCGCGCAATGCTCTGGAAGCCTCGGCAGAACCGTTCCAGGCGACGAGCGCGGGGTCATCCACCGCGATGCCGGTGCAGTCTTCCGGCACCGCCAGAATGGGCGCCTTGGCGTGTACCGCGAGCGCGCCGGCCACCCCCGACGGGCTTTTGCCACTGAACGGGTCGTTCGTGCCGACGATTACGAGGTCGCTCAGTGCAGCCGCCTGCAGCAGGACACCGTCATCCGGGCCAAACCCTTCGGCCCAGTCCCAACGAACATCTTCCGTCCCGAGTTGGATCTCGATCTGCTCCCGGAATTCTGCCGCGTTCTCGCGAACGATCGGTGCCAATTCGGTCGCGAGGGAACCGTAGACGTCCCCCGGTACCGCCACGTCGAGCATGATCGGTTGGAGGATCGTCAGATGAGCATCGAACGAGCGGGACAGGTCCAATGCGGCCTGAAACCGGGCTTCGAAAGCACCGTCGTCATGGGCGTGAAGCAGGATGGAACGCATCGGGCACCTCCTTGGGCGGAGATATCGTTGGCGATCGCCGCAAAGCGCGCATTGACGACGGTCAACTCCCTTCCGCGTTCATCCGTTCGGATGATAGAAATCGTACACTGCCTGCGCGACCGTCGCGCTGACGCCGGGCGCCCGTTGCAGGTCATCCAACGATGCGGCGCGCACTTTACCGGCAGTGCCGAAGTGTAACAGCAGCGCGCGCTTGCGGGCCGGCCCAATGCCTGGAATTTCGTCCAGCGGGCTTGCAGAGATCGCGCGGCTGCGCTTGGCCCGATGGGCGCCGATGACGTAACGGTGTGCTTCGTCGCGCAAGCGCTGGAGGTAGAACAACACCGGGCTGTTCGTCGGCAGCGTCTTTTCCCGCCCATCAGGAAAGTGGAACACCTCGCGTCCCTCGCGACCGTGGTGCGGCCCCTTGGCCACGGCGATCAGCGGGACATCCTCGATGCCCAGTTCCTCCAGCGTATCGCGTACGCTCGACATCTGGCCTTTGCCGCCGTCGATCAGGACGAGGTCCGGCCAGGTATTGCCGTCGCGGTCGGGGTCCTCCTCGAGCGCGCGTCCGAACCGACGCGACATGACCTCGCGCATCATGCCGAAGTCGTCGTCCGTCTGCGCCGACTTGATGTTGAACTTGCGATACTGGCCCTTGAGGAAGCCCTCCGGTCCCGCGACGACCATCGCGCCTACCGCCTTGGTCCCCTGGATGTGGCTGTTGTCGTAAACCTCGATTCGCCTTGGCTCGTCGGGAAGTTCGAGGAACTCGGTCAACTCGCGCATTGTCTTCGCCTGGGTTCCCCTTTCGGCAAGCCTCCGGTCGAGCGCCTCGGCCGCGTTTCGTTGCGCCTGTTCCATCAACCGCCGCCGCTCGCCGCGTTGGGGAACGCTGATTTCCACCTTGCGTCCGGCCAGTTCGGCGAAAGCCTCCTCCAGCAACTCGCGGTCCGGCAAGGCGCGGTCGACGAGGATAGTGCGCGGCGGCGGCACTTCCTCGTAGAACTGCGCGAGGACGCGGCTCAGCACCTCCTCTTCACTGACGTCCTGGACGTGGCTGGGGAAGAAGGCGCGGTGGCCCCAGTTCTGCCCGCCGCGGACGAAGAAGCCCTGCAGGCCGACCTGCCCGCCCTTGGCGGCAAGGGCGAAGACGTCGGCATCGCCCACCCCTTCGGCATTGATTGCCTGGCTGCCCTGGATGAAGGTCGCCGCGCGCAGGCGGTCGCGCAGAACCGCAGCGCTTTCGAAGTCGAGGTTCTCGGCCGCTTCGGCCATCTGCCGTTCGATCTTCTTCTGAACGGCGCCGCTTTTGCCCCCGAGAAAGTCCTTCGCCTCCTTCACCAGGTCGGCATAGCCCGCTTCGTCGATCCGGCCCACGCAAGGTGCCGAGCAGCGCTTGATCTGGTAGAGCAGGCACGGTCGGTCGCGGCGACTGAAAAAGCTGTCGGTACAGGATCTTAGAAGGAACAGCTTCTGCAGCGCGTTAATCGTCGTATTGACCGATCCGGCGCTGGCGAAGGGGCCGTAATAGTCGCCTTTCATCTTGCGCGCCCCGCGGTGTTTCATGATGCGCGGGAAGTCGTGTCCTGTGCGCAGCAGGATGAACGGGAACGACTTGTCGTCGCGCAGCAGCACATTGTACGGCGGGCGAAAGCGCTTGATGAGCTGCGCCTCGAGCAGCAGCGCCTCTGCCTCGGAATTGGTGGTGACTATTTCCATTCCACGCGTCTGGCTGACCATGCGCTGCAAACGGTTGGAGAGGTTCGTCACCTGGGTGTAGTTCGCCACCCTGTTCTTCAGCGCGCGCGCCTTGCCCACGTATAGCACATCACCGCGCGCATCGAGCATGCGATAGACGCCCGGCTTTGGCTTCAACGTGCGAACGGTCTCGCGAATAGCGGTCACCCCGGCCTCGATGTCGGGCTTGCCCGCGCCCTGCACGGCATATGTCGCACGCTCCTCGAGAAAGCGCTGGGCGCCTCGAGGGTCGGGGGGAGAACCTGCAGGGGTGCGGGACATGGGGTGCGAGATAGGATGCATTCCCTTCCCCGTCATCCCGCCATGCATGTTCTCCTTACATATGAGCGACGCAGCGCACCGGAGGGTCCGTCTGACGCGTTAACCGCGACCATATTAGCGTTCGTTCATTTGGCTGGAGCCAAGGCCTCTTGGGCCCCGAACGATGGAGAGAAAGATGAACAAGGTCGCAATTCTACTGGCTTCCTCGGCGGCAATGGCCGCAAGCCCGGCGTTCGCACAGAGCGCAAACGGCGTCGAGCACAGCGCCGCCGGACGCGAAAACATGCCCGGTGCCAACGGCGGTGGAATGGGAGCCGGGCCGCCGATGAGCATCCCTGGCGGAGCCTCCGACGCGCGAGACATCGCTGCACAGCGAGGCGACTTCGGGCATGATCAAGCGCTCAATCAGACTGATAAGGCGCGCATGTTCGAACAACGCTCGCTGGAGTATCGTCAGGACACATTGCATCGCGCTGAAACCGCCCGGGCAGACCTCGCTACGGTCCGCAACGGCGGCAAGCTCGCAATGGCTTCAGACGATATCCGCGAGCAGTTCGAAAGAGACATGCGGGAATGGCGCGATACCTTCGGAGTCGACCGGCAGGCATGGCAGGAAATGCGGGATGCCTGGCTTGCCGACAAGGACAGCCTGACGGCGGAAGAATGGGCACAGCGTCGCGCCGCGTGGTTCGATCAGCGGGACGATTGGATCGCCAAGCAGGAGGAGTGGGCCAAGTCCCACGCCCACTGACCAGAACTAGCCTGTTCAGTTCGCCTCCGGGTCGCGTCCCGGCACTACCACCGGCGTATCGAGAGTCTCTTCCACGTAGAGGCGCTTGACCAGTACGAAGGCCACGATCAGCAGGGGCGCTGCAAAGAGCAGGCCGATAGGGCCGAACAGCATTCCTCCTGCCACCACCCCGAAGACCGAGACGGCCGGCGGCAGGGAAACCACCTTCTTGTGGACGTAGGGCGTCAGAAGACTGCCTTCGAGCTGCTGGATGCCCACCATTGCGACCAGCGCCAGCAAAAGCGTCTGCTGGCCCCCGGTCGCTGCCATCGCCAGGATCGGGACCGCTGCGAGGATCGGCCCCAGGTAGGGAATGATCTCCAGCACCCCGGCGATGAGGCCGAGAACCGCCGCAGAGGGGACGCCGACCAGCCACAGCACGAGCCCCGTGGCCACGCCGATAAAGCTCATGGATATGAACTGTCCGATCATCCACAGCCGCAGCGATGCCCCCGCCTCGCACAGAGCTTCACTGGCGAGGTCTCGCTTGAGCGGCGGGACCAGCTTGAGCGCTCCGCGCCGATAGAGCCCCGGATCGCTGGCGATGAACACCGCGCCGAACAGGAACAGCACCATGTCGGTCAGGACGGTCGTGATCGAGTTGAACGCCGTCCACAGCTGCGGCATGACACTGCCGCCCGCGCCCGACGCACCGTGGATCGAGGCGATGACCCGCTGCCCGCCGGGTAGTGAAGCGATACGCTGTTCGATCCCCTGCCAGGTCTGCACCAGTGTGTCGGAAAGGCCGACGAAGTCGCTCTGCAAGCGGGACGCGAAGAACCAACCGAGCCCGCCCACCACGCCGGCTATGACAAGCAGGGACGCGTAGAACGACGAGCGACTACCCAGCGGGGTACGGCCTTCTATGGCGTCCGCCAAAGCGCGGATCAGCGTACCCGCCACGACCGCGGCAAAGATCAGAACCAGCAGGTTCAGCAGCTTCAGCAGCGCCAGGACGAGGATCGTCAATCCCGCCGCGGCGAGAAGCGTCTTCACCGAGACTCGGAGGGGATCGCGAGGGCCATCCATACGAAATGAATGGATTGGTCCGGCAATGGGTCCCACGGCCGGCGGTGGAAAATCGGGCACGGAATGCCGGGGATCACCCGGCATCCTCTCGGCTCAGAACAGCTTGCGGAATTCCACACTGAACTGCCGGCCTAGTGGATCGATCAGGAACGGCTGATAACGAAGCGGCGTGGCGCCCGTGCTGTCGGTGACCTTCTGGCGAGCGTCGAACAGGTTATCGATGCTGAAGGAGACGCGCGACCCCTTGAAGAACGGCGCTTGTTCGACGAGCTTCTCCTTCCGCCCGAGGTCGGCGAAGATGCGCAAGTCGAGCTTGAACAGGTCCCCGAAGTAGAGGTCCGTGCTCCCAGGCAGTCCGCTGCCGTCGACGCGAGTCTTGCTGCCGTAGTTACCCTGGAAGCGCACGCCCATGCCGTTGTAGAAGACGCCGCCTTCAAGCCCGAGCGTGTGCCGCGCCACGCCGCCACCCGACAGCGCGTCGCCGTCGAGCAGGTCCAGCAGAGGACCGCCGGGGGCGATGAGAACCTGGTTGTTGAGCTCGTAAGTGTGACTTAGCGATATGTTCCAGCGGCCGAAATTACCGCTGCGCCGCTGCAACGGATTGAAGCCCGCGCCGCCACCGCTCGCGCGCTGGCCGCCATTGCCGGCTTGCGACGCCTGCTGACTTTCGCGCTGAGCAGGCTGTCCGTCCCGGCCCTGCCCGACCGGAGCACCACCAGCCGCACCGGCGCCGAACTGCGTCGGATCTGCAGCGCAGATGCGGTCTTGCAATTGCTTGACCCGCTCCATGTCGGGAGTGCCCGCCGGACCCATCAGGCGTTGGCGAAATTGTTCGGGCAAGACAGACAGGTCCGGCGCGGGAGCAGGTGAGCCGTCGGCGGGGGGCACCGGGCAGAAAGCCGCGCGCAGCCGCTGAAAACCCTCCGGGTTCATGAACGCCCCGCCGCCCGGCCCGCCAGCCCCTCCCTGGCCGTTGCACATGCGCTGCTTCATCTCGGTAATCCGCTCGGAATCGATGGTGCCGTCGTCCTTTTTCAGCCGCTGCTGCATCTGCTCGGGCAGGCCGGAGATATCGGGCGTGCCGTTCGCGCCTTCGGCGCACAGTTCCTGGCGGAATTTCTGGAACCCCTGCGGATTGAACTGGCCCTGGCCGCCCGCACCGGGGCCCCCGGGAGGACCTCCGAGAGCAAAGCCCTCGCCGGCGCCCGGAGGACCGCCGGCGGAACCGCCGCCGCGCGAACCACCGCCACCGCCACCGCGCTGGTCGGGCCGCTGGCCGATTCCGCCTGAAAGGTTGATCGATGTCCGGATGCGGGAAGCCTTCTGCTGATAGAAGGTGACCGGCCGCTGATCCACCGCAAGGATCTGCCCGGTGGCGGCGTCACGGGTCACCCGGCCCGGAAAAGCTGCCTCGATTTCCGGGGTCAGCAGAGGGAAACCCGCAGTCACGTCGTGAGACGTGTTGCGGAAGTACTCGACCGATACGCTCGATCGGTCGAACAACGGAAGCTGGTAGGAAACGCCAAGCTTGAGATCGCGCTGCGTCTCCTTGGACAGGTTCGTATTGCCGCCGCTGGTCACGCTGGCCAGCACGGTTTGACCGGTCGTGAAATCGAATACAGGCACGTTGAAGCTGATGATCGTCGGTGCACCAAGTTGGCTCAGCCCCGGGGCCGCGTCGCGGGCAACATAGGTCGCCTGGAGATTCAGCTTGTCGACCGGGCTCCATGTCAGGCCGGCGCTCCAGTCGGCCAACGTGCCGAAGTCGGACAGGTGGTTGAGCCCACCGCTGAGATTGAGGCTGACGTCGCCGACCGCCCCGCCGAAGCCCTCGTCGCGGCTGGTCAGCGGGATCGAGACGTTGACCCCGCCGTTGAGGTCGCCGCGCGTGAGCTGCGTTTCCAGAGCGCCGCTGCGGGTGTCCATGCTGGTGATGCGGTCCCAATCGTATCCCGCGTCGAGCGTTACCGACACCTCGCCCGCCGGAAGCTCGACCGGGTGACCGATGGCTGTGAACTTGGCGTTCGCCGAATTGCTCTTGCTGTTGGCGGTATCGAAGCCGATGCCCGAGATGCGATCGATCGTCGTGTCGCTGTTCGAATGGCTCGCGTCGACAGTGCCGGTAAGCTGCCACTCACCGGCGCGCACGTTGAGGGTCGAACCGAAGGACGCCGTGTCGCTGCGCGTCGTGCGGGCAAGCGGCTGAAGATATGTCACGCTATCCAGTCCGTTGAGCGACAGGCTCTTGCTGCGATCGAGCGTGCCATTGATGCTGAGCGAGGCGCCGGCACCGCCGAGCGCTGTCGTCCAGTTGCCAGTCAAGGTATAGTTCGCCGTATCGGCAACCAACGTTCGAAAGTCGCCGAGCTCGGTCCCGGCCGGGGTCCCGGGTGGGATCGTCTGGATGATCCCGCGATCGGATTCGAGCAACGGGCTGGTGTCCTTCAGATCGAGATTGAAATTCAGCCGGCTCGGCCCGCCGATCTTCAGCAGGGTGGCTTCAAGTTCCTTGGACGAGGTTCCGCCGCGGTAGGGCTGGCCATATTTCAGCTCCAGTTCCTTGCTGGCGAAGTTGTCCTTCAGGATGAAGTTGATGACCCTCTGATCCGGCGGGAAACCATACTTCTGCGCCACTTCCTCGGGCAGGATCTCGACCTTCTTGATCGCTTCGGGCGGGAAGGAGCGCATCTCGCGGAAACTGGAAACGCGCAGGCCGTTCATCAGCATGACCGGCGGGCCGCTGCCGCGCCCGCGGCCGCTGCCGGTCTCGTTCTGCAACGCTGCCACGAGCTCGGCCAGCGAACCCGCGCCGTATGACGCGATGTCTTCTTCGTTCAGTTCGGCGATTGGCGGCTGCGCCGTGTCGACCTGGCCGCGCAGCGAGCCGGCGATCACGACGATTTCGTTGTCGGTGATGGTATCGTCCCCGGAGCGCGAAGGTTCGGGCCCTTCCTGCGAAGTCTGCTGCACCGATGGCGCCGGGGCAGCGTCCTGCGCGCTCGCGGCCGGCGCACAGAGCGCAGCGGCAAGGGCAGTCAGACTGGCTGATGGGAGATATCGCAACACGGTTTCCTTCGAAAAAAGCGGCCTGCATCCCCTGGCGCCCTTTCGATGAACCACAGTTAAGCGGCAACTTAGTTTCGGGTAACAAAGTGTCGCATTCGGTCGCGAATGGTGCGCGCCCGCGCGAGGCTTCCCTTTTGCCCCCCTTGAGGCTATGCCGCGCGGCCATGCGAAACCGGCGAACTGGAAACTGAACTTTATGGCAAAGGAAGAACTCCTCGAGATGCGCGGGAAGGTAGTGGAACTGCTGCCGAACGCGATGTTCCGGGTTGAGCTCGAAAACGGCCATCAGATCATCGGACACACCGCCGGCAAGCTGCGCAAGAACCGCATTCGCGTGATCGTCGCGGACGATGTGCTGGTCGAACTCACGCCCTACGATCTCACCAAGGGCCGCATCACCTATCGCTTCCGTCCCGGCCAGACCGGCCCGGGACCCAAGTAGCCGTGCAATCCGGCTCCGGCCCGCGCGGACCGGACCTCGTTCTCGCCTCCGCCAGCCCGCGCCGCCGCGAACTGATCGCTCGGCTCGGGATCGAGCCGGTACGGGTCGTCGGCACCGATATCGACGAGAACCCGCACAGGGGCGAATTGCCGCGCGACTACGCCGTGCGAATGGCGCGTGAAAAGGCTCGCGCTGCGGAAGATCCGTCAGCCTTCGTGCTTGCCGGCGATACGGTCGTTGCGGCCGGACGGCGCATCCTGCCCAAGGCAGAGGACGAGGCGACGGCGCGCGAATGCCTTGAATTGCTCTCCGGCCGCCGTCACCGCGTTCTCTCGGCCATCTCCCTGCGCGCGCCCGATGGCACTATCCGCGAGCGGCTGAGCGAAACGCAGGTTCGTTTCAAGCGGCTCTCACCCGAGGAGATTTCCGAGTATCTCGGCGGGGGCGAATGGCACGGGAAGGCGGGCGGCTACGCCATCCAGGGAAGTGCCGAAGGTCTGATCGCCTGGATTTCCGGCAGCCATTCCGGCGTTGTAGGTCTGCCGCTGTTCGAAACACGAGCGCTCCTCAAGGCGGCGGGCTTCGCCATTGCCTGAGTGGCTCCTCGAAGACGGGATCGGGGAGCAGCGTGGTTTGCTGGTTGAAAACGGCACGGCCGTCGCCGCGAAGTGCCGCTGGCCGGGCGAGCTGCATTCGGGGCAACTGGTAACGGCCAAGCTGGCGTCCCGGGCTGCGGGCTCGTCACGCGGGGTGGGCGTGCTGGATGACGGGCGCGAGGTGTGGATCGACCGCCTGCCCCGGAACGCGGCGGAAGGTGCCTCGATCGAACTGATGATCACCCGCGGTGCGATTGCCGAGACGGGCCGCTTCAAGCTGCCGGCAGCGCGCCCGGCGGATCGGGAGAAACCGTGCCGGTCATCGGATCCCCTGAGCACAGGTCGGCGCGTCCGGCGCCTTCCGGCCGGCGCCTGGGAGGAAATCTGGGACGCCGCGTGGACAGGCGAAATGCACTTTGCGGGCGGCTCCCTCATCTGCGCGGCGACGCCGGCGATGACCTTGATCGACATCGATGGCGACGCGCCCTCGCGGCAGCTTGCCCAGCTCGCAGTGCCGCACGTGGCCCGGGCCATCCGGCAGTTCGATATCGGCGGTGCCATAGGGATCGATTTTCCCACTTTGCCCGAGAAGGATAATCGCCGCGCAATCAACTCTTCGCTCGAGGCCCAGTTGGCCGACTGGCCGCACGAGAGAACGGCGATGAACGGCTTCGGCTTCGTGCAGATCGTCGCCCGGCTCGAAGGCCCTTCCCTGCTTCACCGCATGGCGGCGTTCCGCCTGGGTGCGGCGGCCCGCATGATGTTGCGCCGCGCCGAGATGGTGGACGGGCCGGGTGTCACGCTGCTGACCGTTCATCCCGCGCTGTTGCCTGCCTTCGAGCCAGAGTGGCTGGATCAACTCGCCCGACGCACGGGCCGCCCCGTGCGGATGATGACCGATCCCGGGCTTGCGCTCGATGGTGGCTTCGCGCAGGCGCTGGCAGCATGAGCAAGCCCTGTCCCATCTGCCGCAAGCCCCGTTCCGATGAATTCGCCCCGTTCTGCTCCGCGAGATGTCGCGATCGCGACCTCGCCCAGTGGTTCAACGAAGGCTATTCGATCCCCGGTCCGGCCGCCGCGGCCGAGGACATCGCACGCGAAGAGGATTGAGCGCGCAGGGCCGGATATAGGGTCTTGCCAAGCGCGCCGGGGAACGCCATAGGCGCGCTTCAAATCGCTCGCGGGCCCGGCAAGGGCCCCTGTCGTGGCGACGCCCGGGTAGCTCAGTGGTAGAGCAGACGACTGAAAATCGTCGTGTCGGTGGTTCGACTCCGCCCCTGGGCACCACCTCCCTTTGATCTTGCTTGAAGCCGTAAATTGGCTCAGCATCGAGACCGGGTCGCTGACGGGAGAAAGACCATGGCGGTCAATGAAGGCAAGGTGGATCGTGCGATCCGTATCGTCCTGGGCTTGGCGCTGATCGCGCTCGTATTCGTCGGTCCGAAAACGAACTGGGGCTGGCTCGGCCTGATTCCACTCGCCACGGGACTGACCGGGTTTTGCGGGCTCTACAAACTGCTCGGGATCAATACCTGCGGCGTAGCGCGCTAGCTCGCCGGTTTCATACCCGAGCGTTTGACGCCGGCACGGGGTAGAGTGCATGGCAGGCGAGTCCTCCACGACCAGCCTGAAAGGTAGCCCATGGCCCGCATCCTCGTGCTCTACTATTCCTCCTACGGCCACATAGCCACGATGGCCGATGCCGTTGCCGCCGGAGTGCGAGAGGCGGGCCACGAATGCGAGATCCGTCGGGTGGCTGAAACTGCCCCGCCCGAGGTAGCCAAGGCTGCCGGCTTCCGCGCCGACGAGAGTCACCCGCAGATCGAAGGACCCGAGGTGCTCGGCACCTTCGATGGTATCGTTGTCGGCGCGCCGACACGATTCGGCCGCATGCCGAGCCAGATGGCCGCCTTCCTCGACACCTGCGGCGGTGTGTGGTTCTCGGGCGCCCTGATCGGCAAGGTCGGCGCCGCCTTCACTTCCACCGCCGCCCAGCACGGCGGCCAGGAAACGACGCTATTCTCGATCCTGACCAATTTGCTGCACTTCGGCTGTACTGTGGTGGGGCTGGATTACGGCTTTGCCGGGCAGAACGGCGTGGACGAAGTGAGAGGTGGCTCGCCCTACGGCCCCACGACGATTGCCAACAACGATGGTTCACGCCAGCCGAGCGACGTTGAGTTGGACGGCTGTCGCTACCTCGGCAAGCGGGTTGCGGAGACGGCGGCCAAGCTAAGCGCCTGACCGCCCTCGCCTTCAGGCCGCCACCAGCACGGGTTGGCGGGGGGAGCGCGGGTTGTGCAAGCGTGCGACCGGCGCGGCCGCCTTCACGCCGCCTCCCACGCCCGACCCGTCGTCACTCGAATCGCGCGCGGTAGCCAGCTCGAGAATATACTCGGCCGTCGGAATGCTCGCACCACGTCCGAGGCTGTCCATCGTGCCGGTGCGGCCGGTCGGGTGGAAGCCCGCCTTGCGCAGGACCCGGCCCGAGGCGGGATTGTCGCTGGCATGGCGCGCGCGGATCTGCCGGTGACCGAGCATCCCCGCGAGCGACAGCAGGCCGCCGAGCGCCTCCGTAGCGTATCCCTTGCCCCAGTGCTCCGGCGCTATCCAGTAGCCGACCTCTGCCGCACCGTCGCCTTCGTGCAGCCCGACGCCGCCCAGGATCGCGCCGTCCTGCGGCGAGACGACCAGCAGGGAAGGCATTCCGCGAGGCCGCGGCAGGGTCAGCCAGCGCAATGCATCATTTCCCGAATAGGGCCAAGGCACACGGGCAAGCATGCGTACGATCTCTTCGCGCCCGATCGCGCGGGTGAGTTCGGCAGCGTCCTCCGTCCAACCGGGCCGCAGGAACAGGCGCTCTGTACGCATGAACATGGTCTTCACTCCCTCGTGCCGTCCGGGCCCTTAGGCCGGGCCTGTGACGGTCTCGTTGCGAGGAAGACTAAAAAAGGGAGACGGGCTGGCCCCATCTCCCTCGACTGGCCGGAATTCTGATTCCGGCGGGGCCATCCCGGTGGATGACCCCTTTATCGGATCATCCAGTTATTCTGCAGCCTCGGCCATAACGTCTACCGACACGTATTTGCGGCCGAGTTTGCCGTCATGGAATCGCACACGGCCGGCGCCGAGGGCGAACAGGGTGTGGTCCTTGCCCATTCCGACGTTGGCGCCCGGATAGAACTTCGTCCCGCGCTGGCGCACGATGATGTTGCCCGGAATCACTTCCTGGCTGCCGAACTTCTTCACGCCGAGGCGACGACCGGCCGAATCACGACCGTTGCGCGAGCTACCGCCTGCTTTCTTATGTGCCATCTCGAACTACTCCGTACTCGGCTTTACTTCTCGGCAGCCGGCTTCTTAGCCGGGGCCTTCTTCGCCGCCGGCTTCTTGTCGGCAGCGGGCTTCTCGTCGGCCTTGGCAGCGGTGGCGGCCTTCTTGACCGGCTCCGCCTTTACGGCCTTGTCCTTCTTCGCGGTATCGACGCCCTTGGCAGGCTCGTCCTTGACCGCTTCGGTCTTCGTCGCAGCGGCAGAAGCCTCGGCCTTGGGAGCGGCATCCTTCGACGCAGCCTTCTTCTCGGCCTTCGTATCGCCGACCTGAACAATCCGCAGCAGCGTCAACTGCTGGCGGTGACCGGCCTTGCGGCGATAGTTGTGCCGCCGGCGCTTCTTGAACACCGTGACCTTCTCGCTCTTGGCCTGGGCGATGATCTCGGCCGCGACCTTGACCTTGCCCGCGTCCTTGATTTCGCCGCCGTCGCCGGCCAGCAGGACGTCGCCCAGTTCGATCGTGTCGCCGGCTTCACCCGCCAACTTCTCGACCGCGATCTTGTCTCCGGCGGAAACGCGATACTGCTTGCCGCCCGTGCGCACTACTGCGAACATGGTTCACCTAATCCGTTTCGTTTCGACTGCCGCACACGGTGCCACGCACCCTGAACGACAAAAAGGGCACCCAACCGGGTGCCGGAAAGAGCGCAGCCGTTAGGCGAAGAGGTTGGCCCTGTCAACGGCTCAGGGCAGCGATTTTGCGTCACGTGCCCCATGAAGTGCAACTGGAAACGGAGCGCCGGGCGCGCTAGCGCAGTGCAATGACCAAGCGCCTTCTCGCTGCTGTGCTTTGCGCCCTGACCTCCGCGTGCGCAACCGCCCCGGCGGAATATCCGAACCTGGCGATTCGCGACGCCGAGCGGGTAACAGGCACGCTGAATCCGCCTGAGCCGTTCGTCCCCGCACCGCCCTCAGCGGAAACGCTCGCGACCGTCGAAGGGCTCGTTGAGCGGGCCGACACCGCCTACGACGCCTATCGCGGCAAGTTGGAGCGGGTCCGGGCCGCGGCCTTGCGCGCACGCGGCGCCGCTGTCGGCAGCGATGCCTGGGCCGCAGCCAGCGTCGCGCTGGCGGAACTTGAAACGGAGCGCAGCCAGACCATGATCCCGCTCTCCGATCTCGATCGACTTTACATTGCCGCCGCGACCGAAGGACGAGCTACCGGCGACATCGAGGATGCCCAGGACCTGGTCGGGCAGATGGTCGACTTCGAGACCGCGCACATCAACGAGATCCACTCGGCCCTTGGGCAGTAAAGGGCACGGGTCTCGAGGAGATCATGCGTCCGCCCCGCCCATGGGGCTTTGACGCGAATCAATCGGCGCCGGATTTTTCGCTCCACCGGGCAAGGTCGGCATGGTCTTCGGCCCGCGGTTCGATCCAGCGCCATTCGCCGCCGCGCTTCTCGCGCTTCCAGAACCAGGCATCGGACTTGAGGTGATCCATCGCGAAGTCGACCGCCTCGATCGCGGCGCGGCGATGCCGCGCGGCTGCCGCGACGAGCACGATGGGCGCGCCGGGACGCATGAAGCCGACGCGGTGATGGATCAGCAATCCGTCGAGCGGCCACCTGCCGGCCGTCTCGCTCGCCAGCGCCTGCATGCCCGGCAAGGTAAGCGGTTCGTAATGGCTGAGTTCGAGCACCTGAACGTTCACATCGGGCCGGACCTTGCCGACGAAGCTGGCAATGCCGCCGGCTTCGGGATGCTGCTTGGCGAACAGACCGAGCGCCTTGCCGGGCGAGAAGCCCTTGTCGAGCAGGCGGACGTCCGCCGTCATGTCATCCCCCGGAGACGGGCGGCAACAGCGCGACCTCATCGCCGTCATTGGCGATCAGCGTGCGCTTGTCGGCCAGCACCGTTCCGCCAACGGCCAGCTTGACCTTGTCGCCCGCGACCATCTCGGCAAGGTCGCCGTCGAGCGCCTCGACCAGGGCGCCCCAGTCGAGCGGCGGGTCGAACGTTCGTTCGGGCGCACCTGCGAGGTCGGCGAGCTTGCCGAGGAAGACGACGCGGACGGCCATGCTCAGCCCCCGGTGAGCGACATGTGCCGCGGCTGGGCCGGGGCGGCGCCCTGTTCGATGCGGAAATGGTGCCGCTCGGGCTTGATGCGCATGGCCTCGTCGAGCGCGCAGGCCAGCGCCTCGTCGGGGGTTTCGGAGCGCAGGGCGGCGCGCAGGTCGACCTGCTCCGCCCCGCCGAGGCAGGCGTAGAGCTGGCCCGTTGCCGTCACGCGGATGCGATTGCAACCGGCGCAGAAGTTGTTGGTCAGCGGCGTGATGAGGCCGACGCGGCCGCCGGTCTCGGCCACGTCCCAGTACCGCGCCGGTCCTCCGCTGGCATGATCCGACGGCGTGAGTGTCCAGCGCGCGTCGAGCACGTCCTTCACCACGGTCAGCGGCAGGTAGTGATCGACCCGTTCGCCCTCGACCTCGCCGAGCGGCATGACCTCTATCAGCGTCAGCTCGTGACCGTTCGCGTGGGCCCATTCGACGAGGAAGGGGATCTCGTCCTCGTTCAGCCCCTTCAGGGCCACGGTGTTGATCTTGACCTTGAGCCCCGCCTCCTTCGCCGCCGCGACCCCGCGCAGGACGGCACTCAGGCGGTCGCGGCGCGAAAGCTCGGCAAACAGGCCGGCGTCCATCGTGTCGAGCGAGACGTTGATCCGTCGCACCCCCGCCTCGAACAGCGGTTCGGCAAATTTCTCGAGCTGCGTGCCATTGGTCGTGAGCGTCAGCTCGTCCAGGCCGTCCCCCAGCTTGCGCCCGACCGCGGTGACGAGCTCGATCATGTCGCGCCGCACCAACGGTTCACCGCCGGTCAGGCGGATCTTGGTCACTCCCCGGTCGATGAACGCAAGCGCCAGCTTGTGCAGTTCCTCCAGGCTCAGCACGTCCTTGCGCGGCAGGAACTGCATCGCCTCGGGCATGCAATAGGTACAGCGCAGGTCACAGCGATCCGTCACCGACAGGCGCAGGTAACTGATCCGGCGGTTGAACGCGTCGACGAGGGGTTTGCCGCAGCTCATGGCACCATTGTGGAGGCGGCGGCGGCGAAGTTCAAACGCATTCGGCTTGGCCGTGCCGATGCGATGCTTTCAACGCCGCCCCACTGCGAAAGGTGACACCAAGTATACGCCGAAAATGCGCCGACGGCCGTGCCGATCCCGTCCGCTCGAGCGATCCGGAAGAGATGAAGCGAACCCATTGCCCCGTCAGAGCAGATCGCCCGCGTGTAGGAAAGTCTCAACCGACGGTGAGCACCTGGCCGGTCACGCCCTCGTTCGCGTGCACGAAGTTGAGCACCTGCGCCAAGCCGGCAAAGTCGGAACGCGAGGCCACGACGCCGTTGATCCGGCACGGCGCCGCCTCGCGCGCCAGTTCCTGGATCGCGGCGAGGCGCCATGCGTGGTGCGTGTGATCGGCTGGGTCGAAGATGATTGCAATGTCGCGGTTGCGCGGCATCGCGATGCGGACGTCGGGCACTATACGTGCATGAAATGCAGCCGCGGCATCGAGCGGAGCCTCGGGCAAGCCGCCAGCCTTGACGATCGCGCTTGTCACCGCCGCTCGCGCGTCAGGGTGATGCCGATCTTCTCGTCCGCCTCGGAAAGCGCCAGCTTGACGATTTTCACGCTGACTTCCTCGACCCGCGCATCCTGTACGAACAGCGTCTCGCAGACATGGTCGGCGACGGCCTCGATCAGCTTGAAATGCGTGTCCCCCAGCGCTTCGGAGCAGGCGAACTTGAGGTCCATGTAATTCTTGCTGGCATCGAGCGGCGTGTCGGGATCGTATTGCCCGATCACCTTCAGCTTGACCCGCACGGTGAAGCGCAGCGGCTGTGGGCGGCCGGTTTCCTCCGAGTATATCCCGGTGTGCACCATGTGTTCGAAGTCGGCAATTTCGAGATAGAGGCTGTCGGCCATGTCCGTTCCCAAAGCTGCGCGACCGGATGGCAGCGATGGCTGGCAATGTCCATCGCCGCTACTGGCCATGTCGACAAGCTGGGCAGCGGCGGCAACTTGCGGCTATCACGAGCCGAAGCAATCGCAGGATTCGCTCGCAGGATGGGGCACATGACGAGTGCAGGAAGATTGACGCTGGCAACGCGCCTGTTGGCGATCCTTTGCCTCCTGCCGCTGCTCGGCGGGTGTTTCGCCGCGGCCGCGGTGGTGGTGCCGACCATGACCGCCTATGCCGCGACCAAGGATCACGAGGCACGCAAGCGCCCGGCGGCCGCTCCCGTGATAGCCGCACCATCGCCGCCTGGCGCACCGCAAGTCGCAGCCGATCCCTCGTCTCGAATCGCGGTTCGGCAGGCTCCGGCACCCGCGGCGGGTGAAGCCGTCCGCGTCGACGGGGGGTTCAAGGCCACGGTCCTGCCGCTGACCGAGCTGCCCCGGCCCGGCGCCCCTGCTGCAACGGCGAGTTCGGGCGCGCCGTGGCGTTCGTTCTTTTCCTATGCCCTGACCCAGACGAAACCGTCCGCCGCTGGCGACGCGCGACGCTCGGCGATTCTTTCACCGGAAAGCGCTGTGCAGATGCAACCGCGTCGGCGGACCTGCCAGGGCGAGGACAGCGCCGTCATCATCGACCTCGATCCCGCCAGCGGCCGGTTCGCGCCCGAGGCGGGGCTCAAACCGCCGCCAGGGCTCGCCGACGAGCTCGCCCTGCTGCGGCAGGTGGGCGTCATCGTCATGTGGATCTCGGATCTCGACACCAGCCGCCTGGATGCCATCGCCGCCGCGCTCGTCGACAGCGGCCTCGACCCGGCGGGCAAGGACCCGATCCTGCTCGCCATCGGCGAGGGCGACCGCAAGCAATCGCTGCGCCAGCAGGCAGGCCAGAACGCCTGTGTCGTCGCCATCGCGGGGGACGACCGGACCGACTTCGACGAGCTGTTCGCTTACCTGCGCGATGCGAACGCGGCGGTCGACTTCGATCCGATGCTGGGGTCCGGTTGGTTCCTCGTTCCCGCCACCCTGTCTTCTTCGGCGAAGCCTATGCCCGGCGCCGGTTAGCGCGCGCCACGTCTCACGCGTTGCTCCAGCGGGCGAAGATCGCGGTCGGCAGCAGGCGGCCGCCCTCCCCCTCCTCGCGCACTGCAAGGTCGCCGTGTTCGATCGTGCCCGGGAGGCCGGCGAGATGTTCGGCCAGCAGGCCGGCGAGCGCGAGGCTGCTCATGCGCACGGCGTAGACGGTGAGGAACAGGAAGCGGCTGTCGGCATCGAGCAGCGCGCGGCAGTCGGCCACGAGGCCGGGCAGGCCTTCCTCGAGCCGCCAGGTCTCGTTGTTGGGGCCGCGTCCGAACTTGGGGGGGTCGAGGATGATGCCGTCATAGCGCTTCTCGCGCCGGACCTCGCGCGCGGCGAACTTGGCCGCATCGTCGACCAGCCAGCGGATCGGGCGGTCCTCCATGCCCGAAAGCGCGGCGTTCTCGCGCGCCTGGGCGACCGACTTCTTGCTCGCGTCGACATGGGTCACGGGGCCGCAATCGCTCAGCGCCAGCGTGCCGACGCCGGTGTAGCCGAACAGGTTGAGCGTCTGCGCGTCGGGCTTGCCGCCCAGTTGCCAGCGCATCCAGTCCCACACCGGCGCCATGTCGGGGAAGAAGCCGAGGTGGCGGAAGGGCGTGCACTGGGCAGTAAAGCGCACGTCGTTCCAGGCGAGCGGCCAGCCATCGGGCACGTCTTGTGCGAACTGCCACTTGCCGCCACCGTCCTCGTCGCTGCCGGGGACGAATTCGCCGTCGGCCTGCCAGTCGGCCAGACGGGGCGACCACATCGCCTGTGGCTCGGGCCGGATGAAGCGACGCGGACCGTAGCGTTCGAGCTTGCGGCCGTGCCCGGAGTCGACGAGGCCGTAGTCCGCCCAGCCCTCGCCTGCGAGGACCAGCGGCGGTTCGACGAGGTCGGCCATCAGCGGCTCGGCGCCGCGTGCTCCGCGACGTAGGCGGCGATGGCGTCGTAATCGCCCGGCAACTCGACGTACGCCTCGTCGCGCTCGAACAGGTCGCCCACTCGGGTCGGCAGGGCCGGGCGCTGGCCGGTGGCCCGCTCGACCGCGTCGCGGAACTTGGCCGGGTGGGCGGTGGCGAGCGTAATCACCGGAACATCGGCCGGAAGATCCGCCTCGCGCGCGGCGTGGAGGCCAATGGCGGTGTGCGGGTCGATCACCTCGCCGTCGCACTTTTCCCAGGCCCAGCCCATCGCGCGGGCCATCGCGTCCGCGTCGACGCGGGCGGACGTGAACAGCGCCGCCGCGCCTTCGCGCTGGGCATTGGTCAGGCGCATGGCCCTAGTCGTTTCGAAGCCGCGCATCTGTTCGGCCAGCGCCGCGCCGTCCCGGCCGCCCCCCTCTCCGACAGTGAGGTCGAACAGCAGGCGCTCGAAGTTGGAGGAAACCTGGATGTCCATGCTCGGCGCGGCGGTGGGGGTGACGGTGCCGGCCGAATAGTCGCCATTGGCCAGCGCGCGGTGCAGGATGTCGTTGACGTTGGTCGCCACGATCAACCGCTCGATCGGCAGGCCCATGCGCGCGGCGACGTGGCCGGCGAAGACGTCGCCGAAGTTGCCCGTCGGCACGCTGAAGGCGACCTTGCGCTCCGGCCCGCCGAGCTGCAGCGCAGCGGCGAAATAATACACCACCTGAGCCATCAGCCGCGCCCAGTTGATGGAGTTGACCGCGCTGATGCGGAAGCGCCCGGTCATCGCGCTGTCGCCGAACATGCGCTTCACCATCGCCTGTGCATCGTCGAAGCTGCCGTCGATGGCGATATTGTAGACGTTGGGCGCCTTGACCGTGGTCATCTGGCGGCGCTGCACGTCGCTCACGCGGCCGCTGGGATGGAGCATGAAGATGTCGATGCGGTCGCGCCCGGCCACGGCGTCGATTGCCGCGCTGCCAGTGTCACCGCTGGTCGCGCCGACGATGGTCAGCCGCTCGTCGCGGCGGGCGAGGAATTCCTCGAACAGCAGACCGAGGAGTTGCAGCGCCACGTCCTTGAAGGCGAGCGTGGGGCCGTGGAACAGTTCGAGCAGCCAGTGGCGCTCGTCGAGCTGGGTCAACGGCGTCACCGCAGCGTGGGAGAAGCGGCCGTAGGCTTCTTCGCACAATTCGCCCAGCCGCTGGGGCGAAAGGCAGTCGCCGACGAAGGGCTGCATGACCCGCTGCGCCAGTTCGGCGTAGGGCAGGCCGCGCATTGCAGCGATTTCGTCGGCAGAGAAGCTGGGCCACTCGGCCGGCAGGTAAAGCCCGCCGTCGCTGGCAAGGCCGGCCAGCGTAGCGCCTTCGAAGTCGAGTACCGGCGCACTGCCGCGGGTGGAGACGTACTGCATCACTTGCGGCGGTTAGCGGTGCCGTCCGTCTGCGGCAAGCAAGCGCGGCTTTACGCGTCTGAAGAGCGCCACTTCTTGCGCAGCGCCAGCGCGTAAACGACCAGTGCCGTCAGCGCGAAGAGGAACCACTGCACGGCGTAGGCGAGGTGGTTGTTGGGGATGTCTGCCGGATCGGGCGCGGCCAGTTGCTCCAACCCGGCCTGCGCCGGGGCGGCGACGAGCTTCACACCTTCGCCCGCAGGGCCGACGATCCCTTCGACCTCGCCGCCGGACCAGTCCGGATCGCCCGGTTCGCGCGACCATCCCAGCGCCACGTCGGCATCGCCTCCGTCCGCCAGGCGACAGTGGGCAACGTGCGCCCAGCCGGACTGCCCCGCTTGCGAACGCCCGGCGACCGCCGACAGCCCGGCCACCTTTGCGCAGTCGAGCCGCGCGTGGCGATAGAGCGCAGCCGGATAGTCAGCGGGCGACTGCGGCCAGGCGGTGTCCGCGTTCATTGCCTGTGCCTGCGTGTAGCGGGCCAGCAGGTCTTCCTTCCAGGCAAGCCGCTGCAGCTGCCACACGCCGAGCGCGACCATCGCGCCCACTGCGAGCAGCACCACGATCGTCGGGATGATGGGCAGGCGGCGCATCATCGCTGCCCGCCGCCGCGGTGGTATTCGCTGTGCAGCAGCGCTGCCTTGGCGACCCGCAGGCCCCAGATCACGCCCGCCACGGTCAGCGGGAGCCAGAGGATGACGTGGAGCCACCAGGGCGGATCGAACGCCAGTTCGAACCAGATGGCGAGGCCGACGATCACGGCTCCGACGATCAGGATGAGAAACGCGGCCGGCCCGTCCCCCACGTTAAACTGCGTCAAGTCCTGGCCGCAGGCGCGGCAGCGGTCGGCGAAACGGACCCAGCCGGCGAACAGCGTCTTCGCTCCGCAGCGGGGGCAGAGACCCAAAAGGGCAGCCTGGCCAAGGCCGGGCTGCCCTTTCGAATGTTCGGGCGTAAGCGCCATCGATCAGTGAATCGGCGCGCCCCAGCCACCCCAGATGTAGACGGTGACGAAGAGGAACAGCCAGACGACGTCGACGAAGTGCCAGTACCAGGCTGCCGCCTCGAAACCGAAGTGGTGATCGGGGGTGAAGTGGCCCTTGTAGGTGCGCACGAGGCAGACGATCAGGAAGATCGTACCCACCAGGACGTGGAAGCCGTGGAACCCGGTCGCCATGTAGAACGCCGAACCATAGGTGTTCTGGCCGAACGGGAACGGGGCATGGGCGTACTCGTAAGCCTGGATGCTGGTGAAGGTGATGCCCAGCAGGATCGTCAGCCAGAGGCCCTTCTTCAGGCCTTCGCGGTCGCCGTGGATCAGGCTGTGGTGCGCCCAGGTCACCGTGGTGCCCGAACACAGCAGGATCAGCGTGTTGAGCAGCGGCAGGTCGAAGGGGTCCATGACCGCTTCGATCGCCTTGGGCGGGAACTGCCCGCCGACGACATCGGTCAGCGCGTTGGGGAACAACGCGAAGTCGAACCACGACCAGAACCAGCCGACGAAGAACATCACTTCCGAAGCGATGAACAGGATCATGCCGTAGCGCAGGTGAAGCTGCACAACCGGGGTGTGATCGCCCGCCTGCGCTTCCTTCACGATGTTGGAGAACCAGCTGAAGAAGGTCGCAATCAGGCCGGCGATGCCGAGGCCCAGGACCAGCCAGTGGTTCGCCATGTCGTGCATGTAGAGCACCATGCCGCTGGTGAAGGTCAGCGCCGAGATCGATCCGACGAGCGGCCAGATGTCGGGGGGAAGGATATGGTAGTCGTGGTTCTTGGCGCCGGCCATGGGATCGCTTCCTGAATGCTGTTTGCCGAGGCCCTTAATGACCTCGGGCGCACGGGTAAAGTGGGCTTAGCCGGCCTGATCGACCGCCTTGTGGAATGTGTAGCTCAAGGTGATCTGCGTCACGCTGTCCATGTTCGGGTCTTTCAGCGCGGCGGGGTCGATGTAGTAGACCACCGGCATGCGCACTTCCTCGCCCGGCTGGAGCGTCTGTTCGGTGAAGCAGAAGCACTGGATCTTGTTGAAATAGGCGCCCGCCTGCTCCGGCTCGACGTTGAAGCTGGCGTTGCCGGTCAGCGGCTTGTCGGTCAGGTTCCTGGCAGTGAAGATCGCCATGTCGCGCTGCCCGATCTGCACGGTATCGGTCACCTGAAGCGGCTTGAAGCGCCACTTGAGATCGGGCGCGGTATTGGCGTCGAACCGGACCGAGATGGTCCGTGCGCCGGCGCTCTGTGCATCGTTGGCGGCCACTTGCGCGTCGGCCTCCGTCGCGCGCTGGGTCGTGCCGGCAAATCCGGTGACCTGGCAGAAGATGCGATAGAGCGGCACGGCTGCAAATCCGAGCCCGAGCATCCCGGCGGCGACCGCCAGCATGATGAAACCGACCCGGCGATTGCGCGAATGCATGGGAGTGCTGGCCATCGTCTCAGCCCATCTTCACGAAGGTCAGGACGTAGAACAGGACCACGAATCCGACCAGCACGAGGGCCAGGGCCACGTTGCGACCCTTGCGCGCACGCTTGAAGGTCTCTTCTTCCTCGGGACTCATGCCGCGCTCCCTACCCCCAAGACGACATGGTCCGCAACCAGTGCCGCAAACAGGGCGAAGAGATAAAGCACCGAATAGCCGAACAGGCGCTTCTCGGGCTTCATCCGGTCACCTTCTGCCGCGTGCCGCATGGCGACCGGCACGGCCATCATCAGGAACAGGCCCGACAGGACCAGCGCCGCAGCGCCGTAAATCCAGCCCGTGCCCCCGATCCACCACGGCACCAGGCTGACCACCAGCAGCAGGACGCTGTAGATCAGGATCTGGCGGCGCGTTTCGACTTCGCCCGCGACCACCGGCAGCATCGGTATCCCGGCCTTGGCGTAATCGGTCTGCACGAACAGCGCGAGCGCCCAGAAGTGCGGCGGGGTCCAGGTAAAGATTATCGCGAACAGCAGGATCGGCATCAGGGTGATGTCATTGGTCACCGCCACCCACCCGATCAGCGGCGGGAAGGCCCCCGCGCCGCCACCGATGACGATGTTCTGCGGCGTACGCGGCTTGAGCCAGATGGTGTAGATCACCGCGTAGTAGACGACCGAGATGGCGAGGATCGCGGCAGAGAGCCAGTTGACCGCCAGGCCCATCAGCAGCACCGCGCCGGTCGAGATGGCAATGCCGAAGTCGCGCGCGTTCTTGCGCGGCATCTTGCCGCTTGGCAACGGGCGCTTGGCGGTGCGCTTCATCTCCGCGTCGATGTCCGCTTCCCACCACTGGTTGAGCGCCCCCGCCCCGCCCGCGGCCAGCGCGATGCACAGGACGGCGGTGAAGCCGAGCACAGGATGGATGTGCCCCGGCGCTGCGAGCAGGCCGCACAATCCGGTGAACACCACCAGGCTCATTACGCGCGGCTTCGTGAGCGCGAAATAGTCGCGCCATTCGGCGAACGCGGCGTTGGCGGGTGCGACGGTGTTCATTCGATATCTCTAACGCGAAGGGCGCACCTCTTGCGGCGCGCCCTCCTCATAACAGTGCCAGGCGAGTGGCGCAGCCGATCAGTGAGCCGTCGAGGTCGAGGCATCGCCGATGTGGTTGTGGTAATCGTGGTGGTCCTCGATCACCGGCAGCGTCTCGAACTGGTGGTACGGCGGCGGGCTCGACAGGCTCCACTCGAGCGTCGTCGCGCCTTCGCCCCAGTAATTGGCCGGAGCCTTCTTGCCCGCGGTGAAGGCGTAGACCAGGTTGGCGAAGAAGAAGAGCATCGAGCCGGCCATGATCTCGTATCCGAGCGAGCTGATGTGGTTCCAGTACTCATAGGCTTCCGCATAGTCGGGATAGCGGCGCGGCATGCCCTGGGCCCCGAGGAAATGCTGCGGGAAGAAGATGATGTTCACGCCGATGAAGAAGCCCCAGAAGTGCAGGTGGGCCAGCAGCTCGGAATGCATCCGGCCGCTCATCTTGGGGAACCAGTAGTAGAAACCGGCGAAGAGGCTGAACACCGCGCCCATCGACAGCACGTAGTGGAAGTGGGCGACGACATAGTAGGTGTCGTGCAGCGCATCGTCGATGCCGCCGTTTGCCAGCACCACACCCGTCACGCCGCCGACAGTGAACAGGAAGATCATGCCCATGGCCCAGACCATCGGGCTCTTGAACTCGATGCTGCCGCCCCACATCGTGGCGATCCAGCTGAAGATCTTGATCCCGGTCGGGACCGCGATGACCATCGTCGCTGCCGTGAAGTACATCTTCGTGTTCACGTCGAGGCCCACGGTGTACATGTGGTGCGCCCAGACGATGAAGCCGACCACGCCGATGGCGACCATCGCGTAAGCCATGCCGAGATAGCCGAAGATCGGCTTGCGGCTGAAGGTCGCCACGATCTGGCTGATCATGCCGAACCCGGGCAGGATCATGATGTAGACTTCCGGGTGGCCGAAGAACCAGAACAGGTGCTGGTAGAGGATCGGGTCACCGCCGCCGGCCGCGTCGAAGAACGTCGTGCCGAAGTTGCGGTCGGTGATCAGCATGGTGATCGCTGCGGCGAGCACCGGCAGCGCCAGCAGCAGCAGGAACGCGGTGACCAGCACCGACCACACGAACAGCGGCATCTTGTGCAGGGTCATGCCCGGCGCGCGCATGTTGAAGATGGTCGTGATGAAATTGATCGCGCCCATGATCGAAGCCGCACCGGCGAGGTGCAGCGAGAAGATCGCGAAGTCGACCGCCGGGCCGACCGAGCCGGAGGTCGAGAGCGGGGCGTAGACCGTCCAGCCAGTGCCGGCGCCGTTGCCGGTGCCGCCGGGCAGGAAGCTCGAGATCATCAGGCTGCAGAAGCCCGCCACGGTCAGCCAGAAGCTGATGTTGTTCATGCGCGGGAACGCCATGTCCGGCGCGCCGATCATCAGCGGCACGAACCAGTTTCCGAAGCCGCCGATCATCGCCGGCATGACCATGAAGAAGACCATGATCAGGCCGTGGGCGGAGATGAACACGTTCCACATGTGGCCCATCTGGCTGAGATCGGCATTGGCCGGCCCGCCGAGGAACTCGACCCACCAGCCGAGATACTGGATGCCCGGCTCGGCCAGCTCCATGCGCATGATGCCCGAGATCGTGCCGCCGATGATGCCCGCGAAAATCGCGAAGATCAGGTACAGCGTGCCGATGTCCTTGTGGTTCGTCGACATGAACCAGCGGGCGAAAAAGCCCGGCTTGTGATCCGCGTCGTGATGCGCGTGATCGTCGTGGTGGGCCTGGAAGGTATCGGCGGTGGTAGCCATTGCTAGATCTCTCGGCTCGTAATTCAGTAAATTCTAATTATCAGGCGGTCGGCTGGGCGGCAACCGGTGCTGCGCCTTCGACCGGCGGCGCGCCGGCGGCAGGCGCACCCTCGATCGCCGAGGCAGGTGCCTGCGGCGGTGCGCCTTCAGCCGGAATCGCGGCGGGCGCATCGCTCTTCAGCGTGCCGCCCTGGGCGCGAACCCAGGCTTCGAACTGCGGACGGGGCAGCGCCTCGACCGCGATCGGCATGTACCCGTGGCGCGCGCCGCACAGTTCGGAACACTGGCCGTAGTAGATGCCCGGCTCTTCGATGAACATCTTCTTTTCGTTCAGGCGCCCCGGGACGGCGTCGAGCTTGTACCACAGGCTGGGCACCGCGAACGAGTGGATCACGTCGGCGCCGATGGTCTGGACGCGGATCCATTCGCCGGCCGGCACGACCATGCGATTGTCGACCTCGAGGTGGCTCGGGAAGCCCTTCGCCTTGGCCTCTTCCTCCGGCATCATGTTCGAGATCACCTCGAAATCGCCATTGTCGGGATAGGTGTAGCCCCAGTACCACTGGTAGCCGGTGACCTTGACCGTCAGCGCATCCTTCGGCGGGGCCTCGTACTGGTCGCGCAGGAGAATGATCGAGGGCACCGCGATGACCACCAGGATGAGCACGGGGATCGCGGTCCAGATGATCTCGATCAGCGTGTTGTGGCTGGTCTTCGACGGCACCGGGTTCGCCCCGCGACGGAACTTCATGATGACGAACAGCAGCAGGAACAGCACCAGCAGGCTGATCGCGGTGATGACCGGGATCAGCAGGTAGGTGTGCATCTTGTAGGCGAAGTGCCCGGTGGGCGAGTACTGCTCCTGGAAGTCGATCCCGCCGTCGTGCGGCTGGCCCTTGATCCATTCGGGGCCGAGAGGCTTGTAGCCTGCCGCGTCGGCACCTTCGGGCACTGCCGCCGTCTCGCCCGCCAGCGCGGCCGGCGCGGGAGTCGAAGGCGCGGTCGCCGAGGCTTCGGGGGTGGCCGCGACCGCTGGCGCGACAGCCGGTGCAGCAGCGGCCGAAGCCTGCTGCGAAACTACCACGATGGCAAGCAGGGCCACCAGGACCGCAAGGAAACTCAAGCGCTTGCGGGCGAACTCGCCAAAGGTCATCACTGTGCCGCTTTCCGTCTTTTATGCATGGCGCGCGATTGCGCAAACGGCCCCGGGCAGGGGCAGGTTTGGCGGGCCTATACGCGCGCTTGCCCCATGCCTCAAGCGCTTCTAGGGAGATTTTTCGACAGGCTCGATGCACCTGCACCGGGCCGCACTGATCACTGGGGAACAGCACGCGACCGCCATGACCGAAGACGAGGTCCTCTCAGAGTTCCGCGCAAGCCACGCCTTGCTCGAAGGGCATTTCAAGCTCTCCAGCGGCCGGCACAGCGCGTACTACCTGCAATGCGCCCGGGTTCTGATGAACGCGGAGCGCGCCGGCACCCTTGCCCGCGCGCTGGTGCAGAAGATCCCGCGCGAGGTGCGCAGCCAGATCGAGAAGGTCGTCAGCCCGGCGATGGGCGGCCTCATCATCGGCCACGAGGTCGGCCGCGCGCTCGACGTTGACGCGATGTTCGTCGAGCGGCCGGGCGGCACCTTCGAATTCCGCCGCGGCTTCGACCTGAAGGACGGCGAAAAGGTGCTGATGATCGAGGACGTCGTCACCACCGGTCTTTCGGGCAAGGAAGCGATCGAGGCGATCCGCGCGGCGGGGGGCGACGTGATCGCCGCCGCCGCACTGGTCGACCGCTCGGCCGGCGAGGTCGACATGGGTGTGCCGTTCTACCCGCTCGTGGCGCTCAACTTCCCGACGTATGCCCCTGGCGAGGTCCCGGCCGAACTGGCCGCCGTTCCGCTGGAGAAGCCCGGGAGCCGCAAGGCTTGAACCTGCCGCGCAAGCTCCGCCTCGGCGTCAACATCGACCATGTCGCCACGATCCGCAACGCGCGCGGCGGCGACCATCCCGATCCGGTCCGCGCGGCCCAAATCGTCGCGGCCTGCGGCGGCGACGGCATCACCGCGCACCTGCGCGAGGACCGGCGCCACATCCGCGACGGCGACCTCAAGCGCATCCAGGACGCGACCGGCCTGCCATTGAACCTCGAGATGGCGGCGACCGAGGAAATGCTGGACATCGCCCTCGCCCACCGCCCGCACGCCGCCTGCATCGTGCCCGAAAAGCGCGAGGAGGTGACCACCGAGGGCGGGCTCGACGCCGCCGGGCTGCACAACCGGCTTCAGCCGATCGTCAGCCGCCTGACCGATGCGGGCATCCGCGTCAGCCTGTTCATCGAGGCCAGCGAACGGCAGGTCGAGGCCGCCTTGCAGCTGGGCGCGCCGGTGGTGGAGTTCCACACCGGCGAATACGCCCATGCCGAGGGCGAGGCCCGCGCGGTGCAGCTGAAGCAAGTCGCCGACATGGCCGCGCTCGCCGCCAAGAACGGCATCGAGCCGCACGCCGGCCACGGCCTGACCTACGACAACGTCCAGCCGATCGCCGCGATTCCCCAGCTCGCCGAGCTCAACATCGGCCACTACCTGATCGGCGAAGCCATCTTCACCGGGCTGGAGAGCGCCGTGCTGCGGATGCGCGAGCTGATGGACGCGGCGCGGTGAGGTGGGCGCGGTGAACAGCCAACCGCCGAGGCTCGCTCCATGATCATCGGCATGGGCTCCGACCTGACCAACATGGAGCGCATCGCCGCCTCGCTCGAAAGGTGGGGCGACAAGTTCACCGTGCGCTGCTTTACCGACATCGAGCGCGCCAAGGCAGCGCGGCGCCCCTTCACCGCGGTCGGAACTTACGCCAAGCGCTGGGCGGCCAAGGAGGCTTTCGCCAAGGCCGTTGGCACCGGCTTCAAGCGCGGGGTGTTCCACAAGGACATCGGGGTGGTGAACATGCCATCGGGCGCGCCGACCCTGGCGCTGGCGGGCGGCGCCGCGGTGCGGCTTGCAGAAATGGTCCCGCACGGCCATGAGGCCGTCATTCATCTCACTCTCACCGACGACCACCCATGGGCCCAGGCCTTCGTCGTGATAGAGGCCCGCCTGCTTTGACCCTTTCCGGTAACGAAAGTCCGATGGACGAGACCCCCGCTCCCGAACGCGATCCCGCTCCGGCCGCCGCCCCCGCCGAGACGGCGAAGAACAAGGCCCCGAAGGAAAAGGTCAACTGGCTGCACGAGCTGCGCGGCCTGGCGCTGATGCTGCTGGCGGTGCTGGCGTTCCACACCTTCATCGCAAAGCCGTTCTACATCCCCTCGGGCTCGATGATGCCCAACCTGCTGGTCGGCGACCGGCTGGTGGTGAGCAAGTATCCCTACGGCTGGAGCTGGGTCTCGGCGAGCTTCCACATCCTGCCGCGCAGCCACTGGCGCATCAACCCGCACACGCCAGAGTACGGCGACATCGTCATCGTCGTTCCGCCGGACAAGGAAGAAGACTACATCAAGCGGGTGGTCGGCCTGCCGGGCGACACGATCGCGGTGGTCGACGGGCAGGTGATCCTGAATGGCAAGCCGATCCCGCACGAGGTCGTCCCCCCGGTGCAGATCGCCGAGGATTCGCAGGTCTGTTCCGACGGCTATCCCTGCCTCGCCGACTTCAATGCCTATCGCCGCGTACTGCCGAGCGGGCGGGTGGTGTTCGAGCCGCCGACCTACCGCGACACCCTGCCGAACGGCGCGACCTTCCTGACGATCGTCGATCATTCCTCGCCCAATGCCGACAACTACGGGCCCAAAGAGGTGCCCGAGGGCCATGTCTTCCTGATGGGCGACAACCGCGACCACTCCGCCGACAGCCGCTTTCCCTCCGGACCGGGGGCCGAGGGGCTCGGCGGGCCGGTGCCGATCGAGAACATCGGCGGGCGCGCCGAATTCCTCACCTTCTCGCTCGACGGCAGCGCGACCTGGAACCCGCTCAGCTGGTGGTACAGCTTGCGTCCTGGCCGGGCCTGGACCACGCTGCGCCCGGCAATCGAACAGGATGCCGCCAAGCAATGAGCCAGACCGGGGACGACACGGTCATCGAGCAGGTGATCGCCGAGGACGATGTCGGCAACAGTCCCACCCAGATCACCGACCCGCGCCTGCGCTACGAGGCGAGCCGTGCGCTGGTCTGGGCCCTGGTGGTCGGGTTCGTGGTCCTTGCGGTCTACCTCTCGCAATCGCTGCTCGTCATCTTCGGCGCGATGGTCTTCGCCTGCATGCTCGACGGCGGCGCCCGGCTGCTTGGGCGGGTGATGCCGATCGGCCGAGGCATGGGGTTGACGATCGTGCTGCTGTTGGCGGTCGCCTTCCTCTCCTGGCTCTTCTACTTCGCCGGTTCGCAGATTTCGCAGCAGGCCGCCGAGTTCCCCCGCCTCGCCGGCGAGCAGATCAACCGCATCGTGCAATGGTTGGAGAGCAAGGGATTCGCGGTCGGCGAAAGCGAGATCCGCGGGGTCGCGGACCGCCTGTTCAGCGGAGTCGGCACGGTCACCAAGGCGATCGGCGGCATCTTCGGCGGACTGACCACCCTCTTCCTGATCGCGATCATCGGGATATACCTCGCGGTCGATCCCCAGCCCTACGAGCGCGGCCTGGCCTGGATGGTCCCCAAGCACCGCAGGGCCGGTCTTGCCGACACGCTGGGCCACATGGCCTTCACCATGCGCCGCCTGATGGCCGGGCGCCTTGCCGGCATGATCTTCGAAGGGATTTTCACCTGGGCCATGCTGTCGGCCTGGGGGCTATATTCCGGCACCCCGGTACCAATGGCCGCCCTGCTCGGCATGATTACCGGGCTGCTCGCCTTCATCCCCAACATCGGCGCGATCATCTCGGGACTGTTGATGGTGCTCGTCGGGTTTTCCGGTGGGACGGACATGGGGCTCTACACGGTCTTCGTCTATTTCCTGGTGCAGAACATCGACGGCTATTTCCTCGTACCGCTTATCGCCAAGAAGACGGTCGACCTCGCCCCCGCGCTGGTCCTGATGAGCCAGCTCATCTTCGGCGTGCTGTTCGGCATACTCGGCCTGGCGCTGGCCGATCCCTTGCTGGCGATGATCAAGGTCGGTCTGGAACGCCGCGCCCATCGCCTGAAGGCCGCCGACGGCGCCATTGAACCCGAGCCGGCATAATGGCCCGCAAGTTTCTCACCTTCGTCGCGGTCTGCATCGTCATCGTCATCGTCGGGGCCATCGCGCTGGCCGCGTGGTCGGACAAGGCCACCCAGGTCGCCTTCGTGCCGAGCGCCGACTACGTGGAGCAGGGCCCGCTTGCCGGCAACGCCTACCAGGACCCGGCAATGTGGTACTCCCGACCGGGCATCGGCGCGCCGAACGATCCTGCGCGATGGCAACCGAACACGGCCCCGCAGCAAGCATTGGACAACGGCCTGGCCCCTGCCCCGCCCGCCAACGCCTCCCCCCTTCCCGTAGAGACTCCCGCAGCCGAGACCGTGCCGCCCTTCGCGGTCTTTTTCGTCCATCCGACGAGCTACATCTACACCCGCTTTTCGTCCGACGACGAGGCGAGCCCCTGGAACGCCCGGCTCGACAATCGCCAGGCCGATACCCGTGCGCGGCTGTTCATCAAGGGCATGGCGAGCGCCTTCAACCAGGCGAGCGAGATCTGGGCGCCGAAGTACCGCCAGGCGACCTTCGGCGCCTTCCTCACCCACAAGCCCGAAGCGGCCAAGGCGATCGACGCGGCATATCGCGACGTTGCCCAGGCGTTCGACTACTTTCTCCAGAGCGTGCCGCCCGACATGCCGATCGTGCTCGCCGGGCACAGCCAGGGCGCCGCCCACATCACGCGCCTGCTGGAGGGACGGATCGCCGGCACTGCGCTGGAGGGCCGGATCGCCATGGTCTACGCGATCGGCTGGCCGATCTCGGTCGAGCACGACCTGCCGGCCCTCGGCTTGCCGGCCTGTGCCACGCCGGGCCAGGCGCATTGTATCGTTGCCTATTCCAGCTTCGCCGAACCGGCCGAACCGGGCCTGCTGCTCGAACGCTACCGCACCTCGCCGGGGTTTGACGGGCAATCCCGCGGCGAGGACGGGCTGCTGTGCGTCAATCCGCTGACCGGCTCTGTTGGCGGCAAGGCAGACGCCAGTGCCAACCTCGGCACACTCAAGCCGAACGAGTCGCTTTCGAGCGGCGAGCTGGTGGCTGGGGCAGTTCCTGCGCGCTGCGACGATCGCGGTCTCCTGCTGATCGGCGACCCGCCAGACCTCGGGCCGGGCGTGCTGCCAGGCAATAACTACCACGTCTACGACATCCCGCTGTTCTGGAAGAACCTGCAGGAAGACGTCGTGCGCCGGGTTCGCGCGTGGACGCCGGCAAGCACCTGATCGCCAGCACCGCAGCGGAGTTTCGCGCAGCGCTGCCCGGCGGAGGCGTGCTGCTCGGGCTCGACCTGGGCACGAAAACCATCGGCACCGCGCTGGCCGACGCGGGCTGGCGCTTCGCCACCGCCGGCAAGACGCTCCCCCGGGGCAAATTTTCGCGCGACCTGGAGGCCCTGCGTGCCCTGGTCACCGCGAGGGGCGTGGCAGGCCTCGTTGTTGGCCTGCCGCTCAACATGGACGGCAGCGAAGGGCCGCGCGCCCAATCGGCCCGCGCCTATGCCCGCAACCTCGCACCCCTGGCCCTGCCGGTGCTGCTGTGGGACGAACGCTGGTCAACCGCCAGCGCCGAACGCGACCTCATCGCGCAGGACTGGAGCCGGGCAAAGCGCAAGGACCGCATCGACAGCCACGCCGCCGCGGTGATCCTCCAGGCTGCGCTCGACGCCTTGTCCGGGGGAATGTTCTAGGCCGCTTCCAGCGCCGCGCGGAATCGCCGCGCCTCCAGTGCCACCAGCCGCGAGCCGGCATTTTCGGCCTGGCGCCAGAGCTCGTCGCGCCCCGCCGGATCGAGAATACCCGCCCGCGCTTCGAGGGCGGTCAGACGCATGCGGTCGCTCGGGTGTGTTCGGGCGAGCGTTTCAGCCAGATCAAGCGCTTCATCGCCACCCAGACCGACAGCAATGCGCAGGAATACGTCGGTCGCCGGTGCGCCGAGGACCTTGCTGACGGTATTGCGCTCAAGGTCGAAACCGTACTGGTCGTACCACCCTTGTGCCCCGTCTGCGTGCATCACGTTGAGCGAGACCGAAAGCGAATCCGGCGGCAGCTGCGCATGTACATCGCGCAAGCCGCGGTAATGCAGGAGCTTGCCTTCCTCGAGGCGCGAGCGCTCGACGAAGCGCAGGCCAGCCGGCTCGCCGAGCGCCCCGGCGACCGCTTCGTAATCGTATTCGTAGTAATCCGACCAATAACCCGGCCCGAAGTAACCGTATGTAACAAAGTCGAAATTGTGATCGTGCGGCATGCCGTAAACAAACGCCGAACCGCCGCTGGCGCGGACCATGTGCTCATCCTCGCTGGGCCAGATGTTGGCCCGCATGAACATCTCGCCGCCAAGGTCGGACAGCATGATGACCTGCGGACTGTAGCTGTTCTCGCTCTCGTCCTCGCGATGCCGCTCCTTCAGCTCGTGCAGCATGATCTCGGCAAGGAAATCGCGGTTGTGGCCGAGGCGGCGGAGCCACTGCGCGGCATGGAGGAGGCTCTCCTCCTCGAAAGGATCGAACCCGTGGCGATCCAGGGCCGCGAGGCACTCGCCGAGGGTACAAGGCTCGGCATTGCCGGGAATTTCGATCACGCGCGGCACTGGGCGTCCTCCAGTTGCAGCAGCTGCGGGTGCGCCTCGATCAGTTGGGCGCGCAACGCCCCCGCCGGGTGCGCAAGCGGATCGCCGGCCGCACGGGCGAGCGCGGTCAGTGCGGCGAATCCCGTGGCGGTGTCGAGCGCCAGGCACTCGCGCAAGGCTTCCCAACGCAGGCTGTCCGGCCCCGGCTCACAGGCCATCTCCGCCATGACCGGCGCCGCGTCGATGCGCTTCATGCGCCCCAGCAGCGCAAGCATGGCCTCGTGGCGGCTCAGGCGCGCGCTTCCGGACGCCTCGCGCCGCAGCGCTCCCGATGCAGGATCGTATTCCCGGGTTGGACGGGGATCGGGATTGTCGCGCGAGAGGCGCAGGCAAACAAGCCGTCGCTCGACGTGGTGCACGAAGAGCGCATGGTTCGTGAGATCGAGCGCAATGCGCGCGTCCGCGTCCAGACCCAGATCGTCGCGCACAAAGGTGCCGTCGGTCCGGCGCAGTGTGCGGGTGGCCCGCCCCTCGCCCGCCAGGACCGCCTCGTGGCGCACCGAATCGCTGAACACGAGCGAGCCCCCGCCGTGTCTCCCCGGTTCATAGGACACGAGACTGAGGCGCGCCGACCCATGTTGGGCGAGCATGAGCGTGGCCATTCGCCCATCGTAGGCATGGCGAAACGGCACTTGGGCAAATTGCTCGGCCGCCACGGCGCAGCACTGGGCCGAGACGAACAGGTCGGCAAATTCGCGCGCCTGTTCTCCGGGTTCGAACATCTCTGCCAGGCGCGGACAGTCAAACAGCGAAGCGCCCCGCGCGAAGATTGCGAAGTCCGCGAGGATGGGCGCGACGCGGGCATCGCCGGTCCAGCGCCGCGCCGCGTCGAAGACGGCGGACTGCGCCTTGCCCAGCTTCGTGCGGTCGCGCCGCATGGCGGCAATGGCCGGATCAACCCGCATCGCGCCCGCGCCTCAGAACAGCCCGCTGCCCGGGGGAGTCACCTCGAAGGCGTAGGTCGCCAGGATTACGATCGTGTCGTCATGGCCCGGCGTTTCGCCAAGGCTGCCGAACAGGCCGGTCAGCTTGTGCGTCAGTTCAGGCAGGGTCGAGAGGTCAATCATCGGAAGTTTCATGGTGGTTCCCTTCATCGGCGGGGCTGCGTCCCCGCGGCGGGATACCTGCCGGGCGGATGGCCCGGACTGAAATTAAGAGACTGTAATGGGGAGGACTTGCGTCAACCCCGGCGCAGGATAATCGTCAGTCCGGCGCGCGCGCGGCCGTCGTCATCGGCAAGGGGCAAGCGCTCCGCGTCGGCCCGCGCGCGATGCAGCACCGCTGGTGCGACACCATCCACGTAAAGGATCGTTTCCGCCGCGCCGAGCAACTGGAGCTGACGCAAGGTCAGCGAGTCGGGATCGTCGGCCACCGTCATCTCGACCCGGCTCGCCGGGGCGGCCTGGCTCCGCTCCGTCAGCCATTGCGCCACCTCGGACGGCCCAGCCCCGGCCAAGGGATCGAGCACGCCGCCTTCGCGCAACGCCGAATCGAGAGCTATCCTGCGCTCGGTTGCGTCCGGCCAACGCGCGCGGATACTCGCCCGCGCCGTATTGAGCGCCTCTGCCAACAGCCCGAGTCCCGCGGGCAGCAAGGCTTCGAACCGCAGACGCAGGTGCTTGGCAAGGCTTGCAGACGCGCCGTCGGTTCCAAAGGCAACGAGCACCGGGTCGCGGTCGAGCACGCTGGGGGTGGTGAAATCGCACAATTCCGGCCGGTCGACGACGTTGACCAGCAGTCCGGCGCAGCGCAAACGAATGGCCGCAGCCTCGCAGGCCTCCAGTCCGTCGAGCGCGACGAAAGCGAGTCGCGCGCCGCGGTCGATTCCTTCTCGTTCGTGACTCTCGACCAGTCCGCCCGCGCGTTCGACGAGCCGGCGCTTGGCGTCTGCGGCTTCACCCGTTCCCAGCACGATCACCGGCTGTCCCGCCACGCGATGGAAGAGCGGGAGCGCCTTCATCTCACTGCAACCAGTCGGGTACGCGCTCGGCCGCGGTGATTTCTTCTGGCGCAATGCGGTCGGCGACAACGGCGTAGTTGCCGCCGTCGACCATGACCTCGGCCACGAAGCCGCGGCTGTTATAGCTCGAGGCCATCGTCGCCCCATAGGCCCCGGCGGTACGGAAAACGGCGAGATCGCCCGCTTGCAACGCCTCGATCTCGCGGCCCATGGCGAAAGTGTCGCCAGTCTCGCAGATGGGGCCGACGATGTTGGCAGTCATCCGCTGTCCGGTGGGATGCACCGCATCGAAATCATGCCACGCACCATAGAGCGCCGGGCGCGCAAGGTCGTTCATCGCCGCATCCACGATGACGAAGGGTGGGCCGTTGCCGCCGCGCTTCACACGGATCACGCGGGTCAGCAGCACGCCTGCATTGCCGGCAATCACCCGGCCGGGTTCGAACATCAGGCGCACGTCCCAGTCCTTGGTCACCCGTGCGACCATCGCGCCATATTCTGCCGGGCTGGGGAACACTTCGCCGGCCTTGTAAGGCACGCCCAGCCCCCCGCCGAGATCGGCGTGGGTCACGGTATGCCCACCGGCACGCAGTTCGGCGATCAGCCTCCCGAGCTTCTCGAAAGCGCTCTCCAGCGGCTCGAGACTGGCAAGCTGACTGCCGATATGCACCGCCACCCCGCGCATCGTCACGCCGGGAAGCTGTGACAGCCGGGCGTAGATGCCCGGCGCACGATCGATCGGGACGCCGAACTTGTTCTCGGACTTGCCGGTCGAGATCTTCTCGTGAGTGCGCGCATCGACGTCGGGATTCACGCGCAGCACACAGCGGGCCACCTGGCCCTTTGCCGCGGCGATTTCCGCCAGCTCGACGCCCTCTTCCTCGCTCTCGATGTTGAACTGGCCGATGCGCTCGTCGAGACCCATCGCCAGTTCGCGCGCAGTCTTGCCCACACCCGAAAAGACGATATCCTCCGCTGGCATCCCCGCCGCCAGCGCCCGCTTGAGCTCGCCGCCCGAGACGACGTCGGCCCCCAGCCCCTCGCGCTGCATTACCTTGAGCACTGCAAGGTTGGGGTTCGATTTTACCGCGAAGGCGACGTGCGCGCCCGGCAGGCCGGCCAGCGCCTCGCGAAACACGCGCGCGTGGCGCTCCAGCGTGGCGCGCGAATATACGTATACCGGCGTGCCGACTTCCTCGGCAATGCGCGCGAGCGGCACGTCCTCGGCGTAGAGATCACCGTCGCGGAGCTGGAAATGGTCCAAGGTCTGTTCCGGCTATCAGGTCTCGGGCGGAAGGTCGAACGGATCGTCCTCCCGTTCCTCGGAGCGCTTGCGCAGTTCGACGCTGCGTTCGGGTGCGGCCTGGACGCGCGGCTCGAGCAGCTCAGCCGCGGTCGGTCGGTTGCTGGCGCCATAGGGCGCGGGAGGCAGGTCGTGCCCTTCGGGGGGGCGGAGCTCCTGCATCTGACCGCAGGCGGCAAGCAGCGCGAGAGCGGGCAGCACGGCGAGGCGAAGTCTCATGCATCCATCTCCAGGATCTTGCGCGCGGCGGCAACCTGCCTGCGCACCTGGTCCGGCGCCGTGCCGCCAAGGCTGCATCGTGCAGCGACCGAGGATTCCACCGAGAGGGCAGCAAAGACGCCATCGCCGATACGCGAATCGATGCCCTGCAGGTCATCAAGCGACAGAGCATCAAGCGCTACGCCGCGGCTCTCCGCCAGCTTGACCGCCGCTCCGGTGACATGGTGCGCCTCGCGGAACGGCACCCCTGCCTGCCGCACCAGCCAGTCGGCGAGATCGGTCGCGGTAGCGTAACCCATTTCGGCCGCTGCCAGCATCCGGTCGGTGCGAAACGTCGCCTCGGCTATCATCCCGGTCATCGCGGCGATCGACAGCCCGAGCAGGCCTGCCGCCTCGAAGACCGGCGGCTTGTCGTCCTGCATATCCTTCGAATAGGCGAGCGGCAGGCCCTTCATGGTCACCATGAGTGCGGTCAGGCAGCCGACAATCCGACCCGCATGGCCGCGGACCAGTTCGGCAGCATCAGGGTTCTTCTTCTGCGGCATGATCGAGCTGCCGGTGCTGAGCGAATCCGGCAGGCGGACGAACCCGAACGGCTGGCTGGCCCACAGGATCAGTTCCTCCGCCAGCCGGCTGAGGTGCAGCGCGCACTGCGCGGCGGCCTGCAGGTAGTCGAGCGCGAAATCCCTGTCGGAAACGGCGTCGAGGCTGTTGGCCGTCGGCCGGTCGAAGCCGAGCGCCTGCGCAGTCATCTCGCGGTCGATGGCAAAGCCGGTTCCGGCGAGGGCCGCACTGCCGAGCGGGCTCTCGTTCATCCGTTCGCGCGCATTCGCGAAACGGCTGCGATCACGCCGGATCATCTCGTAATACGCCATCAGGTGGTGGCCCAGCGTTACCGGTTGCGCCGCCTGCAGGTGCGTAAAGCCTGGCATGATGCTGCCGGCGTGCTCGCCTGCTCGGGTCACCAGGGCCTTCTGCAGCGCTTCAAGGCCGGCGTCGGCCTGGTCCATTGCGTCTCGCACCCAAAGGCGGAAGTCGGTCGCCACCTGGTCGTTCCGGCTGCGCGCGGTGTGCAGGCGTCCCGCTGCCGGGCCGATGAGTTCGGCCAGGCGCAACTCGGTGGTCATGTGGATATCCTCGAGGTCCCAGTCCTCGGGCACGCCATCGGCCTCGTACTCGGCGGCGACAGTGTCGAGTCCCTGCTCGATCGTCTTCGCATCCTCGTCGGAAACGATGCCGCAGGCACCCAGCATGGCGACATGTGCCTTGCTCGCCGCGATATCCTGTCGCCAAAGCGCTTTGTCGAACGGGATCGACGCGTTAATCTCGCGCATTATCGCAGCCGGGCCTTCCGCGAAGCGCCCGCCCCACATCTGGTTGGAGCCTTCCATGCCCCGTTTGGCCTTATTTTCGCTCACGTGCGCCGTCGCCCTTCTTGCCGCGTGCGATAGTCAAGGCGATGGGGCGGCGCAACAAAAGGAAACCTCCTCCGCCGCGAAGGTGGACACCGCGAGCGAAGAGGCGCTGGCCGGAACGCTTGATCGCAGTCACGCCGGCGAGGGGCTGCCCAAGGTCACGGTCAAGGACCTGACCGGCACCGAATTCGACCTGTCGCAAGCTTCGGGCCAGCCGGTGCTGCTCAACCTGTGGGCCACGTGGTGCGCCCCCTGCGTGGCCGAGATGCCGTTGCTGAACGACCTCGCGGGGGAGCTGAAGGGCAAGGTCAAGGTCGTCACCGTCAGCGAGGACATGAAGGGCGCCGAGGTCGTTGGCCCCTTCCTGAACGGAAAAGACTGGGATAACCTGCCGCACTGGATGGATCCGGAAAACGATCTCGCCTTCGGTTTCGGTGGCGGGGCCAGCCTGCCGCTGACGGTGCTCTACGACGCGCAGGGCAAGGAGGTCTGGCGGATCATCGGCGGTTACGATTGGGCGAGCCCTGAAGCGCGCGGACTGATCGACGAGGCGATAGACGGCTCGGGTGCGGGCAATGGCTGACCCTCGCTCCCAGTTCGCGCGTGACCGTTCGACGATGCTCGACCGGCGGGCAACCCTGGGAATACTGGGCTTGGGCGGCTTTGCACTGGGCAGTTGCGGCGCGCCGGCGCGCGCTGCCGCCTGCCTGCTCACGCCGGCCGAGACTCGCGGCCCCTTCCCCGCCAACGGCGGTCGCGACCGCGGCGGGCGGCTCAATGTGCTCGAAAGCGACGGGGTCCAACGAAGCGATCTGCGAAGCAGCTTCGCCGGGCTGGAAGGCATGGCCGAGGGTGTGCCGCTCGATCTCGCCATCACGCTGTTCGGCGCTGCCGGCGGCTGCGGCCGGCTGGCGGACTGGGCGCTTTACCTCTGGCAGAACGATGCCGAGGGCCGCTATTCGCTCTACGATCTTCCTCGCGCCAACTACCTGCGGGGCCTGCAGCAGAGCGACAACAGGGGGACGGCGCGGTTCCGCACGATCCTGCCCGGCTGTTATGGCGGACGCACCCCGCATGTGCATTTCGAAGTCTATTCGAGCGCGCAGGCGGCGATCAGCGGCGAGCCGGCGGTGCTGGCCTCGCAATTCGCCTTTCCTGAGGACGCCTGCCGGGCGGTCTACGCAGCCGACGCGCGGTACGGCGGAAGCCTTGCCAATCTCGATCGCTGGCCCGCCCGGCGCGACTTCGTGTTTGCGGACGCCGCCAGCGAGACGCTGGCGCTGCAGACGATATCGCTGGCAGGCGACGCAAGGTCCGGCTTTCAGGGGACGGCCCGCGTCAACGTCAACGGCTGAGGGCTGCGACGGAATGGTGGGCGCTGACGGGTTCGAACCGCCGACCTACTCGGTGTAAACGAGCCGCTCTACCAGCTGAGCTAAGCGCCCCCGAAACCGGATCGGGCGGCCGCCCCTCTAGTCGCGCGCCGGCAGCCGCGCAAGCCGGGAGCGTTACCCGGCCAGCTTGAAAAGCCGCGCCGCGTTGCCGCCGTAGATCGCCCGCTTGACGGCGGGAGGCATCTGCACACCGTCCATGAAGCGCACCGCCGGCTCCATCGTCTCGTAGGGATAGTCGATCGCCCAGAGCACGTTCTCGGCGCCGAGCACTTCGACCGTGTATGTCAGGGTCGGCGCATGCACGAAGCCGCTGGTGGTCACTGCAAAGTTGCGCAGGAACACGTCCGACGGCTTCATTTTGGCCCCGAAAGAACCCGGCCGGTAGTCATACCAGTGATCTGCCCGCGAGAGATAGAAAGGGATGAATTCGCCCATGTGACCGAGAACGATCTTCAATTTCGGATACCGCACGAAGACGTCCGACAGAATCATCCGCATGGCATGGGTGCCAGTTTCCACCGCATAGCCCCAGATCGCGGCCCGCAGGCGATTTTCGCGAAACGGGCCGGCCAGACCGTCCGACGGGCACCGTGGGTGTATGTAGATCGGCCGGTCGAGCGCCTCGGCAGCCTCGAGGATCGGTCCGAAGCGGGGATCATCGAGATAGAGGTTGTCGGTGTGCGAATTGACGATGAAGCCGTTGAGGCCGAGCTGCTCGATCGCCCGCTCCATCTCCTTTGCGGCAGCGCCAGGATCTTGCGGAGAGAAGCTGGCGAGACCGCCGAAGCGGGCCGGCCGGTCGGCCACTATGCGCGCCAGCCGGTCGTTGGCGACACTCGCCATGCGAACCGCATCCGCACGTGGGAGCAACTGGACCCCGGGCGAGGTCAGCGACAGCACGTGCATATCGATTCCGAGCTTGTCCATCTCGGCCAATCGGCGGTCGGTGTCGAAAAGGTTGTCGGTCAGGGGATTGCCTGCGGCCGGGTCCGACCCCGGGGGCGGTCGGAGCTGGACGAGATCGAGATTGTCGCCGCCGGCGATCGCGATGTCCCGGTTCATCGCGGCGATTTCCGGGAAGCTCCACGCTTCCTCCACCGCGATCCGCCGGATCGGGCCTTTCTGGGCGAGCGCTGTCCCGCTGCCTGCGACTGCCGTGCCAACAGCCGTTGCGGCCAGAAACCTGCGACGATCGATGCTCATGCGTTGCTCCCTCGGCTGCCACTCACGCGGCAGGCGCTCCCAATCGCTTGATGCCGCAACAGTCTGGTCTCCGCAACGCCGTTCCGGGCCGCCTTGAATGCTTGGCGCGAGAACGCGGGCGAGCTAGGGGCGCGGACATGGGACGACCTCGCATCCGCATCCTCGCGACGGGAGGGACCATTGCGGGGACTTCCGGTTCCACCACGGCACGAGGCTACCGTGCGGGCCAACTGGGGATCGAGCAGTTGCTGGCTGAAGCTGCATCTTTCGGGCTCCAGGCAGACTGTGACGCCCGCGCCATCGCGGCCATAGGGTCGCAGGACATCGGCTGGGAGGAATGGCAGGCGCTCCATCGGCAGTGTGTCGCAGCGCTGACGGACGACTCGGTCTGCGGCGTGGTCATCACACACGGAACCGACACGGCGGAAGAGACGGCCTTTCTGCTCGACCTGACCTTGCCCGCCACAAAGCCGGTGGTGATGACAGGTGCGATGCGGCCGGCTGATGCCCTGGGCAGCGACGGGATGCGCAATCTCGCCAACGCGCTGCGCGTGGCGGGCGATCCCGATGCAGGCGGGCGCGGGGTGCTGGTGGTGATGACCGACGAGATCTTCGCAGCGCGCGACGTCAGGAAGTCTGCCACGCAGGGACCTGCGGCATTTCGCGGGTATCCGCGCGGAGCCGTCGGGACCGTGACCCCCGGATCGCTCGAATGGTTCGGACTCCCTCCCCGGGCGGGCGAGCCGGCTGCGTTCTCCTGGCCGGATGCGTTGCCGCGGATCGAGATCATCCATGCGCATGCGGCGATGGACCGGGCGCTGGTGGATGCAGCCGTGGCAGCCGGCGCCTCAGGCATCGTGCTGGCAGGCATGGGCCAGGGCAACGCGCCGCGCATCGTGATCGAGGCCCTGGCCGAGGCCGCAGCGCAGGGCATCGTCGTGGCTCGCTCGAGCCGGGTCGACCAGGGCCTCGTCGACCGCAACGTCGAGGTCAACGACGACGCGCTCGGCTTCGTCGCGGCCAGGGCGCTCAATCCGCAAAAGGCGCGTATCCTGCTAGAGCTCCTGCTGGCCAACGGCACGCGTCAGACGGCCGCCATCCAGCGGGCCTTCGACTAGACTGCCATCCGGGCAACCTTGCCGAGTTCGGCGAAGTAGCGCGCCATTGCGCAGGCCGCGTCGTCCGACAGTGCGATGAAGGCGCGGCGGCGGTCGGTCTCGTCCTCGACTCGTTCGAGCAGGCCCGCCTCCGTCATCTGACCGATCCAGCGCAAGGCCGTGGTCGGCGGCACGCCGGCCGCGATGCACAGGCTGGAGACGGAGACGCGCGTATGCTCGACCCGCGCGGCGGTGAGATCGAGCAGGATGTCCCATGCGGGATCGGCGAACAGCTCACCGTCGAAGAACTTCGCTCGAGCTCGCCGCTGGGCGATGATCTGTCGCACGAGCCGCGGATCGGGCAGCGGCGGCTTTGCCGCGCGGATCAGCCGCCGCTCGGGATCATCTTCTTCCGGGCCGCTATAGGCTGGCGCGGGGCTCGCGAGGCGGAAGGCACCGCCATCGGCCGCCAGGCCGCGCGCGTTCATCCGCTCCAGCCTGGCCGCGATTTCGCCAACCTGTTCGGTCAGCCGCAGCAAGGCAAGCCGGTCGTCGCCGGACAGTTCGCGTAACCGCAGGTTGGGGACTTTGGCCAGCACCCGGCCGAGCGCGATGATCCGCTCCGCCCGGTTGGGATCGACCAGAATCTGCGCGGCCGAACGGTCGCACGCGCCAAACACCGCATCGAGCGCGGCTACGCTGGTCGAAATGACGAGGTGCGCCCCCGCCCGCGCGGCTCGTTCGTCGAGCCGGACGAGTGCCGCCAGCTCCGCCGCGCCGACGACGGGACAGTCGACCAGCACGACCTCGCCCAGCGGATGAACCTCACCGTCCTGCAATGCATCCAGCCCGCCGGCCTCGCGCAGGAACAGGCCGGCGTCGGCGACGTCCTCGCTCAGTTCGGCACGCACGGTGTCGCGTTCTGCGAAGATCGATACGGCCAGTGTGGACGCGGCGTCGTTGGCCGGTAGGTAGGCGAAATCGGCTTGCGCCATCGCGGCGTTCTCCCCTGATTCGAATACGAACAGGATGAGAACAAAACACGATCAGGTCAAGTACCTAGTCGGCAAACGGGTCCCGCACCAGGATCGTGTCGTCGCGTTCCGGGCTGGTCGAGACCGAGGCGACCGGGCATTCGATCAGCTCCTCGATGCGGCGGATATACTTGATTGCCTGGGCGGGCAGCTCGGCCCAGCTGCGCGCGCCGGCGGTGCTCTCGCTCCAGCCCTCGACCTCCTCGTAGACTGGCTCGCAGGCGGCCTGGTCGGCGGCGTTCGAGGGGAGGTAGTCGATCACCTCGCCATGCAATTCATAACCCGTGCAGATCTTCAGCGTCTCGAAACCGTCGAGCACGTCGAGCTTGGTCAGCGCGATGCCGGTCACGCCGCTGATCGCGCAGGACTGGCGCACCAGCACCGCGTCGAACCAGCCGCAGCGGCGCTGACGGCCCGTAACGGTGCCGAACTCGTGCCCGCGTTCGCCGAGACGCCGGCCGTCGGCATCCTCCAGCTCGGTCGGGAACGGGCCGCTGCCCACGCGGGTGGTGTAGGCCTTGACGATGCCGAGCACGAAGCCCGCGGCATTGGGCCCCAACCCGCTGCCGCTCGCCACCGTTCCGCTGACCGTGTTGGAGCTCGTCACGAAGGGATAGGTCCCATGATCGATGTCGAGCAGCACGCCCTGCGCGCCTTCGAACAGGATGCGGCTGCCGGACTTCTTCTCTTGCGTGAGGCGGCGCCAGACCGGCTGGGCGAACTGCTGCACGAAAGGCGCGATCTCGCGCAGCTCAGCCAGGAGCTCAGCGCGATCGACCGGCGGCTGGCCGAACCCTGCGCGAAGCGCATCGTGATGGGCGCAGAGGCGGTCGAGCTGCGGCTCCAGGTCGTCGAGGTGCGGCAGGTCGCAGACGCGGATCGCGCGCCGGCCCACCTTGTCCTCGTAGGCCGGACCGATGCCGCGCCCGGTGGTCCCGATCTTGCCCTTGCCCGCGGCAGCCTCGCGCAGACCGTCGAGGTCGCGGTGGAGCGGCAGAATCAGCGGGCAGTTGTCGGCGATACCGAAGTTCTTCGGCGTGATCGACACGCCCTGCCCCTCGAGCCGCTCGATCTCACTCTTGAGCGCCCAGGGGTCGAGCACCACGCCGTTGCCGATCAGGCTCAGCGTGCCGGTGACGATGCCGCTCGGCAGCAGGGAGAGCTTGTAGGTGGTGTTGCCGACCACCAGCGTGTGTCCGGCGTTGTGCCCGCCCTGGAAACGAACGACCACGTCCGCCCGGCTGGCCAGCCAGTCGACGATCTTGCCCTTGCCCTCGTCGCCCCATTGGGCGCCGATCACGGTGACGTTAGCCATGGATGCGGCTCTCCACCTGCCAGGATTGATCCACGAACGCCCTTCGACAGGGACTCGGCGTTCGGGAGGTGCCGTCAATGCGCGCCGCGCCCTATCGGCAGGCCCCGCGCCAAGTCAACCCGGCAACCCCGATTTCGGCGACGATTTAGGGGCCGATTTCGGGCCGATTTACGAGGAGGATGGAACACATGGAACGGGGTTCTGGGGGAGAAATGCGGGGTCGTGAGAAGCGGCTCAAGTTACACCAGGGCGACACATCAGGACGGGGCGCGGGTGAAGGATGTCTAACGGCGGCTGGTAAGTGCGAAAGGCAGGCGTGAAATGAGGACGACGACATGGTCCGGGCCCCGTTCGGCAAAAATGCGAATCGCAACCGTTATGCCTTTGCCGCGGAGTAGGAAAACGCATTGCGGTCGCGCGCGATCCATACGAGCGGCCCGCGCGAAACGCGCGCGCCCACGGAAACGACCATTCCGCTTCACTTCAGCACGCTTCGGCCACCACCGAGTGGAAGCAGAACCATGCCGAAACTTCTCGTCGGCAATTTACAATTGCTATTGAATCGCAATGTCTGGAGCAGACATTCTCACGTTGGAGGGGTCAGGACGTTTCGTATCGGAGGCGCCAGTCCAATCCCCGAATATCCTGGCGAAGCTTACCTTTCCGCCTGTGCCAACGCCCTGTCGATGTCCTCCAGAATGTCGTCGATGTGCTCCAGGCCGATCGAGAGCCGCACGTAGCCCGGGGATACTCCCGATGCGGCCTGTTCGGCCTCACCCAGCTGAGAGTGTGTGGTGGACGCGGGGTGAATGGCGAGGCTGCGTGCGTCACCGATGTTTGCCACATGGTAGAATAGCTGCAGAGGCATCGATGAAACGGCGACCGCTCTCAATTCCACCGCCGAGTTCGAAGCCGAGCAATCCGCCTTGCCCTCCTTGCAGGTAGCGCTCTGCAAGAGCACGCGCCTCTCCGCTCTGCTGCGAAGGGTGGATCACCCGGGCAACCGCTGGGTGTCGCGCCAGGTGCTCGGCAACAGCGAGCGCGTTCGCGCAATGCCGCTCCATTCGCAGCGGCAGCGTTTCAATTCCTTGAAGGAGCTGGAACGCGTTGAAGGGAGAGAGGGCGGCACCCAGATCGCGCAGCAGCACCACGCGGGCCCGAAGCACGTAGGCAACTGGGCCGAGAGGCTTGGCTGCTTCGACCCAGACAGCCCCGTGATAGGAGGGATCGGGCGTGTTCAGCTGCGGCTGCCGCGATGGATGCGCCGCCCAGTCGAAGTTTCCGCCGTCGACCAGGATCCCGCCGATCGAGGTGCCGTGCCCCCCCAGGTATTTCGTGGCCGAGTAGACCACGATCGCGGCGCCGTGATCAAACGGGCGGCAGATCAGCGGTGCGGCTGTATTGTCCATGATAAGCGGGATACCCAGGCCGCGCCCGATCTTCGCCACCTCCGCTATCGGGAAGACCTCCAGCTTCGGATTCGGCAGAGTCTCGGCATAATAGGCGCGGGTGCGCTCGTCGGTTGCCCGGGCAAAGTTCTCCGGGTCCGAGGAGTCCACAAAGCGGACTTCAATCCCCTGATCCCGAAGAGTGTTGGCGAACAGGTTGTACGTTCCCCCGTACAGCGCGGTCGAGCTGACGATATTGTCTCCCGCTCGCGCAAGGTTCTGGATCGAGTAGGCGGAAGCCGCCTGCCCGGAAGCGACTGCCAGGGCGGCCGCTCCTCCTTCAAGAGCGGCTACTCTCTTCTCGAGCACATCGGTCGTGGGGTTCATGATCCGCGTGTAGATGTTGCCCATTTCCTGCAGCGCGAAGAGCGACGCGGCATGTTCCGCGTCACGGAACTGGTAGGACGTGGTCTGGTGGATCGGCACCGCTACCGAACCTGTCGAGGCGTCGGCGCGCCACCCTGCATGGAGCGCGAGCGTTTCGGGATGCGGCTTCTTGATCGTCATTGATGTACTCCAGGTACTGTAGAGAGGGCGCCATAGCCGACCGCTCGGCATCGAGCCACCGCGCCAGGCGGTCGATGATCAGGGTTGGCTGTATCCCAGCGGACGCACAGAAAGCTTCCCGGTGCCCGGATCCTTCGAAAAGTAAACGCCCCCTTTTACCTTCGATCCGCCGGGCACGTAATCGAAGGTGAGTTGCGCCGTCTGCACTTCCTGGCCTTCGCGGGTGAGCGTGACCTCGACGTTCACTTGCTGCGCTGTCGCCTCGGTCCGATTCCGTGCCTCGACCTCGACCAGATAATAGTTGCCGGAGGGCCCGACCGAAGAGACATCGAACTCCAGTTGCGGCGGCGAACTGCTGTCGCCGCGCACAGCCTGGTAGCCGATGGTTCCGATCAGGACGAGAGCAAGCAGCAAGCCCACGCCGCCCGCGAACCACTCAAGCCAGGACTTGCCCTGGCGGTCGTCGCCGTCCTTCTTCTGGCGCGTTTCTTCGTTCATCGCGTCCCCCTCACAAGATCAACCGGGCGGCCGCAGCCCCCAGCGCGGCTGGAAACCCCAGAACGGCGACCATCATGGCAATGTGATACACAGAGACTCCTTCGGTTCGGCCGAAGGTCCACAGCATGTAGGTACTGACGATTATCGCGATCCCATATCCGGCCAATCCTTGTCGGACGAGGAGGCCGAACGGCCCCGTGCCCTTGTCAAGGTCCTCGCCCCCTTTGAAGTCGAGCGCGTAGACGAAGGCGAGCAGCATCACGATTGAGAGTGCTATCAGCGCTAACGCTTGCCACGGGTGCATCTTGTAGGAAATGAGGATCATCTCCTCCGTGGGTGCGACGTTGAAAGCAAAGAACACCGCGCCGGTGGCCATGATCAGGAGGTTGGCTCCATACCCCTGCTGAAAATCGTCCTGACCACTGCCGCTGCCGCCGCCCGCGCCGCCACCCATCTGGCCGCGCGCAAGAATGGCGCCGATGCTCGCCGGCACGGTCTGTAGAGCTATCTTGCCCACAGCCTCACGAGCGGAACTATCTGGAGGCAGTATCCCGAAAAGCATCAGGATGACCGCTGACGCCACAGCACCGATGCCCCACGCGACCAGCGCGTCGGTCATATCGTCTCCAAGCGTGCGCGTTTTCTCGAAGCCCACCATGCGGGATAATGGGACCAGAAGCGCCAGCGTCAGCCCCAGGAGCAGAACAAAGCGCTTCGGGGCGATGTAGAAGCCCAGCCACCACATCTCCATCGTCATCATGAGTGGCAGGGCGAAAAGCACGGCCCCGCCGAATGCTCGGGCGACACCGCGGAGAAACTTTGCTCGATCAAAAGATGCTTCGTGCGCCATGGCCGCGTCCATCAACTTCCGGAGATAACAACGGTCGGAGTGGTATTGCGCTCCCGGTTCGCGACAGCGACAGGTATTCTCGCTGGCGCACCCGCCCCGGCGTCGTCCGGGGTGAGCGCGGCTCCGCTCACCCGTTGCGCCCGGCCAACTCGCCAAGCTCGGCGTTCGTAAGCCGCGCGCCGGATACTGCTCCGGCCGTCCAGATCACAGAGTTGGCGTAAGTGACGGCCACGCCGTTCGCCTCGGCAAGGCGCCGCACCGCGAACATCGTAGCGACCAGTTCGGCGGGGCGCGCCTGCGGAGCCGTGAAAGGACCCTTTCGATCCCATCGGGCAAAGCGAACCAGGCCCCACGAGCCCATTGCGCGCAAGACATGGCGGTCGGGCTTCGACAAATCGAACCCGAGGTTGCGGAGCGCCTCGGCTGCGAGGGCTATGCCAAAGCCAGGCAGCTTCCACTTCCGGTCCTTCCCCAACAGGAGCGCAATCCTCTCCGAAGCTTCTCCCGCTTCCTTGAATGCCGCCCGGATCATTTCGTCCGCGCTGTCGTGGTGCTCTTCTCCTGCCAACACCGCCGCCGTCTGCCGAAGCCTGAGGAGACTGTCGCGCAGCCGGGCCGAACCCGCTCGCTGCGCGCGAAACCAGTCCACGATCTGCTCGATGTCCGCGTCGCTCACATGTGCAAACGCGTGTGGGTCGAAGCCGCTGAACCGGTCCCCCAGACTGGCGCGGATCGCCTCGATCCGTTCCCACCGGGTGTTGCCGGAAAGGAGCGCCAGAGTGAACGCCTCAAACGCCTGTCGATCCGAAATCGGCGGACCGGAGCCGGGTGAGCGAGTGACCGGACGTGGCACGTCAAGGCCAGCGCGAGCGCGCCAGTCCGGCTCCCGTTTCTCCAGGCGCCGGAGGAGGTTTTCCCACAAAAGCGTGGGGGACACCGTCTCATTCGGAAGATCAGCTTCGCCAGGCACCTGAAGAAAAGCAGCCCAGCAGAAGCGAGTTCCCGGCGGCGCGATCGCCGTGCGTCCGCGGGGCGTCGCGACCCTTCTCAGGGAAACGGAAGTTCACCAGTAGCGGGTCGCTAACAGACCGTCTCTTCTAGCGCAGGCGGGAAAGCAGCCCTTCTGCCGACCCGTTGCTTACATCGCGGCTGCTCACATCGTCTCGCAGCAAGATCAAATCCCCAGCTCAGAAAGGCTCCGTTCGATCGCCTCGCGGGCATGTGTTGGGGCGAACGGAAACGAACGGAAGAAGACTTCGGAGGTGAGGTCGGGATCTTCCCTGCGGGCGCGAGCCAGCCAGTGCTGCGCCTCTTCCTCACGTTCGGCCATTTGGGCTGTTATCGCAGCAATGAGTTCGATGTGCTTGTGGGCGCCCGGCATCGTGGCCGCACGTGCACCGAGATCGGCGGCCTTCTCGTAGTCGCCGAGTTGAACTTGGAGCAGCGCGCGACTGGAGACCATGGCATAAGCCAGTGGATCGAGGGGGCTGAGGTCCAGTGCAAGGGCGAGGTCAGAGTCGGCGCTCTGGACCCGGCCCACCATCGTCCCGACCAATCCGCGGTTGTAGACCCCTTGGGCGAAACTGGGGCTGATGTTGATGGCGCCGTCGAACCACTCGATCGAATCCTCCAGCCGCCCTTCGAGCCACAGGCTGCGCCCCACGTTGAAATGGGCAAAAGGATCGATTCTGTCTGCCTCGATCGCCAGATGTGCCAAGTTTCGCGCCGCCTCGGTTTCAGCCGCCGGGTCTTCGGCGAAGCCAAGAAAGGCATTTTGGAAGTGGGTGAATGAAAGCCCGCCGAGAGCTCTTGAAAAGTAAGGATCCCGTGCGAGCGCCTGTTGGAAAAACCTAGCCGCGCGCCCGTTATCCTCCCGGGTAAAACGATACATGTGATCGAGGCCGAGATGAAAACTCGCCCATGTATCGAGTTCGTTGGCTGGTCGCGCGCGCGCAAGCCGGACCTCATTGCGCGGGATTTGCACCGTCAGGGCGTCGACCACCTGCGTTTCGATCTCGGGCCGCATGTGCTGGAGTTCGCTCAATGCGCCGCGATAACTCTCGCCCCAGATCGTCACACCGTCGTTGGCGTCGACCAGTGAGGTTGCGACGGTGACTTCTCGGCCAATTATCTCGACGGTGCCGGTGAGGCAGTATCCGGTTCCAAGCTGGCGACCGACCGCAACCGGGTCCATGTCGGCTCCACGGAAACGAAAGCTCGAGCCTCGTGCAATGACGAACAGCCAATAAAGCCGCGACAAGTCCATAATGATGTCGGCCGGTAGGGCGTCTGCCACGATATCATGCGGACCAGCCTCGCCCACGACGTGGAAAGGCAACACGGCGATCGAGGGACGGCCGTCGCGTGCGTTGCGTTGTTCCAAACTTTCAGCTTGAGGCGGCCCCGCAACCGCCGCTGGCGCAATCGCGCAGATGGCCTCTCCAGGCCCGGCAGGCGCGATTTCGCCTACGAACCGAAAGCCCCGGCCGTGAATCGTGCGGATGAGCCGCTGCTGGTTGCCGTCGTCGCCAACGGCCTTGCGCGCGGCTTTTATTCTCGCGGCGACAGCGGACTCCGAAACGATCCGTCCGGCCCAGATCTTGTCGATGACCTCGTCCTTGCTCACCATTCGGTCGTGGCTTTCGACAAGTAGCGTCAGCAGCGAAAGGACCTGAGGTTCGACGTGCACGCGCTGCCCATCCAACCGCAATTCGAAGCGGGCGGGGTCAAGCTCAAAGCTCTCGAAACGCCAGATGCGCGGGATCGATTCCGACAAGGAGCATCCCCTTCGCGAGAAATCTTCACGAAAACGTCAGCCATCTTCACGGCCCCGTCAAGCATCGCCTGTCCGCCGCGCATATCTGGGATTCATCGGAAGCAACCACTGGCGACCGACTTCCAAGGAGAAACCAGATGCCACTTGTTACCATCGACGTGATCAAGGACGTTTTTACCGAGGAGCAGAAGCACGAACTGATCGCCAATGTCACCGAAGCGATGATTGCCGTGGAAGGCGAAGCCATGCGCCCGGTTACCTGGGTCCGGATCATGGAAGTCGAACAAGGCGACTGGGCCATCGGCGGACAGCGGCTCGGCGCGGCGGACATTCACGCCATGGCGGGCAAGAAAGCCGCCTGATCACCGCACTCCAAAATGGGGGCCGCGCTCTTCAGCGCGGCTGCCTCCCCGACCTCCGCTTTACAGCATTCGTAATCATGCCGGCGGGGTGAGGGCCGCGAACGTAGTCGGGCGGCTGATTTCTTCCGCTTTGAAGCGGCTCCGGCGCAAAGATATCGAAGACCTTCATCGAACCGTCAAGCTCGCCCCGCCCCCAAGAAATATTACTCTTCGAGCGTCAACAACAAAGGAAATGCGAGATGGCGAGAGATGTGGAGATCCTCCGCTTCGACAATCCAGATGAAGTGCTGGACATGAAAGAAGCGGGCGGAATTGCAATTGTGGGGACCAGTTCCGGCGTGAGAGGCATGCGAGCAATTTTCGAACCGGGCTGGACGTGGGAGAGGGACGAGAAACCCCTGCTCGGATCACCGGATGCCTGCCCGATGCATCACACTGGCTACTGCATGAAAGGTACACTGGTCGTCCGCATGACAGAAACAGGCGACGAAACTCGTATTGTCTCAGGAGACTTCTTTGAGATTCCTCCGGGTCACGACGGCTATGTGGAGGGCGACGAGAGCGTGGAGCTAATCCTCTTCGTCGCAGCGGGCCGTGGACACTGATCTGACATCCACGCAACCGTTTGAACTGGCGCAGGGCGACTTGGTTTTCTCCGTCGGCGCGCTGCTGATGGGCTGGGACGGCGTGAACCTGCACAGCCGTTGCATATTTCGCACGTGCCTTAATTGCGCATTTCATTTACCTATTACTGCGGTTCGAAGTCGCCGAACCGTAGTCAAAGGATTTCACAGTCATGGCCGACATACCTCTTGTCGATACCGCCATTCATCACCAGCCGATCGATTTGCGCGATCACTTCGCGCTCGGTTTCACCAAGGTGCTGCGCTTCTGTGCCGATACCTTCTTTGCCAAGCGCTACGGGCACCGCGCAATCGTCCTCGAAACCGTCGCAGCCGTTCCCGGGATGGTCGGCGCGACGATCAACCACCTGAAGTGCCTGCGCCGCATGTGCGACGACAACGGATGGATCCGCACCCTGATGGAGGAAGCAGAGAACGAACGCATGCACCTGATGACCTTCGTCGAGGTTGCCCAGCCCACAGTTTTCGAGCGCCTCGTGATCCTTGGCGTGCAGTGGCTCTTCTACCTGGCGTTCTTCGCCCTTTACGTCGTCAGCCCGCGCACGGCGCACCGCATTGTCGGCTACTTCGAGGAAGAAGCGGTGATCAGCTACACGTTGTACCTGAAGGAAATCGACGAAGGACGCAGCCCGAACACGCCTGCACCAGCAATCGCTCGGCACTACTGGAAACTTCCCGACAACGCGACGCTGCGCGACGTGGTGCTGGTTGTGCGTGCCGACGAAGCACATCACCGCGACGTCAACCATGGCTTCGCAAACCAGTTGGCGGGCGAGACTCCCGCCGCGAACGCGGCCGCATACCCAGAACATGCTGGCGACATTCGTTTGGCGGCGTAGCGGAGCTGACGTAGGGTTCGTGCGTGTCCCGGGCCGGTACGCACGGGCCCGCCTACCCCTGGCGTCGGATGAACCGCTTATCTCCTCCGACACTTCGCGGCTCGCCGGTGTCACATATGCTTGCACGGAGATGTCGAAACGTGACGCACGAGTACGATGATCCGATAACACCAGAGGCGATCGAAAAGGCAGCGCAGCTTGCATTTTCCTGCTGGAGCGGCGAGCCGAGTGGCTCGCTTTTCGACCATGTGGACCGCGTCGTTCACGAAACGTTTTGCGGCTGCGCCCTTGGCATCCAAGACGCGCTCGAGGGCGGCAAGTCCGGCACCCACCGAGCGATCGAACAGGCGGTCAGGGCTCGTGTTGCCGAGTTGAGCCGCGGACTTGGGGAGTGGGACGAGGTCGACGAAGCGTCCGATCAGTCCTTTCCCGCGAGTGACCCGCCGGCCTGGACCAACGGAAGGCCGGCGGGACGCAAAACGTCGAAGGAGTCCTGATGGCACTGCATCATATCCAGCCAACCGAAATCGCCCACCTCAACGAAGCGGCCGAAAGCGGATCACGCCGCCACGCGCTTGTGAAAACGAGCCAATTCGAAGCCATGCGCCTGTTGCTCGCGGCGGGCGAAGAGGTCCCCGAGCACCAGGTCCCGGGATTTGCTACCATCCTGTGCCTGAGCGGGTCCGTCGTGCTCATGTTGAGCGACAAGACAGTGACCATGAACCCGGACGACTGGCTCTATTTGGATCGTGGGCAGCGGCACTCGGTCAGGGCAACCGACGATGCCAGCCTGCTCGTTACCATCATGTTGGACAAGTAGTCTTCGATTTGCGGTCCAAAGCCAACCAGCAGTGGTGAGCGACAGGCAGCCCTGCTCGTGTTGAACTCGATTGCCGCCATTCGGCATCCCAATCTCGGTCAGTTCTGACTTCCGCCTGCAAGTAGCTTGGCAAACCCGCCTAACCGTTGCACTCTCCCACTCAACTAAAGAACTCGGGCTTCACGGTCCGACGGAGGGGATGAACGCTATGCGGATGATGTCGCGCCGTTTTCTTGTTTTCTCGCTCTTTCATGCCTCTCTTCTGATCGGCACGGCGCAGGCCGAAGCGCAGGACGCACATGCACATATGGACATGCCGGCCCAAGCCGCGTCCCCTGCGGCTCCCCCGTCGCGGTGGTCCGATCCGGCATCGTGGCCCGACGGCAAGGTCCCGCGCGCCGGCGACGCCGTAACGATCGGCCGCGACCAGGCCATAGTTCTCGACGTCACTCCGCCCGCGTTGCGCAGCCTGACAATCAATGGAAGGCTGAGCTTTGCGACCGATCGCGATACCGAACTGACGACCGAATGGATCTACCTCGCTGGGGGCGAGCTCGACATCGGCAGCGAAGCCACGCCGTTTACACACCAGGCGACGATCACCCTGACCGATACCTTCCGTGACGAAGACATCAATACCATGGGTGACCGAGGCATCATGATGCTAAGCGGAACCCTCGAGTTGCACGGCGACCGCACCAACACCTGGACCAAGCTCGCCAAGACGGCGAAGGCCGGATCCGTGCAGATCGACGTCCTGGATGCCAGCGGCTGGCGCAAGGGAGATGAGATCGTCCTCGCCTCGACCGACTTCGATCCGCATCAGGCCGAACGGCGCACGGTCACCGCGGTCAAGGGAAACGCGCTCACCCTAGACAAGCCGCTCCAGTACATGCACTTCGGCGAGATCACCTATGGTGTCGACGAGCGCGGCGAGGTTGGTCTGCTGACCCGCAACATCCGCATTCGGGCGTCCGATGACGCCGAGCAGAGCTTCTTCGGCGGCCACATCATGGCGATGCCGGGCAGCCAGGTACACATCTCTGGCGCAGAGCTTTATCGCATGGGCCAGAACATGCACCTGGCGCGATATCCGATGCATTGGCACATCCTCGGCGAAGGCGCGGGCCAGTACATCAGGAACTCGGCGATCCACGACACCTACAGCCGCTGCGTGACGGTGCACGGGACCAACAACGTGACCGTGCAGAACAACGTGACCTACAACACCGTGGGCCACTGCTTCTTCCTCGAGGACGCGGTCGAGCACGGCAACCAGTTCGTTCACAACCTCGGCATCCTCACCAAGTGCCACCCTGACGGCAAGCCGTGTGTGCCGACCGACCTGACGCTCGCCCACCAGTCCACCGAGGGGCAGAAGGCCAAGGACATCCTGATCCCGTCGGACAACACTGCCTCGACCTTCTGGATCACCAATCCGGACAATACCTACGTCGGCAACGTGGCCGCCGGTTCCGAGGCCATCGGCTTCTGGTTCGCTTTGCCGCAGCATCCGACGGGCGCTTTCCTGGACAGGGATGGCAGCGACAAAATCTGGCCGCGGCGGACCAAGATCCGGGAGTTCAGGGGCAACGTCGCGCATTCGAACTTCGACGGCGTCATGTTCGACCGAGGCCCTGCAGCCGACGGCACGTTCAATGTCGGCGGCGCGGGGCATATCAGCTATCTCGATCCCACCGATACGAAAAGCCCGGTGGTTGTATCGGTCATCGACGATTACACTGCCTACAAGAATCGCAACGGCGCCATCTGGAGCCGGGGCGAGGCGCACCTGTACCGGAACATGAAACTGGCCGACAATGCGATCGGCTTCACCCACGCATCGGGCGGTGCCGGTCTCGGGCCCTACACCTCGCAGGTCGCCGATTCGCTATTTGTCGGCGAAAGCGGCAACCTCGGCAATCCCAGGACGCCGGCGGAAATCGCTTACGGTCGCAGCCTGCCGAAGGACGTCGCGGATTTCCCGATCCGCGGTTACGAATATTACGATTACCGTCACGAGGTGGTGAACAGCACTTTCGTGAACTACCAGCCCAACGCCACGCGCGATGCGGGCGCGATCTCCTACTTGCTGTTCACGAGCTTCGGCATGAGCACGGAGAACTCGGTCGAAGGCTTGAAGTTCGTCAATTCCAAGCCGGTCGATTTCCCCGCCGTCCAGACCCGCTGGGCGTCCGACTTCGGTCGCCGGGCCGCCTACCGGAGCGCCGCGTTCCACGACAAGGACGGTTCGGTGGGAGGCATTCCGGGTGCCTATATCGTTATCGACAACGGCCTCGCCTCGGACGAGAACGCCTGTCAAATCAGGGCGAGCTGGAACGCGGCGGTCTGCAAGGGGGACATGGGCCGTTTCAACATTGCCGGTAACTTCGATGATTTCGGGCGCCAGCCGATCGTCGAACCGATCATGCTGAGCCGAAACGGCAAGCGATTCGAGTACAGCGGGGAAACCACCATCCCCAGCGGGGCGGAGGTGCGAGTGGAAACCGGCCGCAAGGACCTGTCCATCTCATTGCGCGAAATGGACAAGGACTCCTTCGTCATCCTCCAGCTTCCGGGGTTCGCCCAGCCCGCAACGGGAACGGCCCAGAGCGGCCTCGCTGCCCTTCGCGAGGCGAAGAGCACGTCCTATTTCAAGGACGGCGACACACTTTGGGTCAAGCTGGTGGTCGAAGACCCGACGCCCAGCGGCCCCGTCGTCGTCCAGGTGGGCAGGCTCCGGGCCCAGGCCACTATCGACGTCAGCAAGCAGACTTCGGTTGCGACCGCTTCGCCAGACGATGCGAGCAGCAGCCGTGAATGAAATGCGTCCTCGGGATTCGGCACACAAGTGACGCCTGGGCCGCAAGGGGGACCGCCCGAATGAGCATCGAAAGAAGCTGGCGCGACCGGCTGGGAATCATGGCGCGAGCCGTCACCAAGGTCTGGATCGTAGCCGCGGGCATTGCTTTCGCGACGGCGGCCCAGGCGGAATGCAGCCGGGCGACGCTGCAGAAGCTGGCCGACACTTACGTGAAGGCGCAAACGACCGGGAGCGCTGCTCTGGTGCCGCTCGAAAAGGGCGCGTCCTACGCGCAGAACGACAAGACCATGGACCTTGGCCAGGGCGTGCTGGCCGAGGCCCTGAAGGTCGACTTCACCCGCAGCTTTCTCGACACCACGCAATGCGCCACCTTTACCGAGCTGGTGGCAGCCAGCAATCCGCATCCCTACGTGATCCACACGCGCATCGAGGCGACGAAGAGCGGGCAGGTTTCGAAGATGGAATCCGTGGTGACCGACCCCGGAGACTGGATGTTCGGTGCGGCCGAGCATCTGGCCGTCACACGGAACGAAAAGTGGGGCAAGATCCCCAAGGACAAACGCGATACGCGAGCGGACATCAAGGCTGCGGCCGACTTGTACCTGGACAACTGGGGGGATCCAGAGCTTCCGGTGCCGCACGGCACGCCCTGCTACCGGCTCGAGGGGCGCATAAACACGGGCAGCAAGAACCCCGAAGCCAATACCTGCGACATGGGAGCGTTCCCGCAGAAGCTCAAGGTAGGACATCGTCGCTATGTCATCGATGAGACCATCGGCGCGGTCTCGATCTTCCACGACTTTCCCTGGCTTGATGCCGGACTTCCTTCCGACCGGGGGACCCCGGCCAGCCAGATGTTTCGCGTCGAGGGCAAAAAGAACCGCTACATCCACGAGGTGACGGTATGCACGACCCCAGAATGTGGGCGGGGCAAATAGGGCGAAAGAGTGTCGGCATCCAAGCGGACGATGGGGACCGACCCGGACCCGAAGCGGCCGACATACAGCATCACCACGAGCCGGAACACCTCGGGCGAGGAGTGGGGGCCAGGTGGCTTTGCTTTCTCGCACGGTCCCGTTCGTCAGCCGCGTCATGCGACAACGCGGCCGAGTAGCCTCTCGATCATGTCGAGCGAATCTAGAGCGCCGGTGTCCCGAACGAGTTGCCGCTTTGCGCTCGGAACGGGGGGATTGGCCGACTCCGAAGAGGCATGCTGAAACAAACCGACGCCTTGCTCGCGTCCGACGGCGATGCTTGCCTCGATCTCGTCGATGATTTTTTCTGCGGGGGCGCAGAACTGCTCGTCTATCGTTTGCCCTGAACCAAGCGCTTCAGCCAGCGACCGAGCCCAGTGAGCGCAGCCGGTAAGCAGCAGAAGCTTCTGTCGCACCGCGCCAAATCGGGTGACCGTTCTCCAGGGGCCTGCCATCGGCCGCACGACGACGGCCAGTTCGGCGTACGAGCGATCGATCTTGCGCGATAGCGCCATGAGGTCAGGGTCACCCGCCCTGCCGCAGAGGCGGTCCTGTGCGGCTTCGAGCATTTCTTGAAGAGCGTCGAAGAAGCCTTCCAGCTTCTCGACAGCGGCCGTTGATGCCCGCCGGCCGAAAAGTAGAAACGCCGCACCGACCCCGGCGGCGGCCCCGATCAGCGTCTCTTCCAGGCGCAGAACAAGCAACTCGGGCGTGAACATCCCGATCACCCCGTAAATGAGCGCCAGCGCGATTGTGATGCAGAAGATCATTGCCGAATAGGAGACCTGGAGGAAGTAGAACCCAAGGAAGAACAGGAGGAGGATGCAGGCGATCGAGAGGATCATGTGTCCGCCCAGCAGCGTCGCCACGAGGCTGCCGATGACCAGTCCTCCCAGGGTGCCGAGCGAGCGCTGTGCGGCGCGAAGCAGCGTGTCGCTGCGCGACTGCGTGTTGTTGAACACGATAAAGGCAGTGATCACCGCCCAATACCAGCGCACCGGCGAGAGGAGCAGTCCGCCGACCAGCGCGACGGCCGCGGCGCTCGTAACCTGGATGGGCAGTTGGAGGCTTTGTGGGACCAGCCCCCCGCTGCTTGTCGGCTGACCGGACCCTCCGCTACTTTTCTGGGACGGCACCACGATCTCCGGCGCATCAGCAAAGGCCTGCGATGCAGATTGTGCGAGATGATCCTCGAGCCGTTTCCTCGCGGCGACCAGCCGCAGCAGCAGAAGGGCGCGCTCGCTCGTTGACGAGCTATCGTCTCCAATCCCGCTCCCGGCCTGTTCGAGCGGACCGATGTCCTGCTCCTGCGCAGCGCGAAGCAGGTCTTCTCGCGGGGCCCTCTCAAAGCTCGCACCTATCACTCGTTCCACCGCCAACTGCAGCTCGAACAAGGCAACGGCGAGCTCTGCGGCGGGGCCTTCGCCCGCCAGTGCGCCTCCTTCTCCCTGCGGGATGAATCCTTCGGCCATGAGCACGGCTTCACGAAGACTGGCGATCTCGCCCACCAGGGCCTTGCGGTCAGCGGCGGCGAGAGATGTGTCAGCGTGTTCACGCAGCTGATCCAGGATCAGGTGGACCCGGCGATCGATCGTGAGAAGGGCGCGGCGAAAGTCTCGTTCGGGCTCGTCCTTGAGCAGAAAAGTGGAAACCACATGGGTGACAGCGAGAGCGAGAGCCGCGGCAAGCGCGATCCAGCCGAGATCGGCAAGCTTCGGATGGAGGAAGTCGCCCATGAAGTAAGCCATGAACGCCAGCATGCCGATCCCGAGCCAGCGAGGGCTGAACCGGCGAATGTAGACGGCCACGAATATGACCGCCAGGAAACCCGTGTAACCCGCGACCGGCCAGCGCGACAGGACAGTCGCCATCGCGATCGAGGCGAGGGCTCCGAGCCCGGAATATGCTCTCGACAGCAACTGGCCCTGCGGCGATGTGTCGCGGATCACCATCGATCCCATCATCGAAAGCACCGCTCCCAGACCGAATGCCGCGGTCGGGAGCGGGTGCAGCAGAAGATGAAGCCCGGCCAGAACGGCGGCCGTGAGAAGCAGCGATAGTAAGGCCCGGCTCGCCAGCCGGAGACGCGAGAACGCTGGATCGGAAGCGAGAAGACGGTCGCGGGCGCGAGAAACTGAACGGGGAACCCTCATCCAGCGTCAACGCGCGGCGGGCGAATTTAGGTCAGCACGAAGCTATCACTCAGCCTCGGCCACATTGGCCCGCCGACCGGATCGGCAGTAGCGGCCACTATGAGAAAGGCATTTCGGAGTGCTGTCAGTCCCCTAGAAGGCCAAGCCTCAGGCCATAAGCGACTGCCACTCGGCCAAGGCGGCCGAGCGGCGGGTCTTGTAGGTCTCTCTGTCGACGAGGTGGCGTTCAAGATTGACGTGGTTGTGGACGTTGGCATGGACCTGAGGCGAATTTCTGCAGGCTCTTCATCTGCCGGAACCGCAGCATTGCCCGCTCTCGTCGCCGGAACGGCAGGTGTGAGTTCTCCACCCTGTTGTTGGCCCAGCGGCCGATCTCCTGCTTCTCTGCATTGCCGAGCTCGCTCATTGCAGCCTTGTACGAGCGCAGCCCGTCGGTGGTGATCGCCTCGGGTGAGCCGTGGCGCTTGAGCGCCTTCTTCATGAACCTGAGAGCCGCTGCCTTGTCTCTGGTCTTCGTAACGTAGCTCTCGAGGACTCTCGCCCTCCTGGTCGACCGCTCGCCACAGGTAGTGCATCTCGCCATTGATCTTCACGTAGACCTCGTCGAGGTGCCACTTCCACTGGCGGAAGCCTCGCATGCGGCTGACCCGCTGCCGGCGTACGTCGGCTGCGAACAGCGGACCGAACCTGTTCCACCAGCAGCCGCACCGTCTCATGGCAGATGTCGATGCCGCGCTCGGCCAGCAGGTCCTCTACGTTCCGTAAGGAAAGCGGGAAGCGGACGTACATCATCACCACGAGGCGGATCACCTCGGGTGATGAGTTGAAGTGGCGAAACGGGCTGGCTGGCTTGGCTTGGGACTTGCGGCTCATCCTCCGCCGCTAGTGTACTTGGCCCATTAGTCTAACAGGGCCTGACAGCTCCACCGGATCGCGTACTTCCTTCGCACGGACCTCGGTTGTCCCTACAGCACGAAGTCGGCCGCCACGGGTGTGAGCACGCTCCCCAACTGGATGGAGAAGTCTGCGATGCCGTCACCGTTGGTGTCGCCCTCGACCTAGGTGAACCCGCCCGACTGCTCGTAGCGCAGCTGGCCGGCGACGTTCGAGAACGCCGCGCTGCCGATGAACGCGAACGCCTGGTCGCCCGGTGCCCCGCCGGTGCTGTTGGCATCGATCAGGCTGAGGTCGATCCGGTCGCCCTCGGCTTGCGAGAAGTCGGGCAGACGGTCTGCGCTGGCGCGTGAGGCGCTCGTCTCCCCCTCGCCGAACACGAACCGGTCGGCCCCCGCCTCGCCGCGCAGCCGGTCGAACCCCATCCCGCCGCGGATCACGTCGTTGCCTGCGCCGCCCCACACCAGGTCGTCGCCCGCCCCCGCATCGATCGTGTCGATCCCGCCGCCGGCCGCGATCTGGTCCGCTCCGCCCATCCCGAAGATCGTATCGATCCCGCTCGAGCCGTAGATCGTGTTGGCCAGGTCGTTGCCCGTCCCGGTGTTGCCGGCATTGAGCAGCGTCAGGTTCTCCACGTTCGCTGCCAGCGTGTGGCTGGCATAAGTGTAGACCGTGTCGGTCCCCTCGCCCGACAGTTCCACAATCGTGTCGCCGGCATCGTAGACGTAGTAGGCATCGTTGCCCGCACCGCCCTTCATCGTGTCGTTGCCGGCAAGCCCGTTGATCACGTCGTTGCCCGCGCCGCCCTGGATCGTGTCATTGCCGGAGTTGCCGATCAGCGTCTGGCCGGTCGCCAGCGTGCCGACCAGCACCTCGATGTTGGGCCGCAACTGGTGCGTCGCGGTCGAGGCGTAGATCGTGTCGGTCCCCTCGCCCGGCTGCTCGATCACCGTGTCGCCGGCATCGGTCACGTAGTAGGTGTCGTCCCCCGTGCCGCCGAGCATGTAGTCGATCCCGGCCCCGCCGTGGATCGTGTCGTTGCCCGCACCGCCCCAGATCAAGTCCGCCCCGTCGTCGCCGTAGATCGTGTCGTTGCCGCCGCCACCGGCAATGGCGGTCGCCTCCGCCCATGCCGTGGATCGTGTCCGCGCCGCTCGAGCCGTAGATCGTGTTGCCCGCCGCATTGCCCGTCCCGGTCAGCCCGGCCGCCAGCAGGGTCAGGTTCTCGACGTTCGCGCCCAGCGTGTGGCTGGCATAGGCATAGACGATGTCGGTCCCCTCGCCGAACAACTCGGTCACCACGTCGCCGGCATCGTAGACGTAGTAGGCATCGTTGCCCGCCCCGCCCCGCATCACGTCGTTGCCGGCAAGACCGTTGATCACGTCGTTGCCGGCGCCGCCCTGGATCGTGTTCGCCAGCACGTTGCCGACCAGCGTCTGACCGCCTGCCGCAGTCCCCGTCAGGTTCTCCACGTTCGCCGTCAGCGCATAGCTCGCCAACCCCGTGCGAACCTCATCGGTGCCTTCGCCCGCAAGCTCCGTCACCACGTCGCCGGCTCCGACCACGTAGACGTCATTCCCCAGGCCACCGGCCATCGTGTCCGCGCCGGCACCGCCGTCGAGCAGGTTGGCCAGCCCGTTGCCGGTCAGCGCCTGGCCGCCGGCCGAGAGACCCGTCAGGTTCTCCACATTCGCACCCAGAGTGTAGCTGGCGAGTGCAGTGCGCACCTCGTCGGTGCCCTCGCCGGAAAGTTCGATGACCACGTCGCCGGCGTTGTCGACGGTGAAAGCGTCGTCCCCGAGGCCGCCGATCATCGTGTCGGTCCCCGCGCCGCCGTCGAGCACGTTGGCGAACGTGTTGCCGGTCAGCGTGTCGGCATTGGCGCTCCCGGTCAGGTTCTCGATCGAGGTCAGCGTGTCGCCCGCCGCATCGCCGCCCGAGAGCGTGTTCGTCAGCAGGTTAACCGTAACGCCCGCCGCCGATCCGGCATAACTTGCCGTGTCGTTGCCGTCCCCGCCATCGAGCGCGTCGGCCCCCGCACCGCCCTCCAGCGTGTCATTGCCCCCGCCACCCTGCAGGACATCGATCCCCGCGCCGGCTTTCAGTACGTTCGCCCCCGAATCCCCGGTCAGCGTGTCGTCGAATGCGCTCCCGGTCAGGTTCTCGATGCTCACGACACCAGTCGTGCCGGTGGCGGTGCCCGCGGCAAGGTCGACCGTTACGCCCTCGAAGTATCCCGAATAATCGAGCGTTTCGTTGCCCCCGCCAAAGACGAGGCCCGTCATCGTCGATCCGGCCATGATCGCCAGCACGTTGGTCCCGCCGGCAAAGTTGATGGCATAGGAACGCGTCGTGCCGTCACCGGCCAGGCCGCCGGATATGCTTCCGCTGTTGGTGACGGTCAGGTTTGAGCCGTAGACACCGATACCGCCGCTGCCACCAAAGCCGAGCCGCCACCCACCACTTCCACCGTTTCCACCGCTTCCTCCGGCGATAGAGCCGGAATTTTCCAGAGTTCCGGACGATACGAAATGGACACCATTCCCGCCGCTGCCGCCGGAGCCGCCATAATTCCCATAGCCACCGTTTCCGCCGGTTCCTCCAATCAGGGATCCAGCATTCGAATTGATCGACTCCGCGGTAATTACCGCTCCGTATCCACCTTCCCCGCCGCCACCGCCACCACCTGGCCAGGGGAGTAAAAACGATGCCGAGGCGGAACCGCCGTTTCCTCCGTTGCCTCCGGTCAGAATGATATCGTTTACAAGGGCCGTGCCGGAATAGGCACTGTAACCGCCGCCACCGCCGCCACCGCCGGCGGGGTGAAACCCGTTGACGCCATTGCTGCCGTTGGGATTGGCTGACGTACCGCCGAGTCCGCCTTGGCCGCCGTTACTGGGGTTGGCTTCACCTGCATATCCGCCATTGCCTGCGTTGATCGCACCGTGCCCGGCTGCTCCGCCACCGCCGCCGCCGCCGGACGGCTCATAGGATTCATCATCCGGCCATGGTTCAACGCCACCCCAAACGCCCGCAGAGCCGAAGCCCACGCCTCCAGGTCCGCCTGGGGCAGTAGTATAACCCGCGCCGCCATCGCCGCCTGGCATGATTGCATTCTCCCGAACGGCCCGACGGCCGTTCGCCCGCCAATGCCGGTTGAATCAGTGCAACCAAAAATCCGACGAGCGCGCCGGTGCCGCAGGACAGCTCCCCCCCTGAGGCGGTTTTGCTACACCGTCCTGCGCTGCGTGGCGACAAGTTTCATCCGTTGCCCACAGGCAACCCAAATCCTTTGCCCCGGTGCCAGGGCGCGGGTGTGATGCCCGCCTCCGCCGATCCCGCCGTACAGCGCATCGTCGCCCGCAAGGCCATTGAGCGTGTCGTTGCCCGCTCCGCCGTAGATCTGGTCGGCCACCGCGTCGTCGCCCGTCAGCACGTCGTCGCCGGCGGTACCCGCGATCGCCACGAACGTGCCAGCCACGAAGTCCGATGCCGACAGGCTTACCAACCCGTCGAACCGCACCACGAAGTCGGTCTCGTCGAGCACCAGGTCGCCGTCGGTGTCGCCCACCAGGTAGGTATTGCCGCCCGTCTGAACGGTCCAGAACTGCGCGAACCCGGTGCCGATGTCGTCGCCCGGAAGCGCTGCCCCGAGCACGAAGTTTGCCGCATCCATGCTCCCGCGGAACAGCGTCGAGGCATTCGCCAGTGGCCAGTAATAGTAATACGACGCCCGCCCGGCGCTGATGCCGTAAAGCTGCAGCTTGTCGCCGTCCGCGCCCGAGAAGTCGGTCACCCGGTCGGCGTAGTCGAACGTGCTCGACGGCATGAACTGGAACGTGTCCGCGCCCGTCCCGCCGGTCGCCACCTGCACCTGGTCGGTGCTCGCATAGCTCGCACCGTTGGCGCCCAGCTCGAACCGGTCGTCCCCGGCCCCACCATCTATCGTCCACGTACCCCTGTAGGCCGTGAACACGTCATTACCAGCACCGCCGCTCATCGCGCCCGAGCCGTTGTAGCCGTAGAACGAGTCGTTGCCGTCGCCGCCGTCGAGCACGTCGTTGCCGCCCAGGCCATAGGCGACATTGTCAGGTGCATTACCGGTATAGGAATCAGCAGCTTGCGTACCACGCCAGACCGCGAAGTTGTCGACCAGATCCTCCAAGCTGAAGGTCGTAACGCCGTTGAGGAACATGTAGATGTCGACTTCGGAGAACTGACCGTCGTCGTTGGTGTCGACCCAGATCTCAACTCGGTTTTCGGCCGAATTGAACTTCCAGCTGACGTCGATGAATCCGTCGCCGACCAGTTCCAGGGGAAGTTGCACCCCGGTAACGCTGGGACCGGTAAAGCTTATGGGATTGATGTTAAACGCGAGCGGGAGGGTGTTGTAATATCCGGGCAGATCGATTTTGTCCCGCCTGGGACGCCCGCGCCCTCGAAGTCAGTGATGACGTCGGCGGTGGTGGGCGAACTGTGGGACCGGGGAATGCCAAATCCGAGCGCGAATATGTCGTTACCCGCCCCCCGGTCAGGGTATCGGCCCCAAGCCCGCCGACGATGTAATCGTTTCCGTCGCCACCAAGTACGGTGTCCGCACCTTCACCCGCCTCGATCGTGTCGTTGCCCGCGCGTCCATCAATATAGTCGCTGCCAACCCCGCTCGTCCGCGTATCATTGCCGGCCTCCCCGTACAGAAAGTTGTTGCCGTCGTTGCCGCTAAGAAGGTCGTCGCCGTCGCCACCTTTGAGGGTGTCGTTCCCAGCTTCGCCATTCATGGTATCAGCAGCGACTCCCCCCTGAGCGAAATCGTCGCCAAAACCGAGGTTTAGAAGCCAAATACCGCTGGTGACGGTTACTGCATCATTGCCATTCCCCAGGGAGAGTGTGCCACGCTCGATGTTCGTAATGGAAGTCGAGCCAGCAAACGTTGCCGATCGCCCCGACGAAAGGCTTACCGTGGACGAACCGGTGAGCGAAGAAAGATCGATGTAGGCGTAATCGAAGCCCCCAATGGCGTTGGTGCCGCCGTCCGCTGCGTCACCCGGGCCGATATAGAACACGTCATCGCCAGCGTGGCCATTAAGGATATCCGCTCCCGCTTCTGTCAATTCTAGTTATGGACACTCACGACGCTGGTGAACAAGATGATCCTATCGGAAGTTAGGTAGGCTTCCGTAAAGCCGAGTCCTTGCGGCCTAACGGCTCCTGACTTGTCTGATACCTATGTCTGAGCGGCGGGGATGGCCGCTGAAGAGAGGGGCGCGTCGATGACTGACATCTATAGTACGATCAATGGCGACCTTCTGAACGGAGGCTCGTTACGTCGACTTGCCGTCGCTCGTGAGTACCTTAGGCGCGCCGTGGCGCTTTAGAGGGAGTTGTCAGGCGAACGTGAAACGCTCAGTTCTTCGCTTTCATGGCAATCGGAGCCGACTTCTCGACGGCTCGACTGAGGCTGTCGAGCAGCGCCGGAGCGTCGAATGGCTTTCGCAAGAGCGGAAAATCCCTCCTCGTTTGCGGAAGTAGCCTCGTCACTGAAGCCTGTCATGAGAACGATCGGCAAGTGCGGCCATCGCCGCAGCAATTCGCGCGCCAGGTCGAGCCCGTCCATTTCGCCCGGCATGACCATGTCCGACAGGACGAGCTGCGGCGGGCACTCCGTGGCCAAATGTAAACCCTCCGCAGCACAACTCGCGCGAACAACCTGTAGCCCCTGCTCTTCGAGCATGTCGCCAATGAGCAAGATTGAGCTGCTCGTCATCTTCGACCAGGAGGGCACGCAATCCCTCGAGCTTGCCGCAGGTTTCGACCTCTTTTGTCTCGGCACGGGACCGCAGCGGAGGCAGCGCAACTTGGCAGAGTCAGGGTGATATTCCGTTCCCTCGCCGGGAGTACTGGCGATCTGGCCCCGCCTCCCGCCGCGCCAGCAAAGCCGTAGACCTGGCTCAGCCCGAGACCCGTTCCCTGCCCGACTTCCTTCGTCGTAAAGAACGGTTCGAATACCTTTTCCAGCACTTCGGGTAGTATGCCGTCGCCCTCGTCCTTGACCGAGATCTCGACTGCGTCGGCGCCCTCGAGGCCACCAGGCCGGTTACGGGCCGAAATGCAGAGCTTCCCGCCTGTGGGCATCGCGTCCTTGGCATTCACCGCCAGGTTGAGAATGGCGATGTCGAACTGGGCAAGATCGACCTCGATCGGCCACACGTCGGGAGGAGATCGAGAAGTCGACCGAAATGTTCTCGCGCAACGAGCGGTCGAGCAACTGCGAGAGCTTGGCGATGTGCGCGTCGATCCGAACGACTTCGTTATTGCAGCGGGCGACGGCGGGAGAACGCGAGCAGCTGCTCTGTTATGCGGCTGCCGCGGTCGAGTGCGTCCCGGATGCCCTGTTTCAACTTTGAGCGACGTTCATCGTCCTTCGCCCGATCGAGCAGGTCGAGACCGCTCGCCGCGGCCATGAGCAATTGTTGAAGTCATGCGCCACGCCCCCGGTCAGTTGGCCGAGGGCCTCCATCTTCTGCGCCCGCCGCAACGCCTCTTCCGCCTGTTCACGCGCGGCGATCTGTTCCTGCAGTCGGCGGTTCGCTGCGACGGCTTCTGCATTCGATGCTCCGAGGAGCGCAATGAGCATCGCCGCTAAAATGAGAACGCGCCGATCGCAGCATATCGTGATAACCGGCGCGGCGCAGTGTCTCGATGGAACTGCGCAGGTAAACTCTGCCAAGCTTCAGGCTGCCTTCCGTAATCGGATAGGAGATCGCCAGCTCGCCGCCCTCGAATTGCTCAATCCGACCCATCAACCTTGCCGGGCAGCAGCTCTCCTTTCCGATTGTATCCGGCCAACAGCCGCCCGCTCGGCTCGTAGACGCCGGCAGCCTTGATGTTCTGGTTGATTTGCAACGCGCCGAGATACTCCTCGACAGTCTGGCGATCGTCGAAGGCCACGGCTCCCGAAAGGCTTCCGGCGAGAATGCGGGCCTGGGCGGAGACCTCACGCATCTCCGCGCGATTTTCCTGTCGCTCCCACTGCCAAGCAAGCAAGAGGCTGACGCCGAGAAGGAGGAGCGCCAGCGAACCCGTCGCCCACCGCTTCTCGAGCAGTCTCTGGCTGAACCTCAGGAGAACCGAACCTTCGCTCATCGGACGGCCTCGGCTACCTGGAGCAGTTTCGAGCTCAGCTCGAGGCCGCGCAAGCGCGCGGAGGTCGTATCGATTACGAAACGCACCTTGCCATCGCGCTCGATAAAATCGATCACTCCTCCCCCCGTTCGATTGGTGCGGTCGCCAACCGTGAGGACCGCCAGACCCTGGGTGGCTCCGGCCAAGCCTCGCGTAGAGCCTGGACCACTCCCCAGAAAAAGGACGTGACAGGATCGTGCCGCCTGCGTGTCCCCCGCCTCGACGCTGCGGACTTCCAATGGCTTACCGTCGACCCGCTGCCCGCGAACCAAGGTCTGCAAGACCACTGCGACGTCGCTGCGACCTGCGACACACAGCCGCATAGAGTCGCCCTGTCGCGCACTTTCCGGCCAACGGACGAAGGATGTGATCTTGTAAAGATACGCCGCCTTCACTTGCGCCTCCGATGACGCGGCATGGGCCGGTGACGAGCGCAGCGCGATGAGCAGCGACACGTACAGGAGCATAAAGACGGGCGACCGCAGCATGGGCGACTCAGAATCGCAGTTCCACGCCGCCCATGACGCGGCGGGGAATCAAGTCGCCCCCGGGATACTCCTGGTGCCGCTTGTGAAGCAGGTTCACCGCGGAGAGCGACACTGCCATGCTCCGCGTCACCTGCCAGGCCAGGCGGCCGCCAAGTTCGCGGTAGGCTGGAACCGCCGAATCGCGGAGTGCGCCAACGGCCCGAAGGTCGAGGTCGAGAGTAACGTCGGTCAGTGGCGCCATCGAGGATCGCAGCGTGATCCAGTATGGCGGGTCGTTGCCGACCTGATCGGTGCCCAGAATCATGGACGAACCGGGCTTGGCCTTGAAATCGCGTTGGAGGACGGTCGCCCCTGCGGAGAGCGTCCACCAAGCGGTTGGACGCCAGTCGGCCCATGCATCGGCCCCGTACGTCTCGCCTTTGATCTTGTTGTCCCAGCCGAGCGCAAGGAGCCCTGGCCCGTTCGCCAGTTCGATTGAGCGCAAATCGTCGTAGCGATGATAAAACAGCGTGGCAGACAGCGACAGGTTTTCTGCCGGCTGGGCACGTGTGCCGAGTTCGAAGGCCGTCAGCTTCTCCGGCAAGAAGTTGGGTTTGCCGCTTACCGAAATCACGTCCACACGCTCTTCGACATCGGTATCGAACGGCGTCGGCGAACGTAGCGCACGCGATGCGGCTGCCCAGAGCAGGACCGATGGACGGAGCTTCCACGCCACCCGGAATTCCGGCAGCAATGAGGTTCCGGCATACGGCAGATGCTCGGCCTTCAGGCCGGCAATCAGCGTGAGGTTCGGCGTTATCGCGAAGCTGTCCTGCGCGAAGATGTCGAAAATGAACAACCGCTCTTTCGCGGGTTCGAAGTACAGCGTGGAAGAGCCCGTGATATCATAATCGATCAGCCGCGCCCCCGCGCCCCATACGATCGAATGCCGTTCAACCGGCTTGAAACTGTGCTGCACCTCTGCGTCGTATGTGTCCGTATGAAACTTGGCACCACCGGTCACACGCTCGTCGCGAGCAATGCGGTCATAGAACACCTGCCCCTGGATTTCTCCGCCTCCGACCTGACAATTCCAGCGCAGCGTCAGATTTCGACCCGACAGTGGCTCGTTCACCGGACCGGCATGATTGACACGTCCGTCGAACACCTCTCCCTGCAACATCAGCGAGTCCGTATCGCTTGGCGTCCAATCGGCGCGGACGCCTCCACTGACCCGCCGCCAACCGTCGGACGCGTCTAGGCCGGCTGGAGATGTGAACTCGCGCTCGTGCAGGTAACGCGCGTGGGCGCTGATGCTGAGATCGTCGGCGACCTGCCCGGCAATTCTCAAGCCGGCGACCTGGCGATCGGGCCCCGCCCTAGCTTCGGCGTAAAGGCCGCTGACCTCCGAGGAGTTACGGGTGATTACGTTGATGACTCCGTTGACTGCATTCGCTCCCCATAGCGTCGCCCCCGGCCCGCTGATGACCTCGATACGATCGACGTTGTCGGGCAGCACATCGGGCATGTCCCAATAAACGCCGGAGAACAGCGGGGTGTAGACAGTTCGGCCGTCGATCAGCACGAGCAGCTTGTTCGAGAAGTTTTGCGCCGCGAGGTTGCCGTTCAAACCTCGCGCCGTGATCACCCATTTGCCCGGCGCCGTCTGATAAACCTGGAGGTTGGGGGCAAGGCGAAGCATTTCCGGTAAAGTCGACGCCCCGCTGCGTTCGATGTCCTCGCGGCTGATGACGTAAATGGCAGCCGGCGCTTCGGAGAGCGGCTGCTCGGACTTGCTCACCGATGTGACGTTGACCTGCGCGAGATCTTCGATCGACATGCTGCGCAGTTCTTCGATGGTCTGTGCGCGCGCCGGGTGGGCAGAAAGACCTGCGGCAAGGCCGACGACCGCGGCGGACTTGAGAATGATTTTTTCGGCGCTCCTCCCATTTAACCCCGCCCATTCCCTCACATGCATTCTCCCTCGCGCAACAAGATTTAGCACGGGAACCAACCTATTCCGCTCCCGTTAGTTCCTGTCGCTGCCTGGGGCGCCTAGCGCCCGGTCCGGCCATCTGACGACGGGAGTATTCACAAAAATGGCGCGCATCCTTCTCGTTGAAGATGAAATGCTCGTTCGGGAACTTGCACTCGAGGATCTGGTCGATGCCGGCCACGAAGTCACCGCTGCCCATGACGGTGAGGAAGCAGTCGGCATTCTCGAGCGCGAGCCGGCATTCGACGTCCTGTTCACCGACATTCGGATGCCTGGTACGGTTGACGGCTGGGGGGTGGCCGAAGTGGCGCTGCGTCGAACGCCCGAAATCAAGGTGATCTACGCAACGGGTTTGGCAGACGCGGACCGACCAATCGGCGCCGGAGAGTGGAGGCTGCAAAAGCCCTACAAGATGGAAGCGGTCCTGAAATTCTTGGAGGAAAGCGGTATCAACGTCTGACAACGTCTAACGCAATTTGGCGGCCGTTGAACTATGAGGTGGTGCCGGAAATTCGGACAGGGTGTTAAGCTACATCCCGACCTGAAGGAATGGACGGGAATGAAGACGACGAGGAAGCGCTACAGCGCGCGAGTTCAAGGCGAAGGTGGCGCTGGAGGCGATCCGGGGCGACCTGACGCTGGCGGAGCTGGCAGCGAAGCATGGCGTCCACCACACGATGATCGCGACCTGGAAGCGGCAGGCGATGGACGGGATGGCGGGCATGTTCGCCGGGGCTGGGACGCGGCCAAGGCGGCCAGCGAGGCCGAGATGGAGAAGCTGCATGCCAAGATCGGGCAGCTGGTCGGTGGAGCGCGATTTTTTAGCCAAAGCCTTCGGTCGATGAGCGTGGCCCGGAGGCGGTCGATGGTCGAGCCTGCTCACCAGCGGCTAGTCGATCGCGGCGCAATGCCGGCTGCTGTCGATCAGCCGCTCGTCCTATTACTACGCGCCGGTGCCGGAGAGCGAACGAGACGCTGGCGCTGATGCGGGTGATCGACGCGGCGTTCCTGGACATGCCGTGGTATGGCAGCCGGCAGATGGTCGCGGCACCTGCGCCGCGACAGGGCCACGAGGTGGGTCGCACGCCGGGTGCGGCGGCTGATGGCGAAGATGGGCCTGACGCCGATCTACCAGCGGCCGCGACCAGCGATCCGCACCCGCAGCACCGGATCTATCCCTATCTGCTGCGCAAGCTGGCGATCGAGCGGCCCAACCACGTCTGGTGCGCCGACATCACCTACATCCCGATGCGGCGCGGGCTTCCTGTACCTGGTGGCGATCATGGACTGGGCGACGCGCAAGGTGCTGGCGTGGCGGCTGTCGAACACGATGGACGCCGGCTTCTGCGTCGCCGCGCTGGAGGAGGCGCTGGCCCGCTTCGGCAAGCCCGAGATCTTCAACACCGACCAGGGCAGCCAGTTCACCAGCAGGCGCTTCACCAGCGTGCTGCGCGAGGCCGAGGTGCGCATCAGCATGGACGGGCGCGGCCGGTGGATGGACAACGTCTTCATCGAGCGGCTGTGGCGCTCGCTGAAGTACGAATGTCGGCGGATCAGGCAATCAGATCATGGGGGGCATGAACGACAACCGGGATTAGCTTAACTCAGCCGCCAAACTGTCCAAGAAGGCGGGACCACCTCAGACTTCGGCGGCGACCTTCACGGTTGGTGCGGCGCTTCCTCTTCTGGTCGCCAGCGTGCTTCCGCTTGGGCGGCCGCTTGCCGGCGGCGTCGCGCTTGCCTCGCTGGTCTTCCTGGCTGGTCTGGGCGCGATCGGCGCAAAGGCGGGCGGTGCGCAAGTCACAAAAGCCGTCGTCCGGGTAACCTTCTGGGGAGCCGCGGCGATGGCTGTTACCGCCGGCATCGGTTCGCTCGTGGGCACGGTCGTTTGAGAAGTGGCTGGCCAGCGCCTCCGCGAAGAGAACCGCTGGCAAGGTAGCGCAGCAATCGAGAAGGAGAGCCGGTGTATTCAAGGATTTTGGTCGCCGTGGATCTGGATGAACCCAGTTCATGGCAAAAGCCCATCGCCACGGCTTTGGCCCTCGCAGATTGTTTCGACGCCAAGGTCGCGCTTGCCTATGTCGTGCCCGACACGGTGCTGATGTTGCAGGCGCAATGGTCGGTATCGTCAGTTCGCGCGATCATGGAGGACGCGCGGATCAAGCTGATGAAGGTCGCGCGCGATCACGCCGCCGACAGGGATGTCGAGGAAATTGTCAGAAGCGGCTCCGTCTATGCCGGGCTGATCGAGGCTGGCGAGACTTTTGAAGCCGATCTGATCGTGCTGTCGTCGCACCGACCGGAAATGAAGGACTATCTGCTGGGCGCCAATGCCTCGCGCGTCGTCCGTCATGCGAAAGTGCTCGGTGATGGTCGTGCGCGAATAGCGCCGGTGCCAAGGCGAAAGATCATGAAGCGCGAGGTTCCGCCGGAACGCGAAGCGCTGCTCGCGCGCCGGGGAGCTGGAAGGGATCACCGATTCCGAAGCCAGCTCGCTGCGCGAGCGATTCGGCAACAACGTCATCGCCGAATATCAGGCGAGGTCGGCGCGCCAATTGGCCGGCGATACCGCGCGCGATCCGATGCTCTGGTTTCTGCTGGTCACGAGCCTCGTGTTTGCCGGCCTGGGCGAGCTGTCGGATGCCGCTGTCCTGATGCTTGCCCTGGTGCCGCTCATCGGGATGGATTTCTACCTGCACCGGCGGACCGAAGCGTCGCTCAAGGGCCTCAGAAGCGCGCTGGCGACGCGAGCCGTCGTGATCCGTCGCTCCGGCCAACGGGCTGTCGCGGCCGATGAACTGGTCGTGGGTGATCTGGTGTCGGTCACTGCCGGCGAGGCATTTCCGGCGGACGGCGTAATCGTGGCGGGCGATGATCTGCAGGCGGACAAATCCTCGCTGACCGGCGAAGCGTATCCGGTTGCCAAGCGTCCGGTGTCGCCTGGCGATCCCGTCCTGGCCGAGGAAAATTGGGTCTTTGCCGGCACCCGCCTCCTGACCGGGGCGGCGCACGTGCGGCTGCTCTTTACGGGACGGGAATGCCTTTATGGCGAGATCGTCGCCGCCGCGACCGGGACACGTGACGAGCGGACGCCGCTTCAATTCGCCGTTGCAGGGCTTGTTCGCCTGCTTCTGCTGGTCGCGGTTGCGATCTGCCTGTTGCTCGCCGGGATCCGCCTTTACCAGGGACATGGCCTGATTGACGCATTCCTGAGCGCCGCGGTCCTGGCAGTCGCTGCCATTCCCGAAGAATTTCCGGTGGCACTGACCTTCTTTCTTGGCGTCGGGGCCTACCGGCTCGCCAAGAGCAAGGCCTTGGTGCGCCGCGCCGTGGCGGTGGAGAATATCGGCCGGGTCGGGGTGATCTGCAGCGACAAGACCGGCACCATTACCGAGGGTCGGTTGCGTTTGCAGGAACTGCGAGGGTTTGGTGATACGAGCTCTGAACGCCTGCTGGAACTGGCCGCAATGGCTGCGCGCGAAGCATCGCACGATCCGCTCGACGAGGCGCTTAGGGCCGCGGTCCCGCTCGCACCTTCCGGATGGACGCTTGTCCGAACCTTTCCTTTTACCGAGGCGCGCAGGAAGGAGGTGGCGATCTGGGAAGGAGGATCCGGAACGCTCGCAGTCGCCAAGGGTGCCCCTGAAACGATTGCCGGCCTGTGCGAACTCTCGCCTGCGCAACTCGAGCAATTCGACAAGGTGCTCGCGGAGCTATCGTCGAGCGGACAGAAGGTCATCGGCTGTGCGTTTCGACATGGGCAGTCCGGCGATGTCGAGCCTTCAGACGGCTTCACTTTCGCCGGTCTGATCGGGATCGCCGATCCGGTTCGCGAGGGTGTCCGCGACGCAGTCACGATCGCACATGGCGCAGGCATCCGCGTTGTCATGGTCACCGGAGATCATCCCCGCACGGCCGAAGCGATCGCCCGCGAAGCGGGGCTGGCCACAAATCCGACAGTAATGTCGGGCGACGAACTGGAGCAGCGCATCGATGCCGGGGAACGCGCGTTCCTCTCCACGCTGGACGTGATCGCCCGGGCCTCCCCGTCCCAGAAGGCAAAGCTGGTCGAGGCCATGCGCGAGGACGGAACGGTCACGGCAGTGACGGGCGACGGCGTGAACGATGTGCCGGCGCTCAAGGCGGCCGATATCGGCATTGCCATGGGTTTGAGGGGCACGCAGAGCGCGCGCGAAGTTGCCGCCATCGTGCTGATGGACGACAATTTCGCCACGATAATCAAGGCTATCGCCGAGGGACGCCAGCTGTTCGCCAATCTCAGCCGGAGCTTCGCGTTCCTGCTGATCGTCCATATTCCCCTGGTGACCACGGCGGCGGCGATCCCGCTGCTCGACTTCCCCCTGCTTTACCTGCCGATCCACATCGTCGTGCTGGAACTGTTCATCCATCCGGCGGCCATTCTCGGGTTCCAGCAGAAACCCGGACCGGCCGTCATGAAAGGCGTTCCGCGAGGAGGAGGGTTTTTCAGCGCACGCCAGGTTACTGCCATCTGTATGACGGGCCTGGCGGTGGCGATCGGCGTCGGCTGGCAATTCATCTCTGCTCTTGGCGAAGGAGCGAGCGTCGGCGAAGCGCGAACGCTGGCGTTCTTCGTTCTGCTATCAGCCCTGTCCGCGACGCTCGCTGTCCTCAGCCGCCTGAAAAACCTATCTTCCAGGCTGGTCGTGTGCGCCGCGGCCGCTTTCGTGCTAGGGATAGCTTGTGTGCCCGGCGTGGCCGGCTGGTTCGATCTCACGACCGTGGGATTGAAAGCCGGATTGCTGGCTTTCGGCCTGGGCATTCTGTTTGCGCTGCCGGGTACAGCTTTTCACTTGGCGGATGGGCACAGGCTCGCATCGGATGGGTCGCGCACTCCCGCCGTCCGTAGTTCGATCTAGGCTCAGGACCCATTAAAGGGATTCCCAAGGGCTCGATCATCTGATTCAATGGCAGCGCTGAGGAGGCGTTGCCATGAGTGATCTGATCTGGTTGTCGGAGGCGCAGATGCGCCGGATCGAGCCGTATTTTCCGCTGTCGCATGGGGTGCCGCGGGTCGATGATCGCCGGATCATCAGCGGGATCATCTTCGTGATCAGGAACGGGTTGCGCTGGCGAGATGCGCCGCGCGAGTATGGTCCGCACAAGACGATCTACAACCGGTTCATCCGCTGGAGCCGGATGGGCGTGTTCAACAAGATCTTTGCCGCACTGGCTGCGAAGGGTGGCAAGCCGGATCAGCTGATGATCGATGCCACGCATCTCAAGGCTCACCGAACGGCGGCCAGCCTCTTAAAAAAGGGGCTCTTCCCAGACGTATCGGACGCACCAAAGGCGGCCTGAACTCCAAGCTTCATGCGGTCTGCGATGGCCAGGGGCGGCCTCTGGTCATGCTGCTCAGCGAAGGCCAGATGAGCGACTTCAAGGGTGCTGCGCTGATGATCGACGCGCTCCCAAGGCCAAGGCACTGCTCGGCGACAAGGGCTATGATGCCGACTGGTTCCGCGCCGCTCTGGCCGATCGCGGGATCACCGCCTGCATCCCTTCAAAAGCCAATCGAAAGCTGCAGATCCCGCACGATCCCATACTCTATCGCCAGCGCCACAGGGTCGAGAACATGTTCGGCAAACTCAAGGACTGGCGCCGCATCCACACCCGCTACGACCGCTGCGCCCACACCTTCATGTCCGCCATCTGCATCGCCGCAACCGTCATCTTCTGGCTCGATCAATGAGTCCTGAGCCTAGCGCCCACGTTAGCCGCAGGCTCCGGAAAGGGAGAATACGCATGGTGATGATGAAAGCCGCAATATTCGTTGAGCCAGGACGCATCGTACTTGACGAAAAGCGGTGCCCGACGTCGGACCACTCGATGCGCTGATCCGCGTAACCACCACGACCATCTGCGGTACCGACATACATATCCTCAAGGGCGAATATCCCATCGAACGGGGATTGACGGTGGGCCACGAACCGGTAGGGATCATCGAGAAACTTGGCTCGGCCGTTCCCGGTTATAGCGAGGGTCAACGCGTAATCGCAGGGGCAATTACGCCCTCGGGCACGTCTTACGCCTCGCTTTGCGGCTTTCATTCGCAATGCGGCGGACAGCAAGGCGCCGGGTGGAAGGCAATGGGTGGCTGGCGATTTGGCAATACGATCGATGGCGCCCAAGCGGAATATCTGCTCGTGCCCGACGCGATGGCCAACCTTTCGCCCGTGCCTGACGGTCTGACCGACGAACAGGTGCTGATGTGTCCTGACATCATGTCGACTGGATTCAGCGGCGCGGAATCGGGCCGTATCCGTATCGGCGATAGCGTCGCTGTTTTTGCGCAAGGGCCGATCGGCCTTTGCGCAACGGCCGGGCGCACGCATGATGGGCGCGACAACAATCATCGCGGTCGAGAGCGTTGCAGCCCGCATCGAGATGGCCAGGACGATGGGCGCAACACATATCGTCGATTTCTCCAAGGAGGACCCGGTCGACGAAATCCGGCGAATAACGGAAGGGCGCGGCGTCGACGTCGCGATCGAGGCGTTGGGCACACAGGGAACATTTGAAAGTGCTCTCCGGGTCCTTCGACCAGGCGGAACGCTATCTTCGCTGGGCGTCTATTCGAGTGATCTGAAGATACCACTCGATGCCTTTTCGGCCGGTTTGGCGACAATCGGATCGTCACCACTCTGTGTCCTGGCGGCAAAGAGCGGATGCGGCGGTTGATGGAGGTGATCGCCACTGGGCGCATTGATACGCGGCCACTGGTCACGCACCGTTTCTCGCTGGACGACATAGTGGAGGCCTACGATCTTTTTCCCATCAGCGCGACGGCGTGCTGAAGGTCGCTATCAGGCCGTAGTTATTTAAGCACGGCCCAGCAGGCGATAGATCCGGTCTCGTGCTCCATGCGCTCTCGGAGTGCATAAGAAAGCAGTCTGTTTCTTCCGTTCGGGGCCAAATGTTCTGGTCGCAAGACTAATATGAATGCCGAGCGACCAAAAGGAATCGTCATCAGCTTGTTGTCAACTGGCTGATCAAGCCCTTCACAATGGCAGCGCTGGGCGTGCTGTTCTTTGAAGTGGTATTTGCCGAACTGATCACACCTGCAGATGCCGAGCAATATATCGCCGGCCTTATCTTGCTGGGGGCCGCACCCTGCACGGCGATGGTGTTCGTATGGTCGCAGCTCACGAAGGGCGACCCCGCCTACACGCTGGTTCAGGTTGCGGCCAACGACCTTATCATGATCGTGGCATTCGCCCCGATCGTCGCGCTCTTGCTGGGAGTGGCCGACATCGTGGTGCCTTGGGAGACATTGCTGCTTTCGGTCGTACTCTACGTCGTCGTGCCACTGGCCGCCGGGGCCTTCGTGCGCCAACGGCTGCTTGCGAGCCATGGCAGCGACGAAGCCGCCGGCACCGCGTTTACGGGCAGAATAAAGCCGCTTTCGGTCACCGGCCTGCTCTTGACGGTGCTGCTACTGTTCGGCTTCCAGGCCGAAACGATTGTCGCGCGCCCGGTGCTGATCGCCCTGATTGCCGCACCGATCATCGTTCAGAGCTACGGCATCTTCTGCATCGCCTACGGGCTGGCCAGGGCGTGGAAGGTGCCGCATCGACGGTGGCGGCGCCCGGCGCGCTTATCGGCACGTCCAACTTCTTCGAGCTCGCAGTGGCGGTGGCTATTGGCCTCTTCGGACTGGGCAGCGGGCGCGCGCTGGCCACCGTGGTCGGCGTGCTCGTCGAAGTGCCGGTGATGTTGTCGCTCGTAGCGCTTGCCAACCGGACGCGGCGGAGCTTTCCGGCTTAAATTGGTCCGATTGCTGGCAGTCTGCTTTTGGCGGGCAAAGTTCAGAAAACCGCTATTCCGGTTTCGTCCGCTTCCCCCACATTATCAGGCGACCGGAAGATGCCCGGAGGTCGCGCGCTGCGGTCGGAACCCTGCCATTTTGCTAAGCGAAAACCGGATTATGTGTCGCTCTGCGAATGCGGGCTAATCTCGCTCTAACTCCAGGATCGTAGCAAGAGAAGGCACGATCACGTGGCGCAACGCATGACCACGGTGTCGATGACTTCCTGACGCCGCTTGCGGAGTTCATCGGGGGCGTGGGCGTCTATCCCGAAGACGTGGCCGAATGTGTAGGCGTTGGCGATGTAGTGGAAGCAGAGGGCGCTGATCGTCAGGTGGATCTGTAGAGGATCGAGGCGGGAGCGGAGACTGCCGTCGCGTGAGCCGCGATCTAGAATTTCGCGCAAGGTGTCGAGTGCCAGTTCGCGTTGCTGGAAACTGTCCAGCCCGACGATGTTTTCGCCCCGGTTGATGTTCTCGGCCATGATGATGCGTACGATCTGCAGATGTGTGGCATGGACATCGAATGTTGCGCCCACGAGGCTGGCAAGCGCATCGAGCGGAGCGAGAGCGCTGTAGTCTGCCGCACCTTCGGCCAAGCGGAATTCGCGATAGGCCCGCTCGAGCACTGCCGAATAGAGGCCCTCTTTGCTGCCAAAGTGGTAGTAGATCATGTGCTTGCTGGTGGCCGTACGGGCGGCAATTTCCTCGACCCGCGCGCCTGCGAGGCCCTTCTCCGCAAATTCTTCCGTCGCCGCCACGAGAAGATCCTCGCGCGTCGCTTTCGCATCCCGCTTGCGCCGTGGAGCGCCCGTCGCCTCAAGTCGGTCGGCGTTAGCTGCGTTCGACATCCCGATCCCTTTACCCGCTCGACTGGCGGTTAGCCAATGAGCACCGGTAATGGCAATAACATTCCAACCTGTCCGTTTGTTCTTGACCGGACCAAACGGTCCGTTTAATCGCTGATCATCGTCCGAAGAGACGCAGGGGATGACTGAGCGGATGTCTGAAGCCAATCTTGTGGCTGAAACGATTGCCGACCAAGGGGAGCGCTGGCTGCCCCTGCAAGTGGCGACCGTGGGGCTGTGCTTTCTGCTCAACATGCTCGACGGCGCCGACCTTCTCGTGATGTCGTTCATCGCTCCTGTCCTGTCGGACGAATGGGGCGTTGCCCCAGAGAACCTTGGCATCATCTTCAGTGCCAGCCTTGCTGGCATGGCTGGTGGTTGCCTTTTCATCGCCCCGCTCGCGGACCGCTTCGGGCGTCGCCCGCTTATTCTCGCGGCGCTCGCCCTCGTTGCCGTCAGCATGCTCGCATCGTCGCGTGTCGATAACGTCGCGGCTCTGGTAGTGACACGGCTGTTTGTCGGCCTCGGGGTCGGCACGATCGGGGTCACGATGACGGCCATGGCAGCGGAGTTCGCCCCCGCTCGGCACCAGAATTTCGCCGTGGGCTTCGTCCAGGCGGGCTGGCCGCTCGGCTCGATCATCACCGCATTTGTGACGGTTGCCGTATTGCCGGAATTCGGCTGGCGCGGCGTCTTCATGATGGTGGGCGGGCTCAGTCTTGCCCTATTGCTCGTCGCACTGCTGGCGATGCCCGAATCCATCGATTTCCTCCTCCGGCGGCAGCCGGCAAGGGCGCTCGAGCGGGCGAACCGCCTGAAAGCGCGGCTCGGCCGCAGCGGCCTCGCAGCCCTGCCTCCAAGGCCCGCTCCAGGCGGCAAGGTTGGGGTGCTCCGCCTGTTCGACGACGGTCGGTCGCGTTCAGGCATCCTGCTGTGGGTTGCGGTGACGCTAGGCTATTTCGTGCTCTATTTCGTCATCAACTGGATTCCCGAGCTGACCACACGGGCGGGGCTGCCGATCGACCAGGCAATCTACGCCGGGGCGACCTACAACTTTGGGGCGTTCGTCGGCACCAGCGCGATGGGCTGGCTCGCAGTCCGCTTTGACTTGCCGCGCGTGATCGCGGTGTTCTTCTTCCTTTCGGCGGCAGCAATGCTGGTATTCGGAAATCTTTCGATGCCGCTCGCCCTCACGCTGCTCTCGGCGCTCGCGGTCGGGATTACGGTCCAGGGGGGTTTCAACGGATTCTGGGCGCTGGCGGCTCGCTTCTATCCAACCGAACTGCGCAGCACAGGCATCGGCTGGGCGCTCGGCGTGGGACGCATCGGCGCGGTGCTCGGCCCGATTGTTGGGGGCTACCTCGTAGCCGCCGACCTGCCCATCGGCACGATCTTCGCGATCTATGCCGTCCCGGCGATCTTGGCCGGGCTGATCGTGCTAGCTGTCAAACTGCCCGGGGCGAGTTCATGACCGGCGGCCAGGTGATACGGGCCGGCCTTGTGGGCCGCGGCATCGGCGGGTCGGCCTCGCCGGCCATCCATGAGCGCGAAGCGCGCGCCCTGGGCCTGGAGCTGCACTACGATCTGGTCGATTTTGACCGGCTGAAACTGGAGGACGTCGAACTCGCCGTCTGTCTCGACCGGCTGGCCGGGCAAGGCTTCACCGGGGTGAACGTCACGCATCCCTTCAAGCAGAAGGTTATGCCCCTTCTGGATACGATCGATCCGGAAGCCGAGGCCGTGGGCGCGGTCAATTGCGTGATCTTCGATGGCACCAAACTGCACGGCCTCAACTCTGACGTATCCGGCTTCGCGTTTCTGCTGGCCCACGAACTGGGTGACGCGCGTATCAGCTGCGTTGCACAGATCGGCGCCGGCGGAGCCGGGTCGGCGGCGGCCTTCGCGTTGCTCTCCGCCGGTGCTGGGGAAATTCGCCTCTATGACGCTCTGCACCAGCGCGCGCAGGGACTTGCCCAGCGTCTCGCGTCGTCCTTTCCCACTGCGAAAGTCGTCGTTGCCGCTAGGCCGGGCGATGCGATCGAGGGGGCGGATGGCATCGTGCAGACCACGCCTGTCGGAATGGAGGCGCATCCCGGCATGCCGTTCGACCCGGAACTGGTCGACCGGGGGCAGTGGCTGGCCGACATCATCTACTTTCCGCGCGAGACCGAGCTGGTCCGGGCGGTCAAGGCAAGCGGCGTCCGCGCCGTCGGCGGTTCGGCGATGGTGGTGGGACAGGCGAGCGAACCGTTTCGCCGATTCACCGGCCACGAACCAGACCGCGAGCGGATGTTGATGAGCTTTCTCGCCTCCGACCGCGCCGCTTCCGCAAGCGAGGTCTCCGCGCGATGAAGACCTCCATCGCCACCGTGTCGCTCAGCGGCAGCCTGGTCGAGAAGCTCGAGGCGATTGCCCGCGCCGGCTACGACGGGGCCGAAGTGTTCGAAAACGATCTGCTCAGCGCACCGCAATCGGCTGCCGAGATCGGCCGGATCATGCGCGACCTCGGCCTCGTCTGCACCATGTTCCAGCCGTTCCGCGATCTGGAAGGCATGCCGGGCGAGAAGCGCGGTGCGGCGCTTCGCAGGCTTGAGCGCAAGTTCGCGGTCATGGACGATCTTGGCACCGACCTTGTCCTCGCGTGCTCCAACTGCGCGCCGGACGCGCTCGGCGAGCGTGAAAGGCTGCTCGAGGACTTGGCGGCAGCGGCGGACCTCGCGGCGGCCGCCGGCAATCGAATAGGTTACGAGGCGCTGGCCTGGGGACGCCATGTCAGTGACCACCGCGACGCCTGGTCGCTCGTGCGCGATGTGGATCATCCAGCGCTTGGCCTCGTGCTGGACAGTTTCCATTCGCTCGCCCGGCGCATCCCGAATTCGAGCATCGGCGACATCCGTCCGGACAAGCTGTTCATCGTCCAGGTGGCCGACGCGCCCTCGCTCGAAATGGATCCGCTCAGCTGGAGCCGACACTTCCGCGCCATGCCGGGACAGGGCGACTTGCCGCTCGCGGAGTTCGCCGCCGCTATCGAGCGGATCGGCTATACGGGCTACTGGAGCCTGGAGATCTTCAACGACCGATTTCGCGCCGGCTCGACCAGCCAGGTCGCGACGGACGGGTATCGTTCCCTGCGCCTGCTCGAGGACGAGACTGCGAGACTGCTGGGCGAGGCTTCTTCGATGCCGCCCAGGGTGGAGGTCTCGGGCGTCGAGTTCATCGAGATTGCCGCAAGCCACCAGGAAGCCGAGGAGTTCGCGTCTGTTTTCGCGGCGCTCGGCTTCGTGCCCACGGCGCGCCATCGAAGCAAGGACGTGACCCGCTGGCAGCAGGGTGCGATAAACCTCGTGCTCAATTGCGAGCCCGAAGGACATGCGCACAGCCATGACATAGTCCACGGCGGCTCGGTCTGCGCGCTGGGCATTGCGGTCGCGGACCAGGCCGGAGCGCTCGCACGAGCCGAGGCGCTGCGCATTCCTCGTTTCGCCCAGGCGGTCGGACCCGATGAGTGGGAAATTCCCAGCCTGCTCGGCGTGGGTGGCAGCTTGTTCTATCTCGTCGACAGCGCGACGCGCGAAGCCATGTGGCAAGAGGAATTCCCGCAACCGATCGACGGAAGGGGACCGGCCAACCTGCTCTCGTCGGTCGATCATGTCGCGCAGACAATGCAGCACGCCGAATTTCTCAGCTGGCTGCTTTACTACGTGGCGCTGCTCAACGTGGAGAAGACGCTGCAACTCGAGATCGCCGACCCCAATGGCCTCGTCTACAGCCAAGCCGTCCAGTCGCCGGATCGCTCGCTTCGTTTCACGCTCAATGGTTCGCTGGCCCAGCAGTCGCTGAGCTCGCGCTTCATCCGCAATTACTTCGGCGCGGGCGTGCAGCACATCGCCTTTGCCGCGTCCGACATCTTCGCGGCTGCGGAACACGCTCAGGCGAGCGGCCTGCCGATGCTGGACATCGGGCCCAACTACTATGCCGACATCGAAGCGCGCTTTGCCCTGGGTCCCGAATTAGTCGCGCGCATGCAGCGCCTGAACATTCTCTACGACCGCGACGACCGGGGCGAATATCTGCAATTTTACAGCCGCGCGATCGCCAAGCGGCTGTTCTTCGAAGTCGTCGAGCGCCGCGATTACGACGCATTCGGCGCGGCCAACGCCGCCGTCCGCCTCAGCGCACAATCACTCCACCGCGAACCGGAATGGGTCTGACCCATGCCGCGCATCAATTGCAGAAGCCAAAAAACGAATTCCCAAAGATCGGGAGGAGGAAACCCAATGAAGAAGCTTGCACTCGCCGCCACCGTTTCGCTCGCCACGCTAGCCGCCGCGGCTCCCGCGGTGGCACAGGACCAGCCGGCCGATGACACCATCTCCAACGAGATCATCGTGACAGGCGAGAAGCGGTCCGAAAGCCTGCAGGATATATCCGCGGCGGCCACCGTCCTTTCAGGCGACAGTCTCGCAGAAAAGGGTGTCGAACGGCTCGACGATCTGCAGAACGTGGTTCCGTCGCTCTCGATCACCGATGCCGGGCTGACCCAGTCGGTCAATATTCGTGGCGTTGGCCTAGCAAGCGGTTCGCCCAACGCGGCCAATGGCGTCGCGACCTATTTCGACGGTGTCTTCCAACCGCCAATTGTTTCGACAAACAGCTTCTACGACATCCAGAGCGTTGAAGTTTTCCGTGGTCCGCAGGGGACCTTCGTCGGCTCGAACTCGACCGGTGGTGCGATCTTCATCAACAGCACCGATCCGCGCATTGGCCAGATCGGCGGCTATTTCCAGGGCGAAATCGGCAACTATGACCGCGGCGGACTGCAGGGCGCGATCAACCTGCCGCTCGGTGACGTACTCGCGATCCGTGCCGCCGGCATCTATCGTCACCGCGACACCTTCTACAAGATGACGACCAGCGTCCCGGCGCCGGGCTTCCTCGAGGAAAAGGGGGGCCGCATTGGTCTGGCTTTCGAGCCCTCGGTCAACTTCCGCGCGGTGCTGAAGGGTGAGGTGGCCCGCAAGAGTACCGGCGGGTACGCTTACCGCCCGACCCTCGGCACGCGCTACGAAGCATTTCGCACAAGCGACATTTACCTGCTGAACTACGACGACGCGACAAGTGCCGGCTACGACGGACCCACGCGGAACGACGAGAAGGCCGACCAATACACCGCCCGGCTCGAATACGAGACCGACGGAGGCGTGATCTTCCGCTCGATCAGCGGCTACCAGAACAAGCGCATCAGCAATTTTTACGATACCGATGCGACGAACGCCGCGGCGCTGCCCAAGTCCACCCAGGACCAGTTCGTCCGTGAACGAGTCTGGACGCAGGAGCTAAACGTAATCTCCCCCGACGCGGCGCGGCTGCGGTGGATCGTCGGCGGATATTACCAGAAGAACAAGATCCTGGTCGATATCTCGAACACCCCGAACACCCCGGTGCACGTCGACATCGATATCCAGAACCGCAAGATCACGACCGGCGTCTTCGGCCAGGTCAGCTACGACCTCAACGACAAGTTCTCCGTCGACCTCGGCCTGCGGTACAGCACCTACAAGGTCGACGGCACCGGCGCCGTCCAGCTCGTAACGCCGGGCGGCAAGATCTTCCTCGCCGACCCGGGCGGACAGGAAAAGGACGACAAGCTGACCGGCAAGTTCGCGGTCAATTTCACGCCGAACGACGACAACCTGTTCTATGCGTTCGTCGCCCGCGGCTACAAATCGGGCGGCATCCAGTCGCCGACGACGACTTTCGCGCCGGAAACGGTGACCGATTACGAGGTGGGCTGGAAGGGAACCTTGGCCGGCGGCGCCGTGACGACGCAGGTGGGCGCGTTCTGGTATGACTACAAAAACTTCCAGCTCGACGCGCTCGATGCGGTGACAGGTCGTGCCGCCCTCATCAACCTGACCGATGCCACCATCAAGGGCGTGGAGGCGCAGGTGCAGGCGCGCGTTGGAGGCTTCCGGCTTGGCGGCAACGTCGCCTACACGGACTCCTCGCTCGCCGGGACGCAGTTCGTGGACTCGCGCGGCGTCGCCTACGTCTACCCCGGCGTCAGCAATGCGCCGCAGTGCGCCGCGGGCCAGCCGTCAAACCCGCCGCTGTGCCTCAACTACGCGCCGTTCATCGGCAACACGTCGGGCGGGCCGGCGCTCTATTCGCCGAAGTGGACCTATTCGCTCTCGGCCGAATACGCGATCGATGCCGGGCCAGTGACGATCACGCCGCAGGCAACCTTTTCACATGTCGGGTCGCGTTACACCTACATCGCTTACGACCCGGTGCGAGATCGGTTGCCAGCCTATGACCTGCTGAACGCAACAATCGCGTTCGACTTCGATCGCTTCGGGTTCGAACTGTGGGGCACCAACCTTGGCAAGGAGCGGTACGTCACAGGCCAGAGTGGCTCGAACGAGTTCTACGGCGCGCCCCGCGAGTATGGCATTCGCGCGACCGTCGACTTCTAGGGAGACCAGCGTTGCGCATTCTTTCGCTCCCCGCTGTCCTGTTCCTTGGCACCCTCGCCGGCTGCATGGCCGGCGGGGAGGCCGTTTCCTCTTCTGCCTCCCGACCCCAGGATAGGTGCGCGCAATTGGCCAGCACGACGCTTGCCGGCGCTCCTGTAACTGGGCTCACGCTCTCGCGGGCGCAATGGCAGGCGGCGGGCAGCGCCGCGGTGAACGGCGGGTCATCGGCCCCCCTGCCCGCGCATTGTCTCGTCGAGGGCTATTTTGCCGAGCGACCGGGCCGCGTTGGCGGACACTATCGGATTGGCTTTCGCATGCGTTTGCCAGACGAGTGGAACGGACGGTTCCTGTTCCAGGGCGGCGGCGGAAGCAACGGCGTGGTAGGCGATGCGACTGGGCTAAATGGTCCTGGCAACATCAGCGCGCTCGAGCGGCATTACGCGGTTGTCGCGCAGGACAGCGGGCACGATAACAATAGCAACAACGTCCCCGCGCTGGGTGGCGAGCTCGTCTTCGGCCACGATCCGCAGGCCCGGGCGGATTACGGGCATACCAGCTTGAAGCCGGTCAACGATCTCGCACATCACGTCATGCGGACGTTCTACGGCAAGGACAGCGAAACCGACTTCTTCTGGGGCTGCTCCAAAGGCGGGCAGGAAGGCATGGCCTTCGCCCAGCGCTATCCCGACGCGTTCGATGGGATCGTGGCCATGGCGCCTGGCATGTCGCTGCCTCGTGCTGCCCTGGCGCAGGCGTGGGATACGCAGGCTTTTGCGCGCATCTTGGAAGCACGCGGTGAACCGGCGACACCGGAGAAGTTCGCCGGCCTTTTCTCGGCTCCTCAGATCACATCGGTTCAGGCGGCCATCCTCGATGCATGTGACGGTCTCGACAACACGAAGGACGGCGTAATCGGCGCCGTGGGCCAATGTACCACCGCGCGCGTCGAGCCGCAGTTGCGCAAGCGGCAATGCGGTTCGGGAGAAGCCGACTGCCTTCAGCCGGAGCAAGTGGACGCCCTTGTTCGGGCGATGGGCGGGCCCAAGGACTCGAGCGGTGCGCCGCTTTATTCGGAATTCACCTGGGACAGCGGTGTCGGGGCTCCCGGCTGGCTGGCGTGGAAGCTCGGCACGCCGGGAATGCTCTCGCGCAACATCCTCCTCGGCGGCGGATCTCTCGCTGCGGTCTTTACCACCCCGCCGACCGCGCTGACCAATGATCCGACCGCCCTTCTGGCCTGGCAACTGGCATTCGATTTCGATGCCGACGCGCGAAAGATCTATGCGACGTCACCTTCCTTCAGAACATCTGCTTGGCAGGACGTCGGGATGCGTTCGACCGATCTGTCGGCATTTCGCGCGGGTGGCGGCAAGCTGATCGTGCCCCACGGGGTCAGCGACCCGGTGTTCTCGATCATGGACACGATCGACTGGTGGACGTCGGTGAACCAGGAGCAGGGGGGAACGGCCGCCGACTTTGTGCGCGTCTTTCCGATCCCCGGTATGAACCACTGCGGCGGCGGGCCGGCCACCGATCACTTCGACAGCCTTTCGGCGTTGGAAGACTGGGTCCTGCGAGACAGGGCGCCTGACGAACTATCAGCGGTCTCCAGCCCGCAATCGGCGCAGCCTCGCAGGCAAATGCCCCTTTGTCCCTTCCCGAAGATCGCCACGCGCGACCAAGAGGGCGCCTATTCCTGCTCTGCCGCTCGATAGCCGAAACGAACGGCCGGGAGCTGTCAATTGGATGCGAAGCGCTCCCCGGCTGACACAGCCCTCCCCTTCCCCGGCAAGCTTCAGGCCATAAGGTTCTGCCACTCGGCCAAGGCGGCCGAGCGGCGGGTTTTGTAAGTTTGTCTATCGACGAGGTGGCGTTCTTGGTTGAAGTGGTTGTGGACGTTGGCGTGAACCGAGGCGAACTTCTGTAGTGACTTCATCTGCCTGAAGCGGAGCATCGCTCGTTCTCGTCGTCGGAAGGGCAGGTGACTGTTCTCCAGCCTGTTTTGTACTGGCTGCTCGCCCTGATCGCAGCAGTGAGCCTGTCATTTGTGGATGGCCCTTGCGCTGCAGTTCTTTATCGCAGGTTGTAGCAAAGGCTCGGCTCTCCTGGTGCGCTGCAAAATTCGGGTCGCGTCCCGCTTTTGCGCCAGTAGTCGATCACGCCGCTCCCTCGCAGCAGCGCGAGATAGCTACGGTCATTTCGTGCAGGCGCGAAGAGCGGGTCCCACAGCAGCCAAAGTGCGTGAGCCGCCGCGGGATCAAGCGGCACTTCGGGCGCTGTGCGGCTGGGCAGCATACTCTTGATTACGTTGAGCGCGGCCGGAAAATCGCCCGTCGCGGCGAGAAGTCTGGCCCGCGCTTCGTCAGCTTCGACGCTACCACTGGGCTTCACCAGCGCTGTGCGGGCAAGCGGCTGTACGGTGCCGCCCCTTTCGAGGCTTGCCAGCGCGGCGTCGACTTGCTCGAGCGCAGGCTGCGGCGGCATAATGCCGGGCAGCAGCGACCGCGCCTTTGTCCAGTTGTGCGCCCGAACGGCCCGGTTCCACAGCACCAAACCAAGTCTGCCGACCTTTCGGCGACCACTGATCTGCGCGATCATTGCGTCTGCCGCACGCCCGTCACCGGCGTAGTCGTAGGCATACGCTGCCTCAATAATCGGCTGGAACGAAAACGGCTGCATGTCGATTTGCCGGCCATAGGCTTCGGCCGCAGCGCGCGGTTGTCCGGCCTGCAGCAGGAAGTCAGCATTCCAGCCCCACTCGCAGCCGCAGGCGCTGACCCGGGCATCGACGGCCTTGGCCAGTCCGCCTGCCCGCGCGCTCCAGTCGCTGGCGGGGGTCAGCAAGGCAAGCGTGCCGAGCGCTTCGGGATTGGTCGGGTCGTGCTTCACGGCGATTTGGGCGGCGGATCGGGCATCTTCGAAGCGGGCGGTCCTCTCCCGTCCGGCCGGCGCGCCCAGGGCAAGGACCATGTTGGCGGCCGAGAGGTTGGACCAGCCCCGCGAGAAGTCCGGTCGCCGGGCGGTCAGCTCGCGCGCCAGGTCGCGCCCGCGGTTCGGGCCGCCGCCGGTGTACAGGTGCAGTGCCGCGCAGACTTGTGCGAACAGCTTGAGTTCCGCAGGAACGAGCGAGCCTGGGTATTCCGCCGCCCCGCCGACGGTGCACTGCATCTCGAAATTCACCAGATCGGCGATCGTCTCCAGCTCCTCGGGGGGCACGATGAACTCGCTCGACCACAGACTTGATCCATCGCGCTGGTCGGCCAACCACACGGTAAGTTTAACTCCCTGCGGGTGGGACGCCATTGACGAGGCGATGGCGAAGTCGCTCTTGCCCTGTACCAAATTGATGGCGTTGGCGCTGGTCAGTCGCGCGCGCAGATCATCGTGGAATCCTGCCGCCGCGACCCGAGCAGCTGCGTCGTCAACCCGGGTCTGCCCCAGTACAATAGTGTAATCGTGTGCCAGAACCGGACGTGAGCCGCGCCACCAGGCCCAGCTGGCAAAGGCGAGGACAGCAATCATCGCAGCAGCGAGAGCCAGCCGGGTCCAGAGATGGGACCGGGTCGAGCCAGCCGCAACATGTTCCTGCTCAGGCCCCGGCACCTCTTCCGGCAGCAGCCGATAGCCTACCCTGGTGATCGTATCGATTCGAAACGCACCAGTCGCCGTTGCGAGCTTACGAAGGCGCTGGATCACGCGCTGGATGGCATCCTCGCCCACTACCATGCCGCGCCAGCAGGCAGAGGTAAGATCGTCGCGGCTGAGGATTGCTTCCCCCGCACGATGCAGCGCGACGAACACCTCCATCACGCGCGGTTCGAGCGTTTCCGGCTGCCCGTCGGCATGGATCACCTGCCGCGTGGCCGGGTCCACCCGGACTTTTCCGATCGTGAAAGGCCCCTCGCGAGCGAGGTCGACCGGAGACCGCAGCGGGGGAAGCTCGGGCCTGTCGATGCGGAACACCTCCGCAGAACGGCTGTCGGTGCCTGACGCCAAGACGCTGTAACCCCCTCTCGGGCGCAAGACATACCTTTGATCTTTCATGGAGTAACGCGAATTCGCCCATCGCCTCGTTCGCGGCAAGGGCACGGCCGCAATCATCGGCGGTCATCGGGAAATCATCGGCTCTGCGTCCTGTTTAATCGGGTCGGTTGTCCGCAGCCTTGGTCTCGCCGGCACACCCGCCGGCAACACCGATGGAAAGGGACCCATGATGATCACCGTAATCAATAGCCGCCGCGCGCTGGCACTCTCCGCGAGTGTCGCCGCCTTGTCTTTCGGCACACCCGCCTGGGCCGATGGAACTCCTGAGTGCAATGCAGGTGTCGCGCCGTTCAGCACGGAATGCGGGCCCGGCGCGATTGCCGGACAGCCCGGCGCCACAGCGGTTGGCGTCAACGCAGCAGCGCAGGGCCAGGCAGCAACAGCCGTGGGCACCGTCTCGCAGGCAACCGGCAGCGAAGCCGTCGCGATCGGTACCGGCAGCGCCGCCCTGGGGGCAGAGGACCTGGCTGTGGGGACCGGCGCCGCAGCAGTAGGCTCCTTCGGCACCGCGCTGGGCGTTGGAACGTTTTCGGGCGCCGAAGGCAGCACCGCGCTTGGTTACAACGCGCGTTCGCTCGAACAGGCGGCGGTAGCAGTCGGCGTGCTATCCACCGCGGAGGGTAGCGATGCCGTGGCCATCGGTAAGCTGGCGCAGACGACGGGCAACGATTCCATCGCGATCGGGGGCAATTCAGCGACCCCGCTCCCGGAAGGCGATCCACAGAGCCCGGTCACCGGCTTTCGCGGCGCCTATGCCAATGGCGCAGGCTCGACCGTCGTGGGCGGGCAGGCGCGTGTGGGAGTGCTCGATTCGTCTGCTGGACTGATGAGCCTGTTCGATCCGGCGCGTGATAGTTCTCTCGACGTGGCAGCAAGTCTCGGCTCGGCCTTCGGCTTCCAGGCAGTTGTCGAGTCCGATGGCGGGACCGCCCTTGGCGCAGGGTCACACGCCGCCGGGCGAGGCGGCACGGCGGTGGGACAGAATGCCAGCACGGGCGCCTACTTGAGCTCGACCGCTGTTGGCTCGAACGCGGTGTCGAACGGAGACCGCGCCACCGCGCTGGGGTCAAACGCCAGGGCTGTGGGCGAACATGCAACGGCCATCGGCGAGCTCGCATCGGCGAACGGCGAGGATTCCTACGCTTCCGGCGGCGGAGCGCTGGCCACTGGTCCCGCGACAACGGCTGTGGGCAATCACGCCAATGCCGCGGCGGAAGGCAGCACGGCTATCGGCCTCCAGGCCAACACGGTCGATACCTTCACCTTTGCCGGTGGTGTTCTGTCGCGGGCTGCGGGTCAGGGAAGCATCGCGCTCGGCACCATGGCGCAGACCAACGGCGCGGACTCGGTCGCCATCGGAGGTAACGCCGCCTTCAGCCTGAGCACCTTCGAGGGCGAGAGCGCAACAACGGGTATTCGCGGTTCGTACGGGGTGGGCACCGGAACGACGGTGGTCGGCGCACAGTCGCGCGTCGGCTTCATAGATCCGGCGAACTTCCCGTTCGGCCCGCAAGACGAAACGCTCAACCATACGGCCGACTTCGGCACCGCCGTCGGTTCGCAGGCAGTCGTCGAGGGGGCCAGGGGAACAGCCGTCGGCGCCCAGGCCATCGCGGGACAAGCCGGTTCGACCGCCGTGGGCGCCGGGGCCCAGACGACCCGCGCCAATCAGGTCATGCTGGGTGGCGCTGGTACGTCGGTGACGGTGGCGAGCATCGCCTCCAGCACCGCTGCGCAGGTCGGGCCCACCGATGTGGTGACGGTTTCGGCCGATGGCACAATCGGCCGCGACACGACGATCCGTACGAGCATCGCCTCCCTGCAGTCGGCGGGTACGGCGCAAGCTAGCCAAATGGCGGCCCTGCAGTCCAGTTCGGCCGCGATGGGTCTGCAGGTTCAGTCACTGTTTGATCTGGCCGACGTCAACCGCCGAGACATCAGCAAGGCCAACGAAGGCGTCGCGATGGCGCTGGGGATGGAAAGTCCCAACCTCCCCGCTGGGACCACTTTCGGCCTGGCCGGCGGTTTCGGTTATTACAATGGTCGGACCGCCGGTTCGCTCTCGATGGCCGTCCGTGCTGGCGAGAACGCGGCCTTCTCCGCCGGGATTGGCATGGGCTTCAAATCGAGCGAAGTTGGCGCTCGGGCTGGATTCCAAGCCGCCTGGTAGTCCCTGCCGGTAGCTTGGGCCGGAGGCAAACCCTCCGGCCTGCTATCCGCAAATGGAAATGGACGAGGCCCCAAGCACCCTTTGGTTTCGCAACTGAACAGCGGACCAAACCTGTTCCAGCACAGCCTCACCGTCTCATGGCAGATGTATATCCCGCGCTCGGCCAGCAGGTCCTCGACGTTCCTCAAGCTGAGAGGAAAGCGGACGTACATCATCAACACGAGGCGGATCACCTCGGGCGAGGAGTTGAAGTAGCGGAGCGGGCTGGCGGGCTTCTTGGGACGAGACATCGGAGGCCCCTGCCCTTAACTCCTTACCGGCCGGTGCATTTGCTCTGACAGAGCCCGCGGCGGGGATACAACTGGACAATTCCCGCTGCATCTGGTGCCTTCAGAACGGAGGGGAATTCGATGACTGCATCTGAAACGACTTTGCCGACCCGGCGCCAGCTGCACGCGAAACTCGAACGGCTCGACATGTCGGCCGACGCCAAGGTTGCGATCGCTGAAATTATCGATGTGACGAGCGTTGCGGGTGACCGGGTCATCGAGACGGGCCGACGCATTATCGCCTTCGCCTTCGAAGTGCTGCGCCAGTTTCCCAACATCAGCTTCCTGACCATTGTGGCGGTTATCCTCAACGCGCTGATCGCCAGCGTCCCGCTACTCGGCCCGTTACTCAGTGCGCTGCTGGGACCTCTTCTTCTCATCGGGGGGCTCGCTGTCGGCACGCTGCTCGAGCTTCGCGATGGATATCTGCATGAGCGGGTCGATCTCCTGACCCGCCAGTTTCAGGAGATTCTCGCTTGAGTTATTTGGTCGCTGCAGAGCCGGAGAGAGTCATCGGCGACAGCCTGCGCTTTCGCCAGCGACTGCGCATCGGTCGAAAGGCGTTCCGCACCCTGCAAGCGAAGGATCTGCTGCAGGACACGTGGGACACCGCCGGGGTCGCGTGGACTGGTGCTGCGCTCGCCAAATCGTCCGTAGTTGCGACCACCTTTTTCGCCCCCACCGGCATCGCAGCATGGCTGGGACTCGCTACCGCGGCCACCCCGATCGGCTGGGTCGTCGCTGCCGCCGCAGGTTCAGCGGGTATCTATTATCTCGCAACGCGAGGCCTCGCAGCGGACGAGCGGTTCGTCGACCAGATCCCAAAATTCATCAGCACCCCGCTCGACGTTCTTGGTGCGAGGCTGTTCGACCTTATGGGAGGGCTGGCGCTGCAGGTCGCAAGGGCCGACGGGCATGTTGATGAGAGCGAGCATCAGACCATCCTCGATCACCTGGTGATTGACTGGGGATACGACGAGGTCTTCGCTCGCCGTGAGCTGGCCCGGCTGGCTGAGGTTATCGCTCAGGTCCCCGTAAACGCGCTGGCAGAGGAACTGGCGCGGTTCCAGGCTGCAAATCCGGACTGCAACGGTCCGGCTATGCAGGCGGAGCTGCTCGCCTTCGTGGAGGAGCTCGTCCACGCTGACGGAGTTGAGCGCCCGGAAGAAACGCGCGCGCTCGCAGAGCTGCGACAGGTCTTCGGAATGCCGGCGAGCGAACGAAGCACATCGCCTATCGAGAGTGTCCGCCTCGCGCTTGAAGATGCGGGATCGAGGATCGGCGCGCTTGTGGGAGATACCCTGCGTACGGTGAGGTCGCGCATCGGCGCCTGATCAACCAGGGTGCTGCAGGACAAGTCAGCCTGAAGAAAGGAGCGGATGGTACTCACGCAACGCGAGGTGCGCGGCCTTACGGGATGACCCGGGGATCGATCTTCCGCCGGTCAAACGGCTGTCTGATGGAGAACCATGGCGTGTACCGCCTTCTAGGGAGTGAGAAGGCCAACACAGGCACCTGTTACTTCCCAAACAAGAGATCGTGGCACGATGAGATCCGCTTCGCCAATCAGGACGATGCTAAACGCCAAGCCTACACATAATGACGCCAAGGGAGGTGTCTGTCCAATGCGAACCGCTCTCCGGCTGACACAGCCCTCTCCTTCCCCGGCAAGCTTCAGGCCATAAGGTTCTGCCACCCGGCCAAGGCGGCCGAGCGGCGGGTTTTGTAGGTCTCTCTGTCGACGAGGTGACGTTCTGAGTTGAAGAGATTGTGGACGTTGGCGTGAACCGATGCGAACTTCTGTAGCGACTTCATCTGCCTGAAGCGCAGCATCGCTCGTCTCGTCGTCGAAACGGCAGGTGACTGTTCTCCACCCTGTTGTTGGCCCAGCGGCCGATCTGTTGCTTGGCCTCGCAGCCAAGCTCGGTCATCGCGGCCTTGTACGAGCGCAGACCGTCGGTGGTGATCGTCTCAGGTGAGCCATGGCGCTTCAGTGCCTTCTTCATGAAGGTAAGAGCAGCTGCCTTGTCCCTCGTCTTCGTGACGAAGCTCTCGAGGACCTCGCCTTCCTGGTCGACCGCTCGCCACAGGTAGACCATCTCGCCATTCAGCCGGACGTAGACCTCGTCGAGGTGCCAGCGCCATTGGCGAAAGCCGCGCATCCGGTTCATCCGCTGCCGGCGTATGTCAGCTGAAAACATCGGACCGAACCTGTTCCACCAGTGGCGCACGGTCCCGCAAAACTCGGGGCGGCTGCGCTGTTCGGGGACGCGAGTGGGTCGAGACAACCGGGCAAAGTCGAGGTGTATTGAGACAACTTCGACAGGGTCCCTAATTCACCCAAAAATCGCGGCAAACTAACCGTATTCCACCCCCAGAAGGGCGCAGACAACCGCGACAATTCGCGGTTGTCCCGAATCCGCGGTTCGTACGTCGCTGCCACATGGCGGACGCACTCGCCGTTCGCTCTCTCCGCAATGAGCGGAATACGGGAATCCCGAGCGAGCGCTCTCCAGCGCTCTCTCTCCGCAAGGCATTTTTGGAGGTGTTTCCCGGGACTTTAGCCGGAGTGCTTTGCAGACACGTTCGGCTAAGTGGCGGTGGTGTCAGTCGGATGCGAACCGCTCTCCGGCTGACACAGTCCTCCCCTTCCCCGGCAAGCTTCAGGCCATGAGGTTCTGCCACTCGGCCAGGGCGGCCGAGCGGCGGGTCTTGTAGGTCTGGCGGTCAACGAGGTGGCGTTCTGAGTTGAAGAGGTTGTGGACGTTGGCGTGAACCGAAGCGAACTTCTGTAGCGACTTCATCTGCCTGAAGCGCAGCATCGCCCGTTCTCGTCGTCGGAACGGCAGGTGACTGTTCTCGACCCTGTTATTGGCCCAGCGGCCGATCTCCTGCTTGGCCTCGCAGCCAAGCTCGGTCATCGCGCCTTGTACGAGCGCAGACCGTCGGTGGTGATCGCCTCGGGTGAACCGTGGCGCTTCAGCGCCTTCTTCATGAAGGTGAGAGCGGCTGCCTTGTCCCTTGTCTTGGTGACGTAGCTCTCGAGGACCTCGCCCTCCTGGTCCACGGCGCGCCAGAGGTAGTGCATCTCGCCGTTGATCTCCACGTAGACCTCGTCGAGGTGCCAGCGCCACTGGCGAAAGCCGCGCATCCGGTTCACCCGCTGCCGGCGGATGTCCGCAGCGAACATCGGACCAAAGCGGTTCCACCAGTGCCGAACTGTCTCGTGGCAGACATCTATGCCGCGCTCCGACAGCAGGTCCTCGACGTTGCGAAGCGACAGCGGGAACCTGACGTACAACATCACCACCAGCCGGATCACTTCGGGCGAGGAGTGAAAGTATCGAAAAGGGCTAGGCGGCTTGGCTCGGGACTTGCGGCTCATCCAGCGCCGCTAGCACCTGCCCCATCCTTCTGACAGTGCCCGCCCTCCTGGTCCACGGCGCGCCAGAGGTAAACCATCTCGCCGTTGATCTTCACGTAGACCTCATCGAGATGCCAGCGCCAATGGCGAAAGCCGCGCATCCGGTTCACCCGCTGCCGGCGGATGTCCGCAGCGAACATCGGGCCGAAGCGGTTCCACCAGTGCCGCACAGTCTCGTGACAGATGTCGATGCCGCGCTCCGACAGGGCGAAAGCCGCCGTGCACCTGACGTCTCCCACTCGCGGCCAGGGAACCAGATTATTGCTCAACAATGATCCGAATTGCGCTTTCCTCTACACCCAGAAAAGCAGCGAGTTCAGCCTTCAGGCGACGCACTCTTGTTCCGAACGTCGTTGGAGACTGGTCTGCTTTGCCTGAAGTCTGATCGGCGGCACCACCGAGTACCTGCAGCAGAGCCTGCATTGCACCCGGCCTCGGCACACTTCGGCCTTGCTCCCAATACCAAACCGCCTGCCTGCTGACACCAATTTTCTCGGCCACTTCATCCATCGACATACCGGCTGCCGCGCGTAGCCTCGACAGGTTCTGCAGAAAGTCGGTGTAGGAGAATCCGGGATTGGGACCTGAAGTCGAAGCGAGTGGCTCGCCCTTAAGCACGACGGCGGCAACGTTTGCCTTCGAAATTTCCGTGTCGAACTTGAAGCCTACAAGATCCCCGTCCCGCCAAGAAACGGATCCCGAAGCGCATTTGCCGTCAGGCAGCAGCACCTCGGCTGCGGCCCCCCCCCGCCGCCGGAGCGGTGCCGGAACAACATTCCCGTTGTCGAAATGTTGATGACTTCCACATTCGAAGCGGCTCCTTGCTGTCCCTTGACAGGAAGCAAGAGTCGCACGGTCGTTCTAGGTGACCTTGGTCGTTCAGCTACATCGCGCTGCACCGCACCATGAGTCGTTCGTTTCGGCATCGCTCCGGCCCCTTTGAGCGGGGTTTGCCGAAAAATATTGAATTTCCCGTCAACGCATCAGCTTGCCTCGCCGCTCATCTTGGCGGCTGCCCCGGAGCTGTCTCCGCGAGGAGGTTCGCTGGCGGGAAGTCGTATCCTGACGACTGGTCGAAAGTCTGCAATCTTGTCCCGTCCGATTTCCAGTCTCACGAGCGGGACAAAATCGGACCTTGGTTCTACCCTTCTGCCCAGCCGCGTGGCGCTGGAGGACGGCGCCGTGGTAATCATGACCTCCGCCCGCGAAACGCGACGCATCGCCCCCTCGACGGCCACTTCTCTGTGAACCACTTGCTTTTCCGCCGATGTTGGGACGCCCGTTTGTACCGCGGGTGGCGAAACGGCGGCCTGCCTGGCGGACACCTCCGCCTCCCGATAGGCAAATGCCAATTGATTGGCAGCGATCAGTCGATCTAAGTTGGCAACGTACTTGGGATCGCCAGGCGCGCTGGCGATGGCCTGCTCGAAAAACCTTCGGGCCAGGTCTGGGCGGTCGACACGGGCATAGGCGACACCAAGACCGTTGGCTGCGGGAGCAATCGTTTCACCGGTCGCCAAGGCGCGCTGAAAAGCTGCGATTGCCAGACCCGGATTGCCGGCGGCCAGTTGCTGACGCCCTTCCTGCGTTGCTGCGTCGGCGGGCATCAAGCTCGCCTGCTCGATGTCCGGTTTGGATTGGCGATGGAGGCCAAACAGAGATTCTCCAAAAATCGCCTTGCAGCCGCCCAGCATCGGTATGACTGCCGAAACTATTAGGATGCGCGTTCTCGCGTTAGACATTTCACCCTCCAGTCATTGCCGGTATCAGCTGGCGCACGACCCTGATTGCCGCCGGAAGCATCAAGACACCGATCATCACCGGCAGCATGCAGGTGACCAGTGGGATGGAGATGAGCACCGGAATCCGGTGGGCCTTTTCCTCGGCGCGCATCCGTCGGCGCTCGCGCATTTCCTTCGCGTAGATGCGCAATGTCGTAGCTACACTAGTGCCCAGCTTATCAGACTGGATCAGGAGCGTTGCGAAGGAGCCGATCTCCTCCACGCGTGCAGCTTCCGCCATCTTGCGCAGAGCCGTTTCCCGCGAGGCGCCGGCACGCAGTTGAAGCGTCGCGGTGGTCAGAAGCTTGGAGACGAGGGGATGCGAGAGGGCCATCTCGCGCCCGACCCTGTCCAGCGCGGCTTCGAGCCCGAGGCCGGCCTCCACGCACACCAGCATCAGGTCGAGGCAATCGGGGAAGCCGTTTACGATGGCCTCCTTTCGACGATCGGCTTTGGCCCGGACGAACAGCGCCGGAAGGTAGAGCCCGGCAAGGGCTGCAATCGAGCCCACGATGTACAGTCTCAAGAACGACAGCTGCGAGCCGCTGAGAACGCTCAGCCCACGTAAAGTGCCGGCAGTACGATCACCAGGACGAGCCGGATCAACGTGTAGAGGCGTGGAGCGGCTAGGAGAATCGAACCCGGCGGCGACCATCTTCTCTCGCAGCCGGTCGGACTTCGTATCAGCCAAATTGAGCCCGGCCTTTTCGATCCTGTCGACCAATCTGCGTCCATTGATCGTCCTGTCGCCCGCGCAGGGTGATCGGACTTGCAGGTCCACGCGCACTGGAGATCAGCTTAAGGTCTTCTCGCACAGCGAGGCGCCGCCCGAGAGCACTTATTGCCACCATTGCAATGCTGACGATCATCACAAAGAGAATGGCGAGCACAATCAGCCGCGCGACGAGGTTTGTGGCGAGAAAATCGATCATCTCACACCTTCAAATCAACCATCTTACGTATGACGATTACTCCGATGACGTATAGGACGATCAGGCCGGTGAAACCCACGACGAATATCGGGTCCTGCGCGACGTCGAAGTAGAACCCGGGGTTAACCAGGAACATACTCAACAGAGTAAGCACCGGCAACGCCGTGAGCATCCAGGCGCTCATTCGGCCCTCCGAACTCAGAGCTCGCACCTTCAGGTACATGCTTGCCCTGTCACGAATGACGCCGGACAGGTTCTCAAGAATTTCCGCTAGATTGCCACCCGTCTCGCTTTGCACAGAGACGCAGACGACAAACATGCGCATGTCTTCGAGGTCCCACCGTTCGGCCATGCCGAAAAGTGCGTCGTTGAGTTCTGCGCCGTAAGCCACCTCGTCCGATACGAGCCCGAACTCGCTGCCGACGGGATCCTGCATTTCTTCGGTGATCAGCCAGATTGCCGAGGCGACCGGATGCCCCGCGCGAAGCGAGCGCGTGAAAATGTCGAGCGCGATGGGGAACTGCTCTTCCATTTTCTTGCGTCGCTTTTGAGCGAGGCGGCTGATCAGCATGAGCGGCACGCCGGCCGCGACCGCGCCGGACATGACGAAACTTAGAAGGATTACCCCTGGTGTGATGCTGAAATCGACGCCCCAGGCCAGCACCAGCATGATAAAACACAGAGCTGCCCACGCGACGGAAATGGCGATTGCAAGTTGTGACGCGGAAAACCGAACCGCCGACATCATGACCATTCGGATGAAGGAAACGCGTGCGCGAGTGATGACGCCGGCGTCTGCGGAAATGACAGGCGGCGCGTTTTTCAACAGGTTGGCTGCAATTACTTCCCGGTCGAGGCCGGAACGCAGCAGCGTCAGGCGCTTGTTGACAGCGGTTCGCTCGGCGCGCCGGTTCGAGAAATCCGCCGACGAGGACCTGTGAAATAAGGAAAACGGATACGAAGATCGCAATCAGTACAGCTAGCCGGATCAGGAGCGCGGTCATTGCACCGTGAACTTCGATTGTTGCCGGAAAAGGGCCGGATCGAGGGAAATACCATGGGCTTCGAGTTCTGCAGCGAAGCGCGGTCGAATGCCTGTGGCTTCGAAATAGCCGGTGACGTTCCCATGTTCGTCGCGCCCAGACATCTTGTAGCGGAATATCTCCTGCATGGTGATCGTCTCACCTTCCATTCCGGTCAATTCGCTGAGAGACAGCACTTTCCGCTTGCCGTCGCTCAGTCGTCCGATCTGCAGGACCACGTTTATGGCAGAGGCGATCTGGCTGCGGGCGGAGCGAGCGGAAACGTCCATCCCGCTCATCCCGACCATCTGCTCGATGCGAGACATGGCGTCGCGTGGATTGTTGGCGTGTACGGTGGTCATCGAGCCGTCATGGCCAGTGTTCATCGCCTGGAGCATGTCGAAGGCTTCCCCGCCGCGGCATTCGCCCAGAATGATGCGGTCGGGCCGCATGCGGAGCGCGTTGCGAACCAGATCGCGTTGCGTCACTTCGCCCTTGCCTTCGATATTGGCGGGACGAGTCTCTAACCTGGCGACATGCTCCTGCTGAAGCTGGAGTTCTGCCGAATCCTCAATCGTTACGATGCGCTCGCGCTCATCGATAAAGGTCGACATCGCGTTCAGCATCGTCGTCTTGCCCGACCCAGTGCCGCCCGAGATGATGACGTTACGGCGACCGGCGACAATGCCCTCCAGCACGTGCGCCATCTCCGGTGGCATCGATCCCAACTCGATCATCCGGTCCATCGTGATCGGCTTCTTGGAGAACTTGCGGATAGAGAGCAGCGAGCCGTCAATCGCCAAGGGTGCCACGATGGCGTTAACGCGCGAGCCGTCGGCCAGACGAGCATCGACAAACGGAGAAGACTCATCAACTCGGCGGCCTACGGCGCTAACGATCTTCTGAATGATGCGCAGAAGGTGTCGCTCGTCCTGAAAGCGTGTGCCCACCTTCTCGAGAACTCCGAAGCGTTCGACAAAAACCGACTCGTGGCCGTTGACCAGGATGTCGTTGATGGTCTCATCTTTGAGCAGGGGCTCGAGCGGGCCGAGACCCAGCAGTTCATCAAGAACATCCTTGCACAGGGATGCGCGCTCGGCCCGGTTGAGCACCTCGCCCTGGCTCGCGAGCAGCTCGGTGACGATCAGGCTGATCTCCCGCTCGATCGCATCGCGCGTCATCTTATCAAGCGCTGAAAGATTGATACGGTCCAGAAGTTGCTGGTGAATCAACACCTTGAGCGAAAGGATCCGATCGGACACGGAATGGTCGACGGGAGCGGGAGGAGCGCCATCGGCTACATCCGGACGCTCGACATCGGTAGCGGTCAGCGGCTTGGCATTGGCACCCGGCTTGCTGATCTGCCACATATCACAGCACCTGCTTGTCGAATTCGCCGCGCAGCTGGTCGCCGAGCGTGGCGATGTCGCTCACGAATTTGCTCTTGCCGCGTATTTCGTCGGCGAGCAGGCCCTGGTTCTGCGCGACGCTGACCGTCGGGGCATCGAGCGCGATGCTGCTGAACACCGGCAGGCCAAGCGTTTCGGACACGTCGTCGAGGCCAATCGTGCGGAACAGCCGCTTCTCGACGCGGTTGACCACGATCTTGATGTGCTGCTCTTCGATCCCGACAGAGCGGAAAAGGTCGATCCGGCGCCTCGCCTGGCGCAGGCTGGAGATGCCCAGTTCCACCACCAGAACCAAGCGCGTCGGCCCCATGGGCGAGGGACAGTGTCCAGTTGGTCCAGTTGGCAGGCAGGTCGAGCACGACATGGCCATATTGCCGTCGCAAAAGATCCACGACCGGCAGCAGGTTTTCGGTTCGGACCGATTCCAGTGGCATGATCGTCTCAGGCGCGGAGATGACAGACAGGCCATCGCCGGCGTCGCTGGCGACAGAGCGCAGCAGTTCTTCGTCGAGCCTGCTGCCGGCTTCGATCAGGTCAGCGACGCTGCCGCGCGGCTTAACGCCGAGGTAATCCGCCACACTGCCGAACTGCAGGTCGAGATCGACGATTGCTGCGCCCCGCCCCGCCGGGTCGTGCTCTGCGAGGTCCGCAGCGAGATGCGTCGCAATCGACGTCGCGCCGCACCCACCGATGGAGCGAGCGACTGCGATTACCGGCGCCAACGCGGCATTCGCAGCCGAGTGATCCGGGCGCCCCGCCAGCGCATCGAGCGCCGCTTGCAAGAGCTCATCGGGATCGAACGGTAGCGAAACGATGTCCGTAATGCCCTCGCGCAAAAGCGTTCGGGCGAGCGAAACGCTGACCCCGGCAATCGCCGCGATGACGGGCACGTCGCGGTGGCGTTCGCGCACCGCGCTGATGCGGGCAATCGAGGCTTCTTCCTCCGGGTTGACCTCAATAACGAGAAGGTCGGCATCGCCCACGACTGCGGCGCCGATGGGCTCCCCGGCGGCCCGCGGTTCGAGCCGCAGCCCCGGCAAAGCAGCTTCGGCCCGCGCGGTTCCCAGGGTGTCGAGGTACTCAGCCGAAGCGATCACCGCGATGGTCGCTTCACCGAAGGGAAACGCTCTGTTCATGCGATCTGACAAGGAATTCTGACTGCCCATTTTCGAATGTTCAATTGTCGCTGCGCGATTGTTCCTGCGGCCCCGAGTTCCGTCGTCCGCACGCGATCGGGGACTTTGACCTTGTCCTCGCGATAGCGCTCGACGGCCTGCGCCGCGTGCTCGGCGGAGCTGGTCGACAGGGGATCGAGATAGCGCGGCGCCGGGTCGATGATCTGCGCCGCCAGGGTCTGGCGGTTGGCTTCGCCGAAATTGTCCGGCCCGCCCATGTAGGCCGGCGTTGTCAGGTCCCCCTGATCGGCACATGCGGCAAGCGCCAGCCCCAGAGCGGCGGCAAGGAAAAACCTAGAATTCATAACCGTCGTCCTTCTTTGCCGGGAGCTCGCCGGCAGCGGCTTGGGGCGGCGCCGGAGATGCCGAGTTCGCCTGCGGGTCGAGTGCCGCCGGATCCGCTGGTTCGACCGGACCCGGGCGATATGGCTGGCCGAGCAGGAAAGTATCGCCTTCGCGGGGGTCACGCACACGGTCGGTCGGCAGGCGCACCTGATCCTCGCGGATCGGCTGCAACGAGGTGCGGGGTGACCACGATCAGCAGCTCGGTCTCGCCCTTCTTGAAGCTGCTGGAACGGAACAGCGCGCCGATGATCGGGATCGAGCCGAGCAAGCGGAATCTGCTCGACCGTCGTTTCGAAATCGCGCGACAGCAGGCCGGCAATGGCGAAGCTTTCGCCGTCGCGCAGTTCCAGCGTGGTGTTGGCCCGGCGGGTCCGCAGGCCGGGGATCACAAGGTCTCCGATGTCGGAGCGAGGCGTTCTGGTCGATCGCGCTCACTTCGGGCTCCACGATCATGCTGATCGTCTTGTCGCCCAGCACGGTCGGGGTGAAGGCCAGGCTGACGCCGAAGGGCTTGAATTCAACCGTGATGCCGCCGTTGGCCCCGTTGTTCGGTCTGGTTGACCGGGACGGGGAATTCGCCGCCCGCAAGGAACGAGGCCTTCTCGCCCGAAAGCGCGACCAGCGTCGGCTGGGCCAGCGTCTTGGCGAGCCCGCGCGATTCCAGCGCATTGATCTGCGCAGTAATGTCGACGTTGCCTATGCCGAAGGTCTTGCGGATGATGCCGAACATGTCGGTCAGCGGCGTGACGGCAAGGTAAGGCGCAACTGCGCCGCTGATCTTCGTGCCAGTCAGTGTTACCGGCAGCCGTCGTCGGTCGTTCTCGACCGTCCCTGGAACACCCGGCTAGGAAGCCAGATCCGGTCCCCGTTATCCCGTCGAAGGTGCCGTTGCGCGAACGGCCGGACAGACGCACGCCCAGGTCCTTGCCGGTGTCACGGCTGACCTCGGCGAAGCGGACTTCCAGCATGACCTGCTGGCTCGATCCCATGCCGATCAGGTTGATGACCGTGCCGCCTCCGTCCTTGTCAATGAAGGCCTGGGCCAGGCGAGCTGCGCGGTCGGCCGCGCCGGCACTGTTGACCATGCCGGTCAGCACGATCGACTTGTTCGAAATGCGCGCCTGGATATCCTCGTCCGGTACGATTTCGCGCAACTGGTCTTCCAGCGCGATCACGTCCGGCCCTACGGCGATATCCATGATCGAAAGCACCCGGCCAGCGCTGTCGTAGAGCGTCAGGCTGGTCGTGCCCATCTTCTTGCCAAGGACGTAGATCGAGCGGTCGGTCATCGGCAGCACGTCGGCGATATCCGCGTTGCCGACCATGGCCTTCGCAATCGGCCGGTCGGCTGTGACCACCTGGCTCTTGTTCATCGGGACGTCGAGCTGGCCCGCGTGGACCGATTGGGCCAGCGCGGGTACAGCCGGCGCGAGCGCCGCGCCGGCGAGCGCCAGCAAGAAGGCGGCGCGGAATGCTTGATTACAGGCCACGTTTCACCTCGTATTCGCTGGCATCGGCCCCGCGGACGATGGTCATTGTCTGCGGAGTGGGAGAAGGGGCAGGCGCGGGGGCAGAAGCCCGCGTCGGGGTGCGGCGGCGCACCACGGAGCGGGTAACGGAGCGCGCAGGCGCGCCGGCGGATGTCGGCCGCAGGTACACGCTGTTGCCGGAAAGATTGCGCGGGACCACCGTCGCCTGCGGGCCGCTTTCGATGTCGGCCACGTTGCGCAGCGCCAGGCTGAGCGTGCCGAGCTGGATGCCCAGCGCCAGCTTCTGCGCCTGGATCTGATCCACTTCGAGCGTGGCGGTCTTGGCTACGACGGCCTGGGTGCTCTGGTCGTCGGCCACCTGGTCGATGCCGAGCACCGGGGCGCCTTCCACGATGACGTCGGTCATCTTGTCGGTAGCGCTGTTGGCGTTCTCGCTGGGAATGACGCGGGTCAGCAGCACGTCGACCCGATCGCCAGGCCGCACGAAACCACCGACACCGGAAACCTCGGTGACCGGAACGGCGAAGGCGAGCTTGCCCTTGGGCAGGTTGGCGGAGAGTGTCGCGCGCCCGTCAACGCCGGAGACTTTCGAAGCGAGGACCGGCTCGCCCACGACCAGCGGGCGCAGCGCCACGCGGCCGCCGCGGGTGGCGTCCTCTAGCTTGATGAAGGCGCCCACCGGGACCGAGTTGGCCGGCCAGTTAGCCAGGCGCAGGTTTTGAGCGCCGAGCGGAGTGCCGAAAGCCATGTCCTGGCTGGCGACAACGATACGGGAGAGCTGCTGTTCTTGCGCTATGCGCTCTTGCTGCTGTTCGACACCGCCGAAGTAGGCGTTCGCGAGAAACACGGCCACCAAGCCGAGCACAAGTGCGACCGCAATTAGTATAAGGTTACGCCGATGCACGATGCCCCCCATGAATTCCAATCAGCGGCAAAATCCCGCACCGCGCCAGGTTCGCCCCTCCCCGCCCGGATTGTGATAATCAGCGTGAAGTCACAGCCTTGCGTGCCTGGCGTCGCTGGTTTTCCAGTCCCCCGAGCGGGAACCTCATGAGAATCCCGCATTTTGCGGCCATTCGTCAACATTTCGCTGCAGGAATGTTTTTGTCGTTAAATTACAGAGTATTGCATTAGTAAATAATAAAAAACTATCGTTAAGGCGGTGCAAGAGAGCAACATTTTGTCGCGAATCGCGCTCTGTTTACCGATTTGGGTCGAAATTTCGGGAACCAAGGGGCACAATGCGTGCAAGCTGTCTCGGAATTGGACGAGTCGGGTAAAGGGGTGTTAAGCTAAGCGCTTACTCTATAAAGACGGGACGGACGAAGAACAGGGTCACTCCGCCAAGATAAAGCAATTCATTGAGGGGCAGCATCGTGGCGATTGTCGTATTTTCGAACGTGATGGGACGGATCGCCCGCTCGATCTGGCAAACCGGCGCGGCCTTTGGCGCCTGCACCCGCGCCGCGATTGCTCCGATGACAGCTCTGATGATGATTCCGGTGATCGGCGGCGTCGCGTACGCCGTCGAGCTCGGCAGCTGGCAGTATATGCAGCGATCGGCCCAGAATGCCGCTGACAGCGCCGCCCTGGCCGCCGCGACCGTCAACAGCGGCGGCGGTAGCAGCACCGCCGAGAGCGAGGCACGCGCAGCAGCCGCCAAGTTCGGCTTCGTCGATGGCCAGAACAGTGCGACCGTTGATGCGGATGTCGCTGCGTGCCCGGCGACCGGAGTTCCCGCCGGCTCGATCTGCTACGAAGCGGTCCTTACCACTTCGCTGCCGCTGACCTTTTCACGCGTGTTGAACTTCACCGGCTCGGGAGGCGGGCGGCAGAACATTTATGCTCGCGCCGTGGCGATCGTGAACGGCGGAGGGGGCGGGCTCGGGCCGACCAACGACGTGTGCGTCTGGACCTTTACCAACCTGCAGACAAACGGCACGCCCGACGCCAACCTGTCGGGCTGCTCCGTACTGTCGGACGGTAACATGACCTGTACCGGTGGCGGCCTTCATGCCGATTTCGGGGTTGCCGGCGGCACGGTCTCGGGCAGCTGCGCGCAAAGCAACACCAACCAGCTCTCCGGCCAGACCAACCTGCCGAGCGATCCCTATGCCGCGATGGCCGGCAGCATCCCCTCCAACCCGTGCGGCACGACCTATCCGCAGCTCGACAAGGGCAAGGTCATGAACGGCAAGACGGAGGTAACTAGCAACTACATCTCAGGCAGCAAGTCAGGCGAGGTGAAGTACTGCGGCGACGTGAAGCTGACAGGTAACGTGACGCTGACCGGTAATGCCACCAAGCTGGTGATCTACAACGGTCGGCTCGACCTCAATCGCTACACAGTGAAGACCGCCGCCGGGGCGAGCGCGACGGTGATCTTCTCCGGCACCAACGGCGGCGATTACCAGCATTACCCGGTGGACTTCGGCAACGGGAACGGCTCGGGCATTCTCGAGATCGAGGCGCCGACCGCCTCCGGCAGCGCGTTCAAGGACGTGGCCATTTATACCGACCCCGCGCTGACGACCGGGGTCGACTTCACCTACGCCGGCAATAAGCCCGCATGGAAGATCACCGGGGTGATGTACTTCCCGAAGGCCACCGCCATCTTCAGCGGCATCGTCGACAAGGCGGACGACGGGGCATCTTGCCAGATCCTCGTCGGCAACAACATAACGATCAACGGCACGGGCAAGGTCGTTGGCGACGTCAGCGGGTGCGCCGATGCCGGGATCGATCCTCCCGAGGTTACGGTCGGCCCGGGCACAACGCGCGAGAAGCTGGTGCTGTGACACGGCCCATCGCCTCCCTCCTGCGCGACAGCCGCGCCTCGGCGGCGGCCGAGATGGCGCTGATCCTGCCAGCGGTGGTGTTCATCTTCCTCAACGTCGCTGATCTGAGCGTCTACCTCTACAGCAAGATGCAGGTCGACATCGCCGCACAGTCGGCCGTGGGCGCCGCGCGGGTACTGTGCGATACCGACACGAAGCTTCCCGCTACGACCAAGTGCGCCACTCTGACCACTACCATGCAAGGCGCAGCTCAGACGACTTCGCTGGGGACAAACGTCGCTCTCGGCACGCCGAACGAGGCCTACTACTGCGCAACTGCGTCGGGCGCACTCACGCAAGTGGCGGCGGTGGGGGCCACGGTACCGGCCGATTGCTCGGCCACGGTGAGCGGCAGCACCGCCAGGCCGGGGAATTATATTTCCGTGACCGCGACCTATCCGTTCACGCCCATCTTCCCCGGGGCGACGGTTGCTTCGGTGCTCACTTCGCCGATCACGCGCACAGCATGGATACGCCTGAAATGAGCCGCTTCCTGCGCCACTTCGCCCGCAACACCACCGCCGCCTCCGCGGCCGAGTTCGCGCTGGTGGTCCCCGCGTTCCTCGTGCTCATGTTCGGCACGATCAACGGCTCCATCATGATGTCCGCGGTCACCCAGATGCACTACGCGGCGGAGAGGGCGGCACGGTGCCTTTCGGTCGACGTCGAGGGCGATTGCTCGTCCGGCACAGTCGATACCTATGCAAAGGGGTTCTACAACGGCCCTGGTCTGGGCGGTATGGCCTTTACTGCCTCGACGGCCACGTGCGGCAACCAGGTCCAGGGGAGCGGCTCCTACGAGCTGATCTCCGGAATGTCGGCAACCACCGTGAATATCAGCTCCCGGGCCTGTTATCCCGAAATTTAACGGCCGCCCCGCCGGCCGAGCACGTGCGGCAAGCAGGTTAGCGCAACTAAGGGAAATTTAACCAAGTTCCCGCATTGGAAGGGTATGCATGAGTCAACCTTCCGCTTCCGCATTCAAAGCCGGGTCTCCAGGCTCTTTTCGGTGACCTCGGCACGTCTGCTCCCTCGCAGCCGCAAGCTCGTTGCGGCGCTCGATGTGAGGATGGAAGGTCTGCTCGTCGTCTGGATCGGCGCGATATCCGTGCTCGGCCTCTGCAAGGTTGCAGCCGCCCCGATACCTGCTGCCGGTTTCGCGGCGTTCATGGCGATGATGCTGCCCTATCTGCTGATCGCGGCCGCGCCCGTGGCCGGATACCGCGTGGCGGCCGGAAGCTTCCCCAAGGGACTGCTTTCCGGCCAACCCGCCATCCGGCTCTGCCGCTATGGGCGCTGGAAGCCGCTCGACCCCGTCACCGTCCGGGCCAACCCGGTATGGGGGCCGGCGGGTTTCATGGCCTCGCTGATCGTCGGGCTTCTGCTCAACGTGCCGGTCCGAACCCTGGAATTCATCGCCGCGATCCCGGCGGTTTCCTTCGCGGCGCCGGCCTGGGCGGGTTCGCTCATGTGGGTCATGGCGGCCGACGTGATCGTGATGAGCTTCTTCTACATGGTCTGCTTCGTCATGGCGCTGCGCTCGATCCCGCTGTTCCCGCGCATGCTGGTATTCGTCTGGGTGGCCGATATCGCGATGCAATTTGCGATCGCGGACCGCTTTGCCCAGGCGCACGCCGCCCCGCCCGAGGTCGCGATGGCGCTCCAGTCCCTGCTGGAAGGCAACATCCAGAAGGTCCTGATCAGCGCGTTCATCTGGTTGCCGTACCTTATCGTGTCGGACCGCGTGAACGCGACGTTCCGCAACCGCATCCGCGCGTGACCTCGCGCGGTTTCGCGTTCAAGGCGTAGACATGCCGGACATTCCCTTCGCCGCCTCCGTCGCGCTCGTCGCGGCATCCGGCCTGCTCGCCAGCTACCTGGACGTGCGGCACCGCCGGATTCCCAACTGGCTGTGCCTGGTCACTGCGGTGAGCGGACTGGCGGTTGCTCTGGCCGATGCCCCGGCCGTCGCCGGCAGTCACGCGCTCCATCTCGTCATCGCACTCGTGGTGGGAATGATCTTCTTTCGGTTCGGGATGTTCGGCGGGGGAGATGCGAAGTTCTACGCCGGGATGGCCAGCTGGTTTCCCCTGGGCAAGGCCATCCTGCTGCTGCTGTGCGTCTCGCTTTCGGGCGTGGTTCTTTTCCTGGTGTGGTTCGCTGCCCGGCGCCTGCGCGGGCACAAGGTCCGCTTCGGCGGCAAGGAGCGCACCGAGGCGCTGCCCTATGGCGTGGCGATCGCCGCCGGCGGGCTGATCGCACTCTTTCTCTAGAGGACTGCAACGCCGCGGCGCACAAAGCGCCTAGCGGATCGCCTTGGAAGGATCGACGGCGCGGCCGTTCACGCGCACTTCGTAATGCAGGTGCGGGCCGGTCGACAGACCGGTCGAGCCGACGTAGCCGATCACCTGCCCACGCTGCACGGTCTGCCCCGCCTTGACCGCGAGCCGCGACATGTGGCCGTATTCCGTCTCGACCCCGCCACCGTGCTTCAGAGAGACGAGCAGGCCGTACCCCCCGTTCCAGTCGGCCTTGGTTACAACCCCGGTGCGAGTGGCGCGGATCGCGGTGCCCGTGGGCGCCGCCAGGTCAATTCCGTTGTGCGCCCTGACTGTCCGCAGGATGGGGTGATACCGGCTGCCGAACTTGCTGGAGACCCGCGAGAACGAGACCGGCGACAGGTCGGGGATGCCTCCCTTCGCGCCCTCGCCGTTCCGGTTCAGCGCCAGGCTGGAATACTTCACCAGGTCGACCGGCTGGCCGATCAGGTCGGACGCGCGGCTGATGACGATGGTGGCCGGGGTTGCGGGTGCGAGGGCGGTTGCCGGATTTGCCTCGGCGGTGGTCGGCGCAGCCAGCGAAGCGGCCGGTTCGATCACGTCGGCAGGGCCCAAGTCCTCCGCGGCGAGGGCCACGGGAGAAAACGCAAACAGAAGCGCAGGAACAAGCCGGATCGGATGAACTCCCGTTGCCGTGAGATGCATGATCAATCGCCGACTGGAAGAGCCGAGTGGTCGTCGAGCGGACCGGAGGCGTCCGATCATGTGCGAATGAAGCGCTTGAAGCGCGGTGTTCACTACGTCGAACAAACACATCTGGCCTTGCCCGCTTTGCCCCCCGGCGGCGAGCGCTGTAATCGTGGTGTAGACGCTTCGAGCATGTCTCGATTTCCACCCAGAGAACGGCGCGACCATAAAGGAAAACCCCGCCACACGCTAGGCATGGCGGGGCTTCACGGGACGAAGAGTTAGCGCCTAGCGCCGGTCTGCCGGCGATGCAGTTGCCGCGTTGGTCATCGAGGTCGAAATCTTGCCGCCGAGGTAGAAGGCAGCGCCAGCAATACCGGCACCGACGATGGCGAGGATCAGAGCGTATTCGGCAGCAGCCGCGCCGCAGTCGTCACGAACGAAATCACGAATGAAGTTACGCATGTTGAATTTCCTCAAATGGAGCCGCTTCCCGTGCGGCAGGTATACATAGGCTCCGGCATCTATTTCCGGTTGGCCTGCGCAGAGGATTTGAGCTTTTCCGAGCCACGACCCCCTGACTGCTCAAAGCATCACCCCGGTTAACGATTCGAGCAACAGTTTTTCGGGACAGAACGGACTATCGTTGAATTTCAATCGGTAACTGCGCCCAAGTATTGTTGAAAATAGTTAAATTCCCCCGGCCGCTTCCCTGGTCACGGCACGGCTGACGACTCAGTCGAGAGCCGTCGAGCGGATCGGTACGCACCTCCAAGAAGGTAACAGATCCCGAGGAAGTGCAACGGCAGCACCATTTGCGCCCAGTAGAAGTTGTCCGGGCGGGAAATGATCGAGACGGCGAAAACGACGCCCAACAGCCACAATTGCGCCAGGCGATTCCCGGACGCGAGCCACCCAAGCCCCGCGACGATCGTGAGAAGCGCGCCCCAGGTCTGCAGCCGGTAAAGATCGGTGAGTTTACCGACATCAGAAACAAAGGCGACGGGACCGCGCAATCCGAACCATCCCTGCGAAACCAGATCGGAGGGCAATCGGACCGCCGACACCTGCAGGAAATGCGCGATGTAGAAAGCGCCGCACGCAAGGGCTGCAAGCCCCACAACGCCAAGGGCCTTCTCTCGGCGGTATAAGAGGAAATACAAGAGCAGGAACGGGAACGCCAATTCTCTCACGAGCGCCGCCAAGACGGCGAATGGTAGTGACCAACGCCAGTTTCTCCAAAGACCCGCAGCGATGGTCAGGAGAACGCCCACCCACCAGTCATGGATGTAAGTGACGTCGCCCTGCAGCAGGCCGTTGCCGCAGATCACGGATATGATCAGAACGGCAGAATATTGCGCCAGCCGTCCCGAACTTTTCGAAGTACCGGAACCAGACGAGTGCTGCGATCAGGACCAGCAATATGGCGACCAGGAGGGAGCCGATCGGCCCCACCAAAGCGTTGAAAGTTGCCAACGTGGGCAAGCGAACGGAGTAAAAGGGAAACAGGGGATATCCGCTCGCACGGTGGGCTTCCGCGGCTGCCTGGTAATAACCCTGCCCGGCCTCCATGTGCGCCACGATCTCGCGGTACATTGCCAGGTCGGTGGGTGCTGCGCTCATCCGGGAACCGCTAGATCGAGAAGACCAGCAGCACGCCCCTGCCTGCTGCCCGGTTTGACATGGTCGTGCAGATGCTCATCAGCGCCGCCCTTCAGAAGAGCGCGACGACTGAGGCAAAGGCTGCCGCAATGGAGTCACCGAGGACCCAGGCGGCGCCGGCGACTGCCAAGCCTATCAACCCGATCAGGAGGGAGTATTCGACCGCAACAGCCGCGGAGTGGCACCTGTAGAAACGCCTGAGCATGATCTCACCCCCAAGCGACCGCATATCAGCCGCCATGACCTCAACCAAGTCGGTTAAATTGTTATTTTGCCGGCGCCCGGCCTGCTTGTGTCGTGCCGCTGAACCGGCAGCAGCTCGATCTGCCGTGATCAAAGCGCGAGCCGAGAGAGGTCACTTCCGCCCGGTGGGCTGAAATGTGCCATTCCGGACCTACGCCGTGAATATTCGACAGGCGCCGACGGAACTTGCTACGGGCAGGCAAGGTAAACCCAAGAGACGGTCACCCTGCGGCTGCCAAAGGTGCGATGAATTCCAAGGAGCCTCCCCTTCCCAGTTTCGTCATCAAGGCAAAAGAGCTGGGAGCGTTGAACTATCTTCAGCGCGGCCACCCTCGCCCGCAGTCGCTGACGTGGATCAACCGGGCGACGGACCAGAAGATGAACCGCAGCAACGTGGAAATGCTGATGCGGACGCTGTTCAGCGGGAGCAAAACGGCCAGCGTGGCGCGGCTGCACGAAACCGCCGGCTTGCGGGTGGCCTTCGAAGAGGAAAGGGACCGGCTGGCTTTCGCCCGCGCCTTCGACCTGGCCTGCGAGATCCATCGCCAGAGGCAGAGGAGCCACCTTACCGCCGTGTTCGAGAACCCCGAGCTGGCCGAAACGGGATTCCGCGAGTTGACGGAGGCGGGTATTGGCAGCCGGGCGATATCGATCCTCTGGCGCGCGGGGCAATTCATGGAATCGAACCATGACTATCCGCCGGGACACTCGAAATGGAGCGTAACCGCCGCCACCACCGGCGGCGGCCTTGCCGGTGCGATCTTCGGCATAACGCTGCTGGCGGTCCCCGGCCTCGGCGCAGTTGCGGCCGGCGGCGCGATCGTGGCGCAAGCGCTCACCGCAATGGGTATCGTGGGCGGTTCGCTGGGGGCAACAGGCGGCGCCATTGCCAAGATGCTGACCGACCTCGACGTGGACGACCGCGAGGCGAGCTACTTCGAGATGCAGATCCGGCGCGGGCGGGTGTTCGTTTCGGTCGATCCCGCGGAAGCCGGCGACAAGATGCACCTCGTGCGCGAAATTCTCGAGCGGAATGGCGGAACATTCGCAAACGAAACCACGATGGCGATCCGCCGGTCGATTTGTCCATGATCGAAAGTTAGCAAATACCTGCTGCCGAAGAACGGCACTGGCTTCAGGACGTATTTTCGCACTAGTCGGACGGGATGATGAATTCGCGCCCTTTCGTCGACTATTATGCGCGCCTCAACGTGCCGTTCGACTGCAGCGAACGACGAGCTCGAGGGGGCGTATCATCACTTTGCCAAGTTGTATCACCCCGATTCCGGCGAAACGGCCGATGTCGACCGTTTCAGCGAAACGGTGGAGGCGTTCAAGCTTCTGCGCAATCCGGAGACACGCGGCGAATACGACCGGCGCTATTTCCAGGAAATGGGTATCGACCCTGCGAAACTCGGGGCGACCGGCAAGGCGAGATTGCGGGATCCCGATGCGATCGAGGACAGTGCGGCACATTCGGCCATTCTTCTGCGGCTCTACAAACAGCGCCGCGAATCTCCCGGCGAACCGGGCGTGCCCGCCTACGTGCTCGAGGAAGGCCTGGGCTGCACGCAGGAGCAGTTCGAATTCCACGCGTGGTACCTGAAGGCAAAGGGCCTGATCCATGTCACCGAACAGGGCACCCTGGCGATTACGGTCGAAGGCGTGGACCTGGTGATTTCCGCCTCGCGTTCTTCGCCGGCGCGGCCGCTCTCCATCGCAGATTTCCGGGGGTAACTTGCGGTTCGGGGCTCGTGATGCTGACGTGATGCTTGCCCGGCGAATAACAGCCGCGTAAAAATCTGGGCGCGGGCTTGCCAGTTTCTTACACGGCGCGGACGGGTTTGATCGCGAGCGGGCGCCTGGCTATGCTCTGACTTTCGGGGCGGCTTCCCTCGCCGCCGTGATCTACTCTGGTTCGGACCGCAGGATCCGCCCGGCAGCGATTTCGTTGCATTCTGGGTGCAGTCCATCGTTCATTCGCGACACAATGGGTCTGCAAACGAACATGGCAGTCGCTGTGCATTCAGAGCGAATTCCCTTTGGGTCCGTCGAAGATGGAAAAGCCCGGCTCTGCCCCCCTATCTGCGGGTTGAGCGGCTTCGAAATCACGGAAGGCAACTATATGGGCCAACGGAGACCCCCAGAAGAACATTTCTTCGGATGGACCGAGGAATGCGGGATCCAGTGAATTGGAACCTCGCTTTGGCTTTCCAATTACCAGGGTTGTAGTCCGAGGGAATTGATCGCGTTCGCGCTCGGCAGGCAGGCTCTTCTGGGAGGACCTTCGCCTCCCGAGTGCGAGTATTGGAGAGTTCTGCGATGGGTTCCTCTTTGGTTCCCAAGAGACGCGCACACTCCAATACGAGCATTTCGTTAATCGGTTCTTCGAACTCGAGACCGCACAGCGGAGCATCAGTCCAGACGACCGTGCACGCATGCTTTTGATCCCGCCACCTCAGCATAGCTCTAGCGCCTGATCCGGGCAGCTCCGGTGCTTCAAACCTCGCGCCAGTTACGGACATGTCCCAAAGCGCTCCTTGAAATTCACCCGTGAGCGTGAACAGCGTCGCTGGGCACGTGACCCGCGCACGTCGAGATCGGCGACGCTCCTGGACTAGGGGTCCAACAAACTCTTGGAGATAACCCATGTGCACTCCTTGCATGCAGCAAGGTAAATTTCAGGATAATTCACTTGGTAAATGCGTCAAGCGCCCATGGAGAACTGTCACCTTGAAGCGATGTCCGCGTCCGCCACAGTAAGCGTTCACAGGCTTCACGCGGGAAGGTCGGGCGAGAAACTTAACTCACGTGCTCGACCTCGGCGCCTTTTCGTGGACGTGACACCACTCGTGCAGGTTCGGCGCTTCAGCAGATCAGACCGCACTCATCGGTCCCTAAGAATCGAGTCGGTCGCTTGATAAAGCTTGCTCGCTTGCGCCCTAGAGCAATCCGTGTGGTCTCGGCCGAACGATCATTCTTTAGGGCACCTTCGCGAATGGCCTCTAAAACTATTTCGCTCGAGATCGGCATCTCGAACAGGAGACCGCAGGCGTCCTCGCTTGCCCACGCTACCGTGCTGCCTACTTTATAGCTGCTCCATTCGAGAACCGCCGCCTTACCCACTGAAGGTGGGTCATCCATACTGAGACCTGCACCGTTCTCGGACAGGTCGGCAAGCCAGACCGAGTGAAGCGATCTATCAATGCGCAGCCTCGCGGCAAGATTGATTCGATTGCGAAGCGCCACTCTGCGGTCGTCCTTTTTTTCCCCCGCTGCGTCCTCGTACTCTCCGAAACGAGCCCATTCGTCGCACTTGTCGTTTGCCTCTGTCACCAGGGAGCCATAGTAGGCCGGGTTCTCTACCAGCTTTCGACAGACGCCTTCGCGAGCCACTTCGGCCCGCAGATTCGGCGCCCAGTAGCGGCATCGTTGGCAGGAAGGAGATCTATCATTTTCGTCGGGCATTCGAGGGCATCCCCAGACCATGAACTATTGCGATGTTTTTTCGAAAGACAGTGAATATCGACCAAACGGACGTGGTTACCGACAGAGACTTACCGGGGCCTGTTTCGTTGGAGTTACGTGCAAAGCAGTCATCAAATCTTGAGGAGCGCTCTCGTGATCCCGGTTTTGGCTTGAAAGGAATCGAACCTCGGATCCCGAATTTGCCTTTTCAGTGCTGTACTGGATCATCAGCGCTGTTTCAGCCTCTACGCGGCGCTATTCTCATGGCCCGCGATAGCTGCTCACGCTTAAAGTCCGCGCATTTTTGCGCTTGAGTGACCTCCCCCACCGGCTTGGTCTGGAGCGCTCTGACGCGCTTTTGGGTGCACGCGCGAGTTGAGTGTACGCGTTGCTTTTGGTTCCCTCACAATGGCAAGACGACTGACCACTCCCTGAGGTGCGTCATGACCGCTCCCCATGCCAAGTGTGACCGGTGCTATGCTAATGATGAGCCCGCTCGACGACCTGTCTCGGCTCGTCCAGGACTACGCCCGCTTCGATTCAGATTTTTTTATCGGGCGGTACATTTGCCGAACCGCTGACGGCGGCTCCAAACGGTCCTTCATCCTCCGGTCTGCCCCGTCACAGGAAACGATAGGTGCAAAAGCACGCTGCGAATCTTCCCAGAAAGGGACAGCGGTCGAAGCTTCGGTTTAGATTTCGGTAATTTTGGGCATTGTCTGGACCGTTACATGAGGTCCCAATGTCAGAAAGAGCCCATCTTCCCAAGCTTTGGCTTTGGCAACGCCGACAAAAGCACGCGACCACTCCCCGCCAGAGGAAGACAGAACGGTGAGGGCTGTCGATCCGCTGGCGCGATTTGACGATTGCCCGCGGATGCGGGCAATGGACGGCGAGGTTGAGCCAATCACGTTCGCCTCCATGGTGGGCTCCGCCCCCGAGTTCCGCGCCGCCCTCGAACTCGCCAAAGAGGTTGCCGCAGGAGATCAGAACATCTTGATCGAGGGCGAAGTCAGGCACGGGCAAGAATATGCTCGCGCGCGCGATCCACGCGGCATCGCCACACTCACAGATGAGGCTGGCGACAATCCGCATCGGAGAGGTAAATGAAAAATCCTTGACTTCGCTGCTCTTCGGCCATGCCAAGGGGGCGTTCGTCGGAGCCTTCGACGATCAGCGAGGCCTACTAGAGCGGTCTGAGAGTGGGATTCTGCTGCTCGACCGAATTGATCGCCTTCCGCCTTCACTGCAAAGGCGGCTCGCTGACGCGATGCGCACTCGTCTCGGAAAAACCAAGGGTGGGTCACGTAGCTACCCCATCAACGCACGGATCCTTGCCTTGAGCGAGCATTCACCGTCGGGTCTCGTTCAGAAAAGCGTGATCGATCCGCTACTTAAGGACGCGTTCGCCGATGGGCGGATCTTACTTCCGCCGCTACGCGAGCGACTGGGCGATGTCCCTCTGCTGGCGCGGCATTTTCTGCGCATGATGGAGACCTCGTCTGCAAAGTATTTTTCTCTCGATGGTGAGGCGACTGCGCTGCTGTGCAGCTTGGACTGGCCGGGAAACATTACTCAGCTAATTGATGCCCTTCTTGGGGCCGCCGCGCAATCGCGAGGGTCGATTCTTCGGGCAAGGGACTTTCGCGGTAGCGAAACGACGTCAGAAGCGGAGAACGCTGTAGCGTTATCAGGCAACATCACTAGCTCTACGCGATTACTCACGGAACACGGACATGTGCGTCCGCTGGCCGAAATCGAATCCGAGGTGATCCGATTGGCGGTCGCTCGCTACGATGGGCGAATGACTGAGATTGCCACCAGGTTGGGCATAGGCCGATCAACACTGTATCGCAAGCTGAGGACCCTCGGGGAGAAATGCGTGCAGCGAGGTCGTGAATAAAGGAACTGGTGCCTACGGGGCTTGCCCCGCTGGTCCTCCCGGAGTCATTGCGTACACTCACGGCTTCATTGGATTGCTCTGACGCCGACTTCGGAGGCCTCGGCGAGAGGCCATCCGACGCCACAAGCAGCTTCACTGGCTTTCCGCTCGTTCATCCTTGAAACTGGGGGTGATGATTGACGCCGCCTTGCGCTCGACTTTCTCTTGCACCCCGGAAGAGGGTTTCGAAAATGACCTCATCTTAACCATGCTGTGGGAATGTCGGGCCTCTGGGAGACCGCTCATGGCGCAGTGTCAACTGTTAGTCGCAACCGAGGTTCGTTTTACCGCTGCGGGTGGGAAACAGGTGGGTCGTGCGATTGCGCATCATCGCGATCGCAAAGAATCACGCCATGACCATGCAGAGGGCAGAGGCTTTTGGGAGGCGTTATGGCGCCGTCGTTGATCCCGGATAAAGGAGTGCGGCTTTTTCTATCACTAGTTTGGGCGCTGGCCCCAATAGCGGC